>NZ_AP027362.1:0-2400000 GCF_030295935.1 Thalassotalea piscium
TCCACAGTTTTTTAACAATTATTTTTTTCTAGCCATAAAATTTATCAATTTTACTCGTTTAAATACCAATTTTTCAGCACTTTTCTCGCCTAGAATATATTCTTTTATATTATTTTAATCCAATAGATACAGGCCTTAGATCAATTTATTTTTAAATATATACAAGAATTTAAAATGTCAATATTGATGTTGTGGATAACTAGGGTGATAATAGCAAAAATAAAGAATAATTAATATATCCTCAACCTACTTTTATTGTAATGTTTCTTATTATGTAGTGTTGTTGCTAGGAGCTTTTGCTTGGATCATTCACTTTGGCAACGATGCCTTTCAATTTTACAAGAAGAATTGCCTGCGCAGCAATTTAGTATGTGGATCCGTCCTCTTCAATGCGTTGTTAATGACAATATTATGACATTATATGCACCTAATCGTTTTGTTCTTGATTGGGTTAGAGATAAATATGTTAATAGAATTAATGAGTTAGTCACTCTTGATGATAGCGGCAACCCACCTTTATTAAGATTCGATGTTGGTAGCATACCTAATACACCAACTAATTTAGATACTTCTACAGCTACTTCGATGTTTGCACCGGTCAATAAGCCGCGTCAAGAGCCTGAAACCAATTTACCTAAGACTACCAATGTCAGGGGTAAATATACTTTTGAAAACTTTGTTGAAGGTAAATCTAACCAATTAGCAAGGGCTGCGGCATCTCAAGTTTCTGATAATCCTGGAACTGCTTATAATCCTTTGTTTATTTATGGTGGTACTGGTTTAGGTAAAACACATTTGTTACATGCAGTAGGTAACGGTATTCTACTCAATAAACCTAATGCAAAAATAGCTTACATGCATTCAGAACGTTTTGTACAAGATATGGTTAAAGCACTGCAAAATAATGCTATTGAAAAGTTTAAACAATATTATCGTTCTGTTGACGCTTTGCTAATTGATGATATTCAATTTTTTGCTAATAAAGAACGTACTCAAGAAGAATTTTTTCATACCTTTAATGCCTTGCTAGAAGGCAACCAACAAATAATTTTAACCAGCGACCGTTATCCGAAAGAGATAGATGGTGTTGAAGATAGATTAAAGTCTCGTTTTGGTTGGGGACTTACTATTGCGATAGAACCTCCAGAACTTGAAACTCGTGTGGCTATTTTAAAACGTAAAGCGCAAGAAAGTCATATTAACCTTGCTGACGAAGTAGCCTTCTTTATTGCTAAACGATTACGTTCTAATGTGCGTGAATTAGAAGGTGCTTTAAACCGTGTGATTGCCAACGCAAACTTCACTGGAAGGGCTATAACTATTGAGTTTGTTAAAGAAGCTCTTAGAGATTTACTCGCTTTACAAGATAAACTAGTGACTATAGATAATATTCAACGTACAGTAGCTGAATACTATAAAATTAAAGTGTCTGACTTGCTCTCTAAACGAAGAAATAGATCTGTTGCTCGACCAAGGCAAGTTGCTATGGCATTATCTAAAGAATTAACCAACCATAGCCTTCCTGAAATCGGTGAGGCTTACGGTGGGAGAGACCATACAACGGTTTTACATGCTTGTAGAAAAGTTAAAGCACTCCAAGAAGAGTCTCTCGATATAAAAGAAGATTATTCTAATTTAATACGTACACTTTCATCATAGTTTAAAAGGCATATTTAAATAGGTTTCACATGAAGTTTTCACTCAATAGAGAATTATTACTTAAACCGTTATTACTTGTTTCTGGCGCGGTAGAAAGAAAGAGTACATTGCCAATACTTGGTAATATATTGTTAGAGGTTAGTGAACAGTCACTTACCTTAACGGCTACCGATTTAGAGCTAGAAATGGTATCTTACGCTATCGTAGAGAACCAAGGAGATGATGGTAAAGTAACAGTTCCTGCACGTAAATTGCTAGATATTTGTAAAGGTCTACCTGATGGTGCGTTAATTACCTTCGAAACCGACAATGATAGTATTAAAATTACTTCTAATAGAAGTAAGTATTCATTATCAACTTTACCTGCTATCGATTTTCCTAATATTGAGCAGTGGACAGGTGATGTTGAATTTAAATTACTCAAGTCTGAATTACTTAGGTTAATTGAAAGTACCCACTTTTCAATGGCTAACCAAGATGTTCGTTATTATTTAAACGGAATGTCCATTGAAACAGAAGGCTCCGAAATAAGATCGGTTGCTACTGATGGGCACCGCCTTGCTATTTGTAAGATAAATAATGACTCTTTAGCATTGCCTTCCAGACAAGTTATTGTGCCTAGAAAAGGTATTTTAGAAATTATTCGTTTACTTGACCCTGTCGATGAAGAAATCTTGATTTATTTAGGCTCTAATCATATCCGTATAATTGATAGTGAATTTTCTTTTACTAGTAAATTAGTCGATGGACGTTTCCCTGATTATCGCAGGGTATTACCTCGAAATGGCGACAAATATCTTCATACAGATAAAGAAAGTTTAAGACAATTACTTTCTCGCGCTTCTATCTTATCAAACGAAAAGTTTAAAGGTGTGCGTTTAAACTTTTCTAACACTGATTTAAAAATTACAGCTAATAACCCTGAACAAGAACAAGCAGAAGAAATTCTTGAAATAGACTTTCCATACGAAGAAGTTGAGATTGGTTTCAATGTAAATTATGTCCTCGATGTTTTGAGTGCTATTAAAGACTCTAAAGTTAAGTTTACCCTAGCTGATGCTAATAGTTCAGTTGTTATAGAAGGCGATGAATCTAACGAAGCTTTGTACGTTGTTATGCCCATGCGTTTATGATGAATGAGTATAGTAAAATTAACCACAAATAATTTTAGAAACCTAGATAATGCAACATTAATTCTTCACCCTGATCTTAATTTTTTTATTGGTGAAAATGGTAGTGGCAAAAGTAGTCTACTAGAATCTATCTTCTTTTTAGGTCACGGTAAGTCATTTAGAACTTCGAAGACAGAAAATGTAGTTCAATTTGACCAAACTAATTTTGTTGTCAGTGCACTTAATTGTGATAATAAACGATTTGGTTTGCTCAGGGATACTCGAACGGGTAGTACAGAAATAAAAATAGACGGAGTTAAACATTCAAAGTTTTCTGAGTTAGCACAAAATATTGCTGTACAAATTATAACGCCTGAAAGTTTTAAGTTGTTTTTCGGCGGCCCAAGAGAAAGACGGCGTTTTGTTGATTTAGGTATGTTTCACGTGAAACATAATTTTTCAGAGCTTTGGAAAGAGTTTACACAAATACTCAAACAGAGGAATGCGTGTTTAAAAAGAAACATCCGTGGACAGCAGTTTGATTATTGGACAGAACAATTTTGTTTTATTTGTAATACAATTGCACAGTTACGGTATGATTACTTAAATCAAATAAAAAATGAGTTAAGCAAATGGCTTGAGATTCTGTTACCAGATTATACAGATGATATTACTGTAAGCTACTTACAAGGGTGGAATAGTAAAAAAGATTTATTAACAATTCTTAAACAGAATGAAGAAAGAGAATTTGAAAAGGGGCATAGTTTATTTGGTGCTCAGCGTTTCGATGTAAGATTTCAATATAAAGGCTTAGCCGTAGAAAATTTATTATCCCGGGGACAGCAAAAGTTGTTTTTACTGGCTTTAACTTTTACACAAACAAAATTAATTGAACAAGTTAAACGAGTAAAACCAATTTTACTGATAGATGATATAGGTGCTGAACTAGATATACATTCTAGAATGGCTTTTTATCAATCGATAAGTGAAGTAAATTGCCAGATTTTTATTTCGGCAATAGATTATCAAGCTTTGGAACCTATAATTCCGAGTGATAATAATTATAATATGTTCCACGTGAAACATGGAAAGATTTCAGCAATAAGTAAGTAGGCTAAATGCTATGACAATAGAAAATGAATATGACTCGGCCAGTATTAAAGTACTTAAAGGTCTTGATGCAGTAAGAAAACGACCAGGTATGTATATTGGTGATACAGATGATGGAACTGGTTTACATCATATGGTTTTTGAGGTTTTAGATAACTCTATCGATGAAGCCTTAGCTGGACACTGTAATGATATAACCATAAAAATTCACCTTGATGGCTCAGTTTCAGTTAAAGATGATGGCCGTGGAATTCCAACAGAATTACACCCTGAAGAAGGTGTATCAGCAGCCGAAGTTATTATGACAGTATTACATGCTGGTGGTAAGTTCGGTGGTGAGGATTCAGGATATAAAGTATCTGGTGGATTACATGGTGTAGGTATTTCAGTAGTGAATGCATTAAGTAGTAAACTGAAACTAAATATTCGTAGAGACGGAAAGCTATTTGAGCAGATATATCGAACAGGTGTTCCTGAGGCTCCGTTGGCTGTAGTAGGTGAAAGTGATAAAACTGGCACTGAAGTTCGTTTTTGGCCAAGCAGTGATACCTTTTCTGATATTGAATTTCATTACGACTTATTAGTGAAAAGAATCAGAGAACTTTCTTTCCTTAATTCTGGTGTATCAATTCGATTAATTGATGAGCGTGAAGAGGGTAAAGAAGATCACTTTCACTTTGAAGGTGGTATACAAGCATTTGTAGATTATTTAAATACCAATAAAACACCAGTTAATGAAGAAATATTTTATTTTGATCTTGCCAGAGATGATGGCATCGTTGTTGAAGTTGCTATGCAATGGAATGATGGTTTCCAAGAAAATATACATTGCTTTACTAACAATATCCCCCAAAGGGATGGTGGTACGCATTTAAGTGGCTTTAGAACAGCACTTACACGTACGCTAAATAGTTACATGGTTAAAGAAGGTTTAAATAAAACTAAGAAAGGTGGCACTACTGAAACGAGTGCGTCAGGTGATGATGCTAGAGAAGGTTTAACAGCCGTAATTTCAGTAAAAGTACCTGATCCTAAATTCTCTTCACAAACAAAAGATAAGCTAGTTTCATCAGAAGTAAAAACAGCTGTTGAACAAGCTATGGGTGAGAAACTTGGCGAATATTTATTAGAAAAACCAGCTGTAGCACGCACTATTATTATGAAAATTGTAGATGCAGCAAGAGCTCGTGAAGCCGCTCGAAAAGCACGTGAAATGACAAGGCGAAAGGGTGCTTTAGATATCGCAGGCTTACCTGGAAAATTAGCTGACTGCCAAGAAAAAGATCCGGCGTTGTCTGAACTCTATATTGTGGAAGGGGACTCTGCTGGCGGTTCAGCTAAGCAGGGACGAAATCGTAAAAACCAAGCTATTCTTCCACTTAAAGGTAAAATTTTAAACGTAGAAAAAGCGCGTTTTGACAAAATGATATCTTCACAAGAGGTAGGCACATTAATTACCGCTTTGGGCTGTGGCATTGGTAGAGATGAGTATGATCCTGATAAATTAAGATATCATAGCATTATCATTATGACCGATGCTGATGTAGATGGTTCTCATATTAGAACGTTACTACTGACATTCTTTTATCGTCAAATGCCAGAAATAATGGAAAGAGGGTATATCTATATTGCTCAACCACCTTTGTATAAAGTGAAAAAAGGCAAGCAAGAGCGTTATATAAAAGATGATGAAGGTTTAACTGCATACTTAACATCATTAGCTTTAGAAAATGCAGAGATACATGTTAATGAATCAGCACCGGCAATTTCAGGGTTAGCTTTAGAAAAGTTAGTGAATCAGTATAGAGCTACCATGACAACTATTAAGCGTTTATCTCGACAAATACCAACAGATATTTTAGAGAAAATGGTTTACGGTTTAACAATAACGCCAGAAGACTTTTCTAATAAAGAAAAAGTTACAGAATGGGCTGATGAGTTAGTTAACCAATTACAGAATCAAGATGGTAATGGCTCTATTTACTACGGTAGTGTAAAGCATGATTCTGAACGTAATATCTATTATGCAAGCTTTAACGTTCGTAAACATGGTATTGATAATATTTACAATTGTAGTTATGACTTTATACAGTCTGAAGAGTTTGCTGCAATAAATAGCTTGAATCTAGCAATTAACGGGTTAATGGAAGACGGTGCATATGTTAAGCGTGGTGATAAAACTAAACAAGTTAGTACTTTTATTGAAGCACTAGATTGGTTAATGGCAGAGTCTAAGCGTGGTCAATATATCCAACGTTATAAAGGACTAGGCGAAATGAATCCAAGTCAGTTGTGGGAAACAACAATGGATCCGTCTACACGACGTATGCTGCAAGTTACAATAGAAGATGCTATAGCCGCAGATCAATTGTTCACTACACTGATGGGTGACCATGTTGAGCCTCGACGTGCATTTATAGAAGAGAATGCATTGAAGGTAGCTAATTTAGATATATAGTGTGCTGAAATAATAATAAAAACACCCGGACATCAAATGTTCGGGTTTTTTATTTTAGTAACTTATATTTGAGTAAAAACTCAAAAACTAGAAGTAGCTACTAGGCTAAAATAACGTCAACCGTTATAATAACGGTAATAATATCAAAAAATTTATAAATAACGGGTAACCATGAATACGTTTAATATAAAAACCTTTCAAGGGTTAATTTTACAGTTACAAGATTATTGGGCTAGACAGGGTTGTGTAATAATACAGCCATTAGACTTAGAGGTTGGTGCTGGTACATTCCATCCTATGACGTTTTTAAGAGCTGTAGGTCCTGAACCAATGAGTAGTGCGTATGTACAACCTTGTCGTCGCCCTACAGATGGTCGATACGGTGAAAACCCAAACCGTCTTCAGCATTACTATCAATTTCAAGTGATGTTAAAACCTTCACCAAAAAATATTCAAGAATTGTATTTGAATTCATTAAAGGAGTTAGGAATAGATCCGTTAGTGCATGATATACGCTTCGTTGAAGATAACTGGGAATCACCGACGTTAGGCGCTTGGGGCTTAGGCTGGGAAATTTGGTTAAATGGCATGGAAATAACGCAATTTACGTATTTTCAACAAGTGGGTGGTTTGGAGTGTGCACCAGTAACAGGTGAAATAACTTATGGTTTAGAAAGATTAGCTATGTACATCCAGAACGTAGACAGCATTTATGACTTAGTTTGGACCGATGGACCTATGGGTAAAGTACTCTATGGTGATGTTTTTCATCAAAATGAAGTTGAACAATCAAAATATAATTTCGAACATGCTGATGTTGATGCACTATTTACTCAATTTGACCAATGCGAAAAAGACAGTGAAAAGCTAATAGCAGCTGGACTAGCACTACCTGCTTACGAACAAGTTATGAAAGCATCTCATGCCTTTAATCTATTAGATGCGCGCCATGCAATATCAGTGACCGAAAGACAACGCTATATTTTAAGAGTTAGAGCACTTTCAAAAGCCTGTGCTCAGGAATATTACAATACTAGAGAACAGTTAGGGTTTCCGCTGTGTAAACAAGAAGCGGCAGGGGAATAATAATGTTAAAAGAAACATTACTGATTGAGTTAGGTACAGAAGAACTACCTCCGAAGTCATTGAAAAAATTAGCAATAACCTTCTATCAACAAATACAGCAGCAACTTGATGAGTCTGGATTAGTTTATGGCGATATTAAATGGTTTGCTACACCAAGACGTTTGGCGGTAAAAGTAGACAAATTGTTGGGTAAACAACAAGATAAAGAAATTGAAAAACGCGGACCAGCAACCAATGTTGCCTTTGACGCAGATGGAAATCCAAGTAAAGCGGCAATGGGTTGGGCAAAGTCTAATGGAATAACCATTGAACAGGCAGAGCGCTTAACAACAGATAAAGGTGAATGGCTTTTACATAAAGCTTTACAACCTGGTAAAACTATACATGAATTACTTCCAAAAATGGTGAGTAATGCATTGAGTAAACTACCAATACCAAAACCGATGCGTTGGGGCAGTGGCAGGACACAATTTATCAGGCCAGTGCATACGCTAACGCTATTGTACGGCAATGAGATTATTGCAGCTAACATATTGAATGTTGAGGCTAGTAATGTTGTTACAGGTCATCGCTTTCATCATGAAGGGTTAATTAAGTTAGAAACCGCAGATAGTTATGAAAGAGTATTAAATGAAGCCTACGTACAGGTAGATTACCAAGCAAGACAAAAGTTGATAGTAGGTGAAATAAAGAAAGCTGCACAACAATTGCAAGGGCATGCATTAATTGATAATGAATTGTTAGAGGAAGTTACCTCGTTAGTAGAGTGGCCAGTAGTATTAATAGGAAGCTTTGATAAAGCCTTTTTAGAAGTACCAGCAGAACCGTTAATATACTCAATGAAAGACCATCAAAAATACTTTCCAGTGAGTGATAAAAAAGGTAATTTGTTGAATCAATTTATTTTTGTTACCAATATAGAAAGCAAAGCACCTGAGCAAGTGATATCTGGCAATGAAAGAGTAATACGACCTCGCCTAGCTGATGCTGAGTTCTTTTACAAAACAGATAAAAAATACGCGCTTGAATCTAGGTTGAAAAGCTTAGAGTCTGTTTTGTTTCAAAAACAATTAGGTACTGTTAAAGCAAAGTCTGAACGGATAGCGTCTATCAGTAAACATGTAGCAGGTTTACTTAACGAAAACCAGGAACAAGCTTATAGAGCAGGCTTGTTGAGTAAAACAGATCTGATGACAGATATGGTGCAAGAATTTCCACAAGTTCAAGGAACGATGGGAAAATACTATGCTGAACATGATGGTGAAGATAGTGAAGTTGCGCAAGCCTTAGAAGACCAATATCGCCCAAGGTTTTCAGGCGATGTTTTGCCACAAGCAAATATTGGCTGTGCTGTAGCTGTAGCAGATAAAATTGACACGTTAGTGGGAATATTTGGAATCAATCAACCTCCAAAGGGGGATAAAGATCCATTTGCATTAAGAAGAGCTGCAATTGGCTTAATTCGAATTATTATTGAAAAAGAACTGGATTTAGATATTGCTGATTTAGTGTCTAAAAGCATTGAGTTGTATGGTGATAAGCTAAGTAATGATAATACCAAAGAGCAAGTATTAAACTTTGTTTTAGGACGTTATAAGTCACATTATCAAGAACAGAGCATATCAATTGATGTAATTCAAGCGGTACTAGACAATGCACCAACTGAACCTTTAGACTTTGACAAGCGGATAAGAGCGGTTACACACTTTAAAACATTACCCGCTGCAGAGGCTTTAGCGGCAGCAAATAAAAGGGTGGGTAATATTCTTGCAAAGTTTGATGGAGTATTAGCAGACTCGTTTGATATCAATTTAGTTGAAGATTCAGCAGAAAGTGACCTAGCAAATGTTTATAGTCGTTTAAGTGAAAAACTATTACCAATGATGAAAACGAAAAACTATCAAGATGCATTAACCGCGTTAGCAGAGATTAAGCAACCTATTGATCTGTTTTTTGACAAGGTAATGGTGATGGCAGACGATGAGAAGGTTAAAATTAATCGGTTAACATTACTTAATCAAATTCGAAATAGCTTTCTAGCAATTGCCGATATTTCGGTGTTACAAAGCTAAATTAAGTTACTATTTTTAATATTAAAAGAGAAGCATTGCTTCTCTTTTTTATTGTCCTTTTTTAATTAAGTACTGATAAGGTTTAGTATTCGTTTGGCTAGCGAGTAAAGTATGCTCCATGAACTGACAAAAGCTAGGTACATCACGCGTGGTGGCAGGATCATCTGCAACAACCAACAATAAATCACCTGTGTTAATTTCACGTATTTTTTTTCGTATAAGCATTACGGGTTCTGGACAGCGTAAGGTTAAAGTATCTAATTGATGATCAGCTTGTTGAAATTGTGTTTGAATACTAGTCAAAGTCTTTACCCGAGTGAGCTAACACCATACTAACAAAAAGTATGATCTAATTGGTGATGGATGTATGAGCGACACATTTTACCGCGGAAAAATAAGTTAGACAAAGTTTTCTAACGTTGTTTAATTAAATTAGAAATATTATGGTTGTGTTTCAGGTCAGTACTGATGTGTTGAGCTTCAATGTAACTATTAAAACTTGGTGAATAAATTCGGTATAAACCACTAGCTAAAACAACCTTATAATGCGTAAAATATGGGTTTACTTGTAAATTCTGTAACACATTTTCGGCATTACTTTCGATGGTAAATGCCCCTAGCTGAATAACCCAACTGTGTTTATCCTGCTTAAAAGATTGATTATTAATAGCTGATGACACGACAGAGGCAGACGACGTCGGTATATTATCTATGGAACGTTTAGATATACGAGTATGCGCTTTAATCGAAGAGGCTGTGGTACCAAATAGATAATTCAAGCCCAGAAAAAAACTGTGGTTACTACCAATTACCTGTTTTTGAAAGTAACTAGTTTGACCAGCTTCAAGGTGTAAATTTTGGTTGATTTTGTATTCAAGCGCTAATGTTAAATAGGGAGATACACTTGATTTTTCGCTAAATAAATCATTTGATGATTTTAATACATAGCTTGCACCGCTTGAAAACTTTATTGAAAGCTTTGGACTATATTCCTTTATAAAAACAGCACCAATACTGAGTAAAGATTGTTTACCACTGGTAGTATTAGAGTGGGTATTAGTGTTAATAGTGTTGGTGTTAATCAAAAGCCCTTCTAACGCAAAGGATGGGTTGTATTGCCATTGATACTTTAATGCGATACCAGGTGTACCTTTTTGTTGAGTATTTAAAGTTGAATACGCTCCAACACTATGAAGATTTTGGCCATAGGCTTTACAAATAAGAAGAAGGGAGATTAACAAAGAGGTAAATAAATACTTATGCATATATAAATGCCTTTTTTGTTTTATTTTACGCTTGAAACTATTGTGGTGCAAATAGACTTATTCGTCAGATAAAGATCAAAGAAACCGATAATAATATACCAATTCACTTGCTTTGTTATGCACTGATGCATAACCTTATAGTATGTATTTCAATGGTGAACATATGTCTAAAAATTTAATTAATTTGCTACTTTTTATTTTGACTTTTCAGACTTTTGCAGTCGTAGCAAACCCTGACGCATCGCTATTATTAAGAAATAAATTTGAACAAGCTGATAGACTCGTTTGGGACGCAAGTTCTCATGACTATCAGGTGCTCTATAACGAGTTACATTATTATCCGTTACAGCCTTATCTAGATCAGAAACGATTAATGTACAAAATGAGGCTTTCTGATCATGCAGAAATCGCTGAGTTTTTAACTAAATATAAAGGCTCTCCTTTAGATTGGCCATTACGAAAAAAATGGCTTTACTACCTTAAGAAAAACAATCGTAAACGCCTTTTTGTTGAATATTATCAGCCCACTACTGATGTGACATTAACGTGTCAATATTATCGCTATAAGTTGGATTTAGGGACAGATAAAAATGAAGTGTTACCTAAAATTACCCCACTATGGGTTGTTGGAAAGTCTCAACCAAAAATTTGTGATCCGTTATTTTCTTTGTGGCAAAAGGCAGGATACCGAACTAATGAACGTATTTGGGAGCGATTAACTAGGGCTGCTGATGGAGGTAATCATACATTAATTCCGTATTTAACTAATTTACTTCCCAAAAACGAGCAATACCTTGGTAAATTGTGGCATAAGGTACGTAGAGATCCTTCAATCGTTGCTAAATCTACTTACTTTTCTAATAAGTCAGCTAAAGAAGCTGAAATATTTGCTTATGGTATTAAACGTTTTATTTGGCGCGATCAAAATAGGGCGTTAAAAGCTTATGAACAAGCAAATAACGTATTCAAATTTAGTGATAAGCAACAGCAAGAAATAGCATTAAAATTTTCATTAGCGCTGGCGAGTAAACAACATGAAAAGGCACAATATTGGTTACGAAAAATAGATGATGACAATCTAACGAGTCGAATTTCCCAGTGGCGTATAGCTGATGTATTACGTAAGCAAGACTGGCCAAAAATTGAAATTGAATTGAAGTCTTTTCCTTTATCTCAACAACAAACGAGTCAATGGAAATACTGGTACGCTCGAAGTTTAATGGAAAGTAATAAACCAGATGAAGGCATTAAGATATTACAAAGTTTAGCTGAAACACGCCATTATTATGGCTTTTTAGCTGCTAGTGTAATTAATGTCCCGATAAATTATCAAAATAAGCCAATATCTATTTCCGAAGCTGAGCGAAGCGGAGTATTCAAGCATTTAGCGGGTAAACGTGCTTTTGAATTATTTCATTTAAAACGTTTCCATCATGCCAGAATAGAGTGGAACTTTTGGATGAGTAAGCTTAATAACAGAGAAAAGCTAGTAGCAGCAAAACTTGCCAACGAAATAGGCTGGTATGATCGTGCTATTTTTGCTTTGTCGCAGGTGGGTTATTTAGATGACGTAGATTTAAGGTTTCCTCTGGCATTTAATGATGAGATTACACTTCATGCGAGTAAGTATGCTATTAGTCCTGCCTGGGCATTTGCTATTACCCGTCGAGAAAGTTCTTTTATGAGTGATGCTAACTCACCTGTTGGCGCCAAAGGATTAATGCAAGTTATGCCTGCAACCGCAAAACAATTAACCAGACGTAAGCGCATTAGTAATAGTTATTTATTTAACAGTGAAAAAAATATAAATTTAGGGACAAAGTACTTAAAAAAATTACTCGATAAACATAGGGGTAATCAGGTTCTTGCTACAGCAGCATATAATGCGGGTCCATATCGTGTAGGGCGCTGGTTAAAATCAGCTGATAACTTACCCGCTGATATTTGGATAGAAACTATTCCATTTCATGAAACACGTGAATATGTGAAAAGTGTGATGGCGTATGAACAGATCTATCAAACTAAAGTAGGCCAACCGGTACATATTTTCGACAAGCTCATTAACATGAATATCACCCAGCTTTGACACAGCTACTGAAGTGTAAAATGGGCTATGTTATGATGGCAAAAATTTTTTGTGGACGTATTTTATGACAAGTTTATCAAGTTTATATCCAGCGCATATTCAAGAGCTGCAACAGCGTACTAAAATAGCGCTCAAGCGCGAAAATTTACAAGGGCTTGTGATCCATTCTGGGCAAGAAATTAAAATTTTCCTCGACGATAACTCATATCCATTTAAAGTTAACCCCCATTTTAAACATTGGCTGCCTCTCGTTGATATTCCTAATTGTTGGTTAATGATTAATGGAGAAGATAAACCTGTATTAATTTATTATCAGCCCGTTGATTTTTGGCATAAAGTAACTCCGTTAACGGATAGTTATTGGAATGATTACTTTGATATTAAAGTGCTAACTAAAGCCACAGATGTTGAGAAATTGCTCCCCTATGATAAAAAAGGTTTTGCTTATATTGGTGCGCATATAGAGGTCGCAAAAGCGTTAGGGTTTGATAATATTAATTCTGAACCTTTGCTTAACTATATTCATTATCATCGAGCTTATAAAACACAGTACGAACTTGCTTGTTTAAGAAAAGCTAATGCATTAGCTGTTTCTGGCCATAAAGCAGCACGATTAGCGTTTTTATCAGGTGCAAGCGAATATGATATTCAACAAGCGTATTTGAAAGCAATTGCGCATACAGAGTCTGAAACACCGTATGGCAACATTGTTGCACTTAATGAAAATACCTCAATACTTCACTACACCGCTTTAGACCGAAGTGTACCGCAGGCTCATCGCTCTTTTTTAATTGATGCTGGTGCAAATTTTAATGGATATGCTGCTGATATAACACGTACATATTCCTTTAAACGTGATAGGTTTTCTGAGTTAATCGCTCGAATGGACCAGTTGATGTTAGCAACTGTAGACGGTTTAAAGCCTGGAAAAAGCTATGTAGACTTACATATAGAAGCCTATAAGCAAATAGCAAAAGTATTAGAAGAGTTTGGTATTATTACTACGGATGCAGATACCGCAGTTGAAACTGGCGTCGTAAGTACCTTTTTTCCTCATGGATTAGGTCATCACCTTGGATTACAAGTTCATGATGTAGGCGGTTTTATGGCCGATGCTCGTGGAACACATGTTAAGCCACCACAAGCACATGCTTTTTTAAGAACCTCTAGAGTTGTTGAAACTAATCAGGTTTTTACTATTGAACCAGGCCTATATTTTATTAATTCACTACTTAAAGATCTAAAAGACTCTGCTCATACAAAACTTATCAATTGGGAAGTAGTTGAAAGCTTTAGACCTTTTGGCGGCATTAGAATTGAAGACAATGTTATTGTGCATCAATCTCATAATGAAAATATAACACGTGACTTAGCGTTAAATTAATTTATTAATGTTAGCACCTTATCTAGTTGCAGCTGATAGCGTAGAAGATGAGACGGTTGTTAATAAAAGCCGGTTTATTTGCTACCTATCACCTTGTCAGTCTAACGAGGCTGCAAAGACCTTTGTAAAAAGCATTCAACAATTACATCCCCAAGCTAGCCATCATTGCTATGCCTTTGTGAGCGCTCATCCATTGGACAGCCAATATTATGGCTTTTCTGACGATGGCGAACCTTCGGGTACTGCTGGGAAACCAATGTTAATAGCTTTACAAGGTAGTGACATTGGAGAAGTGTGTGCTGTGGTTGTTCGTTATTTTGGTGGCACTAAGCTCGGCACCGGCGGGCTTCAAAGAGCCTATGGGGGAAGTGTTAGACAGGCGCTGACCCTATTGCCAACAAAAACAAAAATTCCTATGGTACATAAAACGTTGACATGTCACTATACTCACATTAATGATGTATTACATTCACTTGAAAGGCTTGGTGGTAAAGTAGTGTCTGAGGACTACCAAGCAGAAATTGATTTAGAAATTTCGTTACCTGAAAACTCTGTAGCTAAGTTTAAAAGCAATATACAAACTTTATCGTCAGGGCTTTTAGTGCTTAAAGATAAATAATCGAAAAAGATGAAATATTAACCGTGCAAATTAAAAATATTGTTCGAATTTTAGGTTTATTGGTTGCGTTATTAAGCCTGACTATGCTCGTACCTGCAATGATCTCTTTGATATATAGAGATGGTGGCGGTGTTTCATTTTTAATGTCATTTGTTTTCTGTTTAATCACGGGTCTTATTTGCTGGTACCCATTTCGTAATGAAAAAGGTGAATTAAAAGCACGAGAAGGTTTTTTAATTGTTGTACTTTTTTGGACTGTACTTGCTAGCTTTTCTGCAGTGCCTTTATTGCTACTTGAGTCACCAAATCTCTCTATTGCAGATGCTTTTTTTGAGTCCTTTTCTGGTTTAACTACTACCGGCGCAACAATACTGACTAAAATTGATGGTTTACCACACGCTGTATTATGGTACCGCCAGCAGTTGCAATGGCTTGGAGGGATGGGGATAATTGTACTCGCTGTTGCTATATTGCCAATACTTGGCGTTGGTGGAATGCAGTTATACCGTGCAGAAACTCCTGGGCCAGTTAAAGATTCGAAAATGACACCGCGAATAGCAGACACTGCTAGGCATTTATGGATAATTTATGTAACGCTTACCGTTGCATGTGCTCTTAGTTATTGGGCTGCAGGAATGAGCTTGTTTGATGCTATCTGTCATTCGTTTTCAACTATCGCAATTGGTGGGTTTTCTACACATGATGCCAGTATGGGCTACTTTAACAGTCCATTGATTAATTTCATTTGCGTTCTCTTCTTATTGATCGCGGGGGTAAACTTTGCCCTACATTTTGCAGTAGTTAAAAGTCGCTCTTTAAGAAATTATTTTTACGATCCTGAGTTTAAGGTGTTTTTGGCTATACAGTTCAGCTTAACCTTAATTTGTTTTGTGGTATTACTTATAAGTGGTGTGGCTGAATCAGGGTTTGAAGCGTTTGACTTAGCTTTATTTCAAGCGGTATCTATTGGCAGTACGGCAGGGTTTGCGACTACTTCTTTTGCTGACTGGCCAACGCTTTTACCTGTATTGCTAATTTTTGCGAGCTTTGTCGGTGGTTGTGCCGGTAGTACCGGCGGTGGCATGAAAGTGGTTCGTGTAATTTTGCTTTATTTACAAGGTCTACGAGAGCTTAATAAATTAGTCCACCCTAAGGCAATATTTACGATAAAGCTAGGCAACAAAGCGCTTCCTAATCGCGTTGTTGAAGCTATTTGGGGATTCTTTTCTGCTTATGCAGCAGTATTTGTTATTTGTATGCTGTTATTACTTGCTGCAGGAATGGATGATATTAGTGCTTTTACTGCTGTTGCTGCATGTTTAAATAATTTAGGCCCTGGCCTGGGGGCTGTGGCTGCAAACTTTGCTGATATTAATGACTTTAGTAAGTGGGTACTGATTATTGCGATGCTTTTTGGGCGATTAGAGATATTCACGTTATTGGTGTTATTTACACCTACTTTTTGGCGCTCATAATTATTTTATTTCTTAAACTTATCCATATATGCAATTTATCGATAATTTAAAGGCTTAGAAATAAGCATTGATTATAGTGAGTGGTTTTCCCTTTAGAGTGTCAGCTTTTCTTACACTGTATTTTGTTTTAGGCCTCTTATGTTTTTATCTGCTTGTTATTTATAGTTTATTTATTTTGGTTTGCTTTTTGCTTTGTAAAGCTTAAGTAATAGAGTTAATACCTAGAAAGGATAAAAGTATTATGAATATAAAAAAAATAGCGTCGTTAAAAGTTGTTGGAGCTGTGTTTGCTACAGCATTGCTATCAAGCGCTGCGAATGCATCAATGATTTTTGACTCTGGTATACCAAGCGGTTGGAGTTGCACAGGTAATTGTGGAACATCAGGTGCAGATGGCGATATAACATCTTCACCAATAGGTGGTAATTACGGCTGGGTTTCTACTGAAAACGGTGAATATAATACGAATTTAAGCATTGGTACTGACGAAACAACAGGAACAATTTTACAATCATCATTATTTTCCGCAAATGCAAATGATGATCTTAACTTCTTTTTTAATTATGTAACCTCAGATGGTGCAGGCTTTTCTGATTATGCATGGGCAAGACTGCTAGATAGTTCTTTTAACCAAGTGGCGATGCTTTTTACAGCCCGTACGCTAGAAACTGGTACTATTGTTCCAGGTCTTGATATGCCACTTCCTGAGGCAACGTTAACACCGGGTAGTGTTGATATTATTAGCGGCGCGCCAACATGGAGTCCTTTAGGGGGGAGTTCAGGGGACTGCTGGGATAGTGGTTGTGGTTATACTGGCTGGGTTGAATCAAACTTTAAAATTGCCTCAGCAGGTAATTTTTATTTAGAATTTGGTGTAACTAATTGGAATGATGAAGACTTTCAGTCGGGCTTGGCATTTGATGGAATCACTGTTGGCGGTGTTGTGGTAGGTGAGCCCCCTGTATCAGTGCCTGAAACTGGCACGTTAGCGTTATTCGGTTTAGCATTAGTCGGTTTGCTAAGAAGAAAAAAATAAGGGTAAACTCTTAATTAGTTATCAAGAAGCCAACGTTAAGTTGGCTTTTTTGATGGTTAATATTAGTAAAATTTTAGCGGGTCTACATAAAATAGTTTTTCAACTTCGTGTATATACTTTTTACTGACTAAAAATAATACAACATTATCTTCAGCCTGTATAACCATAGTAGAATGAGAGATTAACACTTCATTATCGCGAACAATGGCCCCTATTGTTGTGCCTGGTGGTAGTTTTATCTCAGAAATAGCTCTACCAATAACTTTAGATGATTTTTCATTTCCTTTTGCTACAATTTCTAAAGCCTCAGCTGAGCCGCCTCGTAAACTATAGACATTGTTAATACTTCCACGTCTAATATGGGTAAGTAACGCTGAAATCGTCGCATGTTGTGGTGATACAGCTATATCAATATTGCTGCCGTGTACCAAATCGATGTAAGCACTGCGCTGAATTAGCACCATGGTTTTACGTACACCAAGTCTCTTGGCAAGCAGTGATGACATTATATTAGCTTCGTCATCATTGGTTACTGCAATAAAAACATCGAATTGGTCGATATGCTCTTCCATCAGTAGCTCTTGATCTGATGAGTCGCCTACGAAAACCAAGGTTTCGTTAAGTTCAGAGGCGAGATAGGCTGCACGTTTAGGTGAGCGCTCAATCAATTTCACTTGATGGTTATGCTCTAACATGCGTGCTAAACCTGAACCAATATTACCGCCGCCAGCGATCATTATTTTTTTATAAGCGGGTTCTAACTTTTGAAGTTCATTCATTACGGCACGAATATGAATTGTTGCTGCAATAAAAAATACTTCATCGTCAGCTTCTATTACCGTAGTACCTAGTGGTCGAATAGGTTTACCATTTCGATATATTGCCGCTACACGTGTATCAATGTTAGGTATGTGTTCGCGTAAGGTTGAAAGGGCATGTCCAACTAACAATCCACCGTAATAAGCTTTTACCGCAACTAAACTGACTTTACCTTCAGCAAACTCTAACACCTGTAAAGCGCCAGGGTAGTCAATCAAGCGCGCTATATCTCTGGTGACTAACTGTTCGGGTGCAATTACATGATCAACAGGAATGTTTTCTGGTTGAAATAATTGCTCTTGGTATTTTAATATTTTAGAGGAGCGAATGCGGGCGATTTTTGTTGCTGTGTGAAATAATGAATAGCATATCTGACAAGCGATCATATTAGTGGCATCATCGCTAGTTACCGCGATAACTAATTCAGCATCTTCAGCGCCTGCTTTTTTTAAAACATCAGGGTGGGAACCTTGACCTGTTACTACTCGCAGGTCCATTTTATCTTGAAGCTCACGCAAAGTTTCACTGTTGATGTCGATTAATGTTATATCGTTTTTTTCGCCGACTAAGTTCTCAGCTAAAGTTCCGCCAACTTGTCCGGCACCTATAATAATTATTTTCATGAACTGTGGTTTTTCTTTTTAATTAGCGCGTAATAAAAGCCGTCCATATTGTTCTCACCTGATAGTATCTGCCAGCCAATACTTTGATTCTGATTAATTTGTATTAACTCAGCATCAGCTGTTTGGTTAATAAAAGCTTGTATTTGCTGACTGTTTTCTTCGGGTAAAATACTGCATGTTGCATAAAGCAAAGTACCATTGGGTTTAAGTAAAGACCAACAGTTTTTCAATATTTCTTGTTGTAACTTAGTAAGAATATCTATATCTGTGGCTTTACGTAGCCACTTTATATCGGGGTGTCTACGAATAACACCAGTACCAGAGCAGGGCGCATCAAGTAAAATACGGTCGAACTTTTCACCATTCCACCAGTCTTGTTTTGCCGCATCTGCAGTAATAACTTCTGCCGTTAAATTTAGGCGAGTTAAGTTTTCCTGTACACGAATCAAACGATTTTCTTCAATATCAATAGCTGTCATTTTACCAATATCAGGGGTAAGTTCTAATATATGACATGTTTTTCCGCCGGGTGCTGCGCAACAATCTAAAACATTATCATTTGGTTGGCAGTTAAGTAATACCGCCGCTTGTTGTGCTGCTCCGTCTTGTATCGAAACATGCCCTAACTCAAACCCAGGCAGTTTATAAACATCAACGGCTTTTGTTAATAATATCGCGCCAGACTTATCATCAACGTTAGAGAAGTTAATACCTGCCTCAATAAGTAAGGCTAAATATTCTTTAATATTATGGTGTTGACGGTTAACTCTGATCCACATAGGTGGTTTTATTTGATTTGCGGCTAAAATACGCTCCCAGTCATTTGGGTAACCTATTTGTAATTTTTTAATAAACCAACCAGGGTGATTATATTTTATTGCATCAGGTAGGGTGCTGTTGTCTTCGTTTGCTTTTTTACGTAAAAAATTACGTAAAATGGCATTTACTAACCCTTTTAAATGATTACATTTTAACGCAGGACATGCTGCAACTGTTTCAGCAACACATGCATGATCAGGAATGCGCATATATTTTAGCTGATATAGCCCAACGAGTAGTAAAAAATGTGCTACTCGTTGTTTACCAACTAAAGGCTTATCCATTAAAGAACGAACTTCATACTCTAATTCAGGTAGAACACGTAATACGCCGTAGCAACACTCTTGCAATAAAGCTTTATCTTTGGGGTCTATTTTACTAATTTGTAATGGTAACTCATCGGATAAGCTTCGCCCTTTATCAATAACAGCGAAAATACACTTAGCGGCAGCGGCTCTTATATTGAGTGCCATTATTGTATGTTTCCGTTGATGGATTCGCCAATTTTAAACCATTGCGCACGAGAGTTTAAAATATCTTGGCAGGGTAGCGCTTTTTTACCAGGGAGTTGCATTATTTCAAGCCTAAGTGCGTATTTTGCAGTAGCGACAACAATACCATTTTTATCTGCAGATAGGATCGTACCAACGGTATTATTATGTTCTACTCTTTCAACACTTGCTTGCCATACTCGTGTACGATGTTCGGTTTTATTTTGGTCGATATATGTAAACTGTGCTACAGGCCATGGTATATAAGCCCTAAGTTTTCTATGCAAGGTAATCGCTGGTAATTGCCAATCTAATTCAGCTTCAGTTTTGTTTAATTTAGCGGCATGGGTTGCTTCATTATTATTTTGGGGTGTTCGAGTGTGCTGTCCTGTTGCCATTAGCGCTAAAGTTTCGAGTAATGCTTTAGGGCCTAATTGAGCAAGTGTTTCGTAAATGCTGGCGCTAGTATCTTCAATTGTAATTGGGCATGTTGCAATTAAAATCATATCGCCAGTATCTAACCCTTTATCCATTTGCATAATGGTAACGCCGGTTTCGGTATCTCCAGCCTCAACTGCGCGCTGAATAGGTGCTGCACCGCGCCATTTTGGCAAAATTGAACCATGCACATTAATACAGCCTAATCGTGGGGTATTTAATATAACTTCTGGTAGTAGGAGGCCATAGGCAACAACAACCATTACATCTGCCTGATAGCTAGCAAGAGTTGCTTGTGCAGCACTTTCTTTGAAGTTAACCGGTTGCTCTACCGGCAAACTATGGCTTAAAGCTAATAATTTTGTTGCGCACGAGGTTAATTTTTTGCCTCGACCAGCGGGTTTGTCTGGTGGGCAATAAACAGCAACAACATTATGATGAGAATCAATTAGTGCCTGTAAATGCTGGGCGGCAAAGTCTGGCGTACCGGCAAATATAACGTTTAAAGGTTTAGTCATAAGTTAAGTGTTCAGTCTCAGGTTATTAGTTGTTCTGTTATTAATCATTGTCAGCTAATTATTGTCAGCAAGTTTTGCTTCTTTCTCTAGTTTCTTTTGGATACGATTTCTTTTTAAAGGAGAAAGGTAATCAACAAATAAAATACCTTTTAAATGGTCTAATTCATGCTGAATACAAATACTTAATAATTCTTCTGCATCTAATTCAAAGGGAATACCATTAATATCTAAAGCTTTGACAGCGACTTTAGTATGCCTATCAACCTTTGCGTAACACCCAGGAACCGACAAACAACCTTCTTCATTGATCATTGTTTCATCATTGCGCCGAATGATTTCTGGGTTAATAAGGACATAGGACTGCTCTTTGTTTTCTGAAACATCAATAACAACAATTTGCAGATGAATATCTACTTGGGTTGCAGCTAAGCCAACACCATTTTCATCATACATAGTATCAAACATGTCACTTACTATGTTTTTAATCTTGTCGTTTACCTCTGTTACAGGCGCAGCTTTTTTTCTTAATCGTTGGTCTGGAAATCTTAATACAGGTAATATAGCCATAATTGTTTAAAATAGTCGCGAATTTTCGCATAGAGTGTTATGTTTCAATTTTAGCCATTAAATTAGATTAATAATAGTGGTTTAGGGTAAATGCTAAAAAGAATAGGCAGGTAGGCATGATAAAAAAAACAGTATTAACGATAATTTGCTTTCTTTTGCCCAATATTGTCTTGGCGGACGAGGTTTTATTACAAAAGAATGCGCCTAGTAAATATGTGGTAAAAAAAGGGGATACACTTTGGGATATTTCAGGTGTATTTCTTGAGCAGCCGTGGCTATGGCCGAAAATATGGCGTTTGAACCCGGCGATTGAAAATCCACATCTTATTTATCCAGGCGATGAATTAAGGTTGGTGTATGACGAAAATGGTTTACCCATGCTAGTTAAAGCCGATGATCACTCTGTTTCTTCACCAGGGGAGCCATCAAAAAGTAAACCTGCATATAAATGGTCACCAACAGCGCGTGTTGCACTAAAAGATCAAAGCCCAGTTTCTTCACTTCCATTGCATGTTATTGCTCCGTTTGTGAAGTACGATACTATTTTATCTGTTGAGGACGTAAATGACTCTCCTTATGTACTTGGTGGTGAAGAGGGCTATAAATCGAATATTGATGGTTTTAAAACTTATATAAATGGCGATTTAGATGTTGGTAAGTCTTATGCAATTTATAAAAAAGGGCGTGCAATTATAGACCCTGAAACCGAGTTAGTTATTGCTTATCATGCCACTTTAGCTGGTACAGGCAAAGCGTTGCGTAGAGGTAATCAAGAAAACAAAGAACCCGCTACGCTTTTTGTTGAAGGTGCCACCCGTGAAATTAGAGCGAGTGATATTTTAAAGCCTGTTAATGAAGGCCAATTATTGCCATCATTATTTACGATGCAAGATCCGGTTGCGGATGTTAGTGGTAGTATTATAGAAACCTCTTCTGGCTTAAGGGAATTTGGTAAGTTAGAGGTGGTATATCTTAATCGAGGGTCTGAAGACTTAATTAGGCAAGGTGATATTCTTGCTGTAAAACGTTTAAGTCCTGGTATTATCGAAACGGATAAAGGTCCTGAATATGTTAACGCGACGTCGCGCTGGGTTAAAATGGCGTCTGATAAAGACTCAGAATATAAAATGCCAACTGAAACTATCGGTCAGATGATGGTATTTAAAGTATTTGATAATATTAGTATGGCGTTGATATTGAACTCTGAAAAACCACTAAAACTTCAGGATACTTTTTCAGCACGTTAATTTATACGCTTGATCTTAGGGAGAAGACAAGTGAAAACACCAAAGTTATCAAGCCAGCAACGAGAGAACTTTCGTTACTGGCTTGCATTAAAATTAGTACCACGCTTATCGGTGCAAAAAAAGCTTGAGTTAGTTGCTTTATATGGCTTAGTAAAGTTATTTTCTGATCTTACTATTATCGAAAATATTGGTCTAACCTCTGGGCAAGTTCAAGGCTTTACCAATCCTAACTGGCAAAAGATTGATTCCATTATTGAGCAAACTCTTGGCAATGACGCTAAAATCGTTACTATTGACGATGCAAACTATCCGCCGTTACTAAAACAAATATATGATCCCCCGCTTGTTTTATTTATAAAAGGTAATATAGAAAACCTTGTAAAAAATCAACTAGCATTAGTGGGTAGTCGAAGTGCAAGTATTCAGGGTAGAGAAACTGCAGAGCATTTCGCACAAGAGCTTGCAGAATATGGTGCGGTTATTACTAGTGGTCTAGCGTTAGGTATAGATGCTGCGGCACATAGGGGTGCATTAACTGCAAATGCGCCGACAGTAGCGGTAATTGCTACAGGAATTGATAAAGTTTATCCGTCAAGGCATAAAGTGCTAGTTCAAAAAATTTTAACCGCTGGTGGGACTATTGTTAGTGAGTTTTTGCCCGGTACACCACCTAAAGTAGGACACTTTCCTAAACGAAATCGAATTATCAGTGGCATGAGTTATGGTGTACTGGTGATAGAGGCTGAATTAAAAAGTGGCTCGCTGATCACTGCGCGCAGTGCTTTAGAGCAGAATAGAGAAGTGTTTGCTGTTCCTGGCAGTATTTACCATCAAAACGCTTTAGGCTGTCATTGGTTAATTAAACAAGGTGCTAAATTAGTTGATCAGATTGCCGATATAGTGGAAGAACTAGAATTTTTAGCTGAAAATAGTCTAAACTTAAGTAGAAATAAAGAGATAGAAAAAGAGTCTAAAAAAAGTTGTGTTCAAAGCTTGTGTAACGACCCATTGTTAGCTAGTGTGGGATATGAAATCACTCCCGTAGATATTGTGGTTTCTCGGAGTAAACTACCCACAGATGTAGTGCTAACCCGATTAACAATGCTTGAGCTTAGAGGTCTGGTTTCTGCGGTGCCAGGAGGCTACCTTAAAATTAAATAGGGGCTAGTTATGTTTGATATCTTGATGTACCTTTTTGAAAACTATATTCATAGTGAAGCCGAGGTAATGGTTGATCATGACATACTCACCGATGAATTAACCCGCGCAGGTTTTCATCAAGACGAAATATATAAAGCACTCACTTGGTTAGAAAAGCTTGCAGCTTTACAAGACACAGATGCTTATCCATATTTAACACGTGTAGGGCGACAATCTTTCAGAATTTATACTGCTGAAGAAAAACAGTTGCTTGATGTTGAATGTCGTGGCTTTTTACTGTTTTTAGAGCAAGTTAATGTACTTGATTTTACGACTAGAGAAATGGTGATTGATAGAGTGATGGAGTTAGATACAAAATTCTTTTCTATTGATGACTTAAAATGGGTAGTGTTGATGGTGTTATTTAATGTACCGGGCAAAGAAAATGCATACTCGCAAATGGAAGATTTAATATTTGATGAGCAAGAAGGCCCTTCACATTAGTTTATAATAAAATCATTAGGTTAAATTTGCTAAGCCAACCTAGGGCGTGTTGAACTTTGTTGTACATTTTTGCAGCGATTTATTTGGTGTTTATACAAGGCTTAACTTATGTAATGGGGTTGTTCCTCATAAATAAGTGAAAACGCCGTAGAAAAACCAAAGAGGCGCTGTCCTAAGGATGCGTTTAAACATGATTTACTTTTCGTTGCCTACACGGAAGTAGGTACTTAGCGTGAGCAGGACGCGGAAGCTGTCTAGCTCATTTTGTAGAATACTACACTGTATTCGCTACCCCTCAATTAAATCATGTTTAATTCGTACAAAATTTGTACTCGAAAGATCAACACGCCCTAGGTGTATTATGGCATAATAACTTTAGTGTATTTCAACTATAGCTAGACCTTATCTCATGTCAAAACCAGACGACAAGTTATTTTCACAACATGAACATGCGCTTGAAAAAGAGTATGAGCTTTGCCCTTTATGTGGCAATGAGTTAGTGATTAAAAATAGCAAAGCAGGCGCTTTTTTTGGTTGTAGTACATACCCTAGTTGTGAGTACACGCGTCCAGTTGTTGAGCATGAGCGTGTTGAAGATAAAATATTGATGGGCAGTGAATGCCCTAAATGTCAGAGTCAACTCGCAGTTAAGCAAGGACGATATGGGATGTTTATTGGCTGTAGTAATTTTCCGCAATGCCGTCATATTGAAGAAACACACCATCATGAAGATGCTGGTGTTGCATGCCCTAAGTGCACTAAAGGACAGTTGATTGAGCGAACTAATCGCTATGGTAAAACATTTTACTCTTGCGAACAGTACCCAAAATGTAAGTTTATTGTGAATAATCAGCCTGTTAAAGGTGTTTGTCAGCAATGTGGATTTAGCTTGTTACTAAAAAGGCAAATGGCAGCGGGTGAAAAGCTGCAATGCGCTCAGAAAAAATGTGGCCATTTTCAAAGCTAAAAAAAGCGAGATAAACTCGCTTTTCTAAAGGTAAATTTGTTTTTATTGAGAGGCCTTTGCTAATAAATTTTCTGCAAATTCACTCAAATCAGGAAAACTTTCTTTATTTAATAATGAAGAAATTCTCACTAAACGTTCAGCTAGTTCAAGTTCAGTTTGACCGCATAAATTAATATGTCCCATTTTACGACCTGTACGTTTTTCTTTGTCGTACCAATGTAAAGCGACGGTCGGAATAGTAAATATTTCCTCAGGAATATCGTCTTCACCAATAATATTAACCATGGCTGTTGGGCGTATTAGCTGAGTACTTCCTAATGGTAGCCCACAAATGGCACGTAAATGATTTTCAAATTGGCAGGTATCAGCTCCTTGCTGAGTCCAATGACCTGAATTATGAACGCGCGGCGCAATTTCATTAACCAGTAATTGCTCACCAACTTGGAAAAACTCTATCGCTAATACACCGGTATAGTTTAGTTTTTCTGCCAGTTTACTGAAAACTTCGAAGGCTTGTTGTTGCAACTTTTTATCAACTGAAGTAACAACTGACACACTTAATATACCGTTAGTATGATGATTTTCTGTTAGAGGGTATGCAGCCATTTCACCTTTAGAATTGCGAGCACCAATGATAGAAACTTCTCTGTCAAAAGGTACCATTTGCTCTGCAATAATACCTTGTGGTATTGAAGACGAAGCATTGTTGATAAATACAGACATTTCTTGCCAAATAGTATCTGCTTGCTCAACATCTTTTAATCGCCATTGACCTTTTCCATCATAACCTTCCAATGCACTTTTGAATATTATTGGTAATTGGAGTGATGTAATCGCACTATCAAAATCGGCTTTGTTTTGTATAACTACATATTTGGCATTCGCAATATTACAAGAATCTAGTAATGACTTTTCTAAACGTCGATCCCCACCAATTTTTATTGCTTCACTACTTGGTAGTAACTTTCCTGAAGCTTCACAGGTTGCTAGCGTATTATGGGCAACATGTTCAAATTCAGCTGTGATCACATCACATTCAGCAATGCCTTGATTTAAATCACCATAAATATGTTCAGGATCTATAGGAAGAACCACATTATTGGTGCGTACATCAAAAGCTTTAACATCCATGCCTAAAGGGGCACCTGCTAAATCCATCATTCGGGCCAATTGGCCTGCGCCTAATACTAGAACTTTCTTCATTGGAGAGCTTTGCCTATACTTCTGGGTTTGGGTTATTCAAAATATTGTCGGTTTGTGTTTTTCTAAACTGTTCAATACTTGCCATTATTGTGTCATCGTGTGTTGCTAAAATTTGAGCTGCGAGTAGGCCTGCGTTGGCTGCACCGGCTGTGCCAATGGCTAACGTTCCTACAGCAATTCCTTTTGGCATTTGCACGATTGATAATAAAGAGTCTTGGCCGCTTAAAGCTTTTGATTGAACAGGCACACCTAACACAGGTAAGGGCGTGTAGGCTGCAGCCATACCAGGAAGATGAGCAGCACCACCTGCACCGGCAATAATAACCTTAATACCGCGATCTTTGGCAGCTTCAGCATACTCGGCTAACAAATGCGGTGTTCTATGAGCTGATACAACTTTTGTTTCATATGAAACATTTAATAAATCAAGCATATCTGCTGCATGTTTCATTGTTGGCCAATCCGATTTTGACCCCATGATAATACCCACTTTCATGATATCTCACCTTGTAAATTGCTAGCTGAAGTTAGTGATATTATTATCACTAAGAAAATAAGGCGCAAATTATACCTTTGTTTAGCTTAATACGGAAATTTGAAAGATAAAATTAACTAAAAGTAAGTAGTGCTTTATAAATCTGTAATTAGCACATCGCTTTGTGTAGACAATACCCCTAAAAAAAACTTCAATTCTCTTTAAATATAGTGTTAATAATTAATATTGTCGACAGTATTAGACCAAAGGATGATTTTAAATTGTAAATTACCGCGTAATATATTCTCTATGATAAATATGAATGCCAATTAAGAGAAATGAGGAAAGGTTATGACTAATATTTTTGAACAAGGCCTAGATAAAGTTGAAGCCAATAGCATGCCTTTATCTCCAATAAATTTTTTAAATCGTACGGCGGATGTTTACCCAGATAAAGTTGCGATTATTCATGGCGATCAAAAAACAACCTATCAGCAATACCGAGAAAATGTAAGGTGCTTAGCATCAGCGTTGGTGCAACGAGGTGTTAAAACTGGCGATACTGTGAGTATCTTAGCAGCTAATATTCCTGCATTTTTAGATGCGCATTATGGGGTCCCATTAACAGGCGCTGTACTGAACTCTATTAATATTAGACTCGATGCAGAAAATATTGCCTTTATACTCGATCATGGCGAGTGTGATGTCTTACTTACGGATACCGCTTTTTCTCATGTTGTTAAAAAAGCATTGGCCCTTTCAACCCGTACGCCGTTAGTCATTGATATTGATGATGTAATGAGTGAGGGTGGAGAACGTCTAGGTCAAATAGAATATGCTGACTTATTAAAAGAAGGTGACCCGAACTTTACGGGAAATATGATTAAGGATGAATGGCAGGCATTAGCACTTAACTATACTTCAGGGACAACAGGCAACCCAAAAGGTGTGGTATATTCACATCGTGGTGCTTTTTTGAATGCACTTGGTAATAATATGATTTGGCCACTTGATAGCGAAGCCGTTTATTTATGGACGCTACCATTATTCCATTGCAATGGCTGGTGTTTTCCGTGGACTGTAGTTGCTATGGGGGGGACACAGGTTTGTCTTCGTCAAGTTGAAGTTTCTGCTATCGTAAACGCTATCATTTCTCATAAAGTCACACACTTCTGCGGTGCCCCGATTGTATTAAATATGATTTTAAATGCAGATCCTCAATTGCTAGATAAATTACCGGGTAAAGTTAATGCGATGACAGCGGGAGCGCCGCCGCCTGCTGCTGTGATTAAAGGTATGGAAGCATTAAATATTGAGATTACACAAGGGTATGGTCTAACAGAAGTTTATGGACCTTGTGTTGTTAGTGAATGGAAGCCGCAATGGAATGAGTTCAATGAAGACGAGAGAGCGGGTTTAAAGTCTCGTCAAGGAGTTCGTTATCCTACACAAGAAAATGTTGATGTTTTAGACCCTCAAACTATGTTGCCTGTACCAGCTGATGCGGAAACCATAGGTGAAATAATGTTTAGAGGGAATACAACGATGAAAGGTTATTTAAAAAATGAAACGGCTACTGAAGATGCCTTTAAATTTGGTTGGTTTCATTCTGGTGATCTTGCTGTTAAACATCCAGATGGTTACATTGAAATAAGAGATCGTTCTAAAGATATTATAATTTCTGGAGGTGAGAATATTTCGTCAGTTGAAGTAGAAGGTGTTTTATATAAACACCCTGCAGTAATGGAAGCTGCTGTCGTTGCAAAGGCAGATGAAAAATGGGGAGAAACACCTTGCGCTTTTGTATCCTTAAAACCAGGTCAACAGGTGAGTGAGAAGGAAATAATCGAATTTTGCAGAGCTAACATGGCAACATTTAAGGCACCTAAGACTATTGTATTTAGTGATCTCCCCAAAACGTCAACCGGTAAAATACAAAAGTTTATATTGCGTGCAAAGGTTAAAGAGTTCTTTTCTTAATTTTTGAATTAAGTTGGATTGATACATGCATAAAGTGCATCGCCCTGAAGTTGAGGGCGATGATTTTTTGCGAGGTTTAATTTAAATGTTTATCTAAAAAGTTAAGCACTTTTTTCATGTATGCTTTTTGGGTTAACGGATTGTAAAATCCATGGCCTTCATCATCTATAACAAACCATTCATAAGGCTTACTTGCTTTATCTAACGCATCTTTTAATTGTTCAACATGTTCAATATCAGCGACTTTGTCGTCTTTTCCGTGTGCTAATAATAGTGGAGCTTGAATTTTTTCCGCATAATTTACAGGTGAAAAGCTTTTTAATGCATGTTCATCTTTACCTAATGCTTCGAGCCAAAAGCTTTTAACGGCTCTACTGTTATTTTCTTCTAAAATCAATTCTAAATTATAGACACCGGCGTTAGCAATAACACACTTATATGTCTCGGGATAAAGCGCTGCACTTTGAACAGCAGAATAAGCACCGAAACTGGCGCCCATTATACAGACATTCCCTGGCGTTGCTTTTTTGTTTGTTACAAGCCACTGATAACCATCATAAATATCATTTTGAATGGTTGATCCCCAAGCTTGATAGCCATCTACTCTGAACTTTTCACCGTAACCAGATGAGCCTCTATAGTTGACTTGCAAAACGGAATAACCATTAAGTACTAAGTACTGAACTTTATTTGAGAACTGCCAGTAATCTCTAACACCATGAGGACCACCATGCACCATTACCACTACAGGCGCTAAAGTATTGTTAGTTGTCCCTTTAGCTTGTGTAAAATATCCATTTATCACTTGTCCGTCACGTGCGTTTAGTTGAATTGGCTCCGTTTGAAATAACTCATTGTTTTTTATATTTGTTTTAAACCTAAAAAGTATTGTTAGCTTGTTATCTTTCTTATTATATAAATAAAGTTGTCCAGGGTTAGTGTCTGAAGAAGCCTTTACAATTGAGAATTCGCCGTCATCAGAACGACTGGTAATAGTGATTGAACTGTAAGGAAGTGCTTTAAGTAGGTCTGTAAATATTGCTGCTTCATCAAATTTTTTATTCAGAATAAGATAGGCAGGATAACCATCATCTATTCTTATCGCGTATACATTCCTGCCATCAACTGTTAATTCAACATCAGTTACATCAACGTTTGTATCCGTATATACACTGGAGTATGACAAATCGTTCAAGTTTAATTTAAAAATACCAAATAAATCTTGTTGATGATTATCTCTTGTATAGAGATATTCTCCTGATGCGCTGATTGAAATTAAAGATACTGCTTGGCCTACTGTGTTATCGGGTACTTTTTGCCACTGACCTTCTTTTTTCAAATAAAGTTGACTTTTATTATGTTCGTCAGTGCCTACTACTGCTTTAATTTTTCCTGTGGTGTCAGTTAAAAAGCGACTATAGGGCAAAGGCGCTTTATCTATTTCTTTTTTAATTATGCCGTTGTAGACATTTAATAATAAAACTGATGATAAGCGAGCACCTGTTTTACTCATAGGGGTTGATTTTATTAATATATGTCTCTTATCTTCAGGTAGTACGTCAATGATGCTAGCCCACCCGAATGTACTTTCTTTTCGCTTTAATCTGCTACCAACTTGATCTTGGCCTGCTTGATAACCATAAATGACTTTACCTCGCGAACCATCATAGTTTACAGCATATAACTCACCATAAAATTGCGGCTCCTCTAATGATGGCACGTGTTTAACCATCGAAATAACAACGCGTTCGTTATTGACCCAATTATAATCGCCCACTTCATAGTCGCCGGATAATCTTGTCGTTCCAACTGTTTTCATATCTTCTCTGTTTAAAAATACTAATATTGTGCGGTCTTGATAGTTCATCGCAATGGCGATAACTTTACCATTGGGGGATATTTTGGCATTTTGATATTTGTTATGATCAAATAAATGCTCCCAGTTATTAGCGACGGTATAAAAAGAGGAGAGCAGTAATATGGTTAAAGCAATATAGTTTCGTGCGGTTTTCATTTTTAATTCCATTTAGTAGTTTTTTAATAAAGAAGGGAGTAATCAAACTGAAATTGTCTATCTATTCACATGAAATGTAATAGATTATTTCTGTAACTTTAAATTTTATTCGTTAGTAAAACAAGTATAATCACGACTTACATAACATTACTGATTTTTATAATGGCATTAACAGCAGTCGATTTTTTTATTAAAGGCGGTATCATAGCTTATCCTACAGAAGCTGTGTTTGGCTTGGGTTGTGATCCCGACAATATTGACGCGATTGAAAAATTGTTAGCAATAAAGAATCGCTCTGCTGAAAAAGGACTTATTTTATTAGCAGCAAACTATTCTCAATTGTTACCTTTTATCGATGACGAAAAAATTCCTCAAGATAAGCGCTCAACTATACTTTCAAGGTGGCCAGATGGTATTACTCAGGTTTTACCTAAAAATAAAAACTGTCATGCATTATTAACGGGTAAGTTTGACACTATTGCAGTGCGTATTACCAGTCAGCCAGATGTTGTAGCTTTATGTAATAGAGTCAATAAACCTATAGTTTCTACCAGTGCTAATTTATCAGGTGAAGAACCAGCCAAAACATGGCAAGCTTTATCAACTCATTTGGTTGATAAAATAGATTATATTATTAAAGGGCAGACCCTAGGGTACAACCAGCCATCAACCATTATTGATGCTTTAACCGGAGAACAATTTCGCGCATGAGCCAAGTAAATATTGAACAAGTCATTCCTTTTTTTAAACGCCTACAAGATCATATTTGTACTGAACTGGAAATTGCAGATGGTAGTGGTAAATTTATAGAAGATAACTGGTCACGCCCCGAAGGGGGGGGAGGCCGAACAAGAGTGTTAACTGAAGGAGCGATAATAGAGCAGGGTGGGGTGAACTTTTCACTTGTTTCTGGAGATAAATTACCTCCCTCAGCAACTGCTCATCGGCCTGAGTTAGCCGGACGACGCTGGCAGGCATGTGGTGTATCTTTAGTAATACACCCCAAAAACCCTTTTATTCCAACTTCTCATGCCAATGTACGCTTTTTTATTGCTGAAAAAGAAGGCGAAGCACCTGTATGGTGGTTTGGAGGTGGCTTTGATTTAACACCTTTTTATCCGTTTAAAGAGGATGTAGTCCATTGGCATCAAACTGCAAAAGACCTATGTGATCCCTTCGGTGAAAGTATTTATTCTGAGCATAAAAAATGGTGCGACGATTATTTCTACTTAAAACATCGTAATGAAACTAGAGGTGTAGGTGGCTTATTTTTTGATGACCTTAATCAGTGGCCTTTTGAGCAATGTTTAAATTATATCAAAGCAGTAGGAAATGGCTTTGTTGAAGCGTATGTGCCAATAGTTAATAAAAGAAAAGATACACCTTATCAAGACTCGCATCGTCAATTTCAACTTTATCGTCGAGGTCGTTACGTTGAATTTAACTTAGTTTTTGATCGCGGCACTTTATTTGGACTACAATCAGGTGGTCGTACTGAGTCTATCTTAATGTCAATGCCACCACTTGCTCGATGGCAGTATAACTATCATCCAGAAGAAGGCAGCGCAGAGTCAAATTTGTCAGAATACTTAACCCCACAAGACTGGTTAATATAATAATAATGATTGAGAAAAATAAATATGGTCACATTGAGCGTTTAGGCCCAGCAACAAAGCATAGTTTGCTAGGTTTAAAAGCTGCGTATAAGTATGAACTTGCGTTTAGGCAGGAAGTTTTTCTTTCGGTTCTTCTTACGCCTATAGCTATTTATATAGCCGATACATTTGTTGAGTTTGCATTGCTGATGTCAGGTATTTTTATTATATTAATTACCGAACTCCTTAACTCTGCAATTGAGGCTACTGTAGATAGAGTGGGTCTAGAACATCATGAGTTAAGTGGTAGGGCGAAAGATATTGGGTCTGCTGCAGTTTTTGTGTCATTAATATATTTTGTGGTTGTATGGCTTTCAAAAATTTACACAATGTTATAGGTTTTTAGGCCCTGTTGAGCAGCGGTTGCGTAGAATGATTAAGCTAAACACTGCTCGCCGCGATTAATGCGCTTTTATCTCAAGCAAAACTTAACAACGAAAGATCTATAGTCCCTAATTTTTAAGATTTAGATTGATAAACCTCAAATAACCACATAAGTAGTAAGTTTATTTGAGGCAGGTCAAAGTATTTAAAAATAAGTTCCTTACAATAGCGTTTAGTTTAAATCTTCCACTATGTAAGGAAATCTCCCTTGAAAAAAAGTATCTTAACTATTGCGCTTCTCTCTGTTATCTCTATAACTAATGCCGCTGATTATAAAGCTGGTGATATTGTTGTTCGTGGGGGGGTAACTAACGTTACTCCAAATAGCGATCACTCTGCCGTAATGCTCGGTGGTGCAGATTCAACTATGTCTTTAGCGGTAGATGATAACGCACAAATAGGCCTTAACTTTGTTTATTTTTATGATAAAAACTGGGCAATAGAAGTACTTGCAGCAACGCCTTTTACTCACGATGTTACGATTTATGATCCAAATGCCATTTTAAATGTAGATGGAGCAAAGCTTGCTGAAGTTAGTCATTTACCACCTACGGTTAGTGCCGTTTATTACTTTGACACTATGAATAATATTAAACCTTATTTAGGACTTGGTTTGAATTATACCGTATTCTTTGATGAGGGCTTTGAGTCAGCGCCTAAAAGTTTAGGCCTAAGCAATTTAGCACTTGATGGCTCTTTTGGACTGTCTATTCAAGCAGGATTTGATTTTAATTTGAATCAAAATTGGCACATTAACACATCAATTCGTTATATTGATATCGATACCGAAGCGACATTTGATGTCGGCGGTAACAACATCGGCAAAGCTAATATAAGTATTGATCCAACGGTATTTTCAGTACTAATTGGCTATAAATTTTAAGCAAAACATATCGTTTTCTACTATATAGACTACTCGAAGGACAAAGTAGTCTTTATAGTAACGTTGATTAAGGCTAAACAATCATTGGCAAAATCACGCTAATTCTATACCCTACTACTATACATTTCCTGCTAATTATTACTTATGGATCATTACCGCGTTTACGGCAATCCGATAGAGCAATCAAAATCTCCCACTATTCATCAGGCCTTTGCTAAACAAACACAACAAGAAATTTGTTACGAGAAAGAGCTAGTCCAACTACAGCAATTTTCAGAAGTTGTAAGTCAGTTTATTAAGCAAGGAGGCAAGGGAGCTAATGTTACCGCTCCTTTTAAAGAGCAAGCTTATAAACTGTGTGACCACTTAAGTGAACGTGCACAACTCTCTGGAGCAGTAAATACGCTTAGCTTTAACAATGGCGCTATCTTTGGTGATAACACTGACGGTGTTGGACTTGTTCAAGACCTTTTGTCTAATCAAGTAGTATTACGTAATAGCCGAATATTATTACTTGGTGCTGGTGGTGCTGCAAAAGGAGTTGTTTCTTCTTTGTTAGCGCAGAAACCTGATTTGCTGATTATTGCCAATCGCACTCAAGCAAAAGCACAATTTATTGTTGATCAATACCCTGAAGAAAACATTCAATCAAGTTTGTATAATGAAGTGGCTAAATATCATTTTGACCTTATTATTAATGCCACCTCTGCGGGCCTCACCGGAGATAGCCTACCAATCCCTAATCAAGCCATTACAACTAACACAGTATGTTACGATATGGTTTATGGAAAACAACTAACACCATTTTTAGTGCATTCAAAAGCACTTGGTGCCAAAAAAGTTATTGATGGCTTAGGGATGTTAGTAAGTCAAGCCGCTGAAAGTTTTGCTATATGGCGAGGTATAAAACCTTCAACACAGGAAATTATGAAGCAGCTTCGAGCAGAGTTGCAATAGGACTTTAATGAACCAGAAGTTTTTAATAAATGACGACTTTCATTTTAATAGTCAATTTCAAGCTTGGGTATTTACTGCGATGTACAGTGGAAGCTTACTCACATTTGTTGTTAAAAACTCGGCGCATTTAAAAAGCGTTACTCTAGCGATACAGTTTGACTGGGAAGAAAATGCCGAAGCGTGGCTAGAAAACAATGAGTTAGATGATGATACGCTTATTTATATCTAACTCTTGTTTAATAATTGGGCGTTACTCTTGTAGGTATTCGTTTTTAAGTACGACATAATTTAATGCTGACTGTTTAAGAAAAGCCTTTTCACTTTCTTTTAATGGCCGTGCTTGTTTAGCAGGGTTTCCAACATAAAGATAACCACTTTCTAGTACTTTATTAGGAGGGATCAATGCACCTGCGCCAATAAAAACATCATCTTCTACGACTACGCCATCCATAATGATCGCTCCCATACCAACTAAAATCCGGTCACCTAATGTACAGCCATGCAACATACATTTATGTCCAACAGTTACATCTTTGCCTATCAATAAGGGAAAACCATCAAGGTTATGTTCACCTTTTCTGGTAACGTGTAAGACGGTACCGTCTTGTATATTGGTTCTATCGCCTATTCTTATAAAATTGACATCACCACGAGCGGCAACTAAAGGCCAAATGCTAACGTCTTCACCTAATTCAACATCACCAACAATCACAGAAGATTTATCAATATATACATTGTTGGCTACTTTGGGAGTTACTCCCTTAAAACTTCTTACATGCGATGTCATGATTTATTCCTTTTGTTAGGGTGAATACAAAGATTAGAAAGTTAACTATAAAATAACGAGCCTTTTATACTAAAGCTTTTTAATCTTATTAATAGTGAACTTTAGTCTTAAGATTATATAACTCTACCGAATTAAGACTTAAATATGTAAAAAAAGCCGATATAAAAAGCACTTTGTATAATTAAAAAGCAAACAGAAAAATAATGATAGAAATATCAAATTAAGTGTTGACCCTTCGCTAAAAGTCGCTAGAATGCGCTCCACTTCTTCAGGGGAACTTGAGAAGGACGAAGTAACGGAAAATACGACGTTCACTTAAATAGGATGACCAAGTGAGAGTTTTAACAGGTTTACTAAGCGCTTTAGCTTCTTAAACGGTTAACTAAGGTTTAAAAATGTTTTGATAAATTTAAAAACTTTTTAAAAAACCTGTTGACATTAAAATTCAAATGCGTAGAATGCGCATCTCGCTTAAGGCAAGGCCTAGAGCGATAAAGTTAAACGAATGAGCTTTAACTTTCCTTCCACTTCTTGTAAGTCGAAGAATTTCTTTAACAATTAGTTATCATGCAATTTGTGTGGGCACTCACATTGATGTTGATTTTACCAGCTACTTAGGTAGCAAAAACAGCGCAATGAAGAAGTCACACAAATAAGTATTAATTTTCTCTCCTTTTATTAGGAAAGAATAATTAGTACGTTTTATGTAGTTATTCACTTCGGTGAATAACACGACAGAATTCATTGAGCAGCGAGCCTTTACTTAGGTAGAGGAGCGCACAAACGATTTTTAATTGAAGAGTTTGATCATGGCTCAGATTGAACGCTGGCGGCAGGCTTAACACATGCAAGTCGAGCGGTAACAGAGATAGCTTGCTATCTGCTGACGAGCGGCGGACGGGTGAGTAATGCTTGGGAATATGCCTTTAGGTGGGGGACAACAGTTGGAAACGACTGCTAATACCGCATAATGTCTACGGACCAAAGGAGGGGACGCTTCGGCACCTTTCGCCTTTAGATTAGCCCAAGTGAGATTAGCTAGATGGTAAGGTAAAGGCTTACCATGGCGACGATCTCTAGCTGGTTTGAGAGGATGATCAGCCACACTGGGACTGAGACACGGCCCAGACTCCTACGGGAGGCAGCAGTGGGGAATATTGCACAATGGGGGAAACCCTGATGCAGCCATGCCGCGTGTGTGAAGAAGGCCTTCGGGTTGTAAAGCACTTTCAGTTGTGAGGAAAGGTGTAAGGTTAATACCCTTGCACTGTGACGTTAGCAACAGAAGAAGCACCGGCTAACTCCGTGCCAGCAGCCGCGGTAATACGGAGGGTGCGAGCGTTAATCGGAATTACTGGGCGTAAAGCGTGCGTAGGCGGTTAATTAAGTCAGATGTGAAATCCCGGGGCTCAACCTCGGAACTGCATTTGAAACTGGTTAGCTAGAGTACTGTAGAGGGTGGTGGAATTTCCAGTGTAGCGGTGAAATGCGTAGAGATTGGAAGGAACATCAGTGGCGAAGGCGGCCACCTGGACAGATACTGACGCTGAGGCACGAAAGCGTGGGGAGCAAACAGGATTAGATACCCTGGTAGTCCACGCCGTAAACGATGTCAACTAGCTGTCTGTGGACTTGATCTGTGGGTAGCGTAGCTAACGCGCTAAGTTGACCGCCTGGGGAGTACGGCCGCAAGGTTAAAACTCAAATGAATTGACGGGGGCCCGCACAAGCGGTGGAGCATGTGGTTTAATTCGATGCAACGCGAAGAACCTTACCATCCCTTGACATCCACAGAAATTTCTAGAGATAGATTTGTGCCTTCGGGAACTGTGAGACAGGTGCTGCATGGCTGTCGTCAGCTCGTGTTGTGAAATGTTGGGTTAAGTCCCGCAACGAGCGCAACCCCTATCCTTATTTGCCAGCGAGTTAAGTCGGGAACTTTAAGGAGACTGCCGGTGATAAACCGGAGGAAGGTGGGGACGACGTCAAGTCATCATGGCCCTTACGGGATGGGCTACACACGTGCTACAATGGCGTATACAGAGTGCTGCAATACCGCGAGGTGGAGCGAATCACACAAAGTACGTCGTAGTCCGGATCGGAGTCTGCAACTCGACTCCGTGAAGTCGGAATCGCTAGTAATCGTAGATCAGAATGCTACGGTGAATACGTTCCCGGGCCTTGTACACACCGCCCGTCACACCATGGGAGTGGGTTGCAAAAGAAGTGGCTAGTTTAACCTTCGGGAGGACGGTCACCACTTTGTGATTCATGACTGGGGTGAAGTCGTAACAAGGTAACCCTAGGGGAACCTGGGGTTGGATCACCTCCTTATCTTGAAGTAAAACGGCTCAATGGAAATGCTTGCATTTCAGAGTGTCTACACAAATTGCAATGATAACTAAAGTAAAGAAGAAGTCCTAACATGTAAGCTTCGGGCAATTTATATAGGTCTGTAGCTCAGCTGGTTAGAGCGCACCCCTGATAAGGGTGAGGTCGGCAGTTCAAGTCTGCCCAGACCTACCAAATTACGCGAGATACTGCGTTGAATAAACACTCATGTGCGCGTTGCACACGTCGTATTTATTCGCCTTGTCTATCACGTAATTGAAGTTGCTTTAATAACATGTTACCCACTCTCTTTGAGTAAAAGAGGGGCTATAGCTCAGCTGGGAGAGCGCCTGCCTTGCACGCAGGAGGTCAGCAGTTCGATCCTGCTTAGCTCCACCACTTCTTCTAAAGGAAATAGAAACCAAACTTAAGGTATTCAGATGAATAGATTACGTTTGGTTTTTTAAACCACGGGTTAGGCGAATGCGTCCTAAAACGAACTCTTTAACAATTTGGAAAGCTGATATAAATACCGGTATTTATCAGGCAAATGGCGTGTCGCGCGCTCAAATGCATAATGATAACTACCCACAGCGAGTCAGATGATTTTATCGGTCATCGAACGAGCTGGTTAAGAGATAACTTGTTATCTGTTAACGAAAAATCTAATTCAAGTAACTCCATTATGACTACTTAGCAATAAGTACCATAACGAGTACGTGAAAATGTCAGACATACATTCAGTCTTGGTCTTGTCATCAAGACACCACAATAGGAAACTATTTGGGGTTGTATGGTTAAGTGACTAAGCGTATATGGTGGATGCCTTGGCAGTTAGAGGCGATGAAGGACGTGTTAATCTGCGAAAAGCTCAGTTAAGGTGATAAAAACCGTTACAGACTGAGATATCCGAATGGGGAAACCCACTTGCATAAGCAAGTATCTTTGCGTGAATACATAGCGTAAAGAGGCGAACCGGGAGAACTGAAACATCTAAGTACCCCGAGGAAAAGAAATCAACCGAGATTTCCTTAGTAGCGGCGAGCGAACGGGAATTAGCCCTTAAGTGGTTTGTAAATTAGTGGAATGCTCTGGAAAGGGCAGCGATACAGGGTGATAGCCCCGTACACGAAAATAAACTTATCATGAAATCGAGTAGGTCGGCACACGTGAAACGTTGACTGAACATGGGGGGACCATCCTCCAAGGCTAAATACTCCTAACTGACCGATAGTGAACCAGTACCGTGAGGGAAAGGCGAAAAGAACCCCTGTGAGGGGAGTGAAATAGAACCTGAAACCGTATACGTACAAGCAGTGGAAGCCCTTCGGGGTGACTGCGTACCTTTTGTATAATGGGTCAGCGACTTATATTTTGTAGCAAGGTTAACCGAATAGGGGAGCCGTAGCGAAAGCGAGTGTTAACTGCGCGTTTAGTTGCAAGGTATAGACCCGAAACCCGGCGATCTACCCATGGGCAGGTTGAAGGTTGAGTAACATCAACTGGAGGACCGAACACACGTATGTTGAAAAATGCGGTGATGACTTGTGGGTCGGAGTGAAAGGCTAATCAAGCCGGGAGATAGCTGGTTCTCCCCGAAATCTATTTAGGTAGAGCCTCGCACGAACACCATTGGGGGTAGAGCACTGTTAAGGCTAGGGGGTCATCCCGACTTACCAACCCTTTGCAAACTCCGAATACCAATGAGTGATATGCGGGAGACACACTGCGGGTGCTAACGTCCGTTGTGAAGAGGGAAACAACCCAGACCGCCAGCTAAGGTCCCAAAGTCATAGTTAAGTGGGAAACGATGTGGAAAGGCATAGACAGCTAGGAGGTTGGCTTAGAAGCAGCCATCCTTTAAAGAAAGCGTAATAGCTCACTAGTCGAGTCGGTCTGCGCGGAAGATGTAACGGGGCTAAACTATGCACCGAAGCTGCGGATTAGGACGTATCACTTAAGCTATTTAAGACTAACGTTTTTCTCATTGTTTTAGAGAAGAAAAACGGTCAAGCTCACCCGAACGTTGAGTTGGGAAGCGAAGTCAACAGATACCTTAAGGATACGTCCTAGTGGTAGGGGAGCGTTCTGTAAGCCGTTGAAGGTGAGTTGTAAAGCTTGCTGGAGGTATCAGAAGTGCGAATGCTGACATGAGTAACGATAAGGGGAGTGAAAAACTCCCCCGCCGAAAGACCAAGGTTTCCTGTCCCATGTTAATCAGGGCAGGGTAAGTCGGCCCCTAAGGCGAGACCGAAAGGTGTAGTCGATGGGAAACAGATTAATATTTCTGTACTTCTATATATTGCGAAGGAGGGACGGAGTAGGCTAGGTGAGCACGGCGTTGGTAGTCCGTGTGAAAGTATGTAGGCTGGAAACTTAGGTAAATCCGGGTATCCTTAAGGCTGAGATACGAGACGAGTGTCCAAGGACACGAAGTCATTGATGCCATGCTTCCAGGAAAAGCTTCTAAGCGTCAGATATATAGGAACCGTACCCCAAACCGACACAGGTGGTTAGGTAGAGAATACTAAGGCGCTTGAGAGAACTCGGGTGAAGGAACTAGGCAAAATAGTACCGTAACTTCGGGAGAAGGTACGCTCTCTAATGTGAAGCACTTGCTGCGTAAGCATCGGAGAGTCGAAGTAACCAGGTGGCTGGAACTGTTTATTAAAAACACAGCACTGTGCAAAATCGAAAGATGACGTATACGGTGTGACGCCTGCCCGGTGCCGGAAGGTTAATTGATTGGGTTAGCTTCGGCGAAGCTCATGATCGAAGCCCCGGTAAACGGCGGCCGTAACTATAACGGTCCTAAGGTAGCGAAATTCCTTGTCGGGTAAGTTCCGACCTGCACGAATGGCGTAATCATGGCCACACTGTCTCCACCCGAGACTCAGTGAAATTGAATTTGCGGTTAAGATGCCGTATACCCGCGGCTAGACGGAAAGACCCCGTGAACCTTTACTATAGCTTGACAGTGAACATTGCTCCTACATGTGTAGGATAGGTGGGAGGCTTTGAAACCGCGTCGCTAGATGCGGTGGAGCCAACCTTGAAATACCACCCTTGTATGCGTGATGTTCTAACCTAGGGCCCTTATCGGGCTTGGGGACACTGTCTGGTGGGTAGTTTGACTGGGGCGGTCTCCTCCTAAAGAGTAACGGAGGAGCACGAAGGTTGGCTAAGTATGGTCGGACATCATACGGTTAGTGCAATGGCATAAGCCAGCTTAACTGCGAGACAGACACGTCGAGCAGGTACGAAAGTAGGTCATAGTGATCCGGTGGTTCTGTATGGAAGGGCCATCGCTCAACGGATAAAAGGTACTCCGGGGATAACAGGCTGATACCGCCCAAGAGTTCATATCGACGGCGGTGTTTGGCACCTCGATGTCGGCTCATCACATCCTGGGGCTGAAGTCGGTCCCAAGGGTATGGCTGTTCGCCATTTAAAGTGGTACGCGAGCTGGGTTTAGAACGTCGTGAGACAGTTCGGTCCCTATCTGCCGTGGGCGTTTGAGAATTGAAGAGGGCTGCTCCTAGTACGAGAGGACCGGAGTGGACGAACCACTGGTGTTCGGGTTGTCATGCCAATGGCATTGCCCGGTAGCTACGTTCGGAACTGATAACCGCTGAAAGCATCTAAGCGGGAAGCAGGCTTTGAGATGAGTTCTCACTGGAGCTTTAAGCTCCCTAAAGGGTCGTTGGAGACTACAACGTTGATAGGTTGGGTGTGGAAGTGCTGCGAGGCATTGAGCTAACCAATACTAATTACCCGTGAGGCTTAACCATACAACACCCAAATAGTTTTGCGTGCTCGATAGAGACGTAAACGGGTTGTTTGTTTGACGAGTGCGATAAGCACAAATCACGTACTCAGTAGTGAGTTAGAGTGAATTAGATTGAATAACACGTATTTATAAAGCTTTCCGAATTAATTTGTAGATGGAGATACGTCGCTCCTAGCCATCCATGGCTTCGCGACATAAGTACATCCATGTACAAAACGTTTTTTGTCTAGCGACAATAGCACTGTGGTACCACCTGATCCCTTTCCGAACTCAGAAGTGAAACGCAGTAGCGCCGATGGTAGTGTGGGAGTTCCCATGTGAGAGTAGGACATTGCTAGACTCCTATTTAAGGATAGTAAAACTGTAGCGCCGATGGTAGTGTGACTTATGTCACTGAGAAAGCCCATGTGAGAGCGTAGCGGAACATTGCTAAACTTCTATTTAAGGATAGTAAAACTGTAGCGCCGATGGTAGTGTGACTTATGTCACTGAGAAAGCCCATGTGAGAGCGTAGCGGGACATTGCTAGACTTCTATTTAAGGATAGTAAAACACTGTAGCGCCGATGGTAGTGTGACTTATCTCTCTGAGAAAGCCATGTGAGAGCGAAACTGGATAATACTATACTTGTCTTTAGAAAGACCCGCTAAAGCGGGTTTTTTGCCCCGTGGAGGGGTTCCCGAGCGGCCAAAGGGATCAGACTGTAAATCTGACGGCTCAGCCTTCGGTGGTTCGAATCCACCTCCCTCCACCACTTTATTTTCGAAATATAATTTCGACAAAAAAACACTTTTAAAGCAATTTAAAAGTGTTTTTTTGTTTATAAAATTAATCTTTTATATGAAAGGTAGCAAGAGAGTCATATTTTCTCTTTAGCTTTATAAAACGACTGTGTGACTCGCTTTCTGGTGACAATGTTTTAAAAAGCTTTATTAATACATTTGCCTGCTTAAAGTCAGATACTCGGCTAGTATCTTTTTCAAATGAAACCAGTAGTACCTGAAGTAAGTTTAGCTTTATACCAATATGGTTTGGAAAGTGTTTTAATGCTTGATTTAATTTATCTATAGCTAAAGCGTAATGTTCCGCTCGATATAAATTAACTCCAATTTCTAATGCAGTTTGTGCTGCAGCTTTATCTTTTTCACTTATTGCTCTATCAGATAATAATACTACTTGTGAAAGCACCTCAATATCATCTGGATACTCTTGTGCGAGTTCATCTAAGAGTTCTTCGGCTTTGCTTCTACGGTTAAGTGCAATTAAGGATTTAGCAATAGTAAAAGAGCCGTCTATGGATATGTGTTTTTTGTTATGATTTAGTAATCGCTCTGCCTCTCTTAAAGCTGTTCTCGCTAGAATAGTATCATTAGCTTTGTTATGTAATCTTGTCGTTAAAAATAGTGAGATAGTTTTTAATTCTTTAGAATTGAATTCACGGTTCATTTTATTAAGTATGTCGAAAGCTTTTAAATTCAACCGCTTTATCTGACCAATATTTAACGTTTCAGAATGCTCTAATAAAGCTTCAACAAACTGTAAGGCATTTTGTGGATTTTTATGTACGGAATAATAAGCTAATTCATTGGTTTTAGACAAAGCTTTAGTTGCTTTACCAAATTGACTGTTATCGAAGCACAATTGTGCGTACTCCTTTAAGCGGGAAACAGATCTGGGTGATACCATTAACGCACTTTCAAGAACCATTTCAGCTTTTTCAAACTGGCTGGTTAACTGGTACGTTTTAGCTAGCCAATCGTAAGCACTTAAATAATATTGATTATCTTCTATGATTGCTGAAAAGTATTGTTCAGCTAAAGCATAATTTTGTTCTATAAGTGCTATTTTACCAAGACCTAATGCGGCCCACTGACAATTAGGTGAGCCCAAATAATCATCATAAATACGCTTTGCTTTATCATATTGTTTTAATTCGAAGTGTTGACGGGATTTTATACCGAGACATTCGTGTTTATATAAAGTGTCACTCTTAATTGCACGATCGCATAAATGAATGACCATGTGATGGTCTTTAACATCCATTGCATGATATATAGCGTGCATAGCAACTTTCTTATTAAAGGAGCGGGTAATACGAGTGCTTAGGTCTTTCATGGTGTAAGGTTTGGTAAGGTATTCATCCGGTTTATGCTCCAAAGCGGCAAGTACCATGGACTGAGATACTTCTGCGGTGATCATAATTACTATAGCTTGTCGGTTAATAAGCTTTTTAGCACGGAGCTCCTCTAACAGCTGTTGCCCGTTCTTTTTATTATCCCCTAGATCATAGCCTAGCAAGATCACATCAAATTTTGATTCGGTGCATTGCGCGATAACGTCAGCTGGGTGGTGATTAGTAAATACATGTTTAACACCAAGGCTATAACAAAATATTTTTAGTAAATCTCTCGACTGCTTGATGCTATCGACGATTAAAAAACGCTTGTTTTGATAATCTAATTCAGTCATGAATACTCGTTAGTTAACACCAAAATTATTAATGTTGGCAGGCAATTAAATTATTGTCGTTGGATTGATTAGTATTCCTTTAGTGTTGTTCTTTCATTAGTAAAAATCAACATCTTATTGCTATAACAATTTAGCAAAGTTATAAGCGAGGTTTAGGGGTTATAATCATTATAAAGACAATAATCCTCTTCCTGTGTCAGGATACTGATACAATGCTTTATATATTGTGTAAAGCATACCTATGCTGTATGCTGCACCGCCGCTAATTACCTAGCAATCGTTTATAAAATAAAGAGAATACCTAATGGATTTTTCCGACTTAGCATTATCAAGCAAAATTTTAGCCGCCGTCGCTGAGAAAGGATATATAAAGCCATCGCCAATACAAGAACAAGCTATTCCTGCAGTGTTAGCGGGAAAAGATGTTATGGCGGCAGCGCAAACAGGTACCGGCAAAACAGCAGGTTTTACTTTGCCTATATTAGAGTTGTTATCGCGAGGTAATAAAGCGAAAGCTAACCACATAAGAGCCTTGATATTGACGCCCACACGCGAATTAGCAGCACAAGTTGGTGAAAGTGTGGCAACATATGGAAAAGAATTACCGCTAACATCTGCTATCGTTTTTGGTGGTGTTAAAATCAATCCGCAAATGATGAAACTACGCCAAGGCGTTGATATTTTGATTGCTACCCCAGGGCGTTTGATGGATCTTTACCAACAAAATGCCGTTAAATTTTCACAAGTAGAAATATTGGTATTAGATGAAGCTGACAGAATGCTTGATATGGGTTTTATCAGAGATATAAAGAAAATTATTTCAGCATTGCCTGTGCAGCGTCAAAACTTACTTTTTTCAGCTACTTTCTCGCCCGATATAAGAGAGCTTGCCAAAGGCTTAGTAAAGAACCCGATAGAAATATCAGTAAACCCTGAGAACTCGACAGCTAAAACAGTAAAGCAAACGGTAATACCGTGTGATAAAAAGCAAAAAGCAAAGCTACTATGTCATCTGATAAAAGAAAATGATTGGCAGCAAGTATTAGTTTTTACTAGAACAAAGCATGGTGCTAATCGTTTAACCAGAGATTTAGAAGCAAAGTCAATCAACGCGGCGGCGATTCATGGCAATAAAAGCCAAGGAGCCAGGACTAAGGCTTTAGCAAACTTTAAATCGGGCGCGGTAAAGGTATTGGTTGCAACAGATATTGCAGCTAGAGGCTTAGACATAGACCAGTTACCACAAGTAGTTAACTTCGATTTACCCAATGTACCTGAAGATTATGTTCACAGAATAGGAAGGACAGGTCGAGCAGGAGCAGACGGCTTTGCGGTATCGTTAGTGTCTGCAGACGAGCATAAATTACTTGAAGATATCGAATATGTAATACAAGAGCCAATAGAGCGAAAAATAACAGAAGGTTTTGCTCCTGTTAATGAACTACCTCCTTCAAGGCCAATTAAGCCTTTTAAAGCGAAAAAACCAAAAAAGGTTAAGCATACCCACAATGAACATAAAGATGGGCAGAGATCTAGTAATAGTGCTACAGGGCATAAACCAAAGAGTAAAAATACCCGCCATCAGGTTAGTGGGCAAGATAAAGCAAGTAATAAAAAGACAGGAAAGCCTGTAGCCAGAAAAGTGCATCCAGATAAAGCGAAACAGCAGGGGAAGAAAGACCCATATTCTGCATCTCGCTAAACGAATGCGTGGCTAACAATTATTTTTGCGCTAACCATTTGTCTAAGTTATTAGCAAATGCTTGGCGGTCACTTTGGCTAATTGGTGGTGCGCCACCAGTTTGAATACCGCTTGACCTTAAGTTATCCATGAAGTCTCGCATATTGAGTCGCTGTCTAATATTACTCTCAGTATAAAGTTCGCCTCTTGGATTTAACGCAGTAGCGCCTTTCTCAACAATTTCTGCAGCTAGGGGGATATCACTGGTAATTACCAGATCTTCAGGTGAACATTGCTTAACAATTTCGTTATCGGCTACATCAAAACCTGAACTAACTTGTTTAAACGTTAAATATTTTGAAGGTGGTATACGTATCGCGTGATTTGCGACGAGAATGGTATTAGTTTGTGTTCGGTCAGCGGCGCGAAACAAAATATCTTTAATCACAACGGGACAGGCATCTGCGTCAACCCAAATTTTCATAGTTATTTTCTTTTGTTCTGTTAAATTAAATCAGAGGTTACATTACTTTATAATGAATAGTTATTAAACTATGAAATGAAGCAATATAACAGAGTTAAAGCTACTAACGAATCGCATAGTGTGTTGAGAAACTAGGATATCAGATGAATAAGCGACAAAGAGATATAACCTTAAGGTTTTTGGCTGAACCACAAGATGTAAACTTTGGTGGCAAAGTGCATGGTGGTGCAGTAATGAAATGGATTGACTTAGCAGCTTATGCATGTGCCGCCGGTTGGAGTGGAAGATATTGCGTTACCGCTTACGCTGGAGGAATAAAATTTGTTGCGCCTATACATGTAGGCAGTTTGGTAGAAGTTGAAGCAAAAGTTATTTATACCGGCTCTACCTCAATGCATATTGCCTTAGAAGTTAACGCTTGTGATCCAAAGTCTTTAATAAGGCGCAAAACCACTCACTGTATTGTAATAATGGTGGCAGTAGATCAAAACGGGCAATCAGAACAAGTGCCTGAGTGGATCCCAGAAACTGATGAAGACAAAAAGCAACATGCTACTGCAATTAAGCTAATGGAAATGCGCAAGCAAATTGGTGAAGAAATGCAAATATTTGCCAGTTAAGGAAACGATATGAGCAAACAATATACATCAGAGCAACTTAATGAAATTAATAAGTTAAGTGATCAGAACCGAGCTGATTATTTTATCAAAGAAGTTATACACAATAATCAGATTTGGATTTTAACTGATGAGCATGGTTGTGTGATGCTTAACACTGAAGATGAAGATTGCGTGCCTGTTTGGCCTAGTCCTGAATTTGCAGCGCTATGGGCAACTAAAGAATGGCAAGCATGCAAACCTGAAGCTATTTCGTTAAATAAATGGTTTAGTCGGTGGACAACAGGCTTAGTTGAAGATGAAATTGCCGTAGTTATTTTTCCTAGTAAAGAGGAGCAAGGTATGGTGTATGACCCGCAAGATTTTGATCACGTATTGCAAACAGCAAAAAAGAAACAGAAGAAGAACAATAACTAATGAGCAATTTTTTAAATTTAGGCCTTAATATGTTGTTAACAGATGCACTAACTGCGTTAGGGTATAAAGAGCCTACAGCCATACAAGAGCAGGCGATTCCTGCGGTTTTAGCAAATAAAGATGTTATGGCACGAGCACAAACGGGTACAGGAAAAACTGCGGCTTTTGCATTACCAATATTGCAAAAATTGTCTGAAGTTGATCCAGAAAAACGACAAGTTAGAGCCTTAGTATTAACGCCTACACGTGAACTTGCTCAACAAGTGTATAAAAGCTTTAGGCTATACGCTGAAAATACTGAGTTAACCATTGCTGTTGCCTATGGAGGCGTCAGTATTAATCCTCAAATTACAGCGATTAATAAAGGGATTGATGTACTAGTTGCAACCCCCGGACGTTTACTAGACCACTTAATTAACGAGTCGTTGTCATTAATCGAATTAACAACAATAGTGTTTGATGAAGCCGATAGAATGTTAGATTTAGGCTTTAAAGATGAAATTAATAGGATCTTAAATCGAGCCCCAGCAGTAAGGCAGACGTTACTATTTTCAGCCACTTTTGATGACGCAATATTTAAACTAAGTAAAACCTTATTAACAGACCCTATCATTATTGAAGTTGGTGAAAGAAACGCAGCAGCTTCGCAGGTTGAACAAGTGGTCTATTGTGTTGATACAGATCGTAAGCGAGAATTAACATCATACTTAATCGGTTCAAAAAACTGGCAGCAAGTGCTAATTTTTACACGTACCAAGCAAGGAGCTGATGAATTAGCAAAAGAAATGTCAAAAGATGGCATTAAAACACAGTCAATTCATGGAGATAAATCACAAGGTGCGAGAGAGAAGGCACTAGCTGACTTTAAAGCGGGTAAAGTAAGAGCGCTTGTTGCTACCGATGTAGCAGCGCGAGGAATTGATATTATTGACTTGAACTATGTGATTAACTTCGAATTACCTTATATTGCTGAAGACTACGTTCATCGTATTGGTAGAACAGGTCGCGCTGGCAAAACGGGTTTAGCGCTTTCATTAATGAGCCCTGACGAAGAATGGTTATTAACAGCAATAGAAAAAGTGATGGACGAGCGCTTGTTACAGCAATGGTTACCAGGTTACGAACCAGACTTAACAAAAACGGCAAGACCTCTTGGACAAGTCAGAAAGAAAACCTCTAAACAAACACTAAGACAACAAGCCTTAGGTCAGAAGAAAAAGCCGTTTAAGCGTAGGTAACCTGAGTTTGGGAAAGCTACTACAGCTAAGTACCCGAAAGCGACGATTTTTACGCATATCCCTAATTCAGGTTAGGTCTAATATTAAAAATAAAAAACGCAAACTATCAAGTTTGCGTTTGTAGTCATGCCTATTATGTTATCTAGGGCGTTTTCTCTTATTTATGGGGAACAACCCCATTAGTCTAGGGTCAACAAGTAACTAATAAGTTTATTGTATTCATTAATAAAATCGTCTTGTTCGAGCGACTTGCTATTAATAATATACTTACCATTAACAATAAATGTCGGCACGCTTGTTAAGTAACGCCCTTTTGATAAGACGTCTTGCACTTTTTTGTTACGTTTTGCTTCACCAACAATAGAAAAGCTTTTCATTGCTTTATCAAACTTACTAGCGTCGCCGCCTACAGATACATAAATAGCTTTAAGGTCATCTTGTTTATCAACCGGTAGGCGTTTAGTTTGTAGGTGATTAAAAAGTGCTGAAGAAAATGCTTGTCCTAAACCTGTTCTTTCTGCAACAGTATGCGCAGTACTCATCATAAACTGAATATCAGCAGAAGCATAACCCATAAAATCTACATGGGTTTTTTTTAAGCTAGCATTGTCAGGTAGCGCTTTTTTAATTTCAGGTAAATAAGCTTCAAATCCACGACAAGCAGGGCAGTAATAAGAAAAATATTCGCGCACTTCTGCTTTATTTGTTTTTTGTACAGGAGCAACGGAATAGTGTTTTCCTTCTTGCCACTTTTCTGCCGAAGCTGATAATGGAATAAGTACAATAGCGAGTAAGGCTACTAAATATTTTTTCATAAGGTTAAAGCTCTTTTAATAAATTGTAAGTCTAATTAGTATTGATAATATCACCATTTATTTTAATAGGTAATACTTCTAGTTAATTTGACCGCGTTTACTTGTAAATGTTTACAAAGTAAATGTAAGAAAAAATGTCTTGGTATCAAACCTAGATATTACTTTTCTGCTAAAGTGTTTTTAGTTAGTTTTGATAATGAATATAAAAAAATGAAATTTCCTGTTGTTCGCACTGAGCAAGACTCTTTAATGATACTGATAAAGAAACTACTCACTCGCAAAAAAAAGCCATTAGAAAAGTTTAATCCACTAGGGGTATTGTTTATCAATAAAACGCCTGACACTGAAGCAATTAACCAATTTAAAGCGATGTTTAATTGTGCTCAAATTCCGGTGAGTTACATGTTTATTGTGGCTTTTCGTTATATCGCTCAATTGCTGGTGTCTAGCGAAATTCCAAGTCGTTTACTTGGCATGATTCACCTTAGTAGCGACTTCTCTATTGTTAATCAACACAATTGGGCGCAACCGTGCGATATTGAAGTATGTATAGTGTCATTTACTAAAACAGAGAAAGGGATCACTTATTTAATCAATACTAAGTTTTTTCAGGGTGGTCAGCTAACTTTAATTAACGAGAATCGGTTTTTTGAACGGGATGTGCTTTATAGCGGTAATCTACGAAAAAGTGGCCAAGGTGTTGCACAAGTAGACATAATGGCTAAAAAGCGCTTTACACCAAAAATGGCTAGGGGCTATGCTAAAGTTTCCAAAGATTATAATCCAATACATCTTAATCCTTGGTTAGCAAAATTACTTGGTATGAAATCCGCTATTATGCATGGTATGTATGGTTTACATTGGCTGTTAACACAAGAAGGTCTTGTCGATTTTAGTGTTAATCAGTCGATTAATGTGCAATTTAATCGCCCTTGTTACTTACCAAGCAATGTTTTACTCACCAAGTATCGCGATAATGATTGTTATGGGCTATTTTCAGAAAATCTAACTGATAGATTTATGAAGGTGAGTTTAACCTAATAAGCTTGCTTAGCAAAACCGGTCGCATTATAAAAGGGCAATACAAACTAAAAGGAAAAGGTATGCAAAGTCACGAAATAGATTATGAAATTATCGGCCATGCCATGCAAATGGTTGAAGTTGAACTCGATCAAGGCGAAACGGTAGTTGCTGAAGCCGGTGCTATGAATTATATGGAAGATGGTATTAACTTTGAAACAAAAATGGGCGATGGTTCAGATGCAAATCAAGGTTTAATGGGAAAGCTATTTTCGGCAGGAAAAAGAGCATTAACCGGCGAGTCTGTCTTCCTAACGCACTTTACTAATCAAGCCTATGGGAAAAAGCGTGTGGCCTTTGCCGCACCATTTCCAGGTTCTATAATACCAATAGATTTAGCGCAAATTGGTGGTCAAATTACCTGTCAAAAAGACTCATTTTTGTGTGCCGCACTAGGCACAAAAATTGATATCGCCTTTAATAAAAGGCTAGGTAGTGGTTTTTTTGGTGGGGAAGGTTTTATTTTACAAAGTTTGCACGGCGATGGTAAGGCTTTTTTGCACGCTGGTGGTACGGTTATAGAGAAGCAATTAAATGGTGAAACACTTCGCTTAGATACAGGCTGTTTAGTTGCATTTAGTCAGGGCATTGAGTACAGCATTGAGATGACTTCGGGGTTGAAAAGTATGTTTTTCGGCGGTGAAGGGTTCTTTATGGCGACCTTGAGTGGCCACGGAAAAATTTGGATACAAAGTTTACCATTCTCACGTTTAGCTGACAGAATTATTCAGCATGCCCCTAAACTCGGGGGCAGTAATAAAGGCGAGTCGTAATCCTTAGGGCACATACATCCATTTATGGGGTAAATATTCATGGAAAGTAGATATTTTTTTTTGTAAAAGTGATAATGATAAATTATAAGTTCGACTTTGGTTTAAAAGGAAAGTAGATGAAAAAAATAACCACATTAATTTTGGCGTGCTCTGTTGCCATAACAACATCATCAGTTATGGCAGCAACAGCAAGCTCTGAAAAACAAGCAAACAAAGCTGTTGAATTACGCCAATCAATATATGCGTTATTAGGCTCAAATATGGGCATATTGGGGGCAATGGCTAAAGGCGATGTGCCTGTAGATGCTAGCGTTGTAGAGAGAAATGCAACGCGTATTAATCAACTTTCATTAATGATGGATGATTATACTCGTTTGAATACTTCAAAGTTTAATTTAAAAACAGCCGCGTTAGATAAAATGTGGAGCGAAAGAAGTAACTTTGAACAACGCATCACAGACTTGACCGATGCATCAGCAACGTTACAAAAAGTTGCAGCATCTGGCGACGTTAATGCCATCAAAAAAGCAATTGGAGCAGTTGGTAAAACTTGCGGTGGTTGCCACGATGTCTTTAAGAAAGACTAGATCAGGTTGTTTTATTAAGGCGCTATCATAAAAGCTAGCGCCTCAATAAATTGAAAAATTAATCTACCTTAATAATAATAGACTTCCACTTCTGGAATGTTGAGCACAACCAACCAATAAACAAACGCACTAACAACAGCGATTAAAACTAGCGCTATTAGAAGTTTTGAATGAGGTATACCTGCCGACGTCAATTTATTTTCTACCCACTTTTTACCTGTGATCATAGCGGTAATAAGGTTTTGCTTTTTCACGATAAGGTAAAATAGAATCGCGATAATATGTAGTGCAGAAACTATGAGTATTATATCGAAAACATTATTATGAATTGTGGCCATTAGTTTTTGTGTACTTTTACTGACAGAATCAAAGTAGGGCCCATTAGTAAAGATTTCATCGCTCATAAATAAACCACTAACAGTTTGTAGTAACAACAGTGCTAACATAGCGAATACCATTAAACTGCCAAGAGGGTTGTGGCCTAAATAGTCTTTATTACCTTTAACGTATTGCGTTAATTCATTTTTATTGGGCACGAACTGTGAGAATTTTGCATACTTAGTACCAATAAACCCCCATAGTATTCTAAAAAGCACGAGCGCTAAAATTGAATAGCCGAATAGCATGTGAATATCAGTAAGTCCCCTTTCCCCTTCACTGGTATACCAGGAGCCAATAAGACAAATAACTAATAACCAATGAAATAATCTTACGGGAAAATCCCAAATGAGGATTTTTTTCTTAGACAAAATAGTATCTCCAACCTTATATAGTTTCATTATAACGAGAGTTAATCATATGAAATAAAAATTGTACAAGAATTTATAATATAATTAGGGTGAGCTTTCATCGAACTATTAAAATAACCCTTTAAAAAAACTGACTACGTTAGCTCTTTTATTACTAGGTAAATGAAATTCATAAGAATCGTTAAGTAGCATAAGTCGTAGCGAGTATGTGCCGCCATGTCCCCAAGGCCACCAAATAGCAGCCATTGTAGGGTTATTATCATCAGAGGCTGGCAAGGTAAATATTCTTTGTTCTTTATTCAGGGTAATTAAGTCGCCAAGTTGATTTTTTAAATCTTTTGGTGCTTTCTTAATGTTCTTTTTATTCCATTCGTGCTCAAAATTTTCACGAAGAATAGTGAGGACGTCTTGAGACTTATTTTGCGCGAATTCTGTAAGAAGTACTGATAATCTGTCATCCCATTGCCAAACAAGATCACTACGTAATTGTTGTCTAAGCGTGTGCGTAAAATGCTCTATCTGTTGTTGAGAAAATGTCATAATTAGCTTTATTATATTGTTATTATTAGCTTTAATTAATAACTTAATGTTACACAGGCATTTAAAAAGGGCAAGTAAAACTTGCCCGATGTATTAATGTACAGCTTGTACTACAATGTGTTTATTGGCTATCGGCTCCAGGTGACTCTTTGCCTAACCAAGCGTGAAAAAACTGAGTTTGTTGTTCAGTGATTTTATCATCGGCTAATTTGCTTACTTTAAGTTCAGGGTTGGTAATAAAAGTAATCTGTTTAGATACTTTTTCGCCACGTTGAATAAACTCAATTGTAGTTGTGTCATCAGGTGTAAATTGCGCTAATGCATTCTCCCATAATTTTTGAGAGCGGATGGTTCTTCTGCCAAGCTTTACAATTTGGTCGCCGCGTTCAATCCCTGCATTATAAAGAGGACTATTTACGGGGATATTGTTACTAATAATTGCATCTTGTCCTCTAAAGTTGAAGTTAACCCTACCTAAATATGCACTACTATCGTCAACTTGTTTAGCTTGTAGGCCAACTTGTGCTAATAAGGCGTGATAATCAGGCGTTTCTTTTCCATAGATATAGCGATTAAAAAACTGCTTAGCAAAAGTTATACTGCCGGTGACTTCAGCTACTGTACTTTGCAAATCTTCACGGCTATATGGAGCTTCAGTTTTCCCAAACTTATGCCACATCGCTTTCATTACATCGTCAAGTGTTTTACCTGAAAATTCACTGCGGATACTTAAATCTAATGCTAGTGCACGAGCACTGCCGTATCTATAGTAGCTAAAAAAAGTATTACTGAAGTTAGTTTTATCAATTGAAGTACCAGCATCAGTGAAGGTTGCCAACATACTTGCGCCTTCAGGAGTAAAGTAAAGTCGGCCCGGAGTGTGGTATGCATGATTGACGGTGGCAGAAACAGCTTCAAGGTACTCATCTATCGACATTTCTTGCGCTCGTCTTATCAGTAGATCGTCGTAATAGCTGGTAAACCCCTCTGCGAACCATAAGTTTGGAGTAATATTAGCACCAATATAGTTGAAAGGCTCTAGCTCTTTAGGACGAATACGCTCAACATTCCATGCATGAAAAAACTCATGTGAAAGCGTTCCTAACTGACGGTATTCGCCTTCGTCTAATGAGGTTGAACTGGTGATAATAGTTGAATTTCTATGCTCCATACCATCACCACTTACATGTGGTAAATAGCAAGCAATAAAAGTGTATTCACCGTAGTCAAAACGAGGTAACTCACCAAAGACTTCTATTTGTGCGTTTACGACATTTTTTGCCATAGCTGTAAATTTTTCTAAATCGGCATCTGTACCATCATGGTGTACGGCGAGTCTTATTATTTGGGTTCTTCCATCAGAGCTTACTTTCCATTCGCGAATTTGATGATCACTTAACTCTATTGGGCTATCTAAAAAATATGCGAGATTTGGTGCAGTAAAGTGATACTTTCCATCGCCTTTAGGTAGCTGTGTTGCAACTTTCCAATTAGCTTTAAAAGGCTGGAATTCAATAGAGATAGGCTTTTTTTCATGACCAGTTGCCCACATAAAACTAGCAGGGGCATTTAAGTGTGCATGGGTACGATCAATTTGTGCGTAAGTACCATCGCCACGGTCACCAAATAAGGTATAGGTTATCGTTACTTCACCATCATGGTCATTTATGTGCCATTGATATGGATTAGGTCGGGTAAACTGTAACGGTTGGCCTTGGCTATTTACCGCGCGAACATTATAGACATTTTTGGCGAACTCATGCAGAGCATATCTTCCGGGTGAAGAACGACTCATTTGCACTTCAAGTACAGGCGTTTGAATATTACTAAAGGTTACTGAAATTTGTGCTTCATGGTGTTCTGCGTTGTCAAAAGAAACCTGATATAAAGTGGTATCGTTGGCAAAAGCACAAGGGATAACAACCAGTAAGGCAAGGGCGAGTAGTTTTCTCATTATCCATCCTATGAATGATAAATTTTAAAGGGTAAAGTGTAGTGAATATCAGTGAGTGAATACAAGTAAAAATTGTATACATTTATGAGATACTAATTAAACAAAGCTAACTGCCTGTATTGAAAGGAGTTTGCTCCTTATTATTTTAAATATAATCAGAGGTAAATTTAATGAACAAGGTTCGAGAACTTATTAGTGTTACAAAAGCTTTTCCAGCGTCTGATGGTGCTGGCGTTAAGCTTACACGTTTAATTGGTAGCCCAGAGCTTAGTATGCTTGACCCTTTTTTATTGTTTGACTCCTTTGAGTCTAATAATGCTGACGACTATTTAGCTGGTTTTCCCGCTCATCCTCACCGTGGCTTCGAAACAGTTACCTATATGCTTGATGGTAAAATGCGCCATAAAGATAGCGCTGGGAATGAAGGGGTTATTACTAGCGGTGGTGTTCAGTGGATGACTGCCGGCAGTGGAATAATACATTCTGAAATGCCAGAGCAAGAGTCAGGCGTCATGCATGGCTTTCAGTTGTGGGTGAACTTACCGCAAGTAGCAAAAATGACAGCTCCAGCTTATCAAGAGTATGAGGCGAAAGAAATAAACCAGCAACATAATGATGACGGTGGAGTTGTTAAAGTTATAGCGGGAAGTACTGATCAGGCGACCCAAGGTGTGATAAAAAATGACTATGTTGTTCCCAGTTATATGGACATTGAACTACCAGCATTAGCTCAATTTACACAAAGGGTTGACGATAACGACAATAGCTTAATTTACGTTATTTCTGGTGAGATACTGGTGGGCGATAAAAAGCGAAAACTGGTAGACAAACAACTAGGGGTATTAAGCAAAGGAAGAGAAGTGCAGATAGAGGCAAATAAAAATGCTCGCTTTATTTTTTTATCAGCACAACCTCTTAACGAGCCAGTAGCACGCAGCGGCCCTTTTGTTATGAATACGCATGCAGAAATTGAACAAGCATACTTCGATTATCAAAATAACCAATTGATAAAGTAATTGTTATATTGAGTTATCTCGGGGTTACTAACCTTGCTATAACTCGATTGACGCTATTTTGCCCGAATGGCTAATTCAACATTAAATTGTGCGATACACTTTTTACAGATACAGCTTTTATGCTGTAACTCTGGCGGTATTTTTTCAAAAATAGTACTTGGAATTTGAGCAGAATAGCACCAGCAGGGTTCAGGCTGACCAAGCATACACTGATTTATATTTTGGCAAATTGGGCAAAGGTTAGCGTTAATTTCATCGGTTACTTTTACCATGGATTATTTTATGCTTCTAGGTGGCTATTATACCAATCTCACTAACTATGTGATCATTTCTACTGGCTAAAACAGTCAACTTCTGCGTTATTTATTTTATAATTATCGCTACAAGGATGTAGCTTATGTGGGCAATGCGGGAGCATAATTGCCCTGAACAACTAGTTATACCAATCTCACTAATTATATGATCATTTCTACTGGTTAAAACAATCAACTACTGCGTTATTTATTTTATAATTAGAACAACTAGTTATGAAAATAAATGCCTTGTATTTGACTGTTTTCACTGCGTATAAAATAGATCACATATTTAATGAAACTGGTATTATTAAAATAAATGCCTTGTATTTGACTGTTTTCACTGCGTATAAAATAGATCACTTACTTAATGAAACAGGTATTACTTGTGTGATTTCTTTACTATATAAGGTTAACTACTTTTGTTCAATTTCGCTATGCTAGGCGAGACTATTTAACCTGAGTTCGGGATAATGGATGTGCATAAAAACACTTAACATAATAGTTTACAGTGCTTTAGGTGACTTTTTATAAGTACTAGGTGCATTGTAACTCAACCAATGTTAAAAGTTTTGTGTGAATCAAGGCTGATTTATGTACCTAATAGCTGGCTATAAGTAGCAAATTATACGCAGATACACGCGAAAATCTTAGCTTTGGTGTACTTAGCTTATCCCGAACTCAGGTTATTTAATAAAGCAATAATCTCTTCTTCACAAATGGGTTTGGCAAACAAGAAACCTTGCCCTAAATTACAATTGTTTAATCGTAAAAACTGCTCCTGACTTTGTGTTTCAATGCCCTCGGCAATAGAGTTTAGCCCTAAAGCATCTGACAGCGATAATACAGCTTTGATAATTGCTTGTGTTTGGGGCTGCTCACTTAAATTTAAGATAAAAGAGCGATCAATTTTTAATGAATCAATCGGTAATTTTGATAATCGCTCTAATGAAGACTGACCGGTACCAAAGTCATCAATTGATATTTTTACCCCCAACGCTTTAAGGTGAGTGAGTTGATCAATCACAATATCGTAATCCATCATCACTACATTTTCTGTTACTTCTATTTCTAAAAACTGTGGAGAAATTTGATAAAGTGATAAGACCGCTTTAACATCTTGAAAAATGTTAGATTGTGAAAAGTGATGACCTGAAATATTGATAGCAATAGGGACACATACTTTTTTCTCAACTTGTAATTTATTGATCAAAGCGGCACATTTTTTTAATACGTAACGACCAATGTTAACAATAAGCCCTGCATTTTCGGCGATCTTAATAAACTCATCTGGTGATACAACCCCAAGTTCATGATGATGCCACCTCAGTAACGCTTCTATACCAACAATATCATAATTGGCCAAATTATACTTAGGTTGAAAATAGACTTTTAATTCTTCTGTTTCAATAGCTTGTTTTAAACAATGCTCTATTTTTAGTTGCCTTTGCATGCAATGTAAAAAATCTGCAGTATAAAACTGAACGCGTTTTTCGCCTGTTTTTATTGCGTGTAATGCCATGTCGGCTTGGTTAATTAACACTTCTGGGTCACTACTATTATCAGGAGCAATTGAGACACCAATGTTAATCCCTAAAAATAGCTCATGGCTTTGTACTGAGAAAGGGTCGATAAATGCTGCTAGTATATCGTCGAGCAAAGAGCTGAGAGCCTTAAGGTCATCGAAAGGGTAGATCATGATAAATTCATCACCACCTAGTCGACCTAAAAATATGTTGCTAATAACTGATTGTAGGCGTTTAACACCTGCTAACATTAAATGATCACCAGTTAAATGGTCATAAACATCATTTATCTTTTTAAATCCGTCTAGATCAATAAATACGACCGCACACTTTTTGTTACTAACGCTTAAATGAGCAACTTCGTCACGTAATTTTTGTATTATATTTAATCTATTAGGTAAGCTTGTTAGATGATCACACATTGCCAATTTTTGCATTTTACTTTGGCTGGCGATGTTGGTAGATAGATCTTCTATGGTATGAACAATGTAGCCGAGGCTATCTTCTGTTGATGCTAATCTTATCGAAGTTTGCGCGACAGGGATTATTTGCTCATGTTTATTCTGATACCATAATTCAGTTTTACTTTTGTTGGCACTTTGTATTTGTGTCCAAGTGCTTTTAAAAAATTGTTTGTTATGCAGAGAACAATAAAGCTTTTGTATACTTTCGCCTTTAAGTTCTTCAAGAGGGTATTGAGATAAGCTAATTGCTTTTTGGCTTGCTTCTACAATGAATCCATCAATATCGGTTAATATTACGATTTTATCGAGAGAATTAATTAGTGTAGCAAAAGTAGTATTGGGCTGACTTTTACTTTCTAGCGTATTAATTTTTTCAGACTGCCCATCCTTAGTTAGCCCTATTATGTCTTGAATAGCCATGATCCATGACTGTTCGAGATTAATCGAAGAACTCACAACTACAACCTAACAACAATTATGAGGTCATTTAACCCCAGAAAAATAGAATACAGAGTGTAAACCTTAATGACTTTAAATCAATTGTTTTATTATAAAGTGTGATAAAAGTACATTTGTAGAATTAATTATATAAAAATTATGAAGATAATTTATTTTAAATAAACTGTTCACGCTAATAAAGCCGCTTTGTAATTATAGGTTTACACTTTTACTCAGTTATTGACTATTTAACAGGAAATTTGAAAAATAACTTGGTCAATTGAGAATATATGCGACAATTTAACCAGTAATCACTACTTATGGTTTATTATGAAACTTTTAGTTCGTAACCTTTCACGCTCAACAACTGAACAAGAAATTCGTATTTTATTTACAGCCCACGGTACTGTTAATGAATGCACATTGGTATTAGATCAAGTAACGGGTAAATCTAAAGGTTTTGCTTTTGTTGAAATGCCAAATGAAAAAGAAGCTAAAAAAGCACTTGCGGCGCTGCATGAAACAAGGGTAGCAAGTAATCGTATAAGAGTTAAACTAGCGCAGTAAATTCGACTGCTTAAGCGATAGTGTTATAGCTCGTCACCTAATTCTTATAGAATTCTCCTTGCCTATGTTATTGGTTCTATATTAACATCACAGCTTCTTGTCGGAGTGCCATTTGGCTGAGATCGCGTAAGCGGGATCCGTAGAACCTGATTCAGACTAATATCTGCGAAGGAAACAAGGTAAAATTAACCCTACCTGAGATCTACACTCCGTCTTTTATATTTTGCTATGCTTTTGCATGGCCTCGATAATATTGAAAGGCTGAAAATGACTAAACCTACTCGTAAAGAAAACCGCCAAGCCGCACAGGCATTTCTTAAAAGCTGTGCGAATCAAAGCTTTCCTAATTCAGAAAAAATATACATTAAAGGCTTACTTCATCCGATAAGTGTTGGAATGAGGTCAATCTCGCTGTCAGATTCACTTATTGGCGGTACTAAAGACGAACCAATATTTTCACCCAATGAGCCGGTACAAGTTTATGATACTTCAGGCCCATACACAGACCCTAAAGCGGAAGTAAATGTACAACTGGGCTTACCTAAACTTCGCCAAACTTGGATTGAGGCACGAGATGACACAGAAGTGTTGGCTAATAATACTTCGGGTTATAGCCAGCAAAGGTTAGCAGACGAAGGGCTAGAGCATATTCGCTTTGAAAACTTACCGACAATACGTCGAGCTAAAGCTGGCGCAAATGTTACTCAAATGCATTATGCCAAGCGTGGCATTATTACCCCTGAAATGGAGTATATTGCTATTCGGGAAAACTTTAAGCGTCAACAGCTTGGTGATGAAAGCCTAAATCAACAGCATCAGGGTAAAAGTTTTGGTGCGAATATCCCTCAACAAATAACCCCCGAATTTGTTCGTAAAGAGGTTGCACAAGGGCGCGCAATTATACCTGCCAATATCAATCACCCTGAAGCTGAACCTATGATTATTGGTCGTAATTTTCTTATTAAAGTCAATGCCAATATTGGTAATTCAGCAGTCACATCATCAATAGAAGAAGAAGTAGAAAAACTCGTATGGTCAACACTTTGGGGGGCAGACACCGTAATGGACTTATCTACTGGTCGTTATATTCATGAAACCCGAGAGTGGATTATTCGAAACTCACCAGTGCCTATTGGTACTGTACCTATCTACCAAGCCCTTGAGAAAGTTAATGGGGTTGCTGAAAACCTTACTTGGGAAATTTTTAGAGACACATTAATTGAACAAGCAGAGCAAGGTGTTGATTACTTTACCATTCATGCCGGCGTGTTATTACGTTATGTTCCGATGACAGCTAAACGAGTCACGGGCATAGTGTCTCGTGGTGGCTCGATAATGGCGAAATGGTGTTTGTCACATCACCAAGAAAACTTTTTATACACACATTTCGAAGAGATATGTGAAATATGTAAGGCCTACGATGTTTCTTTTTCTTTGGGTGATGGGTTACGACCAGGCTCAATAGCCGATGCCAACGATGAGGCACAATTTAGTGAATTACGAACCCTAGGAGAATTAACTAAAATCGCTTGGAAACATGACGTACAAGTGATGATTGAAGGCCCAGGCCATGTGCCATTACATATGATTAAAGAGAACATGGAAGAGCAGTTAAAACACTGTGATGAAGCACCTTTTTATACATTAGGCCCGTTAACCACTGACATTGCGCCAGGTTATGATCATATAACATCGGGAATCGGAGCGGCCAATATCGGTTGGTACGGTTGTGCAATGCTATGTTATGTCACACCTAAAGAACACTTAGGCTTACCTAATAAAGAAGATGTTAAAGAAGGCTTAATTACCTATAAAATTGCTGCGCATGCAGGTGATCTTGCAAAAGGGCACCCCGGTGCGCAAATTAGAGATAATGCCTTGTCTAAAGCGCGCTTTGAATTTCGTTGGTATGATCAGTTTAATCTCGGGTTAGACCCACAACGTGCGCGTGAATATCATGACGAAACCTTGCCGCAAGAGTCAGGCAAAGTCGCGCATTTTTGCTCAATGTGTGGTCCGAAATTCTGTTCAATGAAAATAAGTCAAGAAGTCAGAGAATATGCTGCTAAGCAAGAGGGTGATATTGAAATTAAAATGCTTGATATAAAAGCTCAATTTGATGAAAAAGCAAAGCAAGGCATGCAAGAAAAGTCAGCTGAATTTAAAGCTAAAGGAAGTGAGCTTTACCATACGGCAAAGTAGGGGATATTTATGTCTAATATTGCAATTGTTGGTGCTGGCTTAATGGGGCGATTACTCGCGCTATTATTGTCGAAACAAGATGAAGGTATCATTGAACAGATTAGTTTATTTGAAAAAAACAGCTTGTTATCGGCAAATTCGACAGGGTTAATAGCAGCTGGCATGGTTGCACCTACCGCAGAATCTATTACAGCGAGTGAGCATATAATGCTAATGGGGCAACGTTCATTAAAGCTGTGGCCTGAATTACTTACTTGCTTAGCAATTGATAATGCTTGGTGGCAGTTAGGAAGTATTGCTGTCGCACATCCAAAAGATCATTCAAGTTTAGTTCATTTTAAACAACGACTTAAACTGCAGAAGTATGCGCTGAATGAGCATGCAGCAAGTGTAGAAGTTAATCATGCGCGCTTAACTGACCTTGAACCAGAATTGGCTAGCCGATTTCAGTATGGATTACTCCTACCAGATGAAGGTCATGTGGATAATTGCGCCCTTTATCAACAAAGTGCACAGTTGATAAAAGACAGTGATATTAATTTATATGAGCATTTAAATGTTGAATTAAAAGACAATAGTGTTGCACTACCCAATGGAGATCTGATCACTTTTGATTGGGTTATTGACTGTCGAGGACTGGGGGCTAGTCGTCAATTATTACAGCCACAAGCATTACTACGTGGTGTGCGAGGAGAAGTAGTGCGGGTGCGCGCACCACAGGTAAAGCTGTTGCGGCCAATTAGAGTGATGCACCCGCGTTATCCTATCTATATTGTGCCTAAAGGTAATGATGAATACGTTATTGGAGCGACTGAGATAGAGTCTGACAGTGAACAAGCAATAAGTGTACGCTCTGCATTGGAGTTATTGTCAGCCGCCTATAGTATACATTCTGGCTTTGCTGAGGCAGAAATAATGGCGATCCAAACTGGCCTTCGACCTACATTTTCTGACAATGAACCCGTCATATCAGTTAATAATCAAGTGATACAAGTTAATGGCTTGTATCGCCATGGCTATTTACTTACACCTTACCTACTTGAGCAAATGTTATTGTTATTACGATCATTTAATCTGGTTAAACAAGTACCGTGGTCAGTTGTTACTAACAGTAATAATTGCCTAGATGAACGATTAATTAACTTTTATAACCAAGGTAAAACAGTATGCGAATAACAGTTAATGATAAAGAGCTAGTTACCGACGCTGACAGTCTAGTGGATATTTTGCAACTTTATGGTGCTAAACCACCATTTGCGGTTGCCATTAATGGTGAATTTGTCGCCAAATCTACTTACGGCACTACTCAAATAAAGCCGAATGATTTAATTGATATTGTATCTCCCATTTTTGGCGGCTAATTAAAAGGTTAATGATGAGTCAACATGATAATTTAATAATTTACGGGCAGTCGTTTACTAGCCGCATGTTAATTGGTAGTGCTCTTTACCCATCTATCGATGTGATGAAAGCCGCTATTGTTAATAGCGCGAGTGAAATAGTTACCGTTTCTCTGCGCAGACAAAGCCCAGAGCGCAATGGCGGGAATGTTTTTTGGCAAGAAATACAATCACTTGGTTTAACTTTGCTGCCCAATACTGCGGGTTGTCATAGTGTAAAAGAAGTGGTGAACTTGGCTAAAATGTCGCGCGAGTTATTTGAAACCAACTGGATCAAGCTTGAATTAATTGGTGATGAATATAATTTACAGCCCGATCCGATTAACTTAGTAAGCGCGGCTGAGACATTAATAAAAGAGGGTTTTAAGGTACTGCCTTATTGTACTGATGATTTAGTATTATGCCGGCGATTAGCAGACAGCGGTTGTGAAGTTATTATGCCCTGGGGATCGCCAATTGGTACAGGCCAAGGCTTAGCCAATCCGCAGGCATTATCAGCTATACGTCATCGTTTGCCTGATACTACCTTAGTGATTGATGCAGGCCTAGGTTTGCCGTCTCATGCAGTACAAGCTTTTGAGTTGGGTTATGATGCGATTTTACTAAACTCTGCTATTGCACAAGCGGTTGACCCTATTGCTATGGCAAAAGCTTTTGCTCATGCTTGTCAGGCGGGTAGACAAGGCTATTTAGCTGGACGAATGCCTGAACGACAAGTCGCTCAGCCAAGTACCCCATTAATGGGAATGCCATTTTGGCATCAAGACCAACCGAGGAATTAACAAAAACGTATGAATAATACCATTGTTTGGACAATTGCAGGCTCTGATTGCACTGGTGGCGCGGGCATTCAAGCGGATATTAAAACGTTGCATAACCTAGGGGTAAAAGCTTGTACAGTGATTACTGCGGTTACTGCCCAAAACTCATCAGGGGTGTTAGAAATTAACTCTGTGAGTGCTGAGGTTTTATCTAGCCAACTGAATGCGCTATCTGCTGAATTACCGGCAAGTGTGATTAAAATTGGGCTGTTAACAAATGTTCAGCAAGTAGAGCAAATTGCCGAGCGTTTAACTTTTTATAAAGGTAATTGGCCACAAGCGCCTATTGTTGTTTACGATCCTGTCGCTATCGCTTCTTGTGGTGACCATTTAACAGAAGAAGATATTTTAGTGGCGATAAAAACTAAGTTGCTACCTTTAGTTGATGTGTTAACGCCAAATAATAATGAATTACAAAAGCTATCGGGTGTGTATGCCTTTTCTTGGCAGTGTTTAGCGCGTGCAGGACAAGTACTATTAGATTTAGGTGTCGGAAGTGTTGCCATTAAAGGTGGTCATATTGATATTGCAGCAGGATATTGTGTTGATTACTGTACTGATGGCGAGCATAACTATTGGCTTGCAAGCAAACGCATTAATCACTCAAACAACCATGGAACGGGTTGTACTTATGCATCAGCTGTTAGTGCGTGTTTGGCACAAGGTTTTTTACTGCGTGATGCGGTTTCTATTGCTAAAGCTTATATTAATCAGGGCTTAAGTCATCAATCATTAATTAAAAAAGCACGGCAAAAAATTGAAAATGGCGCTGTTTGGCAAGGCGGTTGGCCTGTGCAGGCTAAATATTTTCCAAAAGTTTTGGTGGCACACTCAACCATGGCCAATGCACTAGATTGGCAACTAGGTGATAACATTTGCAGCACTTATACCTTTGCAAAAAACTTTCCATCAACTGCGTGTCAATCTTTGGGGTTATACCCTGTTGTTGACTCAGTTGAGTGGGTTAAACGGTTATTAGCAGCTGGCGTTAAAACACTTCAGTATCGCGAAAAGCAATTGACGGGTGAGCCACTATCTCAAGCAATAGAGCAAGTGGTTCTCTTGGGTAAACAATATAATGCTAGGGTGTTTATAAACGACTATTGGCAGTTAGCCATTAAATTTGATGCTTACGGTATTCATTTAGGACAAGAAGATCTACTAAAGGCTGATTTAGCCAAAATTAAATCAGTGGGATTACGCTTAGGCATAAGTACTCATGGCTATTATGAGTTTTTACAAGCGCAAGAGTATCAGCCCTCATATATTGCTGTTGGCGCAATATTTCCAACAAAAACAAAGGATATGAGTAATCAAATTCAAGGAACAGCAACATTAGCTCGTTTGGTTAAGCTAAATACAGAAACACCCATTGTTGCCATTGGAGGAATAACCTTAAACAATGCAACAGAAGTATTAAACACAGGGGTAGGAAGCATAGCAGTTGTCACTGCCATTACCGAATCAAAAAGCCCTGAAAGTGTTATAGAAAGTTTTGAGCAAATATTTGAATGTTGTTAACTGACCAAGAATATATTCGTTTTAGCCGCCACATTATGTTGGATGAAGTGGGTGAGGCGGGCCAAATTGCAATAAAACAGGCTCATATTTTGATTGTTGGCATGGGAGGCTTAGGTTGTGCGGCCGCACAATACCTTGCTGCTGCAGGTATTGGTCAATTAACCTTAATCGATCATGATAATGTTGAAGTGAGCAATCTACAAAGGCAAATATTGTTTACCACTGAGGATGTTGGTGGTGCGAAAGTAACGATTGCTAAAAACAAGTTAACAGCAATCAACCCCAAGGTGAAAATTAACACTTTTTATCAATCTGTTTTCGATTTAAACCTAACCGCCTTGATGCCGAAGGTTGATGTAGTGCTTGATTGCACTGATAATATTGATACGCGCTATTTTATTAATTACACATGTCTTAAGGCAAAAAGAAAGCTAGTCAGCGCTTCTGCGATACAAGGTCAAGGACAATTAATTAGTTTTGATTTTGCACAAAAAGGCTCGCCTTGTTATCAGTGCCTAGTGCCAGAAAAAGTATCAAGTACAAGAAATTGTAGCAGTTTAGGTGTTTTAAGTACGCTACTTGGTGTGATGGGGAGCTTACAGGCAACAGAAGTGCTCAGACTAATATTAAACGAGTATCAAATACTTAATCAGTTGTTAATTTTTGACGCATGGCAAATGTCTTTTAAACGTTTGGTACTCACAGCTGATCCTGAATGCCAATGCTGTAAGCATCCAATAAAAGGTTAGTTTAAGCTTATTTTAAAGGACTGATTTTAGGTAAGAAATTGCTTCTTCTACACTGTTACAAATTTTATAGTCGTGGTATGGATCACCATACTTTTCCAACATGTATTTGGGTATTAGTGGTGGACTGATAAAAACCACCTGGCGACAATTATTATCTTCAGCCCATTGTTGTAATAATAATAGTGGCTGTACAACTTCGACACCGCCACCTTCCCAATCAGATAAATCAACTACTCTTGCCCAAGGTTTGCTTGCGATAGCTTTTGCAACTTCTTTAACATGATTGGTGTAGGTTATTATTTGTTCAACATTCCAGGCACCAAAAAAACGAGATAATATCAAGTTATCTTGAACTGATAATGTGTAATGCCCATGTTCATCCATATTACTACCCACATCATTGAACTTTATCAAAAATATAACAGAACTTAACTAGTAAAAGCTAGACTACAAACGCTAAATAATTAGCCAAATATAATGGCGCTGCTGATCGCTATAGTTGCTAATATAATAGTGAGCAATAATTGTTTATGGCGTTTTTGCTGCTGCTTTTGTAGTTGATCAAACATATTGCGTTGTTGATTGGCGAGTTGCTTATCTTTTTTGAGATAATCGTATATGAGATCAGGAATTTCAGGTAGTTTTTCATTCCAGAAGGGTAGGTTGTCTTTTACCTTAGTAAAAACGGCTTTAACCCCCATCTGCTCTTTTACCCAATTCTCTAAATAGGGCTTAGCGGTTTGCCATAAATCAAGCTGAGGATAAAGTTGGCGGCCTAAACCTTCAATATAAAGTAGTGTTTTTTGCAGTAATACTAACTGTGGTTGTACTTCCATATTAAAGCGTCGAGCTGTGTTAAATAGATTAACTAGGACCTGACCAAAAGAAATCTCAGCTAAAGGCTTATTAAAAATGGGTTCACATACTGTGCGAATAGCAAACTCGAATTCATCTACATTTGTATTGTTAGGTACCCAACCTGAGTCAACGTGCAATTGGGCGACTTTGCGGTAGTCACGGTTAAAAAACGCGACGAAATTTTCGGCTAAGTAGCGTTTATCTTCTCTATTTAAAGTGCCGACAATACCACAATCAATTGCTATCCAAGTAGGATCTGCTGGATTATCTGCATTAACAAAAACATTGCCAGGGTGCATATCTGCATGGAAAAAGCTGTCACGAAACACTTGAGTGAAAAACACATCAACGCCACGCTCAGCAAGCAATTTCATATCAACGCCGAGCTGATTAAGTGTTGTTACTTCGCCGACACCAATACCATATATTCGCTCCATTACTAATACACTTTTATGGCTGTATTCGCTATAAATTTCAGGTACATATAAAATATTGTCGAGTGGTTTTCCTTGAGAAAAGTTACGCTTTAACTGAATAGCATTGGCGCCTTCACGGTTAAGGTCTAATTCATCTAGAATCGTTTTTCGGTATTCAGCAACAACTTCTTTTGGGCGTAAGCGCTTACCATCGGGTAACCATTTGGCGACAACCCCTGCCATGCGGCTCATTACCTTTAAATCTTCTTTAATGGTTTGTTCAATGCCGGGCCTTAGTACTTTGATAACAATGTTTATTTGTTCATTGTCTTTAAGCATGGTTGCCGTATGTACTTGGGCAATGGATGCAGAAGCTAATGGGGTTGAATCGAAGGCTTTAAAATTTTGCTCAAAAGCTTCGGCGCCAATTGCGTTTATTACTATTTGTTCGGCGAGTTTTCCGTCAAAGGCGGACACTTGATCTTGTAGCAAGCTAAGCTCATTGGCAAAATCTTCAGGTAATAGGTCTTTTCGGGTTGAGAGCATTTGCCCAAATTTGATAAATACTGGCCCTAAAGACTCTATTGCTAAACGAAAACGTAGCGATAACGCCTTGTCTTTATGCTTATTACGCAGCCAAAATATACTTGGCCGAATAAGTTTTACATACCAAGGCAAACTCTTTTTAGGGAGCAATTCATCTAAACCATAGTTTAAAAAGGTTTTTACTATTTTATAAACTCTTTTAGTACTCATGTGGCGTTCACGCTTAGTCCTATGGTTTGAGTAATGCTTGATCTAGTGTAGTCAAACGACTACTTAATTGATTCACCTGTTCAGCCACATCATCAACTTGGCTAATAAAGTGTTGGCACTCGCTACGGGTTACTACTAATTGTTTTTCATGAACTAGCCATTCGCTTGCATCAGCTTTAATTTGTTTACTAGCGAAATTTACTTTAGTTGAAATACTCTCGGCAAGTTGTGTAAGTTTATAAGTAGGTATATCGCCAATATGTTTAGCTACTTCACTTTGCCAGTCAATTTCAATTGATTCTGCCATCGCCATAAACGATTGCGCCACTTTTAAATCGCCTTCAATATCTAAAAGTTCATCCTTAATGGCTTGGGTTAGCGCATGATTTTCTTTAATTTTTTTTAAGGCAACAATACTGGTGGTAATGGTACAGTCAGCACTATCACTATTACCTGATACGGTAAATTCTTCTTGATGACAGATAAAAGTTAATGAAAAATTTAGTTCTGCCAAATTGAGCGTCAGTGCTTTTTGATCAAGCGCTTGCAAAGCGTGGTTACCCCCGCTGTTCATGCGTAACGCTTGATTTATTACATACTCAAGCGCCATTGAAAGTGCTTGCTGAGGCATAAAAAAGCTCATAAATTAAAACTTATAGCCTTTGTGAAGCGCAACAATGCCACCCGTTAAATTTTTATAACTTGTTTGTTCAAAACCAGCTTCATCCATCATACCTTTTAGGGTTTCTTGGTCAGGATGCATACGAATTGACTCAGCAAGGTATTGATAACTTTCACTATCTTTGGCGACAAGTTCCCCCATTTTTGGGAGAATATTGAACGAATAAAAATCATACGCTTTATTTAATAGTTCATGCTCAGGGGTTGAAAATTCTAGCACCAATAAACGTCCACCTGGCTTTAAAACACGAAAAATAGAGCGTAACGCCATATCTTTGTCGGTTACATTTCTTAATCCAAATGCAATGGTAACAATATCGAAGCTGTTATCTTCAAAAGGGAGATATTGGGCATTAGCTTGCACATACTCAATATTTTGTACTAAGCCTTGGTCTCTAAGTTTGTCACGCCCCACGTTGAGCATTGAACTATTAATGTCGGCTAATACTACCTTGCCTTCTCTGCCAACAAGTTTGGAAAACTTTGCTGTTAAATCACCCGTACCACCGGCCAAATCTAATACGCTGTTGCCGGGTCTTACGCCACTTGCATCAATAGTAAAACGCTTCCATAAGCGGTGTACACCGAAAGACATTAGGTCGTTCATTACATCGTATTGCTGAGCAACTGAATGAAAAACGCTAGCAACTTTAGACTCTTTTTCTTTTGTTTCAACTGTTTGAAAGCCAAAGTGTGTTGTTTCTTTCTCGTTGCTGTTGGCTTGTGTTGATTGAGTTGGTTCTTGCACTGGCATTGTTTTATCACTTTACGTTGAAATTACGCTTAGTCTATCTCATTTTGAATGAATAATTAAACGATTAGATCAATAAAAATAGGGGGGTGTGTATTATTTTTATAGTGTCAATTTTATTCAAGGTGAACCCGTAAAGGTAAATTGTTACTAGGTTTTTTATCTTGCTATCGCTATACTTTGATGTTTAAAGTAACAACTATTTTACATTGAGTGGGGTTGTAGTGAAGGTATTACTCGTAATTATAACATTAGCGTTGTTGGCAGCCTGCCAAGATAAACCGTTGGTGTCAGAAAATGTGAATGATCAACCTGTAGCGACAAGTGAAGCTAGCAAAGGCGTAAACGAAGTTACGACAAACTTTCCCTGTGTAAGTAAACATACCATTAATAAGTCTCCTCCAGTTCAAGATAAAAGTAAAATTAAAGCCATGTTACTCAAGTCCGGAAAAATTACGCCTGAGATGACAGATGAACAGGCTGACAAGGTTGTGAATGACTTTATTCGTGCTAAACAAACCCCTAAAAATACCTGCAAGTAATGGCTCTTGCGTTATATCCAATTAATATCGAATAGGTAGTCCTATGAAGTTTTCTTTTATAAATACGTTATTGTTGTCAGTTGCTAGTTTTACTGTGTCGGCAGCGCAAAGCGTTAATCACTCATCACCTGCAGACCCTGGTGTTATTAATCAAGAGCAAATTCTTTATTGGTTAGAAAAACGAGGTGAGTTAGCACCTAATGCAGATGTTGAAACACGAAAATTGGCACTTGAACGTTATATCAATAAAAAATCATTCGATAGAAAAGAATTGCCTGGCGTGATGGGTAAACAAGTATTAAAAGCGGAAAGTTTTATTGAAGAAGGCAATCAACTTAATGCTAAAAAGCTCAATAAAAACAGAACGTCAATACAGTCTGCCGTGGCTCAAAATGAAGTAGAAACCACAGTTAAAGTATTAGCGATCATGATAGATTTTCCTGATCTAAAGCATGACGATAACGGTTTAACGTCTAGCGATACCGCTATGTATTATAGTAACTACTCTGTGCAGCACTATAACGATTTATTGTTTTCTGAAACCGGCTATGAAGGCCCATCAGGGCAAACTATTATCTCAGGTTATCAATATTATCAACAAGAATCTGGCGGTACTTTCTTTTTTACAGGGCAAGCAAATGGTTGGGTAACTGCGGATAATAATGCCAAACACTATGGTGAAAATGATGCTGATAACGATGACGGTGATATGAATGCACCTGCTTTAGTCTTAGAAGCAGTTACTAAAGCGGTAAGTGAACTGAGTATTGATTTAGCTGAGTATGATCAAAAAGACCCTTATGATTTAAATAGTAACGGTATTATTGATGAACCGGATGGTATTATCGATCATGTTATGATTTTCCATTCAAGCATTGGCGAAGAGGCTGGCGGCGGAGTTTTAGCTGAAGATGCTATTTGGTCACATCGTTTTTATGTATTTGGTGATGATAATCAGCCGGTGGCAGTACCCGGTTCAGATGTTAAATTATATGGATATACCATTAACCCAATCGATGCGGCCACAGGGGTTACCGTACATGAATTTGGTCATGATTTAGGTTTACCAGATGAATACGACACCGATAATGGCGCGTTAGGCTCGCCAGTAGCTAGCTGGTCGGTTATGGCTTCAGGCAGTTGGTTAGGCTATCCGGGCGGAACGAGCCCAGCAACTTTTAGTCCGTACGCTCGCGATTATTTAAGTACGCGTTATCAAGGTAATTGGATAAACCAACAAGAAGTTGAGTTTTCGTCATTAACACAAGAAACCATAAACTTAGTTGCTGCAAATAATCACCAAAACGGCTTTAATCAAATAAAAGTGCTTTTACCTGCAAAGCAAATTGAGTTTGGTGCACCAGTTCAAGGCGATTTTCAGTATTATTCAGGCAAAGAAGCGTTGTTAGATAATCGCTTAGCCTTTGATGTCGCACTACCAAGTGAAACTGCTACTTTAACGATGACCGCACGTTGGAGTATTGAGACTGATTGGGACTATGTACAAGTATTGGTTAATGGTAGTGCGATTAGTGGTAGTCATACGAAAGCCGTTAATGATGTTCGCTCAACTGTAACTAACTATATATCGGGTGACTCAGCTGACTTAGCTGATGCTTATGGCACTTTGTCATGGGTAGATTTAAGTTTTGATTTGTCACAGTATGCCGGTGAAAATGTCACGATTGAATTGCGTTATAAAACGGATGAATATGAGTTAGGTTATGGCTTTGTTGCCGATAATGTATTAATAAAGGCTGGCGACAGTGAATTGTTTTTTAGCGGTGGCGAGTATACCAATGAAGTACAACTTAATGGGTTTAGCCGCGTAGGCGACAAAGCTGATGGCAACAGTCACAATTATTACATCCAACTGCGTGACTACAGTGGTACTGATGCAAAGCTTGAAAATATTGGCTATGAACCTGGTGTTTTATTATGGTATCGCGACCAAAATGTGAGCGATAACAAAGTGAATAGCCACCCTGGTGAGGTCTTTATTGGCGTGGTTGATGCCGATCAATACTTAATTAAAAGTGGTGATAGTATACGAGGTACGAGTACACAAATTAGAGATGCAGCATTTAGCTTGTTTGATCAGTCACCTAGAAATGGAGATTCTCACTTAACTAATAATGCTTTCTTTTCAGATGTAGACGATTATTCCTCTCCCTTACAGCCAGAGTCAGGCATTAAATTGCCCTACTTAGGGCTGACTATGGAAGTGGTAACACAAAGTACCAACAGCAGCAAAGCAAGTGTTGAGTTAAAACGCGTAAATACGGCTAAAATTGATGCTGTAATAAAAGGTCTTTCTGTCACTTTATCAATTAATGATGAAGACTTACCAAGCACTAATGAAGTTAAATGGTTAATGGGTGATGGTACAGAATTAACGGGTCAAACAATTACGCATCATTATGAAAGCTCGGGTGAAAAACTCGTTATAGTGAGTTATTTAAACTCGTCAGATGACCTTATTACTTTAGAAAAACAATTTATTGTTGCTGAAAATATTACGGGTAGTATTAGTGCGTCAGTAAGCAATGACAGTGTCACTTTTAGCACAGTATTAACTGGTGGTTATGGTGAGTTTAGTTACCGTTGGGACTTTGGTGATGGGGAGCAGTCTACAGTTGCAAGTCCTACGCACGCATATAAACAAAGTGGCAGTTATAATGTGCAGCTGACGTTAACCGATGAGATTCAACAGCGTTTAATATTAACGACTTCTGTTGAGGTTGTTGTGCCTATTAACGTTGTAATTAACCCTACAACTAACAATCTTACTGCTAACTTCCAATCGACTGTTTCGGGTGGAGATAGCAACTATAGTTACCAATGGGACTTTGGCGACGGCAACACGGCAACAACTGCTTCGCCTAGTCATACTTACAGCCAAGGTGGTAGTTACACGGTAACATTATCAGTGACTGATGGGCAGGGGGTTACACAACAAGCATCTACTAATATTTCGGTTAGTAAAGCAATAGTAACTCCTCCAAAGTCTACACCTAAATCAAGCTCAGGTGGTACATTTGGTATCTTTGCGCTATTAAGTATGTTGTTGGTATTAATGCGTAGAAGTATTAAAGCATAGGGTATTAGGGCGTGTTGTTCTTTCGAGTGCAAAAATGTACAGCAAAGATCAACACCCCCTAAGCATTACTATATTGCTCTTTATTGGCAAGCCATCGATTAATTAACTTGATTGCTTGCTCAGGACTTTGCCGCCAAAGTAAATACGCAACCTGTTGTACTTGAGGAATAATATCTGCGTCTCTGACTAAATCAGCAATTTTAAGCTCTGCCAACCCTGTTTGTTTAGTGCCAAGTAATTCACCAGGGCCTCTGATCTCTAAATCCTTTTGGGCAATAACAAAACCGTCATTACTTTTGCGTAATACTGCTAAGCGTTTAGTGGCTGTTTTAGACAGTGGCGATTTATACATTAATACACAGTGAGAGGCAACTGAACCTCTACCAACGCGACCACGCAATTGATGTAATTGAGCAAGCCCCAGCCGTTCTGGGTTTTCAATTACCATTAAACTAGCATTAGGCACATCAACGCCAACTTCAATTACGGTAGTCGCTACTAATAAATGTAATTCACCTTGTTTAAATTTATCCATTACCGCCTGCTTTTCAGTGGCTTTCATTCTGCCGTGAACTAAGCCGATAGCAAGTGCAGGTAAACATTCTTGTAAATAAACAGCCGTATCTTCAGCCGCCTGACATTGTAATACCTCAGACTCTTCTATTAACGTACAAACCCAATAAGCCTGTCTGCTTTCGTTTAAACAGCTTTCTAGTATGCGTGCTATCACCTCTTCACGGCGGCTATCAGGTAATGCCACGGTAGTGATAGGCGTTCGTCCAGGTGGCAACTCGTCAATAACCGAAGTGTCTAAATCTGCATAGGCTGTCATTGCTAGTGTTCTTGGAATTGGTGTTGCAGTCATAATTAATTGGTGAGGGTAATTACCGTCAAATGCTCCTTTCTCACGTAAAGAGAGGCGTTGATGAACACCAAAACGGTGCTGCTCATCAATAATTATTAAGGTTAAATTTTTAAAAACAACTTGCTCTTGAAAAAGCGCATGGGTGCCAACGAGTAATTGCACATTACCATTGGCCAGTTGTTCTAATACATTATTACGAGCTTTAGCTTTTGTTTTACCTGCTAACCAACCAACGGAAATGCCAAGCGGTTCAAACCACTGCTGAAAATTAATTGCATGTTGTTCTGCTAAAATTTCTGTTGGTGCCATTAATGCTACTTGCATATTTTGGCTAATAGCTGTGATTGCCGCTAATGCAGCGACTAGTGTTTTGCCAGAGCCGACATCACCTTGCACTAAGCGCATCATGGGGGTGTTTTTAGCTAAGTCGTGTCTTATTTCAGATACTACACGGCTTTGGGCGTTGGTTGGTGTAAAGGGTAATGACGCTAAAAACTGTTTATTTAAATTAAGATCTACCGTCAATGACAGCGCTTTATGTACATCACTAGACTGGCGAAGCTTTAACATACTTAAATTATGAGCAATTAATTCTTCTTTAATTAAACGTAACTGAGCAGGGTGTTTACCTTGCTCTAATAAAACCACTGAAGTATCGGGCGGTGGTCTATGTATTAATGTTAATGCTTGTTTTAGAGAATAAGGCTCGTTAATCATCTCACTAGGCAATAGCTCTTCAACCTCACCTCGTGCTAAACGCAGTAAAGCCTGTTCGGTGAGATTGCGCAGTGAAAGCTGCCTAAGGCCGTCGGTGGTTGGATAGACTGGTGTTAATGTTTCTTCAACTGGTGTTAATGGTTGATCTTGATCTAACGGTTTGTATTCAGGGTGAACAATTTCTAAGCTGCGCGCGCCACGGTTAATTTCTCCATAACAACGGATAGTCATACCCACGGCTAAATTATTTCGTTGCGCGGCTGAAAAATGAAAAAAACGTAGGTTTATAATGCCAGTACCATCATTAATGGTTACTAGCATCATACGGCGTTTGCCCTGAATAATTTGGTTATTGGTGATTTCACCAATAATATTGGTGAAAATACCAGGTAGACAATCTCTGATGGTGGTAATACGAGTGCGATCTTCATAACGAAGCGGCAAATGAAATAGTAAGTCTTGCAGCGAATGTAAACCGATTTTCTCGAGCTTAGTGGTCATGCTTGGACCCACACCTTTCAGTGAAGATATGGGGATACGAGCGAGATTACCTAGTCCTTGTTGCTCGTTCATTTGTTCTTCCTTTTGCTGAATAATTTAGCTATCTAAATCTTGCCAAGTTTCCTTGGTCATTTGCATTTTTTGCCACCACTGATCAGAAGCAATAATTTGGCCGTTTTCATCTATTTGAGGGTATGGTAGCCCTTTACGCTGGCATGCTTGTGCAAATATAGGATGACCACCTTCAAATAAAAAACGCTGACGACGCTCTTCACTGATGCGAGGCGTATTATATAGCCCTGCCGCTTGTCTTTGTCGCTGAGCTTCATAGAGTACAACAGAGCAAGCTACCGAAACATTAAGCGACTGCACCATGCCTACCATTGGAATAACAATGTCTTGATCAGCTAAGGTTAATGCGGTTTCAGAGGCTCCAAATTTTTCTTGGCCTAATATAATAGCGGTGGGCTTAGTGTAATCAATCTCTCTAAAGTCGACAGCTGTATCTGATAGATTAGTCACTAGCACTTGCATATTTTGAGCTTTTAGCTGGGCAATGGCATCTTCAGTTTTGGTGTAGCTATGCACGTCAATCCAGTTTTGACTACCTGCTGCACTACCACCAGAAACACGCATCTGCTCATTTTTCCAAACAGCATGTACATCACTAACGCCAATTGCATCAGCTGTTCGCACAACTGCGGCAAGATTATGCGTTTTATGAACACCTTCCATACAGACAGTAAGATCAGGCTGACGTTGATCTAGCATGGCGTTAATCCGTTGTAATCTTTCGGGTGTCATAATGTGTTCACTTGAGGTTGATATTGTAGCGTAAAAAATTTTATAAAACGCTATGGTACTCATAGCGCTATTATTAAAGGAATTGATTGTTATTAAGCAATATGAATTAACTGACGTTAGGCACTTCCATAATGCCGTCAATTTCAATAGCTACGTCTTTTGGAAGCCTTGAAACTTGAATTGCAGCACGAGCAGGGTAGGGTTCTTTAAAATACTTGCTCATTACTTCATTAACTGTGGCAAAGTTGGATAAGTCGGTCATAAATATATTCACTTTAACCATATCATTAATATCACCGCCAGCTGCATTACAAACGGCAACAAGGTTTTTAAATACTTGATCAGCTTGAGCGACAAAGTCGCCTTCAATGACTTCCATTGTTTCTGGAATAAGTGGGATTTGGCCTGATAAATAAACAGTATTGGTTACTTTTACTGCTTGGCTATAAGTGCCGATCGCACTTGGTGCTTTATCTGTTTTAATAATTGTTTTCATGAATAACCTACTACTACCTTATATTATAATTACTTATTTCGAACAACACGTTGAACATCAGGCATTACTTTAATCTTTCTAATAATACCAGCTAAGTGAACACGATTTTTACAGGTGAGTTCCATATCGATTAAGTAAATGCCTGCATCTTTCTCACCAGAATTAAGCGTGTGTACATTTGAACCTGCTTTTGCCACTACATTAGTTAATGTGGCTAAGGCACCTTGGTGGTTTATAATTTCTACCCGTAATTTAGCGATAAACTCTCGATCGATATCACTGTCCCATTTCACTGGAAATAGCTGACCTTCAATGTGCCCTTTTATGTTACGACAACCTTGCTGGTGCACTATTAAACCTTTACCGGGGCTTAAGTATGCCAAAATAGCATCACCAGGAATAGGGCGGCAGCATTTACCATAAGTAACTAGCATGCCTTCTGTACCTTTAATAGGCATTTTGGCTTTGCTATTAGAGTAATTTAATACACTGTCATCGGTAAATTCATCTGTTAATCTTCGCGCAATGCCGATGCTTAAGGCATTACCCAAACCAATATTAATTAAGAGTTCATCGAAGGTTTTATTACTTGTTTCTCGTACAACTTGATCAATCTTTTCTTGGCTGATGTCAGTAATTTTTACCTTGCCTAATGCGTGGCTTAATAAGCGACGACCTAAAGCAAGTGATTCATTCTGCTCTTGTGATCGTAAATAGGTGCGTATTTGTAAACGTGCTTTTGCCGTAACCACAAAGTTTAACCATGTCGCATTCGGCCGTGCTGCTGGTGAAGTAATAACTTCTATTGTTTGACCAGAATCTATAGGTTGATTAAGCGGATAAGGTTTGCGATCTACTTTAACGCCTACACATGAGTTACCCACATCTGTATGAACGGCATATGCAAAATCAACAGAAGTGGCACCCATAGGTAACTCTATAATTCTGCCATCAGGGGTAAATACATAAATTTCTTCAGGAAATAAATCTGATTTTACATTTTCGATAAATTCAAACGAGCTACCTGCACTCTGCTGCAACTCTAATAAACTTTGCATCCAACGGCGTGCTTTCATTTGCGCTGTGGTACCACTGTCATCGTTATCTTGTTTATATAACCAATGAGCGGCAACACCTTTATCGGCCATTTGGTCCATGTCGTGGGTACGAATTTGAATTTCTACAGGAATACCATGAGGGCCAACAAGGGAAGTATGCAAAGACTGATATCCATTAGTTTTAGGAATAGCAATATAGTCTTTAAAGCGAGTCTCAATTGGTTTGAACAAGTTATGAACAGCACCTAACGCACGGTAGCAGTCATCAATTTTGTCAACGATAACGCGAAACGCGTATATATCCATTACTTCGTTAAATAGTAGCTCTTTATTTAACATTTTTTGGTAAATAGAGAATAAATGCTTTTCTCGACCTATCACTTGGGAGTGAATGCCGCTTTGTTCAAGTCTTGATTGAATGGAATTACGAATATTATTAATAATTTCTTTGCGATTACCACGGGCTTGTTTTAATGCTGATTTTAACGCTCTTGAGCGCATTGGGTATAATGCTTCAAAGCCGAGTACTTCCAATTCGTTTTTAATATCATGAATACCTAAACGGTTAGCAATAGGAGCATAAATATCTAAGGTTTCACGTGCAATTCTACGGCGTTTATCTGGTCTGAGTGACTCAAGTGTACGCATGTTGTGGGTGCGGTCAGCAAGTTTGATCAAAATAACACGAATGTCTTGTACCATTGCAAGGATCATTTTACGGAAGTTTTCAGCTTGCATTTCTTCTTTATTATCAAACTTTAACTTATCGAGCTTACTTACCCCTTCGACGAGTTCAGCTACAGTATTACCAAAAAGTTCGGCGAGTTCATCTTTAGTAACTGGCGTATCTTCAATAACATCATGCAGCAAAGCTGCCATTAATGTTTCATGATCAAGGTTCATTTTTGCTAAGTTGTGAGCAACCGCAACAGGATGAGTAATATAAGGCTCTCCACTTGAACGCATTTGTCCTTCATGGGCATCTCTTGCCACAATGTAGGCTTGCTTTAATAAGTCTACTTGCACTTTTGACAAATAACTTGAAACAATTTCTTTTAATGGTTCAAAAAGGTACACCAATTATTCCTTGATAGGGGTTGAGATTAAAGAATACGTGTATTTATACAGAAAGCCAATATTTTAACGAGTCAATTTATAGCTATTTATCTAAACAACCTGCATTAGGGATAAGCTAAGTACACCAAAGCTACAACTTTTATGCGTATCTGCGTTGCCTGCATGGACGTAGGTACTTGGTTTTTGTTAGAAACTAAAAACCGTAAATTTGCACTTAGCACTAAGAAGGAAATAATCTAAAGCATTGTAAAGTATCACTTTTATATACTTTAAACCTACATCTATTATCCCGAGTTCAGGTTAAGTAATCTTCGAAGTTTATGAATAAAAAACGCGTAATTACTGAAAGGTAAATTACGCGTTCTTAGTTTTTAAGCATTGCTAAATTACTGGTTGTTTCCGCCAACAATTGCAGCAACAGCCGCTAATTCATCTGATTCATGCTGTACTTGTTCATGACGATCTGACACATCCATAACCGAAGAAGTAATTAAACCTTCCTCAATCTCTCTTAATGCAAGTACAGTTGGCTTGTCATTTTCTCTTTCAACCAATGGATCTTTACCACCCGTTGCTATTTGACGAGCACGACGAGATGCAACTAGCACCAAGTCAAAACGATTACCGATTTTATCTACGGCATCTTCAACAGTTACGCGAGCCATTTGGTCACTCCAACTTAAATATTTATAAAATAGTTGCGTAGTTTACTATGTGCTTAATCGTTAGCCAATAGATCTTTGAATAAATCTTGGTTATTTTCGATTTGTTTGCTTCTTTTTAGGCGTTGATTTTCAACAATAGTGGTTAAATCGCATAATGCTTGATCAAAATTGTCATTTATAATGATGTAATCAAACTCTTGATAATGAGAACACTCAGATTGTGCTTGTGCCATTCGCTCTTTAATTATCTCTTCGCTGTCTTGTCCCCGTCCGCGTAATCTTTTTTCAAGTTCTGCTTTTGAGGGCGGGCAAATAAAAACAGTGGTGACATCGGGCTTTTTCATGCGTACTTGCTGGGCACCTTGCCAGTCAATATCTAAAAAAACGTCAATGCCTTGGGCTAGCTGCTCATCAATAGCTACTTCAGACGTCCCGTAGTAATTACCAAATACTTCAGCCCATTCATAGAAATGCTTTTTCTGAATATTTTGCTTAAATTTATTTACTGAAACAAAATGATAGTGTTCGCCATCTACTTCACCGGGCCTTGGAGCACGTGTGGTATGGGAGACAGACACTTGCAATTTACGTTTATTTGGTTGCTTTAGTAATGCCGAAATTAAACTTGATTTACCTGCGCCACTTGGGGCCGACAATATAAATAAGTTACCAGAGGTGGTCACTATGCTTCTCCTAATGGCGATATCAATGTTGTAAAACTAAAATAAATAAGGGGCGCACTATACTGAAATTTTGTCTATTTTGAAATATCCATATTAGGACGTGTTGAACTTTTAAGTACAAATTTTGTACGAATTAAACATAATTTAATTGAGGCGTAGCGAATAAAGTGTAGTTATTCTACATAAAAGAGCTAGACAGCTTCCGCGTCCTGCTCACGCTAAGTACCTACTTCCGTGAAGGCAACGAAAAGTAAATCATGTTTAAACGTATCCCTAGGACAGCGCCTCTTTGGTATTTCTACGGCGTTTTCACTTATTTATGGGGAACAACCCCATTACATAAGTTCAGCCTTGTATAAACACCAAATAAATCGCTGCAAAAATGTACAGCAAAGATCAACACGCCCTAAACCTAGGCTATTTTTTCAATGGCAACTGCATTACGCGTGCTGTTTTTAACTTGATAGAGCTTGTCATCTGCCGTTTTAATGACCGTTTCTATCTTTGTATTATGAGTTGGCAATACTTCTGCAGCACCAATACTAACCGAAACCTTTGAACAGGCTTTTGAACTAGAATGCTCTATATTAAGCTGACCCACATGTTCAATACATTGAGTTAAAATAGTTTTAATGCACGTTGTTTCGCATAAAGGTAAATAAAAATAAAATTCTTCACCACCACATCGATAAATATCACCATGATAGTCAAAAAGCACTCTTCGCAGGGCATTGGCTATTTTACGCAATACAATATCACCCATTTGGTGCCCATAGGTATCGTTGTATAGCTTAAAGCAGTCAACGTCGGCAATGCCAATAGCTAATGATTGCTTTGACTCAATTGCAAAAAGCCATTGTTCTTGTATGTCTTTCTCCCACTTTCTACGATTAGGTAACTCAGTTAAGCTATCAAAATGGGCGAAGCGCTCTAATAATTTTCGTTGACGAATAATTTCTAGATGAGTATTAACGCGAGCGCGAACTATTCCATAATTAAATGGTTTTTGAATATAGTCGCAAGCACCAAGAGATAAGCCTTTTTCTTCATCTTCTGTACTTTGTAGTCCAGTGATAAAAATAACAGGAATATGCCTTATTTTTTTATTTAGTTTTAATCGCTGTATAAGTTCAAAACCATCTTGTTCAGGCATTAAAACATCTAATAAAATTAAATCAGGAAGAATATTTAAAGCAATATCAAAGCCGTGTTGAGCACTTTTACAAGCAACCACTTTATAATGGTCTCTAAAAATGGAGGCGAGCACTTTTAAATTAACACTTTCATCGTCAATACATAACAAGGTAAAGTGTTTATCAACAGCACGCCGTTGACCTATTTTATCTTCACCTTCATTCATATTGATTCTCTTATCGTCTCTTCAACGTTGATCAAAATTTCCAAAGCCTCGCTAAAATCATAATCATTAATCAAAGCATGCAGATGAGCAATTTCGTTATGATATTTTGTACTAACGGCTAATGTATAGAGTTGTTGAGATACTTCTTCAGCTTCAATGTCTGCACTTTGTAACAAGGGCTTTAGCTTTGAAAACAATAGCTCGGCTTGCTTGTAGTCGAAATCTTCTGTCGCAGGTAGGCACTCTTCCTGCTGGTAAACCCTATTTAACTGCGAAATTAAATACTCAATATGTGTGCAAACCTCATTAAGTTTTAACTGTGAATGCATACCTTTACTTTTTAATTCAATTGCTAGCATGCTTGCAGACTTTGATAGCTCATAAGCACCAATATATTGTGCTGTAGACTTTAAAGAATGTGCACTCCGATAAAATGCATCATGCTGGTTTGTTTTATACAGTTCACTAAGTTCTATAGCTAAGTTTTGATTTTTTGACCAAAAGTCATTAACGAGTTGCAAATAAAGTAAGTGTTTTCCTTGAATTTTCTTAATCGCTTCATCAACATTAAGGGTGGTGTTTTCTTTCAATTGTTGAAGTTTAAAGGTATCGCTGCTCACTTTCTGCGTCTCGGTACTTGCTTTTAGTGGTGTTTCATCGGAAGTTAAATAGCGCGATAATGTTTGGTAAAGTAACTCAGGCTCTATAGGTTTAGTTAAGTGATGGTTCATACCTGCTAGCATGCTTCTTTGGGCATCACCTTCCATTGCGTGAGCTGTCATCGCAATAATTGGTATATCTTTTAAATTAAGGGTCTGTCTAATTTCAGCCGCGGCAGTTAAGCCATCCATTTCGGGCATTTGTATATCCATTAACACAATATCAAAGCTAGTTGCTGCTAGTTTATCTAAGGCAATTACGCCATTTTCAGCGCATTCAATATTAATGTAGGTATCGGCCAAGAATTCTTTGGCAACCTGTTGATTAATGGGATTATCTTCAACCAATAAGACGTTGAATTTACTTAAATCAGGAATAATTACACTTTTTTCAATGTTAATATCAGTAGTGTGCTGACTATCTTTACTAAAAAGCTCTGCAATGGCGTCAACCAAGGTAGAGGCGTTAATGGGTTTTTCTAAGAACTGGTTTATTTCAACGCCTATGGCGTGACGTTTCGCATCGTCTTGGTCGTAGGCTGAAACCATTAAAATATGAGGTTGCTTGCCTTTAGATTGATGCTGTATGTTTCTTGCAGCTTCAATACCATCCATTACAGGCATTTTCCAGTCCATTAAAATTAAGTCGTAAGGTTGGTCAAGTTCTTCAGCAGCCAATACTTTATCGAGTGCTTGTTGCCCATTTTCTGCAGTATCAGCTTGTATTTCAAAGTGAGAAAGTGCCTTTAAAATAACCTTTCTGGCTATGTCAGTATCATCAGCAACTAACACTTTTAAGTTTGAAAGTGCTTGTCGGTTTAAAGTAGGTAAGGCTGCCTCTTTATGGCTACATTGTTCAAATGTTGCTGTAAAGCTAAAAGTTGAACCTTTGTGTAGTTGACTCTCAGCCCAAATTTTTCCACCCATTAGCTCTGTCAATTGTTTACTGATTGCTAATCCCAAGCCCGTTCCCCCATATTTTCGTGTGACTGATTCGTCGGCTTGAGAAAATGATGTAAATAAATGGGCTATTTGCTCATCAGCCATACCTATACCAGTGTCGTGTATTGCAAACTTTAACTCTGTAATTACTTTGTTGGTATTTATTTGTTCAATTTGGATATGTACAGAACCTTTATTGGTAAATTTAATCGCATTGTTGGCAAGATTTATAATTATTTGTTGTAATCTTAACGGATCGCCTATTAGGGTTTGTGGAACATCGTTACCCATATCAATAACAAACTCTAAGCCTTTTTCATGTACTTTATAGGTACAAACATTAACAACGCGTTGCAGAACGTCAGGTAAAGAAAAGGTGACACGCTCCAAGCTCATTTTTTGTGCTTCAATCTTAGAAAAATCTAAAATATCATTAATTAGGCCTAGCAATGACTTTGACGAATCTTGTATTTTCACTAAGTAATCTTGTTGAGCCGAGGTTAAATCAGTGCGCAGCGCTAATTGACTTAATCCAATAACGGCATTCATCGGTGTTCTAATTTCATGACTCATATTAGCTAAAAAATTAGACTTTGCTTGACTGGCTTGTTCAGCTTTAATTTTTTCTGAAGCAAGCTCTTTCGTGCGCTCATGGATTTGTTGTTCAAGGTTACGGCTATATGAAAGCACTTGTTGATAAAGCTTAGCATTATCGAAAGAAATAGCAGTTTGATCCGCAAGTAATTGAAGCACGTTTGCTCTTTCTTCGGAAAATGCATTTTCAATAGCGTAGTGCTCTAAATAAACTACGCCCATCAAAATCCCTTTAACAATACTAGGAATACAGATTACTGACTTAGGGTGGTTGTTAACAAAATATGGATCATTTGAAAACTTAGACTCACTCACGGTATTTTCTATTACTTTAGCTTTTTTACTGCGAGCAACATAATTAATTAAGCTGTAGGGAAGCTGTTGTTCTGTGGCATTTTTACTGAAGTGCCCAATGGCTATTTCAACATTAAGTATGCCTTCAGTTTGTAGCAGTAAAGCACCTTTTTGTGCGCCCGCATTTTCAATAATAATAACCAACATTCTATGTAAAAATGCTTTAATATCTGCTTTACCACTTAACGTTTCTGATGCTTTTAAAACCGAGGCTAAATCTAAGGATTGAGTATGAGAGTTATGCGAGTAACTTGCGCTAGCTACAGGTGTTTGTGTATTACTAAAGTTATTTAATGATTTGTAATGACGCTTTAATTGCCTTGCTTTTGCATGAGCCCCCAGCATTAATAAATTATCATAAGCATTATGCAAATAGTCGGTGGCAATATTCGCTTTATTATTTGCAAGCCAATATTGAGCAGCTAACTCTTGAGCTTGTGCTTGGTATTGAATATAACCATGTTGATAAGCGCTATCAATTGCTTCGTCATAAAGCTGCCATGCATTAGCCTGTTGTTCAATAAATGCGATTTCAGCGTTAATAAGCTGTGCCTTATGCAAGTAGTTTTCAGGTGAGTTTTTTGACCAAAGGCTTACTTGTTGATGATATTGCTTAAGCTTTTCAAGCGTAGCTATAAACTTATCTGACTGTTGATCGAGCGCACGACATTGCTTAGCCAACACCAGCGCGCCAAAGTAATAGAATTCAGAAAATGGAAAAAGAGAAACCAATGAGTTTACTATGGGTTCAGCTAAGTTAAATTGCTCATTAGCCTGTTTATCATCAGAAAAAAGATACGCTAATGCCATTTTCGCACTATGAAATGAAAATAGCGTAGTGACATTATTGGTTTCTTGTAAGAAGGAAAGTGTTTTACTTTCGTTAAATGCAGGACCATTAAACGCAATATTTATGTTGTTTTTATCAGACAGGTTTAGTGAAAACTGATGCCAAATTTGCATTACCCCAAGCTGATAGGTTTGTTTTTTTTCTACCATTAATTGGCTATATTTTCTGAAGCTTAAGTTTACTTTATCTAAATGTTCTCCTGTAAACAGTTGATGAATACAAAAAAATAAAATGGAATGAAAAGCATATTCAATATTGCCACTATCGATACCGTGATAAAAATTATGCTCAAGTGGTGCAAGCGTTGTTTTTAAATGCTTGTTCCAGTGTATAACAGATGCATTACGGGTAAATTCAACTTCAATGTCACGATAAGGTAAAGGGTACTTACTGCTAACCTCTGTTGCTAAATTAGCAAAGGCTAAACCGTCTTTAAACTTATTAAATGCACCGCAAAGCAATAATGCGTGAGTGATAAATACTTTACTCGCTATTGCCGAAACACCCGAGCTAAGACAAATATTCATTGAAGTATACGACACCGCTAAGTAATCACTAGGGCTTGTTAAATAGGCAGGCGTTTGAATAACATTTAAAATATCTAAAGCAGCTAATTGGGTTGCGTCAGTCATTGTCGGTAAGTCAATGAATTGGCTTATCGGTTTTTTAGCGTAAAATTGTTCTAAATTTAAGTAGAGCGAAGCTATATTTTCTTGAGGCGCTAATTCAAAGCCTAATTCAGCAAGTACACTAATACCTAAGGCGAGCGCCTCTGGTATATTACCTTGTGCAATTAACGTGAGGGTTTGTATTTTAGCCAAGTTAGCTTTATCGAGCTTTTTACTAATGTGTTCATAGTTTTCGAGATAAATTGTGTTTACCTGAGCATAGTCTTGAATTAAATAACTGGTATTAGCTTTACCTAAAACAATTTCTAACGCCTGCTGGTAATAGTTTTGCCATGGATCTTTATCTAAATTAGATTCAGCTTGTTCAAAATAGTAATAGGCATTGCTATAAGCGTTTGCAGTTAATGCTTTTTTTCCCGCTTCAATATTTTTGCTGACCAATAGTAGTTGTTTGTTTTGCTGAATGTATAAAGGTGCAGAAATGTTTAAGTGCTCTATATAATCGAAAATATTAACATCAGCTTTACTACTTAATTCGCGGAGAAAATATTCAGTAATGCGATAATGAATAGCCGATTTAGGCATTGGTCGTTCTAAAAGGTAAGCAGCTTGTTGTATTTTATCATGAACAAAACGAATTGTTTGTATGGTATCACTATCACTTTTAGAGAAAGCATTGATCAGTCCGTGCGCTACCATTGCTTGTAGGTGTGGCAGAATAATCTCATTTTCTTTATCGATAATATCAGCAATAATATTCAGGTGAGCATTGGTGCCTATACATGCCGTTATATGTAAAATATCTTGTTGAAATTCAGACAGTATTTTTATTCTACTAATCATTAAATCAACCACATTTTCAGTTACAGAGAGTTGGTTAAGTGCTGTTAAGTCCCAACTCCATTGATAAGTAACATCTTGAAAGAGAATATGTTTTTCTTGCAACGATTTAATCATTTCTTTGGTAAAAAATGGGTTGCCAGCGGTTTTTTTAATAATGACGTTACAAAAAGGCTCTACAACTTTTTCACTTAAGTTCAGAGTGTCTGCAATAAATTGTTTAATTATACTGCTTGTTAGCGGCTTAAGTTTGATGTGGCTATGAAAGGCTTGAGAGTCGTCGATACGGCTCAAAAAATGATTAAGTAAATGAAAGGTATCTATTTCATTATCACGATAAGCAATGATCAATAATAAATGTTTTATTTCAGGATGCTTTATTACTTTTTCGAGTAACACTACGGTTGCTGAATCAGACCATTGCATATCATCTAAAAATAAAGTGATCGACTTTTGCCTTGCACCAAAAGCTTTAAATAGGCGAATAATAGTATTTTCGAATCGTACTTTACTTTCACTTGGACCAATTGCCACAGTAGGTTTTTGAGGGCCAATAATAAATGCTAAGTCAGGGAGCAAATCAATCATTAATTGACCATCGTCACCTAATTCTTGTTGAATGATGTCGCGCCACTTTGATAGCTCATCACTACTCTCACTTAATAGTTGTTCAATTAACTCTGTTAATGCATTAATTAGCGCAAAATAAGCGATAGATTTTTTATATTGTTCGAACTTCCCGCTAGCAATATAATTTTGATCTTCATTAATAGGCTGATAGATCTCTTTAATCAGTCTAGATTTGCCTACGCCAGAATAGCCACTGATTACACAAAGTTGCGAGTTATGTTGTTGCTGTACAGTATGGTAGGCATTTAATAGCGTTTTCACTTCCTGAGTGCGTCCATAAAGCTTCTCAGAAAAAACTAGGTTTTTACTAATATCTCTCTGGGCGAGCTCGAAAGGGCTAATATCACCTTGTTGGGTCAATGAAAATAAACAGTGCTGTAAGTCTTCTGAAATGCCCATTGCTGTTTTATATCGTAGCTCAGGTGTTTTTTGTAATAATTTATCTAAAATTAAAGCAACTTGCTCAGGTACTTTTGGTTGGTAGTAGCTAGCAAGTTTAGGCGCCACGGCCATGTGGGAGTGTACTAAACTAATGTTATCATTTATTTCGAATGGGTATTGTCCTGAAAATAATTTATATAAAGTTGCCCCTAGAGAATAAAGATCTGAATAATATTCAACGGGTTTTTTTATTCTTCCCGTCGCTTCAGGTGATATTGTTTTTAGGTTATAACTATCAATTAATTGGTTTGAGCGCTTTTTATGTAGAGAACTAAATTGGCTAGCTAAGGACAGATCAAACAAATACACATTGAGTTTATCGTCTACGAAAATATTTGAGGCTGTTATATTATTAACAATGATGCTTTTATTATGTAAATAGCTTACTAAATTACATAGGTTAATCGCGATTGTTAACTGGTTAATTAGATTGTCTGATTGCTCGCTATAATCAAACAAGGAGTATTGTGCTAAATAAGGGTAAATAGCATAGCAAAAAGATGGGTTTTCATCGGTGGCAAGTGTGTTAACAATGCCATTTAATTCAAGGGTATTAGCAAGTGTTATTGCCTGTTTAAATTTAGTAGGGGTAAGCTTCTTATCACTTTTATTGAATCGTTTTACTATTGCCTTTTGGCCATTAGCGTCTTGCGCTACAAAAAGGTCAATGGTTGTTGATATAGCATCTAATTCTTTAATGATACTGAAATCTTTAAACGAAAGCATAAAAGTGAATATTCCTTGATAAATTTAATGAGGTAAATAATCGTAAACCCTACTTGTCAATGGAATGTTTTATTTGATCAGCAGTGCTTTATTTTTTACCGTAATATGTACGGCAAGTATATATTTTTTGTTCGGAAATACCTCCAAGTAGCATTTACCATTATTTAAATATACGCGTGTAAACATTGCATATCAGTTTATAATAACACTAAATTTTATAAGGCTATATAACTACACTAGTATTTACTGACCATATATCAAGCTTTTTTCAGATGTAAATAGCTTTAAATAGGCGTTTAGCACACTATAACCTATAATTATTCTAACTCAACATGTTGGTAGAGCAGGCTCCCCAAGTTAAGCATCTACTGCTTCAATTTATACCACTATTTTGAGTTATACCAGTTTCATTAATTAAGTGATCTATTTTATACGCAGTAGTTGATTGTTTTAACTAGTAAAAATGATCACATAGTTAGTGAGATTGGTATTTATCAGCACGCAACTCTTTAGCTAAAGCAAAAAAAGGCGTTCCAATGTTCAAGTTAAACCCACTATTTATTTCAGTAGCAATAGGAATGCTAGCAACTGCTACCTGTATTTCAGGTAAGGCAAATGGATTCGAGTCAACAAACAACAAAACAGACATTGAAGTTATCGATGTTTATGCGCAAAAAAGGGCACAAAGTATTGTTGATGTGGCAGTTGCGGTAACCGTCATTGATGGCTCAAGCCTTGAGCGCTCTCAAATAAAAGATACTACTCAACTTACTAGCTTAGTACCAAATTTAAAAATCACTAATAATGCAGGCGAGGGTACGCCCCCTGCATTTAATATTCGAGGTATTGGTATGATTGACTACAATACTTCGACCGTATCCCCTATTTCTATTTATAGTGATGGCATTGTTAGCGGTAGTGCGAACAACCTTTCTGTTAACCTATTTGACATAGAGCAAGTAGAAGTACTTCGTGGCCCTCAAGGCACTTTGTTTGGCCGAAATACGACAGGTGGTGCAATTTTAGTTAGATCTAAGCAACCAGACACTGAGTTAGGGGGGTATGTTAATGCGAGTGTTGGAGAATACCATTGGCGTTCTGTTGATGGTGCAGTCAATATACCGCTATCTGATACTACCGCTATGCGTTTTGCGTTCAACCAAGATGACTATAACTTCTCCACTAACAATTTGATGGCAGGCTCACCAAACGGAGGGCTAAAACAACAGAATTTTCGTTTAATGCTTAAAACTGAATTTGATAGCATTACTATTTTAACAAAGCTGCATCAAGATGATTGGTCGGGTAAGCCAAAGCCAATCGCAAGTAATGGTGTATTAAAGCGTGATGGTTCTGGAATGTGCTCCCCTGAGCAACTGGGTAGTGACAATTGTGTAGATGCCTTTGGTATGACTGTTGGAGGCACAAACTATTGGGATGTAAGAGCAGATACAGCTGATAGAAGCCATAAAACAGACAGTTGGGGTGCAAGTGTTAATGTGCTATGGGATATTAATCAACAAGTTGACTTAACCTTGATTAGTGGCGTTCGACACTTAGATAGAGAGCATTCATGGGACTCTGATGGCAGTGGTAACTACATTGAAGGCTCAATGGACACCAATAATCGCTTGGTGTCCCATGAACTTAATATCGCCTATCAGCATCAATATTTTTTCTGGCAAACAGGGATATTTTACTTAAGTGAGCGTATTAACCAGAACAATACCTTTGATCTGTTTCGCGACTTTAGGCTTGTACCTTCATTAGCGGCTAATGCAGTAGAGTTTTTATATGATAACAACTTAGAAAATAGCTCTATGGCGCTTTATTCACAGCTAGATTACCCACTGAGACAAGCAACTACCTTAACCGCAGGGTTGCGATATACAGATGAAAGTACCAGGTATCATGCTAATGCTGATATCGATACCCTATACGGTGTTATTGCCGATGTTTGGGACCTTAATGGCAAAGTAGAAGACGGTGAGTGGTCAGGAAAGCTAGCATTAACCCATAAATTAACCCACACAAGTAGTATTTATGCCAGCTTCACCAGAGGCTATAAAAGTGGCGGATACAACGCTGGTTACTCTACAAACTTATCACAAGCTCAAGATTCAGAATACCAAGCCGAAAAGCTTAATGCCTATGAAGTTGGCGGTAAGCTAGGTAATTTAATGACTGATTTGCAGCTAAATATAGCGGCATTTTATTATGATTATCAAGACCAGCAAGTGTTTGTTAATGTGCCAGATAATGTTGTTCCCTATCATGTATTAAAAAACGCTGGCGACTCAACTATTTATGGTGCTGAAGTAGAAATGTACTATACACCAACGAACAATTTACAATTCAACTTCAATGTTGGGTATTTACCTAAAGCTAATATAGGTCGCTATCAAAAGCATAATATTAGTGTTGACGATAATCGCCTCCCATTTTCATCAAAATGGAATATTAGCGGTGTTGTCGTGCATGAAACTCAATTAGCGGGAAAACGATTAACCTCTCAATTAAGCTTTGATTACCAATCAGATTTCTTTTTTGATCAGAATGAAAATATATATACCGAGCATAAGGGTTATACCCTGGTTAATGGCCAAATAAGTTATCAAGCAAGCAATGCATTACTGTTATCGGTTTGGGGTAAAAATATCACTAATACAGAATATGCTGAATTAAGATTTGACTCGATTGCTGCGTTAGCTGCTGTTACAGAATTAAAAGGGGAAGCACGACAGTTAGGTGTGGGGTTGCATTACAGCTTTTAAATAAGAAGGCGAGTTAAGCACTCGCCTTTTATATTTAATTAAACCGTGGGAACTAAGCTAGCGTTAGAGCACTTTAGCAATAGATTGTGCTAAATAGTCTACGTTACTTTTTGCAATACCAGCAATACTCATACGGCTCGAACCAACCATATAAATACTAAACTCGTCTTGCAATCGTTGCACTTGCTCAGGAGTAATACCTAAGAAAGAGAACATACCTTTTTGACGGGTAATAAAGCTAAAATCACGTTCAACACCATTTTCAGCTAACTTATCTACAAGAATCTGGCGGTTGCCATTAATACGGTCACGCATTTCTTTTAATTCAGCATGCCAAAGCTGGCGTAACTCATCAGAATGTAAAATAGTTTCTACTAAAGCTGCACCATGTGCTGGTGGCATAGAGTAAATACAGCGAACAACTGATAACAGAACTGAATTAGCAATATCAGCATTAGCTGTTGAATTAGCGATAATGGTAGCTGCGCCAATACGCTCACGATATAAACCAAAGTTTTTTGAACATGAACTACAGACAATCATTTCTTCAACACTTTCAGCGATCAGGCGTAACCCGTAAGCATCTTCGTCTAAACCGTCACCAAAGCCTTGATAGGCCATATCTAGAACGGGTAGCCAAGCTTTTGCTTTTGCTACTTCGGCTACTTGTTGCCATTGTTCGTTGGTTAAGTCCATGCCACTAGGGTTGTGACAACAAGCATGTAATAAAACAGCATCGTCAGCACTGACTTCTTTAAGAGCGGCTAGCATGCCGTCAAAGTCGAGTGTTTTATTTTCATAATCATAATAAGGGTAGGTTTTGACGGTTAAGCCTGCGGCTTGGAATAACCCTGTATGGTTGGCCCATGTTGGGTTGCTTACCCAAATGGTTGTACCCGCTTTACATGATTTAATGAACTCAGCTGCAACACGCAAAGCGCCAGTACCACCTGGAGTTGAAACGGTGCGTACGCGGTTTTCAAGTAGCGCTTTATGGTGGCCAAATATTAATTTGCTCATTTCTTCGTTAAACAAAGGTGAGCCAGTGGGGCCAATATAAACTTTGGTATCTTCAGTATCGTATCGATATTTTTCAGCTTTTTTTACACAATTTAAAATTGCAGTATGTCCAGCTTCATTCTTATATACACCTACACCCAAATCTACTTTTTTCGGATTTGAATCTTCACGATATTTTGCCAATAAACCCAAAATTGGGTCGGCAGGTAATGCTTTTAAGCTACCAAACATTGCTCCGTTTACCTTCTAAAAACCGCGGGATTTAACTGATAATACGCCGTCGCACTTTCAGTAAGATAAATTCCCTATTGTTGAAAGGCAAGCATAGCCCTATTACGGTTGTTTTTAAAGCATTGGAGCTAAAAAAATAAAGAAGTTTTTATGCTAAAAAGTGCTATCTAATATACAAAGCGGTATACATTTGTTGACAGTAAATTAATTAGGATGGGATTTATAATTGACTGATTTTCAGGCTGCTAGTTTGGTTGAGTGTATTAGTAAAATAGAGGTTGAAATGTAAGTTCAACCTCATTAATCATTAAAAACTATTGGTCATTGCAGCGATAAAGCCGATAGCACCACCAAACACACCTCCCCATACTACTAACCAGCCTAAGTGTTGGCGGATCATGGTTTGAATAATCTCTTTTACTAACTGTGGCGTTAATTCATTTAAACGCTTTTCAATAATATCACTGACTTTATCGCGCATATTAGCAACAACATTTGGCTGTTCAAGTTCTTCACGCAAAATCGTATTAAATGCCTCACTTTGAGAAAGATTGCTCATCGTTTCTTTCATCTTTTCGATAAAAGGCTCTCTTAGTGGTTGTAATGCCTCACTGCCGCCCACCATGGCTAGCATGCCACCAAATGAAGAAGTTTCAATAACTTTAATCAGGTTGTCAAATGCAGGTGATAGATCAACTCTTTCTATTACCGGAGATAAATTTAACATGCTTGCCTTACCGCCACTGTCAGAAAGGAAGCGGTCGATATTATCTTCGGTAAAAAATTGCTCCATCATTAAGTTACGGATACCTGCTTTAAAGTCTTCAAAACGGGCAGGGATAACACCAGAACCATAAAGGAAAGGCACTTTTTCAAAGAGCATATGTATGGCCACCCAGTTGGTAATTGCGCCAGAAAGCGCAAATAAACCAACAGCGAATAAAACTGGATAAGCTAAAAAATGACCAGCGAGCATTGCCAGTAATGCGGTTAGGTTAGTCGCGATGCTTTTATTCATATTTATATACAGTTAGTTAAAAAATTAGCGCCATATTACCAAGCCATTTGATAATCGCCAACCACTTAGCTTTTTTACTAGCATCAAGGCAGAGTATTTGCTTTACTGTCACATAAATACAAATGGGAAATACGGTAATATGAAAATAATAAAAACAATATTGGTAGCCACTACCCTACTAGCCTTAACTTTTGTTGGTCAGGCGAGTGAGTGGAGAGCCCTTGACCCAGAAAACACTGTGTTACTTACTTTACCCCACGGCAAGGTTGTTATTGAGTTAGCGCCTCAGTTTTCGCCGAATCATGTTAAACAGTTTATAAAGTTAACGCGTGAAGGGCATTATAATGGTGCTAGTTTTTATCGTGTTATTGATGGCTTTGTTGCACAAGGAGGGCCAAAAGATGGCAGCCCACTTGATAAAGCAACGAAAAAACTAGTGTTAGAAGGTGAGTTTAGTGTTGATGAAAACTTTACCTTTACGCAGGTACAAACGAACGATATGTTTGTTGAACAAACAGGCTTTAAAGAGGGTTTTGCGCTCGGTTACAATTCAAAAGAGCAAAAAGCATGGATGTTACATTGCCCAGGCGTTATTGCCATGGCAAGACAAACCGGGGCTGATACCGCCACTAGCCACTTTTATATTACCATAGGGCAAGCAACCCGCTATTTAGATAGATTAATGACCGTATTTGGGCGAGTCGTTTATGGAATGGAACATGTGCAGGCAATTAGGCGCACAGAAGTGGTTGAAGGAGATACACCTGTTGATCCAAAATACTACACTCGAATGTTGTCAGTGCAAGTTATGAGCGATGTCGCACCAAGTGAGCGTATAAATATTGAAGTGTCTCGCACAGATACCGAAACTTATCGTAATAAAATAGCAGACCGTCGAACTCGTGATAATGCATTTTTCTTCAAAAAACCACCGCCAGTTTTAGATATTTGTCAAACACCGGTAAAAAGTAGACGGGTAAAGTAAGCCGATAGCAAATAGGCGATGGCTTATTTGCTATCGTAATTGTCATTATTGTATAAGTATGAATAGGTTGGAAATATAATGGATAAGTTGTTTTTAGGTATTGGTAATCATGTAGTTTGTTTGAACAAAAAGGACGGCGATGAGCAATGGAAAACAAAAGTTAAAAGCTCAACCATTACGAATGTCTACTATGAAGAAGGTTTTGTCTATGCCTACTCGGGTGGTCACCTTTTTTGTATAAGCGCACAAGATGGTTCAATAGTATGGGAGAATCAGTTAAAAGGTTTAGGCTACGGCACTTGTATTATTGCTAGTGAGCAGCAGAGTACTTCTGTAATTGCCAGCCAAATTGCTACTCAGCAGGCAGCAGCGAGTGCTGTTATTGTTGCAGGCTCCGCTTCGTCAGCTACTTAACCGGAACTTGGGATAATGGATGTACGTTTAAAGCATATAAAAATCGTAGCTTTGGTGTACTTAACCCGAGTTCAGGTTACTTAGCTTATCCCAAATTCAGGTTACTTAATACTATCCGCTATAACCTATCAGCCATTGAGTTTGTGTTTTTAGGGCGGGTTAACTTTGCTGCTATTGTGTTGCTATTATTATCTTTTATCGGCCGTACGATTAAAAGTTAAGTAAGTGCCAATTAGCGCAAGTACTACCACTAAAAGAAGCCCAACCACACCTAACACTTGATCAAGTGTTTTTATCCCAGTCCAGCGAAGATAATGTATGTCGTAAATGGTATTGATTAAATCAGTATCTTTACCTTGCTGCTGCAAGGTCATTGTTGGCCAATTTAGTGTGATCCTAACATCTGTACTGGTCGCAATTCTAAATTGGTCAATAGTGGTAATTTCACCATAGCGTGTGCGATTACTGGCAATGGCATCGTTAATAAGTAAATTGATTTGTTCATCTGTAATCGCAACTCTGGGCTGAAAGCTTTCAGGGTCTAGCTGTTGCCAACCGTTGCTACTTTTTACTAACAAATGATCGCCTAATACTGTTTTTAGCTGTTTTATCGCTAACCAATTATGAGCCTCAGGTAAGTTAATACTTTGTGTAATTGGATAAAGCTTAATGGGAAGCGGTTGATAAGCTTCTTGGTAACCGGGCTTAAAATAAAAGAAAACCCCAGTTACAGCCCATGCAAAAAAAGGCAATAACAGGATCAAACCTAAGTATTTATGAAGTTTACGCATATCTGTCCTTGAAATTATTAATGTGCTGTAGGTATTTGCCATGTTTGAAATACGCCATCACTCGATAAAGAGGCTACGGTATAATTATTGATAAAAGTAACGCTCAATACAGAAGAGCGTATTTTTTCAGGTGGCTTATATGTTTCCCATTTTGCATAGAGTTTTCCTGTTGTCAGTCGCCATAGCCGTAAACTTTGCCGTGGCCCACCAGTGAGTAACCATTGCTTATCTGATGAAAATTGAGATTGGTTAAATTCAATAAAGCGTACTGAGCTTTGTAGCTCTGAAAACAATTGCCCACTTGGTAATAGCCAAAAGTAGCGATTATCAATAGCGTCTAACGAAAAAGCGAGCTTTGCATCAGGGCTAATAGCAACATGGTTAACGCGCATTTTATGGGTAAATACTTTCTTTATTTCACCTGTTTGGGTGTGCCATAACTTAGCTGCTTTATCACTTGAACCAGTGAATGCGAGTTGTCCGTCATCTGAAAGGCTAACGCTATTAATGTCTAGACGGTGAATATCAAAGGTGTTTATTTTATTATCATGCACACCAATGACACTTACTTGCCCATTTCGAAAGCCTAAGATCATAGTAGCGTCGTCAGCAGACATGGCAATGTCGTTAATAATATTATCGCCAGCCGACCACACAGTAATTAAACGTCCGGTATCTAATTGATATAAATGCACATTAACTCGGTTAGATGTATAAAAATACTTGTTGGACTTAGAGATGCCGACTAGCTCTATCAGCTGAGCCTCAAGACTAGCAATGCAATTATAAACGAGTTGATTCTTAGTATTATCCCATAAGCAGACTTGTTGGTTGTCACTCAACAGCGAGTAACGACCATCGTTGGAAATATCAGCCGACTTTAATAGCTTTTCGCTATAATATTGGGTGGTAACGGCGGGTGAATCTACTAAAGTATTGTCGCTACAGCCAGCAATAAAAATTAAGGACAATAGGGCTAATATTGTCTTTTGGATATATTTGTTAAGGCGATTTAAACAGGGTGCAGTCATCATTATTATAGCCACCGTCTAACATTCTTTTTATAGTGATTATAGTGTTGCCCAAAAATTTTAGAGAGTGCATTCTCCTCAGGAATAATCTGAAAGTAATTTATATACGCGATAAAAAGTGGCACGAGTAACAAAGGACCAACAGCACAGAGGTAAAAACCCCAACCAAGTAAGATAAGGGAAAAACTTAAATACATTGGGTTGCGAGTAATGCGATATATACCAGAAGTAACGAGGGCAGAGGTATTATTTGGTTGGGTAGGGTTTACCGTTGTTTTGGCGCTTTTAAAACTAATAGCGCTGACTAGGGTGATCACTAATGCCACCAACCAAAAACTACTTACAATGACTAAATTGTAAGGTAAGCTAAAAGAATATAAACGGAAGCTAATAGAAACTAACCACATTAATCCTGCAAATAACACCACCACAAGCAATGGTGGAATTTTGAGCTTAAGGTAACCCATCATAGACAACTAATGACCTAATGATTGCTGTGCTTTTTCAATTAATAAATTTTCAACCGTTAATACAATGTTAATAGAAAATAGTTTAATTAACTTATGTGACAGTGAACTTAACTCGCTGCCACATTTAAAAACAAAAGCACTGTCTGTGCCACGTTTTGAGTGGTAATAAAAGCAATAATAAGGCGGAGCAACAATGTGTTTTTTTTCAAGAAAGCACTGCTGAGCATACTCTACTATTGGCTGTGAGCTTTGTAGCATAGTACTTTCATCAACAAAGGTTGCTTGAGTTTCGTTTATCGAAAAATTCCAATGGTTATCTTTAGCTTTCATCATGGTAAATGCAGCGCTGTCTTTAATTAAAAAATGTGCGTTTTCTGCATCCAGTACCGTTTTAACTTGCTGCAATACAGCGTTTGACAGTTCCATAACACTATCTATTTGGGTCATATCATTAATTGCACTAATTAATCTTTCTAGCCCTCGTTGATAGTTCTGAATTCGGGTTAAATCGCGATAGGAGCGTAAGGCGGTATAAATGGCATGATGAAGTGTGTTAATGGTGACCTTTGTTTTTTCATTATAGCCATCTATATCATAATTTTTAATTACTTCATTTGCAGGAGCAGTGCCAGGTTGGCCAGTACGCAACACAATACGAGTGTAATAGTTTCCTAGCGTTTCACGGATATATTTAACCACCTCAAGACCAGCATGGTCTGACTCCATTACCACATCTAAAAGTACCAAGGCGATATCATTATGCTGAGAAAAATATTGCTCTGCTTCTTTGCCCGAGTATAAGTGCACAAACTCAAGTTTTTTATGCTCAAACTCGAAATCATTTAAGCTTATTGTAGTGATTTTATGCACTTCATCATCATCATCGACGATAACGACCTTCCATGGCGGAAGCCCATAATCAATGGTAGTAGTTGTATCTTCTGCTAACCAATCCACACCTAATCCTTATTAATCATGTTGTTATATATTTCCTTTTGCCAGTGTAAGCTGATAATTAAAATTGTGCGAGCTATTTAATAACAAATGTTTAATCGTGAGATAACAAGATAACAATACCAAGGGTGGAGATCAGTGGCTACTTAGCGCTAACTTCATACTTGATAATTAAAATTATTCAAAAAACAGTATTAGACCCTACCTTTGTTGGTTCTATTATCAACACGCCCTAATATAACTGCAATCACAGCGTAGGCTAATGATTAATTTATCTAGTCGCTTGCATTACTTATTTGGGTTTAGTAATTTGGGTGAGTATTAAAAATAATAACAAATTTAAGGTATCGCCATGTCTGTAGACACTATATATAAAGTAATTCTCTATCCGTTTATCACTGAATCTATCGCAAGTCTTAAAGCAATGACTAATTTAGAGGGAACAGCGGGTGATCCTTTTATTGATAATGTTGATGATTTTCGATTTAAAGGTTATGCCGTTTGCTCTGATGTAACAGGCAACTTAGATGGTGTGATTATGATGCATCATTATCCAGAAACTGCGATTGCGATCGGTAATTCTGTATGTGAAAAAATGTTTGATGAAAAATATAACTACGAAGAAATTACTGAGGAGTTAGCGAATGCATTAGCCGAGTGGGGAAACACCATTGTTGGTCGCTCAACAGATTTACATGGTCGTTATAGCTTAGATTATAATTTTTCTAGCCCTTATTTTGTTCATGATGTGAGCGATATGGCGCAATATTTAGCAGGCGTTACTGAAGTGGTAACCGTGCCTATTACCATTGAAGGTGTTGGACGTTATTACTTTAATTTATTGGTGCGAAGTGTTGACTATCAGCAGGTCGGGGTTAAGCGTGAAGAAAGTCGAGGTATTGAAAATACACACACCAATACCTTAAGTACAGAGAGTAAAATATTATTAGTTGATGATAGTGCAATGATCCGCAAAGCCATTAAGCGTTATTTATCACAACTAGGCTATAATAATATAATTGAAGCTGATGATGGTGCTAGTGCGATAACGAGTGTTGCACAAGAGTCACCTGACTTTATGTTTATGGATGTTGTGATGAACGAGGTTAATGGCGATGAAGCATTACGCCAAATTCGTGCCGCGGGTTCAAATGTACCTATTGTAATGTTGTCGTCAGTAACAGATAAAGGTCTAGTTGATAAGTGCCAAGATTTAGGAATATCTGGTTTTATATTTAAACCTATACAGGCCGACAGTGGTGCTGAAATTATTAAAGATTATTTAAAGATTGCTTAATTAATTAAAAGGAGACATCAGTCTCCTTTTTAAGACTTATTGAAATAGATGAACAATTTATATGACGGTAGCTACAGATCTGCAAAAGAAGGTAAAACATAAAAACACCTTAGCACTCGCATTAATTGGTATTTTAGTGAGCGTGTCTTACCTGCTATTAATATCGCTTTTTCAGCAACAAGAAAAAGTGGCAGAGGTTATCGACGTATCAGGCAGCCAGCGTATGTATTCGCAGAAAATTGCAATGTTGGCTAAACAACACTTTAATGCGCTTAAATCTGGGGTTGTTGATGACCGCCTGCGTAATTCTTTATTTCAAACAGCAACAACATTTGCAGAAAAACATGCTTACTTAGCTGACTTAATTGTCGAACAGGAAAACCAGTGGGCTTGGTTAGTAACACAAGCAGGGCCTTTATCTTCAAAAAGCTTAAATCAAGATGTTAAAAGCTATATTGAATCAGCGCAAACACTTAGCGAGATAACTTCAGCTAATGATGCTTTTACTATTGTTAACACTCAATTTCACCCAGATATAGTTGAAAAAATACTGGTTGATTTAAACACCTTAGTACAAAATTTAGAGCAAAATGCAAAAGCTAAAATTACTACAATAAAGTTAATCGGTTTTATAGTTTGGCTAGGAATACTTGTTGCATTAGTCATTATCTATTGGGTTTTATTCAAACCGATGCAACAGCGCATTATAGAAAGTTATAAAGACTTAACTTTTAGCCAAAACTTAAACGAAGAATTAAAATTTGCCATTAATAAGCACGCCATTGTTTTTCGTATTAATACCAATAGTGAAATTACGTCGGTTAACGATCGCTTTATTGATTTTTATCAATATTCAAAAGATGAGGTTTTGAATAAAAGTGTTTTTTCTATTTGTGGTGAAAACTATCAGCAAAAAGAGTTTGAAGCGATTTTTAAACAGTGTGTGATACAAGATTTTTGGCGCGGAGAATCAGTTAATAAAATTAAAGGCGGCCAAGAACTTTGGTTAGACACAACCATAGTGCCTTTGAAAAATGATCTGCAGCGCATTGTTTCTTTTATTGTGATACAAAATGAGATTAACGATATTAAGCAAACCGAGCAGGCGCTTAATCAATTGCACAAAATCACCTCAAGTAGTAATTTAACAAGCGATGAAAAAATTCAGAAGTTATTAGCACTTGGTAGCCAGTTATATCATTTACCCCTCGCGATAGTCAGCCAAATTGTTAATAACGAATACAAGGTGTTGTATTGCCTAGCGCCTAATAATGAAATTGCGCCAGGAGATACTTTTGAGTTGGGTAATACCTACTGTACACATACGCTAGACGCTGATAAGCCGCTCGCATTTCATCATGCAGGAGAGAGTGAAATCTCTGAGCACCCTTGCTATAAAGGCTTTGGGTTAGAAAGTTATATTGGTGTGCCACTAAGTGTTGGTGGTAAACGTTTTGGAACGTTAAACTTTTCAGGGCCTAAGGCAAGAGCTAAAGCTTATAGCGAGCAAGAATTAGAGCTAATTCAATTGTTTGCTAACTGGTTAAGTTTAGAGTTATTACGCATACAACAGGAGCAAGAACTTTGCACGCAACAGGTGTTGTTAGAGCAAATGGAGCAGCAAGCACGAATTGGCGCGTGGGATTTTGATGTTATTAATAACAATGTATATTGGTCAAAAATGGTGCGTGAAATTCACCAAGTTCCCGCTGACTTTAAGCCAGACTTAGCTTCAGGCCTTGGTTTTTATAAAGAAGGGAACAGCCGTAACACCATTCAAGCCTTAATTGAAAAAAGTATGGCAACTGGTGAAGAGTTTGAGGCTGAATTAGAGCTAGTTACTGCGAAAGGGCAAGAAGTGTGGGTGTCAGCACGCGGTAAAGGTGAAATTAAAAATGGTCAATGTGTCCGTATAAGTGGATCGCTTCAAGATATTACTGAGCGTGTTTTTACTCAACGAGTGATTAGTGAGGGGCGTCAACGTTTAGAGTTTGTTTTACAGTCAACGGGTATAGGTATTTGGGACTGGGATGTAAATGCCGATAAAGTTACTATCAATGAACGTTGGGCGGCTATTATTGGTTATACGAGCGACGAATTAAGCCCAGTAAAAGAAGATACTTGGCTTTCGCGTATACACTTAGACGATATTCACTTGTTTGAAGAAAAGCTTGATAGTTACAAGCAAGGCACTGATGAGTTTTATATGTGCGAATTTAGAATTCTACATAAAGACGGACACTGGGTTTGGGTGCTTGATACCGGTAAGTCGGTTGAGTTTAATGAAGACAATACGCCGCGTCGAATGATTGGCACAATGATCGATATTTCTGAACAAAAAATGGCTGAAGCACAAAAAATTCAGTATACCCGACGAATGAAAATAGCAGCAGACGATGCTGGTTTTGGTATTTGGGAGTACGACATTGTTAACGATGTGCTTGATTGGGATAGCTGGGCTTGCAAACTATATGGTATTGAAGAAAGTGAATTTGATCACAAACTCAGTACTTGGTCTGATTGCGTTCACCCTGATGATATTGAGCTTGCAACTCAAGAGCTACAACAGGCATTAACGGGGAATACCAAGTTCGATACTCAATTTCGCATTATTTGGCCTAATGGTGAGATCCGTCACCTTAAAGCATCTGGCTTGGCTATTAGAGATAGTAGTGGTGAGCCGATCTCAGTTATTGGCGCTAATTATGATATAACCGCGCGAGTTGAAAATGAACAAGCATTAATTTCAGCAAAAGTATTGGCAGAGTCTGCAGTTAAGGCTAAAAATGAATTTTTAGCGAGTATGAGCCATGAAATACGCACGCCAATGAATGGTGTTATTGGTATGCTTTCATTACTTCAAGACACTGAGCTAACCAATGAGCAAGAAAACCGTGTCGTTATTGCTAAAGAAAGCGCTAACTCATTATTAGGACTGATCAATGATATTCTCGACTTCTCAAAAATAGACGCTAATAAGCTCGATTTAGAAAATATAGAATTTGACTTGCACCAAATGGTAGGTGACTTCGCCAAAGCAATGGCACTGCCAGCACAAGATAAAGGTTTAGAGCTTGTATTTGATTTAGTTAATGTAAAAGAAACCAAAGTAAAAGGTGACCCAAGTCGAATTCGACAAATTCTTACTAATTTAGTGAGTAATGCCATTAAATTCACTAAGGAAGGAGAGGTTGTTGTTCGTTTAACACTCACTTCACATACTCAATCTCAGTGGCAGCTAGCGTTTGAAATACAAGACTCAGGTATTGGCATTGCTAAAGAAAAGCAAAATAAACTATTTTCTGCTTTTAGTCAGGTCGATGCTTCAACAACGCGAGAATATGGCGGAACGGGTCTTGGCTTAGTTATTGTTAAAAAGCTTTGTGAAAGTATGTTGGGACGTGTTGGCTTACAGAGTAGTAATGACTCTGGCAGTTGTTTCTCAGGTGAGATATTAATTGATAAATCAGAAGATAATGTACATTTACCTTTTAGCAACTCAATACAGAATGCTCATGTGTTAGTTATTGATAGCCATGAGGGTAATGGAAAGGTTATTCAGCGCCAATTAGCGCAATGGGGATTAACAGCTTATTCGGTATCAACTGAACAGCAGGTGTATGCTTTATGCGAAGAAAAGAAGGTTAAAAGCGAAACTTTCCAGCTAATTATCATTAGCTATGATTTGTACGCAACAAGTAATAGGCAAATAGTGAATTACTTAAAAGAAAAACCCAATTTTAAACAAATGAAAATGGTATTAATGACGCCTATGTCGGCTAATATTACTCAGCATCACTTAACTGAATTAGGCGTAGACCATTACTTTATCAAACCAGCTACCACCTCAGACTTGAGGCTAGCGCTGACTGCTTTAGATAAAAAAATTGAGCAAAACAATTTACCATCAAGCCAAGAGCAAAAAAATATAGACAAAGAAAAAGTGCATAGTTATGGCTGGCCTGTTAATACCAGAATATTGTTAGTGGAAGATAACCGTGTTAACCAAATGGTTGCCAAAGGTTTATTAGCAAAATTAGGGCTTAATTGTGACATTGCAATAAATGGCTTAGACGCATTGGCTAAACTTAATGAAAGTAATGAAAATGCGCCTTACACCTTTATTTTTATGGATTGCCAAATGCCTGAAATGGATGGCTACCAAGCCACTGAACAAATTAGGCAAGGCAAAGCGGGTCAACGTTATATCAATATTCCAGTGGTTGCTATGACCGCTAATGCAATGTCTGGCGATCAGGAAAAATGTTTAGCCGCAGGCATGAATGATTATTTATCAAAGCCAATTAATAAAGATAAAGTGATTGAGCGCTTGCAACGCTTTTTAATATTGTAATATTTCTGTGCAGCTAAGGCTTTGAAGGTTAAATACCTTGATACTTGATAGCAATTATATCGAAGGTTTTTTTTCCATCAGGTGTATTTACTACAATTTCATCATCTACTTGCTTGCCAAGTAAAGCTCTTGCCATTGGTGAGTCGATACTAATTTCAGCATTTTTCACATCCCACTCATCAGGGCCAACTAAGCGATAGCATAATTCCTCGTCATTCTCATTAACTAAGGTTACCCAAGCGCCAAAGTAAACTTTGCCTACTTGCTGTTTGTTGGGATAAACAATATTCAGATCATCTAAACGTTTCATTAAAAAACGCACTCTGCGGTCAATTTCTCGTAAACGTCTTTTCCCGTAAATGTAATCAGCATTTTCGCTACGATCACCCAAGGCCGCAGCTTCAGAAACTGAGCGGGTAATGCGAGGGCGCTCTTCTTTCCAAAGATACTTAAGTTCTTTATCGAGTCTGTCCCAACCTTCGCGGGTAATGTAATTTGATTTTTTCATCTAAAAGTTACTAATATTTTAATTTTTAAACGTTATACTATGCGGCATTATATTAGGGTTTGTTAAGTTTTGCTGTTTATTTATTTTGATTGCTTAAAGTTTAAAATTACCAGCTTAACATTCAATATCAATAACGAACCATTGGTAGGCTATAGCGCCTAAATAGTTAGTAGGAAAATAGTTAAATGACGTGTATTGCCGAGCAAATTGCTCAAGAACTTGGTGTTAAAACTTCACAGATAAATGCAGCAATTAATTTACTCGACGATGGTGCTACCGTACCGTTTATCGCACGTTATCGTAAAGAAGCCACCAACGGACTTGACGATAACCACTTACGCCACTTAGAACAGCGCTTAACTTACCTACGAGAACTTAATGATCGTCGCAAAGTTATTTTAGCAACGATTGAACAGCAAGATAAATTAACACCTACGTTAGCTAAGCAAATAAACGCGGCAGATAATAAAACTCGACTAGAAGATTTATATTTACCCTATCGACCTAAGCGAAAAACCAAAGGGCAAATGGCAATTACTGCTGGTATAGCGCCTTTAGCAGATAAACTGTTTAATAATTGGCAGCTTGACCCAGAAGTAGAAGCAAAGGCTTATTTTAATAAAGAACAAGGTTATGCAGATGAAAAGCAAGTTCTCGATGGTGCATGCTATATTTTAATTGAACGTATGATTGAAGATGCTGATTTATTGCAAAAATTACGTCGTCACTTATTACAACAAGCGCACTTAACCAGTTCAGTTGTAAAAACCAAGCAAGCAGATGCGGTAAAGTATCGTGATTATTTTGAACATAGTGAATTACTTAAACACGTACCTTCGCATCGTGCGTTAGCAATGCTTAGAGGACGAAATGAAGGTTTTTTACAGCTTGCGATAAATGTTGACCCAGGGCAGGAAGCCAACGGCTATTCTAGTGCAGAGCAAATTATTAGTGACCATTACCGATTAAACTTAACACAGCAAGCTGGTGCTGCTTTTTTAACAAAAGTTGTGCAATGGGCGTGGAAGTTAAAGTTTTCATTAAGCTTAGAGACAGAGCTATTAGGACAGTTACGCGAAAAAGCGGAAGCCGAATCAATTAAAGTATTTGCTAAAAATTTAAAGGATTTATTACTAGCAGCACCTGCTGGCGCCAAAGTAACTTTAGGTTTAGATCCTGGTTTACGCACTGGATGTAAGTTAGCGGTTGTTGATAGTACAGGGAAACTTTTACAAACCGTTACTATTTTCCCTCATGCACCGCAAAATAATTGGGAAAAGTCAAAGCGTACCATTGTGAATTTATGTAAACAGCATAAGGTTGAACTGATTGCGATTGGCAATGGTACCGGTTCACGTGAAAGTGACAAATTAATTGCTGAAGCCATTCAAGAATTAGAAACCGGCAAACCGAATAAGTTAATTGTGAGCGAGGCTGGCGCGTCGGTGTATTCGGCTTCAGAATTAGCAGCGAAAGAGTTTCCTGAGCTTGATGTGTCGTTGCGCGGCGCGGTGTCAATTGCTAGACGCTTGCAAGATCCATTGGCAGAACTCGTTAAAATAGACCCTAAAGCTATTGGTGTTGGTCAATACCAACATGATGTAAGCCAAAGTCAATTAAGCCAGTCGTTAGATAATGTTATTGAAGATTGTGTAAATGCGGTAGGCGTTGATCTTAACAGTGCCTCTACTGCGTTATTAACACGTGTTGCGGGCTTAAATAAAACAATGGCCTATAATATTGTTGCCTATCGTGATGAAAATGGCCGCTTTAATAATCGTAAAGAATTAAAAAAGGTAGCAAGACTTGGGCCTAAAGCATTTGAGCAAGCCGCTGGCTTTTTACGCATTCGTGATGGTGAAAACTTGTTAGATGCATCGGGTGTTCATCCTGAAACATATCCGGTAATTGATAAAATTATTAAACAATTAAATATCGATCTGGCGACAGCGCTGGGAAATAGTGAAAAGTTGCACCAACTCGACATTAGTGCATTAACTGATAGTAATTTCGGCGAACTCACCATTAAAGATATTATTGCGGAATTAGAAAAGCCTGATAGAGATCCTCGGCCTGAGTTTAAAACCGCTACGTTTAAAGAAGGTATTAATACAATAAGCGATCTTCAGGTGGGAATGGTGCTTGAAGGTGTTATTTCCAATGTTGCTAACTTCGGCGCATTTGTTGATGTCGGTGTTCACCAAGACGGATTAGTGCATATTTCATCATTAACCAATAAGTTTGTTAGTGACCCACATGAAGTGGTAAAAGCAGGAGATATTGTTAAAGTGAAGGTGGTAGAGGTAGACGCTCACCGTAAACGTATTAGTTTAACCATGCGCTTAGATGATGCAATACCAACAAAACCTCAACAAGCAACAACTAACTATAAGCCCAATAAACACGAAGCTAAAGCGCATAAGGCTAAACCTAGTCAACATACCAACACTAAGCCAACCAAAGCAAAAGTAAACAAAGCCCCAGCCAATGGCGCTATGGGTAATGCATTTGCAGATGCGCTTGCTAAGCTAAAAAAGTAAGTTCCTTATACAAAACACCACCTTTAAATTCCAACGTGCGGGCTTAGAGGTGGTTTTATTCTATCTAAAGGTTGAGCTAAGTAACTCTAATGACTTAGCATTGTCTTTTACGGCAGTGCTATTTTCATTCACTTTTTCTGCGCTTTCGGTATTTTTCTTTGAGATATTATCAATTGTATGAATGTTTTGGCTTACTTGATCCGCCACCACACTTTGTTGCTCTGTAGCTGTTGCTATTTGAGCGGCTATGCCGTTAATAACATCTATCATTGCTTTCACCTTATCCATGTTTTGCTTTGCGGTTTGAGTGTCCTGTACGCATAAATTGGCTTCGTCTCGGCTTGCTAACATTACCTCGCTCCATTGTTGCAATGTTTTTTGTAACTCGACCACAGACTTTTGGATATGCTCAGTTGCAGATTGTGTTCTACTGGCCAATGTTCTTACTTCATCGGCAACAACAGCAAAGCCTCGTCCTTGTTCACCTGCTCGTGCGGCTTCAATTGCTGCATTTAATGCAAGTAAATTCGTTTGATCGGCGATGCCTTGAATCTCATTCATTATGGTTGAAATATTATTAGCATCTTCAACTAAAACTGCTGCAGTAGAGGCCGCTTTACCTACCTCTTGAGAAAGGCTAGTGATTTTAGTTTCGGTAGTTGTTATCGATAAAATGGTATGGTTACATTCGCCAACAATTTCAACTACTTTGTCATAGGCAACCGTTGTATTTTGGCTCACTTCATCAATCGTTGCACTCATTTGCGTAATAGCTGTAGCCACTTGGTTAAGTTGGTGATTCTCTTCAACTAAGCCATCTAATGTTTGCTGTGATGAATCGCCGAGTTCACTAGCTAAATTAGTTAGAATAACGCCAGAGTCTCTACTGCGCCCTAAAATAGTGCGTACTTTTGCTGTTTGCATTAAAAAAGGGTATTGAAGTAAAGCCGCTATACCTTTACCAGCAAATAAATAACGCGAAATACTATCGTAGCGCTTTTTAATTTTTATCATTGTATAGGGGAGTCGTATTACTTCTTCAAAGTAAATACTAAAAAGTGCGATAAAGCTAAGCAATAAAGGCAGCATTGCAGTAAAACCAAATGCAATAAAAGTATAAGTAAGTGCTATTAAAATAGTAGCAACAGACAATAAGCGCTTTAGTTGAACATGAGTTGAAAACTCACGTATTTTTTTACCGTTATTAATGTCTTGATACAAGGCATGAGCGGATTTCTTTTGTTCATTACTCGGTAGTACTCTAACTGATTGATAACCTATAATATTATCATTTTCATACAAGGGAGTTACATAAGCATCAACCCAATAATAGTCGCCATTTTTACAGCGGTTAACAATAATACCTCTCCATGATTCACCACGTTTAAGCTTTTGCCATAAGTCTGCAAAGGCTGCTTTAGGCATATCGGGATGGCGCACCATATTATGGTGTTGACCTATTAACTCTTCCCGAGAATAACCGGCAATTCGGCAAAAGTTGTCATTGGTATAAGTGATGTCGCCGTTAAGATCAGTGGTTGATATTAATTGTTCGTCTGCGGCGAAGGTAACCTCTTTCCCTGTTAGGTTTTTGCTCATTATTCCTGCCGAATATAAATAGGTATATAAAATTAAGTAATTTATTAAGCATAGTACACTATATGAAAATTGTTTAATTTAAAAAGCACATTTAAACAATTACTTATAATATTTTTTTAAAATAGAATGAAAAAAAGGGAAGTAAAGTACTTCCCCTAAAATAACCTCAGTTGAGGTTAACTAACGCAAGAGTGTGTTTCAATTACAAAAAGTTGTAGGTCATTTATGCCGCCAAAAAATCATAAAAAATTTGTAGTTTGGCATTTTGGGTCAAAGTTTATGCTGTCAAAAATTAACCTAGAACCACTGTTGAGTCACTTCACTTTAAAGCACGTATTTTATTGATAGTTGTGCGTAGTCAGATTCAATATCCATATCAGCTACTTCATAGTTACCGAACTCTACACCGTAAGATAACTCTTTGGTTACACTTTTAAAAATATTGATTCCCCAATGACTGCGGTCGCGATCTGATTCATCTGTTTCGGTATTACCGTAGAAAAAATTACTACGTAGTGTTTCTGTCCAAAAATGGCGGTACGACACCATAATTGAAGTGGCATCTTCGACTTCTTCACCAACTAAATCGGTAGATGCTGCTGCACCTACATAACGGCCGGTATTGCCTCCATGAAAAGCAAAGCGAAGATCGTCATTTCCCACCGTTTTAATTCGACCCGAAATGCCATAACCTAACGCAGACTCAGACTCTCCACCAAGCGTGTTAAGTTGTCGAGCAACTGCTGACACTGCTACATTTCCCCAATCACCGCTAAAGGTATATTTACCTACCACATCAGGCATTGAATCTTGGCTACTGTCACCACCATAAGACTCTGGGTTTTCTATGGCTACTTGAAAGTTACCATGGGTATAACGAACTTGTGTTTGGCGAACAAAGGCTGAAGCAACTAAGGGGCCACCAAAATCGGCAGACTCTGCTAAAGCACTGGTATTCATAAAAGTTGACCAAGTTTGACCAACGGTCCAGTTTTTGTATTTAATAAATGCATGTCGTAACCGAGGACTAACAGAGTTTGTTAGTACTTGGTTACCCGTACCGGTATAAAAATCCATTTCAACAAAACCGGTAATATCACCATGTACATACTTGGTGTTTAACCTTGATGATGCCGCGGAGAACTTAACACTTGAAACGTCTCCTTCTACGGCATTACCAATCCAAAAGTCACCTAAATATGAATTTACATTACCGTCAACATAACGGACATCTGCCTGAAGGTAACCGCCAAAACTAATACTATCGGTATCATTAATTTTTACGGTATAAGTTGCATGTGAAGTGCTAGCCATAGCAAGTAGGCCCGTAGCTATTAATAGTTGCTTTTTATTGAACATTTTATTTCCCCGTTTATATTTTAGCCTTGGAAACTACATTCATCCCTTCTTGGCTATTTTATCGTTATTATATTTCTTGTTTTATAAGATAAAGTGTAATCAAGGGATTAGGAATTAGACCTAAGTCTAAGATTTAACCAGTGAATAAAAAGCGGAAATTAAACTCATTGTAATGGCAGCTTTGTCGTGCTTATAAACCAATTGAACGTGTTTTACTTTTCTCTTGAATGAGAGTTGTTACAATAACTGAAAATATTAATAAATAAGGTGTGCTTTATGAGGAAGTGTTTTTCACTTATCCCTTTGTTAGTGCTTTTACCGCTAACATCTAATGCTATACAAATAACCGAGGAAGACTATAAACGCGCCGAGCAGCGTTTATCGAAAACAACCAATAAGTTAGTTACAGGAACCGTTAATTATCCACATTGGATGAGTAATGGCCAACTGAGTTATCGTAGCACAACTGAAAACGGCGAGCGCTTTTTTGTTGTTAACGCACTTTCTCAAAAAAAGTCACTTGCTTTTGATCACCAAAAATTAGCTGAATCTATAGCACGAGTAACAGACACGGCGGTTGAACACAATAAGTTACCCTTTTATCAAATTGATATAGATATGAAAGGGCGTTTAGATGTTGCCATCAAAGGTAAAGCCTACCAGTGCAACTTAACTAGCTATTTGTGTGAACTCGATAAAAACACAAAAAAACGCAATGAGTTAGCTTCACCAGATGGTACCAAAGCGGTATTTATAAAAGATCATAATTTATGGGTACGTGATCTTGTAAATAAAACAGAAACTCAGCTGACAACTGATGGTGTTAAAGACTTTGGTTATGCAACAAATAATGCAGGTTGGGTGCGAAGAGGATCACCAGTGGTAAAATGGTCGCCTGATTCTAAAAAGCTTACCACATTCAAGCATGACGGTCGTAAAGTAGGAGAAATGGCAATAGTTTCTACCGCTGTAGGCCATCCTGAAATTGACGTTTGGAAATACCCCTTACCTGGCGATGAAAATATTTTTTCTATCCACCGAGTTGTTATTGATATTGAGTCAGGTAACTTAGTTAAGCTAGACATGGCGCCTGACGCACACCGCTCAACTATTACAGACCACGTTGCTGGCCGTGATGGTAGTTTGCTTGATATTGACTGGGCAGACGATGGACAAAGCTTCGCATTTGTTTCATCAAGTCGCGATCACAAAAAAGCCACGTTAAAAATAGCCGATGCAAATACTGGCAAGGTAACTACCATTTTTACCGAAACACAACAGACATTTTTTGAATCTGGTGTTAGCGGTATAAGTTGGCATTACCTAGCTAAAAGCAATGAAGTTATTTGGTTTTCTCAGCGCAGTGATTGGGGGCATTTATATTTGATAGATGCTGCAACGGGTAAAGTAAAGCAAGCTATAACTGAAGGTGATTGGACGGTGCTTGAATTACTTCATGTTGATGAAGAAAACGATAAACTCATATTCACCGGTGCAGGACGTGAAGGTGGAGATCCGTATTTTCACTATTTATACAGTGTTAATAAAGATGGCTCAGAGTTAACTTTATTAACGCCGGAGAAAAAACATCATCGAGTTACATTAAGGGATGATGGTAAGTACTTTGTTGATAGCGTGTCAACACCAACAATTCCAACAGAAACATTTATACGTAGCACTACTTCTCGTTCAGGTTTTCTTATCGATAAGATGAATGTTACTAAGTTACTAGCAACGGGTTGGCAAGCACCAACACCTTTTGTAGTAAAGGATCGTAATGGTGAACATGACATCTATGGTTTATATTTTACACCGTCAAACTTTGACGAAACTAAAAAATACCCAGTAATTAATTATCTTTATCCTGGCCCGCAAGTAGGCAGTATTCGAGGTCGTCATTTTCAGGCGTCAAGAAACGATCATAATGCAATTGCTGAACTAGGCTTTATTGTTGTAGCCATTGATGCCTTAGGAACTCCTGGTAGATCAAAAAGCTTTCATGACGGCTATTATGGCAATATGGGGGACAGTGGTATTCCAGACCAAGTCGCAGCAATTAAACAGTTAGCAGAAAAATATACATGGATTGATGATACCCGTGTTGGAATATGGGGACATTCGGGGGGAGGTTTTGCATCCACTCGTGCGTTATTAACTTATCCTGACTTTTATAAAGTCGCTGTTTCACAGGCAGGAAATCATGATAACCGTAACTATGCTGATGAATGGGGCGAAAAATTTCATGGTTTATTAGTGAATAACGAGGACGGTACAACTAACTACGATAGCCAAGCTAATCAACTTATTGCTAAAAATTTGAAGGGTAAATTGTTAATTGCCCACGGCACAACAGACACCAATGTACCTCCATATAATACATTAGTGGTAGTTGAAGCTTTAATCGAAGCAAATAAAGACTTCGATATGATCATGCTACCAAACCGGGGCCATGGTTTTTCGCGAGAGCCTTTTATGCTTCGTAAGCGTTGGGACTACTTTGTTACGCACCTAATGGGAGCTACCCCGCCTAAAGAGTTTGTTTTTCACAGTTTGAAAAAATAATCACATTTGCCCTTAGTTCACCTTAGCCTCAGTTAACGGCTAGGGTGAACTTAGCCTGAGCCGGTAATACCGAGAGCTTGTTTGCGCTAGATCAAACGCATTGCGAGATATCGCGATATAGTGACGTTGTACCCATTGTTTAAACAACGGAGAAACTATGGACGTGTCACACATTTCAACACTCTTACATGAGAAGCAAGCTGAATTAACCACGCGTATATCTGCAATAGAAGCAGACTTTAAAAAAGGACGCTCTGCCGACTTTGCTGAACAGACAACAGAAAGTGAAAATGATGAAGTATTAGATGCGATCCATCGAGAAGCCAAGATTGAATTAGCATTAGTCAACGAAGCTATTATACCAATCTCACTAACCATGTGATCATTTCTACTGGTTAAAACAATCAACTACTGCGTTATTTATTTTATAATTAGAACAACTAGTTATAAAATAAATGCCTTGTATTTGACTGTTTTCACTGCGTATAAAATAGATCACTTAATTAATGAAACTGGTATTATTCGACTTGCAAATAACACCTATGGGCAGTGCTGTGAGTGTGATGACAAAATTAACGCTGAAAGGTTTTTATTATGATTGAAAAGCACGATTTACATCATGAGCTGCCAGAGTTTGAACAAGCAATACATGAATTAAAAATGAATAACGCTCACTTTTCCCGCTTGTTTAAAGAATACCATGCACTTGATCATGAAGTGCGCCGCATTGAACAAGGGGTGGAAAATACTACAGATGAATATTTAAATTCGAATAAAAAACAACGCTTACACTTAAAAGACCAGTTATTAGCGATGCTGATGAAGTCAAAAAATACTGGTTGATAGTTAGCTTTCGTTTGGTATAAAACCTATTATCCAACAATGCTATTTTTGAGTCTAATAGCCAATTATTGGTGTGGAAAATGTGATTTAAATTATTATTGCAAAAATCAAACAATCCAACACGCTCTAGCATCGGTTAATTTTATTAATGTTCAGGCAGTTGCAGAAAAAGGTGACTAAGCTAATATAAAGTTACTTTCTAATGTACTGAGAATAGTGTGCTTGCCGTTAACTGGTTTTACGAATGATAAAGTAGTGTTACAACTGAAGTGGAAACATCAATTTCAATTTGCTGGGTATTATGCGGCGAAGCAGCAAGGCTATTATAAAGACGCGGGCTTTGATGTTGACATTAGAGCAAGAAATCCGCAAACAAACCCAGTAGATGACGTACTCAATGGCGTTGCTACCTTTGGTATATCAGATTCCAGTATTGTTTTACAACGAATGCAACAAAAACCTGTGGTGGTGCTAACCGCTGTTTTTCAGCATAGCCCTTTGGTGTTAATTAGCCTAAAAGAGTCTGGTATTAAAACGCCGGAAGACTTAATTGGTAAAAAAATCTCTTACCAAAGAACGGTTGATGGTGCTTCAATAACAGCAATGTTTTCAGCCACTGGTGTTAGGCAAAATCAATTTACTTATGTTCCTTTTAATTTCAATGATGCAAGGTTAATTGAAGAGGACCTTGACGCTTTTTCTGTTTACAGCACGAATCAACCAAATTTTTATCAAAGTAAAAATATTGATATATCGATTATGGATCCTGCTAATTATGGCATTGATTTTTATGGTGACTTAATTTTTACCTCTCAAGGGTATGTGGAAAACAACCTAGAAAAAGCACAAGCGTTTGTAGAGGCAAGCTTGAAGGGTTGGGAGTATGCATTAACCCATCAAGAAGAAATTATAAATCTAATTATTAATGAGTATCGACCTGAATTAGATAAACATTCACTTAGCTTTGAAGCGCGTAAAACTAAGCCGTTGATTATGTCAGAAGTGTTGCCTATTGGCGCAACATATAAAGAGCGCTTTTCTCGAATTGCACGTATCTACCATGATACAGGGCTTGCTAAAGAAATGTTGCCGTTAGAGGGTTTGCTTTTAGCTGATTATATAAAGTCTGAGTCGTTACTCAACTATCGTTATATTCTTTTTATTATGATCGCTTTTACAGGGTTACTGGTGTTAGTACTAGGCTTTAATTTACAACTGCGTAAGTCGGTTAAGGCTAAAACATTTAAGCTGTCTGAGCTTAATGCTGATTTAACCGAGCATTTACGATTACTAGATGAGCGTAACCATGAGTTAGAGAAAGCAAAGAATCTTGCTGAAGTTGCTAGCGAAACCAAAAGTTTATTTGTCGCCAATATGAGCCATGAAATTCGCACACCCATGAATGGAATTTATGGTTCATTACAGCTACTAAAAGCTGAGCCTATGAATAAAAGCGCTCAAGGGTTAGTTGATAACGCTTTATCATCTACCCAAAATCTACTATTTATTATTAACGATGTTTTAGACTTTTCTAAAATTGAAGCGGGTAAGTTAGAGCTTGAGTATAGCGTATTTGACCTGCTCGAAATTATTGAACAGCTCAAAATGCAATTTACCGCACAGCAAAATAATGCAGAAATTAAGTTTTCTGTAGAAGTAGAAGAAAATATTCACCCATTTTGGATTGGAGATCCCACTCGTTTAAGACAAGTACTACTGAATTTATTAACTAATGCGTTTAAATTTACCGAACAAGGTGAGGTGATATTAAGCTGTAAAAGTCATGCCGATAATTCACAGTTAATTTTTAATGTAGTAGATACTGGTATTGGCATGAATGCTAAAGGCCTTGAGACATTATTTGAACAATTTACCCAAGCGGATGTTTCCACTACTCGCAAATACGGTGGTACTGGTTTAGACATGTCAATTTGTAAAACACTCGTTGAGTTAATGAATGGTACAATTAACGTAAATAGTGAGGTAGGTAAAGGGACAGCATTTACTATGACGCTGCCACTCAGTAAAGCAACTAAACTAATTAAATATAATCATGATGGTGAACATGGTATTGATTTGAGCACTAAGTCTATTTTGGTGGCTGAAGATAATCGCGTTAATCAGGTTATTATTAAGAAACTACTCGCCTCGACTAGGGCTAAGGTTACTATAGTTAATAATGGTCAAGAAGCGGTTAATGCGGTTAACCAGCAAATACCAGACTTAATATTTATGGATATTCAAATGCCGGTTATGGATGGTATTGAAGCCTGTAAAATAATTAAAGAATCAATGCCTAACTTGACCATAATTGCATTAACAGCAAATGTAATGCGAGAAGATGTAGATCGCTACCTCGCTACCTCGCTTCTGGCTTTGATGACCATCTTGGTAAGCCAATTGAAAAAGACTTACTGTTTACTATGCTTATTGAACAGTTAATCTAATTCCTAGGTAGAAGTGCGAGAAAAGCAACTGACACGCTCACGTTTGAGCACTTTTATAATAATAACTCTTTAAGCCTTACCTGTTCTGACATAGTTGATAATTGCGCGAGCAATAGCTCTGCCGTAGCAACCGCATCATTAAGTGCATTATGTGCATAGTACTCTGGCAATTGGTGGGCTTGGCGTACAGCACCTAGCCTCAGTTCAGATGGGTCGTATGCAACATCCCGTTTATCTAATTTTCGTTTTGCTAGCACTAGGGTGTCAATTATCGCTAACGGCGGTGCTACACCATAAACCTCTAAACATGCTTGTCGTAAAAATTGACGTTCTATTCGAGCAAAATGCACCACCATAATTTTTCCTGTTAGTGCATATAGTAAATCATCAATCACCTCTTTTAAGGGGGCGCCTTGCGCTTTTTGATCATCCGTGATTTGATGAATAATTACGTTCTCGGGTGTAAGTGCCTGTTCAGTATTAATTATTTTATGATAACAGTGGTTAAGTGCTATTTGCTGATGGGTCATTTCAACAAAACCAACGCTGAGTAATTTATCATTAACAGCATCAAGTCCCGTTGTTTCAAAGTCAACTGAAAGCAATTCAATATCTTCTAGCGGTGTTTGCGGTGGGGGTAACGGCTTTGACAAAAAGTGCTTTAATGGGCCTTCAGGTGCTATGGCTAATGTGCGCTTTCTTTTAGCTTCGTAACCCATTAACCAATGTAATAAAAAATGATTGCTATACATAATTAACTCTAATAGGTTGTTTGGCGGTTGTCTTGCATGGTTTTAATTACTTTAAACGCATCTTTTAAATGTTCTCGTTCAAGCTTAGATATATTTTTGGGTGCTAAAAAGTTATCAGGTGCTTCTCCCGCCTGTATTTTTACTGCTTGATGATTCATACGTAAAATACCAAGAAACTCATAAGCATCAATTAAATTAGCTGCAGAAGACTTGGTTAGGGAGCGAGTACCTGCAGCTAAAGACAAGCGCTCTATTGTGTTGGTTGCTGTTATCCCTTCGGCTAACGCATAAATTCGTGCTAAGTCGACTATGGGAGCAATACCATTATGCTTTAAATCTAACGTTGCTTTATCTTTGCCATTAGGCGTTAAAACAAAGTCTCTAAAAAAACCTAATGGTGGTCTTAGCATTAAGGCATTACGTGATAAATGAGCCAAAAATAAGCTATTACCCTTAGTTTTTTGTAGCAGTTTTTCTCTCACGTCTGCTACTAGGCTGTCGTCACCATAAATAGTAATTAAATCAAAAAATACACTGCTATTAAGTAATGCTTGCGGACTGGGTTTATTAACCCATTGCTCAAAGTATTTATGCCAAGTTGATTGGGGTTGGCACCATTTAGTATTCGTTGCCATTATGTCGCCGGGGCAATAAATAAAACCACAGGCTGCTAATCCGTCTGAAACAAATGTCGCAACATCCTTAAACCATCCCCTATCTTCAGTAATAACATCATTAGAAAATATAATTGCATTATCTTGATCAGAATGAGCAAACTGCTCTTGTCGTGCTTGTGAGCCAGCGGCTAACCAAGCCCAAGGGGCTGGCGCAGGGCCATACATATCTTCTGCAATTTCTATTAGTCGTATGGTTAAAGCCGATGTTATTGCGCTAATACTTTTGCCAATATGATCAGCCGTAGTACCTAATTTAGCCATTTTTACTTGAAGTTTGGGTAACAGACCGCTAATAACTTTTAGTTCGCCAAGGTTATTAGCTCGACGGATCATATTGGTGATGTTAATGGCGTTTTGACCTTCGTTATTCATTAAATCAGTAATGGTAACCATTGCGGTTAATTTGCCATTTTTAGAAACGGGTAAGTGATGTATGCGTTTACTTGTCATGAGCATAAGCGCATCGTAGGCTCTGTCGTTTTCATTTAGTGTCAGCATATCTTTGGTCATAATGTTAGAAACTGGCTGAGTAAAGGGCAGGCCTTGTGCGACACAACGGCGTCTAATATCCTTATCGGTAATTATACCTGCGGGCTTATTGTTATTGGTAACCACTAAACATGAAAACCCTAGTTCAGTCATTTTTATAGCGGCCTCTTGAATGCTATTGCTGCTATCAACAGTAGCTAAAGGACCATGACAAAACTGGCTGACAGAGGTATTCATTAAAGAAGAAGAAATAATGGCATCCTCATTTAACTGGAGCATTTGTCTATTAAGTCTTTCTTCAGAGCTATTAGCAAAGTAGCTGATCACTTTTGGGAAGTCAGCAGCGACTTTTTTAAATGCGTTATAGCTTAAGCAATACAGTAACGTATCTTCTTCTGTTTGTACTTCTATATCTGTAACTTTATTCGCACAAATAAATACTGTACAAATATCTGCTTCGCCATATTTTCCAAGTAATTCGCCTTCAACCGAACGATAAACCAACGCTCCTTTTCGAATTATATAAAGCATTTCGGTGCCACAATCTTTGGGGGGAAGTGGCTGGTTTTTGCGTACATAACAAATGTGTATTTCTTTAGTTAACTGGCTAATTACCGACATTGAGAGCTGCTCAAAAGGCGGTATGTCTCTGATGAAAGCACTAATTTCTGTTAGTTCGTTTTCCATGTATACAGCCTCAATTTTAGTATCTATATGTTGTTTTTAGTTGATTTGACTAAAGTAAGTCAACGTTAATTGCACAACTCTAGACTAAAGTTTAATACCTTGAGCTCAAAAAGCTTGTTAGTGTTTAAATTAGCTAAAATTCGCAAGGGCTTTTGTTCTAATTGAGCATAACCTACTGAGAGTTTTGCTAATTACAATAATACCAGTTTCATTAAATAAGTGATTTATTTTATACGCAGTGAAAACAGTCAAATACAAGGCATTTATTTTCATAACTAGTTGTTCTAATTATAAAATAAATAACGCAGTAGTTGATTGTTTTAACCAGTAGAAATGATCACATAATTAGTGAGATTGGTATAACAGGTAAATAAGCGTACTAATAAATATAAAACGCTTTACTAAACGAGCATTAAGCTCAGTTAGTTAATTGCTAGGAGAGAATAATGGAAGACAAAACAACATATTGGCAAGAAAATCTTCGCCTAATATTCATCTGTCTTGCTGTCTGGTTCGTGGTGTCATTTGGTTTCGGTATACTTTTAGTTGAGCCGTTGAATGAAATTCGTCTAGGTGGGTACAAGCTAGGTTTTTGGTTTGCACAGCAAGGTTCAATTTACACTTTCTTAGGTTTGATTTTCTGGTATACCAAGAAAATGAATGACCTTGATAAAAAATATAATGTGGAGGAGTAGAAAATGGATGAGTTAACACTCTATACAAACATTGCTGTTTTCGGCTCTTTTGCGCTTTACTTTGCTATTGCCTGGTGGGCAAGGGCAGGTTCTACTAGCGATTTCTATGTTGCAGGAGGTGGTGTTACACCCATGCAAAATGGTATGGCTATCGGTGCCGATTGGATGAGTGCAGCGTCATTCATTTCAATGGCAGGTTTGATTGCCTTTTTAGGGTACGGTGGTTCAGTCTTCTTAATGGGCTGGACCGGTGGTTATGTATTATTGGCGATGTGTTTAGCGCCTTATATGCGTAAACACGGTAAATTTACTGTACCGGAATTTATTGCTGACAGATATTACTCAAAATCAGCACGTATCGTGGCGGTTGTTTGTTTAATTGTAGCTTCTTTGACTTATATCATCGGACAAATGAAAGGCGTTGGTGTTGCTTTCTCGCGCTTCTTAGATGTTGAGTATGACATGGGTCTATACATTGGTATGTTTGTGGTTTGGGTTTACGCGGTTTTAGGTGGAATGAAAGGGATCACTTATACCCAAATTGCACAGTATTGTGTATTAATCTTTGCTTATACCATTCCAGCAGTCTTTATTTCATTACAGCTCACAGGAAACCCTATTCCTCAGTTAGGTTTAGGCTCAACGTTAGCTGATGGTAGCGGTGTTTACTTACTTGATAAGCTAGACATGGTGGTAACCGACTTAGGTTTTAAAGAGTACACAACTGACAACATGGGTGGCACATTAGATATGTTTGCATATACTATGTCGCTTATGATTGGTACAGCAGGTTTACCACATGTAATTATGCGCTTCTTTACTGTGCCTTCAGTGAAAGCGGCACGTCAATCAGCTGGTTATGCGTTAGTTTTTATCGCCTTACTTTATACGGTCGCACCTGCAGTTGGCGCAATGGCTCGCTTTAATTTAATGAATACAATTGAACCAGCAGCTGGCCAAAATTTAGTATACGAAGAACGTCCACAATGGTTTAAAGATTGGGAGCATACAGGCTTATTACAATTTGAAGATAAGAATGGCGACGGTAAAGTACAATATAATGCCGATAGTGCAACAAATGAAATGATTAAAGTTGACCGCGACATTATGGTACTTGCTAATCCTGCAATTGCTAACCTACCTAACTGGGTTATCGCACTAGTAGCTGCCGGTGGTTTAGCTGCGGCACTTTCAACAGCGGCAGGTTTGTTATTAGCAATTTCTTCGTCAATATCTCACGATTTAATGAAAGGGGTGTTTACACCTGACTTATCAGAGAAGAACGAGTTACTCGCAGGACGAATTGTAATGACCATTTCTGTTGGTGTGGCAGGTTACCTTGGTTTAAATCCGCCTGGATTTGCCGCAGGCACGGTTGCGCTGGCCTTTGGTTTAGCTGCTTCGAGTATTTTCCCAGCGTTAATGATGGGGATCTTCTCTAAGAAAATGAGTGGTAGAGCGGCGGTAGCTGGTATGTGTTCAGGCTTAGGTGTAACTATGTTATATGTATTCCAACATAAAGGTATTATGTTTATACCGGGCACATCTTTCTTAGGTGGTATGGAGCCAAATTGGTTCTTAGGAATTTCACCCAATGCGTTTGGTGCTGTAGGCGCTTTAGTTAACTTTGCTGTAGCATTCATATTGCTAATGTTTACAGGCCCAGCGCCGAAACATATACAACAAATGGTGACAAACTTCCGTACACCTCATGGTGCTATTGCAGCAGCGCATGACCATTAATAAACTATACTAGATAGATATTTTAAAGGCTCCCATTTGAGGAGCCTTTATTTTCTGGGTAAGCTTTAACAGCGTAATTGATCACATTGTTGGTGGATTAATGATATAAGATATTCAACAGATGTTAATATCAAACTAAAACAATTTTATTTAAAAGAACGATAGGATAATCGATGAATCGTCATACTAAAACTGCTCTTTTTGTTGCGCCGATATTAATTCTTGGTGGGTACATACTGTCTGATATGTACCTTGAAAATAAAGCACATGAAAATAAAGTTATTCAGATACAGCAAGAAGGACATTGCGATGTTATTAATCAGCGTTGTATTTTAAAAGCTGAGGAATTTGAGGTGAATGTTACCCATGAAAATGGCATTACCACAGTAAATTCAACCTACCCATTAGACACAGCTACTTTTTTTATTGTTGATCAAAGCGATAAAGCTCAATACTATCGATTAGGTATGAAAGATAGTCCTTATTATTGGAAACGAGAAACCCCTTTAGGGAAGCTAGTTGCTAATAAAGGTGATAAATATAAACTTCGCTTAATTGCTGAAATTAAAGGTGGTAAATATATTGCTGAATTTTATACACAAACGCTTTAGCTTAATACGCTACAGATTATCTTAACAAGACGAGATCTAGCATGTTTCCTAATTGGCAGTTATCAATAATTAGTATTGGCTATATAGGTTTATTATTTTTAATTGCTTTTTTGGGTGATAAATACCGCCATAAAATTGTTAAAAAAAGCCAGTCTGTTATTTACGCACTTACCCTAGGAGTTTATTGTACTTCTTGGAGCTTTTTAGGTACCACAGGGCAAGCATCTACGAACTTTCTTTCGCATGTACCCATTTATCTTGGGCCTATTTTGCTTTTTGTTTTTGCTTGGCCATTTATACAGCGCATTATTCGAGTAAGTTTAAAATTAAACTTAACTTCAGTTGCTGACTTACTCGCTGCGCGTTTTGGAAAATCACACAACCTTGCTATTTTAGTGACTGTTGTTGCATTAATTGGCACCTTGCCATATTTAGCGCTTCAGCTTAAGTCGATTGTTTATTCATTTCAGCAATTACAGGCTGGCACAACAATAAGTACATGGAAATTTGGTTTAATTGTTAGCTTTATTCTAGCGGGCTTTACCATTGTTTTTGGAATTCGCAATATAGATGTCACAGAGCGACATCCGGGCGTAATGCTAGCGATAGCATTTGAAAGCTTAGTAAAATTACTCGCATTTCTTGCTGTTGGCATCTTTGTTACCTTTTTTTTATTCGATTCACCTTCGGTAATTTGGCAGCAGTCGAGCGCGAATCAACAGCTAATTGAAAATTCAAATATTTCAAATATCTTATCGATGTCGGCCATGTTGGTGATAGTTATGGCCGCATTTTTGTCTTTGCCACGTCAATTTCAGGTGATGGTGGTAGAGTTAAAAGATCAAAAAGATACTTGGTTGGGGCGCAGGGTCTTTCCATTATATTTATTAGTATTTGCACTGTTTGCTATACCGCTTGGATTAGCTGGCGATATGTTATTAGGCGATACAGTACCAGCTGACGCTTATGTTTTATTCTTACCCTGGTCACAAGACCAAACATGGTTAACATTAGTTGCTTTTATTGGTGCTATATCAGCGGCAAGCTCTATGGTTATTATTTCCTCAATTGCACTAAGTACTATGTTGAGTAATGAAATTATCTTCCCCATGATATTTCGCTCTGAAACTGCCAATAACACAGATTATGAAAACTTTCGCTCACGCTTACTTAATATTCGAAAGTTTCTAGTGTTAGTTGTTACCTTGCTAGGTTACGGTGTTTTTCTGATGGCATCGCCAGATACACTTAGCTCTTTAGGTGAGGTCGCTTTTGGTGCCTTTGCGCAGCTTACACCCGCATTGATTGCCGCTTTTTACTGGCGAAGAGCGACACTTACCGGTGTTTATGCCGGTATTTTAATTGGTTTTATGCTGTGGTTGATATTAAATTTTCTGCCGCAATTTGGGCTGTATCAGCAACCATTCAATGATGGCTTTTTGCCAGCATCCAGTACTTCAAGCTTATTAAGTTTAAGTGCCAATATTTTTGTAATGTGGGCCTTGTCACAAATTAGCCGACAAAGTGTGCAAGAGCGTGTTCAAGCTTCATTGTTTTTTGAATGGCAGTCACCTGACTTACATAACTCACAAATTAATCGACATATCGACTATCGTGAATTAGAGCTATTAGTGTCACGCTTTGTTGGCGTTAAAAAAGCACGAAATAGTTTTGCAAACTTTCAAAGAAGTACCATTAGAAAAGAGCTAGGCAACGTCGCTTATAATGAAAAGCTACTTCAACATACTGAGAATACGTTAGCGAGCGTAATGGGTTCGTCAAGTGCTCGTTTAGTTCTATCATCGGCAATCGATGGAAGAGATATTGCACTTGATGAGATAGCCGTGTTAGTTGAAGAAGCCTCTAGTCAGCGCCAGCAGTATAGTGAACACTTACTACAAAGTGCAATTGAAAATGCAAGTGAAGGCATATCAATTGTTGATCAAGAGCTAAACCTAGTTGCTTGGAATAAAAAATATTTAGATATTTTTAACTACCCTCCAGAACTCATTTTTAAGGGATGCCCGATAGAACAACTAATTCGTTTTAACATTAGCAGAGGGCTAATAGGCGACGGTAATATTGAACAACAAGTGAGTAAGCGGTTAGCCTACTTGCGCAGTGGTAGTCCCCATAGCTCTGAGCGTGTGCACGATGACGGCAAGGTTATTCGGATAGAAGGAAATCCATTGCCCGGTGGGGGCTTTGTTATGCTTTTCTCTGATATTACCGCGTTCAGACAAGCTGAGAAGGTATTAAAAGAAACAAATGTTGATCTTGAAACTATTATTCAAGAGCGAACACAAAAGTTAGAACAAACGAATGAAGCATTGGCTATCGCAAGAGAAAAAGCAGAACAAGCTCATATTAAAAAAAGCCTGTATTTGAAAGCATGCTCTCATGATTTAATGCAACCTCTAGAAGCCGCTCGTTTGTTCACTTCTGCATTGGCTAGCCAAGATAATTTAAATGATGATCAAAAGCGCCAGGTCACTAATATTGATCGTTCACTCAAAGTGGCAAATGACTTATTAGCTGAACTTGGAGAAATAGCACGTATTGAAAGTGGCAACATTAAACCTAGATTTAGCGCATTCTCATTAAATGAATTATTAAAAGAATTGGCACAAGAGTTTTCTGCAGCAGCGATAGAGTATCAGGTGAAGTTTCGAGTCGCTCCTACCAAAGTGTGGGTAAGGTCTGATAGAGGTTTACTTCGTAGAATTTTACAAAACTTAATTGCTAATGCATTTCGTTATGCAAGCCCAGGTACTATTTTGGTGGCGGCACGGGCGATTCATAATAACGTTGATATTTTTGTACTTGATAACGGCCCAGGCATACCAATAGATAAGCAAGATATTGTATTTGATCAGTTTATTCAATTAAATACAGCGCAAGTCAATGGAGGAAGAGGGCTCGGACTTGGTTTAAATATAACCCAGAGTTTAAGTCAGTTACTGGGGCATAAATTAGGTCTAAAATCAGAAGTTAACCAAGGCTGTAAGTTTAGTGTTTCAGTTGAAAAAGCACTGCCTCAGGTTAAATTAGCGATTGAAAAGCCTGCAACTAAGGTTGGTTTAAAAGGTGTAACGGTAATGTGTATTGATAATGACCCTGATGTGCTCAGTGGCATGATTGAGCTGCTCAGTGCATGGCAGTGTAATGTGATATCTGCAGAATCGTTTAGCCAAGCTAAACAGTTGTTTAATGAGCATATTGATGAAATTGAAATTCTACTCGTAGATTATCAATTAGAGAATGATCTTAACGGACTCGATTTAATAGAGTTAATGAGAGCGAAGTGCAATCATTACTTACCTGCTATATTAGTTACCGCAACAACCGATCCAGATATTGGAGAAAAAACCGATGCGGCAGACGTTGGCTATATGCGAAAGTTAGTTAAACCAGCGGCTTTACGGGCGATGATGGGTGCGATGCTTGCACAAAAACTGCAAGCGAAATACTCAACATCTAGCTAAATAATACCAGTTTCATTAATTAGGTGATCACATAGTTAGTGAGATTGGTATAACTTCAGCTTTGTGTCTCTCTGGAAAAACTATACTACCAACAGTAGGCTATTGAGTGGAAAATACTACACCTGCATCAATTTGCTTTGTTCTAATTTCCCTAACGATGCTCTGAATTGGTCAAATAGTTATTTCAATTGGTATAAACCAGACTGAGCTTAAATAACCTGAGTTCAGGTTAAATATTAAATTGATCAACAGATTTATCTAATTTTTGTGCCAAGCCTGCAACTTGCTCACTATATGACAAGGTTGCAAGCGCTTTTTCATTACTGTGTTTACTTAGTTCTACGACATCTTGAATATTGACATTAATTTGATTACTTAATGAGTTTTGCTCATTGGCAGAGTCTGCAATATTAACACTCATTAAATGCATTTGTTCAATCGCGGTGTTAATGAGCGATAAGGTTATTAATAGTTTATCGGTATACTCTTTGCTGTTAGTGGCTTCAGTTTTTCCTTCACTTAAATCTAATGCGGCTTTTTGTGTCTGTTCTTGCAAAGAGGTGATCATATTGTTTATTTCAGCAGTAGACTCTTGGGTACGACTAGCAAGCATTCTAACTTCGTCGGCAACTACAGCAAAACCTCTGCCTGATTCGCCGGCTCTTGCTGCTTCTATTGCTGCATTTAAGGCTAACAAATTTGTTTGATCGGCAATACTTTGGATAGTCTCAATAATACCGCCAATATTGTCAGACTGTTGTTGTAAGGCAGCCATTAAATGGCTTGAAGTATCAAGCTTATTAACCAGTAATGAAATGTGTGAATTAGTTTTATTGGCAATGTTTTTTAAATCATCACTTTGTGCTAGTGCGTCATTCATTTGATGTTCGGCGGTTTTTACTTGAGCTAATACGTGGTCAGCATTGTCGCTTAACTGAGTAGTAACAGCTGTCATGTCTATTACTGTTTGCTGTTGGCGTTTTATTGAAGCTACCACTTCAGCAATTTCTGAACTTGAGAGATCAGCAGCATTATTGAGTAAGTGTGAGTTGCTACTAATTTCCCCTACTAGCGAGCGCAAGTGAGCAACGACTAAATTAACATTTTTGGACAACTCACCATATTCATCATCGGAGCTAACGGTCAACTGGCGAGACAAGTCTCCTCTGGCAATAAATGATAATATTTTATTGATCCGCGTTAACGGAATACTCATAGACCGTACGGTAATAAAAGAAATTATTGTGCTAACAACAATAATAATGGCTAATAAGGTCCAACTAGTGGTTTGCCCTTGATTAACATCGTTGAAGATACCGCTTTGTAATTTGCTTACTTGGCTGTCGAATTCTGCTCTAATTTTATCTATGCTATCGAGAGACATTTCTGCCTGTTGATCCGATGTGGCTAATAAGTTGTTTAAAGCTTTTATTTGTTCGAGTTGTGCCATTTTGAGTGAAAAAATGCTATCGGTTACCAATAAATCTGCTTTTAATTGTTCGAACTCATCAGAGATATTAACGACCTTCTCTTCGCTAAAGTGCCCTTTAACTAAACGTTTTAAGTAATCAAATAGTGGAGTAGCATTGTTTAAGCCAATGTCGATGGTATCGTTAACGTTAGAAGCTTCAGTAACATTTTCAATATCAACTAGGCTGCTAATCGTTTCCCCCATATTAACAACGTAACTTTCTATTGGTACCGAGGCTGATGATATTTGTTCGATTAAATCTTCATTTTCAGCATCTTCAATATATGAAAGATCGACTAACTTATCTTCTACGCTCCGAAAGCGAGTGATTAACTCAGTTGTCATGTTATTTAACTGAGCGTATTGTTCGAATACCATCGTTTTCTTAGTAAACATGGTGGTAACAGTGGCTAAGTAAGTAGTGTAGAGTTGATTAAACTCTTGAATAAGTTTCAACTCTTTTTGTTGTGAAAATAAGTTTTCAATTTCTTTCACTTGTTGATTTAACTGCTTATGCTCTTGGTTAAACTTTTCTTTTAATGCATGTAATTTTGCTAAATCAGTGGTTAGGGTAATGCCAGAAGATAACTTAGCCTGCTTTAATAAAGACATTTGCACCTTGCTACTGAAATGTTGGACAGGTATAGCATAGTCAGCCACTTGATTGGTGGCATTTTTAATTTCACCAAGTATGCGAATTGCACTAATGCTAGTAACAAATAGCAATAGTGTTATCACAACAAAGCCAAGAATAACTTTATGGGTTACTTTTAAGTTCATAAATCGTTAAGCCTTTATACAGTTCAGTGCTAATCGGTAGAGCGCCTTAGTAGAACCAAGAGCCACTGACTCTTTGAATTTTATCGTTATCAAGCCATAACTTAAATCTAACATAACTTTAGTCAATAAGTTGATAATAGCCATAAACTTGCTAATTTTCCTTAATTTAGGATATAAATATCTACCCGTTAGTTTTTATAACGCGCCTTAATCACTACCTGGTACTTAATGGGGCAATTGTACTTTTTAATACATTTGTAAATTGAACTAGGGCAAGTTTTAGCTAAAGTATTTAAACAACTACAAACAGCAGTAGCAAATGTGATGAAGAGACTTATCTGGTTGGTTTAATGTAAATTTTCTGAATCGATAATACCTTCAGGGAAAGGCGCTACTCGTCAGAGAAGCTCGATTCAGAAATATCTAACTGCCCAATAGCAATAACAGCTTGTGTTCGATTACGGACATTGAGTTTTCGAAATATTGCCGTTGCATGGGCCTTAATGGTCGCTTCCGAAACATGTAAGTCATAAGCTATTTGCTTATTTAACATGCCTTGTGCAAACATCATCAGTATTTTATATTGTTGCTGTGTAAGGCTTGCTACACGTTCGGCGATATCACTATATTCACTGTCATCTTGCTGTATTTGAAAGTATTCTGGTACCCAAGTATCACCAGCTAAAACGTGTTGAATTGCTGCAAATATAGTCGCTACAGGCGTTGATTTAGGTACAAACCCAGCTGCACCATATTCCATCGCTTTCGAGATAGTGTCTTGATCTTCATGTGCTGAAACAACAACAATAGGTATTTGAGGAAAGTGATTGCGAACATGGATCAATGTGTTAAAACCATGCGCGCCTGGTATATTTAAATCTAATAACAGGAGATCTGCATCAGTGTTTTGTGTTAATTGTAGCTCCAATTCTTCAATTGTTTGTGCTTCCACCCAACTAGTGTCGGTTAGTTGCACTTTTAGTGTATCTAATAGTGCTTGGCGAAATAAGGGGTGATCATCAGCTATTATTATTTTTTCTGGCTGAATCATAATGTTACCTCAAAATTACAATTAGTTTAGAGTATATACCCATTCAACCTCAAGATGCGAGTTTCAGTGTGCCTCTGTCAATATTGTTTATTATTACGGCATAAATTTTTAGCAAAAGTTCATTAGCAACACAGCCTAATGAACTTTTATTTATTCACATCTTTTATTTAGACGGAATGGCCTTTAATACAGCAATAAGTAATTGCCAATAAGGTTCAACGCTTGCAATTTCAACTTTTTCATCAGGTGAATGAGGGAACTTTATTGTTGGACCGAACGATACCATATCCCAATGAGGGTAAGAGTCTTTAAATAACCCACATTCTAACCCAGCATGAATCACCATTATTTCTGGTATCTTATTAAATAGTTGTTGATATGTTTCTCGCACAGTCGCCATGATTGGTGATTTAATATCGGGTTGCCAACCAGGATAGGCACCTGAAAAGTTAATATCTGCATTTGCTAGCTTAAACACAGAGTCAACCATCATTTGAGTCGCTAGACGACCATCATCATGTAAGCTTCTAATTAAGGTTAATACTTCAAACTTAGCCCCTTTAGTACGCATAACCCCTAGGTTTAATGACGTTTCTACAATACCTTCAATATCGTCGCTCATACGTACTACGCCATTAGGGCAGGCATTTAACGCGCGTAAAATATTCATTTGGCAGGTTTTAGTCCAGCATTGCTCAAATGTTTCTGGCGAAATTAATAGCATTTCAATATCAGACTCAACTGAACGAAAATTTTGTTTAATCGTTGCACTATATTGCGCTAAAGCGTTTTTAAATGCGTCTATATCTTTTAACGCGATCACAAAACTGGTATCTGCTTCACGGGGAATTGCATTACGTAAGCTGCCCCCTGACAATTCGGTCAGGTGAAGGTCAAACTGTTCGCAAGACGATAGTAAAAAACGCGTCAGTAACTGGCAAGCATTTGCTCGACCTAGGTGAATATCTACCCCCGAGTGACCACCTTTTAATCCTGATATATTTAGGTTGAATGCTTGGTAACCTGCTGGTACGTCTTGATATTCAATGGTAAAACTTGCGGTACCGTCAATACCACCCGCGCAGCCCATATAAACTTCGCCTTCTTGCTCTGAGTCGGTGTTTATTAATATATCGCCGTTAAACCAACCAGGCTGTAAACCGAATGCGCCGGTCATACCTGCTTCTTCGTCAATTGTGATAAGTACTTCTAATGGACCATGTTCAATGTTATCACTGGCTAGAACGGCAAGCGTTGAAGCTAAACCAATGCCATTGTCTGCACCGAGCGTTGTGCCTTTAGCTTTTACCCAATCACCATCAATATAAGGTGTGATTGGGTCGGTTAAAAAATCGTGAACAGTATTGGTGTTTTTTTGAGGTACCATATCCATATGGGCTTGTAAAATTACACCTTTACGATTTTCATAACCTGCTGTTGCGGGCTTGGCTATACGTATATTGCCAACGTTATCCTCGCTAACGTCTAAGCCAAGTTCAGTTGCCCAAGACTGGATCCATAATGAAATTTTTTGTTCATGCTTTGATGGGTGAGGAATTGAACAAATTTGTTCAAAAAATTGCCATAAAAGAGTAGGTTTTAGTTGTGATAAGGTGCTCAAAGAATCATCCTTTGGTTTTGAAATACCACCACGAGTAAAAGACGCGGCTAGTTTTATTATACCAGTTTCATTAATTAAGAGATCTATTTTATACGCAGTAGCTGACTGTTTTAGCCAGTAGAAATGATCACATAGTTAGTGAGATTGGTATTACACGAATTGGTATTATCTAATGTTTAATTGCGGGTATAATAACTAAAGATAAGGTTGAGCGCATGCAAATAGCTATTTTTACATAGCGCGATGTGTACGTTATCCATGACAGTGATCTATTTAACCTGAACTTGGAATAATGGATGTACGTTTAAAGCCTATAAAAATGGTAGCTTTGGTTTACTTAGCTTATCCCGAATTCAGGTTATTTAAATTCCCATACCTAATCATAATATAATTGTTGTTGTAACCATTATCTTTGGATCGGTATGGGAGAAGCTTATTTACTTGCCATTAAAAATTGCCATTGGTCATTAAAGCTTTCACTTGGTTTTTTAGTAAATCCAGAACGAACATATTGGCTAATTTTACCTTCTGCGAAAGACACGAGTAAATTAGCTAAAGGCTGCTCTGCAATAGAAAAGCTTTTACCTTCACGTAATTTACGTTCACGTAGTATTTGCTTAAATTGAGACTCTAACTTGTCAAAAAACTGATTAACTCTGGCACGTAAACGTTCATTTTCGCCCATCAGTGCGTCACCAGATAGTATGCGGCACATGCCAGGGTTACGTTCTGCAAAAACCAGTAATACATGCAGAATATGGTGGCACCTTACTAATGCTTCTTTATGGTCTGAAAGTATTAGATTTACTCGTGAAAATGTCGACTCTTCAATAAATTCAATCAACCCTTCAAACATACGCGCTTTTGAGGGGAAATGACGATATAAAGCTGCTTCTGAAACGCCAACTTCAGCGGCAAGCTTTGCTGTAGTTATACGCTCACCAGGGCTACTTTGTAACATCAGTGCCAAACATTCTAATATTTGTTGTTTACGGTTGGGCTTTTGGTTAACCGACATAAATTGTGTTCTCTAAGGCTGTTATTGTCTGACAGATACTATTGTATCTTGTTATTTATTGGTTTTCATCTCGTTGTTGAGCGATCAAAGCAACTAGTTGTTGAGCGATTTGTTGCTTACTCGCTAATGGCAGCTCAAACTGCTTTGCATGACTAAAAACAGTTAAGGCATTGGTATCACTATTAAAGCCCTGATTACTGGCTGCTACATTATTTGCAGCAATTAAATCTAAGTTCTTACGAGTAAGTTTATCCTTTGCATAGTGTTCAACGTCTTGTGTTTCTGCTGCAAAGCCAACAGTAAAAGGTTTATCGGCTAATGCGGCAACATCAGCAACAATATCAGGGTTTTTAACTAAATTAATTTGCATATTGTCGTTAGATTTTTTAATTTTTTGTTGTGCAACTTCAGCAATTTTGTAATCAGCGACAGCCGCGCAAGCAATAAAGACATTTGTGCTTTTAACATGTGCCATTACTTGTTGGTGCATATTTTCAGCGCTAATAACATTTATTCGATTCACATTACTTGGGGTTACTAAAGCAACAGGCCCCGACACTAAGGTAACCGTTGCGCCAGCATCTGCAGCAGCTTTTGCTATAGCGAAGCCCATTTTTCCTGAGCTATGATTGGAAATATAACGTACGGGATCGATAGCTTCTCTAGTAGGACCTGCGGTAATTAACCAATGCTGTCCTTTTAAGATTTGTGCTGTATTTTGAGCGAGAAAGTGCTGGCAAGTTAATTCAACAAGCTGGTCTACTTCTAACATACGGCCAAAACCAACGTCTCCACAAGCCTGCTCGCCTTGACCTGGTCCCCAAACATTAATGCCACGCTCGGTTAGGCGTGCTACATTTTCTTGAGTGATTGGCGCGTGCCACATTTGTTGGTTCATTGCCGGGGCTACGGTAATTTTTGCGGCACTTGCTAGGCAAACTGTTGTGAGTAAGTCATTAGCCATACCTACGGTTATTCGCGCAATAGTATCGGCAGTGGCTGGTGCGATTAAAATGAAATCAGCCCATTTGGCTAATTCAATATGACCCATCGCTAATTCGGCTTGAGTATCAAGTAAGCTATCAGACACAGAGTTAGCTGAAACAGCTTGTAAGGTTAGCGGCGTAATAAACGCTTTAGCACCTTCAGTCATAACAACTCTTACATCTGCCCCGTGATCTTTTAAACGTCTAACGAGTTCAGGCGTTTTATAGGCAGCAATGCCACCAGTAATACCAAGGACGATATTTTTTCCATGAAGAATATTCATTAACTGCTAATCTTATTAATGTTTGGCGATACGATACCACCAAATACCGATAATTTAAATTTTATTACAAGGAAGTTATTATGCTAAAAGATTGGCCAGAGCAAGAAAAGCCCCGTGAAAAATTGCGTAACTTAGGCGCTAAAAGCTTAAGCGATGCGGAGTTGTTGGCTATTTTTCTACGTACAGGAGTGAAAGGCTGTAATGTCGTTGATTTAGCGCGCAAGCTATTACAAACCTTTGGCAGCATTGGGGCAATATATAAAGCTGATGAACAAGCTTTTTGTCAAGTAAATGGCTTAGGTGTTGCAAAGTATGTGCAATTACAAGCTTGTCTTGAGTTAAGTAAGCGCTACTTTGCAGAAGAATTAAGTGCAGGACATGAACTAACTTCTTCTCAAGCGAGTAAAAATTTTTTAATGGCAGAGCTTAGGCACGAGCGTCACGAAGTATTTTCAATGTTGCTACTTAATAATCAACATCAAGTCATTATATTTGAACGACTCTTTCAAGGCACTATTAATGCGGCAGCGGTTTATCCGAGAGTTGTGGTTGAGCAAGTATTAAAACATGGTGCTAGTGCGGTAATATTTGCTCATAACCATCCTTCAGGCATTGCTGAGCCAAGTATGGCGGATAAACAAATTACTGAGCAGCTAAAACAGGCCCTTGGTTTAATTGATGTGAGAGTGCTTGATCATATGATTATTGCTAATCACCATTGTTATTCATTTGCCGAACACGGTATTCTTTAATGAAAATAGTTGCAACTGCGCTCAATGCCAGTTAATTTTATAAAATCAGAACTAAGAAGTAAGGATCAACTGATGGCAGATGCTGAACAAGAAAAACTAAATGAAGAGCGTAGGCAGTCATTTAGATTGGATATGGAAAAAGAGTTAGTTGATATTGTTTGGGTAAATGATGATGGCCAACAATCAGCAAAAAAAATTGTGTGTTTAGACTTTTCTCGTGGTGGCCTTAAACTCGATTGTGACCAAGCAATAGCACTAGAAACATCAGTTAAAGTGGTTTTTAAAGCTGCTGATCCTCGAAGTCAAAAGTTATCAGGGCGAGTAATTCGCTGTATAAAACAGGATAATGGCTGGTTTGAAATAGCGTTACAACTTGACGAATAGGTGTTTTGCGCGAAAGGTGCATTTATGCACTATACTTAGGAAGTAATAGAAGGAAATGGCAATATGATGATATTAGTAGGTGGAGAGAAAGGCGGTAGTGGTAAAAGCTGTCTTGCTCAAAATCTTGCCGTGTACTTTGCTCGTGATAAACAAGCAATAGTATTAATGGTTGATTGTGATCCGCAACGAACAACTTCTGATTGGATTCAAGCACGAAACTCTGATCCAACATTACCCGCAATTAACTGTATTCAGTTGTATGGCAAAATTCGAAATGACCTACTGAGCTTAAATCAACATTATGACTATGTAATTGTTGATTGTGGTGGGCAAGATAACTTAGCATTACGTGCTGCAATGTCGGTTGCTGACCATGTTATAATTCCTCTAAGACCTAAACGTCGTGATTTAAAAACTGTGCCTCACATGGAAGACATGCTTAGTACCTGTAAAATGGTTAACCCTAAAATGCTCGCGTCATTTGTTATAACACAATGCCCATCACTGCCTAACCAAGCGAGTCGAATTATTGAAGCTAAAGAAGTGTGTAGCTCATACGGTATTAACGTACTAAACGCTGTTACCTATAGCCGAAATGTTTACGATGACAGTGAAGAGAGCGGTTCATCTGTATTAGAGAGTGATCCAACAAGCAAGGCAGCTGATGAAATGAAAGCTATCGCTGAAGAGCTGCTAGCAATGAAAGCGGACGACTCACATGAGTTTAAGTGATCTAAAAAAATCAAATAAAGGCAAATCAACCAAAAAGCAATTTACGGTTGATGAGTTTATTGCTGATGCTGAAAATTACGCTAAAGGTGCGCCTGAAATTGTAAGTGGTGAAAAATCACAAACATTAGGGCTGAAAGAGGCGATTGCGGCAGCAAAACAATTTGAGGTCAAGCAACAAGCAGAGCGACGTAAGGCAAAAAGCAAGCCTTTCCGTCATGCCACGTTCACATTAAGCGAGCAAGCAATTGAACAACTTCAAGCGCTTGCCGTTGACACTAACTTGGCTAAATCTCGTATTATTAGAATATTAATTGACGAACTGTGTAGTGCAGAGCAACAAGAAAAAATAAATAAGCTATTAGAATCAGATATAGATTAATCGTATAGAAATTGAAAACTAGTCACTCATTTTACGAATAAAAGTCTAAAATTTCTTCTGTTCTTAGTCAAAAAACAATCGTAAGTCGCTGATATACATTGCTTTAGCAAAGATAAAGGTCGGATTGTTGATAAAGGCTAGATTTCGCTAACCACTTTCTCTATAATATGCCACCTTTTTCAGGATCCCGAGGCGACGGTCTTGGGGAAAATAAAGCTCGAGCTGAAATTAATTTTGGAGTACTCATATGTCTAAAGTTTGCCAAGTAACAGGCAAAAAGCCAATCGTAGGGAACAACCGTTCTCACGCAAGAAACGCAACACGTCGTCGTTTCTTACCAAACCTTCAATCTCACCGTTTTTGGGTTGAGAGTGAAAACCGTTTCGTTAAATTACGTTTAACTCCGAAAGGAATGCGTATTATCGATAAAAATGGTATCGATGCAGTATTAGCTGATATTCGTGCCCGTGGCGAAAAAGTTTAAGGAATCATCATGCGTGATAAAATTCGTTTAGTTTCAAGTGCTGGCACAGGTCATTTTTATACTACTGATAAGAATAAAAAGACTATGCCTGAAAAGATGGAGATCAAAAAATTTGATCCAAGAATCCGTCAACACGTAATTTATAAAGAAGCTAAAATTAAGTAGTTTTAGTTATAATTTAATGTAAAAAGTCCAGTAATTGCTGGACTTTTTTTTGTTCAAATTTTACAGCTACTTGATTTGCCCAATATCTACCCAATCTTAATAATACGGGGATAACTGACCCTCGAGTTAATTATTGTTGATCTTAACAAAGTATCAAGCATCTACCATTAGTCGGTTTTATACCAGTTTCATTAATTAAGTGATCTATTTTATACGCAGTGAAAACAGTCAAACACAAGGCATTTATTTTCATAACTAGTTGTTCAGGGCAATTATGCTTCTGAATTGCCCACATAAGCTACATCCTTGTAGCGATAATTATAAAATAAATAACGCAGTAGTTGACTGTTTTAGCCAGTAGAAATGATCACATAGTTAGTGAGATTGGTTTTACTACTTATAAGTAATACAAAGGATATAAAATGACACAATTAACATTAACATATTTTGATGTAGACGGTGGCCGTGCAGAGCCAATTAGGCTGGCATTACACATTGGTGGTATTAATTTTGAAGATCATCGTTTTCCTTATAGTGACTTTGAAGAGCAACGTAAAAAAACACCATTAGGGCAAGTGCCTGTACTTGATATTGATGGTACTGCTATTACCCAATCTAATGCGATATTACGCTACGTTGGAAAACAAGCTAAATTGTATCCTGAAGATTTATATCAAGCGCTAGTGTGTGATGAAGTGATGGATGCCGCAGAAGATTGCATTAACAAAATAGTATTAACGTTCGGTTTAGAAGGTGAGGCGCTAAAAGCTGCACGAGAAAAAATTGCTAAGGAAGATCTAACTAAATATCTCAAATTTATTGAGTTGAAACTGGTTAATCAAGGCGGAAAATACTTTGCACAACAACAATTAACGATTGCAGATTTAAAAATTATACCTATTGTAGGTTGGCTTAACTCAGGGATGCTAGAGTACATACCTAAAGATTTAGTTGAACGAGTTGCCCCAAAATTAAATTTACACGCACAGCGCATAGCTGCAGATAAAAGTGTTGCCAGCTATTATGCAAGCAAATAATAACAAGTAGTTTTTAGACGGTTGCTAATCAAAGAGTTTTGGTTAGCAACTACTCTAGGGCGTGTTTGTCTTGCTGTACATTTTTGTAATTAATTATTTGACTGTTTTCATTGCTTATAAAAGTAGAACACTTAGTTAATGAAACGGTTATTACTCCTTAAAACAATGAAAACGCCTTAAATCAAATTACATTTATATAATAATCTTCTATCATAGCGTTACGTTAAATTCAGGTTTACTTTATGATTAAATTATCTCGTTCAGGTTGGAATAACGTCATTATTTTTGCAGTGATGGGGTTTATTTTACTAATTAATGTCACCAATAAAAATGTGTTCTCTAGTAAAGAAAAACAACAGTCAGAGCAGTTTGTGCTTGGTAAAAACGCAGTATTGTTAACACTTGCTATTGGTCAAGAAATTTCAATTGAACGAGTGGGGCGTAATTGGCGGGCTACACCCGAGCGTATTTCTGGCCAAGCACTCACTCAAATGATGCGTTCTTGGCAGCAACTTGAAGGGCAGGTAGTGTCTGAACCAGAAGGCGCAGATTTAAAACTTGCGCTAATGATCACGGCAGAAGTTGCAGACAACCCTAAAACGATTAATTTAAGTTTATTAGCTACCGACGCTGAGTTGTTAGTTTATAGCTCAGACCAAGAATTATGGTTTGCTTTACCACTAGCGTTATATAATCAACTTTTACCCGATGCAGTTTTTACCGATTTATCCTCACAATAAAAGGAGAGTAGGCAAATGAATAAATGTGCCATATTAACAATGGACAGTTTAGATAACTTTGAAGCATACGATCAACTGATAGTATCACCCTTGGCGGCTTTAGGTTGGCAGGTAGATATGGTTTCTTGGCGTAAGCAAGATGTTGACTGGTCCAACTATAGCGCTGTTATTATTCGTTCTCCTTGGGACTATCAAGATGATGCACCCGCATTTTTAGCTGTGTTAGAGGCGATTGAGGCATCGTCAGCACATTTAGAAAATAGTTTAGCCATCGTTCGCTGGAATATAGATAAACAGTACCTGAAAGACCTGCAGCAGCAAAATGTTAGCGTAGTACCAACAATTTGGCGCGAACAAATAAACCAAAAAGCACTCTCTCTTGATGAGCTACAAGGGTATTTTGATCACTTTAAACAAGATCAAATTGTCTTAAAACCGCGAATAAGTGCGAATGCAGACAATACTTTTTGGATAAATAGGAACAGCGTTCAGCAGTATTATGAACAGATACATAATGCTTTTTTAACGCGTAATTTTATGGTGCAGCCCTTTATAGAAAGTGTGATTAAAGAAGGCGAGTTTTCACTTTTTTATTTTAATGGTCACTATAGCCATACCATTTTAAAAACACCTAAAGCCAATGACTTTAGAGTTCAAGAAGAGCACGGCGGGCAATTAAAGTCGATAACACCAGAAAAAAGTTTACTTGAATTTGCTGAAAAATCTATGACAGCGATCACCACATTACACCAAACCCCCTTATATGCGCGAGTTGACTTTGTTCGTAATGAAGGCGGGTTTGCGTTAATGGAAGCCGAGCTGATTGAACCATCGTTATATTTTAATATGGATGAAGAATCACCTAAGCGCTTTGCTAAAGCCTTTGTTGAGCGTATGCAACATATTACGCTATAAAATTAAATAAGGTAAGCGAGACTATGCCTGAACTACCTGAAGTAGAAGTTTGTCGACAAGGCATTAGCCCACATTTATGTGGTCATGTTGTCGTTGATGTTATTGTTCGCCATAAGCAATTACGCTGGCTGATACCTGATGAAGTTAATAAAATTAAAGGTGATGAGCTACTGTCAGTTGATCGTCGTTCTAAGTATTTATTACTGAGGTTTAATCAAGGAACATTACTGGTCCACTTAGGAATGTCAGGTACTATCAGAGTGCTTGACGGAACGCCTGAGGTAAAAAAACATGACCATTTTGACCTGAAATTTAGTAATAACAAATGTTTAAGGTTTAATGATCCTCGTCGCTTTGGTGCTATTTTATGGTTTGAGCAACATGTTGATGAGCAAGGCATATTAGCAAAGTTAGGCCCAGAACCCCTTTTAGAAGATTTTGGTCCTGGTTACTTATTTGAAAAAGCAAAAAACCGGAAAGTCCCGATTAAAACCTTTTTAATGAATAATCATATTGTGGTTGGAGTTGGTAATATTTACGCTAATGAAGCATTGTTTCAAGCGGGTATTTTACCCATAACACCTGTTAATAAAATAACTAGATCACAATTTGATAAGCTTACAGATATTATAAAAAGTGTGTTGTCAGCGGCAATTGAACAAGGTGGTACAACGCTGAAAGACTTTACTCAAGCAGATGGTAAACCAGGATATTTCGCCCAACAACTCAATGTTTATGGGCGAGCGGGTAAAAAATGTTTAGTTTGCGAAACAAAATTAGAAGAGATCCGCCAATCGAATCGCAGTTCAGTATTTTGTCCTAACTGTCAGCGTTAGTGTTGTTGTCTTTTGCGTTCGTTGGCATACCAATATTAGCAATTGCTTTAGCTTGTTCAACAGTTAGCGGATAAATGGCTTGAATGCGACACGGTATGTTTTCACCGCCAACTAAAATAGAGTCAAAACGAGCCTGTAAACTACCGTCTACTGCTTGCTTAAATACCAATACATGGCTATGAACTAAGTTGTTACAATCTCTTGTAATCTCAATTAAGTATTTTTTTGTTACCGTAGTTGAAAGAATTAAAAACTTATGTGATAACGATTGCCAAGTATCAAAGCGAAAGCTATTAATTCGTTTAACGTTAGCTATATTATTATCGCTAATATATTGTGTGTAAGCACTATCTCTTTGTTCGTAAGTCAGCTGCTTTCTTTGGCTACAGCTAGATACTAGGGCGTGTTGATCTTTGCTGTACGTTTTTGCAGCGATTTGTTTGGTGTTTATACAAGGCTGAACTTATGTAATGGGGTTGTTCCCCATAAATAAGTGAAAACGCCGTAGAAAAACCAAAGAGGCGCTGTCCTACGGATACGTTTAAACATGATTTACTTTTCGTTGCTTACACAGAAGTAGGTACTTAGCGTGAGCAGGACGCGGAAGCTGTCTAGCTCATTTATGTAGAATAATTACACTTTATTCGCTACGTCTCAATTAAATCATGTTTAATTCGTACAAAATTTGTACTCGAAAGATCAACACGCCCTAAAGTAATTAATATTAGGCTAATCAGTATTTTCATCGTTTTTAAGCCCTTAAGTGTAAATCTATTTTATTGAAGTGCTTTAATTAATGCGGCTTCAACTTCAGGGTGAACAAATTGGCTAACATCGCCATGGTGTAGCGCAACTTCTTTTACGAGTGTAGATGAAATAAAAGAGTTCTCTTCTGCGGGTGTTAAGAATACGCTTTCAAGATCGGGAGACAAACGGCGGTTCATATTCGCGAGCTGAAATTCGTATTCAAAGTCAGATACCGCTCTTAAGCCTCGAATTAACACACTGGCGTTAATTGACGCGGCAAAATCAACTAATAAACCTTCAAAGCCAACAACGGTTACATTATCTAAATGCTCTGTTACTTGTTCAATCATGCGTACCCGAGTAGTTAAATCAAAGCAGGGTTGCTTGCTTGGACTTGCTGCGACTCCCACAACAACTGAACCAAATAACTGGCTGGCGCGTTCTATAAGGTCTGTATGACCATTGGTTACAGGATCAAATGTACCTGGGTATATGGCTTTTTTGGGCATAGCGATAAATTTAGTGTTATTTTAGGGTTATTGTAGCCACAATTGATGTTATTTGTCATTTAAATAGCGCAAAGATTGATAATTTCTAAAGTATTTACTCAAAAAGATTTACCCTTGCTGATTTTTGATAGTATGATAAGTGAATAATTACTCATTAATGGCAGAAAAAAATACAATGAAAACCCGTGATAAAATAATTCAAGCGAGTATCGAGTTATTTAATGAGCAAGGCGAACGTAACGTTACGACAAATCACATTGCAGCTCATTTAAGCATTAGTCCGGGAAATCTGTATTATCATTTTCGTAATAAAGAAGACATTATTTTATCTATCTATGAAGAGTATGCACGAAACTTACTACTAGACACATTCCCTCAAGTTTCACCAGAAATTAAGCCATTTGATGCAGTTATTTTATATATGGATGCGGTGTTTCAAGCACTAATGAAGTTCCGTTTTTTCTATGTAAACTTACCGGTTTTATTGGCAAAGAACCCTCTGCTTCATGAAAAATATGTTGAAGTGCAATCAACAATTACCCAGCGCTTAACTGAAATGCTGCATGCGTTGCGTGATGCCGATATGATGACATTTGAAGATGATGAATTAGCTGACATCGTCAGTATTCTACGCTTAATCAATACTTTTTGGTTAAGTTTCTATCAAACCCAAACACAAAACTCTGAAATTAACGATTCAGTATTTTATGACGGGGTGTTGAAAATTCTAGTGATGATCAGGCCTTATATAACTGATTCTGCAATGAGTGACTTTTTAGACGCACGCCAAATGTATCGAGAACGCCATAAAGAAGCATTATCACTCACTTAAATAGCCTTCCATTAGTAATTGCCAATCACTAAGTTGCCAATGAAAAGTTGGTAACTTTTGCAACTCTTTGTTAAATGACCTTAATAATCGGCTTATGTTCGCTTGTTGCCAACCCTGTTTTATCGCCCGCTTTTCACCTTGGTCAAAGTCTATTAACCAAACTTTATTATCTGTATCGAGCAGAATGTTATGTGCATTTAGATCGTGATGAAAAATACCGTGTTGATGAAATTGAGCAATACACCGGCCAATCGCTAACCACAAGTTTTCAGCTAAAGGCCCTTTTGATAATAGTGCGACAAGGTCTTGCGCATTTTCTATTCGGCTAGTTAATATATTAGCGTGATAAAAAATACCTTGCTTAATTACCGCGTAGGCAATAGGTGTTGGCGCAGGTAAATTTAATTCAACTAATTGTTGTAATAACTGGTATTCTTTTGCAGCTCGTGTGTTTTTATCTCCGGTAAATAAATAACTATCTCGATTAAATTTGCCAATAAGGCCGCCACGGTAGTAATGTCTTAATACCCATTGTTGTTGGTTATGCTGTACAAAGTAGGTAATACCTCGACCTTGAGCTTGACCGATAACAGCATTATGTTGCTGCCAATATTGAGCTGTTAGCATTTCAGGGGTAAAGCTTTTGACTAATGCTGGATTATAAACGGCATAAAGATTTTTCTGTTGAAAAACTTTTTGCTGACAGTGTTTTACATTTGCTGAAGGGTTCAAGATAATACGCCAATTAGTACTTTACTCCATATTGTGGTGATTCAACGATGCAAGGTCAATTAACTGCGCCAAAAAACTTATGTATTTTACGACTTTCGGCTATTGGCGATGTTTGCCATGCGGTTGCAATGGTCCAAGCTATTCAACGTTACTATCCCGAAATTCAAATTACATGGGTTATTGGTAAAGTAGAAGCCATGCTGCTAAAAGACTTACCAGGGGTGAACTTTGTTATTTTTGATAAAAAAGCGGGGCTCAAGGGTTATACCGATTTATGGCGGCAACTTAAAAGTTATAAATTTGATGTACTGTTACATATGCAAGTTGCTTTGCGTGCTAGTTTAGCTAGTTTATGTATACCAGCTAAAATTAAAATTGGTTTTGATCGCTTTCGAGCTAAAGAAGGACAGTGGTTATTCACTAACCGCATGATTGCAGCACAAGATAATCCGCATGTATTAGATGGTTTTATGGGGTTTGCTCAGGCGATAAATGTGCCTCTATCAAGCCCGTACTGGGAAATGCCGATAAGAGATGAAGATATCCTGTGGGCAACTGAACAATTGTCATCAGAAAAGCCGATAGCTGTAATCAGCCCAGCTGCGAGTAAAGCTGAACGGAATTGGCATAGTGAAGGTTATGCTAAAACAGCAGAACATTTGTGCTCGCTAGGTTTCAATGTGGTAATTTGCGGCGGACCAACAACGCAAGAAAAGTTACTAGCAGAAGATATTATTGCTCGTGCAGATTGTGAAATTACCAATATGGTAGGGAAAACTTCATTAAAACAGTTGCTTGCGATTTTAAAAGTAGCGCATTTAGTTATCGCTCCTGATACAGGACCAACCCATATGGCGGTAACCGTAGCAACGCCTGTTATTGGCTTATATGCCCATAGCAACCCGCACAGAACAGGCCCGTATAAATATCAGCATTATGTAGTGAGCTGTTATCAGTCAATGGTACAACAACAATATCATAAACCGTTAGCAAAATTGCCTTGGGGTATTCGTGCTAAAGGTCCGGGCTTAATGAATGCTATTACGCTAGAGCAAGTTAAGGATAAAATTCGACAACTTGTTGCCGACAATTATCCTGAACTTCGTAAATAACCTGAGTTCGGGATAAGCTAAGTAACCTGAATTCTGGATAAGCTATACACGTCAATGTCACGATTTTTGTGCGTACCTGCGTTGCCTGCATGGACGTAGGTACTTGGTTTTTGTCTGGAACTAAAAAACCGTTAATTTGCTCCTAATAGCTCGCTATTAGGTACGCAAACTTGCCTTGATTCACTGAACACTTATAACATTGATATATAACTACATAAGCAATACGATTAATTTATAACAAGTAAATGAAAAATATAGCTTTACCGGTGTTACTCGTACATCCGTTATCCAGAACTCAGGTTAAATAGCTATTTCAGTGGCTATTACTTTACGGTAACCGTTATTTTTTTAGATATAACCGGCTTGCTATGAGGTATATGCGCATGATTACCCAACACAAGTTGTAAAGTATGCTTTCCTGGAGATAAGGTTATTTCTGTTTCTGTTTGGCCACCACCAAAATGTATTATTTTATCTGTAGCAGGTAATGGCTGAGATAGATCAGGTAAAGTATCTGTATCAATTAAAATGTGATGGTGCCCAGTATTTTCTCTATCAGTACCTGCGGGTGCAACCCCCATATTTTTTAGGCCAAATACAACCTTTAGCTTTTGTGAAACTGTTTGCCCATCTTGCGGTTGAATAAAATACACTTCTGCATTTTCAGGAGCCGTGGAAATTATGCTTGCTGTATTATTAGCGAAGGCACCGATGGGTGTAAATAAAAGTGCGAATAACAGAGGTGATATATATTTTTTCATTTTTTATCCTTAATGTAGTTTTATTGTAGCTAGAATTATTTAATCACATTGTAGTTTACCCTTATTACGCTAAGAAAACGACTGACGGCATAAATGCCGACCTACATTGAATTCGGATGACTTTTGTTAGTTTAGATTTTTTTGTAGATTGGGCTTCAGCCCATCAAAGATTTCATTTTACGGCATAAATATCGACCTACATTTAATTCGGATGACTTTTGTCAGTTGAGAATTCTTTGTAGGTTGGGCTTCAGCCCATCAAAGATTTCATTTTACGGCATAAATATCGACCTACATTGAATTCGGATGATTTTTGTCAGTTGAGAATTCTTTGTAGGTTGGGCTTCAGCCCATCAAAGATTTCATTTTACGGCATAAATGCCGACCTACATTGAATTCGGATGATTTTTGTCAGTTGAGAATTCTTTGTAGGTTGGGCTTCAGCCCATCAAAGATTTCATTTTACGGCATAAATATCGACCTACATTGAATTCGGATGACTTTTGTCAGTTGAGAATTCTTTGTAGGTTGGGCTTCAGCCCATCAAAGATTTCATTTTACGGCATAAATATCGACCTACATTTAATTCGGATGACTTTTGTTAGTTGAGAATTCTTTGTAGGTTGGGCTTCAGCCCATCAAAGATTTCATTTTACGGCATAAATATCGACCTACATTTAATTCGGATGACTTTTGTTAGTTTAGATTTTTTTGTAGATTGGGCTTTGCCGGTATAGATGGCAGTAGTAGGGTAATGCAGTAGCAATTACCGTTAAGTGCATCGGCTAACTTTTATGAATTAACGCTAGTAGCTTATCAAGTGAGCGTTGGCTAGCACCTTGGTTTGCTAAAACAACCTTGTGTGCGCTGTTACCGTATTTATCAGCTAGCGAGGAATTATTGAGTAAGTTAATCATTTCAGCACTAAGGTGCTCACTTATATTACCTTCTTCTGATAATTGTATAACTGCTTGCTGCTCCATTAATTGATACATAATATCTGTAAAGTTATTCATATCTGGTCCAACAATAATGGGCAATTTAAATAATGCAGGCTCTAAAGGGTTATGACCACCAATTTGGCTAAAGCTTCCGCCCATTGTAACTACATTGGCTAAAGCAAAAACCGCTAGTAACTCTCCTAGGCTATCAAGTAACCAAATATCAGTATCAGGTTTAATCGGTGTTTCTTCACTACGGCGTATTGTGTTAAAACACTTTTTACATAAGCTGGCAACGGCATCAAACCGTTCTGGGTGACGAGGTACTAAAATAAGTAACAAGTCGGGGTGTTGTGCTTTTATCAGCCTAAAGGCTGATAATATAATATCTTCATCGCCTTGGTGAGTGCTAGCTACCACCCATATTCTTCGATTTTCTTTGAGGTATTGGCTTAATTCTTTTTGTTTTGAAGCAACTTTTTCATTAATACTAATATCATACTTTAAGTTGCCTGAAACACTGATATTAGTATTAGTGGCGCCTATCATTAAAAAGCGTGCAAGGTTATCTTGGCTTTGGCAATAAATATGATCAAACGCCAGTAAGCTTGGTTGAATAAGCCAAGTAAGCTTTTGGTAACTTTCAACAGACTTCTCAGATAAACGCCCGTTAATGAGCAGTAGTTTAATATCTTTGTGTTTACATTGAGCAACTAAATTTGGCCATATTTCAGTTTCCATAAAAACGGCAGCTTTAGGCTTTAATTTATATAAAAACATGGCTGTGCAAGGCCAAATGTCGAGAGGTAAATAACAATGCTGAACGCGATCGCCAAAAAGGGTGCTAACTTGTGCTGACCCAGTAGGTGTAAAAGTAGTAAAGGTAATAACTAGTTCAGGTTGCTGTTGTAATAGTTTTTCAACAAAGGGCTTTAACGCAATAACTTCACCTACACTTGCGGCATGAATAACAATACTATTTTGTTTAAATGACGATCGAACAAAGCCTAGGCGCTCACTTAAGCGTTTACGGTATTGTGGGTTGTTTTTTGAACGAATTACAAGGGTTATTATTACCAGAGGCAATAAACTCATAAGTACTAATCGATAAAGCAGTAATGTTATAAAGTTACGCATAAACAATACCCGAGTGTTAATTGGTCATTAATATATCTCAGTATACTCGATGTATGCGACTTGAGCTAAATTATAGTGTAATTGTTTAGTGCTCAGCTTTGGTTAGTTTTTACAGGCATAATCGCTACTAACTGATATACTGCACCTTTTAGATAATTGACAAATACTATGGATAATCAACCTTTTAATCCTTTGCACGGTGTAACTTTAAAAGTAATAGTAACTGAGTTAGTTGCTCACTTTGGTTTTGAATATTTAGGCAAGCATCTTAAAATGAAGTGTTTTAACGAAAACCCAAGTATTAAGTCGAGCTTAACTTTTTTGCGCAAAACACCTTGGGCAAGAGAGAAAGTTGAACAGTTTTATCTGAAAAACAAGGCAAAAATAAACAGCTAAGCGATGCAATAGCCTTCTTTAAATACGCTGGATATACACCAATAGCATATCTCATCGTAATAAAAGCTAGTTGATTATTTTAAAATACTGGCACAATGTTTTTATTCAAGGTTAGGTTGGCTATTACAAATGCATACAACTCATCATTATATTTTAACATGGCAATGTCCTGATACCTCTGGAGTATTAGCCAAGGTGTCACAAAGTTTATTTGAGCACGGCGCTTTTATTACCGAAACAGCGCAATATAGTGATCCATACAGTGAAACCTTTTTCTCGCGTATCGCTTTTGATGATCGCAGTTTAACTGTCCCTATAGCTGAAATACGAGATGCCATAGATATTTTAGCAAAGCAATTGAATATGAAATATCAGTTACGAGATCGCAGCAACTTTCCTAATATCGCCATTGCTGTGTCAAAGTATGATCATTGCTTGGTGTCCTTATTAACCAAGTGGAAGTCAGGGGCATTGCCCGTGAATATCGTTGCCGTTATTTCTAATCATCTAGATTGCCAAGACTTAGTGCAGTGGCATGGTGTAGATTTTTATCACCTTCCTATTACGAAAGAAAATAAGCCAGCGCAAGAAGCTGCGTTGTTAAGCTTACTCGAAAGTACAAACACTGACTTGTTAGTACTCGCGCGCTATATGCAAATATTGTCCGATGAGTTATGCCAAAAGTTACAAGGTAAAGCAATTAATATACATCATTCTTTTTTACCCAGCTTTAAAGGTGCACGTCCTTATCATCAGGCGCATGCTAGAGGGGTTAAAGTGATCGGTGCTACTGCGCATTACGTTACAGCTGACTTAGATGAAGGGCCAATTATTGTGCAAGAAGTTAAGCCGATTAACCATACATTTACCATTGAGCAAATGGTACATTTAGGACATGACCTAGAGGCTACAGCATTAAGCCATGCCGTTAAATTACATGCTGAGCAGCGTATTTGTGTAAATGGCGATAAAACGGTTATTTTGTCGTAAATAACCTGAATTCGAGATAAGCTAAGTATACCAAAGCTACGATTTTTACGCGTATCTGCGTTGTCTGCATGGACGTAAATACTTGGTTTTTGTCTGGAACTAAAAAACCGTTAATTTGCTACTAATACCAGGCTATTAGGTACACAAATTAGCCTTGATTCGCACAAAATTATAGCATTGTAAATGTTACGTTTTCTTTTTTTTGCGCACATTCATTATCCCGAGCTCAGGTTCAGTACATTTTTTTTACTGATCAACTACGTGAGACGTTCAAATATCTGCTACATTGAAGAAAATTTATTATCTTCAATGTACTTATGACTGTTTATTACACAATTTCTGCAGACAACTTCAATAGCCACTTATTCGATGTGAGTATCTGTTTTGATACCGTTGCTAACAAAGCTTACCATTTAACATTACCAGCATGGCTGCCCGGCAGCTACATGATCCGAGACTTTGCAAAAAACATTCATCAACTATCAGCGACAGACGCTAACAAGCATAATGTTGCATTAACAAAGTTAGATAAACAAAGTTGGCAGGTAATAGCACCTAACAATAAATTGACCATTAGCTATCAAGTATTTTCCTTTGATTTGTCGGTACGCACGGCTTACCTAGACAATCAACGAGGTTTTTTTAATGGGAGTTCAACCTTTTTAGCTATTAAAGAGCTGCAATATAGCCCGTGTGAATTATTGATTAATCAAGTTAAGCAACAAGATAACTGGCGTGTAGCTACAGGTTTAACACGCGCGGCAGGTACTAAAAAATATCAGTTTGGTCAGTACCATGCCGATAATTATGATGAGTTAATAGACTGCCCCGTTGCAATAGGTGATTTTGATGCCTTTGAGTTTGATGTAAATGGTGTTTGTCATCATATGGTGTTTACTAGCAAACATTATGGCGACCGCGAACGCATAACAAAAGATGTAAGTAAATTATGTCAGCATCATATTAATTTATTTAACGATGTACCGTTTAACGAATATTGGTTTATAACCCATTTGCTTGCTGATGGTTTTGGTGGTTTAGAGCATAAAAACTCAACTATTTTACAAGCCAGTCGATTTGATCTACCTAATCCAAATAAACCTGAAGAATTAACCGATGCTTACCAAACCTTTTTAAGTCTATGCTCCCATGAATATTTTCATGCATGGAATGTCTGTAGAATTAAACCAATCGAGTTTATTCCATATGACCTTTCTAAAGAAAGTTATACCGAACAGTTGTGGGCATTTGAGGGGATAACATCTTACTATGATGACTTCTCACTCTTTAGAGCCGGTATTATCGATTTTAACGCGTACCTTTTAATATTAAGTAAAGCAATGACACGGGTTAATAGAGGAAATGGTGAGCTAAAACAAAGTGTTGCTGACTCTAGTTACTACGCATGGACTAAATTTTATCAACAAGGGCCTGAAGCCGTTAATCATATTGTTAGTTATTACGTAAAAGGTGCAATTATTTCATTATGGTTAGATTTAACCATCCGTGACAAATCAGCACAAAAATACAGCTTAGACACGTTAATGCGGGAAATATGGCTCAATTTTGGTGCTAAAAATATTGGAACAACAACGCAAGACTATATTCATATAGCAAATAAACTATGCGGTGAAGATATTTCAGAAGACTTCCATTCTCTGCTTTATAAATCTGAACGAATTGAATTAACAGCGTTACTTGCTAAGTTTGGCATCGCAAAAGTTAACCATAAATTTAAGAGTTTAATGAATGTCGAAACCGTTGGCTGTAAAGATTATATTCCATACTTAGGGCTTCAATATCAAGCGAGTGAAGTGGGTTTAAAGGTAACGCAGGTTTTAGAAAATTCACCTGCTAACATTGCCGGGTTAGCGGTGAATGACGTTATTATTGCCATTGACCAGTTAAAAGTAACAAGTACTGTACTACAAAGCCTAGCAGAGCACTTGCCTGCTAATACAGCCGTGGAGTGTTGTTACTTTAGAGACGATAGATTAATAAATACGAATATCGAATTTAAAGACTCACCTGATACAGGCATAGCGTTAGAGGTGATAGACACAAACAAGGCAAGCTTATGGCAAAGCCTCTGTTAGCTAATGCGATAGCATTTTTATAAGCGTAGTGTTTTGCTGACATTTATAACAGCGCCATTATTGTTTAAAAATAGTGCTAGATATAACTTTGTGTGAAAATAGGCTCAGTTATTGAATTTAATTTAGAGCGTAGGTTGTTATGATAAAAATAGAAAAAATTCACCACGTTGCGTATCGCTGTAAAGATGCGAAAGAAACGGTCCAGTGGTATAAAAAAATGCTTAATATGGATTTAAACCTTGCGATTGCCGAAGACGAAGTACCGTCGACTAAAGCCCCTGATCCCTATATGCATATATTCTTAGATGCTGGGATGGGCAATGTACTAGCATTTTTTGAATTACCAAATTCAGACGAAATGGGACGAGACCAAAACACACCTGAATGGGTACAGCATATTGCCTTGCAAGTAAGTAGCTACGATGCACTAGTTGAAGCGAAAGCTTCTTTGCAAAGTAAAGGTTTAGATGTACTTGGTCCGGTAAATCATGGAGTGTTTAAGTCGATTTACTTTTTCGACCCTAATGGACACCGCCTGGAGCTTGCCGCAAATACAGGAACAGCTGAGCAATATAAACAATTAAATGATGTTGCTTTAGACATGATAGAAGAGTGGTCTGTTACTAAACGGGCGCCTCGTCATGCGGCATGGTTACACGAGCAAGACTAATTCGTTGCCCATACTCACGTTTTTAAAAGCCAGTAAATACTGGCTTTTTTTATCAGTTAAATCTATAGCGCAGAATTATATATTGAACGAAATTTTTCGTATAAAGAGATTGTTCATATTTGTAGTATAACGACCATTGTTGATGTAAGACATTGACCATTGGCGTGAGTGTTATTTACTTTATTATAAGTTGTAGATTAAAAATTAAACTAAAAATCAATGGTTTATTTTTTATCGAATTTAATACTGTAACATTTTGAAATATTTTGCTTGTTACATTATGTTACTCGAGTAAAGTAACTACCAGTTGATTCGCTCAACAAACAAAAAGGACATGAAAACGCACGGAAAGCGAAGAGTATTTATGTTAAATACTGAAAAATTCGAATACGGATGATTACCTTTAATTAGGAAGATTACTATTACTTTGTCCAGAAGGACATACGGAAAGCCCAATAAAGCGTTAGGATGACCGATAAAAATTAATAGCTAGGAATGCGCTAATAAAAAACAGGATAACTGTCAGAGATAACAGGGATTGTACTATTAGGTTTGGATAACCACTTCAGAATTGGAACTTGATATAATTGCGAGCTAAACACAATTATTTTCTCCTAAAACGATGGCCTAGCCATCGTTTTTTTCTTTTTATCAAAAGATTTTGCATAGATGCTAACCTTTGTTCGCATAATGGCGTAAAATAGACACATATTTGTTAATATATTTGAAAATCATGAGTCGCATTAAAAAATCGAGAAAGCCTAGGTTCGTGCCTACGAGCACTCCTAAAGATGATAAGAAAAAAGAAGTCGTCGTTACTGATAAAAAACCAAAGAAAAAAACCGGTAAAGAGTCAGGTAATCGCCAAAAAGAAGCGTTTCAAGAGAAACTAAATTCTAGTGGTAATAACACACCTAAAGATCCAAGAATTGGCAGTAAAAAACCAATTGACCTTGGTATACCCGCTAAATCAAACCAATCAGCAGACAAGCCTAAAACAAAAGCGGCTAAAAAATCACCTATTGCTCCTATTCGTGAAGTTGAATCTATTAAATCACCAGAAAGTAGTATGGAAGCACTTGAGCAAGAGATTTATGCGATTGAAGATGATACCAAACTACAAGCTATTTTAGCTAAACAAGAAGATGATATTGACCTAACAGAGGCTGAAGTTGACTTTTTTAATGATAAAATGACTCGACATGAAGCGTTACGTAAAGCCTTAGGTTGGGAAGATGAAGAAGAGGTGATACAAAAGACTCCGAGCACAATTGATGAAGAAGAATTGTGGGATAAGTTAGACAAACCTGACCTGTCAAGTTTCGAGTAAATTGTGATGGAATACAGCTTATTTTATATTCTGTGTGGCATTATTATTGTATTAGCATTAGCAATATATGCGACAAAACTCCTGCTTCAGTTACGCAAACAAACACAACTGCAGGAAAAGGCATTAGCAGCAACGCAAGAGGCTCATAACCAACACGATCTAAAAATACTTAACAGTATTGTTATTATTGTTAGAGCAATGAAAGAAGAGCAATGCGACTATTCTGAAGGATGTTGGAGAATAAGTGTGTTACTTGACTCTCTGCAAACTGTTAGTGAGCTAGAGCAACAGTTTCCTGCTATTTTTGGTCTTTATAACCAAATTAAGCATATGCCTATTATGGACGCGCGTAAAAAACTAGCGAAGCAGGATAGAATGAAGTTAGATCTAGAGCGAACCAAAGCAGAAGCTAAGTTAACTCCATCGATAGTTCAAGAGTTAACATCTCTTCATCAATATACGTTAGATAAAATATCAGCTATCAAAGGTTGTTAATCTTGAGGGAGACTGTTTGACTCTCAATTGGCAATTTTTGTCAAAAAGGTCGTATATACTTTTAAAAGCACGCATCAGCGTGCTTTTTTAGTTACAGAAAACTTATACCCGCCTGACTCACTAACTACAACTCAGATTAAGCACACTGAGCCATTGATTCTTCACACTTGAAGATATGAGGCTTTAGACTTAAGAGCTAGTCATAGTACTAATGTACAACGATTATTAATTGTGATACAAACTGGTAAGAGCAGATTAAAGCGTAAATAATAATTTTGTCTATACTCACTATAATTAATGACAAATTACAACAAAGATAAACACGCTTTAATGGCTTGTAAATACTATTAATATACCTTGGGGGATACGCTTTGAAACAAAACTTAAAACACATAGCTAAGCCAATGACGGCAATAAGCTTGGCATGTTTACTTGCTGCTTGCGGCGGTGAATATAAATATGAAAATAATTCTACATACCAACCAACACAACCGGTTGACCCGACACCACCTGCAACAGCTGCTCCAATACCTGCATTTGATAACGATGGCGTACTTAGTGCCAATATCCGCTGGACTGATTATGGTGTGCCACATGTGACAGCAGATAACTTGCAAAGCCTTTCTTACGGTGTTGGCTATGCGTTTGCTAAAGATAATATCTGTGTACTTGCTGATCAAATTCTTAAATATAATTCACAACGATCGAAATATTATGGGCCTGATATGTCGCCAGGGTCGGGTGACTCTGAACATTTAATTAATGATTTTGGTTATTTAGCATTAGAGATCCGCTCACAAGCGGAAAAAAACCTCAAGCTAATGTCTATCAACAGCCAAGCATTATTGTCAGGTTATGCACAAGGGTATAATAAGTATTTAGCTGATACTGGTGTAGAAAATATTGACGCTGCTTGTGCGGGACAGCCTTGGGTGCAGCCAATTTCAGATGTTGATATGCTTACATATTCACTTGGTGTTGCATTATTACCTGGTGCATCAAACTTTCTTGGGCCAATGTTTTTAGCTGCTCCAATGGGTGAAAGCTTTATGCCATACCCTGTGGCAGGAAATTCTTCAGCGCCGATGAAAATATTGCCTAAAGTAACAATGCCAGAAAAAAACCCGAGTGATATGGGCTCAAATGGCTGGGGATTAGGTAAAGATAAAACCGAAAATGGTAAAGGAATGGTGTTAGCTAACCCTCATTTTCCACATACCGGCAATTTACGCTTTTGGCAGTTTCATAGCACTATTCCAGGGCATTTAAATGTTATGGGTGGCTCACTAATGGGTATGCCAGGCGTGGTAAATATTGGTTTTAATGAAAATATTGCGTGGACACACACTTTTTCTACTGCTGAACATTTCGTGGTATATCAATTAACCTTGGATAACAGTTTACCAGGGTTACTTAATCAAACTGTTGATGGTGCACCTCGCCCAATCGAGGTTGAAGAATTAGTTATTGATGTAGCAGTAGCACCTGGTGTAACAATCAAGCTTGCGAAGAAAAGCTATTCTACTTTACAAGGCCCTATGATAGTTGTTCCAGGTAGCTTTGAATGGACAAATACTAATGCGTTTGCCATTAAAGATGCCAACAAAGAAAATTTAGATATTCTTGATCATTGGCTAGCAATGAATGTCGCTGGTGATATTAATGAATTTAAACAAGCATTTAAAGATTACGATGGCGTTATTTTTAACAATACGATGTCAGCAGATAAAGAAGGAAATGTTTTTTATATTGATGACTCTACTGTCCCTAATCTTAGTGATTCAGCTATCGCAACATTAACAACGAATCCGACCTTAATTGGTATTAAAAAAGCAGCAGGGTTTACTGTATTACCAGGTAATATTTCTGCCTTTATTTTTGATGATGCCGTGCCGTACGATAAAGCACCGAAGTATATGGGAACAGACTACGTACAAAACTCAAATGATAGTTTCTGGCTAACGAATGCAGAAATGCCAATTGTTGGTGTTTCACCCTTGTATGGTAATGTAGGTAATCAACAGTCGTTGCGCTCACGCATGGCGCATACGTTATTGGGTGATGCTGCAGGGTCAGATAATTTATTTTCACTTGCTGAAGTTGAGCAAGCGCTTGTGGGGAATAGAAGTTACTTAAGTGAAGCGGTACTCAATGACTTGCTAACCATTTGTAACGCGCAAGGTAGTACTCCTGTTAATGGTATTGATATTAGTGAAGGTTGTTCAGCGTTAGCACTTTGGGATGGCACGATGAACAAAGGAAGTGTTGCAGCGCATCTATTTCGTGAGTTTGCATTTCAATTTAATCGTGATCCACAATGGATAACGCCTTTTGATGCTAACAATCCGTTAAATACACCATCAGGTTTAGTTAATAACAGCACTACGCTTGCCCAATTTGCTCAAGCGATCAATAAAATAAAAACAGCAGGTATTGCGCTTGATGCAAGGTTAGATGAAGTACAATTTGTTGAGCGTAGTAAAGCTGATGGTAGCGCAAGTGGTGAGAAAATTGCTTGGGCTGGCGCACATAATATTGAAGGTGGCTTTAATGTCTTTACCAGCCGAACAGGTAACGACGGGACACTACTACCTCGCCATGTTTACCCCGCGCAAGACGGAACATCGATTTTAAGCGCAGCTGCGCAAGGATACCATATTGGTTACGGTAGTAGCTGGATGAGCGTAGTAAACTTTACTGATGATGGACCCGTTGCAAAAGGCTTGCTTAGTTATTCGCAATCGCATGCTTATGGTAGCGAGCATAATACAGATCAGTCTGAGTTATATTCTGCCCAGCCTCAATTGCGTCCTTTGCTTTTTAAAGAAGCAGATATAGAAGCGAATAAAATAGCTGAAATGACTATATCTTCGCAGTAGCATAAATGGGTTTAAATTATTAGATGATCTATTTTAAGGTTGTTTAACTAGCAGCAAAAACCAGCGTAATAAATACGCTGGTTTTTTTCTATTGAATACTCGCTTTAATTAAATGTGAACGCTAGGCGCAAAAATGTACAGCAAAGATCAACACGCCCTAACTACATTCTTGTAGCGATAATTATTTAATAACACTGTCGCTGATTATGTTAACTAGTTGAACGGATCATATAGCATGTGAGACTGTATAATCCCCATTCCATTTCAGCTAAATCCTGCACCGTGAAGTAGAATAGCTATAGTTTGCGCTTGATCAACTATTACCAAATGGCTTTGCAGTAGAATGCCTCAAGTTCATTTAGTAGGAATAGTTATGAAAGCCGATCAGTTTTTCGATAAAGGGTTGTTAAATAAATACAATACCAGTGGCCCAAGATACACATCGTATCCAACCGCACTCGAATTTAATGATGAATTTACCCATAACGACTTAGTTACAGCAATCGAAAACTCAGATAACAGAGAGCTGTCTTTGTATGTACATATTCCCTTTTGTCATAGCCTTTGCTACTACTGTGGTTGTAATAAAATAATTACTCGTCATCGTGGTAAAGCAGACGACTACTTAGAAATGTTAGCGAAAGAAATTGCCTCACGTGCTCCGTTATTTCAAGAGTACACAGTTAAACAACTCCATTGGGGTGGCGGTACGCCTAGCTTTTTAACCCATGCGCAAATTACTAAATTAGTAACCTTGCTTAAAAAAGAGTTTAATTTTGCTGATGAACTAGAAATGAGCATAGAAATAGACCCGCGTGAAATCGAAATGAACTTAGCAGAACATCTATACCAGCTTGGTTTTAATCGTTTAAGTTTAGGTGTTCAAGACATTGATGAAAAAGTTCAAGTTGCGATAAACCGTGTTCAGTCTACTGAGTTTATTAGCGACTTTATCGCTCATGCGAAAAAAGTAGGGTTTAACTCGATAAACGTAGATTTAATTTATGGTTTACCCCACCAAACGCCCGATACATTCACTCGAACCATAGATAAAGCCTATGAAATGGATGTTGATCGTATCTCATTATTTAGCTACGCTCACATTCCAAGCCGTTTTGCTGCGCAACGAAAACTGCGTGACGAATGGCTGCCAAGCGTAGATGAAAAGTTTGCATTAATGAAACTGGCTATTGAAAAACTCTGTGACTACGGCTACGAGTTTATCGGCATGGATCATTTTGCTAAACCAACAGATGAATTAGCCATTGCCCAAAAAGAAGGGCATTTACACCGAAACTTCCAAGGTTACACCACCAAAGGTGGCTGCGACTTATTAGGTTTAGGAGTTTCTTCAATAAGTGCGATAGGCGATAGTTATTCGCAAAACATAAAAGACTTAACGCCATACTATCAAGCAATCGATGCACAAGGACACGCATTAGAAAAAGGCTTAACTTTGAATAAAGACGATATAATTCGTGGAGATGTAATTCGTGAGTTAATGTGTAATTACTATGTTGATAAACAACAGATTAATGACAAGCATGGCATCAATTTTAATGAATATTTTGCCGATGACCTGCCATTACTAACTACTTTTATTAATGATGAACTGGTTGAGAATAGCGAAAATTATATTGCAGTTAGCCAAAAAGCGCGTTTATTAATTAGAAATATTTGTATGAGCTTTGATGCCTATATGAAGCAACATGTTAATCAACAGCGATTTTCGCGCGTAATTTAATATTCAATAAGCCCTAAGCTAAAGGTTTGCTCTGAACTGGTAATGACTAGTTCGGTACCTTTAGCTGTTACTCGCTCTTTTGCTATGTTAACCCATTGATAATATACATTACGATGTACTTTAGCTGGTAAGTTGCGTCGAACAGTCACAGATAATTCGCCATCTTCATTAACCTCTATAGGATGTTCATGGTTAATTTCAAACGTATCATCTAAGTTTGTACTCGCAACTATTGTTGTTTGTTCTTCGTCAAGCCAGTGCCATTGAGTGAGTAGAAAAGGTGTATCTTCTACAGTAATTTTTACTTTTTCGACCGGAGTAACCAAAAAATATTCATTTTCTTCTCGCGTTAACACCGAAGCGAACAGTTTAACAAGGGCAAGTCGTTTAAAAATAGTGCCATTATAGAACCAACTACCATCTGCTTTGATTATGAGATCAATTTCTCCGCAATAAGGTGGATCCCATAATTCAACAGGAGGCAGCTTTTTATCAGCTTGTGATTTAAGTTGTTCTGACAGTTTATTTAATGACATTATTTCACCAATATAAAAAGGAGCGATAGCAAATTAATCTAGGACGTGTTGAGCTTATATTAGTTAATACCATAGCGTTCTGAAAAATATAACAAATTACCTTTTAGTAATTATTCGGGAATACTTTTGCCATAACGTAAATATAGATTAATATTGTACTAGGACACATTAAACTTTGCTTTATATTTTTGTAGATTTAAAAATTTGCAGGCCTTATTGGTGTTAATTAAATTATGGTACGCTTTTAATGAAAGATGGTATATAAACTTATGTCTTTAATAGAATGGGATCATGCTAAACTAAGTGTTGGTATTGAAAGTATTGATAGAGAGCACCAAGTTATCGTTGAATTTATTAATGATATCGCAAAAAACATTAATAAAAATGCGCCTGCTGACTATCTAGAAATGCTGTTTGATCGACTGATCAGCTATACCCAATATCATTTCGCCAGCGAAGAAGCGTATTTTAAGCATTTAAGTATGCAAGATGTACTGCTGCACCGGTTGCAGCACAAACATTTTATTGAGCAGCTTTATGCTTATAAAATGGATGTTCACCACAATGTAACTACAGTGTTACTCGATAATTTATTAGATTGGTTCGTAAGCCATATTCAATCTGAAGACAGAAAGCTTATTCAAGCAATTAATAAATAAGAGCTGCTGTAATATCAACCAGCAAGTAGCTGCTATTTTTCTTGAGAATAGATCAGTAAGGAAAAATTTAATTTAAACTACAAATTTTGCTTGTCAATCAAGGCCTAAATGCAATATACTCTCGGCGCCTTACCATAAGGCGTTCTAAGTAAGTTCAGTGGTGGCTATAGCTCAGTTGGTAGAGCCCCGGATTGTGATTCCGGTTGTCGCGAGTTCAAGTCTCGTTAGCCACCCCATTTACTGCTTCTCAACTTACATCATCTTAATAAATAACGCAGTAGTAGTTTGTTTTAGCTAATAGCAATGTTCACATAGTTGGTGATGCTTTTGTTAGTACTGGTTTTCTGAATTTAATAAGATCTCTGTTAATTTATTGAGCCCCTTGCCTTTATTTGTTATTTTCCATGCCATGTATATGTCTTGAGGTGAAGGCTGCTCGGCTAAATCTATTTCAACAAGTGTTCCGTCATTAATATGCTGTTGAGCCGTCGCTTTGGGTAAATGCCCAATACCTATTCCTGCAATAATAGCGGCGACTTTTTGAGTAATGGAACTCACAAAAAAATGTTGGCTGCCTTTAATCATATTTATTGACCATGGAATATCATGTAAGGAAGAGTCATGAACAACAATGCTTCTATATTTGATAAGTTCGTTGGTGGTCATTGCTTTGTTTGCGTGAGAAAGGTCTTGAAATAACGGATGTGACTTACTCATAACAAGCACGCTGTCTAACTGTCCTATTTTTATCGCGCGAATGCCTTTTTGATTGGGCACAGGGGCTGGTGCACCAATAACCAGGTCAACTTTGTCTTCTACTAGTGCTTCCCAAGTACCATTCATTACTTCTTCTTGTATATCAAATTCAATATTTTCATGTAGCGCTAAAAACTGTTGTATGCCAGCAAAAACTGGTTTTATATTAATAATTGAATCACAAGCGATGCGTATTTTGGGCTCCCAGCCATTCGCCATGGTTTGCGTTTGTTCAGCCAGCGCATTTATTGTATGCAGTACCTTACGGCCTTCACTGAGTAGGTGTTTTCCTGCGGGGGTAAGTACGGCGCGTCGGCCTTGTCGCTGAAAAATAGTTACATTTAACTGTTCTTCTAATTTTTGCACTATATAAGAAAGTGCCGAGGGTACCTTATTCAACTGCTCAGCCGCTGCTGCATAACTACCACGGTATTCTATGGCATCTAATACCAGCAAGGCTTCAACACTTATTGGTGGTGTTTTCATCTTTATATGCTCACTTTTAGCATTATTGAAAATAAATGTTCAATTTTTTTGATGTTATTAAGCAAATATTAACGCTTATTTAATTATCCTTCAACTTATACAATAGCGACATTATCAATTAACCACAATTTCAAAGGGCAACATTATGAACTTTATCAACACAATTAAAAACGTCACTAAAACTGAACAGTCATTATCAGCACTACCATTAAGAATAGTTGCTGGTATTCTTTTTACTGCACATGGTGCGCAAAAGCTTTTTGCTTGGTTTGGTGGTTATGGTTTAGACGGTACTGGGCAATGGATGGAGTCTATAGGGCTTACTCCAGGGTACTTCATGGCATTAATGGCAGGAAGTGCTGAGTTTTTTGGTGGCTTATTATTGATTATAGGGCTACTTACCAGACCAGCAAGTTTAGTTCTTGCTATTACTATGGTGGTTGCCATTGTTACAGTGCATTTGGATAATGGTTTATTTATGAGTAACAACGGCTATGAATTTGGTTTAGCGCTATTAGCGATGACAGTCGCCTTGCTATTTCAAGGTGGCGGAAAGCTTTCAGTAGACAATAAAGTTTATCAGTTATTGAATAAAAACGCTTAACCCTAACAGGAGCGCGCTAATAGGTACCTATTAGCGCGTTTTTTAACGTGTTTTTCTTATTAATTAACTTATTACCTTGACCTTCCAGTAGGCGTAACCTTTAGAATTAACTCCCTTAATATTTTAAATTTTGTGTGAAAAATTATCTATGTTCAATTCTAAGTTTTTAATCCTACTTGTATTTACCCTTAGCTTTATTCCACATAGCCGTGCAGAGGTACTCAGTGCAGATATTCGTTCGCCAGCTAAGGATTCTGAATTATCACAAGAATCCCAAGAACAGCATCATGAAGATGATCATGAACACGAAGAAGAAATAGAAAAAATAATTGTACAAGCCACGCGTTCTGGCCGTATTGCTAATGAACAGCCGATTCGAGTTGAACTTATTAACAGAGAAGAAATTGAAGAAAAAGCCGCCATGCGTCCTGGAAATATTTCAATGTTAGTTGCTGAAACCGGTGGTGTGCGTATGCAAACAACGTCGCCAGCATTAGGTAGTGCGAACATTCGATTACAGGGTTTGTATGGTCGTTATACACAATTACTGGCTGATGGTCTGCCACTTTATGGCAACCAAGCGTCTTCAATTGGCTTACTACAAATACCACCTACAGATTTAGGTCGAGTTGAAATTATAAAGGGCTCAGCTTCTTCACTTTACGGTGGTTCAGCCCTTGGTGGTGTAATAAACCTTGTATCTAGGCGACCAAGTGATGAATTTACCGGTGAAATGCTGCTAAATGCAACTACACGCAATGGTCAAGATCTTACCACGTATATTGAAGCACCACTTTCAGACTCAATAAAAGGGTCGTTAACCGCTGGCGCTCATTATCAAACAGCACAAGATATTGATAATGACGGTTGGATTGACCTTGCTGAATATGAACGTTATACCGCTCGTCCGCGACTTTTTTGGGAAGGTAACGAAGGTGAAACGCTTTATGCCACCATCGGACTGATGACTGAGAATCGCGTCGGCGGGAATACGGCTAATGGTACCGTTGCCGATGGTACTTTTTTTAAACAATCACAAGAGTCACAGCGAATTGATAGCGGCTTAGTATTTACTATGCCGTTATTAGACTCGCTTACTTTGAATGCGCGAGCATCAACAATGCTACAAGAGCATAAGCATGGCTACGGTAAAGTTATTGAAGATGACCAACATGAAAGCTATTTAGTTGAAACAAGTCTTGCTGGTTATAACGATAAAAGTGATTGGGTTGTAGGGCTTGCTTATCAATCAGAGATCTATGCTTCTGATACACTCCCTAAATTTAATTACTCATACGAAGTTCCTGGTGTTTTTGGCCAGCTAGATTATGAACTTAGCGATCAGCTAACAACCTCACTCAGTGCTAGGTTAGATGAGCATAGTGAGTATGGTACGCAGTTTAATCCAAGAGTGTCACTACTTTATCGACCATCAGACTTAACAATACGAGCGTCATTTGGCCGCGGTTACTTTGCTACAACGCCTTTTGTCGAAGAAGTAGAAGCTGTTGGTTTATCAAAGCTTGAAGAAATTAAAAATTTACAAGAAGAACATGCAGAAACGGCTTCGCTAGATTTTACCTATACCTTTGAGCATATTGAAACTAGCTTAACCTTATTTGGTTCAAATGTTGATAATGTTACTAACCTAGAAGCTTTTTCATCGAATAATGATGCTACATTTGATCGTATAAAATTAGTTAACGCAGCGGGTGAAAGTAAAATTCGTGGTTCAGAAGTGTTGCTGCGCTACCGTTGGGAAGACATAAAACTAACAGCAAGTTACTTATATTTAGATGCTACTGAGGAGAGTGAAAACGGACAAGGGCGAAGAAAAATCGCCTTAACGCCTCAACACTCAGCTGGATTTGTTGCGATGTGGGAACAACATGGTAGCTTTAGAACTGGTTTTGAGGCCTATTATACAGGGCCACAACGCTTAAATGATAATCCCTATATCAATGAATCAAGACCTTACTGGCACTTAGGTTTAATGGGTGAAATAACAATCGGTCGTGTGAGTTGGTTTATCAACTTTGAGAACCTTTTAAATGTTAAGCAAACTGATGAGCACCCGTTACTATTGCCAGCAGGGGCACCTAATGGTCAATGGACTACAGATATTTGGTCACGTAATGATGGTTTTATTGCTAATGCGGGTATTAGAATAAAATTTGACGGCTAAATTTATTATTTAACCTTAGCTCGGGTTAAGAGATAAGTTATACCAGTTTCATTAAATATGTGATCTATTTTATACGCAGTGAAAACAGTCAAATACAAGGCATTTATTTTCATAACTAGTTGTTCTAATTATAAAATAAATAACGCAGTAGTTGATTGTTTTAACCAGTAGAAATGATCATATAATTAGTGAGATTGGTATTAATGCCCTGAAATTGCTAGACTTGTGGTTGTAGCAACTCACTAGCTTGATAGTTTTTCTTCATTCAAGGCAAATTCATTAAGAATATTATTCTTTTATTTATGAATTTAACGCAGAGGTAAGGAAAAATAGCTGCTAGAGAGCTATTTATTATCCCGAGTTGAGGTTGTTTATGTAATGTCTTGTTCAAATATTAACGAGACATTTAAGCCACCAAAAGCAAATGAATTACTCAGCGCCTTATTAACTTGTGTTGCTAGCGCTTTGTTTGCTACAAGGTTAATAGCGCACAGGGGATCTTGTTCTTTAACATTTGCCGTGGGTGGTATTTGTTGTTTTTTAAGAGCAAGAATTGTGGCTATTGCTTCAATTACTGCCCCCGCCCCAAGTACATGGCCATGAATTGACTTTGTTGATGAAACCCAAGGTGAATGCTTAAATGTAGCATTAATTGCCGAACTCTCGGTTAGATCGTTTTGGTTGGTCGCTGAGCCATGAGCATTTATATAGTCAATCGCTGTGGCATTGAGTTTAGCGTCTGTTAATGCTGCTTGCATTGCTTGTTGAGCGCCCTTTGCTAATGGTTGCACGGCATTGTGTGCATCAGAGCTCATGCCAATTCCTGTTATTTTTGCATGAATATTCGCATTGCGCGCTAACGCAAAAGATTTTCTTTCTAATATCAGCGTACCTGCGCCTTCACCAATAACTAATCCACTACGGCCTTTAGAAAATGGGCGACACGTATCATTTGACAATACTCTCAATCCATCCCAAGCAATAAAGTTGCCTTTGGTAATACATGCTTCGGCGCCACCAACAACTGCAACGTCAATAAGGTTACTTCTTAGCATAAGTACAGCCATGGCAATAGCGTGGCCAGAAGAAGAGCAAGCCGACGATGTAGCAAAGCTAGGTCCGGTTATGCCATATTGTATCGATATTTGACTAGTTGCAGCACTTGGCAGCAATTTAGGTACGGTAAAAGGGTGTGTTCGGGTTTTTCCTTGTTCAAACAACTGAGCATAAGAAGACTCAATAGTTTGTTGCCCGCCAATACTTGTTCCATGTACAACACTTACTCGACTTAAATCGCATTGTGTAAAGTCAATTGCTGAATGTTGTATTGCCTCTTGTGCTGAAATAACGGCAAATTGTGCGTAACGGTCGAGTAGTTTTAGCTGGTTATTGGCAAAGTGGTCACTTGCTTGATAGTTTTTTACTTCTGCACCAATGAAGTTATCAGTAGCTGAGCAAGGAAATAGTGATATAGGACCAATGCTGTCGTGATTATTTTGGTTAAATAATTGATCTTCAAATTCAATTAAATTATTACCTGCAGCACTAATGCAGCCGAGTCCAGTAACGACAATATCTTCATTCATTTGATTTTTTTTCTTTTACCAATGCGAGTACTATTTTTAATATATCGTTATAACTCTCAACAGAAAACCCTTTGCTTTGAAGATCTGTTTCATTAGGAATTTTAATATCGAAGGTTTCTTCAATATCAAAAACAATCTCAACAACAGATAGCGAATCAATTGCTAAATCGCTAAAGGAAGTAGCCAGAGCAAACTCTTCAGCGGGTATATCCGTATACTCAGCTACTATGGTTTCTACTTGTTTGTTAACGGTTAACATTTTTTACCCTTGCGTAAATTAAAAATACAAAGCAAATTAATATAAATATAATTTTTATAAAATTTGGAAACATTTGATAAAAGCTTGAGTGCTTTTCAATCGGTATATCAACCACAGAATAACCTTGCGTATCAGCAGTAATTTCAGACCCTTCAACTATTTGGCCATACGGATTAATCACCGCACTTAAGCCGGTGTTGGTCGCCCTTACCAAATACTGGCGATACTCAACACTGCGAAACAGAGACAAAGCTAAATGCACCTTTCTTCCCGCGGTTTGAAAAAACCAAGCGTCATTAGATGTATTTATCATTAGTTCACCTCCTTGGGCAACTCCAGCGGCAATTTGCTCTGAAAAAACAGCTTCGTAGCAGATCAATGGAATGGCTTGTATCGACTCACCTTGAGCGTTATTAAGGGTAAACAATGTGGAAGTATTACCAGGCTTATAATTCGGCGCAAATGGAAATACTTTTCTAAGCCAAGGGAATTGTTGTTCATAGGGTAAATATTCACCAAAAGGTAACAGTACTTGCTTGGCGTATTCTTGTTGAACGGCATTACTCTCAATAAGTTCCATCGTATTAAAATAGCTAACATCTTGCGTTGTCGATTCATCAAACGGACTTATTGCGGTTAATAATAATGGTGTTTCTGCTAAAAAACGATTAAAAAATAGTCCGTCGTTTTGATAATGTTGAAATGAAATTGGTACGGGAACTTCAGGGAATATAATTAAATCAATCCCTTGTTCTTTATTCACCTGTGTTAAAAGTTGCGATATTGTAGCTTGAGCATTTTTCCAATCAATGCGACTACGGTTACTCACATCAATGTTAGGCTGCAACATGGCTATTTTAATCGTTTTTGTTGGAGCGTCTACATAATTTAATAGTGCGTGCTGTTTATAGCTACCATAAGCCATATTAGCCAAAAATAGTAAACACGCTAAGCCAAAGCATTGAGTTGCTTTAGTTGTGTTTGATGTTGAGAAATTAATACCATTGGCAATAAGGATATTGATCACATGAATAATAAAAAATACTAAAGCCACACCACCTATATCTGCTAATTGTATAAAAATGGGCTGTTGATAAAGTGCATGGGCTAAATTTCCGGGTAAAATATGCGGAATGTAATTGACGAGCACCGTAAATACGATTGCTGAGAAAAATGCGCCACTTATTGAGTGGCCAAACTTAAAGCGCACATGTGTCCAGCAGGCTACAGCGTAAGGTAGTGCTGATAGCAGGCAAAATAACAGCACAAAAGGTAGCATGATATTCGCTGAGGAAGAGGTTATTTCGGCAAGGCCTGCAATAACCCACCAAATACTCACAAACCAACCTAAAGTTGCAGCAAGCAATCCCAGCATAAACGCATTACGTAACGACAATTTGTTTAGCACAAAAAGCACAGGCACGAGAGTAAACCAGGCTAACTCTGGCACACCACCGCTTGGGAACGCTAGATAAAAAAACAAGATGGTAAGCAGCCCCATAAGCAGGCTGAATATTTGTAGGTTACGCTCAGTACGTTTAAAGCAACTCTGAAAAGAAGCTAATGATAGCGCCATACTACTTTTTTTTGCGATAAATAGTGAGCGCGATCACCACAAATAAAAGATGAAATAGTGAGTTCATTACCGGAACGCTAGAACCACTGCCACCGGTACCGCCGCCACCACCGCCACCACCCGCAAAGGCAAATAAAGGAGTAGACATAATTAATAACGTTAGAATGACAACAAGCACTCTATTCATTTAAACCTCTTTAGTTCCAAATAAACGCTCTACACCGGTAATTACAAGTAATGCCGTTAGAAAATTAATAATTTGCCAAACATACAGGTGGTAAAACTCAAATTGATTATTATCTTTTTTTACTTCAAACAATAAGTGTGCAATTCGTAGCATGTTTTCACAATACAATAACACAGCAGCCAGTAATACCATTTTTAACCGTGCTGTAAAAGGTTGCTTAAAACTCATAATAACAGCGCTAACGCTAGCAAACAGCATTAACCCAGTACATTCATTGTCTACAATTAAAAATCGAGGGGAATCACTATGTATTAGGTGATTACCATCAACAATTATTGTTATGTCTGCTACTAACGAGTAAAAAAAAGCAACACTATGGCTTATTGCAAGTTGTACAGCATAAGACAGTAACTGACTTTGATGAATGCAATAAACAATAACTTGAAAGATGACAATAAAGACTAAAAATCTCGAAAAGAAATTTAAAGTAAAAGGGTTTTCATTTTGAGACCTTAAGATTGGTAAAAATGTCATTTATTATCAAGTTATACATAACAAGCGATTGTTAGTATATCTTTGAACTTAGGGTAAAATCTAGCCCTGTTTGGGGTTTAGTACCATTTCGTAAATATTATCGTTACTCGGCTACTTGCTTAAATGGTTTGGTATGACTTGTGTTTATACGCTTTTATTTGTAAAAATGTTCCTATAATCAAAAGGTGCCTATTTTTATTCGTTTGAAATAGACACCCTAAATAGCACAGACATAACTTTTATTAACAACCTTGTTACTGTTGACAAGGAAAATTAATAATTAAGGTTTCAAGCAAAACCTCTTTGAGAGTTTTGTGCTCTAACTTTTGTATATCAATAGATTGAGCTACTTTTGAAGCGATTGATTGACGGTCTAATTCTCTTGGAATACAAAATTCATGCGCCTGCTCATTATCTAACATCGACGATGTGGTTAGTAAGCGCGTTTGATAAGCTCGCTTCAAATAATCACTTTTAGGCTCTGCCTGTTGTGATATTTGAGCTTTTGGCTTTATCACGGCATCGTCAGTAATTAATGACGAGTCGATGAAGCCGTCAATATAAGATTTACAGGCATTTATTTTTTCCTTTTTGCTATCTTGCTGATACGTCGAACATGAGTCGATAATTGCAGACTTAAAGTTAGCAAACGCACTTAATGGACTTACTAATAGCATTAGCGCTAGCGCTGTAAAAATAAAGCTTTTTAGGGTGTTCATTTGTTTTCTCCTTCAGTTAATTTAAACAATTCACTACTTTTGTCGGTGGCGCTATCTATAGTGGCTGTCTTTAACTTTGATGATTTGCGAATTAATAAAGTACCAGCCACTGCTGAGATTAATGACCCAACTAAAACACCAACTTTTACTTGTGTTTGATAAGCTAAGCCTTGTTCTTCAAATGCTAATGAGCCAATAAATAAACTCATGGTAAAGCCAACGCCGCAAAGCAAGCATACGCCATATAGCTGAGACCATGTAGCGCCTTTAGGCATGCGGCAAAGTTTCAACTTAATTGCAATAAAACAAGCCGTAAAAATACCTAATTGCTTACCAATAAATAACCCGCCAATAATGCCTATAGAAATTGGCGTAAATAGCTTATCCGCTGACACATTTGTTAAGCCAACACCTGCATTAGCAAAAGCGAATAAAGGTAGCACGAAGAATATAATCCAAGGGTGCAAACCTTGCTCTACTTGATAAGACATTGACTCAGACTCTTTTCGCGCAATGGGTATGAACCAAGCAACAGCAAAACCGGCAAGTGTTGCGTGAACACCAGATTTTAATACCGCGGCCCAAACTACAATTGAAACAAGAATGAAAGGTGTTTTATTTTCAAGCTCAAGTCGGTTAAATATAAACAGCAAAACTAAGCCTACACTGGCAACAATTAACGAATAGGGTGCTAAATCTTGTGAGTAGAAAAGAGCAATAATAATGACAGCACCAATATCATCAATAATGGCAACAGATAATAAAAATAACTTTAGGCTAGGGGGTAAGTGCTTGCCAAATAACATAAAAATACCAAGTGCAAAGGCTATATCAGTGGCAGAAGGTATTGCCCATCCATTCATGGCAATTGCATCGTGGTAGTTAAAAGCAACATAGATCAAAGCAGGGAAAATTATTCCGGCAACGGCTGCTAAAAAAGGTAACACTATTTGGTCACGGTTCGACAGTTGCCCATAGAGTAACTCACGCTTAATTTCTAAACTCACCACAAAAAAGAACAGCGCCATTAAGCCATCATTAACCCACAAAACCAGTGGTTTACGAATAGCAAAGTCACCTAAAGTGATACTTACTGGAAATTCAAGAAACGCATTATAACTATAACTGAAATAGCTATTCGCCATTATCAAGGCGAGTGCAGCTGCAACTACTAAAATAATACCTGAGCTAGCATCTGTTTTTATAAATCGTTTCCATCGTTGAACGAGAATATTCTCTGGCATGGCCTCTCCTTTTGGTTTGTTCTTATACTTTATAGCAAACATCGTAGGCAATAAAAGTCGACTATAGTTGTGTTAATAACAACTTAAAATTGATAGTGTTGTAAGTAACGCATTGTTTTATTGGGGAGATTAAATGGGGAAGTTAAATTTTCATCATCTGCATTACTTTTATACCATTGCCACGCACGGTAGTATTGCTAAAGCATCAAAGCTGCTGCATATCACGCCACAAACACTTAGCGCTCAGCTTAGTTTGTTAGAAGATCAGTTGGGGTATCATTTATTTGAGCGTAAGGGCCGGCGTTTAGTGCTTAATGAAATGGGCCGTACAACATTAAGTTACGCTCAAGAGATCTTTAGCTTGGGTGATGAGTTGATGCACTCATTGAAAAACCATTCGACCGATTTTTCTGCTCGTTTTTCTATCGGAGTATCTGATGTAATTGCAAAGGTGTTTTCGTTTAACTTCTTAAAAGCTATTTATGAGATGGACGACTCGATTAAATTGGTGTGCAAAGAAACAAATTTAGATGTGTTATTAGGCGAGCTAGCCACTAATAAGCTCGATGCTATTTTAACCGACTCTCCTTTAAAGTCTGGCTCACGCCTTAAAGTCTATAGTCATCTTGTAGGAAAAAGTGGCTTTAGTTTCTTTGCCCATAAAACTATTGCTGATACATTACGTGATAATTTCCCTTACTCACTTGATAACTATCCTTTTTTTACGGCAGGAGAGGGATCTAATCAACACTTAAGTGCTAGTGCCTGGTTTGACCAACTTAAAATTTCACCGACAATTATTGGTCAGTTTGATGACTCTGTATTGTCTAATTATTTTGGCCAAGCAGGCTACGGTGTTTTTTGTGCGCCAACGATTATTGAAAAGCATATTATTGAGCAATTTAATGTGGCTTTAATTGGTAAAACAGATGAGATTAATGAGCAATATTTTTTGATTTCACCAGAACGTAAAGTAAAGCACCCAGCGGTACAGCATTTATTAACAGAGGGGCGAAAACTATTTGATCAACCCATTATTTAAATATCCTTATTTATACGTAATTAATAGGAGGGGCCTAACAATAAAAAGTTACAAGCTAACAGGCAAATGTTATCCTCATCACACAAATTTTATACAATCTATTAATGTGATACCTCTGGGTTAATTATGGAAAAATATGAAGAGCTACTTGTCTCTATAAGAAAGGTGATCAGAGCGATTGACCTTCATTCAAAACAACTAAATAAGTCTTCAGGTTTAACTGGTCCGCAATTGTTGATTATGAAAGAAATTTCACAAGTCTCAGGTGTTATGGCGAGCCAAATTGCCAAAAATATTAATGTAAGTGCGGCTACGGTTACCAACATTTTAGATCGATTGGAAAAACGAAATTTAATTCACCGAGTAAGAAGCTTAGAAGACAAAAGACGGGTTGGCCTTTATTTATCAGACGAAGGTAAAGAGTGCCTAGTGGGGGCTCCGCAACCATTGCAAGAGCACTTTATTGATAAGTTTTGTTCTTTAAAAGACTGGGAGCAGTCGCTATTGCTGTCTTCAATGCAACGTATCGCGACTATGATGGACGCGAATGAACTTGATGCATCGCCAGTATTAGAAATAGCGCCTATGGACAATAGCATTAGAGAAAAACCTTAGGCCGTATTAGTTTTTTTACTGCATTTATGCTTTTTTACGAGCAGCAATATCAATCTAGCCTACATTCACAGGTAAGTAGAACTCACGAATTAAGAAATCTCTTTTGCTAATAAATCGACTAGTTTTTCATGCTCTATAGGTTGTTTTTCACCTTCAGCATTTGCATGAGATACTAAAAATACATTCTCGGTAGTTTCACCAAGTGTACTAATTTTAGCTGAATGTATAAAAAAATTATGCTTAGAGAATAAGTGGCAAATTTGCTCAATGTAACTTGGATCATCTAACGTATTAACCTTAAGTAATGCTTTATTTTTGCTTGTTGTTTTAAGTAGTTCAATATTTGGGGTGTGCTCGAAGTTTCTAACATATAAAGGTGTACTCAAAGAGGAAGGAGTAAACTCATTCGTTAGAGTTTGCTCAATACGCTCAATAACAGATTGTAATCGATATTCATCGTCAAGTGGTTCATCGTCATGATCAAGCAGTCTAAAAATTTCTAATGCATAATTATTTTTCGTACGCATTATTTGCGCGTCTTTCACTCGTAATTTAGAGCTTGAAAATGTTTTAAATAAGTCAACAAACAACTTAGGTCTGTCTTTGGTATAAACCACTAAAGAGGTAATGTTTTGATCGCTATTTTCAATAGAAAACACTTTTTCATCGCCTAACGATTTGGCTAATACAGATGTAATACTTACAATATCAGGCAAAGAGTTATGACTAAAAAAGTTATTGGGCAATACTGCCCAGCAATGATTAACTTGCACTTCGCTAAGGCCTAATTCAATTAATAGCTTTCGAGCATCTTGTTTATTTTCACGTATCACTTGTCTGGCAGCAAAAATATTCTCTAAGCCTTGGTTTAACGCATCACGAATAAACATATATATTTGATTCAACTGATACTCATGCCAATCGTTAAAATAATTTTCATTGGTTGCCATCATGTCAGCCATGGTCAAAATATATAACGAATTTAATTTTTCTTGAGAGCCAATAAGTTGAGCGAGTCGCTTTATTTCATCGGGTTCATTAATGTTTTGTGTTTGAATAGCTGAAACAAGTAAATCTTGGTTGGTAATTAACCATTGAATTCGATTGATGGAAGAGTTTTTTAACTGATGTAAATCGGCTATTTCTTTTGCCTGCATGGCACTTAACATATTTTTGTCTATGGCTTGAATACCTGATAAGTGATGGAATAAAGCGGCAAATTTTAAGCCTAATTCATCTTTTATACTTCGGCAAACAGCGTAGGCTAGGCTTGTTTTGTCTTTGTTGCGCTTAAACGAGTCAATAAATTGCAGTGTTTTAAAGGCGTGTTCGTCAACAGTGTAGGCATTGTGCATATCAAATTGCATTTGCCCTTCAATATGTCGCCACTGAGGAAAGTAAGACGCTAAAATTCCATAACGATGCATAAGTGCAAGTGCTTTTTGTGTACCGGTTGGATGAGCAAGAATCGCGAGAAATTCTTCACGGCAGCCTTGATAGTCTTGCAGCTCACCTAGCAAACCACGTCGTGTTTGACGAAGTAACCGCAGGGTTTGTGGCGCAATTCCGTCGATGTTTTTGTTATCAGCTATTAGTTTAAATAATCGAATAACTTGTTGTTTGTTAATAAAAACGTGTTCAAATTGAGCTTCAATTAAATTATCTCGCACCATAAAGTATTCATCTATTATGATGTTTTTCTCGGTTGCTCTACCATTAAGTGTATCAAGTCTGAAAGAATCACTGATCATCTGATTTAGTTCTCGCACACGGGTCATGGCTCTGAACAATTGCTTCATCATACGCTCAATAGCTGTTTGGCTATTATCACCACTACCAAAATGCATAAACTTTGCTACATCGGCTTGATGTTCAAATAATAACGTTTCTTGTGGGCTATTAGTTACTGAATGCAATGCCCATCGAACGCGGCAAATAAAATCGTAAGACTCACTTAACTCTGCTAATTCGTCCTGTTGCAAAAAACCAGTACTTGGAAGGGCATTAGCGTTTTCAACAGAGAAGTGTTTTTGCGCGATCCACATAATTGTGTGCGCGTCACGTAAGCCACCAGGGTTGTTTTTTAAATTAGGCTCTAAATATAACGACGTATCTTTCGCTTTTTTCTGGCGAGCGTCTTGCTCAGCAATTTTTGCATGGTAGAAAGACTCGCTAGACCATAAATGGTTTTGATATAGGTTAATGCGTATTGTTTCTGCATGTTGCTCCGCACCTGATAAATGACGAATATCAAGTAAGTTAGTCGCAATAGTTATATCGTTTTTAGCTGAACTGAGCGATTCATCTATCGAACGTACAGAATGACCTATATCAACACCAAAATCCCATAATTTTGTTAAGAACAAAGAAAGATTTTCTTGCTGTTCAGAAGAAAGCTTGCCGTTATAAATAATGGCTAAATCTATATCTGAATGGGGATGAAGCGATTGTCGACCATATCCACCCGCCGCATTAAGCGAAAGATTATCTGCATTAAGTTGGTAGTGCTGCCATAATTGTAAAAGCAGGTGATCAAAATGCTTGGCTCTTTCGCGCATTAGCATTTGAATTGAGTGTGTTAAAAAGCATTCATTCAGTTTATCTGACATTTCTTGAATGCTTGTTTTTATTGCTTCCCTTGACGATGCTTCGCTATCGATATTCACGTTTGTTCCGTTTTAAAGTGTTTAAACCTTATAGTTAAACTATTTAGTTGTCCTGCAATAATTGATCAATTGGTGAGTGTATTACCAAAAACCAATCATTATTAATGCTATTTGATTGAATTGTTAATTTTCTTTGGGCTAGCAGAGGGTGAATAGTGCTACTTGATGAAGTGTTATTTTTAATAATAATATTCGATGGTGTGTGTGAACTTTTATCGCCTAGCTGAGAGTGGTGAAAAGTTCGGAAAGGTATATATCTATTTTTTTGATAAAAATAACGACTTTGAAAATTAACAAGCTCAGAAAGGGCAGGAATTTTATTATCATCAACATTAAGGGTAACTATTGAGTCATCAATATTATATGTTAATTGATGTTCCCGTGTTAACGCCTTAAAACCTAATGCTGTATGCCCCACTTAACACCTTGATAAATAAAATATCATTGCATTAATACTAACAGTACTAGGTAAATTTATCAATTTGAAGCTGTTTATAATCGTGGATTTGTTAACTTTACAAAGGCAATAATATTTTTATACCAATGGCTATTAAAACAATCCCTCCAAAAAATTCTGCTTTATTCTCAAGCCAGGTACCACTTTTTGCACCAACGAAAACACCAACCCAACTGAAGGCAAAAGTAGTAATCCCAATTATTAAGCAGGCGACAAAAGGGTTAACTTCTAATATCGTCAATGTAACCCCAGCAGCCATAGCATCTATGCTTGTTGCAACGGCAAGTAAAAGCATAATTTTATGTGTTATGTTTACTATTTCATCTTGTCCATTTGATTTTGATGATTCATAAATCATTTTCCCCCCAATTATGAGTAATAATAGAAACGAAACCCAAGAGAGATAATCATTCAACAAGCCCAAAATTCCTATGCCACCGGCATAGCCAATTAAAGGCATAACTGCTTGGAAAAAACCAAAGTATAATGCTGATATTAATGCTAGTGCTGTTATAGACTGTGTTCGTTTTGAGCCTAGCCCAATGGACACAGCAAATGCATCCATACTTAATGCTATTGCAAGCGCAATGACTTCAATCATTTTTTTCTACTACTTTAAGTAACTTTTAAGAATATGAATAACTTGTTCAACTTCGTGTGAGCGTTGTTCATTGGTTAAATCGTTAGCACCTAAGTGCTCACGTAAATGGTTTTCTAACACTTCTTTCATTAAACCATTTGCAGCACCTTTTATGGCGGCAACTTGTTGTAAAACAGCGAGACAATCTGGCTCACCTTGTAATGTGGTTTCTAATGCCACTGATTGTCCTGTAATTCGCTTAACGCGATTGAGTAACTTTTTTTTATCGGCAACGCTGTGTGACATAAATATTCCGGAACTTGAAAGCAAGTATACTGGGGTATAGTATACACAAAGTGTTTTGTTGACGCTATTGATGTCGAGGTATTCACCTCTTATGTATCAGTTTATTTGGATGTTAGATGAAAAAAGAAAGTAATATTGACTGGAAACATGCTCACGACTTTGGTGTAGCAAATACAAGTAACGTCAATAAAGTTAAGAAAGTATTTTGGTTGACTACCATTGTTATGATCCTTGAAGTCACCGCAGGAATTTGGTCGGGCTCTATGGCTTTACTTGCTGATGGTTGGCATATGGGCACCCATTCTGCTGCCTTTTTAATTACTATTTTTGCTTATAATTATGCTAAAAAACATGCAAATAATAGAGACTTTAGTTTTGGAACAGGAAAGGTTAATTATTTAGGGGGATTCGCTAGCGCAGTAGCGTTGGCAATTGTTGCGTTAATTATGGGTGTAGAGTCTGTGCATCGATTACTACAGCCCCAAAACATTTATTTTAATGAAGCCATCGCTGTTGCCATTATAGGATTGATAGTTAATGTGATATCTGTGTACATGCTACATGATCACCATCACCATCACCATCACCATCACCATCACCATCACGACCACTCACTGGATCATACTCTCGACACTAAGCATCAAAACCATGATCATAATTTAAAAGCAGCATATTTCCATGTGCTGGCTGATACATTAACCTCATTATTAGCAATAGTTGCGCTATTAGCGGGTAAGTACTTTGGTTTGATTTGGATGGACGCCTTAATGGGAATAGTTGGCGCGTTGGTTATCGCTCGTTGGTCTTATGGATTAATTAAAGAGTCAAGCCATGTGCTATTGGATAAAACTGCAACAAGTTCTGGCTTATCTGATGTGGTACGTATTGTGACTGCTGTAAAGGGAACCAAAGTTCGTGATATTCATCTTTGGCGAGTAGCAGCTATGCATCAAGCGCTTATCTTATCGTTAGAGGTTAGTAATACCGCTGAAATAAGCGATTACAAACAACTTATTCAGAAAGATATGCCACAAATATCACATATATCTATTGAGGTTAAGCAATTAGATGTGAGTGGCTGTAGTTAAATACACCCAGAAAAATGCCGTCGAATATACGACGGCATTACAATAAGGCATGTTAAGCGTTTATTTAAGCTTTTCTTATGGCAAACTGAGGTTATTTAGCTAAATGCTTAGCATGAAAACGCAAATGCTCTTCAATAAACGATGAAATAAAGTAGTAGCTGTGATCATAACCTTCATGAATAGCCAACTCTAAAGGATAACTACTGGCTTTAGCTGCAGCTTCTAATAGTTCAGGCGTAAGTTGCTCTTTAAGAAAGTTGTCAGCACCACCTTGGTCAACTTTAGCGGGTAAAAACTGCGTTGCTTGTCGCATTAATTCACTTGCATCATAAGCCTGCCATGTACTTTTATCTTTGCCTAAATACGCGGTGAAAGCTTTTTGCCCCCAAGGTACATTTACCGGATTACAAATAGGGCTGAACGCTGACATTGAGCAATATCGCTCAGGGTTTCGCATCGCAATAGTTAATGCGCCGTGCCCACCCATTGAATGACCGCTAATGGCGCGCTTGTTTGACACAGGAAAGCTTGCCTCAATTAATGCAGGTAGTTCTTTCACAATATAGTCGTACATTTGATAATGTTTATTCCAAGGGGCTTGGGTAGCATTGACATAAAACCCTGCACCTTTACCTAAATCATAACCATCATCATCTGCTACATCGTCACCACGAGGGCTAGTGTCAGGGGCTACAATCGCAATGCCTAGCTCTGCAGCCATGCGAAAAGCACCTGCTTTTTGCATAAAGTTTTCATCGGTACAAGTAAGGCCTGAGAGCCAATAAAGCACTGGTACTTTCTCACCGCTTGATGCCTGTGGTGGTAAATAGATAGCAAAGCGCATGTCACAATTTAACGTTTTTGACTGATGGGTATATTGTTTCTGCCAACCACCAAAAACCTTATTTGCACTAATATTTTCAATTGTCATGGTAGACCTCACATCTTGTCCAACAGCAAAAATATGCTGTTGGGTGTTTATTTATTAAGAAAAATGTCGTTTTTATTTATCGAAATGAATAACGCTGCGAATACTTTTACCTTCATGCATTAAGTCAAATGACTCATTAATGTCTTCTAACGCCATGGTATGGGTAATAAAGTCACTTAATTTAAATTCACCCGCTAAATAACGCTCAACGTAGTCAGGCAATTCAGTACGGCCTTTTACACCACCAAAAGCAGAGCCACGCCATACTCGGCCCGTTACTAGTTGAAATGGGCGGGTTGAAATTTCTTGCCCTGCACCAGCCACACCAATAACAACAGACTCTCCCCAACCTTTATGACAACATTCTAACGCTGAACGCATTAAGTTAACGTTACCCACACATTCAAATGAGTAGTCAACGCCACCATCAGTTAGCTCAACAATAACGTCTTGAATTGGCTTATCGTAGTCTTTCGGGTTAATACAATCTGTTGCGCCTAGTTTTCTAGCTAATTCGAATTTGCTTTCATTAATATCAATGGCAATAATACGGCCCGCTTTCGCCATAGTTGCACCAATTATTGCTGATAAACCAATGCCGCCTAAACCAAAAATCGCAACGGTTGCACCTTCTTCAACTTTGGCCGTATTCATTACTGCACCCATGCCTGTTGTTACACCACAACCAAGTAAACATACTTCTTCTAATGGGGCTTCTTTATTCACTTTTGCTAATGAAATTTCAGGTAAAACTGTGTATTCAGAAAATGTTGAGCAGCCCATGTAATGGAAAATTGGCTTGCCGTCTTTATAAAAGCGCGTGGTGCCGTCAGGCATTAAACCTTGGCCTTGCGTTTCACGAATTTTTTGACATAGGTTGGTTTTACCCGACAAACAAAATTTACACTCACCACACTCTGGTGTGTAAAGCGGTATAACATGGTCGCCTACTTTAACACTCGTAACGCCTTCACCGACTTGTTCAACAATACCACCGCCTTCGTGGCCTAAAATAACAGGGAAAATGCCTTCCGGATCTTCACCTGATAAGGTAAACGCGTCGGTGTGGCACACGCCAGAGGCGATTACTTTCACTAATACTTCGCCTTTACGCGGTAACATTACATCGACTTCTTCAATCGATAGCGGTTGCTTTGGTCCCCAGGCAACGGCTGCTTTAGATTTTATAAATTTATCTGTCATCTTTTTCTCACCTTTGTGTTGATTGATGCTTCTAGCATAAAATAACTGAGCGCATACTGTTATTGCGTTAGTATAGCTGTTTCTGTATAAATGATAATATGCTAATTTGTAAAATCACTTTTACTAAGGGGTAACAATAGTGCAGTGGGAAGGTATCAGCGAATTTGTTTTCGTTGCTGAAAGTGAAAGTTTTACCAAGGCATCAAAAAATTTAGGTATTTCTACCGCTCAGGTTAGCCGCCAGATCAGCGCATTAGAAAAACGACTTAATATAAAATTGTTTTATCGCACTACACGTAAAGTGTCGTTAACGGAAGAAGGGCGCATATTTTATCAGCACTGTCGTAGTGTGCTTGACGGGTTAGATGCCGCTGAGCGTGCTATTACTAACCTGCAGTCTAAGCCTCAAGGTAAAGTAAAGCTAACCGCGCCAGTGACTTATGGTGAGCAGTTTATATTGCCATTAGTAAATAATTTTATTGTAAAGTACCCAAACATTGAAGTTTCAGCTTACTTAAGCAATCAGCAAATTGACTTAGTTGAACAGGGGTACGACTTAGCCATTCGTCTTGGCAAGTTAAGTGATTCTACCTTAATGGCAAAAAAGCTTGGGCAAAGAACTAATTATATATGTGCTTCACCAATTTACTTGAAAAAACATGGCATCCCACATTCCTTGTCTGAATTAAATAAACATAATTGCTTATTGGGTAGTCTTGATTACTGGCGTTTTAAAGAATCTAATAAAGAAAAAAATATCAGAGTGCATGGCAAGGTGCGTTATAACAGTGGTTATAGTTTAGCTGATGCATGTGTAAAAGGGTTAGGTATAGTGCAATTACCCGACTATTACGTAAAAGAACATGTTAAAAATGGTGATTTAATGACATTATTAGACAACTACCGAGAACCCGAAGAAGGTATTTGGGCGGTATACCCACAAAATCGCCATTTATCGCCAAAAATAAGGCTATTGGTTGATTACTTAGCTGAAAACTTAGTGTCTGATCACGCTAAGAGCAATTAAACTAGCGGTATAACAACCCAAAAATAATTTAAGAGATAATACAGTTACAGGATGTAATATGAGTGAAGAAGTCAAGGCACTAAGGTCTGAATTAGCCTTACTCAAACTACAGTTCAGCGAAAAGCTAAATGCAGTTGAAGCCCGGTTAAATGCACTAACTAGCGCAGAAGAGCCAGTACAAAATAGCGTGTCACTTGAACATTCACCCGTACAAGTTACAACAGATATTTTTCCCCCTGAGCCACCAATTAACGCATCACAAAAGGTTAAAGTAACGCCACCAAATAAATCGTTTTTGAGTAAAATTTGGCATACTCCCGCAGGCGACTTATCTGAATTAATAATGGTGTTTTTTAGCACCTTGCTACCATCGTTATTTGATTGGTTTTCACCGCTAACAAAAATATATCAAAACTATAAAGCAAAGGGGATGCTAGGTACGTTTATTTTAACTATTGTTGGAATTGGCTTAACGCTCTCGGGTTTTGGATACTTAATGCAGTTGCTGATTGATCAATTAGGCGCAGGTGCAAAGTCTTTATTAGTCTGTGGCGGGGCTGTCTTAGTGATGGTATTAGGCATAGTGCTAAAAATTAAAACACGCTTTAGTGAGTTTGCCACAGCCATTGTTACCTTAGGAGTTTTACTCGCTTATAGCGCGATATATTTCTCAGGAAGCGTGTATGGCTTGTTGCCTAACCTTGTTATTTTGGTGTTATATGTAGCAATTGCATTATTGTGTCATTTTCTTGCGCTATGGCTAGATACAAAAGTTGTCGCGGCCTTGGGTATTATTGGTATTGCCACAATGCCGATACTTTCTAGCACTACTAGCATAGCGCCATTGTATTATTTATTGTCACTTGTTTTTGTAACTAGTAGTAGCTTGTTTCTGGCATACAAACGCTTAGGGCATTGGCTTGCACATTTGAGCTTGGCTTTTGTATTGGCTTCACTAGAATGGATTGTCGGTATAGAAAATATAGCGGTATCTGCGTGGATAATTAGCCTGTTTTATCTGCTATTTTTTGCATACATTACTGCTTCACTGTTAAAAACTAACGATACACCTAAGCCTTTACTGGTCTTTTTGATGGCATTATCGGGTGCCACTATTTTAATTTTCTTCCAAGCAAGTGATGTTTTTACAACAGCCATTAGTGTTAGTTTTGCAGTGCATATGCTAATAGCTTTAGTGGCGAGTGTATTGTTCTATAAAGTAAAACGCGAGTTAGCTGATGTTTATATTTTGTTAGCTGCTACGTGGGCAATACTGACCATTGTTAGTGCAATTAGCGCAGCATACTGGGGTATTGCTTGGGCAATAGAAGGGTTATTACTACTCTATATTGGTCGTAAATACCTATTTTCATCAACGATTAATCAAGGGCAGGTGTTAATCGCAATAGCATTGGCATATTCTTGGTCAGCGCTTGCGATGTATTTTCCATTACCGGCGTTACAATCAGTTGACGGTTGGACCTTATCAATAGTAATTATAATGGTTATTGCTATATGGCAACGTATTATCAATCAATCTGAGCCATTTAATAAGTTTACGCAATCTACGGTTAAGCCAATGCTGCAATTATTAGAAGTTGTTTGGTTAACTGTTTTATTAATTGTCAGTGCAGATATTTGGCTAGGAAACTGGACAGGTGCATTGGCGATAATAGTACAAGCAGTAATACTTTTTAGAGCAAAATATTGCAAGCAAGTAGCTATTGAAGTATTCGCCGCTGTTCTGATCACTATACCGCTATTTTATATTTATAAAGGTGCAGTAGAGGTTGATAGCTATCGCTTTACTCAGTTACCAATATTTGCCCAATTAGCAGTTGTATCCGCATTTGTACAACTTTGGTTGTGGTCAGCTTTTTATCGTAAATATCAGCCAAACAGCGCAATTTTACCTATTGCAGAGCATGCCAGAATAGCGTTTTATTTACTCATTCCAATTTGTTGGGTCGGCTCTGTTATCCGACACTTTGGTGAAAATGCGATTATGCTGCTTTGGTGGTCGCCACTATTAGCATTGCTATTAGCTAAATATGTAAACCATCACTTATTAGTTAAGCAAAGCAAGCTACTCACCGCTTTAGCGACAGTTTGCTTTGTTATTATAAGTGGCCAACTTAATATAACGAATAGTGCTATTACCTTAATTGGTTTCTCTAGCTTCTACTTAATAGCGTATTGGCTTAATAGAAAAGAACCACAGCACGTTTATCAATTTATTTGTAGTTGGGGAATACTCTCTTTAGGCTTTGCAGTGCCGGCAATTGTTGGTCTCCATTCTAATAACTTATGGTACGGCGCTATTGTTGCGTCTTGTTATTGGAGTGCTATGTTCAATAATACGCTTATTTCTCACCATTTAAAAAACAATGAAACATTCATTACACTCACTAATTTAGTGCTGATTATTTGTGGCTGGCTACTAATGTCAGTGAATGTGAATTACGTGCTTGTGCCTGTGATATTTTTAATTGCTGCTTTATATAAGAAAGAACAACGGTTTTTACACTCAAGCCTAGCGAAGTTGCTAAAAAGCAATGCAGACTTATTTTTGCATTCAGTTGCTGCAGTTAGTTATGTAGTGTTGTTTGCCTCTTTTACTGGCTATCGCTTAGATTTACTCATCGCACCAGCTTTAGCTGTTCATGGAGCATTAATACTATTTTTAAAAGATAAGCGCCTAACAACGGTTAAATATAGCTTTGGCTTAATTTTATTAGGCATTGTGAAATTAGCAATGATTGATGCGGCAAACGCATTACTTTGGCAAAAAGTTATTCTATTTATGGGCGTTGGTGTTTTTATTTTAGTGGCGTCCTTTTGGTATCAAAAGCTAGTGAACCGTGTACAGGCAAATTAAACATGCTATTGTTTTAGAGTTAAATGTAACGCAATGGATACAATCTTAAACTAACCAACAGTGAGGGTTTAACATGTCAGAACAATGGTTAACAAGCTTAATAACAGATGATGCTCAGCAAGGTTATGAGTTGGCAATAAAGCTATCAAGAATGGGGGTTAAATATACACAACCTTCAGATGAAGTTAGAGGGAAGTTAAGGCCTGTTTATGGTGAAGACGCTAATAGTTTAATCGCATCTTCACAAGTTATTGCTATAAACTTTCAAACGGTATCTGCAGCTAATAATTACTGGCGCAAATAACTTCTTTATATTCAGCTGCTTTATTAAAGGCAGCTGTTTAAATAAGGCGAATGTAAATTATTTAGTTGTTATCACCGCTTCTTTATTTGTTTTAGTACTTTTATCTGGAGTGGTTAGGGCTACATTTTTATTTGCTAAATACTGTAATATTAATGTCGCTAGTGTTGAAGCACCTATACCTATCCATATTATTGGCGCTACACTTTCTTTGAAAACTACAATAGCCATTAATGCAACACAAAGTGGGTTAAGGTAAATATACGCTGATACATTAATTGGCTTTAATACAGTACTTGCTTTTTGGTACAAATATGAAGTGATAAAGGTCGCGGCTAGTGCTAAGTAAGCCATACTGGGGAAATATTGATAATCGAAAGATTGCCAGTTCAATGAAACGCCTAAAACTAGTGCCGCAATAAACATCCATATCACGCCACCAAGTAAGTTACCGAAGGTCATTATAGTTACATCGTCACCCCGATACAGCAGCTTCATTGAAATAGTAAATCCGCCCATAAACAAAACGCCCAAACTAAAAATTAAATCGCCTTTATTAAGCGCCAATTGGCTTAATAGCTGATAATTACCTTCAAAAATAACCCAAATTGTGCCCATCATTCCTAACAGGTATATAAATAGGCTAGTGACAGTTAACTTTTGCTTGAAAAAGAAAATGCTTAATAACGCGGTAATTAGTGGGGTAAGTGTAAAAAGTGAACCTACATTCAATGCTGATGTACTTAACATTGAAATAAAATGACAGGCAAAATATCCGCTATAAAAAAAGCTAATAACAAGGCTTCTAGGCATAACTCTTATTAACTTTTTTAACGGGTTTTTCTTAAATAATACAAAGGGAGCCAACGCTAAAGTGGCAATACAAAATCGCATTAAATTTAATGAAATAGGGTGTAATTGATCAGAGATATTTGCTGTTGCAATAAATGATCCTGCTACAATCAATGTGGCAAGAACTACCTGTAAATGTGCTTTGAGCTCGTTGTTCATTAATAAAATACCTATCCATTTAAATTAAATCTGCATACATAGCGCTCAAATATAATCATAAGAACAAACGGGTCGTAAAATAAGCATGTAGCGATACTTTTACAATAATAACTCCTGATACTTGCGGTTATCACACACCTATACAAAGCCAGAATATATTGCTAATTAATTAGCCAGAAATCGTCTGTTTGTGCAACAGCAGAGAATAAGGTGATGATAAATCAATTGTTTAGTGATGTATATGAGATAGGCGAACTTTTTTTACCTTATGGTAAATTAAAGGAGTTAAGCGGTTATTGCTGACGGAGCGTAGTTATAATGCCTTAGTTAGACGCGTTATTTAATTGTCGATAGTGGTATGTTGATATAGCTCTGAAGTTTAAACTGAACAACAATTAAAAGGCCATACTTACAAATAGTAAGTATGGCCTTTATTGACTAAATGTTTTTATATGCGTTTTTAATGTTTCTTAGCATCACTATCTGCTGTGGCTACATATTTTTCTAGCCATTGATGTTGCTCCCACAACATATGCAGCAAAGACTCTCTAGCTCTATAACCATGTTGTTCATGCGGTAACATTACTAAGCGAGCATTGCCACCAAGCCCTTTTAATGCAGCAAACATACGTTCAGATTGCATCGGAAAAGTACCTGAATTTGGGTCTTCTTTACCGTGGATCATCAACATTGGCTCATTAATTTTTTCCGCATGGAAGAAAGGAGACATAGAGGCATAAGCTTGTTGCCCTTCCCAGAAACTGCGTTCTTCACCTTGGAACCCAAATGGCGTAAGCGTACGGTTATAAGCACCGCTGCGTGCAATACCTGCTTTAAACAAATCGCTATGTGCTAATAGGTTGGCCACCATAAAGGCACCATAGGAATGGCCAGCAATAGCAATACGGTTTTTATCGGTAACGCCTTTTTCTACTAACACATCAACCGCTGCTTGAGCACTAGCAACGAGTTGTTCACGAAAGGTATCATTCGGTAAGGCATCATCAAAACCCACAATTGGCATTTTAGCACCTGAAAAAACGGCAAAGCCTTGTGCTAAATGTGGCATTGGCCCCCAATAACTCACACGAACAAACTCATAAGGCGAGTCTGACACTTGTCCGGCTACTGCTTTATCCTTATATTCTCTAGGATAAGCCCAAATCAAGGTAGGTAAAGGTCCTTGTGATTTGTCGTACCCAGCAGGTAAATACAAAGTACCACTTAGCTCTACACCGTCATTACGAGTATAGGTTAACTTTTCTTTGCTAATACCAACAAAAGCAGGGGTTGGATGTGGAAAGTCGGTAAATTGGGTTAAAGTGTTTTTACTTAAATCACGAACAAAAAAGTTAGGTTGTTCGGTAGTGGACTCACGTAATGTCATTACTTTATCAGCTTGATCATTCAACACTAAAACAACTCGCTCGTAGTATGGTGCTTGCGACTGCCATAAGTTCGTTACTTTTTTAGTGCTAAAGTCAAATTGATTTAAGAAAGGTATATTGCCTTGGCTAGACGCACCATTACCCGTTAAATAAACACTATTATTGTTATTAAAGGTTTTTATCACGTTTAAACCGAATTGATTTCTTTGCATAACAAAGCTACCAGGGTCGCTATAGCGATCATTATAAGAGCGCTCTTGAAAAAGTACTTTCTGGTCTTTGCTATCACTTGGATTAAACTTCCACTCTCTAAATTGACGATCGCTAAAGCGCCAGTCGCTGATCGTGGCAAAGGTATTATTTCCCCAAGTAATATTGCTAAAACGACGTTCTACTTTTTGTAATAACTCAGGATCGCCAGTAAACGGAGAAGCCCATGTATAAACGTGGTCATGGTAGCCAACGTCTACATTCATATTACCGCCGTCTTGCGCTTCAGCCCACACTAAAGTTGAAGCGACATCGCTGCGCCAACTTACATTACGACGACCTTCTCGAACCGAATCAAACCCTTTCGGAATATTTTCACCAGAGGCTAAGTCAGCAACTTGCGTTACAAGTTTACCTTTCGTTGTCCATACCTGAGTTTCTAGAGGAAAACGGCTAGCAGGAACAAGATAAGAGAATGGCTTTTTAATTTGAGAAACTAATAAATACTTACCATCAGGTGAAATAGAAAAACCCTTATACATAGCAACTTTACCCAGAGTAGTAATTTTGCCTGATAATTTAATTTCTGCTAATTGAGAGTTGGCTAAAAATTCTAGGAGCGCCTCATCGTAAGGAGTTTTTAATAAGTTAGAATAGGTTCTAACTGCTGCTTTTTTACCAGAAGTCACTTGAATTACTGGCTCAATCGCCGCTAGAGACATTTGTGGCTTTTCACTGGCTTTAGCAACGGTTAAACGAGTGTAAAACCCAGTTGAATCTCGCTTCCAACGATATTTTGTTCCGCCAAGTGAAGCATTAATTGTTTTCTTACTAACTTGCTTTGTTTTATTTTTTTTAAGGTTATAGCTCCACAAGGTAAGGCCTTGCTTATTTTCTACTATAAAAGCCAAGTATTCAGAATTAGGTGAGAAGCTTACGCTCATTATTTTGCCAGCAGGCAAGTTTTTAACGGTAATCTGTTTATCACCGTTCACTTCTTTTAGTGTAATACCTGTATAACCACTAGAGCGGCTTGGCGCAAAAATACTAGTGTTTATTCTTAATCCTGCCAGCTTTACTTCTTCTTGAGCAAGCTCTTCAATAGACTTGGCTCCTGGGCGTGCCAATAAAGCAACCCACTTTTTATCTGGAGAGATGGTTACGCCAGGCTGCCTTGGTGCATCAACTAAATCGGCAAGTTGTTTAGGCGGTACTTTAAATCCGCTATCAGCAAAAACACTTTGACTGATAAAAACAGTAATTAAGATGAGTAAGAGACGTTTCAATTCGGTGATCCTTTTCAGAGTTTGAAATAATATACCACCATAGCAATATTTGATTTGTAAGGAAATTGTAAAAGATTACAATAACTATTTTTTACGATGAACTACATGAATCAGTGGTTTAATTAATGAGAACTGCGATTGCTAAGCATAAAGTTTCAGAGTGAATTGATTTAATTGATTATGTATTATTGGGCCACTGTAAAAAGGGATTGCTTATGCGTTTAAAAGGAAATTTACTTAATTGGGATGCGGTAAAAGGCTTTGGGTTTATTGCACCTAACGGAGGCGGTGACCATATATTTATTCATAAAACAGCCTTTTTAAATCGTAAACGTATACCAGAAGTTAATGACATAATAACTGTCTCTATTGGAAAAGATAAACAAGGCAGATTCTGTGCAGAGCAAGCAACATTTGCCGGGGAAAAGCTGAGAAAACAACAAGCAAAAAAATCAAATAAGATTTCAGTTTACCTGTCTATAGTTTTTTTAGGCTTAATGATTGCATTGTCGCTAACGCACCATATTCCGTTAAAGCTCAGCTTAATTTATTTTTTTATGAGCGCAGTTACATTCATCGTTTATTTTAATGATAAGTCTAAAGCTAAACGTAATTTATGGCGAACACCTGAATCTACCATATACCAGTTTCATTAATTAAGTGATCTATTTTATACGCAGTGAAAACAGTCAAATACAAGGCATTTATTTTCATAACTAGTGTTCTAATTATAAAATAAATAACGCAGTAGTTGACTGTTTTAGCCAGTAGAAATGATCACATAGTTAGTGAGATTGGTATTACATATACTAGCCCTTTTAGGCGGGTGGCCTGGCGCCGCAGTCGCTCAAGAAATATTACGTCATAAAGCTAAAAAAAGAGACTTTAGGGTAATTTTTTGGTTAACCGTAATGATTAATTGTGGTGCGTTAATATGGCTAATGTCAAAAGGTAGTAACGCTTTATTAGTATTGTTAAGTTAAACTCTACGTTGAGTATTTATTCGTTACCAACGTAAATACTTGTTTTTGCGTAGCTCTTAAATCAAATTTGTTTATCTACAAACAGATATACCCATAATACAGAAGTAGGTAAACTTACCGCCACTTTACCTATACGGATTTCTTTTCATGTGGATGCTTATCACCGTCACGTTAATTTGGGCGTTTTCATTTAGCTTAATTGGCGTATATCTAGCTGGGCAGGTAGACGCTTGGTTTTCAGTATTAATACGTGTAGCGCTTGGTGGGTTAGTGTTTTTACCCTTTTTAAGGCTTCGTCAAATCAATTTGAAGCTTGCCATACAGTTGATGGCGTGCGGTGCTGTTCAGCTTGGTATAATGTATGGGTTTTATTACCAGTCTTTTTTATACCTTTCAGTACCAGAAGTATTACTTTTTACCGTTATGACACCCATTTACATTACCTTACTTAACGATCTAATTGAGCGGCGTTTGAATGTGGGTTTTATTATTAGTGCGTTATTGGCCGTTATTGGTGCTATTACCATTCGTTACGAAGGGATTGATCAAGGCTTTTTAAAGGGGTTGTTGATTGTTCAAGGGGCAAATATTTGTTTTGCTGCAGGGCAAGTAGGTTACAAACGTATTATGGCCAAACAATGTGAACAGATATCACAGCACACAGTGTTTGGTTTGTTTTTTGTTGGGGCCTTAATGATAGTGATCCCTTGTTACTTAATACTTGGAGAACCGGCAAAGTTACCTACTACTTCGCTACAGTGGTCGATTTTAGCTTATCTAGGTATTGTTGCTTCTGGTTTAGGGTATTTTGCATGGAACAAAGGGGCCACACAGGTGAGTGTAGGAACATTAGCTGTTGCCAACAACTTACTCATACCCGCGGGAATAATAGTCAATATAGTGTTTTGGAATAGAGATGCAGATATCCCCCGACTTATCATTGGCGGGGGAATTATTTTATTTGCACTTATAGTAAACGATAAGTTTAGCCAGAAAATAAACCAAGCTAAAAGACATAATTAATCTGATGAATATACTAACTCTACACTAAGGCACAGCGTATTCTATTTTCTAAGGTCGCCATTTATTGATCTAGTCGAATATTATTGATGATAGTTATAAAATAATGCATCAACAATCTAGATTCTATAGCGTTTTTACCTCAATATTAGAAAATATGAAGACTTAATATGGAAAAACATATAATGCAAAGTAGGGTAGTTTTATTAATAGTGTTACTGATTGGATTGATGGGGTGCACAGAGTCGGTAGATATTCAGCTAGAGCCTGAAGTTCGTATGTATTTTAGTGATAAACCAGCTCAGCCTATCGTTATCAATGATAAAGATGAAGTGTATGTGTCGTTAAACACATGGCTAAATGAGAATAAATCAGATTGGTATGCTACCTCGGGTCGTTACCCTGGTGGTGTTTACGTAAAGTCTGGAGATCGTGGTATTCAAGTCACCCAAACAAAAGTTATTATCTATTCAACAACCACTAAAGAACCGAGAGCTATATATATTCACGACCTTAAAAGGGGGGAATTAAGCGAAATAGTGAAGCTGGTAAAGTGAATTGATCAGATAAATATTTAGAGGTGAGACTCTTTGTTGTCGTTACTTATATTGGGCAATAAGTTTAGGAAAGTGTCAGCAGATTAATGCTAAAAAAAGTGTGGATCTTCGAATATTTCAAGAATGAGTGATCAGGGATGATAAACCCTATAGACAAGCAAGTGAATTTATTTATGGCTTTTCGTGTCAAACATCATGAGAAAATTGCTCTTATATCTATAAATAACGAGAATATTACTATCCGATGTTGGAGTTGAGCCAGATATTCATTTAACTTGCCTTTTTATTCAAGCGTCGATTTAAATCTTGCTAGATGGGTGATGAATTAAATCAAATCTGACAGTCGCAAAAGCCACCACAGCGGTCATTCACGTGAGTGTCTTTTTATGACTTTAAAGTGTGCCGATTGCAGTCGATTTTCAAAAGCTAACTTTACATAGATAGTTAATGATTCAATGAAGAATAGTAACCACCTTCACCCTTCATTTAAGATGGTAAAGTTTATTCTTTAACGTAACATGTATTTTTATGTTTTTATGCCCTTTAAACCTCATTTTGGTGCCTTTAAGCACCCAAATAACGAAGTTTTAAGTCATTGATATTAAGGTGTTTTTATTGGTGGCTTTTTTGTGTATTGATGATAATCTTCTCGAATTATCACTTGGAGGGCAATTATGCTAACAACGAACAAAACCTTTATCGACCACGACTTTTCTAACCAAGACCTCAAAGATATGCACTTTAAGCAGTGTAATTTCTATAACTGTAACTTTAATAGGTCTGATCTAACGGATATCAAATTTATTGAGTGCAACTTTGTCGAGCAAGGTGTCGATGATGGGTGTCGATTTGATTATGCCAACTTACGAGATGCCAGCTTTAAGGGGTGTAGATTATCTATGTCTAGTTTTATCGGAGCGAATTGCTTAGGTATTGAATTCAGGGAATGTGACTTGAAAGGTGCTAATTTTTCTAAAGTGAGTTTTGAAAATAAAATATCACGTAATGCATACTTTTGCTCGGCATACATCACTGGTTGTAATTTATCTTATGCAAACTTTGCTGGAGTACGCATTGAGAAATGTGACTTATTTGAAAACCGCTGGAGTGGTGCAAATCTTCAAGGTGCTTCACTTACAAATTCAGACTTAAGCCGAAGTGAGTTTTCAGAAGATGCTTGGGAGCAATTCCAAATGCAAGGCTGCGACTTAACACATACAGAATTAAATGGTCTCAACATTCGAAGAGTAAGGCTTGATGGGGTTAAAATTTGTGATTGGCAACAAGAGCAACTGCTAGATAGCTTAGGAGTTATCATATTACCAAGCTAAATAGGCAAACTATTAACTTAAATTTAAGCCTATTAGCTCCTTATGGAGTTAATATTATAAATTGTTCTATACATGTTTTCTAATATCTCAAAGAATACATCAAGTGATAGAAGGTCAATGACAGCAAAGAGCTTAAAGTTCACAATAGACCATACTTAGTTCTCCTTTAATAACGGAGAACTATCATGTTTACTTTAACCGTTTATAAACCATCAGAGCCTTGGAATAAAAACAAAATTGTTGGACAGAAATTACCGCTTAAGCTGCAACAAATTTGGGCAATTCGAATCAGGCTTGAATTAGTAAATAATATAAGAGATCTTGCTCTTTTTAACCTTGCTATTGATAGTAAGTTAAGAGGATGCGATTTAGTAACTCTAAAAATAAGAGATATTGCTCACGGAAAAACTATTCAGTCGAGGGCTATTATTGTTCAACAAAAGACAGGATTACCAGTTCAATTTGAACTTACCGAAAACACTCGTAATTCAGTTCAAAGTTTAATTACAAATTTTCAACTAAGCTCAAATGATTATTTATTCAAATCTCGTATTCATTCATCAGAACACCTATCAACACGTCAGTATGGAAGGATTGTTGATGCTTGGGTTTCCATGATTGGTTTAGATCAAACCCAATATGGAACTCATACGATGAGAAGAACGAAGCCATCATTGATATACAAAAAAACTAAAAATTTACGAGCGTGCCAATTGTTGCTAGGTCATCGAAAGCTTGAAAGCACTGTCAGGTATTTAGGGATAGAGGTAGATGATGCTCTTGAGATTTCAGAAAGTATCGATTCTTAATAATATGCCAGTTCTACATTTAGGAACTGGCATCTACGCCACCATAGCGGTCATAGATATTTTAAATTAAAGCAACAACTCTTCCGACAATTACAGGCATAACGCCATTAAATAACACGTTAACTAAAGCAACAGAAAAAACTAATAGATCGAAAAACAATATGTTTTTCTATTTTTGTACTGTACCTTCGAGTTTCTCAATTTGTTCTTTAGCTCTTCTAGACTTGGGAGATATTTTTAAAACTAATCGGTAGTTTTCAATTGCTTTCTTTTTATTGCCAATTTCAGACCAAATATCAGCTAAGCTTTCTCTTGCGTTGGGTGAATTAGGGAATTTAGTGGTAAGAAACTCAAAAGCGGGAATTGAAGATTCCGCCCCACTACCATACCTAATCGCATATGCCCGATACAGTAAAAAACGCTCTATCAGTGCTTCATCACCATCGAAAATATTCGACACTGCTTTGTAAACTTCTATTAGACCCTTATCATTTTTTTCTAAAATGTTACTTAAAAATTGTTCTTTTATGGCTGCCATTTCAAATTTGTCAGGATCAACAATTGCCATTAAACTATCTGCCAACACATCAGTCCAAACATCATAGGCATTGCCATTAGTCGCATAGACAAGTGTATAATTATCTGTGCTATCTTTGGGATTAAAATAATGGCGTAGCTTTACATGATTACCACCATCATGGCCAAAATGATAATATCCGTCCTCAAAATCGTACTCAAATCCAAATGCATAACGTCCTTTCTTTCCGTCAGCCAGCTTCATCGGTTGCCACAATTGCTTTAAAGTTTTTTGACTGACAAATTTGCCAGTGACGAGTGCGGTCATAAATGTTGCAAGGTCTTCGGGAGTTGAATAAAGTGCAGAATGTGAAAATGTATATTCTGGCCAATCAATATTCATATTCTTTCTAATCTTGCCGTTAACCCCACGATAGCTAGTAACATGGTTATTGATGATATCTTTTGCACTTGTATGCCCTGTATTTTTTAATCCTAAAGGGTTAATGATTTCCTCCGCCACTAATGCTTGATAAGTATTACCTGTCTTAGCTTCTATAATTGCAGAGAGTAGGAGAAAATTTGTATTGTTATAGCTGTTTTTTGTGCCTATCTCAAAATGTTCAGGTTCATCAATAAGAGACAAGAAAACTTCTTTTTTGGTTGGTAAAAAAATGCCATTTTTCATTGCTATATCAAAATAACGGGGAATACCAGATGTGTGGCTTAATAAGTGTTCTACAGTAACAGACTGCCATTGTTTTGGGAGATAGGGTAAATATGTGCGTATTGAGTTTTTAAGATCAACACTCCCTTTCTCAACTTGTTGCATCATTAGCACACTCGTTAATAACTTGGTAATAGAATAACTAGGGAAAATGTGTTTTTCGGTAATATCAACATTTAGTTCGATGTTAGCGACCCCATGCAGACCTCGATAAAGTATTTGATGATTCTTTAGAATTAAAACCGACTGGCCAACGACCCCATACCTTTCATTATTTATCGCCAATTGTTGGTTAAGTGATGTATACATAGAAAGTGGTATTTCTTCCAATGCGTTGGCTGAATTACAATTGATTAAAATAAATAATGAAGTTGTGAACAAGACGGAGAATAAATATTTCATCGTTTTCCTTGGTAAATGATTAAAGTCGTTAATTAGATGAAGTAAGTAACTAAGAGGTTTAAGACTGTAAAATATTAATATTTCATTTGCTCTTTTTTACAGTATTACACATACGAAATATAATCTGAATCTACTTTGAATACTCTATGATTAATACCCATAAAAAGGTATAAACTTCAATTTTATATAGAAATTTTGAACGACAGGTTTGAGCTTATTGCGGTCTGTTAGGTTTTGTAAAGCTGTGATATTTATTAAAGTACTAATTCAAGCTGCTCTTGTTTGTCCCATGTTGTATAAACCTTTGCCATTAAAAAGTCTTGTAAACCTTGTGTCTTTTTGAAGATGAATGGTGGAATATCTGCTTTGAACCCTGCTTGATGCAGACTACTTAGTACCTTTCCTCGGCTAGCATTGTTTAGAGCTGACCAACGTTCAATACAGGTGTAATTCGCTAGAAACTGGGCAATTGAAGCACCAGCAATCATATGTTTGTTTTTGGTGCTCGGTAGCTCTACAAGCACGCCTTGTTTAGCTAACATTAGTACTTGGTTACGAGGAATGCATAAAATGTTTTTAGCGCGTGTTAATGAAATTGAATGCTCATTTTTTAAATATGTAGTTTCTAGGTGATTGGCAATTACTTTTTCGTTTATTGATATTGCCTCAACTAGTGTTTCAGCAGCGGAATTAATGTGAATCGGTAATTCATATAAGTAGATTTGCATGATGAAATCATCAGTTGTCATGGTGAACGTTTTCATCAGGTCAGTTGGACTAGTTAGTGGTGTTGTGTTTGCAATATTTTCAGAGTTTATTTTTACTGATTGCTTAATAAAGTCAGTAGTATCAATGAAACTAAACCGTCCACGACCTACGGGTGCTAATGATGAAATCGACGGGATTTTAAATATCCTTCTCGTTAGCTCTAAACTACAGCCTGTCATTTGAGAAAAACCATGCTGGTCGAGTTGATGTATAAGGCTAATATCAGCAGCTTTCATGCTTAAATCTGTTACCGAGTTATTTCGAGCATTGCAGCTAGTAAATTGATGAGAAGGAAGAAAATTGGTTAAAGGCGATACATTGCAAAGGCTTGGCTTTATAGCGTTTACCAGCCAGTTCAGGTGCAGCTTTTGCTGCAACGTTATTAGTGGATAGAAAACTGCGTTACTACCAAAAACTTCATAATCACTTCTCACATGCGCCATTGAATGACACCAATCCTCAATAACATTTCTGTCAGTTAACATGTCATATGCTTGGGTAGACAGTTTGGTCCAGTCAACGTTACACTTTGGTAGCTGCTTAATACCGTGATGTACAGAGTCGTATGGTCTTAAAGCTCTCATACAAGCAGTTAAGAGATCTTCTAAAAAATCGGCTTGCGCTTGTCCATTTAAGCGATAGAAATGAAGTACATGATCAGGAGCAACTTGTTGTTCTTGTTGATGAGCAATTTCAGCCCAAGATGCAAAACAATTACTGCACCCATATTCTAATAGTTCTTGATCCCACTTGAATTTTTCACCACAACAGCAATGAGTCATTAACTTCAAATTATGCTTCGGGCAGTGTGTGATCGGATATAGTTGCCATTGAGTATTGGTTAAACTTTTCTCAGCTAGGCATGATGGACACACATGAGGGTGTGTATCCATCATTGGTTTTACGCCTATCCGGTTTGATTGTGATTTCGTTTCAGCGATATGTATCGGTGAAAACACCGACACATCTTCTATATCAACTAATTTTTTTACAAAGTCCAAAAGGCTAGCATCACTGCTTTCGATACAAATGTTTTTATCACCCTTATGCTCAGTAAAAAGACGTTTTACACTGTCATAATCATTGGCACTAGATAATCTAACGATAAAACTTCGAATGCTCTCTAAAGGCTTTGGAGCAAGACTAGTCATTAGTTCCACTATGCTTTCTCCTTGCCTTTATTTTTGGACTTTCCTTTGCCCTTTAGTAGTAGCTTTGTGAGGCCAACTTCAACTTGGGCTAATGTTGCAGAAAAAGGATTAAACAATAGTTCAGTATCTTCTGGCTGAAACTCGACATAAGCTTTTGCTAGAACCTCCTGTGTGATTGCCTTCGTGCTACCAGCAATTTCTATGGCTTCCATGAATAATGGCGTTAAAAAACCAAACAAACCTCCTGTTGCTGCAAAAAGGCGCTTAAGCATACCTTCTGATGTTAGGTTAACCTCACACTCAAGAATTACTTGATACTGCTTAACGAGAGATTTCCAGTGTTCAGTACCTACTTCATACGGCGCTAGAACATGGAGGCGACGATTTCGACGAAACAGTTGTCTTTCATGTTTGAATCGAGTTTTTCCTGTCAACAATGACTTACTGCTTTCCATACCTACACACACTACTGGAATTCTAGTATCAGTCATGATGGTTTTAATTGCGTCAGCCGCATGTTGAATTGATATACTTGAGGACTCTCGTGTTAAGTGTTGAGTTTCATCAATAATAATCAGTTCAGTTTTCGCTGCGATTAATCGCGATACCAATCTACCTTGTATATTCTCCTCGGTTCCTGAAATAGTCTTTAGCTCAGTTAGGTTTCTTAACAATCGAGATACCATCACTTTCGACGTAGCCTTTTCGGGCAAACTTGCATAGAGCACAGGAACAATTTTCTGACCATCTTCAATATATCGCGGGGATTCTTCAACATATTGCTCTGATAACCACGACTTACCGCTCCCAGATTCACCAATAAATGACATTGATTGAACACATTTAGTACCACGAGTTGCCCGGCAGCGGTCAAACTTCTGCTTGATAATAGTAATGTCTGGCGTTTTAATTTTTCGCTCTAAAAACACCAAGGAATCATCAAGTAGTTCACAATCATTTGCCGCCTGTAATTTAGTCATATCGATAGTCTCCTTATTCATCATCAACTCCAAATCCATCTGTTGCATTTCGTTCTGTTTCGGTAATAGTGCTAGTTGCTGCATGGTCTTCCTCTAGTTCTTTAGTGGTATTTTCAATAATTTCTGAATCTTGAATTAAGGTGTCAGATTCAACATGAGTGCCGTTGATACGACGAACACGGTTTTGAGCCTGAGCTTGTCTTGCTGACATCGGGACGGGTGCATTAGCACTATCAATTTGTTTAGTTTGTGATTTCAAAAAACTAAATCCTTGGTCGCGTTTTACATCATCAACATTAGGAACTTCAATCATGATCCCATCACTGATTACCGTAATTGCAGAAGCATCAAAGTCATCAATTAACACCTCCATTTTGCATGAACGGCTGCCAGAGTTTTTTAATTTACGAGTGATAATTTCTTTTAGCTCATGACTATGAAAGCGTTGACCTCTATGGGCTATACCACCAGAAACTGAACAAGTTAATGTTTTTGCATTACCGCGAAGCATTAATCGGTCATCGAAATCAGCTAGCGTGATAACTTCTTCTTCATCAATATGGTTATTCCACATTTCATAGGGTGTAAATCCATTGATGCCGCGATTACCTGTGTGGTGATAAACATTTTGAATATAGTCTTCGAACATCAGCATAAATTCACTAACACTGAGTTTTGCAGCTTGCTTCAATGTTTGTTCTGTAACTTTCACTTCACTTTTCTTACCAAGATAGCCATCTAAATTTTTGAAAAAAGCTTGGCGCATAGTGCCTATAGCCCGCTCCACATGGGGCTTTTCGTCGGCTCTTCTAGAACGACATCTCACGATATCTGAACCTATAGCGTTAAGAAACTTTGCAGTCATCTCAGCTCGATAACCCGCACCATTATCAAATACATAGCAAAGACCAATACCTGACATGGGATTTTTCTCTGGATCGTCTTTAAGGCGCATAGAGTGAGCTAGTGAATGAATAACAGCCGCGGCAGATTCTTTTGTATGACCTACTTGTACTGCATACCCTAAAATTGCACGACTAAAGACATCCATAACAAGAAAAATTGTGACTTTGCCAGCGTATGTACCGTCTTCATTAAGTAAGCCAATATTTATTTCACAAGCATCACACTCAATGCGTTCAAGAGGGAATGAAGTCTTATAGACTTTAAGTGCAGCACGATTCTCATTTTCAGCATACTTCTTACCATAACGAGCTAAGTCCACTTCATATTTAGACAAGCCTTTGATGTAGCGTCTAAAGGTTGAAAGTGACGGAATAGAAAAACCTTCCAATTCTCGCTTACCTTTTGCAAACGCTATCTGAAGCTGTTTGTAAGCAAACACCACCGTTGGGCGACTCGTTTTCAGATAATGTTTTTTGATAACTTTATCCATCACTTCTTGAACTTCATCTACAACGCGAAAGCCTTGATCTTCTTTTAACGCCACCTGAAGGCGCATATCTTTGCCATCGATTAAATAACGTGAAAACCAAGCATGCACTGTTTTCCATGCAGGTTTTTTGGGGTGCTGTTTTTGTATTTTTTTAAATACAGAATCAACGACTCTCTCTGGAACTCCCGCGGTACAAGGATTTTCAACTTGGTCAAATGCTTCACAGTAAGCTAAGCGTCTATCATGCTCTTTTTGCTGTTTTTTGGTTAAGCTAACCACGCAACGTAAGTGAACGGGTGCAGCCATCAAATGAAGTTTTTTCTCATTGGCTGCGGCTTTTAACTCTAACGTTGGGTAGTGTCGATGTTCACCGTTAGCAAATTTAACCAAAGTGACTTCTTGGTTGGCAAATTGAACAATACCGTGGCGGCCAGCAAGTTTAATTGACTGACCATTGCTAAGGTTAATTGATTGGTCGCTAGTAAGTGAGATTGCAGTATTCATAATTAATGTACTCCTAATGTAAGTTGGGTTTTTTCTGTCAGTGACTCTTTATAATCAAAAATAAATTTTTGATGCCCTAGTAGAGCCAGAGTCTGTTTTTTGGGGTAACCAAGTGATTTCATGTGTTGACTGAGTTCACCAAAAGTTGGGTTTGTACCGACAGCGCATATCACGCCATCCATACAAATGTGATCAATACTTAAACGATGGTAGTGATGTATTTTCTGTAAATTAGCTACTTGTTCTCCCTGATATACATCCTCATCAGTGATGTAGGAAAGAGGTGCTTTACCTGCTTCTGAAAAACAAAGGCGCAGATGATTAAAACGCTCAACTGCACGCTTACCTTTTGTGAAAATTGCAGGTTTCGTTTCTACGTTTTTTGGCCCCTTAGTTGTGTCAACTTCAGTATCAGGGGTATAAAAACGAGTAACGCCTTTATCATCTATATAGCGATACTCTTTGGGCTGGGTCTTATAGCTCAAGACATCCAAGTCGTATTCAAAGTTTCGTTGAGCCATTGACTCCAGATGGGACTCTCCCCATTTGTACTCCCCGCCATCTTTGTATGATTTACTCAGGCGAATCTGTCTGTCCGAGCGCCAGTTATGCATTACTCGTTGTGCCATTTTTATTACCTCATTTGTGAATTTTGAGCACAAGAATCCCCTAAGCGGATTTCTCGCTAAATTTTTCTGTACAGTTATGTAAATTTTCTTAAAAAAAGCGTGCAAAAGTCCGTAGATAAAAAGTGTTTTTCATCTAAATTCTTTCTTTAAAAATTAAAGAAGCTGTTAACTAAGCACGCTGTTCGGCTAGAATCTAAGCCTTGTCGGTAGTTCGGTATTATCAATAAATGACAATATCTTTGGAGACATCAAAATACGTGAAAACTTAAATGTAATTGATTGTATTAACCTTGAACTATGACGCTTATTAATTTTATTGTGTTTTAAGTTAAAACAAATTCTTCGTTTTGCTTTATCGAAACAATGTTTTTTGATTAACAATTAAATATCCTCCGCGTCAGTAGCCATGTAGATGAAGCAAAGTTTAGGGGGGTAAAAACACTACGTCAACACCTGAAAACTTGAAACGCACCACGCGTTGCGATAAGGTTGTAAAAAAACACTCCAGACTCCTTATGAAAAGTACTGTCAAAAATATTCAGATAATTACACTAAACGGCAAGTTTTTTCGCGAGGGTGTGAAAAAGTTAGTTGAAGTTGCAAAAAAGGCAAAAAAGAGAGAGCATTTTATTATTCAATTAAGAGATATTGTTAAAAATGAACGTGGTTCGTATCTAGATTTATCAAAAATTGCGAGAGTAAACGTAGTAAATAGCAAACCAACAGACTTTCTTAAAAAAGATGATGTTTTAATTGCACTAAAAGGGGTGGAAAAAAAAGCATTCCTTTTAAAAGAAGTTCCTTATAAAGCAATCGCAACGAATCATTTTTTGATTTTAAGATCCCCCAATAGTCAAAAAATAATGCCGGAGTTTATTGAATATATTCTAAATTCAAAAGAAAGCCAGAAATGGCTGTATGTAAACGCTGGCGGTTCGTACAGCAGCACATTAAATAAGAAAACTTTATCAAACTTACCTTTTCCTGATCTTTCTATTGAAGACCAACGAAAAATAATTGCACTTAATGATGAGTCCAAAGAAGAAAAAAAATTGCTTCTAGACTTGATTGAAAATAGGGAGCAGCAAGTTCAAGCGTTTGCCACGAAGATTATTAAGGCAGGAAATTAGTATGTTAGAAAAAATCATAATTGATATTGTACAAAACTATAAATTTACCAAATTAAAGGCTTTCATTGGTGATATTGAAAAAAGAGATTTTTTTCTGTTCGTATTATTTTGTCGATTGATTAATAAATCTCAAGACTCTGTCGTATTTAAATTTGCAGAAATTAATAGTGCTGCTCCCCTTTCTTTTGAAACTTTGATAGATGATATTTCAAGCGCAATAATCGATGAAAAGCAACAAAGCGGTATTAGACAAGCTGTAGAAGTATTTTTAAGTACAACCTATCAACTATCCAGAAAAGCCTTACCAAAAGGCATGTTCGCAACATTAACAAAATTAGAACAAAACGAAATAGATAATGGGTTGCGTTTTACTTTCTCTGATATTCTTGCTCCTGATGACAACACACTTTTCTTTAAACTGTTGAGTGAAATAAAACTATCTTTAGTAGGAGATATTAAATCAGCTATTGATGAAATATTAGCAATAAGCTCTCTTAATGCAGTTGATTTTCTCACAACTTTTGATGCCATCGAAGTTTACAGTAGAGTATTAACTCGCCTACAGGCAACCAACGTGTCTATGCAATTTGAAGAAGGTTTTCAGTATGAAGAAATTCCATCTGATTTTATGGACCTGATCTTTGAAATAGCTGATTTAGATAGCTCAAACAGCATTTACGCCCCTTTTGAAATCACCGCAGAGCAAAGCCTATATGCTGCTCTAGAATATCCAGACAAAGAAATTCGAATTGAATCTATGGGGCAATCAACACATCATTTATTGCGAAAGTTTGCACTTGCTCAAGCTAAAAATATTCATTGTTCATATACTTACTGTTTATCAAATAATTCTACCGTTAAAAAGAATTATTACGATACATCCATTTGTTTATTACAACCTAAAATGCAAGTGGATAAAATTACAGACACCACTATTGAACAGTCAGAAAGAAAGCATGTCACTTATAAAGAACATTTATACATTAAACATATGATTGAATGCTTAAACCCCTATGGTAAGGGGTATATGGTGATGGGAAAAGGTCCATTATTTAGAAGAAAAGAAAAAGAAGAGAGAAAGCTTTTAATTGAAAATAATTGGGTAGATGCCGTTATCACATTACCCTCAAAGCTAATGACGTTTTGCCCAATACCATTGGTATTGCTTGTCATTAATAAAGGCAAATACACTAATGACGTATTGTTTATTAATGCCTCGGAATTTCAAAAAGAAGGTGGTAATCGTTCAACCATTGACAATATAGATAAACTTGCACAGGAATTTAAGAGCAGGCCATTATATAGCCCTATCAGCTTTACCGTTTCGAATCACGATATTGCTGAAAACAATTATTCGATCAATAGCCTTAACTATTTAACCAATGAAGAGACTCAGCAGTACAACCTTCACGAATTATCAATTACTAGAAAAAATTTATTAGAAAAACTAAATGAAAAGCACAGTAAGATTGAAAAGCTTTTAGATGCTGAGAATTAAAGGTTGTTATTGAATTACCTTTTCTTACGTTTCATACTGATTTGCTCAAAGTAATATCTTCGAGCTAGGTCTGAATCGCTATGATTATTCAAAACATTCAACAGTTCATCCAGCGTGATATCTTCAGGTATTAGCTCATGAGTGCTTTTGTGAAAATTAAAGCAGAGTTGTTGGCCATGTGACTTCAACATTCAATTTAGCCTTTAGTTATCAGTAATAATAATTATATTAGCTCAAATTTTAAAATTAATTTGCTGATTGAATTATTCTGCTATTAATGCAATACAAATAACTAGAGGTCGCAAAATCAATGGTATAGCTGATATTAAACCTTATAGAGATAAGTTAATAGAAGCATTTGAAGAAACACTTTTACTAAGCTGAAGTTTACAGAATTATTTATGAACACAGAATTAAGATATGCAACATAACGATAATAAAAAAACAATGAGAGTTTACCATTTTACGACTTGTGAAATTGCTAAGTTAATTCTACAAGGGAAAAGGTTAAAGCTGTCAGATATAAGAAATTTGAATGACCCTTTTGACTTTCATGTTTTTAAACATCGTAATGAAGTTGATCTAGGTGCGTGGAACAATACTATTAATCAGCTTGCTCCAAAATTCGGAACAATTAGTTTCTCAGCTAATAATACTAATCCAGTACAATGGTCACATTATGCAGAATCCCACAAAGGTATATGTTTAGGGTTTGATGTCATTACATCAGCTTTAAAGAAAGTCAGGTACTTTAGTAATCGCATTAAGTTTCCTTTAAGGCCAAAAGAAAAAGATATAATGAAAGCGTTTATTACTAAATATAAGCACTGGCAATATGAAGAGGAATACAGGGCTTTAGTCCCTAAAAAAGAGTCAGATGCCGATGGAAATTTTTACTTAAATTTTAATCATGAGATAGAACTTAAAGAAGTAGCTATTGGCTATAAGTCTGATATAACCAATAAAGAATTAATACCCTACATCCGCGACAATGACGTTAATGTTTATAAAGCATTTCCAGATGAGAATAAATTTGAAATGAAATTACTACAAGTTTAATTATTTTGTAATTCAATTATATAGGCATATTTACCAGCAGGCTGGGCAGCGTATTCTGGTATAACTGGCCAAGTGCCAACAGCGGAGTGGGCATTTTGGTGCAGCGCCACTAGATTTTCAGACCGGAGATGTTGCCTAGTTAAACCAGCATGTAGTGCCAACATCAATGCTATTTTCTGCTCAAAGTTCAATAAAACCTAAGAACGTAACTTAAAATATAAATCACTTCAGAAAATAATAGGCTGGAGTTTGTATATTTATAATCTAGTTATTCACATGTATGTTTTTCTGAAGGATATTTTCACCTTGATACGTTGACCTAAATTCATTATTTAGGGTGCATCAAAATGAAAAAACATTTTCAACTAAGTATTAAGCTGAATTTATTCGGATTAGACGTGAAAATAGGGCTGACTGTTTTTAATATAAGCTTTGCAAAATCATTCATGATTAGCTGGGAAAATATTATTGATACAGTTATCTTTATCTTTGATTATTTGAGCTAATAGATTCATAAGAAAATTTGTTTGCTTGGTGGCTTAGACGGTTCCATCTAAGACCTTCAAACTTAATCTCAAAGCAATTTTTTATGCTTGTTAGGTTATCCTTAATTCTAACAAACAAGTCATATGAGTTGCTCTAAACCATCAGAAAAGAAATGTTCCAACATCATAGAAATAAGAGGGATCGGAGGCGCTTGAGAGTTATTCTCATTTTTCTTTTCTAAGTTTAGAATCCAAAGCCTCGCACTCGCGGGGCTTGCTGTTTTTCAATGGGGTTATCTGAAGATTGTTTTGGCGTGATTCAACCTAACCTATTTTAATCAGTTTGTTTTGAGCTATGATTATAATAATGGTGAATAGGAGAGATAAAATGGGTTATCAATTTAAAGTCGGCAAAAATCATGAAATACCTTTGCCAGATGACATCTGTGATCAGCTTGATGTCAAAATAAATGATATTTTAATTTGTGAAGTAGATGCGAATAAATCATCAATCTCAATGAAAAAACACAGTAATCAGGCACTTTCTGATGATGAAGTCGTTTCATCAGGAAATTTGACTCGCGTAATCTATTACGATCTAGAACAAGAAGATATTGCCGACTAAAATTTTGAGTAGTTAAAGCAGTCAGCCATTATCTTTCATTATAGTTTTTAATCTAAAAGTTTATTGGCTAACGTTTTTTTTGGGTGCTTTGAAGCCAAAGGGATACTTCATGTTTCTTAAATAAAATCCGCATTAATAGTTTGTTTTATATGGTGTTTTGTTGTTTTTCTTTGTTGGCGATACTTTTTGATAAATAGAAGTGAGCTACTTAATAGCTCTTAATTTTAATCAAAAGGAATACTTAAAATGTTTAATTCTAAAAAAATTGTTTGCATACAACACTTTGGCTTTGCATTTAGCAATAACAGTAACGCTACATTAATAGCAACTAGTAAAATTCAACATATAGTAATGCTACATTAGCAGTGTTACTTTATTTCGAAACTAATTTTAGTTTGAATCCAAAGCTTCGTACTCGCGGGGCTTTGCTTTTCTGGCTTAGGTGGCTTTATTTTTGGCTGCTTTTGAAGCCAAAGGGATGGGAGTAAGTGGATGCATATTATCGAAACGGTGAATAAATGTAGCGTGACTAATTTTATTCAAGAAGCTGAAAATTTATAGTTTATGACAACTTTCACAATAAAAAAGCACCTGATTTGGATGCTTTTTATTATTGTTATATTATACTTCTGCTGTTTAATGTTAAGGCCTAGGTTTAATCTTTGGCGAGATACCTAAGCTTTTTCATTTCTTTTTATTATCCTCCTTTGATTTTTTGTATTTAAAATAAGCTGTAAAGGAACCAGCTAATGCAATAATCATATATATGATCAAGTTGTATTCGTTCATAGTATATCCTGTTGTCTATTGGGATAAGATTATTAAACTACGGTACTTTATTCTCAGCAATAAAAAAGTGGTTATTCCTTATAATAGTAGGGGGATGTTTTATAATTTTACTTACAGGGCCTTATTTATCTACTAGTAAGCCTATAAAGTAAATTTCGGTCATGGAGTGTCTCCTAGTTACCTATTTGTAAAATGTGTAACACTACTACTGGGGAGTGGCTATTATTAGTAGTGCTAACTAATTAAAAAAGTAATAGAGTCAAATGTTTTGAAATACTCATATTTACTTCATTAATGTTGTTAATGACTATTAAGCCGCGCCGTCGTGGGGGTTTTATGGTGATAAAGCAAAGATTTTTTGATAGATAGTTATATGTTTAAACTTGTTATATATTACTGTTATCTAGGAATAAAGCCTTTGGTAAAGGAGTTACTTTGGTCAATTTGTCTCAAAAAGAAGTTGCATTACAAAAACTACAAGATGTAGCTAATAAATTTAAGGATAAAGAATGTAGCATTCATTTCGCAAATGAAGCAAAAACAAGACTTTTAGTTATAGATGAAGTTTTGAAAGTGTTAGGTTGGAATTCTGACGAATTTAACCCTGAAACACATACATCGACTAATGGCTATATAGATTATTTACTTAAATATAATAACGCCCCAAAGTTAGTTGTTGAAGCTAAGAAATTAGGTTTAACATTTTGCACTCCTACCAGTAGAAAGCCAACCCACCACGAATATACCGTTTCATATTTTAAACAAGCATTTAAATCTTTGCTTACTGAGACAATTAAGCAGGCATCTTCATATTGTTATGATAGCTCAGTGGTACATGCGGTTATAACAAATGGTGCAGAATGGATGGTACTACAGCTAATACCCAAACCGGGGAAAACTATAGACAGCATGAAAGGTGTCTATTTTGGCAATATTTTTACTGATAATTTTTACTTTGACCTTTTTTATGAACTTCTTTCCAAAGAGCATGTTGTTTCAGGTAATTTAGAAAGTTATTTAAGTGAAATAAATTATGTCCCATCACCTGTTTGTAAAATCCTTAAATCTGATTTTGGTAACTTAAAATGGCGTACGTATGAAAAAGAAAGGTACTTGGATGAGTTTTACCGTACCTTTTTTGATGAAATCACAAATAGCAATCAAAAGAAAATGCTTGAGTATTGCTTTGTTAGCGACTCAAAGCTTGACCAATATCGCGGTGACTTAAAGCGGATTTTAAGAGATACGCCACCAAACTTTCTTCCTTTAGGTACGGAGGATATGGAGCCGGGAGAAGGCGCTGCTTCAATAATTGAAGAAAAAGGTTCTGGTAAAGTTGTATTAATAACAGGATCTGTTGGGTGTGGTAAAACGACTTTAGTAAAAAAAGTCCTAAACGAAACTAAACAGTTTCATAAAACGACAACCGTCCCTATCCTCGTTGATCTTATTAACGATGTATCTCGAAATGTAAGGCAAGCAAAAGATGTAATCTTTAAACGAATCAACGAAAGCTTTATCAATGAATTTCCAGAAATACATCACCTTGATTCACTTAAAAGTACCTATCGGGCTGAGCTTAACGCTCTAAAAAATGGTGCTTATAAAAGTGTTTTTGAACGCGAACCAGAAAAGTATATTGAAAAAGAAGCTGAAGAGTTACAGCGTCTAAAAAGTGATAATGAAAATTTTGTTATACGTTCGTTAAAAAACCAAACAAGCCAAAATAGTAGTGTAATTCTAATCATTGATAATGTTGATCGGGCTTCAGAAGATTTTCAAGAAGAAACATATGTAATTGCGCATAAGTTATCCAAAGAGTCTGGAGCTACAGTCATAATAACAATGCGTGAATTTACATACTTTAAGAATAAGGATAAAGGTTGGCTAGATGTTCGTAGTGGTGACAGAGTTATTCATTTAAAGGCACCTGATTTTAGCAAATTAATAGCTAAACGTATTAAATATATAGAAAATCATTTTGATGACGATTTTAGAACTAAAGAATGGCGAAGAAATTACAACTATAATGAATTTAAAAGTTTCTGTGTTAAATATGCCTCAGTAGTTAGACTTAGTTTACAACAAGGTTTATCTGGCCAACGAGTATTAGAAACTCTTTCGTGTATATCTTGGCATAACATAAGGCTTTTTCATGACTTACTTAGGCAAATTCATAAGCAATTAGGTTCATCTGTAAGTGGCTGGAAATATGAAGAAGTGATCGCGGCGTTGATGGTTAGTCAAGAAGATGGTCAGGCTAGCATTTTACCAAACCTCTTCATACCTTATCAAAATGTAAATCAAGCTTATTATTTGAAATTAAGGATTTTATTATTTCTTAATTATTCGCTGAAGCCAAATGAAAGAACTCATGGTATTCCACTAAATAGAATTGTATGTTTCACACAGATGTATGGCTACAGAGGGAGTTGGTCTATTGCTGTAGTGGAAGAGTGTGTTAGACAAAGGCTTGTCGAGTGTGTTGAGATTCCTACTGATGGTGATGATGTTGTAAGTTTCAATATCACTGATGGAGAAACATTTAAAATTTCGCCATTAGGATCAATAATTTTGCAGGAAATTTTAAGTGAACAAATTTATTTATCTCTATTAGCTCCTGATCTACCATTTCATGATATCGAATCTTATAAGAAAATAAAGCAGGAATATGCCGAAGTCTTGACATATATGGGGGATAGTACACAAAATGAAATTCTTAAAGATGGTATTGATCTGCTTTCTACTTCGAAATTACCTAAAGAGTTAGGTTGGTATTTATCAGAACAATATAAATTAGAAAATATTACTTCGGTTGGGGCTAATGCTTTATCTGAAATCCGACTTACAGAAGATAAACTACAAAGCTTTATTTATTCAATAAAATCTCGACAAAAAACGCTAACGCCAAAAATAAACAATCCAAATCAATATACATTCGAATTACCAGAGTTTTCAGATACGATATCAGCAGCACCAACAATAAATAATAGAGATACATCAATTGAAGTTGAATTGATTAAAGAAATATTACCTGAAAAGCTAGATAATCTAAAAGTTGATAAGTCCGAGTTTGTTCCTCTCGTACTTTGTGCATTAGTAGTCAGAAAGTTGATAGGTTTTGAGAGTAGCTTTGGTGTTGATATCACACAAACTATAAATGATCACCTAGTTGATGAAGGTAATAAAAAAGAGTCAACTAATGTATCTCGTTCATTGAGATCCACAAAGTTTAAACTATTACCTTGGCTTCTTATCAGAGAAGATTTACATCCTAAATTTAAGTCGTTTTCTCTAAATGACAACTGGCAGAGTTATTGGCGAAAATACTTTAATGAAGAGCCTAAAATTTAATTTTAAGAAACTTTGTTATCAAAGCTAGCGGAAGATGGTTTTGACAAATTATAAATGGGTTATAATTCAACTAACTGTTATTGGTCGCAAAGGTGCATGATGAGCAAATCTACTATTGAATCAAATCAAGCGATAAAAAATGTTCGAGAAGCAATTGCTAACAACCGCATTGACAACCTCCCTATCAATAAAGCTCTTGTCGATAGAGTAACCAAAGCATGCGAAAATAATGAAAAACTTGATTTTGAAAAGCTTATTGATGAGTTCGTAACATCAAAGTAGATTATAGAGATATCCCATACAGTTTATTAGGCCGCTTAATGTAGAGCACTATTAATTAAAAAATACAATACTGTGGTCAGGTTGATTAGCCACTACATACAGCCTCACGGCACTCAATTGTTGAGGGTTGCTTACCCGCTTGTATCAAATCATCTAAGGTTATTTTTCTGTAGGCATATTGATTCTCGTCCCATCGAAAATAGACACAATCAAAATGTAATCGATAACCATATGACTTTTTCATCTGGAGTAACTTTCACTGATTAGTTATATTAATTTTAGTTGAAAAACAAAATATTGGATTAAAAAGCAAACGGAATTTAATTATGGCAAGACGCTACAGAAGAAAGTCTCACTCATCTCAAATCATTAATGATTCAATTTATGCAAGCTCTAGGCTTCCGTGGTGGGGAGCATTGACGTTAGGGCTAGCAACATTCACTTTTTTTTACTTCATCGCGCCAGCTTGGGTGATGTCTTCTATTGATGAACAACTTTCTCGACCTATAACTGAAGGGTTAAAAATGGTACTTATAAGAAGAGTTCACTGGCTAGAATATCTTGGAATAGTAAGCGGAATTGTTGGGTTGTTTTTTACTTTTCGTAATTACTTCATAAGCGCATATGCACGTTCTGGAGAAAGATCTGTAGTTAATATTTTAAGTCGAATAATTGGTAGGAGTATTGATTAATTTATGTATGATAATTACGAAAAAAGGTTATGCCTTTTTCTAGATATACTAGGTTTTTCCTCACTTGTAAAAACTATGGAATGTAGCACCGTTCATGAAGTAGTGAGTGATATAAAGCACACGCTTAAGTCGAATAAAGAATTCATGAGTAAGATTGGTAGCGAACCAATAGCTACAACTTTTAGCGACTGTATTGTTTTGTCCATAGCAACAAAAGAGTCTTACGTTGAAAGTGCAGCAAACATTTTAGTTACCGCAACCGTTAGAATGTTGCAAGATACCTATTTGAACCAAAGTATTGCACTACGTGGTGGAATGTCATACGGGGAATTGTACCATGCAAGAGATGCTGTATTCGGCCCAGCAATGATTCGAGCATACGAGCTAGAAAGTCAATTTGCTGATTGGCCCAGAGTCATTTTTGATAAAACCGTGATCGATCATCTATCTAATAAGGGCGGTTTGCTTAGCATTGGTTTCACAGATTATGGAGACGGTTTTTGGGGGGTAGACTGTTTAAATCGAGTGGAAGATATATTAAATGTTGAGGTACACAATTTATTTGATAGTGATGTTGCAAGAGCAGCTCTAGAAAAGCTTTGTCAAATTAGAGACATCACTCAAAACAAATTAACAGGGAGCTACGGAAACCCTAAAGTATATTCAAAGTATTTAAAGTTGGATGCTCGTATTTACTCACTAATGAAAAAATTTGGACAAGTACCAGCACTTTTCGAGTAAAAGAACAAAGATTTATCGGTAAAGGAAAATCAATTGCAATGGACATTTTGAACAATAGGGAAATAGCTACTGGTATTTGGGCTATAGTTTTTTTGATCTGGGCTTTTACGATAAAAAACGTAAGAGCGTTATTTAGGCAGATCGTCGAAATATTTTTTAGTAGATTTATTATTGTCTCTTTTATTTTGATGGCTGTATATACTTTGGCTATGATCGCTGCCATTGATTCATTTGGTCTCTGGGAAAGTCATCAAATAAAAAACGTAATTTTTTGGTTTTTCTCTGCTGCTTCTTATTCTTTTTTTCAGATTACTAAGGCTTCTGATGAGCCGTATTATTTTAGTAAAGCAATCAAAGACAACCTTAAAATTATTGTAGTAATTCAATTTGTCTTAAGTGTTTATACATTTAGCCTTTGGGTAGAGTTAATTTTTATTCCATTAATGGTAGTAATTGGTGGAATGATTGCTGTTAGCCAACAAAAAGAAGAGCATAAAATAGTTGAACAACTTTTGACTAAGTTAACTGAAGCTATTGGATTATTTATAGTTATTTTTACAGTTTATAAGCTCATTACCGCTTTTGGTGAACTTGGACAACTTAAAACTATTTACGATCTAATTATTCCTACAGCACTATCACTTTTATTGCTTCCATTTTTATATTTACTAGCAGTATTTAACAACTACCAAAGCATTTTTGTAAGGTTAGGATTATTTATAAAAGACCCTCAACTACTCAAGTATGCAAAGTTAACTTCTATTAGAAAATGCCATCTTAGATTTGCCAAATTAGTAAGATGGGCAAACAATGTCGCTTGTTTAGACATTAAATCTAAAGCAGATATTAATTCCTCATTTGATAACCTGTTTCAGCAGATAAAAGACGAGAAAAACCCTCCTTTTATACCTTTAGAACAGGGTTGGTCGCCATACATTGCAAAAGATTACCTAATAGATTTAAATCTAGAGACAGGGTTATATAAGAATATTTATGATGATACTTGGCACGCATCCTCAAGGTATCTTGAGATTGGAACTGGTATATTACCGAACAACATTGCGTATTATATTGAAGGTGGTAGGGTATCAGCGAAGCAACTTACTTTAAAACTTAATGTTAATGAAATAGATGATCTCGACAAATCGCATGAAACCTTTTTAGAACTTGCTTCAACATTATTTGAACTAGCTATGGGATGTGTAATTCCTGATGATGCTTATTTAGCGCTGGCTTCTGGAAAAAGTATTGAAAAAAACATCGGGAATCAACTCCTTTCTATTTCAAAAACGGATTGGCATAAAGATGGTAAATACGATTACATATTGAAATTGCAAACTATGTAGTAATTGTTTTGGATATCGAAGAGGAGCTGATTGATTATGTCTTTTGAAGATAAGGTAATTAAAATCAGAGAAAAAATAAAGTCCTTTACTCATGAATCATTAGTTAGCTACTTTATTCGATATTTACACTACAAACCTGATAATGAACACTCTGCCGAGCGTAGACCTTGGATTGCCTTTTTAGCTTTGGAGTGGGCTTTAGAGTTAACTCCTCGTAGTAATCCCAAAATAGCCTCAGATAAACAAGCTCAACAAATTCTTGAAGATATTTGGAATATCCAATCTGATGCGTCAGATATCACTAATAATAAAAACTTTAGAATGGTTCTCCGAAAAATGATCATTCCTCAATTAAGGTTTCAAACACACCCGATACAACACCTTTATTTCTTATTTCGATTTTATTCAATGCTAATGCAGCCATCAGCCAGCTCATTGCCCAAAGAGGACTTCAACAGAATCACAGGTATTGAATTTGAGCGTTTCTTATTGTTTTCAGCATTGCTCCAATTGGTTTTTACATGGAATCACTCGCCCGTAATTAAGTATCAAGAACTTGTGGAATATATGTGCCCTTATTTTAGCTTTAGGGAATTAAAAAAATTACTGAATCTCGTTGGAGGGAATGTTTACGAAATAGAGTCATTAATTAAACAAAAGCGCCTACTAAATAGAACAATAAGGCGGGATGAGTATTTTGAAGAACCATTTTTGATTCAAAAGCCTGTATTAATTATACCTGATGGAATTACAACTCCTCATTCTACGGTGCTTAGTATTGGTATTTCAGAGTTTATATTGAGGATTCTTAAACAAGCAGATCCAAGTAGATTTAAAGATAAATTCACCTCATCATTTGAACGGTATTTGGAAGAGCTATTGATTGAGTTTAAGCATAGATTTTTCATAGAAACTAACATCAAATCTATTTACAAGGAAAATAAGTTAGAAGGTAAAGTAGTTGACTTTATTGTTATTGAAAAAGACAAAACACTATTAATTGATGCTAAAGGTGCGGAACCTAAAAGCCGAGTATTGATTACGGATAACCCTCGTATCTTAAGAGATCAAATCAGGGATATTCACCTAAAAGGCGTAGAACAAGTATCACAATGTATTCAACTTTTGGACTCAGTAAAAAACGATAGTATTAAAGAATATGAAAATCGGCATGCACTGATTGTTACTCACCAAAATTACTATATTGGTGATTGTTGTGATTTGCTAGAATATTTGCTCCCAGAGCACAGCCAAAAGCTAAAAAAAACTATCAACAATATGCTTCCACCTGAGAACATTCATTTCTGTGCTATCGAAGACTTAGAAGGTATAGTTCATATTTGCAATGAAGCTAACACCTCTATGTGTGATTTTCTTTCTTTTTGTGCCAAGGAGCAAAAATTTCCAGAGACTCGAAAATTTGATATGCATCAACATATCTTGGAGTTTGCAGCAATGCATAAACTAGGAAATACCTCTCCGATAGGCTCAACTGCATCTAAGGATGCCAAAGATAAGATATTTGAAGGATTGATTGATATGATGAAAGGCAATCAAACGTATTGGAACAAAGGCTGGATTAAGAATCAGAAAGTACTAGCAGGCTTTGCTTTTGGAAAAATGTTATTTTAGATTTTAGCCTTCTCTTATTTCAGCCATGACAGACGGATTAACTAAGTAATGGAATTCAGTGATTGTTAATCTCAAACATTATGCGTAGTCACAAATTCTCATTTGTTGACACCATTCTCATTATTTATGACACCTCCACAAAAGCAAAATTGTCATTATTTTCAAAAAACATCAATTATTTTAGAGTAAGTACTTTACTTTTGTGGAGTACTTACTCTATAATTCACTTGTTCCCTTAGCGGACGCCTGTTGTAATAATTTTATATTCTAGCTTCCCCAAAGCTATATAGCCGATGATTTCTTAATCATCGGTTTTTTTTTGCTTATTCGTTAGGTAATGCTTCACTTGTTACATCTTCACTTTCGTTTGCCTGCGCTAACCAGTCACAAATTATTTGATTTGCGCTGTCAAAGCCTGTGCGTTTTAATGATGAAAATGCTTGTACACGAATGTCGGCATTTAAGTTACTTAGTGCTTTCTTAACTTTTAATACTTCACTACTGGCAGCGCCTTGTGAAAGTTTGTCTGATTTAGTGAGTAGTGCCAAAACGGGCAGATTACTTTCTGCAGCCCATTCAATTAAGTTACGATCTAAGTCTTTTAATGGGTGGCGTATATCCATTAAAACAACTAAACCTCTTAAACTGGTACGTTTTTCTAGGTATTCACCTAACGCTTTTTGCCACTTTTTTTTCATTTCTAGCGGTACTTTGGCAAAGCCATAGCCAGGTAAGTCAATTAATCGTTGGTTTTCGCCAACTTCAAAAACGTTAATTAGTTGAGTTCGACCTGGCGTTTTACTAATACGCGCTAGACTTTTTTGATTAGTTAACGTATTTAATGCGCTTGATTTACCGGCGTTTGAACGGCCAGCAAAGGCCACTTCAATGCCTGTATCTTCAGGTAGGCGTCGAATGTCAGGCGCGCTGATTGTGAATGTAGCTTTACTTAAATGAACAACTGAAGTAGACAAGGTTATTTTCCGAAAACAAATGAATATTCGTCATTATATCTCTTTTTTACGTAAATGAATTGTAATCCCCTTACATTTTTTAGTGATTTTTTCATCTAACCCTATTAAATATTGTGCTATATCGTGTAAAATGCTTAGTTAATTAACTATTTATCACGTTTGTTTTTCAAATTAATAAAACAAGTAACCTTTAAAACAGAGAGCACTCCATGAAAAAAGTCATATTTTCGTTCGTCATCGGATTAGGTATGCTAACTCAAGCCAATGCGTTTGAGGGCGATGCACAAGCAGGTAAAGCAAAAGCAGCAGTTTGTGCAGCTTGTCATGGGGCTAATGGTATTAGTGCCGTTGATATGTATCCTAACCTTGCTGGGCAACATGCAGATTATATTGCGAAGCAACTTAAAGCGTTTAAATCAGGTGAGCGTAAAGACCCTGTAATGGCGCCAATGGCAATGGGGCTGTCTGATCAAGACATGGCCGATTTAGGGGCTTATTTTCAAGATATCAATAAAGGTGAAAGCGCTGCTTCAACAGGTGGCGATACAAGTGCTACAGTTGCAGCTCCTGCAGCTGCACCAACGATTGTTGCAGATGCATTAGCGGGTAAGGCCCTTTATCAAAACGGTGATAAAGCACGTGGTATTACAGCATGTGTTGATTGTCATGGTAAAGATGGTGAAAGTTTAGTTCATATTAACCCTAACTTAGCTAAACAACACCCAGAGTATATTGAAAAACAACTAAAAGATTTTAAAAATGCGACCCGTGCTAATGCTTCGATGAATCAAGTTTCAGCTAATTTATCTGAAGCAGATATTGCAAACTTAGGTGCGTATTTTAAAGATACATCAGCTGTTGGCGAAGTAAAAAACACTTTCGCTGCGGTTACTGTAGTTAAGTCGTTTGCTGGTAATGTTGAAGCGGGTAAAGCAAAAGCAGCAACTTGTGCTGCTTGTCATGGTGCTGACGGTAATGCAGCAGTGCCTATGTACCCTTCATTAGCGGGCCAAAGTGAAACGTACTTAATTAAACAATTACATGATTTTAAAACTGCTATTGCAAGTAATAATGCTGATGGCCGCCCTGATCCAGTGATGGCTGCAATGGCAGCGCCACTTTCTGAAGAAGATATTAAAGACCTATCAGCTTACTTTGCATCACAAACATTAAAACCAGCTGCGAGTGAGTCAAGTGAATATGGCCATAAGCTTTACTTTAGTGGTGATGAAAAGCGTGGCGTAACTGCATGTATCGCTTGTCATAGTCTTGATGGTCAAGGTATGGATAAAGCCGGCTTTCCAGCTATTGCAGGTCAAAACGCAACTTATGTTAAGTCTCAACTTGAAAAGTTCCGTGAAAGTACGCGTGCTAATGACTCAAATGGTATGATGCGTAATATTGCTGTTCGTTTAACTGACGACGATATCTCTGCGTTATCACAATACATTTCAGCAATGAAATAATAAGCTCAATAGACCATAAAGCGGCCCTACTTGGGCCGTTTTTTTTAGTTTACGTTAAACATTTACTCAAATATCTCTATTACCTACATGGCTTAAAATGCTCGTTTATCGGCAGCATTTATAAAGCTTTGGTATAATCCGTATAAGAAAGTGCTCAACACGCCCTAGTGAAGCTGCTAGCTATTAACTTTAGTGATTCATCTTAGAAAACAACCGAATTAGCGCCAATCTACTATTTCAAACAATGGTTTTATGATATTAATAACGGTTAATTAATTACTAGGTTTGTTTAGACATGAGATTACTTTCTCTAATAGTTGTTTTATTAAATTTTGCTCTATCTTTTGCGGTATACGCCGACAGTATTTTTGGAAGTAGTGCTAGCACTATAACTCGTCAAGATGTTTTACGTGGCTCAATTACACCAGAACGAGCTTGGTGGGACTTAAGTCATTACCATTTGAAAGTGAAGGTTGACCCGTCTGAGAAAACTATTTCTGGCACTAATACTGTTAGTTATCGTGTGCTATCTGAACAAAAAAGGCTACAAATAGAGCTTCAAGCACCTATGCAATTAACCAAGGCCCTGCAAAATGGGCAAGCGTTAGAGGTAGAAAAGGATGGCTATAGTTTTTTTATAACCCTGAACGAAATACAAGCAGTAGGCTCTGAACATCAAGTCACATTATTTTTCTCAGGTAAACCACTTGTGGCAAAGCGAGCACCTTGGGATGGTGGAATAACGTGGACTAAAGACAGCAATGGAATAGACTTTATCGCGTCTTCAAACCAAGGTATTGGTGCCAGTATTTGGTGGCCGAATAAAGACCACGCCTATGATGAGCCTGATTTAGGTGCAATAATTAGCGTGGAAGTGCCGGAACATTTGGTTGACGTATCGAATGGCCGCTTAATTGATATAGAACACGATAAAAAAGCCAAAACTAAAACCTACCATTGGCAAGTTAAAAATCCCATCAACAATTACGGCATTAATATTAATATTGGTGACTATGTTCACTTTGGTGAAAAGTATCAGGGTGAAAATGGCGAACTTGATTTGGATTATTGGGTGCTCAAAGAAAATTTAGCTAAAGCCAAAGTGCAATTTAAAGAAGGTAAGCGCACTATTGAAGCATTAGAGTATTGGTTAGGGCCTTATCCTTTTTATCAAGACAGCTATAAATTAGTTGAAGCCCCATATTTAGGTATGGAGCATCAAAGCTCTGTAACCTACGGTAACGGTTATAAAAATGGCTACTTAGGGCGCGACTTGAGTGGCATGGGCCCAGGGTTGTTATTTGACTTTATTATTGTGCATGAAACTGCACATGAATGGTTCGCAAATAATATTACCAGTATAGATATTGCTGATATGTGGATACATGAAGCCTTTACGAATTACGCGGAAAGTTTATTTCTTGAGTATCACTTTGATAAAGAGTCGGCTTATAAATATATTAGAGGCCTACGAGCGAGTATAGCAAACGATAAGCCAATTATCGGGCAGTACAACGTGCACAAAGGTGGCTCTAAAGATATGTATTATAAAGGAAGTAATATGCTGCATACTATTCGCCAGGTTATTGATGACGATGTTAAGTGGCGAGAAATATTGCGTGGTCTAAATAAAGCCTTTTATCACAAAACAGTAACAACAGAGCAAGTAGAAACATATATAAGTAAGCTTTCAGGAAAAGACTTAAGTAAAATCTTTGATCAATATTTAAGAGATTTCCGTATTCCTATGCTTGAATACGTTGTTATAGATCAAAAAATGCGTGTTCGTTGGGGAAATGCTATCGAGGGTTTTAATATGCCAGTGCGTATTTATATCAATGGCAAAGCTAAGTGGATAACACCAACAACACAGTGGGTTAATCTTAAACTATCTGCAACTAATGCAGCTATTAGCGTTGACCCTAATTTTTATATCAGCACGTTAAATATTACAGGCGATTAGCATTTGAACGTTTTTAGTAAAATGAATAACGACAACTTGCTCTGCAATTTTTTATTATTGTGGGTTGTTTTATTTGTTTTTCAGAGTAAAGCTAAAGCAGAATATAATGCAATTAATAAAGGGGTAATCAAAGCAAGTGAGGTGTGCTTGCTTTCACCGAAAGAATGCTTAACGGTGGTTGATAAAAAGTTAAAAAACACACCTACTCATTCTTACCTTTGGTTTGGCTTATTGCAGCATAAATTTGATGCATTATACAATTTACAACGAATTGAAGATCTTAATAAAGCGATAATTCCTTGGCTGGAAAATGAAAGATTACCAGAATCATTTCTTATTACGATTTATATTTATTATGCTAAAACTAGCTTAATCGATAATAATATCGACAGGGCACGAGAATATTCTGAAAAAGCCAAAAACAAAATACAGGCGATGAATAATGTTTTTCCCTCTCCAATGCGGTTAGTAACTCTAGCTAATTTACAAATGGAATTAGAAGAAGACGAAGAAGCTTACCAAACGTTACAAGCATTAGAGCAAAAATTTAAAAGCAGTAGAAATCCGCACTTTAAAATGGAGCTTTTTGGTAATTTGGGGCATATTACTCGACGCTTAAGTTTACCTGAGTTGTCATTAAATTATTGGATCAAAGCCCTGCGTTGGAGCAAAGAATTTGATAACAAACAGCAAATAGGCACTGTGCTTTACGTGCTTGCGAATGCGTATTTTAATGTAGAGAAATACGCATTCGCAGATAAATATTTTACCCAAGCAGAAGGTTTATCTAAGAGTGCGGGTGATGAAGTGCGAGTCAATCAAATTAAGCTACGCTTAGTCGAGGTTAAACTAAAACAACAGGAATTAATGCATGCAAAAAATATATTCCAAACCATTAACCAAGATCTAATACCAATATATTACAAAGATAAACTCGAAGCGCTAGGGACTTCAATTGATAATATGTAATACCAAGCCCACTAGCAATGTGATCATTTCTACTGGTTAAAACAATTAGCTAAGCTATTATTTATTAATGATATTTTGCTAATTTTCTCCGATAATAAATAGTTAAACTGACAAATAATAGTAATAGCGTACTTATTATTATTAAAATAATAATAAGTTTTTTAACCAATTGGTCTTGCGTTAAAATATTCGTCAGCATGTCTTTCTTAACAGAGGTATAAATATTGTCTCGGTCAGCAACAGAGTCGTGAAAGTCTTGTTCAACCGCAGAGTAATAGAGTGCTTGATCTTCTTTAGTTTGTTCAAGAAGGTGCTGATACCTTTTTTCTATCCAACTGTTAGCTGACTTATGATCGTTTAAATATTGATATGCTGTTGAAAATGCTAAGTATGCATCGGGTAAATTACTTTTAATACCTTCTTTTTGGATAGTCTCAAGTGCTTTATTTAACAGTGCAAACCCTGCGTCAGTCTGATCGAGAAAAACGTAAGTAAGCCCTAGGTTAAGCTGGCATACGCTGACTATGTGAATGTTATTAATACGATTGGCTGTTTCAATGCAAATATTCGCTTGCTTTTCTGCATTGGTGTAATTGTTATTTCTTAAATAATAGTCGGAAAGGTTGGCATAGATAGTTGCTAATATTTCAATGTCATTTGATCTAATCGCATACGTTAATGCAGTGTTATAGGCATCTAACTCTTGTTCCACTTTGCCTAAATAACTTAATGCTATTGCCCTATTTATATAATTGGCTGCCATCGCACGAATGTTTTTTCGTGGTAGTGCTTCTAATATATTAATAACATTGTCAGATGCAATGAGCGCTTTGTCGTACTCTTGGCGATCTAAATATAAAGCTACCATGTTTAGGTATATTTTCATGGAAAGAGTTTTATGATTTAACTCGTCGAATACTGTTAAAGCGTCTTGATAATCTTTTAATGCTAAAGTGCTTTTACCCAATTTACCATAGAAAATAGCTCTAACAGACTTAGCCCTTGCACTGGCTTCTTTAAAATGGATTGAATCAGCTAATGTTAACGCTTGCGATGCGTAATCAAGTCCATTTAAGTATTCACCTTGCTTTAATGCCAGACGTGCCTTTTTATGATAATAGAGGCTTAAAATCCATTCGTTGCCCAGCTTCACTCCTAGTACGTGAAGCTTGCTAAGGTATGCAGATGTTTTGTCAAATTCTGATAATGCATTGTGTACAGAAATATACGCTAAGTATTGAGCTACTTCATATTCAATATGTTTGGCCTTAATGCCAGTTTTTGCTAAAACATCGAGTTGTTGCTTCGACATTTCAGGCTCATATTCAGCATTATCTGCAATGTCGAGCAGCTGCCGGCCCTCAACTGTTTGTTGTATCATTTTAAAAGGAGTAAACACTTCTTTTTGGGTTGCTTGAGCATTGGCACCGCTAGCTTTGATTAAACAAAGTGCCATTAGTATCAATAGGCTTGGTAGAGTGACTTTCATTTTTACCTTAACATTATCGTAACACTGCTTTATTGAAAGTAGCTGTTAATTCCTCTAAACACAAAGAATTTACCATTAGTCTTTCTAGGATGTACTTGATATACAGTAATATCGGCTAGTTGCAAGGCTAAGCAGTACTTCGTAAAAAGAATCAAAAAAACGCAAGAACAAGTAAATGAGCGCAGTTATTTAACTTTATTACACCGACTAAATTTCACTCTTGGTTATTTAATGTGCTTGCTCCCAGTTATCGCCAATACCAGCTTCCGCTATCAACGGCACACTTAATGAAACAACGTTGTCCATAATATCTATAAGCTTTGTGGTGGTTTCTTCAACAATATCTTGATGGATTTCAAAAACCAATTCATCATGCACTTGCATGGTCATTTTTATACGATCGTCATTTTGTTCTTCAATCCAGCGGTTAACTGCTAACATCGCCTTTTTAATAATATCGGCTGCGGTACCTTGCATTGGGGCATTAATGGCTTCGCGTTCAGCTGCTTTTCTACGCATCGCATTTTTAGACTTTATATCGGGTAGATACAATCTACGACCAAATACTGTTTCAACGTAACCTAATTCTTTGGTTTTTTGGCGAGTATCTTCCATGTAAGTTAAAACATTGGGGTAGCGTTCGAAATACTTATCCATATATTCTTGTGCTAAGTATCGCTCTATTGAAAGCTGCTCGGCTAAGCCAAAAGCAGACATACCGTAAATTAAACCAAAGTTTACGGCTTTTGCACTACGGCGCTGATCACTTGTTACTTCGTCTAGTGCTACGTCAAATATTTCTGCTGCAGTGGCTTTATGGACATCTTTTCCTTCTGAAAAAGCTGATACTAATCCTTTATCGTCAGATAAGTGCGCCATAATGCGTAGCTCAATTTGAGAGTAATCAATGGCGACTATTTTGTAGTTGTTACTTGCAATAAAAGCATGGCGTATTTTACGACCTTCCTCACTTCTGATCGGAATGTTTTGTAAATTTGGATCGGTCGACGATAAACGCCCTGTAGCTGCTACCGCTTGTTGATAAGTGGTATGAACACGGCCATTTTCATCAACTATCAGTGGTAGTTTATCGGTGTAAGTCGATTTAAGTTTAGATAATCCACGATGCTCAAGAATAATTCGTGGTAATTCATACCCCTCTTTTTCTAATTTTTCAAGCACATCTACCGCAGTTGACGGTGCACCTTTAGGCGTTTTTTTCAGTACCGGGATCTTCAGCTCTTCAAATAAAATTTGCTGTAATTGCTTTGGAGAGCTTAGGTTAAATGCTTGGCCGGCTACTTCGTGTGCCTTAATTTCAAGTGCTTGTAGGCGTGGCGCAATATCATTACTTTGTTTATTTAATAAGTCGCTATCAATTAATACACCAAGCTGTTCCATTTTGGCTAAAACCGGTAACAAGGGCATTTCTATTTCATTATAAACAGCCAGTTGTTTAGGGCTTTTTGATAACTTAGAATACAGGGTTTGATGAAGCCTTAGGGTAATATCGGCATCTTCAGCCGCATAGTGGCCGGCTTTTTCAATATCAATTTGATTAAACGTTAATTGTTTTGCACCTTTTCCCGCAATATCTTGGAAAGAAGTGGTTTTGTAACCCAAATATTTATCTGCTAATGCATCCATATTATGTCGGCTGGCAACACTGTTTAAGCAATAAGACTCAAGCATGGTATCAAAGCCAATTCCGGCCATTTTTATCTTATATTGCGATAAAACATTGGCATCATACTTTAAGTTTTGGCCGATCTTTAAAATTTCTGTGCTTTCTAATAGTGGCTTTAGTTGCTTTAGCACATCGTCTAAAGGTAGTTGCGTTGGCGCACCTTCATAATCATGCATTAACGGCACATAAGCGGCTTTTCCAGCTTCAACAGCAAAAGATACTCCTACTAACTTTGCCTTCATATAGTCAACACTGGTTGTTTCAGTGTCAAAGGCAAATATGCCAACGCTTTTTAATTTATTTAGCCAAACATCTAAAGTTTGCTGATCAAAAATTATTTCATATTCAGTCTCTATATTTTCAATTAATTCTTCGTCAGTATCGTCAATGTCACTTGTTGTTTCAGTACTATCTGAATTTAATTGAGCCAGTAAGCGACGTAATTCAAATTGAGTGTATAGCTGAGTTAATTTTTCTACATTCGCAGGAGACGGCTGTAGTTGTTCAACGGTGTAGTCGAGTGCTACATCAAGCTTTATTGTTGCCAGTTGATAAGACAATGGTAAATCGGGCAAAGCAGCACGTAAATTCTCTCCAATTTTACCTTTAACAGCGTCTGCGTTTGCAATAACGTTGTCTAATGTTTCATGCTCAAGCAACCACTTTACCGCCGTTTTAGGACCACACTTAACAACGCCAGGTATGTTATCTACTTTGTCACCCATGAGTGCTAAGTAATCGATAATTTGATCGGGGCGCACGCCAAACTTTTCAATAACACCGGCTTCATCTAGCTCAACGTTGGTCATGGTGTTAATCAATCGAACATGCGGATTAACTAATTGAGCCATATCTTTATCACCAGTTGATATAACGGTTTCCATACCAACCTGAGATGCTTGATGGGCTAACGTGCCAATAACATCGTCAGCCTCTACACCTTCAACAACAAGCAAAGGCAACCCCATAGCTTCAATTATTTCATGTATTGGTGCTATTTGGCTTCTTAAGTCGTCAGGCATAGGAGGGCGAGTAGCCTTGTATTCAGGGTACATGTCGTTACGAAATGTTTTGCCTTTAGCGTCAAATACCACAACAACATTGCCATTTGGGTATTCTTTTTTAAGGCTATTGATCATATTCAATACACCGGTAATTGCACCAGTAGGCTGACCATCAGCGGTTGATAATGCCTGTAAGTAAGGAACATGATATGCACGGAATAAATAGGAAGAGCCGTCGACTAATATTAATGGAGATAATGAAGCTGTTGTCATGATGTACTGTGTTGTTACTTAATTTGCTGTTAAGGATGCCACAATCACGATTTTCTCTCTAGCAATAAAGTTATTAAATCAAACTTTTTAACTAGGCTGTGGATAACTTTGTTGAAAACTAGGATCAGAAAAAGCGTCTAATTATCAATTTAAAAAGACGTTGGACTTTTAAGTTGTTGTTTAAAATGAAAAAAGGTAAGAAAAAATCCTTTTAGTCACATTTTATTTTTATTTTTTTATATGTGGATAAAATATTCACTTCTCTTAGTTGCTCACTAACTCTATTAATAGTTTGCTAACCAAGGACGATAGAGATTACCAGAATTCTACGGTATTGCTAGTATATTATTAAATTCTTTTGCTGATAAAAAGAAGCAATAAATAACTAAAAAACATAAGCGAGTGTCAATGCGAGGTAGGAAGGTTTTGATCATGGCTCAACATGTTTTGATTAAAACTAATATCAAACTTTGCGCCGTGGGTAAAAGTGCCATCGTAACTAATTTCACCGCCTAACGACTGGGTTACTAAGTTATAAACAATATGCAAACCAAGGCCTGTGCCACCTTGTCCTCGCTTAGTGGTATAAAAGGGCTCAAATATCTTTGTAACACCACTAGTAGGAACTCCAACCCCATTATCTTGATAGGTTAATGCAATAATACTATTAGCAACTGTTACCGTTATCGTAATAATTCCTTCTTCTGTTTCATCAAATCCGTGCTTCACTGAATTACTATATAAATTAGCTACAATACGTGTAATAACTGCAGGGTCTTGATAAGCATTAATATTAGGGGGGCAGATAATATTTACTTTGAAGCGTTCTTTGTCGCTTACTGATTGTAAATGGTTAAATATATTGGAAAGTAAAGTGCCTATGGTAAAAACTGAACGACACTCCTCTTCACTTAGTACTGCCACCCCCTTAAAGTCGGTAACTAAATCAGACGCGCGCCTTAAATTTGTGTCAAGTAGTTTTATCGTTTGCTCTGTAGCGGCTAAATATTCTTGTAATTGAGTGCGTGTAAGGGTATTGCTATTAAAACTAGTAAGTATGTGCTCATTTTTATCTTGTATTAAGCTTGCTGCTGTTATGGCAATACCAACAGGGGTGTTAATTTCGTGAGCTACACCCACAACAAGACGACCTAACGATGCCATTTTATCAGCGTCTGCAAGCTCATTTTTGGTTTTAATAAATTGTTCAAGAGTTTGCTCAAGTGTTTTTGTTCGGTTTTTTACTTCCGTTTCTAATAGCTCTTGTTGCTGGGTTAATTGTTTATTCGCTTTTAACAAATCGCTACCAAGTATATTAATGCTGTAAAAAACAACACAAAATATTATAGTAGTTACTACTGCAGACTCAAACCCAGAACCACTAACCTCATGTATTATAATTTCAGCATTATTTAAATACCCCATTACCAGAACATTACTTACAATAATAAATAGCATAACAAATAGGCCTCTATTTGAGCCTATCAATACTGCAAAGGTGATTAACGCGGGAAATATTAACAGTGTCTCATCTCTTGCACCTTCGTTAAACCAAGAAAAAGTGAGTATCGTGGCGGTAATAACAATAATAATAATGTTAGCAGCACGACATAAATTGTTTTGTTGTGCTTGTTGGTAAGCAAAACACAGTAATATTGAGAAGATAAAAAGGAAAAATAAATTATGCCGTTGTTCGGTTAATATGGGATGAAAGCTTGCTAACAAAAAAGCAAGTTGGCCTAACCAAAACACCTGTATAATGCGCTTTTTTCTTTGTAATTCGACCTCGTTCATCACTTTTTCTTGTGTCATATTTAACCTATTACCCTATTTCTACCGGATTGCTTAGCTTGGTACAGTTTCTGGTCTGCTAGCTTGATTGCTTGCTCTAAATAATTAATATTATTGACTTCTGCTACACCAAAACTAGCCGTCATTGGGATAGTGTTCTCCTCTATTTTTAAAGGAGTATTGGCTAAGTTTGTTCGTATTTGTTCTGCAATAACTAAAGCGTTATCAAGCGATGTTTTAGGGAAAAATAGTAAATATTCTTCGCCGCCAAAGCGTGCAACAATATCAGAATTTCTTACCTTACTTTTCGCTATTGTTGCTACGTGAATTATGGCTTTATCGCCAGCATCATGCCCGAAGTTATCATTTATGGCCTTAAAGTAGTCAATATCAGCCATGATAACAGCCATAGGTAAAAAGCTTTCTTGTTCGCCGAGTATTTTAGGAACTAAGCAGCTATCTATAAAACGTCTATTGGGTAAACCAGTTAGCGAGTCGCTGTTAGCTTTCTCTCTTTGTTCTAAAGAAATGGTATTAAGTGTAGCAAAACTTTGACTGCGAAAATATTCGTTAATATAAGCAAATAATATGACGATACAATAAGAGCCGAGAAATCGACTTTTTTCTGTATCGCCATATACAGCTTGCCCAATATCAGGACCATAAAGGAGAGTTAGTATACTTATTAATATTGCTACTAAGAGTGCAGAACCTTTATAAATACCTAAAGTAGAGTACGCAACTAGTGGAGAAAACATCAACCAATAGAGTGCGGTATTGTCTTTACCACCACTGTAAACAAGCAAAATAATCAACATAAAAATAATAAAGCTAGCGATTACAATAGCTTGATAGAGTGCTTTAGTTTTTAAATAAAATAAAAGCACAATCAATATACTAAAGAATGAAAAGATAAGCGTGATGGTTAAAATTAAGGGATATATTTGATGGTTGCTAATCACAAGGCTAGATAATACGGTAACTGCAATAATCGCCATCGCAATAAATGAAAACAAACGGCGCTTGTAATCAGCATTATTAGCGGCTTCAATCGAAACATGCTTTTTCCACTTTTCCTTTGGAGGAAAAATTCCTTTATTCATATGCTAACCGATTAATTCAACACTAAATTTACTATAGACACTAGCAAAGAAATAATCGAGTTTGATCAATTAAAAGTTAATAATTTTTATTAGAAAGTCCTCGCTTATTTTATGTGAAGCATTATTAAATAACTTGAATTCTGGATAAGCTAAGTACACCAAAACTACAATTTATATGCGTATCTGCGTTAAATCGTGACATTGACGTGCTTAGCTTAAATAGCTCTCTAGCAGCTATTTTGCCTTACTTCTGTGTTAAATTCATAAATAATAGAATATCTATTCTTAATGAACTTGCCTTGAATTAAGAATAACTATCAAGCTAGTGAGTGGCTACAAACACAAGTCTAGCAATTTTAGGGCATTAACTTATCTCTTAACCCGAGCTAAGGTTAAATAGATGTTAAGAGAGAAGTGACGTAAAGATAAAGAGCACTAATTAGGGAAATTAATGCTCTTTAATAGATGAATACCAATCCGTCTAAGAATAGGCTCAATTGTATGTAGGGTCTACATTAGTCATACTATGTCATAGTAACAAATTCTTCAGCAGACGTTGGATGTATAGCGACAGTGTTATCAAAATCAGCTTTTGTAGCGCCCATTTTCATTGCAACTGAAAAACCTTGCAGTAATTCGTCACTACCAAAACCAATACTGTGAATACCGACAATTTTTTCTTCTTTGCCAACACAGACTAGTTTCATACGAGTAGGGTCTCGATACTCTTCAGTCATTGCTTGATAAAGCGCTGTAAACTGTGAATTGTATACTTTCACTTGCTCTTCACCGTAAGTTTCTATTGCCTCTTGCTCGGTTAAGCCAATGGTGCCTATAACAGGGTGGCTAAAAACCACGGTTGCAATATTTGTGTAGTCTAAGTGTTCGTATGGTTTATTGTTAAAAATGCGCTCACATAGCCTTCGACCAGCTGCTACGGCAACAGGCGTTAATTGAACGCGGCCGGTGTTATCACCAACGGCGTATATTCCTTTTACGTTAGTGTTTTGGTATTTATCAGTAGGAATATACCCATGTTCATTTGTTGCTACTTCTGCTGCGTCAAGTGCAAGGTTTTCGGTTGCAGGCGTGCGGCCAATTGCCCAAATTACAGTTTCAACAGGGCCAATTGTGTTGCCATTTTCTAAGTGAATTGTGAATAAGTCACCATTTTTTTCAATGCGTTTAGGCGTACTATGGCAATGTAATGTTGGCCCATGCTTAGCCATTTGCTCGACTAAGGTATCTGTTAACATAGTGTCAAATGATCTTAATGGCTTTTCTTTACGCACTAATAAGTGAGTTTCACTGCCGAGCGCATGTAAAACACCTGCGAGTTCTACGGCAATATAACCAGCGCCAATTACGGCAGCGCTTTTGGGTTGTTGTTCTAGTGCGAAAAAACCATCAGAATCTATACCAAATTCTGCACCTTCAATGTTAGGTATACTCGGTTTACCTCCTGTAGCGATACAAATATGATCAGCGGTATAACGTTGACCATTGACTTCTACGGTATTCTTATTAATAAATTTACCAAAACCTTCAATAACAGTTACACCATTGCTAGCAAAACCTCTTTCATAGGCTGCATGAATACGTTTAATATAAGCTTCTCTGTTGGCAATGAGCTTTTGCCAATCAAAACTTTTTAATGGTGCGTTAAAACCGTAATCTGGGGCATAATGAAGGGCATCGGCAATTTGACCTGCATACCACATGGCCTTTTTAGGTACACAGCCTACGTTAACACAAGTACCACCTATAGCTTTAGCTTCAATTACCGCAGCTTTTTTACCAAGCCTTGCGGCTCTATTTGCAGAGGCAATTCCGCCACTGCCTGCGCCAATTGCGAGAAAATCAAAATGTTGAGTCATGAGAGGCCTTAAAGTTGTTAATAATTATTGGATTATTTATTCATTCATAAAAATAGTATAAAGAAAGTTTGATTAATTTGCGGTAATTTCCTGTTTATTTTCAATCAAAAACTGCTCCACTTTATCACTAGAAATTGGTTTACTGTAGAGGAACCCTTGAATGGCATAACATTTTCTTTGTGCTAAATAGTTTAGTTGCTCTGTTGTTTCAACGCCCTCGGCAATACAGTGCATGTCTAAGTTCTTCGCTAACACAAGTGTTGCGTCAACAATGGCTTCATCTTTTTTGTCAAAACCTATACCTTGAATAAAGCATCTATCTATTTTTAGTGAATGTAAGGGTAACCGTTTCAGGTAGTTTAACGAAGAGTAGCCCGTACCAAAGTCATCAATCGCAAGCTCAACGCCCATCTTTGCCAATGTTTCCATGGTGTGTATTGCTTTTTGGGGATCTGAAATCAAAATGCTCTCGGTTATTTCTAATTTTAATACTGATGCCGGTAATTGGTATTTATCTAATAAATAGGTGAGATGGGTAACCAAACTTTCAATAGAAAAGTGTTGGGCAGACAAGTTAACCGATAAAAACATATCTTTACGGTATTGATGCCATATCTTTAAATCTTGTAAGCCACGCTCTAACGCTTGTTCAGTCATCGGGATAATTAAATTGAGCTCTTCGGCTACTGAGATAAATTTACCGGGTAAAATCAATTTATTGTCTTTTTTCCAACGCAGTAATAGCTCTACGCCAATGGCTTTTCCGGTGCTTGAGTTAACAATAGGTTGATAATAGTTGATAAACTCATTATGTTCGTGCGCATATTTAACACTCGCTTCAATTTTTAATCGCTGACTTGCTTCAACATTCATTCTAGGGGTATAGAACTGAAAAGTATTACGCCCAATTTGCTTGGCATGGTACATGGCTACGTCTGCATTTTTCAGTAATTCTTCAGAGCTTCCAGCATCTTCGGGGTAAAGTGCGATGCCAATGCTTGCACCCACAGTAACCATGTTTCCTTGTAAAATTACCGGCTCATTCACTTCTTTAATAACCTTTTGTGCAATTTTACTTAATTGACTATTACCACGAAATGACTCAAGTAAAATAACAAATTCATCTCCACCAATACGAGCGACTGTGTCATCAACACGCAATACCTTTTTTAATCGGCGTGTTATTTCTTGTAGTAAAATATCACCTTGGTCATGGCCTAAAGAGTCATTAACTTTTTTAAAGCGGTCTAAATCAATAAAAAATAAGGCAAAAGACTGCTTAAAGCGGGCTGAGTGTTCCATGGCGTGGTTGATACGCTCTAACAGTAATGCACGATTGGGTAAGTCAGTTAAATGATCATAATTGGCTAAATAGCGGAGCTCATTTTCTGCCTGCTTTTGCGCAGTAATATCGGTAGCAATACACACAAAGTGTAACGAATCTGTTGTTTGGTTACGGTTAACATTAATGGTTAACAGTACATGGTATTCTTCGCCAGTTTTGGCATAAATTATTTCTTCGCCGCGCCAGTGGTCATGTTCATTTAATGAATTGAATAAGCGTCGGTAAAAGGCGCGTCTTTTACTATTTAAACCGAATAGTTCGTCATCAAATGAAATGTTATCGCTGCGCCAACCTAAGGCATCTTGTAAGGATTTATTGACCACAATACGAGTAAAGTTTTCACTAATAATAAAAACCCACTCTTTAGTTTGTTTGAAGGCTTCACCGTAATACTGTGCTTTTTCTGCTTCTGCTCGCGACTCAGTAATGTTGGTATAAGAGCCAGTAATACGTGTAGGGTTGCCCCTTTGGTCAATGGCGACAATCTTGCCTAAGTCTTTAAACCATAACCATTCCCCCGTTTGTGCCTGCATTCTATAAGTACAAGAAAAGCTATCATTAAGATCTGCAGCACGAATAAACTCTTGCCATTGGTGGCTAAACGCTTCTCGATCGTTATTATGAATTAACTTTAAATGCTCTGAAAACAAGTAAGAGTCACCAATATTTTTATAACCTAAGTCATTTGATACTCTTTTTGCAAAAATCATATTATCTTCAGCTAACCAGTCCCAAACAGCACTGTTGCTGCCTCGTAAAGCTAACGATAATCGTTGTTCACGTTGTTGAACTTGCTCATGTGCATTAATTAATACTTGCGTGTACTTTCTTCGGCTATTTAACCAATACAAAAAGAGTAATAACGCCAATAAAAAATAAATAACGTACGCAGTCGGTGAGGCCCAAGGTGCATACCCAACAGAAATTAATAAAGATGTTGGTTTTGAAAACTCACCTGTAAATGGAGACTTTAAACGAACTTGCAGTTCATGCTCGCCCGAAGGTAAGGTTGGGAAGGTAATATAATTATCGGTTGTTATTGGATAAGTAACCTCTTTTTTACCTATAAGTTTAAACTCAAAAACCATGTTTTGTTGATGACTAAAAACTAAAGGAGAAAAGGCTATTTTTATACCAATATCGTCATGTTGAACCTTAAGTGTAGTTTGCTGGTCTACCATAAAAGGAAAATTAGCTTCGCGCGATAAAATCTCAATGTTGGTTAGGTGCAAAGTTAGTTCTTCATACGCCTGTTTTCTTTTTAGTGTTAGTGGATCAAAGACACTAATACCATTAATAGAGCCATAAATAAGTTTACCATTACTATGTTTAGCTGATGCACCCGAGTTAAATTCTCGAGCCCCTATACCATCATTTAAATTAAAGTTACGAAGATGAAGACTATCGGCATAAAGCACGAACAAACCATTGTGACTTGAAAACCATATATCACCTTCTGAATCAGAAAATACACTGTAATTATTGAGGTCGATAGTGGAATTTTTTTTATCTAATAAATGCTTTAATTCAAAGCTTGTAGCGTCTAATCCTACTAACCCTTTAGTTACAAAAGGAAGCCAGATTATGTTGTTTTTATCAATAGCCCAACTGTCAAAGTAAGACCATTCAGTAGGTGAAACGTTGGGAAAAGTATAAAGTTTTGTAGCGGTATTGGTTTTAAGATCTGCTCCCCATAAAGTATCGTTGGTTGAAATTAGCATGGTACGGGTATTGGGTAAAAAACCAAGCACGTTAAAAATGTTATTATCGCCAATTGTTTGATCGATAAAGTCTAAAGAAGTAAATTCGCCTGTGTCTAAATTTATTCTATTTAGTCCATCAGTAGTTAATACCCAGCCATAATTTTCTGTATCGATATAAAACAACCACACTTCAGGCGTAAATAAATCAAGCGTTTCTGTAGCAAAAGGCATAGGTTTTATTTTTTTTGTTAACGTATCAAATAACTGCATGTTAACGGCGTTGCGGATCCATAATTGATTATTATTATCCTGCTGTATTTGATAAATATAAGACTTGCTATAAATATCTTTTCTTTGTATCTCAACTAAAAATTGCTCTGTCGTTTTCGTTGTTAAATTTACTAAACTTAACCCATTTGCTGTGCCTAACCATACTTCATCTTTAGCTGATTTATTTTCTGTGGCAGACCAAATTAAGTTATCAGATAAACTATTTTCACTCGACTTTTTATAACGATAATTACTGATAATACTATGTGAAGGGTTCCATTTAAAAATACCATTGGTATTTGAACCTAGCCAGAAAACACCTTGGTTGTCTTTAAACATAGACATAACAATATTGTTGTTTAAGTGATCATAAACATCGTTGAAACCAAAAAGATTTTCTACGTTATCAGTGAGAGTAGATACCCTTGATAAACCTAAGTGGCTACCAATATATAATGAGTCTTTATCAGCATAAAATGTCCAACTAGGTAACCCTTCAATAACAGTACGATAGTTTTTTAAAGAGGTGGTACTGTTAATAAAGTCATCAATATTGGCAATGTCCACCTTATAGACACCATTATTGGTACCAAAATATAAATGTTTTTGGGCGGACACATGCAAGTTATAAGTTCTTGTAGCGTCGGCACTGTGCGTTGGCGGAGGGCCTATTAAATTTGACTTTGTTATTGCAGGTAACTTTTTTAATTGCTTAGTTTGCGTATTAAGTGCATAAACACCAACGGGTGTCGCTATAAATAGTGTATTGTCATGGTGTAAAACGCTATTAATTATCAATAGCCCATCTAGTGCAGTGCTTAAGTCAGCTAACGTTGTTAATTGCTGAGTTTGTTTGTTATAGCGGATGATAGTTTTTGCGCTGGCGATATAAAGTGTATTGTTATCACCTTCAGTGATGTCAGCAATATGATAATTTTTATTTTCTAGATCACCACTAACAACCAGATGGTACTGGTCATTATTTTTATTATATGAATACAGGCCAAGACCAGTCACATTAATCCAAATAAGTCCATTTTTCCCCTGAATTACTTTAGTAATATCTTGGTTGCTAAAAGCATCATTTGGTCCTGGTAATACTCTAAAGCTGTAACCGTCGTATAGGTTAAGCCCATTTTCAGTGCCAATCCAAACAAAACCTTCAGAATCTTGTATCATTGTTTTTATTGAACTTTGCGATAAGCCATGTTCAACCGATATACGCTCTAACGATAAATTAGTAACTTTCGCACTGCCCAAGTGGTGATAACTGATCAGCATAGCGAACAGTAGGCAACACATTTTTTTATACAACGACATTTAACATCCTAAAAAAACTTCCCTGAGCGTTATTTCCTGCAACTTGTATATATTATAGCGCAAAATTAGCATCAAAAATTATATGTTTTGCAAGGAAAATACAATGATAATTACGATGTTGTCCCTTGAATTTTTATTTCTCGGCACTACATCTATTAGCAATATTCATCATTATTTACGTCATATCAATACATTAACACCAGTTTAATTGATATCACATTGAGCCTACTTTATGAGCAATCCTTTACTTTTAAATGGTCCATTACCAGAATTTTCAAAAATAAAACCTGAGCATATCAAGCCTGCTGTTGAGCACGCAATCGCACACTGTAAGCAAACTATAGAGCAAGTATTAAATAATACCACTGGCTTTACTTGGAATAACTTAGTTATACCACTAGATGAAGCAGACGATAAGCTAGGTAAATTATGGTCACCAGTATCGCACATGAACTCAGTAGTAAGTAGTGACAAATTAAGAGAGGCGTATGAGTCTTGCTTACCTATTCTTTCAGAATACAGTACGTTTGTTGGCCAACACCAGGCATTGTTTTTAGCTTATCAGCAGCTAGCAGATAGTGCGCATTACCAAACGTTAGACACAGCTCAGAAAAAAGTGATAGATAATGCACTACGTGATTTTAAATTGTCTGGCATTGCCCTGAGCGACGAAGATAAAAAACGATATGGCGAAATTGCTACACGCCTTTCAGAGTTAAGCTCAAGCTTTGGCAACAACGTGTTAGACGCAACCCAAGCGTATCAAGTAAACATTACTGATGAAAGTGAACTTGCAGGCTTACCAGAAAGTGCAAAAGAAGCGGCCCAAGCACTTGCTAAAGCTGAAGATAAAACGGGATGGTTATTCACCCTAGATATCCCCAGCTATTTACCGGTAATGATGTATTGCGAAAATCAACAATTACGTGAACAGCTTTATCGCGGCTATGTAACGCGCGCGTCAGAGCTAGGCCCAAATGCGGGCGAATTTGATAATAGCGCGATTATGTTAGAGCTTCTTGAATTGCGCCATGAATTATCACTGTTACTTGGTTTTACAAGTTTTGCTGAAAAGTCACTAGCGACTAAAATGGCTAATTCAACCGACGAAGTCATTGGTTTTTTAGAAGATCTTGGCGTGAAGTCAAAGGCACAAGGGCAAAAAGATCTTGATGAAGTAATTGAGTTTGCACAACGTGAATTTAATCAAAGTAATTTACAGCCCTGGGACTTACCTTTTTATAGTGAAAAGTTAAAGCAAAGTCGTTATGCCATTTCAGACGAAGCACTACGTCCTTACTTCCCTGAAGATAGAGTAGTAAAAGGCTTATTTGAAGTAGTAAAACGTTTATTTGGCCTTAACATCAAAGAACTATCAGGTATTGATACCTGGCATAGTGATGTAAAATTTTATCAAGTATTTGATCAAGAAAATAACTTACGCGGAAGCTTTTATTTAGACTTGTATGCGCGCGCTAAAAAGCGCGGTGGTGCATGGATGGACGACTGTGTCAGCCGTCGTCAAACAGCAAATGGTGATATTCAATACCCTGTCGCTTACCTTACCTGTAACTTTAATGGCCCTGTTGGTGACAAACCTGCTTTATTTACGCATGATGAAGTGATCACATTATTTCATGAATTTGGTCATGGTATTCACCACATGTTAACGCAAATAAACGCCAGTGGTGTTTCAGGTATCGATGGCGTGCCTTGGGATGCTGTAGAATTACCCAGTCAATTTTTAGAGAACTGGTGCTGGCAACCAGAAGCGTTAGCGTTTATTTCAGGTCATTATCAAACAGGCGAACCTTTACCTGAAGCAATGCTAGACAAAATGCTCGCAGCTAAAAACTTTCAATCGGCAATGCAAATGCTGAGACAGCTAGAATTTAGTTTGTTCGACTTTAAAATGCACCAACACTTTGACCCGAAAGCCGATAATAGCCACTATATTCAGCAAGTTCTGGATCAAGTGCGCACAGACTATGCGGTGGTTAAAACCGCCGAGTTTAATCGCTTTCAACATGGCTTTGGCCACATATTTGGCGGTGGTTATGCGGCAGGTTATTACAGCTATAAATGGGCTGAAGTATTGTCAGCCGATGCGTTTTCTCGATTTGAAGAAGAAGGCATATTCAACGAAAAAGTTGGCCAAGACTTTTTAACTAATATATTAGAAATGGGCGGCTCAAAAGAGCCTAGCGTTTTATTTAAAGCGTTTAGAGGGCGAACCCCTAAAATAGATGCATTGCTTCGCCATTGTGGTATTGAATAAATAATTAACCTGAACGCTTGTTTCTTAGGGCATAAAGCATATTGCTTTATGCCTGCTTTCATTTATAGGCAATTGAGTGATCTAGTTGTTATAATATAATCAAAGCAAATAAATAAACGTTACCACGCATTGGAAATCATTTGACTGAATACCAAATAGCACTAGCATACCTTTCTGCATTAACCATAGTGTGTATGGTGCTATATACGTTCACCTACTTTTTACCAACACCTGATAACGCCAATAAAGCAAAATCCACCTATTATTTTCGTATCTTATTATTATTTGTTATTGCTGCTCAAAGTGCGGTTTTATTCAGGTACGAGCACGCCGCCATTTTATCAATAGTGTTAACTAACTTATTTATTCTAGCGATAGCGTATTCACTAATGTGCGCTATTTATAGTCGCTACGATGCTAATATTAGCCAACGGCATTATTTATTAATGGTTGTTCATAGTGGTATCTTTTTGAGCTGTTTGTATTATTTTCACCAGCTTTTTGGACCAGGTTATTGGCGTTCAGTTTTTGTCTTCATTAATATTTGTATCCCTTACGGCTTAACAATACATCAGTGTCACTTACAGTTTAAAAAAGATCGAGTGAGTGACCGCGTGCTATACAGCGCATTGCTGATAACTATTATGCTTTGTCTCATTTATATATTTTTTTATAGTACGTTTTTTAGAGACCAAGCCTTTGTACCCATTACACTCACTTTTATTATTTTACTTAGCTTTGTTTGCGTACTATTTTTTGGGTTTGCGCTAAGTATTATTTATTCATTGGTAGATAAACTCCGTGTAGAGTTGGTTACTGATCGTTTAACGGGTGCAAAGAACCGAAATTATTTAGGTGAAATATCTCAGCAACTCATTTCTATGGCGAAACGTACTAACACCCCTTTATCATTAATTATTTGTGATATTGATAGGTTTAAAGTTATTAATGACACCCATGGGCATGGCGCAGGTGACAAAGTGCTTATTGAGTTTGCAAAAAACATTAAAAACACGTTAAGAGCAGAAGACATATTTATTCGCGTTGGCGGCGAAGAGTTTGTTATTCTACTGCCACAAATTAATGTAGAAAATGCGCTGTTAACAGCCAACCGATTAAGGTTATCTACCGAAAAACTCCCCATAGTTTTTGGTGATGAAAACCTAACTATTACGGCAAGCTTTGGCATAGCAAGCGTTGACCTTAATCACCCAATCGAACATAGTGTAAATAAAGCAGATGAAGCACTATATCAAGCAAAAGGCAGCGGTCGTAATCGTGCGATTGCTGTTAATCATTAACACCATTATAAACACTAATTAGAATAACGTATGGAATCTATTGATAAAATTTATGCCCGCGCTGCTGATCGCAAAGGTTCAGAGCAAGCGCTAAAAATACTATTAGGCGATGGTGGTAACGACCACAAGCTTACTGAGCTGACAGACGACAGATTTTTAGCTGAATTTACCAAAAAGGTGTTTCAATCTGGCTTCGTTTGGCGTGTTGTTGAAAATAAATGGCCAGGGTTTGAACAAGCTTTTTTTAACTTTAATATTGAAAAAGTGTTGATGATGCCCGAAGAAATGCTTGAGCAAAAAGCATCAGACCCGCAAATAATTCGCAACTACAATAAAGTAAAAACAATTAAAGCCAACGCAATGATGATCTTTGATGAACAGCAAAATAGCCATAGCTTTGCTGAGTTTATTAGTGCATGGCCAAGTAATAACATTATTGAGTTATGGGCGTATTTGAAAAAAAATGGCCAACGTTTAGGTGGAAATACTGGTCCATACGCGTTACGTGCGCTGGGTAAAGATACTTTTATACTCAGTCGCGACGTTGAAGCCTACTTTCGTGCTCATGATATTATCTCAGGTGGTATTCAAACTAAAAGTAGCTTAGCCGCAATACAAAAAAGCTTTAATCAGTGGCAACAAAGTTGTGACTTATCGCTTAGCCAATTAAGTCGTTTAATTGCTTTTGCTACTGGCGATAATTATGTGCAAGTTGAGTAAATTACCATGAATTTAGAACAAATAGCCGTTGGTTATGTCGATCGGGTCGATAAAGAGCTAGCGAAAAAAATTGCGCAAAAATGGCAATTTAATTTCATTGGAGATGTTGCTGCGGTCGCTAATCAGCCAAAGTTACAGTTTTTGTTACAAGTAAACTGCCAAGCTTTAGAGCTAATTAAACTTGATGAACCAAAACTAGGCGCGATAAAAGTTGACTTTGTTGAAGGGGCAGCTGCGCATAGGCGTAAATTTGGCGGTGGGCGAGGGCAAGATATTGCAAAAGCCATAGGCTTAAAGCATGGCTTTACTCCTCATGTACTCGATGCAACAGCAGGATTAGGCAGAGATGCTTTTGTATTGGCATCTTTAGGTTGCCAAGTCACCATGATGGAGCGTATGCCAGTAGTAGCTGCATTACTTGAAAATGGCCTTGAGAGGGCATTAATTAATAGCGAAGTGGGCGATATTATAAAGCGTATCTCGTTAGTCTTTGCCTCTTCTATTGAAAACATGGCAACCACTGTTTCGCCCGATGTTATATATTTAGACCCTATGTACCCGCATCGTGAAAAGTCTGCTGCTGTAAAAAAAGAAATGCGGGTATTTCAGTCGTTAGTAGGGGAAGATTTAGATGCAGATGCCTTACTCAGCCCTGCGCTGGAACTTGCCCACTACCGCGTGGTGGTTAAGCGTCCAAGCTATGCGCCACCGCTAGATAATAAAAAACCGTCAACCAGTATTAATATGAAAAAGAACCGCTTTGATGTTTACGTAAATCAAGCGATCCCTAAATCATAACCTATATGATCAGTTAAGCTCGTTATTTATTTGAATGCGGCGGGCTAATTACCTTATCACCGTCAGCTAACCCTGAAAGTACAACGGTCATATCGTCGGTATTAGTTTTACCTAATCGAACAAATCTTCGTTGTAGCTCATTATTTTCTTCTATCCAAATAAAGTTTAATTGGCCAACAGTTTCAATTTTACTGCTAGGCACGAGCAATACTTGCTCTGTTTTAGCAGGAATTAACATTCTGGCGTACATACCCGGCATTAATTCTTGATTGTAAGCGATACTTGCTTTCACTAAAAAGCTGCGTGAACCTGTGTTAGCAGCAGGCACAATTTCTTCAATTTGTGCTTGCTGAGTTTTATTAATAGAGGGGATCTCAACGGTAAGTGTTTGCCCTTGTTTTAGGCTAATGGCCAATTGTTCACGAACATTGGCTTCAACTCTAAGTGATACTGGGTTATACACCGCTAATAACTTTTGACCGGGTTGTGCAGTATCACCAGGCTCTGCAAAACGGTTAACTACTTTGCCATCTATTGGTGAAGTAATTGTTGCATAAGCAGATATTGACTGTGCTTGTTCAAGCCCTTGTTTAGCGGCAGTAAGTTCGGCTTCAATACTCTGAAATCCAGCTTTACTTCTATCAAGCTCTGTCGCTGAAATAAGCTTACTTTCAAATAATTTATTAGCTCTTGTTAAATTATTATCTGCTTCACGATGGCGGGCTTTTAAACCATTGATTCTTTCTTGTGCTTGAGCCACCTGAGCGTCTAAGTCTGAGCGTTCAAGTTCAACCAGTACGTCACCTTTTTTTACACTATTACCTGCGCGAACATGTATTTGTTCAATGCGCGCTAAAATTCTAGCGGAAATAATTGTCGCTTGCTTAGCTTCAACACCAGCTGATACAGGCTCATACAAAGCTTGTTCGCTATAAGCTACCAGAAAAGGAGCACTGATATTTACTGTGCTTTTTGTCTGATTGTTACTTTGTAGACCAGGTGCAATTTTGTCATCAAAAGAACCGGCAAGCCAAGCAACCATTACCAGTAATATCACTATGGCGATAACAGGAATGAAACTCTTTTTAATAAGCGATGTATTCATGATTGTTCCTCGATTTTAGCCGTGCTTTGGGGCTTATCAAAAATTAATGCGTAGACAATAGGGACTACAAGTAAAGTAAATAATGTTGATGAAATAATGCCAAAAATAATCGCAATGGCTAAGCCACTAAAGACAGGGTCTAATGTAATAATTAAATTGCCTAATAGTGTGGTACCTGCGGTTAGTAAAACAGGACGCATTCTAATTGAGCCTGCCTGAATTAGTGCTTCTTTGATTGGTTCGCCTGCTTCCCTTGCTTGTGTAATAAACTCGATAAGAATAAGTGAGTTACGTACAACAATTCCGGCAAGCGCTATCATGCCTATCATGGCTGTTGCGGTAAATAGCACTGGCTCAGGCGCACCGGCAATTTCGCGTTCACCAAACTGATTCAATAAAAAGAACCCCGGCATAATACCAATAACGGTCAGTGGAATAGCTGACATAATAATGCCAGATAACGCGGCAGACTTAGTTTGTATGCGTAATACGATATAAATAGCTAATAATGCAAATGCAAACGCTAAACCCATATCGCGAAATACTCTAATGGTGATACGCCATTCACCTTCGCCACTCCACACTAGGTTGATATTCTCAGGTAAAGTCCAGCTAGTGGTACCGCCGTTATTAAAGAAGGTTCTGTACTGCCAATCAGTTTGGCTAACGTCGCTGTTTAAGTCAGAACTTACGTCGGCAATTATTTCACCTGGCGTTCTTCCTGAAATATCGGCGGTAACATATACCACTGGTTTTAAATCTTTATGATAAATAGGTTTATCGTTCACTTGATGTTCAAAATAACCCAACTCACCTAATGCCACTAAAGATTGCGGCGCAATATCAATCCCTTGTGGTGTGGTTTGTTGTACTACGCCAAGCTGTCCCTTCATTGCAACTCTTTGTAAATCGTTTACGGTAGAACGTTCATCTATGGGGAGCTGCAACTTAATTGGTAATGGTGTGGCATTACTTTCATCATGCACAAAGCTTATTGTTTTGCCGTTATTGGCAACTGCTAATGCTTGATTAATATCTTGGGTAGAAACCCCTGAAAGTGCAGCTTTATTTTTATCAGTAATAAAACGCAGTCTTTGCTGTTCATCGCCTACGGTAGTGTCTACTTCAACCACATGAGGTTCAAGCTTAAGTCTTGCCTCTACGGTATTTGCCGCCGCGCGTAACTGGTCGTAAGTGGTATATTCATCACCGTATAATTCGGCAACAAGCGTACTCATTACAGGCGGTCCAGGTGGAACCTCAACGACTTTAAGTTTTATTTCATTGGTATTTAATGGTGCTAGTAACTCACGCATTCTTAATACAACGCCATGCGATTGATGATCTCGTGCAGACTTATCAACAAGGATCACACGCATGTCGGCCATGTTCGGCAGTTGTCTTAAATAGTACTGTCGCACCATACCATTAAAGTCGATAGGTGAAGACTTACCAACATAGTTAGCAATGGCTTTAACTTCGGGTAATTGTTGTAAAATATTAGAGACTTTTTTGGTCATAGCTGCTGTTTGCTCTAGCGTGGCACTTTCTGGCATATCTACAATAATTTGAACTTCATTTTTATTGTCAAAAGGCAGTAATTTAAGAGGAACTAAACGCATTACTGGTAACATTGCCGCACCAATAAATAAGGCTAACAATAGCCAAAGTACAGCTTTTCCCTTAGCTTTACTGTCGAGTAAAGGCGTTAATATACGTCGATAAAACTCACCAAAGCCTTGGTGTTGACCTTCAACGTCTGAAAGAGCTTTAGGTTTAATTATTTTTGACGCTAACCAAGGTGTTACTAAAAAGGCAACAAAAGTACTGCTAATCACACTCATGGGCACGTTAAATGCCATAGGAGCCATGTAAGGGCCCATCATGCCTGTAATAAATGCAAGCGGAACAAAGGCCAGTACAATGGTAAATGTTGACATGATCAGTGGTACACGAATTTCGTTAATCGCATCAACAATTTTATCTTTCAAGCTACCTTTGCCTTTTTGTAAGTAACGTTCAATGTTATCGACACCCGTAATTGGGTCGTCAACTAATAAACCTAAAGACAAAATTAAAGCAAAAAGGGTAACTCGGTTAATGGTGTAACCAAAGGCTAAATCTAAAGAAAGAGTAATGCCATAACAAATTGGCACAGCTAAACCAACGACAAGTGCCGGCCGCCAACCCAAAAACACACCAATAAATACGACAACGGTAAATACAGCAAAAGCTAGGCTCGTGGTGAGGTTATTAACCTTTTCATTGGCAGTTTCACCGTAATCTCTAAGTACTTCAATGTGTACACCTTTAGGAAATATAGACTGCTGTAATTCAGCCATTTTTTCATGCACGGCTTGAGCAACATTAACCGCATTACTACCTTTTTGTTTAGCGATGCTAATGGTAATAAAAGGGTTATCACTGCTGCTTTGCATCGCATGTGCTTGGGTAAAGTCTATCCAATTATAGGCATGCTGCTCGGCTGGTCCATCAACTACATTGGCAATATCTTTTAAAATAACTGTTGTGCCATTAACGGCTAATATTGGCGCATTTGCTAAGGTATTTTTATCTCTAAAAACATCACCACTTTCTAATACTAGCGAACTATTTGACAGGGTAATATTACCTAAATGTTGCAAGCTGTTAGAAGACTGAATTGCATTAATTACATCGCCAATAGCAACTTGCCTTGCCGCCATTTTCTCAGGATCAAGGTTTACTTGTATTTCACGGGTGCGACCGCCAACAATGTTCACTTCGCTGGTATAATCAATTGCTTGTAAAAAGGTCGTTACTTCTTCTGCTAGTCTTCTTAAAGCAAAGTCGTCAACTTGTGCGGCTGAATCGCTCCACAAACCGAGCATTACAATGGGTACATCATCAACTTCAACAGGGCTAACACGCCAATTGCTGACAAAAGGAGGGATTTTATCGGTATTAGAGTGTAATTTATTGTAAGTGTTTAATAGTGCGCTTTCTCTGTTTTCTCCAACGTGAAACCTGAGGGTTACCACAGACTGACCATTATTGGTCATTGAATAAACGTGCTCTACGCCACTAATTTGTGATAATAATTTCTCAAGTGGGGTTGTTACTAAACGGTCAGCTTGTTTAGCGTTTACCCCAGGTGCCGTTACAATAATGTCGATCATTGGCACAACAATTTGCGGCTCCTCTTCACGAGGGGTATATTTCAGGGCTATAAAACCTGAAAACATTGAAATAATAAGTAAAAATAATGGCAGTTTACTGCTTAGTACTGAGCCAACTATTCTTTGGGTAAAATTCTGTTGCCCATTCATGTGGTTATATTTCCTTCTGGGCTATTACAAAACTGTTGTTGAAGATAAAAAAGTAGCCCCTTAATTTCAGCGTTATCAACTCTATAGTAAATAGTTTGAGACTCTCTTCGTGTTTCTACTAAGCCACTTTCCCTTAATTTAGTTAAGTGTTGCGACAGCGCAGATTGCGATAAATCAACCTGTTTATTTAAATCGCCCACTGTTAGCTCACCATCAGCAAGACAACAAAGGATCATCAGTCGATAATGATTTGAAAGTAGCTTAAGAATTGTGGCGACTTCTTTGGCATTTTTTGACAATTCAGAAGGTTTTATATTCATATTCCCTCAAGGCAGAATAGGTTGAAAAATTAATATTTGACATATTACAACAACACTATATATTAGTAAACAGTAATTAAGCTCTTGCTAATATAGCATAAGCTAATGTAGGTAATTCTAATTTAAATAAGGTGATGAATATGACTATTAATGAATCTTTACGTTTAATTGCAGGGGTGATGATTTTGGTATCTCTATACTTAGCAACAAATTTTTCAATAAATTGGTTGTGGTTTACTGCTTTTATTGGCGTAAACCTATTGCAATCATCGTTTACTAAATGGTGTCCCATGATGGCTGTTTTAAAAAAACTAGGTGTAAAAAGTTAAGTAATACTGAAGCAACAAAGATCAACATGTTCTAAAGTGAGCACATTAGTGTATGTAGCAGAAGTTTAGTTTAACTTCTGCTTTGCGCTATTATTTTTATAAGTGCTACTATAGCCCTTTATAACCATATAAAGGACTAAATAATGATCGCTATAAATTCAAAAATGCCGACGGGTCAACTACAGCAGATGAACGACGGTAATATGACGAATCACAATACAGATGAATTATTTGCCAATAAAAAAATTGCATTATTTGCGGTACCTGGTGCATTTACGCCTACCTGTTCAGAAACTCACCTTCCAGGCTTTATTGTTGCGGCAGACGAGCTAAAAGCTAAAGGAATTGACCATATTATTTGTTTGGCAGTTAACGATGCCTTTGTAATGAATGCATGGGGTAAAGCACAAAATGCTGAACATATTATGATGCTTGCCGATGGCGATGGCAGCTATACCAAAGCATTAGGCCTTGAAATGGAAACTGGAGCATTTGGCGGATTACGTTCACAGCGCTATTCAATGGTAATTGATAACGGTATTGTTACCCACTTAAATATTGAGCAACCTAAGCAATTTGAAGTAAGTACAGCACAGGTGCTGCTCAACTCGCTTTAAAAGTAACCTAAGAAAAGCCTTTTGTTAAATAGACATTAGGCGCTTTCAGCTTCTGCTTTTATAATGCGTTGTTTATATTTAGATAGGAAAAGTTGTGATTCAAACTGATGTTTTGGTTATTGGTGCTGGCGCTGCAGGGTTAATGTGTGCAGCAACGGCAGGCTACCGTGGCAAAAAAGTAACGGTAGTTGATATGGGGAAAAAAGCAGGACGTAAAATATTGATCAGTGGCGGTGGTCGCTGTAACTTTACTAATGAAAACACCACACCAGAAAACTATCTATGTAAAAACCCTCACTTTATTAAATCTGCCTTAAGTCGTTATCGAGCGCAAGATTTTATCGAATTAGTTGAACGCCATGGCGTTGAATATCACCATAAAACCCTAGGGCAACTGTTTTGTGACGACACTGCACAAAATATAGTTGATGTATTACTTACCGAATGTGAATGGGCTGGCGTAAAAGTAAAGTTAAGAAGCGAAGTACTTAATGTGACTAAAACCGCAGAAGGTTTTACGGTAAATACCACTGAAAATGAATACCAATGTCAGTCGTTGGTAGTAGCTTCTGGTGGATTAACCATGCCTAAACTTGGCGCATCTCCCATTGGTTATAAAATTGCTGAACAGTTCGGTTTAAAGTTATTACCAACAACAGCCGCATTAGTCCCCTTTACTTTGCACGACCACGACAAAGAACGTTTTGATGGTCTATCTGGCATTAGCATTCCAACCACAGTCACTAGTGAAAATGGTGTAAGCTTCCAAGAGAATATTCTATTCACGCACAGGGGATTATCAGGCCCCGCAATATTACAAATATCCTCATTTTGGAAAGCTGGGCAGTCGGTAAGTATTAACTTACTTCCAACGCAATGTATTACTAGAACTATCAATGAGTGGCGGGAAACAAACGGGCAAAAGTCACTTAAAAATATGCTAGCAACCATACTGCCTAAACGTTTTATCGAAGCGATGATCAGCCAACATGAAATAACCGACAAAACTATAAACCAACTCAGTAAAGAAGAAGTTACTCATCTTGGCCAATACTTACATAATTGGCAAATAAAGCCCAATGGCACAGAAGGCTACAGAACAGCTGAAGTAACACTTGGTGGCGTAGACACCGATGAACTCTCATCTAAAACTTTTGAAAGTAAAAAAATTCCAAATTTATATTTTATTGGTGAAGTTATCGATGTAACCGGATGGCTCGGAGGGTACAATTTTCAGGCCTGCTGGGCACAAGGCGTAGCCTGTGGGCAAGCGTGTTAGGTTGTTTGTTCATGATCTTTATGAGTTAATTATAGTAACGTATTTTTATTGAAATAGGTTGACGGGGTGAACTCTTCAGACTAATATTGTCGGTAACACGCCCGCCAAGCCTCTTTTAAATGCTCAAATTGTGCGGGCTTTTTTATGTCTGCTTTTCTAAAACTTAAGAAGACATCATGACTCTATTCAAAAAGCCCAGCATCAGCGTAACAGACCAAATCTCTCTTCTTCAAAATCGCGGTCTCAATATTCAGCAACCTAAACGAGCAGAAAAATACTTAGAGGTTGTAAGCTTTTTTCGCCTTAGTGCTTATATGCGACCTTTTCAAAAAAGCGAGAGACAACAAGAAACTGAACACCTGTTTAAAGATGGTGTGGAGTTTAAACAAATAGTTGATCTATATGCTTTTGATCGGGAATTAAGACTCCTTATTATGGATGCAGTTGAGCGAGTAGAAGTCGCTATTCGAGCTACTTTAAATAATGTGATGGGTATAAAATACCAAACAGAAGCTGAATGCAGTGGCTCTCATTGGTACTTGAATGAAAATCTTTTTAAACGAACTTACCAGCATAAACGTTTACTAAAAGAAGTTGAAGATAAGCAAGCAAAGGAGTTTAACGACCTTCAGCGAGATATTAAGAAAATTGAGCGTAGCTCAACGAGCGCTGAGATAAAGCAGCAGCGGATTGAAAGAAGAGTTAGAGAAAGTTACCCTCGGTTCTACCATCGTACATACGAAACACCTAGACTAATGCCAGGATAGGCGATGGCTGAAGAATTAACATTTGGCAGTATCTCACACCTTTATAGAGGCTTAGCTAAAGATATTGATCGAAAAGAAATTGCAAAACGATTCGAATTACCTCAAGAAGTTTTTGAAAGTTGGCTTCATACTTTAAATTTTATACGAAATTGCTGCGCCCATCATAGCCGCCTTTGGAATAGAGAACTTGCAATCCAGCCTAAAATACCTCGCGGTGATATTTGGCAATTACCAAATAGACTAGAACCAAGCCAAGTTCAACCAAGCCGACGTATTTACATGATCTTATTAATGCTCGCACATTTAATGAAGCAGGTTAGTCCAGATAGCCAGTGGCATAACAAAGTAAAGGCTCTAATACTGCTCCACCCCGAAATACCACTTTTTCCTATGGGCTTTCCTGACAACTGGCAAGAGCATGAGTTTTTTACGCAATAGATCTTAGCTTTGTATTTTTATGTGATATTGTTCACGTAACGCTGCTAGAAAGGTTGTTTCTTACAGTAATTTGATTAGTACTCAATAAAACGCACATAATATGGGGTCACTTTATTTATTATCTTAGTTATAGTTATAGTTAGGGGATACAGCAGCTTAAATACTACATAATGAATTATCCTGTATTACTTTCTGACTTTTATCTTGCTAAGATTAACGTAATAACATAAAAGAATTATAACCTATGCGCTTTAACTACCGAATTGTTTTTATTATTACCGGGTTACTGTTTACCTTATCAACAAGCTTAACGTTAATTAATTATATTGATTCGATGGACACCACTCGTAAGCAGCTAAAAACTGCTTCTTTGCCCTTAACGCTTGACAATATTTACACACAAATTCAAAAACAGATCATCGAACCAAATTTAATTGCATCGGTTATGTCTAACGACACTTTTATGAAAGATTGGCTCGCGCATGAAGAAAGCGATGCAGATCAAATAACGCAATACCTAAAGTCAATTAAAGATAAATACCAAATGTTTACTGTTTTTTTGGTATCAGAAGAAAGTAAAAATTATTACAGCAATGAAGGTTTACTAGAAAAAGTATCACCTGATAATAAAAATAATGCTTGGTATTTTAACTTTAAAAGTAAGCCGAAAGAGAGCGAAATTAATATAGATCACAATGAATTTATGGGCCAATCCTTAATTATGTTTATTAATCATAAAATATATGACGAGAATAACAATATGATAGGTGCAACGGGTGTTGGCTTAAAAACATCGTATATAAATGACATGCTGAAATATTTCCGCGAACGTTATAGCTTTAATGTGTTTTTTGTTAACAAACAAGGCGAAGTGTTTATTGCAGAACAAGGAATAAATAAACTCGAACGGATTAATCTGCACCCTGAATTTAAAGTACTAATGTCAGACATGGTTAAAGACGAAAAACCACTATTTGAATATGAAGAGTCTGGTGAATCTTATCTTTTAACTAAAAAATACGTTGAAGAATTAGATCTATTTTTAATTGTAGAAGCAAAAGTAGATAACTTTACACAGTCGGTTAAAGAGGCCTTTTATTTTAATATTATTGTGTATTTATTTATCACTCTACTTATTACGCTAATTGTACTTTTTTATGTGCGTAATATTCATGCAACATTAATGGCGCTTGCAAGCAATGACAGTTTAACTGACTTACCGAATAGAAGAACGTTTTTCAGTCGATTCAAGCGACTCATTTCACTTAAGCAACGAAATAAACAAAAACTATCGTTAGTATTTTTTGATATTGACGACTTTAAGCAGGTTAACGATGCCCAAGGGCATGATGTTGGCGATAAAGTATTAATTGAGATTGCTAGTATATTAAAAACAACTATAAGGCATACCGATGTTGTTGCGCGATGGGGTGGTGAAGAGTTTATTATTTTATTAGTTGATTCTACACTTGAAGATGCCCAAAAAACTGCTGAGCAGCTAAGAAAAAACATTGAAAATAGTGCAACTTTAATTGAGCATGCAAAGCAAAAAGTTACCGTTAGCCTAGGTGTAACTGAGGTTAGAGAAAGCGAAGATACAGATTCTTTATTTAAGCGGGTTGATAATGCGCTATACCAAGCTAAAAAAGATGGAAAAAATTGCGTGTCAATTATCGACTAATATCTTGCCCAAAACACAGGCTGTTATTGAACGAATAATGCGTTCTGCCAACGCAAAAGTGTGCGGCCGAATGTTTCGTCACAACCACTTTTATTTACACTAAAGCGAGTTTTTCAACTTTAGTAATTTCTTGTCCATCAAAAGTGTATTGATAATGGGCTGTTTGTTTTATCGATAGAATGTTTTTTGGGGTAAACAACCCCCAGCACATGCCTGTAGTGTAGCGAACAGAGTTGAACTGCACTCCTTCCGCTTTCGCTTTCTTTAACTTTATGCCAAGTGCATTAGCTTTACCGGTGTCGATAGGATCATATATCCCCTCATTAACACCGGTTAAATCAACCAAGTTGCCACTAAAAATACAGGTAAGCCCTCTCATAATAACTACATCATAATGAAGGCCTTTTATATTTTGGAATATTTTATTTTGATGATACAAGGTTTCAGCTATAGCGGTGTTTATCGTATCGGCTAAATATAAAACACCATAATCGCCATTGCTAAAGCGGCTACCTTCAGGGTTAATATGTGTAAAAGGAGCGATCGCGTAACTACAACCTGGTATACCAAAAGGAATATCTTGTTTAGTTAGTAAGTTTAAATCGCCAACTTCAGTTAATAGCCTTGGGTTTGTTAGTGCTTGTAATTGATATAACGCCTCAAATTCGCCGCTATTGGCAACATCATCAAATAGGCTAATGGGTGGGTATTTTGAATTAACCAGCCGATAGGCTTTTTGGTTGCTTAGTTGAACTGACTTATATTGTTTTACCAAGCACCACCTCGCATTGTGTCAATACGCTTAAACACTTCATATAAGATCCCAAATTTGCCAGTAGCAATAAGCGCTAGTGGTGTTTTCCCATTAAAATATGGGTTATTGTTAGGCATTTTCATGAAGCCATACTGATTTTCAGGATTTGAAAATACCGTTCTCAGAGTTGCATGAATATTAAGAATATAACTAATGCGTTCAAGTTGGTCTGCGGTGAGCTTGGCTTTTTCAGGGTTATGTTTGTAATTATGCAATGCAGCTCGGCTCACACTAAGAATTTTTTGTATCTGTTCGTTTGAACACTCCCATTTCTTAAATATATTCAACACTGCTTTCAGTCCTGCAGCATTTATATTATCAATTGCTGTATTTTCAATTACCTGAGAAGACATTGTCGCCACCTATTAATATTTAATGGAGTTTATCTAATTGTAGACGTATTTTTGCAAAGTGTCTACCTGTGGAATGTTGGTTTAAGCTTTTAAAATAACTAGGCAAGCAACATTTCTGTATGTAAATAAACTGGTAGGTAACTCATTGTTGTAGCATTCAACATTAACTTGCTACCAATAAAGAGGCGTAAATTAGTTAATTCTTATATTTTGTAAAGTTATGATATGCTTTAAAATTACTATCAACACACATACTACTGGTAGCTACTTATTACATGAATACCATTGGATTATTCGGATACGGACTTGCCAGCGTTGGCTACTTACTTTTTGCCTTTCTTCTTTTCGCGGCGCGTAATAAAACAATATTAGCTAAATGGGTGCTAATTTCAGCCTTAGTTACTGTAGGTGCTAATGCGGTTGCAGCGCTACAAATTAGCATGGGCTTTAGCCTACAATTTGTTATGTTGGCAGACAGTATTAAAATAGCTTGTTGGTCAATTCTTATTCTTTTATGCAATGTTGAATTTCGTACATTTAAATCGTTAGTTAAAAATGAACATATCCGTAAATATATAGTGGTATGGCTCATGCTAATGTTGTCGAGTTGGCTGGCAACCCACACCTTTAACTACTCTTATGAATATTTATTTCTGCTATTTATTGTATTAAATTTGTGGGCATTAGTGTTACTTGAACAGCTCTTTAGAAGCGCGAATGAGCAAATACGTTGGGCTATTTGGCCACTCATTATCGCAATTGCCAGTGTCTCTGTTTTCGACTTTGTTTTATATGCGCAAGCAACAATGGTGGCAAGTATCGATTTCGACTTTTGGTATAGCCGTGGTTATATCGCGGTAGTTGTATTACCGCTGTTACTAGTAAGTACGCGTAGAATTCGAAATGGATCGGTGCGTATTTTTGTCTCCAGAAATGTTGTGTTTTATAGCTCAATGCTAATGATAGCGGGGCTATACTTATTGGTAATGGCGCTTGCGGGCTACTTAATTAACTACTTTGGTGGAAAGTGGGGAGACTTAGTAAGCATCGGCTTTTTAGTGCTTAGTAGTATAGTGCTAATTGCCTTACTTATTACCGAGTCTTTACGTCGTAATGTTAAAGTATTTATTGCGAAAAACTTCTTTGCCAACAAATACGAATACCGCGACGAATGGCTTAATCTAATTGAAAAAATAGAAACCACCACCGCAGACAACTATTACCAAATGGCTACCCAAATAATGATGTCTACGCTAAAAACATCAAGTGGTTCTATCATTAGAAAAGTCACAGACACCCAGTTTAATACCTTATACAGTACCGAAGTAGAAATTTCTAAAGAAGTTAAACAGCAACTAGGTGGAATTAGTCGCTTTTGCCAAGAAAAAGGCTGGATAGTAGATGTTAAAGAATATGAACGTACACCAAGCTTATATCCAAACTTAACGATAGATACAGCCCTTTGTACTCAAAGCAATATACGCATAGTTATTCCTATTTTTATTGGCAAAGCCTTTTATGGGTTCTTTTTATTAGGTGAAAGTAAAGAACTAGGCCGGCTAAACTGGGAAGACCGCGACTTATTCTTCGCCATTTCAAAGCAATTAGGTAACTTTGTGTCGCTGCATGAAGCAAACGATAAACTTGCAGAGTCTAAACAATTTGATGCATTTAACCGAATGTCGGCTTTTTTAGTGCATGACTTAAAAAATGTGCAAGCTCAGCTAGGGTTGATCAATAAAAATGCAGAAAAACACCGTGATAACCCAGAATTTATTGATGATGTGTTTGAAACAGTAGAGTCTGCCACTGAGCGCTTAGAAAAAGTACTGTCACAATTACGCAATAAACAGGCGGCACAGTCAAAATCTGAATTAACAGATATTAGTAAAGTGGTTGAAAGCGTAGTAGAGCAGCGCAATGTTAAAAAGCCTACTGTTACCATTACGCAAACAAGTAGCTGTCATATGGCGATCGACAGCGACACACTACATTCGGTGTTAAATCATTTAATTCAAAACGCACAAGAAGCGACAAACCCTGAGGGATGGGTTAAAGTATCTTTAGCCCATGAAGATAAAGACATTATTATTGAAATTAGTGATAATGGTTGTGGCATGACACCAGAATTTATAAAAAAACGATTATTTAAGCCTTTTGATACAACAAAAGGGAATGCAGGCATGGGGATCGGAGTTTTTGAAGCAAAACAATTTATTGAAAGTATTGCCGGCATACTAAGCGTAGACAGCGAAGTAGGTAAAGGCTCTACCTTTCAAATTGAACTGCCAATAAAGCCCGTATTTGAATAAAAAAAGTTGGTATATGGTTATATTATAAAGGGTTTGTAATGGAAAAGTTGTTGATCATAGATGATGATAAAGGTATTCAAAAGCAGCTTAAGTGGAGTTTGTCAGACTACGAAGTAATACTTGCTGACGACCGAGAAAGTGCAGTTGCAGCTGTTCGTCGTCACGAACCTAAAGTTATCACACTTGATTTAGGTCTTCCTCCTGACGAAGCAAATGCCTCTGAAGGCTTAGCTGCACTAGACGAAATATTAGCAATAGCACCGCATACTAAAGTAATAGTTATTACGGGTAACGACGACCGCAGCAATGCATTAAAAGCGATCACGGCAGGCGCTTACGATTTTTATCAAAAACCTATCGACTCAGATGTTATAAACGTTATTGTTTCGCGTGCGTTTTCATTAGCAATTATTGAAGAAGAAAACCGCAGAATGCGTTCAGTTGCCGGTAGCGATATTGGCATAATAGGAAATAGTGAAAGCATTGATCGTTTACGCACCATGATCAAACGCATCGCACCAACTGAAATAACCGCCTTAATACTTGGTGAAAGTGGTACAGGTAAAGAAGTTACCGCTAGTGCTGTTCACCTTGCGAGTGGTCGTAAGAAAAAGCCGTTTGTAGCCATAAACTGTGCTTCTATACCTGAAAACTTATTAGAAAGTGAACTGTTTGGCTTTGAAAAAGGCGCATTCACAGGGGCTCATCGCACCACAAAAGGTAAAATTGAATGTGCCGAGGGTGGAACACTCTTTTTAGATGAAATCGGCGATATGCCATTCAGCTTGCAAGCAAAACTGTTACGCTTTTTACAAGAAAAGAAAATAGAACGTTTAGGAGGCCGCCAAGAAATATCGGTTGATGTACGGGTAGTATGTGCAACTAACCAAAACTTAGAAGAAATGGTGGCAGAAAAAACCTTCCGCGAAGACTTATATTATCGTGTGAGTGAAATAACCCTAAATATTCCTCCATTAAGAGACCGAGACGAAGACGTACTTATTTTAGCGCAGTATTTCTTACAGCGTTACGCGCTCGACTATAAACGCAATATTAAAGGTTTCTCAGACGATGCACTTAGTGCAATAAAAAGTCATCGTTGGCCAGGTAATATTCGTGAATTACAAAACAAAGTTAAAAGCTCGGTAATAATGGCACCTGGCACACAAGTAAACGCAATAGATCTAGGCTTTTTTGATCATGTAGACCAAGGCATAGAGTTGTCATTAAACCTACGACAAGTTCGAGAAGAAGCTGAAACAATTGCAATTCAAAAAGCGTATGCGCTATCTGAAGGAAACATGTCAAAAGCGGCAGAGTTGTTAGGTGTAGCAAGACCAACCTTGTATTCATTAATTGAAAAATATGGCTTACCAATAAATATAGAATAACGTTTTTTGACGGCCTAAAGGCCGACCTACATTGGTGTGGGAAGTATTGTGTATTTTTTGTAGGTTGGGCTTCAGCCCATCAATTTTTTTGACGGCCTAAAGGCCGACCTACATTGGTGTTGAGAAGTTGTTTTGTAGGTTGGCTTTGCCGCCATGGACGGCGGTAGTAGGGTAATGCAGGAGCAATTACCGATAAGCCCATCAATTTTTTTGACGGCCTAAAGGCCGACCTACAGGGTGTTGAGATATATTATGCGATGTTTGTAGGTTAGGCCGTATATTTGTCATGTTTTTGTAGGTTGGGCTTCAGCCCATCAAAAATATTCGAATAATATTGCCATTGACGGCCTAAAGGCCGACCTACATTGGTGTGGAGAAGTATTGTGTATCTTTTGTAGGTTGGCTTTGCCGCCATGGATGGCGGTAGTAGGGTAATGCAGGAGCAATTACCGATAAGCCCATCAATTTTTTTGACGGCCTAAAGGCCGACCTACAGGGTGTTGAGATATATTATGCGATGTTTGTAGGTTAGGCCGTATATTTGTCATGTTTTTGTAGGTTGGGCTTCAGCCCATCAAAAATATTCGAATAATATTGCCATTGACGGCCTAAAGGCCGACCTACATTGGTGTTGAGAAGTTGTTTTGTAGGTTGGCTTTGCCGCCATGGACGGCGGTAGTAGGGTAATGCAGGAGCAATTACCGATAAGCCCATCAATTTTTTCGACGGCCTAAAGGCCGACCTACAGGGTGTGGAGATATATTATGCGATGTTTGTAGGTTAGGCCGTATATTTGTCATGTTTTTGTAGGTTGGGCTTCAGCCCATCAATTCTTTTGACGGCCTAAAGGCCGACCTACAGGTTATTCTGGATCTATATTGTGCTCTGCATAAAGGCGGCTTTTATGTTTAAGCAATTTATCTACATAACGGGCCATTTTTACTTTTTGCTTAATCGTGGTTTCTAAAATTTCTTCAACTTCACGTAACACATCTTTAATGTTTTGAACATTTTCAGCTGAATTAACTACAACCTGAGTGGGTTCGTTATTTTCTAGCGTAGCATTGTTTAATGAGCCTGTTAGTTCAACTTCCATTTCTTCGGCAACACTTAAAATAGCATCAAGCGTTATTTGCTCTAGCTCCTCTAAAAAGCCGAATAATAAAATGCGATCAACAAAAATATTAATTTTACGCGGCACACCTAGTGTTTTTTCATGAATAATTTCAAAAGCATCTTCAGAAAATAAACTGTCTTTAATACAGCCAGCTTGGTTCAGGCGGTAATTAATATACTCTTTAACTTCTTCAACTGAAAGCGGCTTTAGATGAGCTGAAGCAATAATACGTTGACGAAATTGCTCCATATCAGGTGCTTGAATAATGGGTTTAAGCTCTTCTTGGCCTAATAAAAAACTTTGAATCAACGGTTTATTATCTAATTGAAAATTAGACAACATTCTTAATTCTTCAACGGTTTCAGCAGGTAAATTTTGGGCTTCGTCTACAATCAGCAGTGCGCGCTTACCTTGCTTATGCAGCGAAATTAAAAACTCTTCAATTGCTTGCAGTAAATCAGCTTTACTATCGCCATTGGTCTTAATTTTAAATTCTGAAGCAACTAAAGCTAAAAGCTCTTGAGGGTTTAATTTAGTAGTAACTAACTGCGCTGCAACAATGCTGTTGTCGGCAATATTATTAAGTAAATTTCTGGCGATAGTGGTTTTTCCCGTGCCGATAGGGCCGGTCACCACAATAAAACCTTCACCTTGGTCTAAACCATACTGCAAATAAGACATTGCACGTTGATGGTGATTAGAAGCAAAAAAGAAACGAGGATCAGGGCTTAATTGAAATGGCTTTTCCTTAAAACCATAATAACTTTCATACATCTAGTTAAAATCCTTTGGTTACTTTAAATGAAATGCGGTTTTCGTCATAGTTTAGGTATAACAGTTCTGACTCTCTATTTAAGCTACTGATACTGAAGGTTGAGGTTAAGCTATTATTAAGCTTACGGTCATAATTAATAGACGCTTGGCGATAGCGATTAAAGCGATCTTCGGTAGTATTAGAGTCAAACTCTTGCTCTCTATAACTTAATAACAATTTAAGCGTTGATTTAGGACTAAGTTCGCGGCTAAAGCTGAAACTAGCAGCTTTGTTAGTGTTTACTAGTTTAGATTCTAAATTCTCTTGTTCAAAACCATTAATGCCAAGGGTAAAGGTCGTTCTAGGCAACGCTAGGGTGCTAGTCCAATTTAAGCTTTTATTTAAAGAGAGTCCGTAATCTTCAACGAGCTCAAAATCATAAACAGGCACAGTAAATATGTCAGTAACATCAACAATTTGATCATTGCTTAAATAGCAATTCGCCAAATCGTCAACTACGTTTGAAGGGCATAAATAAACCCCTTGAAGCACCGCTTCAAAGTTATTACGTGTAAAAGTTTGTACCGCTTCATTATATGAAATGGTATTCGTTAAGCGCTTGTTTTCGTGTGTTAACGACAATTGATAACTGTCGCCATAAAAGCGTTGCGAATAACTTGCCGATAACTTAGTGCGTTGGGTAGGTTGCCAGCCGATAGAATAGTCTAAATAATTGTCTTGTACCTCACCATCGATAGTTAGCTTGTCACCAATAGGTTTATTGTAAGACAAGTCTACAAACAAACGCGGTGTAACCAACCAGCGTACACCTAAACCAACAGAATTTGACTCAAGCGAACGTTGCCCTTGAATGGCACCTTCATTATCTTCATCGTAATAACGAATAAACGGGTTAAAGCCAACACCCGATATCCAGCCAAGCTTTATTTCTGAGCGGTAAAGCGTACTCTCACGATTATTGTTTTCTAAATCTTGATAAGAGCCAGATACTTCCCAAAAAACGTGCCTTGCACTTTTACCATTGTTAGAGCTTAAAGATGCAACAACACCTTCTCGGTCACCAATATTATCTTCACTTTCAGTAATTTGATATTGAACCGAGCTGTTAATAGTAAAGTCGCTGTTAACAACATTATAAGCTAAACCAGAGCTGTAGTTTTCAATTTGAACAGTGTTACCGCTTACAATATCGGCAAGGCCATTTCGCGCTGAATTACGGCTCTGATTACTAATAGCAGCACTTGCAGTAAAAGTTATGCCGTTTGGCCACAGCATATAACTAAGCTGGCTGTTTAAGGTATGAAAATCATCATCAATATCATGATCATGGCTGTACATAGCATAGGTGCTAGTAGAGCTTAAATCGAATGCTAAATATTGTGCTTTATAATTGGTGTTTAACGCTAAACCAACTTGGCTAACTAAGCTGTTTATCTCGTTAGACTTAGTTAACTTTACATTGTCGGTATAAATTTCATCAACAAAAAGCTCAGGCGAAAATTCCCATTCACCTGCTGTGCTTATTTGCGGTAATAAGCATAAGAGCGAAAAAACCGATAAAGATTTAATTCGCGCCATATCCATAGCCATAGTAGCCATACATATCCCTATGAGATCTAATTGCTTTATTAACAACCAAACCTAAAGCAAGATCTTCACTAAGGTTTTCAGTTGCTTTTTGAATATCGGCAAGTTGTGTTTTTGACTCTTCCACCACCAAAATAGCTTGCCCCATAAAGCTAGACAATACTAAGGTTTCAGAAACACCAATTAACGGTGGGCAATCAAAAATAACAACTCGGTCAGGGTAGCGTTGCGCTAGTTCTTCAGCTAAGGCTACCATTTTATCACTCGCTAATAACTCGTTCGATAAATGATGCGGCTTGCCAGCAGGTATTACCTTAAGTTTATCAATATTACTATTGTAAATTGATTCACCAATGTCTTTGTTTTCACCTAAAAGGTATTCAATCAACCCTGGCATTTCATCAAGACCAAGTTCTCTATTAATACTTGGTCTTAACACATCGGCATCTATTAATAGCACGGTTTTATCTTGCTCTAAGGCAATACTCAAGGCTAAATTAATTGAAACAAAGGTTTTACCTTCATTTGGCTTAGAGCTACTTACCATAATAAGGTTAGGGTGCTTTAATGTTTTTGCTGCAGCGCCAAAGGCATTGGTTAATAACTTACGCTTAATTTGGCGAAACTCATCTTTAATACTTTTACGAGAACCGTTGTCTACCAAGTAACCTCTTTTTTCAAGGTCGTCTTTATCAATGGTAATAACGTTATCGTTAGTATAAGCGGTGGTAGAAGCTACATGCTCTGGTGTAACTTGTTTCGCCTGTATAGCCTCGGCCTTTACATCGGCAGTAACATTGGCATTAACTTCTGCAGTGTTAATAGCTTTTTCTAAAGTACCGCTTTCTGTTGTAGCGTTGTTTGCTTTGTCTCTTTGCTTTTGTAGCGCTTTTTCAATTGTACTCATCAGTTACATTACCTTCCTAACAAGCGCTTGAATGGCATCTGGAAAAGAAAAATATACCACTAACGCGAATAATATTGATAACAATAACATGTTAGACAGAATAAATATCTGTGTTTTTCGTCGATGCCATTTTTGTAAACCTAAGTTCTCAGTTGCTGAAACAACACCAAAAACAGGAATGCCAGTAACTTGAGATACTTGTCGGCCTGAGGTTACAACAGGGCTAATTTGGCTTACAAAAAGTGATAACCCAGTACCCACACCTACACCAGCAATTAACACAGCAATAAAAAATAATATTCTTTTCGGACCTGAAGGCTCAGTAGGTGCTTTTGGCGGATCAATAATTCTAAAGTTAATTTTGTTAGTAGACTCGTCTGCTTGTTTGGCTATTTGCGCAGTTTCTTTACGCGACAACAATTGCTCGTACTGGTCTTTAGTAATGCCATAATCACGATTAAGCGCGGTTAATTCGGCTTCAATTTCTGGTAAAATATGAATTTTACTTTCAAGCTCAGTTACCTGTTGCTGATAGCTATTAGCACGTACTGTTGCAGAAGCTATTAAATTCTCAAGTTGGTTTATTTGAATCATTATCCCCTGAGTAACAGGATTTTGAGAAAGGTTATAACTACCACCTTCGCTTGACTCTGAATTTAAAAAATCTTCTATTTCTTTTTCACGTTGCTTAGACAGCATCGCCAAACGATTTTTTACTTCAACCACATCAGGGTGCTTTTCAGTGTAACGTAATAATAAGTTGTCTAGTGCGGTTTCAAGCTCTTCAATTCTAGAGTCATAAGTGGTTTGAATGGTATTTTCACCTACAATATTATTGTTAGCTTGGTTAGCGTCATCACCTTTTTTCGGGAGCTGGGCGCGAGCCGACTCTAGTTGAGTTTTAGTTTCGAGAATCATCAACTCAATCGACTTTAATTGCTCTTTGGCCGCAGTTAGCTTTTGATAATAACCGCCGTATTGATTAGGCAGTACATCGCTATATTTTTGTTTAAAGTCAGTCAGTTTAGCTTCAGAAGTAGCTAAGCGGTTTTCATACTCTTTAATTTGCGAGTCTAAAAAACGTTGTGCAGAGTCAGAGTCACTGCGGCTTTCGCCTAACATGCTTTCAATAAATACAGTTAATACCGATTGCACAACATTTTTAGCGGTTTCAGGGTTTTGATGCTCATAGGTAATTCTAAAGATATTTTGCTGACGGCCACCTGTTTTTTTAATAATAATATCTTCTTTAAGACTCTTTATAAGCTCTTCATACTCTAAAGGCGTTCTAGCTGAAACATCTAAGTCAGTCATCCTTGAAATACGCTCAAGATTGTCGCGACTTAGTAATGTTCTTACCATTAGCTCAATTTGTTTTTCAGTATCGGTTGAAACCGTAATACCTTTTAATAACGGCCCTAAAATAGACTGTGTATCAGCAAAAACGGTAGCTTCCGACTCATAAACATCATCAAGTTGCGCTACTACTAACCACCCAATTGGACAAATTAGCCACGTTGCTATTATTAAATAGCGACGTTTAATCCAAACTCCTTTTAGGTAATCTACTACCTGTTCAATTATTTCTTGCATTCCTGACCTCTGTTGCAGGGGATAACTAACTTATAAACAACTATTAATTAAAACCATGTCTCAGGTATTACAATAATATCGCCAGGCAGTACATCAACGTTTGCTGATATTTCACCATTTTTTAGTAAGTCTTCAATGTAAATGTCGTATTGCTTTTGGGTGCCATTTTCAATACGTACTAGTTTTGCATCGTTACCGTCGGCAAACTCAGTTAATCCGCCAACACTTATCATTACATCAAGCAATGTCATATTTTGTACGTAGCTAATTGACTGGGGCTGAGCTGCTTCACCAATAACACGAACTTGCTCACTAAACGGGCCAACAAAATTATTAACGGTAACCGTTACTACCGGCTCTCTTAAATAGGTGCCAAGAATTTTTTCAATTTCGCGGGCAAGCTCTGTAGGTGTTTTGCCTGAAACAGGAATATCTTCAACTAACGAAGTGGTAATCATACCGTCTGGACGAACAACAAAAGTGCCAGAAACTTCAGGGTTACGCCAAACAAAAATATTTACAGCATCGCCTGCGCCAATTAAGTATTTGTAAGAGCTAACATCTACAGTAGTTGACTGATGCAAAGATGCTGGGGGAAGGGTATTAGTACTACACCCTACCAAAATATAGCCAATAACTAAAATTGTTAACGCTTTCAGCTTGTTAATCATACTAATTTCCATGGTGGTGACCTTCTTTATTACGACGGTTTTTTATTAAGCTACCAGATTGTAAGTGATTTTTACAATTGATGCACATTATTTCATATCTACAAAAATGATGTTAAACTTGCTAGCATAAGATTACACTTCTTTATAATGAAAGCATCTGCTATTTTTAGCACTTTCACAATTTAATATTCGCTAATAATTAGCAAAATAAAATTTCAGGGATAGCTGCCTTATTTATGTCTAGTTCAAAGTTTAGAGATCTATCGTCAGGTAGTAAATATCTGGTATTAGTTGAGTTAGTGTTTTTTGCTAGTGCCTTATTGCTCACCGTTTATTTAAATAAATTTTTTCTTTTTGTAGAGCCAATTGAGCTGGCAGGCAACTTTATTTTTATTTATGCCGTTGTTTATGCCTTTATTATTCAACTTTCATCGTTAGCACTTGGGCTTTATAACTCTAAATTACGTGAAAGTTTTCGTGGTATTGTTAGGCGTTTATTGGTGTCGGTTGCTATTGGTTTTTTTATCGCCACTATTGTTAATCCCTTTTTTGGTGAAAATTCGTTACCAATCGAATTACTCGCACTAGCATCAGTAACCACCTTAATTATTGCCTCTATTTTTCGTTACTTTATTTATAAAGTAGACTTTTTTGGTTTAAATAAACGTACTGTACTGGTATTAGGGGCAGGACAACGCGCCTCTATAATTGAAAGAAGAATGCGCCGCGACGTAGACCGACAAGGCTTTACCATGCATGGTTTTGTTGTTATGGAAGGTGACGGCGAAGGCGGTATAGTTAACGAAAATAGAATAACACTCGACACCTCATTAGTAACCTATGCCTTAGAGCACGACATTGACGAAATAGTGGTAGCGAGCGACGAACGCCGAAATAACTTACCAGTAGATGAACTTTTTGCTTGTAAAATTCGAGGGGTAGAAATTACCGAAATTCTCGACTTTATTGAACGTGAAACTGGTCAAATTGCCGTTAACTTAATTTACCCAAGCTGGGTAATCTATTCCAACGGTTTTGCATCGGCAAACCATTTACGCAATACCCTTGATTGGGTGTTTAATGCCAGTATTGCTTTTGTTTTATTTCTGGTAGCGTGGCCAATAATGCTAATTACCGCCATTCTTATTAAGCTCGACGAGGGGATGAACGCTCCTGTATTTTATTATCAAGAGCGAGTGGGCCTAGACGGACAAGCCTTTAATATTATGAAATTTCGTAGTATGCGCATCGACGCAGAAAAAAATGGCGCACAAATGGCCTCTGAAAACGATGACCGCACCACCAAAATAGGCAAGTTTATTCGTAAGTATCGAGTAGACGAATTACCGCAAATATATAACGTAATGCGTGGCGACATGGGTTTTGTTGGCCCACGCCCTGAACGCCCTGAGTTTGTGCAACAGTTAATCAAAAACATTCCATATTACAACGAGCGCCATAACGTAAAACCAGGGCTAACCGGTTGGGCGCAATTAAAATATCCTTATGGTGCTACTGAAGAAGACTCGTTAGAAAAACTTAAGTACGACCTGTACTACATTAAGCACCGAAGCTTTATGTTAGATTTATTGATCTTAATAAGAACCGTTGAAATTGTATTATTTGGTAAGGGCCGTTAACCCTAACCATACGAGTAACCACTTAGTCAGTTTAAAAGGAAATAACATTGAAGGTTTTACATGTTTTAGAGTATTCAAGGCCAAATATAAGCGGTTACTCGCTTAGATCAGACGCTATTATTCGCCATCAGCGTCAAATAGGTATTGTAACTCAACAACTTACTAGCCAAAGATACCAAGACTTTACTGAACTAACTGAAAGTGTTGAAGGTGTAGAATACCAGCGAACCCAAGCTTCTACTTCTATATTAAGTAAAATTCCGTTTATCAATTATTTACACCATATAAATTTTTTAGCAAAAAGAATAGAAAAAGCAGTAGTTGAAGGCAAACCTGACTTAATTCAAACCCATTCACCCATGTTTAATGCGCTAGCTGCGATTAAAGTGGGTAAAAAATATAACATTCCGGTTACGTATGAAGTTCGAGCCTTATGGGAAGATGCAGCAGTTGATACGGGTAAAACCAAAGAAGGTAGCTTTAAGTATAAAATGATCAAAGCTATTGAACAACGCGCCTTTGAAAAAGCTGATGCGGTAAGTTGTATTTGCGAAGGGCTAAAAGCAGATCTAATAAAAAGAGGCATACCACAAGATAAACTATTTGTTACGCCAAATGCAGTTGATATTAATAATTTTCAGCCATTGCATCAGCGCGACCCAGAGCTAGCGCAAACTTTCAAATTATCAGGGAAGAAAGTAATCGCTTTTATCGGAACATTTTTTAAGTATGAAGGGCTGCACTATGCCATTAGTGCAATGAAAGAAATTACTAAAACAAGAAAAGATATTCATCTTTTATTAGTAGGTGCGGGTAATGAGTTAGCTAATTTGCAGCAACAAGTAAGTGACCAAGGCCTAGCTGAATTTGTTACTTTTGTTGGTCGTGTGCCTTTTGCAGAAGTCAGTCGTTATTATAGTTTAGCCGATTTAATGGTATTCCCGCGTGAAAGTATTCGATTAACTGAATTGGTTACTCCACTAAAACCACTAGAGTCAATGGCACAATATAAGCCGGTTATTGCTTCTGATATTGGTGGTCATAAAGAGTTAATAGAAGATAATAAAACAGGTTTTTTATTTCCTGCCGACAATTCGTCGGCACTAGCAACTAAAGTGCTAGAAGTAATAGATAACACTAGCTTGCTTACAGAAATTAGTGAGCAGGGTTTAACTTTTGTTCGTGAAGAAAGAAACTGGTTGAACACAGCAAAGCAATATTTACCAGTATATGAAAGGCTTATTTAAGTTATGCCAGAGCAGCATAAGCCCATTATTATTATTACAAACTTGTATCCAGTACCCTGGGGACCCAATCGAGCCAGTTTCAACAAACAACAATTTGACATAATCGCGGACAAAAAATCTGTAAAAATTGTGGTTTTACTGCCATGGAAGGAATGGTTGGTGCATCGCAAAGCCTGCCAATCAAATAACAATATTAAATACTGCCCTTACTTTTATATCCCCAAAGTTGGACGACGCTTAGTACCATACTTCCAATTCTTTTCGTTGTTGTTTCTGCTTCCTTGGATGAAAAAACAAGAGGCGACAGGCTTACTAGCGTCTTGGGGTTTTCCTGACGCGGTAGCAGTAGCTATGGTGAATAAATTTTTAAATCTACCGTTATTTGTCAAAGTGCATGGTACTGACGTAAATGAGAATATAAAGTTTAGTGGCCGAGCAAGTTTAATGAAAAAGTGGTTAAATAAAGCACAAAGTATTTTTTGTGCGAGTAAAGCCCTTGCAGACGCATTAGCTAAAATTGGAATTGCACAAGAAAAGCTTGTGGTAAATTACAATGGAGTAAACCCTGAAATATTTTACCCTGCCACTAACAAGCAGAATGATAAGTCGTTAGTTTTTGTTGGTAGCTTAATTACTACAAAGGGAGTTAATGAGCTTTTTTCTGCTTTTATCCTCTGTCACAAAGAATGCCCGAACTTAACTTTAGATATACTAGGTGAAGGACCAATGAAAAGTGTTTTAGCAGATAAAATTAATGCACATAATTTACATGATAATATTAAGCTTCATGGCTCCGTAGCGCTTCCTCTGGTTGCCGAGTTTGTTCGCAATGCCAGCGTATTAGTGCTACCTAGTTACCGAGAAGGTGTACCAAACGTTTTACTAGAGTCTTTTGCAAGTGGTACGCCAGTAATAGCAACAGTAGTGGGTGGAATACCTGAAGTTGTTAATGAAGATGTGGGTATTTTAGTTGATAAAGAAAATAGTGAACAACTCGCTAACGCAATAAATACAGCGCTAAATAAAAACTGGTCTAGTGAAAAATTACTTTCACACGCAGCTCAGTTTAATTGGCAAAAAAATGTACAACGGGTAATGGAAATAATAGAACCGCAGTGAAATATCTAAAAAGCGACTTCAAGCAAAAACAACAAATACTTATCAGCGAAGGGTATAATGTATCAATGCTGCGGGTATTAGTAAGCGACGGCACCTCGGCAAATGCTATATACAGACTAACAAGTTGGTTAGTTTCATATAAATTATCTCCACTAGCACTTGTTACTTTGTGGTTAAACAGGGTAATTAATGGCTGTGTAATTGGTGCTGCTGCACAGTTCAGTTATGGTTTAGTTATTATGCACCCTGTAGGTGTGGTAATTAACTCAAAAGTACGTGGCGGGCGAAACATTACTATTGAAAGTGGTGTGGTTATAGGTGACGAAAAAGGTAAAGCCCCAGTGTTGGGTGATAATATATTTATTGGTGCCGGCGCCAAAATTATTGGCGGCATAACTGTGGGTAACAATGTAAAAATAGGTGCTAATGCTGTGGTGGTTAAAGATGTTCCTGATAACGTAACCGTTGTTGGGATACCAGCAAAAGTAATAAACAAAGGTGTAAAAGAATGTTAATTGTTTTTTGGATATCATTAAGCTTATTAGTGTATTCATACTTTGTTTACCCACTATTATTAAAATTACTTGTTAAACCAAAAGAAATTAAGCTGCAAGCGTTAAGCGAGTTTCCTAGCGTAGACATAGTAATAGCAGCATATAACGAAGAGTCGTGTATTAAAGCGCGTATCGAAAACGCTTTGCAGCAAAACTACCAAGGCGAATTAAATATATTGGTAGCTTCAGACGGTAGTAAAGATAAAACTGGTGAAATAATTACTAGCTTTACAGACCCTCGAGTAAAAGCGTTTAACTTTCCAGAAAACAGAGGGAAAATATCTGTTTTAAATGATTTGATTGCTCATTCAGATGCAGAATACTTAGTATTAACCGATGCAAATACTGACTTTAATATTGATGCAGTAGATATACTTATTAGAAGCTTTAACGACAAGGTTGGCGCAGTTTCTGGTGAGTTAATATTAGAAACTGATGCAGGTAACCAAAACCAAGACGGCTTATATTGGAAATACGAACAGTTACTTAAAAAATATGAATCTTCACTTGGTGGCTTGTTAGGTGCTAATGGTGCTATTTATGCAATAAAGCGTGAACTTTATATCCCATTATCAAAAGATACGGTTGTAGATGACTTTTGCATAGTTATGAACATAAAAAAACAAGGTTACCAAGTGCTGTATAACGAATTAGCAGTAGCAACCGAAGAAATAGCACCATCACTTAAAGAAGAGTATGGTCGCCGCGTAAGAATAGGTATAGGTAACTACAAGGCCTTTATGGTAAATTTATGGGCACTATCACCACTTCAAGGTTGGTTTAGTTTATGTTATTGGTCGCATAAGGTACTGCGTTGGTTTGCGCCTCACCTAATGCTAGTGGTATTTCTGTCAAATTTATTATTAATTACTACGCCAATATATTTGTTTTTATTTATCGGACAAGTGTTGTTTTATGCCATTGGCTATTACGGACAAAGAAAAATAGATAATGGTAAAAAAGTTAATGGATTAGTTGCTATAGTAACTTTCTTTTTATCAATGAATGTTGCATTAGGACAAGGCTTTTTTAAATTTTTAAAAGGTCATAAAAGTGGTGGCTGGCAACGAACAGCGCGCTCAGGAGATACAAAGTAATGACAATCATTTTAATACTATTAGTGTTAGCCGCACTTGCATTTTGGCTAGTATTAAAAAAGAAAAACATGGATATTTGGTTTTTCTCTTATCTAAAAAATGTACTCAGCCGCCCTAAAGTTGAAGGGCCAGTGCATGTAATGTTTTGTTTTGTTGATCATTATGAACCGCAATGGCGAAACGATGACATTGAAATTGAACGTGCGCGTGTAGACCGATGGTTTAAAGATTATCCGCTAATGGCAGAGCAGCATAAAGATGCTGACGGGCATATGCCTAAACATTCTTTTTTCTATCCTGAAGAAGAGTATAGATATGAGCATTTAGCCAAATTGTCTGACATGTGCTATCGCGGCTTTGGTGAGATAGAAATTCACTTACACCATGATAAAGACACCCCTGAAAACTTTACCAATGTAATGACTAATTTTGCCAACACATTACACAATGACCATGGCGCACTGCCAGTTCACCCTGAAACGGGCCAAATAATGTATGCGTTTATTCATGGTAACTGGGCATTAGATAATTCACTACCCAATGGCTATATGTGTGGTATTGATAACGAACTTCCATTACTAAAGCAAACTGGTTGTTATGTTGATATGACCCTACCTTCTGCTCCAAGCCCAGCGCAAACAACTAAAGTTAACGCAATTTATTATGCCACAGGTAAACCTGGTGGCTGTAAAGCTCATGACAAGGGGGTTGATGTTGAAGTAGGTAAAGCAGCTACGGGCGATTTAATGCTAATTCAAGGTCCATTAGGTGTAGCCCTAAAGTGGCGAACGCCTAAAGGCTTACCCAGAATTGAAAACTCTGATGTACGTAAAACTATGCCACCGTTAAAATCACGAGTAGACCAATGGGTTAACTCACATATTCATGTTAAGGGTAAGCCAGAGTGGGTGTTTATTAAAGTACATACTCATGGCACACAAGAAGCAGACATGGACACCTTGCTAGGCCAAGCTAGACACGATATGCACACATACTTAGAAACTAAATATAATGATGGCGATAACTATGTGCTTCATTATGTTTCAGCTCGTGAAATGTATAACATTGTAAAAGCAGCTGAAGCAGGTGAGAGTGGGGATCCAAATTTATATAGAGACTTTGTATTGCCTAAACCATCGTTTATGCCTTTGTAGTGAGATAAGAAGTGTTTTTTCAACTTCGCCAAGGCCTTAGTAAATTTCTGTCATTAACGGGAGGAATTAACTATTTTTGGAAAAGGCTACCAAACGGTGTTTATGCCTTTAATTATCATCGGATAGGTGATAAAGAAAAAACTCCTTTTGATCGGGCTATTTTTTCATGTACGCAAAATGCCTTTGAACAACAAGTAATAGAGCTAAAAAAACACTTCAAAATTATTAATACAGTAGAGCTTGCAAAGCTAATAGCGCATGGTGAAATTGTGAATGATCGTTATGCAGTTATTACGTTTGACGATGGCTATCTAGATAATTTTACTGAAGCTTTCCCAGTTTTAAAAAAACATAAAATACCTGCAGTTTTTTATTTAACAACAGAGCTACTCGAATCTCGGCAAATAACTTGGTGGGATGAAATTGCCTATTTATTGAGAAAGTCGCATGGTATGAAATACCAGCTACCGAACGGCACTTTAGAATATACACTTGAAAAAGATAATATAGATAAAATTATTCAACGAATAATGTCTGATATAAAACAAACAAAGAATTTATCTGTATTAACTGCACTACAAGATATTAGATCAAAGTTCCCTGAAGCTAGAACAAAGCTTTTAGCCGAAAATCATGAGTTGTTCATGGGGTGGGAACATGCTGAAGAACTACTAAAGCAAGGAATGGAGATAGGCTCTCATACACTCACTCATCCTATACTTACACAGCTTGAAAACGAGCAACACAGAAAAGAGATTGTTGAATCAAAAGCAATACTAGAAAAAAGGTTGAACTGCACCATTAATTCAATAGCGTACCCTGTTGGTCGCTATTATTGCTATAACCAAAATACATTTGAATACACTGCTGAAGCAGGCTATAAAATAGGCTTTAATAATGAGCCTGGCTACCATCGTAGTATTTGTAACGCACTTGATATTAATCGTTTTTGTGTAGCAACTGATGACATAAATTACTTAAAGTATGAATGTTGTTTTACGTAATTCGAAAACACATTAAATGTTGTAGCCTTTATTAAAAGAATAAAGTTGCTCGGTGTAAATACAAAGGAGGCGTACATTTACCATGAGTTTAGAGTTATCTGTAATCACCTCACTTGAAGAGTTCGAATTACTTGCAACTAAATGGGAAAGCTTTAGAAGGCAACACAACGATAATAATATATGTAATGGCTGGGATTGGCTAAACACTTGGCTTGATATATTTGGTAGTGAAAAAGACCAACTTTACCTACATGTATGGCGTTATCAGCAAGAGATTGTTGGTATCATTCCTTGTTACCTTAAAACTACATTAGCAGGGAAGGAATTACGTTTCATTGCTACAGGTGAACCGATAAAATCAGAAGTTTGCAGCGAATTTCAAGATTTTATTATAAATGCAGAGTTTGAAGAAAGAATACTAAAGCAATTTTCTGATCAAGTGACAGTAGATCAAAATTTTTCCGCTATTATATTTGATAATATTATAGAGACATCAATCGCAAATAGATGGCTTAATACATTAAGCATAAGTAATTGGGTAAAAAAAATAAATAGTGTTGGAACGCGCTACATAATACCGGTACAAAAAAAGCAAGAAGCACAGCTCTCAGGCTTTAAAAGTAAAAGTATTAAAAGGCACGCTAAAAACTTTATTAGCAATACAGATTACCAAGTAATAGCAATAAACGAAAAAAAGGCACTAGCAGGCTTCTATCAACAACTTATAATCGAACACAATACAAGCTGGCAAAAGCGAGGTGAGACAGGAGCATTCGAAAATAAAAGTTTTGTAGCTTTTCACCGCACTTTTAGCGAAAGAATGCTAGAAAAGAACAAGTTGGTAGTCTTTAAAATTGCAAATAAAACTGAAATTGCTGCACTTTTTTATGGATTTATAGACGGTAACACACTTTATTATTATCAAAGCGCTGTAAATCACGATAGTAAGCTTTCATCTGCTGGTGTTGCAATGCATGTAGTTGCGCTCAATATAGCAAGAGAAAAAAAGCTAAAGTTTTATGACTTAATGAAAGGTAGTAACGACTCTTATAAAACACGGTATATTACTAGTGATATTACAGTAATTAATGCTTCTACTTATACACTAAAATATAAATTTATAAAAAATATAATTAAATTATTTCAAAAGTTTAATATAAGAATAAGTAAGTTAATAAGTACACATAACTAGTTTTACTACAGATCTATATTTATGCCGTGAATAGTACAAGCTAAGAGTATAGCTATATTGTAGGTCGGCATTTATGCCGTCAATAGTAAATGTTTATGATGTTGTTATATTGTAGGTCGGCATTTATACCCGGCAATACTACATGTTTATGATGTTGTTATATTGTAGGTCGGCATTTATGCCGTCGATAGTACATGTTTATGATGTTGTTATATTGCAGATCGGCATTTATGCCGTCAATAGTAAATGTTTATGATGTTGTTATATTGTAGGTCGGCATTTATGCCCGTCAATACCACAAGTTTATGGTGTTGCTATATTGTAGGTCGGCATTTATGCCGTCAATAGTAAATGTTTATGATGTTGTTATATTGCAGATCGGTATTTATGCCATCGATAGTACAAGCTTAGGGTATTGTTTTATTGCAGGTCGGTATTTATGTCATCGATAGTTCAAGCTAAGACTATTGCTTTATGTAGGTCGGCATTTATGCCGCCAATAGTAAATGTTTATGATGTTGTTATATTGTAGGTCGGCATTTATGCCGTCAAATCTCTACTTTAGGAACAACAGGGATTAATACCAACTTAACACCATGTTGTTATTAAAGTTTAATTTATAGATACTTATTAACAAATATATACCAATCAAGTGAAATGATTCACTTACAACCAATAGAGTGTTTTTCGAGTGAAAATATTACATGTAGTAAGTAGTTTAAATGTTGGTGGTGCAGAACGCTTCGTTATAGACCTTGCTACGGAACAAAAACAACAGGGTCTTCAGCCAAGTATTTTATCTATGGGGAAAGTAGGTGAGCCACTTGAAAGCGAAGTTAAGCGCTTTGATCTAGGCTTATTGCATGGTACTAATATCTCACAACTGAGATCTTATTTATCTCAATTCGATATTGTTCATGTGCATAGCAGCTATAGCTTATTAAGAGTTTTATTAGCCTCGTTACTTCTCCCTATTAAAGTCGTTTATACGCGGCATAATGAACGCGTACATACTTCATTTAAGTGGCGAATCATCTATTTGATCGCTAAGTTTCGTTTACACAAAATGGTATTTGTTGCCGAAAAAGCAAGACAAAATTATTTAGCAACGTATCCATCATTTGAAAAAAAGTCATGTACTGTGCTAAATGGTGTGTTACCCATGGTAACCACTAAAACACAAAGTGAAAAGTTTCGTATTGCTCATGTCGGGCGATTTGTACATTTAAAAGCACAGCATCATATAATTCAAGCTATTGGGTTATTAGCTGAAGATATTCAAAAACAATTAAAACTTTTTTTTTATGGAACAGGTGACTTATTGGAAAAAAATAAGAACCTTGCTAAAGAGCTTATTCCCAATGTTGATGTTGCTTTTATGGGGTTTGTTACCGACCGAAATAAAATTTACGAGAATACAGATTGTTTAGTGGTTGCATCAGAAACAGAAGGTCTTTCATTAGCAATAATAGAGGCGTTAGCAAGTGGAACACCTACAATAGCGAGTAAAGTAGGGGGAAATCCTGAGCTTATTAGAGATAATATTAATGGATTATTATTTGACTATTCAAATATTGAAAAGCTGGCAGAATTAATTGAATTAATGATAAACAATAAAGCCTTGTATGAACAATTTAGTAATAATAGCATCGCGCTATTTGAGTCTAATTTTTCAATAGAACGATGTACTAAAAAGTACCTCGTTGCCTACGGTAATTAGGTATTCGTATGTGCCTATTTATTTTGAACTATTGCAACGTTACTGGTGAACGTAATGAATAAGAGAGTTTCAATACAGCCAAAAGATAAAGACTCGTCCGTAGCTTTTTTCTTTTTGTTTTTATATACCGCTGCTATCTTTATTCGACCGCATGAAGCCTTTAGAGTATCGCAAGATTGGGTTGTAATTAAAGCTTTTGCAATAATTGCATTATTATTTACATTACTTTCGCAAAGACCTTTAAGGGTTAGTTCTCAGCATGTAATGGTGTTTCTTTTATTGCCAGTAATAATAGTTTCAGCTGTAATGAATGGATATGGAATGAAAGGTATATCACAATCAGAGTTGTTTATTGTTAGCTCAGTAATTCCTTTGTTTTTATACAGTTCACTTATAAGTTCAATTAAGCGTCATCATATTATTATGATTGTATGTATCATTGCTGCGTTATTAATGGTCCATAACGGGCATGTGCAGCGCAATAGCTTTGATGGTTTCGGATGGACGGGCACCCAATATGTAGGTGACGGTAGAATTACTTATTTAGGTTTTTTTAAGGATCCTAATGATATGGGGATGTTTTTTGTTATGAACCTTCCTTTAATTGCCTACTTCTTTGTCCGGACTAAGGTTATAGGCAAGTTATTGTGTATATCAGTTTTTTCAGCTTTGTTATACGGAATATATTTAACGGACTCAAGAGGTACGTTTTTAGGTGCAGCAGCATTAATTGCAATATATTTATTGATAACTAAAGGGGGAACCAAATTAATCCTATTTGGTATAGCTATTGGACCCGTTATCGCTACGTTAATAGCAGCTAGAGGTGGAGTTTCTGCTGCCGACGCTTCAGCTTCAGGACGGCTAGATGCATGGTATCATGGTATACAGATGTTTTTATCTAATCCTGTTTTTGGTGTTGGTATGGGGAACTTTGTTGAATGGCATCGAAGAACCGCTCATAACTCATTTGTAATGGTCTCGAGCGAATTAGGTTTTATTGGCTATTGTTTGTGGGCTGGTGCTATATTTTTAACAGTACTGGCCGGATACTATATTGTTAAGAATAAAAGTAGAATATTAGAAAATAGCAATGAAGTACCAGGTGATAAAGATAGCCAAACAAAAATAAAGTCTGTAAAAGAGCTTGAACAAGAGCTGTTATTGGCTTCAGCTTTATTTTTTAGTATGGTTGGCTACTTAATAACCGCATTTTTTCTTAGTAGATCATACACACTGTTATTATTCGTTTTTTTAGGAATGAATATGGCATCTCATTACCGAATAATAAAGTTAGTGCCTGTATTTAAAGAACAGTTTAATGTTAAAAAAATTGTTCACTCTATTGGGGTTGGTTGGGGCTTAATGGTAATGGTTTATATCACCTTAAAAGTTGCACTTTAGCAATTCATCAAATCGAATGAGTAGAAGTGATCGTCTAACTCATTCAAATTGATAAATTTATAAGTTACTTAAAAGGGTTGCCTCTTTGGATTAAATACTCTTCAGCAAGTAATTTAGCACCTTCTTCATTTAAGTGATCGTCATCTCGGTAAAGCGGTAGCTCTTTAAAAGACATACTACAATTTTCACCTTGGCAATATAGTGTATGTGGTTTCATAATAATTAGTGAAGGGAAGATCGGTTTAAGTTCCGCTAATATTTCATTAAACATAATATTCTCAAGTCGCTTAATATCGCATTGTAAAGCACTATTGAATAGCTCTTTTTTAAGCGAACATTTAGGGCTCTTGCCCAATAGGGTTGGCGTATCCTCTATAAAAATGGGAACCGCTCCACTTCGAATAATAACTTTTAATGTTGAAGCTAACTTTTCTTTTACCAATGTCTTTTTTATTTGGTTATCAGTTACAGGCCCGTTAGTAAATATTCGCTGTGTAGTAAAATGTGGCCACGAAGCTGCCATTACTACAAAATCAAATTTTTGCTGTTCAATATGCAGTTGAGCTGTATGATTTCGTTGTCGACATTTTTCTGCCATATGTAAATTAGATCCCCAATTGAGGTCCATTACAGGTAAGCACCTGTCTAGTGTGTAATCTTGTCCTTTATAATTAGCCTCTTTCGCTAGAATGGTAAAAAAGGGAACTAGGTGATTTGCATGAGAGTCTCCAAAAATAAAAAAGCTGCCTTGTGGTGCTTCTTCTTCACCAAAAAAGCACTTTTTATTAGGTAAGTCTTCACTATTTCTAAAAGCTGCATGGCAACCTACTCTTGATTTGCTGGCGAAAGAGTTTAACGCATTATCCATTTTTATAACTTCAGGAGAAAACCTACTAGGGTAGCCGTTTGAATTGATCCCTAAAAGCGCAATACTAATAAGAAGTGCTGCGGGGATTAAATACATTGTGCTCGCTACACGACCAAATGTGGTTACCTTAATAAGGCGAAAAGGCTGTTCGATATACTTATAAGATAATATCGATAATATGTATGTAAGAAATATAGCGAAAAGCTGGGTAGGTAAGGTAAGCTCTATAGCGGTATACCGCAATAAAACGAGTACTGGCCAGTGCCATAAATACAATGAATAGGAGATATTTCCCGTATAAACTATAGGTTTATACGATAAGATATTATTTACAACACCCCCTACAGAATAAATAAGTAAGGCTGTTCCTAATGTAGGGTAGAGTGCATTATATCCTGGGAACTGTGAATGTTCCGACAATAATAAAGCGCTTGAAATTATTAGAGCTAAGCCAATTAACGATAGAACATGACTAGCTAAAGTATTAAGTTTAGGTAACTTATGCCAAAATATCGCTAAACATGAACCCAACAAAAGTTCAAAAAACCGAGTAGGTAGCAAGTAGTAGGCGGCACCTATGGTAAACTCTGTCCCCCATTGTGAAAATATAGTAGCAAAAACCAATAAAACTACTGATAAATAAGCGGTAACTTTTCCACCCAAAAACTTAACAGCAAATAGTAACATTAATGGCCACAGCAGGTAATATTGTTCTTCTATTGCTAAAGACCATGTATGTAATAACGGGGCCTCTTGTGAGCCACCATCGAAATAGCCGCCATATGCCTTCCAAAAAAAGAAGTTAGCGCCATATAGCACTACCCATATAATACTGCGATAAAAACGCATTAAGTCTTCAGGGAGCATAATAAAACTAAAGACAATAGCCGTAATTAAAACCACAAAAAGTAACACCGGCATTAAGCGCTTAATTCGACGGCTTAGAAATGTTTTAATGCTAAATGTTTTAGCTATAATTTGTGGAAATATAATGGCAGTAATTAAAAATCCTGAAATAACAAAAAAAACATCAACACCAACAAAACCACCAGAGAAAGCACTAAAGCCAGCATGGTTTAATATGACTAAAGCGACTGCTATCGTTCTTAATCCGTCTATATCTATTCTATAGTTCAATTTTTATTATCCAACATATGTGTGATCTACCAATTTAAGAAAACTACTGAAATTTAATGAAATATTCTATTTATTACCTTAGGAATACTATTATTCTTATATATCACTTCCCTCATGCGAATACTCTACAATATTACGCCGCAAGCGGCGAGGGATTAAACTCGAAGAATATTAAAAATAAAGAGATTAAGGGGTCTAAAATAACAAACCCAATAAAACCAGCAGATAGAAAATCATGATTAATGTGAAATATTATAACAACAAGAACTGCAATGGCTCTTAGTCCATTTTAATCAGCCGTAAACTTAGGTTCACTCATTACTTTTTTGATAAAACATCGATATTATAATACAACTCAACTTAATTCTTCATGCCTGTGCCTTAAAGTATTAATTTTACTTGCATGAGTTTTCGGTTCATGGAACAGGCGAATAGGTTAATCCCTTAAACAGACTATAGGTAAATTACTAAAGGAGTAACGAAGCTTATTCATTTCTGTGTAGTTATTGGACCTTTGTTGTTATCTTGTTAGCGGGTAGAGGAGGCGCTTTATCTTCTGATACCTCTAATTCTGCTCGAATAAATATGTTACTATCTAACACCATTCTAGGTGTGGTAGAGGGACTTCTTTGAATGGCATCGAAGAATAGTCCATAGCTCATATGTAATGGTTTCGAGTGAATTGGACTTTATTGACTATTGTTTATGGACAGGTGCAATATTTTTAACAGTATTGGCCGGATACTATATTGTTAAAAATAAAAATAGGTTATTAGAAAATTACAATGGAGTGTTAAGCGATAAAGTTAGGCAAACAAAAAAAGTGAATCTTTAAAATAGCTTGAACAAGAGGTGTTACTGGTTTCAGCTTTATTTTTTAGTATGGTTGGGTATTTAATTGCTGCTTTTTTCTTAGTTGAGCATATACCCTGTTATTATTGTTTTTTAGGGATGAATATGGCTTCTCATTATCAAATGATAAAACTAGCCCTTATTTTGAAGAGCAATTTTAAAGCCCTGCGCTTTTGAAATCTATTGTCGTTGGTTGGAGATTAATGGTTATGGTTTATATAACATTAAAAGTGGCACTTTAACTGTATATTATTGCAATATATTGAATTATTACGTTTGAGTTTATTTCGCGTAATATTTACGAGACATTAGATTTATTTTACTTTTTACAAACAGATAATCAGTCTATTATACATAACGAGCTATAAATTTACTTTAAAAGTATTTTTTAGCATTAACGAGAAAATTTATTTATGGCCAATGTACTTTTTTTATCTATTCCTGTAAGTCAGGATAATCGTGACAAGTTAACCTATAACTTTATCCAAAAGGAAGCGGCCGCATTAGCAAAAAAAGATGAAAACATTATTCATTTTCATCCCAATGTTGATAATACCACTATTGCAAACATTACGTTTACTGGAAAAAGGCAATTTGATTCAATTAATAAACTTGAAGTATTTAGCTTTATTTTTAAACACATTAAAAATTACTATCAATTACTTCTTATCGATATTAAACAAGCATGGTGGTTAGCAAAGCTAGAAATAGCTATTGGAAAAGTAATAGTAGAAAATAATATTAATGTAGCTCATTCTCATTTTATGTACCCATTAGGTAGTTGTGCTGTCAATATTTGTAACTCTTTAAATATTCCAGTTATTAGCTCCTTAAGAGGAGCTGAAGTGTGTAATTTACCTGAATATTCTTACGGAGCAATGCGCGAAGTTTTTTTTCAAAAGGCAAGCGCGATTGGAGCAAGATATTCGCAAATTATTACTACCCCCAATAGTGGTATGCAAAAAGTGGCGGCTGAAATTTTTAGGGTTGATAAGTCGAAAGTAAAATACTTACCCAATGGCATTGATGATGATCAGATAGATCATGAGGTGCATACCTTAAATGCGCAAACTTTACCAATTAACCTTATAGCTATTGGCCGATTAATTAAATTAAAAAATTACGCTAATTTACTTCAAGCGATTAAGTTATTAGATAAAAATTGTGTGCAGTTAACATTGGTTGGAGAAGGTCCTGAATCAGCTGCATTGAAAGCATATATAGAAGAAAACTCAATGGTAAATGTTAATCTGATTGATGAAATGGCGAAAGGCAAATTATTTGATTTAATTAAGGCAGCACACTACTTTATACATCCTAGTTTAAGTGAAGGGTTGCCTAATGTGGTTCTTGAGGCTTTAGCTAAAGGGAAACCTTGTTTAGTTTCTAAAATTGACGCTCATTTTGATGTGATTGAAGAGGGGGTTAATGGCTATTTTTTTGATCATAAATCGCCGATAGATATTGCTAATACTATAAAAACAATAGTTGAAGGACCACCAACAGAACTTTCTTTAAATTGTCTGAAATCGGTTGAAAAATTTGCTTTGTCAAATAAAATCAATGAATATTCTAGAATTTATAAAAGGTTAATAAAGTAAGGCAAGTATAAATGCACTTTGGAAAAGTAACCGGTATATGTTTGCCTTTATTTTTATTATGCTCAAAAATCTATGTTTTATGTGAATTTTCTATATATATTACGTATTGCTACTAATGAAGGTTTTTCTACAAAATAAGTAATAAAGTACGCTAAAACTATAGTAATTAATAATGACACTGCAATTGAAATTAGGGGGTTGATATTATAATCATATAAGTGGTTAATTATCACATAGCCAATGTTTTGATGTATTAAATACAATGAATAGGATATGCCCCCTAAAAAAAGTAGTGGCTTAATAGTAAGAAACTTTAATTTTCCGGTTACTGCGAGAAAGAAGAAAGTATAAAAAATCGCTGAAAGTATAAAAACCTTCAATGAAAACACAAAGAATATTGATATTAAACTGAGTATTAAAATAGCGGATGTTAGTTTATTCTCAACACCATTTACTAATTTATAAAAACATATTCCGGCTAAAAAGTAAGATAAATAATGTATTATGAATATTTTATTTAAAATGCTTGGCAATTCAATAATACCTTGTGATTGCAATATTGAAAGTATAATTATTGGACTAAAAAGGTATTCGGCATACTGCAAAAGCCCTGTGACGAAGAAAGCAAATATCCAGCAGTAAAAGGTTAATTCAATGGTTAGAGTCCAATAAACACCATCGATATGACTAATTCCAATGTACTCATGGAACATTAAAATATTCATGAAAGCGTCGTGTATGCTTGTTTCTCTTCCTGGTAACCCCCAAATTAAGATTACCAAAAAAGTTAATATCCCAGAAATCCAGTATGCGGGATAGAGTCGGGAGCGTTCAATATTCTGTGTCAGCTTAAATTTTTAAATATCGAGCACGCTGTCTAAACGCCCTTCAAAGTAAATCGCTAACTGAGATAAGCAAAGGCTCCAATTGTGAATGGGCATTGTCCATTTCTCGGTAGCGTTTAATATGCCAGCATAAAGTAGCTTCAACAAGCTATTTTCATTAGGGAAAGCCCCTTTAGTTTTTGTCAGTTTTCTAAATTGACGATGTACTGCTTCAACCGCATTCGTCGTGTATATAACTTTGCGGATATGCTCTGGATACTTAAAGTAAGCCGATAAGTTATGCCACTTATTACGCCAGGAGTTAATCACCAGCGGATAAGAACTGCCCCATTTAGCATCAAGTTCATCAAGCGCTAACTCAGCTGCTTCCTTTGTTGGCGCTCGGTAGACAGGCTTTAAATCAGCCATGAACGCTTTTTGATTTTTAGACGCTACATACTTCATTGAGTTGCGTATTTGATGAACGATACACAATTGAATTTCAGTTTCTGGGAAAATAGTTTTTATCGCCTCAGGAAACCCCGTAAGGCCATCAATACAGGCGATGAGGATATCTTTAACACCACGATTATTTAAATCGGTAAGCACCGATAACCAATAGTTAGCCCCTTCATTTTCCGATAGATGCAATCCCAGTATTTCTTTTTTACCGTGAATATCTAAGCCAAGCAAAGTGTAAACTACTTTGCTGATATATCGACCATCTTCTTTGACTTTATAATGAATAGCATCAAGCCAAACAATAGGGTAATGGCTATCGAGAGGTCGCTGTTGCCATGCTTTTAACTCTGGAATAAGTTTATCGGTAACTGCACTTATCATGCCCGTAGCGACATTCATGCCGTACATATCTTCGATGTGTTTATTAATATCTCGATAGCTCATGCCCATGCTGAACATGGACAATATTTTTTGATCTATTTCATCAGTGAGTGACGTTTGATTTTTCTTAACGAGTTGAGGTTCAAAACTACCGCTTCTATCCCTTGGTGTATCAAGTTCAAAATTACCCACAGAGGATTTAACGGTTTTAGTGCTAGAGCCGTTTTTACGGTTAGGTTGTTGTTCGTTGGCTAGGTGTTGTTCAAGTTCAGCTTGCAGTGCTGCTTCACTTAACTTTTTGATAAGCCCAGTCAGTACACCGTCTTTACCATTTAGGTTTTTACCTGCTTGAAGTGCTTTAACTGCTTCTTGAAAATCGAATTGAGTTGTCATGTGTCATTCCTCTTTTTACTAGTTTACTGAAATGACACAGATTTTTGAACACTCCCATAGAGTCTAGAGAAACGAGAGACTAAAAAATCCATAGGCTTCTTGGCTCTATTTAAAGTCCAATAAATAACAAACCCACTCACCATAAAAAATAATTGAACACCATATTGACCTATTTCCGACCATTCAACTGTTATGCCGTGGTGTCCATATATACCATTATATCGATAAAAGTAATGGTATATAACAACGGCTAATGCTGCTAATCCTCTGATTGCATCTAGCTCTAAAAGCCTATTCTTGTCCATTAAAGTCTGTTCCTTTGTAAGCTAAATACTTTAGTTTTAAGTAGCGTGTAATGGCATAGATGGCATTACCTTTTCATAATTTATTATCTTATGTCCAATTACTATGTTTTGATTCAATAAAGCTGTTTTTTCTATTTAAAACAACAACTTAAAAGCTTTACTTGTTCTTGTCTACTTAAGTTATTGGTATCAATAATCTTCGGTCGATGAGTGACCGCTCGAAGTATCGTCTCTCTAATTGATTTTTTCTCTTCATAATCGGCAATATTTACATTTTCAGGGTATTGCTCTAATAGTTTTTGTGTAGCGCCATTTAAGCCTACTATAGCTAAAATCGTATTGTTTAGTGCTATATATTCATACGCTTTAGCGGGTATTTGTTTGTTAAACGTAGGTCCTTGAATGAGTAAAAGAATGTCTGCATTATTTGCCTCAATTAAAGCTTTTTTTGCAGGTAATGGGTCTTCAATTGAAATTGTTATTGTTTCAGCAATATGTGCGAATTGATGTATTGCTTTTTGAGAAGGAGGATCGCCAATCAACCTTAATATAAATTTGGTGTTTTCAGCGGCGGACACCGTTTCTAACTCTTTAATGAGTGGCATAATATCGCGCCCTTCAGGATAAAAAGACCCTATGTGTACAATTTCAATATGATCTCTGTGCGGTTTATAGCGTGGAGGTAAGTTATCAATAATATCTTTGTCATAACCGTTGCCTATAACAGTAGTTTCCTGCGTAATATTATAATAAGACGTTAAAATATTTTTACTTTGTTCTGTGCTGGTATATATATTTTTACAGGTGGCAATAGCGTTATTCACGATGCTTTTGCAGGTAGTTAGGCTCGCACTATTTACAGGCTCAGAAAAAAACCAATAAGGGGGGTCTCGAAAGTCGATATCCAATCTAGTTGAGGTTGCTTTAGCTATTCTGGTAGCAACGTCCATGGATGCAAAATCAGGAAACGACACAAAAATACAATCAATGCCTAACTCTTTAACCAGTTTTTTCCCCTTAGTTATTGCACTGAACTGCCATGTAGCATATTTGCCCGTATAGGCGAATTTAGGATATATAGGGAGTTTCCTACTGCTTAACAACCTTCTGTGTAATTTGCTAAGGCTATAAGCTCGAAATATATTATTACTGGTATCGAATTGAGTATTCCTAACTATTCCTTGTGCTTCACTTGAGGTAGTTAGCACTGAAATATGATGTCCTTGTGATTCTAAAAATCGTTTCATAAATGAAATTCGATTAATACCACTTGATTGCATAGGTAAAAACTCTGAACTGATAATAAGGATATTGGCCAAAATTAAGTCCTTTTGATAATCATATTAATAATTTTATCTCTTAATGGTTTTTGTAAAATCGTGTACGAAGATATTAATGAGATAATAATAAAGGTAAGAGCTGATGCCAAAAAGAGCTCTGACCAGCTTAAATAATTGAATTGCGCCATTGTATACTTTCCAATAAGCACAAATATAATGTAAAAACATGAGGTTAATATAAACCTTAAAAAAGTATTCAAAATTAAGAATTCGGTATATTTTTGTAAAAGGTACAAATGGAGGACAACATCGGTTACAAAAAAAGAAATTGCGGTTGAAATTGCAATGCCTTTTAGGCCATAAAGGCTTCCAAGAGATATCGATAAAATGATATTGACGGTCGTACCAAACATATTAACAACTGATAATAGTTTGTGATTTGATTGTGCTAAAAGTAAGCTACTTATTGGTCTAGAAATCGTTTTACACACAAAAGCAAAACCTAATATTGAGGCTAATTCAGCTGCTTGAATAAAGTCAGGCCCTAGCCATAAATAGATAAAATCCTCAGCTAATATGGCTAATGGTGTATAAAAAATTAAAACAATAAAAAAGTTAATAGTGAGTATTTGTTTAAAAACATCTTCAATAGGGGCTCCGCGGGCTACTAGCTTAGTCAGCGGCATTTGAAAAACACCCACCGCAGAGCTGACAAATGCCCCAACCTTAACGATCAACCCATTTATCACACTAAAAAGAGCTAATGTTTGAAGGCCAAGCAAATGTGAAATTATAATTGGATCAACACGTTGATTGGCACTTTTAGCAATGCCGTTTAGTACTAAATGTTTAGAGAATGCGAAGAGTTTTTGTACTTCTACAAATTTAACTAAATTTAGCTGAAACTTAAATTCTGGATGGAGCTTTTTGGCAAAATATATTTTTAAGGAATGCGTCACTATGTCAGCTAAAACAGTAGCAATAACCGCACCATAAATATCGAGCTCTAATATTAAATAGTAAATAGCTATCGATTTAATAATCGTATTTAATGTGCTGATTTTTGCATCTATATCCATTCGTAGATAAGCTGCATAAAAACCATGAAAACTATTCATCATGAAATCAAACAGCACTTTTAATGCGAGCATTGACAGGGCTATTGTTGCCGTATGTTGTTTGTTTTCTTCAATGCCTAACAAAGATGGAGAATAAGCTAATGTAAGCATACCAACGGTCGCCAATAAACCTAAAATAGAAAATAATACAACTGAGACTGAAAATATTTGATTAATTTTATGGTTGTCTTGTTTCTCTAAGAATATTGTTATATTTCTTTGTACTGCGTATGAAAAACCTAGATCAATAAAATTGAACCAACCTAACGTTGATAATAATAAGATCCATAAACCATAACTTTCTGCGCCAAGGTTATGAATTAAATAAGGCGTCAGTAAAATAGATAAGATAGTTGCAACGCCAATCTCGATGAAGCGAAAGGTTGAACTTTTTAATAATTGTTTTTTCATTTTATAGTTACTGGCTTTTTTGCATAAATTATAAAGGTTTTTTAATTAAAGATCGTTGGAACTAGGTAATTAAGTAATCTGAACACAGAGTAATGATTGCACGAACACCTGTATAATTTTAAAATAATAGCTTTAAATTCTAACGGCATAACCATCTTTGATGAATAAGCTTAATATAGTACTAACGGTGTGTTGTTAGACACTAGAAGTAAATAAACTGTTTTTCTCAATAAAAGTTAAGTACCAGCAACTAAAATTGCATTTTTGAAGTTGTAACTTTGACAAGTATAGCTAAATAGCTTTAGTTATTTATACTAACGCCAACACCATATATTAAAGCATTTTCATAGCCACTAGGAAGTGTATATTCGACACTTTCTATAATAATATTGGGTGACTGGCTAAATAAAATTATAAATTTCTCTGATTGTGAGGAAATTGCAATACCTATAACGTTGTTACTTTCTATAAAACCATTTTCTTTTGTCATTACTATAGGTTCTTGATCAAATTGTATATCCTCATCTTCAGAGGAAAATTGCATAATATTTATGAGTTCACTGTTTGATGTTTTGGACTTATTAGAAATACTTAAATGCCACTTTTTTTGATTGCTTGGTATTTGATAAGCGGTAACACCAGCCCATAACTCTTGTTCATCAACAACCTCTACATTTACATTCGTTGGCCAAATATTTTGAAATAAAACTTTGCTCTTACCATCATTAATTAAAAAAGTTGTACCTAAGTTTTCTTGTTTTTCTGGCTTCGATTGAAAATGCTGAATAGTTTTAACCCATCTTGTATGGCTCATACCTTGTGTTAAACCTAAATCGTTATATTGTATCAAATCTCTTATTTGATCTGGTAAGCTTATTACATGATCGTAGGTGATAACTATGTTTGGTTTAATAAAGGCTAGCTGTCTGTTAACTAACTCGGCATAATTTGTAGCAAAATAACCTGACATATTATAAGTATTTGTAGCATCTGCAGAGATCAATGTTGTATGTTGATCATTAGATACGTGTAAGTATTTTGGCTTGCCCACTGGTCTACCAGTTGGGCTTGAAGAGCCATTTTCAGCATTTTCTATTAAAATTGTATTATGCGCTAAACTTAATGCCGCCCACCCACCATACCCTGTTACTTCTTTAGTTATCCAGTTTCCTCTATGAGCTACATCAAACGATAATGCGTCTTTGTGTTCATGATCAACACGAAGTTTTCTATTAATAAAGTAGAGAGTAGTTGCTTCCTCTGTCCAATTGTTTCTAGCACTTAATAAACCAATTCCAGAGGAAAAGTTGATGGTACTTTCTGGATAAGCTGGAAAATTGCTATTAAAAAGTGGATTATGGTTTAGCAAGCGCTGAAAGTGCGTTGTCATTGAAGTGTTTTTAAAACCCTCACGTTTTAAAAGAGTATTGAACCATTGGTAGAGCTGCGCAAGATCTTTTTCTTTTTCTAATATTCCCATTAATTCTAATGCGAATTCATAACGATAGTCGTCACGCAACGGTTCATAGTCTGTAGCTGTCTCTTCTGAACCGTATTTATACACACCTGAATAGTTAGCGAGTGTTTGATGGATAAGGGCTTGTGAAGCCTTTTGGGCGTAATCGGTTGGATAGGCAATATCACGTTGATCTTTATTGATCATAAATATTCTTATCCAATGGCGCTGGGTGTTGGCGCTATAGTCGGAACCTTCTGCCCAAGCGCCACCAGCCATAATATCGTTCATATAATAGTCAACGACAAAACGATTAAGTAATGTGTCACCAGCACTTAAAAGGTCTTCGCCCAAACTGGCATATTGCGAAGAATCTTTAAGTGCGTAGCCTAGGAGGGTGATATTTTCAGCTAGAGAAGTTAAATTGTCGCTATCTCCAACCCTTAAACTTTTAAAGTCACTTTTATAATCAATATTTTCTAACCAAAACTCAGCCCAGATAGCGAGCATGTTTTCTATTTCAATTTGTTTATTGGCGGGGATATACGACTTTATCCATGTATAACCCATAATTGCCCAACGAGCCCCTGTTCTGAACGAATTTCGGCTATTGTAGCCCTGCCAGCCGATATCAGTCTCACTAAAGTACGTCTGTTCTAATAGTTCAATAGCTCTTTGGATATACTTTAATTCGCCGGTTACATAAAAAGCTAACGCGAAGCTAGCTGCGTATTCTCCTGCGTTATAAGGCACCTTTACAAAATAACTATCAAGCTTTGTACTTAAAGCATTCCAAGCATTATCATCTTGTGCAATTTTAGCCCTTACTTTGGATATACGTTCGTTGGTTAGCAGTAAAACATGTTGGGGAATTTCAACAACACTAGGCAATACGGTTATAGTGATTGTTTTTGTGGTAGTTGCTCCATCTTTGTCAATTGCTGTTAACTCAAACGTTAACGTTTCTATATTCTCTACGTGAGGCGCTTTAAAAGATATTGATGAATTTTGTAATGGCGTTATTTCTACTATAGTTCCTGATTTTTGTTGCCAGTTACTTGTTACATCACCTTCTTCATCAGTAATGTTTGCTTTAAGTATTACTTCGGAAAGGGCATTAATAAAAAGTTCGTTATCTACTTCTACAACAGGGGGAGTATTAACATAAAGTAAAGTTAGCTCTTTTATTTTGGTGTCTTCATTGCCGCTAGAATCTTGAACTATCAATTCAAGTTTAATGCTTTCATTAGCGATAATATTTGGTGAAGTAAACTTTACGATTTGTTGGTTCTTATTTTCTAAAGTAATAGGAATACCTGAAACCTGCTGCCATTGAAAACTGATAGAACTATTACTTGAAGCCAGTATATTTGCAGTTACCGACACTTCACTTTGTTCATAAATAAATGGGTCAGAACCTATCGAAACAATTTCTAAGTTAGAGCTTACTTTTTTTGGTTGATCGCCACCGCATGATTGTATCGATAGAAGCATACAAAATATATAAAAGAGCTTGGTTATTAACGCTATGCTATTAATCTTCATTATCTTTTGATGACCAGCCTAATATGATAGTAAGTAAAGTTTTGTATTAAGTAATTTGTGACTAATTAATCTGTATAATGGCTGCCAACATAAGCTAGCTATGTATAAATTTAAAATCACACTTACCTATTATAGCTAAGGTTTATCTATTTTTTTTGAATTTAAATGATATGCACCTACATTATGTGGAGTAACTCTCTGGTGACCTAAAATATCATCCTTCGGAAAATAGGGAATGGTCTTAGAGTTCACTTCACGTTTACTGTAGTTAAACTGTGGTACACCATAAAAATTAACTAATCTTAGAAATGCGGCTCTTATATCAAATGAACCGTCATCAAATTGGTGTGTTTTGCTGTTCCAATGAGGGGTAACTAAGTGTTTATTATCACCTAAATGAGGGTTACTAACTATTTTAGCATCGTCAGAAGAAGGGTTTATTTTATCGAGTATTGAATAGGGTAATGAGGCACTATTATTCCAATAAAGATTGTTTTTAAGCGTAAATTCATTAAGTTGGTGAAGTAAAGTATCGGAAAAATCAAGCTTACTTTCATAAGCTCCTTGGCCCATTGTACCTGTGGGATCTGACCAAATATTATTGTAGAGGTTAATATTGGTTGGCTTTTTGTTTTTTTGTTCTTGCGTAACACGTACAGCATAAGCATTACTTGGTAAATCGCCACTTATTGTATTATTAAAAAAATTAATATCTTTAGCGCCTTTAACCATAAAAGGGGCTCGCATTGAAATAGTACTATTGCCTAACATTAAATTATTATAAATATTTACGTTATGTGCCTCATAATAGGGCTTGCCGTCTTCACCTACTAATACAAAACCTTGCCCATGGGAGCCTTGCCAATTAAAAAAAATATTACGTTTAACAGTTATATTTTCTGAACCATGAAAGCGATCATCATTATTATTACTGTCTTTAATAACAATAAAGCTTGATGATTTGTTGGTTATTTTTCGATTACTTTTTGGGAAGTCATTAAAAAACACATTATCGCTAATGGTTATATTGGCAACACTGTTTATATCAATATGCTCGTCAGAATCACCCTGATTGTAAAACATATTACATTCAACAATTATATTTTCAGCGCCGTGGTTTATTTTTAATAAGTCGTTATTATAACTGTCGTGAATAATGTTATTTCGTAAGGTAATATTTTTAACAGTATTCCTACCCCAGCCATCAATATGTAAAACGAGAGGTTTCGCCGTGGCTGAGTTATGTGTAATTTCAAAGCCTTCTATAGTGATGTTGGCGGCTTCTTTAACTAATGTAAGTACTTGTTGATTATTTGTTAATTTTGCCTTATAGGGTATTTCAGACTTTATCAATAAGCCCTTATTAAAAGTTTTGCTGATTTTAATTTTCCCCGTGTATATACCTTCCCCAACAATAAGAGTGTTTCCGTCAGGTATAGTAACTACGCTATAGCCAATGGTTTTCCAGGGGTTTAACCTACTGCCATCTCCCTTATAGTTGTTACCTTGAGTAGAAACATAATAAGCTTTACCTAATAGAGGTGTAGGTGCGCAAACTTTATCGCTAGCTACTATCTCGAAAGAGATCATAGCCATTAAACATAAATAAATTTTATTCATAGTATTTAGCTCAGTGCTTAAACCTTACGTTATGCTTAAATAGCTTTCTGGAGGTTAAGTTTCTCTTGATTACAATTATTTAAGCAGGGGGTATATTGCCAGAGTAGGTAGGTGTTACTGTTACCCGTTAATGCGGCTATGATTCGTTGTTTTTTAAATGCGCCAGAAGATGCTGTTCGTTGGCCGTTTATTTCAAAGGTATAGCGAACTAAGGCGACATTATTTTTATTTACAATAGTTATGTACTTCCATAAACCTACTGTTTCTTCTTGTACGCTACGCCAATCTACAGGGATAAAGTTATTATAATGTGCTGTTGGCTTACCGTTAGCTAATGCGCCGTTAAAAAAGTACTTTAAATAAAGTGTATTGCCAGTATCAGGAGCCAACTCTAGATGAGAGTAGTTATTAATAATAGGTGCAATACTAGGCATTGTTGTTGGTGTGTGGCTGATATTACTGTTTGATAAAGTTAGCGTTTTTATAGAAGTTGATGAAATAACAATTATAAATAGTAAAGCTAAGCTGTTAACAACTGCAGGGTATAACTTGCTTTCAGCGCTATTGCTTGTAATTTCTACAGATAACTGGTCGTTGTCAGCTAATTTATTTCCCCACATAAATAGTATTACCATAAATGGCGCATACAAATACCAGCCAAAGGTATTGTGGTCTGTCATTAAACTACTTTGCATGTCGGTATATTCACCAATAAGAATTAATGCAGTTATTCTGATCCAGTTAGTAATCAATGCGCCTAAAATGGCAACGGCAAAAAACAATACTGCTTTACGTATATTTTTTATATAAAGAAAATTAAATAACGAGCTAATTGCAAGAGAAACAATAAGGTACCTAAGGCCACTACAGCCATCAGCAATTTCGAATACACCGGCAGGTATAGTAACAAAGTTTCCTTCTACAAACGTAGGTATACCAGTAAAGCTCATTAAAAAGGTTACTGCACTAACAGCAACTTTTTGTAATAACGCAGTTAATAACCCCCAGCCAGGGAATAAAAATACAAGAAATAAAGAAGGAAATAGTACTTGCCAGCTAGTGCGATAAATTAATAAAACGCCTGATAGTAAAATGGCTAATATGCCAGCCCAATAACCAAGGCTTATTTGGGCCGTTGACATAATAAAGAAGAATGCGGCGCTAAAAACAAGTAAAAGTAGAGGTATTGACGAAAGTTTGCTTCGATAAGTTAATTGACCCGTTTTCGCTAACTTATAATATAAAAACATTGATATAAACGGGATTAAGTAAGCATGAGAATAAGTGCCGTCATCAAAACTGTTTTCCCATATTGTTATCAACACTGGAACGTTCAATAGCGCAATAATTAAAAATACAAACACGAGTCCAATTAACGAGGTGAATGCATTATTTTCTTGATTAACTGTAGGATTGTTATTTGTCATTTCTGTAAGTTATTATAGGCTTAGTTAGTTGATATAAATTTAGTTTATTATGGGGAAAAGCGTTGACGGTTGGCTTTACATTGTCAATACAGTTCCATGTATATGTGGCTACTCTATCAATAGTTTGTAATACTTACCAATAATTTTACTTTGTAGTGGTAATTGTTGCTCAATTCAATCTTTATGAATTCAAGTAACTATGAGATAATTTACCGCTAAATATAAGTTATAGAAAAAAGTTGAAAACCATCGACTTTGTAGACTGGATTTTACCGCAAAAGTTATTTGACGGCATAAATGCCGACCTACAGTAGTATTAGGTTAAATTGTTTTGTAGGTTGGGCTTCAGCCCATCAGTAATATACAAAACAATATTAACCAAACAACATTAATTACAGTATGCTATTTGTTGCTAACACTGTATATAGAAGGGAAGTTTAAATGAAAATTGGGATTGTCGTAGGTACTCGTCCTGAAATTATAAAAATGGCGCCTGTCATTCGTGAATGCCAAAATCGTGGCATTCCTTATTTTATTATCCACTCTAATCAGCATTATTCTGAAGAAATGGACAGTATATTTTTTAAAGAATTAGAGTTACCTAAACCCCATTATAACTTAGGTGTTGGTTCTGGTTTGCACAGTAATCAAACGGGTAATATTTTAATTAAAATGGAGCCTATTTTAATTGAAGAAAAGCCTGATGTAGTATTAGTGCAGGGCGACACGAACACTGTACTTGCTGGCGCATTGGCGGCCTCTAAGTTAGGTATAAAAGTTGGGCACATTGAAGCCGGTCTTCGTAGTTACGATCGCACTATGCCGGAAGAAACCAACCGTATTATGACCGACCATATTAGCGACTATTTGTTTGCAGTAGGCCCAAATCAGCACGCTATTTTGTTAAAAGAAGGGATCGACCCTAGTAAAATTTATACTGTGGGCAATACCGTATCAGATTCGCTTTTTCAGCATTTAGAAATATCTGCAGCTAAAAGCACTATTTTAAATGATCTTGAGCTTACCGCAGGCGATTACTTTTTAGTAACCGCTCACCGCGCTTCAAACGTAGATATAGCGTCGAACCTTATGGAGTTATTGCATTTACTTGATGAAATGCATGCTAATTATACGGGCACTATAGTATGGCCAATTCACCCTAGAACTCAGTCTAAACTTAAAGAATTTAATATTGAATTGCCAAGTTATTTAAAACTAATTCCGCCGGTTGGCTATTTAGATTTTATTCAGTTACAAAAACATGCGAAGTTAATTTTAACTGACTCAGGCGGTATTCAAGAAGAAGCGTGTTTGCTAGGCGTTCCAAGTTTAACGCTACGAGAAAACACTGAACGACCTGAAGCGGTTGAAGTTGGCGCAAGTGAACTTGTTGGGCGTAATGCCGAAAAAGCAGTTAAAGCAGCTAAAAAGTGGTTGTCGGCTGGTAAAGTTAGCTGGGAAAACCCCTTTGGCGATGGCCATGTTGCTGAGCATATTCTTGATATTTTAACTAATACGCGCAATATTGAAGACGAAGAAAAAATTGTTGCTAAAAATGAGTCGGTAGCGGTAATTGGAATGGGCTACATGGGCCTGCCTATTGCCAGTTTAATTGCACAAGCAGGTTATTCAGTAACTGGTGTTGATTTAAGTAAAGAAAAAGTTGAGGCGATTAATCGCGGTGAATGCCCATTTGATGAAGTTGGCATGCCCGAGTTAATTAACAAAGTAGTGTCGCAGGGCTTTTTAACTGCTTCTGTCAACATTCCGTCGAGCGATACGTATTTAGTTGCTGTGCCTACGCCTCATAAAAATAATAGTTGTGATCGTAGTTATGTATTTAGTGCGGTTGATGCAATCGCTGAAGTTGCAAAAAATGGGCAAACCGTCATTATTGAGTCAACTATTTCTCCGCAAACGAGCATTGCAGTTGAACAACGCTTTGCCGATAAAGGGATTCAGGTTGATGTTGTGCATTGCCCTGAGCGAGCTATTCCTGGTCATACTTTACATGAACTTGTAAATAATGATCGGATTATTGGTGCGTCTAATACTCAAGCACAACAAAAAGTTAAACGTATATATCAGAGCTTTGTTAACGGTGAGGTGTTTTTAACCGATTTAACTACAGCTGAATGTATTAAGCTAGTTGAAAATACTTCTCGTGATGTGGGTATTGCTTTTGCGAATGAATTAGCCGAAATATGTGCCGAGTTAAATGTTAATGTGTATGAAGTTATTCGACTTGCCAATCGTCATCCGCGCGTTAATGTATTAACACCTGGCCCTGGTGTTGGTGGACATTGTATTCCTATTGACCCTTGGTTTTTGGTAGAAAACACTAAGTCTGGTGAGTTTGTACGCTTAGCACGAAAAATTAACGACCAACGCCCTGCTATTGTTGCAGAGCAAGCTATTGCTTTAGTTAAAAAAGACGGTGGTAATAAAATTGGTATTTTAGGTGTTGCTTATAAAGCCAATGTAGACGACTGTAGAGAAACACCGGCTGATGGCATTTTAGCGCATTTTAAACAACAGGGAATTGAGGTTAAGTATCATGACCCGTTTGTACCTAAATGGGATTGCCCAAAGGTAGGCTCTTTAACTGAAATGGAGCAATGGGCTGATGCAGTGATTTTGGTTACTGATCATACTTGTTATGATGATTTAAAAATAAGTATCCCTCTATTAAATACCAGAAGATAAAAAGTAAAAAGCTCATGTAAAAATGGGCTTTTATTTTTTTGGCCTAATTGGTATAAAAGTTAGTTAAACTGGTTGCAAAGGATTAAAAATGACTATTAAAAATAAAAAAATGACCTTGTGTTTGTCTATTGCTTTAGCACTTTCGGCATGTGGAGAACAAGAAAGTGCTGAAACGTATTTGGCGCAGGCGCAAAATTATTCGAAAGAAAGCCAGTATAAAGAGTCAATTATTGCGTTGAAAAACGCAGTGCGATTAGCGCCAGAAAATTCAGAAATTCGCTTTTTGTTAGGAGAAGCCCATTTATCTTTAGGCAGCGCGTTAGACGCAGTTAAAGAATTAGAAAAAGCGCAGGAATTAAAATACTCAAGCAATAAATTATTACCCTTACTCGCAAGGGCGTATTTAATTGCCAGCGACAATGAAAGTATTTTAGCACTTAAAGGCACCGATACTTTGCCCGATGAAGCTAAAGTACAGTTTTTGGCGTATAAAACCCTTGCCGCTATTAGAACTCAGCAATTAGAGCTTGCGGAAAAGTCGGCACAACAAGCGTCGGAGTTACTATCGGCAAATGCTTTTACTATGTTAGCTCAAGCCTATGTTGAGCTTGCACGTAATAATATTGATAAAGCGTTGGGGTTAGTGGCAAAAGTTACCACGATTGATGCAAATAACCCTGAAGCCATTATGCTTGAAGCGCAAATAGCTTCTGCACAGCAAGAATATAGTAAAGCGAGTGATCATTATCAGCGTTACGAGAAACTACAACCTAATGCCCGCATTGTTTATTTATTGATTGCCGACAGTTTATTAAAAGCCAGCAGATACGACGAAGCTGAAAAGTATGCCGATGCTATTTTAAAGTCGTTACCTAATCAGCCTATAGCAAACTATGTTAAAGCGGCCACTCGTTTTGTAGCGAATGACTTTCAACCGGCGGTTGAATTTGCAGAGAAAGCAATTCAAGGTAAATTAAGTACACCGCATGTGCGCTTAATTGCTGGCGCGGGTTCTTATCATTTAGGTAACTTTGAACAAGCGCATAATCACTTGTCTTACATTGCCGAGCTATTAGTGCCTGAACATCCGGCGAAAAAAATGCTGATTATTAGCCAATTTCAATTAGGGCTAATAGACGACTTAACCGATTCGCTTGACTCATTCTCACCGCAAAATAAAGACGATGAGCAATTTTTATCTACGTTAAGTTTTAATTTGTTTTCAGTGGGGGCTACTCAAGAGGCAAAAAAACTGGCTGAAAAATCTGTAAGCGCAGATGAGCGTGCGCCTGTAGATGATGCTCGCAAAGGCATTTTAAAGTTAATGATGAATGACCCGTCAGGTGTTGAAAACTTAGAGTCGGCACTAAAAGCTAACCCTAAACTAGAAGGTGCCGAGCTTGCTATCGCTTATGCCGCGTTGCAGTCGGGCGATTATGAAAAAGCTTTTGAAGTAGCGCAAAAATGGCAAGAAAAACACCCAGAGGTTGCTGGCAGTTATAATATGTTAGCAGCAGTTTATATTGCTCAGCAAAAAAATGACTTAGCAAAGCAGTCATTACATACTAGCTTAGAAAAAGAAGCTAACAACCTTTTTGCATTAACTGAACTTGCAAAGCTTAACTTTACTGAAGGCAATAAAGCAGAAGCTGAAAAGTATGCACAACTGGCGGTAGACAACTACCCTGAAAGCCCTAAAGCATTGCGTTACTATTACGCTGCCAAGTCAGACGAACAGTCGTTAGAAAAAATTAAACAGGCTTATCAAAAAAATACCAATAATATTGAAATAAGTTTGCTGTATGTTGACGCCTTAATTAACGCTGGTAATTTAGCCGAAGCCCTTGTTATTTCTAACTCGGTTGACAGTTCCGTTAAAACACCGAAAAAAGCTTGGTTACAGCGTATTGCTATTCATAGAAGACAAGGTAATGAATTGCAATTTGTTACTACTATAGAAAAGTGGTTACAGGCTAATCCTTATCATATTGAACCTATTTTAATGATCTCTGATCATTATGTGAAACAAAGACAAGGTCAAAAAGCACTGCAATATATTGATAAGGCACTGTCTGATCATCATAAAGATAACTTGGCCTTAAAAGTGGTTAAAATTCAATTGCTTTTAGACAACGCTAAACTTTATGAAGCAAAAAAACTGTATGAAGATAAACAGTTTGAGCTTGTAAAACCTGAGTTACAGTCTGGTTTAGAAGGGCGCATTGCCTTACTTGAAAAAAACTATGTTAAGGCGGTAGAGAAGTTAGCACCGTTTTATCAAGCTTATCCTACTAGCCAAAATGCTATTTTACTTTCGGTTGCTTATAAAGAAAATAACCAAGAAGCAAAATCTCAACAGTTGCTGAGTAACCATTTATTGAAAAATGATAAAGATGACAGAGCACGTATGATGTTAGCTAATAGCTATATTGGTACTGACCACAATAAAGCGATTGTTGAGTATGAACGTTTAGTAGAAACACAAAAAGAAAACGTGGTTGTTTTAAATAACCTTGCTTGGTTGACCATGGATAAAGGGCAAATAGAAAAAGCGCTTGAATATTCTAAAGCTGCTTATGAAAAAGCGCCTGAGCTTGCCAGTGTTGTTGATACGCGCGGTATGGTGTTGTACAAGGCCGGAAAAAATGCTGAAGCGTGGAAGCGCTTATCTGAAGCATATAAGTTGTCGAAGGGTAACGATACAGCAATAGCATTGAACTACGCTGAAGTATTAATTGCTAATAAACGTAATGACGATGCGTTAAAAGTATTAAACTCAATAAATGTTAAAAATAGCGCAGATATGAATAGAAAGAAGCAGTTGGCTGCGCAAGTACAATAATAAGTTTTAACAAGACATAAAACAAAGGATGGCATATGTACTTAATAAAAAAAGGTAAAAAAGTAATACCTTTATTGGTTGCTGCTGCTTTAGCAGTAGGCTGTAGCGGACAAAAAACTGATGAAGAATATATCTCGCTGGCAAAAACTTCATTAGCGCAGGGCGAAGTTAACGCCGCAATTATTAACTTAAAGAATTTATTGAGTGCTAATGCTCAAAGTGCTGAAGGTCGATTCTTACTAGGTAAGTCTTACTTAACACTGGGGTTGTGGATTTCAGCAGGAAAAGAATTAGAGTTAGCGTACAAAAGTGGCTACGACCCAACCGCGGTAATTCCTTTACTTGCTAAAGCTTATTATCATTTAGGTGATATAGCCGGTTTAGAAGAATTAGTGGCTCAACTCGATTTGTTACCTGAAGAAACTCAAACGATATTAAAAACCTTTGTCGCGATAACCTATATTAAAGAGCAAGATTTAGAGCAAGGCATTATTTATTTATACGATGTGGTTGAAGTTGACTACGACTCTAAATATACCGAGTTAAGCAAAGCCTGGAAGCTCGGTATGGACAAAGAAATAGCGCAAGCAATTTCGGTTATCGACAATATATTGGCTGAATTTCCTAACTTTGCTGAAGCAATTGAGTATAAAGCTTATTTACACTTTAAAGCGCAAGATATGGCGTTGTCTGCCGAATATTTTGGTCGTTATATTGCTATTCACCCTCAAGCTCATGAATTACGCATGATGTATGCAATTGCATTGGTATACTCTGAGCAGTATGAAAAGGCGGAAGAGCAAGCAGATATGTTATTGCGCCCAATGCCGAAAAACCCTAAGTTGAATCAAATTAAAGCACAAACACGCTTTGCCTTAAATGATTATGAGCAAGCTAAACAATTCGCAGAAGTCGCTATTAGAAGTGACAATAAACTGGTGCTTTCAAAAGTTATTGCGGGTATTAGTGCTTATCAATTGAAACAGTTAGAAGTGGCTTATTCGCATTTAAATTCTGTAAGTTCGCAGTTAAGTTATCAACACCCTGCTAAAAAACTGCTTAATGCCCTGAAATTTCAATTAGGTTATGAAGACGATGTTTTAGCTGAAATGTTAAACATGCCTAGTGAAAATGTTGATGTAGAGCTTTTAGGTGCTTCAGCTAACGAGCTATTTAAACTAGGTAAAGTTGAAGCAGCAAACTCGTTGTTAGAAAAAGCGGCGGGCACTGCACCTGAAAATGCTGATATTTTGTATCAACAAGGTTTACTTAAAATGTTTAGCGATGATGATTCAGCGGCACTGTTTTTTGAAAAAGCATTAGAGAAAAACCCTGAATTAGAAACAGCTATGTCAATGTTGTTATTAGAGCGATTAAAAGCTGGCGATTACAATAAGGCGTTTGAAATAGCCGACAATGTTGCACAGAAAAACCCAGAGCTAGCGTTAACCTTTAAAGGGTTAATATACGCACGTAAAGGCGAGCTTGATAACGCAAAGGCTGAGTTTGAAAAAGCCTTAGTTATTAATAAAAACAATGCTGGCGTTTATTTTAAATTAGGCCAAGTGTATGAGTTAGAAAAAGATACCGGGTCAGCCCTTATTCAGTACCAAAAAGCACTTAATGCTAATTTAAATTATTCACTTGTGGTGTCGTCATTATTGAACATAGGTAGAAATAACGAATATAAAGAAAATGTTCAAGCTTACTTTGAGCAGTTAGTTGATGAAAATTCAGCTGAGCCTATTGTGTACACCTATCTAGCCGCGTTTTACATTGTTAGAAACGAGCTAGATGTTGCTAATTCAGTGTTGAATAATGGTCTTGAGTCTGTGCCTAATAATTTTCAGTTATTAATGTTAAAAGGTAAAGTACTCGCTAATAGTAAACATTATGATGAAGCCATAGCTAATTTTAATAAAGCGTTGGAGCAAAATGCCTTTAGCCCAACAACATTAGTTGCAAAGGCGAATGTTTTAACCCTAAAAGGTAATTATGCAGAGGCGATTGAAGCGCAAAAAAGTGCTATAGAGCTTATACCTAATTCTACAGAGTACAAAGTGGGTTTAGCAGATCTTTATATTAAAAATAGAGAGTTGCCTGCGGCATCTAAAATATTAAATAACATACAGTTGGCTGGTAAAGGTAATGTGTTTGTTGAACGCCTATTAGGTAAAGTAGCTTTTTTAAGTAATGATTTTACTAAGGCCCACACTATATTAAAGAACGTGGCAAAAACAATTAACACTGAAGATGTTATTTTTGAACTTGCCACCTCTTTACAGCAATTACAGCGTTCTGCCGATGCGTTAAATACTATTGAGCGCTATAAGTCTGAAGTTCAGGCTATAACCTCTTTAGACTTGTTATTAAAACATGCAGAGTTGCTTGAAAAGGATAAACCTGAGCAGGCATTAGACATTTACACGTTTATTTTAACTAAAAGCGATCGTCATTTTGCTATGCTTAATAATGCCGCTATGGTTAATTTGCAGTTAGGTAATAATAAGCAAGCACATGAGTTGGCAAAAGAGGCATTTGGTAAAGCCGCTAGTAATAATGCAATTGTGAATACATATGGTTTAACGCTATTAGCGGTAAACGATAATAAAAATGCTGAAAAGTATTTAAAGCAAGCGTTTGAAGCTAATGATAAAAGTGCTAACTATAAAGTACATTACGCTCAGGCACTATTGGCTAATAGTAAAATGTCAGAAGCAAAAACACTGATGCTGGATATTAACAGACAAGAATTGAACGCATTTACTTTGCCAAGGTATGATGCCTTAGTTAAAGCACTTGGCTTATAAATTAATACCTGTTATTAGTGTCAGAAAATTTTACAGATCAATTAGTTTGATATAAGGTCATATGATTAAGTGGTTGTATTTATTGGTTTTTGCGGACTTGGCATGCAGAGTGCATTATACAGGACAGAACTTAAACGGAGATTATAAAATGAAAAATTTAATTACAGCAGCGCTAGTATCACTAGCATTTGCAGGAACAGCAGCAGCAGACAATATCTACATCAACAATGGTGTTGATTACGGCGGAAATAACGCAGACACAGCAGCTGGTAACACTACTACTGGTTGGAAGCACAGCCTTGCACTTACTTATGAGTCAAACTCTGTAGTACAAGATCTTGATAACAACGGAGCACTTTCAGTTGGTGATACTATTGTTTCATCAGGTGGCATGATTGGCTCAGCGTTATTAGGTAACAACAGCGTTACAGCTTTGAAAACTGCTGAATTTGGTGGTACTGGTCCAAGTAATAATGGCTACGGAGCAAACTGGGCAATAAGCTTCCGTTTTAATGACCTTATGGGTACATACGACGGTACTGACTTTAACTATACTTCAGGCAACATTGATTGGTTCTTATTAGACTCAACAAATGGCTTTGGTACAGAAGTACACTTATTTACTACTACTGTTACAAACCATACTTATACCTCTGGTAACCAAGTATTTTCTGGTAACATTGGTAACTTTGGTACTGACACAGTAAATGGCGTTGCTGCTGGTGATATTTTTAATATCGCTTACGGTAATACTTCAATGAGCTTTGAGCAGTATGCAACTCAATTTGTAGATACAGTTCGTTTTCGTATTGACCAAAATACTGATAAGCCAAATGTAACTGGTTATGATGCTAACAAAGGTGAAATTTATGTTTCTGGTAAGCATGACGGTTCATTAGAGTTTGCTGTTCCAGAGCCTACTACTCTTGCTATCTTAGGTTTAGGTTTATTAGGTTTCGCTGGCGCGTCACGTCGTAAGTCTTAATCTTAAACAGATTTAATAAAAACCGCCGAAAGGCGGTTTTTTTATGCCTAAAATTTAAAAATATCTGATGGGCTGAAGCCCAACCTACAAAAAAATATAATCTATCACTATTGTAGGTCGGCCTTTAGGCCGTCAGAAATAAGCTATGCTTAGATAATAATATTAACTCATCGTAATATTTGATGGCTGAACGAACCTTCAAAACAAAAAATACAATCTATGGCTATTGTAGGTCGGCCTTTAGGCCGTCAGAAATAAGCTATGCTTATATAAAAATATTAACTCATCGTAATATTTGATGGGCTTAAGCCCAACCTACAAAAATAAATATAACCTATCACTATTGTAGGTCGGCCTTTAGGCCGTCAGAAATAAGCTATGCTTATATAATAATATTAACTCATCGTAATATTTGATGGGCTTAAGCCCAACCTACAAAACAAAATATAATCTATCACTATTGTAGGTCGGCCTTTAGGCCGTCAGAAATAAGCTATGCTTAGATAAAAATATTAACTCATCGTAATATTTGATGGGCTGAAGCCCAACCTACAAAAAAAATATAATCTATGGCTATTGTAGGTCGGCCTTTAGGCCGTCAGAAATAAGCTATGCTTATATAATAATATTAACTCATCGTAATATTTGATGGGCTGAAGCCCAACCTACAAAAAAAATACAATCTATGGCTATTGTAGGTCGGCCTTTAGGCCGTCAGAAATAAGCTATGCTTATATAATAATATTAACTCATCGTAATATTTGATGGGCTTAAGCCCAACCTACAAAACAAAATATAATCTATCACTATTGTAGGTCGGCCTTTAGGCCGTCAGAAATAAGCTATGCTTATATAATAATATTAACTCATCGTAATATTTGATGGGCTTAAGCCCAACCTACAAAACAAATACAATCTATGGCTATTGTAGGTCGGCCTTTAGGCCGTCAGAAATAAGCTATGCTTATATAATAATATTAACTCATCGTAATATTTGATGGCTGAACGAACCTTCAAAACAAAAAATATAATCTATCACTATTGTAGGTCGGCCTTTAGGCCGTCAGAAATAAGCTATGCTTATATAATAATATTAACTCATCGTAATATTTGATGGGCTGAAGCCCAACCTACAAAAAAAATACAATCTATGGCTATTGTAGGTCGGCCTTTAGGCCGTCAGAAATAAGCTATGCTTAGATAAAAATATTAACTCATCGTAATATTTGATGGGCTTATCGGTAATTGCTCCTGCATTACCCTACTACCGCCATCCATGGCGGCAAAGCCCAACCTACAAAAAAAATACAATCTATGGCTATTGTAGGTCGGCCTTTAGGCCGTCAGAAATAAGCTATGCTTATATAAAAATATTAACTCATCGTAATATTTGATGGGCAAAGCCCAACCTACAAAAAAAATACAATCTATGGCTATTGTAGGTCGGCCTTTAGGCCGTCAGAAATAAGCTATGCTTATATAATAATATTAACTCATCGTAATATTTGATGGGCTTATCGGTAATTGCTCCTGCATTACCCTACTACCGCCGTCCATGGCGGCAAAGCCCAACCTACAAAAATAAATATAACCTATCACTATTGTAGGTCGGCCTTTAGGCCGTCAGAAATAAGCTATGCTTATATAATAATATTAACTCATCGTAATATTTGATGGGCTTAAGCCCAACCTACAAAAAAAATACAATCTATGGCTATTGTAGGTCGGCCTTTAGGCCGTCGATAAAGATATTTGATTTGAATATATGATTTGAATATTTGATGGGCTTATCGGTAATTGCTCCTGCATTACCCTACTACCGCCATCCATGGCGGCAAAGCCCAACCTACAAAACAAATACAATCTATCACTATTGTAGGTCGGCCTTTAGGCCGTCAGAAAGTTTAAAAAGGAGTACGCTATGTCATGGAGTGACTTACGAAAAGGAAGATATTCACATGAGCAAGGTGAATACTTTGTAACCTTTAACACTCACAATAAAGAACCTATTTTTAACGACTTCAACTTCGCCTGTTTGTTTTCTCAACAATTAGCACTTAACCAAGCTAAGTATAATTGTACATGGCTAACTTGGGTTTTAATGCCTGATCATTTTCATGGTTTGTTAAGACTAGAGCCAAAAGGCGCGAGTTTGTCTGAAGTTGTTGGCGGTTTAAAAGGAAGTACGAGCTTGATTATTAATAAAAAGCGCAAACGGCAAGGTAAATTTTGGCAAGCTTCTTTTTATGATAGGGCTTTACGTTTGGAAGGTGATAGGAAAAATATTGCAAGGTATATTGTGGCCAATCCATTAAGAAGAAAGTTAGTGAATAATATTGGTTATTATTCATTTTGGAATTCAATTTATTTGTAGGTCGGCCTTTAGGCCGTAGATAATGATATTTGATTTGAATATTTGATGGGCTTATCGGTAATTGCTCCTGCATTACCCTACTACCGCCATCCATGGCGGCAAAGCCCAACCTACAAAAAAACATGACAAATATACGGCCAACCTACAAAAAATATAATCTATCGCTATTGTAGGTCGGCCTTTAGGCCGTCGATAATGAAATTTGATTTGAATATTTGATTTGAATATTTGATGGGCTGAAGCCCAACCTACAAAAAAACATGACAAATATACGGCCAACCTACAAAAAAATACAATCTATGGTTATTGTAGGTCGGCCTTTAGGCCGTCGATGGTTTTTATTGTACTGATGGGCTTTATATGACGATCCTTAAAGGATCAATGTGTAAAAAAACCTGACATTATCGAATAATTGAATAAATATCAGTTATTTACTGTTATCTATAATGCCTTTAAATACTTTGAACATGTATCGTTGTAGTGGGTTTTTATTACCAAATGGACGCCATGTTTTTTTTGTTTTGTTAAGGTAGGCGTCGAAGTGCATGCCTCTTGGCGCGTATATTACTTCGCCTCTATTTAAGATGATTTTCAATGCATTGGTGCATAGAACACCTGCTGCTAATGAGATCCCCATACAAGTTGAGGGTACTTTCTTTTTGAAGAAGTTTACTGATGTTCTTTCGGCAAGGTAATGACGCTGTATACAGGCTGGCGCTACACCGACAATGAATCTAATAATGTTGTCTGCAAAAAGTTGTTCTTTTTCTTCTTCGGTTGCATTTGGTGCAGGGTCTTCAATAGCAAAGTATTCATCAAAAGACATTTTACCAGGCATGAATACTAGAAATGCGGTGCCCATACCAAGTGGTGCTGCTGTTATCGTAGGAATGCCTTTTTCGTAGCATCGACGAAATACTTTTCTGCGCATTTCTAGCGCGAATATATCTAGGCTGTCGATGTATATATCAACGCCGTCTAAAAATTGTTCAAGGTTATCGTCGGTAATGCCGTGGTCGAAGTTGTTTATGTCGGCTTCAGGGTTTATCCCCCGAATTGTTTCTTCCATTACTGCGGCTTTTGGTCTACCAAGGGTAGACATGTTTGCGCCAGATTGACGGTTAAAGTTAGCTACGTCGTAGTCGTCTAAGTCTGAAATATTAAAGTTGCCAATACCTAAGCGAGATAATACAACAGCATGGTCGCCGCCAACACCACCTAAACCACCAATGGCTACTCGTGTATTGCGTAACTTTTGCTGTTCTGCTTCGGTTACCCAACCAATATTTCTAGAAAATGCTTCTTCGTAGTTAAACATAAATAACCTTCGTATTATTTATTTCTCGACAATAACAAATCACCACTTTAAAAATGGCTACTTAAATCTACGTCTGGAATGTTAAATGCACTGTCTTTACCATATTTAACAAGTTTCATTTGTTCGACCATATCTTTATGTATAATGGTATATAGCTCTTCAAGTGGCTCTGTAAGCTCTTTGTGAAAGTCTTTTTCAGCTAAATAAAACATTGCCCGTTGACCGTGATAGTCCATTGGCTCGCCTATTTGCTGGAAGGGTAAGCCAAAGCGTTTTAAACGACGGTTGAGCCTTGGTTCCATCATTACCACCATGCCTTGATGTTTTAACAAGCTGGCTAATGCAATACCGCCAAGATAAAGGCCAATGGCTATATTAGGAAAGTTACGACGTTCATCTTCTGAATAAATAGTTTCAGGGTTTACATTGTTAAGCACAAACGGAATGTTTTTTTCTTTTTCACGACGTCTAAATGATGCTAAAACTGCTAAACGAGATATTTCGCCAAAACTACCTCTAGGCAATGTTGTTGTGTCGAATACTTCTTTGTTTGCACTTTGCAGACAATTTGCTTCGAATGGGAGTTTTGTATCGGGTGCATACGGCGGTGGAATAATTAAGCGAATACACCCTGCAAAAACGCCAGTGCGTCTGTGTTCAAGTAAGCAGTGATATGCATAATCGTCGCACTCGTCAAATTCCATCTCCTGATCGTTTTCAGGCTCCCATCCTAATTCTGAACTATAAACACCATAGCGAATTTTAAACGCTTCTTGCCGAAGTGTTTTAGTATCAGCGAATCGTATTTTAAAATACTGATTAAAGTTTTCTGCTATTGAGTATTTTGTCATTGTGCGTTTGCAATTCTAACTGTCTAAAATGTATATATATAAATATAACAGTTATAAATCGATTTACCTCATTTATGTTGATATTTATTGATACACCTCACAAGAAATGATGTAGCAATGTTGGTTTATCAGTATATTGGTTGATTAAACTAACCTCACAGTCTAGGTGAGCATTTCAACTAGCCAAGTTAAAACAACTAAGGCGTTATTTACAAATTAGAATAATTCGTTATTAATATAAATGCTGTGCATTTGACTGCTTTCCTGAACATAAAACATAAGCGCTAATTAATGGCATGATTAATAGGCTGTTGCTAACCGCATTTAGTTGATAATCAACAATAAATGACTAATCAGGTAAGCGCAATGCTTGTGCGTTGTTTTTTAGTCATTTATCCAATTTAATTATACTTTGTTGCTACTTAACACTTACTTGGTTATGGCTTTAATTTTTATCGGTAAAATTTTATTCGCGGTGTGATAGCCTTTAAAGAATAGTGCTTCTTTTTGGTCTGATGTCATATTAAAGTCAACCGCTGAAGACAGGCCAGTATTTACTACTACGGTATTATGCCAAAATTCGTTATTGATATACTCCCTTGAAATGGTGGTCATAAAAGTGCGTATTAGTAAGCTTATGTACTGAACAATAGGGAAGATGCCTTTTACTTGTATTTCGTCGTATTCATATTCGCCTTTTAGTCTGAAGCAAATTACAGGCGTACCGTCACCTGCCCAATCACGGTGTAGTGCGTCTTCAGATAATATACTGCCGTCTACCATTAAGTGTTTACCAAAGGTTTTAAAACTAAATACTAGTGGTATAGACATAGAAAAACGCACTGCGAGCGACACCTTAACGTTGGGGGTATGTTCTTTATCAAAAATTACTGGTTGGCCACGAGCAACGTCGGTAGCGACAATGTGTAGGTTATAGTCTAATTCGGCGAATGTTTTTCCATTAAGTAGGCGATCGATCCAGCGCTCGAATACGTCACCTGAGCTAAGTCCACCGCTTCGAACCAGCTTTATTAATGAAAATTCTCGAAATTGATTATAATCAGTGTTTAACGCGATATGCTTTATTTCGGCCAAGCTTAACCCTGATGCATATAAGCTACTGATAATACTGCCACCTGAAACCCCAACTAAATGATCAAAGTCGATGTTGAATTCTTGTAATGATTGCAGTATTCCAACATGCGCAGGTAGTCGAGTGCCGCCTCCTGCAAAAATAGGTACTATTTTTTTTGTTATCATATTTTTCTTAGTTGTTAATAACTGTAAACTCACTGTTTTATAAGATTTATAAATATTTATTATAAATCAAGCCCATTAACCAAAGTTCAGGTTAAATACACAGGAATGTATTAAGTATGGTTAATATTTTTAAAATTGCGTAACTATGAAAAATATCTTTGCTACACTATAAGCACTTAATAGAAGGCGCTTTGGAACATGTAATGATTTATTCTGTTATACGCACTAGCGTATGTGCTTTATTTTTTGTGGTAGTGAGCTTTACGGCTAATGCGGAATTAGCTGATACTTTAGCTAAAATTAAACCATCGGTTGTTGGAATTGGTGTGCACACGCCAACAGGTAGGCCGCAAAATAGCTTAAATGGTACAGGCTTTGTGATAGGTAATGGTCAATATGTGGTAACTAACCACCATGTATTACCTAAAGAATTAGATGTTAATTTATTGCAGAAGTTGGCTGTTTTTATTGGCTCTGGTAAATCGGCAACAGTCAGAAAAGCGAGTTTGGTCGGCATGTCTGCAAAGTACGACTTAGCTATATTGAAAATAGAGGGGGCACCTCTTCCTGCCATGAAGTTAGCAGATAAAGCTTTTGTTAGAGAAGCTAGCCATGTTGCCTTTACTGGTTTTCCTATTGGAGCTGTTTTGGGTTTATATCCAGTTACGCACCGAGGTATTATTGCGAGCATTACCCCAACAATTGTGCCGGTTGAAAATGCTGAAAAAATTAACATTGCTATGTTAAAACGTTTACGTGATCCTTATTTAGTTTATCAGTTAGATGCAACCGCTTACCCTGGCAATAGCGGCAGTGCGTTATATGATGTTGATACTGGTGAGGTGATTGGTGTGATCAATAAAGTATTTGTTCAACAAACAAAAGAAGCGGTGATCACTAACCCTAGCGGAATAACGTATGCTATTCCGGTAAAGTATCTTTATGAGTTATTAGAAAAGCATAATGTTAAGTGGTGAGCTAGTAGCTCAGGTTAACTAATCGGTTTGCGCTACGCTATTTTGAAGGTTTTTTAAGTTGGAAGGCATAAGCTGAGAAATACCGACAAGTTCTATATTGTTTTCTTTAAGTTGCGGTATAAGTAAAGATAATGCCGCAACAGTTTCAGGGTGCGGATGTGCAATGGCAATCGCTTTTTTATTGCGTTTTGCTAGCTTTATTAGCGCGTTGAACTGTTGAGTAATGTATTCTTTGTCTAATTGATTATCTAAAAATATACGTCGGCCTAAATTAGGCACGCCAAAACGCCGAGCTACATTTCTTGCTTTGCTTTTGTTTGTTGTTACGCTATCAATAAAAATCATGTCTTGTTCTTTTAAGTAGCGCATGGTCCAAGCCATTGGTGTATATAATGTTGTTAAATGGCTACCCATATGATTATTAATGCCAATAGCAAAGGGTATTTCATCAAAGGCACTAGCTAAAGTTGCTCTGATAGTTGTTTCGTCCATATCACTGGTTAATGCGCCAGGACCTAATACTTTGTTACCGTTACTTGATTCCATAGGAATGTGCAGGATAACATCGTGATCACTTTGGTAGGCTATTTGTGCTAAAGACTTTCCATAAGGGGTGTGAGGTAGTACAGCAAAAGTAATATCGCCAGGAATTGATAAAGTAGCCACATCACTTTTACGATAACCTATATCATCAATAATTATGGCGACCTTGGCTTGCTCTGCTGAACATATCGCTGCAAAGTTGAGAAGTAGTATAGTTAAAAGTATTCGCACAGGATTGATTATTGTTTTTGTATTTAGGCGGATGATTGTTGCTAGATTAGCAGGTCTTTTTAGTGAAATCGATAAGTGAATGGAGTTTTCTGCTATCGGCACCACAATTTAGGATTAACCGCTTGACCATTATGGCGGATTTCAAAATATAATCCTGACTGGTTTTGTCCACCACTTTGCCCTACTAAGGCAATGGGTTCGCCAGTTTCAACTCTGTCGCCCACCGATTTAAGTAATGCTTGGTTGTGACCATATAAGCTCATATAGCCGTCGCCATGATCAACCACAGTCACTAACCCATATCCTTTTAACCAGTCTGAAAATAATACCGTACCGTTATGAATGGTAGTAACTTGTTTACCAACAGGCGCTGAAAGTAGCACGCCTTTCCACTTTAAATAGCCTTGTTTGCTTGAGCCAAAGCTGCGGCGAATTTTACCTTTAACAGGCCATGAAAGCTTACGTTTTAATTGACTAAGACCATTTAGGCTGGCTTCTTGCTGGCTTAACTTGGCTATACGTGCCAGTGCGGCTTTGAGGTTTGCTTCTTCTTGCTCAAGCTTGTTTAGCTTTTGTTGGCTATTAAGAAGTTGTTTATTTAACTTAGCAATAGTTTGCTCTCGTGCTTTTTTTTGTTGGCTAAATTGTTGTTGCTGATCGGTTTGTTCTTGCTTTAATTGTTGTAATTTTTGCGCTTCTTCCATTTGCTCAACTTTTACTTGGTGCAATTGAGTTATAGTATTTTTAAATTGGTCAATTTCTGCAATTCTTGCGTTGTTAAGGTATTGATAATAGGTAACACTGCGCTGAACTTTAGCGGGGTTTTCTTGGTTTAATAGCAGTTTTATATAATCATGATTGCCAGAAGAGTAGGCCGCTCGTAGTTGCTTAGCAAGTAACTCTTCTTGTTGTTGTTTTTGTGCTAACAACTTAATTTGTTGTTGTTCAAGTGAGGCTAACGTTGATTGAGTTTTCGCTAACTGTTGCTGTGTAATAGCGAGTTTTTTTACTACTGTAGATATTGCCAAGTCGCTTTGCTTTAGCTGTTGTTCTAGCTTGTTGCGTTGGCTATTAACTTGTTTAATTGTTGTTTTTTGTTGGCTAATTTCTTTTTTGATTTGATCAAGTTTTTGATCTGTTTCATTTTCTTGCGCTGATCTGAATGGGTTGGCATTCACTATTACTATTGAGCTGGCTAGGTAACTAATGCAACCTAGCCATAATGCGATAATAAGTGAGTAGTGTTTGCTCATCGATTAACTGCTGTTATTTAATAGACATTAAGCGGGTGCCTGTCATTTCTTCAGGTTGCTCAAGTGCCATTAAATGTAAAATAGTAGGGGCGATATCGCTTAGAGCACCTTTGTGAGCAACAGTTGCTTTTCGGCCATAATATATTAATGGCACGGGCTCACATGTATGTGCGGTATGTGCTTGCCCTGAAACATTATCAACCATTTGTTCTGCATTGCCGTGATCAGCGGTTATTAAACATTCACCGCCAGTTTTTTCTAATGCAGCAATTACTCTACCAATACTTGCATCTACTGCTTCACACGCTTTTACTGCAGCGTCAAACTTACCGGTATGGCCTACCATGTCGCCGTTAGGATAGTTACACACGATAAAGTCATGCTTGCCACTTTCAATTGCAGCAACCAATTTATCGGTGAGTAATGTTGAGTTCATTTCAGGCTGTAAGTCGTAGGTAGCCACTTGGGGCGAAGGCACTAAAATTCGTTCTTCACCAACGAAGGTATCTTCTTTGCCACCACTAAAAAAGAAAGTAACGTGAGCATACTTCTCTGTTTCTGATATACGTAATTGTGTTTTGTTATGTTTTTCTAGCCATTCTCCAAGTACGTTGTTCAACGGCGTTGGTGGAAATGCACAACTGGTTTTTATATCGGCTGCATATTCAGTTAGCATAACAAAGTCAGATAATTTTGGTTGTTTAATACGAGTAAAACTGTTGAAGCTATCGTCTGTAAAGCAGCGGGTAAACTGACGTGCACGATCCGCTCTAAAGTTCATAAAAATTAAGGCATCACCGTCATTTACTTCAATTGCATTGCCATTTGCATCGGTAATTGCACTTGCTTTAACAAATTCGTCATTTTCGTCACGTTGATATGCGGCTTCTAATGCGGCTTCTGCATTTTGATAGTGATATTGAGCTTTGCCTGAGGTTAATAAATTATAGGCGGCTTCTACGCGATCCCAACGCTGGTCTCTGTCCATGGCAAAATAGCGCCCAATAACAGAAGCTATTTGGCCAAAGCCAAGTTCGTTGAACTTATTTTGTGCTTTAATTATTGACGCTTTCGCGCTACGTGGCGGTGTATCTCTACCATCTAAAAAGGCGTGCAAGTAAACTTTTTTTGCGCCGCGTTGAGCTGCAAGTTCTATCATAGCGAAGATATGATCTTCATGGCTATGAACACCACCAGGAGATAACAAACCAAATATATGAACAGCGCCATTGGCTGCTATTGCTTTGTCTACCGCTGTGCATAACGCATTGTTGTTATTGAACTCGTTGTCGGCTATGGCTTTGGTAATTCGGGTAAAGTCTTGGTAAACAATACGGCCAGCGCCTAAATTTACATGGCCTACTTCAGAGTTACCCATTTGTCCGTCGGGTAATCCTACTGCCATACCTGAGGTTTCAATAAGCATATTTGGGTAATTTGCCGTTAAGTTATCAAGTACTGGTGTATTTGCGTGGTAAATTGCGTTTGCTTCAGTATCTTCACGATAACCCCAACCATCGAGTATTAATAAAACGGTTGATTTTTTATTTGGCATGCTCACCCTCATCAGCTTATATATGGTTAAATTCACGCAGGAGTATAACAATCTATAGATAGTCATACCACCTTAAGATGCCTGTTTCAGAGCATGTGAGCATAGTTTTTTAAATGTTATAAAACTTGGTTAGCACGAGGGGGAAATACGTTCTTGTGAAGTTAAACTGACCCGCACATAAAAAAAATAGTCCTGTAGCAGATGAAATCGTGTAATTACGCTGTAAAAAAGAGGAGTAATCTGTATACTTACGGCAATTTTTATCTATCTACATGATGTGAAGTTTTATGGATCAATTTATCGCTTTTTTAACAGCTCATCCAATGTTAAGCGCTGCATGGGTTGGGATATTTTTAGCTATCGTTGTTATGACGATTAAAATACAGTTTTCACCTATTAAGCAATTAAGCCCTCAAGAGCTAACTTTTGCTGTAAACAAAGAAGATGGCGTTGTCTTAGATATTCGTACAGAGAAAGACTTTAAAACGAGTCATATTCTTGATGCGAAGCATTTAACGGTTGAAAAAATCAATAAAAATGAATTAACGACCCTTGAAAAGTATAAAGATAAACCCATTATTGTAGTATGTGCAGCAGGCATTACCGCATCAACAATAGCGTCTAAGCTATATAAAGCAGGTTACAGTAAAGCTAGCATACTTAAAGGCGGCATGAATGCATGGATTAATGCAGGATTACCCGTTAAAAAATAATTTTGACACTGTTGCATGCATTTGATTGTTTGCTCTTATCACTAAGGTAGCTAATTATGGCAGTAGAAATATATACGAAAATTACTTGTGGCTATTGCATGAGAGCAAAAGCTTTGCTTGAGCAAAAGAATGTTGATTTTCGTGAAATTAAAATAGACGGCAACGCTGAACTTCGTAATGAAATGATTGAACGCAGCCACGGTGGCTATACTGTTCCGCAAATATTTATTAATGACCAACCGATTGGTGGTTGCGATGAATTATATGCGTTACACGCACAAAATAAGCTTGATGCTTTACTTGCTGATCAATAACATTAACTTAATAAATAACAAATAAATAAGTACTGTGAATGTACTTTTAGCATAGGAAATAAAAAATGGCTGATGAAACTCAAAATGGCGCAGAAGGTTCTGCAGAACAAGCGGCAGCACCACAATTTGCAATTCAACGTGTTTATACAAAAGATTTATCTTTTGAAACACCTAATTCTCCAGCTATTTTTCAAAAAGAATGGAAACCTGAGCTTAAGTTAGACCTAGATACACGCTCTAACAAGTTAACTGATGATACGTACGAAGTTGTTTTAGCGTTAACAGTAACAGCAATAGTAGAAGGCCAAACAGCCTTTTTAGCTGAAGTACAACAAGCGGGTATTTTTACTATTGGTAACTTACCTGAAGCACAATTAGCGCACACTATTGGTGCTTTTTGCCCAACAACATTATTTCCGTATGCGCGTGAAGCGGTTGCTAACTTAGTAAGCCGTGGTTCATTCCCACAAATTAATTTAGCACCTGTTAACTTTGAAGCATTATTTGCTTCTTATGTTCAACAGAAAGCGGCTGAAGTACAAGCTGCTCAGCAAGCTAATGCAGAAACTCATTAGTTCGCTTACATAATGGCTGATATTTGTGTTTTAGGAGCAGGCTCATACGGGACTGCTCTTGCTATTTGCTTAGCAAGAAATGGTCATAAAACCCTTTTATGGGGCCGCAGTGCTGATCATATCGACGAAATGAAGCAATCTGGCACTAATGAAAGATACCTTTCTGGTATTAAATTTCCTACTACGCTTGCAGTTGAATCAGATTTAGCTGAGGTGGTTAAGTCTAGCCGCAATATTTTGCTTGTAGTTCCAAGCCATGCCTTTGGTGACATGATCACCCAAATTAAGCCCTGGCTACGAAGCGATGCACGCTTAGCGTGGGCTACTAAAGGTTTAGATCATAAAACTGGCCGATTATTGCAAGATGTAGCACGTGATATTTTAGGTGATGAGATTCCGTTAGCGGTGTTATCAGGGCCAACATTTGCGAAAGAAATGGCGGCGGGTTTACCTACAGCTATTTCTTTGTCTTCAACTGATGACGACTTTACTGGCGAACTTTCCGATTTATTACATTGTGAAAAAACATTTAGAGTGTACCCAAATAACGATTTTATTGGGGTTCAGTTAGGTGGTGCAGTGAAGAACGTTATTGCCATTGGCGCAGGTATTGCTGATGGTATTGGTTTTGGTGCCAATGCGAGAACGGCATTAATTACCCGTGGTTTAGCGGAAATGACCCGTTTAGGGGCAGCAATGAATGCAGAGCCTAGTACGTTTATGGGTATGGCGGGCTTAGGTGATTTAGTACTCACTTGTACAGATAATCAATCGAGAAATCGACGTTTTGGTTTGGCCTTAGGCAAGGGTGTTGAAGTAGAACAAGCCATGGCAGATATTGGTCAGGTTGTTGAAGGTTATCGTAATACTAAAGAAGTGCATATGTTAGCTCAACGTATGAATGTTGAAATGCCAATCGTTGATCAAGTATATCAAGTACTTTATTGCGGTAAAGCGGCTAAACTCGCCGCTTATGATTTGTTATCTCGTGAACGTAAATACGAATAAAGTGTGTGACGTTATTGTAAATTGTTGCATACGTTCAATTGCTATACGGCGTTAGTAAATCCTAACTGACGCCATGCTTCAAATATAATAACAGCTGTCGCGTTTGATAAGTTCATACTGCGACTATCTTTAAGCATGGGTATTCTAATTTTATCTTCATCAGGTATTTGTTGGCGCACTTCTTCGGGTAACCCTGCCGTTTCTGAACCAAAGAGTAGGTAATCACCCGCTTTAAATATGACATCACCATAAAAGTGTGTGGTTTTCGTGGTTACCGCTAATACTCGCTCTGGTTGTTCTGACTCAATAAATGCTTGGTAGTTTTTATGACGCTTTATTGCGGCAAACTCATGATAATCAAGCCCAGCTCTTCTGAGCTTTTTGTCGTCTAGGTCAAAACCTAAGGGTTCGATAAGGTGTAACCTAAAGCCCGAATTAGCACATAGTCGAATAATATTTCCGGTGTTAGGTGGAATTTGTGGCTGAAATAGCACAACATCTAACATATAAAGCTCTCTTGGTTTAATTTACGTTATTATACCAATGAGGTTTAACCTTGCTCAAGGTAAAGCGAACATAATCGTTAGCCTTAGTTTGGTTTATGACATTAATTGAACAGTGAATAAACTCTTATGATCGATGAGAAACAAGCACAGCAAAACCAGTATAAATCTTTAGTTAATATGGCCGCCTTTCTTGCAACTGCTACGGCCTTGGTATTATTAGGCTTAAAGCTGTATGCATGGTTTGTAACTGATGCTAGTTCGATGTTAGCGTCTGCAACAGACTCGTTGTTAGATTTATTTGCGTCATTAATGAATGTGGTTATTTTACGTTTTGCTCTGGCACCGCCTGACTCTGAACATAAATTTGGTCATGGTAAAGCAGAAAGCTTAGCGGGTTTGGTACAGTCGGCATTTGTGCTTGGTTCAGCCTTATTATTAATGATAAATGGTATTGACCGTATTATTACGCCTAAGCAAATTGTGCATACTGAAGTAGGTATGATTATTAGCGTTGTAGCGATTGTTTTAACCTCGTTCTTGGTGCTAGTACAGCGTTATGTAATTAAGCGCACTGGCTCGGTTGCAATAAGCGCAGACGCACTACATTATCAGTCTGATCTGTTGTTAAACTTTGGTGTTTTACTCGCATTATTTTTAAGCCAAGGCTATTGGTTAAGAGCTGATGGTGTTTTCACTGTTTTGGTGGGTGTGTACTTATTAGTGGGTGCTTTAAAGATAGTATGGTTGAGTGTGAAGCATTTAATGGATCACGAATTAGACGAAGACGATATTACTACAATTAAAACTATTGTTGAAAAGCATCGACAAGCTAAAGGTCTACACGACTTACGTACACGCCAATCAGGCAATATTCGCTTTATTCAATTTCACTTAGAACTTGATGATCAATTAAGTTTGCTTGAAGCACATACCATTGGTGAAAGTATCGAAAAGGAGATAGAAACTTTACTATCGCCTTGCGAAGTATTTATACATCATGATCCTGTGTCTGTTACACGGGGTTAATTACTGAAATTTTTGAAACCAGTTTAATGTAGTGTTAAGTGCTTGCTTGCGATATTTCTCTTGTTCAAAAAATAACTCGTGATAAGCACCGTCAACTCTGAAAGGGACTCGGTCTGGACATAAGCGCTTGTTTTGTTGATATAATGCAGTACAAAATTCGTCTTGGGTTGCATTATCAACAATGGTGTCGTTACCGGCTTGTAAGATTAATATTGGTGTTTTTAATTGGTGAATGTCGTTAAAAATATCGTTGTTCACCTGAAATGCTTGTTTTAACCACTGAAAAGTAACACCACCCACTTGTAGCGACGGCTGCTTTTGAAAGTTATTAATTATCCCCTGATAACGCTGTTCAGATTGTGTGAGTAAATTATCGGCAAAACTCACTTCTTGATAGTCACCAAAACCAATAAAGTACCATGGTTCGCTTGAGAATAAGTTATTTAGCATAACACCTGTATTTACTAGGCCTTTGGCGAGCCAAGACGGAATACCCCCTAGATTAATTGCAAACATTGGCGAAGCTAATACTGCCGCTTTTACTAGATCAGGGTAAAGTTGTAATACCCTTACAGTAATTGCGCCTCCCATTGAATGAGCGAGCACTAGCGGTTTAGTGTTAGGCAAGCAATGCGGTAATACATGCTGTTGTATAAAGGTTGCTTGATCGTGTGCGTAATCGTCAAAATTTTTAACATAACCTTTATGGGTGTTACTTGCCATGCGTTGTGATAACCCTTGACCGCGATGATCTATAATAAAAATATTGTAGCCTTGTTTTGCTAAGTCGTACGCGAGTTCTTGATACTTGATGTAGCCTTCTGTTCTACCCGGTGAAATCACTAAGCATTGCCCTTGAGGGTTAGTAATAAATTGGGCGTAGCTTATCTCTATTTCATCAATGCCTTGAAAGGTAGCAAAAGTTCCTTGTTGCCAATAAGATTCTATCTCATCTGCAAGGGTAAAGGTTGAACTGGTGGTCATGGCAACACTCATTGGCATGGTTAATAAAAGCATTATAGCGAGTATGTTACATTTTAAGCTGACAGTCATAATATTTTTATACTTTTCTAGTTAAATTATCTTGGTAAAACGAGGGTTACTGTTAGTCCATTCGACTCATTATTTTGAGCAAAAATATTACCATTATGCGCCAGTATTGCTTGGTGTGCGATGGCTAGCCCGAGCCCTGTTCCGCCGGTGTCGCGATCTCGTGCATGTTCGACCCGATAAAACGGCTGAAACAATTGGTTAATTGATTCTTCTGGCACACCTGGCCCTGAGTCAACAACCTGTATGGTAATGTCTTTGTCGCTTAACAGGGTAAATACGTTAATAGTCGAATTTGCGGGGCTATATTTTACGGCGTTTATCAGTACATTGGTAATTGCACTTGCCAAGAGCTTACCGTCTGCTTGAATAGTAACAGCTTTAGGGACTTTAGCATTGATGGTAATAGATTTGTTATTTGCTAGGTATTGACCGTCTGTAATGCAGGCATTTAATAATGAAGATAAGTCACAGGTTTGTAGCGATAAGTGCTGAATGGTATTTTCTAAGCGCGATAAAGATAATACCTCGGCTATCATGTCATCTAAACGAGTCACTTCAAGTTCACAACGGGAAAGATGAGTTATTAATGTTTCTTTGTTATCAATAGATTGAAGAGCTAAACCTATCGCCATTTGTAAACGTGTCATTGGCGACCTTAGTTCATGTGAGACATCGCCTAAAAGCCGTTGGTGCGCGGTAATATTTTGTTCAAGTTTTTCAGCCATTTGGTTAAAGCTACGGCTAAGATCACCAAGTTCGTCAATACGCTTAGTGGTGTTGTGGTCAACTCGAGTGGTTAATTGACCATTTCCTATTTTTGCCGCTGCATGTTTAATTTTCACTAGTGGTCTACTGAGCGAACGAGCGAGTAACCAAGCTAAAAGCATACTTACGATAACTGGAATAATAATACGTGCCCATTTGGGTAATTGCATTACATACGAACTAAAGTGGGGGTTATCACCCTTAACAGCAATGTATAGCTGATAATTGGTGTTCGCTATTGTTGTATTTAATGGGCCAGTAATTCTAGCGTTAGCGAATTGTATACTTGCAGGGCTGTCAAAACTGTTTGTTTCTAAATAAGGTATCAGAGGATTTAAAAAGCGGTTTTTGTTAGCAAATACTTTAGTTGTAGCTGGGTCTTTGAGTAGAATTGCTTCTCCTCGTAGTGGTAAATTTTTAGCTAATAGACGGTTAACTGTTATTGTCTCTGAGCGTTCTATCCTTTTTTTTAAGTATTTAAGGCGATGTATATCTTTTTTATGTAAGGGCATTAATACGCTTTCTTCAGCAAGTTGAGTAGAAATTACGCGCGTTAAGGCAATAGATAAAATAGCAAAAAGCCAAAATGAAATAAAAAGTTTAAAAGCAATTGAAGACAATGATTTAGTGATTTTATTAAGCACTACTCTACTCCACCCGTTAAAAAGAGATAACCAGCTCCACGAATAGTTTTAAGCTTTTCGTTAGGACTTTTTGCTTGTAATTTACGACGAATATTACTGACATGCATGTCGATACTACGATCAAAGGCACTAAGTCTTCTATGAAGTACTTGCTCTGAAATTTGTTCTTTACTAACGATTTGGCCTTGTTGATTCATTAGCAATTCAAGTATTTGATATTCAGTGCCGGTAAGCTCTACTATTTGACCGTGGCAATGCACTTCTCTCGTCGCATTATCTAACGTGACATGGTTAATTTCTAATTTGCTATTGGCAACTTTGGCATTTTTAACAATGTCGATACGTCGTAAAATTGCATTAATTCGGGCAAGTAACTCTTTATGCTGAAAAGGTTTGGCTAAATAGTCATCTGCACCTAGTTCTAACCCAAGAATGCGGTCTGCATCATCACCTTTGGCAGTGAGCATTAAAATGGGCGTTTTGTGTTTACCGCCTAGCGCTTTAAGCAACTCGAAGCCATTTAATCCAGGCATCATTACATCGAGTAAAATTAATGAAAAGCTATTATCGTAAGCTCGAGCTAAACCTGAAACACCGTCATAACAGCATTCAATATTATACCCTTCGTTCGATAAGTATTCAGCTAGAAGCTCAGACAGTTCTTTATCGTCATCAATAATTAAAATTTTATTCTGACTCATAATTACGCAAGTTAGGTTGGACTTAGCGTTATAATATACCAACAATTACATTTGAAAGTTATCTTTACACAACCTTTACATTGGTTTGCGTTTCTTTGCATTGCAATTGGTAAGCTTAAGTTGAATTAATTAAAGAGGGTTTTCTCATGAAAAAGATAGTATCAACAGGTTTAACTGCCGCTATTTTAGCATTGTCAGTATCAAGCATAAGCTTTGTAAGTAACGCCAACCCGCATGACGGTTTTTCGGGTAAAAGCCATGGCGCTAAACAAGAGCATCGTCAGTTTAAGCGTATGGCTAAACACCTTGATTTAACTGACGAACAAAAAGTGCTATTTAAAAGCTTAAAAGAAACAGCAAAAGAAAATCGCAGTGCGATGAAAGAGAAAATGCAAGGTTACAAAGAGCAGATGAAAGCGCTAATAAGTGCGACTGAATTTGATGAACAAGCCTTTCTTCAATTGCATAGCTCTTATCAAAATACTTTTGCAGAAATGGCTTTGATCAAAGCAAAACATAAGCACCAAATGATGCGAATACTGACGCCCGAGCAACAAGAAAAAGCTCAGAATATGAGAGGAAAAAGAAAAGGGAAAGGCCCTAGATAAAACTAGCTTTTAGTGGGCATGATTTGTTGTAAAAGGGTAGGCCTAAGTGCCTACTCTTTTTTGACGCTAATTGTACCCAGAGGCATTTTTATATAATTATAATTACTAAGCCTAGTTAATCTGAGTTCTGGGTAACGGATGTACGAGCAACACCGATAAAGTTATGTTTTTCAATTGCTTATTATAGAGCGGCCGTATTCCTTATGTAGTTATATATCAATGTTATAAGTGTTGAGTGAATCAAGGCAAGTTTGCGTACCTAATAGCGAGCTATTAGTAGCAAATTAACGGTTTTTTAGTTCCAGACAAAAACCAAGTACCTACGTCCATGCAGGCAACGCAGATACGCGCAAAAACCGTGACATTGACGTGCTTAGCTTATCCAGAACTCAGGTTAGTTAGCTTTCAATTAGGCTGAAAGAGAAAATTTTTGCCATTTTACTTTCTACTGGCTTATCATTAATTTTTGCTGGAACAAAGTGCCACTTATTCATTGCTGTTCGCACAGCTGCTCTAAAGTAACTGACTTTATTTTTATCTTCAAATTCGATATCAGAGACAACACCGTCTTTGTTAATGACAAATGTAACTAATACGTCTACTTCTATCCCTTTTCGTTTAGCTACCGACGGATACCTTGGCTCAACAGAAGAAATTAACTTAGCTGAAGTTGATTTGGCTAAGATTTGGTTGTAGTTGTTATTAATAGTTTGTTGATTGCGTTCGGCTACTAACCCATGATTAACCGGCTGTGTTTGTCCTAATTTGCGTTCAAAATTAATTAACTGGTCACTCGACGGTAGTGGATCTTCTGTTAATGAGGCAACTTGAGCAGCATACGGGTTACTAAATTTCTTCTCAGAATTTTTACTAATAGCGCCTTTGGAAGATAAGCTTAATAGCGGTTGCGCTAACTGGCTAATTTTTGGTGCGGGTTTAGCTGCTAATACAGGGCCTGTATTGTGCTTTGCACTCGGTATTACTTTGGTAGCTAACGTATTACTCGTTTCTTTGTTAGCCGGAATAATTACCTTTTTCGGTACAGCTTTTACTATTTTATTTGTGGCTTTATCGAGCTTAGCTTGCGTATTTGCTATCTGTTTTTGAGCTTGCGTAGCTGCAGTGTTTTTCACCTGTACCTCAGCTAATGTGTCAATATTTGGTTCGATAACATCATCAGATATTGTTGTATTTTGTTCAACTAATTGCTGGGCAATCGATGTTTGCGATAAAGGTAATTCATCATTACTTACTCGATGCTGTAACAACTCACCCGCAGATTGCATTAATGAGATACGGCCTGCACCCCAATCAATGATACGGTTATCGATAAATGGTTTAGCAAAAACACTGGAAATGGCAAACAAAATCACCACAGACGCAAGTAGTTTGCCAGAGTCATTTTCTGCCGTACATGTATGTTCTTGGTCAATTAAACGAATAACACGTTGTTTTAAGTCGCCACCCGAGGCTGCAACTGCCATGGTTGGAATAGAGCTGTGACGGTGTTTGTGGCATAAGCTTGCAGTGTCGGCAAGCGTATGTGCATAAGCAATGGCATTACCACAATGTTTTACGGCTATGTCATCACTACAATATTCACGTTCGTTACGCATTTGCTTTGAAATCCAGCGTACACCAGGGTGAAAAAACAATAGTATTTCAGCAATGGTTTGTAAAAAATTGACGAGGTAGTCATGACGCTTTATATGTGCAAGCTCATGCAATATTAACATTTCTAATTGGGCTGATGTTAAGCCCGAAATCATTGCTGCAGGTAACAAAATTACTGGCTTGAGCCAACCTATGGCCATAGGCACTTCGGTTTTTAATGAAATTAGCAACTGTGGTTTTCGCCATAAAGTAAATTGGCTAACGAGCCGTTGAAATTTTGTTTGCAGGGTTTGATTTACGGCAATGGTGTCGGTGGTTGCAAGTTGATTTACTTGTTTAAGCGCAAACACTAAATTAATTGATAATAAGAGTACCGTAGCCATCCAAGCAAGTGATAGGAAAGGCAAACTATCAACGACTATTTGATACCAGTTAGAGTTTATAACGGCGATTGACTGTGTTGAATCTAATGCAGCAACCGAATTTAGGCCCTGTTCTATCGTATGTAAATAGTTGGGTGTATATATAAGACTAAATGTAGCTATAGGTGAAATTAAACATACGATGAGTGCTATAGCTGCCCATAAATATCTTAATTGCGGCTTTTTATATGAAGTTATTGACAGTAAACACTTTAATACAAGCGCGATAAGGCACCCTTGCCACAAAAAATGCAGTAGGGTTAACGCAAGACTATAAAGTATTGGACTGTCTAATAAATTCTCAATCATAAATACAGTGTATTAGCTTTGTTGATCAAGTTCGTTTAATAATTGACGAATATCAGCAATTTCTTCTTTGCTGGTTGATTCATCTAAGGCTCTCATTACTAGTTTTGATGTAGAGCCGCCGAACGCCTTACTTGCCAAGTCTTTCAATAGCGATGACTGGGTAAACCCCTCGCTGTTGGCTGGTGCGTAAACATGTGCTCGATTACTTTCATCGCGGGTCACTAGCGTTTTTTCATGCATTATTTGCAAAATTTTCAATACAGTAGTGTAGCCTGTTGTTTGTGTGGCACTAATTGCATCATGTACTTGCCTGACCGTTGCTGGACCTATTTTCCATAAAACATTAAGCAGCGAGAGTTCTGCTTCGGTCGGCTTGATACCTTCATTATCACGAGCCATTGAAATTCCTTAATATACGAATAAAAACCATAAAAGTGTTACTAATATCAACCTCACTCATTATATGAGCATTTCTACTGGCTAAAATAATCAACCATTACGTTATTTATTTTATAATTAGAACAGTTAGTTAAAAAATAAACGCCTTGTATTTGACTGTTTTTGCTGCGTATATAGTAGATCATTTAATTAATGAAACTGATACAAATTTCAGGTAATACGAATGCAATCGTATACTGTGATGAATAAATGAGCAACTACTTATTAACTATTTGTTGTTGTATTTGACGAATTATTTCCCGTGTTCTTTGCGGAAAGTTGGTAAAAATTGCGTCTACGTTTAATGCTAAGCACTGTTTTATATCGTCGATGTCGTCAACGGTAAATACCCAACAAGTTAAGCCATGACGATGTATGTCGCTGACTAATTCTTGATTTAAGCAGTCAATGTCTTGATTAATACTTGCTAACGCCATTGTTTCACTAAACGTTGCGTAATTTAATGGGCAATGGGCAATGAGTGCGGCGAAGTTAGCTTTGGGTAATAAGGTTTTTCCGTAATTAATTAAGAAATGATTAAATGATGAAATATACAGTTGCGGCCAAGTAATGTGCTTCATTGAAACAGCATGATTCAAAACCTGCTGTAATTTTTGCATTAATGTTTCAATAAGTAATTGTTCGCTAGTGCTTACTTTCAGCTCAAGATTGAGAATCAGTTTCTTTGGTATTAATGCAATTGCTTGGGCTAAGGTAATAATATGTTGGTTTTTGCCTATACTCGTTTTTAATAATTCGTCTAAGGTATAATTGTTTATGTTACCCGTTTTGCCTGTTAATCGAAGTAAATTACGGTCATGAAAAACAATAAATTCACCGCTGGGTTGATGATATTGAAGGTCAATTTCAATACCATCTGCACCTTGTTCTATCGCTTTTTCAAGCGCGAGTATCGAATTTTCAGGATACTCGCCACTCGCGCCGCGATGAGCAATTATCAACATGTAATTAGTGCTCGTTAGTGCTAATTAAATCTGCATAGTGCTCGCCTAGTCGAGTTACTGTGCCTGGGCCTGCTGCTTCGTTGAAGTTAACCATATTGGGTGCGAACGTAGTAATTACGGTTGAGCCTAATTTAAAACGACCCATTTCATCTCCTTTTTCAAAGGTGATGGCGCCTGTACCAGATGCAGGGTATTGCCAACGGAAAACATCTTTACCCGCAGGTGGTGTAATAGTGCCAGCCCAAGTTGTTTCAATACTTGCTACTATTGTTGCACCAACTAAGGTCATGGTCATTGGGCCGTGCTCAGTATCAAAAACTGTGACAACACGCTCATTACGGGCAAATAAATTAGGGACATTATTTGCTGTTAACGGGTTTACTGAAAATAAATCGCCCGGTACATAAATCATTTCTCGAAGCGTTGCAGCCATTGGCATATGAATACGGTGGTAATCTTTTGGGGCTAGATAAATACACGAAAACTTTCCATTTTCAAAGGGCAGCGCGGTAGCTTTATCGCCACCAAGTAAAGTAACTAGGCTGTAGTCGAAACCTTTGGCTTGAATAAGTTGGTCGTTTTTTATATCACCTTGTTGGCTTATTGCGCCGTCAACAGGGTAGCAAATAGCATTTGGGTTTTGCTCGATTACACGCGCACCTTCTTCAAGTTCGCGGGTGAAGAAGTCATTAAAGGTTTTAAAGTCACTGGCGTTTTTATACTTTGCCTCAGACATATTGATGCCGTATGACTTAATAAAGGCGCTGATGGCTTTAGTTGTTAGCCAGCCAAGCTCTGCCGCGGCAAATTTACCAACTAGGCGAGAAAGCGCATGTTTTGGCATCATATATTGTAAAGCGATTTTAAGTTTATCTAACGACACTGCGTTTTCCTTGCGTTATAGTTTTAGTTAATAGTTGTATTAGTTTTTTCATTATTTATTGTTGGTTTAATTAAATCTTGAGGTAAGTGTATTGTCATTTAAGCTCGCAAGAATCCGTTGAAAGCTTGCTAAACGCTCGGGATGAATTTTATTGTTTTGTACTGCTTCCACTAATGCACATCCGGGATCTTTATCATGTTTACAGTCTCTAAATTTGCACGTGCCGATAAAATCTGAGAAATCAGTAAAACCATTACACACTTGCTCTGGCGTTAAATGCCATAAACCAAATTCTCTGATCCCTGGTGAGTCAATTAAATCACCGCCTGTTTCAAAGTGATATAAACGAGCGACTGTGGTGGTGTGCTGACCTAATCCTGAGTTTTGGGAAACGTCTTTGGTTAGGATACCAAGCTCTGGCATTAAACTATTTGTTAGTGTGGACTTACCTACACCAGACTGCCCAACAAATATGCTAGTTTTTTTATCGAGTTGTTGTTTGAGTTGCGCTAAACCATCTGCTGTTTCATTACTTACATAAAGTACTTGATAGCCAATTTCGCGATAAATGGTTAATTGTGCTTCGATTTTGTCATTTAATTCCGGCGTTAATAAATCAATTTTATTAAGTAAAATTATCGGTTTTATACCGGTTTCTTCGGCAGCTACGATATAACGATCAATAATATCGCTATTAAAGGCTGGTAAGACACTTGAGACAATTATTATTTGACTAATATTCGCAGCAATAGGTTTTACCCCGTCGTAAACATCGGGCCGGGCTAATACAGACTCACGTTCATGTACGGCTTCAATGATGCCTGAAACACTATGCTCATTAGCGATGCTTTCACGCCATAATACTTTGTCGCCGCATACTAGCGATTTAATACTACGTCTTAAATTACAGCGCACACAGTCGCCTTGAGCATTTTCAACGTCGGCATGTTGGCCAAAACGACTAATGACTGTGCCTGTTTGTAATTCACCAAGCTCGTCATCTTGCCATTTAATGTCAGCGGCATCGCTTTTAAGCTTCTTTGCTTGGTTAGCTTTGATGCGTCGGTTTTGACCTTTAGTTAATTTTTTAGCTTTTGCCACGTGTTTTTTTCATATTTAGTTAATTAATGTTGCCCTGTAGCGCAAACAAAATTTGATAGAATTGGTATCAGTTGTTCCGTATTATACTGATAAAATGATATTTCATCTAATACTTGTCTCAAAATCTCAGTTTTTAATAATAAAATCTCAGTTTTTAATAATAAAATCTGAAAATAGGGTACAAGTTAATATAACAGAGGGAAGCTTATGTCTTGCAGCCAGACAAATTTAATTTGGTTAGATCTAGAAATGACAGGTTTAGAGCCTGAGCATGATGTGATATTAGAAATTGCGAGTATTGTGACTGATAGTCAATTAAATATTCTTGCCGAAGGTCCTGTCTTTGCAATACATCAAAGTGATAATGTTCTCGATAACATGAGCCAGTGGTGTATTGATGTTCATGGGAAGTCTGGGTTAACGAAACGTTGTCGCGAAAGTACGGTTGATTTAGCAACAGCTAGTGCACATACAATTGCTTTTCTTGAGCAGTATGTGCCTAAAGGTAGCTCGCCAATGTGTGGTAATAGCATTGGTCAAGATCGTCGTTTTATTAATAAATATATGCCTGAATTTGAAGCGTATTTTCATTACAGAAATTTAGATGTTAGTACGGTGAAAGAGCTTGCGCGCAGATGGAAACCTGAAGTATTAGACAAAGTGGTGAAAAAGGGCGTGCATTTAGCCTTAGACGATATACGTGAATCTATTGCGGAATTAAAAGTATACCAAGAGCATTTCTTTAATACCAATTGAAATAACTATTTGACCAATTCAGAGCATCGTCAGGGAAGTTAGAACAAAGCAAATTGATGCAGGTGTAGTATTCTCCATCCAATCAATTTGTAACGTTATCACTTTTCTGACGAGCTCCCAAGGGCGAGTTTAAAAGGCTTATACGCAGCGTTACTGATTTTGATAAGGTCCCCACATGGAAGTGGGATAGTAGGGTAACGCAGGAGCAGTTACCGAGAATAACCATTGTCTGTAATCAGTGCCTTGCCTCTAAGCCTTTTAATTCTCGCTGAATGAACAAATATTTTTTCAATTGGTATAAGTTATAACTTCTATTTTAAATTAATAATGCCGACAACTAATGTCGGCATTTTTATTAAAAGCAATACTAGGACGTGTTGATCTTTGCTGTACAAAATTTGTACTCGAAAAATCAAAACGCTTATCAACATGCTCTAATAATATAGTTACTTATCGTTACTATAAGTCAACATAAGTTAACTTGTACTTGGTAATTCATTACTTTCTTTTTCATCACTGTGCTTGACCTTTTCTTTACCCATTTGTAATAAGCTTGGTAAGAAAATTAAGGTAAATACTGTACTAACACTCATGCCACCAACAATTACCGCAGCAATGCCACGGTAAAGTTCAGCGCCTGCTCCAGGTATTAATAGCAGTGGTAACATACCGCAAATACTGGTTAATGTACTCATTAGTATTGGGCGTAACCGTAAACGTACCGCATTTTGTACTGAATCGCGTCGTGATAAACCTTCTCGCTCGCCGATGCGTGTTTGGTACACTAGCAAAATGGCATTGTTGACAACCAATCCCAGTAAAATAATAAAGCCGATCATGGTTAATAGATCAAGTGGTTGAAAGATTACCATGTTGGTTAGTTGCAGCACGGCTATTCCACCAACAGTTGCTAGTGGAATAGTTAACACCACAAGTAAACTGTCTTTAAATGAGCGAAATAAAGCTGACATTAATAGGTATAAAATAATCAATGCCAGTATAAAGCTTTGACTCATACTGGCTAATGCTTCATTTAACGCTTCAGCAGTACCACGATAAGCAATTGCGCCATCTTCTGGCAGCTGTGCGAAAATAGCAGGTCCGGCTTGCTCTTTAATCACATTAATTGCTTCTTCTAAGCTTACATTATCTGGTGGTGTTACTTGTAGTGTAATGGTACGCCTTCTATCGACCCGCCTAATTGAGCTTGGCCCTGCTGTTCGTAATACTTCAACTAATTCACCAACAGGTTGAATACCCGCTTGTGGTGTAAATAGTGGAATAGCGGCCAACTCTTCTGGAGACTCCCAGTCGGTTGAGCGTAAAAATACATTCAGGCGTTTCTGGCCGTTAAAAAAGTCGCCAACATATAATCCTGTACCTAACGATCTTGAAATTGAAGAGACTTGCTGGCGAGTCCAGCCTGCTTCTGCGATTCTTCGTTCATTTGGTATTAGTTGAAGCTCTGGTTCAGCTAATGTGAGCCCCGGTGACGGTTGGATACTTGCGCCAGGCAATGCTTGGCTAACTGCACCAAACCCTGTTTGGGCAGCGATAAGCAGCTGTTCAACATCGTTACCTTGAATATCTATATCTATTCGACGTCCGCCACCTAGGTTTCTAAATAATTGTTCTTGTGAGGCAAAAGCAATGGTGTCTGGAAAACCACGTAAAATTTCAAAGTTGATGATATTTACGATTTCTTTAATATCGTCAGCGTCTTGTCCACGGCCACCCATAAAACCAAAGTTACCAAAAAAGCCCATCCAAACATGCTCAATTTTTGGCGACTTTTCACCTTTGAGATAGGGTTTCAGACGCTCGTTGATTACGTCACTCATTTCAACCCGAGCAGCTAGATAGCTTTGCCCCGGAGGAGGTAATATAAACACATTGAATGAGTTTTGATTTCCTTTAGGTAAGTAATCGATCTTAGGAAACATTAAGTAAGAGCCTAAAAATGAGAACATCATTAATCCAAGTACCCATGCCATACGCTTACGTGGCGATGAGGTGATTTTCATGATCCCTTGTGTGATATTGTGCCACCAGTGCTGGTGAGGATCTTCTTCAGATACTTCGGTTAATAATCGCCGTGCAGCGGTAGGTAAAACGGTGATCGCAATCAGTAGTGAGGCGACAATAGCAACCGCAATGGTAATGGCTAAGTCGGCAAATAATTGTCCGGACACCTCTTCTAAAAAAGCGATAGGTAAGAATATAGCCACTGTAGTAATTGTTGAAGAAAGTAATGCTCCCCATACTTGCGAGGTGCCAAGTAAAGACGCATTTTCAGGTAATTCACCTCTTTCTCTCAAGCGTACAATATTTTCTAATACCACAATTGCAGCATCTAGCACCATACCAACAGCAAACGCGAGCCCTGCCATAGAAATAATATTTAATGTACGGCCTGCGGTGTACATAACAATTAAGGTAATAATTAATGAAATAGGGATTGATAGTGCAACAATTAACGTGGCGCGGAATTTTCTTAAAAACCACCATAAAACAACTACCGCAAGGAAAATACCCATTAGTAAGTTGCTTTGCACTAATGCCATTGAACGGCCAATGTAGATAGTTTCATCGTACATTTGAATAAGCTCTAGCCCAGAACGTTTTAGTGGGCCTTCATTAAGCTCTTTCATTGCAGCCTGTAAACCTTCCATAACCTCAATAACATTAACACCTTGCTCAACTTGCACGTTCATTGCAATTGCAGGGTCACCATCTAAGGTTAAAATGCCTGTACGGTCGGCATAGGTTAATTCAACTGTTGCAATATCTTTAAGTAAAATTGGCTGTCCATCACGCCAGTCAATTACCATATCTTGCAGCTTTTCAACGCCATATTTGCCAGAAAACCGTATGGTATATTTACGTCGACCAACTTCGTTAAAGCCGGCAGAAACATCGGTGTTATTGGTTAAAGTACTGGCAAGTTGCGGTAAATGTAAACCAAGGTTAGCGGTTTTATAGGGGTCGAAGGTAATACGTAATTCAGACGGTAAACCGCCAAAAGCGTTACTTTGAGAAACGCCTGCAACACGTTCAATACGTGTTTGTACTACTTCTTCAACATAATCTTGATAGCCTGAAATGTCATTGTTATTGCCTTCGGTTGGCTTTAGCGCGAACCAAGCTATTGCGGTGAAGGTACTTGCGCCACCTACTGAAATTGTTGGTTCGGTTGCATCAGGTGGGTAGTTTGGTACTTGATTTAGCGCGTTCATTACGTCGATTAATGCACGCTCTAAGTTAATACCAGTACGATATCGTAAAGTAATGCTACCGCTACCTTGGCTAGAGCTTGACTCTAAAAGGTCTAAGCCCTGTAACCCTTTAAGAACATCTTCTTGACGTTCAATAATTTCAGCTTCAATTTCTTCAGGAGCAGAACCGCGCCAACTAGTAGAAATAACAATTTGTGGTTGGCTGATTTCAGGCGTTAATTGAATGGGTAATTTAAATAAACTAATCGCACCAAATAGCGCAACTAATAAAATGGCAACAATTACCGCTGTAGGATTATTAAGTGAGGCTCTTGTTAATATCATGATTTACCTGACACTAGCGCTTGGTTATTTTCCTTAATAACAACAGATTGACCTGGTTGTAGCCTTTCTGCTCCGCGAATTACTACTTTATCACCTTCATTTATATTGCCTAATACTTCAATTAGTTCACCTTCACTTAACCCTAATTGAACTTGTACTTGTTCAGCAATGTTTTCGTTACTGATACGAAAAACGGTTGTGCTGTTACGTCTTAATACTACTGCGTCACGAGGAATAGCTAGAGTTGTTTTTCTTTCTCCATTAGCGACAGCGGCTTGAATATTTAAACCAATAGGCCATTGAACCGCGCTTAAATCGAGGCGCACTTCCATTAAGTGTGAACGATTATCAGCAACAGGTATAATCGCTTTAATTGGGACTTGAGTTTGGCCTAACGCTGAGCGAATGGTCATAGACTCTCTAGCCTTAACGAATAAATAAGAGGTTAGTGGGGCAAATACTGAAGCCTCAATATTGTCTGTTTGTACTAAGCGAATAATTGCAGTACCACTGCTGATATATTCTCCCTCATTACTTAAGCGTTGCGTTACAATACCGCTAAAAGGTGCTTTTAATTGGCTATAACTGAGATTTTTTTCAGCTTGCGCTAGTTTAGATTTTGCGACATCTACATTGGCTTGTGCAACGCTGAAATTTGATAAGCTTTGGTCTAACTCAGTTTGAGAGATAAGCTTGCGTTTAACTAAGCTTTTCTTACGCTCAATTTCTGTTGTCTCAAAGGTTAATTGAGCTTCGCTATTGGCTAAATTGGCTTTTGCTTCATCAATGATAAGTTTTAAAGACGTATCATTGATGGTAGCGATAACTTGTCCTTGAGTCACAATGTCGCCTAAATCAGCAAGGCTTTTTAAACGGCCTGAAACTTCAGAGGCTATTGCTGAATTATTACGACTAACTACGGTTCCAGATACCCATGCCACAGGTGATAATGTAGTTTGAATAACCTGAGCAACATTAACATTTGCAGCACGGCTTTGTTGGGCGACTGCAAAAGATGAATAAATGCAGATCACTCCTGAAAGAATGGTTAACGAGATATATGGTATGAATTTAGTCATAAAATCCTATTGTAAATCTATCTAAAGCTATCATGGGTAACAGTTTACCCAAGTGAGTGTAGTCAATAATGTAAGAGAGTGCTTTAAAATAACAGTTAAGCACGCCTTAGTTATACTAATTTTATTTGAGATTATTTGTCGGTAACTTCATTGTTATACGTTTTTTAACCTCAAAAGGATGACAAGTACTGCCAAATAAATTGTTCATTATTTGTCGGTAGTATTTACCACCTTAAATGTACTTAAAAACTCAACTAATACTTTAACAGTGGCTGTTAATTGTTGAGTAATGCGTTGTGGAAACAACTGTTCCATAGTGCTTAACTGGTCAAACTCTTTATGCCAAATATGGCCCCACTTGGTTTCTTTTTTACGATCACAGGCAGAGTGTGTTTCACTGTCAAAGCAGTCCCATAAGGCTGAATGTTCGCTTTGCGAATAGCCATCGTAACCGTCTTTACCGTTAATAGAAAAGTTAGTAGTTTCAATATACGCAATAGGTACGCCTGAACAGGCGAAAGGTGCATGATCAGACCATGAGCCTGTTACACCTTCAGGGTAGCCTTCGTAAGCAGGGTGAATAATATATTGTTGTTTTGGCTCAATCAGCTGTTTTGAGATATTGAACAACGCGTCTCTGATATGAGCTTCACTGTTATAACTTCCAGAAATGTCACCACATCGATAAGGTGTAGTATGGGCGCTATGTACATAGAGGTAGTCGCCACCAGCTATGGTGTCTAGGTTGATCATTGCTAAAATATTATTTGTCGATTCTTGCGTGTCGATCAGCGTTTTAACGTAATGTTTAGCGCCGAGTATACCTGCCTCTTCAGCACCTAAAGCAATAAAACGTACGTTATAAGGCAACGCTTTTTTATTTGCTAATAGTTCAGCTACCGTCAACATTGCTGCAAGGCCGGTAGCGTTATCAATAGCGCCCTGAGAACCAAGTGCTTCACCTGTTGAGTCAAGGTGAGCTGCAAGTATTAGGGTGTATTTTTTATCTATATTGAGATCAGCAATAACATTGGCTGAAACTAATTCGTTTTTAGGCAGTGTAAAAGGCTGTACACTTACCACTAGCCCCATTGCTTTAAAACGGTTTTCGACATAATTAATAGTTTCTTGCTCTTTAGCACTACCTGCTTCACGAGCGCCAATACCTTTAATTGGATCAGCAATGGCTTGCAGGTGCTGATTAACAATAGTGCTAATGTTTTTATCATTATTAGTGGTACTGTGAACCGTAAACGTAGTAAAAGCGTATAATATGATGGCTGAACAGGTCAGTTTTATTTTGAACATATATTTATCAATAGTTTAAATTGGCTAATAGCCAAGTAATGTATAACATATCGAGATATTATTCGATCTAAACTCACAGAATTTACTTAAAAAATTAGGATCATGATGAAAAAATTAATCTGCATATTCACATTATTATTACTGCCAAGCATAACGGCCTCAGCAGCAAGTTGTCCTGACTACTTAGATGTTACTTTAAAAAAACTACATTCTTCTGAACAAGTAAATTTATGTGAGTTAGCTCAGAATAAACCCGTGTTAATTGTTAATACGGCTAGCAACTGTGGCTTTACACATCATTTTGAAGGTTTAGAAGCTATTCACGAAAAATATCAAGATAAAGGCCTTGTGGTTATTGGCTTTCCGTCAAATGACTTTTTTCAAGAAGAAAGTGACGAAAAAGATACAGCAAAAGTATGTTTTGTTAATTATGGTGTAACCTTTACCATGTTAGCTCCAAGTGCGGTCAGAGGAAGTGACGTTAATAGCGTATTTAAGTTCTTAGGGGATAAGTCATCGTCTCCTAAATGGAATTTTTATAAATATTTAATAGACGGCAAAGGTGAAAAAGTAACGTCGTTTAGTCCAAAAACTAATCCTGACGATCCTGAATTTATTGAAGCAATAGAGTTGTTAATTAACAAAGATGCCAGTAACACTTAATGATTTTTGCTAATGCTTTAAAACCCAAGTACCTACTTAAACAGTTAATAGGCTACAGTGCTATTCTATTATTGTTAAGCTTTACGATGGTAACACGAGCTGAATTTATTCTAGATTCAAACCCTAGTATAAGTGCTGACATGCCGTTTAATGCTGAATCTTTGTGTCGAGTCGCTAACAATACACAAGCATACTTAACAAAGTACCAAGATGATACGTTTGCGGTACATGCAGGCGAAAATATAATTAAAGGCCTAACGCTTTCGCGGGTGCAAGAAACGTTAGTCTTTATGTGTAAACCTGAAAATAAAAGTAAGTTAAACCAAGGTGAATTTCTTAAACAACATTTTGATTTTTATCGTTGGTACCCTGAAAAAAAACAAGCTAATGTTTTTGCGCAAAAAAGTACTAACAAAGTTAAAACAAGGTTGTTAACTAATATCCCTAAAGATCAAATTTTGCTCACTAAGTATTACACTAAACTGTTAAATGCTAGCAGTGTTAAAACAGCAGTGTATGATCAGGCGTTATATGCTTTGCCTTTTGACGAACAAGCCCTAACGTTGGCTGAAGCTGATGCAAAAGGCAATCAACTCACTCGATTTAAGTATACTCGCCAAGAGGTTATTGCAGGTAAGTTACTCAATAATAAACTAGCTAAACCGTTAATTTGGTTAACAGAAGATGCGTTACACGATGTGTTGTTACAAGGTACAGGTGTAATGAATGTTGACGGTAAAGTGCGATATTTTAATGTGCACCGTAACAATGGTATTGCTTATAACTACGCTATTGGAAAGAAAGAGCAAGCGCGTTATTGGTATTTTGCAGAAGTGCCTAGTGTCCTCGGTTATGGTAAAACCATTGATGCCAAAATAGCACTTGAGTCTGACGTTGCTTTTGCAGGCAATGTTAAGTCACTCGGCTTAGGTAAACTGTTTTTAATTAACCACGCAGTAGACGGAGTAACTCAAGGAGCTCTTGGGGTGTTAGCGGATCAAGGTGGCGCATTTGATAACAATTTATTTCAATTGGATTGGCTAAAAGGTAGTTATTACGGTTGGAAAGACTATTACGAAGCCAATAAGCATTTATCTGACTATGCAAGCGCATGGTTGTTATTAAAAAAATAGTGCCTGTTTTAGTCAGTAGAAATAATCACATAGTTAGTGATATTGATATCATACTAAAATTGGCTCGTTAAAGTGGTATAAGTAAAAATGGCACGTTTGAAGCAAACTTATCAGCAGAACGGTTTTTTCGGTATTGGTATTGTTAATAGTCATGATGAGTTAAATATTGGTACTTTGTGGCGCACTGCATATATTATGGGCGCGGCATTTATTTTTACGGTTGAACGAAAATATAAAAAGCAAACGTCTGATGTGGTTAATGCTTGGCAAAAAATTCCACTGTACCACTACGACACTATTGAAGCGCTAAAGCAAAATTTACCTTATGACACCCCACTAATAGCCGTTGAACTAAATGATGATGCGATTGAACTTGCCGAGTATCAACACCCTAACCGAGCCGTATACTTGCTCGGTAATGAACAGAGTGGCTTAACTAGAGAAACACTTAGCCAATGTCATCAAACAGTTAAGCTACCGGGTACATTTAGTTTAAATGTAGCGGTAGCCGGTAGTATTGTTATCTATGACAGGGTAAGTAAGCAATAACTTAAGTTTTATATTTTAATTGATATGAGCTCAAGGCAAAATCGGCTCAAGGGTATTATCTAACTCATTAGACTTATCAACAGACGGCTTATCTTCTTTGTTTGAAGTATGAGTTTCTGGCTGATATTCGAGTGGAGCGTTTAAAAGTATTTGTTTGAGTTTGCCTACATCTTCAGCACGCATTGCGTCATTTAAGTCATTAAGAATAACATTCACTTCAGGCCAGCTCAGTGAGCGTTCATTAGCTGTGAGTATTCGCTTGTGTGCTGTGGGCTCAGCATGATCGTCAATTAATAGCTCTTCATACAATTTCTCACCAGGGCGTAAACCACTGTAGTTTATTTCAATATCACCATCTGGGTTTTCATCATTTTTAACAGTAAGCCCCATTAAATGTGTCATTTTTTTCGCTAGATCAACAATTTTAACGGGTTTACCCATGTCGAGCACGAAAACATCACCGCCTTTACCCATAGCCCCAGCTTGAATAACTAATTGAGCCGCTTCAGGGATAGTCATAAAGTAACGAATAATATCTGGATGAGTAACCGTAATAGGGCCGCCTTTTTTAATTTGCCGTCTAAACAAAGGCACTACTGAACCAGAGGAACCAAGCACGTTACCAAAACGCACCATAACAAATCGTGTGTTGTGGTCTCGTGGGGCTAACGATTGCAGTACAAGTTCAGCCATGCGCTTTGTTGCCCCCATCACGTTGGTTGGTCGTACTGCTTTGTCTGTTGAAATAAGTACAAAGGTTTCTACGTCGCAATATATAGCGGCTTGTGCAATTTCATAGGTGCCCATTATATTATTAGAAATACCAGCGATAACATTGCCTTCTACTAAAGGTACGTGTTTATAGGCAGCCGCATGATAAATAGTTTGTACAGTGTGTGTATGAAAAATAGAACTCATTAGTATGCCATTTTGAACGTTACCAATAAGCGGCACTAACGGTATATCGACATTAAGCTCATTGATATAAACATTCAGCTCTTGATTAATCTCATAAAGAAATGCTTCGCTGACATCAAGTAAAACAAGTTTACTCGGGCCTTGCTTAATTATTTGGCGACAAAGTTCTTTACCAATAGAGCCACCAGCACCAGATACCATAACCACTTTATCTTTTATATTGGCATGCATTAATTCAGCTACGGGTGTTACTGGCTCTCGCCCTAATAATTCATCTACTGAGACTTCACGTAACTGATCTATTTTTTGTTTACCTGAAACAATGTCAGCCATACTTGGGATAGACAATAATTCAATGGCATGGGGTTCAAAAGTGGCAATAATTTCTTTGAGGCGAACAGGGCCAACATGTGAAAGTGCGATAAGTATTTTAAAGTTGCCATAGCGCTTAATTAATTTCCCTATATTATTGGCTGAATATACTTTAATGCCAAGCAACTCGCGGCCATGGTAGCGACTTTTCTCATCGATAAATGCTACGGGCTGGTACGTGCTTGCAGAGGTTAATGCACTTGCAAGTTGTTGGCCTGTTTTACCCGCACCATAAATAACAACAGCGGTGCGTTTATCAAACCAATGTTTACCGAGCATTAAGCCAAAGCCTGCTCGAGCGCCAGCAATTAAAATACTGCTGATAACAAAGAACACTATCGGAACTGAGCGTGGTAAAAAGGCATCGTAAAGTATGCCAGATAAGTAAAATATTATACTGGCGAGTCCGAGTAATAATAAGGTTTTAAGTGTTGCCTTTGCATTAAAATATCGAATAACCGTTCGGTAGGTGCCAAAAAAGTAAAAAAGCAGCATAGTGCTAAGTGAAACGGTAATAAATACTGACCACTCTGCTTGATTAAATTCAAGATTCGAGACACCGAGGCGAATAAAGTAGGCGAGAAAAAATGCAAAACCTAAAGAAAATAAGTCGTAAGCTAGTAAAACGAATAGCTTTACTGAGCGGGGGATCAAATCAATTTTTCTGATCATAGTTGTGCCTTTTAAAGGTTCTAATTATTATTTTTATTTACATTTTTTTAACTATACTAACAGCTTTTAGGCTGTTGTTTGTATTTCTTTAAATAATTTCCCTATTACTTGGCAGACTTGGTCTACTTCATGTTGCTTCAGACTTGGGTGCACTAAAAACATTAAACTGGTTTCACCTAGTTGTTGGGCGTTTGTTAATGGTGTTTCAGGCTTAAAGTGCTGGTTATCGAATGCTTTTTCTAAATAAACTTCAGAGCAACTACCCGAGAAGCATGGTACTCCTTGTTCATTAAGTGCAGATATTATTGTGTCACGACTCCATTGCTGAGGTAATTGTGCTAGATCAACAAAGGCATAACATTTGTAAAAAGCGTGTGCTATATATTCAGGGATTTCTGGTACATAAATAAAATTGAATTCTTGGCAAGTTGTTAAAATTTGCTTTGCATAATGATTACGTTGTTTAAACCAGTGTGGCATTTGTTGTATTTGAATTCTACCAATAGCAGATTGCATTTCGGTAATACGCCAATTAGTACCAAAAGATTCATGTAGCCAACGGTAGCCTGGCGGATGTTCCTTTTCGTAAACAGCGGCATAAGATTTACCATGATCTTTAAATGCCCATGCTTTACGCCAAAGTTGTTCGTCATTGGTGGTGAGCATGCCTCCTTCGCCACCGGTTGTCATAATTTTGTCTTGGCAAAAAGACCAAGCACCTACATGGCCAATACTACCAACTGGACGCCCTTTATATTTAGCACCGTGTGCCTGTGCACAGTCTTCAATTACTAATAGATTGTTAGTTTTTGCTAAGCTCATGATGTCGTCCATTTCACAAGGCCAACCGGCCAAATGCACACATATAATCGCTTTAGTTTTACTGGTAAGTACGGGCTTAATGGTTGCGGCACTAATATTTTGGCTGTCTAACTCTACATCAGCAAAAACGGGTGTTGCGCCTGCATTTATAATTGAGCTAATGCTAGCAATAAAGGTGCGTGAGGTGACAATAACTTCATCGCCTTTACCAATCCCTAATCCATGAAGTGCTAAATCAAGTGCTAACGTGCCATTTGCAAGCGCAATAGCATATTTACAGTCAACAAAGTTGGCAAACTCTTGTTCAAACTGACGGCCTTCTTGTCCTGTCCAGTAATTTACCTTATTTGAGCGTAATACCGCACTAACAGCGTCTACTTCTTGTTCTGAAAAACAAGGCCATGGAGATAATTGAGTATTTAGCACGTTCGTTCCTACCTAAAGAGTTCTGATATACTTTGCCGGGTTGCCGACGTAAAGTGAGTTTTTTTCTGTATTATTAATCACTACTGCACCAGCACCTATTTGGGTGTTAGGTGCAATGGTTAAGCATTCTATGATGGTTGAATTTATACCTAGCCAAGATAAATCGCCAATGGTTATGCCGCCTGCTAGCGCTGCATTGGGTGAGATATGAACAAACTCGCCAATAACGCAGTCATGCTCAATTGTTGAGCCTGTGTTTATAATACAACCCTCACCCACATTTGCACCAATATTTATTGTAGTATTTGCACAAACTACCGAACCAAGCCCAATAGTAGCCCGAGTACTGATAACGCTATGAGGATGAATAACTGAAACAATAGTTGCGTTAGCGCTTTTTAATTGACTTTGAATTGTTTGACGAAGTTTATTATTACCAAAGGCGACAACAAATACTGCTTCATTAAGGTATTGGCCAAACTCACTGACTTTACCAATAATTGGCCAAATCGCATTTTCTTTACGCTGAGGATAACAATCATCTAAAAAGGCAATTTCTTGGTATTTACCAGTAGTGAATGCGCAATCAGCGACTACTCGACCGTGGCCACCCGCGCCAATTATTATAAGTTTACTCTTCGTTGTGTCAGTCATCTTGTTTGCCTGTAAATTTTGTCATTGTTGCTTGACCCGCTGCATTAATATCCGCTTGAGCAAATACTTTTTTTACGGTCAATAATAAAATTTTTATATCTAACCAAAAGCTTTGATTATTGACATACCAAACATCGAGCTTAAATTTTTCGTTCCAGCTGATAGCGTTACGCCCATTAACTTGTGCCCAGCCTGTGATCCCAGGTTTTACCTTATGGCGCTGTGCTTGTTCAGCTGAATATAAAGGTAGGTATTCAATTAACAGAGGGCGGGGCCCAACTAAGCTCATATGACCTACGAGTACGTTCCATAAACCAGGTAGTTCATCAATACTGGTTTTTCGAATAAATTTACCAAAAGATGTTAAACGCTCACTATCGGGTAATAACTCGCCGGCAGTATTTTTTTCATCTGTCATTGAGCGAAATTTTATCATATTAAATATTTGATCATCTTTGCCTGGGCGTGGTTGTGTATATATTACAGGTCGGCAATGAGAAGCAAAGAGAATAATGGCGGTAACTATCATTACTGGAGCAAGTAGAAAAAGTAAAATTAATGCGCAAGTAAAATCGAATAATCGCTTAATCATTACTGACCCCCAATTCATTGTCACTTAATAGCTTTGTATAATAGTTTGCAACATCTTGTGCGTTGTTTCTAACATCAAACATTTGTTGTGCTAAAGCTCGGCCTTGTTTTGCGAGTGTATCTCTTGTTGTTTTGTCTTCCAGTGCGATAAGTAGTGTGCTTGCTAATGCTTGTGGATCTTTTGCTGGTGTAAGCCAACCGGTAACATTTGGTTTTACCAGATCAGGAAAACCGCCGACATCACTTGAAATTGTAGGACATTGACAAAATAATGACTCTACGGCGCCGCCAACGTTCTCTGAGTGAGAAGGGTGAACAGCTAGAGTAAAGTCGCCGTATAATTGTTGAATATCGCGGCGTAAGCCTAAAAAATAATACCGACCATAGCGTTTGTTTTTTGCATATTCTATTACCTCATTCATATAATCTTGGCAGCCCGCCCATGGCCCACCAACAAAAACTCCCACAATGTCTTTTTGTGTTTTTGAGGCGATATCTATGGCATCTATTAAATCTTCGTGCCCTTTTAAGCCACGCTTTTGTCCCAAGTGTTTTTTAGGGGCATAAAAGTACGCAACATTTCCTATAATTTTCGTGTCAGGTGAAAGCTCAAGTGCTTGATGTAACTTTGCACTAAGCCCAATTTTAAAGTCGTTAATATCTACACCGTAATATACTAACCCTATTCTTTTTTTATCAACGCCAAAACGTTGATATGCCTTTGCTGTCCAGCGACATGAGGCTAACCAGTAATCGGCATTGCCGGCGGTGAAAAGCTCTACATTTCTAAATAGTTTATGCTCTAAATGTAATGGCCCTGGTACATGAAATATCCGTTTAATTGGATGGTTTTTACCTAAAGCTAAGCGCATTGTTAACGTGGTTGCAACAAAATGGCTATGGATAATATCTGGCTTTACCTGCTCAACCAGTTGTTTAAACTGCTTAAAAAGCGCGATATTTTTCCAAGGTGTTTTTACATAAATTCCGGTTTGTAACAGGTGAGTATGCACACCAACTGCTTGGTACTCTTTTACCAAAGGGCCGTCAGGTAAAGCAACATGAACTTCAATACCTAGTTTAACGAGTTCTCGTAATTGACGTAACGCCCAAGTAGCGCCAGTAGAGGTTTTTAGTAGGTGTAATACTTTCATGAATTAAGGTCTTTTAATTTCTGATAAAAATCGGTTCTTCTTTGGGTAAGTACACCTTCTTGATAATCATTTGACGCGGCTAAGTTGATAGTCGATTGGGCGGTCAGTAATTGGGTGTTGTTACATAAAGTGTTTAGTGCCATATACAATGCATTAATATCGTTAATAGGTACACAAAAATCTGGTGCCAATAGTTCTGGAATACCTCCGGCAACACTACCTACGCATGGTAATCCCTGTGCCATGGCCTCGATCATTGCTCTTGGTAACCCTTCAGTTCGCGACGGTAATACAAACACTTCAGCGTGCTGTAAATAACTAAGTACTTGTTGGTGATTAACTTCCCCAGTAAAGGTAATGTTATGTTGAATCTCCAATGCTTGTGCTAATTGTTCGAGCATCAATTGATGTACGCCGGTGCCAATTACCGTTAGGTGAAAATTGCAGTCTCTTTTGACGAGTTTGGCGAAGGCTTTAAATAGAATGTCGGGTGCTTTGTAGAGTTGATTGAGCGATCCAATAAACACTAATTTTCGAGCCGGGTAGGTATATACGCGCGGTTTTTGGCTAAAATATTTTTCGTTTAACTGTAATGAAGAATAATGGCTAGTAATGGCATGTGCTGCACTCGGGTATTTTTGCTGTAAGTAATGCTGCGTAACATAACTAACTCCCACCGCCCGTTGGCATTGTTTTTTTAATGTACGTTTACTGAAGTAACCCAGTATAGGTGCTAGCATTTTACCACCCACCCCTGAAGAAAATACATCTTCAGGGTCGCCAACCACTTCTAGCGCATACGTTCGCTGGCGTGGTAAAAGGCTAGTAAGAATACTGGCCGTTTGCGAAGGAACTCTAAATAAAAACATTCCTTCAAGTTTTGTTGCTGCTTTTAATCGTAATATTAGTTTAGGTAGTCTTTTAATTAATCCGAAAAGACCTTGGTATTCAGGCAAGTTAAAAAAAGACACTGACTTGCCACTAGAAGGTCTCCATTGAGCTTGAGCTTTGGCAACATTTTTCACTCGAGCAATTACAATAACACTTTCAAAACAGTTTAGATAACGCTGCCAAAAATCGTAACTAAACGAGGATGTTGTCCAAACTTGTTTATCTGGTGTTTGATAAAAATGAAATTCACAACTAATAATTAAGTTCATAAAGATTAAGTGTCCACTTTGACTTTCGCCAGTTGTAAGATAATAAAAGCGAGTACTAAGCCAATAAAAATTTGTACAGGAATAAAAGCAAAACTATTTCGGATCATCACAAATAGCGGGATAATAGCTACGCCAATTAATATGTCTGATCGCAGCGTTGACGAGATACGGTCGAGCTTGGCAAATAAACCACCTAAAACAAGTGACATTATAATAATGCCTTTTTCACCGAAATTAGCATACGCTTCTGCGACGGGAGAAAAACCAATGGGGCCTGCTTTTTCCATCACCACTACGTTTAACAACCGTTTATCTTGCAACGAAGGTAATCTTTCAATCGGTAAGAATAAAGCTAACTGCCGCTCTATTGGAGCCCAATAACTTTCACCGTTTAATAATTCGAAACCAGTATTACGCCATGTGATCACTTCTTCAATTGCTCTTAAGCTACTGCCCATTTCAGCAATAGCATTGAGTGGGTTGATATTATCAACTGAAGAATAGTCGCCAGAGATACGTGCATTTTTGACGATAATGGTGGCAAATAACATAAGCGTTACTGCAAGAAAAAGTTTATGTGTTTTTAATGGAATTCGCCTTCTTCCCAGTATTGCAGCAGTTACAGCCGTTGGAAACATTACCTCACCCCGTAAGCCTACTTTAAAGGCTAGCAGTCCCCAAATGGCAAAAACAATAAAATAGGTATAACCAAAACCTTCACGATATGAAGCGGCAACAAAGACAATCGACATTCCAATAAAAAGGTAAATATAAACAAATATTAGTGTGATCAGTGGCGATTTTTTTACTATTTCAAGGTAAGCGCCATACGAGCTTAATGCCCCTGTGCCAAAGCCGATAGCGAAAAAAACTAACACCATAAAGAGTAACATTAACCCGCCAATATGGTGTAAGCGTTTAATGAGTTTACTATGTATGGTTTCTTGTGCTGGTACTGGGGCTTTTGAGAAAATAATAACGGTGATCGCATAAAGCACCATAGTATAATTAAAAAGGTAAATCGCTAAGCTGGTTTCTTGTAGAGGGTACCAATAGCGAATGGCTTTTAAAATGGCTTGATCGGTGATCATATCTATTGCAGATACAAAGACTAAACCACCATGAAATATACTAAAAGTAAAAAAGAAGAAGAAACTTATTGACCAAATACCTTTAGGAATTGCATAAATTAAAATAACGCTGATCACTAGCCAATTAAAAAGGGTAATCAGCTCTAAGGTATCGCGAGAAACTTGCACTATATTAAAATGAATAGGTATTAATATGAAGCCAATACTCGCGATAATAATAACATATAAAAGCTGATGGAACGGATTGATATTATTTATAGACAGCATATAAAGACTCAACGCACAGGGTTATATTAAAAGGGCTTTGCGTAAAGGCATGTTGGGCCTGTTGCTGTGATTCTTCTGTTTGCGCGAAGGCGTTAGTCAGCGCAGTTTCCCACGCACTAATTTCTGCTGTTAACGGCAGTTGCTTAACACAAGGCAGATACTGAGCAATTTCGTCTACGCCAGCGAGTGCGCTGGAAATTACAGGTAACCCAAGTGATGCCGCTTCGATTACAGCGCCAGGTAAACCTTCCCAAAGCGAGGGGAATAACATGGCATTAGCGTGCTGAATAAATGGATAAACATTCGCTTGTTCTTGAGCGAACAACACGTATTCAGTTAAATTTTCAGCCTCAAGACGTTCGAGTAATGCGTGTTTAACGGTTGTGTTTTCTTTCCCAACTAACACTAAGTAACAAGGTTGCTTTTTGAACAGAGCTATAAATACATCAATAATAAAACCATGGTTTTTAGGGGGATCCATTCGCGCAATATTTATTACCACAGGAAGGTCTTTAGTGAGCTTAAATTGATGCCAATACTCAGGCTGTTTTGTTGAAATTGGTGGGCGTTGTAAGCCATTATATATAACTCGACACCTTTTATCTTGTTGCCAATTATTCGACCAAAAAGCGTTTAATGCCGCATTACATACACCAATAATGTCGGTTGCAAACCAATCAATAAGTTGTTTAAAACACCTGTTTCTCATTTTTTTGACTAAGGATGTTTGCGCCGATACTTGGGTACTACGATAATGTGCAATCCGTTGTTTTACACCTGCAAGCCAAGCGATAAATAATATAACGCCTGATACATCAGCGACATGGCTGTGAACACAGTCAAAGTTGTGCTTTTTTAGTAATAAGAAAAAACGTAAAGGAAACAGCACGCCTAGACGACAATAATGTACTTTACTCTGCTGCGCGACTATACCTTGATCAAGCACCCCTTGCCGACCAGTTAATGCACAAAATTCAAGCGCGACCCCCTTTTTAGCTAATGGCGATAAAGTGTCCAAGGTTCTTAGTTCAGCGCCACCTCGGTTCATAATACCAAAAATATGTAGTACTTTTTTACTCATGGAGCAGCACTCTGTGTGTTAGAAATTGTTTGCCATTTTCTGACAAAAATAATGCTCATAACCAGCAGTTCAATAATACAGGCGATAACCATCGCAATACTTGCGCCTAATGTTCCATACATTGGCACTAACACTAAGCAGGCGATGGTTAAGCCTAGCGTGCCACTTCCATAAACTAAGGTTTGCTGATTAAAGCACTGCAGTACGTTTAATCCTGCACCAAGAAATATGTAACTGTAGCGAATTAAACTCGCAAAAATAATAAGCTGTAGTTCTGTAGTTAATTGGGCGATAGCGTCATTATAAATGAGGTTAAGCAACCAAGCGCCAATTGTTGAAGCAATGACAAGTCCAATAACACCAATGAGTACACCAAATACCATAAGTTTCTGAAGTAATTTTAGAAATCCTTGGTGCTGTCCAAGATTAAACAAGGATGACAGCTTAGGCGTTGCAGCCTGCGATAGACTATTAATTAAAATGCCACCGGCGACTAAAAAATAGCTAATTGCGGCAAACTGTCCAACTTCTGCCGTACCGCGATAATGCTCTAACGCATAATTGGGAATATAAACAAACATTGCACCAAAGGCGATTGAAATACCAATTGGCCAATATTGCTTATATAACTTAAGCGATGCTTGGATCTTTTTATAAGAAAAAACTGTGTTTTTAGCACTAAATTTGCGCTTTTCATTGCGTTTGATTAAACGAGCAACAATGGTTATGTCAATAAAGGCAAATAGGCAAGTGACTGATGCCCATGTAAAAAAGGTAATACTAATATTCTGAGTTAATATAGCCGAACCAAGTAAAGCTGAAATTGTAATGCCACTTCTCAGCGTTTGTGATATTGCCGCGTGACTAAATGCCTGCTGTTTGTGTAAGTAGCTATAACAAAGCTCTGAAATGCCATCAAAAACCTTAAAAATAACTACGCTAAATACTATCGCCAAGGATACCTCAGGCAATAGTAGTGGCACTAAAAAAAACAATAAAAATAGAATCCACAATTGCGCTAATAACCGAGTATGTAAGTACTGCTCAAAGGTATAGTTATTATGATAGTCAGTGACGATTAATGAACGTAACTTAAAGCTAAATAATAAGAAAAGAGGAGAAACTACAGACAGGGTTAGCACAAGTGACCCTAAAATATAATCATCAAATTGCTTAACAATTATCACAAGCAGAAGCCATTGGCTGGCAGCATGAGCTAAGTTAGCTATGGTTGTTAAACTGGTATGGCGAATGACCGTCAAGTTATTACCCATGACACCTTAATCTTTATTATTTTTATACCAACAGTTTTACCATATAAACCTTAGAGATTAAAATGTTATGCTTGTTTATCTAATGATTATGCTTGGCTGCCTGCTGTTTTAATATTTACATTTTGCATGAAGTAACAGAGCTTGCGATATAAATTGTTAAAAGAGGTGTGCGTTATTCTGTTTGATTCAACATTAACATACTTTAATGTAATTATTTGGCATAGTATCAATTTTTAAGTAGTCTACGCCTTCTGTAGGTAACTTAATGTATTAATCATGTTAAATTTTTCAGACGCTTGTGAGCGCAATAAACACCCAATATTAGAGGTGTTAACGCCGCTTCTTATTAATTATCACTCCGTTTTAGAAATAGGTAGTTATTCTGGACAGCATGCTTTTCACTTTGCTCAACAGTTACCGCATATAAGTTGGCAGCTATCAGATAGAGCAGAAGGGATGGAAGCTTTATATCAAAACTATTCTGAGGTTAAACTCAATAATGTACTCGCACCTATAGCGCTTGATGTTAGTAACGCTCAAGAGTGGCCAAAACAAAAGTTTGATGTTGTTTATAGCGCTAATACTTTACATATAATGTCAGCTGCGCATGTAAAAATGCTCTTTGAGAATCTACCTAAGGTTTGCCATACCAACACCTTGTTAGCCATTTATGGTCCGTTTAATTATCATGGTAACTTTAGTAGTGAGAGTAACCAACGATTTCAGCAATGGCTACAAGATCGTGATCCGTTAAGCGGAATTCGTGACTTTGAGTGGGTAAACAAATTAGCAGAAAATATCGGTTTTAAACTTCAAGCAGATATTAAAATGCCAGCGAACAATCAGTTACTACTATGGCGTATGGAAAAAGAAATGGAGAGGGTATAACAATAAAAAAACTCGTCGTTAAACTAAGGGGCTGTAATTAAACACGGCTAACGCATTTTTATTAGGTTGCCCCCAAAATAATAAATATTAAGCCGATTGATTTTTACGTCTGAGAGCAAAACCTATTAAATCTTATACCAATATGGCAACAGTACCGGGATCTGATACATTTGTTGGTGCTGTTGTAAAGTCAGTGTGAGTTATATCACCGATAATATATAACCTTGTAGTTTTAGTGGATATTATTTAATTTTTGATGACATTGGATTTTTAATAATCTGGTGATAAAGTAAATTTTACTTTCTAAATCATTATAAAAGTGAGTGCTTGTGTTCCAACTGAAGTTTGCCCATAAAATTATTATTATTAGTGCTGTTTTGTTAGTACTTGCTTTGTTGGTTTCCACAACCATAAACTATATTTCTTTAAAAAGTGATACTCAAGAAAACCTTAATCGAGCCATTGATGAAATTGGCTATTCAGTTTCAAGCAATATTGCCAATTGGCTAAACGGCAAACTCCGTATTGTTAATTCTATAGCGCAAAGCACCTCAGAAAACCCTGAAGCTAACACTGTGCTTAAAACGGTGCAACAAGCCGTAAAGTCTGGGGCATTTAAAAACGCTTATGTTGGTGTAGAAAGCAGTGGTAAATTTATTTTAGATGACGAATCATTAGTTTTACCAGAAGGTTACGATGCCAGAAAACGCCCCTGGTATACCCAAGTTAAACAAACAAAAAAACCAACATTTACAGAACCGTATTTAGATGTGACGATAGATAAATTGGTGATATCACCCGTTTCGCCAGTAATGCCAAATGGTAATTTTGTGGGTGTTGCGGGTGGCGACATATTTCTTGACGACATTATTGAAATACTGAATCAGATTGACTTTCTTGATCTAGGTTACGCTTATTTAGTTACCTCTAAAGGTAAAATATTAAGCCATCCCAATAATAAAATGGTCAATAAAAATGTTGAAGAGTTATTGGGTAGTCGACCGGCATTTACCCCGAAACTAAATGAACTAGATGATAAAAATATTGTGTCATTTGTGCCTATTAATGGCATTGAATCAGTAGATTGGTATATTGGGGTAGTACTCGATAAAGAAAAAGCTTACCAATCTTTGGTGGATGCCCGTAGTACCGCCATTATTGTTGGTTTAGTTAGTTTATGTATTACCGTGGTGCTACTGCATTTTTTAATTGGTCATTTAATGAAACCTATTTATCGTTTAAATACGGCTATTAAAGACATTTCTGAGGGTGACGGCGATTTAACACAACGTTTATCGGTTGATACGCAGGATGAGATTGGTCAATTATCGTCCAACTTCAATGGCTTTATTGAAACTATTCATCATTCAATGCAACAAGTGAACAGATCTGCAGCTTCGCTTAACGAGCATATTGAGTTGGTTCGACAAAGTGCTCATCATGGTATATCAATGGCTGAACAACAATTAAATCGTAGTGCTAATGTCTCTAGTGCTATTACCGAATTAAGTAACTCGTCTAATGAAATATCGACTAATGCTGCTACAGCGTCAGAGTTAACTCGAGCGATGCAAGATCAATCGCAAGCAGGAATGAACGCTCTGAAAGATAATATCGAGTCGATTCAACACTTATCGCATATTATGGCTAACTCAAGCGACGATATTGAAAAATTAAACTTAGAAACGCAAAATATTGTTAGTATTTTAGATGTAATAAAAGGGGTAAGTACTCAAACTAATTTACTTGCACTAAATGCAGCCATTGAAGCGGCTAGGGCTGGCGAAGCAGGTCGAGGCTTTGCAGTGGTTGCTGATGAAGTTAGAAGTTTAGCGCAGCGCACACAAGAAGCCGCAACAGAAATTGAAACCATGATTGATAAACTCCAGCAAGGAACATTATCTGTTGTCAGTTCGATGGAAAAAAGTCAGAAAAATAGTAGTGATAGTGTTGATAAAGCTAATGTCGCAGATCAACAAATGCACTCAATTGTTCGATCATTAGAACAAGTTGATAATGAGAATCATGCGGTGGCAGAGGCCACTCAGCAGCAAAGTGATGTTATGGTTTCTATTGACGAAGATATCACTCAGTTAATGGAATTAAATCAACAAGGTGTTGAAAATTTACAACAAACTGACCAAGCTTGTGACCGTTTAAAAAGTGAATTTAGCCGCTTAAATAGTTTGGTTGGTCAGTTTAAAGTGTGATTATAAGTAAGTGGTTACTTCTTTATGCGCTATAGTGTGATTTTTTCTTCTATTAAAATATAAATATCTGCCAATAAAAAAGGCATCTTAAGATGCCTTTAATGTATAAGTAACCTCAACTCAGGTTAAATAGCTCTCTAGCAGCTATTTTTCCTGGCTTCTGCGTTAAATTCATAAACAATAGAATTATCTATTCTTAATGAATTTGCCCTGAATTAAGAAAAACCATCAAGCGAGTGAGTTGCTACAACCACAAGCCTAGCAACTTCAGGGCATTAACTTATCTCTTAATCCGAGTTAAGGTTAAGTAAATATCGTATTGACGTTATTCTTGCGTATTAAGCAAAATAGCTTCACCTAACCCGAGTGCATCTAGTCGCTCAAGTTGTGTTGCTGCATCCCCAACAATTAAATAAATCATGTTATCTGGCTGGATATATTGCTGAGCTAATGCTTTTATATCTTCCAGTGTAAGTACTTCTAATGCAGAGGCTCGCTGTTGTACATAATCTGCGGGTAAGCCATATTCACTCATGTTTTTTAGCACAGTAAGCTTTGCATTTGGCGTTTCAAAACGGCGAGCGTTACTTTTCAAAAAATAACCTTTAGTTACTGCTAAGTCTTGTTCATTGAATTCAGGTTGGTAATTTCTCAAAATGTCTCTGATCAGTGCTACGGCTTCAAGTGTAATGTTTGCGCGTACGCCACTATTAATCAAAAAATACCCATCAATTGGGCTACCTGAAAAGCCAGAACGTATACCATAAGTATAACCTTTTGTTTCTCTTAGCTCTTGGGTCAGCTTTGAGGCAAAACTACCACCGCCCAAGCGATAATTCATGACTTGTGCAGAGTAATAGTTAGGATCTGTTGCTTTTAATGATGGGTTACCAATATAAATCATTGATTGTTTCGCATTAGGTACATCATAAAAATAAACTTGAGCTTTTTTAGGCATTGCTGGCATGTCTAGCTTAGGTAATGTTAGTGCCTTTTCAGGCCACGCATTGGCTAGATCTTTTAATGAATTAGTCACTTCTTGCTCGGCAATATCACCAACAATATGAAAGCGTGTTAAGTTGGGAGATATTGCGCTTTCGTAGTAGTTCTTCAGATCAGCTAAGTTAATCGCATTGACTGACTCTTCTGTGCCAAATAGGTTATTCGCTAACAGGTGGTTATTACCATAAAGCAGCTTATTAAATTCGTTAGCCGCTATTATATTAGGGTTAGCAGACATATTTTTTATTGAGTTAATGGTTGCTTCTTTTGCTAAGTTAAATTCAGTTTCATCCCAACGCGGCTTTAATAAAATTTCTTTAACTAATTGTATTGTTTTAGCGTAATTTTTAGATAATGTGCTTCCCGATATTGTAATACTTTGTTTACCCGCATTAACGTGGATCGTTGCACCTAGCTTTTTGATAGCTTCTTCAAGCTCAGCACGATCTTTTTCTTGGGTACCTTTATTCATAAGCTCAGCTGTTAATCGAGCAACACCAATTTTATCTGGTTGATCAAAGAGCATCCCGCCACCTATTTCGATGGAAAAACTAACTAAAGGTACTTCGTTGTGTGTTATGCCATAAATGCTTAATCCATTAGCTAATTTCGATTGCCAAACTGGCGGCGCTTTTAGCACTATAGGCGAGCTATCGTAAGGGGGTTCAATAGAGCGATCAAAGCTTGAAGCTGTGCGTTCGTAGCTTGCTTTTTGCGATGCATCGAATTTTTCTTCTGCACCTACAACAATTTTTTCTTCAGCTACATTAGCTAACGTAGAGTTGTTTAGTGCTAACTGTGCTTTTCCTTTAGGAACAAAACTTGTTGCCACATAATGTTGATTTTTAATGTATTTATTATACACCCGCCAGACATCGTCACTAGAAACCGAAAGAATGTTATTAACATCTTGTTTAACAAAACCAGGGTCACCTGTATAAATGTTATATTGGGCTAACTGAAACCCTTTACCTAAAGCACTTGATAAGCTTTGGTAAAAACCTGTTTCTTGTGCAGCTTTAACACGGTTAAGGTCGTCTTCTGTAAACTTTTCTTGTTCAAAAAGAGCAAACGCTTGATTAACGGCATTAAAAATAGCGTTTAAGTCAGTATTTTCAAAAGCAGTGACTCTTAAAGACGTTTGTCCAGCAAGTTCAGAGTCGTAGGCTCCCATACTAACTGAACTGGTTAGCTTGAGTTGATCAATGAGGATTTGGTTCATCGCGGCGTTTTTGCCGTCAGTTAATAACTCTCTAAGTACTTCAAGCGGATAACTGTCAGGATGATAAAGTGGCACGGTTGGCCAAGTGATCGTAAGTTGTGGTGCTTTGGCGTAGTTATCTTCAAAATACAAACGCTTACTTTCTTTTAGATTAGCGGCTTGTTTTTTGTTGCGCTCAATTTCCTGACCTTTTGGTATTTCGTTAAAATATTTTTGGACCCACTGCTTGGCTTGGTTTTCGTTAAAGTCGCCTGAAACCACCAGCGTGACGTTATTAGGTACGTACCAACGATTAAAAAAGTCTTTTACATCTTGTAATGTCGCATTTTGAAGATCTTCAAGCGAACCTATTACTTGCCAGCTGTATGGGTGACCTTCAGGGTATAAATTTTTATCAATTACATATTGAGTATGGCCGTATGGTCTGTTGTCATTACTTTGGCGTTTCTCGTTTTTTACCACTTGTTTTTCTTTGGCTAGCACTGGTGCTGTTACGGTATTGATAAAGTAACCGAGTTTGTCAGCTTCTGCCCAGATCATTTTTTCTAAGGCATTTTTAGGTACTGTTTGAAAATAATTAGTACGGTCGCGACTCGTTGAACCATTAGCGCCTGAACCACCAATTCGCGCACTCATTTTATCTAAACCACCTTTACCTAAGTTTTCAGATTCAAGAAAAAGTAAGTGTTCAAATAAATGAGCAAAGCCTGTTCTTCCAGGGAGCTCTCTTGCTGAGCCAACATGGGCAGTAAGTGCCACAGCAACTACAGGGTCTGAGCGGTCAACATGAAAAATAACTTGCAGCCCATTGTCGAGGGTAAACTTTTCGTAAGCGATATTTAAATCACTTGTTGGTGCAGTACTGCTGTTTTTTTCTGTTTGAACTGAACTTGTTGATGCAGACTTAGTTGCTTGTTCAGAGCAACTAATCAATAAAGCACTAGTACATAGCGCTGTTACTTTGAGTAAATGTGTTATTTTCATTTAATTTTCCTGAAAAGGGGTTAATGCTTGCTATTTTGAATGAATTTTAGTGTTAACAACAGGTAAATTTTTCTACAAAGGTCAACAGGTCCTAGGGCGTGTTGATCTTTGCTGTACATTTTTGCAGCAATCTGTTTGGTGTTTATACAAGGCTGAACTTATGTAATGGGGTTGTTCCCCATAAGTAAGTGAAAACGCCGTAGAAAAACCAAAGAGGCGCTGTCCTACGGATACGTTTAAACATGATTTACTTTTCGTTCTAGCTCATTTATGTAGAATACTACACTTTATTCGCTACGCCTCAATTAAATCATGTTTAATTCGTACAAAATTTGTACTCGAAAAGTCAACACGCCCTAGTATTTAATACAAAAGTAGATAATATCTATGAATGGTTTGGCACAATTAATGTAATTTTAATTATCAATGAAGAGGCGATACAGTCACTTATTCACTATGCTAATAGTATTAATACTAAGTGCTTTGTTAATACTTATTTGTAAAATTACGGAAGGACTTGTTCATGGAGTTTAAAGGTTTAATACCTTGTTATGTCAATGGTGTTTTTATTGATACAGGGCAGTATGTTAATAATATTAATCCTGTTAACGGCGAAGTTATTTCTCAATTATGTGAAGCTACCCCTGCGCTAATAGATAAAGCTGTGAACAGTGCAACGTTTGCCTTTAAAGGAGCGTGGGGGGAAATGTCGGTCAATCAACGATGCGACCTATTGCATAAAGTGGCCGAGCGCATGATTGAGCGGCAAGCTGAATTTATAGAGGCTGAAATTGCTGATACTGGTAAATCGCTTTTTCAAGTTGAAACTATTGATATACCAAGGGGTGCGGCAAACTTTAACGTTTTTGCCGATATGGCAAAATTTACTAGCGGTGAAACTTTTCTTACCGAAACACCCAATGGAGAAAAAGCACTTAACTATAGCGTAAACAAACCACTCGGCGTGGTTGCAGTAATCTCACCTTGGAACCTACCTTTATTATTAGCTACATGGAAAATAGCGCCGGCGTTAGCATGTGGTAACTGTGTTATTTTAAAACCTTCAGAAGAAACTTCATCTACAGCAATGCTTCTTGCACAAGTTATGGATGAAGTTGGTGTACCAAAAGGCGTTTTTAATCTAATTTTAGGCCGAGGAAGTATTGTTGGAGATTATTTAACTGCACATCGTGGGGTTGACGCGGTTACTTTTACTGGAGCATCTGCAACTGGCCAGCATATTATGCGCTCTGTGGCTCAAGGGGTTAAACCTATTTCATTTGAACTGGGGGGGAAAAATTCAGCAATTGTGTTTAGTGATGCCGACCTTAAAAAAGCCATTGCCGGTGTTACTCGTTCAACGTTTACTAATTGCGGACAAGTGTGCTTATGTACAGAAAAAGTGTATGTTCACCGAGATATTGCTCAAGCTTTCATTCAAGGGCTGAAGCACAGTGCTAGCCAGATAAAAATAGGCTACCCAAAAGAAGCAGGTGTCTTTATTGGGCCTTTAGTGTCTAAAGCTCATCAAGAAAAAGTATTGTCGTATTATCAGTTGGCAAAAGATGAAGGCGCAGAGGTTATTTATGGTGGTGGTGTCCCTCATTTTGGTGATGAACGTGATAATGGCTGTTATATTGAGCCTACCATTATTACTGGGCTTGATGATAATGCGCGCGTCAATCAAGAAGAAATTTTTGGTCCTATTTGTCATATTTCAATATTTGACGAAGAAGATGAAGTTATTCGCAGAGCTAATAATACCGAATATGGTTTGGCAGCAGCAATATGGACGGAGAACTTATCTCGTGCGCATCGGGTTGCACCTAAATTAGACGTAGGCATTGTTTGGGTGAATACTTGGTTTTTACGTGATCTTCGAACCGCTTTTGGCGGGGTGAAATTATCGGGTATAGGTAGAGAAGGCGGACAACATTCAATGCGCTTTTATAGTGAGCCTACCAATATCTGTATCAAGATAGATTAGGACAAAGAAATGACAACAGAAAGTAAAGTAATTGTAGGTAAAGCTGTACCTAGAGGGAAGTTTCCACACGTAAAACGTGCTGGTGATTTTATCTATATTTCAGGTACAAGTTCGAGACTGCCCGATAATAGTTTTGCCGGTGTAGAAGTAGATGAGTTCGGAGCAACTAACTTAAATATTAAACTACAAACTCGTGCGGTAATTGAGAATATTCGCGATATATTAGCATCGGTAGGTGCTGAGTTAACTGACTTAGTGGAGATAAGTACCTTTTTAGTTAATATGAATGACTTTGCAGGCTATAACCAAGTTTATGGAGAGTATTTTGATTTTGATGGACCAACACGTACCACAGTCGCAGTACATCAATTACCGCACCCTCATCTATTAATTGAATGTAAAGCAATTGCTTATAAACCAATGATTAGCAATAGCTAAGGTTAAGGACAATATAATGACAGCCACACTGAGCGCATTTAATTTTCAGCGCTGGATAGAAGAGCACGAACATTTGTTGAAACCGCCAGTAGGCAATGTGCAAATTTGGCAAAACACCGACATGATGGTAACTGTTGTTGGCGGCCCGAATCAACGTACTGACTTTCATGATGACCCTGTTGAAGAATTTTTTTATCAGATAAAAGGCGACATGGTTTTAAAGGTAATAGAAGGAGGAGTCTGTAAAGATGTGTTTATTCGCGAGGGAGATATATTTTTCTTGCCTGCTCATGTTCGTCATTCTCCGCAACGTCCGGTGGCTGGAAGTATAGGGTTAGTGATTGAGCCGAAACGCCCACCGGGAGAAAAAGATGCGTTTGAATGGTATTGCTTTAATTGTAATAGCTTAGTTCATCGTACTGAAGTGTTATTAACCTCGATAGTTGATGACTTGCCCCCTTTATATCAGGCTTTTTATCAAGATGTTGAGGCCAGAACTTGTACTAGCTGTGGTGAAATTCACCCAGGTAAACAGCCACCAGACGGTTGGGTTACCCTTAATGAGAAGGACAGTTTGTGATGAAAGTAGTCGATATTCATTCTCACTTTTTTCCAAAAACTTGGCCAAGCTTGCAACAAAAGTTTGGTGGTGATGACTGGCCTTGGTTACGTCATCAAAAAAGTAATGGCTCGGGCTTAGAAAAAGCAATGTTAATGAAAGGCAATAAAGAGTTTCGCCCTATTTATTCGGCTTGTTGGGATGGAAAAGTACGTATTGAAGAAATGGATCAGCATGGTGTTGATCAGCAAATAATCTCAGCTACGCCAATATTGTTTGCTTACGAAAAACCTGTTGAGCAGTCACTATATTGCGCGCAGCTTTTTAATGATGCTGCTTTAGAGATTTGCCAAGTTAATCCGCAGCGACTATTTGCCATGGCACAAGTACCATTGCAGGACCCCGATGTTGCATGTGTTGAAGCAAGTCGAGCTAAAAGTACTGGCCATGTTGGTATTCAAATTGGCAATCATGTTGGCTTAAAAAATATGGACGATGAAGGAGTGCTTACCTTTTTACAGCATTGTGCTAGTGAAGATATCCCTGTATTTGTTCATCCGTGGGATATGATGGCTGCGGAGCGCACTAAAGATTATATGATGGGCTGGACTGTTGGTATGCCAGCTGAAACACAGCTTTCAATTGTTTCTATGATTCTTGGCGGAGGTTTTGATCGTGTGAGTAAAGAGTTAAAAATATGCTTCGCTCATGGTGGCGGCGCTTTTGCTTTCTTACTAGGGCGTCTAGAAAATGCTTGGCTACATCGAGATATTGCTCGTGGTAAATCGGCACATCCACCGAGTTATTATCTTGATCGCTTTTATTTAGATACGGCTGTTTTCGATCATGATGCCTTACAGCTATTGGTCAGTAAAATGGGCACAGATCGCTTGATGTTTGGTACCGATTACCCCTTCCCGTTAGGTGAACAGCAAATGGGACAGTTAATTAAAACAGCGCCACAGCTTACAGAGCTAAATAAACAAAAACTTCTAGCCAGTAATGCAGAGCAGTTTTTTGTGTTACCTAAATAATTAATCGCAACATAATTGAGTAAAAGATGAATTTAGAAAATACCTTAACCTTTGCCCAGCAACAAGATCAACAAGACCCTTTGTCGGCATACCAAGACTTATTTCATCAACCAGTAATTAATAACAAAGCTGTGCTGTACTTTACCGGTAACTCTTTGGGACTTTCGCCAAAAGCTGCAAAAAGCTATGTTAATGCAGAGCTTGATGAATGGGCTAAGTGGGGAGTAGAAGGGCATTTTCATGCAACGAACCCTTGGGTGAGCTATCACGAAATTTTAACACCAGCATCAGCGATGATTGTTGGGGCGAAAGAGTCTGAAGTGGTTTGCATGAATTCATTGACCACTAACCTACACTTATTATTTGTTTCTTTTTATCGACCAACAAAGCAACGTTATAAAATTATTAGTGAAGCCAAAATGTTCCCATCAGATCGATATTTGCTGGAAACACAAGCACAGCACCATGGCTTCGAGCCTGACGATGCTATTATTGAAGTAGCTCCGCGCGAAGGTGAACACTTAATTCGTGAAGAAGATATATTGGCGACAATTGCCGCGCACGGTGATCAAGTCGCGTTAGTTTTTTTTGGTGGAGTAAACTATTTTACCGGGCAGCTATTCGACATGAAAAAGTTAACCGATGCCGCTCATCAAGTAGGTGCATTAGCCGGATTTGACTTAGCCCATGCCGCCGGAAATATTCCGCTAAACTTACACGACTGGAACGTAGATTTTGCGGCTTGGTGTACTTATAAGTATTTAAATGGCAGTGCGGGTAATGTTGGTGCTATTTTTGTTCATGAACGTCATGGCGAAAATACTGAAATACCACGCTTCGGTGGTTGGTGGGGACATAATAAAGAGCGTAGGTTCTTAATGGAAAATCAATTTGAACCCATGAATGGTGCTGAAGGTTGGCAGTTGAGTAATGCGCCAGTAATGGGAATGGCTATTTTGAAGTCTTCTCTTGATATCTTTCAAGAAGTTGGTATGGAAAAGTTGAGGACTAAAAGTATTAAGCTAACTGCCTTTTTAGAATTTGTCTTTAATAATGTGATTGAGCTTTTTCCTGATATTAATTTAGAAATAATTACCCCTGCTGACTCTAATCAAAGAGGATGTCAGTTATCTGTTAAGTTAGAAGGAACAGACAAACGCTTCTTTCAGGCGTTAACTGATGCTGGCGTAATAGCAGACTTTAGAGAGCCTAATGTAATTCGTTTAGCGCCAACGCCACTTTATAATAGTTTTGAAGACGTTTATCGCTTTGGGCAAATATTAACTAATTTATTAACTTCGTGGAAATAGCTATGGCGGAAACTGTTGAAGAGACAGAAACAGAAAAAGAAGCGATTAGCATTGTTGGTGCAGGACCTGTAGGTGCTTTATTAGCGTTAATGTTAGCTAAAAAGGGCTATCAGATTGATTTATTCGAATCGCGGCCTGATTCTCGTAAAACAAACATTTATCAGGGAAAGTCTATTAATTTTGCCCTCTCTGAACGAGGTTGGTTGGCCTTAGAGACTTTAGGTATTGCCAATGAAATTCGCGAACAGGCTATCCCTATGTATTGCCGTGTAATGCATGATCTTGAAGGTAATTTAACGAAACAAGCCTATGGTAAAGATAATCAAGCTATATGGTCGGTGTCTCGATCTGGTATTAATGAACAGTTAATTAGTTACGCTGAAAAGAGTGAGCTAATTAACATACACTTTTCTCATCGTTTAACACAACTTAATTTCAATGATAATACGGCAGTGTATTTAGATAGCAATAACCAAGTAGTTACTCATCAAAGTGATTTAGTTTTTGGTGCTGATGGTGCTTTTTCCAAAGTGCGTCGATTAATGCAAGAGCTACCGAAACAGCGGATAAGTTATAGTTTAGATTATATGCCGCAAAGTTACATTGAGTTGAGTATTGCAGCTAATGATGACGGTAGTCATAAGTTAGAAAAAAATGCATTACATATTTGGCCTAGAAAAGACTTTATGCTCATTGCGTTACCCAATCTAGATGGATCTTTTACCTGTACATTGTTTATGGATCAAACTGGTGATATTTCGTTTGATGCTTTAAAGGAACATTCATCAGTTAACGCATTTTTTAACCAATATTTTCCAGATGCCGTTTCGTTACTTGAAAACCCAGTTGAAGCGTTTTTAGCTAAGGCTGCTTCGCCTTTGTGTTTAGTACATATTTATCCGTGGTTGGTTAATGATCAAGTTGCATTAATTGGTGATTCAGCTCATGCGATGGTGCCTTTTTATGGGCAAGGTATGAATTGTGGTTTTGAAGACTGCCGAATTCTAAGTGATTTAGTTGATACCACCCAAGGAAAGTGGCCGCTTGTACTGCAAGAGTATCAACGCTCTCGCAAACCCAACTGCGATGCAATTACTGAGTTAGCTCAACGCAACTTTGTAGAAATGAGTGATTTAGCCGGTAATGCTAACTTTTTGTTGCGAAAAAAAATTGAAGCTAAGTTTCATCAACAACATCCCTCGTTGTGGGTACCTTTGTATTCGATGGTAACCTTTTCGCCAAATATCCCTTATAGCAAAGCATTAGCTGTGGGCGATATTCAAAACGAAATTATGGATCAAATAATGCAAACTCCAGATATTGAAAATATTTGGCAAGACGATGCTATTTATAGTGCTATGTATGAATTAGCCTTAACTAAATTGGGGTAAATAATGAGTTGTCCACATAATAATAACTACAGGGATATGGAAGATAGCATTCATACAGACTTTAACGAAGATATGTCTTACGCTGACTATTTACGCTTAGACCAAGTGTTATCGGCCCAGCAGCCATTATCAAATCAGCATGACGAAATGCTTTTTATCACTATTCACCAAAGTAGTGAGCTTTGGTTAAAATTAGCAGGACATGAATTAACCGAAGCGATTGGTAATATTCAAAACGCTGATTTTGGTCATGCATTTAAAGTGATTTCCAGAGTTAAACAAATTTTTATACAACTGACGCAATCTTGGAATATATTGTCAACGTTAACACCGGTTGATTACCTTAAGTTTCGAGACTCATTGGGGCATTCATCAGGCTTTCAGTCTTATAGTTATCGTAAGCTAGAGTTTTTATTGGGAAACAAGAATGCCAAATTACTTAAAGTGCATCAGTCAAATGATCGTGTTTATCAAGAGCTAAATAAGGTGTTAGTTCAACCTAGCTTATATGATGAAGTGATTAAAGTGCTTGCCAAGCAGGGCTTAAAAATAGATAAGGACGCTTTATCGCGTGACTTTAGCCAACCATATCAGTCAAATACTTCCGTATTAAACGCTTGGCTTGAAGTATATAGAAATGAAGAACAGTTTTTTGAGCTATATGAATTAGCAGAGAAACTTGTTGATATTGAAGATGCATTTCAGCAATGGCGGTTTAAACATATGTACACTGTTCAGCGTATTATTGGTAATAAAATGGGAACAGGCGGCTCTTCTGGAGTTAGTTTTTTGAAGAAGGCACTGGATATAAGCTTTTTCCCAGAGCTATTTGAATTAAGAACGCATTTATAAATAACAAAATCATTGAAAATTGATATTATCATTCAATCATTAAGTATCAGTTATTTTAAAATAATGTGTGAGCTTTTACGAACCACTACTGGCTTAAAAATATATTGGGATTTTGTGTCTTCATATAAGGGGAGTTAGAAGATTTAACATTATTATTAGGAAAGCTTCTACATCAATAGGTAATGGGTAAGTATTAGTAGGTAAATAAAAAATGCCACTCATTATAAATGAATGGCATTAGTTAAGCGCTTAATGGTTGAAAGCTATTGCTCTTCAGAATCGCCTTTTTCAGGTCTTTCTTTTGCTTCACGAACTTTTAAAGTACGTTGTTGAAACTCTGAGTCATTCAGTTTGGTAATAGCAGCGCTGGCATCAGTTGCTGAAATTTCAACAAAACCAAAGCCACGTCTTTTACCTGTTTGTTTATCTTTCATTAATCTAACAGAATGCACTTGCCCATGCTCTGCAAATAAAGCTCTTACTGAGCCTTCGTTTGCACGGTAAGGTAAATTACCGACATAAAGCGTCTTTACTTCGATTGAAGAAGAGGAGTTGCTAGTCTTATTAAAGAAGAGAGGAAAAATTATTGCACTTACAAATGCAATTACGGAAACGATTAATGGAGTAAGCTCAACTTGACCTGCTATGACATAAGAGACAATAGCAAGTACAAAAGCAACTCCGAATGTTAAAAGTAGAGAAGAATTCATACGAAATACCTAATTATTATTTTAAAATCAAAATACTGCAAATTCTATGTTACCGAGCTTTTGATAATGTGCAAGCCAAAGTGTAAAAAATAATCATATAAGCGTATTATATAGAGATAGAAATGCGGTCGGACTTAATTAATTTGCCCTATATAGAAGATAAACCTCATAAACTCGCTGTGATAATAAACAAATCGAATTAAAAAACAGCAAACAAACAAAAAAGCGAAAAAAGATCTTGATCCTTTTGATGAAGTCGCTAGAATGCGCTCCACTTCTTCAGGGGAACTTGAGAAGGACGAAGTAATGGAAAATACGACGTTCACTTAAATAGGATGACCAAGTGAGAGTTTTAACAGGTTTACTAAGCGCTTTAGCTTCTTAAACGGTTAACTAAGGTTTAAAAATGTTTTGATAAATTTAAAAACTTTTTAAAAACCTGTTGACATTAAAATTCAAGTGCGTAGAATGCGCATCTCGCTTAAGGCAAGGCCTAGAGCGATAAGGTTAAACGAATGTGCTTTAACTTTTCTTCCACTTCTTGTAAGTCGAAGAATTTCTTTAACAATTAGTTATCATGCAATTTGTGTGGGCACTCACATTGATGTTGATTTTACCAGCTACTTAGGTAGCAAAAACAGCGCAATGAAGAAGTCACACAAATAAGTATTAATTTTCTCTCCTTTTATTAGGAAAGAATAATTAGTACGTTTTATGTAGTTATTCACTTCGGTGGATAACACGACAGAATTCATTGAGCAGCGAGCCTTTACTTAGGTAGAGGAGCGCACAAACGATTTTTAATTGAAGAGTTTGATCATGGCTCAGATTGAACGCTGGCGGCAGGCTTAACACATGCAAGTCGAGCGGTAACAGAGATAGCTTGCTATCTGCTGACGAGCGGCGGACGGGTGAGTAATGCTTGGGAATATGCCTTTAGGTGGGGGACAACAGTTGGAAACGACTGCTAATACCGCATAATGTCTACGGACCAAAGGAGGGGATGCTTCGGCACCTTTCGCCTTTAGATTAGCCCAAGTGAGATTAGCTAGATGGTAAGGTAAAGGCTTACCATGGCGACGATCTCTAGCTGGTTTGAGAGGATGATCAGCCACACTGGGACTGAGACACGGCCCAGACTCCTACGGGAGGCAGCAGTGGGGAATATTGCACAATGGGGGAAACCCTGATGCAGCCATGCCGCGTGTGTGAAGAAGGCCTTCGGGTTGTAAAGCACTTTCAGTTGTGAGGAAAGGTGTAAGGTTAATACCCTTGCACTGTGACGTTAGCAACAGAAGAAGCACCGGCTAACTCCGTGCCAGCAGCCGCGGTAATACGGAGGGTGCGAGCGTTAATCGGAATTACTGGGCGTAAAGCGTGCGTAGGCGGTTAATTAAGTCAGATGTGAAATCCCGGGGCTCAACCTCGGAACTGCATTTGAAACTGGTTAGCTAGAGTACTGTAGAGGGTGGTGGAATTTCCAGTGTAGCGGTGAAATGCGTAGAGATTGGAAGGAACATCAGTGGCGAAGGCGGCCACCTGGACAGATACTGACGCTGAGGCACGAAAGCGTGGGGAGCAAACAGGATTAGATACCCTGGTAGTCCACGCCGTAAACGATGTCAACTAGCTGTCTGTGGACTTGATCTGTGGGTAGCGTAGCTAACGCGCTAAGTTGACCGCCTGGGGAGTACGGCCGCAAGGTTAAAACTCAAATGAATTGACGGGGGCCCGCACAAGCGGTGGAGCATGTGGTTTAATTCGATGCAACGCGAAGAACCTTACCATCCCTTGACATCCACAGAAATTTCTAGAGATAGATTTGTGCCTTCGGGAACTGTGAGACAGGTGCTGCATGGCTGTCGTCAGCTCGTGTTGTGAAATGTTGGGTTAAGTCCCGCAACGAGCGCAACCCCTATCCTTATTTGCCAGCGAGTTAAGTCGGGAACTTTAAGGAGACTGCCGGTGATAAACCGGAGGAAGGTGGGGACGACGTCAAGTCATCATGGCCCTTACGGGATGGGCTACACACGTGCTACAATGGCGTATACAGAGTGCTGCAATACCGCGAGGTGGAGCGAATCACACAAAGTACGTCGTAGTCCGGATCGGAGTCTGCAACTCGACTCCGTGAAGTCGGAATCGCTAGTAATCGTAGATCAGAATGCTACGGTGAATACGTTCCCGGGCCTTGTACACACCGCCCGTCACACCATGGGAGTGGGTTGCAAAAGAAGTGGCTAGTTTAACCTTCGGGAGGACGGTCACCACTTTGTGATTCATGACTGGGGTGAAGTCGTAACAAGGTAACCCTAGGGGAACCTGGGGTTGGATCACCTCCTTATCTTGAAGTAAAACGGCTCAATGGAAATGCTTGCATTTCAGAGTGTCTACACAAATTGCAATGATAACTAAAGTAAAGAAGAAGTCCTAACATGTAAGCTTCGGGCAATTTATATAGGTCTGTAGCTCAGCTGGTTAGAGCGCACCCCTGATAAGGGTGAGGTCGGCAGTTCAAGTCTGCCCAGACCTACCAAATTACGCGAGATACTGCGTTGAATAAACACTCATGTGCGCGTTGCACACGTCGTATTTATTCGCCTTGTCTATCACGTAATTGAAGTTGCTTTAATAACATGTTACCCACTCTCTTTGAGTAAAAGAGGGGCTATAGCTCAGCTGGGAGAGCGCCTGCCTTGCACGCAGGAGGTCAGCAGTTCGATCCTGCTTAGCTCCACCACTTCTTCTAAAGGAAATAGAAACCAAACTTAAGGTATTCAGATGAATAGATTACGTTTGGTTTTTTAAACCACGGGTTAGGCGAATGCGTCCTAAAACGAACTCTTTAACAATTTGGAAAGCTGATATAAATACCGGTATTTATCAGGCAAATGGCGTGTCGCGCGCTCAAATGCATAATGATAACTACCCACAGCGAGTCAGATGATTTTATCGGTCATCGAACGAGCTGGTTAAGAGATAACTTGTTATCTGTTAACGAAAAATCTAATTCAAGTAACTCCATTATGACTACTTAGCAATAAGTACCATAACGAGTACGTGAAAATGTCAGACATACATTCAGTCTTGGTCTTGTCATCAAGACACCACAATAGGAAACTATTTGGGGTTGTATGGTTAAGTGACTAAGCGTATATGGTGGATGCCTTGGCAGTTAGAGGCGATGAAGGACGTGTTAATCTGCGAAAAGCTCAGTTAAGGTGATAAAAACCGTTACAGACTGAGATATCCGAATGGGGAAACCCACTTGCATAAGCAAGTATCTTTGCGTGAATACATAGCGTAAAGAGGCGAACCGGGAGAACTGAAACATCTAAGTACCCCGAGGAAAAGAAATCAACCGAGATTTCCTTAGTAGCGGCGAGCGAACGGGAATTAGCCCTTAAGTGGTTTGTAAATTAGTGGAATGCTCTGGAAAGGGCAGCGATACAGGGTGATAGCCCCGTACACGAAAATAAACTTATCATGAAATCGAGTAGGTCGGCACACGTGAAACGTTGACTGAACATGGGGGGACCATCCTCCAAGGCTAAATACTCCTAACTGACCGATAGTGAACCAGTACCGTGAGGGAAAGGCGAAAAGAACCCCTGTGAGGGGAGTGAAATAGAACCTGAAACCGTATACGTACAAGCAGTGGAAGCCCTTCGGGGTGACTGCGTACCTTTTGTATAATGGGTCAGCGACTTATATTTTGTAGCAAGGTTAACCGAATAGGGGAGCCGTAGCGAAAGCGAGTGTTAACTGCGCGTTTAGTTGCAAGGTATAGACCCGAAACCCGGCGATCTACCCATGGGCAGGTTGAAGGTTGAGTAACATCAACTGGAGGACCGAACACACGTATGTTGAAAAATGCGGTGATGACTTGTGGGTCGGAGTGAAAGGCTAATCAAGCCGGGAGATAGCTGGTTCTCCCCGAAATCTATTTAGGTAGAGCCTCGCACGAACACCATTGGGGGTAGAGCACTGTTAAGGCTAGGGGGTCATCCCGACTTACCAACCCTTTGCAAACTCCGAATACCAATGAGTGATATGCGGGAGACACACTGCGGGTGCTAACGTCCGTTGTGAAGAGGGAAACAACCCAGACCGCCAGCTAAGGTCCCAAAGTCATAGTTAAGTGGGAAACGATGTGGAAAGGCATAGACAGCTAGGAGGTTGGCTTAGAAGCAGCCATCCTTTAAAGAAAGCGTAATAGCTCACTAGTCGAGTCGGTCTGCGCGGAAGATGTAACGGGGCTAAACTATGCACCGAAGCTGCGGATTAGGACGTATCACTTAAGCTATTTAAGACTAACGTTTTTCTCATTGTTTTAGAGAAGAAAAACGGTCAAGCTCACCCGAACGTTGAGTTGGGAAGCGAAGTCAACAGATACCTTAAGGATACGTCCTAGTGGTAGGGGAGCGTTCTGTAAGCCGTTGAAGGTGAGTTGTAAAGCTTGCTGGAGGTATCAGAAGTGCGAATGCTGACATGAGTAACGATAAGGGGAGTGAAAAACTCCCCCGCCGAAAGACCAAGGTTTCCTGTCCCATGTTAATCAGGGCAGGGTAAGTCGGCCCCTAAGGCGAGACCGAAAGGTGTAGTCGATGGGAAACAGATTAATATTTCTGTACTTCTATATATTGCGAAGGAGGGACGGAGTAGGCTAGGTGAGCACGGCGTTGGTAGTCCGTGTGAAAGTATGTAGGCTGGAAACTTAGGTAAATCCGGGTATCCTTAAGGCTGAGATACGAGACGAGTGTCCAAGGACACGAAGTCATTGATGCCATGCTTCCAGGAAAAGCTTCTAAGCGTCAGATATATAGGAACCGTACCCCAAACCGACACAGGTGGTTAGGTAGAGAATACTAAGGCGCTTGAGAGAACTCGGGTGAAGGAACTAGGCAAAATAGTACCGTAACTTCGGGAGAAGGTACGCTCTCTAATGTGAAGCACTTGCTGCGTAAGCATCGGAGAGTCGAAGTAACCAGGTGGCTGGAACTGTTTATTAAAAACACAGCACTGTGCAAAATCGAAAGATGACGTATACGGTGTGACGCCTGCCCGGTGCCGGAAGGTTAATTGATTGGGTTAGCTTCGGCGAAGCTCATGATCGAAGCCCCGGTAAACGGCGGCCGTAACTATAACGGTCCTAAGGTAGCGAAATTCCTTGTCGGGTAAGTTCCGACCTGCACGAATGGCGTAATCATGGCCACACTGTCTCCACCCGAGACTCAGTGAAATTGAATTTGCGGTTAAGATGCCGTATACCCGCGGCTAGACGGAAAGACCCCGTGAACCTTTACTATAGCTTGACAGTGAACATTGCTCCTACATGTGTAGGATAGGTGGGAGGCTTTGAAACCGCGTCGCTAGATGCGGTGGAGCCAACCTTGAAATACCACCCTTGTATGCGTGATGTTCTAACCTAGGGCCCTTATCGGGCTTGGGGACACTGTCTGGTGGGTAGTTTGACTGGGGCGGTCTCCTCCTAAAGAGTAACGGAGGAGCACGAAGGTTGGCTAAGTATGGTCGGACATCATACGGTTAGTGCAATGGCATAAGCCAGCTTAACTGCGAGACAGACACGTCGAGCAGGTACGAAAGTAGGTCATAGTGATCCGGTGGTTCTGTATGGAAGGGCCATCGCTCAACGGATAAAAGGTACTCCGGGGATAACAGGCTGATACCGCCCAAGAGTTCATATCGACGGCGGTGTTTGGCACCTCGATGTCGGCTCATCACATCCTGGGGCTGAAGTCGGTCCCAAGGGTATGGCTGTTCGCCATTTAAAGTGGTACGCGAGCTGGGTTTAGAACGTCGTGAGACAGTTCGGTCCCTATCTGCCGTGGGCGTTTGAGAATTGAAGAGGGCTGCTCCTAGTACGAGAGGACCGGAGTGGACGAACCACTGGTGTTCGGGTTGTCATGCCAATGGCATTGCCCGGTAGCTACGTTCGGAACTGATAACCGCTGAAAGCATCTAAGCGGGAAGCAGGCTTTGAGATGAGTTCTCACTGGAGCTTTAAGCTCCCTAAAGGGTCGTTGGAGACTACAACGTTGATAGGTTGGGTGTGGAAGTGCTGCGAGGCATTGAGCTAACCAATACTAATTACCCGTGAGGCTTAACCATACAACACCCAAATAGTTTTGCGTGCTCGATAGAGACGTAAACGGGTTGTTTGTTTGACGAGTGCGATAAGCACAAATCACGTACTCAGTAGTGAGTTAGAGTGAATTAGATTGAATAACACGTATTTATAAAGCTTTCCGAATTAATTTGTAGATGGAGATACGTCGCTCCTAGCCATCCATGGCTTCGCGACATAAGTACATCCATGTACAAAACGTTTTTTGTCTAGCGACAATAGCACTGTGGTACCACCTGATCCCTTTCCGAACTCAGAAGTGAAACGCAGCAGCGCCGATGGTAGTGTGGGAGTTCCCATGTGAGAGTAGGACATTGCTAGACTTCTCTTTAAAAAAGCCCGATTCGAAAGAGTCGGGCTTTTTGCTTTGTGTGAAACGCAGTAGCGGCGGATGGTATAGCGTGTGGGTGTTCTTCTTTTTATGTGAGAGTAGGACATTGCTAGACTTCTTTTTAGGTCGTTCCTTGCCATCTCGGTAATTGCTCCTGCATTACCCTAATGACTTACATCCTTGTAAGAATATGGCAGCTCGACATTAGTGCATCCATGCACGTCAAAAGCCCGATTCGAAAGAGTCGGGCTTTTTACTTTGTGTGATAGAATCCCTTTCTTATATCTAATTGGCATAAAAAATCATTTTATATTCTTTTTAAGTTTAACCTCTTGAGCCTACAATCTGGTTATCACCATTTAATAGGTATTTGATCGTATGTTGTCAGAACAACAAGACTTAAGCCAATCTATGCTTAATAGTGAACAGCTATCGTCTTTAAAAAATGCTGTAGGGAATTATTCACCTTTACAACTTGCATGGGCAAGTGGTTATTTAGCAGCAAAAGCTGAAGGTTCATCTGTTGCTGTTCTTCCTACCGCATCAAAACCTTTAGCATCTTCAACGTTAACTATCTTGTTCGGTTCACAAACTGGTAATGCTAAAGGCGTAGCAACAAAGTTAGCAGCACAGGCAAAAGCCCAAGGATTGACAGTTGATTTAAAAAGTATGGGTGAGTTTAAACCTAAATCGATTAAAAATGTTTCTCATTTATTAATCGTTGCTAGCACTAATGGCGAAGGTGAAGCACCTGACGATGCGGTCGCATTACATGAATTCTTATCTTCAAAAAAAGCACCATCTTTGAAGCACTTGCATTATAGTGTGCTTGCATTAGGTGATACTAGTTATGAATACTTTTGCCAAACAGGAAAAGACTTCGATGAGTATTTGAATAAGCTTGGTGCAATACAGATTTTACCTCGGGTAGACTGTGATGTTGATTATGAAGAGAGTGCAAGTGAATGGTCTGAAACCATTATAGAACAAACTAAAGGTATGCTAGGAAACTCACAAGCGGCTGAAATTATTAATTTGCCAACGGCTGGAGCAACAAGCCTTTACAGTAAACAACAACCATTTACTGCTGAACTTGGTTTAAGCCAAAAAATTACAGGGCGTGAGTCTTCAAAGGATGTTCGTCACATAGAAATAGATTTACTAGATTCAGGTATAACATACCAGCCAGGTGACGCACTTGGGGTTTGGTTTGAAAATGAAAGCTTGTTAGTAAATGAACTGCTTTCTGTGCTTGGGATTTGTGATGACGAAGTTGTTCATGTTAATAAAGAAACAGTAACGATAAAAGAAGCATTAACTAGTCAATTAGAGATAACTCAGACAAATATTAATTTTATTGAGTTCTGGGCTAATAAAAGCCAGGCAGCGGCATTATTATCTCTAGCAAAAGATAAAAATAGCCTACGTCAATACGCTAGTACACATCAAGTTATCGATGTTGTCTCATCTGCACCTGCAAACGTAACAGCGCAGGAGTTAGCAGATTCACTGAGAAAAATAACACCTCGTTTATACTCAATAGCTTCAAGCCAATTAGAAGTTGAAGATGAAGTACATTTAACTGTTGGTGTTGTTGAGTATGAAAATAACAATAAGATCCGAACAGGTGGTGCATCTGGCTTTTTAGCAAACAGACTAGAAGAAGGGGCACAGGTTAAGGTTTTTGTTGAGCATAACGATAATTTTCGTTTACCTGAAAATAATGATACTCCGATCATAATGATTGGTCCTGGTACTGGTATTGCGCCTTTTAGAGCGTTTTTACAGGAACGAGAAGCTCAAAATGCAGTGGGCGATAATTGGTTGTTCTTTGGGGACCAAACTTACACACAAGATTTTTTATATCAAGTGGAGTGGCAGGGGTATGTCAAATCAGGGCTTTTGACACGCATTGATCTTGCTTTTTCAAGAGATCAAACTGAGAAAATATACGTGCAGGATAGACTTAAAGAGCATGGTAAATCTGTATTTGAATGGTTAGAGCGAGGCGCATACTTATATATTTGTGGTGACATGAACCGAATGGCGAAAGATGTTGAACAAGTGCTACTAGGTATTATTGAAACAGAGGGTGGTATGTCAAGCAGTCAAGCACAAGATTATTTAAAAGTACTACGTAGTGCCAAGCGTTATCAGAAGGATGTTTATTAATGAGTACCAATAGTAAAGCTGAAGATGTAAAGGTTGTAGGTCCTTTGGTTGTGGAAGGTAAATTATCTGATAATGAACGTCTTAAAAAAGAAAGTAACTTCTTGCGAGGAACAATATCCGATGATTTAAAAAACCAAGTAACTGGAGGAATGTCAGGCGATAATTTTCAGCTGATCCGTTTTCATGGTATGTATCAACAAGACGATCGAGATATACGCGCAGAAAGAGCAAAACAAAAGCTAGAACCGCTGCATAGTTTAATGCTTAGAGCACGCTTGCCTGGAGGTATTATTACACCAGAGCAGTGGCTGGGTGTAGATAAGTGGGCTACTGAACATACTATGTATGGCAGTATCCGCTTAACCACTAGGCAAACTTTTCAATACCACGGTATTTTAAAGCCTAACATTAAGACAGTACATAAAGCACTAAATAGTATTGGTATCGACTCAATCGCTACAGCAGCAGATATGAACCGAAATGTACTCTGCACCTCCAATCCATATCAATCAGAAGTGCATCAAGAAGCGTATGAGTGGGCAAAAAAAATTAGCGAACACTTTTTACCACAGACACGGGGTTATGCTGAAGTTTGGCTGGACTCAGAAAAGGTAGAGGACACTGCACAAGAAGCAGAACCTATATTGGGTAGCACTTATTTACCGCGAAAATTTAAAACTGCAGTTGTAATACCACCGTTGAATGATGTTGATGTTCATGGGAATGATTTAAGCTTTGTTGCAATACAAGAAGCAGGGGAACTTATTGGTTTTAATGTATTAGTGGGTGGTGGCTTAGCCATGACACATGGAGATAAGTCTACCTATCCAAGAAAAGCGGACGATTTTGGATTTATTTCCGCAGAGCAGACAATCGCGTTTGCTGAAGCGGTAGTGACTACACAAAGGGATTGGGGTAACAGGGTAAATCGTAAAAATGCTAAAACAAAATATACCCTTGATCGCGTCGGCTCTGATGTTTTTAAACAAGAGGTGGAAAAACGAGCTGGAAGTAAATTTGAACCGTCACGGCCGTACGAATTTACAGAGCGTGGCGATCGTATTGGTTGGTCTCAAGGTATAGACGATAAACACTACTTAGCATTGTTTATTGAAAATGGCCGTATAATAGACCGCCCAAATCAACCTCTAAAAACAGGGATGGCAGAACTTGCTAAAGTACATCAGGGTGACTTTAGAATTACAGCAAATCAGAACCTAATAGTGGCAGGGGTTCCAACATCTCAAAAAGCGGAAATTGAAGCAATTGCTATTAAGTATGGCTTGATGGATATGTCTGTAAGTGAGCAGCGTAAAAACTCAATGGCTTGTGTTGCTTTTCCTACTTGTCCTTTAGCAATGGCTGAAGCTGAGCGCTATTTACCTACTTTAGTAACGGATGTAGAAGGGATACTAACTAAACATAATATTAGTAATGAAAGTATCATTCTTCGGGTAACGGGTTGTCCTAACGGCTGTGGACGAGCAATGCTAGCTGAAATAGGCTTGGTTGGAAAAGGTCCAGGTAAATATAATATGCACTTAGGTGGTAACTTAGCTGGTACAAGAGTACCTAAAATGTATAAAGAGAACCTTGATGAACAAAGTGTTTTATTTGAGATAGACCACTTAGTTGAACGCTGGGTAGCTGAGCGAAACAGTAGTGAGGCATTTGGTGATTATGTAATTCGTAGTGGGATAATTGCTGAAGTAAAAGTGAGCAAACAGGATTTTTATGATTAAGACTACTATAAATAATCGTTTTCCTGCGTCTTTACCCGAACCATGGTTAAATCAATGGAACGAGTTACTAGAAAAAGAAAGTGCTGTAAATCGAGTTGAATGGGCAATGGAAAACTTACCTTCCCAGTTTGTATTATCATCAAGTTTTGGTGTTCAATCGGCGGTAATGTTACACATGCTGACGCAACTTGATGCAAATATTCCAGTGTTGTTAACAGATACAGGACATCTTTTTCCTGAAACGTACCAGTTTATTGATACGTTAGCAGAAAGGTTAAAATTAAACTTGCATGTGTTTAGCGCAAAAGAAAGTGCTGCTTGGCAAATGGCAAAATATGGAGAAGAGTGGGCAAAAGACGATTCAGCGCTAAAGGCATACAATCGTCGTAACAAAGTAGAACCACTTGAGCGCGGTCTAGATCAATTGAATGCAGGCACTTGGTTTTCAGGTATTAGAAGGCAACAGTCTGAATATAGGGAGTCACTACCTGTAGTTGGCATATTACGGGGTAGGTTTAAAGTACACCCTATTATAGATTGGACGAATAAAGATATTCACCAATATCTTACCAAGCACGGATTGCCTTACCACCCTTTATGGGAAAAAGGTTATGTTTCTATAGGTGATGTGCATAGTACGCGTCCACTTACCTTAGGGATGGAAGAAAGCGACACGCGATTTGGTGGGGTGCAAAGAGAATGTGGTTTGCATACCGACGGAGATGGAATTTAGGCGCTGGAACGTTCTTTTACCAATTGAAAAAATATTTGTTCATTCAGCGAGAATTAAAAGGCTTAGAGGCAAGGCACTGATCACAGATAATGGTTATTCTCGGCAACTGCTTCTGCGTTACCCTACCATCCCACTTCCATATGGGGACCTTATCAAAATCAGTAACGCTGCGTATAAGCCTTTTAAACTCGCCCTTGGGAGCTCGTCAGAAAAGTGATAACGTTAAAAATTGATTGGACGGAGAATACTACACCTGCATCAATTTGCTTTGTGCTAACTTCCCTGACGATGCTCTGAATTGGTTAAATAGTTATTGCAATTGGTATTAATTAATCACAAAGTGTGATGAAAGGGTGTCCTTAACCAATTCTAAATAACTTTCATCGACTGAGTCACTAATCAAATTTGCCAGCTCTGCGCCAATGGGAGTGAATTTATAAAAGCTTAATAAACAATTGTGCTTTATTGGAGAAAGTATCATTGGCGAATTATTGCAATAAAAATGAATACTTTCGCCAAGCGCGATTGGTGAAGACTCTGTTTCTTGAATGAAAATTAAATGATTATCAGCAAGCGTTAAAAGCTCTGCATATGATAAACCAAACTTACCTAAATTAATCTTTTGAAGCCTTTTCTTACTAAAAAAGTTAAACATTCCAGGTAGTTGTGAAGAGCCCGATATTATACGAAGGTTTTTACGAGTACTATCTTTTAAGGCTAGCGCGCATGCTTTAGCGAATAATTTAGCCTCACCCATGCTCATTGTTCTAAAAGCTTGCAATGTCTTTAAAGAAAAGGATCCAGGCCTAGTGACTTCATACGCTAAAATTTTAGCCCATAACTCTTGCATAGTAGGATTGCTGATCCCTTCTGCAAACTCAGTAAAGCTATTAAACCAATCGACATCTGCCCTATCCGTAATTTCTTTATCTGAACAATAACTAATGGCTTTTTGAATAATAACTTCAAGGTTCTGCTGTTTTCTAAAGCGAATATAACGATCTCGCTTTTGTGTTCTTTCTTCGAGAGGGCATTGCTTCGATGCGCTAATCAGCGCACCGTCTAGGATAAACTGTTTAGCTAAATTTAATAACTGTAATTGAGAAGAAGCTCCAGATTTAGATGATTTATTCGACGCAGAATTTGATGTTTCTTCTGTGCTCACAACAGGTGGTTTATTTATTTCAGTAGTTTTTGCTACAGGATTAACTGAAGTTGTTGTGATTTTCATCTGCCTATTCATCCATTATAGTGTTGGTCTTTAAGCGCTAAATTCACCCTAAAAAGGTAATTGAAGGCTACTAGAAATACATGATAGAGTAATTTTAGTAAAAAAAGCGAATAAAAAAGTGTAAAGGTTAAAATAATTACCTAAACTTAGGCTATAGTGATATATCTTTGAAAGAATTAAAATAATTGTAATAGTTTGTTGAATATTATCGAACTGACTTTTATGATGGATTTAGAACAAAGTAATAAAACAAAATTTTATAATATGCATTTTTGAAATTAACTAATCACTTAGGTTGGTAATTTGAGGGTAGTATGCGGGCATCTGAAGATACTAATGATGATTTTTTATTTATCGACGATAGTGATGAAGATGAAATTCTTGATGATTCAAGTAATGGTACTTGGAAAGTATTAATTGTTGATGACGATCCTGAAATTCATTCGGTTACACAACTTGCGTTGTCTGACTTAGTCGTACTTGGAAAAAGGCTTGAATATTTACACGCATATTCAGGGAAAGACGCATGCCAATTAATTGAACAAAATGAAGATATTGTTTTAGTGCTGCTTGATGTTGTAATGGAAACAGACGATGCCGGCTTAAATGTAGTAAAACATATTCGAGAAACTCTTCAGCGACAAGATATACGAATAGTGCTTAGAACCGGACAGCCTGGGTACGCACCTGAAGAAAGTGTAATTAAAGATTATGACATCAACGATTATAAAACAAAAACAGAGTTAACTCGTCGTAAATTGGTTACTACCGTTTATGCCGCAATTCGCTCTTTTCAACAAATAGATACAGTTACTCAAAATCGCCAAGGTTTAGAAAAAATAATTGCGGCTGCAGCTGAATTACTAGAATTACATACTGTACATAAATATGCTGAAGGTGTGTTAAGTCAGCTCACTAATTTAGCTGATATTGAAAAAAGTTTTTTTTGCGCTAGAGGGCAAGGTATTGTAGATGCTGCCGATGACTTAAGTTTATATGTGTTAGGTCAATCGGGTGTTGATAATGGATTAGTAAACCAAAAAATTTCAGCCCTCAAAAATAATGAAATTGAAGAGTTAATTAAAAAGTGTTTCCAACAGAAATATCATTTACTAGGCTCTGAAGCGTCATGTTTTTATCTTTCAAGTGGTGTGTGCCGAGCAGTTATATATATTGAATTTTCAGCGCCACTTTCAGAAATTGATCAGCAAATTATTGAAGTTTTTCTCACTAATATCTCAATAGGTTATGAAAATGTACACCTATTTCAAAAGCTACGCAATGCGGCATACAAAGACTGGCTAACTGAGCTTCCTAATCGATTAGAATTTGTTAACTTATTAGATGACTTCGGACAAAGTAGCGACCTTAGCAAAGTTGCAGCATTAATAGATTTAACACAGTTCAGCGATATTAACGACGGTTTAGGCCAAGACCTAGGTAACCAATTATTAATGGCTGTATCAGCTAGATTGAAAACGCTAAGCGAACGTTGCAAAATCGCTAGAGTTGGCGCTGATGTTTTTGGTCTTATTGGCCCACAAGATTTAGTAAACCCTGAAAAACTTACCGAATTGTTTTCTGAACCCTTTGCTGCAGGGGAACAGCGTTTACCTGTGAAAGCTAGTTTTGGTTTATGTATGAAAGCTGATGCGGGCTCTCGTGGGGTCAATATCTTAAATCAGATCAATATTGCGTTGAACTTAGCTAAAAAAAGCAACCAATTCCATTTTGTTTATTACCAACAAGAAATGGAAGAAAAAACGTTATGGCGGTTAGGAATGATCCGTCAGCTTAGAACCGATTTTGCTGAAAAACGCTTAGAGCTTTGGTATCAGCCGCAGCTTAACCTGAATACGGGTAAGGTTATTGGTGCTGAAGCGCTTCTACGCTGGAAAACTGCTGACGGTAACTTTATTTCACCGGCTATTTTTATTCCTTTGGCTGAATATTCAGGGCTAATTATTGATATTGGTGACTGGGTGATTAATAAAGCATGTAGCACGATTAAGAGCCTCGAAAGTAATGGCTTTGGTCATGTCGGTATTTCGGTGAATGTCTCTATCCCACAATTTAAGAAAGATAACTTTGTTGATAATGTTATCCAAGCAACAAAAACACATAAAATTCCACCTAATAAGTTAGAGTTAGAAATAACAGAAAATATTCTGATGGATGAGCCACAAGTTGTTGTTGATGCCTTAGTTAAATTAAAGAAAGAGGGGATAAGTATTGCATTAGATGACTTTGGTACGGGTTATTCGTCAATGAGTTACTTGCAACAACTTCCATTAGATCGTTTGAAAGTAGATCGATCTTTTATTACTCATATTGCAGAGCCTGGTAAAGCAATTATTGCAGAAACAATCATTAACTTAGGTAAACAAATGAATTTAACTGTTATTGCCGAAGGAATTGAAGAAGTTGCGCAACAAGAGTATTTGAAGGGCTTAGGTTGCGATGAAGTACAAGGCTTTTTCTACGCCAAGCCTATGCCTGAAAATGAATTTTTAACTTTCCTAAAAAATAATAGCTAACACACCCTAGTAACCCTTTAACATCTAAAAGTTATTAACTGCAAAGTTAATAACTTTTTGTAACATTCTATTGCTTAACAGATTACTTGATTTTAGTAATTTTCACAGTGTGGGTTAACCATAGTTTGGGTAACCCAAAGCTATTCAAGACGCCCTAGTCTATTAATGTTAAATGGTAGCACTAGCAACGCACTTTTAAATCAATATTTATTACTTTTAGCTATAGCAATTGCTGTTTGTATTTGAAATTTTTAGCGGGTATATTGCTACCTGCTTGAATTTAATCAGTTTGCTCTAACCAGAAAGAAATTTTAATTAGGAATTCCCGAATGATCAGGGTCGAGAATATTAGCCGCACATACGGAAGTGGTGAATCGGAAGTTAACGCGTTAAAAAACGTGACATTGACTATAAAAGAAAATGAATTTGTTGCGATTATGGGGACCTCGGGTTCAGGTAAGTCAACATTAATGAACGTACTAGGTTGTTTAGATACACCTAGCTCTGGCGAATACTTCTTATCAGGTGAATCAATTAAAAGCATTGACGATGTCACTTTATCTAAAATACGAAATAATAAAATTGGCTTTATTTTTCAAACATTTCACTTACTACCTAGGTTAACCGCCCTTCATAATGTTATTTTGCCTTTAAGGTATAGTGATGTAGAGCAAGCAGAGGCTGAATCTAGAGGAGCTGTTATGCTAGAAAAAGTCGGTTTATCTTCACGTTCACACCATAAGCCATTTGAAATGTCAGGAGGCCAACGCCAACGCGTAGCTATTGCGAGGGCTTTGGTAAATAACCCTAAAGTAATTTTTGCTGATGAACCAACGGGCAACTTAGACTCTAAAACATCCTTTGAAATTATGAATCTTCTTTGTGAACTGCATAAGCAAGGACAAACCATTGTTATGGTTACTCACGAAGAAGATATTGCAGCATACGCTCAGCGAGTTATTCGCATGAAGGATGGCGAAGTAATAGGAGACACTGCATGTACAGAGTGATTACTTTCTTCTTATTGAGTTTATTCTTTACGCAGGTGTTAGCTCAAAATGTGTTAATTTTATCGGGTGAGATAAAAGCAGGAGATAATCAGACATTCTATTCACCCAAAACTGATAACTGGCGAGTACAGTTACAATGGCTACTACCAGAGGGTGAAATTGCCAATAAAGGCGACCTTGTTGTGGTTTTTGATAGTGGTGCAATTCAAAGCACTATTGAACAAACTGACGTTAACCTTTATGCAGCAAAAGAAGAGTTAGCTCGTAAGAAAAGTGATGCTAAACAGCAATTAATGGAAAAAGAGTTTGCTCAAAAACGCACGGAATTATTGCTCGCTAAGGCGAGAATTGATGCATCAATTCCAGTAGAACACTTAAGCCAATATGATTATGAAAAGTATCAATTAGATCTAGAAAAAGCATTGCTTGCTAATGCAAAAGCTAAAGATGAACTAGCCCAACAAAAAGTAGTTAACGAGGTCAATATAACTAAGCAAGAATTAACAATCAAAAAATACGAATTTGACCTTGATTATAATCAAAATAAATTGTCAAAAATGAGCTTGTATGCTGAGCGTACCGGACCTATTTTATATGCAAACCACCCATGGACAGGTGAAAAAATATTTGTAGGTATGACCGCCCAGCCTGCTTGGAAAATAGCAGAAATACCTTCAATGAAAGGGTTATATATAGAAGCTTGGGTGCATGAAGTTGACTATAAAAAAGTAGCTGTTGGCGATAGTGCTAAATTAACGTTTGATGCATATCCAAATCAGGTTTTTACTGCGACGATAAAGACACTTTCAACACAACCAGAAGAGCGAATGCTTTGGGGCGATGGTGTCTATTATCGCACTGTTGTTGATTTTACTGTTGATGTTAATACCGGTTTATTGCCTGGTATGAGTGCCCAATTAGAATTTCAAGGAGTGAGTAATGAATAAACTACTATTAGCTTTCGTTACTTTATGCTTAATAGCTTGTGAACCTGTGCCTTCAACTCAAGTAAAGCAGGAGGATGTTGAAATAATTATTAAGGCAAACGGTGAGTTAGAATCTAAAAATACTGCGTTAATTGCTCCCCCATCGGTTTCACGTATGTGGCAATTTCAAATCAAGAAGCTTATTCCAGAAAATACTAAAGTTACAAAAGGCCAAATACTAGTATCTTTTGATGATAAGAAAGTGGCAGATAGCCTTATTCAACAAAAAGGGGAATTAGAACAAGCTCAAAAAGAGTTAGAGAATAAAAAAATAAAAGAAACTGAGAAAGAGCAAGAGTTAGTTCTGACATTAGCGGAAAGGAAAATGCAATACGATAAAGCTAAGCGTATTGCAGAGATAGTTGATCACAGTCGCTCTGAAAATGAACGTAAAAAAAGAGAAATTGATTTTACTATTGCTAACAACGATTGGATGCTTGCAAAGCAAAAGCTTGCTTATCATCGAAAAAATACCGCACTCAACTTAAAGTTAGCTGAGGGCAAAGTAAATCGCTTAACCGCTAAAGTAAATGATTTAAAAAATGACATAGAACGGCTAAAAGTAAAAGCACCCATAGATGGTATGGTCATTTATCGGAGTAACTGGAATGGTGAAAAGCCTGCAGAAGGTGAAAATGTTAACTTTGGGCAACCGGTACTCGAAATTTCGGTGGTTGAAGACATGCAGCTTAAAGCACAAATTTTAGAGCCCGATAGCGGTCTAATAATGAAGGGGCAACGTGTTAAAATAACCTTAGACGGTACTCAAGAATTAGTTACTTGGGGCAAAATAACCAGTTTAGGCAAAGTGTTTAGAGACAAAACTAATCAAGATAGAAAGCGCATTTTTGATGCAATTATTGAGTTCGATAATATTGATAGCAAAGTGATGCGACCAGGTATGACAGCTCGGATTGAAATTATCGCAAAGACATTAAACGATGTATTAACATTACCCGTTGATACAGTTAATACCATCGATAATGTACATTATGTAGAGCGTATCGATACTTTTGGCCATACCCAGATTAGAGTTGAGGTAGCTGATGTTACCGGCAATAAAATAATAATTAAAGAAGGCTTACAACAAGGAGATGTTGTCGCGCTATGAAATATATTCTTACGCTAATTGCGGCACTAGTATTGTTCGGTTGTACTGAGTCTGAGTCGCCACCTTTACTTTATCACGTAGAAGAAAAGCCTTTTGATGTAAAAATACCTGCAAAAGGTGAGTTATTTGCTGCTCAGGCTACGGCTATTAATGCGCCAATGTCGAGTAACGGAATGCAAGTTATTGCTTGGCTAGCACCAGAGTTTTCGCATGTTAAAAAAGGAGATGTCATTATTCGTTTCGACGGCGAGTCAATGCAGGTAGAAAGCAAAAATAAACTTAACGAACTAGCGAAAACTCAGCAAGACATGCTGGAAAAAAGTGGAGCGTTGAATAAAGAGCTTAGTGGTATTAATAAAGATATGATCATGGTTGATCAAGAAAAGTTATTTGCAGAGCAATTTTCAATTGAAGATGAACGTATTCGTTCTAAACTTGAAATTATAGAATCATTACAAAACGCAGAATATCTAGGAACTAAACAAGACTACTTGAACTGGAAGAGCGACAGCTTTAGTGAAAGTGCCAAAGGAGATATGGGACTATTGGAGATGAAGCAACAGCTCCATCAAACTAAAATTGATCAATTATCTGCCCGCTTATCTCAGTTAGAAGTAAAAGCACCACATGATGGGCTTTTAGCTTATAAGGTTAACTGGCGTGGAGAGAAAGCGCGTACAGGGCAAACAATGTGGCCTGGTCAAAAAATTGCTGAGCTACCCGACACTAGTGTAATGAAAGCTAAACTTTGGGTGATCGAAAACGAAGCGATTGATTTAGGCAAAGGTAAAAAGGTTAGTTTGCGTTTAAATGCCAACGCCCAACAAGTTTATTACGGCACGATAGCAGCCGTTACCGCATTTCCAAAGACTATTCGCCGTGGTGACCCGCAAAAGTATTTTGAAGTAATTGTTGAGTTAGATGAACAACACCCAGACCAATTTGTTCCTGGTCAAAAAGTTGAAGCATTAATTACTGTTATGGCTAAAAAGTCTCGCCTAATTGTGCCAAAGCAAAGTGTATTTTCAGACCGCAATCAGTCGTATGTTTACCTTTATAAGTCAGGTGATTTTATCAAAAATAAAGTAGAAATAGGACAGTCTAGTCTAAGCTACTTTGAGATAACGTCAGGTTTAACATCAGGACAAGAAATATCACTTATATCGCAGGAGAAGCGCTAATGAAGTATTATGCATTAATTGTTGATACCTTCGATGAATTGCTTCAGCATAAGTTAAGAACCTTGCTGACTTTGCTTGGTATGATTTTCGGCGTGGGTGCCGTTATTGCTATGCTTAACATTGGTGAAGGGGCAGAGCGTGAAGCGCTCAAAATGATCAATACCATGGGGTTACAAAACTTAATTATTGAGAGTAAAGAATTCGAAGAAAAAGAGCTTAAAGAACAACGAAAACACTCTAGAGGTTTAAGTATTCGGGATGGAGAAATAAGTACTGAATCTTTACCATTTGTTGTTGATTTTAGTGCACAAAAAAAAGTAGAAACCTACACTATATTCAGTTCGGTAGGTAAAAGTGACGGCGAAGCGGTTGGAGTGAGCCCAAGTTACTTTGAGCTTTCCAAGTTTACTTTATCGCAGGGCCGAGTATTAACAGAAGAAGACGATATCGCTTTCGCTCAGGTTGCATTATTAGGTTCAGCAACAGCGAAACAGTTATTTCCGTTAGGGGCTGCCGTTGGAAAGAACATTAAAATCAACCACCTTTGGTTTAAAGTGGTTGGAGTGTTATCGCCGCCTTTTCTAAAGAAAGATGAGTTTCAAGGTATTAAATTAGGCGGTGATCAAAATCAGGTCTTTATTCCTCTAAAAACCGCTATTCATAAATATGCCAGCAAAAATTTAGCCAGTGAAGTAAGTAGCTTGAAGTTAAAGATAGACGATAATATTGACCCTATCCAAGCTGCTGTTGCTATTGGACATTTGCTTGATAGACGGCACAATGATGTAGACGATTATAGTATTATTGTACCAGCTGCATTATTAGCACAACAGAAACAAACTCAACAGATTTTTAACATTGTAATGTCTTGTGTCGCTGGGATCTCATTATTGGTTGGTGGTATTGGCATTATGAACATTATGCTGGCTACAGTATTAGAGCGTACCAAAGAAATTGGTTTACTAAGAGCAGTTGGCGCTACCCAAAAAGATATACAAATTCAGTTTATAGCTGAAAGCTTTACTATCTCAATTCTGGGCGGGATACTGGGCGTTGTATTTGGGATATTACTTTCTGAGGTTATCTCAATATATTCTGAATGGGCAGTGTCTTGGTCGATAAGTGCGATTGTTCTATCATTTAGTATTTGTGCAATGATAGGTCTGATATTTGGAGTATACCCGGCAATTAAGGCGTCAAAACTTGACCCCATAGATGCGCTTCAAAGTGATTAGCCTCTTGAGCTTATTACTTTGAATGTTGGGATTGGTTTCTGCTTTGCTTGTAAAAGGTTGCTAGAAAAGTATATCACTCGTTATTGTTGATAAAGCTCAACCATTTAATCAGCGCGGGTCACGTTAGCTGCTTTCTTGGTATAACAAGTAACTACTGCATTATTCGCTACTATAATTATGGCAGTACAACTACAAGTTATAAGCACAACAGCCCCTAACATAGGTTAGTTTAATATGGATTCCATGATGATCTTAGTTTTTTTGATCAATGCCTTAATTGTCGCACTTGCTGTACTCATTCATTATGAATTTCTTTACCGTTTAAACTTATATGTTCCTCGACTGAAAGGAACACATCGATTTAGCCTAGTACTGACTGTATTTGGCACTTTTATTGCCCATGTTATTGAAGTTTGGCTTTTTGCTCTTGCTTTCTATTGGATGAATAAAGCACAAGGCTGGGGAGAGTTAATGGGCAACTTTGATGGTAGTTTATTAGATTGTGCTTATTTTTCTTTTACTGTTTATAGCACCGTTGGCTTTGGTGATATTGAGCCGATGGGGAGCTTAAGGTATTTAGCCGGCATTGAATCGCTCACTGGATTGATTTTGATAACATGGTCAGCGTCATTTTTATATATTGAAATGCAAAGACAATGGTCAATAGACTAGGGGGATTTTGCTGTACGTTTTAGCAGTGATTTGTTTGGTGTTTATACAAGGCTGAACTTATGTAATGGGGTTGTTCCCCATAAATGAGTGAAAACGCCGCAGAAAAACCAAAGAGGCGCTGTCCTGCGGATACGTTTAAACATAATTTACTTTTCGTTGCTTACACGGAAGTAGGTACTTAGCGTGAGCAGGACGCGGAAGCTGTCTAGCTCATTTATGTAGAATATCTACACTTTTTCGCTACGCCTCAATTAAATCATGTTTAATTCGTACAAAATTTGTTCTCAAAAATTTAACACGCCCTAATACATTACTCACCAAATCTATTTATCTTGTCCCTTTTATTTAGTTCAGCTTAAGGACTTAGCGCTGCTGAGAATAAATAATCCTGCATTAACACAAAATCTATCGCGAATTTCAGACAATTAGACCAGTTTCATTAATTAAATGATCACATAGTTAGCTATATCGGCGTTTTTCAAGGTATTACCTACATTATCTATTAAATAGTGTTCATTTTATTTTACTGGCTGGTTTTAAATTGGTTAATAATTGGTTAATATAAGGTTAATTTACTTTGTTTTGTCTGGTTGACCTGTAGTGAGTTTTGGTTTGTAGGCTTTATAGAGTAGGCAAACCAGTAGATTCATCGCATTAAAAATGCGTGTATTTGCTAAACATCCAAATATTTAAGGACAACAAATGAAACTAGCATTATTTTGCTGCTCATTAATTTTTATGGGGGCAGCACAGGGGCAAGACAAACCATTGTTTGAAGCGCTTGAAGACCAAAACCATAAAGCACAAACTCTCAGCGCAATGAGTAAAGCGCAAGATCTGCATACGCACGCAGCTATTAAGGTGCGAATAAATAAAGACGTAATGTCAGATCACTATAATAAATTTAAACACAAGAATAAAAGAATAGACCAACTACGTAATGATCGAGCTGAGCTTCAGATCGTACTGCCAGATGGCTCCTTACGCAGTGTTGTTGTTAACCGTTTTAAAGAAAACACTAATAATGGCTATTCATTTTTTGGGCATATTGAAGGTCAGCCAACCCAAAAAGTGGCACTCAACGTTGTTAACAATCAGGCCTATGCAGGTACGGTATTGTTGGACGATATAAGCTATAAAATTATTCCTGAATCTGATGGCATATCTATTATTGAGCCAATTTTGGGTGAAGAACACCAATGTGGTGGTGGTAAAGTTGACCATGAATTAGAGCGTCAAATAGAGTCACAAGTTACCCCTGCGATAGATCTGCAGATAAGCAATGAAGTGGCTAACAATACAGCAAATAGCCAAGTTGATGTAATGTTGTTATACACTGGCGCAGCTCGAGTTGGTGCTGGCGGCACAAGCTATATGCAAGCATTAGCACAGCAATCAATCGATCAGATGAACCTGTCGTTAGAGAATAGTGAAGTTAATGCTTGGGTAAATTTAGTATACGCTAATGAAATCTCTTACCAAGAAACAGGTAATGGCTCTACCGATCTTAACTGGGTAACATCAAATGCCTATGTAGGTCAGTTACGTAATACCTATGGTGCTGACTTAGTGGGAATGATTATAGAAAATCCAGGCAACTTATGTGGTTTAGGTTGGTACATGTCGACCCCTAGTACAAACTTTGCTTCACGCGGCTTTCAAGTTACTCGCCGTAATTGTGTAGGTGGTTGGACGATATCGCACGAATTTGGTCATAATATGGGGTTGCAGCATGACGAAAGAAATGCCGGTGGTACACCAGGGCCGTATCAATATAACTATGGTCACCTATTAGCTAACAATACTCATACCATTATGGCTTACGGCAGCTCATGTAACTGGTGTCCTGCTATTAACAACTTTTCAAATCCGAATGTTTATTACAATGGATATGCAACAGGTAGCGCCTATCACAATAACGCACGCCGCTTAAATGATACTAGAGCGTATGTTGCAAACTTTCGCCAAGGTGAAGATACCACTCCTCCTACGCCCCCTCGTGAAACTATTGAATTAAATAAAGGTGAATCGGTTACCTTAAGTAGCTTGGGTAGAAATATCAGCCAACAATATCGTATTAATGTACCTAGTAATGTTAATAATTTAAAAGTTACTACAAATGGCGGAAGTGGCGATGTTGATGTGTTTGTTCACTTTGGTAGTGAAGCGAGTAGCCGTCAATACGACTGTCAAAGCCAAGGTAGTTCTAATACAGAAAGTTGTACTATCAGCAATCCACAGCAAGGCACATATTATATTACGGTAGCTGCAATTGTTAATAGTAATAATATTAATGTGTTAGCAGATTACAATGTAGAAACTAATAATTACAAGTACTTAGGTCGTAAGTATATTAGCCAAGGACACTATGTCACTTTACCCGACAATTACTACGGTTATTATTATGCTAAGGCTGGCACTCATCAAGCTCAATTGTCGGTTTCAGCGACAGGTCAAACAGATTTTGACTTATACTTACAGCGCTGGAATGGCTATCAGTGGACTTATGTTGCAAGCAGTAAAACACCCCAGAATAATGAAAGCATAAATTATACTGGCAGCGCAGGTTACTATCGTTGGTATATATATAGCTACTCGGGTAATGGCAACGCGACCTTACGCTACAACATCCCTGAATAACATTGAGAAAGGCTCCTTTAAGAACTGTTAAAGGAGCCTTATTTTATTTGTATTGTAAATTTATAGGCTAAAATATGAAACAATTTAATAAAGGACTATTAGCAACGAGCAGTAAATTAATTTTAGGATTTGCTGTCGGTTGTTACTCAGCACTGACATTTGCAACACCTCTGAATGTGGAAAACAGCGTAAAAACCCCTGCTGAAATTGTCGAACAGCAAAAGTTAATGACGGTTACCAAACAGCAGCTATTGTACGGCTATGAGGAAATGCTTAGTTTTGATGTTAAAGAATATTTGCAGCAGAACTCTCCACACCTTGTTGATTATGCGGAAGTTATATCGCATTACGCGGGTTACTCCTCAATTAGCCCTAAACTTCTTATTTCACTTATTGAGCAACAAACAGGGTTGATTTCAGCTCCTGGCACAGATGAGCAATTGCAAAAGCCGTTCGCGACACTTTCGAGCAAAACAGGTTTTGCAGAGCAAGTTGAAGAGATTAGTGAAAAACTAGCATCATCTTTCTATCAAGGGCACTCGTTTAAAGTTACAGGTAAGAATGAAAAATTAACAACAGATGCTGACGCTATTCGTGCAATTAATCAACTATTCTCTAAGCAAGAAAAAAGCACTAATAACTTGGCTGCAGTTGAGCAGATAAATCAATCAAAAATGATTGGTTTGATAACCCAGTATAATTTGCTATTTAATGCTATAAATACTGAAACAGAGCGCAATGCACTAAGACAGCAAACTAGCAATGATGTTAATGACTTGGATAGCTATTTTCAGTTGCCATTTCCTGAAGGTGATTATTGGAAAAATGGGGGTAGTCACGGCAATTCTGGAAGTGGAAGCTATCCTCAGTCATCGCTTGACTTTAACCAGGGTGGTTATTGGGGTGACAACTTAAGTTATATCTGGGTGTCTGCAGCAGCCCCCGGTACCGTTAAGTATCATTCATCTTGCCTAATGGAGGTTATACATCAAGATGGTTGGTCAACTACCTATTATCATCTATCAAACATCCAGTATGGAACAGGTGCTTATGTTGAGCGAAATACACCTATTGCCAACTATGCAAGCAATAAGTCACAAGCGCTCTGTAATGGCGGGGCGTCAACTGGGCCACATTTGCACTTTTCAATGAAAAAAAATGGTCAATACTATCATTTAAATGGCATGAAATTTTCTGATTATAAAGTGAAAACAGGTCGCAATAGCTACGATGAAAACTGTAATTATTTTTGGTTAGAGAAAAATAGCCGACGTTATTGCGCTTGGTCAAATATTTATAATTCAGGTGTTAGTGAAACGACACCGCCTGATAACAGTGTAATTTATACTGGTTATTTAGCTAATCGCGCTAGCCAAATACAACCTAACGGAAGCTGGTTTTATTATAATGGCGGTGCTATAAAAGCAAGCCTTAGTGGTCCTTCAAGTGCTGATTTTGAATTACGACTTGAGCGCTGGAATGGTTACCAATGGTATTCGGTGGCTACATCTACAAAGCCTAGTTCCACAGAACTAATTAACTATAGTGCTAATAGTGGCTATTACCGAGTGATTGTTTATTCATATTCTGGTTATGGCAATTATACACTCTCACTGTCAAAATAATTACTTCTCGCCCAAATACCCATTATTTGGGCGGTTTTCATATACTACCCTCTCTAAATACCTAATTATTATGAAACGACAAACTAGATTACTTGGTTACGCTATTTTGATAATTATCTTATTTTAAGACACCCGATTAAAACGCCCGTTTAAATAATTTGCAATTATTTTTCTTTCAAGGCACACTCAATCAACTATTATTAGTAGCAAAGATATATTCCTAAATTAAATATGAGGAGACAGGCATGTTATTTCAGGGCAAGAGCCTTTCCGCCGAGTTGTTGGAAAATGGCATAGTAGAGTTTAAATTTGACGCTGAAGGTTCAGTGAATAAATTTGATCAAGCAACATTTCAAGACTACAAAGCTGCGATTTCAGCAATCAATCAATGCAAAGAAGCCAAAGGTGTTTTAGTGACCTCAGGTAAATCTAACTTCATTGTTGGTGCTGATATTACCGAATTTATTGAAACGTTTAAGTTACCAGAAGAAAAACTAATTCCATGGATTAAAGATGGTTCAGATGTTTTTGACGCGTTTGAAGATTTAAATATGCCAACAATTGCTGCTATTAATGGTTTTGCATTAGGCGGAGGTTGTGAAATGACCTTAGCGTGTGATTACCGCATTGCAGATACAACCTGCTCTATTGGTCTACCAGAAGTGAAGCTAGGCTTGATGCCTGGATTTGGTGGTACTGTACGCTTACCTCGTTTAATTGGTGCAGATAATGCGGTTGAGTGGATGTCTACAGGCCGAGCACATAAACCCGAACAAGCATTAGCGGTAGGAGTATTAGACGCTGTGGTTGCTCCTGAAAACCTACGTGAAGCAGCTTTAAATATGCTTAATGATGCGATTGCCAACAAGCTTGACTGGCGCAGTAAGCGCCAACCTAAGCTTGAAGCTTTAAAGCTTAGCCCAGTTGAAAGCGTTATGACTTTCAGTACATGTAAAGGAATGATAGCTGCCAATGCTGGCAAGCATTATCCAGCGCCTATGGTTATGGTTAATACCATTGAAACTGCTGCAGGCCTTGATCGTGCCGGCGCAATGGCATGTGAAAACAAAGGTTTTGCAAAATTAGCTAAAACAGATGCAGCAACTGCACAAATCGGTTTGTTTTTAGCTGACCAAGTTGTAAAAGGTAAGGCTAAGAAAGCGGGCAAGCAAGCGACTAAAGTTGTGAACAAAGCCGCAGTATTAGGTGCAGGAATTATGGGTGGTGGTATTGCATATCAGTCTGCCTATAAAGGCACGCCTATTATAATGAAAGACATTAACGATGCTGCATTAGACCTTGGTTTAACTACCGCGGCAGGTATTTTAACTAAACTTGCCGATCGTGGACGTATTACTGCTAAGAAAATGGCAGGCGTTTTAAATAATATTACGCCAACACTCAGTTATGACAGTGTTAAAGATGTTGATATTGTGGTTGAAGCGGTTGTTGAAAACCCTAAAATTAAAGCTTCAGTGTTAGCTGAAGTTGAAAACAATGTTAGCGAAGATACTATTTTAACGTCAAATACTTCAACTATCTCAATTGATTTATTAGCGCAAAGCATTAAACGAAAAGATAAATTCTGTGGTATGCACTTTTTTAACCCTGTACATAAAATGCCATTAGTTGAAGTGATAAGAGGTAAAGATACTTCTGATGAAACTATTGCTGCGGTTGTAGCTTATGCCGCTAAAATGGGGAAATCACCGATTGTTGTTAACGATTGCCCAGGTTTTTATATTAATCGTGTCTTATTCCCATACTTTGCAGGCTTTAGCCAGCTAGTACTTGAAGGTGCTGACTTTACTGCCGTTGATAAAGTTATGGAAAAACAATTTGGTTGGCCGATGGGACCTGCATATTTACTAGATGTTGTTGGTATCGATACTGCTGATCATTGTACAGGCGTAATGTCTGATGGATTTCCAACACGAATGGGGAAACTTGAGAATGACCCAGTAAGTGCATTATATAATGCTAAACGTTTTGGTCAGAAAAACGGTACTGGGTTTTATGACTACGGCAAAGATAAACGCGGTAAGCCAACAAAACTAGCAGCGCAAGCTGCCTACGACCTGATCTCTGTAGAGCACAAGGCTTTTGAAAGTGAAGAGATTATTGCTCGTTTGATGATCCCTATGGTGAATGAAGTGGTTCGTTGTTTAGAAGAAGGTGTAGTTGACACTGCGGCTGAAGCGGATATGGGTCTCATTTATGGTCTTGGCTTCCCTCCATTTAGAGGTGGTCCAATTCGCTATTTAGAAACATTAGGTTTAGATAAATTTATCGCTATGGCTGATAAATATGCGCATCTTGGCGAGATATACCAAGTAACTGATGGCCTACGTGAAATGGCAAAATCAGGTAAATCGTATTTCACCACTGACGTAAAAACAGCTTAAGCCGAGGAGAACACCATGAAAGAAGTCGTAATTGTCGATTGTATTCGTACACCAATGGGACGCTCTAAAGCGGGCGTTTTTAGAAATGTTAGAGCAGAAGGGCTTTCAGCTCATTTGATGCAAGCATTGTTAACACGCAACCCTAATTTAGATCCTGCATTAATTGAAGATATTATTTGGGGTAATGTTAAACAAACGAAAGAACAGGGTTTTAATATTGCACGTAATGCTCAGCTGTTAACGAGCATTCCAAAGCATGTTGGCGCAGTAACGGTTAACCGTTTATGTGGGTCTTCTATGCAAGCGTTGCATGATGCGTCAACTAATATTATGTCAGGTCAAGGCGACGTATTTATTATTGGTGGTGTTGAGCACATGGGGCATGTACCTATGATGTACGATGTAGATTTTGATCCTGCATTAAGTAAATATATTTCGCGTGCTGCCGGTAATATGGGGTTAACTGCTGAGTTATTAGGTAAACAACATGGCGTTACTCGTGAACAACAAGACGCCTTTGCTGAGCGTTCGCATCGCTTGGCGCATAAAGCGATGCTTGAAGGTCGTTGGGCGAATGAAATTGTACCAACCCTTGGGCATGATGCTATGGGTGCATTAAAACTGATAGAACATGATGAAGTTATTCGACCAGAAACAACGATTGAAGGCTTAGCTGGGCTTCGTCCAGTATTTGATCCTGTAAATGGTACGGTAACAGCGGGTACTTCATCAGCGTTATCTGATGGCGCATCAGCAATGTTAGTAATGTCTGCAGAGCGAGCAAAAGAGCTAGGTTTAACACCGCGGGCGAAAATTCGTGGCATGGGTGTTGCCGGTTGTGATCCATCTACGATGGGTTTCGGTCCTGTACCTGCCACTAAAAAAGCATTAAAGCGTGCTGGTTTAAGTATCGAAGATATCGAATTAGCGGAGTTTAATGAAGCTTTCGCTGCTCAAGCATTGTCATGTGTTCGCCATTTAGGTATTGAAGATAAAATGGACGAGATGATCAACCTTAACGGCGGTGCCATTGCTTTAGGTCACCCATTAGGTTGTTCGGGTGCTCGTATTACTACTACATTGCTTAACTTAATGGAAAGCAAAGACGTAAATATTGGTTTATCGACTATGTGTATTGGTTTAGGCCAAGGTATTGCAACCGTTATCGAGCGTGTTTAACACTTCCTTTAATAATGTAATTTTGCTGAGTCTTTAAGCAGCTATATAAAAAGCCAATCAGTTGAAGCACTGGTTGGCTTTTTTAATTTTATAGTTGTTAGAATTTGCCAAGTTAAATTAACATTGATGTGGGGACGACCTCACCGCTCTATTTTATTAGGGGACGACCCCACATTTAATAGGGTATATTATGTCTTGGTTAATCTTATTTATTGCAGGAATTCTAGAGGCTGGGTGGTTAGTAGGTCTTCAAAAGTCAGAATCTTTTGCAAGGGGCTGTTGATCTTTCAGTTTATAGCTCTGTTGCACTTGAATAAGGTGTCAATCGAGGCGCTTAATGTAATATTTGGTTGTTCCAAATGCACATTAAGCAACAAAGAGTGACGATTTTTCAAGGCAACCCAAAGGGTTATGGTTATTTTTCAACCTAACCACGTTAAAAATAGTTAAGGTAGAATGAATACATTGCACTATTTTCGCCTTGTTATCTTAAAAATTAACCTATAGCAGAGCCTAAAAGGAAAGATTAACAGACCCTAACATCCCTTATGTTATCTTTGCTGTTATTTCGATGACACTGAGTTTAGTACTATTTTCAATTGCCTTGAAAAGCATTCCTATAAGCCATGCCTATTTGGTTTGGTTAGCAGTGGGTGCATCTTCTATTGCAGTCATTAATCATTACTTGTTTGATCAACAGCACACACTTGCGCATCTTTTTTGTTTTGGCTTAATATTTGTTGGTGTTGTTGGGCTTAAAGTAATTGGTTAATGATTCCGATAAATGGTTAGCTATTAAATGATAAAATAGGGTAACAGTAGGGCGTGTTTATTAATTATCATGTATATTAATACCAATCTCACTAACTATGTGATCATTTCTACTGGCTAAAACAATCAACTACTGCGTTATTTATTTTATAATTATCGCTACAAGGATGTAGCTTATGTGGGCAATGCGGGAGCATAATTGCCCTGAGCAACACGTTATGAAAATAAATGGCTTGTATTTGACTGTTTTCACTGCATAAAAAGTAGATCACTTAATTAATGAAACTGGTATAAGTTGAAATAATATAATTGTTTGGAGTTCAAATGAATAATAAAGTGATTGCAATAGTACTTGTTGTTATTGGTGTTGCCTTAACCGTTTGGGGTTATGATGTTTATGATTCTGCAGCATCTCAGGTGGGTAGAGCGCTTAGTGGCGATACTCCCATTGAAGCATGGGCTGGCCTTATTGGTGGAGTGGTTTGTGTTTTAATTGGTATTACCAAGCTAAAGTAGGCTAAAAACAAAATCAAAAAAATAACCATGTTAACTACTTTTTTTCTTCGCTTTCCAGCGTTTTTTATACGCCGGCTTTTGAGTCGATTTCACTCCTTGTAAGCTCGTTGGTAGTTGGCTTGAAGCACTAGCAATCAATTGAATTAATGTCTCATTCAAGGGGGTCATAAATTGTTGATAGCTTGTTGCTTGTTCACCTATGGCATTTAATGAAGCTTCCCATTGAGCTGTCATGTCAGGTTTTGTGCATTGTTCAGGTAGCGCATTTATTAAGCCTTTACCAACATCTGTGGCATGTATCTTTTTACCTTGGCGTTGTAAGTAGCAGCGCTTAAACAGCAAATCAATAATGCCTGCGCGTGTAGCCTCAGTGCCTAAGCCATCAGTGTCTTTTAATACTGCCTTTAGTACTTTATCAGTCACAAAGCGGTTAATGCCTGTCATTGCGGCTAATAATGTTGCGTCGGTAAATGCTGCAGGGCATTGTGTTAGCTTTTCTAATAAATTTCCTTTCAAGCAATGCAATGTTTCACCTTGTTTAACATCAGGTAAATGTTGTTGCTTACTATCCTCAGCAGCTGCATTAGTCGACTTTTTATATAAGCATTTCCAACCAATTTGAATTGGTACATTAGCACTAGCATTAAATAATCCGCCGGCTATTTTTAGTGATATCTTTCGGTGAGAATAGCGATACACAGGATAAAACTGGGCAAGGTATTGGCGAGAGATTAACTGATATACATTGCTTTCAAAACTGTTAAGGGTAATGTTCTTAGCCGATTTTTCTGTCGGGATAATCGCATGGTGAGCGGTTATTTTTTTGTCGTTCCACGCAAAGCTTTTTAATTGAGCATTAGCATTACTGGCACCTTCTGCTAATGGTGAATTGGAACTCGCAATATGATTTATAATGCCTTGTGCTTGTTGGTGTTGATCATTAGGTAGGTAACGGCAGTCCGAACGAGGGTAGGTAATTAATTTATGCTTCTCATACAATGCCTGACAAACATCGAGCACTAATTTTGCATTCATAGAAAACTGTTTCGCTGCTTCTATTTGTAGTGTAGATAAGTTAAATGGTAGCGGCGGTTGTTGCTTTTTTTCCTCATTTTTTGTTTCTACTACATGGGCAGGCTGATCGGTTACGCGTTTGATTACATTTTCAGCTAGGCTCTGCAACAATACGCGTCCTTCTTCGTCCATATAAGGTTGACAAGCTTCACTTGGTTGCCACAGAGCGGTAAACGTTTCATTATTTGGGGTGACGATATCGGCACTCACTTGATAAAAAGGTTTAGCAACAAAGTTTTCAATTTCTAGATCGCGCGCTACGACTAAACCTAAAATAGGTGTTTGTACACGGCCTACAGATAAGACCCCCTGATAACCTACTTTTGCGCCTTGTAACGTATACGCTCTGGTTAGGTTAATGCCGTATAACCAATCAGCTCGGCTGCGAGCTAATGCCGAAATTGAAAGTGGGATAAACGCTTGGTTAGATTTAAGCTGTTTTAACGATCTTTGCACGGCAGACACGTTTAAATCGCTTACTAATAAGCGCTGAGCACTTTTCTTTTTAGCAGCACTTACTTTGAGATAGTCGATGACTTCATCAATTAACAGTTGTCCTTCACGGTCTGGGTCACCAGCATGAATTAAGCGCGTTGCTTTTTTTACCAGTGTGCGAATAACAGCAAGTTGCCCTTTAGTTTTGTATTTAGGCTTGAGTTGCCATTGTTCTGGAATGATAGGTAGATGGTCAAGTTGCCATTTTTTATACTTTGGATCATATGCATCAGGCTCAACTTGCTCGAGAATATGGCCTATGCACCAAGTAACAATATCACCGTTGCCAACTTCAATATAGCCTTGTTGCTTCTTGTGAGGCTTAGGCAGTGCATCGGCAATAGCACGCCCTAAACTGGGCTTTTCAGCAATATATAAATTCATGTAAAGCGCTAATTGGTTAAACTAATGACTAGTTTAACCAAACACTGTTTATATATCCAGTTCAAAGCAGCAAAACTAATGAATCAATACTAGAGCCTGTTGATCTTTAACAGTTGTTTTTGCAACAGTTTGTTTGGTACTTATACAGGGCGGCGTCTGTTTCGTGTGGTTGCTCCCCATAATCAGACCCTACCGCTGGCAGTAATTGAGATAACTACTTTTGAGTTATTGTCCGCCACAACCACCGCAACAAACGCCATCTTCACCGTGAACGGGCTTTTCTTTTTCAACTTTTTGTTCAACGGCTTGTTTATGCTCTGCATCGCTTGGTGTGAATTGCTCTGGTGCTAATTCTTTTTTAGTCTTTGTTGGGTTTAAAAAGCTAAACATAATGTATCCTCTTTTTTGATGTTAAATATTTATGTTATTCAGTCTTCAGCGATGATGACTGAAATTGATTAGTTGTTGGTTAACCACTTCGGCCATCGGTTCGTGCCTTAAGTAAAATAGGTGTGTAATAAATAAGGAATATTCCAAAGCCCAATGCCCAGCCGATACCAGCAAGCAAGTAGCCTAAAGATGACAAATTAAATAATGGTAAAATAAAGCGTAGTAAGGTGGCAATTAACAGCACAGCAAATGAGAGGTTAACCCATCCATTACTTTGTAATGATCTAGCCGTATGGCCTAACGATACGCGCGACATCATGGCTAGTGTCATAGTACCTATTGTACCTACGGTAATAATATGCAGGGCTGCGGAGAAACTGATCACATTAAAATAATAGCTGCTACCTAAGGCTACATAGCCAATGCCCATGTTTAAATAGGCAAAATGTAATGACCATAACAATGGTGTTTTTAGGGTTGATAAAGTTCGCCAGTTCGCCATACGGGCAATTTGGCAAGCTCCTGCAATTAAAAATAATACCGGTAATACAACCGAAAGATTAAACCAGTAACTTAGTGCAAAACATGCAATGGTTAATGCCATTACAATGGCCATAAATCGTTCTAAAAAAAGCTTTGCATTTATTGCGGGTAAGTTTAAGGCGCGAGTTGTAAAGAATGGAATGACTCGACCACCTAAAATAGTAACAACAGCTGTGATCATAAGTACGGCTAGATAAGCTAAGTGGCTTGCAAAAGAAATATTGTAAGTAATGCTAGCATATAGCATTGTTGCGTTTAACGTTGCTAATAGTAGTAACAATGGAATAAAAACTAGATTACGACCATTGTTTGACTTAATAAGCATATAGCTGAGGTAGGCAACAGAAACAGCCCACCATATTAATTGGGCTATCATTCCTATTATCAATATTGCAGGTGAGTTACTGATAAAAGCAATACGTGCAACCAGCCAACATAACACTAAAAGGGCTAAATTCCAGCCATGTATGCTTCGAACCCCTGTCCATGTTTGTGCTGCAGTCAGTAAAAAACCAATAACAATACTAGCGGCAAAGCCGAATACCATCTCATGACCGTGCCAGTTATTAACTGCGATACCTCCCTTCCATGTTATAGCGCCATTAATAACAGCTAGCCAAACAATTAATGAGAGTATCGAAAGCAATACAGGTAATAAGAAAAATGGCCTAAATGCTAGTCTAAAAAAAGGCATAATTGATAATTCTTTGCTTAACACTTCAGGCTGTAGCATAAACATCCTTAGCTTTTGTGCTGGCACTGTCAGCGTTCAATTCTTTTGTAGCTGCCATTAAAGCAACAACAGTTAATTTAAATATGCCAGCTAAAACAATTGTTAAAATATGTGCACTGACTTGTACCCCAATAGAAAAATACTCTGCGTATGGATAACTAATCAGTAAGCAACTAATAAACCCGATAAACGAGAAAATTAACAGGTAGCGACCATAATGGATTACTTGATTGAGTAAAGGCATAGGTTTAAGCATTGTTTACTCCGCTAACAGAGAAAATAAAGTGTTAATTAGCGCTAGGCTTGCTTTGAAGATTCGCATCGATAATTGGCCTTAAAGGGTTAGAAATAACATCAAAACTCATAAGAATTTCTACTTTATAGTAACAATACACAAAGCATGCCAGAATAATTTACACTTAATTATCAGTGACTTATTGTTTTTTGGATGAGTAGTTATAACTAAAAGGTGTCATTTTGACTTTATTTTAATGTCTAAATGACACGGATAGCGGCTAGAGAAAGTTATTTGGGCTACAGTTTTATAAAAATATCTGACTTTCAAATTTTATATTTTATGCTTTTGAATTTAATGGTTTTTATGGTGAGCTCTAATAAGGTTTGGTTTGGTTGCAATGTAGGTTCGTGTCAATTTGACTTGTTTTGTTGCAGTTGACTGATATCAATGCCGAGGCGTTTGGACAACCTGTAGAGATTAGCACGATCTAGTTGTAGCTCTCGAGCAGCCTTTGCCCAGATATAATCATTACTTGTTAGAGCTGATATAATTATTTTACGTTGAAAGTTGGCAACTGCCTCGTTGAACGGTAAATTTTGATGAGTTAATAATGCTGACGTATCTTGAATCTGGGCTGCAGTGGGGATATCTAAACCTAAGTGTTCAGGTTCTATCATTCCTTGTTTACCTCGTGTATTCGTTGTTGCACGTAAGCCTGCGCGCATTAATACATGCTGTAGCTCCCTAACGTTACCAGGCCAATCATAATGCATTAATAGCTCCATCGCCGCTTGGCTTATTTTGACATTATTAGTGCCCAGTTTTCCTTTAATATTATCAAGAATAAAGCTGCTTAATTCGGGTATGTCTTCAATTCGGTTTCTCAACGCAGGAATGTGTAGTGGGAAAACACTTAGCCTGTGGTATAGATCTTCACGAAAACGACCTTGCTCAACTTCTTCTAGTAAGTTTCTGTTAGTGGCAGCAATAATTCTCACATCAACGTAAATGTTTTTATCCATACCAACGCGTTGAATTTCTCCTTCTTGCAATGCCCTTAATAACTTTGCTTGTCCATTTAAAGAAAGCTCGCCTATTTCATCAAGAAATAAAGTGCCTTTATTAGCAAGCTCAAACTTTCCAATGCGTTCTTTATCTGCGCCAGTAAATGCACCTTTAACATGACCAAAAAGTTCACTCTCTATTATACTTTCAGATAAAGCAGCACAATTAATTTGTACCAGTGCATTATTATTTCTTAAAGACTCAGCGTGGAGTGTTCTTGCCACCACTTCCTTTCCAACGCCGGTTTCACCTGTAATAAGTACAGATAATTGAGATTGGGCAACCACTTTAATTTCATTCTTAAGTTCGCGCATGCTGGCACTTTTACCAATAAAGCTTGAGCCTTTAGCATCGCGTGCTTCTTTAACTAACTCATTGGCTAAGCAGATACTTTGTTCGTTTTTTTGTTCAAGTTGGGCAATTAACTTTGCGTTACGAATAGTGGCTGCCGCAAGTGCAGCGATTGTTGCAATTGTTATGTCGTCTATTGCGCGAAATGCACCAACTGTTAATGCGTCTAAGGTGAGCACTCCTACAAGCTTTTCTTCTACATATAAGCAACAGCCCATACAGTCATGCACGTCTAATGTCCGCTTAGGATCTATGGCTAACAGCCCATCATAGGGATCGGGGTAGCTTGAATCTGCATCAAAGCGTATTGGTTTTCTAGAAGACAAAATTGCTTTTAAGCGGGGGTGCTCTTCAGGGTTAAACTTCATATTTAAAACTTCAGGCGATAAACCATCAATAGCAACAGGTACTAGCTTGTCGCCTTCTAACTCAAGTAAAGCAACAGCATCACAAGGCATCACTTCATTAACCGCTTGCATCAAACGTTTATAATGTGCTTTTTTGGGTAAGCTTAAACTTAAATCTAGTGCGATTTTTAATAAGGTTTTATCTAACAAAATAGTACCTTTACTGAAAAGTGATAGTAACTTATCTACTATCGTTATTGGATCCCGCTATTTCGTTGTATGAGCTTAGCATTGTTGTTATATATTTTATACTCAAACTAGCATAAGAGTTAGGTACACCACTGCAAAATTAATTGTCTGTTAATATGAAACACACTTGGTTGATTATCTCGCTATGAAATCTTTTTAATTTGTGCTTATATCTAGCTTTACATTCTTTGTTAGGATTTTAAATGAAACTGATTAATTTACCCTTACTATTATTAATTACTTTGGGCAGTAATTTTTATGTTATGGCTGAAGAAAAAGTGGATCACAGTCATCACCATGATGCGAGTCAGCAACAAATAGTTTTGAACCATGGTGAGAAATGGGCAATTGATGAAAGCTTACATATTGGTATGACATCAATTAAGCAAGAGATCACAAAGCATATAGATGAAATTCATTATGACCGTTTTACAGAACCACAATATGCACAGTTAGCTGGAGCACTCAATAATCAGCTAAACTACCTTTTTGAAAACTGCAAACTGCCGCCAGAAGCCGACGCACAGCTTCATATTTTATTAGCACAAATTGCTGAAGGTGCAGGTAAAATGAAACAAGGCAATAAGAAAAAACAGGGGGCGATATTGGTGATAAAAGCATTAAAAGATTACCCTGATTATTTTAACGACCCACAATGGCAGGCGCTGCTACATTAATAGTTATAAATATTGTAGAAAGATAAATACGTCACTCAGTAAACGCAAATATAGTCTAATGTGAGTGACTATTTCTATTGATAAAAAAGCAACTTAACGATAGTTTAGTCACTATCTTAATACTTGGAATTGGTAAGCTCATGGCGTTTTACGTTAATCCTATAATTTATACATTGTTTATTACCCTTTTTATTTCTTTTACAACTTTAGCTAACTCTACTTTAAACATGTGGCCTGGCAGCCAATACGATACAAGTATTCCTACGTTTAAGCAGGTTTTGGGTTACGATGTAGGCGAAAGAATTACTGACCATAGGGATATGCTTCGCTATTTTGAAGCTCTAGAGTTGGCTGACCCTAAGCGGATTAAGCTATTTGAATACGGACGTACTTGGGAAGGGCGAAAACTTATTTATGCGGCGATAGGCAATAGTGAAAATATTGCAGATTTAGACGGGTTTGCAACACAAATGCAAAAACTATCTGATCCTCGTAAAACTGATAAAAACACAGCAAAGTCCTTAATTAACCAGTTGCCAAGCTCAGTATGGTTAGGCTATGGCGTACATGGTAATGAAATAAGCAGTACCGACGCGGCTATGATGACCGCTTACCATTTATTAGCAGCGAAAAATGAGCCTACTAACCAAGCCATTTTAAAAAGCACTATTGTCTTTATTGACCCTTTACAAAACCCTGATGGCCGTACTCGCTTTACTAGCAGGTATTATGCGACTGTAGGAATGAAGCATAGTAGCGACCGGTTAAGTGCAGAGCATAACGAACCATGGCCAAGTGGGCGTTCTAACCACTATCTATTTGATATGAATAGAGATTGGTTAGCAATTACCCAACCTGAAACGGCTGGAAGAATTAAAGCAATGAATTATTATCGTCCTTTAGTGGTTATTGATTTACACGAAATGGGAGGCGATCAAAGCTATTATTTCTCACCTTCAGCGCAACCCTTTAATCCACATATGACAAAAACTCAAATTGATAACATGTCGGTTATTGGTAAAAATAATGGTAAACATTTTGATCGTTTAGGTTTTGACTTTTTTACCCGTGAAATATTTGATGCGTTCTATCCTGGTTATGGCGATAGTTGGCCGACCTTCTATGGTGCATCAGCATCTACGTATGAAGTTTCATCATCTAGAGGTGAGATCTTTAAAAAGAATACCGGCGAGATGCTCACGTATTTCAATACCGTTCACCGACATTTCGTTGCTTCAATTTCAACAGCAGAAGCAGTTGCAAAAAATCATGAGAAGCTTCTCGCTGATTATTATGAATATCAAGTGAGTGCGATTAAAGCAGGTAAAGACAACAAAAAAGAGCGTGTTTTTATTATGCCAAATCAGCGTAATAAAGCGGGTACTCACCGACTTGCTACCTTAATGGCACAGCATGATGTTGATGTTTTTAGAGCCAAAGAAGCATTTAAAAGTTGTGGTAAAAGTTATCAAGCAGGTACTTACTATATCGATACTGCTCAACCTAAAGGCCGTTTTGTACAAACTACCTTTACTCAACAAGTTGATATGGATAGCAACTTTTTAAAAGAGCAAGAACGTAGACGTAGCCGTAAATTAAACGATGAAATATATGACACCACGGGTTGGTCATTACCTCTAATGTTCGATGTCGATGTAGAGCACTGTGGTAAAGCAATCACTATCGCGAGCGACAAAGTCAGCGAAAACGATAAACTGACTGGCGCAGTAACTAATTTAGCTGCCACTGTCGGTTATGTTGTGCAATGGGGAGATATGGCAGCAGGACGCTTTTTAACTGAAGCGTTATTACAAAATATAGCGGTTAAAAGTGCAGATAAAGCTTTTGTTTTAGATGGAAAACATCACTTTAATGCGGGATCGTTAATAATTGAAAAACGTAATAACGATGCTGACTTAATGACGAAAATTGAAAAAATAGCTGCCTTAACAGGTGCACAGGTTATGGGTGTTAATACCAGTTGGGTAACGCAAGGACCAAGTTTTGGTAGTGGCAATACAGTTACCATGACAGCCCCTAATATTGCGATGGCGTGGGACGTGCCTGTTAATTCGCTAAGTGCAGGTAGCACAAGGTTTGTTATTGAACGTCAATTTAACTATCCGGTAACTGCAATTCGCACACAAACCTTAAAAACTGCAGACTTATCTCATTACCAAGTGCTTATTCTGCCTGCTGGCAACTATAAAAGTGTATTAGGTAAAGCTGGGGTAAGTAATATTAAGCAATGGGTCAAACAAGGAGGCGTATTAATTACCCTAGGCAGTGCAACCAAGTTCGCTGCTGACCATACTGTTGCTTTATTAGATGTTAAAAGAGAGCGTGCATTTAAAGACTCAGATGACAAGTCGTCTGACGATAAGAGTAAAGAAGAATCTATGGTTGACGGAAAACTATTTACCTCAAAAGACGATTTAGTCAGTGCAAGTGAAAATAGCAAAGAAAAACCAGATTATGTTGCTGGTGTACTGGCTAATATTGAAGTAGATCAAGAGCACTGGCTTACTGCAGGTGTTAATAAAAGTTTAGTGGCTATTGCAGCAGGTAACGATATATATACACCAATTAAGTTAGCCTCGGGTAAAAACCTAGCTTGGTTCAATGCTGCCGATAACGTGCTAGCTAGCGGCTACTTATGGGAAGAAAATAAGAAACAACTTGCTTACAAGCCTTTTTTAATTCATCAGCCTATGTCCAAAGGTATGATTATTAGCTTTACCCAAGATCCAACAACAAGGGCTTATTTAGACGGTTTAAACCTTATGTTGTTAAATAGTATTTTCAGGGCGTCTGCTCATGCATCGCCTCTAAGATAAAATGGCTAGTAATACCAATTGAAATAACTAACATTAAAAATGCCAGTCAGCTATTAACTGACTGGCATTAAATGATTGGTAGTTTTTATTTCTACGTTTGTTTCTAGATTTGTTTCTAGGTTTTATAGTTATTGCTAACTTGATAGTAAACCACATCACATTCAAATAATGGGTCAATATGGCGATATGTTTTTATATAGCTCATCCCTATTTTTTTCATTACGCCGATTGAAGCAAGGTTAGTTTCATCAGCGATTGCGCTAAAGCATTTAATCTCTTTGTTTGTACTTAATTGCTTTATAATATTTAGTGCAGCTTCGCTTGCATAGCCTTTTCCCCATGTTGATTGAAAAAAACGCCAACCAAGTTCAATATTATCAATCTCAGGGGTATCTGAAAAAAAGTGCATCGGGCGAGCTAAAACCCAACCAATATACTCATTAGTATCTATGGTATTAACCTGCCATAAGCCCCAGCCTTTTACTGCATTTCGATAGGCATTCATACGTGGTATTAATACTGTATTTATTTGGTCACGTGATGATGGCTTCCCGCCATTAATAAATGCCATTACTGCTGGGTCTTGATCAAGCTGAAACAGCTTATCAGCATCATCATTATTCATTAATCTGTATGATAATCGAGTGGAATTAGCAATTTTCATAGTCAGCAATAATTGGTGAAGGGGAGTGTTATAGACTAAAGCATAAGCTCTGTATTTTACAGAGCTTAATACTTAACCTGAATTCGGGATAAGCTAAGTACACCAAAGCTACGATTTTTGCGCGTATCTACGTTTAATTTGCTACTAATAGCCAGCTATTAGGTACACAAATCAGCCTTGATTCGCACAAAACTTATAGCATTGGTAGTAAAAATGCACAGAACTTGTGAAAAATAATTTAACGGATTGTAAAGTATTACTTTAGATGGTTTTTATGCACATCCATTATCCCGAACTCAGGTTAGCTTAATTTTTAAGTTGGGGTAATGGACAAAGCCGACTAGTTAAGCTTAGGCTAACGAGTCTTGAAGTGGTGGAACCACTTGTTTTTTACGTGATAAAACACCGTCAATCCATACACGATTATTTACCGTTGCTTTACCGTAGGCTTTTTCAGTTAAGTTGTCGTTATCACTAACCACTAAAAGTTCTGAACCTTCTTTCATAATATCGGTAAGTAATAAAATAACACTATGGCGATTACCTTCAGTTTTTAATTGAGCAATGTCAGCAATTAATTCGTCTTTCATTGTGTCAAAAATACTTAAATCGATGACTTCTAGTTGACCAATCCCAACTAACTTCCCGTGCATGTTAAAGTCTTTAAAATCACGTAACACCAGATCACGAATTGGTGTGTCTTCTACCGCTGATTTTACTTTAAACATTTCCATGCCTAATGCTTTAGGATCTTCAATACCAGCAATTTCAGCTAGTGCTTCAACACACTTAATATCAGCTGTTGTACAAGTGGGTGATTTAAAAATAACCGTATCGCTTAAAATTGCGCAAAGCATTGCACCCGCAATATCTTTAGGTATCTCTACATCATAAAAATCGTACATCATTTTAATAATGGTATTGGTACACCCTACAGGCCTAACCCAAATCTCTAATGGAGTAGAGGTAGTGATGTCACCTAATTTATGATGGTCGATGATGCCTAAAATAGTTGCATCATCAATATCGTCTGGACCTTGTACGCGATCAGAGTGATCCACAATATATAAACTTTCACCAGCATAGCTTGTTTTTAGTTCAGGTTGTTCGAAGCCAAACTTGTCTAAAATAAACATGGTTTCTGGTGATAACTCACCTAAACGTGCAGGTACTGTTTCTTCGCCTAAAGTGGTTTTTAGGTATGAAAGGGCAATAGCTGAAACTATTGAATCTGAATCAGGGGTTTTATGACCCACCACATAATTTGGCATTTAAAATATCTCTTACTTAATTTTGCGACATTCTAACAAAAACTTATTACTAAGGTAAAAACATACCTGTATTTTTTTTATGTGCTACATCCATATTAACCCTTAGGGCGTGTTGATCTTTACTGTACACTTTTGCAGCGATTTATTTGGTGTTTATACAAGGCTGAACTTATGTAATGGGGTTGTTCCCCATAAATAAGTGAAAACGCCGTAGAAAAACTACACTTTATTCGCTACGCCTCAATTAAATCATGTTTAATTCGTACGAAATTTTTACTCGAAAGATCAACACGCCCTAGTAATTTAGCTTAGTTGTTTTACCCCAGAAAACGCGATAAGAAAAAATTGTATAAGCGATAATAGTTGGTAGCACTATGACGGCACCTATAAAAATAAACATTAAGGAATTACGTGCGCTAGCAGCCTCCCAAATAGTAATTTTTTGCCAAATTATGTAGGGATAAAAACTATATGCCAGCCCTAAAAACGATAAAATAAAAATCAGTGTTGCACATACAAATGGAAACCAGCAGCCAACATCATTCTTAGTTGGCACTTTTGTAAGATATAGATGAATAGAACTAAACAAGAATATTAATAAAAAGCTCATTGGGATCATGACAAAAACTTGCGGAAAACTTAACCACTTATCCATTATCGCTTTATTAAAGAATAGATTTGTTAAACAAACGGCAATAATACCTATTGCCATTAATGTATTACAATAAATAGCCCATCGTGCTGCTTTAATTTGTAGCTTACCTTCAGTGCGCATGACTAACCAAGCAGCCCCAATAAAAGAATAACCAGCGGTTACGCAGATACTTGCCAAAATAGAAAAACCATAGCCAAAAGTGGTGTTTTCGAAACCTGTAACATAGCGTCCCAACATATAGCCTTGGCTGAGAGTGGTTAATAAAGAACCTGCTTTAAAAGCTAAGTCCCATTTTGTTTTATTTTTACTTGGGGCTTTTGTTCTAAAATCGAAAGAAACGCCTCTCAATATTAGACCTACCAACATCAAGGCTGTGGGAAGGTAGAGCGCTTGTAAAATTATTGAGTATGCGCTTGGAAAAGCAATAAGCAATAAGCCAATTGCCATAACTAACCATGTTTCGTTGGCGTCCCAAAAAGGACCAATAGAGTAAATCATCATATCGCGATGTTGTTGATTGTTTTCTTGAGCAGTGTCGGATGGAAGTAAAACACCGACCCCTAAATCATAACCATCCAATATTGCATAAACTAAAAATGATAATGCCATTAACCCTAGAAAAACCGCGGGTAACCAATCGTTGTCAGGAATATTCATGGTGCAGACCTTGTTTGAGTATTGTTAGGGATTTCAAGTAACTGATCGTCTTTCATGTCCGATCTGGCCAGATCTTTTTGTTCTAAGTTAATGGCTCTATGTGTCATTACAAACAATGTGCTTATGTAGGCAAATAATAAAAATGTATATACGGCTATATAAATGGTCAGTGATATTGCGATATGCTCAGAAGGCGTATTGGTTACAGCATCTCGTGTTCTTAATAAACCTGTAACTAGGTAAGGTTGTCGACCTATCTCAGTAACGTACCATCCGGCAAGCGTAGCCACCCACCCAGAAAAGGTCATTAGGATAGTGCTTTTAAGTAACCAAGATGGAAACTGTTTTTTATAGACGAAAAAATAACAACCTAACCAAGCGCAAGTTAACATGAGTAAGCCAACCCCGATCATAATTCGAAAGCTATAAAAAACTGGTGCTACGGGTGGGTGCTCACCCTTAAATTCGTTGAGGCCTTTTACTTCACCATTTTTGTCGTGAGTTAAAATAAGGCTAGCTAATTTTGGTATGGCTATTTCAAAATTATTTTTACGCGTTTCTTCATCAGGTATCGCAAAAATTAATAATGGTAACCCTTTTTCAGTTTGCCATGCTCCTTCCATTGCTGCTACTTTAGCAGGTTGATATTTAAATGTATTCAACCCATGTAAATCGCCTATAAACAGTTGCAAAGGCATCGCTATTGCAGCAACGACTAACGCAAATTTTAACGCTATTTTTGCAGACGACTTACTATCACCTTTATATACTCGATAAGCTGATATACCTGCAACAAAGAAAGCTGCAGTTAGCGCTGATGCTAATAACATATGAATTACGCGGTAAGGCATAGAAGGATTAAAAATCACCTCAATCCAACTAGTTACATAGGCTACACCGTCGATCATTTCGTAACCTTGAGGAGTGTGCATCCATGAATTAAGCGCAATTATCCAAAACGCCGACATGCTGGTACCTATGGCGACAAATAATGTTGCCGCGGTATGAACGCGTTGGGAAACACGTTCACCACCAAAAAGCATAATAGATAAAAAAGAGGCCTCTAAAAAGAAAGCGGTAAGCACTTCATAGCCTAATAAAGGTCCTGCAACATTGCCGACAGTTTCCATATAACCAGGCCAGTTTGTACCAAACTGAAATGACATAGTTATACCTGTAACAACGCCAATGGCAAAGCTAAGGGCAAAAATACGTACCCAAAATCGGTAGATACGCATCCAAGTCTCGTCTTGGGTTTGACTATATCGTATTTTGAAAAATAACAGCATCCAACTAAGCGCAATATTTATCGTTGGAAACAAAATATGAAAACTAATATTTAAGGCAAATTGAATCCGAGAAAGCATAAAGCTTAACTCGTTAGGATCCGTAGCTATATCGAGCATAACAGTACTACTCCGTTATTTTTTAAGGAATTTTTCTTTAGCGTCAATAATTTTGCTAATGCCTGAACCCAGCTTTAGCAGTGTAGATAGCTTCTCAGAAGACATATTTTGCAGTTCAGTACTCCAAACGGTAACCATTTCCATTAAGTCATGCATTTCTCTAACGCGTTGCTGAGTATATTTGTCGGCATCATTTACTGGTTCTTGTAATAGTGCATCACGAAATGTACTGAGCGTTGGGTCGAGTTCTCGTTTTCTGCGTTCAACTATCAAGGTACGGGCAATTTCCCAGATGTCTTTAGGAGCTAAGAAGTACTCTTTACGATCGCCAGGAATATGGTGTAGTTTTATTAGATTCCAAGATTTAAGCTCTTTTAAACCCATGCTTACATTCGAACGAGAAATGAGTAACGCATCACTGATTTGATCGGCATTAATTGGCTGTTCAGTTAACACAATAAGCGCGTACATTTGCCCTAATGTTCGATTTAGCCCCCATCGAGAGCCCATTTCACCAAAATGAGAAATTAATGTTTGCTGCATTGGTGTTATTGTCATTTTTGTATCTTTTGAATTTTCAGTAATTTGTGAAAATTGTAATCCTTTATTGATTTAAGTCAATACAATTGCCACTTTTTTTGCTGTATGTTGAAGCGAAAATGAAAGCAACTTGCTTTCATGGGATTAAAAAAGCCCGTTAAACAGATGTTTAACGGGCTGTACTGGTTTTTAACTTTAACGAAATTATTTTTTGTAATAAGACAGGCAGTGTTCTACTTCGTTTTTAGAGCCCATAATTACTTCAACACGTTGGTGAATATCGCTTGGTTCCATATCCATAATACGACCTTCGCTAGTCATTGCCATGCCTCCAGCTTGCTCAATTAAAAAACTCATTGGGTTTGCTTCATACATTAAGCGCAGTTTATAAGGTTTATTAGCATCTTTATTGTCAGCAGGGTAGGTAAAAATACCACCGCGAGTTAGTACGCGATGAATGTCGCCAACCATAGCAGCGATCCAACGCATATTAAAGTTCTTTCCTCTAGGGCCAGTATCACCTGCAAGTAAGTCATTAATATAATTTTGCATTGGGGCTTGCCAAAAGCGTTGATTCGACATGTTAATGGCAAATTCTTGTGTATCAACAGGTACTTGTACATTACGCTCAACTAGTAAATAGCCACCATGTGTGCGATCTAGTACATAAAAGTGGGTGCCTTTACCTGTGGTCATTACCAACATAGTTGAAGGGCCATATAGTACATAGCCTGCGCACACTTGAGTATTACCTGCTTGCTTAAATTGATCAGGGTCACCAGCGGCTAATTCAGGTTTTGCTTTATGAATAGAAAAGATGGTGCCAATGAGTGAGTTAATATCAATATTAGAGCTGCCATCTAATGGGTCAAATGAAACAATAAATTTACCATTGTCTTCACCGGCAACGGAAGTGTCTTCTTCTTCTGATGAAATAGCTTTAACAAAACCAGATTCTAGCAAGATATCTTTAAACAATTCATTAGCGACTACGTCGAGTTTTTTTTGCACTTCGCCTTGTATATTCTCATCAAGGGTAGAGCCCATTAAACCGCCTAATTGTGCTTGGCTTACACGAAATGAAATTTCTTTGGTAGCTGCAAGTATGGTTTTTATTAATGAGATTAAATCGAGAGGAACATTGTCAGCTCGTAGTGCCGGCGCAAGTCGTTGCATTTTGATACCTAATTAACTTTGTTGTTGTATGTATTTTAAATTATGCTCTACTAGCTATACTACAAAGTTACTAGCAGGTGCGGTTAAATTGTTTACGTAATCTGAAAGTTTAATTGAAAATTTCATGGTAATTATACCTAGAAATAGACTTTCTTCAGTAGAAATTAACATTATTATAATAGAATAAGGAATTATATGAAATTCGTTCGTCTTTTTGCTTTGGTGTTATTGAGTATTGCTTTTACTACAAAGGCTGCCAGTAACTATACTGAGTTTATCGCAGATAAGAAAATTCAAAGTGGCTATTTTTCTTTTTATTTAGATGACACAACAGGCAAAGTCTATTTAGAAATTAGTCAATTTAACCATGACTTTATATTTCAAAGTAGTCTACCTCATGGCATCGGTTCAAATGATATAGGCCTAGATAGAGGACAATTGGGTGATACCCGCTTAGTTCGCTTTGAAAGAGCTGGCGATAAAGTAATGTTGAGGCAATTAAATACTGATTATCGCGCTGATACTGATAACGAACTAGAAAAAAAATCAGTTAACGAAGCGTTTGCTAGCTCTATCATTTGGGGCTTCAATATTGAGAGTGAAGGAGAAAACGGTAAAAAAGTGATTGTTGATTACACACCTTTTTTACTGTCAGACATTCATAATTTAGCCGACCGACTCAAAAATAGTAAGCAAGGTAATTTTGCAATAGATCTTTCTAGAAGTTTTGTTTATCCACAGCGTAGTAAGGCATTTCCAGAAAATATTGAATTAGAAGCAACGGTTACTTTTAAAGGCTCTGGTGCGGGTAGGTATTTACGTAGCGTAACTCCAGATGCTAAAGCGGTTACTGTTAATTTACATCACTCATTAATTAAACTTCCAGACAATAATTATAAGCAGCGTATATTTCATCCTTATAGTGGTTATTGGTCACAAAGCTATGCGGACTATGCAAGCGCTATTGATGAGCCAATTATTAAACGTTTTATCCCTCGCCATCGCTTAGCTAAAAAATCTCCTACGGCTGCTGTCAGTGAAGCGGTTGAACCGATAGTTTATTATTTAGATGCTGGCGTGCCTGAGCCCGTGAAGAGCGCTTTACTTGACGGTGCACGTTGGTGGAACCAAGCGTTTGAAGCTATTGGCTATAAAAATGCGTTTCAAGTAAAAGTACTACCTGCAGATGCAGATCCAATGGATGTTCGTTATAACGTTATTCAATGGGTTCATCGTGCTACTCGTGGCTGGTCTTATGGTTCATCAGTAATTGATCCAAGAACAGGTGAAATTATAAAAGGTCATGTAACTTTAGGCTCTTTACGTGTACGCCAAGATTATTTAATTGCGCTAGGGTTAACATCACCTTTTACATCTGAACATGTAGATACGAGTATAATGAAAGAGATGGCACTTGCGAGAATTCGTCAATTATCTGCACATGAAGTTGGTCATACATTAGGTATTGCACATAACTTTGCAGCAAGTGTTAATGACCGTGCATCGGTTATGGATTACCCTCATCCATTAATTGAATTAGTCGATGGCGAAATAGATTTATCGAATGCTTACGATGATAAAATCGGTGTTTGGGATAAATATGTAATTGATTATGGTTACGCTGATATACCTGCAGATAAAGAACAACAATACTTAGCTTCTGCGATTAAAACAGCACAGGATAAAGGTTTGCTTTATGTATCTGATCCAGACGCTAGACCGGCATCAGGAGCTCATAACACAGGACACTTATGGGATAATGGCAAGAACCCAGCAGAAGAGTTGATTAGAGTACTTTCGATTAGAGATAAAGCGCTAGCAAACTTTGGCCTTAATAGTATTCCGGTTAATACACCGCTGTCAGAAATAGAGCAAGTATTAGTGCCAATATACAACTTTCATCGCTATCAGGTTGAAGCGGCGGCTAAACTAATTGCTGGTGTTGATTATAGCTACCAAGTGAGAGGACTAGACAGTGACAGCTCAATGGTATGGGTAGATGGAAAACTTCAGCAACAAGCGATTAATGCATTATTAAGTAGTTTGCGTACTGAAGTATTAACGTTACCAAGTCATATTGTTAAATTAATTCCGCCTAAAGCTTATGGCTATAGCCGCAACCGCGAAAGCTTTGATGCTAAAACAGGCTTAACATTTGATCCGGTTTCAGCAGCACAAGCGAGTGCTAAGCAAGTATTAGCATTAATGTTTAATGCGCAACGTTTAGCACGTTTACAGCAGCAAGCCGTTATGGACTCGGATATTCCTTCAGTCTCAACTATGTTTGAGCAGATAATATCACAAACGATAAAGTCTTCAGTGCCATCAGGATTAGGTTTGCTGGTTCAGCAACGAGTAAACCAGCAAGTAGTCGAGCAACTCTTAGGGCTTTGGCACAATGAAGCGCTTGTTAGCGAAGTAAGAGCGGAGGTATTTGTAACCCTAACTGAGTTGAATCAGTGGTTATCTGATAAAAGCCGTTCAAAGAAATATAAGTTAATGGCTGCACAGTTTAAACTATTAGCGAATCAAATTAGTTTTAGCTTGGCACAAGGTAAGTTGGTTACGCCAACCTCTACAATTCAATTGCCACCTGGTTCGCCGATTGGCAATAACTAACCGAAAAAAAACGGCATAGTAAGGAAGGATACTATGCCGTGGTGCATTTACACTTAAAAAATGTCTGGTGCACAAAACTACTCAAGGGTTTTAAGCCTCTATCCTATGGTGATTCTCTTGCGCATGCACTTATAACGGGATAAGTGGGTTTTTTTACGCGTTCATTAACGGGTTTAGCGTTAATATGAAATCGCCAACCGATATTTTGTTGACTCAATTCTTAATGACCATAAAAAATTTCTAAAAATGTGCTTTTCATCTTTTCTAAAGTTGGAAACTAAATATTTGCACACCTAAAAATAAGTAACCTGAGCTCGGGGTAATGGATGTGCGCAAACAAAAGAAAAAGTAAAGTTTTACAATGCTTTAATACCAGTTTCATTAAATAAGTGATCTATTTTATACGCAGTGAAAACAGTCAAATACAAGGCATTTATTTTCATAACTAGTTGTTCTAATTATAAAATAAATAACGCAGTAGTTGATTGTTTTAGCCAGTAGAAATGATCACATAATTAGTGAGATTGGTATAAATTGTTTCTTCACAAGTTCTATGTGCATTGGTGTACTTAGCTTATCCAGAATTCAGGTTGAACACTTTATGGTTGGACAGTTTACGGCGTTTTTGTTGTAATAACATATACAGAAAAACGGAAATAGCACCTATACAGTTATGCGTTTATTAGATCGAAGCTCATCAGACTTTCTTTATCAGCAAGTTATAGACTACATAACCAAACAAGAAGTTAATGGAAACTTAATGGCGGGTGATAAATTACCTAGCCTGCGTAAGTTAAGCCAACAATTCTCCATTAGTATACCAACCGTTAAACAGGCTTATGTTGAACTTGAGCGCCAAGGACTCATTTCTGCAAGGCCGCAATCAGGCTATTATTTACGAGCAAAGCAAGCAAAAAAATTATTGCCAAGACGTGATAAGTGGGCCTGTCGACCGCCTGAAGCCGTTACTTGCGGACACTTAATTGAAAAAAACTACGAAGTTATTCATCGTCCTGATACTGTAGCGCTAGGAGTATCAAATCCTATTCAAGCACATCCACCTGATAAAACACTTGCACGTTATATGCGCAGTGTGTTGAGTAAGGTTTCTGATAAAGCGGTAAGTTATGGTCCGGTAAATGGCGATATAAAGCTGCGATTAAGTTTAGCAACACGTTATCAAAATTTGGGTGTTGATATAAACCACCAAGAAATACTGATCACAAGCGGTGCTCAAGAAGCGCTGTCTATTGCATTACAGTGTGTGGCAAAGGCCGGAGACATCATTGCGATTGAGTCGCCCTGTTTTTTCGGTATTATTGAACTTATTGAAAGCCTAGGGATGAAAGCGTTAGAAGTGTATACCTGTACCGATAATGGTGTAAGTATTAGCGATCTTGAAAGCTTACTCGACCAGCATCAAGTAACAGCTTGTTTATTTTCAACTGCAGTAAATAATCCGCTCGGCTCTTTAATGCCAGACAAACAACGTCAGCAATTGGTGTCAATGTTAGAAAAACGTAATATTCCTTTAATTGAAGATGATGTATATAGCGATTTATACTTTACAGGTAAACGCCCTACACCAGCCCAACTATATTCAGAAAAAGGCTTAGTGATGACGTGCTCTTCTTTTTCGAAAACCGCAGCACCAGGATATCGTGTCGGGTGGTTGCTGGCAGGAAAGTATGAAGAGAAGGCAAAACGGATAAAAAGAGCGCAGTCATGCTCCACTGCAATGCTACCACAATGGACACTTAATGATTACTTAATGAGTGGAGAGTATGATCGTCATCTTATCGTATTAAGAAAAAAGCTTTCTTATAATTGTGAGAGACTTCGAGCTGCTATTGCTGCTGATTTTCCTGATCAAGTTCGTATTTCTCAACCCCAAGGGGGAAGTGTTTTGTGGGTAAGGTGTCAGTCTCATGTAAATACAAGTGACTTCTTTCATCAGGCGATTGAAAATGGGGTGAGCTTTGCCCCAGGCCAAATGTTTTCACCTTCAGGACAATTTAAAAATTTTATGCGGATAAGTTATGGCGTACAGTGGGGTGAGGATATTGAGCAGGCAGTTAAAAAATTAGGTAAGCTAGTTCAGCAATATTCAAATTAGCGTAAATATAGTAATAAAAGAGGTAACTATGAAAAATGTGGCAGTAATACTTAGTGGCTGCGGTGTTTATGACGGTAGCGAGATTTATGAAACCGTGCTTACATTATTAGCCATTGAACAAGCAGGAGCAAAGTATCGCTGTTTTGCGCCTAACATTGAGCAACATCACGTTATTAATCACTTAACGGGTGAAGTAAGTGACGGTGAAACGCGAAATGTTTTGGTTGAGTCGGCTCGAATAGCACGAGGTGATGTTGAAAATATAGAAGTGCTTGTTGAAAGTGAGTTTGATGCGATTATTTTTCCTGGTGGATTTGGCGCAGCAAAAAACTTATGCGACTTTGCTATCAATGGTGATCAATGCACGGTAAATCCATTAATTTTAAATGCAGCTAAATCTTTTGCTAAAGCAAGTAAACCAGCAGGTTATATGTGTATTGCACCAGCGATGCTGCCATTTATTTATGGCAAGAACATTCAAGGTACTATAGGTACAGATGTGGGCGTTGCAAGTGCGTTAACTGCCTTAGGACTTAGCCATCAAAATTGTCCAGTGGATGGTATTGTTGTGGATCAACAAGCGAAACTTGTAACTACACCCGCTTTTATGTTGGCGACTAATATTAGTGAAGCTGCGCAGGGAATAAACAAGCTTGTGGCAAAAGTTATTGAGCTTATTTAATTAGCATAAATATGATTTGGCGTTTAAACCAGGCTAGCATTTTGCTTATTCATTATTACTTTGCTTTTCTTGTTGTTCTTTTAGCTCAGCCTGTTGTAAACGCCAAGCTTTTCTTGCCGCGTAGTATGTATCCCATACACACGGGGTACATGCGCTGTCACAACATTCACCGTCTGTAGGAGGCTCTGGTTTTTCTAGTAAATCTGGCATATAACTTTTAATTCTCACCTTCTATTTGGTTATTTCTGTATACGTAGTGCATAGCTATTATAAATAAAAAAGCTCTGCGTGTGCAGAGCTTTAATCAACTTTGTCGGCTAGCCTAAACTATTCCGCTTCAGCAAGCTTCTTCTCTAAGTAATGGATGTTTGCTCCGCCATTAATAAAGCCTTGATCATTAAGAATGTCTTTATGCAAAGCAATATTTGTTTTAATACCGTCGATAACTAACTCATTCAACGCGTTACGCATACGGGCAATCGCAACATCACGATTATCGCCGTAGGTAATCAATTTACCAATCATAGAATCATAATGTGGTGGTACAGCATAATCAGCATAAATATGAGAATCCCAACGAACTCCCATACCACCTGGCGGATGAAAGCGTGTAATTACACCTGGCGAAGGTACAAACGTGCGTGGATCCTCAGCATTAATGCGGCATTCTATTGCATGACCTGAAATTTTTATATCTTCTTGAGTATAAGACAATGGTTGTCCAGCAGCGATGCGTAGTTGCTCTTTAATTAGATCAACGCCGGTGACCATTTCTGTTACAGGGTGCTCTACTTGAATACGAGTATTCATTTCAATAAAGTAGAACTCACCATTTTCATATAAAAATTCGAAAGTTCCTGCACCACGATAACCAATTTCTATACATGCACGACAACAACGCTCGCCAATTTGGGCACGCATTGCTGGTGTTATTCCAGGGGCTGGCGCTTCTTCAACTACCTTCTGATGACGACGTTGCATTGAACAGTCACGCTCACCTAAGTGAATTGCGCCACCCTGTCCGTCAGCCATTATTTGAATTTCAACATGACGTGGGTTTTCAAGAAACTTTTCCATGTAAACCATATCATTATTAAAGGTAACGCGTGCTTCGCTTTTGGTAAGCTGAATTGCATTGATGAGTTCAGACTCTTCACGCACTACACGCATACCACGACCACCACCACCACCTGATGCTTTAATAATTACTGGGTAACCGATACGTTTAGCATGAGCGAGGTTTAGCGACTCATCATTAGTTAAAGGTCCGTCTGAACCCGGTACGCAAGGTACACCTGCTGCCTTCATTGCCTTGATGGCAGACACTTTATCTCCCATTAATCGGATACTTTCAGCTTTTGGACCAATAAAAGTAAAGCCTGACTTTTCTACCTGCTCAGCAAAGTCAGCATTTTCAGCTAGAAAACCATATCCAGGATGAATGGCGACAGCATTAGTGACTTCAGCCGCAGTAATTATCATAGGAATATTAAGGTAACTGTCAGTAGCAGAAGGTTTACCTATACAAATTGTTTCATCGGCTAATAATACATGTTTTAACGTTCTGTCTGCAGTGGAGTGAACGGCTACCGTTTTAATTCCTAATTCTTTACATGCACGAAGTATTCTTAGTGCAATTTCGCCTCGGTTGGCGATAACAACTTTATCTAACATAGAATGACCCTTTATTTGTTGGGCTTATTCAATGATGAATAGCGGTTGGTCGAACTCAATAGCATCTTCGTTATCAGCTAGAATTTCTTTGATCACACCTGATTTGTCTGCTTCTATTTGGTTCATCATCTTCATTGCTTCAACGATACAAAGCGTGTCACCAACATGAACGTGCTGACCTACTTCTACAAACGCTGGAGAATCTGGTGAGCCTGCTGAATAATAAGTTCCAACCATAGGAGAGCGCACAATATGACCTGTTATAGCTGCTGGAGCAGCTTCTACTGGTGCCGCTGCTGGAGCTGCTACTGCTGGCGCCGGAGCTTGGGCATATTGCTGCATCATCGGAGCCGAAACCATTGAGCCACCACGACTGATACGTACTGATTCTTCACCTTCTGAAATTTCTAACTCATTAATGCCAGACTCTTCTACAAGCTCAATTAGTTTTTTTATTTTTCGAATATCCATAATACACCTTTGATTGTGTTAAATTTTTGATTTGTTGTTATGCGGACAAGCATACGTTTACAACCAATCATTATTTGTGTTGTTCAGTTAAGTATTGTTTAGCGGCTAAAAGTGCGAATTCATAACCCTTGGCCCCTAAACCGCAGATAACGCCAACGGCAATATCTGATAAGTAAGAGTGATGCCTAAACGGCTCCCTAGCATGTACATTAGATAAGTGGACTTCAATAAATGGAATATTTACTGAAAGTAGAGCATCTCTTAATGCAACACTGGTGTGGGTATAAGCTGCAGGGTTAATGATAATAAAGTCGATACATTCGATTGATTGATGTATTAACTCGATTAAACACGACTCTGAATTTGATTGACTGTGTGTTAGCAACAACTCTATATCTTTTGCCTTCACTGTTAGGTCCTTAACAATAGCATCAAGCGTCTGAGCACCATAAACACTAGGCTCACGTTTGCCGAGCATGTTTAAATTAGGACCATTTAGTAATAAAACCTTCGATTTAGTTGTCATATTCGCCAAAAAAGCTCTTAAAATCCACTATTGTCATAATCATTACATAAAAATATACTATTGAAAACCAAGAGAGCAAAAAAAATGTAAATCATCATTATCTATACTTATTATAGTCTTTTCACAGAAATTAGCAGCAAAATAGTGGTCTAATCTGTTAAGGCAGGGCTGAAGTGAAAGATTTTATAAGATTTATGTTAAAAAATTGGCCATTCTCGAACCATTTGCTAGACTGTATTTAATAATATAACTTTTTATCTAACTGAATTTTAATAGATATTATTGGTTAGCCACAGTAACCTGTGTCAAGTAAGCTATATCAATTTCACAGCACTGATAAGGAAATCGTTATCATTCGTTTTATTTTTATTGTTGCTTTCATTTATTTGAGTACTTTGTCGTTAAGTCTTCAGGCAGTGGAAGTTATCGCTCATCCTTCAGTTAACGTGGCAAGTTTAACCACGTCTCAGTTACGCAGAATTTATTCTATGCGTCAGGTTAAGTGGTCTAACGGTGTGCCAATTGTTGTATTTGTTCTACCTTCTAAATCGATAACTCATCAGAATTTTTGCAAAGAATCGTTGAAAGTATTTCCTTATCAATTAGATCGAATTTGGAATAAGTTAACGTTTTCAGGGTTAGGCGTTGCACCAACAGTTGTTGAAACATCAACGGAATTATTATTAGCAGTTAAACGCACACCAGGTGCTATAGGCTATATTGAAAGTATAATTAAGGAAGAAGAGATAAATGTTATCACTATTAATAATTAATAAGATGAAGCGATACCTTCTTCATATTTGTTTAGCTGCTGCAGCTATTCTCAGTAGTGGCTTTGCTGCAGCTAATGTATTTGAGAGCACAGATCTGAACATTCACGGCTTTATTTCTCAGGGCTTGATGGCTGTTGATGGCTCAGATTTTGTTAATGACGACAATACAATGTCTTCAGAGTTAACAGAGGTAGGTATAAATGCTTCTTATCAATTAAGTGATAGCTTTCGTGTGGCAGGGCAAGCAGCCTATTTAAATGGAGGGAATCGATTTAATAAAGGAGTACGAATTGATTACTTATTACTTGATTGGGATTTATTCAGTAATGAAAACTGGAGTACTAATGTTTATTTAGGTCGTTTTAAAAACTTTCATTGGCTGTATTCAAGCACGCGCGACGTTCCGATGACTCGTCCTAGTATTGTACTGCCACAATCTGTTTACTTTGACGCTACTCGCGACATGTCAGTTGGGGGAGATGGTATTGCAATTAAAAGCACTTATAGCAGTGAATTATTAGGTGATTTAGATTTTAATATTAGCAGTGGCAAGTCCCCTACATCAAAAGAGCAAACACGCATTATTATGGGGCGTTTTTCTGATGGAGATTTGAACCACGACACTGATTTTCAAGGGAGCATTTATTTTAGGCCGGGCCATTCTAATTGGCGCTTTGGCATTGCAACTACAAATGCTGACTTTAGTTATAGTGCGGGTGAAAATGACGCTTTTCTTGATGGTAACTTAGCATTAACCCGTTATTATGCAAATGCAGAGTACCAAGGTGAATTATGGACAGTAAGTGTTGAGCTTCTACAAGAAAAAATAGCAATATCCAACTTGTTATTTAATGGCTTTAATCGGTCATCGAAAGGACAGGGTGGTTATGTACAAAGTCAGTATCGATTAAGCGATAAACTACAACTTTTGACTCGATACGAGCATTATTGGGCAAACAAAGATGATAAAAATGGTAGTAAGCTCGAGGCATCAAGCCAGGGAGTTATCCCTCATTACTTTGGTTATCAGCGAGACTTTACCATTGGGTTGAGCGTCGACATAAGCACTAACATTAAGCTGCAACTAGAGCAACATTGGATTAAGGGAACAGCAAGATTAACACCGGTTGTTATTCCTGATCCTACTGTTAATATGAATGAATACTGGCAAATATCGACCTTGCAAATGACCTATTGGTTTTAATCATGAAGAAAATGTTTGTTAGTGTTCCAACCAAGCTTTTAATTTTAGTAATAACTGCATTAATGTTATTGAGTGCAGGTATTTCAGTAATGTCCCTGTCACGACTAAATCAAGAATTTAAGCAATATCAAACTGAAACATTAAAACAAGGCTTAGCGCAATTTAAAATTCATAGTGATATTTCGCGAGAGAAATTTCGGTTATGGCAAGAGGCTTTTGTCGATTTAGTTAATATAAAAGAAGAGCAGGGCTTTAGTAAGCTTTCAAATAGCTTAGCAGCGCAATATGATGCGATGCAATTTAACTTAAATGTTAAAAATACTTGGCTAGCGTCCTCAAAACAAACGTTACTCTTTAAAAGCAATGAGCTACCTGATTATGTCGCCGACAGTATCGCAATAGCTATGGTAGATGAGAAACCTGTTTACCAAATTTACTGTCAACAAATGTGCGAACAAATTATTGTATTGCCCATTTTAAATTATGACGGAGAAGTTGCTTATTTGGCCATGACTGTATCTTTGGTTGATATTATTTATGCAATTAACCAAGCGATTAAAAGTGAAGTTGCCGTTGTAAACTTTCCTAATGATATTGCTGCCACAATGAATCAAGTGAATAAAGTGACCGCTTCAGATACGCAATTACTAGAAACACTTTTTAATATGCACCAACAAAGCAGTATTACATCAGTTGATAAAGTAAAGTATGAAGGTGTTCAGTTAGACAGTAACGAGAAGAGTTATTTAATTAACTTAATGCCGCTATATGTTGGAGGTGAACAGCAGTATTTTATAGCGTTGATAGATGATGTAACTCAATTGAAAGAAGGTTATACCGAGTACCGCCTTCAGTTTCTACTTTCCTCTTTAATTATTTTTATTTCGTTAGCTTTTTTTGTTTATTTCGTTGCCAGTCCATTTACTAACCGTATTTTAACGCTTTCAAGTGCTCTGCCTTTATTAGCCTCGAAACAGTTTGAGCAGTTTCGAGGGATAAAACTGAAGCATCCGCGTATTTTTGCTGATGAACTTGATGTAGTAGCTACTGCTGCTACAGAGCTTAGTTTTGAGCTAGAGCAGCTGAATATCGAAGTTGAGCAAAAAACTAAAGAGCTAGAAAATATCGCTATGTACGATATCTTAACAGGCTTACCCAATCGCAACATGCTCAATTATCAATTGAGAAAAGTTGTTGCAAATATTGCCCGATACCAAAGAGGTGTTGCCGTACTTTTTCTTGATCTTGATGACTTTAAAAAAGTTAATGATAGCCATGGCCATGGTGAGGGAGATAAGTTATTAATTGAAGCGGCAAACAGAGTTAGGTTAAGTATTCGTAATATTGATGTTGCTTGTCGCTTTGGAGGCGACGAATTTGTTGTAATTTTAGGGCATATTGAAGATGTTGACGACGCTATTGCCGTTGCAGAAGAAATACTAGAGCGTTTTAAAGCGCCAATTAAAGTCGGTAGTAGTATTTTTTATGTATCTACCAGTATTGGCATTGCTTACTCTAAAGACGAAACAATTAAGCCTGAGCAGTTAATTAGTCATTCTGATATTGCAATGTATGAAGCTAAGGATGCTGGCGGTGCTCAGTACCATGTGTATCATGATGATATGTACCAAAGGGTTGCTCAACGTGTAATGCTTGAAAGTGAAGTGAGACAAGCATTGGCAAAAAATCAATTTAGTCTGAGCCTACAACCACAGTTATCGGCGCAAGACAAAAAACTTTACGGACTTGAGGCTCTTTTGCGTTGGCATCACCCTGAGCGAGGAATGGTTTCGCCAGATGATTTTATTCCTATTATAGAGAAGTCAGAGCATATGATCGAATTAGGCTATTGGGTAATTCGCCGCTGCTTTGAATTGAGTAAAGAGCTTAGAAATAAAGGCTACAAAGATGTACGTATTGCAATTAACCTTTCGGCGGGTCAATTTAGCGATATAAATTTACCGCAATACCTTTCAACATTACTTGCAGAGTTTGTCTTGCCAGCCAACAGTTTTGAATTAGAGCTCACTGAACAAACGTTAGTAACAGACATTGAAAAAGCAATAGATACGATGAATAACCTTAAAGCCCTAGGGTTTACTTTTGCTATTGATGACTTTGGAACAGGTTACTCTTCTTTAGCTTATTTAAAGCGGATGCCGGTTGATGTAATTAAAATTGATAAGAGCTTTGTCTTTGGTATGTTAGAGAACCACGCTGATTACCAAATAATTATGTCGACTATCGCTATGGTTAAAAATTTAGGGCTTTTAGTGGTAGCAGAGGGCGTGGAAAGTAGTGCGCAGCTGAGAAGTTTAACAGAGAATGAATGTGACATAATACAAGGGTATTACTTCGCAAAACCAGTGCCCGAGGTAGAGCTGTTTGCATTTCTTGATAGTCATATTGATGAAGGACACTGGAAGACAAAAGCGCACCATTAATATTCATGCGAACCTTTTGGCTATCTTGACTAAGCATAGGATATTAAAGTGTTGTAGTTTGGACGCAGTTGGCGAGTAGCGTTAGCTCTAATCAAGTTATTTCAATTGGTAGAAGTGCTTTGAAAACCAATTTAACCGTTTATTGAAGTGTTAATTGGAATTAATTCAGTTGAAGAAAGAGGAGTTAACGTAACACTTAACTCCTCTGATTTATCTTTATTGCGGCTAACTTGCGTTAAAGATTTTATTGATATGATCAGCAAAGTTTTTAGCTTCCATAAAGCCTGTTACTCTCTCTCTAATGAGCTCCTGACCTTGTAAATCAAAAAATAAAATAGAGGGCAAACCAAACACATTAAAATGTTTCATTAACGCTTTGCTTTCCGGGCTACCTGTATCAGTTAAGTCAATGCGTAAAAGTACAGTATTGTTCAAAGCATTTTGTACAGCTAGGTCAGGAAAGGTATATTCTTCAAACTCCTTACAAGCAACACACCAATCGGCATAAAGATCTACCATTACGGTTTTTCCATCTGAACTCGCATTAGCAATAGCGGAATTAAGCTCCCCTAAATTTGTCACATCGATAAAGCTGTTATGACTTACATTTGATTGCTCAGAATTAGTACCAGGGTTAATTACGTTAATCGCTTTATTTACACCATAAAAAAGTAGAGTAAATATAACTAGGCTACGAATGAAGAACGCAATATTAATTTTACTTTTATGGTTTGCGATATAGAAGTACACCCCTGAAACGATTAATAATGCTGCCCAAAGTAATTGTACTATGTCGTTATTTAGCAAACGCTCTAATAAGAAAATAGGAACAGCAAGCAGCAACAAACCAAAAATATTTTTAATGATTGTCATCCAATTTCCTGCTTTAGGTAGTAATTTACCACCAGAGCTTCCTAGTATCAGTAAAGGCAAGCCCATCCCTAAACTTAACGCGTAAAGCGCCGATGCTCCTAATACAACATCACCTGACTGGGAAATATAAAGCAATGCACCTGTTAATGGCGCTGTAGTACAAGGTGAGGCCACCAAACCAGAGATAACACCCATTACAAAAACACCGAATGATGACCCACCTTTTTGCTTGTTACTCAGGTTGTTTAACTTGTTTTGCCAACTGCTAGGCAGAGCAAGGTTGTAGGCACCAAACATTGAAAGCGCTAATAAAATAAAAACGACACTTAGTGTAATTAAAACAGCGGGGTGTTGGAACATTGCTTGAAACTGCGCTCCAGCAAGTGCCACCACAATACCCAATGCGGTATAGGTTATCGCCATACCTTGAACATATATAAAGGATAATTTAAATGCTTTTTTATTTGAAAGCTTATCACCTTGGCCAACGATAATGCCGGTTAAAATAGGGTACATTGGAAAAACACAAGGCGTGAAAGCAAGAAGAAGTCCGCCCACAAAAAATGCGATCAGTGTGAATGTTAAATTATCACCTTGGAGCATATTAACAAGTTGGTATTGCTCGCTTCCACTTGTTGAATTGTTTAATTCTGCACCACTGCTTTGATCACTGAAGTCGCGTTTTGTTGAGTCGTTTTTAGAGTTACCGGTGCCTAATGCACTCAACACCGCTTTATTAGTATCGCTAGAATTAATAGACGATAAATTAATGGTTTGTATTTCAGGTGGAAAGCAAAGACCTTTCATAGCACAGCCTTGGTACCTCACCGAAATACTTGCATTATCTCCTACATGGGTTAAATCTATGGATAGATCAATATCTTGTGTATAAATTTCTTGAACACCAAAAAACTCATCTTCATGCTCTATTCCTTGTGGTAATAGTGGGGCAGAAAACTCGGTATTGTCAGCAGTAAATTTAAATTTATTTTTATAAAGATAATAACCCTCGGCAATTTCAAAACTAATAGTGAGTGCTTTGCCTTGCTGATAGAAGCTAAATTGAAATGCTTGCTCTGGCTTGAGAAATTCACTTTCGTTTGAAAATAATGTAGATGAAGAAGTATCGAAAATAGACTTCTGCGCGCTTGCTGGCAAAGATATTAATGTACTTAGCAGTATACTAATACAGAAAAAAAATAGTTTATTCATGGGTTATTTTAACGACTCACTAATCCAGTTTAAATACTGTAAGTTGCCTTGATGAACATTTACAGCAACAATCTCAGGTACATCATACGGGTGCAACACATTAATGCGATCAGATAATTGATTAAATTTATCTTTTTTGGTTTTTATGATTAATTGCACTTCATTTTGACATTCGACTTTTTCTTGCCAGCGATACACAGACGTTACGTTGGGTAACAATGTTACGCATGCGGCTAATTTTTCTTCAACTAAACAAGTGGCGATTTCTTTTGCGACTTGTTCGTTTGGGCAGGTACACAATATCAGCTGAAACATTATCTTAATTACCTTAACGTTTACTAACTCACAGATAGATAACTGTAGAATACGTTAATTAGCGCATATTAGTAAACTTAGATTCACTAATGATCTAGCGATTAATCGTACCTACTTGAAATAGACCGATAACCCCCCATATATATTTCATATAAAATTTACGAGTCTTATTTATGTTTAGAGTGTTATTTCTCTTATTTATTATTATCCCTATTATTGAAATTACAGTCTTAATGCAAGTTGGCTCTTGGCTGGGCTTATGGCCTACCATAGGTATTGTTATTTTAACCGCATGGGTCGGTGCTAAATATGTAAAACAGCAAGGTGTAGCCACCTTACAATCAGTACAAGAAAAAATGGCGAAAGGGCAAATGCCATCAGATGAAATAGTAGAAGGCATGTTACTTTTAATTGCTGGTATCGTGTTAGTAACGCCAGGCTTTGTTACTGATATTTTTGGTTTAGTGCTGTTACTTCCAGCGACTCGTAAAGGGATTATTAAGACAGTGCAAAAACATATTGTAGTAAATGGCGTTGCTTCAGGCTCTGCACACTTTCATCAGTCGTCGGTAAATCATCCTTTTGAACAAAATATAGATCATCATCAGGGTAAAACGCTTGATGGTGAATATGAACGTAAAGAGTAAAAAAATTTTAAAAAGGGCTTGTGAAGCAATAAATAATCCCCATCTTTGAAACATAGAAAATTAACCCTATTAAATATAGTCTCAGGAGAAAATAAATGAGCATTCGTCCATTACACGATCGCGTAATTGTTAAACGTAAAGAAGTAGAATCTAAATCTGCTGGTGGTATCGTCCTAACGGGAAGTGCCGCTGAGAAGTCAACTCGCGGTGAAGTTATTGCTGTTGGCAACGGTCGTATTTTAGAAAACGGTGATGTTAGAGCATTAGACGTTAAAATTGGCGATCAAGTAATCTTCAATGAAGGTTACGGCGTTAAAACAGAAAAAATTGATGGTGAAGACGTATTAATATTGTCTGAAGGCGATATTTTAGCAGTAGTTGAATAACCGCTAATACCTTCAGATATTATCCCAATTTATTAGCGCAGAGTTAATGTTAACTCTGCTGACAATATACAAGATTAAAGGAAAAGAAAATGGCAGCAAAAGATATTTTATTTGGTAACGACGCACGCGTAAAAATGCTTAAAGGCGTTAATATTCTTGCAGACGCAGTTAAAGTAACATTGGGACCAAAAGGTCGCCATGTAGTATTAGATAAATCATTTGGTGGTCCATCAATTACTAAAGACGGTGTATCAGTAGCTAAAGAAATTGAATTGGAAGATAAATTCGAAAACATGGGCGCACAAATGGTTAAAGAAGTAGCGTCTAAAGCCAATGACGAAGCTGGTGACGGTACAACTACAGCAACTGTATTAGCACAAGCAATTGTTAACGAAGGCTTGAAATCAATTGCGGCGGGTATGAACCCAATGGACTTGAAACGTGGTATCGACAAAGCGGTTATCGCTGCCGTTGAAGCGCTTAAAGCATCTTCTCAACAGTGCACAGATAACAAAGCTATTGAGCAAGTAGGTACAATTTCTGCTAACTCGGATGAAACCGTTGGAAAAATCATTGCAACTGCTATGGAAAAAGTAGGTACTGAAGGTGTAATTACCGTTGAAGAAGGTCAAGCATTAACTGACGAATTAGATGTGGTTGAAGGTATGCAGTTTGATCGTGGCTACCTATCTCCATACTTCATCAACAACCAAGAAAGTGGTTCAGTTGAATTAGAAAATCCTTATATTTTGTTAGTTGATAAAAAAATATCTAACATTCGTGAGTTGCTTTCTACCCTTGAAGGTGTTGCAAAAGCAGGTAAACCACTATTAATTATTGCTGAAGACGTTGAAGGCGAAGCCTTAGCAACATTAGTTGTAAACAACATGCGCGGTATTGTTAAAGTAGCAGCTGTTAAAGCGCCTGGTTTTGGTGATCGTCGTAAAGCTATGTTGCAAGATATTGCTACACTAACAGCGGCAACTGTTATTTCTGAAGAAATAGGTATGGAGCTTGAAAAAGCAACTTTAGAAGATTTAGGCCAAGCCAAGCGTGTTGTAATTTCAAAAGACAACACCACTATTATCGACGGTATTGGTGAAGAAGCAGACATTCAAGCACGTGTTGCTCAAATTCGCGGTCAAATTGAAGAGTCATCTTCAGACTACGATAAAGAAAAGCTGCAAGAGCGTTTAGCTAAACTTGCTGGCGGTGTTGCTGTAATTAAAATTGGTGCAGCAACAGAAGTGGAAATGAAAGAGAAGAAAGCCCGTGTTGAAGATGCATTACATGCAACACGCGCGGCAGTTGAAGAAGGTGTAGTTGCTGGTGGTGGTGTTGCATTAGTAAGAGCTGCAGACGCAATTAAAGACCTTGAAGGTATCAACGAAGACCAAACACACGGAATTAAAGTTGCTATTCGCGCAATGTCTGCGCCATTACGCCAAATTGCGACTAACTCAGGCGATGAAGCTTCAGTAGTGTTAAACCAAGTACGTACTGGCGGTACAGGTAACTACGGTTATAACGCAAGTAACTCTACTTACGGCGATATGCTTGAAATGGGTATTCTTGATCCAACAAAAGTAACGCGTTCAGCATTACAATTTGCAGCATCAGTAGCCGGCTTAATGCTAACAACTGAAGCGATGATCACAGATGCACCTGTTAAAGACGCTGGCCCAGCAATGCCTGATATGGGCGGCATGGGTGGTATGGGCGGAATGGGCGGCATGATGTAATTTATGCTTGATTAAATTGCCTACTTCATCGTTGCTTTATTACTCGTTTAAGAAACACTAAATGTCGTAAATAAAGCGCCTTGAATTAAACAATTTTCTCTGCGCCTAAATAGCATTAGCTACTTAACCCTTAAAAGATAAAAACCTGCTTCGGCAGGTTTTTTGTTCTATTTTCAGAATATATTAGAGTAAAGTAATTATGTAGTGCTTTATTTTGATCAACAGAAGATATAATACCAATCTCACTAATTATGTGATCATTTCTACTGGTTAAAACAAACAACTACTGAGTTATTTATTTTATAATTAGAACAACTAGTTATGAAAATAAATTCCTTGTATTTGACTGTTTTCACTGCGTATAAAATAGATCGCTTATTTAATGAAACTGGTATAATAAATCAATAGCGTGTTGTTGCATTTGCTTTTCGTAGACAGTGTTAAATAAGATAAGCTGTTATGATAGCCTTTGAAAATGTCAGCCAGTTTTATATACCTAAGAGAAATATTATTAAAAACGTTACTGAAGATAAATTAAAAACTAAGGGACAGCAGGGCTGGGGATTAATTTTTATCTGCTGGCTAATTGCGATGGCTGCTTTATTTGGTAGCTTGTTTTTGAGTGAGATTATGGGGTTAAAACCCTGTGTCTTGTGCTGGTGGCAACGCGTTTTTATTTACCCGCTGGCGGTGTTGTTCTTGGTAGGGATGTTCCCGCAAGACAATAAACTAGACCTTTCAGTGGTTCGTTATACGCTCCCGTTGGCTGTTATTGGCTTGGGGTTTGCTATTTATCACTATCTTGTTTATCAGGGGATTATTCCAGAATCGCTACAGCCATGCAGTGAAGAGTTGTCTTGTGCAAAAATCAATTTGGAACTTATGGGTTTTATCACTATTCCAATGCTATCAATTTTTGCCTACAGTGCCATAATTGTGCTTTTAATTATCTACCGCAGAAGGTTTTATCAATGAAAAAGAATATGATAATTGCTGTTACTTTAATTTCCTTTATTGTACTTTTTATCGTGGCAGCGACCATTTATAACAATCAGAAAAATAATGAGCTTAGCAGTGTTTCGCAAATAAATAGTGACTATATACAGCGTGATCACTCTCCAATGATGGGCCCACCAGGTGCGAAGGTAACTATTGTTGAATTTTTTGATCCAGCCTGTGGAACATGTAGTGCGTTTTATCCTTTTGTAAAGCAGTTAATGAAAGACAACCCTGGTCAAGTGAATTTGGTGTTGCGTTATTTACCTTTACACCAAAATTCAGATGTGATCGTTGCCATTTTAGAAGCCTCGCGCTTGCAGAATCTTTTTTGGGAAACGTTAGAGCGTGCCTATGAAACTAGAGATTTGTGGATAGATCATCATGTATCTAGACCAGAAAAATTTTGGAATCAACTGGGTGGCTTAGGTCTAGATATGGAAAAATTAAGAGCAGATATCCAGAGCGCAGAGGTGTTACGACGGGTTAAACTCGACATGTCGGATGCCAAACACCTTAATGTGAACAAAACCCCCGGATTTTTTGTTAATGGAAAGCCTCTAGTTCATTTTGGTTATAAACAACTTCAGCAGCTCGTTCAGTCAGAAGTTAAAGCAAGCAATAGTAAAACATCACCTTAAGTCGGTGCTGGCAGATAAATAATTTATCTGCCTTAAACCTATGTATTATACAAATACCCTGCAATCAAGGTTGATAATAGATAGGTGATTCAGGCCCAACGGGTAATCCGAACGCAAATACCCAAAGATAAAATAGTGCTATCCAACCAATTAAAAATGTGATGCTGTAAGGCAACATAGTTGCGATTAATGTACCGATCCCCATGTCTTTTTTATACTTAGTGGCAACTGCTAGTATCAAGCCAAAATAACTCATCATTGGTGTTATTAAGTTGGTGACAGAGTCGCCAATACGATAAGCGGCTTGTATAGTTTCAGGTGCGTACCCAATTAGCATTAGCATAGGAACAAATATTGGTGCGGTTGCAGCCCATTGTGCTGAAGAAGAGCCAAGTGTGAGGTTAATTATCGCACACATTAAAATAAATAATACAAACACTTCTGGTCCTGTCATGCTTAACGCTTGTAAGAGTTCAGCACCGTTTATTGCTAAAATAGTACCTAAGTTTGTCCAATTAAAAAATGCGACAAATTGAGCCGCAAAAAACACCAAAACAATGTACATGCTCAACGAGCTCATACTTTTACTCATGGCATTAATTACATCACGATCATTCTTCATGGTGCCCACGATTTTACCGTAGACAAAGCCAGGGATAGCAAAGGTAACAAATATAAAGGCAACAATTCCCTTTAAAAATGGAGAGCCTTTAACTAAGCCTGTTTCAGTGTTTCTCAAAATACCGTTCTCAGGAATAATAGTAAACGCCAATAAAATAACTAAGAATAGAAAAGTCAGTCCTGCGTAAGTTAATCCTTTACGCTCAAGAGCTGATAAATGCTCAATGTTAGAATTTAGTACCTCGCTTGCCTCATCTTCGTTGTATTTGCCTAATCTCGGTTCAACAACTTTTTCAGTAATAAAAGTACCTAAAAATGCAATTAAAAGCGTAGATATCATCATAAAATACCAGTTAGCCTCTGACCCTACTTGGTAATTAGGATCGATAATTTGGGCTGCAGGGGTTGTTATACCCGCTAAAAGAGGATCAATAGTGCCTAACAGTAAGTTCGCACTATAGCCACCTGAAACCCCTGCAAAAGCAGCCGCTAAGCCAGCGAGTGGATGACGACCTAAGCTGTGAAATATCATTGCAGCAAGCGGGATCAACACCACATAGCCAAGCTCTGAAGCGGTATTAGATAAAATAGCGGCCAACACTATCATAAAAGTAACGAAACGTTTTGACGCACCCATTACCATGCCGCGAAGTGCTGACGATAAAAGCCCTGAATGCTCAGCAACGCTTACACCAAGCAAAGCAACTAACACAGTTCCTAGCGGGGCGAAATTAGTAAAGTTAGTGACTAATCCAGTGACGATTTTTTGCAAACCTTCAGCGCTTAATAAACTAACCACTTCTATCACGCCATCAGGATCTCTTCCTGCCGAGCCAAGGGGTCTTGGGTCTATCGCACTTAAGCCAAACCAATCAGCAATGCCACTAAAGACGATGATGAACAAACAAAATAAGGCAAATAATGTGATGGGGTGCGGGAGTAAATTGCCTAAGTATTCTACCGATGCTAAAAAGCGGTTAAACCAACTATCTTTGGGCGCTTGCTGTGTATTTTCTAAGGTCATAAGTTTTGGGTAATAAATGATTAAAAATCATAACTTACCACTTTATCTACTTAAAAAGCTAAAACAATTTAATAATGGCAAATAACTTGCCCATTGAATACACCACAAAAGACAAAAGCAGCTGCCATTAAAGTCAAAACTTGGGGGAGCTAAAGTTTTTTATTGAACACTATTTTTAATCGGGTCGGGTATTAACTGGCATTTAACATTTCTTCAAACGTTAATCCTGTTAATTTTGCAATTACTTTAATCACGTAAAATAAAATACCAAACATCATTATTAATGAAGGGATCGCAATTACAGGGTAACTTAACAAAGTCATTTCGCCCAGTTGCTCATTAAATTCAACAGTACCTGTTGGGCTAGTAACTATCCATTTAGCTAAAATGTAATTCATGGTGGACGAAAAGCCAAACGTGCTCGCCAAAATGAGGTTGGCATTATTGATTTTTCGTTTAAATTGCTCTGTATTGCCATTTTGCGCTAACGTTTCGTAAATTAACTCTAATTTAAATATATAGGGGTTTAATAATAGTTTTGCTAATAACGGCTTACCAAAAAAACCAGAGGCTAATACAACAGTGCCTATTACCGCTGGTATTGCGGCTTCTTTAATCGCTAACCATTCGACACTAAGCTCAAACAGGGCAATGCCGCCGGTTAATAATGTACTTAAAAAACCCAATAATGAAATAAAGTTTAATGATCGCGTTTTAATAAAGTCATGAATGGCATAACTAACAGGAAACGCTAAAGCAACAATTAACCCAGTTACTGTGCCTAAGTATTCAGGGCTCGATAGTTTCATTAAAATAATTGACGGGATCACGATATTAAAAAACAACTCTAGCAGTGTGTTATTTTTCTTTTGCGGCGTTGTGCTTTGATTAGTCTCTGACATTACTGTGTTCCTGAGTATCCCAAGTTATTTTTACTATGTAACGTATCTGATCTCAATATGTGCATACATATATTGGGCTATTAAGAGCAGTCTACCTCTTGATTGGTGTTAACTGTAGAGGTGTATATTTATAATGCTTATTATCGAAGCTTGTTTATCTGCCGGGTATTGTAGCTAAAAAGAGAGAATAAAGGGATTGCATTTAACACTTATTTATCAAAGAAGCGTAATTTAGCGCTAGTTACTATTTACTGCCAGAACACGCCCTAATAATAATCCTTCAAATTGAGACGCTAGTAGCATCTTTATGATTTCACCCCTTAACATTCTACTGTTAAGGGGCTTATACCAATCTCACTAACTATGAGATCATTTCTACTGGCTAAAACAGTCAACTACTGCGTTATTTATTTTATCATTATCGCTACAAGGATGTAGCTTATGTGGGCAATGCCGGAACATAATTGCCCTAAACAACTAGTTATGAAAATAAATGCCTTGTGTTTGACTGTTTTCACTGCGTATAAAATAGATCACTTAATTAATGAAACTGGTATTACTCTAAATAAAGTAGCTCAGCTTCATTGACTAGGGTTGTAAATGTTCAATAAAGAAGCGCCAGCGTTTTTCAACAAAATAGGGGCTGTTATCCAGTACGTGCCCCATCTTAGGCATAATCAGCAGATCAAATTCTTTATTTGCTTTGATTAGCTTATCAACCAAACGTAACGTTGCTGAGGGATGTACATTACTGTCTAACTCTCCATGGGCGAGGAGTAACTTTCCCTTTAGCCGTTCTACATTCGTATAATTTGATTGTTGATCCCAGTGCTCTGTTTCTGGCCAACCCATCCAAATTTCATTCCAGCCAGACTTGTCAACACGAAAATCATGATTACCAGATGCGCTCACCCCTGCTTTAAAAAAATTATTATGGCGCAACATTGCTTGCATGGTGTCGTAGCCACCAGCGCTAAAGCCAAATATACCTACTCTTGATAAGTCAAAGTAGGGGCGCTTTTTTGCCAGTTGTTGTATTGCCCAAACATGATCGTCAGTACCTGCTGCAAGGTTTTTATAACTATGACGATGAAATGCTTTACCGCGCTTATTTGTACCTCTACCATCCATTTTTATTACAATAAAGCCAAGCTCTGCTAGGGCAGGGCGTTGGTTGGTATAGGTGTTAAATGACTTTGGTGTAAAGAAGTTGTGCGGACCAGTGTAAGTATCATCAATAATAGGATAAGACTTTTTATCATTAAAATTACTGGGTTTATATATCAAACCGTACAAGGGAGTTTTACCATCATCGGCTAATACTGTAAACGGTTCAGGTGGTTGCCAACCAATAGCTGTTAACTCGCTAATATCAGCCTGATCTAGCTTAAGTAGTTTTTTTCCGGTACTTGCATCTCTAAGCCACGACTGCGTTGGAGTGCTTGGGTCAGAATAACTGTCAATAATATAGTTATAATTAGGTGAGATAATAGCGCTGTGCTCTAACGGTTCTGGTGTCAGTAGCTTTAAATTTGAACCATCAAGGTTAATACGATAAAGGTGGCGAACATACGGATCTTCGTTGGCTTCTTTCCCTGATGCTTCAAAATAAAGCACACCTTTTTCTTCATCAACGCCTTTAATATCTCTAACTGTGTATTGCCCTTTGGTGATCGGATTAATTAGCGCCCCATTGTTAGCATCATATAAATATAAATGTTGATAACCACTGCGTTGAGAGCTCCAAATTACCTGTTCAGATTGCGTTAAATTTTTAAAGGTTTGAACCCAAGGGTCGATAAACTCTTCATCAGTTTCTTTGATTAAAGAAATAACACGGGCTTCTTTGGCAATTACTTTTCTTAAGTGGTATTCACGATTTCCGCGACGGCGATCATGGTAATAAAAATCGTTGTTATGCCACTCTCCCCAAATTGCACCGCCATAATATGTTTGCATAATTTTAGGTGCATCGAGTAACTTCCCTTGCTGGGCAACAGTATCAATTAAATAAATTTGCGCGTTTGGTAATATACTGTCACCAGCTTTCGGGTAATAGTAGCTAACGGTATTCACACTAAAACCGTTATCGCTCACGCTATCTGTAAGTGTTAATTTGTTTACGCCTGATCTAAAGAGTTTATAACTTATTAAGTACTTACTATCGTCAGACCAATAAACTTGTAAGTTGTCTTGTGGCTCGTAATTTGAATTGGCTAATAAGGCTTCAGGGTAAGGATGTTTTACAGCGTAAGGCTCGCTTTCTGAGCCATCATCAGTCATTTGCTTACAAGTACTGGTTTCAGCACTACATAAGTACAAATTATAATCTACAACCTTTACATAGTGTTGGTTATTCGGTGAAAGGTACTTTGCAACAGGTTTATCAACGCTATTATTAAGTAAGCATGAGTAGGGCTTGGTATTGATAGCACAGGTATATTTATCTTTTTCGATAGCGAAAGAGAGCATGTTTCCATCAAAACTCACCTGATCTAATGGTTTAGTGCGCCAGTCTATCTCTATAAATGGCTTAAGGGCATGCTTAAGCAAGGTTTGTTCAAACAGCGCCTGCTTACTTTCTGAAGAAACTAAAACAAATTCTTGTCCGTTTTCAGAAGAATAGCGTTCAAACCAAAAATGGTCCTTATTATTTATCCAGTGTGGCGTAATAGATAAATTATGAACTTTGCCTTTTAAGTTTTCGGGAGAAAATAACTGTGCTCGTTCTATGTTAGCAGCTTTTATTGAAGTGCTAGCGGGCGACAATTGACACCCAAGCACTAACATACCTAACAACATTACTAATAGTTTATTCATTTTACTTCTCTTATTTAGCCGTGAATTTCTCAATACATTATTTGCACTTTATACAATTGTGCTAGATCTTTATTGTCATATATTGTATACAATATATGACAATAAAGTATATAGTATAAATATATAGTCAAATTATAAACAGTAATACCATAACTAAGGGGGACATCATGAGTATAAAAAATAATTGTAAATCGTCTTCATCTCGCAAAACCTTAATAGCGTTAGCTATTGGTGCAGCAGTATCTTCAGGGCATGTTTATGCACAAGAAAATGATAATGAAGTACAAAATACCGAGATAGAAAAAATTGAAGTAACAGGATCGCGCTTAACACGAACAACATTTGACGCGCCTAGCCCAACAACGGTTATTAGTGCTCAGTCTATTCAAATGACAGGTGCGTTAAATATGAATGACGTACTTTCAACAATGCCACAGTTTGGTAAAGGCTTTGATGCAACAGACGGTAATTATTCTTTTGGTAACTCAGGTATTAATGCGCCAGATCTACGTGATTTAGGCCCTACGCGTACGTTAAACCTAGTTAATGGTAAACGCCCAATTTCTATCACTAATGATAGCAATATTATGTTAACTGATATTGGTATTATTCCGTCGGAATTAATCGAGCGTGTTGAAGTATTAACAGGTGGTGGTTCGGCGGTATATGGCTCAGACGCAGTTGCGGGTGTAGTAAACTTTATTCTTAAAAAAGATTTTGAAGGAACAGCGATTCGTTCTCAAGTTGGTGGTACAGATGCTGGTGGCGCTAGTAGTCGCTCACTAACAGTTACCCACGGACTAAACTTTGATGACGGGCGTGGTAACTTTTCGATGTCGGTTGACTATTTTGAGCAGGAAGCTTTGTATTACAAAGACCGTCCAGGCTCTGCAAATACTAAACGCTTTATTCCAAACCCTGCTAATACAGGTCCAAACGACGGAATACCCGATCAAATTATTGCTACAGACTTAACCTACCCTAATTTTGGTGCAGATAAAAATGTATTCGGTGTGTGGAATACAGCAACGGGAGGGGCAGATTGGTATCAATTAGACGATGGTGTGGCAAGCCTTAGAACACCTAACACAAGTGTGGTAGATGGTTGGTTAGCTACTGATGGTAGCGGTTTTGATCCAGTAGAATGGGGAATGGCAAGAAACCCGTATGATCGTACCAATGCTTATGCACGTTTTGGCTATATTTTTGATGAAGTAACAATGGCAATTGATGTGATGTATTCAAAAACTAAATCACAAGATGAAATAGACCCGCCATTTGTTTGGGATACCTGGACAACGGTTGAAACGTTAACTGCTGACGGAATTACGGTGCCAGACTCTGTTCAAGATACACTTAATGCATACGGCGATAACTGGTTACTACTCCCTTACACTTTTGATGAAGCAGGTGGGCGCGGTCATAAAAACGAACGTGAATATTTCTCAACCAGTTTAACGTTAGAAGGTGACATAAATGACAACTGGAGCTGGGATGTGTATGTAACAACTGGCTTTACTAAAGCAAAACTTAATAGCGACAATGCGTTACGTAACGACCGTTTTAACAGTGGCAACTTTACTTTAATTGGTCCATGCCAAGAACAAGGCAATTGTCCAAGCTTTAGTCCTTTTGAACCGGCATCACAAGATGTTTTAGACTACGTAATGGCAAGCCATGAAACAACAACTGACGTAAAAGGGCATGGTTTTGCTGCAAATATTTCAGGTGATGTTTATGAATTACCTGCAGGTCGTATACAAGTTAGTGCTGGCGCAGAACTTCGTTACGAAAGTCTAGATTACCGCCCATCAGAGCTTTGGTCATCAGGTAAATTGTCATCACAAATGACAGGAATTGATGATGTAAGCCGTAATATTAAAGAAGTGTATGGTGAGTTTTTAATACCCGTAGTTGCAGATGCGGCCTTTGCTAAAAGCATCGAAGTTGAAGGGGCTGTTCGTTATGCCAAATATTCAACCGAGTCAGCAAGTTTTACCAGTTCAAAGCTAGGTGTTAACTGGGCAATTAATGATGATTTACGCTTTAGAACAACATACTCACGTGCAGTTAGAGCACCGCAACTTGGTGAGATGTTTTCTGGTTTATCGATTGGCTATAGCGATTTAACCGACCCGTGTGACTCTGATCAAATTGATGGTGGACCGTCTGACGGACGAAGAAAAGCTAACTGCAAATCTTTAGGGATCACCGATGGCTGGGATTCAAATTTAAAAGGCAAGCGTGGTAAAATTATTAGCTCAGGTAATACCCAGTTAAGTGAAGAAACCGCAACTACGCTAACTGCTGGCTTTGTTTTTCAGCCTACCTATCTTGATAACCTAAGAGTGTCTATCGATTATTATGATATTGACTTAGCTGATCTGATTGTAAGCTTTGGTGCCAGTAGTGTGCTAAGTAACTGTGTTGATTTAGAGTCAATTAATAATGAATATTGTGCTCAAATTGAACGCGATAGCAACGGTGATGTGTTATCAGTGCGTGATACCTTCTTAAATGCCGATAACTCACGACGTCGTGGAGTGGATGTTGAAGCCGATTATGCCATTGATATGGCTAAATCATTCGATTTACCTGGTACATTTACCCTTGCTATGGGTGTTACACGCCAGTTAGAAAAATCATACACAGAGTACGACTTTGTTGAAGGTAAACCACTTAAGTCTGACGCTCTAGGTTCATTGGGTGCGCCTAAGTGGAAAACAGATGTAATGGCAACCTATAATTTAGATGAATTAAGTGTGCGCTGGACAACTAAGTTCACTCAAGGTGGCCCACGTTATAATGACTTAAACCCTGACCGTTATGAAAATCAAGAAATAGAAGACTCTATTGTTCATAACTTGTGGGTGGGCTATGACCTAACACCAACAGCGAATATTTATGTTGGTGTGAATAACGTAACTGACGAAACCTGGTTAGATAACCCTTTCACTAACTGGGGTGCATTAAACTACTCTTTATTAGGGCGTGCATTTTACGCTGGCGTTAATTACAGTTTTTAATTAACAGACAAACTTAATAGATAAAAGCCTGCACCTGCCTGTCTTTCCTACACAAATCCCTCGATAAAAATCGAGGGATTTTTTTATGAACTTATTGTACAGAACGTGATCTGATCCATTTATTCAGTGATGAGGTGGATTTCTATGTTTACAACAAGTTCAGAGCAATGGGCAGAAGAAACATTTTTACATGCAAAATTGGGCGATACCCGCAGAGCTAAACGACTTGTTGTGTTAGCCTCTAATCTTTCCAACAAGTTAGGGCAATCACTCGTGCAATCATCTACGTCCACAGCCGATATTGAAGCGGCCTATCGTTTTACTCGTAATAAAGCTATTGATGCTCAAGCTATAGCTGAGGCTGGCTTTAAGGCAACAGCAGCAAAAGTTAAAGATTATGATTGCCTACTTGCTTTAGAAGACACCACATCACTTGAATTTAAACATCAAACGATTCGCGATGAAATGGGGCATACCACTTCGAATAAGCGTTCGCGTGGCATGCATGCTCATTCCGTATTGCTATTTGCCCCTGAGCAGCAGCATGTTGTTGGTCTGATTGAGCAAAAACGATGGACACGAGACGTCAGTTTGTACGGCCAAAATAATCGCCATGCCAGCCGAGCGTACGAAGACAAAGAAAGCTATAAGTGGGAGCAAGCATCAGAAGCGATGACTCCCCGTCTAGGTTCAACAATGAATAAGGTAATTTCAGTGTGTGATAGAGAGTCAGATATTATTGAATACCTGACTTATAAAACAGCGAGGCAGCAACGTTTTGTCGTGCGCTCAATGCAGAGTCGTTGCATTGAACAAAGTGAAAATAAACTTTATCAATATAGTGAGTCGTTAAAATCAGCAGGTCAACGTATTGTTTCGGTGAGGCAAAAAGGCGGACGCAAAGCGCGGGAGGCTTCTTGTCAAATACGTTATGCCAAAGTTGATGTAAAAATGCCAGCGAATAAAAAAGGCGCTTCGGTATCTCTCTATTATGTGGGTTGTCAGGAAGAAAACAATGACCAAGGATTAAGTTGGCACCTGTTAACATCTGAGCCTGTGACGTGCAAAGAGGAAGCCGAAAAAGTATTGACCTACTATGAAAAACGCTGGTTAATTGAAGAGTTCCACAAAGCGTGGAAAAGCGGCGGTACTCAAGTAGAAGATTTACGTATGCAAAGTAAAGACAATTTAGAAAAGGTGATTGTGATATTAGCGTTTATTGCCGCACGCCTTCATCAACTTCGTTACCTTGGCCTTAATAAGAAAGAAGCAGAAAAGCATAGTTGTGAAACGGTTTTAAGTCCGTTAGCGTGGAAGTTGCTATGGACAAAACGAGAAAAATCAAAACCACCGACAACGGCACCAAGCCTTTATTGGGCTTACATTAACCTTGGGAAGTTAGCGGGTTGGCACGATTCAAAACGTAATGGCCGTGTCGGGTGGGAGCGATTATGGGAAGGATGGTTTAAATTGCAAACCATCCTTGAAGGCTATGAATTAGCCCAATCTCTTGATCTGAAAATGTGATCAAGAGACAGGCACCTGCAGGCTTTTTTATCTTTAGACGCATAGCATTGAGGAAATTTATTAAAGCTAGTATAACTTAAACGCACAGTTACATTTATTACACTATAACATTTAAGCGTTCAGTTATAATTCAGTTATAAAGTGCTAGTATAAAGAGCGAGCTGTTAAAAGATTTTATTGGAGCAAAATTATGAAAAATTTATTCTCAACGCTAACGCTAGCGGCTGTTTTTGTCGCTTTTCTACCGCAAGCTAATGCAGGCGAAGCCCAAGTGGTGTGGCAGAACCCTGATAAATATCGAGATGTTGACGCTGGTGACGGCCATCGTACAAAATTCAAAGAAAGAACATTTAGTCAATTAGAGCAGCATTTTAATAAGTTAGCCGAGCAATTACCGCAAGGTTATATGTTAAAAATTGAGGTTAGTGATTTAGACTTAGCTGGTGATGTTAATCAAGGTGGTATTAACCGATTACGCATTGTTAAAGATATATTTTATCCGAGAATTGATTTCTCATATCAATTGCTATCAGCAGACAAAGTTGTGGTTTCAGAAAATGAAATAAAACTAAAAGACATGAACTTTTTAATGCGCAACTCAAGTCGATATAACAGCTCAAGTTTAGCGCATGAGAAAAAAATGCTCGATAGTTGGTTTAAAGATACCTTTACCGAATTTCTTTAATAAAAAACGCCGCGATTAGCGGCGTTTTTATATCTGTTGATAGCGTTACTATTACTGTGGTTCTTGATAACTATGTTCAAAATTACCTAAAACAGTAAATAACTGTTCTATTTTTTTTACTAATGCAATTAATAACGCTTGGTCTTGAGTTTTTTGCCATTGCATCAAATCATCTGCAACTTCTTGCACATAAGGTTGAAAGGTATTAGCGGTGGAGTTAAAGCCCGCGTCTTTTTTGAAAATAGCGTCAAAGCCAGCCATTTTCTTTTCTCGTAAGTCAGTTAACGTTGCATCAGCCGCTAATGACTTTTTTAAAATAATAGAAATGTTACTGATCAGTTGTTTATTTACTGTTTCGCTCATAAGAATACTTAATTACTTTTTGTTAATGATATTATGCCAAATTGATTGGCGTTTTGTTAGTTTCACCTGCAATTTCTCTGACAAGTTTTGGCATTAAAAAACCGGGTAATATTGCCATCATTTCTTTCACTATTCCAACGGCTTCTTTTTCGGGTACTTCAAAATGAGCTGCGCCTTGTACTTTGTCAAACATATGCAGATAGTAAGGTTGTATACCATTATCAAAAAGTTGCTCACTCAGATGGCAAAGCGTGTCAGCATTGTCATTGACACCTTTTAGTAAAACACTCTGACAAAATAAAGGGATACGCGAATTACGTAATAAATTTATTGCGCTGATAAAGTGTTGATCAATTTCACTAGCATGGTTTATATGTAACACCATTGTCGCTTTTAAACGAGTTTGGGCCAGCATAGTAATAAGTGTGGTGGTAATTCGTTGTGGTATAACAACCGGCAAGCGAGTATGAATACGCAAACGAGTCACATGTGCAATAGCTTCTATTTGATTAATTAGCCACTGTAAATGCTCGTCATTGGCCATTAACGGATCGCCTCCACTAAAAATAACTTCTGTCACTTCTTTATGGCGCTTAATATAGTCAAGCGCGGCTTGCCATCGCTGTTTATTGGGGCTGTTGTCTTGATAAGGAAAATGGCGTCTGAAACAGTAGCGACAATTAACGGCACACCCTGCTTTTACTATCATCAATACGCGGTGTTTATATTTATGTAACAATCCCTCTGCTACCGTATCATGCTCTTCTAGCGGATCTGAAGTGAAGCCCTCTGTTAATACAAACTCATCTGATAGTGGCATTACTTGCTTTAGTAGCGGATCATTAATGTCACCTTTTGTCATTCTTGCAATAAAAGGGCGCGGCACACGTACCGGAAATAGCGTTCTTGCTTTAAAGTGTTCGATATATAAATCAGGTGATATTGCTAGCATTTCAAGCAGTACTTTTGGGTCAGTTACTACATTTGCTAATTCTTTTTGCCAAGAAGTGTGCAAATTATTGCTAATTTGAGGTATTATCTGCGGCATTTCAACATTCAAGTTAAGCTCTCGATTAAATTAGTAAGAGAAATTTTATGGCAACTTTTAGTACAAACCAGTTCAAAAACGGTCTTAAATTAATGATCGATGGCGAACCATGTAACATTTTAGATAACGAAATCGTAAAACCGGGTAAAGGCCAAGCGTTTAACCGCGTAAAAATTCGCAAACTCATTTCAGGCAAAGTATTAGAGAAAACCTTTAAATCAGGTGACTCATGTGAAGGCGCTGATGTAATGGATACTGAGTTAGCTTATTTATATAGCGACGGCGAATTCTGGCATTTTATGAATAATGAGACCTTTGAGCAAGTTGCAGCTGACGAAAAAGCAGTTGGCGATAATGTTAAATGGTTAAAAGAAGGTGATCTTTGTACCATTACCTTTTGGGATGGTAACCCTATTTCAGTGGTGCCACCTAATTTTGTAGAGTTAGAAATTACTGAAACAGACCCAGGTTTAAAGGGTGATACAGCGGGTACCGGTGGTAAACCTGCAACCTTAGTGACAGGAGCTGTAGTTCGAGTGCCGCTATTTGTACAGATAGGTGAAGTGGTTAAAGTTGATACTCGCACCGGCGATTATGTTTCTCGCGCAGGTAAGTAACTCTCGCTTAAGTAAGTAATTACAACAAAGCTCACCTTGGTGAGCTTTTTTATCAGTACCCTATTAATTGAATTCTCCAACCTTACCAACAGCAATTTATTAGACATGCTCTGAAGGTGGCATTCGACTTATTGCACTATCAGGCCAGTCAGTAAAAGGAAAAGGGTATTGCTCAGTATTTATCGTTAAAAACTGATTAATTTGATAAGTGTAAGTATTTAAACTTTGCCCTAATTTCAATAACGGCCGATTAGGCTTGTTAGTAAACAATAAAGTAATAAATTGAAAAATAGCAATTAAGCTAATAAAAAAGCGGACAAAGCCAGATATAAAAGCGAAGAAAAGCATTACTAGGCCGCGCTTCCATATACCAAATTGTTTCCAAGACTTTTCTGTTGTTTTTTCTTGGCCAAATAGTTCATCTTCTAAATCTTGTCTCATTGCAGACTCCTAAAGTATTTGTGTTATCTCTGAACCTTATATAGCAATGTTAGGGCCAATCTTATTTATATTTATTTATCAGTCACTTAAGTTTCTTTAGGGTTAAGGGGAAATGTTAATAATCTAATGAAGTAGTGAAAAACGCTAACTTTTATTCAAATAATAAAAAGCCCGCAATTGCCTGTCTCTTGATCACATTTTCAGATCAAGAGATTGGGCTAATTCATAGCCTTCAAGGATGGTTTGCAATTTAAACCATCCTTCCCATAATCGCTCCCACCCGACACGGCCATTACGTTTTGAATCGTGCCAACCCGCTAACTTCCCAAGGTTAATGTAAGCCCAATAAAGGCTTGGTGCCGTTGTCGGTGGTTTTGATTTTTCTCGTTTTGTCCATAGCAACTTCCACGCTAACGGACTTAAAACCGTTTCACAACTATGCTTTTCTGCTTCTTTCTTATTAAGGCCAAGGTAACGAAGTTGATGAAGGCGTGCGGCAATAAACGCTAATATCACAATCACCTTTTCTAAATTGTCTTTACTTTGCATACGTAAATCTTCTACTTGAGTACCGCCGCTTTTCCACGCTTTGTGGAACTCTTCAATTAACCAGCGTTTTTCATAGTAGGTCAATACTTTTTCGGCTTCCTCTTTGCACGTCACAGGCTCAGATGTTAACAGGTGCCAACTTAATCCTTGGTCATTGTTTTCTTCCTGACAACCCACATAATAGAGAGATACCGAAGCGCCTTTTTTATTCGCTGGCATTTTTACATCAACTTTGGCATAACGTATTTGACAAGAAGCCTCCCGCGCTTTGCGTCCGCCTTTTTGCCTCACCGAAACAATACGTTGACCTGCTGATTTTAACGACTCACTATATTGATAAAGTTTATTTTCACTTTGTTCAATGCAACGACTCTGCATTGAGCGCACGACAAAACGTTGCTGCCTCGCTGTTTTATAAGTCAGGTATTCAATAATATCTGACTCTCTATCACACACTGAAATTACCTTATTCATTGTTGAACCTAGACGGGGAGTCATCGCTTCTGATGCTTGCTCCCACTTATAGCTTTCTTTGTCTTCGTACGCTCGGCTGGCATGGCGATTATTTTGGCCGTACAAACTGACGTCTCGTGTCCATCGTTTTTGCTCAATCAGACCAACAACATGCTGCTGCTCAGGGGCAAATAGCAATACGGAATGAGCATGCATGCCACGCGAACGCTTATTCGAAGTGGTATGCCCCATTTCATCGCGAATCGTTTGATGTTTAAATTCAAGTGATGTGGTGTCTTCTAAAGCAAGTAGGCAATCATAATCTTTAACTTTTGCTGCTGTTGCCTTAAAGCCAGCCTCAGCTATAGCTTGAGCATCAATAGCTTTATTACGAGTAAAACGATAGGCCGCTTCAATATCGGCTGTGGACGTAGATGATTGCACGAGTGATTGCCCTAACTTGTTGGAAAGATTAGAGGCTAACACAACAAGTCGTTTAGCTCTGCGGGTATCGCCCAATTTTGCATGTAAAAATGTTTCTTCTGCCCATTGCTCTGAACTTGTTGTAAACATAGAAATCCACCTCATCACTGAATAAATGGATCAGATCACGTTCTGTACAATAAGTTCATAAAAAAATCCCTCGATTTTTATCGAGGGATTTGTGTAGGAAAGACAGGCAATTGCAGGCTTTGATAGAAAAGTAGCTTATAGTTTAGTGAGACTTATTCATCAAGTGCTCGTTGAAATATTCTGTCATCATGGTTTTTAAATGTAAGGTTGTACCCGCACCTTCATAAATACCGTGGCTACGATTAGGGTACGACATGAAATCGAACTGACGATTGTGTTTTATAAGCTCGTTTATCAAGCGTTCAGCTCCTTGATAATGCACGTTGTCGTCACCGGTACCATGAATTAATAACAACTTGCCTTGTAAGTTTTTAGCATGGGTTATTGGTGATCCTTGTTTGTAGCCTTCTTCATACTCAGGTAATAATCCAGAGTAACGCTCTTGGTAAATAGTGTCGTATAGCTTTTGATCTGGCACCGGAGCTAAAGAAATACCAACATGATATTGTTCGGGGTAGCGAAACATCATATTTAACGTCATTGAACCACCACCAGAGTGCCCCCAAATGCCGACTCGATCTGTATCGATATAGTCCCATCGTTTCGCCATAGCTTTTAATGCATCAGACTGGTCGCGAGAAGATAAAACACCTACCGCACCATAAACTTGCTTACGCCATTCTCTGCCCTTAGGTGCTCGAGTACCACGGTTATCAATTGATGCTAGTATATAGCCTTGATTGGCTAACATTTGATCCCAAAGGTAAGCGTTTCCACGCCATCTGTCTTGAACGGTTTGTCCCCACGCTTCACCATAAACATAAAAAATGATTGGGTATTTTTTACTGGGATCAAAATCAGCAGGGCGAGTAATATAGCCATCCAACACAAGGCCGTCTTGAGCTGTTACTTGAAAAAACTCGGTAGTCGCTTTATTGAGTAATGCGAGCTTTTCTACCAACGCTTTATTGTCCATCATCAGGTGCTTAGTTTGATGACCGTCAACTTTAATCAACCTTATTTGAGTGGGTTGTTCGAACGTTGAATGTGAATGAATTGCCCATTGACCATCGTCAGATATTTGGTAGCTATTTGAACCAGCAAACTCATCAGGAGTGAGCTTTTGATTAACTACACTTGCATCTAATTTACTTCTATATAAATAACGTTGCGCTACATTTTCAGGAGAAGCAATGAAGTACAACCAACCATTTTTTTCATCAACAGCTTCAATACTTACCGTATCAAAATTACCAGGAGTTAAGTCTAGTTTTGTTTTACCATCTCTAGATATTTTATAAAAATGACGCCAGCCACTTGTTTCACTTGTCCAGATAAAAGACTGGCCATTTTCAATCCACTTAGCATCTATTATACCATCAAGAAAAAACTCATCTTTTTCAGTATAAATTTTTCTGACGGTGCCAGTGTCGGCGTTAGTTAGGTATAAATGATCTGTATCTTGCTTACGGTTTAAATGTTGTACTAATATCTCTTTACTGTTACCACTCCAGTTCATACGTGGAATATACATATCGCGTGAGTTATTAGGTAGTTGAGCCCAAACGGTTTTAGATGTTGTTAAGTCGACAATACCAATTTTGGCAAGCGCATTTGTTTCTCCAACTTTAGGGTAAGGAAATTTAGTGATAGTAGGGTAAAGTTCATCAGTGTTATTAATCATGATAAAGTCTTTACTGCCATTAGTATCAAGTTGCCAATACGCTATTTTGCTATCGTCAGGGCTCCAACGAAAACCGTCTTTTATCGTAAATTCTTCTTCATAAACCCAATCAAATAAGCCGTTGATAATGCCATTACCTGCATCATGTGTTAGCTGTTTTATTTTATTATTAGCGAGGGTTTCAACGTAGATGTTGTTCTCGAACACATAAGCAACCTTCTCTGCATCAGACGAAAACTTAGCGAACATTAACGTGCTAGGTTTCGCTAAGTTGCTACCTAATTGTGCTAATTGATTACTCTGAAGCGTTAGTACCCAATAATCGCCTCGGCTGTTAGAGCGCCATACTCGTTTACTATTTGTATAAATAAGTAGCTTTTTCTTATCGTCAGACCAAATATAGTCATCAATAGCTAAAGGCTTGTCTTCACCTTTTGGTGTAAGCTGCTCCGCGCTTATTAATACTTTTCGCTCTAATGTTTCTGGGTTATAGATAACAATGTCTTTACCAATACTTTTTGTTTTACCCGTATCATCTTTTATCTTTGTTGCTGAGTTTTCTATCGTGGTGTAGCCTGAACCATCAGTTAACCAGCGAATACGGCCAATGCTGTCAGCCTTAAACTCTTTATCTTGATATATTTTTTCAACAGTCAATTGTGGCACTGCTGTGGTTTTATTTGAATGGGTGGTATTATTTACCGAGGTACTTTGACAAGCGGTTAAAGTAATGGCGATGCTTGTATAGGCGAACCAATGAATAATTTTTTTCATCTCATCTCAACATAGGTTAAATTTTATAACGTACTTTAAATTGTATACAAAGTTTTAACAATGTAATTGGTCGACTATTTCTTACTATTTAACCGACATTTTATTGAAAAAAAAGAACTTGCCCCAATTTAGAGTGAAATTGGTAATTTTATTTACAGAAAATCAAAAGGTTAACTATGCAAAAAGCACTTGAAATATCTGCATTAAAAAAAGTCTATAAAGGTGGCTTTGAAGCATTAAAAGGTATTGATTTAACAGTAAATGAAGGTGACTTTTTCGCACTATTAGGTCCAAACGGTGCAGGTAAGTCGACCACTATTGGTGTTATAACTTCGTTGGTAAATAAAACCTCTGGGCAGGTAAAAGTATTTGGACACGATCTTGATACAGACCTAGAAGCAGCCAAAAGTTATATAGGCTTAGTGCCACAAGAATTTAATTTTAACCAGTTTGAGTCGTTAATCACCATTTTAGTTAATCAAGCTGGCTACTACGGTGTTAATCGTGCGTTAGCATTTCAACGAGCTGAAAAGTATTTAAAACAACTCGACTTATGGGATAAGCGAAATGACGCCGCGCGAATGCTATCAGGCGGAATGAAAAGGCGCTTAATGATAGCGCGCGCGTTAATGCATGAACCTAAAATGCTAATCCTCGACGAGCCTACTGCTGGTGTTGACATTGAACTTCGTCGCTCAATGTGGGAGTTTTTACGAGAGTTAAATAAACAAGGTATAACAATTATTTTAACGACGCACTATCTAGAAGAAGCCGAAATGCTGTGTAGAAATATTGCGATTATTGACTCTGGCAGCATCATTGAAAATACCACAATGAAGTCGTTGTTAGCGACATTAGATATTGAAACCTTTGTATTGGATCATAATGCATTAAATTTAACTCCCGAATTAGACGGGTTTGATTACCGCATTATTGATGAACACACCTTAGAAGTCGACGTTAAAAAATCACAAAGTATTAACCAAGTCTTTATTCAACTTTCGCAACAAGGAGTTGATGTAAAAAGTATGCGCAACAAGTCTAATCGACTCGAAGAGTTGTTTGTTACTTTAGTGAGCAATAGTAAGTTATCAACAGAACAAGCGGTAGGAGCTAAATAATGTCTTCAGCACGAAATATTGTTGCTTTAAAAAGTATTTTACATAAAGAAACCCATAGGTTTTTGCGCATTTGGGTGCAAACTCTTGTACCGCCAGCCATAACTATTAGCTTATATTTTGTTATTTTTGGCTCGCTTATTGGTGCTCGTATTGGTGAAATGGGTGGTTTCGATTATATGTCGTTTATTGTGCCAGGGCTTATCATGATGAGTGTTATCACCAATTCATATTCAAATGTAGCCAGTTCTTTTTTCAGCGCAAAGTGGCAACGTAATGTTGAAGAGATGTTAGTTGCCCCTGTGCCAAACTGGGTGATAGTAGCCGGGTATGTTGGCGGCGGAATGGCTCGTGGTTTATTAGTTGGCTTAATCGTAACCGTTGTCGCGCTATTTTTTGTTGATATTCAAATACATAATATATGGGTAATAATTGCTACGGTTTGTTTAACCTCGGCAACATTTGCTTTAGGCGGGCTAATTAACGCTATTTTTGCGGGTAGCTTTGACGATATATCAATAATTCCTACGTTTATTTTAACTCCGTTGACCTATTTAGGTGGGGTTTTTTATTCGATTAGTTTGCTACCTGAGTTTTGGCAAGGCGTGTCAAAATTAAATCCAATAGTTTATATGGTTAATGCGTTTAGATACGGCTTTTTAGGCACCTCTGATGTCAGTTTAACGGCTTCGTTTGGTGTATTATTAATTTTTATTGTGACATTGTTTGCTATTGCCATGACACTGATCACTAAAGGTATTGGTTTGCGTAGTTAAGCCTAAGTTAATGAGTATAGGATCAATGACAAATTCTGAAACGGTGGGTGACTCTAAAGCAATTGTAACTAACCAAACAGGCGTGCATGAAAATCTTGAAAAAATAGTGCTTAAGCACCTAATTCATGCGTCGCAAAAACCTATTCAAGCGCACACCCAAGAAGCGTTTAACCTTGTAAACGAAAGGGTGCAACAACACCAAGGCGAGATAATTTTTGATTCTTGCTGTGGTGTTGGCCAAAGTACCCGTTTACTCGCGAAAATGAACCCAACGGCCTTGGTGATTGGTGTTGATAAATCTGCGCATCGCATTAACCGAAATGACAGTGTACTAGTTGATCAAACTAACACACATCAAGTTGAAAACTTTATGCTGGTGAGAGCCGACTTAAATGATTTTTATCGTTTAGCTGTTGCAGCAAAGTGGCAGGTGAGTAAACATTATATTCTTTACCCAAACCCTTGGCCTAAATCTAAACATATTCAAAGACGTTGGCATGGTAGCGCTGTTTTTCCAGAGATGCTCAAACTTTGCAACACCCTAATTTTGCGTAGTAATTGGCGTTTGTATTTAGAAGAGTTTCAATTTGCTGCATCGTTAGCGGGTAAGCACGGAGACATTACACTAGTTGAAGATCAGCAAGCATTAACGCCATTTGAAGCAAAATATAGAGCGAGCGGCCAGCAATGTTGGCAACTACTTATTAAATAAATTGTCACTTACCCTTAACGATGAGGGTGTGGTGAAAAAGACTAACTTTTAGTCTATAAACAAAACTATTTGTGCCTGCTATTCATCTGATGTGTTTTTTATTGTTTAATAACAAGTGGTTATGTTTTGGTATGTTACTTGTAACCTAATATTATAAATAAATATAAAGGAGTCGAGTGATGAATCGTAATATTAAAAAAAATGTATTAATGGTGGCATTTAGTAGCTTGGTAATGATTGAATTAGCATTAGTATACTTTGCCTCTTTACTAAGCTAGTTGATAATAAGCACGAAAAATACAAGACATTTACGGTAAATTTTATTAAAGTGCCGATCTTATTATAAATCGTTTTCACAGCCCTAATTATATAAAGTGAATGTCTATGACCGCGAATAAGCGTGCGCCAAAAGCTACAGCTACAGAAGAGTCGCTACACCGCATTTTTACTATTCCAGAAGCGCCTGACTCAACTTTGGGGCGAATAGAACAAGAAATATCGCAAAATCTAGCGGGCTTTCTTGGTGATCATATTGTTGCTAAAGATCATTTATTAACATCAATTGAAAAAGACTTTGCAAGCTCAGCTATACCTGAAGAGCCAGCTTACGTTTCAGATCATATGCATCATTTGTTAGACAAGTTGGTGGCAAAGTCAGTTCATACCTCAAGTCCAAGCTTTATTGGCCATATGACCTCAGCACTTCCTTATTTTATTCTACCACTATCTAAGCTGATGGTAGGGTTGAACCAAAATTTAGTTAAAATTGAGACGTCTAAAGCATTTACTCCGCTTGAAAGACAAGTATTAGGCATGATGCATCGATTAGTTTATCAAGAAAATGATGACTTTTATCAGCATTGGATGCACAGTGCTGATCATTCGCTTGGCGCTTTTTGCTCGGGTGGTACTGTTGCTAATATTACAGCACTGTGGGTTGCTCGAAATAATTTACTCAAAGCCGATGGTAACTTTAAAGGCGTATCACAGCAGGGGCTATTCGCAGCATTAAACCATTATCAATATAATGGCTTAGTTGTGTTAGTGTCTAATCGTGGTCATTATTCATTAAAAAAATCGGCCGATGTACTTGGTATTGGGCGCGATAGCGTTATTGCAATACCTACAGATGAAAACAACCGTATAGACTGTACAAAGTTAAGAGCAAAGTGTCTTGAGCTAAGGCAGAAAAATATCGCTATTCTAAGTATTGTTGGTGTTGCCGGAACTACAGAAACAGGCAATGTTGATCCGCTTGAAGAAATGGCAGGTATTGCCCAAGAATTTAACAGCCACTTTCACGTTGATGCTGCATGGGGCGGGGCAACATTGCTTTCTAATAAGCACCGAAATATTCTTAAAGGTGTTGAACTTGCAGATTCGGTCACAATTGATGCGCATAAGCAAATGTACGTGCCTATGGGGGCAGGTTTAGTTGTTTTTAAAGACCCGTCTTGTGCTAACTCTATTGCTCATCATGCTGAATATATTTTGCGAAAGGGCTCAAAAGACTTGGGCTCGCACACGCTCGAAGGCTCAAGACCGGGTATGGCAATGTTAGTTTATGCGAGTTTGCATGTTATTAGCCGCCCAGGATATGAGCTATTAATTAATCAGAGTTTAGAAAAAGCACATTATTATGCTCAGCTTATTGAACAACATGAAGATTTTGAATTAATTACTAAACCAGAGCTCTGTTTATTAACTTATCGTTATAATCCAAAGCAAGTGCAGCTGTATTTAGAGCGCTGCTGTGAAAATGAACAGTTAGCTATTAATCAATTGCTCGATCAATTAACTAAGTTTATTCAAAAACGACAGCGTGAAAATGGTAAGTCGTTTGTTTCTCGCACGCGGATAGAAGTTAGTAAGTACGCTAATCGTAAAACAGTTGTTTTTCGGGTAGTGCTCGCAAATCCGTTAACAACAAAAGCTATTTTAAATGAGGTATTGCAAGAGCAAACCGAACTTGCACAAGAAAGTATCAGCCTTTTGCCTCAACTGTTTGATAAAGCAATTAGCCGGCTTTAAGAAGATATGAGTGTTTTAGTTTCGAAGTGAAAGTTTTAATCATTATTTTCTTTTGATTTAGATTTAGTTAACCTCTTGAATTTTATATTTTTATTTTAGTTCGTAACTTGTTGTAGCTTTGTTTTGATTTCGTTTGAGTATCTTAGTTTACGAAATTGTTTTTTTATGAAGCTATCTGTGTAATAATTCATCACACATACAAAAGTCTGTTATGGAGAATGTAATGCAAACGAGCGAAAGACAATATACACCTGAACAGTCAAATAAAAATAACTATGACGCGATTTCGCTAGAGCAACAATTAGCGCAAGCACGCGAAGAAATTGCTGATCTTAAGTTACAAATTATCTGGTTAGAGCGCTCTTACGAGTAACGTTAGAACGTTTAATGTAATAGGTAACCTGAACTCGGATTAATGAATGTTGATTTTCTCACATAAAACATTATTTTTTTCAATAGTTTAATTTTATTCACTGTTTAAAAAGCTAACCTTTATTTCTCAGTATTGATAGTTTTGTGAATATCAAGGCGAATTTTTTGATCCAATAGCGGGCTATTGGCAACAAATTCAACGTAGATAGGCTCAAAAATAGCTTACTGAGTAACTTTGCTTAACCTGAGTTCAGGTTAGGTATACTAAAAAGGCCAAACAAAAACTGTTTGGCCTTTTTAGTGCATAATGTTTATACCCAGTATGGACTTCTTCGATTGCAAGACATGTTAATTCGTTGACATAGCATGCATTGCAGCTTTATATGCTATTAATTATAATTTTTAGAGTATTTTATGAGTGTGCCATTATTGACATGGGAAGTTGCTAAGCAAAGAGCTGAGTTTATCCAAGAAATTAGGATGTTTTTTTATCAAAGAAACGTCATAGAAGTAGAAACACCGTTGTTGTCAAATGGTACGGTAACTGATGTTCATTTAGATGTGTTCGACACTGCCTATGAACATTTCCCAGACACTCCTATTCATGAGCACAGGCTTCTATACCTTCAAACGTCGCCAGAGTTCGCAATGAAGCGACTACTAGCTCACGGTTACGGTTCGATATTTCAGATTTGTAAAGCATTTAGAAAAGAGGCGTACGGTGCGTTCCATAATCCTGAATTTACCATGCTTGAATGGTATAGAGTCGGTTTTAGTTACAATGAGTTAATCGCTGAAGTAAGTGACTTATTAACAACACTTTTAGCCTGCGAACAGCCGGAAATTAAAAGTTATCAAAATGCATTTTTAGAGGCGACTACTATCGACCCTTTGCAATGCTCTATTGAACAATTGCAGAGGTTTTTAGCTTTGCGTGGTGTTAATGATGATTGGATCAGCCAAGAAACAGAAAAAGACACCTTGTTGCAGTATGTTTTTTCTGAGTATGTAGAAACTATCATTGGCAAGGTAGTTCCCTGTGTCATTGTTGATTTTCCGAAAACACAAGCAGCCTTGGCATGCGTATCTGAGAGTGATCCAAGAGTTGCCCATCGATTTGAATGCTACTTTAAAGGGGTTGAACTGGCTAATGGATATGAAGAGTTAACCGACCCAGAAGAGCAGTTAAACCGCTTTCATCGTGATAATGAAACACGAAAACGATTAGGTAAAGCGTTGAAACCGATTGATAATAATTTGATTGAGGCTATGGAGAAGGGATTGCCAAAATGCTCAGGTATTGCGCTAGGTGTTGATCGACTGCTGATGATAGCACTTGGTAAAAACACCATAAGCGAAGTTATTACGTTTAATATTGAGCGTGCCTAATTATTTAACCTGAGTTCTGGATAAGCTAAGCACGTCAATGTCACGATTTTTGCGCGTATCTGCGTTAAGTTTGCTACTAATAGCTCGCTATTAGGTACGCAAACTTGCCTTGATTCACTCAACACTTATAACATTGATATATAACTACATAAGCAATACGATTGTTCTGTAATAAGCAATTTAAAAATATAACTTTATCTGTGTTGATCGTACATCCGTTATCCAGAACTCAGGTTATTTATCAATATTTATAAAATATCGTTTTGTGATAATGTATCAAGTGTGATAATATCTCAATATTAAAGTTTGAGTATTGGATAATCAGCATGTTAGATAGAATAGGTATTACAGCAACGTCATTATGTGCGTTACACTGTATATTATTACCTGTCATATTGCCTGCTCTCCCGTTATTGGGTGTGAGCTTTTTAGCTGATCACGTTTGGGAGCATGTGTTTTTAATTATAACGGCTGTTCTTGGCTCAATTGCAATGCTTTCTGGTTTTAAACGCTATCATCGCAAACTATACCCATTTTATCTTTTGATATTGGGGGTAATTATTTACTGGCAAAAACACGACTTTTCTGAAGCCGTACAACCTTTTATTATAGCTTTAGGTGCATTACTCATTGTGACTGCTCACTTCTTAAATATTAAGTTATGTAACAGCTGTAAACCCTGTGAAACAAAAGAGTGTCATCAATAACGCTAAGCAGATTATCTTGCTACGTTTTATGTTAACTCTTTAAGCTTTCGCGATAGTGTATTTCTACCCCAACCTATAATTTTAGCCGCATCTTGTTTGTGTCCTTGCGTATGAGCTAATGCACACTGCAGTAAAATACGCTCAAACTCTGGCTGAACTTTTTCGATAATATTGTCAGTATCTTGCTTTAGTTGCTCGTTAACCCACTGACGCAAAAATTCTTGCCAACTATTTTCGGTTAAGTTGCTTGCAGTTGGTAAGGCTGTAATTTCAGCAGGTAAGTCACTAAGAATAATTTCCTTACCACTTGCCATAACCGTTAAGAACCGACAAAGGTTTTCAAGTTGCCTTACGTTGCCTGGCCAATGATATTGTTCGAGAAATGCTAATGTTTTTGGATGTAGGTTTTTAGGTTCAACACTTAACTCTTTTGAAGCTAATGTTAAAAAGTGATCAGCAAGTTGCTTAATATCTTCGCGTCTCTCTCTCAGACTTGGCAGATGAATACGGATCACATTTAAACGATGAAATAAGTCTTCACGAAAGTCGCCATTATTCACTTGTACTTCTAAATGTTGATGTGTGGCAGCAATTATTCTTACGTCTACTTTTATTGGTGAGTGGCCACCAACACGGTAAAATTGCCCGTCAGACAACACCCTAAGTAATCGCGTTTGTATATCTAACGGCATATCACCTATTTCATCTAAAAATAATGTGCCATTATGAGCTTGTTCAAAACGCCCATGTCTTACAGAGTTTGCGCCAGTGAAAGCTCCTTTTTCATGGCCAAACAATTCAGACTCAATCAAATCTTTAGGTATAGCGGCCATATTAAGCTGGATAAAGGGGGATGCAGACCTTGGGCTATGCATATGTAACGCATGCGCTACTAGTTCTTTACCCGTACCAGACTCACCATTTATTAACACACTAATACTAGATCGAGACAAACGACCAATAGCACGAAATACCTCTTGCATAGACGGGGCTTCGCCAATTATACCAACGGAAGACGGGGTTGCTATCTGTTGTTTGTTATTGGTGCTTGTTTCACTGGCATGAATGAGCGCGCGTTGAATTAGAGCAAGCGCATCATCAATATCAAAGGGTTTAGGCAAATATTCAAACGCGCCACCCTGATATGCGTTAACCGCGCTTTCTAAATCAGAGTGCGCAGTCATGATAATGGTAGGTATATCAGGGTATTGTTGGTTAACTTTATTTAATAGCGCCATACCGTCCATATTGGGCATTCGAATATCAGAAATAATAATATCAGGCTGATCATGAACAAGGGCGGTGAGAACATTGTCAGCACTATCGAAAGATGCACTGGTAATATTTGCACTAGATAATGCTTTTTCTAGCACCCATCTGATTGAGCTATCATCATCAACAATCCATACTTGCTCATTGTTCATAAACTTGCCTCGTTGATAATTGGAAGTAATATTTCAAATTCGGTATAACCTGGCTTACTTGAGTAAGATAACTTACCACCGTGTTGGTGAATGAGTGTTTGAGAAATGGATAAGCCTAAACCGGTACCATTCGTTTTCCCCGATACCATAGGATAAAACAAGGTATCTCTGATTTTGGTTGGAATACCAGGCCCGTTGTCAATTATACAAATACTTGCACATAACTTTATACGCTTACCATTAATCGTTTTATTAGTAGCTGCACGTGTTTTTAATGTTATGGTACCATTGTGTTCAAGGGCTTGAATTGCATTGTTTACGATGTTTAAAAGCGCTTGTTGAAGTTTATCATCGTCAAAAGTGACTTCAGGTAATGACGGATCATAATCGCGCACAAAACTAATGCCTTCATTATTGTCAAAGCGAACAACATTATAAATTTTTTCTAAAACAGAATGAATATTGTGCTGGGTCATGTTGGGTAATTGGTTTGGCCCTAACAGTCTATCGACAAGGTTGGTTAAGCGATCGGCCTGCTCAATGATCATCTCTGTATATTCTTGTTGCGATTGGGTAAGCTCTTTACTTAATAACTGCGCTGCACCTCTTAAACCACCAAGGGGGTTTTTAATTTCATGTGCAAGCCCTCTAATTAAATCACGAGCAGACTCCCACTGTTGGTGCTGAAATGCTTCCGCATTAATATTTTTCTGCTGATCAATTTGCTTAAGCTCTAATAATATATGTGGCAAGTCTTCAAAGGTAACGGCTGAAGCCATTAACTCAATCGTTATTTTATAGTTTACAAATAGCTCTAATATAACATCGCTGTCGCTAAACTCTTGGCCAGATAGCAGCAGTTGGTTAAGTCGCTCTTGCTTGATTGGATCATTAATAAATAAATTTGCTAGTGGCTGATTATAGAGCTTATTAAAGCTTCTAATTAATAAAGCCTCAGCGGCAGGGTTTGCATACTGAATGGCTAGATTTTGGTCAAGCACAAGAACAGCAGTTACCAATTGATTAGGTATTCTCTGTTGATAGGCTAATTTAATTTGTTTAACGCTTTTAGTATCGCTCAACACCAAACCTCTATGCACCATTATGGTGCGTTATGAATTTTTAGTTTACTTGTTTAGCGTAAAAAAATCACTAATTTGCTTTAATCACCGACGCTCTATGCATATAAAAGGTGATTGGTGTTGATGATGCAATAATCTTGCCTTTATCATCGAGCAAGTTCATTTGAATTTGATGCTCACCACGCTCTATGTCTCGTAGTACAAACATAGAGTGAGATTGAGGTTCTAGGTAGGGTTTTCCGTCGATCAATAAACTAATTTTTAAGCCTCTTTTGAAAATAGGCTTTATGCGACCTGAGACATAAACAGAGCCCGTATTGTCACGAATTGTAGCGTTATTAACGGGTTGAATAATTTCTACTTCATAGTTACTTTCAACTACCTTTGGTGTTATATCTAAAATAGAAGTATCGATAGAAGAGTTCGATATATTAGGGTTTTGAACAGTAACTTCTTCGGCACCAGGCTTAGGGCTATCTGAATAAACTAATATGCCTTCGGCATTACGCCAAACATAAACTTTAGTTGACCCTGCATCAACTTCTGCGCAAAACGCAGAAAAGATTGCAATAAAAATAAATCGAGTAAAAAGAGTCAATTAATAAACATCCTTGCATAGCCGTGGTTATAATTTATCTAATATTGCTTATTATAGCCACAAAAAAAGCTCAACTAAGTGAGCTTTTTGTTAATTCGTAACTAAAACGCTTTATAAACTGTAGTACATATCAAATTCTACAGGGTGAGTTGTCATGTTTAGTAAGTTAACATCGTCACGCTTCAAGTTGATATATGCATCAATCATGTCATCGTCCATTACGCCACCAGCAGTTAAAAAGTCCCTGTCAGCTTCAAGTGCATCTAATGCATCGCCAAGTGATATGGCTACTTGTGGAATTTGAGCTGCTTCCTCTGCAGGAAGGTCATAAAGATCTTTGTCCATAGCATCGCCAGGATGGATCTTATTTTTAATACCATCAAGTCCTGCCATTAATAGCGCAGTAAAGGCTAAGTATGGATTTGCTGTTGGATCTGGAAAGCGCGCTTCTATTCGAGTGGCTTTAGGCGATGGTACAATTGGAATACGAATTGATGCGCTACGGTTACGTGCAGAATAAGCAAGCATAACCGGTGCTTCAAAATGAGGTACTAAGCGTTTATATGAGTTGGTAGAAGGATTAGTAAACGCATTTAATGCTTTTGCATGTTTAATAATACCGCCAATGTAATACAGTGCTGTTTCAGATAAACCACCATATTTATCACCAGAAAATAAATTTACGCCATCTTTAGCTAAAGACATATGTACATGCATTCCTGAACCGTTATCACCAACTAAAGGCTTAGGCATAAATGTTGCTGTTTTACCGTAGGCATGAGCAACGTTATGAACAACATATTTATAAATTTGTACTTCGTCAGCTTTTTTAACCATAGTGTTAAAGCGGCAAGCTATTTCATTTTGTCCTGCTGTAGCAACTTCATGGTGATGCGCTTCTACCACTAAGCCCATTTCTTCCATTACCAAGCACATAGCTGAACGCAAGTCTTGAGAAGAGTCAACCGGTGCTACAGGGAAGTATCCACCTTTTACGCCAGGACGGTGGCCTGTGTTTCCTTCAGCATACGTAGTACCTGAATTCCACGCGGCTTCTTTATCATCAATTTTGTAAAATGAACCACTCATGTCAGTATGAAAACGAACATCATCAAATACAAAGAACTCAGGCTCTGGTCCAACTAATACTGTATCAGCAATGCCGGTAGAACGAAGGTACTCTTCTGCGCGATGTGCAACAGAACGTGGGTCACGGCTATAGCCTTGCATAGTTGCTGGCTCTAAAATGTCACAGCGAATATTTAACGTAACTTCTTCTGTAAAAGGGTCTAACACAGCTGTGGAAGGGTCAGGCATTAACACCATGTCTGATTCGTTTATACCTTTCCAGCCAGCGATAGAAGAACCATCGAACATTTTTCCATCTTCAAAAAAGTCTTCATTAACTTGGTGGTAAGGAAGAGAAAGGTGTTGCTCTTTACCTATTGAATCAGTAAAACGTAGGTCAATAAATTTGACGTCATTTTCTTTAATTAGATCTAATACCGCTTGTGACATATTGTCTCTCCACTTAGGTTATTCTTTGCATTGTAAAGTATTCTTACGCAGAGTATAGCGAATATTGTGCCAATAATGAAAACCTTGGTATATAAGGGAATGATGATAATCAATCCATTGGTTTGCACCTAAATGGTGCGGTAAATGGATCATTTAAGTGCATTTAAAGAGGTTAAACCCTAGGCAACTAACGATAACAATAATGAATAAAATAACGGCTGATATAAATTGTTGCTATATTTATAAGAGTATTTACTGTATAATACGCGCCCAATTATAGCCCTATTGAGCAAAGCTTGTGTTAGAGAAATTACGTAATGTTGCGATTATCGCCCACGTTGATCATGGTAAAACTACCCTAGTCGATAAATTATTAAGTCAGTCCGGTACGCTAGATGCTAGAAGCGGTCTTGAAGAACGTACAATGGATTCAAACGACATTGAAAAAGAACGTGGTATTACCATATTAGCTAAGAACACAGCTATTAACTGGAATGACTACCGTGTAAATATTGTAGATACTCCAGGTCATGCTGACTTTGGTGGCGAAGTTGAACGTGTTATGTCAATGGTAGATTCAGTATTGTTGATTGTTGACGCTCAAGAAGGTCCAATGCCGCAAACGCGATTTGTAACTAAAAAAGCATTCGCCCAAGGTTTAAAACCAATTGTTGTTATTAATAAAATTGACAAGCCAAGTGCTCGTCCAGCTTGGGTTATGGATCAAGTTTTCGATTTATTCGATAACTTAGGCGCCACTGATGACCAACTCGACTTTAAAGTTGTTTATGCGTCGGCCATTAACGGTTGGGCATCTACAGAAGAAGGTGTTGTTGGCACAGACATGACACCATTGTTTCAAACGATTATTGATGAAGTACCTGCCCCAAATGCTGATGCGGAAGGTGCATTTCAAATGCAAATTTCACAATTAGACTATAGCTCTTATCTTGGTGTTATTGGTGTTGGCCGTATTACTCGTGGTTCAGTAAAGCCTAACCAACAAGTTACAGTGCAAGGCGCTAATGGTAAAATGCATAACGGCAAAGTAGGTAAAGTGTTTGGCTACTTAGGCTTAGAGCGTCATGAAAGTGAAATCGCTCATGCAGGTGATATTATTGCAATAACAGGTTTAGGTGAATTAAAAATCTCAGATACGATCTGCTGTCCTAATGAAATTGCTCCATTACCACCATTATCGGTTGATGAGCCAACCATTAATATGACGTTTCAAGTAAATACCTCACCATTTTGCGGTCAAGAAGGTAAATTTGTAACTTCTCGCAATATTAAAGACCGTTTAGACAAAGAATTAGTTCATAACGTTGCATTACGTGTTGAGCAATTAGATGATGCCGATAAATTTAAAGTATCAGGTCGTGGTGAACTTCATTTAGGTATTCTAATTGAAAATATGCGACGTGAAGGTTTTGAATTAGCCGTTTCACGTCCAGAAGTAATTATTCGTGAAGTAGACGGACAGCTTGAAGAACCTTACGAATCTGTAACGATTGATGTTGAAGAGCAGCATCAAGGCCCAATTATGGAAAAAATGGGTGTTCGCAAAGCAGAGCTAACTGATATGGCACCTGATGGAAAAGGCCGTATTCGTATGGACTTTATCATGCCAAGCCGAGGCTTAATTGGTTTTCAAACTGAATTTATGACATTAACCTCTGGTTCAGGTTTGATCTATCATACGTTCCTAGAATATGGGCCTCATAAAGGCGGTGACATTGGTCAACGCTTGAACGGTGTAATGATTGCTAACGCAACAGGTAAAGCGTTAACTAATGCTTTATTTAACTTACAATCACGTGGTCGTTTGTTTATAGGGCATGGTGTTGATGTTTATGAAGGTCAAATTATTGGTATTCATAACCGTGATAACGATTTAACGGTAAACGCATTAAAAGGTAAGCAGTTAACCAACGTTCGTTCATCAGGTACTGATGAAGCACAAACATTAACTCCACCTATTGTTATGTCGCTTGAACAAGCACTAGAGTTCATTGATAACGACGAACTAGTTGAAGTTACGCCTGAAAGCATTCGAATTCGTAAAAAGTTCTTGAAAGAGAGTGATCGTAAACGTGAAGGCCGCGCAGCTAAAAAATAGTTAACGCGCTAAGTTTATTAAGTAAAACGCCGCTTTAATTAAAGCGGCGTTTTTTTATTTAATTATATTGGGTGAGATATTGCCCCCTAAATTGTAAGACATCTCTCAACCTTCTGTCAGTTATGCTATTCAGTTATTAATATTTATCAAATCCTATTTCTTTAACCATATGTTATATAATCTTTTTTTCTGTTTTTAAATCCTGTACTGCTTTTTGCTTTCGTAAACATTTATTCACTCACTAGCCGACTTTATTAGTAGTGATAGACTGCCCTTAATGCTGTGATAATTAATTTAATCAATTTTCAATGTGATTTACGATTATATTAATTTGGACTATCACGAGGAAAGGAATGATGGATCACCCTAAAGTAGAGCGCTTAAATAGTTTGTTCGAAAAAATGCTCTCTAATAACGCAAATAGTGTTGAACAACATGAGTTAACTGCTTTATACCAAGAATATATCAATGATGGGCGTGATACCAATAGCGGCAGCTATCAGCGAAAAAATACAAGAGCAGAAGTTAAAGCTAAATAACTAAATATAATAAGAGCGTATGGATTATGTCTCCCGAGCAATTAAAACAGCTGCAAAAGTTAAGTCAATTATTCGAAGAGGGCTCTGCAGGCTCTGAACAAATAAAAGAGCTTTCTGAACTTTTAGCAGAAGTTAATCATATACATGAAGAGTTAAGCGCTATACCCAAACAAGCTTCAATTTAAACTTTGAAGCAATTTGAGTATAGCTAGGGCGTGTTTATTTTTGTTGTACATTTTTGCAGCGATTTATTTGGTGTTTATACAGGGCTGAACTTATGTAATGGGGTTGTTTCCCATAAATAAGTAAAAACACCGTAGAAAAACCAAAGAGGCGCTGTTCTACGGATACGTTTAAACATGATTTACTTTTTGTTGCCTACATGGAAGTAGGTACTTAGCGTGAGCAGGACGCGGAAGCTGTGCCTACATGGAAGTAGGTACTTAGCGTGAGCAGGACGCGGAAGCTGTGCCTACATGGAAGTAGGTACTTAGCGTGAGCAGGACGCGAAGATGTGCCCACATGGAAGTAGGTACTTAGCGTGAGCAGGACGCTGAAGCTGTCTAGCTCATTTATGTAGAATAACTACACTTTACTCGCTACGCCTCAATTAAATCATGTTTAACTCGTACAAAATTTATACTCGAAAGATCAACACGCCCTAATATAAAACGACTTAATATAGGACTACTGAGCCTTTAATGTGTTAATAAACGCTTGCGAGTCGTCAATTGAGTTGTTCATTTCTTTAATTAATACGTCAATATCACGCTTTATCGATTGGTATTCACCTTTTAAAGCACCCACCGCTTGCGCATTTAAATTATGTTTTAAATACAGCATATTATCTTTTAGAGCGGTTAGTACGGGCGCCATTTTTTTCTCAGCACTTTGCATGGCAATAATCACCTTACGATAATTACGCTGCGTTTGTCGTAATTTACTTTGGCTTTGGCGCTTAAGCGATGCGTTTGAGTATTGCTCAATTTCATCTTGCCACTCATCAAATAATGCTTCAGCTACATTTTCAATGGCATCAATCCGATCAGAAACATCTTTTGCCGCTTGCTCACTTGATTCATAGTGTGCTTTGCTTTGTTGATAATGCGTTTCTAATTCGCCGCCATCAAAGGTAATTAATGATGAGAACTGGGCTAATGCACTCGCAAACTCTTCTTTTACTTCTTCTTGTGAATCGTTAGCTTCTTCAACGCGGTCAATTAAAATGTCACGTTTGTGAATGCCAACTTTCTCCATAGCAGAGTAATAAGCGCTAGAACACGCTGTTAATGTGAGTAAAAGTGCAATAATAAAAGCGTTGATCTTGGTCATAATAGCTAATCCGATGATTTAAAACGTGCAGCATCAATAATAGACCATAAATAAACAATAGGAACCAGTAGCCAACCAATTGCTACCCAAACTAGCACCCAAGAAATTGCCATTCCGAGAAAGAAAAAGATTGCTGCTAATATTCTTCCTTGTACTAATTGCCCTAAACCGGGGAAAAACACATTACATATTGCGGCAATAACATTTCCACCTGAACCTTGTCCTGACATAGTGACCTCTTTTATTTAATTTATTTAACTTGGTATTAGTAATATCATAATATACTGTAGTTATTAATAAATTATTTACTATAAAAATGAAATTACCTAAAAAAATACCTATTCGTTCAATAAAAGAGAAAACTACTGATTTTTTTCGATTTTTTATTGGCAAAATACAGACCGAGCAAGTACACGTTAGTGCCGGCTACTTGGCTTATGTTACGTTAATGTCTTTAGTGCCCTTAATTGTTGTAACGTTATCGGTAATGACAGCGTTCCCTATTTTTGCGGACATAAAAGTTATTATTGAAAACTTTGTTTATGCAAATTTTTTACCTGCAGCTGGCGATGCGGTTAAAGGGCATATTACCGGTTTTGTTGCTAATGCTTCTAAAATGTCTGCAATCGCAATTTCATTCTTATTTTTCTTTGCTCTTTTATTGATTTCATCTATTGATAAAGCGTTAAACAATATTTGGAAAATTACCCGTAAGAGAAGATTGCTTACGGCTTTTTCAATGTATTGGATGATACTTACTTTAGGGCCCGTGCTTGTTGGAAGTAGCCTTGTTGCAACTACCTATATTGTCTCGTTGGTTTCATTAGGTGATTACGATATTTTGGGTTTCTCAAATTACTTAATGCGAGCATTACCCATAATAGCCTCATTAGTAGCTTTTTTAATTTTGTACATGATTGTGCCAAATAAAGTCGTTAAGTTTAAATACGCTTTTTTTGGTGCGTTGTTAGCGGCAGTATTATTTGAATTTGCCAAGAAAGGTTTTGCGCTTTATGTGACTCACTTGCCATCTTACAAGGCTATTTATGGCGCATTAGCCAGTATACCTATATTGTTTTTATGGGTTTACTTGTCTTGGTTAGTTGTTTTGTTTGGTGCATTATTTACAGTAAGTTTAGAAGAATTTAATAGCAAGAAACCTAAAGCTGAACCTGAACCAGAGTCAGAAGCCGAGCCACTATAATTTTAGGGAGTTAACATGTCTCATTGTTTATACCCGTATTTAGCCACGTATAAAGAAGAGTGGTTAAGCTTATCAGATGGACACCAAATATATATTGAACAAAGCGGTAATCCCAAAGGGCTTCCTGTGGTTTATCTTCATGGTGGCCCGGGTGGTGGTTCAAGTGAAAATCATCGGCGCTACTTTGACCCAGAAGTGTATCGCATCATAGTATTTGATCAGCGTGGTTGTGGTCGTTCAACCCCTACGTTAAGTTTAATAAGCAATACAACCGCTGACTTAGTAGAAGATATTGAAACTATAAGAAAATATTTAGCTATTGATAAATGGTTGGTTTGTGGTGGTTCATGGGGAACAACATTAGCCTTATGTTACGGTATTAAGTACCCTAAGCAAGTACTCGCATTTATTTTAAGAGGGGTGTTTTTAGCTACAGAAAAAGAATATAACTGGCTTTATCAACCAAGCGGTGCAGCGCGATTTTATCCTGAGTATTATCGTGAGTTTTTACAACCATTACCAAAAGGTGAGCGGTCAAACCCTTTAAAGGCTTATCACCATATTTTTAGTGGCGACAATGAACTAGCAAAAGCAGCAGCAAGTAAAGCGTGGTATTTATGGGAATTGCGCTTATCAACACTTGAGTACCACCAAATAGGTTTACTAAAAGTAGAAGACACGCATAAAGCGTTATGCATGGCTCAGCTTTCTAACTACTATTTTTATCATAGTAGCTTTCTTGAAGAAAATTATATACTTAACAACATAAATGCAATTGTTGATATACCAGCGATTATAATTCATGGTCGTTACGATATGGTGTGTCAATTAGGTAATGCTGATGAACTAGTGAGTGCATGGAGTAATGCCACCTTACAAATACTTCCACAAGCAGGGCACAGTGGTTTTGAAAGCCAAACGATTAACGCCATTTGCAAAGCAACAGATACAATGGCCAATTTTTTATACGAGAATAAAGAATGATAGCGCTAATACAACGAGTAACGCAGGCAAATGTTGTCGTAGAGGGAGAAATAACAGGGGAAATAGCACAAGGGTTATTAGTGCTGTTAGCTGTTGAGCCCGAAGATACTGAACAAAAAGCTAAAAGGCTCGCAGAGCGCGTGGCAGGCTATCGTATTTTTGAAGATGAAAAAGGAAAAATGAATTTAAATGTTGGGCAAGTAGGCGGAGATCTATTAGTAGTGTCTCAATTTACCTTAGCAGCCGACACCAGCCGAGGACTGCGGCCAAGCTTTACTAGTGCTGCTGAGCCTAAAATGAGTAAAGCATTATATCAATATTTTTGTCAGCAATTGAGAAGCCAAGGATTTACAGTGCCAACAGGTATTTTTGGTGCTGATATGAAAGTGAGCTTACTTAACGATGGCCCGGTTACTTTTACCTTAAGTATATAACTTAACTGCATATTAGGTTTAGTTTCGAACTGACGTTAATTTACAGCTGTATGCCATGTTGCCATAGCGAATGCCAACGACTTTGTTGATAAGGCTTTAGTGGCGAAAGGGGGTTATCAGTTAACGCCTCGTTCATTACAGGTAAAATATGCACTACAATGTTTTTATAATGTGGCACATTAAAATACAGCACTTGCGCCCCTGTTATTTGCTTCAAATGTTTTAATAAGGCGTTTACACTGTGTGCTTGCTCATTAGGGAGGTTTAGCGTTATTAACGTTTGCTCTTGCGTTTTATTAAGCACCATATTAACTAACCCAGATGAAATAACAGAGTCATTCATCGTTAAAAATACATCAATTATTAGCCAGTCAACGTTCACACAAGGTTGAGTTTTCAACCAGCATTCTGCGCCTTCGTTAATAATAGTTGTGTAATGCTGTGCAGGATTAAAAAAGCAATTAAACGCATCAATTACACTTTTGTCTAACTCTAAGCTGGTAAAGTTACAGTGAGGTAGTAATTGCTTTATAAAGCGGATAAGCGCACCGCCACCTAGCCCTATTTCAAGAATATTGTGTGGTTTAAAAAACTGCAGCGGTAAAACCATAGCCAGCTGATGAGGCAATACAAGTTGGCAAGGGTGCCGCTTTAACATAATACTTTGCACCACATCGTTTAAGCTTAACCACCGATAATGGTTGCTTTCAGTAATAGTAAGTTGTTGCTGACCTGCTTTAAAGTAAATTATGCGTCCTTGTGCTAGATGTTTCTGTAATTTCATTTAATATAGTTCAACTGATAAATAGTTATACTTAAGCTTAGTAGATGATTGAATGTAGAGCGCCACAAAATCCGCAAGAATATGAACAGTATTATCAACTACGCTGGCAAACGTTAAGAGCGCCTTGGCAGCAACCTTTAGGAAGTGAGCAAGATGAACTTGAAACACAGTCTGTTCACAGAATGGTAATTAATGAGCAAGGCCAAGTTATTGCTATAGGACGATTGCACTTTACTAACCACAATAATGCACAAATTCGTTATATGGCGGTAGCAGACTCATTTCACGGGCAAGGTTTAGGGCGTGTAATTATTGATGCGTTAGAGCAAGTCGCTAAAAAGTTTGGTGTCGCTACCATAACGCTCAATGCAAGAGAGCAAGCAGTAGGGTTTTATCAAAAATTAGGTTACCAAGGTGACCTAGTTTCACATGTGCTGTTTGGTGAAATTAAGCACATAGCCATGCATAAGCTACTTAAATCGGCAATAAGTAAACACCCGTTAGCAGTTAAAGAGCTTGAGCACACTTGGCATACCACTATTCCTATGAGCAAGGCAATGGGTATTAATATCACCTATTATGATCAAAAAAAGCTTGTTACCACGTGCGATTTAAACATTAACAAAAACCTTCACAATACAATGTTCGCTGGTAGTATTTATACCCTAGCAACACTGGCTGGTTGGGGTTGGCTTGCTCTGCAGTTACATGAAAAGCAACTACAAGGCGACATAGTGTTAGCAGAAGCCGAAGTTAAATACCTATCGCCTGTAGAAGGGATAGCTTATGCTACCACCTCAGACAAAAATGAATTGTCAGAATTTACACGACTTAAAAATGGCCGAAACGAAAAAGTTACCCTAACCGTAAATATCACTAGCGGAGAAAAAGTCGCGGCACAATTTATTGCTACCTACGTAGTTAAAAACAGGAAAATGAACTGATGTTAAAATATATAGTAATTATTATGCTAACGGTTATTTCTACCTATAGCGTGGCACAAAACACCGCTAGCCAAGTGCTTGATCAATATCATCAAGCCGCATCAGACGCTAATTTTGAACGTTACTTTAACACCATGGCAGACAATGCCATTATATTAGGTACAGACGGCACAGAGCGATGGACAAAAGAAACTTTTCAAGACTTTGTTGAGCCTTATTTTAGCAAGGGAAGAGGCTGGACTTATAAAGTGATTGAACGCAACTTAACAACTGCAAAAGCCGACCAAGTGATATTTTTTGATGAACTATTAATGAATGAAGCTTATGGTCATTGTCGAGGTAGCGGCGTGTTAATAAATACAGCCAATGGTTGGAAAATTTTACAATACAACTTAACCTTTGTTGTACCAAACGATGTTTCTTCTGAAGTTGTTACTTCAATTAAGCAGTTTCGTAAGCTAACTCACTAACAACAAGGCGCATAATGTCTATAAATAAAAGTGTTGCCATTATTGGATGTGGTTGGTTGGGACAAGCATTAACAATGCATTTATTGGCACATAACTATACGGTAGTGGGTACAGGTCAATCATTAGAACGGCTTACCCAAATATCAGCACTTGGGGCCATTGCAGAGCGTTTAGTGTTGCCGTTAAACACCGCAGATTCCAATACCTATCAATGCTTTAATTGTCAGACACTTGTAATTGCTATTACGCCGCAAATGCGCTCAGGAAAAACTGATTATGCACTAAAGTTAGCTCAAGTTGTGGCACACGCCAAAAAAGGCAACGTTAAACATATTATTTTAGTTAACAGCACCGCCATTTATGGCGGCTTAATCGGAGAAGTAACAGAAGATGCTAAATTAGACATAACACAAGCCAAAGTTGCACAACTGTATCAAGCTGAAAAGATAGTATTAGAAAGTGGCTTGGCAGCGGTTTCTTTAAGGGTAGCAGGTTTGGTTGGCCCTAATCGATTACCAGGTAATTTTTTTAAACAAGGGCGTGTGTTAACCGAGCCAAATGCTTACGTAAACCTTGTTCACCAAGCTGATGTAGTAACATGTATCGCTAAGATTATTGAACAACCTAATATTACAGGATGTTTTAATATTGCCAGTAACATGAAGGTGTTGAAGCAGCACTTTTATCAACAAGCAGCGGTAAGTATAGGAAATAATAAGCCCGAATTTGAACCAGCCGACAAAGAAACTAAAAGTAAGCGTGTAGTTAGTGATAAAATTAGACAGCTGTTATCATACCAATTTCAGTATGACGACTTGTTAGCTTGGCTTAATTCAACGGGTAATAAGTAATCCTGTTATGCCTCTCTTACTTTTCAACTTTTTATATTTGGTTTAACTTTGGCATAACGATGACAAAAAACACCCAGCGTTATTTACTTGTATTTTTAATTTTATGGCTGCATGTCACAGTACTTGATTTGTTTTATGTAACCACCTCTAAAATTGTTTTTCTTTGGGAAGAAAACTTTGCCCCTTTAACCTTGGTAGTACATTTTGCAACGGCTCTAATCGCTACTTTATTTTATATTGGCATAAGTCATTATCGAGCTTATAGCGCCGTAAATAAACGACCTGTTAGCGACAAGTTTTGGTTAGCGAGTTCGTTCTTATTAGCAGGGCTAATAGCTTATTTTATTTGGTTTATTTAATGCTGAGAGCCCAATTATTCAAAACCAGTAATAGTATTTCGATTAACTGATCATTTATTGATTATTTGGTTGATCTTCAATTATTACGTATCATTAATTCGGAGGTTGCGTGGATCCTGAACTAGAGTATAAATTTTCTTTCTACCCTATAGAGGCTCAAAGGCAGCTTGATAATATTCGCCGCCTAATTTTTACCGTCGCCGAAGAAAACGGTTTAGGTGAAGTTGAAGAGGCTTGCAAGTGGGGTGAGGCCAGCTACCTTGTTAAAGGTGGTAGTACAATTCGAATAGACTGGAAATCCAAAGACTCTGATGTCATAAAGGTTTACTTTCATTGCCAGACAACTTTGATCGATACTTTCAAAGAAATTTATCACGATGATTTTGAATATGAAGGAAAAAGAGCAATTGTTATTCCTCTAGATGCTAAAGTTGAACAAGGGCCATTGGGGCATTGTATCGGATTAGCACTTAAGTACCACAGTGTGAAACACCTACCGTTACTTGGATCGTAGATCACAGGCACTTTTTAGTAACAGCAAAAGAGCGAATAGCAATATCGTAGTATGTGCGGTTAGAGTAAATTTAAAAAACACTCCCGGCATAACTCAACCGAGAGTGCTTAATTGGTTATTTTTTATCTAAGCCAAGGGTGTTAATCCATTGATTAAAGTCGAGTAAATTATTTGGTAAAATAATTTTTCTGTCTTTGCGACTTAAACCTTTTAACTTGTCTAAATATTGCTCGCTAAGTTGCATGTTTAATGCTTCTTCGCCACCTGGCTGTTCAATCGACTGAGCAATTCTTCGAATAGATTCGCCTGTTGCTTTAGCAATAGCGATAATTTCTTCTGCCTTACCTTCTGCAGAGTTAATTTGTCGTTGCTTCTCACCTTCAGAAATATTGATCATTTCTGTCATTTGACCTTCAGAACGATTAATACGACTTGCTTTGTCACCTAAACTTTTGGCTAAAATTGCGCGGCGTTCACGTTCAGCAGTTACTTGCAATTCCATGGCGTTCTTAACAGTTAAAGGAGGGGTGATATTTTTAATCTCGTAGCGATGCACGCGTACACCCCATGCCTCACCTGCTTTGTCTAACACTTCTACAACTTTAGCACTGATTATGTCTCGTTCTTCAAAGGTGCGGTCAAGTTCTAAGGTACCAATAACCGAACGGGTAGTAGTTTGGGCAAGTTGCATTGCGGCAAAGCGGTAATCGGTAATACCATAGCTTGCTTTTAACGGGTCAGTTATTTGTATATAAATTACGCCATCTACTTCAACGTTTACTTCATCCATCGAGAAACATTCTTGTGGTGGTACATCAATTGTTTCTTCTTTCAGGTCTTGTATAAATGCAACACGGTCGATAAAAGGGAGTAAAACATGAAACCCTGCTTCTAGGGTGCATTTGTATTTCCCTAATCGCTCTACTACGTATGCTGATTGTGTTGGCACTAAACAAATTGCTTGAATAAACTTAAAGGCCAAAAACAAAAAGATTGAAGCCCAAATAATTAATACAAATATTTCTAATGGTTCTGCGCTAAGTGGATTCATTATTTTGCTTCCTGAACTTGTTGTGTTACTTGTTCCATACCGTTAAAAAAACCTTCTAATTTAGCCACTTCTGTCGGTAAAACAGAGATGTCGGCGGTATTTAATATTTTGCCTGTTTCTTTAATGAATTGCTCCATTAACCGCATTTTAATAGCTTTGTTACCACCTGGTACAGAAGCCGCCTGCGCGATAATATCCATGCCTTCGGCTGTTGCTTTGGTGATTATTTCGATTTCTTTAGCACGACCATGAGCGACATTAATTTGTCTTTGCTTATCGCCTTCAGATAAGTTTATCGCCTCTTGTCGTTCACCTTCAGATAAGTTTATTGTTGATTCTTTTTGTGCTTCAGCTAAGGTGATTTCGGCACGCTTTTGTCGTTCTGCTTCCATTTGTTTTTCTAAGGTATGCACAACATTTGCTGACGGGGTTATATTTCTTACTTCGTAACGCAATACTTTAATACCCCATGGATCTGACGCTTTGTCAATTTCACGTACTATAGTCTCGTTTAGTGTGTCTCGTTCGGAAAAGGTCTGGCTTAAGCCTAGCTTGCCTATTTCTGAGCGCATGGTGGTTTGTGCTAAATTAATGCCCGCACGTCGGTAGTCTTCAATACCGTAACTGGCTTTTGCACCGTCCATTACTTGAATGTAAACTAAACCGTCAACATCTATTTGAATGTTATCTTTAGAAATACAACTTTGTGACGGAATATCCAGTACTTGCTCGCGGGTTTCATGTCGGTAAGCGACGCGATCAAAGAAAGGGATCAAAAAATGCAAACCAGGTTGCATTACCGCGCGAAATTTTCCTAGTCGTTCAATTACGCATACTTCACGCATGGGAACAATAAGAACAAGCTTGAGTACTATGACTAATAGCCCAAGAAAAATAAAAGTGATAGTTGCTAGCATAAAAACTCCTTGCGTTATGCTGTGCCGAAATGGCGTTTGTTATTGTTATTGATTAGTGTTAAAGCTTAATATTACTTGGCTCTACTACTAATGAGATATTTTCTTTACAAATAATCGTTACTTTAGAGCCTTTGGCTATTTCAGAGCCGTCACCTAGTGCACTCCAAGTGGTTCCTTGAAATATCACACGCCCAGCGGTTATTCCTGGGCCTATACTCTCAATAACTTCAACCTCTTTTCCATACATATCGAGTTCATCATCAACGTTATTTATCGATTGCTCACCCTGAAAAAATTTATCGGTAACAAAGTAAAGTGCAAATAGGAGAATTGATGCGCAGATAAACCAAGTGGTAAGCGTTAACACCCATGTGTCTAGCCATTGCTGGTGAACACCAAGTGATACTAATACTGAGGCGATAGCAAGGTTAAGTAAAATACCGCCAGGAATAAATATTTCTAAAAAAGCAAAAATAACGGCTAGCACTAACCATGTTTGAAAAAATAAGATGTATTCCATTATTTATACCCTCTGTGAGCAATTGGTTAACATAATTATGCTCTTTTTTATTATTACACTACTGAGGACGTTAGCCGAATAATTTAGCTAAGAGGCTTAGTTTATACCAATATCAATAACTATGTGATCATTTCTACCGGCTAAACCAATCAACTACTGCGTTATTTATTTTATAATTATCACTACATGGATGTAGCTTATGTGGACAATGCAGGAGCATTATTGTCCTGAACAATTAGTTATGTAAATAAACGCCTGTATTTGACTATTTTCACTGCGTATAAAGTAGATCACTTAATTAATGAAACTGGTCTAAATAGCTTAGCTAAGTATTTTCACTCAGTACTTTCACTCAGTACACTAGCTTATTAATAGCAGTTAACTTTGTGGGGATAACGTTAGCAGTCATGACATATTATGTCAATAGGGCGTTTCAATTTATACTGCAAAATAAAAAAGTGCCAGCAATTTATTTGCTGGCACTTACTTTTGACTCTTAGTATTGTTTCTTGCTGTAAAGAAGAACTATGAAAAACTAGGTAGTAGACCGGTAGGTATTAACTCATTTAAATCACCTTCGCCAATAATACCTGCTGCTTCTGCGATATCAGGTGCAAAGTATCTGTCTTTATCATAGAAAGACACATATTCACGTAGTATTGCTTTTGCTTGCTCTACTTTTAGTGCGCCTTTTAATGGTGCTCTAAAGTCTAGCCCTTGTGCGGCAGCTAAGTATTCTACCGCTAAAACACCTGTTGTGTTTTCGGCCATATCAGTTAAACGACGACCAGCAAAGCACGCCATCGACACATGGTCTTCTTGGTTGGCTGATGTTGGTAAGCTGTCAACTGAAGCGGGATGCGCTAAGGTTTTATTTTCAGACGCTAAAGCTGCTGATGTTACTTGTGCGATCATAAAACCAGAGTTTACGCCGCCATTTTCAACTAAAAATGGTGGAAGTTTACTTAAGTTAGCATCAATGAGTAATGCCATACGACGCTCAGACAATGAACCAATTTCTGCAATGGCTAACGCTAAGTTGTCTGCCGCCATGGCAACAGGTTCAGCATGGAAATTACCTGCAGAAATGAAGTCACCTTCGTTTGCAAATACAAGTGGGTTGTCTGTAACACCATTGGCTTCTACGTGTAATACTTCGGCAGCTTGACGAATTTGGGTTAAACATGCACCCATTACTTGTGGCTGACAACGCAATGAGTATGGATCTTGCACTTTTTCACAGTCAATGTGCGATGAACCAATTTCTGAGTTATCATCTAAAATAGCGCGATAAGCTGTTGCCGCATCTATTTGACCTTTTTGACCGCGAACTTGATGTACACGATCATCAAATGGTGCACGACTGCCTAATGCCGCTTCAACAGACATTGACCCAATGACTACACCTGCAGCAAATAAATCTTCAGCGTAAAATAACCCTTCTAATGAAAATGCTGTTGACGCTTGTGTACCGTTTAATAATGCTAAGCCTTCTTTGGCAGCAAGAGTAATAGGTTCAAGCCCGGCAATTTTTAATCCATCAACCGCTGGAATAATGTCATCATTGTAAGAGACTTCACCTTCACCTAATAAAGGCAATACCATGTGCGATAAAGGCGCTAAATCACCAGAGGCACCCACAGAGCCTTTTTTAGGAACGCAAGGGTAAACCTCTGCGTTTAGTAGCGCTATTAACGCCTGAATAACTTCTAAACGAATGCCAGAATAACCGCGAGATAATGAATTGATTTTTAATACCATCATTAAGCGTACGGTAGCGTCTTCCATGTATTCGCCATAGCCTGCTGAGTGCGAAAGCACAATAGATCGTTGTAATAACTCTAACTCTTCTTCTTTAATGCGAGTGCTAGCTAATAAACCAAAACCTGTATTAATGCCATAAACTACTTGGTTCTTTTTAATGACATTTTGTACGGCTTCTGCACTTTTATTTATACCGTCAAAGGCACTTTCATCTAAGCTATATTCAATGCCATCAAACTTAGAAACAGCACGTAATTGTGCCAAGGTTAATTGCCCCGGTACTATATTTAACTTGTTTATATCATTCATTATTTTATTCCTCTTTTACCGTTGGCACCGTCTATCATTGGTAAGTCTAGACCTTGTTCTTTTGCGCAGTTAATTGCAATGTCATACCCTGCGTCAGCGTGGCGCATTACGCCAGTACCTGGGTCGTTCCATAGTACTCGGGCTAATCTTTTTTCAGCTGCCTCTGTGCCGTCTGCAACAATCACAACACCAGAGTGTTGGCTAAAGCCCATACCTACACCACCACCATGGTGTAAGCTTACCCACGTTGCACCACCAGAGGTTGATAATAAGGCATTAAGTAAAGGCCAGTCTGAAACAGCATCTGAACCGTCTTTCATACTTTCAGTTTCACGGTTGGGAGAGGCAACAGAGCCTGAGTCTAAATGGTCGCGACCAATAACCACTGGCGCTGAAAGTTCACCACTTTTTACCATATCGTTAAAGGCAACAGCCAAACGAGCGCGATCCTTTAAACCCACCCAACAGATTCGAGCCGGCAAACCTTGAAAGGCTATGCGCTCACGTGCCATATCTAACCAGTTGTGAAGGTGAGGGTTGTCAGGTATTAACTCTTTAACTTTAGCATCGGTTTTATAAATGTCTTCAGGATCACCCGATAAAGCAACCCAGCGAAATGGTCCAATTCCTTCACAAAATAATGGACGAACATAGGCGGGTACAAAGCCTGGAAAGTCGAATGCATTGGTAACACCTTCTTCTAACGCCATTTGACGAATATTATTACCGTAGTCTGTGGTTGCAGCTCCTGCACTTTGTAGGTCTAGCATTGCTTGTACTTGTACTGCCATTGACTGTTTTGCAGCTTTTACAACAGCAGCTTCATCTTTCAAGCGCATTTGTGCGGCATGGTCCATGGTCCAACCCTGTGGTAAATAGCCATTAAGTGGATCATGAGCTGAGGTTTGGTCGGTTACTACATCAGGGGTGATGCCACGTTTAACTAATTCTGGAAATATGTCTGCAGCATTGCCTAAAAGGCCAACTGAAATAGCTTCACCTTTTGCATTGGCTGTGTTGATAATGGCTAATGCTTCGTCTAATGTTTTTGCTTTTTTATCTACGTAACGTGTTTTGATACGAAAATCGATACGGGTTTCGTCACATTCAACCACTAAAGCTGAAAATCCTGCCATTGTTGCTGCAAGTGGCTGAGCACCGCCCATACCACCTAAACCACCAGTTAGTACCCACTTACCTTTGGCACTTCCTCCAAAGTGTTGTTTTGCCATAGCAACAAATGTTTCATAAGTACCTTGAACGATTCCTTGCGAACCAATATAAATCCAAGAGCCTGCAGTCATTTGACCGTACATCATTAGCCCTTGCTTATCTAACTCATTAAAGTGCTCCCAGTTTGCCCAATTAGGTACAAGATTTGAGTTGGCAATTAACACGCGCGGCGCATCGCTATGGGTACGAAATACGCCAACAGGCTTACCTGATTGTACTAATAGGGTTTCGTCATCTTCTAGACGGTCAAGCGTTTCTACTATTTTGTCGTAGCATTCCCAGTCTCTTGCTGCGCGGCCAATACCACCATAAACAACAAGGGATTGCGGGTGCTCTGCCACTTCTTCATCAAGGTTATTCATTAACATGCGTTTAGCGGCTTCTGTTAACCAACTTTTGGCAGTGATTTTACTACCACGTGCGGCGCGAATTTTTCTACTTTCATCAATACGTTTGTCGATAGTCATGGCTGTTCCTAATTTAGTGTTCAAAATACTAAGTGGCTACCTAGGCGATACTTATTACCTGGTGATGTTAAAATGGCAACACTAACAACTCCTTGCTTTGACCAAGTACGGCGTTTAACTTGTAAACAAGGCTGTTGCGTGTTGATAGCGAGCAATTTACTGATACTTTCATTTGCCAATACGGCTTCAATTTCATGGGTTGCTTCAGTCAAAGGAGCTTCATGAGATAAATACTCATGGGGCGTAATTTCAGTAAAGTTCTGCATAAGGTAATTAGGCACTAACTTACTGTTTACGTAACGCTGCTCTAACTGAATAGCTTCGTTGTTTTCAAAATGCAATATCTCGGAATAAAAGATAGCTTGGTTAGGTTTAATATTGAGTAAAATGGCAATTTCATCTGAAACGTTAACGCTTTTTAATACCAACTGATTAGCATGGTGCTTGTGGCCTCGGTCTGCTATTTCGTCGGCAATGTTTCTAATCTCTAAAAGCGAAGACTGAGATTTGAATGTTGCTACAAAAGTGCCTGCGCCTTGAGTACGTACTAACAAACCTTGTTCGGTTAGCTCTTGTAAAGCACGTCTGGCTGTCATGCGGCTAACTGAAAATAGCTCAGCCAACTCGTTTTCCGACGGTACCTTGCTATGCTGTGACCAATCACCCGATTCTATTTTTTCACAAATATGCTGTTTTATAATGGCAAACTTGCTAGCCTTAACTGCTTTAGTTGAACTCATTTTTCTACCTAATATATAAAGGTTGTATATACAATCTCATGATTGCTTTAAAAGATCAATAGTTGTATATACAACTATTGATCTTTTTGTTATGGTTTCTTTATTAATGGCTAATTATACAGCCTAAAGCTGGAGACAATATGAATAATTCAGAACAATGGCAGTCGCTTTTTATTAACGTTAACTTAGCTTCAATGGCAGAAGGCTCGAATGAATATGGCGCAATAGCGCATGCAGCACTAGCAATATCAAACGGGAAAATTGCCTGGCTTGGTAAAATGGAGCAGTTGCCAGACTATGATAAAAACTCGGTTAACGTAATTGATGGGCAAGGCAGGTGGCTTACACCTGGCTTAATCGACTGTCATACTCACCTAGTGTATGGCGGTAACCGTGCCAGCGAATTTGAAATGCGCCTACAGGGTAAAAGTTATCAAGAAATTGCGAGTGCTGGTGGCGGTATAGTGTCAACGGTAACAGCAACAAGAGCGGCTAGCGAGCAAGAGTTATTCGACAGTGCATTACCTCGTTTACGAAGTTTGCACCAACAGGGCGTTACTACAATCGAAATAAAGTCGGGTTACGGTTTAGACACTGTAAATGAAATTAAAATGTTAACTGTTGCAGGTCAGCTAGCAACTAGTTTACCTGTGACTATTAAGCGAACATTTTTAGGTGCTCATGCTTTACCAAATGAGTACAAAGGAAATAGTAGTGGTTACATTGATGTAGTTTGCAATGAAATGATCCCAAAAATTACAGCGGAAAAACTTGCTGATGCGGTAGATGTTTTTTGTGAGGGGATCGGCTTTAATATCGTTGAAACAGAGCAGGTGTTTAAAGCAGCACAGCAACATAATTTATCAATAAAAGTGCATGCAGAACAATTGTCAAATTTAGGTGGAACTGAACTGGCAGCTAGTTATCAAGCATTATCATCTGATCATATCGAATTTTTAGATGAAGCGGGTGTGGTCGCAATGGCTAAGTCAGGAATGACAGCTGTACTTTTACCTGGCGCATTTTACTTTTTACGTGAAACACAATTGCCGCCAATAGACTTACTACGTAAACATAATGTTGCTATGGCCGTTGCTACTGATGCTAACCCAGGCACATCACCTATACACTCTATTCAACTAATGCTAAATATGGCTTGTACATTATTTAGGTTAACACCGGCAGAAGCATTAGCAGGTGTTACTCGAAATGGCGCCAAAGCACTTGGTTTAGCTAAACAAAAGGGACAACTTGCGGTAGGTTTTGATGCGGATATTGCCGTATGGAACATTAGCCAGCCAGCTGAGCTATGCTATCAATACGGTGTAAACCCATTAGCGCAACTCTATTGTGCGGGCGAGCAGGTAATATAGCCAAAGTCATACTGTATTTAACTGAGAATGTTGCAAACAATTGTTGCTGTACAAAAGTCTTATACTTGATTAACCTGAGGTATAATCAAAGCAGGGCCGTTTAGGCAGTTTATGAAAAAAACTAGCACATTCTCATTTTTATATCGTTTTACTCCAAAACTGATTTTTACGCTGTTAATACTAAGCTCATCATGGCCGGCCAATGCAGCTACAGTTGGTGGGTTTGCACAATATAATCTCGCCTTTATTGTAGGGATGGTAATCCCTGTGTTGATAATTTTAGTGTTACTTAATTCTGTTGCAGATATTAGACTGCGCTACCCCTTTGTTATTTCACTTACGTTAATCGCCCAACTTTACCTGTTGCAGTTCATCGAAAAAGAGTACGTTTCATTTTTATTTATCAGTGCAAGCGCCTTTATTAGTGCAATGCTGTTCAGCACTATCGGAGAAAAACTGGAAAATAAACTTAAGGCGTTATTTACCTTGTTGTTTAGCGGGTTGTTTATTGCGTTTTTGCTAAGCGTTCTGTTCATACAAGTCATTAGCATTGAGCAACTGTGGTTGGGCTTTATACTGCTTAATCTAGTTGTTGCTTTTATTGGGTTGCTTATTCTTAGCAAAAAGTTACAGATTGGCCTGTTAAAAGAGACTATTACTTTAGTCTTGGTGCTTCTGTATGGTATTGCACTCTATTTGTGGGAATTGGTTAGCATTTCAGAAAACTGGATAGTCTTTAGTGCAATAGCGATATATTTAATGTTTGTGGTAAATTACTGTTCAGCAGTAGTTAAACATCGCTTATTTAACGGTAATAATGAACTCGAACTATCACAAGAAATACCACAACAAGCGAATGAAAGTATTGCTGTTTTTGATCCAGTCACCAATTTACCGAACTATCACCAAAGCTTACATTGTTTGCGTTACTATAATGGTCATGACCCAAGTGCGCTGGCAATAATAGTCTTTAAACCGATAAATTTCTCACAAGTGAACAAGGTATTAGGGCACCACAACTCAGACATTTTGTTACTTCAATTAGCCTACACTTTACAAAAAGCAGTAGTAGATAATCCATTGTTGGTTAACTTTAACAACGCAACACATCCAATTCGCATTGCTCGCTTACAAGGCTTAGACTTTGTAATGGCACTCGATAGTAATGCTAGTCAACACCCTGTTAAAATATTAATAGAGCAATTGTGTCAGCAGTTAAAAGCAGCAGTACCTAACGCAATGAGTTTTAAAAGCTTCTCACTTAATTTTGACTTGAGATTTGGCGTTGCTTTTGTTAATCACCATCAAAACGATCTTGAGCAAACTATTGCCTTTGCTGGCGACGCACTATTGGATGGAGAGCAAAACCTTCAGCTTATTCGTTACTTTAATCAGGAAGCTGAAAAGTATACTGAACAAAAGTTATTAATGATGGAAAAGCTTAAACAAGACATTATTGATAACAACATCTCTTGGGTTCTACAGCCGCAAATAGCGTTAAATAAAAGCCAATTAATAGGTTTTGAACTAATGTCTGACTGGCGTTCTACCAATGGAAATATGCTAGATGTTAACGAATTTATAGAGGTTGCTGAGTATAGTGGCGAAGCCTATCGTCTAGCACGGCAAATGATAGAGCAAGCTTGTAAGCTTATTTCTTTATTGCACCGAGAGCATTTTTATATTCAAGTGAGTGTAAATTTGTTTAGTAAAGATGTGTTAGAGCATGACTTAATTGAATTTATAGAGCAGGTTTCGAGCCAATACCATACCTCTTTACGCTATTTAGTTATTGAGCTAGATGAAACCTTACTCTTTGAAGCGCCAGACAAAGCTAAACTTATTATCGATCAGTTGAAATCTATTGGTGTTAAGGTATTAATTAATAACTTTTCAGGAAGCTATGAAGCTTTGCGTTATTTAAGACGATTAGCGATAGATCAGGTAAAAGTTAATTGTAGCCAATTAGTGGGTTTAAAAGACTCTGAACAATCTGAAAAAATAATTATTAGTGCATTAATTAACTTGGTTCGAAAAATGAAAGTGCCATTGTACGGCTCTGGTATTAATAACAGTGAAATAAAAAATACCTATCTCGATATTGGAGGCGATATTGGGCAGGGAAATTTAATTACCGAAGGTATTAGGTTGGAAGATGCAAAAAAATGGACAGCACAATGGCTGGTAGATCACGTACCTTAAAGAAAAGAGCAGTAAAACTGCTCTTTGATACTCGTTTTTAGTCAATATCTAAAGGCTCTGGCGACAAAATAATACCGGTATTATCTACATAGATATGATCATCAGGGAGAAAAGTAACGCCACCGAAGTTAACCGCTAAATCATTGTCACCTATGTTTTCATCGGTTGCACCTACAGGTATTGATACAAGCCCTTGAATACCAATTTCTATTTCTTCTAACATATCGACATCGCGAACACTGCCATAACAAACAATACCTTCCCAGCCGTTTTTAGCTGCTGCTTGTGCAATATCGCTATCAATTAATGCTCTGCGGGTTGAACCACCGCCATCAATTACCATAACCTTGCCTGTACCATCAGTTTCAGCAAGTTGTATTATTAATCCATTGCTTTCAAAGCATTTAATTGTAACCACTTGGCCGCCAAAAGAACTCCTGCCACCAAAGTTGCAAAAAATAGGCTCTACCACATCAATTAAATCAGCGTAAATATTACATAATTCAGAAGTATTATATTCCATGTGAGTTTCCTATAACGGTTAGGTATTCGCTTTTGGCTTAGTATAGCGCGACTACTTAGTGAATTAAACAACCAATAAGACCAACTATATGAAAATAAATAATAAAAATATTACATAATAAAATAGTGTTGGCGATTTATTATGGTTAACGATGAGGTTTAGGCTTAACTTGTAACGCCGCTCGATTATAGAGGTGCGTATTTTTTCAACCAAAAAAACGATATATCAGTGAGTTATACTTTGCACAAAACTTTTTATTTATGACTATACTGAAATTTGATAAAAAAATTACAATAACTAAAGGTAATAATGATAGATGTTAATAAAACACAAACTTACCGCCAATACAGGGATATTAATTGTAGCGTTGATTTTTATGCTGGGACTGCTTACCTATTCGGTTAACTCATTAGAAAGTGATATCGCTACGGCGCGTTTAATTGGAAATATAGAGACGGAAGTATTGCAATTACGGCGAGATGAAAAAGACTTCTTAGCGCGTAAGTTACTTAAATACCGAGACAGCTTTGTTAAAAAACACAGTGAATTAAAGCAAGATATTAGTGCATTAGAACAGGTGTTCATCGACCAACCCAGCCAAGCAAATGACATAAAATCTCTTAATACGGTGATTGAAGAATACAGTAATATATTTAATAAAATTGTGGAGGAGCAGCAAGTTATTGGGCTTGACCATAATGATGGGGTTTACGGTGAATTAAGACGAGCAGTACATGCAGTAGAAGAAATACTGAAAGGATCAGACGACAAATTACTCAGTGGTATGTTACAACTTAGACGCAGTGAAAAGGACTTCTTGTTACGCGTTGATGATAAATATTGGCAGAAGTGGCAAAGGGACTCTTTAGTATTAATTGCAGATATTAAAGCAAGTGAGTTAGACAGTTCAGTCAGATCTCAAATTATTGATTATATTGGTACTTACGATAAAACATTTGCTAAGTTGGTTGAATCACAACGTATTATGGGCTTTACATCAGACCAAGGTTTACGCGGAGAAATGCGCGCAACTGTTCATCAAGTTGATCAGTTACTTGAACAGGTTTTAGTGGCGAGTAGAGCTCGTGTTGAAGCGCATGTCAATTCAGTTAATACCGCGGCATACTTATTGTTTGCTGTTGTGTTAGTTATTGCGATAACTTTCGCTGTTTATATGAGCCGTAATATTTTATCAGGTATTACACAGTTACAAGATAAAATGAATGAAGTTGCTGAAACAAAAGATTTATCTATTGTACTAGAGACGTCATCGAAAGATGAATTAGGCAATATGGCTGATGTTTTTAATAAAATGATCACAAGCTTTAGAAATTTAATTATTGAGGTAAATCATTCTGTTGAAACGGTAAATGTTGCGACTCGAAACCTTTCTGAAAATATTCATAAAGCTAACGAAGGTGTTGATTCTCAAATTCAACAAACAGACTTAGTTGCAACAGCGGTGACAGAAATGGTCGCTACCGTTGACGAAATTGCACAAAACACACAGTCTGCCGCAGACAAAGCTGATCTTACCAACCAAAATGCGCTGAAAGGAAAAGGCGGGGTTGATTCAACTATTAGTAAAATTGATGAACTATCGATGAAACTATTAGATTCAGAAAATGTGGTAAAAGAATTGGAAAAAGATTCGGTTACTATAGGCTCGGTATTAGATGTTATTCGTAGTATTGCAGAGCAAACAAACCTATTAGCATTAAATGCAGCAATAGAGGCAGCAAGAGCGGGCGAGCAAGGACGTGGTTTTGCTGTAGTGGCTGATGAAGTAAGAACATTAGCAAGTCGAACGCAAGACTCTACGAAAGAAATTGAAACAATTATAGGTTCATTACAAGCACGCACAAAAGAAATTGTTTCACACATGGCAACCTGCCGTACTCAAGGTCAAGAAAGCGCTGACCAAGCTGCAACTGCTGGCGCAATGCTTGAAGAAATTACCCAAGACGTTTCAACTATTATGGACATGAATACAACAATTGCTGCGGCTATTCAAGAACAAAGCATTGTGGCGTCTGAAGTGAATCAACATGTCGTTATGATACGTGACGTTGCGGAAGAGGCGGGCAGTGCAGCTAAACAGAACTCTCATATGAGTGAAGAGCTATCACAACAAGCAGAAGTGCTAAATAAAGAAGTTAATCAGTTCAAAGTATAATGTAAAAAGGTGGTGTTATTGATAATAACACCACCTTTTGCTTCTTTTTCTACTATCAATTAAGTGAGCTTAACCTCAGTACTAAAGATCTACCGCGTTTTTACTTATTTATGGGGAACAACCCCATTACATAAGTTCAGCCTTGTATAAACACCAAATAAATCGCTGCAAAAATGTACTGCAAAGATAAACACGCCCTAATAACTTTATAGAATGAAGCGACTTAAATCTTCATTTTGTATTACATCGCTGAGAATATTATTAACAAACGCTTGATCGATAATAATTTCTTCACCAGCACGATCGTTAGCGGTAAATGAAATTTCTTCCGTAAGCTTTTCTAACATAGTATGTAAACGTCTGGCACCAATGTTTTCAGTAGTTTCATTAACTTGCCATGCGGCATTAGCAATTGCCTTTATGCCATCGTCACTGAATTTAATATGAAAGTTTTCAGTCGCTAGCAACGCAATATATTGCTCAGTAAGAGAAGCGTTAGGCTCGGTAAGAATGCGGACAAAATCATCTGCCGTTAATGCTTTTAACTCAACGCGTATGGGTAAACGCCCTTGCAACTCAGGTATTAGGTCAGATGGTTTTGACATTTGAAATGCGCCAGAAGCGATAAACAAGATATGATCTGTTTTTACCATGCCATGTTTAGTGCTAACAGTTGAGCCTTCAACTAAGGGGAGTAAATCACGCTGAACACCTTCTCTTGACACATCTGGTCCAGAGCTATCACCGCGTTTACAAATTTTGTCAATTTCGTCGATAAAAACAATGCCATTTTGTTCAACCGCTTCAAGTGCTTTAATTTTAATCTCTTCAGGGTTAACAATCTTAGATGCTTCTTCTTCTTGAAGTGCTTTAAATGCATCTTTAATTTTTAATTTACGTTTAGTTGTTTTTTCACTTGATAAGCTTTGAAACATATTTTGTAGTTGCGAGGTCATGTCTTCCATGCCTGGTGGAGCCATAATTTCAACACCCATTTGTGGAGCAGCAAGGTCGATCTCTATTTCTTTGTCGTCTAACTGTCCTTCTCGTAACTTCTTACGAAATACTTGACGTGTAGTGCTGTTGTCTGACTTTTCATCATTACCAAATGAATCGCGGGCAGGAGGTAATAAAATATCTAATATACGTTCTTCTGCAGCTTCCTCTGCAAGGTGCTTAACCCGAGTCATTTCTAGCTCTTTGGTCATTTTTATTGCCATATCAGCTAAGTCACGAATAATAGTTTCAACTTCTTTACCAACATAACCGACTTCGGTGAACTTAGTTGCTTCTACTTTAATAAAGGGAGCATTGGCAAGCTTTGCTAAGCGGCGAGCAATTTCAGTTTTACCAACACCAGTAGGGCCAATCATTAATATATTTTTAGGTGTAACTTCAGTGCGCAGCTCTTCATTTAACTGCATTCGGCGCCAGCGATTTCTGAGTGCAATAGCAACCGCTCGTTTAGCATCGCTTTGTCCAACAATGTGGCTATCTAATTCATGAACTATTTCACGAGGTGTCATATTCGACATTATATTTTCCTTACTATGGTGCGTTGCGACTAAAGCTCATCAATGGTGTGATGTTGGTTGGTGAATACACAGATGTCGCCAGCAATTTTTAATGACTTTTCAACAATTTCTTTTGCAGATAATTCGGTATTTTCTAACAGGGCTAATGCGGCTGATTGGGCGAAGTTACCGCCACTGCCAATAGCGATAAGATCATGCTCAGGTTGAACCACATCGCCGTTACCGGTAATGATAAGTGATGCAGTTTCATCAGCTACCGCTAGTAACGCTTCAAGCTTTCGTAATGCACGATCGCTGCGCCAATCTTTTGCTAATTCAACAGCAGCTTTGGTTAAATGACCTTGATGCATTTCTAATTTACTTTCAAAGCGTTCAAATAACGTAAAGGCATCAGCCGTTCCTCCGGCAAAGCCAGCAAGTACTTTATCATTATATAAACGGCGAACTTTACGGGCATTACCTTTCATTACGGTATTACCAAGTGAAACTTGGCCATCGCCACCTATGACAACTTTGCCATTACGTCTTACGGAAACTATCGTAGTCACAATAAACCTCTATTAATTATCGGCCTAAGGCCGAGGAAACTCTATTGTTAATAGATAAGGGGGGATATTGTTTTTTCAAGGGGAGGTAGAGTAAATAACATTGACGATACCCATGTAATAACAACCCAAATAAAAAAGTGGTCACTTGTTTATTCTGATTGCTAGTACATAAAAATCCCTGTGGCTTGCTTTTCTCAAGTATGAGTTTTCGCAAAATGGATATATATCGCTATGTTTGTGTTATTTCCATAGCAATACTTGGCAGTAATTAATGTTATTGCTGCGTAATCTATGTTTGTCTTTTTCAGCACCGCGCTTTCTTGGGTATGGCCCAAGGTATACTTGATACCAAGTTGAGTTTGAGCCTTTAGCTTGTCTAATATATGACTCTAAGCCAACAAATGCGATATTCGCTTTTAGCACTTCAGCCTGTTTTTGTGTTCTAAATGAACCACATTGAAGCTTGTACGGGCCTTTAGTTTCAACTTCGTATTGACCCTCTTCTACTTCTTTGGTTTTTAATTTTTCGGGGTAATCCCATTTTTCTTTGGGTGGCGCAGGAAGTGTTGTTTTAGGGGTAATAACGGGGACTTCTTTTTCTTTTACTGGCAGTGTTGTTTCAGTTGCGCTATCGATTTTCCATAAGCCATAGATAAATGCAATAATTGCACACACTGTAATAACCGCAATTACTTTAAGTTTTGCCGATCCATTTTGTTGTGGCGCCTGCTTATTGCTTTTATAAGGGTTATTTTTTTTATTTGTTTTACGAGAAACGTAATCTTGGTGTGCCATTAATATAAATCACTACATAAAAAGGAGAAAATATTGCTGCTAGTATTGTAACGGGTTAGGTTAAAAATGCTATGTCTTTTAGTTGATAAAGTTTTACCAGCTTAACTCTAAGGGATCGATGTCCATTGACCATCTTACTTTGCTTGACCACTCATTATTATCTGCGCACTCAAGTAAAAGCGTTAATGCCTTGTGTAAATATGACCGTTTTTTCGCTTGAATTAATAAATGAAAGCGATATTTTCCCGCGCGTTTTTCCATAGCTGCAGGCATTGGGCCTGCGACTTCGCAATGTGCAAAGTGTAACGAAGCAATTGAGCGAAGGAATTTTTCAGGGTACGAGGGAAAGTTAGCTTCAGCTCGAATCAGTGCTTGGTAGCCAAAAGGAGGAAGTCCAGCATATTGGCGCTCAAGCATTGCTTGTTTCGCAAAATGACGATAACCATTATGTACTAAATCTTGTAGCAATGGATGCTGTGGGTATTGTGTTTGTACTAATACTTTTCCTGGTTTGCTGGCTCGTCCTGCTCTGCCAGCAACTTGTATGAGCAACTGTGCCATATGTTCGGCTGCGCGAAAATCGTAACTGAAAAGCGCACCGTCAATATCAAGCATGACAACTAAAGTAACGTCTGGAAAATGATGCCCTTTAGCGAGCATTTGTGTTCCAACAAGAATTTGATGTTCTTTATTCATCACTTGCTTGAGGATCTTTGCTAATTCACCTTTACGGCGAGTGCTGTCTCTGTCAATTCTTATTACCGAGTATTGTTCAAACTTTTGTTGTAAGTGTTGTTCAATTTGTTCAGTGCCTTGTCCTATAGGGGAAACTCTTACACTGCCACAGTCTGGGCATTGGGCTGGTAAACGTTTTTGCCCTGCACAATGGTGACAAATTAATAGACCTTGCCCTTTATGAAACGTATACGGCTTATTGCAACGTAAACATTGAGCTAGCCAGTGGCATTCTTGGCAGTTAATGGCAGGGGCAAATCCACGTCTATTTAGAAATACTAGCACTTGCTCTTTACGAGATAAGGTTTGATTTATTTTTTCAATAACAGGCTTAGCTAAGCCAAATGTTAATGGTTGATTTGCAATATCAATTAAATGAATTTTCGATTTAATGCTATTGCCTGCGCGCTGAGTTAATTTATGGTGTTGATACTTTTTCTCTAACGCATTGTGTAGCGTTTCAAAGCTTGGGGTTGCTGTGCCTAATACAATGGGAATGTTTTGCTGGCGAGCTCTTAAAATAGCAATATCTCTTGCATGGTAGCGAAAGCTGTCTTGTTGTTTAAAAGAGCTGTCATGCTCTTCATCAATTATTATTAGACCAAGTCGTTGTAATGGAGAGAAGACTGCAGAGCGGGTACCAATGACAATGGCGGCACCGCCTTGATGAGCTTGTTGCCATGTAATCAATCGTTCGGTATCGTTAAGCCCTGAATGATGAAGAAAAATAGGGACATTAAAGCGCAATTCAAACCGAGATAACGTTTGAGGCGTTAACCCTATTTCGGGCACCAATACTAACACCTGTTGATTGTTAGCAATAGTGTGCTCCATTGCCTGTAAATACACTTCAGTTTTGCCGCTGCCTGTTACTCCATCTATTAAATGACAAGCAAAGCTGTCCATAGTGTTAGTAATGGCAGAAACAATAATTGCTTGCTCTGTTGATAATGAAAGTTTGTCTGCTTGGTTTAAGCCTTCATGCCAATTATAAATAGGGTTTACTACTTCTTCTTGCTTGATAAGGTGTTTTTGTTCAAGAGCAGTTAATTGCGCCTTACTGTAACCTAGGGTTCTAAGTTCGCTCCATGAAAGACCACTTTGTTTTAGTAGTAATTGATATAATTGATGTTGTTTGGGCGCTTTTTTGGCGATTTTAGCTAATTCATCTTCATTAGCATCGTTAGTGGTTAGCCATTGCATATTAGGTAATGTGTTTGGTGTCTCTATTTTTCTTAGTAGTGCAGGTAGCGCTTTTTGCACGACTTCGCCAATAGGGTGTTGGTAATAGTTGGCACAAAGGCTTAGTAAGGATAATAATGAGCTTGGTAGCTGTGTTTTATCATGATTAACCGAGATAATAGGTTTTATTTTATTAGCATTAATCTCGCCAGGTAATTGCTGGTTAGTGCTAATAACAATTGCAACAACGGTTCTATGAGAAAAAGGCACAATTACTCGTTGTCCGATATTAATATCAGCTAAGGCTATGTTTTTAGGTAGTTTGTAGGTAAAAAGCTGGCGCATTGGAACAGGAATGGCCACTTGAATAAAATGTTCCTGCACTGACTTTTCCGTATAGTTTATTAATGTTGGTTTATTTTGACGGTAACTGGCGAGAAAACCAAGGTATCATCACATTTATTTTTGTTTAGCGCTGATAAATCGTTAATTGGTGAAAAAAGTATGATTATAGAAGATAGTTGCTTGCGATCTGCAAATTGATGATTTATTATGCGCCCCCATTAATTTAAATTTGTATGGTGCTTGGCAAGACCAAGTGGCGATACAGCCTATACAGAGGTTTCCCATGAAAGACGGTATTCATCCTAACTACGCAGAGTTCAAGGCAACTTGTTCTTGTGGAAATGTTATTACAACAGGTTCTACTCGCGGTAAAGATATTCACTTAGACGTATGTTCAGAATGTCACCCATTCTACACTGGTAAGCAAAAAGCTGCTGAAACTGGTGGTCGTGTTGATAAGTTCAACAAACGTTTTGGTGCACTTAGCAAGAAGTAATAATAAGCCTAATTTATTAGGTATTACTTTGCCAAGACAAAAAGCGCCTTTATGGCGCTTTTTTGTTGCTGTTTAATTATTTAATTTCCCTTCCATTTAAACCCTTTTTCACGATACAACATCTAACCATATATTCACTAACTTTTAGGCGCTACTTTTTGGAAAGCAAAAAAGTAATACATGCAGAAACGCAATTTAGCCAAAACGATGAAGATAAATTGATTTCTGCTGTGCAACAAGGTGACCAACAAGCATTTCATCAACTATATTTACGCTATTACAAGCGTATGTATGCGCTTTGCTGGCGTATGTTGGCAGATAAAGACAGTGCTGAAGATGTTTGCCAAGAAATATTTGTACAGCTTTGGCAAAAAATTTATCTCTTTAAAGGCGAAAGTAAGTTCTCTACCTGGTTACACAGTGTTGCGACCAATATTGTATTAGGGCACTTACGAAAACAAAAGAACTGGCTACAAAAAGTGTTTAGTATCGAAGATAAAGGTATTGAAGATACGACTGTTGAAATGGCAGAGCTACCTGAATTAGACAAGAAAATAATGCGCTTACCCGAGCGAGCAAGGCTTGTATTTGTATTGTTTGCAATTGAAGGTTATCGGCATGAAGAAATTGCAGGTATGTTGGGAATGGCCGTAGGATCGAGTAAGTCTCAATATCATAGAGCAAGAAGTTTACTCAGACAGTGGGTGGAGTTATGAGCAAAGTTAATATTTCTGAACAAGCGTTAGATCAACAAGTTGCACAATTACCTTTAGAAGTATTGCCACAACGAGATTTGTGGACTGGAGTGGAAAGAGCGATAACTCGGTATGAACAAAAAGCAACGTTAAACACATCCAATCATAAGATAATCCCCTTGGCTTGGGCTGCGTCGTTTTTAGTTGTAGTGTTGCTCACTTGGGGTGTTGTTTCTCCGCCTAAAGAGCATATTAGTAGCCCACTCACTTTGGCTTCTATAATGGAGAGTAACTTTGAGCAGAATAAAATGTTAATTTTAACTAGTTACGATCAAGCGCAAAATAAAGTGTTGCCTATAGCAATGCAGAAGCAATTTAATGAGTTATCAAGTGCTAGAGCCGCAATTAATAGAGCACTGGAGCAAGATCCAACCAATAATGATTTATTGAATTTGTTAAAATGGACGCATCGGCAAGAGTTAGCGTTAATGCAACAAGTTTATAGTCCACAATGGCAAACCATATAATAAACAGAGGTATTTATGCGTAGTTTAATTCAATTAATTTTATTGTCAGTAGTTTTAGTGTCTAGCATGGCATATGCAGGAGAAAAAGTGAGTGAAACTCTGCCATTAAATGATGCTAGCAAAGTAATTATTGAGAATCAGCGAGGGCAGGTCAATGTGATTGGTAGTAACGATAACTTTGTTTCGGTTGAGGGTGAGCTTGATGACGATGCACAAGCATTTATTTTTGAGCAGTCAGGAGCAACAATTACAATAAAGGTACAAATGCCTAATAGTAAACGGAATTGGGGCAATAATGACAAGAGAGGCTCTATTTTAACTATAACGATTCCTCGTCAGGTAAGGGTTGGGTTTAATGGCGTTTCTTCAGATATTGAAATATCTGATTTTATCCAAGGAGTTGACATTAAAACGGTTAGTGGTGAAGTTTCAGCAAAACACTTACAAAAAAACATTGATATTAATACGATCAGCGGAGATATTGAGAGCGAGTTACTCTCTGGCAAAGTACAGTTGTCAACCGTTAGTGGTGACCTTGATGATGAAAAGTCCTCGGGGCGTTTGTTAATAAAGTCTGTTAGCGGCAGTATAAAAACAACAACAAATGCAAAAGAAGTTTCTGCTGAAACCGTTAGCGGGGATATTAAACTAAACTTAGCCTCTATTGATGAACTATCTGTTAGTAGTGTAAGTGGAGACAGTGATGTTTCACTTTTACTTAATCCACAAGCTACCGTTAAGCTTTCAAGTGTAAGTGGTGAGTTTACGCTTAAATTTGCTGAGCGCACACAAGCTAATTTTGCCTTAAAAACGAATGCAGGTGGCTCAATAAAAAATAAAATAACTAAGGATAAGGCCCATCGTAGTAAGTTTGGACCTAATGAAAAATTGAGCTTTACCACTGGCGATGGTAATGGCTCAGTAAAAGTTACAACTGTGAGTGGCGATATTATTCTTTTAGCAAACTAGCTTAATTGCACCAGCAACCCATGGGTAGGTGTGTTGCTGGTTAATTGTGTAAATATCACGTAATTTCTTTCTCCTTGAGGCAAATTTCTGCTACATTAGTCGTCCTTAAACTCGGTGTAAATTGAGCCCAATTTCTAACGCTATGCAGGTGTATAAATGGCGGATCGTAAGCCAGCGAATTTCTCAAAAAATAAAAAGTTCTCACGTGATCAACAACTCGATGACTTAAAAGTTCCACCTCACTCTTTAGAGGCCGAGCAATCGGTACTTGGTGGCCTATTATTAGATAATGAAACATGGGATCGCGTTAGTGAAAAGGTTGTAGCGCAAGACTTCTACTCGCGCTCACATCGTATTGTCTATGAAACTATTGGTGCGTTAATTGAGCTAGGTGGTCCGGTTGACTTAATCACGCTCTCTGAAGCGTTGGATAACGATCAAAAGCTTGATGATGCAGGCGGGTTTGTTTATCTCGCTGAGATGATGAAAAACACACCAAGTGCAGCAAATATTACAGCTTATGCAGAAATTGTAAGAGAGCGTGCAGTAACCCGTGAAATGATCAGTGTTGCAAATGAAATAGCTGAAGCCGGTTACGATACCCAAGGGAGAACAAGTGCAGATTTACTTGATTTTGCCGAAACAAAGGTTTTTCAAATTGCAGAGCAAAGAGCAAATAAATCTGAAGGTCCTGAAAATATTCATTCGGTCTTAGAAAAAACCGTAGACCGGATAGAAAAACTGTATCAACAGCCTCATGATGGTGTTACCGGTGTTTCGACTGGTTTTACAGATCTTGATAAAATGACTGCTGGCTTGCAACCTTCAGATCTGATTATTGTTGCAGCGCGTCCATCAATGGGTAAAACCACCTTTGCAATGAACTTGGCTGAACATGCCGCGATGACTGAAGATAAACCTGCTTTAATTTTTAGTTTAGAAATGCCTTCTGAGCAAATTATGATGAGGATGTTGGCATCACTTGGCCGTATTGACCAAACAAAAATTAGAACAGGTCAATTAGGTGATGAAGATTGGGCAAGGTTGTCATCAACCATGGGGTTATTAATAGAAAAAGGCAAAATGTACATAGATGATGCTGCTGGTTTAACACCAACGGAAGTTCGCTCTAGAGCACGACGAATTGCTCGTGATCATGGCGGTATTAGCTTGATTATGATCGATTATTTGCAATTAATGCGAGCGCCACAGTTTTCAGATAATCGTACGCTGGAAATCGCTGAAATATCACGATCTTTAAAAGCCTTAGCGAAAGAATTAGAAGTTCCGGTTGTTGCATTATCTCAGCTTAACCGTGGCTTAGAGCAACGCTCTGACAAACGGCCGATAAACTCTGACTTACGTGAGTCTGGTTCAATTGAGCAAGATGCAGATTTAATCATGTTTATTTATCGTGACGAAGTTTACCACGATGACTCCGAATACAAAGGGATGGCAGAAATTATTATTGGTAAGCAACGTAATGGCCCTATAGGACGAGTTGCGCTGACATTCCAAGGGCAATATTCTCGCTTTGATAATTATGCTGGATCGCACGTTCTAGATGAAGATTAATTATTTAAATGACCATCAGAACAGCAACCGCAACGATAAACCTTAGTGCCTTAGTTGATAACTTTACAGCGATAAAACTACTTGCGCCAAAAAGTAAAGTATTGGCAGTTTTAAAGGCTAATGCATACGGACATGGGCTAGCGCTTATTGCAGAAGCTTTGTCGCAAATAACAGATGCTTTTGGTGTAGCCCGCATTGATGAAGCATTAGCACTAAGAGCAAGTGGAATAACAAAACCTATTGTATTATTGGAAGGCTTTTTTGAAGCTCAAGACTTAGCGGTATTAGCCGATAATAACTTGCAAACTATTGTTCATAATGAACAACAACTTAATGAAATTTGTAACGCCTCATTAATACAGCCATTAAAAGTATGGCTAAAAATTGATACAGGCATGCATCGATTAGGCATAGATAAACAAGAATTTCCCCGGTATTACCAGCAGCTTTCACAAAGTAGTAATGTACAACAACCTATTATATTAATGAGCCATTTAGGCGGCGCTGATGATAAAAGTAGTTCTGCTACAGATCGCCAACTGTCTTTATTTGAAAGTATTACAGCGGGTAAAGCTAACGAATTGAGTTTGGCAAATTCGGCCGCTATTTGTAACTGGCCAAAAACGCACTTTCAATGGGTTCGGCCTGGGTTATTATTGTATGGTGTTTCACCGATAAATGACCTACTGTCGAATATTAATATTACGCCTGTCATGACTTTACAATCAAGCTTAATTGCAATTAGAACACTTGCAGCAGGTGAGACAGTGGGTTATGGCGGTGCTTGGAAAAGCAAAGGTAAAACTAAAATTGGTATTATTGCCATTGGTTATGGCGATGGCTACCCAAGACATGCTAAAAATGGGACGCCTGTGTTAGTTAATGGACGGCGAGTTCCTTTGATTGGCCGTGTTTCTATGGATATGATCACCGTTGATTTAGGGGTTAACTCTACAGATACGATCGGTGATATTGCCACGTTGTGGGGAGAGGGACTTGCAGTTGAAGAAGTTGCTAGTTGCGCAACCACTATTCCTTATGAATTGTTATGTAATATTTCTAGACGCGTAAAAATGACAATTAAATAAGTTAAAGTAGGGCATCTTTCGATGCCCAGCACTACTATGCTTTTCTAGCCCTTAAACCTAATAAGCCCAAAGCTAAAAGAACCAGACTTGTAGGTTCTGGTACTTGAGTTGTATTACCTACAAGTACATTTATCTCTGTTTTAGCTAATTCTTGTCCACCAGAGCCAAATGCAGATAACGCAAAAGTGTATGTGCCGTTCATATTTGGATCAAAGTTGGGTAAGAACCAATGAGGTTTCCATGAGTTTTGAGCAACTGAATTCGATAATAAACCGTTTGTATAAGTTGAATTAGCATTGGCAAGGTTACAGTCGGTTGCGGTGCCGCCGCCATTACCTGTAGAACTATTACCTAAAGCATGATCAGCACAACTTACGTTTATTTGATCATAACCGAAAGTTCCGTTTGGACCGATCATGTTAAGAAAAAAAGTATAATCGGCTAGCATTAATGGACCGGTATTTATAGACCATTCAAAGCTCCATTCTGCAGTATTAGCATTGACAGTTTGACCAGCATTGAAGCTATATGAACCATCACCATTACTGTTATAAGTGTTTTGAGGTGCGAAACCATTAGCAGGGTCGTGGCGTAACTTAGCACGTAGTCCTAATTCAATATTTTCAAGGATACCTTGCCCGTCTGTTAAGGTGTATTGATCTATGGTGAAAGAGCCATTGCTAACACCATGACGTGGTTTAATGGATTCGACTACCCCAGTTAAGAGATAATAAACTTAACTGGAGATCAACATGACAAAACGTAAAAAGTATTCTAAAGAATTTAAACTCGATGCTATCGCATTAGTTATTGAACAAAACTATAGTCAGGCGGAAGCTTCGAGAAATTTGGGCATTAATCCCAACATGCTTGGCCGGTGGATCAAGGAAGCTGAAAATGATGATGGTCAGGCTTTCAGAGGAAACGGTAAATTAACACCTGAGCAAGAAGAAATTCGTCAGTTAAAAGCACAAGTAAAACGCCTCGAAATGGAGCGAGAAGTGTTAAAAAAAGCGACGGTCTTCTTTGCCAAAGAAACGAAGTAAAATATTCGTTTATCGCCCTACATAAGAAGATCTGGCCAGTGGTGCTCATGTGCCACGTACTGGGTGTTAAAAGCAATAATTATTATAGTTATCAAAAACGTAACCTCGACAAACAGGAAGATCCGACGCATGAAGAAATGCTTGATTGGGTCAAAGATATAGCAAAGTTCAGCGATAATACTTATGGCGAACGTCGTATTCAAAAAGTGCTTAATGCGCTTAGCTATCCTGTAAGTCGACAAAAAACAGCGAAGCTTATGAAAGAAGCGGGCGTGTGGGTTCGCTATAAAAAGAAATACAAAGTAACAACGAATAGTGATCATAATAAGCCCGTTTACGACAATGAGCTTCAACAAGATTTTACCGTAGCAGCACCGAACCAAGTTTGGGTGCAAGACATCAGCTATATTTGGACATCTGAAGGCTGGTTATATTTAGCGGTTGTCATTGATTTATACTCTCGTAAAGTCGTGGGCTGGAGTATGGGGTCGAGAATGAAGGCTCAGCTGGTTTGTGATGCATTGACCATGGCCATTTGGCAACGTCAGCCGAAGGCTGGGTTAATCGTGCATTCAGATCAAGGCGTTCAATATGCAAGCCACCAATATCGGCGGTTATTAAAGGACCATAGCTTTATTGGCAGTATGAGCAAAAAGGGGTGCTGTTGGGATAATGCTGTTGCTGAAAGCTTCTTTGGCAGTTTGAAGCAAGAGCGAGTTCATTGGCGTAACTATGAAACACGCTATGGTGCACAGCAAGATGTCTTGAATTACATAACGATGTGGTACAACAGTCGTCGTTTGCATTCTTACCTGGGTTACCAAAGTCCGAGTGATTTTGAACGGGCGACAGAAGACTTAGAAATGGTTGCTTAACTGAGGTGACTGAATTTAGTTGACCAGGTCACCAGAGCCCATAATAACGTCAGGTGAAACGTTTTGATCATATAACAAACTAGCGCTTGCTTGAGGTATAACTACCATTGTGCCAATTAAAAGGGCTGATTTAAGTAATGTTTTCATTGTTATTTTGAATCCTTATACTGTTATAGTCATGAGTTTTCCTTTTTAAATTTAAGGAAGCGGATCACTCTTTTATATACATATATACAAAAACGCAATAACTGTGCCTACTATAAAAAACTACTATGTTTCAATGTGTTAATATTTTATTTAACCTGAGTTCTGGATAACGGATGTACGATCAACACAGATAAAGTTATATTTTTCAATTGCTTATTATAGAACAATCGTATTGCTTATGTAGTTATATATCAATGTTATAAGTGTTCAGTGAATCAAGGCAAGTTTGCGTACCTAATAGCGAGCTATTAGTAGCAAATTTAACGCAGATACGCGCAAAAATCGTGACATTGACGTGCTTAGCTTATCCAGAACTCTGGTTATTAATAATGAGAAATATATTATTGTAAAAATGAATGACACTGGTTGATGAGTACGGGTAATAAATATTAGCCTTGAATTGTCGCTACTAAAGTTCTGCTAATAGCGTTATCTCTGTGCTCACCTAAATAAATACCTTGCCAAATGCCGAGGTTAAGCTTGCCGTTAGTGATAGGTATTGTAACGCTACTCCCGATGGTGCTTGCTTTAATATGGGCCGGCATATCGTCATCACCTTCATAAGTGTGTTTATAATAAGGTGCACGTTCGGGGACAAAGTGATTAAAGTGAGCTTCTAGGTCTGAACGCACGGTAGGATCGGCATTTTCGTTAATGGTAAGCGATGCAGAAGAGTGCTTAATAAATAAGTGAACAAGCCCACATTCTAGTGCTTTTATTTGGGGTAGGCAGTGAGTGACTTCATCTGTGATAAGGTGAAAGCCTCTCGTTTGTGCTTTAAGTGTTATCTCACGTTGAAACCACATAATATACTGGTGTATTAAATAATAAAGCCAGAATAGGATCCTGGCATTGAATTAATTACTGGTTATTTATCGAAGCTAAACTCTATATAAGCTTTGCCATGCGGAGAACTTAACGGAATGATAACAATAGGCCCATCTGCTTTATGCTTAATTGTATGATTCTTACCTGAAACTACCATCGGGGTTGCCATGTCAAACTCAAACCCTTTCTCACTTAGCATTCGTTTAGCACCACCAGTAACCATGTTAGTAATTTCACCAACAAGATCGGTTATTTCATCGTTAACCTCATCTGGGGCTTCACCTACCATGCCTTTCATTGTTGCTAACGCCAAAGGCCCATCAAAGGTAATAGAGAGTGACCCTTTTGTTTGCTCACTTACCATGCCAATCAGCCCCGATACATCGCCTGCTGCAACTTCATTCTTTTTTAACCGAGGTTTTTCTGGTGTAAGTTCCATGTGAGCCATGGTCGACATTACATTGAGCATTGATGATAAAAACGGGTTAATAAACTCTACATTCATGAAGTTTCCCAAAGCCTAAAGTTAATACTAGTGAACTGATTTTGCATACTTATTTAGTAAATGTAAATCGTTGTCCACTAATTAATGTTATCAATAGTAGCAATTTTATGTGAATTGGTAAAAGTTAAACTACCTTTGATTTTATTATCTTGATAATTCACAGTATTTACTTGTTTGATATAAGTATCGACGAGTAATTCATTTTTTACCACTATTCCAGATAAAAAGTTTTTAAAAGGTGTTTCTTGATAAACATAGATATTACCTTTAACAATTTCTATCCCAACCCAGTTTAGCTTAAGCACTTTGTCTGAGGCTATAATTTTGAAGTGTTTTTCGAAATATAATTGAATATATTTCTCATACTTTTTATGCTCCGGCGAAAAGTGCTCTTGCGATAACTCTGCGATAGTATTTTCTATATCATGAGCGGTAAATTGATGAATCACTTCGAGAGTATTGGTTCTAGGATTAACTGAAATTTCAGTTAATCCAAAGAAGTACTTGTGGGCGAGGACTTGAGAGCCGCTCGCCAATGTGAGTAGCAGCAAAATGCCGCTAAAAAATTTAGTAAACACTAATTACTTTTTTCCTTTTTCTTTGCGCTATCTTCATCAGAATCATCTGTAGATTTAAGCTCAACATTATAATCGCGCATCATATCTGCTTGTTTACGCTTATATAATTCAAAACGAGACTTGATTGGGCGAGCAGGCCAGTAGTTGTTATTAACATTAACATCAGCTGTTTCCCAGTTAGGGTCTAAAGCGATTGCGGTAATCTCTTTATCGCGAATGAATAACTTAGATACCGATTTGGTATTTTTACGCCATATTTCTGCGGGAATACGGACATGCTCTACTTCGCCGTCAGCATAAGTAATATCTAAAATAATTGGCATTACTAGACCACCGAGATTATTGAAGTCGATAATGTAAAAATTTCGGTCATCAACCAATAGGTCTTTTTCCCATTGTTTAAGTTTTTTGTGCTTACTATTGTAAGAGTTACGATCAGCGTTAGTTGCGGTAAATTGATCGTGTTCATTATAAAAATCTAATAACTCTGGTTTATCGGTTGTACGTAGCCAAGCACCTTGATTACGTAAGTCACTAATAAATGTGGGTTTTTCATTTTCTAGTGCACGTTCCCAAGCTTCTTCCACATCAGGATTTTGACTATTAGGACGATATAGGTGTATATCCCCTAGTTCAATATCCACATGATCTGTAGTGTAGAACCAACCGCGCCAGAACCAATCAAGATCAACTGCTGAAGCATCTTCCATTGTGCGGAAGAAGTCTGCAGGTGTAGGGCGTTTAAACTTCCAGCGTTGAGCGTACTCTTTAAAAGCAAAGTCAAATAATTCTCGGCCCATTACTGTTTCACGCAATATATTCAATGCGGTTGCTGGTTTTCCATAAGCATTATTACCAAACTGTAGTATTGACTCTGAGTTAGTCATAATTGGCACTTGGTTATTGCTTTTCATGTAGGTTGTCATATTAGCAGCGTGGCCACGTCGAGAAGGATAGTTCTCTTCCCATGCTTGCTCTGCCAGAAATTGTAAAAATGTATTTAATCCTTCGTCCATCCAAGTCCATTGGCGTTCATCTGAATTTACTATCATGGGAAAGTAGTTATGTCCTACCTCGTGAATAATAACGCCAACTAAGCCATATTTAGTACGACGAGAGTAGGTTTTCTTTCCTGTCTTTTTATCGAGTGTTGGCCGAGGACCGTTAAAAGTGATCATTGGATATTCCATACCACCAACCGGACCATTTACCGAAATAGAAACCGGGTATGGGTAAGCAAATGTATACTTGTTATATTGCTCCATGGTATGAATAATGGCTTCAGTAGAATATTTTTCCCATAAAGGATTACCTTCATTAGGGTAAAATGACATTGCCATGGTATCTGTGCCGCCTTCTTTATAACCTTGCGCGTCCCAAATAAACTTACGACTTGAAGCAAAGGCAAAGTCGCGTACATTCTTAGCGCTAAACTGCCATGTTTTGGTTTTGGTTGAACGAGACTTTTCGTTCGCTAATGCTTCTTCTGGCGTTACAATTAACACTGGTTTTTTTGCCGTTTTTGCTTTAGCTAAGCGTTCTCTCTGCGTATGAGTTAATACTTTTTTCGGGTTTTGTAGTACACCTGTTGAAGCGACAATATGATCAGCGGGAACAGTAATGTTTACCTCATAGTCACCAAACTCTAAAGCGAACTCTCCGTTACCTAAAAACTGTTTGTTTTGCCAACCTACTGCATCGTAATAAGCGGCTGCGCGAGGAAACCAGCTTGCTATTTCATACAAGTAGTTATCGTCTTCTTCAAAGTATTCATAACCTGAGCGACCACCGAGTACTTTTTGCTCGTGTAGCTGGTAATTCCATTCAATATTGAAAACTGTTTTATCACCAGATTGAAGTGGTTTAGGTAGGTCTATTCGCATCATTGTGTTGTTGATAGTGAACGGTATAGGCTTGTTATTGTTATCAACAACTTTAGTTATGCTATATCCACCGTCAAACTTGTCGCCTTCTACTAAACCGCGCATACCATTAAATGATATTTTTTTACCTGGTGCTGTTTTTGTTTGGTTAGTGTACGATTGATTTTTTAAGCGGTTTTGGTCGAGTTGGAGCCATAAGTAGCGTAATGTATCTGGTGACTTATTAATATACTCGATGTTTTCTGAGCCACTTAAACGTTGTGTTTTATCATCAATAGTAATATCAATTTTATAATTAACTTCTTGTTGCCAGTATTGATGGCCTGGTGCGCCCGAAGCGGTACGGTATGTATTAGGCGTTGGAAGTACTTCTTCTAATTGGCGGAACTTATCGTCACTGATACTACTTTTGGCAACGACATTACCCATGCTAAATATACAGAGGCCTAATAGTGCGGTTTGAATTGATATTTTCATATTGTTCCTAATTGCTGAAGGAATTACGGGCTCACAGTTTATATGTCGAATAATAACTAAAAGTTATGAAAAACTATAGAAAATTACGCTAGAAAGAGTAAAAAACAAGATTAAATGTTGAGCGGTAATTTTGTTAGTCAGTACACTTTTATTGGCAGTTCTGACATTTTCCATGCGCTTCTACTACCTGGTGGGTAATAGCAAAACCACTAGCATCCGCCATAGTTCGTAAAGCTAAGTCTAAATGGTTTGATTGAATTTCTTCTACATGACCACAAGCATCACAAATTAATAACTGCACAGGATGATTACAATCACTAAAATGATGGCAAAGTACAAAAGCATTAATTGATTCAATTTTATGAACAAAACCTTGTTTACTTAAAAAATCTAAGGCCCGATAAATAGTGGCGGGCTTAGCAGCCGCATCGATAGACTTTAGCTTATCTAGTAAATCATATGCACCGATAGCGCCCTCATTTTCAGCTAATAAGGTAAATACTTGTTCTCTTGCTGTGGTAAAGCGCACCCCGCGTTTAGCACATACTTTTTGGGCTTTAGATAAAAGTTCTTGGCTAGTCATTGTTTTCATAAAAAAGTTTTTATCAAGTCTAACACAAGAATATTATAATAGGAGTAACATTCATACTAACCCCTATAAGAATTATTTGGTTCTTCATAGTTTGCTTAGCTAAATGGTAACTTAAAAAATAAAAAACCGACTCAGTTTACACCGAGTCGGCTTATTTAATTATACGTTAATATTTATTTTGCGTTGGTGAGGATCCATTCCGTTAATAAACGAACACCGTAACCAGTACCACCTTTAGGAACTTCGCCTTTAGATGAGTCAGCCAAAGCATTACCTGCAATGTCAAGGTGCGCCCAACGTACATCGCCAGCAAAGTGCTGTAAGAAGCTAGCTGCGGTTGTTGCACCAGGACCACCTGTGCCAGTGTTTCTTAGATCGGCTATGTTGCTTTTAAGTTTATCTTTATAGCCTAATGGTAAGCGCCACAGGTTTTCATTCACTTGTTTGCCAGCAAAGGTAAGCTCTTGAACTAATTGATCATCTTCAGAAAAAATTGCGGCATATTCATTACCAACCGCACGCACTTTCGAGCCAGTGAGTGTTGCTACATCTACTAATATTTGCGGCTTATATTTAGTTCTTGCATACCACATAGCATCAGAAAGTACTAAGCGGCCTTCAGCATCAGTGTTAGTTATTTCAACAGTAAGGCCTTCTGCTGTTGTAAGTACATCACCAGGCGCTACCGACTTTTCTGACACCATATTTGCTGCCATACCCATAACGGCAACAACGTTAACTTTGGCTTTGCCTAAAGCAAGTGCTTTAATGGTACCTAGTGCAGCCGCTGCGCCTGCCATATCAACCTTCATATGAGCAATAGAACTATGAGTTTTTATATTATAACCACCTGAATCGAAGGTAATGCCTTTGCCAGCTATGGCAATTGGTGCGTCTTTACTTCCTTCATAATGTGCAACAACAAGTCTAGATCCGCTGGTACTTCCTCGTCCTACACCTTCAAGTGCGCCCATGCCAAGCTTTTTAAGTTCTTTAGGTGAAAGTACTTTAATTTTTACACCAAGTTTTTTTAGTGTTTTAGCTGTTTTTGCAAAGTCTACTGGTGTCAATTCAGTAGCCGTTTCACTCGTTAGATCTCTAGCAAGAAAAACCCCACTTTCTATATGCGATAATGGTGTGTATGCCTCTTGGCTCTGTTGACCATTATCAACATCAAATAAAAAGCTTTTCGTTTGGCGTTTTTCTTTGTGATATTTGTCAAAACGGTAAGATCTCAGGTTAATGCCATGAGCGAGCAGTGCTGTTGCTTGTGCGTTGTTCTGGCCTAAACCATCAGCTGCTACAGTAATTGTATTAACATTGTCATGCTCTAATTGAGCTGATAGGTTACCACCAAGTTTTGTGATTTTATCTTTTGTTAGTGCGTTGTCATCAACACCCACTATTACTACGCGTTGGTAATCGAGGTTAGTCGGTGCTAAAACGGTAACAAATTGAGCATATTTACCTTCAAATTCTCCTGCTTTCATGGCTTTGGTTAATTGACCATTTGTTTTCTTATCGAAAGCAGTAAAAGTATCGTTGGCTACATCTTTACCATGAAATAAGACAAGAGTATCTGACTCTGCGTCAACACTTGTTTTAAAAGAAAAGTTCTCAGCATAGCTAACCGATGCTGATGCTAGCATAGCGATAGCTAATGCTGTTTTAGTTAGTTTTAACATAGTTACACAACCTTCAGTTTAATATTTGGCTATATACTACTGTTATTATGAGTAAAGTTAAATGGCAAGAGACTAACAGGATGTTAATTGCGATGAACAGCAATTTTGTTAGTAGTTGTATAGATAATAAAAGTACCAATAAAAAAGCCCTGCTATATATAGCAGGGCTTTATAAGTGTAATTAAAGGGTAGGCTTATTTTTTAGCGTTACGCTCTTTTACTTCTGCAATAACTTCTTCAGCTACGTTGTTCGGACATGGGTTGTAGTGTGAGAACTCCATAGAGAACTGACCACGACCTGATGTCATCGTACGTAATGATCCGATATAACCAAACATTTCTGAAAGAGGAACGTCTGCTTTAATTCGAACACCCGTAGTACCCGCTTCTTGATCTTTGATCATGCCGCGACGACGGTTTAAATCACCAATTACATCACCAACGTGATCTTCAGGTGTGAAAACATCAACCTTCATGATTGGTTCAATTAACTGAGCGCCCGCTTTTGGAATTGACTGACGGAAAGCGCCTTTAGCAGCTATCTCGAATGCTACAGCAGATGAGTCAACTGCGTGGAAACCACCGTCGAATAATTCAACTTCAACATCAAGTACAGGGAAGCCAGCTAAAACACCAGTATCCATCATGCTCTTGAAACCTTTCTCAACAGCTGGGAAGAATTCTTTAGGAACATTACCACCAACAACTACTGACTTAAATGTAAAGCCTGAGTTTGGCTCACCTGGACGGATACGGTAATCAATTTTACCAAATTGACCAGAACCACCAGATTGTTTCTTATGCGTGTAAGAATCTTCAATTTCTTGAGTAATAGTTTCACGATAAGCAACTTGAGGCTTGCCAACGATTAAGTCAACACCGTAAGTACGCTTAAGAATATCAACTTTAATATCTAAGTGAAGCTCACCCATACCTTTAAGGATAGTTTCACCTGAGTCTTCATCAGTCTCAACTTGGAAAGTTGGATCTTCTGCAACCATTTTACCAATTGCAACACCCATTTTCTCAGAGCCACCTTTATCTTTAGGTGTTACTGAAATTGAGATTACTGGTGCAGGGAAAACCATTGCTTCTAATGTACAAGGGTCTTTCGGATCACATAAAGTATGACCTGTTTGCACGTTTTTCATACCAACAATAGCAATAATATCACCAGCTTGAGCTTCTGTAAGTTCAGTACGGTCTTCCGCTTGCATTTCACACATACGGCCAATACGTTCAGTCTTACCGGTGAATGAGTTCAGAATAGTATCACCTTTTTTCAACTTACCTGAGTAGATACGTACGAAAGTTAATGCACCAAAACGGTCATCCATAATCTTGAATGCCAACGCTTTGAAGGTTTCTTTTGCATCAACAATAGCGAATTTACCAGTAGGCTCGCCTTCTTCATCAGTTAATGGTTGAGGTTTAACTTCTGTCGGTGATGGTAAGTAGTCTACAACCGCATCAAGTACTAACTGCATACCTTTGTTTTTAAATGCAGAACCACAGTATGTAGGAAAGAATAATAATTCGTTGGTACCTTTACGGATACATGCTTTAATTTGCTCTTCAGTCGGTGTAAGTTCACCTTCTAAATATTCCATTAATAAATCTTCGTCAGCTTCTAAAGCTGTTTCGATCATTTGTTCACGGTATAAAGCAGCGTCATCAACCATATGTGCTGGAATATCTGTTACTTCGTAGTTTTCAGGAATACCAGTATCGTCCCAAACATAAGCTTTTTGAGTTAATACGTCGACAACACCAACGAAATCATCTTCTTCACCAATAGGTAAAGTCATAATAAGTGGATGAGCACCTAATACGTTTTTAACTTGATCAGTAACTCGGTAAAAGTTAGCGCCTAAACGGTCTAATTTGTTAACGAAAATTAAACGCGCTACTTTTGAATCGTTTGCATAGCGCCAGTTCGTTTCTGACTGAGGCTCAACACCACCGCTACCACAGAAAACACCAATACCACCATCAAGTACTTTTAATGAACGATAAACTTCTACAGTGAAGTCAACGTGGCCAGGAGTGTCAATTACGTTAAAACGATGTCCTTTCCATTCACATGTAACAGCAGCAGACTGGATAGTAATACCACGCTCGGCTTCTTGCTCCATGAAGTCAGTTGTTGACTCACCGTCATGCGTTTCGCCCGCTTTATGGATTTTGCCTGTTAATTTTAGGATACGTTCAGTTGTCGTTGTCTTACCAGCATCAACGTGAGCGAATATACCAATGTTTCTATATTTAGATAAATCTGCCATTAGGTTACTCTATTTTAAAAAATGAATTGTTGAAAATTTGCGCGCGAGTATACCAGAAGTTATTTTAAACCTACACCTAAAATTAATAATTATCGGTTGGTAAGTACAGAGTGAAAGGGGGTTGCTGAACGTTATTTTTCCGTTAAGTGTTTGTTTTAAAGTAACTAATGTGTGATGGTTTATGGTTTTATTAGAGTTGTAAAAAACTTCATGATCTAATCATTGTGAGGGTAACTATGTAAATAACGACACGAAAATAGCTCTGCTATATATAGCAGAGCTTATGACAAACTTGCTATTAATTACCATCTAATTGCTTGTTATTTGTTATCTGTTATGTATAATACGCATCCACGTTTGGCTCAGGCCTTGTGGAAATACTAAATAATGCATTGCTTTATTTAGTCATACAGCAACCCCGATTGGGGGTTGAATGTTTATAGCGATACACCCCCCTTTTCAATAAAAAGGTGATGGGCTGTATTTTGTTGTTCTTTATAAAATGGGGATTTGATTAATGTCAAATCAAAGAATTCGCATTCGTTTGAAAGCGTTCGATCATCGTTTGATTGATCAATCAACAGCTGAAATCGTAGATACAGCTAAGCGTACAGGCGCTCAGGTTCGTGGTCCAATTCCACTTCCTACTCGCAAAGAACGTTTCACTATCTTGACTTCACCACACGTTAACAAAGATGCGCGTGATCAGTACGAAATTCGTACTCACAAGCGTTTAATTGATATCGTAGAACCAACTGAAAAGACTGTAGACGCATTAATGCGCTTAGACTTAGCAGCTGGTGTTGACGTTCAAATTAGCTTGGGTTAATAGGAGTTTTAACATGACTATAGGTCTAGTTGGACGTAAAGTGGGTATGACTCGCATCTTCACAGAAGATGGTGTTTCTACTCCTGTTACAGTCCTAGAAGTTGAAGCCAACCGTGTTGCTCAGGTTAAAACTGTAGACAACGATGGTTATTCAGCTATTCAAGTAACTACTGGTACTAAAAAAGCAAACCGAGTAAACAAGCCGGCAGCTGGCCACTTTGCGAAAGCAGGTGTTGAAGCAGGTCGCGGTTTATGGGAATTCCGTTTAACGGAAGGTGAAGGTGCTGAATTAGCTACAGGTAGCGAAATTACTGTTGAAGTTTTCAACGAAACAAAATTAGTAGACGTAACCGGCACATCTAAAGGTAAAGGTTTCCAAGGTGGTATTAAACGTTGGAATTTCCGTACCCAAGATATGACACATGGTAACTCACTATCGCATCGTTCTAATGGTTCGATCGGTCAGTGTCAAACACCAGGTCGCGTATTTAAAGGCAAAAAAATGTCTGGTCACATGGGTGCTGTTCGTGTAACGACACAAAACCTTGAATTGGTTCGCGTTGACGCAGAACGTAACTTGCTCCTTATCAAAGGTGCGGTTCCGGGTGCAATCAACGGTAACGTAATCATTAAACCAGCTGTTAAAGCCTAACGTCTGAGGAGAATTTTGATGGAATTAGCATTAAAAGATGCGTCAGGCGCTCTTGAAGTTTCTGAAGCAACTTTCGGACGTGAGTTCAATGAAGCATTAGTACACCAAGTAGTAGTTGCATATGCAGCTGGTGCTCGTCAAGGTACGCGTGCTCAGAAAACTCGTTCTGAAGTAAGCGGCGGTGGTGCAAAACCGTGGCGTCAAAAAGGTACTGGCCGTGCGCGTGCTGGTACAACTCGTGGTCCAATTTGGAGATCTGGTGGCGTAACATTCGCTGCTAAGCCTCAAGATCACAGCCAAAAAGTAAACCGTAAAATGTACCGTGGTGCTATAGCTAGCATTTTATCTGAGTTAGTTCGTCAAGAACGCTTAGTAGTGGTAAATGATTTTGCAGTTGAAACGCCTAAAACTAAAGAATTAGTGGCTAAGTTAAAAGGGTTAGAGTTAAAAGATGTATTAATCGTAACTCCAGAAGTTGATGAGAACTTGTTCTTATCTGCTCGTAACCTTTATAAAGTTGATGTTCGCGATGTAGCGGGTATTGACCCAGTTAGCTTAGTAGGTTTTGAAAAAGTATTGATGACTGCTTCTGCAGTTAAGCAAATTGAGGAGATGTTAGCATGATAAGCGAAGAACGTTTGTTAAAAGTGCTATTGGCACCGAACATTTCTGAGAAAAGCACAATGGCTGCTGAAGCAAACAACACAGTTGTTTTCAAAGTAGCAACTGATGCTAAAAAAGCTGAAATCAAAGCTGCTGTTGAAAAACTTTTCGAAGTTAAAGTTGAAGGTGTTCGTACCTTGAATGTTAAGGGTAAAACAAAGCGTACAGGTGCTCGTTTTGGTCGCAGAAGCGACTGGAAAAAAGCGTACGTTACTCTTGCTGAAGGTTCTGATATCGACTTCGTTGGCGCAGAAGCATAGGAGAGGGATAAATGGCTATAGTAAAATGTAAACCAACTTCTCCGGGTCGTCGTCACTTAGTTAAAGTGGTTACCCCTGAGTTGCACAAAGGTAAGCCTTACGCACCATTGTTAGATACTAAATCTAAATCTGGTGGTCGTAATAACAACGGTCGTATTACCGTTCGTCATATTGGTGGTGGTCATAAACAACACTATCGTTTGATTGACTTTAAGCGTAATAAAGACGGTATCCCTGCAAAAGTAGAGCGTTTGGAATATGATCCAAACCGTACTGCTAATATTGCATTAGTATTATATGCAGACGGTGAGCGTCGCTACATTTTAGCCCCTAAAGGCTTAAAAGCTGGTGATGTAATCCAGTCTGGTGTTGATGCGCCAATTAAAGCAGGTAATACAATGACTTTGCGTAACACGCCATTAGGTAGTGTTGTGCATGCAATCGAACTTAAACCAGGTAAAGGTGCTCAAATCGCTCGTGCGGCAGGTGCTTATGCTCAGTTAGTTGCTAAAGACGGTGCTTATGTCACTTTACGTCTTCGTTCAGGCGAAACGCGTAAGATAGAAGCAGAATGTCGTGCAACTCTTGGTGAAATCGGTAACGGTGAACACATGCTACGCTCTTTGGGTAAAGCAGGTGCATCTCGTTGGCGTGGTGTTCGCCCAACTGTTCGTGGTGTTGCCATGAACCCAGTTGACCATCCACACGGTGGTGGTGAAGGTAGATCTTCAGGCGGACGTCATCCGGTATCTCCTTGGGGTGTACCAACTAAGGGTTATAAGACTCGTAGCAACAAGCGTACTGATAAATTTATCGTGCGTAATCGTACTAAAAAATAGTACTCATTAATTAAGAGGAATCACCATGCCACGTTCTCTCAAGAAAGGTCCATTTATCGACCTGCACTTGTTGACGAAGGTAGAGAAAGCTCTGGAAAGCGGGAATAAAAAGCCAATTAAAACTTGGTCCCGTCGTTCAATGATCATACCAAATATGATCGGATTGACCATAGCTGTCCATAATGGCCGTCAACACGTTCCTGTATTTGTAACCGAAGAAATGATCGGTCACAAATTGGGTGAATTTGCACCAACTCGTACTTATCGCGGCCACGTCGCTGATAAGAAAGCGAAAAGATAAGGGGAAGTTAGATGGAAGCTATTGCTAAACATAAATTTGCCCGTGGTTCTGCGCAGAAAGCACGTTTAGTTGTGGATCAAATCCGCGGCTTAAGCGTTGAGAAAGCTTTAGAAGTTCTTGAGTTCAGCAACAAATCAGCTGCTGATCTTGTGAAAAAAGTTTTAAACTCAGCTATCGCAAACGCAGAGCACAACGAAGGTGCAGACATTGATGAATTATTCGTTAAAACTATAATGGTTGACGATGGTCCTACAATGAAACGTATCAAACCTCGTGCGAAAGGTCGTGCGGATCGTATCCTTAAGCGTACAAGTCACATTACTGTGATTGTCGCTGATAGCTAGGAGATATTAGAATGGGTCAAAAAGTCCATCCAAATGGTATTCGCTTAGGTATCACTAAACCTTTCGCGTCTACTTGGTTTGCAAGTAATAAAGATTTTGCAGATAACTTACACGGTGACCATTTGGTTCGTGCATATTTATCTGAAAAGCTTAAGCGTGCATCATTATCAAAAATCGTAATTGAACGTCCAGCTAAGTCAATCCGCGTAACAATTCACACGGCTCGTCCAGGTGTTGTTATCGGTAAGAAAGGCGAAGATGTAGAAAAATTACGTTTACAAGTATCTAAAATTGCTGGTGTTCCTGCTCAAATCAACATCGCTGAAGTTCGTAAGCCAGAAATGGATGCGCAGCTTGTTGCTGACAGTATCGGTAGTCAATTAGAACGTCGTGTTATGTTCCGTCGTGCGATGAAGCGCGCAGTTCAAAACGCAATGCGTTTAGGTGCTAAGGGTATCAAAGTTGAAGTAAGTGGTCGTTTAGGCGGCGCTGATATTGCTCGTACAGAATGGTATCGTGAAGGTCGTGTGCCTTTACATACATTACGTGCTGATATCGACTACGCAATTGCGCGTGGTGAAACAACGTATGGTACTATTGGTGTAAAAGTTTGGATTTTCAAAGGTGAAGTAATTGGTAACATGCCATTAGTGGCAGAGCAGCCAGCAGCTAAACCTAAGAAAAGAAATAACCGCAAGAGCAAGTAGGGGATAAGTAATGTTACAACCAAAACGTACTAAATTCCGTAAGCAATTTAAATTGCGCAACCGCGGTCTTGCACAAGTAGGTAGTTCAGTTAGCTTCGGTACTTACGGGTTAAAATCAACTGAACGTGGTCGTATGACTGCGCGTCAAATTGAATCAGCTCGTCGTGCGATGACTCGTCACGTTAAGCGTCAAGGTAAAATTTGGATCCGAGTATTCCCAGATAAGCCAATTACCAAAAAACCTCTTGAGGTTCGTATGGGTAAAGGTAAAGGTTCTGTAGAATATTGGGTATGTCAAATTCTACCAGGTCGTGTTCTTTATGAAATGGAAGGTGTATCTGAAGAATTGGCACGTGAAGCATTTGCATTAGCAGCTGCTAAATTGCCATTCAAAACAACCTTCGTAACTAGAACGGTGATGTAATGAAAGCAAGCGAACTTAAAGAAAAAAGCATTGAAGAGCTAAACGCTGAATTGCTTAGTTTGTTGCGCGAACAGTTTAACTATCGCATGCAAGCTAGCACGGGCCAATTAGCACAAACTCATTTGCTAAGAACGGTACGTCGCAATATAGCACGTGTTAAGACTATCATAACTGAAAAGGCTGGTAAGTAATGAGCGATAAAATTCGTACAGTACAAGGTCGTGTTGTCAGTGACAAAATGGAAAAGTCTATCACTGTCCTGATTGAGCGACGTGTTAAGCACCCTATTTACGGTAAGTTCATTACGCGTTCAACTAAGTTGAAAGCTCATGATGAAACTAACCAATGTAATGAAGGTGATTTTGTAACTATTCGTGAATGTGCACCTATCTCTAAGACCAAGTCTTGGACATTAGTAGACATTATCACTAAAGCTTAGTTAATAAGTTTTAATAGTTAATAAAAACGACTCCTTAGGAGTCGTTTTTTTATTACTGTATTTCAAATGCGTTTTTTTATTTAGACCAATAAAAATTGTTTAAATAAAGTACCACTTTTATTTTAGTGGTGTTATAATCTCGCGCCCGCTTGTTTTGAGCGGGTTTGAAAGGCAGTGACGGGTCGGATTTTTGGCCTTGAATTTAATCTTTTATTAGATATAGAGCGGAGCACATATAAATGATCCAAATGCAAACACAGCTAGACGTTGCTGATAACAGTGGCGCTCGACGCGTGCAATGTATTAAGGTCCTTGGTGGCTCGCACCGTCGCTATGCACGCATAGGTGATATCATCAAAGTTGCAGTGAAGGAAGCAATTCCTCGCGGTAAAGTTAAGAAAGGTGATGTCCTTACAGCGGTAGTGGTGCGCACTAAAAAGGGCGTACGTCGTTCAGATGGCTCAGCCATTCGATTTGACGGAAACGCGGCAGTAATGTTGAATGCTAACTTACAGCCAATTGGTACTCGTATTTTCGGTCCTGTGACTCGTGAACTTCGTAATGAGAAGTTTATGAAAATCGTTTCACTTGCTCCAGAAGTACTATAAGGAGTCACGATAATGGCATCTAAAATTCGTCGTGATGATGAAGTAATCGTACTAGCAGGAAAAGACAAGGGCAAGACTGGTAAAGTCACTAAAGTGCTTGTTGAAGACAGCAAAGTATTTGTAGAAGGCGTAAACCTAATCAAGAAACACACTAAGCCTGTACCTCAGTTACAGCAGCCTGGTGGGATTGTTGAGAAAGAAGCACCTCTACATGTTTCAAATGTAGCGATCGTTAACCCTAAAACGGGTAAAGCTGATCGTATAGGTTTTAGAGTTGAAGATGGTAAAAAAGTACGCTTCTTCAAATCTAATAACGAACTAGTTTAATTATTGGAGTAAACGATGGCGAAACTGCATGATTTTTACAAAGATACCGTTGTAGCCGATCTTCAAAAGAAGTTCGAATACAAAAGTGTCATGCAAGTCCCTCGGATTGAAAAGATCACCCTTAACATGGGTGTTGGCGAAGCCATTTCTGACAAGAAAGTGCTTGAGCATGCCACGAATGATCTTACTGCAATCTCAGGACAAAAGCCTATTACGACTGTAGCACGCAAATCTGTTGCGGGCTTTAAGATTCGTGAAGGTTATCCTATTGGCGCAAAAGTAACTCTACGCGGCGAACGTATGTGGGAATTTTTAGAGCGTTTAATCTCTATTTCAGTTCCTCGTATTCGTGATTTCCGTGGCTTGAACCCTAAATCGTTCGATGGCCGTGGTAATTATAGCATGGGTGTACGTGAGCAAATTATTTTCCCAGAGATCGATTATGATAAAATCGATAAGATTCGTGGTTTGGATATTACTATCACAACGACTGCGAAATCTAATGAGGAAGGTCATGCGTTGCTGACTGCCTTTAACTTCCCGTTTAAGAAATAAGGTGTAGAGTTATGGCTAAATCGTCAATGAAAGCTCGTGAAGCAAAACGAACCAAATTAGTAGCACAATATGCTGAAAAGCGTGCTGCATTAAAAGCAATCATCTCTAGCGTTAATTCTTCTGAAGAAGAGCGTTGGGATGCCGTATTAAAACTTCAAGCTTTACCTCGTGATTCGAGTTCTTCACGTCAACGTAATCGTTGTAATGTGACGGGTCGTCCGCATGGTTATTTACGCAAATTCGGTTTAAGCCGTATTAAATTGCGTGAGACTATGATGCGTGGTGAAGTTCCAGGTCTTAAGAAAGCTAGTTGGTAATTCACGGGAGTAAATGGTTATGATGACTGATCCTATCGCGGACATGTTTACACGCATCCGCAACGGTCAATCTGCAGCAAAAACTGCAGTAAAAATGCCATCTTCTAAGGTAAAAGTTGCAATTGCTAACTTGCTTAAAGAAGAAGGCTATATTTCAGATTTCTCAGTATCAGGTGATTTAAAACCTGAACTAACTGTAGAATTGAAGTATTTTGAAGGTAAAGAAGTAATTGAAACAATCAAACGTGTTTCACGTCCAGGTTTACGCGTATACAAAGGTAGCAATGAGCTTCCTAAAGTATTAGCAGGCATGGGTATTGCGATTGTTTCTACTTCTAAAGGTATGATGACGGATCGCGCCGCTCGCTCTGCGAGTCTTGGTGGCGAAATCATCGGTTTCGTAGCGTAAGGAGCAAATTATGTCTCGTGTTGCAAAAGCACCTGTCGAAGTTCCTGCGGGCGTAACTGTTACGTTATCAGGTCAAGACATTAAAGTTAAAGGTTCAGCTGGTGAACTTTCACGTACTCTACATAGTTTAGTAAGTGTATCTCAAGAAGATAACCTTATAACAACTGGCGTAGTTTCTGAAAGTAAAGAAGCTTGGGCTCAAGCAGGTACTACACGCTCACTAATCAATAATATGGTTATTGGTGTAAATACTGGCTTTGAAAAAAGATTGGTTTTAAACGGTGTTGGTTACCGTGCGAAAGCTGAAGGTAAAAATTTAAACTTATCTCTAGGTTTTTCACATCCAGTTAACTACACAATTCCTGAAGGAATTACTGTTGAAACTCCGACCCAAACTGAAGTGGTACTGAAAGGTGCTGATAAACATTTAGTTGGTCAAGTCGCAGCGAACATTCGCGCTTACCGTAAGCCAGAGCCTTATAAAGGTAAAGGTATTCGTTATAGCGATGAGAATGTACGTCGTAAAGAAGCTAAGAAGAAGTAGGGTAATACGATGGATAAGAAAACATCTCGTTTACGCCGTGCAAAGCGTGCACGTGCTAAAATCAGCGAGTTGGGTGCGAATCGTTTAGTTGTATTCCGTACTCCTCGTCATATTTACGCGCAATTGATCGCACCAACGGGTTCTGAAGTAATCGCATCTGCGTCTACTTTAGACAAAGAAGTTAGTGCTCAGGTTGAAAAAACAGGTAACATTGCTGCTGCAACTGCAGTTGGCAAAGCTATCGCTGAACGCGCAAAAGCAAAAGGCATAGAGTCTGTAGCATTTGATCGCTCGGGTTTCCGTTACCATGGACGCGTAAAAGCGTTGGCAGAAGCAGCTCGCGAAGCTGGTCTGCAGTTCTAGGAGTTGATGATGGCTAATGTAGAAAACACACAACAACAAACTGATATGGCTGAAAAGCTAATCGCTGTTAACCGCGTTTCAAAAGTGGTTAAAGGTGGTCGTATATTCAGTTTCACCGCACTAACTGTAGTTGGTGATGGTAACGGCCGCGTTGGTTTTGGTTATGGTAAGGCACGTGAAGTACCTGCTGCAATCCAAAAAGCAATGGAAAAGGCTCGTCGTAACTTAGTAACTATTGATTTGAAGGGTACTACTCTTCAGCATCCTATTAAAGGACGTCATTCAGGTTCTAAAGTTTACATGCAACCAGCTTCTGAAGGTACAGGTATCATTGCCGGTGGCGCAATGCGTGCAGTACTTGAAGTTGCAGGCGTACAGAACGTATTGTCAAAAGCATACGGTTCTACTAACCCAATCAACGTAGTTCGCGCTACGGTATCTGCTCTAGCGAATATGAAGTCGCCAGAAGCAGTTGCTGCTAAGCGTGGAAAAAGCGTTGCAGATATCTTGGGGTAATTGAGCATGGCTAAAACAGTAAAAGTAACTCAAGTAAAAAGTTCTATTGGTCGTTTACCGAAACATAGAGCTACATTGAAGGGTCTTGGTTTACGTCGTATCAACCATACAGTAGAGTTAGAAGACACTCCATCTGTACGTGGTATGATTAACCGAGTATCTTATATGATTAAGGTGGAGGATTAATAATGCATTTAAATACTTTATCTCCTGCACCAGGCGCTAAGAAAGCCAAGAAACGCTGTGGTCGTGGTATTGGTTCAGGCTTAGGCAAAACTGGTGGTCGTGGTCACAAAGGTCAGAAGTCACGTTCTGGCGGTAGTGTTCGTCCTGGTTTTGAAGGCGGTCAAATGCCATTGAAACAACGTTTACCTAAATTTGGTTTTACGTCGCGTAAATCTTTAGTTAACGCTGAAGTACGCTTACATGAACTAAATAGCATCACTGGTGATGTTGTTGATATTCATGCGCTTAAAGACGCTAACTTAATTACACGTAACATTGTGACAGCAAAAATTATGTTGTCTGGCGAGATTACTCGTCCAATCACTGTTCGTGGTTTAGGTGTAACTAAAGGTGCTCGTGCGGCTATTGAAGCTGCCGGTGGCAAAATCGAGGAATAATACAGATTATGGCTACACCAGGAATGGATAACAAAGGCGCAGGCGGATTGTCTGAGCTAAAACAAAGATTGTGGTTCGTATTCGGCGCATTAATCGTGCTTCGTTTAGGTTCATTTGTGCCAATCCCTGGTATTGACGCCGCTGTATTAGCTCAGTTGTTTGATCAACAAAAGGGCACTATCGTAGAGATGTTTAACATGTTCTCTGGTGGTGCGCTTGAGCGAGCCTCTGTATTGGCATTAGGTATTATGCCGTACATTTCAGCTTCTATTATTATGCAATTGCTCACGGTGGTTCATCCTGCTATGGCAGAGCTTAAGAAAGAAGGTGAAGCTGGACGACGTAAGATTAGTCAGTACACCCGCTATGGTACTTTAGTACTTGCAACCGTACAGTCGATTGCTATCGCGAAAAGCTTGCCGGGTATGATGCCTGGTTTGGTTATGGATGCCGGTTTCGGCTTCTATTTTGCGGCAGTAGTCAGTTTAGTTACCGGCACCATGTTTTTAATGTGGTTAGGTGAGCAAATTACTGAACGCGGTATTGGTAATGGTATTTCAATCATTATTTTTGCCGGGATTGTTGCAGGTATGCCATCAGCTGTGGGTCAAACCGCAGAAATGGCGCGTCAAGGGGAAATACACCTTCTAGTATTATTGTTAATTGCAGTGATTGTATTTGCAGTAACTTTCTTTGTGGTATTTGTAGAACGTGGTCAACGACGCATAGTTGTAAACTACGCTAAGCGTCAGCAGGGACGTAAAGTTTTTGCAGCGCAAAGCACACACTTACCTTTAAAAGTTAATATGGCGGGTGTAATACCTCCTATATTTGCTTCAAGTATACTTTTGTTCCCTGGCTCAATTGCGAGTTGGTTCGGACAAGGTGACGGCATGATTGCTGATGTGTTACAGGAATTGTCTATTGCGATATCTCCTGGTCAGCCGTTATACGTTATGTTACTTGCTGCGGCGATAATATTTTTCTGCTTCTTTTATACGGCATTGGTTTTCAATCCGCGTGAAACAGCAGATAACCTAAAGAAATCTGGTGCGTTTATTCCTGGGATCCGTCCTGGAGAGCAAACGTCTAAGTATATAGATAAAGTGATGACTCGGTTAACCCTTGCGGGCGCCTTGTATATTACCTTTGTCTGTTTGGTACCAGAGTTCATGATGATTGCCTGGGATGTTCAGTTCTACTTCGGTGGAACATCATTATTGATCATTGTAGTAGTTATTATGGATTTTATGGCTCAAGTACAAACGCATTTGATGTCACATCAATATGATAATGTGCTTAAAAAAGCAAACCTGAAAGGCTATGGCCGCTAGGTTTAACGGAGTATAAAATGAAAGTTCGTGCATCCGTAAAAAAGATTTGCCGTAACTGTAAAGTGGTAAAGCGTGCTGGTGTTGTTCGTGTTATTTGTAGCGAACCAAAACACAAGCAACGTCAAGGCTAAATCTTTAGCAGTGGCATTATGTAGAATTTTCTGTATAATGCCGCTTCGATTGCAAAAAGAAGACGGGTTGAGTATCCTAACGGGCTTTTCAACCTGATGTAATTTTAATCTAGAATAGGAGATGTGTTAGTGGCCCGTATCGCTGGCATTAACATCCCTGATCGTAAGCATGCAGTAATCGCCATTACTGCGATCTTCGGTATTGGAGCAACACGTGCGAAAGCAATTTGTGCAGCTTCTGGTATCGCAGAAACTACTAAGATCAGTGAATTGGACGAAGCTCAAATCGATTTGCTTCGTGCTGAAGTGGATAAATACACCGTAGAAGGTGATTTACGCCGTGAAGTATCAATGAACATCAAGCGTCTGATGGACCTTGGCTGTTTTCGTGGCATACGCCATCGTCGCAGTCTACCTCTACGTGGTCAACGCACTAAAACTAATGCGCGTACCCGTAAAGGTCCTCGTAAGCCAATTAAAAAGTAACGAGGGATTAGACAATGGCAAAAACACCAGTCCGTACGCGTAAACGCGTAAAAAAACAAGTTGCTGATGGCATGGCTCATATCCATGCTTCTTTCAACAACACAATCGTGACTCTTACAGATCGTCAAGGTAATGCTTTATCTTGGGCAACTGCAGGTGGTTCAGGTTTCCGTGGTTCACGTAAATCTACTCCGTTTGCTGCGCAGGTAGCTGCTGATCGTGCTGGTAAAGCAGCGCAAGAGTTTGGTTTGAAGAATATTGAAGTGTTCGTTAAAGGTCCGGGTCCAGGTCGTGAATCTGCTATCCGTGCTCTAAATGCTGCTGGTTTTAAAATTACCAACATCACTGACGTTACACCTATTCCTCATAATGGTTGTCGTCCGCCGAAAAAGCGTCGCGTGTAATTGGCACTTTTAGGATAGTTGGAGAAAGATAATGGCTAGATATTTAGGTCCTAAGTTAAAGCTTAGCCGCCGCGAAGGAACAGACTTGTTCCTTAAAAGTGGTGTTAGAGCAATAGACACTAAATGTAAAATCGAAATGATACCAGGTCAACACGGCGCACGTCGCGGTCGTTTGTCAGATTATGGTATTCAACTTCGTGAAAAACAAAAAGTTCGTCGTATTTACGGCGTATTAGAAAAGCAGTTCCGTAACTACTATAAGCAAGCTGCGCGCATTAAAGGTAACACAGGTGAAAACTTGTTGTTGCTTCTTGAAAAGCGCTTAGATAATGTTGTTTATCGCATGGGATTTGCTAGCACACGTGCAGAAGCTCGTCAGTTAGTAAGTCACAAAGCCATTGTAGTTAATGGTCAAGTTGTTAATATTCCATCTTTCACTGTTAAAGCCGAAGATGTTGTTTCTATACGTGAAAAGTCTAAGACTCAAGCGCGTATTACCGCTGCTTTAGAGTTAGCTGAACAACGTGAGAAGCCAGTTTGGGTTGAAGTCGATAATAAGAAAATGGAAGGCGTGTTTAAGCGTATTCCTGATCGTTCTGACTTGTCTGCTGAAATTAATGAGCAGTTGATTGTTGAGCTTTACTCTAAGTAAAGTGCATTTTTAAAGAGAGGACATAATGCAGGGTTCCGTAACCGAATTCCTAAGACCACGATTGGTTGACATTGAAACTGTCAGCCCAACACGTTCTAAAGTTACTTTAGAACCATTGGAACGTGGTTTTGGTCACACTTTAGGTAATGCCTTACGCCGTATTTTACTATCTTCAATGCCAGGTTGTGCGGTAACTGAAGTTGAAATTGATGGCGTATTACATGAGTACAGTAGTAAAGAAGGTGTGCAAGAAGACATCATAGAAATACTATTGAACCTTAAAGGACTTGCTATTGGTTTAGAAGGCAAAAATGAAGCAGTTCTTACCTTAACTAAGTCAGGTGAAGGCCCTGTAACGGCAGCTGATATACAGCATGATGGAGATGTGACTATCGCAAATCCTAGCCATGTTATCTGTCACCTAACTGGTGATGGCTCTATCAGTATGCGTATTAAAGTTGAAATGGGCCGTGGTTACGTTCCTGCTTCAACTCGTCGCGAAGCCGAGGAAGAAGATCGTGCAATTGGACGTTTGTTAGTTGACGCTTCATTCAGTCCAGTTGTTAGAATTGCTTATGATGTTGATTCTGCGCGTGTTGAACAACGCACAGATTTGGATAAATTAGTTCTTGATATGGAAACCAATGGCACATTGGATCCAGAAGAGGCAATTCGTCGTGCTTCAACCATTTTAGCTGAACAGCTAGATGCATTTGTTGAATTACGCGATGTGACTGAAGTAGAACAGAAAGAGGAAAAACCTCTATTTGATCCAATTCTACTTCGTCCTGTTGATGATTTAGAACTAACTGTTCGTTCAGCTAACTGTTTAAAAGCAGAAGCAATTCAATATATTGGTGATTTAGTACAGCGTGCAGAAGTTGAGCTTCTTAAAACGCCTAATTTAGGTAAGAAGTCTTTAACGGAAATCAAAGACGTTTTAGCGTCTCGTGGCTTATCTCTAGGTATGCGCCTAGAAAATTGGCCACCTGAAAGCATTGCTGATAACGACTAAGTCGGTCATCATTTTTTAATAGTTGAGAGAAGGATTAACTTATGCGTCATCGTAAAAGCGGTCGCCAGTTAAACCGTAATAGCAGTCATCGCCAGGCGATGTTCCGCAATATGGCAAGCTCTTTAGTAAAGCACGGTGTTATTAAAACTACTGTTGCTAAAGCTAAAGAACTACGTCGCGTTGTTGAGCCACTAATCACTTTGGCCAAAACCGACAGCGTTGCAAATCGTCGTTTAGCATTTGCTCGCACACGTGATCAAGAAGTAGTTGGTATTTTATTTAACGAACTTGGTGAACGTTACCAAGAACGTCCAGGCGGTTATACACGTATTTTAAAGTGTGGCTACCGTACTGGTGATAAAGCACCTATGGCTTATGTTGAACTTGTCGACCGCCCAGCAGTTGAAGAAACAGCTGAAGTGGTTGAAGAAACAAGTGCAGAAGCTTAATTAATAATTAAGTTTTACAACACACTAAAAACGGAGCAAGTTGCTCCGTTTTTTTATGTGTTTTTGTAATTGAATAAAAGCAAGAAACTTGACCTTCGCCTTGTTAATTCGTATAACATTAGTCCTTATCAATTTAGGCGAACTCAATGTCATCAAGAAATCCAATTATTGCCGTTACGGGTTCATCAGGAGCCGGCACCTCTACAACAACAGAGTCATTTGAGCATATATTTCGTTCATTAGGTATTACTTCAGCGAAAGTTGAGGGTGATAGCTTTCATCGTTATTCAAGACCAGAAATGGACCTAGAGAAACGCAAAGCGAAAGAAGGTGGTAAGCGGATAAGCTATTTCGGTAGTGAAGCTAACGATTTTGATGCCTTAGAGAAACTATTTCAAGACTATTCTGAAACTGGCCGTGGCAAAATGAGGCGGTATTTACATACCTTTGATGAAGCTGTGCCTTACAACCAAATGCCTGGCACATTTACACCATGGGAAGAGATTGGTGATGGAACAGACCTGCTGTTCTATGAAGGGTTACATGGTGGAGTAGTAACTGAAAAAAACGATGTTGCAAGCCACGTAGATCTTCTTATTGGAATGGTGCCCATTGTAAACTTAGAATGGATTCAAAAAATTATACGAGATACCAGTCATAGAGGGCATAGCAGAGAAGCCGTAACAGCAAGTATTGTTAGAAGTATGGAAGATTATATTTCGTTTATTACTCCACAGTTCTCGCGCACACACATAAATTTTCAGCGTGTGCCCACTGTAGATACGTCTAATCCTTTTAGTGCTAAAGCCATCCCAACATTAGATGAAAGCTTTGTAGTGATACGTTGTCGAGATGCCATACAAGTTGACTTTCCTTATTATCTTAATATGATTCAGGGCGCTTTTATGTCACGTGTGAACACGCTTGTGGTACCCGGAGGTAAAATGGGCTTGGCGATGGAGCTTATACTAACGCCGATGATTAAAGAGCTTCTGGCTAAGAAAAATGAAGCGAATAAACAAATAGACTGGATGAGTGACTTATAATTTGGATTGATATTGTAATTAACCAATTAACCAATTAACCAATTAACCAATTAACCACTAGTTTTATATACCAGCTATTTAAGTGGTTAATACAACTGTGCAATTAGTATAAGTCACTGTTCTAAGATAAATATTCGGTAGAAAGTTAGAGATTATTCAGCAGCAATAACTTCATAGTCATGTGTTATTTTAACTGCTTTATTAAGCATTAATGCCACTGAGCAATACTTGTCAGCTGAAAGCTCTACGGCTCTTGCCACTTGCTTATCGCTAACGTCATATCCTGAAATAACAAAATGTAAATGTATATCTGAAAATAACCGTGGAACGGTATCTACTCGATTTGCATTTATTTCAACAACACAATCAATTACTTTTTGTCTCGACTTCTTTAGAATACTTACGACATCAACAGATGAACAACATCCAAGTGATAAAAGAATATTTTCTAAAGGGCTTGGTGCGTGTTGTCCTCCGTTAGCGTCGAAAATAACGCTATGACCACTTTCTGATGTGCCAATAAACTTTTCATCTGCGATCCACTTAACCTGTGCTTGCATTTTATTACCTAATATATAGTTGATTATTGATATTTGGGATTAACCCTTAAAAAAGAGTTTCTGTTATAAAAACTTATGAGAGGAACTGGGCATGAACCTCAATATCAAATAAGTTTTTTATTAAGAGCGAAAACTCTTTAATAAATTCTTTTTGACTTGGAGATACTTTATTATTTACAACACCAGAGAGGATCTCTTGAAGATCATAAACTATAGCGTCAATTTCTCTAATGATAATATTACGTTGATTAAAAGATAACTCTTCATTTTGATTACAAACGATCATTATCTGCTCACTTAGCTCTTGTTCAATCACCGCCATAACGGTATCACTAGAATGGTGATCGCTAGGTGAGTTTTCAAATAGACTTAAATGTTCAGTTAAGTATTCAACAATATGGATGTAACCTTCAGTATCTGTAACCATAACTAGCTTTTACTGTAAAAAATTGTATCAACTTTACTCTATTTCAATAAGCATAATCAAGGCGAGTAATAAAAACATAGTAAGTCACTATGTTATTAATGAACACAAGTATCGGACGATACGTTCTGCACTTAGCAGTTGCCCATAGATCAATACTTATTAAAGATTAAGATCACTATAGCAAAAAGTTCTATGATTTTATTATGTAAATTAAATGTTAATTTACAGTGTTTTAACCGTTTTAATATTATTTTGTATACATTTTTTGGATAAAATATGCTTTCTGCTATTGATATTTTCGTTATATCCGTCAATATGTTAGGCGATTGTAAAAATTTGTGTCCATGTTAACGCTTAATAGTACTTAGATTTTGTACAATCAGTCAATTTAAATAAATAAAACAATAAACAAAACACAAAGAGAAAAAACAATGCGAAATATTTATTCAAAAACGTTTAAGCGTTCACTGACTGCCGCCGCAGTTGCAATGACGCTAACTGCGGCAATGCCTGCCATGGCTGCCAGTAACACTGCAGGCTCTATTTATGGTAAGGCAACCGCTAACAGTGAAATTACTTATAAAAATGTAAACACTGGTAGTACACGTACCATACAGGTAAGTTCTGACGGTCGCTTTAAAGTTGGTAGTGTACCTGCAGGTACATACTTAGTGACGAATGCTGCAGGTGAAACTCGTGAAGTTAGAGTACTGCTTGGTACAGGTAGTGTGGTTAACTTTGGTGATAATACAGAAGTAATTGAAGTTAGTGGCTCACGAATTAACAATATTGATACTTCTTCTGTTGAATCTTCAACCGTATTCTCTATGGACGAAGTGGCAAAATTACCATTACCACGTAACTCAGTTGCGGTTGCGTTATTAACACCAGGCGCAATTCAAGGTGGTGCAAACTTTGGTCGTAACTTACCCTCTTTTGGTGGTGCTTCAATCGGCGAAAATGGCTATTACATCGATGGTATGGATGTAACTAACTTACGTTCATTATTGCAATTTGCTAACTTACCACAAGATGCTATAGCGCAAACACAGGTTAAATCAGGTGGTTATGGAGTAGAATATGGCCGTGCATTAGGTGGTATTGTTAATATAGTTACTCGCTCAGGTTCAAATGACTGGGAATTTGGTGGTTCAGCTTACTATACACCAGACTCATTTAGAGCCAGTGCAAAAAATACCATAAGTAACAAAATTGATGGCACATCTGAAATATCTGCTTATAACAGCGAAGATGAAACAGATAATCTTGAATTTAATATGTACGCTAGTGGCCCAATTATTGAAGATAAGTTATTTTTCTTCGTAAATGTTGAAGGTCAGCAGTATGAAAGAAATAACTATTCAAGAAACAATAGTAATCGCAGCAAAGTTGATACGCCAAACTACCTTGCCAAATTAGATTGGTATATTAATGAAGATCACCTTTTACGCTTTACTCATATTAATAATGAAACAGAATATGACCGTACCAACTATAATAATGCCGCTGGTGATGAATGGGTAGGCAAACATGGCGAAGTTGGTTCTGAATACACCTATGGCGAAGGTGGCGACATTAATGTATTAACTTATACCGGATATATTACAGATGATTTAACTTTAAACATGATGTACGGTGAGTTAGAGCATAAATACTTAAAAGTACCTAATTTACCAGGTGACGACTGTGCTTATGCATGGGATACAACTAATGGTGTTGGTTGGGGTGGTAGAACCGCTATCGGTTGTTGGAATGCACCTGTACAGACTAGTGTAACCGATCAAATTGATGATACTGATGTGCGTACTAGTTATAAAATAGATGTTGATTGGGTGCTAGGTGATCATACCGTTCGTTTTGGCTATAACTCTGAAACCTATGATTCAACAGCTCCAGGTACTAAGTACTCAGGTGATATCTATTATCGCTACCAAACAGCCCATGTAAATAACGGCTGTCGTATGAATGGCGTTACTTTACCTTGTGGCACTGAAGTGGTACGTGTGCGTAAAAACAACATTAAAACTGCAACATTCACCGTAGAAAATACTGCTTGGTATGTTGAAGATACATGGCAGTTAACTGACGACTTTTTAGTTTATGGCGGTGTTCGTGGCGAAACCTTTAAAAACAACGACGGAAATGGTGATACTTTCTTAGAGTCAGATAACTTAATTGCTCCACGCATTGGTTTTGCATGGGATATTGATGGTGACTCTAGCCGTAAACTTTCTGCTACTTTAGGTCGTTACTATATCCCAGTAGCGTCTAACACAAATATACGTGCAACTCGTGAAGAAGCTTTCTACGAAGACTATCATTACGTTTCAGGTGGTTGGAATGCTGATGGCAGCCCTATTGGTGGCTTAGGCGAGAAGTTTGGCTCAGGGGTTGTTGACGTACAAACACCAAACCCAGAAGTTATCGCGGATCATAACCTAGAGCCAATGTATCAAGACGAGTTTATTATTAGCTATCAAGAACAAGTTAGCGACGATTGGACCATGACAGGTAAGTTTATGGGGCGTACAGTTGGTAACGGTATGGATGATTTCTGTGCTAATGATGGTTTTGTTAACTGGGCCGCTGATAACGGTTATGACAACTTTGACCCGCATTCACTTGCTGGTTGTGTCATTGTTAATCCAGGTAGCGACATTACACTTAGCATGGACTTAGAAAATGATGGTAACTTAGTTAAAACTACAACCCCAGCTTCGTACCACGGCCTACCAGAGTACAAACGTCATTATTTAGGTTTAGAGTTAAAAGCTGAAAAAGCATTATCTGATAACTGGAAAGGGTCATTCTCATATGTACTTTCAAGAACGTTTGGTAATGTTGAAGGTTATGTTAACTCGTCATTAGCGCAAGAAGACGCAGGCGCAACGCAAGATTTTGACCATGCTAACTTTATGGATGGTGCTTACGGCGACTTACCAACCGATCGCACGCATCAATTTAAAGCATACGGCTTATATGAAATTAACGACGAGTTTACTGTTTCAGTTAACTTTAGCGCTGTTTCAGGTATACCGCTTAGCTGTCAAGGTTATGTAAGTACCGATGGCATGTTAGTAGGTGATGGCTCTACTTCTTATGATTATGGTAACTTTAAGCGTTATGGCGCATCAAGTTTCTACTGTGCCAACGGCCAGCTTGATGGTGATGATAATGCAGTTAAAGAGTTAACTCAGCGTGGTGACCAAGGGCGTTCTAACTGGTTATTTAATACTGATTTAGGTCTTATTTATTCACCAGAATGGTCTGATGGCTTAACGTTAAAAGCGACAGTGCGTAATGTATTTAATACACAACGTCCAGACTCTTATAATCAGCAAAAAGATTATGCGGTTAATAGCCCTGTAATTAACCCTAACTACGGCAACGCTACAGGTTATCAGCCACCGCGTTATGTTCAGTTAATTGCACATTATACTTTTTAATTAAAAATATAATGTCATCTAATGTAAAAAGCACTTAACTCGCGTTAAGTGCTTTTTTTATAACGTTTACCGTGCTTAAATGTGTTTACAAGGACGCTTTTGAGTTATCTATTTTACTTTTATTGCTTTATTTAAGCAGCGTTTGTACTTTCAAATATTTTATCGGCAGAGGCGGCAACAAAACCTGTATACAGTTCGCCATTTTCTAATGGATAACGTTTAGCAAATTCATAGAAACAAGAGGGTATTTCAACCGCTTTATCTGAAAACTGCACTAATGCTTTATCTGCAAGTGTTGATGACTGTTCTAATTTCACATCTTCACCACCTTTTACTTCACCACCTGTGGCATTAAGTGTAAAACCGCCAGCTTTTACTTTACTATTTACTGCGTCAATCGTTTGATATTGCGCTAAGTGATTAATGCTTACCGTAAAGTGGTTTGCGCGGTAACCCCATGCACTAAGCCACGCAGCATACTCGCTCTCAACTAACAACGCTTGGTAATCACTGTAGCTAATGTCCCAAGTCTTACCAGAGTAGAGAAAACTTTGCTGTGCAATGATAGACTCGTCTATGCTGTCTACTACCTTATGAATAATCGCTTGTATTGCAGGCGAAAACTTTTCTACTAATAATTCACTAATAAATACTTTTGGCATAGTGCTATCGGTATGTTCGTAATGCTTCGCATAGAGTTTTTTAGCTTCAAAATGATATTCTCCACACTCACTATAACCTAATGCTAATAAATGCTGTGCGAGCTTCTCAAGGCCAACCTTTTCAATATTAAACGTTCTATAGGCAACGTGATCATTAATCACGTCGTTACCGGAGCCGAGCAATTGATGAATTTCTTTAGCTGAAGGGGTAACTTCTAGGTAATTATTCCAGATGTTGTTAAATAGTTCTGTTACTTGTGCAGTCATTGTAATACTCCTAATGAGGGCAACGTGATAAATATATTTTGCTTAAGTTAAATTTTTGGCATAACTGGGAAGTAGATTTGCGACGAACAAAAAAATAGGTGTGCGAGATCACTAACCAGTAGGTGATTAGTTTATATTTGATTGATACTCTTAAAAAATGCAGGTCTAAAGCCTGCAATTTGAATTTGATAGCTTATCGTCATGGATGGCATTTTAACCACTTTAAAGTATTTACTCAAATTAAATTGCAAAAAAATGCTCACCTTATATTCGGTGAGCATTTTTTGATGATTAAAGACTTACTTAATAGTTAAGCCAGGGCTTAATGTTGCAGGCATTGAAATTTTCTCTGCTTCAACTGATGCTACAGGGTAAGCACAGTAGTCGGCAGCGTAGTATGCGCTTGCTCTGTGGTTACCGCTTTCACCAATACCGCCAAAAGGTGCTGCGCTGCTTGCACCTGTTATCGGTTTATTCCAGTTAACAATACCTGCTCGAATATGAGTGAAAAAGTGTTGATAATCAGTTTCGTTATCACATAACAAACCGGCAGAAAGGCCGAAAGCAGTGTTATTTGCTTCTGCAATTGCCGCGTCAAAGTCAGTGTATCGATAAACTTTTAATAAAGGTCCAAAGTGCTCCTCATCTGGCATCTCTGCAATATTGGTAACATCAATAATACCGGGTGTAACAAAGCCTGTGTTTACTTCTTTATGCGTAAGTGCAAGTAGTGTTTTACCGCCCAGCGCAATAAGTTGTTCTTGTGCTGCTACTAAACCTAAGGCTGCTTTTTCAGAAATCATTGAGCCAATGAATGGTTGGTCTTCATCGTCAAAGTAACCAATTTTAAGAGCCGCAGTAGAGGCCACTAATTTGGCAATAATTGCATCACCCTTTTCACCAGACTCTATAAACAAGCGGCGTGCGCATGTACAACGTTGGCCAGTGGTAATAAAAGCTGATTGAATAATGTCGTGAACTACGGCGTCAATATCACTAACATCTTTAATGATTAATGGGTTGTTACCACCCATTTCTAATGCCAAAATCTTGCCAGGCTGACCACTAAATTGTTGGTGTAATAGCTTTCCGGTATTAGAGCTACCGGTAAAGAACAAACCATCAATCTGTGGATGACTTGCTAACGCTTTACCTGTTTCAATTTCACCTTGTACTAAGTTAATAACACCCTCAGGTAAACCTGCTTGTTGCCATAGTTTTAACGTTAACTCAGCAACCATTGGTGTTAATTCGCTTGGTTTAAATACAATAGTATTGCCGGCGATTAATGCTGGAACGATATGACCATTAGGTAAGTGACCTGGGAAGTTATAAGGGCCAAATACAGCAACAACACCATGTGGCTTGTGGCGAATAAATGCTTTAGCGCCAGGCATAGGGTTTTCAACTGTACCAGTACGCTCGTTATAAGCTTTCACTGATATTGCTATTTTGCCCATCATAGCACCCACTTCGGTACGAGTTTCCCAAAGCGGTTTTCCAGTTTCTAACGCGATAGTTGTAGCGAGTAACTCTTTGTTTTCTTCTAATACTTTTGCAAACTTTGTGGCTAAAGCAATTCGATCATCTAATGAGGTTGTAGACCAAGTAATAAATGCCTTTCTCGCACTTAATATTGCTTGATTAACTTGCTCTGCAGAGGCGCTTTTACCTTGCCAAATAATTTCGTTTTTTGCAGGGTTGAGCGAACTAACATCATGGCCTAAACCTACTTGCCATGTACCGTTAATTAGTTGAATAGGGTGCGTCATAGTTTTTCCTCAATATGTTTATATTGGAACAAATAAATTAGCCGTTAATTACGAATTAAACGGATCCAGTCGCCATCACTTACTTGTAATGCTTCTGCTGCTTGCTTAGTGATAACAGCTTGCTTAGCTGTTTCACGCAGCTGCAATTGTGTTTGGATAGCTCTAAAATTGGCAACGTTTGTATTACAAACAATGTATTTTTCATTTGTTGAGACTTCACCAATAATTACTTGGCATTTCTTGCTTTCACGCAGTGTTTTTATTGTATGTGTTTCTGCTTCTACCGTTGGACCTGCATCAAAAATATCAATATATCCTCTACGAGAAAAGCCTTCTGCCTCTAAAAGCCTTAAAGCAGGTACAGTTTTAGGGTGTACTTTATTAATTGCTTGTTGTGCTTCTTTACTCAATAAGTTTACATAAATTGGGTATTTTGGCATTAATTCGGCAATAAAGCCTTTTTTGCCAATGCCTGATAGGTAATCAACCGTAGGAAAGTCCATAGAGAAGAAATGCTCCTCAAGCCAACTCCAAAATGGTGAGCGACCTTCATCGTCTGAAACACCTCGCATTTCAGCAATAACGGTTTTTGCAAAACGTTCTCTATGCTCCGCAATAAACAAAAAACGCATACGCGATAATAAACGGCCATTATTATTTTTACGGTGAGATTCACTTAAAAATAAAGTGCAAATTTCGCTAGCACCAGTGTAGTCGTTACATAAAGAAAGCGTTTCAACAGTGTTATAAATGTTAAGCTCGCGCGAGTTATGTACAACTTTCCCTAAATGGTAGTGATAAAAAGCATCATCTAAACCAACGGCGGCTTCTATACCACTAGTACCAACAACCTGGCCTGTAGTGGTGTCTTCCATAACAAACAGGTAGCCTTCATCGCCAGGATGGGTAACAGCCTTCTGGAAGGAGACTTGAGCATGGTTAATACGTTTTTTTAACAACTCTTCATTGACTGGAAGTGATGTAAAACCGTGTCCTGATTCTATTGCAATTCGATGTAAAGCATCGTAATCGCTATGCTGAATAGGGCGTATTATAATCATATAAAGTTCTCAATGATGGAAAGGGTTGGATATTAACCAAAGTTAATATCCAATAGGTTTACTTAAGCATTAACAATTTTTGCTACTGCTTTTTCAAAGCGCGCTAAGCCTTCAGCAATGTCTTCATTAGGAATCACTAGAGAAGGAGCAAAGCGAATAATGTTAGCACCAGCAACTAAGGTCATTACGCCTTCGTCCATTGCTGCATTTAAAAAGTCTTTGGCACGGCCTTGATATGCATCGGTTAGTACCGCCCCTATTAATAAGCCTTTACCTCTAATTTCAGTAAAAACATTGTACTTTTTATTAATCGCATTTAAGCCGGCAACATAAAGTTGGGCTTTATCGCTAACCCCTTTCAAAACTTCTGGCGTGTTAACTGTGTCAAAAGCTGCTTCACTTACTGCACAAGCCAGTGGGTTACCACCATAAGTACTACCATGAGTGCCTATTTTAAGATGTTTAGCGATAGCTGTTGTTGTGATCATTGCCCCTATTGGGAAACCACCACCTAATGCTTTAGCTGTTGTTAATATATCTGGTGTAACACCTAAGCCCATGTATGCATATAAGTCACCCGTACGGCCAACACCTGTTTGAACTTCATCGAATACTAGTAATGCATTGTGCTGGTCACATAGTTCGCGAACACCTTTAACAAACTCATCAGTTGGTGAAACAATACCACCTTCACCTTGTAATGGTTCCATTACTATGGCACAAGTTTTATCTGATATAAGTGCTTTAACGCTGTCTAAATTGTTATATTCAGCATGCACAATATCGGCTGGTTTAGGACCAAAACCGTCAGAATATGCTGGTTGGCCACCAACAGTTACAGTGAAGAACGTACGGCCATGAAAACCTTGTTTAAATGCAATGATTTGTGTTTTATCTGCGCCATGCTCTTCAAGGGCCCAGCGGCGTGCTAATTTAAGTGCTGCTTCGTTTGATTCAGCGCCAGAGTTAGCAAAATATACTTTATCAGCAAAGGTGTTATCTACTATTTTTTTGGCTAAGCGTAAAGCCGGTTCATTGGTCATTACATTAGATAAATGCCAAATTTTATCAGCTTGATCTTTCAGTGCACCAACTAATGCTGGGTGACAATGACCCAAACAGTTAACGGCAATACCACCAGCAAAATCAATAAATTCACGATCTTGTTGATCCCATACTCTTGACCCTTGACCGCGAACAGGAATAACCGTTGATGGTGAATAGTTAGGTACCATTACTTCATCGAATAATGCACGATTAACAGGAAAATGATTGGTCATTGTTAACTCCTCTACTATGAGATCTTATAGATTTAGTGACAGCGGATTAAGTAACCCTCTGTGTTTAGTAAATTCAGCACTAATCACTAACATAATGTAAATGAAAGAACTCAATAGAGCTGAAATTTAGTTGGGCATTATGGCAGATTATAAATGAGTTGTCTCTATTAATAAGTCGTACAGCCCTTTTATAACAAGGGTTTGCGGGTTTTATTCAGTAATAGTGCATAACTATATTTTGGGTGAAAAAGGAGCAATTATGGACGGTTAGCCCTGTTTCCTTTGTATTGGTAATTTGTTGTTCGATTAATATTAGCTCATAATTAATCAAAAAAAAGTTGGTTCTTTTGATTTTTGAGATACAAATTAAACGTATTTAATGGTCTGTGTCCGATTGATTTTTAATAAGTTGTCGCATGTTTATCGGGGGTAACATCAGCTTAGCCTTGTATCACTATTAAATGCTCAGCTGGAAAAGGTTGAGCTCAGATCAGTTAGCTCTATTCAAAGTTCAGTTTTATGTGATCAATATCACTACTTTTAAGCAGTGTAATATCGTCGGGACTAAGCTTAACCGCGCTTAAAATAGCTTTGGCTTCGTCACTCGAAATAAGTTCTTCTTTAGCTAGTGAACGAAACATAACATAGGCTTTTGCTTTAGCGACCATTTGAGCAATAGGGTGCATTTTCTCAATATCATCTATAATGGCAAGATCAAATAAAGGCTCTGTTACTGCCAACCGGTCAAATCGCATTAACTCGACTATATCGGCAGACATTTGTGTGTTTCGTTCAATTAATTGCTCAAGAAGTAACTCGGGTGACATTTCAAACTCGGCTAAGATGTCGTGTAAACGCTTATCTCTATTGTCGTATGCTTCTCTTACTTCGTCTTTATGCATTTCATTGTAATTTTCTAATACACGTCGTGCGACGATAATTAGTCCAATATTTGCAAATAACCCCGCCGTGAATGCACTGAATTCATCTAGTTCATATTTATTAGCAAGTAGTTGTGCGCTTAAACCAACAGAAAGTGCATAGTTCCATAACTTACGCTTAAGTAATGGGTACGGAGCGCTATTAATGGGTAACCAGTGCTTAAGCATAAAAGTAGGCATGACTAACTTTAAGTTATTGAGCCCAATATAACTTAGTGCTAAATGGCTTTCAGTTACCTGTATGTCAGAGCGCTTACGATATTGAGGTTTGTTAACTAAGTTGATGAGTTCATTAGATAACCAAGGTAACGATTGAATGAGTGGTGTAATTTTATTAATTGAGGCTGATTTAACAGCAAGAACTTCTAAAATAGTAGAGGCAGTGTTATCAATGCGTAGTTCATTAACATAAAGGCTGTCTTTATCGTCAAATTCGTTATTAACCTTTGCTAAAAGTTGTGAAAAAAACTTGCTCATCATTTGTGTTTTAAAATGAGCTTTGCCATATTGTTCTATTATTTTATCTTTTTTGGCTTCTTGTTCAACGGCTAATAATTCTCTACGGCTATTTTCCTGCTCGCTATGCTGCTTTTGTACCAAAGAAATTTTGCCACCTTTTTGGTCAGCAAAGTCTTTACTGATCATTAAACTGAGTGCTCGTTGGTATAAAGGAAAAACGAGTTTGTTATTTTCAAATATTAGCATTGGCAACTTGTGAGTTAGGTAGTGTAAAAGCCGTATCGTTATCTGTGTTATCGGCAACTTGAATGTGTTGATTAATTATTTTAATAATATTCTATTTTATCTTTTGTATTATCTTTTGCATATAGAGTAATAAAGTTTTGTAATAAAGTTAACCCTTGCTCAGTTAAAACGGACTCTGGATGAAATTGAACGCTCGAAATGGCAAGGGTGTTATGTTGCAGTGCCATTATTTCATCTTGTTCGCCATTAAGTGTAGCAGTCCAGGCTGTTATTGATAAGCAATCTGGTAAAGTGTTTTTATCTACTATTAGCGAGTGATACCGGGTAACATTAAGTGGCATATTTAAAGAGGTAAAAATGCTGCTTTTATTGTGTAGAATTTTGCTGGTTTTGCCATGCATTACTTTATTTGCTTTAATCACCTTAGCACCAAAGTGTTGTGCTATACATTGATGACCTAAGCAAACGCCCAAAAGAGGGATTTTACCTGCAAAGTGCTTAATTACATCGAGAGATATACCGGCACTGTCAGGATCACAGGGGCCAGGTGATATGACAATATACTCAACAGGCATTGTCTTTATTTCTTCAATGGTCACTTCATCGTTGCGGAACACTTTTACTTCTTGACCAAGCTCCGTAAAGTAATGAACAAGGTTAAAGGTGAAAGAGTCATAGTTGTCGATCATTAACAGCACAAAAAAAACCTAATTAGCATAAACGTCGCTATTCTAAATTGTGTACTAATACAATTCACTCATTATTTTAATTTTGTTTGGTTGACGACGGTTTACTTAGCACCAGGTCTGATTGAGGAATAGAGCTACATGCAAGCACATAACCTTCATTTTTCTCATCATTAGTTAACCCATCATCGGCTAGTTGTTTTACTTGACCACTTTTTACTTTAATTTTACACCGACCACACATTCCGCCTCGGCATGAATATGGCAGAATTAGCCCCGCGTTTTCGCCTTGCTCTAAGATAGTGGCTTTGGTGTTAGCTTTAATTTCTTTATTCCAAGAATCAAATAGAATATTTACCGAACGTTTTTTTCTTTGAACCTTAGTTATTAGCGATGGTGACGTTGGTATATTGCTATTAGCTGAAGGGGGAGTGTCGACATCAGCTGTATTTGATGAGTTATTATTTTTACTGGCAAAAACAAGTGGTGACTGCTGCTTTATAATGGTCACTTCATCGCCTAAGCAAAGTTGCCCGTTGCTTAATGCTATTAAGTTTTGTCCGAACATAACATCACCGTTATCCGCTTGGCGAAATTCTTTTAGCGTTTTTAGTGGTTGCTGGCGGTTACTTTTCTCTCCTGTAGTCGGATTTACTGTTGTCATAATGCAACGAGAACATGGTTTTACTAGCTCAAACTCTACTTCACCAATACGAATTCGCTGCCAAGTATCTTCTGCAAACGCCTCGGTGTTATCTACCACTAAATTAGGTCGAAAATGAGTCATAGAAACACTCTGTTCATCTTGGCTAATTAAACGTTGATTTAGGTAGTGTAGTGATGCTTGAGAAATTAATAATAATGGGTAACCATCAGCAAAGCTGACTTGCTTTTTGCTGTCTTTAACATGGCGAGTTGAGTGCTCTCCAAAGTAATGTAATTTACAAGGGCGTGCTAAATATACACTAAACCAGTGATCTATGGCTTGTGTTGCCTGTGGTGAGCTAATCGTGTCATTCCAAACCGTAATCGACTGGTAATCGCTAGAAAAATCAGTGTAATTAACTTCAAGCATTGGCATGTTTGGTGCTGTAATTACTAGGCCTTGTTGAGTAATACTTGCTTGTATTAAACATAAACTAGGTTCAGTGCGTGCACTAATAAATTGGCCTTGAGGGTCGGTAATTACAAAGCGACGATCGAAGCTTAAACCATAATCATCAATCCAGGTGTTTGACAGGGAAATGCCTGCGGTGGACTTTATTGGGTAAATATTGATAGCGGATAATGTTATTAAGCTCATTAAATTCTCTAACTTATTGTCAATAATGCGGAAGGCGCTAAAAGTGCAGAAAAGTTCTTAGCGTTAATCGGCCTTTGTCAAAATCATCTGTAATTAACTTACTGTCAATAAGACTTGAATGTAACATTTGGCTAGGGTAAACAACTAATCGGTTAAACTTCAACTCAACGTTGTCAATCAACTCATAATGTTCATTCCCGCGATTAATATAATCATTTTTAAATATTTTATTTTCGATGTTTTTTTCAATAATTTGTGAGTACTGCGCTAACCTTGTTCTGTTAATTGACTCATAGCCCGTTGCTTTATGACGATAAAAGCCTGTGCCAAGGTAAGGGGGATGACATAAGTAATGAAGCACTGCGATATGGCCTTTTCCTAACGAGTCATAATGAGGAATACATTGCTCTTGATTTAATTCTTCAGGCCTCGTCAGAACGATACTAAAGTCAGAGCGAATATGCTCTAAATATGCGACAGGGAGTTTATAATACTCTTTAATGAGTGGTTTTAGTGCTAGATAGAGCTGTTGAGTATATAGGGTATTAACCTCAGCGTGAATGCCGGGGTAATGGTTTTTATCACCTTCTACCTTTATATGAGTATTTCTGTTAATGAATGCATTGACTAACTCACTAGGATTTTGGCTAAAGTCATCTATTACCAGTACAATGTTTTTTTCTTGTCCGACAATCATAGCCTTACACTTGATCTGGTCATTAATTTGATAGGTGATGGCCGGTGTAGCGGTATTGTTCATCATGGCGCTCTGTATATCGGTTTTGTAAAGCTTATCAGTTTATTCTTGATTATTATATTTATCTATAGGACGTGTTGTTCTTTGCTGCGTATTTTGCAGCAGATCATTTGATATTTTTTCAAGACTACGCTGATTTAGCATGTAAAACATACCATGTGAGTATTATTGATGGTTTTCTTGATTTTTCCTTTGATTAAATTAATGATAGAGAGCGACTGTTACTTCAGTAATCACAATTTATTAAGAATTATTATGACAACTAAAATAAAAAAACTAAATTTCAACGATCATAAAGAAATAAAAATTAAACCTGGTCCTCACTTACAAACAATAAAAGCTGCTAATAACGTTAATATTATTGTCCATGAGTTTTCAACCGCCGCTTGTGAAATGCCAATTATCTTTATTAAAGATGAAGATACTGGTCGCTTTCGCAGTGTGGCCGTTACTGGTCTTGAGTTAAATGAAAACGTATTTTTTAAAGATAATTTCTGGCAAGCACACTTTATTCCTGGAGCCGTCGCTTTTAATCCGTTCAGTTTGCAACGTTTTGAAAGTAGTGATAACGCTGTCTCTCTTGAGTTGTGCATAGATGAAGAGTCAGAAGCGGTAAATGCCAATGAAGGTGAAGCGCTTTATTTGGATGATGGTAGTGAAAGTACTTATACTTCTGATTTAAGAAAGAGAATGCATGAATATATTCACTTTCAGCGAGTTACCGAAAAATTTTTAGAATATTTAGTTGATACAGAACTGCTTGTGCAACGATCGCTTGATGTCGAGGTGTCGGGCAAGACATTATCTTTATATGGGATGTATGTTGTCGATCCTAAAAAATTAGAAAACTTAACTGATGATGAGTTTATAGTGTTAAGAAAGCGTGGTTATCTTCCTCTTATTTATGCACATCATACGTCTTTAGGTCAGTTTAATCACTTATCTAAGTTAAAAATTATGGCTGCTAATTAAAATAATTATTCATCGTACGCGCTATACCTTTAACAAAATACTTCAAGGGATGTTCAATCAGTGTGCTGAACTTAGGGTTTGTTGATCTTTCGAGCTTGAATTTTGTTCAATCTTAACAGGCCCTATTAAAAGTCGTATTTTTTATATGTTTTACTGTCAACTTAGGCACTAATTCGGTTATATTGGCGTTCATTTTTTAGTAATTGCGTCTAGTGGCGTGAGTAGTATTAGGTGTAATATGCATATTCATATTCTTGGTATCTGTGGTACTTTTATGGGCGGTATTGCCGCCATCGCAAAAGAGTTAGGACATAGAGTTTCTGGTTGTGATGCTAATGTTTATCCGCCGATGAGTACTCAACTTACCTCATTAGGGATAGAGCTGAAACAGGGTTATTTGGTGGAACATTTGGACGATGAGCCGGACTTGATCATAGTGGGTAATGCTATGTCTCGCGGTAATCCACTTGTAGAGTATGTTTTAGAGCGGAAACTAGCCTATACCTCAGGCCCTCAGTGGCTATTAGATAACGTATTAAAAGATCGTTGGGTACTCGCTGTTTCAGGTACTCATGGTAAAACTACAACGAGTTCAATGCTGACATGGATTTTGGAATACGCAAGGCTAACACCTGGCTATTTAATTGGTGGTGCTCCACAAAATTTTGATTCGTCAGCGCGACTTGGCAATGCACCATTTTTTGTTATTGAAGCTGATGAATACGATACTGCTTTCTTTGATAAGCGCTCTAAGTTTGTTCATTATCGACCAAACACACTCGTGATCAATAATTTAGAGTTTGATCATGCGGATATATTTAGCAATCTATCTGATATACAGCGCCAGTTTCATCATTTACTTCGCATGGTACCTAGTAATGGCTTAGTGCTTTTTCCTCAAAACGATCTTGCTATTAACGACACCCTTGCAATGGGGTGTTGGACTCCTACCGAGGTGAGTGTAACAGAGCAAAATAAATCTCAAGGTTGGTATGCACAAAAACTAGTTGCCGATGGTAGCCAATTTAACGTTTATTTTAAAAATGCACTGCAAGGCACAGTTAAATGGCAATTAATTGGTGATTTTAATATTGATAATGGTTTGATGGCGATTGCCGCAGCAAGACATGCAGGGGTACCAACGAAAGTCGCGATTGAAGCATTAGCTGAGTTTATTAATACTAAACGCCGCTTAGAGTTGAAAGGTGAAGTCAACGGTATCAAAGTGTATGATGATTTTGCTCATCATCCAACCGCTATTAACCGTACATTATCTGGTGTAAGAGAACATGTGGGCTCAGGCCGAATTATTGCCGTGCTTGAGCCGCGCTCTAATACGATGAAATCTGGTGTTCACAAAGATAGTTTAGCTAAATCTTTGGTGCATGCAGATCGTGTTTTTGTTTATCAAGGTGAACAGGTAAAATGGTCGGTAAAACAGCTCATTGCAGACTGCAAGCAACCTTGTGTTGTTAATAGTGACTTATCAGAATTTATTAGCCAAATAAGTGAGCAAGCACAAGAGGGCGATACCATTGTGATTATGAGTAATGGTAGTTTTGGCGGTATTCATCAAAAATTGTTAACGTCGTTGTCAGAGGCTAATTAACATATAATGATAAGCGAGACATTAAGAAATTATCAGTGCGTTATGCCTGATTGCTGTCATCTTTTTTAACTGTAGGTCGGCATTTATGCCGTCAAATGGCTACCTTTAGACAGTGAGAGTAACTGATGGGCTAAAGCCCAACCTACAAAAATGATAAGCGAGACATTAAGAAATTGTCAGTGCGTTATGCCTGATTGCTGTCATCTTTTTTAATTGTAGGTCGGCATTTATGCCGTCAAATGGCTACCCTTAGACAGTGGGAGTAACTGATGGGCTAAAGCCCAACCTACAAATATGATAAGCGAGACATTAAGAAATTGTTAGTGCGTTATGCCTGATTACTGTCATCTTTTTTAATTGTAGGTCGGCATTTATGCCGTCAAATGGCTACCTTTAGACAGTGAGTGTAACTGATGGGCTAAAGCCCAGCCTACAAATATGATAAGCGAGACATTAAGAAATTATCAGTGCGTTATGCCTGATTACTGTCATCTTTTTTAACTGTAGGTCGGCATTTATGCCGTCAAATGGCTACCTTTAGACAGTGAGAGTAACTGATGGGCTAAAGCCCAACCTACAAAAATGATAAGCGAGACATTAAGAAATTGTCAGTGCGTTATGCCTGATTGCTGTCATCTTTTTTAATTGTAGGTCGGCATTTATGCCGTCAAATGGCTACCCTTAGACAGTGGGAGTAACTGATGGGCTAAAGCCCAACCTACACAAAATGATGCTTTTTCGTAAAGTCGAACTTTTAACCCATACCAACAACTAATAGCTCTAATATAAGAAAGGCAAGATGGCTAATGAACATGACATTTGATCGGAAAATAACACTAGCGCTTACAGGCGCCTCTGGTTCTGCTTATGCGATGCGATTACTGGAATGTTTATTAGCAGCAAATTGCCAAGTATATGTGCTGTGCTCTTCGGCAGCACGTATCGTTTTAGATACCGAATTAGGTGTTAAACTACCCGCATCGCCCGATGCGGCAACAGCCTTTTTAACTGAAAAATTTAATGCAAAGGTAGGGCAACTTACTGTATTTGGTAAAGAACAATGGTTTTCGCCTGTTGCTTCTGGTTCAGCAGCGCCTAAAACAATGGTAATTTGCCCGTGCTCTACAGGTACTTTAGCTGCTGTTAGCCAGGGAATGAGTGATAACCTTATTGAACGGGCAGCAGATGTTGTAATTAAAGAGCGTGGACAATTAATTGTCGTCCCTAGGGAAACACCTTTTTCAACTATTCATTTACAAAATATGCTAACACTTTCGCAAACAGGCGTAACCATTATGCCCGCAGCGCCTGGCTTTTATCATAACCCAAGGTCGATAGATGATTTGATTGACTTTATGGTTGGCCGTATTTTAGACCATCTTGATATTGATCAAACGATAATGCCACGTTGGGGCTATCATTCGTAATTTAACACTGCCAACTTACTTAGCTTAAATCTGCTGTTTAAAGTACTTTAACGGTAGTTTGTCGCATTCATATTTCAATACATTCCTATCTATGCTTTGATAAGAGCTGGTAATATCACTTTCTTATGTGGATTGGTATTACATCTATTTTATAACTCTGGAAAAGTCATATAATTCAAATCATAAGGATAAATTATGTTTTCTACTACCCGCACTAAAGCAAGTATTGCACTTTCTTTAGTGCTGACATTAGCCTGCTCTAGCTCAGCATTAGCTCGATCTGATAATTCAAAGCCAGACAAAGAAAAAGCAACAGAATGGTCTGTTAATGATCCTCAAGGGGTATTTACCAAAGCAAGCATAGATGTAACCCAAGGTACTTGGATGAATATTGATGTAAGCCCAGATGGTAAAACATTAGTTTTTGACTTATTAGGCGACATATATACATTACCTATTTCTGGTGGTGAAGCTACACCGTTAATGACAGATATTGCATGGCAAATGCAGCCTCGTTTTAGTCCTGATGGAAAGCATATTGCATTTACTTCTGATGAAGATGGAGGCGATAATTTATGGATAATGAAGGCTGATGGCAGTGAAGGTAGGGCGGTAACTAATGAAAGCTTCCGCTTACTTAATAGCCCAGCGTGGTCACCTGATGGCAATTACTTGGTAGGACGCAAACATTTTTCAAGTAGCCGATCTTTAGGGGCTGGCGAAGTATGGATGTACCATAAAACTGGTGGTTCTGGGGTAAAATTAACTAAACGTCCAAACGATCAAAAAGACTTAGGCGAACCGGCCTTTTCAGCTGATGGCAAATATGTTTATTTCTCCCAAGATGCAACGCCAGGTAAAACATTTCATTACAGTAAAGATTCGGTGCAAGGCATTTATAAAATTAAGCGCATGGAGTTAGAGACAGGTGAAATAAACACTATTATTTCTGGCAAAGGTGGTGCCATTCGCCCTACACCGTCACCAGATGGTAAGACATTGGCATTTATTAGCCGCGATGACTTTGAATCAAACTTATATTTATATGATTTAGAAAGTGGTAAACAGACCTTAGTACATCAGGGTTTAGAGCGAGACATGCAAGAAACTTGGGCAATTCATGGCGTTTATCCAACTATTGCCTGGACACCTGATAACAAAGCACTGGTATTCTGGGCTGGCGGAAAAATTCACCGTTTAGATATTAAGTCTAAAAAGGCGAGTGTGATCCCATTTCACGTTAAAACTGAAAAGAAAATTCAACAAGCTTTACGCTTTAAGCAAAACTTAGATCAAACAAGCTTTGACTTGAAAATGTTGCGTGATATCGAAGTATCACCAAATGGTAAGCAAGTGATTTTTGAAGCGTTAGGACATATCTATATTCAAGATCTGAAGAGCAGTAAACCTAAACGTTTAACTAAGCAAAGTGATCATTTTGAGTTTAATCCTAGCTTTTCTCGTGACGGTAAAAAAATCGTTTATGTAAGCTGGAACGATAAAGCCTTAGGTACAGTGCGAGTAATTTCGGCACGAGGCGGTAAAAGTAGAACCATTACCGATGAAAAAGGAAAGTATATTGAGCCAAGCTTTTCACCTGATGGTAAGCAAGTTGTTTATCGAAAAGTACGTGGAGGTTCAATTTTAAACCCAGAATGGGGACTAAATAGCGGTGTTTACGTAGTTGATAGTAAAGGCGGTAAAGCTAACTTAGTAACAGACTACGGTTTGCAGCCTCATTTTGGTAATCGTTCAGATCGTATCTACTTTACACGCAATGGTGCAATACCTCATTTCATGCGAGTTGACCTTGACGGACAGCATGAGAAAAAGCTCTATCAAGGAAAGTTTGCTACTGAATATAAAGTATCACCAGATGGTAAGTTTCTAGCTTTTGCTGAACGTTTTAATGTTTTTGTTACACCTCTAGTTGAAAGAGGCGAAGTTATCGATATTGGTCCTAGTGCTAAAAACCTTCCGGTTGAAAAATTATCAGTTAGGGCGGGTGAAAGTATCAATTGGAATGGAGCTTCCAATGAAATTTATTGGAGTTTAGGCAATGAGTTGTATCAAGCTAAAATCGATCAATTGTTTAGCTTAAACGATAAAGCTGACACTACTGAAGAAGCAACATCTGTGAAGACGACTCAATTAGGTTTTACTCAAAAAGCAGATATTCCGTCAGGTACTGTTGCTTTTGTTGGTGGTAAAGTTGTTACTATGAATGGGGAAAGTGTTTTTGATAATGGTGTTGTTATTGTTGAAAACAATAAAATTGTCAGTGTTGGAGCACGTGATGACATTCAATTACCAAAAGCGGCGAAAGTGATAGATATTTCAGGTAAAAGTATAATACCTGGCTTAGTTGATGCGCATGCCCATGGCTCGCAAGGTAGTAATGAGATAATTCCACAACAAAATTGGAAAAACTATGCAGGGTTGACCTTTGGTGTAACCACAGTTCATGACCCATCAAACGACACCACAGAATTTTTTGCCGCGAGTGAAATGCAAAAGGCTGGTAAAATTGTGGCACCACGCTTATTTTCAACAGGTGCTATTTTATACGGTGCAACTGCGGCAGGCTTAACTTCGCACGTAGACAAACTTGACGATGCTAAATTTCATATTGAGCGCTTACAAAAAGCCGGTGCTTTTAGTGTGAAAAGCTATAACCAACCACGCAGAAATCAGCGTCAGCAATTTGTTCAAGCAGCGCGTGAAGCTAAAATGATGGTGGTTCCAGAAGGGGGCTCATTACTACAGCATAACTTATCAATGATAGTTGACGGTCATACAACGTTAGAGCATTCAATACCAAGTGTGAAAGTGTATGATGACATTAAGCAGTTGTGGTCACAGTCGACTATGGCTTACACGCCGACATTAGTTGTAGCTTATGGTGGTATTTGGGGAGAAAATTACTGGTATGATAAAACTGAAGTTTGGCGTCACCCGCGCTTGAGTCAATACGTACCAAGTGAGATCTTAGACCCACGCTCTATGCGAAGAACAACAGCTCCAGAGCATCATTATAATCATGTTAATGTAGCAACTACCGCTAAAGCATTAAGTGATGTAGGCGTTAAGGTGAATGCAGGCGGACATGGACAACGTGAAGGTTTAGCTATGCATTGGGAGATTTGGATGATGGCCCAAGGCGGTATGTCGCCTTTAGAAGCTTTGGCTACGGCAACGATAAACCCTGCTCAATCGCTAGGGCTTGATGATAATATTGGCTCTATAGAAGTGGGTAAATTAGCTGATTTAGTTGTTGTTGATGGTGATATTACCGAAGACATTCGAGTGAGTGATAAAGTGATTTATACCATGATAAATGGCCGACTCTATGATGCAGAAACCATGAATGAAACAGGTAACTATAACAATAAGCGTGATAAGTTTTATTTTGAAAAATAAATAACTTTACATACTTGAGCTAACTTTTAGTTATATTTAACAATGTTTAAGCCAGTTATTTAATTTATTAAATAGCTGGTTTTTTTATTTTTTTACTGATCTTCTATAGTACGTGTTAAATAATATTGGTATTTGTAAAATTACTTTCATTTTTTGTTTATCTCACTATTTCTCGGTTACAATAACCTTAGATGATTAAATTAACATTCGTGGAAATGTGCTGTGAGTCAAACTGAAAAGCGATTAAATAAATATATTAGTGAATCTGGGTTTTGTTCTCGTCGAGCAGCTGATAAATTAATTGAGGATAATCGTGTAACTATTAATGGCAAAACGCCAGAGTTAGGCACAAAGGTGCAAGCAGGTGATGTTGTACGTGTTGATGGTAACATTATAGGTGCAATGCCAAGTAATAAATCAGATCGCGTTTATATAGCCTATAACAAACCAATTGGTATTACTTGTACTACAGAACGTCATGTAAAAGGTAATATTATTGATGCAATTAAACACAAAGAGCGAATCTTTCCTATCGGCCGCTTAGATAAGCCTTCAGAAGGGTTGATATTTCTTACTAGCGATGGTGATATCGTTAATAAAATACTCCGCGCAGAAAACGCTCACGATAAAGAATATGTTGTTACCGTTGATAAACCTATTAGTGAGCGGTTTTTAGAGAGAATGTCGAGAGGTGTACCTATTCTAGGAACGATCACTAAGCCTTGTGTAACTAAATTTCAGAGTAAGTTTGTATTCCGTATTATTCTTACTCAAGGGCTGAATCGTCAAATTCGCAGAATGTGTGAATATTTAGGTTATGAGGTAACTAAGTTAAAACGCACGCGTATTATGAATGTTGAACTTACTAATTTAAAAATAGGTCAGTGGCGTAATCTTAGTGAGGCTGAAATGGCAGAAATTAATGCTGCAGTGGGAGTTTCTAGCCAAACACCTGAGAATGCAAACCCTCAACCTCAAGAGCAGGTTAAGAAGCCAGCTTTAAAGAGGATAATTAATAAAAAAGCATCCCCAGCTACGTTATCATTGAGAAATAAAGGTAAGTAATTATCGCTATTGGTTAAGTAGGTTAGCAGGTGAAAACTGATCTGTTAATACCTTGGTGCTTTCAGGCCAGTCTTGCTCATCTTTTGTTGAGGTAATGGCAGAGGTCATCTTAATAAGGTCAACACCAAAAGGTTCAAGTCGGCTTGCTAACGCTTTGGCTCTGTTAGCGATTACTTTGCCATTAGGCAAGGGTTGATTTGAAGTTAAAATAACGCGATTGCTATTTTTACCATTTCTTACATTAAAGAAGTCGCCAAATACTGATTTATACGTTGCCGACTCATGATCATATAGCTTGCTTACGGAAAAAGTATTTGATGTTAAAATACCTCCGCTAGTAAGCAAGTCCTTACATTCCTTTAGAAACTCTTGGGATAATAAGTGCTCTGGAATATAGTCGCCGTTAAAGGCATCAAGAATAATCCAGTCATATTGTTGGTTTTTTATTGCAGCGCGCTTTATATATATTCGCCCGTCAGCTACCTTGCTACTGATACGTTCATTTTCAATAAATCCAAAATACTGACGAGCAACTTTTAGCACCGCAGGGTCAATTTCAATATTTTCTATAATGGCGTTTGGATAAAGTTGGTGAATGCTGTTTGACATAGTGCCACCACCTAAACCTATAATTAAGACGCGCTCTGGCGCTTTGTCGAGTACAAGTAGCCCAGAAAATAACAGCTTAGTGTAGTTAAATACTAGGCGTTGCGGATCGTTTTTGTATAAACAACTCTGGTGTGTTTCATTTGTTTGCTCATTAAACTTAAGGCAACGCACATTGTCTGAGTCTTCTACTAAAATATTACGATACATAGATCGTTCTTGATGAATAACTTCTGCAGCGGACAACAATGATAATGGGTAGATTAACGCAAATATTAAAACAGCGAACTTATTCATGGAGTGCTTCCGGTAATGTGTGGCTAGGTATAATAAACAAACGATGATAAATAACAGCAGCTATGCCTAGTAACATTAGAATGGTGCTGAATGTATAAATAATATTATTCACTTCAAATAATAAAACAAAGTAAAACGACGTAATAATTGTGCCAATAGCACTACCGAGCGTTGAGACAAAATAAAGTACCCCAGCAACTTGACCACTTTTTTCTTTGTCTGTAACTAATAATCTAACGGAATAAGGGGAGATCATCCCTAAAATTATTGTTGGTATAAAAAAGAGTGCCATTGAAGCAGCAAACGAGCCATAGCGGCTGTCTTCTACCTGTATGAATATAGCCTCCATTATCGGTGTAGACCATAAGGCAATTGGCAACACTGCAATACCAGCAATTAAAAAGATTAACCCGTAACGAGATAGCGATGCTGCTTTAGTTGAGAGCTTTCCGCCAATTAGGTAGCCTAGCGATAAACTGAGCATAAATACGGTAATAATACTGCCCCAAATATGAACGCTGCTGCCAAAAAATGGCGCTAATATTCTACCCCCTAAAAGCTCTATACCCATGATACAAAAGCCACTACAGAAAGCGAGCAGATAAATGAAAAGGTTATGCCAATTAAATGATGTATTAGCGTGTTGCAATATTATTACTCATTAGTTAAAAACTCAGAGCCATATATTAACCTTATGTTTTGTCATTTTGCTAGGGAAAGATGAAATGGTAGTTATGCTACTGTAGATAAAGAAGGGGATTTTCTTATTTGCATTAATGGTATTAGTCTGTAAGTGCGTATAGCGATCGTTTAGGCAAATAAACGATCGCTGTTTTAAGCTTATGGATTGAGTAGTGGCTTTAAAAACCTCGCGGTATGGGAAGCTTTATGCTCAGCTACTTGTTCTGGAGTACCCTCAGCAAGTATTTCACCACCACCTGAGCCACCTTCTGGGCCTAAATCTATTATCCAGTCAGCCGTTTTTATCACATCAAGATTGTGCTCAATAACGACAATGGTATTGCCATGGTCGCGCAAACGATGAATTACGTTAAGTAATTGCTTAATATCATGAAAGTGTAGACCTGTGGTTGGTTCATCAAGAATATATAAGGTTTTACCCGTATCACGTTTCGACAATTCTTTTGAAAGTTTAACGCGCTGTGCTTCACCACCTGAAAGTGTAGTGGCAGATTGGCCAAGTTTAATATAGCTTAAGCCAACATCCATTAAGGTTTGCAGTTTGCGTTTAACTGCGGGAATAGCACTAAAAAACGTTAAAGCATCTTCAATTGTCATATCCAACACTTCGTGAATATTTTTACCTTTGTAGCGTACTTCGAGTGTTTCTCGGTTATAACGTTTGCTATGACAGACATCACAAGGTACATAAACGTCGGGTAAAAAGTGCATTTCTACTTTTATTAGCCCATCACCTTGGCAAGCTTCACAACGACCGCCTTTCACATTAAAACTAAAGCGACCCGGTTTATATCCTCGAGAGCGAGCTTCTTGAGTGCCAGCAAAAATATCACGTATATTGGTAAATATACCAGTATAAGTGGCAGGGTTAGATCGAGGCGTACGACCGATAGGGCTTTGATCAATATCGATGACTTTATCTAGTAACTCTAAACCTTCAATAGACTTGTGAGGCGCTGGTTCTTGCGTGGTTGCACCATTTAATTGAATATGAGCTAGTTTATATAATGTGTCATTAATTAAAGTTGACTTACCCGAGCCTGAAACACCGGTTACACAGGTCATTAAGCCATTTGGAATAGTAAGATCTACATTCTTTAAGTTATTGCCCGTTGCGCCAAATAATTTAACAACATTCTTTTTGTCATAAGGGGTACGGGTAGCTGGTATTTCAATACGCTCTCTACCTGAAAGGTATTTTCCAGTAAGTGAGTGTTCACATGTTAAAATGTCGTCGACATTTCCTTGTGCGATAATTTCACCGCCGTGAACTCCTGCGCCAGGGCCAATATCAATAACGTAGTCAGCGGCGCGAATAGCATCTTCGTCATGTTCAACCACAATAACTGTATTGCCTAAATCCCTTAAATGTATAAGTGTTTTAAGTAAACGCTCATTGTCGCGCTGATGAAGACCAATTGAAGGTTCATCAAGTACGTACATAACACCTACCAAACCTGCGCCTATTTGACTAGCTAAACGAATGCGTTGCGCTTCACCGCCTGATAATGTGTCCGCACCTCGAGATAGGTTTAAATAATTTAATCCTACATTAACTAAAAAACCTAAACGGTCGTTAATTTCTTTTAATATTTTTTCGGCAATTTGACCTTTTTGTCCTTTAAGGTCTAACCCTTGAAAAAAGGATAGCGCGTCTGCTATGGCAAGCTCTGCAATTTTATGCAACGGTGTTTCAGCAATAAATACATTTCGAGCTTCAACACGTAATCGAGAACCATCGCATGCGGGACAATGCTGGCTATTAAGGTATTTAGATAATTCATCACGTACGGCATTTGACTCTGTTTCGCGATAACGGCGATCCATATTATTTAAAATACCTTCAAATGGGTGTTTGCGAATAACAATGTCACCGCGATCATTCATGTATTTAAATTCAATTTCTTCAGTGCCGCTTCCGCGTAAAATAAGCGTTTGGTATTTTTCATCAAGTTTGTTAAATGGTTTATCAAGCGCGAATTTATAATGCTCGGCTAATGCTTGCAGCATTTGAAAATAATAAAAGTTGCGTTTATCCCAGCCACGAATAGCGCCACCAGATAAACTTAATTCAGGATTAGCGATTACACGATTAGGATCAAAAAACTGCTGAATGCCCAAACCGTCACAGGTTTGGCATGCACCCGCAGGGTTGTTAAATGAAAATAATCGAGGCTCTAATTCTTGCATGCTATAGCCACATTGTGGACATGCAAAATTAGCAGAGAATAAAAGCTCTTCGCGCTTGGGATCGTCCATAAAAGCAACTTTAGCAGTGCCGGCAGTTAGTCCTAATGCTGTTTCAAAAGACTCAGATAAGCGAAGTTGTATGTCATCACGTACTTTTAGGCGATCAACGACCACTTCAATGGTGTGTTTTTTCTGAAGCTCTAAAGTTGGTGGATCAGACAAGTCGCAAACTTCACCGTCAATACGTGCTCTGATATAACCTTGAGCGGCTAAATTGTCGAGTAACTTGACATGCTCCCCTTTACGATTTTGTAATACCGGCGCTAACACCATCACTTTAGTGCCTTCTTCGAGCGCTAATACTTTATCAACCATTTGCGATATAGTTTGTGCTGCTAGTGGAGATTGATGCGTTGGGCAGCGAGGCTCACCAACACGCGCATACAGCAAGCGAAGGTAGTCGTATATTTCGGTAATAGTGCCAACGGTAGATCTTGGGTTATGAGAAGTTGACTTTTGCTCAATTGAAATCGCTGGCGATAATCCTTCTATATGATCAACATCAGGTTTTTCCATTAAGGATAAAAATTGACGGGCATAGGCAGAGAGTGACTCTACGTAGCGACGCTGACCTTCAGCATATAGTGTATCAAAGGCAAGCGAAGATTTACCTGAACCGGAAAGGCCTGTGATCACAATTAATTTGTCGCGAGGAATATCTAAATTGATATTTTTTAGGTTATGTGTGCGTGCGCCTCTAACTTCTATCTTTCTCATATTTTATCCACAGTAAATTGCAGCCGCATATTATCGCATAAAAACTGTTCTTCGAATATATGATTTTGTTCATTGAATTGCCGTGGTAAACTTACGCGAAAATTTCCCTTGTTAAATTTGAAAGTAAGTAGCATGAGCGCATCTGGTTTAAATAGTATTGAAAAAAAAGCGGCTTTCTCTCTAGCAGCAGTCTTTGGTCTGCGTATGCTAGGGCTTTTTATGATTTTGCCTGTATTTGCTATTTACGGACAAGAGTTAATTGGTTACAGCCCAATTTGGATTGGCTTAGCAATAGGTGCTTATGGTTTAACCCAAGCATTACTCCAAATACCAATGGGGATTTTGTCAGACAAATTTGGTCGTAAGCCCATTATTTTAATTGGGCTTCTTGTATTTTTATTAGGTAGTGTTGTTGCTGCGTTGTCTGACACTATTTATGGTGTTGTGTTTGGCCGAGCTTTACAAGGCATGGGAGCAATAGCAAGTGCGGTATTAGCACTGGCGGCAGATCTAAGTAGGGAAGAGCAACGACCAAAAGTTATGGCTACCATTGGTATGTTCATTGGGTTGTCGTTTACTTTTGCTATGGTGCTTGGTCCGATTGTTGCTGAATCTTTTGGTTTAAGTGGCTTATTTTGGTTTACCGCAGCACTTACCCTTGGTGCGATGTTTATGATCCAATACATGGTGCCTTATTCGGTTAATAAAGCGCCACGTGGTGATAGTGTTGCTTTGCCTAAACAAATTACTTCATTAGCAAAAGACCCACAACTGCTTCGTTTGAACATTGGCGTATTTACTTTACATATGGCGTTAACGGCGTGTTTCGTTACCCTACCTAAGCAATTTGTAAATGCAGGCTTAGCGTTAGATCAACATTGGCAACTTTACCTGCCTACATTGTTAGGTTCTTTTTTTCTTATGGTGCCATTTATGATAATGGCCATTAAAAAGCAAAAAGAAATACAAATGTTTTCGGCATCAATTTTATTATTAGCCTTTTCGTTAGCATTAATGTGGTATCTTCCTTCTACTATTATTAATTTAGTGGTGGTGGTTGTCATGTTTTTTACTGCATTTAATTATTTAGAAGCCACTATGCCTTCGATACTTTCACGGTTAGCGCCTGCTGGCGTTAAAGGTAGTGTGATGGGGATTTATTCAAGCAGCCAATTTTTTGGAGCTTTTTGCGGTGGACTTTTTGGTGGTGTAATTGCAAGTGCTTTTAACGAACAAGCTATTTTCTTAGTGATGTCGGCTATTTGTTTAGTGTGGTTTTTTATTGCCTTTGGTTTAAAGCCGCTAAAAAAATCGAAAAATTATAGCTTCACTACTTCAATTCGTAGCGAAGAACAAGCAGAACAGGTTGCTGAACAATTGATTAATATGCCGGGCGTTATAGAGGCTATTTTAGTTCATAATGAATCAGTTGCTTATTTAAAGGTAGATGACACATTAGTAGATTTAATTAAAGTTAAAAATCTACTCAGACCATAAAAGTTCAAGTTAGTATAACTTTTTAATGAAAAAGCAGATACATCAATAAAAGTAGTTTACTTAATATTTTTTATGCCTAAACTAAACTTATGGCTCAATTTATTAGTAGTGTTTAATGTATCCATTTTCTACCATTAAAAATCTTGAAAATAAAATTACCGATTTAGAACAGCGATTGACTAACCAGGAAGAAATTAACGCTGCGCTCGAGCAAAATAATCAAACATTATCACTTGAGCTTGAAAATATAGCGCTAACTAACGTTGATGATCATCAACAAAAGTTATTAAAATGTGCGGTTCTTGGCTTATCTCAAATAAATGGTATACGTGAAACCGTTTATCATTCATTTAATAAAATAGAAGAAGAAAGTCAGTCTATTGATAATATCAATGAACTATTTGATCATTCTTCAGCTTCGCTAACCGCTATTGTTGAAGGTATGCAAGTGCTTTCAAAAAATATGGGCGGTATGACTGAAAATATATCAGGCTTGTCAAAAATGGCTGATAGCATCAATACCTTCGTAGCAACTATTTCTAGTATTTCAAATCAAACTAACTTACTCGCATTGAATGCTGCTATTGAAGCTGCAAGGGCTGGTGAAGCTGGACGAGGTTTTAGTGTGGTTGCTGATGAGGTTCGTTCATTAGCCAATAATACCAACGACTCAGCTAACGAAGTCTCTGATCTAGTGAAAGAGATAATTAACACCACTGGTCATACGGTTGACTCTGTTACTCATATTCAACAAACCAATGATGAGCTTTCAGGTGGGGTTGATAATCTTCAAGGCGATTACCAGTCAATTGTAGTGTGTTGTAATTCAATGAAAAACACTATTTCTGATGCGGCTAAACAAACCTTTATTCAAACAGTAAAGTTAGATCATGTGGTATGGAAAGGTGATATTTACTCAGTGATACTGGGTGATTCCAACAAAGAAGTTGAAGACTTTGCTGATCATCGTTCATGTAGGTTAGGGCAATGGTATCAAACGACCGGTGCCGAACTTTATGGTAACAATAGTGCATTTAAACAAATAGATGAACCTCATGCCTCAGTACATCGCAATGGTGTTGAAGCTTTGGCCCTTTATTTGTCAGGTGAAACTGAGCAGGCCATTCACCATTTAGAAAAAATGGAGCATGACAGTGAAAAGTTAATGGGGATACTTGATCGTTTATCACTTGTTTAATTGATATTGTTAGTTGAGCTATTGATTTATCAACCCTTTGGCCTTGGTTATTGAATCGCGGTTATTTCTTTAATGAGCTGATCTTTTGCGATAAGTAGGTGAACTTCATCGCCTACTTGTTTGTTAATTAATGATTTACCTAAAGGTGATTGAGGCGTTATAAAAGTAATTGTTTCCTGCTTAATTGTCTTACGAAATCCCGCACCTACAGGGGTAATGAAGAACCATTTATTAACCTCATGATCAAGTTGGACCAATGCGCCAAGACTAATAGGGGGATCGTAAGTGCAAGGTGGCAATGTCAGCTCTGTTAATACCAATCTCACTAATTATGTGATCATTTCTACTGGTTAAAACAATCAACTACTGCGTTATTTATTTTATAATTAGAACAACTAGTTATGAAAATAAATGCCTTGTATTTGACTGTTTTCACTGCGTATAAAATAGATCACTTACTTAATGAAACTGGTATAACTGCCTTATCTCTAGTGCTATAAGTTGAGCACGCTTGGCTTGGCCTTCAGCTAAATACCCTGCTTCTATTGCTAGCGTATCATATTGCGTTTCTGCAACTGACTGCTCGTCAATTGATGCTGCTCTGGCGCTATTAGCGGCGTTTACTAATGCTGAAAGCTCATTTTTTAAATAGGTGATTAGGTCTTCTAGCAAAAGTTTCTTATTCAAAATCTTTAAGTTTCAGTAATGTCATTAATTTTTAAATTTTATCATAGCGTTACTGTAATAAATAAAATTAATTTCTCACCCTATCTGACAGGTGTCTAAATTAAAGCTTGTCAAATGCTCAATGAACTACTATTTTATAGTTATCTGGTTAGACCTTTTAAATAATAAGACACAATTATGACAACACCATTTCCGCATTTATTAGCACCACTTGATTTAGGTTTTACTACATTACAAAACCGTACCTTAATGGGCTCAATGCATACTGGGCTTGAAGAAGAGAAAAACGGCTTTGCTAAACTTGCTGCTTTTTATGAAGCAAGAGCAAAGGGTGGGGTTGGTTTAATAGTTACCGGTGGTATTAGCCCGAATATGCGCGGAAGGCTTGCTCCTTTGGGTAGTGAATTAAGCCATTTCTGGCAAGTTAATAAACATAAGCAAGTGACCGAGGCTGTCCACAAGTATCCTACTAAAATATGTTTACAGCTTTTGCATGCAGGCCGTTATTCTTATCACCCATTTAGTGTTTCTTCTAGTAAGAAAAAGTCACCGATAAATCCGTTTACACCTAAAGCTATGTCGGTTCGTCAAATAAAATCGACGATTAAAGACTTTGCCTATTCTTCTCATTTAGCGGCTAAAGCAGGCTATGATGGGGTTGAAATTATGGGTTCTGAAGGGTACTTAATTAATCAATTTAGCTGTGTTCGCGTTAATAATAGAGACGACGAATGGGGTGGAAGCATTGAAAATAGAATGCGTCTAGGTACTGAAATTGTTAAGGCTGTTCGTCAAAAAGTAGGCGATAAGTTTATTATTATCTTCCGCTTATCAATGTTAGATTTGGTTGAAGGCGGAAATAGTTGGGAAGATGTGGTGACCATGGCAAAAGCCATAGAAGCAGCGGGTGCTACCATAATTAATACCGGGATCGGATGGCACGAAGCAAGAGTACCCACTATCTCTACAGCTGTGCCAAGAGCAGCATTTACTTGGATCACTGAAAAAATGAAACAAGAAGTTTCTATTCCACTTGTGACCACTAACCGAATTAACACCCCCGAAGTTGCTGAAGAAGTATTAGCGAATGGGCATGCCGATATGGTGTCTATGGCGCGTCCGTTTTTAGCGGATGCCGATTTTGTGAATAAAGCTGCAGATGATAAGAGCAATGAAATCAATACTTGTATAGCTTGTAACCAAGCTTGTTTAGACCATGTGTTTAAACAAAAACGCGCCTCATGCTTGGTAAATCCACAAGCTTGCTATGAAACAGAATTAGTTATTGGTAGTGCTGATAAAGTTAAGAACTTGGCGGTTATTGGTGCTGGACCAGCGGGGTTAGCATTTAGCTTATATGCTGCACAAAAAGGCCATAAAGTAACAGTTTTTGATCGTAGCCATGAAATTGGTGGGCAATTCAATATTGCTAAGCAAGTACCAGGTAAAGAGGAGTTTTACGAAACATTACGTTATTTTGCTGTGCAATTGAAAAAACATCATGTAACTATTGAGCTAAATACGGAAGTAGATGCCGATAAATTAGTAGAAATGGGCTTTGACGAAGTGGTTTTAGCTACAGGTATTATTCCACGTAAATTAACTATTCCTGGATCTGATCACCCTAAAGTTAAAAGCTATTTACAGGTATTACGTGATAAAGAGCCCGTAGGCGACAAAGTGGCGATAATAGGTGCTGGCGGTATTGGTTTTGACGTTGGCTGCTATTTGGTGGAAGAGTCACAGGCAAATAAGCCAGATGAATGGCTAGCGAGTTGGGGGGTTGATAAAAGTTATCAGCACAAAGGCGCATTAACAACGCCAGTTCATGTACCGTCTCGAAAAGAAATTTACTTATTACAACGTAAAACGTCAAAAGTAGGCGGCGGTTTAGGCAAGACTACGGGTTGGATCCATCGGGCAACATTGCAAAAGCATAACGTAAAAATGGTGCCTGGGGTCACATACAAATCAATAGATGATCAAGGTTTACATATAGAAGTTGATGGTAAATCTGAAGTGCTAGCTGTTGACAATATAATAGTATGTGCAGGGCAAGAGCCCAATCGCCAGCTTCAACAAGCCTTGATTGATGCAGGTAAAGCAGTACATTTAATTGGTGGTGCTAATATTGCTGCTGAGCTTGATGCTAAACGTGCTATTAGAGAAGCTGCTGAGTTAGCAATGATAATATAGATATTACCAACTATGTGACCATTTCTACTGGCTAAAACAATCAACTACAGCGTTATTTATTTAATAATTGTCCTGACATGAAAATAAATGTCTTGTATTTGACTGCTTTGCTTGCGTATAAAGTAGATCACTTAATTAATGTAACAGGTATTATGCGCTAGGCCCTAGAAACTGTTTATGTTAGTCTTCGCTCATTGTTAATTACTAAGGTTTATTTATGTTATATCCAATGGCAGCTATGGTGCTGCTGCTTGTACTTGTTGGTTTAGTTGCGGTGAAAGCACGTTTTGGTAGTGTAAAGAGAGGTGAGGTTAGTGCAAAGTACTTCCGGTTAATGGAAGGAAAAAGTGTGCCAGATGTTATTACTAAATCTACCCGCAGCTTTAATAATCAGTTCGAACTGCCTGTATTGTTTTACGTGGTATGCACGCTTTATATCAGCTTAGGTATTAATAGTGACATTGGTGTTGCCTTTGCGTGGGCCTTTGTTGTTTCTCGTTATATTCATGCTTACATTCACTTAAGTTACAATTATGTTATTCATAGAATGTTATCTTTTTGGGCTGGCTTTATCTGTGTGTTAGTTTTATGGATAAATTTACTCATTCAGCAAAGCTAATACCAGTTTTATTAATTAAGTGATTTGTTTTATATGTAGTGAAAACAGCCAAATACAAGGCGTTTATTTTCATAACTAGTTGTTCAGGGCAATTATGCTCCTACATTGCCCACATAAGCTACATCCTTGTAGCGATATTTATAAAATAAATAACGCAGTAGTTGATTGTTTTAGCCAGTAGAAATGATCACATAGTCAGTGAGATTGGTATAATATACTGGTTCTAATTTAAAACGCACAAGTATTTACTTGTGCGTTTTGTTTACTAACCTGAACTCGGTTAATCAATGAAACTGGTATAAATGGAAGCTGCTATTTTTCATTTATTGCTTTGTCACTTTTCGCTTTTTTAACAATCTCACGAACGTCTTTCAATAATGATTTTGCATCATAGACAATGCCATCTTTAACCGTAAGATTAACTCCGCCAACACGGGCAGGAGTGTTTTTTTCATCTAAACGGAAATGACCAGTACCGTACAGTACCTTAAAATTTCTAAGTGGATTCTCACCAATAATGACTAAATCAGCTTTTTTACCTACTCGAATAGAACCAATATCTTCAGCCATGCCAAGTGCTTCAGCGCCATTGATAGTAGCAGATTGCAATACTTCTAATGCATTAAAACCAGCTTCACGTAGTAACTCGAATTCTCTTATGAGGCTAAAACCATAAATTTTGAAGATATAACCTGAGTCTGATCCCGTTGTTACACGACCACCATTATTTTTATAGTCATTTATAAAGGCCATCCATTGCTGGTAATTTTTCTTCCAAGCAATTTCGTCATCAGTAGTCCAATCGAACCAATATGAACCGTGCGCATTTTTATTTGGTTGAAAAAAGTCCCATAAGGTAGGTAAGGTATATTCATTGTGCCAATCTGCATTCATATCACGCATTAAATCTCGGCTAGCTTCATAAATAGTCATGGTGGGGTTTAGAGTAAAGTCTAATGAAATTAATTCATCACGAACGCTATTCCATTTTTTACTGTGAGGTTTTGCTGCTTGTTGCCATAAGCGGCCAGCCTCGCCAAAACGATCTTGTTCATTATTATAATTATAATTGGGCGAATAATTTTGTATGGTTTGTTGTTCAAACAAGGCTTCAGGTAATCCATACCAATGCTCCATTGAGGTAAGTCCTAAGCGTGCTGAGTCGATTACGTTCATGTTAACAACATCAAGCTGAGCATGATGCATCATACTGCGTAATCCCTGTTTTTTAGCTTCGTCTAAAGCCGCTTTCATAATGTCAGGTGTGGCACCAAAAAATTTTATTCCTTTAGCCCCTTTTTTAGCAATATTTTTAACCCATTTTTTTGCTTGTTCAGGAGTGGTAATTGGATCTTTTTGTCCCATGCCAAAACCCACATAAGGCACTATTCTTGGTGCGGCTATACTATTACTTTCACTGCGTTTTACATGCTCTACTACCCAGTCTACTCCATTGAAACTGCCAGGCTCACGTACAGTTGTTATGCCATGTGCCAGCCATAGTTTGAAAACATATTCAGCAGGAATGTTTTTGGCGCTACCACCAATATGACCATGCATATCAATAAATCCAGGCAGTACATACTGCCCTGAAATATCTATTTCTTTATCACCTTTGTTTGCTTTTGGTCGGTAGTCGGGGTTGATAGGCATACCTGGGTTACCTACATTTTTTATTGCGACGATACGGTCATTTTCAATAACAATGTCCATAGGACCGCGAGCTGGGGCTCCTTCACCATTAACTATTATTCCACCGCGTAAAATTAAGCGTTTAAATGGCCCCTCTCCTTGTTGCCTATCAGGTGCTTTTTCATCAGCAACTACGTGAAAAGATAGAAGGGATAGTGACAGAATTAATACTAAAATATGCATCATGTTAATCTCTTTATTGCTTGGTGTTGACGGAGCGAAAAAGTTGAAACGCGAATTGTTAATCAATAAGATTAGCATGGGTATTAACAATAGAGAATGAATAAGTTATTTGCTCGTATTCGTACTCCCTTTCTTGCTAACTTTAATGGTAGTATTTATATAGAAGTATCCGCTAAATAATTGCGGTGAATAAGATAATAAAATAGAAGGTAATAATGTCAGCAAAATACTTTAGTGAGCAGTTTAATCCAAGATTTAATGATACCGATGCATTAGGGCATATCAACAATACTATGGTGCCGGTTTGGTTTGAAGGTGCAAGAGACCCTGTATTTCGTTGGTTTAGTCCAGAATTAGATACTACAGACTGGCGCTTGATCCTTGCAAAAATTGATGTGAGCTTTATCGACCAAATGTATTATGGCAAACCGATGGAAGTTCGTACTTATATAGGCAGAATTGGTGGCTCATCTTTCGATGTTTATCAGGAGCTTTGGCAAAATAATAAATGTTGCGCCTCAGGTACTGCGGTAATGGTTCACTATAATTACCAACAACAAAAGTCAGTAAAAATACCTGAAGAAGTATTAATTCAAATGAATCAGTATTTACATAACTTGAAATCTGACTGAGGGCTGAATAATAAATAAGCGTATTTTTTTTAAGTTTTTTAAATTTAAATTATTTGTAGCTAACGCTGTCACAACAATAATGACAGTGGTAGAATGTTGTTCTTAATTGTTAAATTAATAAGCGTTAATGCGATTGTAGCGAAATATAATGCTTACAAGTCAGTGATTTATTGTTACTGCAAATCTTTAGTGAGAGTAATACATGGCCAGTCGTGGTATAAATAAAGTCATCATTGTAGGAAACTTAGGGCAAGATCCCGAGGTACGTTTTATGCCAAACGGTGGTGCTGTTGCAAACTTTACAGTGGCAACATCTGAAAGCTGGAAAGACAAGCAAACGGGTGAGCAAAAAGAAAAAACAGAATGGCACCGCATAGTAATGTATCAGCGTTTAGCTGAAATTGCGGGCGAGTATTTGAAAAAAGGTTCAAAAGTATATTTAGAAGGTCGTTTGCAAACGCGTAAATGGCAGAATCAGCAAGGTAGCGACCAATATACCACAGAGATTATTGTTAATGATTTACAAATGTTAGATTCACGTGGCCAAGGCGCTCAATCTAGTAATTTTGCACCACAAAACCAGAATCAAACTAGCCAACCTGCGCAAGGTGGTTATAGCCAGCCACAGCAGCAAGCAGCTTATCAGCCACAATCAGCAACACCACAAACCGGTGGTTTTAACCAGCAACCTGCGAAAGCGCCAGCTCAACAAGGCGGATATGCTAACCAAGGGCATCAACCCGCGCAGCAACAGCAAGGTGGATATACCAATCAAGGGCAACAGCAAGGTGGTTTTAATCAACAACCTGCTGCACCAAAAGTAAACCCACAAGAACCAACAATCGATTTTGATGACGATATACCGTTCTAACCAAAGACAAACATAAGAATGTTGAAAAATTCTCTAGAAAGCCGCTAATAAGCGGCTTTTTTAGTTTTAATTTTTAAATTACCTTAATGAGGTAATTTAAAAGTTAGATTGTTATTCAATTTTGGCTAATAAAACTGGACAGACCTGATGTTTTCAATCATATTATTCGTTTTAGCAAAAACTAACTTTAGGTACAAAGGTACAATTAATGTTAAGACTTCTTGTTGTTATTACTCTTTTTTGTAGTCTTAATTCTCACTCAAATACAATTGAAAATCAGATTGAAGCGATTCAACAATTTACCGGCACCGAAAAAGAAATTCAGTTATTAACCCTACTTGATGTTCAAACGTTATCGCCTCGTGAAAAGTATTTAGTGCTAAATGAATTAACCCTTTTTTATTATGGGGAAAGCGACTTTACAAGCGCACTTTCATTTGCTGAAAAATCCTTAGCAATTGCCCAAGCGTCTCAATTGTCGCTTGAAACCGGGCAAGCCTTAAAATTCATGGGTATTATGCATTACTTTAAGGCAGATATAGATTTGGCAATAGATTACTACAAACAGTCATTGTTATATTACGATGGTAAAACACACCCCATATTAAGAGCTAATGTGCTTAATAATATTGCCCTTGCTTATATAAAAAGTAGCGAAATATTTGATGCGTTAGACTATTTTAAAGAGGCTAAACCGCTTTATCAAGAATATGGTTCACGCATGGATAAAATTGATATTAAATATAATATTGCTGTTTTATATGTTCGATTAAATCACGCCGCTAACGCAATTAATGCATTAAATGAAGTTATTGAAGAGCGCAAAGATATTAACGATATTAGCGGACTTTATTTAGCGTATGCAGATCTTGCTGTTGCCTATATGTTAAATGAACAACTTGATAAATCGTTAGCGCTTACACATAAAGTAGTCACTTATTACCAAGAGCAAAATGACTATTATAATCTAAGCACAGTGCAGAGTAACTTGGCTGATTTATACATGAATTTAGGACAACCTCTAAAAGCACAAGAATATGCAATAACGGGAATTAAGTTTGCTGCAAAGTCTCAACACAATAAAGCAAAAGTGAGCTTTTATCATGCGTTAGCTAGGGCACAAACTGCGCTAGGTAAAATAGATGATGCTATTGCGACAGTGACAAAAAGTAATAAGTTTATTCAATCGCTTAATAATACGAAACTTAAAACGGAAAATGATGGTATTCACTCATTATTATTAATGGCCAAAAACCAGCCAGAAGAAGCCATCAACATGTACCAAAAATATATTATGAGAATCAGGAAAAATCAAAGTGATGTTTTTAATAATCAATTGGCTAAGTATGAAGCAAGTCAATTAAAGCAACAGTTAGCTAGTATGAAGCATGAAAATGAGCTGACTTTAATAAAGAGAGAAAGTGAAAGACGATTTCTAGGTTTATTTTTTATTATTACTGCATTTGTTGGTGCGATTATTTTCTTACTCTATAGGAAAGTAATTGATAGGCAAACTAAAGAATATTTAAAAGAACAAGTGAAGAAAAGTACATTAGAGCTTGAAGCAGCTAATAAAAAACTATTAAATTTTTCTTATGTTGATGGATTAACGAGTCTGAAAAATCGACGATGTTTTGATGAAGATATCAGTAAACTATGGCATAAAAAAGAAAGTAAAAAGTTTCACATTTTAGTCGCAGATATTGACTCATTTAAAGAATATAACGACACCTATGGTCATATCGCTGGCGATAAAGCACTTAGTAAAGTTGCCGAAATTTTAAAGAATAACATTAGAGATCAAGATGAGGTATATCGCTATGGTGGGGAAGAGTTTGCTATTATTTTTTCAAACTGTAATGCTGAAATTGCAATGAATGCATCTAAACGAATTATAGAAAAAGTTGAACAGGCTAACATTGAACACTTAGCGAGTGCATTTGGTGTGATCACGATAAGTGCAGGTATAAGTACATTTAATTTTTCTTCAACAATGTCGGTTGATGACTTTATTAACCAGGCGGATATACATCTCTATAAAGCTAAAGAAAGTGGTAAAAATCAACTTTGCTGCGCATAAAACTGATCATCTAATTAATAAAGCTGCTTTAAGTTCTTCTGCTATATAGAGAGTACAAGTTTATCTGCAATTGGTATTAGCTTAATTAACCCGGGCTGAGTTTAATTATGCTCGTTATCAAGCGTTAGACCTACACCTTTTAGTAAAGTGTGAGTTAAAAAGTCACCAGCTGCTTTAAAGTCTCCGCTGTCTAAGCTCGGCTTATCAAGTGCTAATTGAATTTGTGCAGAAAAATCTGCATAGGTTTGTGTTGAGGCCCAAATCACAAAAAAGAGATGATAGGGATCAACATCATCCATTTTCCCTTGTGCTATCCAATTCCTTACAAGCTTTACGTCTTCTTCCAATACCGGAATTAAATTATCTTTTAGGTACTCCTTTATATGTGGAGCGCCATTAATAATTTCGTTTGCAAACACCTTCGAACCATTTGGCATGGTACGTGAAATTTCTAACTTCCCTCGAATATAGTTTGATAGCATAGTGGCAGGGTTTTCCCCTTGTTGGTCAAGTAAATTAAGGCTTTCCATCCACAGGTGTAAAATTTTTCTTAAAACAGCTTGATAAAGTACTTCTTTAGAAGAAAAGTAATAGAGCATATTTTGCTTAGACAAATCGGACTGTTCAGCAATTGCCTCAATTGTTGCTCCACTATAACCTTTTAAGGCAAAAATATTTTCTGCGGCTTCAAGAATTTTGTTGATAAGTGCATCTCGGGTATTTGATCTACGACGAGGTTTTTCTGTTGGCCTATCTTCTTGTGGCTGCTCAAACATATGCTTCACTTTATATTTAATTAATCAATTGAATTGGCAGTACGTATAAAAAGAGCTGCCTTTAAAGCACAGTATATTTTTATTGGCGGAAAGTTAAAAGGAGAATTTAGCGATTTGATTTTACTAAATCAATCGAGATCATATTACAATTAAATATGTATAGGCTCCTTGGTAAAAATTTAGCCCCTTATTACATTACTTCCGAGGGCTGTGGGAGCCCATACATCTGTTCATTTTTGGTTGCATTTTAAATAGCTCATTTTTTATTTCTCAGTATTGATAGTTTTTTGGATATCAAGGCTGATTTTGATTTGTTATACCAGTTTCATTAAATAAGTGATCTATTTTATACGCAGTGAAAATAGTCAAATACAAGACATTTATTTTCATAACTAGTTGTTCTAATTATAAAATAAATAACGCAGTAGTTGATTGTTTTAACCAGTAGAAATGATCACATAATTAGTGAGATTGGTATTAATCCATAGCTGACAACAGATTCAACATAGACAGACACAAAAATAGCTTACTGAGTAATTTTGCTTATTCCGAATTCAGGTTGTTTATTATTACAATAAAATGACTATAAAACATTGAAAAAAATTAAGGGTGAAGTATGAAATTAATTAACAGAATTAACGCCACAGTATTACCGCTTAGCATGTTATTTTTAGGTGCAGCGACTATCAGTGGTAATGCATCAGCCGAAATGCAATGGAGTGACTTTAGCTTAAGTTATTTGTCTGGTAGCCAATATGAGGTTGGAGATGATAGTCGCCAATTTCTCACGGTAGAGCACGCAAGTGGACATAACTGGGGTGACACGTTTTATTTTTATGATCGTTCAAAATCTAAAAATGGTACGTTGGAAAGTTACGCTGAGTTTTCACCTAGATTAAGCCTTAGCTACTTTACGGGAAGTGATTTATCAACAGGCATTATTAACGATGTTTTCATTGCAAGTACCTGGGAGCAAGGTGCTTTCTTTGATAATTATCTGTTAGGGCTTGGAGTTAGCTTGAATATACCGGGTTTTAATTACTTAAAGGCAAACATTTACCAAGCTAATAATAGTGCGTCAGATAACGATCAAATGTTAACTATGACTTTTGCTTATCCGTTTAAATTGGGAAATGCTGATTTTCTTTATGATGGCTTTTTAGATTGGAGCACAAGCTCTGATACCCAAGCCTCTGAAATGAATTTTACTACACAACTTAAGTACAATGTAGGTGGAGCTCTCGGAAGTAAATCACCGGTTTATCTTGGCGTTGAGTATGCATTTTGGAACAATAAATATGGTATTTCAGGCGTTGACGAACGCAGTGTATCACTCTTATTTAAATGGCATTATTAGGGTCTGTTGATCTTTCATTTTAGCCTCTGCTATAGACTATTTTTTAAGAAAACAAGGCGAAAATGGTGCAATGTAGCATTCTCGGCTTTGGCATCCTGCGTCGCTCTACCTTCTGCATCCGTGCAGTCGTACTTTAACCATTTTTAACGATGTTAGGTTGAAAAATAGTCATAGCCCTTTGGGTTGCCTTGAAAAAGCGTCACTCTTTGTTGCCTACAGGATTTAGGTACTTAACGAGAGCAGGACGCGGCAGTTGTACTTAATGTGCATTTGGAACAACCAAACATTACATTAAGTGCCTCGACTGTCATCTTTTTCAAATGCAACAGAGCTATAAACTGAAAGATCAACAGACCCTAGTATTTTACTTTTGAGAGTTAATCAAAAATTATTAAAACAGCGCTTATGGCGAAGTTCAAGTTAAATAAAGTGTCATCATGCCGCCTGCTAAGGTCATTATAGCCTTAGCGACAGAGAGTTTTGCAAGCCCATTTGTATATATGATCAAAATAGTCACCAAAAACTGTAAAGGTATATTACTTACTTTTACAGTTATTTTGTAAGCTTTACAAAAGCGAATGAATATATTGCTTAAACAAGCAATAAAATAAATGTATATAAAAACTTTTTTGATTTTAACTTGTTGATATTTAAAGTTTAATGTTTATTGGTCTACACCTTGCAATACTAAAATATAGCAGCATATAGAGTAGTGTTAACGCAAAAATAAAGTTTTAACTCTAAATACTCTACGGTTATTTCAGGCGTGTTTTTGTGAATGAAAATTTAATCATTTTTATCCACAAAAATAAATTATTAACCGGATTAACTATTTGATTGCTACTTAGTAAAAGTTGCTGTATAACGCAGCAAAATATACGTAGGCATTAGTAAAAGCCTGTAAAACAAAGGTTTCAATTACAGGCTAAACGTTTAACTGGTGTATTGATTGCTTTATTGTTAAAAAACAATTATCGGCAAATTAGTACATTTATTTTTAATTAACATGTAGTGTGACCATTGATTTTATCATTGACTCTAACGCTATAAATAAGATGTAACTTAATAAGGATTTATTATGAAAATTTTTAAAATGACTCTGTTAGCGGCATTGATCAGCTCTCCATTAGCAGCAGAAAATATTGATAAAACATGGGAATTAGGCGTATTTGGTGATTATATTAAATCTAGCACTAATAAAGAAATGGATACCTACTGGCAGGAAATTGAAGCAGGAAAGAGTATTGGTCTTGATCTACAAAAAATTATCAACGATTCATGGAACGTTCGCTTTGAGTTAGCTAAGTCGCGTTATGAAGTTAACAACGGTGCCGATAGAGATTACGGTACGCGCTTTGGTGTAGATGCAATTTATAAAATTGAAGAGTCAGATTTTTATCTTTTCTCAGGTGTAAAACGCTTTAATAATATTAGAAACTATACAGCTGTAGATGTTGGTGCTGGCTACTCTCACCAAGTATCAGATCGCTTTTCTTTATATGGGGAAGCAGTTGCATATCGTGATATAGATTACGGTTTTACTGATCAAGGCTTTAAGTTAGGTGTTAAGTATGCATTTGGTGAAGAAAGAAAAGCGCCAGTTTCGGCTAAGCCTCAACCACAACCTGTTGCGCCAGTTTCAAAGCCAGATCCATTAGATAGTGATAATGATGGTGTAATCAACTCAGAAGATCGCTGCGAAAATACGCCTGCAAACGTTAAAGTAGATTCAACTGGCTGTACGCTATATTCTGAAAAAACTGTTGAAGTAAACTTAAATGTGACTTTTGCAAATAACAGCGCAGAAATCAACTCAAGTGTTGTTAACGATATTCAACGTTTAGCTGACTTTATGAAAGAGTACACTAATACTAATGTACTAATCGAAGGTCACAGTTCAGCAGTTGGTGATGCAGCATACAACTTAACGCTTTCTCAAAAGCGTGCAGATGCTGTTAAAGCAGTACTAATGAGTACTTTTAATATTGATGCTGATCGTTTAACGACGAAAGGCTTTGGTGAAACTCAATTAGTTGCTGAAGGTAACACTAGTGCAGATCATCGCATGAACCGCAGAGTAGTTGCTAAAATTGAAACGACAGTAAAAGAAGCAGTTACAAAGTAATACCAGTTTCATTAATTAAGTGTGCTATTTTATACGCAATGAAAACAGTCAAATACAAGGCATTTATTTTCATAACTAGTTGTTCTAATTATAAAATAAATAACGCAGTAGTTGACTGTTTTAACCAGTAGAAATGATCACATAATTAGTGAGATTGGTATAATAGTCTTTAGCCTAGTGAAGTTTATCTGTTTTATCGCTAATAGCGATTGAGGTGAGCTTTATCAATATTAACCAAGTAAATTCTCTATGCTTTTACTTGGTTTTATTATTTTAAATGGCGGGTAAGTGTCAGTAATTAAAAAAGCTTCTGACGAAGCTTTTTTAAAATTCACTTTTTAGTAGTAGGTATCTTCCCGGTTATGGGCTTGGGGATCATAAATAATTTCGTCGTAAGGTACTTCAAAACTATTGTTATCGTCGGTGTTAGCCATATAAATGGTGCGAGTTGATCCGTCAATCCACGTCACTGTACCACTACCTTTTTTACTTCCACACTTCATACCAATGTGTATATCGTTAAACTCCATAGTACCCCCTCATAAAATTACGAATACCTCTAGCTTAATTAGTTTAGAGTTATTATTTTTAGATTAGTTCATTCAAAAAGTTTTAATGTTGTTGTATTGAAAATAACTAACTGTAATCAATACCACCTCTAATACTTTATATTCTAATTAAGCGGTCACTTTCTTATACTGATTGACATAAGAAATTATGCTTATATTTTCAACAGCAGTGAAACTATTATAGGGAGAAATTGTAGGATAGCCAGAAAGAAAAGGGAGAAAATCATGTATGAATTAAGTAAAACAAACTAAGCCCTTTATTACTCTAATCTAGCTAGTTAGAACCTTTTTATATAAGGGAAAAGCTAGATAGTGATTTTTATCGCTATAAGTAAGTTTTTAATGGAAAGGATTTTTTTAAGTCATTGATTAGTGTCGATATAACAAATTATATCGACACTAATAAATTCGTGTTTTACGTCTTATTTACGTAGTATGTTGGCTATAAATAAGTGTTTATGGGGCTTGTAGGCGGTTTTTACCTTCAACAGGTAAAATACCATTAGCGGCAAGAAGTGCTTGTCTAGAACCAGAAAGCTCTTTTAAACGTTGCTCTGCCACAAGGGTGAAATCTGCTTTATATTTGTTATCAATTGGCTGTGCATCAGGTAACTTGACTGTTCTTGGATTACGATGCACGCCATTTAACAAAAATTCATAATGTAGGTGTGGTCCAGATGCTAACCCAGTTGAACCAACGTAACCAATTACTTGGCCTTGTTTAACACGTTGGCCTTTTTTTACAGCACGCTTTGAAAAGTGGATATATTTAGTTTCTATCCCATTACCATGCTGGATAAATACATGGTGACCATTGTATTTATCATAAGAAGCTCTTACTACCTTGCCGTTACCAGCGGCAAGAACCGGAGTGCCAGTTTTAGCGGCGTAGTCAGTTCCTCTGTGTGCCTTCCAGCGTTTTTGTACAGGATGAAAACGTTTAGGTTTGAAGTTAGAGCTAATGTATTTAAAGCTAACAGGTGCTCTTAAAAAAGCCTTGCGCATACTTTTGCCGTCAGGGGTGTAATACTCACCATCTGTAAAGCGAATAGCTTGGAAAGGGTCATCTTGATTAACAAACTCTGCTGCTAATATTTTGCCTGTACCAATAAACTCTCCGTCGATATATTTATTTTCATAGACCACGTGAAAGGTGTCGCCTTGGCGAATATCAATACCAAAATCAATATCCCAACCAAAGATATTAGCGAGGTTAATAATTTGAGCATCATTTAAGCCTGATTCAATGCCTGCATTCCAAAAGCTACTTTTAATAATGCCATGGGCAATACTTTCTTGAATTTCAACAGTTTTTTCTTCAAAGTGTGCTTGGTATTTTCCATCAATTAAATTAACAAATAGTGTTTTTGTTTGGGAAATGGGGTATTCAAGAGCAGCAAGTTCTTTTTTGTCATTAGTACCAATACGCAATACATCACCAACCTGTAACCTTTTTAATTGGTTGCTAGCTTCACCTTCTACAGTACTTACTTTATAAGTGGTTTGTGCATTAAAGCCTAAACGTTTAAATATTTTAGCTAAAGAGTCGCCATTACGCACTTTAGCGCTTTGCCAGTTAAATTGTTCACTAATATCTAAAAAGTTATCATCTTGACCTGAATTGTCTTGGTTATTGTCGGCTTGATGAGTAGATATTTCTGAGTCTTCAGGTAACGCTAGTTGGTAGCGTTGCCCTACTTTTAATGAATTATCTGCAGTTTGGCGGCTAGCCGTTGCTTTTTCTGAAGGCAATAAAATCAGTAAAAGCAGCATTATGCTAATAATGCTGATCACCAATTGATGCTTTTTTGGTAGTTGTATGTATAAGTTTTTTATGTTTTTCAAAAAGTTACTACCTTTTATACAGGGTTTACTACGACGTCTATCGTTTACTATAACAAATTATTACACAAACAAACAACGTTAGGGTTTTAACCTCACGCAATTTTACAGTAGAATTCATGTTAATTTCTATAAATCCTATTACCGGAGTCAATTTAATGACCGATGTCAGCCAAGCGCTTGCTGAATTAAAGCGCGGTGCAGAAGAAATCTTGCTAGAAGATGAATTGTTAGAAAAGCTGAAGCAAGGCAAACCACTTAAAATTAAAGCTGGTTTTGATCCTACCGCTCCCGATTTACACTTAGGTCATACGGTCTTGATTAATAAATTAAGACAGTTTCAACAATTAGGGCATGAGGTTATTTTTCTAATTGGTGACTTTACCGGCATGATAGGTGATCCTTCAGGTAAGAATGTTACGCGCAAGCCATTGTCAAAAGAAGATGTTTTAGCTAATGCTGAAACGTATAAAGAGCAAGTGTTTAAAATATTAGATCCTGCTAAAACACGCGTTGAATTTAACTCTACCTGGATGAATAACTTAGGTGCAGCAGGAATGCTTAAACTTGCTTCTCGCCAAACAGTTGCCAGAATGATGGAGCGTGACGATTTTAAAAAGCGCTATGCAGCGGGGCAATCAATTGCTATTCACGAATTTATGTATCCATTAGTACAAGGCTGGGACTCTGTTGCGTTAGAGTCTGATGTGGAACTAGGTGGTACGGATCAAAAGTTTAACTTATTAATGGGGCGAGAATTACAGAAAAGTGAAGGGCAACGACCTCAAACTGTATTAATGACCCCTTTACTTGAAGGTTTAGATGGCGTACAAAAAATGTCAAAGTCTTTAGGTAACTATATTGGCATTACCGATGCACCTTCAGAAATGTTTGGTAAAATAATGTCTATTTCAGACGATTTAATGTGGCGTTATTATCAATTACTGAGTTTCAAAACGCTTGAGGTTATTGAAGGTTATAAGCAAGACGTCGAAAATGGCGCTAACCCCAGAGATATCAAAATTGCATTGGCAAAAGAGTTGATTGAACGTTTTCATGATAAAGATTCGGCGGAGGCTGCCCATCAAGAATTTATCAATCGTTTTCAAAAAGGCGCTATGCCAGAAGATATCCCAGAAGTTGAGCTTCAAACCGAAGAAGGAGAGTTAGCCATCGCTAACCTACTAAAAGATGCAGGTTTAGCAAGCAGTACCTCTGAAGCTATGCGTATGATCAAACAAGGTGCAGCAAAAATAGATGGTGAAAAAATTGCAGATAACAAATTAAAAATTTCTGCGGGTACAACTGCTATTTTTCAGGTAGGAAAGCGAAAATTTGCACGTGTTACCGTAAAATAAATATCGCATTATCTCACGCGGAAATTAAGCCAATAATACCAATTATTGGCTTTTTTATTTATGTGCGAGCAGAAAAATAAGGATAACGATATGCTAAGATGGCTAATGATCACATTATTGGTGCTAGGCGTTTTTTTATTAATATTGTTAGCGTTAGGGCTTTTACTGACTAAAAATGAGCAAGATACTCGAGCGTTAATTGAGCAGCTAGCAATAGATAATGCACAGCAGCTTGTATTGCCTCAAGAACAATCTTCTGTGACATTGCCAGCAGACACACCGCCACAAATTAATGGAACTGCCCAAAGACAACAAGAGATAATTAGTAAAAATTTAACTTGTGTAGATAATAAACAGTGTCAGTTAATCCGCTTATCATTAAACCCTTGTCCTATTGCAATAAATTTAATAGGTGCGCAGCTAATTAAAAAGTATAATAGGGTAAATGAATCTTTTAGCAGTGCAAATTGTAGCGACTCAAATAATGTGATTGAAGCGGTATGCATCAATAATTTGTGTGAAATTAAGTAACCTTAGCTGGGGTTAAAAGATAAGTTAATGCCCTGAAATTGCTAGACTTGTGGTTGTAGCCACTCACTAGCTTGATAGTTTTTCTTAATTCAAGGCAAATTCATTAAGAATTATTCTATTGTGTATGAATTTAACACAGAAGTCAGGAAAAATAGATGCTAGAGAGCTATTTATTACCCCGAGTTGAGGTTAAGTAGTTTAATGCTAGGTGTTTGCGTATTAGCTCAGTATAATTAATTTTTATTTACTAGATACTATACAGTAATGAACTTTCCAAATGATGAAACTGGCCAAGTATTGGCTGAAATGCAGGCCGAAGGCATTGATTTTACTATTGTGCATAAGGTCGTTTTTTTTCAGCTTTTTGAGCGTAAAGAAGATGCTCAAGCAATGGTTGCACACTTAGCTGAAAAAACGCCTGATATGGCGGTAACGATACAACCTGATCAAAGCCCTAATGTTTGGGATGTTGATTGTACAGTTACTATGTTATTAGATTACGATGCGATAATTGCTCAAGAAGCTGAGTTTGAACAACTTGCGGCAAAATTTAAAGGTTATAATGACGGCTGGGGCGTAGAAGTATAAATTCTACTTCCCGTCTTTATCAACTATCTCAAATGCGGGTAACGATACTTGCCAGTATATTGCAGCTAATCGAAGCTTCAATGCGCCTAAAATTGCACAAACTGTTGCCACATTTTCTGACCAGCCTAAGTAATTAAACAATACGTACATACTGCCACCTAAAATTGCTGCTGTCGCATAGATTTCTTGTTGTAATATCATCGGAATTACATTACATAGAACATCGCGTATCATGCCGCCAGCTACGCCCGTTATCATTCCCATAACAATAGCAACAGGTATTGGGGCACCAAGATACATAGCTTTTTGAGTACCAAGTACAGCAAATAAGGCTAAACCAAAGGCATCGGCAATTAATAAAAAACGTTTTGGAATGCGTTTAGGACAGCGAACTAAAAGAATAGTGAGCGCAGCAGTTGCTAAAATAACATAAAGGTAGAGAGGGTCTTTAACCCAAAATACTTTTGTGCCTAATATCACATCACGTATAGTACCACCGCCAATAGCGGTAACGGCAGATAAAACAACTACTCCAAAGGGATCTAATTGGTATCTACCGGCCATTAATGCACCCGAAAATGCAAAAACAATTACACCAAAGATATCTAACCAATAGAGTAGTTCAGTCATTTGTGTAAAATTAAATTATTGCTTAATTGTTGGTAAGCCTGCGGCAACCCAACCGTTCATATCTCCAGCCAAGTGCTTTATTTGATTAAAGCCATTTTTTAATAAAATATTCTCAGCAATATCAGCTCGTTTCCCCGAACGACAATGAACAATGACCATAGTATCTTTATACTGACTAAGCATTGAAAGGTTATTTTCAATGTCGGTATGGCTAACATTAATAGCACCATCAATATGTTGTTCAGCATATTCTTGTGGGGTGCGAACATCTAAAATTATAAATTTTGGTGCTTTTTCAGCGGCCTTAAGACTGAGTACTTGTTGCTGGGTAACTTCAGGCACATCGGCTGCAATAACAGAAGCGCTAATAAAAACAAAAGTAATTAAGACAAGTAAAAATAAACCTTTCATTGTAGTACTCCGATAGTAAGTAGTTTTAAGTAATACCTAACCTGAGCTCGGGATAATGAATTTGCGCAAAAATAGTAGCTTTGGTGTACTTAGCTTATTCCGAATTCAGGTTACTTAGGTATTAGCTTCTAATTGTATACCCAAACCACCTCAAGATGCGAGTTTCAGTTAGAATTAAAAGGGGGATGGCATGGCATTGATTACAAGTAATAGTGGTGCTATTGCTAGGGCGTGTTACAGGCACATACTCTCATCGTTGTTACTTCTTAGAAGGGGCTTCATTCTTGCAAACTAACGCCTTGATATTAAGTGCCTGTGATACGCTGAACCCTGCACCTTGAGGTGGCTTGGGTATACTCCAAATTAGCGAGTAAATAATACCGATATATAGGTAAAGATAATAAGCAAGATGACTAAAGCAATATCAACTATTAACAGTTGTTTACTACTGTTGTTGATATCGGTTACTAACGGTTGATTGCCGCTTGTATTAAAACCTAACCTTCTTAACTTTTGTTGGTTATACATAGCCACACCTCCCAGTTGAATATTTAAATTTAGTGCATGTAATTCAACTAGCAGGTTAGGGGTTAACTGAAAAAAAGACTGGCGAGTCACCCGCCAAAAATGGAAAAAATTATGTCCAATAGTTGTTAGTAAGTAGGTGGTGTAATATACCCGAGTTGGCAGCCAAGTTATCAGTTGCATCAGAAAGTTACTTGCTTGACCAAAATAGAAGAACTTAGCGACTTTGGTATTCCAACTGTAATGCATTTCAAGTACTAAGCGGTACGCCAAAGCCGCTATTGGACCAATTAATAAATAACAAAAGCTAACAACAATATGCAGTTGTATGTGCTTGATTAACTGCATTTCAATAGTGGCTTTGCTTAATCCCATAGCTGAAAGTTGACGAGTATCTCGCAGACAATTTTCTTGAAGTAATGACTTAGCCGTTTGTTTATCGTTGTTGGTTAATGCACGGCTAATTTTGTTGCTGAGTGAAGATAAATTGAAGTGACCTAAAGCCATATACAGTAGTAGTACCTGCCATAACTGTTCAATTGCAACAAATTCTTCAAAGAGCCATAAAATAACAATTAATGGTGCAAGAGTAATCAGCAGGGCAATTAGCCCTGCTATTTTTTGTTGGTGATCACTGTTGGTGCTTTTGTTGACTTTGTCTGATAAGCGCTGACAATAAAACTGAAAGTACTGCATACCGTGAGTTGCACTAAGATTACCGCTAAATTTAGCAATAATTAGCTTAACAATTATCACAATAGCTAAAATCGCCGTATGTTGGACAAGGTTGGGTAGTGCTTCAAAGCTATACATTGTCATCGCTTAAGCGCAATAAGCTAACTTAAGTGCTTTCCTTTAAGTGTGTTCACCATCTTACAAACAAGCGCTGATGAATTAACTGATGCTGTTTCAAGGTATGCTTCAAATGATACAGGAGATTCTTTGCCTGCAATATCAGACATAGAACGAATAACAACAAAAGGGACGCCAAATTGATGACAAGTATGAGCGATAGCTGCACCTTCCATTTCTACAGCAGCCATGGCTGGAAAGTTTTCACGGGCTTTGGCAATATCGTCATCTTTGGTCATAAAGGTGTCACCTGTTGTGATTAAACCGGTTAACGTTTGAATGTTATTTAACGTCTTTGCGTTTGCAACTGCTGCATCTACCAAGGTTTGATGAGGAATATAAGCAGGAGGATTTCCAGGTAATTGACCTATTTCATAACCAAAGGCTGTTACGTCTACGTCGTGGTAACGAACTTCAGTGCTAATTACAATATCCCCCACTTTTAAAGATTGCTCGAAACCACCGGCTGATCCAGTATTTACAATGTAATCTGGGGTGTAACGATCTAATAAAATAGCAGTAGCAAGCGCAGCTGCAACTTTTCCTATGCCTGACTGAACAATAACAACTTCAACACCATCTAACTGGCCTTGATAAAAGGTAAAACCTGCATGTTGTTCAATAGTAGCATTAGTTAGTTTGTCTTTTAAAATGGCAACTTCTGGTTCCATTGCGCCAATAATACCTGCTTTCATTTATTTATCTCTTAAGTCTTTGATTGCAACATTATATACCCAAGCCACCTCAAGATACAGAATTCACATTTTGAGGTGGTTTGGGTATAGCTAGCTTAAAGATACTCTATATTTGCGCAGTTATAGGTTTAGTGAGGGAGTGCAGCCACGCGAGGTGCTGGTATCTTGGCAGTTATGTTGTTTGAAGAATGCTCACTTTTAGCGGCAACAGAAGTTAATACGCCCACTTCACCATTTGTTACTTTGGGTGTACGGGGCTTCATCATAGTTGCAGGAATAACTCGACCTTTAATTTTTGGCGTTGGCGCAGGGGCTTGACCAAATAAACGGTTATGTATACAACTTTTGATTTCATCAACACTATAGTTTGGTTTAATTTTAATGCGGATGTGAGGAATGCTTGCCGCCTCTAGTGCACCGCTAACAAACCAGTCCTTTTTCATTTTATAGCCTTTACCTTGAGTGTCGACTAGGTCTAACGTTCCTAGGAGCTTCATGGTTTCGCGATCACAAATAACAAAATCTAAATATTTATTATCGGCATTTGCTTTGGCGCTTTGTCCAGCCTTGCTTGAAACACCATTACGAATGGTAACGATATCAGAAAGCCTAACGCGGTTTAAAATACGATATTTTGGTCCTAGTGCCTGTTCCACCAAGTTTTGAAAATTCTTTTCTGCGGGGGTAAAAATGGCACTTTTACGATCAAAAGGAAAAGGGAAGCTATTGTCATTTAAACGACTTGCTAGCAATGCAACAACCACTATAAGGCTGATCATAGCAAATAAGATTAGTTCCATAGTCAACTCCGGTAATTCAAATTATTGACAATATTAATGATTATCTTTGAATAAGCACTATTTATGCCAGAGCGCGATAACTATGTGAACTAATATTAATTTACTTGAAAATAGCCTATTAACTTGGGTATTTAGCTGATAAAGCTTGATAAAGTTGTTGCTGAAAATCATCTGCGGTTGGGTCTAGCTGATGTACAAGCTCTGCAAGCACTTCATTATCTTCTTTACCGTGCCAGACTTTAATATAACTGCCATCTTTATAGCCATGATCTTGACGGAAGAAGTTTAGCGTGTTTTTGCCAACATATTGACGAAATAGCTCATTTAAATCCATGTTGATTAAACGCATACAATCAGCAAATGCGGCGGCGTTAAAAACTTTACTAGATACCGCAGAGCCTGCAAGCACTTCTAATGCTAATTTAAAATCACTTTCATTACCTTGATGGGTTAATTCTTGCGCTAAATCTGCTGAAATGTCATTAACAGATGCGCCAGTCATTAAGCGTAAACTTAGCCCAAAATGAAAAATATCAACAAGCTCTAGCTGTACTTGCGGTACGTCAATTTCTTGGTGTTTCCACCATTTCCAACCGTGATGGTCAAGCATTTCTGCACATTCTACCCAAATGGCTCTATACCATTCATAATTATTGTCGCGCCATGTTTCACTTACACGTGAATTCATAGCGTCTTGTAGGCTTAACATTTGTTGTATTTGGCTAGTTGCTGTTGATAATTGACTCATGTGATCCCTAAATCAGTATTATGTGATTATTTCTGACTATAGTTTGCCTTTGCCTAAAGGTGCTTACAAGCAAATTATCTATTTGCTTTTAAATTAATTCTTCCAAAGATCAGCACGAACTAAAGTAATAAAATAAAAGCGCTGTTATTTGCACATATTTTCGTAAGATCAGGTAAGCTAAATTTATTATTAAATAGCAGCTTAATTTATGAAAATTTATTTAATCTTAATTTTACTTGTTGTAACTAGTGCTTGTGTTTCAAATAAACCGCTTAATTTACGTGAGTCACTTACCACTGAAATAACCGCAAACGGTTCGAAGGTTTTTCAGTTTTCGGTGTATAAAACAATTACGAATAACAGCTCAAAGAGTAAGGGCGATGGTGGCAGAGCACAGCAATCAGTACGAAGTTCTAAAAGAGGCGAAAAAGGCAGTAGTGAAGCGTTAACGCAGTATTTCGACAATCAGCTAAAAAAATTACCCATTATCGCGCTTTTTTGTCGTAAAAGTTACTTTGTCTTAGATAGGTTAAATGCAGAAGATGAAATCACCATCAGGGCGGAGTGCCATGACAGTGCCACAAGCGAAGATTATGTTAGATTTAAGTCATCAACTCAGCCGACAAAACTATAAGTTTGTGAGTAGATAAAGCTAGTAAAGGTTAAGTGTCGCTTGATGTTAGCGCCTTCGCTAATTTTAGCCAATGTTTTTTCCGCTTAAGCGGCAAGTCGACATTATGCCTACATTATATAAAGGAGTATTAAATGAAGAATGTATATATTTTTTTAGGACTATTAGCCATAAGTACCTCAGGTGTTGCGGCAAAATTTAAGCATCAACCAATTAGTCTTGAGGCTACATCTTATGTAAAGCAAAGTCTAAAATTAGATGAGTTACTTAAACACTGTGATGAATACGGCTATGAAATCTATGCTACAGGTGTTACGACTAAAAAATATGGTGGGGAAATCACTGAAATTGTTGAGTGGACTGTTACGGATAATATCGGTACTAAAATGGATTTACACCTTTATGGATTTGAAACGACAAATGGCAAAATTACTGCTAAATTGTCATTAATTCATAAGTCTGAAGATTGGCAATATTACCTTGATGAGTGTAAAGCACAGAACAAAAAATTATCTACAACAGATAGCTACACATTAATGTGACTGTTTTTACTTCTTTAAACGGTTTAACCAATTTATATTTTGATGCTTAGTAAGGCCTATTTTAGGCGCCTGTCGTTAAATTGACGTAAACATGTCGTATACAAATAAGGATTTTTTTTACAGGATACAGTTTCGATTTATCTATGTGAGAAATACAAATGGAAATGATAATAAACGCTGAAAAAGTTATAGCAGAACGTAAAATAAGAGCTTGGAGTCAGCAACACTTAGCTGATGCTAGCGCTGTGAGTTTAAGAACTATTCAAAGGGTAGAGAATAATAGTTCTGGCTCCTTAGAAACAATTAAAGCATTAGCATCTTGTTTTGAGCTCGATGTAGATATGTTATTCGAGCCTAAAATTGAAGCTATTAATAAAAATCAGAAATTAAAGGCTAGAGTAAAGCCTAAACTTCTCGCTCTCTTTTCGTTTACTTTAGTATTGCTTAGCAGTGTTATATTTATCGTGCCAACAAGTATGGCATCCAATATAACAATTAATGCGGGGAGTATAAAAACCAATACCAATGAAGGTTACAGTATATATACTGATAATGTTGTGATCTTTTTACCTAAAGGTATGCCGCATAAAGTGTTAATTGATTCTAATTGGGAAGCTAACTCATCATCCTCTTCTATTGGTGGTATTAAAATTTATTTTGAGCACTCTGTCATTTCCATTGATCAAGCTTCAATCACAACAACTGAGAGTGGGACTAAAATCACAACAGAATATGCTAAATTCTCAAAATCTGAGTAATATACTGCTAACAAAAGACTATAGCGCCAATAGTTAATTACAGATTTTGGCGCTTGCTAAATTGCACCCTCCATTAGCATCGAATACAAGATCTCAATTATTTTCCTAAGACGGGACTAGTGCCACTACCTCTATTCATTGGCGCAAAAATCAATATGCTCTAATGTGACGAAAATAGTTTTTTTCTTACTGTTGCTCGATATTCTCTTGGGGTTATATCTAACTCTTGTTTAAATAGCCGAGTAAGTTGTCCTGGGTCTTGATAACCGACTTGGTAAGATATTTCTTGTATAGATAAATTACTTGAAGCGAGTAATTCCTTCGCCATTTCTACTTTCTGGCGTTGCCAAAATTTTATCGCATTAATGCCGTTAGCGGCTTTAAATCTGCGCGTTAAAGTGCGTTGGCTTATGCCAAATTGTTTGGCTAATTCAGCCATTGAAAGGTTTGCATTTAAATTAGTGCGCATCCAAAACTGAATTTGGCTGATCAGCTCATCAGGGTGACGGTCAACGGCACCTTCTAAATAGCGCTGCTGCTCGTAGGGCTTTCTTATTTCGTGTGAAAAGTTACGCTCAACGTGTTGTGCTGCGTTTCTACCATAAATTTCAAATATAATATGAACAACAATATCGGCCAGTGCATTTAAACTTGCCGCGCAATAAATACGATCAGATTGAGTAATAAAAAAGTCTGGTTTTAACTCTACTTTAGGGTAGTTACGACGAAATTGGTCAACATAATGCCAGTGCGTTGTTGCAGAATGGTAATCTAGTACGCCTGATTCGGCCATAAAACACACGCCTGTTCCGCCGCCAATTAATGTAGTGCCTTTATGCCAAATAGTATTTAGCCAGCTCACCAGTTTAGGGTTTTTTAATAAGGCTGGTCTTGGGTTACGCCATAGGCTAGGAATAAAAGCGTAATCAGGTAATAAAGCATTATCGACATCAGTATCTGGCATTAGCTTAATGAGTGAACGTGTTGACACTGGCTTATTACTTTCAGCGACCATTTGAATATTGAGTTTTGCTGCCGATTTGTTTTCTTGATAGGCCAAAGCTTCTCCTGCTCTTAACATTTCTACGGGCAAGCTTACGCTAGTGGCGAGCATGTGATCATATAGTATTAGTGAGATAGTAATTTGTTGTCGTTTCAAACTCATAAATAACTATTCTTAATTTAATTTAACTTATTTGGCCATAATGGCATATTTATTGGCTTTAATTAACGGTTTTTTTGATCTTTTTAGCCTTAAACTAACGGTTATTAAACTAAGTGTATAAGAGATATAAAAATAATGACTGCTTTACCTGTTATTGTTGGCATGGGCGGCATTAATGCTGCTGGTCGTACATCATTTCATCAAGGCTTCCGCCGTATTGTAATAGAAAAACTAAATGCTGAAGCGAGAGAAGAAACCTTTGTTGGTCTTGCAACGTTAATGAATATATTGCGCTGTGAAAATGGCCAGTTACTCGATCAGCAAGATAATGTTTATGCGCGTAGCGATGTTGAAGCTAAGTTTGGTAAACAAATTTTAGCGGGCACATTAATTCGTAAAATTGAAAAAAACCATTTTGATCCAGACGCAACGCCTTGGCAGCAAAAATTAACTATGCAATCAACCGAACAAGCAATTTGTTTTGAGACAGCATTGAAAGACTTGCCTAAGCCATTACCAAGAGCGTGGAAAGTAACAGATATTGGTGAGAAAAGAGTGCGTGTTGAAATTCAAGGTGAACTGTCACTGAAACAAGATTCAGTTCGTGACAACCCAATTAAGGCAGCTGGACAATTTCCTACAGGCTTTGAGCCAGCAAAACTTTACAATTCACGTTATCAACCACGAGGGTTACAAGCGACAATTTTTGGTGCTGCAGATGCAATATATTCAACTGGTTTTAGTTGGGCTGATATTGCAGATAAAGTGACACCAGATCAAATTGGTACCTATTCGGCATCTGTTTTTGGTCAAACACAAGCTGAAGGTTTGGGTGGTATGATGCAAAACCGCCAAAAAGGTGAGCGCGTATCAACGAAAAACTTGGCATTAGGTTTAAACACCATGTCAACTGACTTTATCAATGCTTATGTTACTGGCAGTGTTGGTACTACCTTTACTTCTACCGGCGCTTGTGCAACTTTCTTATATAATTTAAAAGCCGCTGTTAATGATATACAATCAGGTCGAATTAGATTAGCTATTGTTGGCAGTAATGACTGCGCGATAACACCAGAAGTTGTTGAAGGTTTTGGTAATATGAGCGCGTTAGCTAATGAAGAAGGGCTTAAAAAATTAGATAACACTGACAATGTTGACCATCGACGTACTAGTCGTCCGTTTGGCCAAAACTGTGGCTTTACTATTGGTGAGGCTGCACAGTTTTTAGTGATTATGGACGATAGTTTAGCGTTAGAGCTTGGCGCTGATGTGCTTGGTTCAGTTGCTGATGTTTTCACTAATGCCGACGGTATCAAAAAATCAATTACAGCTCCAGGCCCAGGTAATTATATTACTATGGCTAAGTCAGTTGCTTTAGCTAAAAGTGTACTGGGTGAAGAGGCAGTTCAACAACGTAGTTTTATTTTAGCTCATGGTTCAAGTACACCACAAAACCGAGTAACAGAGTCGTTAATATATGACCGAATAGCGCGCAGTTTTAACATTAATAATTGGCCAGTTGCTGCACCTAAAGCATACGTTGGACATACTATTGGACCTGCAAGCGGAGACCAGGTAGCGTGGGCATTAGGTGTTTTTGCACATAATATTATGCCGGGAATAACTACCATAGATAAGGTCGCAGAAGACGTTTACGCTGAGCGTTTAAATATTGCCACCGATCATTGGCATTGCCAAAATATGGATGTTGCTTTTATTAATTCTAAAGGTTTTGGTGGCAACAATGCTACTGCTACTGTCTTTTCAGCTAAAGTTACCCTTAAAATGATTGAAAAGCGCTATGGTAAAGCAGCAATGAATGCGTATTTAGACAAAAATGAAAAAGTAAAAATTGCGCAGCAAGCTTACCAAGAGCAAGCTGATTTAGGTAATTTTGAGTTAATCTATCGCTTTGGCGATGGCTTAGTAGATGATGAAAAAATCGAAATTAGTGATACTAAAATTACACTACCAACATTTGCACAAGCTATTGACTTACCAAGTACTAATCCATTTGACGATATGGTTTAGGCGCTAACCATTATACGTTAGACCCGAGTCCTTAGGGTCTAACGTAAAAATAAATGTAATAAATTCTTATCTTTGAAGACTACCTGAATTAAAATAGCGTTAATAATATGTAAATGCCGCTTGACATAATATGTCATAGCGATTAATTTGTATTTTAACTCGGGGAGTTGGCGTTCTTTCTAGTTTCTGCTGTAGGTTGTTTATTGTTAAATAGCGGTGATTTAAATTAATTGCAGCATTTAATAATTACCATACTTTTTTAAGTACGGCAGAGCGATATGCAAATAGATCAGCTGCACGAAAAAAGTTTCACTAATTAATTGGTAGTAGTCGTTATAAAAACGCTACTGCTTTATATGGAAATTAACTAATAATAAAGAGGTTTACAATGTCTGCAAATCCACTACAAGCGTGTTTCGACGTGCTACTTTCACCTGCTAAAGCTTTTTCTAGTGTTAAAGATAAAAAAGGTTGGGCATGGTTACCATTTTTTCTTGTTATAGCGTCTACTTCAGCCGTATTTGTTCATTATTTTAGTGTGGTTGATATTAACTGGTTTCAAGAGCAATCTTTAGAGCAAGCGGCAGCAATGACCGGAATGACTTACGATGAACTAAAAGCGGCATCATCTGAGGCTGACGCGACAAGTGCAATGCTTCAAACAACTATATCGGTTGTTATTAGCTTAATTGCCGTTAATTTGTTGGTAGCCATATACTATCTACTTGCAACAAAAATTATGGCAAAAAATGATTACGGCTTTAAAAACTGGTTCGCTTTCAGCTGGTGGGCAAGCTTGCCTTTAGTTGTAAGTAGCTTGGCATCGATATTAGTTTTATTATTCGCAGTTGATAGTAATATTTCGATGAATGATCTCCAACCGACCAGTTTAAATAGTTTAATTTTCTCACTTGATCAGTCTCATGCTTGGTATAACTTTCTTGAGGCAATTAATTTATTTAGTCTTTGGATGATTGCCATTGCCAGTGTTGGATTAAAAACATGGCTAAATATTGATATTAAAAAGGCGAGTATTATAGCTGCCATTCCATCGATCGCTATTTATGGCTTATGGGCAATATACATTCTGTTTGTTGCTTAATTTCGTTCTCTGTTCCAATCACCAATGAATACCAAGTGGGTAAAGTTGCTCGCTTGGTTTAACACACTACATTAGGTTTTAGCATGAAAAAAGCACTAATTGTTACTGCGGCAATCGCAACTTTAGTTGCCTTGGCATACTTTAAAAAGTCAGGACAAGAACAGGCAATTGAAGTAAAAGTAGAAGAAGTTCAAGTTGAAAATATTAAGCGTTCAATTTTAGCTTCAGGCACCTTAGTATATAAAGAGCAGGTACAACTTCGTTCAGAAGTTATCGGCCAAGTAAAAGAAATGCTAATTGAAGAGGGTGACGAGGTGAGCAAAGGGCAGGTACTAATGCGCCTTGAACCTCGTACATTTATGGCAGATGTTGAGCAGCAAGAAGCCTATGTTCGGCTACAAACTATTGCAATTGAACGTCAGCAAAAACATCTTGAAAACCTAGCTGCGCAATGGCAAAGAAAACACGATTTATATAAGCTTGAAATTATAGGGCAAGATGCTTATGAACTTATAGATAACCAATATGCACTTGCAAAAATTGATTTACGCTCGCGTCAAGAGTCGTTATTGCAAGCACAAGCCACCTTAGATAAAGCACAAGAAAGATTAGATAAAACTGTTTTTAAATCGCCTATTGACGGTATTGCAACGTCTGTTGACATAAAAAAAGGTGAAACTGCCATTAGTGGTACTACTAATATTTCAGGATCAAATTTAATCACTTTAGCCGACCCCTCATCAATACTTATTGAAGTACAAGTTGATGAAGCCGATATTGCTAACATTGAAGTGGGCCAAGAGGCTGATATTTTTGCAGTTGCATTTCCCGATGAAGCGCTTAAAGGTAAGGTACAAAACATAGCAACCTCAGCTAAAAGGGCCGCTGGTCGACAAGGGTTAAGTTTCACGGTTAAAATTCTTTTGGACGACTCTGGTGCAGTAGCTGTGCGTCCGGGGATGAGTTGCCGCGCTGAAATATTTACCCAAACTAAAGATAAAACCTTAGCTGTCCCAAGTGAATCGATTGTTTTTTTAAAGCCTGAAAAGAACAAAGGTGACAATGATAGCGAGAGTAAAGACTTCGACGAAAAAAGCTATGTGTATATAGTTAACGACGATAAAGCTAAAAAAGTAGAAGTTAAGCTTGGTATTTCAAATGATCGATATCAAGAAGTACTTTCGGGTATTAAAACGGGCGATAAAGTGATTACAGGTCCTGCAAGAGCGTTAAGTAAACTAAAAGATTCAAGCTTAATTAAAATTGCTAAGAAAGAGGCTTAATAATGGACGAGGCTCAAAGTGCGACTAATGCAAGTAACAATACCGACACTAAGGTAACATCGGCTGATAAAAATGTGATTATTGCGTTAAAAAAGATAGCCAAGCGATATGAAATGGGAGGAGAGGAGTTTTACGCGTTAAATAACCTCGACTTGGATATATTTCAAAATGATTATCTAGCGATTATTGGGCCTTCTGGCTCAGGTAAGTCAACCTTAATGAACTTGTTAGGTTGTTTAGATTACCCAACATCAGGAGAGTACTTACTAAAAGATAAAGATGTTGCTCAAATGAATGAATCTGAACTGGCAGGTATACGTAATTTAGAAATAGGTTTTATCTTTCAAAGCTTTAATTTATTGCCAAGAGCAACGGCATTACAAAATGTAATGCAGCCGCTTATTTATCGAGGGATTGCATTAAAAGAGCGAAAAATACAAGCCGGCGAAGCATTAACTCGGGTCGGCTTAAAAGATCGTATGCATCATGTACCTAATCAGTTATCAGGTGGACAACGCCAACGTGTTGCTATTGCGCGTGCTTTAGTTACCAACCCTGCAATTTTATTGGCAGATGAACCAACTGGTAACTTAGACTCGTCGACAACAACGGAGATAATGGCGTTATTTGACAAGCTTCACCAAGACGGTCAAACGCTTATTGTGGTCACTCATGAACAAGAAATAGCCGATCGGTGTCATCGAGTTATTCGACTACGAGATGGTGAGCTTGTTTCAGATACGTTAAATACAACGTCGGCAGATGGTACAAGAGAGGCTGTTTATGTCTAGTTTTTTCTTTAAAGTATATGAAAGCACACGAGCTGCAGCGCTGTCAGTTAAGGCGCACGGTTTTCGAAGCTTTCTAACTACCTTAGGCATAATTATTGGTGTTACCTCTGTTATAGCAGTGGTATCAGTTATGCAAGGTTTAAGTGGTAGCATTACTAAACAGTTTGATGGCATGGGCACTAATGTCTTAAATGTCAATTCATTTACGCCGAAAAAAGAACGTCTACAAGGGAAAAATGCTAAGTTAAACTATAACGATTTCTTAGAGATAAAGTACAAGGTTTCTGGGATCAGTAATATCACTCCAACAGTAATGGCAATGGGACAAAACTCTGTTGTTCAGTACAAAGGTGAATCGACAACAACTCAGGTCACCGGTACAGGCTCTTCCTATCAAATGTTGTATGGTGTTTATCCAGAACAAGGGCGCTTTTTTAATGTAAGTGATGATAAAAGTCGCCGACGAGTTGCTGTGCTAGGCCCTTCTATTCTCGACAAACTAGAAATAAAAGGTGACCCATTAGGACAATACCTAATGATTGGTGGCGAATGGTTTAAAGTGATTGGCGTTTTAGAAAAGCGCGGCAAAATATTTGGCTTTGACCAAGATAATTATATTTTATTACCTTACTCAACAACACAAGCATTACTTGGTGGTGCTGAAGAGCCTGATATTATGATTTCTATGCAGGTTGACGATGCCAATCAAATCGATGGGGTAAAACAGGTTATTACCAATATTTTACGACGTAATCATAACTTAGCAGAAGGGCAGAATAACGACTTTAAAATAAGTACAGCAGAGCAAATGCTAGAAACTGTTAATAACTTAACCTCTACAACTACTATGGTGTTGAGTGGTGTTGTTGGTATTTCTTTACTTGTTGGCGGCATAGGTATTATGAATATTATGCTGGTGTCAGTGACTGAACGCACTCGTGAAATAGGCATTCAAAAAGCGTTGGGCGCGACCCGTTTTGATATTTTAATGCAGTTTCTTATTGAAGCCATTTTTCTTTGTTTGCTTGGGGGAGTTATCGGTTTAGCGTTAGGTTACGGCGCAGGGGCCTTGGTGAGTAGTTTAATTGAACTTCCTGCAGCTACTGTTCCTGGTTGGGCAATTGCCTTGTCACTAGGCTTTAGTGCGGGTGTTGGTGTTATTTTTGGCATAATACCAGCGGCAAAAGCTGCTAATTTAGATCCGATTGATGCATTACGGTATGAGTAATTTTGATTAGCTCATAGTGTATAAATCTTTGGATGATTTTTTAGCCGATAAGAAAAAGGCTCTAGAATGTGCTAGAGCCTTTTGTAAATTATTATGCTGTTATACCAATCTCACTAACTAGGTGAACATTTCTACTGGTTAAAATAATCAACTACTGCGTTATTTATTTTATTATTAGAACAACTAGTTATTAAAATAAATGCCTTGTATTTGACTGTTTTCACTGCGTATAAAATAGATCACTTAATTAATGAAACTGGTATTACATAATCAAGAATACCTAAGGCAGCTTTACGGCCTTGGTCAACCGCAGTGACAACCAAATCTGAACCTAACACCATATCGCCACCGGCAAAGATGTTTTTGGTAGTGGTTTGCAGAGCAAATTCACTATTTTCAACCGCAATTACGCGACCACGTGAGTCAAGTTCTACGCCAGCATCTTTCAGCCATTGTGGCGGACTAGGTAAAAAACCAAAAGCGATAACTACTGCATCGGCTGCCATTACAAACTCAGAGCCTTTAATTGCCTCTGGGTTGCGTCGGCCATTATTATCAGGAGCGCCTAATTGCGTTTTTACAAATTTAACACCAACTGCTTGGCCTTTATCATTAATTGAAATATCTAACGGTTGGATATTAAATTCAAAGTTAACGCCTTCTTCTTTGGCATTTTGCACTTCTCGTGGTGAGCCAGGCATGTTTTCTTGGTCACGACGATAGGCACAAGCGACTTCGCTGGCACCTTGTCGAATTGACGTACGTACACAATCCATCGCGGTATCACCACCGCCTAACACAATAACTTTTTTGCCTTCAAAATTAACATAAGGCTTAGCGTTCTCACTAATGCCCATTAACTTTTGTGTATTACCAATTAAAAAATCTAATGCACTATATACACCGGGCGCAGATTCGTTTTCAAATCCGCCGGTCATATCAGTATAGGTGCCTAAGCCAAGAAATACGGCGTCGTATTCATTGCTTAATTCATCAAGTGTTATATCAACGCCAACATTGGTATTTAAACGAAATTCAATCCCCATGCCTTCGAAAATCTTGCGGCGGCGAACAATAACTTCTTTTTCTAGCTTAAACGATGGAATACCAAAAGTAAGTAAGCCGCCAATTTCTGCATGACGATCAAAAACAACACTGTCAATGCCGTTGCGCGTTAATACGTCTGCACAAGCTAAACCTGCAGGACCAGCTCCTACAATTGCTACACGTTTCCCAGTGTTAACTACTTGGGATAAGTCTGGTGTCCAGCCTTGTTCAAAAGCCGTATCGGTAATGAACTTTTCAATATTACCGATAGTAACAGCACCGAACTCGTCATTGAGTGTACAGGCAGATTCACATAGTCTGTCTTGTGGGCAAACACGACCACACATTTCTGGTAAGCTATTAGTTTCATGGCATAGCTCAGCTGCTTCAATTATTTTACCTTCAGTTACTAATTCTAGCCATTGTGGAATATAGTTATGAACGGGACACTTCCACTCACAATAGGGATTACCACAATCTAAACATCGATCCGCTTGACCTGCGCTTTGTACATCGCCCATTGGTTGGTAAATTTCAACAAAGTCAATTTTTCTCGATGCTAACGCTTTCTTAGGCGGATCGATTCGTTGCACATCGATAAATTGATATATATTTTTACTCATACTGTTTCTTCCTCAATTCGCATTCATAGGGGTTACTGTGCTTGAACGCGAAGTTCTGCAGATGAACGGATACGATGACCCAATAAGGTTTTTACATCGGTTGCTGTTGGTTTAATCAATTTAAATTTAGCGGCAAAACCTTCAAAGTTAGCTAAGATCTCTTGCGCGCGTAAGCTACCAGTTTCTTCGAAATGCTGGTTGATAATGCCGCGTAAATGCTCTTGGTGAATGGCTAAATCAGCAATATCTAGGCTCTCAATAGATTCTTTATTTAAACGAATATCGAGATCTCCTAGTTCATCAAGCACATAAGCAAAACCGCCGGTCATACCTGCACCAAAATTAACGCCTGTTTGTCCTAAAATAGTAACAATACCGCCAGTCATATATTCACACGCATGATCTCCGGTACCTTCAATAACCGCATGACAACCAGAATTACGAACAGCAAATCTTTCACCAGCACGACCACAGCCATATAAAATGCCGCCAGTTGAGCCATACAAGCAGGTGTTACCCATGATCATGGTTTTGTGACTAACATAAGCAACACCTTTTGGTGGCTTAATGGTTAACTTACCACCTGTCATACCTTTACCAACGTAATCATTAGCATCACCGGTTAGCGTTAACTCCAAGCCGCCGACATTCCACACACCAAAGCTTTGGCCTGCGGTACCTGTAAATTCAAACTTAATTGGGTTTGCCGCCATGCCTTGGTCGCCATGATGGCGAGCAATTTCACCTGATAGGGTTGCGCCAATTGAACGATCGGTATTTCTAATATTGAAACGATGAATGCCGCCAGTGCTATGTGCTACGGCATCAGATGCGGCAGTTAACATATCTTGATTAAGCTGGCCTTTATCAAAAGGAATATTTTCCTCCTGTTGATATAACGCTGTATTTTCACTTGCGACAACAGGGGCAATAATTGGCGATAAATCAAGTTTTTGTTGTTTAGCGCTGATACCAGCTAGCGGCACTAATAAATCTGTTCGTCCTATTATTGCGGTTAAGCTTTCAACACCAAGTTTAGCTAATATTTCTCGAACATCATGAGCGATAAATTTAAAATAATTCATTACTTGCTCAGGTAAACCTTTAAAGAACTGTTCACGTAACACTTCATCTTGTGTTGCTACCCCTGTAGCACAATTATTTAAGTGGCAAATTCGTAAAAACTTACAACCAAGCGTGATCATTGGTGCTGTACCAAAACCGAAACTTTCAGCACCTAATATTGCCGCCTTAACAATATCTAAGCCTGTTTTTAATCCACCATCAACCTGTAAGCGTACTTTATGACGCAAGCCATTAGTAACTAGCGACTGATGCGCTTCAGCTAAACCTAGTTCCCACGGACAACCTGCATATTTTACCGAGGTAAGTGGGCTTGCACCTGTGCCACCGTCGTAACCTGAAATAGTAATAAAATCTGCGTAAGCTTTTGCTACACCAGAGGCTATTGTGCCAACACCTGGGCCTGATACTAATTTTACTGAGATTATTGCTTTGGGGTTAACTTGTTTTAAGTCGAAAATTAGCTGTGCTAAATCTTCAATCGAATAAATATCATGATGTGGCGGTGGTGAAATTAAGGTCACACCGGGCACTGAAAAACGTAATTTGGCAATTAAAGGGGTAACTTTATCGCCTGGTAATTGCCCACCTTCACCGGGCTTGGCGCCTTGTGCTACTTTAATTTGAAGTACATCTGCATTAACTAAGTAGTGTGGTGTTACCCCAAACCTTCCTGATGCAATTTGCTTAATACGTGAGTTTTTTACTGTACCAAAACGGCGTTCATCTTCTCCGCCTTCACCTGAATTAGAAAAGCCACCTAAACGATTCATCGCTATGGCAAGGGCTTCATGGGCTTCAGGGCTTAATGCCCCAATTGACATGGCGGCACTATCAAACCGCTTAAACAGCTCAGTATCAGGTTCTACCTGACTTATTGAAATCTGCGTAGTATCTTCTTTAAGTGTTAGTAAATCGCGTAGTGTCGCTACCGGGCGATTATTGACTTCATCTGCAAATTTTCTGTATTTGACGTAATCGCCAGAGCGGACCGCTTCTTGTAAATAGGTAACCACATTAGGATTATATGAGTGATATTCGCCACCATGAACATACTTTAATAGGCCACCATGGCTCATTTGTTGGTGTGGTAAAAATGCTTTGCGTGCTAAGTTAATATTGTCTTGTTCAATGTCTTCAAAGTCTGCGCCTTGAATACGACTTGGTAAGTCAGGAAAACACAGCGTCATAATATTTTGATTTAAACCGATAACTTCAAATAAACCTGCGCAGCGGTAACTTGCAATAGTGGCTATTCCCATTTTAGACAATATTTTTAGTAAGCCTTTGTTAATACCGTTACGGTAGTTTAGAACGGCTTCACGCACTGGCAATTCAATTTGACCTTGTTCTACTAGTTGCTCTACTGTTTCGTATGCAAGATAAGGATAAATAGCTGTAGCGCCTAATCCTAAAAGTACTGCAAATTGATGTGAGTCACGTACCGATGCTGTTTCTACAATAATATTAGAGTCACATCGTAATTGGTTGTTAACTAGGTGATTTTGTACTGCGCCAACAGCCATAGCTGCTGGAATTGGTAGTAATCCCTTTTCTATATTGCGGTCAGATAAAATTAATATAACAGTACTTTTATCACGAACAAGGCTTTCGGCTTCATTGCAAAGTTGCTTTAGAGCACTCTCTAGTCCTTCTTCTTGGTTATAATTAAGAGCGAGCGTTTCACTACGGTAATGTGCTTGATCTAAATCTCTTAGTTGTTTTAAGCCGGTATACATAAGAATGGGCGTTTCAAATAAAATTCGATTTGCATGACCAGTTGTTTCATTAAAAACATTATGTTCACGCCCGATACAAGTGCCCAAAGACATGACATAGCGCTCACGTAAGGGATCAATGGGCGGGTTAGTTACTTGGGCGAATTGCTGACGAAAATAATCGTACAATGTGCGGGGCTGACTCGATAAAACCGCCATTGGGGTGTCGTCGCCCATAGAACCCGTTGCTTCTAGACCATTTTGTGCGAGGGTTTTAATGACTTGCTGAATTTCTTCATAACTGTAATTAAACATTTTATGGTATTGGGCAATATTTCGATCATCAAATACCCGCTGACCAATAAGTTTTGCATCAAGCTGCTCAAAAGGCACTAAACGACGAATATTACTATTTAACCATTGGCGATAAGGGTGGCGAGTTTTTAGATCGTTATCTATATCGTTAGAGTTAAAGACTTTACCTGTATAAGTGTCAATGGCTAGCATCTCACCGGGACCTACTCGGCCTTTCTCTACTACTTCATCTTCACCATAGTCCCAAATGCCTACTTCTGAGGCTAAAGTAATAAAGCCATCACGCGTTATGACATACCGAGCAGGACGAAGGCCGTTTCGGTCAAGATTACAAGCAACATGACGTCCGTTGGTCATTACCACGCCTGCTGGTCCATCCCAAGGCTCCATGTGCATAGAGTTAAATTCATAGAATGCTTTTAAATCGTCATCCATTAATGGGCTGTTTTCCCATGCAGGCGGCATAAGCAAGCGCATTGCTCGATAGAGATCCATGCCACCAGCTAAAAATAGCTCAAGCATATTATCCAGAGATGACGAGTCTGAACCTGTTTCGTTGACAAAAGGTGCTGCATCCTGCAGATCGGGTAATAATGGTGTTTGAAAGCGATGGGTGCGTGCTCTACTCCATTGGCGATTACCTTTGATTGTATTTATTTCACCGTTATGAGCAAGGTAGCGAAAAGGTTGCGCTAAATGCCATTGCGGTGAGGTGTTTGTAGAAAACCGCTGATGGAAAACACATATAGCGGTTTGCATTCTAATATCTGCCAAGTCTAAATAAAAATTGGGTAAGTCAATTGGCATAACTAAGCCTTTATATATAGTGACTAAGCACGAAAGACTTGCGATATAGAAACGATCGTCGCTAATACGCTTTTCAGCACGACGACGAGCCATATATAAACGACGTTCTAGTTCTCTGTTACGCCAACCTGGAGGCGCATCAACAAACACTTGTTCTATTTTGGGTAGATTGCCAGCTGCAATTTCACCTAGTATTGATTTGTCGGTGGGAACTTCGCGCCAACCTACTAATGTAAGTGTTTCTCGGCATAATTCCTCTTCTAAAATTCTTTTTGAGTTCGCTGCTATCTCGCTGTCTGGGTTAAGAAAAATCATACCAACGGCATATTTTTTGCCAAGCTGCCAGTTGTTTTCTTCGGCGACAGCTCGAAAAAAAGTATCCGGCTTTTGCATTAACAACCCACAGCCATCACCTGTTTTACCATCAGCGGCTATACCACCTCGATGTTGCATACGGTCGAGGGCTAAAATAGCAGTTTTTACCAGCTTATGACTTCTTTCACCGTGTTGATGAGCAATTAAGCCAAAGCCACAGTTGTCTTTTTGATAGTTATGATCATAAAGCTGCATTGTTGTTCTCCTAAATGAAAATGCCTACTTGGTAATAGAGGTGGAAAGAATAAAATCATGCTATAAGTGCATAAATAATCCGATTAATTCCAAGAGGGTCTTTACTCTAAACACTAAACTAACTACCGTCAATTAAAATAGAGCATTTACTCGTAAGGAAGCTACATTGATGTATTAGTATGATTTATATGAGGTATTTTATATTTGTATGTTTTTAAATGGTTTTTTATACAAATTTGGGCTCTAACAAAGCTATTAAATAGACAAAAAAAAATTTTAATGTAATTTAATTACATTTTGAACTTATATGATGGGTGTATAATTATTCGTTTTGCGTTTGCTTTATTTAGGTTGATATATTACAAATTGAGGTGATGTAGGAAAGGGGTCTAACTAAAGGTAGTAAAAAAAAGCCAGTGTTTCACACACTGGCTTAATAGGGTTAATGGTTATGGCTGATAACCACCGACAACACCTTTTGTAGTAATACTTACGGCATCATGGGCATGTAGAGATTCAAGGTGATTAATTTTGAGCCAAAAGTCATCATAATCGCTATTAGCTAGCATAATATGTTGTAATCGCCGTGCTGCATCTTCACAGAACATTAGGTTTTGCCCATTTAAACGAGCAAATTCTTGTTCATCTTCTCTTTTTACTGCCGCTTGAACTGGCGTTTGTAAAGCATCTTCAATTGCGTTAACAATATCAGTAATTGGCAGGTCTTTTATGTTCGCACCAAGCTTAACTTTAACTTCAGCAACTGAACGTTGGCTATGTGGTGTTGCTATAATACCATCAGTTGTTCCTAGCCATTCATGGACATCATTAAGATCAACTGATTGTTCATTAAGGAATGTGTCTTTAAATGCCCGTTGAATTAATTGACGGGCAAGTGCTGCTGAGCAGGGACACGTCGAAGAGTAACGCACGTCAACCGAGAGCTCAATTGTTAGTTCACCCTTATTTAGTCTGCCAGTAAGGGTAACAGGGTAAGCTTTCCAGCCTTGTTTACCACTAATTAATGACTTTCTACGTAGGTGATAATCAAACTTAAATTGTACCTTTGCATTATCGCTTAAGTCATGATGTGAGCTGATAAAGCCATCAAGCAAGGTTACTAAGGTTTGATAATTTAATACACCGTTATTTGATAGCTCATCGATTAACAAATAGAGGCGTGACATATGAATGCCTTTCGCTTGAGGATCTTTCAAATTAACAAATGCATCAACATGTGCCGAAACCATACGCTCTGATTCATCTTTAGAAGCAAGCATAATCGGCATTTCTATGTTGCTCATGCCTACCCAATCTAAAGTACCCTCAGTTTGTGCTGTAGTATGATTGGCTATATCTGGCATTGTTGTTGACATTATTACTCCGCAAGTTAGATAAGTGAATATTGACCTTAATGTTTAAGGCTAATATCATAATATATGCTATCTAACTGATAATTAATTAATTAGTATATGAATGTTAAAGTTAAATGACCTTTAATCGTTCAATTACAATTGTCTATTTTAAGGGGCGTGTATTTTGAATGAAAAGCACCCGAAAATCAATATCTGGAAGTGCTCTCACTTTTATTCTAACGATGAAGTCTTATTGATTAATGACATTGAGAGCCAGTTTGCTAGAATAAACGCATAATTATACTCACTTAACTAGATAACGTTTGCTAACTCGCGATATATAGAACGATATTGCATAGAGTAGCATATATGTTAATAAGGCTTTTTCTTGGACTCAAACGAACATTTAGATATAACTTTATTAGAAAGTTACCTTGATAGCTTAACTGTTGATATTGTACAAAAAATGTTAGAAATGTACATTCAGCAGTCTTCTATATACCTTGAAGAAATAGCTAGCTCGATTACCAATCAATCACAATCAGATTGGCAAAATTCCTGTCATAAAATGAAAGGGGCATCAGCGAGTATAGGTTTTTTGTTAGTACACAAGCAACTTGTGACACTTGAAAAGTCTGAAGAGCAGTGGTCGGTAAAAAACGGGTTAATTGCTCAATTAATAACGCTAAATGAACAAGCGATAAAAGCTTTTCAGAAATGGCTTGATACACATTAAACCATTTTGTATTGCCTTGGGGTTAACCTTTTGTGTTTACTATTCTACTTTACCAACGAAACGATAACCTTCGCCATGTATTGTATTGATAAGTTCTGGCGCACCTTCAATAGATTCAAAATGCTTACGTAGTCGGCGTATTGTTACATCAACAGTTCTATCATTAGAGCGTAAGTCTCTTCCTGTCATTTCTTTAATTAATTGCTGACGAGTCACTATTTGCCCTGTATTTGCAATTAAGAGTCTTAAAGCACGATATTCTCCGCGAGGGATAGACACTTCTTTGCCCTCAGGCGATGTCATTTTACGAGAGTTACCATCTAAAACCCAGTCATTAAATCGAACAACAGCATCATCATTCTCTTGGGCAGGTTGATTGATTCTGTTAAGAATGTTTCTAGCGCGAATTGTTAATTCTCTAGGGTTAAAAGGTTTAGTTAGGTAGTCGTCAGCACCTATCTCTAAACCGAGCACTTTATCGATATCGCTGTCGCGACCGGTTAGAAATATTAGCCCTAAATCTTTATTTTTTGTTAGCTCTCTGGCAAGTAAAAGCCCATTTTTTCCGGGTAAATTTATATCCATTATAACCAAATTTATCGCATTACTTTGCAACTGTTGATCCATGCTAGCCCCATCAATTGCCTCTGAAACATTATAGCCTTCTGCTTCAAATAAATTACGTAGATTAAAGCGTGTTACATCTTCGTCTTCTACTATGAGTATATGAGGTTTGTGCATGTTTTTATTTCCAGTTTTGCCAAATTGTACATTTATAATAATTTACATTATAAAAAATATGATTAAAGTTTAAATATGTTTTATTGTTTATATCAAGAAATTAAGTATATTTCATTATATTTAACTGTTTTATCGACTGTTTTATTCGATTATGCATAATTACTGTTTAAATTTAGAGGGAAGGTTATATTTAATGTAGTGCCTTCATCTTGAGCACTCTCAATAATTATATTACCACCTAATGCTTGCGTTACTAAATTATAAACTAAGTGCAAGCCTAAGCCACTACCCCCTGCGCCACGCTTAGTTGTTATAAAGGGCTCAAATACTTTATTTTTAATTGTTTCGTCTATTCCACAGCCGTTATCACTGAAACAAATATTGAGATCATTTTCTAAAAAAGTGACAGTAATTGATATGGTACCAGTATCTTTATTGTCAAAGGCATGAAGTATTGAATTTAAAATTAAATTAATCAGGATTTGATTAATAGGCCCTGGTTTATTCCAAATTAATAATTCTTCAGGGCAATTAATTTCAATATTATACGGCGTGTTTTTGATTTGTGGTGCCAGAGTATGCAGTACTTCATTGATCAGCTCATTCATATTGAAGTGTCGAATATCTTCGCTATTTTGGTCTACTGCGACTTTTTTAAAGCTTGAAATTAACTCTGCGGCACGCTGTAAATTTCGATAGATGATACCAACGTTTTCTTGACCTTCATTAAAAAAACGCTTTAGTTGACTAGATTTCAACGTTTTATTATCAAAGTGATCTTTCATTTCAAGTAAGCGATCAGATAGTAATGTTGAAGCCGTAACACCTAGCCCTATTGGTGTATTTACTTCGTGTGCTACACCGGCAACCATATCACCAAGTGACGCCATTTTACCACTTTCAACTAACTGATCTTGAAACTGATGGAGCTTTTCAAGGGTGGAGAGTAATTCTTGGTTTGACTCTTTAAGTGCAACGGTTCTGTTAATTATTTTTGTTTCTAGCTCTTGGTTTCGTTCAAGACTTTTCTGCTCAGCTAATTGTATTTTTTTATGATGTTTTTCCGTGCGAGACAGTAACGTATTAATACTTTTTGCTAATGTGTCGACTTCTTGATAGCTCATGCTAGGAATTCTTAATGAAAAATCTTTGGTTTTGGCTATGTTTTGAATGCTTAAGGTTAATTCTTCAAGTGGTGTTACTACCATAGCACCAAGGCGAGAAGTCACTATTCTGAGAGCAATTAATAATGCAGTAAAAATAATAGCTAAGATCAATAGCAGTTGATTAGTGTATTCTAAACTTGGGTAACGGTTCATTTGAATGTATAAATAACCAATGATCTTATCAGCCTTTTGTATTGGCATATAATATTCAATATTAGTATCATTGATATGAGGTGTGCTGAGAATCTCTTTCTCGATACTTGGCAACTCCATAATAGGTAAAACTTTTTTTAAATCTAATTGTTTTTGGTAATGGTAACTTAAATAAAAGTTGTCGTTCTGGGTTGATTCATCATAACGGTAAATATCAATAAATTTGATTAAATTCGTGGCTCCCAAGTAAGTTAGGGCGTTATACAACTCCGCTTTTTTACTTGGCGAATTGTCACTAGGGTTATCAATATAGTTAGAGCTGACATTAGCAATATATTCTGCCCAATGATGCATGTTTGCAGTTGATTGCTTTTCACTATCATTGATAAATATTTGGCATAAATAAAATATCGAAATAGCTGAAAAGGAAAAACCAACACCTATAATTAAAACCATCAACGAGTGGCGTATCGATTTTATCTTTTTAATAGGTAGCATATTTAATTTAATGTCATCATTTTGTTAATACCTTTGATAGATAATTGTAGATATTCGGAAATATTGCAACAAATGATTTAAATAATATTCGGGCGCGCTGCGTTTAATTCGTAGCAAAACTTCACCTTAAAGATCAACAAAGTCTAACTTAACTTGGTTTTTGAGAGATAACTCTTTTCCCTTTAACTGCATTATAAATAGTAAAACCATCTTTTTGTTGTAGTTTTGTTACGTGAGGAAAAGTCTTTTCTATAATAGGTAAGTATTGTAAGAAACTATTTGCAACGATGGTAAGGCTGCCATTTTGAGAAATATATTGGTTAATACCGTTAAGAAAAGTTTCAGTAGCTTGATAATGAGTCTTTATTCCTTGATGAAAAGGTGGGTTTGAAATTACATGCTGATAGGGCTTATTAATGTTACTTAAACTGTCGGTTGCAAAAACAGCTCCTGTTAGCTGGTTAAGTTGTAATGTTTTGTTAGCTGAAGCGATTGCTAGGGCACTAACGTCAGCTAATGAAAGCGTAATTTCTGGAAATGTTTTACCGATAACAGCAGCAATTACCCCCGCACCACAACCAAAGTCGAGTAAGGCGCCACTTTGATATTGAGGGAGGTTGTCGAGTAATACACGAGTACCAATATCCAATTTAGCTTGGCTAAATACACCAGGTAAGGCGGCAACTTTAACGGCACATTGGTTTGTTTCGACGGTATAGTATTCAAACCATTCATTTAAGTTGAACGTTTTGTCGTCCAAGGTTAGATTAACGTCAAATAATACGCAATGTCTTGCTGAATCTACCTTGTCACAGTAGTTAAAAATATTACTACCAATATTTGCTAAAGATTTAATACCGCCATTGTTTTCACCCACAATTAAGATCTTTGTTGTTACTGTAATGATAGGTTTTAGCATTGCTAACGTGAATAATAATTCTTTTTTGCTTTTAGGAAAATAAATGATAATTAAGTCGTGTTTTATATCGCCAGAATAATGACTAGCAAAAATAGCGCAGTGTTTATTGTTCAGTTTTTTTTCATGAGCAAGATGATGAGCATAATTCGTATCAAAACTTGTGAGCTGGCACGCGGGGTTAAGTTGTAGCAACTCATTAATAAAACTGTCATCTGGCATATTGACCAATAAAGGTTGTGACGTAATTAATAAATCTTGATTACGCATGAGTAATTGACTGATATTGGTTAATGACATGATAGAATCCGAAACTTAGGCTGCAGCTGATATTATAAGTAATACCAGTTTCATTAAATTAAGTGATCTATTTTATACGCAGTGAAAATAGCCAAATACAAGGCGTTTGTTTTCATAACTAGTTGTTCTAATTATAAAATAAATAACGCAGTAGTTGGCTGTTTTAGCCAGCAGAAATGATCACATAGTCAGTGAGATTGGTATAAAACGCTATTGTACGTTATTAGCAGCATGTGACCAAGTTTGCTTTGTATTTAGGGGAAGGATATCGCTTCAAAAAAACGTGTTTCATTACAGGCTAGGTGGCTACGCAGTAATTTCAGGCGTAAGAGTCTGCTATTTAAAAATTATACCTTGCCGAAAAGGTTTGGTTACCAACCTGTAATTGAAGTCTACTTAGCGCTAAACGATCCCCATAGTTATATGTTAATACAAGCATTAGCAGAGTTAGAGCAACGATTTACGATAAAGTTTTGTTTGTTTCTTGTGTATGAGTCACGCGTAAGCGTTTCTGTTGAGCCTAAAATATGGCGACAGTGGGCGATTAATGATGCGAATGTGATTGCGCAGCAGTATGGTTTTACTACTATTAATGTAATTCCGAGTGCAAATGCTTTATTTACTGGACAACAGCTATGGCAGATGGAATGTAAAGATATAAAGAGTGCTGTCAACGTTTTTCATCAGACGTGGAAAAATAATTTTGAGCGTTATTATAATGTTTCAACACCGGTTATTAATTTTCAAATAAAAAATCAACAGCGTTTATATGCTAAAGGTCATTACTCACCTGCATCGCTTTGTTTTTTAGGAGAGTGGTTTGTTGGGGTTGATCGTCTTTCACACATAGAAACAAAGCTTGCAGCTCTTGGTTTTTCAAAAAATATCGCATCGAACAGGCGATATAACGCTAATATGCTCATATTTAAGCAAGGTGAAAATCAACAACGTAAAACGAATTCACCACCGATCGAAATGTTTTTATCGTTACGCAGTCCGTATTCGTTTATTGGTTTTTATAAGATAAAAAAACTCTGTGAATATTACCAAGTCCCTTTAGTGCTTAAACCAATATTACCGCTTGTTATGCGCAATGTCCCGGTTCCGAAACGTAAAAAAAAGTATATTTATACCGATGCACATCGGGAAGCGGTAGACGGTGGCATTCCTTATTGTAGCTTTGTCGACCCTATTGGACAGGGCGTTATCAAATGTTTTCAGCTATTTGCTTATGCCCAAGCACAGGGTAAATCGTTAGCTTTTATTCAAGCCGTTTTTGATGCTATTTATATTAACAATATTGATGTAGCAATCACCAATAACTTAATTAATTTGTGTAAAGCCATTGAATTAGACTATCAGGCTGCCCTTGAATATGGGTTAGCTAATGATTGGCAACAATGGTCTGATGAAAATCAAATGGCATTAGACAAATTGGGGTTTTGGGGAGTGCCTTGTTTTCGCTATGGTGATGTTGCTTACTGGGGGCAAGACCGATTAGCCGAAATAGAAAAAGCAGTAATAGCACATTTTACTGAAAATTAGAGTTAAGTTATCACTTAGTAATAATTAGTCTAATCAGACTTTTAGATGGCTATTGACTCTCTCAGCTAAGAGGTGGTTTAATGCGTGTGTCCTTTATTTACTTTGTTAATGCTTAATTTATATTTCGGTTAAGTGTTAACAAATTAAAAAAAGTGTCAGAAGAGGAGCGTTAATCAGGTAGCTATTATGAAGAGATCAAACTCTAACGATTAATAGTGAGGGGATAAAGCTAGCTAAGATTATTAAAGACCTTAGATTAGTGTAACGCCGAGGTAAATACAATTTTGATACTGTATTTGCCGGTTGTTTAGGTTGAATCCTAACAACTGTCACCTATTGGGTGGAGAGCTTCTGGCCTTTGTCGAAACTCAACCATTCAATAGCGTTGAGCCCAACAAATGCCTATAAGTTCTCCGAACGAAATGAGTTCGAGAGAAATGAATCAAACAACACAAATACATTCTATTGATACAACCACTCTGTGGACAGCATTAATTACTCCTTTTGATAACAAAGGTAATGTTGATTTTCACAGCCTTAAACTAAATGCTCAGCGACAAAATACCGCCGGAAATGGACTTTTACTGTTAGGTAGTACGGGCGAAGGCATAGCACTAACGGCTAAAGAGCAGTTTACCATTGTTGAGTTTGTCGCTCAGCTTTCGCTTGATGTACCAATTATGGTAGCTGTGGGCGGTTATAATCTAACTGAACAACTCGCATGGATAAGCCGCTGCAATGAGCTTGCAATTAATGCTTATTTACTTGGTACTCCTATTTACGCAAGGCCAGGCCCTGTTGGGCAAACACGATGGTTTTCTGCATTGTTAGATAAGTCTAACTACCCTTGCATGCTTTATAATGTGCCCTCGCGCAGTGGTATTGCAATCCCTACAACTACAGCTAAACAATTACAACATCATAAAAACTGCTGGGCTTTAAAAGAAGCAAGTGGCAATTTATCAACATTTCTTAGTTACAAACAACATTGTCCTAAAATTCGATTATTCAGTGGTGAAGATGCAATGATGCCTTATTTAGCTGGTGCTGCAGTTGCTGGGTTAGTTTCTGTTGCTAGCAATGTTTGGCCTGAAGCTACCCAACGGTATGTAAACTTAACGTTATCAGGACAGTATCAAGGCTTATTTCCGCTATGGCAAAATGCCGTTGATGCTTTATTTCAAGTTAGTAACCCCATCCCTGTCAAAGTACTTATGGCACAAAACGCAATGATCTCCACACCAACATTAAGGGCTCCGTTAACAGAGCATGAACTTGCAGCAAATAATGGTTTAGTGGACGTTGATCAGCTGATAAATCAATGGCTGAGAACTCAGTCACAACAAGTTATTGGAGTTAAATAGTAATGAATTGGCAAGTAACATTGGATCAATTAGAAGCAGGATCTGTTCGAGCGGCAACACAGGATGAACAGGGTGATTGGCAAGCAAATAGTGAAGTGAAAAAAGCAATTTTAGCGGCATTTAAAGCAGGTGTGAATAAAGAGTGTGGCGGAATATACCAAGGCTTTGTTGATAAAAATAATTTGCCTACGCGTGAATTTACTTGTAGCGATAATGTACGTTTAGTACCAGGGGGCTCAGCTGTTCGCCGTGGTGCTCATGTTGCAAGTGGCGTGATCATTATGCCACCCGCTTATATTAATGTAGGCGCATTTGTCGATAGTGGCACTATGGTTGATAGTCATGCGCTCATTGGATCGTGTGCGCAAATTGGTAAAAACGTACATGTTTCTGCCGCAGTACAAATTGGTGGCGTGCTAGAGCCAATTGGCGCAAATCCCGTTATTGTTGAAGACAATGCGTTTTTAAGTGCTGGTGTTGTGATTGTAGAGGGGATAGTTGTGAAGAAAGGTGCAGTCTTAGCACCAGGGGTATGTTTATCAGCATCGGTCCCTGTTTATGACTGTGTTAACCAAGTCATGTTAGAAAAAGGTGCCGATATTCCAGCTTATGCTGTTGTTGTCCCCGGAACTCGGCCTGTTTCTGGTGAATGGGCTGTAGCTCAAGGGCTAAATATGGCGTGTGCCTTAATAGTGAAGTACCGTGATGAAAAAAGTAATGCATCATTAGCTTTAGAATCTTTATTACGCTAAGGCTAACTTATGTTTGAAAATAGCAAAAACTGGCTGACGCCAACACTACGCAATACATTACTTGAGCATCCACAATTAAACGAGCATGAGCTAGCTTATTTTGTGTATCAATTAGATGAGCTTAAACAGCATCTACTTGACCTACAAGATCAAGATGTTATTAAGCTTTGGTACGCGGTTAAAGCAAATCCTTTATCACGCATTATACAAACACTCGATAGTGCAGCCTTTAATTTTGATGTGGCAAGCGCTGGTGAATTACAACAAGTTTTAGCGCAAGGCGTTGTGCCAGAGCGTATTTTAAATACTGGCCCCGCAAAGTCATTAACACAACTGACTGAGTTTTTAACTCAGGGGGTTAGTGTGTTTATAGTAGAAAGCATAAATCAGTTGAAATGGCTTAATCAAGCAGCAAAAAAGCTCAATAAACGCCCAAAAGTATTGTTACGTGTGCAGTTACAGTGGCAAGAAGGTGAAAAAAACCCACTTGGCGGAAATAGTGTAACTCCTTTTGGCTTATCAACCGGCGAGTGGCAAGAAATACATGTTAAACAGTACCCTCAACTAAATCTTTGTGGTTTACATATTTTTCAATGGGGCAATATGCTTAGCAATCAAAAAATGTATGCATTATGGCAGCAAATGGTTTCAGCTTTAGTTGAATTAGCTTGCTCAATTGGTATGCCACTTAACATATTAGATTTAGGTGGTGGCTTAGGTGTCGACTACTTTGAGCAAGGGGAGACGTTGTCATGGCCTCAAATAATAGCTGATCTTGCTCACATAAAAGCCCAAGCGAATGTAGAAGAGTTATGGCTCGAGTTAGGGCGTTACGCGGTAGCTCATTGTGGCTACTATGTTGTGCCTGTAGTTGATCGCAAGGTTAACTATCAGCAGCAACAGTTAGTACTCGCTGCGGGAATTAATCATTTATTGCGGCCTGCAATTACCGAGCAACCCTTTCCCGTTCGCTTGCTTCGAGACTCAAGCGCACCAAGCACTTACTTTGATTTATACGGTCCTTTATGTACTAGTCTTGATAAGTTAGGTCACTTGCCTTTGCCTGAAGATATTGAGGTGGCAGATCAGTTGGTATTTGCTTACGCCGGCGCATACGGGTTTACCGAAAGTATGCCGTTTTTTCTTTGCCACCAAACAGCTGCAGAGTATGTTATTGAAAACGGCAAAATGAGTGAAGTGAGAGCAGCCCAGCCAGCGAGTTGGTATTTAGCTTAAGTACAACAGTGTGAAAAATATAAATAGAGTAAGTAAATGAATCGTTTTTCAAAAGAAGTAATCAATGTTGGTGAAATGGCTAGCGGAGCATTATTAACAGTACCAGTATATCGGCTAAAAGGTGATAGTTCGGCACCAAGTGTGTATATACAAGCGAATATGCATGGTGCTGAAGTGCAAGGTAATGCCGTAGTGTTTCAATTGTTGGAATTATTAAAAAATATCTCAGTAAAAGGTGATGTTACTTTAGTGCCTTATGCTAACCCTGTTGCTTGTAACCATAAGAATGGTGAATATACATTAGGACGATTTGACCCTATAACGGGAGTTAATTGGAATAGGATGTATCATTTTGATCCGAGTATTATTAAGCCGTTTGTTCGTGAAAGTATAGGCAAGGACGATGCAATCATTGCAGCAAATTTTAAGCAATTAATGATCGATAAAATTGAACAAAAACTAGAACACAATGCTTTTGGCTTAACAACAGGGCAGCGTATTGCTTATCAATTGCAGCGCTTAGCACATCAAGCAGACTATGTGCTTGATTTACATACTGGGCCAATATCAAGTAAACATTTATATTGTCCTGAATATGCAAAAGCAAGTGCTCAATATTTTAATATTCCACACAATATACTGATCCCTAACACATTTGATGGCGCTTTAGATGAAGCAACTTTTTGTCCTTGGTGGCAATTACAAGAGGCGTTTGCTGAATTAGGTATAAAATACTCGATCAGTTCAAAAGCGCTAAATAAAGAAAGTTTTACGGTGGAGCTAGGCTCACAAGAACAAATTGATCTTGATGCCGCACTTGAAGACGCAAAAAGCATTTTGTGTTACTTACAGCATAAAGGCGTAATAGACGCAGCTCAGTATCAACCACAAATAATGACACGCTTTGCTTGTTACCTAAAAGACTATAAAGCTTACTATTCTCCTATGGGCGGAATGGTTGATTATTTAGCAGAATTTGGCAAACCATTAGCTGCTGGAAAGCCACTAGCAAGAATATTACGGATGGATAATTACGGTGATGGTGATCCATTGCACTATGTTTCATTAGAAAACGAAGTGTTACCAATTCTCCATTTTGCTTCAGCTAGTGTGAATCAGGGAACTGAGTTATACAAAGTGTTTACTCATTTCTTTGAGCTCTAATTTAAAAGTAACAGTAACAGGTGGGTACTTGTGAATTGAGCAGGTATTAACCCCAAGTAAACATTTGGGTTAATACCGCTTTAGCTGAATATATTATAAATTAATACTTTCTTTTAAATAGTTAAATAGATCGCGGTAATGTTTACCAATTTTCTCATTCGCTTTTTCTTTAGATGCCATTCGTACCAGTTGGCGCAGTTTTTGACGTTCTAAACCTTGGTATTCGCTAAGTGTAGCTTCAATTTTTTCACTACCCTGGTCGATTAATTCATCTCGTAAGCTTTCAATTTTTATATGTTTGGCACTTTCTTGCTGATGTTTATTTGCCATCACATCAAGTGCCTGGTTAATAGGCTCAAGATCGGTTTCAGAAAGTACTTTGGCCATATGACGAATATGACGTCGAAGGGCTTCATGCTTATTATTGATTTTATCAGCTAAAATAAGGTCTTCTTTTAGCTCGTCAGTAAAGGGTATTTTACTGCGTTGGTGTTTAGATAATTTAACTAAGCGCGCTGCAAAATCTTGAAGCTTGTGCATTTCACGTTTAATTTCTGATTTACTTTTTAATTCTTCATCGAATTCATCAGCAGACTCGGGCATAATAATGGAACAAATTTAGCGATTGATAGTAGCTATTATACAACAAATAGCTTCATACGCTCTAGCGTAAAACTCATCTTCGTAAAATATTCGTCGTATTTATTAAAATTATAGAGAAATTCACCCCTATGGCAGAGTCAAATAGCATCATCAAACAAATGGAAAAAGTTGAATCACGTGTAGCTGAGGTATTAGCTTTAGCTAAGTCGTTAGGTGCTGATGGTGCAGAAGTATCAATGAGCAAACAGCAAGGTTTAAGTGTTAGTACTCGCCTTGGCGAAGTTGAAACTGTTGAGTTTACTAATGATGGTGCATTAGGAATAACGGTATATCAACAAGGAAGAAAAGGAAGTGCATCAACTGCTGATTTATCTGATAAAGCACTCAAGCAAACTGTTGAGGCTGCAGTTAATATTGCCAAATTTACTTCTGTTGATGAATGTTCAGGCTTGGCGGATAAAGAATTATTAGCGATGAACCCAGAATCTCTTGATTTATATCACCCAAAGGCGCTATCAACTGATGATGCAATAGCGATTGCTAAAGAGTGTGAAATGGCTTCTTTAGACGTAGATCCGCGGATAACTAACTCTGATGGGGCAACATTAGCAAGCTATGAAGGGTTTAAAGTCTATGGCAATAGCCATGGGCAGTTAGTAGGCTATCCTAGCTCTAGGCATAGTTTAAGTTGCGTGGCTATTGCTAGTGAAAATGATGATATGCAACGTGATTATGCTTACACCATTGATCGCCACTTTGACTTAATGGATTCAGCCAAAAATGTAGGTTCTAAAGCTGCTCAAGAAGCATTATCACGACTAAACGCACGTAAATTACCTACGGGTAAAGTGCCTGTTATGTTTAGAGCTGATATCGCAAATACGTTTTGGGGACATTTTATTGCCGCAATTAGCGGAGGTAATTTATATCGTAAATCGTCTTTTTTACTCGATGCTTTAGGTAAACCTATCTTTCCTGATTTTTTAACAATTAATGAACGCCCTCATATAAAGTCTGCATTAGCGAGTAGCTCATTTGACAGTGAGGGTGTTGCCACTATCGACCGCAACATTATTGAGCAAGGTAACTTAGCAACATACTTATTAACAAGTTATTCTGCTCGTAAGTTAGGGCTTACTACAACTGGCCATGCCGGTGGTATTCATAACTGGTTGGTGTCAGCAAACGGTGGTGACTTTAATGCAATGTTAAAACAATTAGGCACAGGCCTTTTAGTAACTGAATTAATGGGGCAGGGAGTTAATGTGGTCAATGGTGACTATTCTCGTGGTGCTGCAGGTTTTTGGGTTGAAAATGGTGTAATTCAATACCCAGTATCAGAAATTACTATTGCAGGTAATTTAAAAGACATGTTTACTGAGTTAGTCGCCGTTGGCAGTGATACTGATATGCATGGCAGTATTCGTACGGGCTCTATTTTGTTAGCTGAAATGCAAGTTGCAGGGAATTAGCAACTTTGTTGACTCGTTAACCTAAAAGCAGTGTTGCTGTACCTAAAAAGGCAAAAATACCAACTACGTCGGTAACGGTTGTTAAAATAACACTTCCTGCTAAGGCAGGATCAATTTTCATCCGTTTAAGTAGTAAAGGTATAGCAACCCCTGCAACCCCTGCAGCAGTCATATTCATTAGCATTGCAAAAGCGATAACCGCACCTAACATAAAATCTTGCTTCCAAATAGCAACAACAGCTGCAATCAATACTGCCCAAATAATGCCGTTTAAAAAGCCGACGGCAAGCTCTTTATAAAGTAAAGCACGAGAGTTGCTTTCACCTATGTGTCCTAGCGCTATACCTCTGATAACAAGTGTTAAGGTTTGATTGCCAGCAACACCCCCCATACTGGGGACTAACGTATTTAAAATAGCAAGAATGGCTAATTGGGCAAGTATATCTTCGAACATTGATGAAACAGCAACAGCAAATAATGCGGTAATTAGATTAACTCCTAACCAAATTGAGCGCTGTTTAGTACTTTTAAAGACAGGTGCAAAAGTATCGGCTTCATCATCAAGACCCGCCATACTCATCATTGAATGTTCGGCTTCTTCTCGAATGACATCGATAACGTCATCGATGGTAATACGGCCAAGCAAGTGTTTATTTGTATCAATAACGGGGGCTGAAAACCAATCGTAACGTTCAAATAGTTGCGCTACTTCACTTTCAGGGGTGTCAACATGTACCGCTTGTATTTCTTCTACGATTAATGTTGAAATAATAACATCAGGCTGAGCCGTAACTATTGATGAAAGTGAAACAGAACCAATAAAGTGATCTTGTCGGTCAACTACATAAAAAGAATCTGTTGCTTCTGGTAAGTCACCTTTAAGTCGTAAATAACGTAAAACCACATCGACTGTTACATCTGGTCTGATGGTTATAGTGTCGGTATTCATAATACCGCCAGCACTATTTTCTGCATAAGAAAGTGCGGCTTCAACCCGTCCACGATCTTGTGAGTCCATGGACTTAATTACTTCATTGTATACAGTATCAGGTAGGGTTCTTAGTACTTCAACTAAATCATCTGTATCCATTCCTTCTGCGACAGCAGCTAATTTTTCAGGATGGATATTTTTAAGAATACCTTTTCGAACTTCTTCGTTAAGTTCTTCTAGGACATCACCATGGTGATCAGGATCGATTAATTGCCAAAGTACTGTACGGCTTTTACTTGGAGAAGATTCTAAAATTAGCGCAAGATCATAGGCAGGCATATTTTGCAGTAATTTGCGGACATAGACAAACATCCCGCTTTCAAGTGCTTTGTTAACTTGCTGCAGTTTAGTATGACTGTATTCTTGCTCTAAAGCTTCCGGCATATCGTTACCTTGGGCCGTTAAAAACGAAATGAAAAGTTAAGTAATTATCGACTCAGTATGTTATACCAACCTATAAATGAAAGTGATCTCTTAGCTACTCTAAGTGTCCGCTTCTTTATTTTAAATGGTATAAGTAATATTTGACTTTAATTAAATAATATCAATTGTTTAGTGTTATTTACAGCTTTATTAAGGTCTGTGAAGCTATTATTTCGCTTTATCTGAGTGTGAGTGGTATTGGTAAGTGCTATGGTTTTACTAGGGGGGTGTTACCTTAAGCCCTTAGTTTCTAGTTGAAATAAAGCTATTCATCCTCATCAAATTTATCATTAAAAAGTTTGCATACATCGGCTAATGCTTTTTCTGCATCTTCACCTTCAGTAGTAATAGTCACTTCTTTACCCTGTGCGCCAGCAAGCAGCATTAATCCCATAATACTGCTCGCGTCAGCATCTTTTCCTGCTAAGGTAACGGTTACTTCAGCATCAAACTTGTGGCTTAATTGCGCTAACTTAGTGGCAGCTCTCGCATGTAAGCCAAGCTTATTAGATATCATTAACTTTTTGTTATATTTGGCCATGAATATTTGTATTTCTTACGTTGTTGATTTATCGATATCGCGATGGCGTGATTGAACATCGGCTCTTTCTTTACGTAAATTGTTTGCTAATAATTCAGCAATAAATACGGAGCGGTGCTTACCACCGGTACAGCCTATTGCAATGGTGACATAACTACGATTATTTCGCTCTAGGTGGGGTAGCCATGTCATAAAAAAGCTGTTTATTTGCCAGACGAATTTAGTCACTATTGGTTGAGATGAAAGGAAATCTTTGACTGGCTGATCTAACCCGGTATAAGTTTTAAGCTCCTTTTCCCAAAAAGGGTTTGGTAAAAAGCGAGCGTCAAATACATAGTCTGCATCTTGAGGTACGCCGTGCTTAAATCCGAATGACTCAAACACAACAACCATAGTGCCAGTTTTTTTACCTAAAATTCGCTCTCTTACCAAATCTGCGAGTTGGTGAGGGGTTAACTGGCTGGTATTTATGTATAAATGAGCGCGACTAGATATAGGCTCTAGTAACTTTTTCTCTAAAATTAGTGCCTGATCTAAGGCAATGTTTTGTCTAATTAATGGGTGTAATCGGCGAGTTTCGCTAAAGCGTTTAATTAAATCAGAGTCATCAGCATCTAAATAAAGAATATTTAGTTCAACAGTTGTGGGCAGGTAATCAAGTATTTCAGAAACGTCAGCTGGGTCGTTAGGTAAGTTTCGAACATCTAAGCTGACTGCGACTGTTTCATAATCATTTATTACGGTATGTGTTAACGCCGGTAGTAAATTTACGGGGATATTGTCAACACAGTAATAGCCTAAATCTTCAAGTACGCGTAGTGCGACACTTTTACCTGAACCTGAGCGACCACTCACAATGGTTAATTTCATTTTTCAGCCTTATTTGGCAAAATGTGTAGCCAATAATAGTGTTTATCTATCAATGGCTATAGTGTTAAAAAATTAACTGGCTTGTTTAATTAAATCAAACATTTCTTGCGCAGTAGTACTCTTTCGAATTTGTTTGCAAAGCTGTTTGTCGGTAAACAGCTCTGCGATATTTTGTAATGTCACTAAATGTTCTTCGCATTGTTGCTCAGGAACAAATAATGCAATAAAAATATCAACAGGTCTATTATCTATCGCGTCGAACTCTATCGGTTGTTCACTAGTGGCAACTATTGCGACAGTTTTGTTTGAATTAGTTAATCGGCCGTGAGGAATGGCTATACCATTACCTATCCCTGTTGAACCCATTTTTTCTCGTGCCATCAAACTTGTTAATAATTCATAAGTTGATGAGTCGTTAAGTTCGTTAGAAGCTGCATCACAGATAACTTCTAGTATTCGCTTTTTACTTGTGGCTTGAACTGCACATAAAGTGCAGTTCAAGCTAAGTAGTTCAAGTAACTTCATGATACCGGTTTACTTAGCTATATTTTATAGCGTTAATGTTGAGTTATTTTGCCTTTATATTTTAATATTTGGCGATCTAGTTTATCGACGAGTCGATCTATTGAAGTATACATATCCGCGTTATCGGCTTTAGCATGTACTTCTGTTCCGCTAAGGTTAACGGTTGCCTCCGCTATTTGACTATTCTTTTCTACTGTTAACACCACGTAAACATTATGAATTTGATCAAAATGTCTTTCTAATTTTGCGAATTTTGTATTTACGCTTTCACGTAATGCCTCGGTAATTTCAACATGATGACCTGTAAGATTAATTTGCATAACATTCAATCCTTATTGTTGCGTTTACTTAAAGTAAACTTTTACGTTGATTAGAAGGGGGAATAGATAAAGACTCTCGGTATTTTGCAATTGTTCTTCGTGCAACATTAATACCCTGCTCTGCGAGTAGTTCAGCCATTTTGCTGTCACTTAGCGGTTTAGCTGGTATTTCTGCAGCCACAAGTTTTTTAATCAATGCTCTAATTGCAGTTGATGAGCACTCGCCACCGTTTTCGGTACTTACATGGCTAGAGAAGAAAAACTTAAGTTCAAATATGCCTCGAGGAGTGTGCATATATTTTTGTGTTGTTACGCGAGAAATTGTAGATTCATGCATATCTACAGCTTCTGCAACATCGTTTAGCACCATGGGGCGCATCGCTTCAGGTCCATGTTCAAAAAAGCCTTGCTGGCGCTGCACGATACAGTTAGACACTTTTAATAACGTGTCGTTGCGGCTCTCTAAACTTTTAATAAACCATTTGGCTTCTTGCAAGTTTGATCTAATAAATTGGCTATCAGTTGAGGACTTCATAGAGCGTGCCATTGAGGCATATTGCTGGTTTACTGACAATTTAGGCGCAGTATCAGGATTGAGCTCAACAACCCAACGACCATTTTTTTTCTCAACGGAAACATCAGGAATAACGTATTGGTCTTCACCTTTAATGACACTGTCACCGGGGCGAGGATCTAATGTTTGAATTAAGCGGATAACCTCACGGAGCTGATCTTCTTTTAAGCGAGTTTTACGCATTAATTGTCGATAATCACGACTACCAAGTAAATCGATATGCTCGCGTAATACTAATTTGCTTTCTTCTAGCCAGGGTGTTGATTTGTCAAATTGATTAAGCTGAATAATTAAACAATCAGAAATGCTACGTGCACCTACACCTATAGGGTCGAACATATTAATCCGTTTAATAACGGCTTCTACTTCATCTAGCTCTAGATCGTCAGCGCCTACACTTTCTAATATTTCTTCAGCTGAAACAGTTAAATAGCCAGCGTCATCAATAGCATCTATGATCGCTGTGGCAATCGCGCGGTCTGTATCAGAGAAGGGAGTTAAGTCCATTTGCCAACGCAGGTGGTCTTGAATTGAATCGACAGTTTCGCCCTGATATGTGTAATCTTCGCTCGCAACACCTACGCCTGTATTTGATACACCGGCACTAAAACTTTCATCCCATGTTGTGTCTATATTTAATTCTTCAGGGATCTCGTTTTTGTCCATTGCCTCAGTAGTGGATATTTCGTCTATCGTTGGTGTAGAGTCTTCACTGCCATCATTATTATCAGTCGTACTTGTTTCAGTTGTAGAGGCAGAAAAAGCATCATCGAAATTATCTGTACTACTTTCCTGATCTGAATTTGAAGATTCATCAACTTCTAATAATGGATTACTGTCTAACGCTTCTTGTATTTCTTGTTGAAGATCCAAGGTCGACAGTTGCAACAATCTTATTGCTTGTTGCAACTGTGGAGTCATTGTAAGTTGTTGTCCAATTCGGAGCTGCAGACTAGGGCGCATCGAAATACTTATGTTCCTTTAATTATTAATAACGTTTATCGCATTAACTAATACTATAGTTTGAATATACTATAGCGTGAATTGCTCACCAAGGTATACATCTCTTACTGTTTGGTTGGCCAGTATTTGATTTGAATCCCCTTCTGCGATCAATTCGCCATGACTTACAATATAAGCGTGTTCACATACATCTAAAGTTTCACGTACATTATGGTCTGTAATTAATATACCAATGCCTCGTTGTTTTAAGTGTAGAATAATTTTTTTAATGTCTCCTACTGAAATAGGGTCAACGCCTGCAAAAGGCTCATCAAGTAAAATAAACTTAGGATCAGCAGCCAAGGCACGGGCAATTTCTACACGACGCCGCTCGCCACCTGAAAGACTCATACCTAAATTGTCTTTTATGTGGTTAATATTGAACTCTTCTAATAAATGTTCAAGCTTTTCTTGACGTTCAATCTCAGAAAGTTCTTTTCGTGTTTGTAAAATGGCCATTATATTGTCGTGTACAGTGAGTTTTCGAAAGATTGAGGCCTCTTGAGGTAAATAACCAATACCTTTTCGTGCGCGTTCGTGCATAGGGAGTAAGGTGATATCTTCATCGTTGAGTATTATACTGCCACTATCATTAGGCACTAACCCTACAATCATGTAAAACGATGTTGTTTTACCTGCGCCATTTGGTCCAAGTAAACCGACAATTTGCCCTTCTTGAACCTGCAAGCTTACATTTTTTACTACTTTACGGCCTTTATAAGCTTTCGCTAAGCTTGTGGCACAAAGAGTTGATATTTCCATAAGTTAATTTTTATCCAACGCTTTGGGTTGTAATACAGTTTTTACTCGATTATTTTCATCACTATCCGCATCGCTATCGGCACTGACTTGTTCCGTGACAAAATTGTAAGTAATTATACTGCCACTGACTTTGCTTCCTTCTTGGCGCAATTCTGCGTTACCAGAAATTACTACGATATTTTGGCTAGGCTGATATTTAATTTCATTAGCTTGTAAGTATATGGGCGTACCGTCATCAAGCTTTTGAGAAAAGGTTGCAGGATTGCCTTTGGCTATATATGTTTTTTCGTCGGTTTCGGTGTCAGTGATCACCTGTACTAAATCAGCTTTGATCCGTAACGTGCCTTGAGTGATCACAACATTATCGATATAGCTAAATATTTTATTTTTTAAATCAGCAGCCTGTCGAGAAGCATCGATATTAATTTCTTTTTTTAAGTCTAATTTGTCAGCATAACTTGTCGAAACTAATGCTGAGCTCATGCCTACTATAATAAGGCTAGTTTTTAATACTTTTAAAAATGGTTTGTACATGTTCAGTCAACGTCATTTGTTTTGTATTTAAGTCTACAATTAGTCCTGAACCATATATGGTGAAGTCTTTCCCTTCAATCATAATAGTTTGCTCAGAACTAATAATATTAGTATTAAGATCTAACTCTAAATACCGACCATGAATTTCTTGTATTAAGCTTGATTGATCTGTTGCCGTTAATGTTACGCGATTTTGTAGCCGTACGCGATTATTACTATATAGAGTCCCTTCATTAGCTTTTAGTTTCCAAGGTGTTTCACTATTTTTTGTAAAAAGGGTGTACTGTGGAAATTCAAAGTGGGTTACAGATAAGTTTGCGTAATGCTCCATACGCTGCGCATCGATAATATATGTTAGCTCACCTTGAGCATTATATATGTCACTATTTAAGGTCTCAGCAATAAAGTCTGGTGTCATTTCATTAGTGATCACTTGTTCTGTTTTTGTTTTTGACTGAAGCCAGTCAACAACGCCATACGCAGCTAATGCTAGAATAAAAAAACAGATGGCGAAGCCGGTTAACCGTGTCATACACTAGCGCCTGTAGCAAAGTGTAAAGTGTTTTGGCTCAACATTATTAAATCGCAACATTCCCTTACCGCACCAAAGCCGCCTCTTATTGTGGTGGTATAGTCGGCAAGGTTCAAAATAGTGGGGTGTGCATCATTAACAGCAATGCTTAAGCCAACATAGGCCATACATTCATAGTCAGGCATATCGTCGCCAATATAAGCCACTTGATTAGGTTTTAATGATAGGGCACTTAACATCTTTTTTAACGCGGGCAACTTATTTTCTTCACCTTGCACTATATGTTTTACATTAAGTGCTGTCATACGGGTCTGAACAATGTTTGATTGTCGGCCAGTGATAACGGCCACGTCAACGCCATTTGCACCTAATGCTTTAATGCCATAACCATCTTTTGTATGAAATGCTTTAAGCTCTTCGCCATCATTACCTAAATAAATGCGTCCATCAGAAAACACACCGTCAATATCACACACAAATAATTTGATATTTATTGCTTTTTCTATAATTGCTTGATTCACTTCACCATAGAGTGTTTTCATTGTATTAAAGTACTCCTGATTTTAGTAAATCGTGCATATTCATTGCACCAATAGGTTGGTTACTTGCATTGACAATAATTAGTCCATTAATTTTCTTATCTTCCATTATTTTTAACGCTTGAGCAGCTAACATTTCTTCGCTAGCTACTTTGGGTTTTTTCGTCATAACGGAATGAATTTGGTCGTGGTGAATATCTACCTTTTCATCAAGTATCCGGCGCAAATCACCATCAGTAAATAAGCCGATTAATTCATTTTTATCATTAACAACAGCAGTCATACCAAGCCCTTTTAAAGACATCTCCATTAATGCGTCGGTAATTTTAGCATCTTGATGCACAACAGGTAATCGATCGCCAGTGTGCATTATATCTGATAAACGCAGTAAAAGGCGCTTGCCTAAACTACCGCCTGGATGAGAGAGTGCAAAGTCATCAGCCGTAAAACCACGTGCGTGCAACAGACTTACTGCGATAGCATCACCCATTACTAAAGCTGCGGTTGTGCTGGAAGTGGGAGCTAAACCCAAAGGACAGGCTTCACGAGAGACTTTTATACAAACATGGGTATCGGAAAGCTTAGCTAGGGTAGAGTCACTATTACCAGTCATGGCTATAAGTTTAGCACCTATACGTTTTAATACTGGGATTATGGCTAAAACTTCACCGGTTTCGCCAGAGTTAGAAATAGTCATAACTACATCATCTTTGGTGATCATACCTAAATCACCATGGCTTGCTTCGCCCGGGTGAACAAAAAACGCAGGAGTGCCCGTACTTGCTAAAGTAGCCGCGATTTTACCACCTACATGGCCAGATTTTCCCATACCAATAACGATGACGCGACCTGTACAGTCAAACATTAACTGGCAGGCTTTAGTAAAACTGTCATCAATAAACTTTGTTAATTCATTTATTGCTTCTTGCTCTATTTGAATAACATTGAGAGCTTGTTGTTTAAAGTTTTTCATAAATTAGTTTAGCCTTAACTGACTACCCTTTTAACTGACTAAATAATAGTACTTGATAAGCAATAAAGGTCATTATTAATACAAAACCTTTTACGCGTGTAATTCTAAAGTTACCGAAACGTCTACTAAAACAAAGAAAGAATAATAACAGGGTAACGCCAAGCATATAAGGTGCATCTCTTAAGGAAACATCATGATCTATGTCACCAGGGGCAATTAAGCCAGCTAATGAGAGTACCGCTAATATATTAAAAATGTTAGAGCCAATAATATTACCAATAGCTAAGTCATCTTCTTTTTTAATAATACTTACAATGCTTGCTGCTAATTCAGGCAAACTGGTACCAATAGCAATAACAGTTAATCCAATCACTAAATCACTTACCCCAAAGGCAGTGGCAATAAACACTGATGAATCAACTAAATATTTAGCACTAAGCGGTAATAATACCATGCCAATAATCAGCCAAAATATGGCATTAGGTGTGGTAGTTACCGGTACATCTTGCTCAGCGCTAGTTAATAAAGCGTCATCAAGCTTTTTTTGTTTGGAGTTACGTAGGGTTATTATTAATAAGGCCATAATATAAACGACAAAACCAATCATTAAAATTAAGCCTTCGATAAAACTAAAGTAATTATCAGCTAGCATAAAGTAAGCTAATGCTGTGATAGCTAATATTAATGGAATTTCTCGCTTTACTGTTGAAGATGAAACAGACAATGGTTGTAGTAATGCAGTTATACCTAATACTAGTGCAATATTTGTAATGTTTGAGCCTATTGCATTACCAATTGCTGTATTTACATTGCCTTGTAGCGAGGCCGTTGTAGAAATCATCATTTCAGGAGCAGAAGAGCCCATTGCTACAATTGTTAAACCAATAATCATAGGCGATATGCCACAATTTCTTGCAAGCGCAGACGCGCCAAAAACAAACTTGTCTGCGCTCCAAACTAAAACGACAAGGGACAATAATAAGATTAATATTTGTACAAGCATTAACAACTCCTAAATTACAGCAAAATTGTCGCTGGTTGTTAGCAAAATAAGATGAATAATTTTAGTAGGCAAAGAAATGTCATTATATGTCAATCTTCAAGAGAATAAAGGGGATATACATTAAAATTTTATTTGTTAATTAAGGCATGTTGAACATTTCTGTATATTTTTGCGGCAGATATTAGGGGTGTTGAACCTTACTGTGCATTTTTACAGCGATTTATTTGGTGTTTATACAAGGCTGAATTAGGTAATGGGGTTGTTCCTCGTAACTCTTTTCATTGAAAACGAAAACTAAGGCTAAGATTAAAGCTAAATAACATTTGCTTACGATTAATCGGACCATTTTACTCGCTGCGTCAGAAAATTATTAATTATCTAATGCAGTAATGTGCTCGCTCAGGTAAAATGGCCTCAGAATTTTAAACATTAACATTGATGTTGCTTAATAATATGTCACAACCATTAGTTGAAATTAAAAACCTTACTTTTAAGCGTCAAGAGCGGGTCATATACAATGACATTAGTTTGTCGATCCCAAAAGGAAAAGTGACTGGTATAATGGGCCCTAGTGGCATAGGGAAAACAACACTATTACGTTTAATTGGCGGGCAAATTCGTCCTGAATCAGGAAAAATTCTTTTCGATGGCCAAAATATTCCTACACTTTCTCGCTCAGAGCTTTATCAAATACGTAAACGTATGAGTATGTTATTTCAAAGTGGCGCGCTATTTAGTGATATGAGTGTATATGAAAACATAGCGTTTCCCATTAGAGAGCATACTCAATTATCAGAAAATATTATCGACAAAATGGTGCTAATGAAACTTGAAGCTGTAGGTTTACGAGGTGCTCGTAATTTAAAGCCAAGTGAACTATCCGGTGGTATGGCACGTCGTGCCGCACTTGCGCGAGCTATTGCGTTAGACCCTGAATTGATTTTGTATGATGAGCCTTTTGCCGGCCAAGATCCTATCTCAATGGGTGTGATTGTTCGGTTAATTAGTTCATTAAACGAAGCACTAGGTTTGACTTCAGTGGTTGTTTCACATGATGTCCCAGAGGTGATGAGTATTGCCGATTATATTTATATTATTGCCGAACAAAAAATAATTGGTCACGGCACACCAGATGACATAGCTAAGCAAGCATCTCCGCTAGTGCAACAATTTATTAAAGGTGAAGCCGATGGCCCTGTACCATTTCATTATAAAGCTGCGTCTTATCAAGAAGAGCTAATTGGTAAGGGAGTCAAATAATGGATATGATCCAACAACTTGGCCGTCAAGTTATTACTACGATTTCAGGTCTTGGTCGTGCAATATTAATGCTGTTATCGTCGTTGATGCATGTGCCAAATTTTAGAAAAGGTTACCCCTTATTAATTAAGCAACTCTATGCTATTGGGGTGCTTTCGCTTGTAATTATCGTAGTGTCTGGTTTATTTATTGGTATGGTGTTGGCATTGCAAGGCTATACTATATTAGTAGGCTATGGCGCTGAAGCAAGTTTAGGTCCTATGGTTGCGTTATCGTTATTGCGCGAACTTGGCCCTGTGGTATCTGCTTTGCTTTTTGCAGGTCGTGCAGGTTCAGCTTTAACGGCAGAAATTGGCTTGATGAAAGCTACAGAGCAGCTTTCAAGTTTAGAAATGATGGCAATAGATCCATTACGCCGAGTGATTGCGCCTCGATTTTGGGCAGGCATGATTACTTTGCCCTTATTAGCTGCAATTTTTTCAGCTGTAGGTATTCTTGGTGCACATCTGGTGGGCGTTGAATGGCTAGGTGTAGATAGCGGTACTTTTTGGTCAGTGATGCAGTCACAAGTGTCGTTCGAAAAAGATATCGTAAACGGTATTATCAAAAGTATTGCTTTTGCATTTGTAGTTACCTGGATCGCAGTTTATAAAGGCTATAGTTGTGAGCCTACCTCTGAAGGTATAAGCAGAGCAACCACCTCAACCGTGGTGCAGTCGTCTTTATTAGTTTTAGCATTAGACTTTGTATTAACAGCGTTAATGTTTACAAAGTAATTATTATTTTATTAAGAGTTTGGTGGAAGACATGGTGTCGAAGAAAATAGAATTAATGGTAGGCTTTTTTGCAGCGTTAGGTATTGCAGCATTACTAATGTTAGCGCTGAGAGTAGCTAATAGCGGTATTTCAGGTAATAGTGAAACATATCAACTGTACGCTAAGTTTGACAATATTGGTGGTTTAAAAGTACGTTCGCCAATTAAAGTTGGTGGAGTTGTTGTAGGACGGGTGAGTAATATTTCGTTAGACCCTGAAGATTACACGCCAGTTGTTACCTTAGATATAAACGCACAATACAATCATTTTTCTGAAGCTACGTCGGTATCTATTCTTACCGCCGGCTTATTAGGTGAGCAATATATTGGTCTCTTACCAGGGTTTATGGATGAATCAGTTGGTACATTAGTGAATGGCGATTTTATTGAAGATACAAAACCTGCTTTAGTGTTAGAAGAGTTGATCGGTCAATTCCTATTTAGTCAAGGTAGTGATTAAACCGTTTGAAGGAGTATAAAATGAAAATATTGAATAAAGCTGTAACAATAGTATTTGCTTTTCTCGTAACCTTTTCGTTATCAACTAGCGCAGCAGCTGAGCGTGTTATCGATAGTAAAGACCCTTACAAGTTAATTGAAGTGGTGGCAGATATTACATTTAAGCGATTTGCTAACGAGCAAGATAATATTCGTAAAGATGCAAATATTTTAAAAACGATTGTTCGTGAAGAATTGTTGCCTTATATTGATTATCGCTACGCTGCATTCAAAGTGATTGGTGGGCAAAACTTTAGAAGAACTACAAAAGCAGAGCGTGCTGAGTTTACTAAAGTATTTCGCGAATATTTGGTCACTTCTTATGCACAAGTTTTCACATTATATAACAATCAAAAAGTAGAATTTGGCCATGCGAGAGATTTTAGCAATAGTAATGTGGTCGCTGTAAATACCTCGGTAATAGAGCCTGGAAGAGAGCCTATTAATATTTCGTTTAGAGTGAGAAAAAATAAAAAAACCAACGAATGGAAGGCTTATGACATGGTTGCTGAAGGTATAAGTTTACTTGATAGTAAACAAGCAGAGTTTAGCAGCTTGATACGTCAAAAAGGCTTACCTCATGTTAGCCAAATGTTAAAAGAAAAAAGCGCTAAAGATATCGTTTTTAAATAAGGCTATACGCTATTATGACCGTAAAAATTACAATGAATGATGATGGTATTGCGTTAGCAGGCGAATTAACCCAAGCTACTATTACCCAAGCGCTAGAAAAGCAGTCAGTTCGTTTTTTTGAACAAAAAAATGTCACTATCGATTTAGCGGGTATTGTAAAAGTAGATACCGCAGGTCTTGCATGGTTGCTAACTTTAGTTGAGCTTGCATCAAGCCAATCAAGTAAGGTTTGCTTTACTCATTTGTCGACAGAGTTACAAAACTTAGTAAAACTATCTGCGGTAGATTCTTTTTTACCTAGCCATTAACAATACAACACTTGTTATCAAGCCTTCAAACTCGCAATTTGAGGTTGTTTAGGTATATAATCTTAGAATAAATTTATAGGAGACTTAAGTGGAAATTTCAGCAATTGAAAAGTTGATAAATGACGCGGTTGCGTTAGACGAACTACATGTAAAATTTGATGGTTCTCAGTGTACTGTAATAGCAGTCGCTGATTTTTTAGGTGAATTAAGTCGCGTTAAAAGACAACAAGCCATCTACTCTCCGCTTGCACAAGTCATTAATGACGGAATAATACACGCAGTAACTATTAAAACATTTACCACGTCAGATTGGCAGCGTGAAAAAATGTTCAATTTACCCCTATAATCCACAACAATAATTTCAAAGAGGTACATTTGGACGCATTTAAAATTACAGGCGGCATAGCACTTAACGGTGAAGTTGCAATATCAGGCGCAAAAAATTCAGCGTTGCCAATTCTTATGGCAACCTTATTATCAGAAACTCCCATTGTTATTAGTAATGTTCCTCGTCTGAAAGACATAGAGACAACAGTTAAGTTACTAACACAATTAGGCGCGATTGTTGAGTGGCAAGACCATAACACAGTTAAAATAGATGCAAGTAACGTTAATCAATATAAAGCGTCTTATGAATTAGTTAAAACAATGCGTGCTTCTATTTTAGTCCTTGGACCGTTATTAGCTCGATTTGGTCATGCAGAAGTTTCCCTACCTGGTGGTTGTGCTATTGGCGCTCGCCCTGTAAATCTTCACATTCATGGCTTAAAGTTAATGGGTGCAGATATAGAAGTTGAAAATGGCTATATTGTTGCAGACAACAACGGTCGTTTAAAAGGCGCTAATATTTTTATGGATGTAGTCAGTGTAACAGGCACTGAAAACCTAATGATGGCAGCGGCGCTTGCCGAAGGCACAACTTACATTGAAAATGCCGCAAGAGAACCCGAGATTGTAGATTTAGCCAATTGCTTAAATGCTATGGGTGCGAAAGTCTCAGGCGCTGGAAGTGATACCCTTGTTATTGAAGGGGTTCCAAGCCTTCATGGCGGACAATACAGCGTGATGCCTGATCGTATTGAAACAGGAACGTTCTTAGTTGCTGCTGCAGTTACACGAGGAAAAGTAAAATGTACTAATACTGATCCTAGTGCTTTAGATGCAGTATTAAGTAAACTACAAGAAGCCGGGGCAAATGTTACTACAGGCGCTGACTGGATTGAATTATCAATGGATAAACGCCCTAAAGCGGTAAATATTAAAACAGCACCGCACCCGGCATTTCCAACTGATATGCAAGCGCAGTTTGTAACGTTAAACGCTATTGCAGAAGGTGTTGCTACCACAACCGAAACCATTTTTGAAAATCGCTTTATGCATGTGCCTGAATTACAGCGTATGGGTGCAGATATTTCATTAGAAGGTAATACTGCGATGACAAAAGGGGTTGAAAAGCTAACGGGCGCACAGGTAATGGCCACTGATTTACGTGCTTCAGCCAGTTTAGTTATTGCCGGATTAGTTGCTACTACCGAAACACAAGTTGACCGAATTTATCATATTGACCGTGGCTATCAAAATATTGAAGATAAACTGCAAAAACTTGGTGCTAACATTGTTAGAATAAAAACCAACTGATCTGGCGAGTTAGCTAAAGAGAAAGTTTGAATAAAAAGCCAGTATTATTACTGGCTTTTTTTATCGTTTTTCTTCAATGACTACAGGGATATCAAGAGGTAACTCACCGCGAGCAACCTTAAAAATTAAAGTAGTATTAGGCTTGGTTTCTGCAACAATATCTAGAGCTTGGCTGATCGAGTGTATTTCAACGCCATCGATTTGATATATTAGATCATTAACTTGCAATCCTGCTTTATGAGCAGGGCTATTAGGCTGGATCTCGCCAATTAAGAAGCCTGTAGACCTAGCAAAACGTGAGTTGGTAGATACGCCTAACCAACCACGAATTACACGTCCATCCTCAATGATTTTACGCATTATTTTATGCGCTAACTTATAAGGTACTGCGAAAAATATGCCTTGAATACTTAATTCAGGATCAAAGGAATATTCACGTGAATTAATATATTTTCGTGAATTAATACCAACTAACACCCCATTGCTGTTAACTAAGGCACCACCTGAATTACCTTCATTAATTGCCGCATCCATTTGTAGAAATTCTTGATAACTTGTACTGCTCAAACCGCTGCGTCCTGTACCACTAATTATGCCTTGAGTTACTGTTTGCCCAAGATTAAAAGGGTTACCAATAGCGAGCACAACATCACCAACATAAGAGGTTAGGTTTTCATCTTGAGGGATCGTAGGTAAGTTCGTCGCCGCAACTTTTAAAACGGCTAAATCAGTATAAACATCATAACCTATTAACTCTGCGGGATACCGGTCACCATTTTGAAGAACTACACCAATTAAGTCAGCATCTTGAACAACATGATAATTTGTTAATAGGTAGCCATTTGCATTCATTATTACGCCAGAGCCTAATTCTGTAGTGCGATGGCTTCGATTATAATTAAATGAGGGCTGTATTTTTTCAGAATATATATTAACTACTGCGGCACTTGCTTGCTGTACTGCCCTAGCATAAGAATGAGGCTGCTCACTTTGTTTAGATGAGGCTAGAATATTCCACCAAGAACCATTTCCATCGCGTAATTCTGGTATTAATAATAATAAAACAACTGCGACTATTACACCGTAGCTTGCTGAATTTAAGATGTATTTTAATGCGCTTAACAGTTTCAAGGTTATAGTTTCTTTAAGTAATTTGTTTTAAGTGTAGTAAAAACGAAAGAATATTTTGTATTAGCTTACCACAACTTTTCTGAACAACGCTCACAAAAAAGGCTCAATGAAGAGCCTTTTGTAGAGTTTGATAAATATTAGCGAATTCTGATATAAAATATTGTGTTGCCACGAATAATTTTTAATAAAGAAATACCTTTGATTTCTGATAAATAATCACGAAGTTCTGCAATATTCTTAATACGGGCTTTGTTGACGCCAGCAATAATATCACCTTTGCGTAAGCCAATAACTTCAGCAGGAGAGCCTTCTTCAACGTCACCTACGATCACGCCAAGACCTTTTGATTGGTTATTGAGCTTAGCGCCTTCAAGCATACTATGAATACTTGCAGGTTCGATGTTTGCACTTTGTGTTTTCTTTAAAGTTACGGTGTAAGTTTTAGACTTACCATTAGCTTTAACCACAGTTAGCTCAACATCTTTTCCGGCTCCTATTGAACCAATTTTTCCTCTTAACTCACTGAAGCTTTTAACATGTTTACCATTTACTTGGGTTATAACATCTCCCGCTTCAATACCGGCTTCTTCTGCAGCAGAATCTGGTTCGACTCGCTCCACAAAGCCACCCTGGTTGGCATCTAATTCCATTGCTTTAGCAATTTCACCATTAACACTGTAGCCAGAAACGCCTAAAACACCTCTGCGAACTTCACCGAACTCTAAAATTTGGCTAACAAGGTTTTTTACCATATTGCTAGGAATGGCAAAGCCAATACCGACATTACCACCATTAGGACCGATAATTGCAGTATTGATACCGATTAACTCACCGCGTAAATTTACCAATGCACCACCCGAGTTACCACTATTGATAGCAGCATCTGTTTGAATAAAGTCTTCATAGTTTTCATTATTTAAGCCGCTACGCCCTAAAGCGCTAACAATACCAGAGGTAACAGTTTGTCCTAAACCAAAAGGGCTACCAATAGCGACAGCGAAGTCACCTACACGTAACTTATCAGAGTCGGATACATTTATTTCAACCAAGTTTTTAGTTTCAACTTGTATTAATGCAATATCACTACTTTCATCGGCACCAATTTTTTTAGCGTCTAACTGACGACCATCTTTGAGGGTTACTTGAATTTCGTCTGCCTCTCTAATTACATGGTTATTTGTTACGATATAGCCTTTGTCAGCATCAATAATAACGCCTGAGCCTAGACCTCGAAAAGGACGTTCTCGGGCTTGATTCTGTCTAGGATTACCAAAAAAGAATTTAAATGCATCGGGGATGTTCTGTTTTTCTACATGAGTACCTTTAACTGATATAAGTACCACAGCAGGCGTAACATTCTCCAGCATTGGAGCTAAACTAGGCATTTGTTGACCATTTAATTGCAATGGTAGATTAGCTTGTGCAGGTAAAGAAGAGATAGCTAACGTTGTTGTTAGTAATATAGAACTACAGATAATTGATATTTTCTTCATACGATAAATTACTCCTAACTAAGGCATTTATACTATTTAAAGTTGTTAAATAAGCTCAACAGGGCAAGGAAATTATTGTACATAGCTATCGTTGATAAAAATTGACTCATGCCTTTATGTACAAATAATATATTACTGATCAATCATCGAGTAAGCATACAAACCCTGTGTACCTATAAAGACTAATATATAGAGAACAAGTTCCTAATTTCCAACCTCTGCATTTGTAACAGTTTGTTTCTTATCAGCAAATAAGCCGGTGGCTTCACCTGAGTAATCTAATGGCGGCTCTACAGAATCTTTGCGCTCAGCTTTTTCTTTTTTCTCGTGTCGTAAACTTACCGTTTGTGCTAATTGTTCCTGAGTTTCTTTAGAGAAGAAAGGCATAGCATCAAGGTCATTTGGAGTGACTTGTTGGAGTAGCTTGGTACTTTGTTCCATTTGTAGCATTGCTTTTTGACAGGTGTCATTCATTTGAGCGAGTAGGCTTGCAGACTGATCTAAATGCTCGGCAACGTCTAGTTTATACTGGGCTAATGCGGTTTCACTCTCGCTTACTTGAGTTGCCAGTTTCTTAGCTTGGATTGAAGAGGGAGATATAAATTTACTTGCAATAAAGCCTAAAACGCCGCCTACAAGTAAAAGAACAATAATTGTTAAAACTTCCATAGTGTGTACCTTCGTTGTGTCCAATGAAAACAGTTATACCAACTTTACGTTTGTTAATGTTATTCAGCGCTTGGAATAAACTGAATAGAATTGGTATTATACCAGTTAATCTAACGCATTTATTTATACTATACCAAGTGGATTATACAATTGCTCAACTCTTTAGTGCAATTGGTCTTAGTTAAGTAAGGGTTAGCTTATTTCAAATATTAATACACCCCAACTATATATAAACGGTCGATAAATGATAAATCTTTCCCCACTTGAGAAATATAAACAAGATTTAACTCGAGATGACTTTCAATATGATGCGGCTCAAGAGCATGCAGTTAAAAATTTACAACGATTATATGAAGACCTGCTTAATAAACCATTACCGGTAACAGGTTTTAAAAAAGTGCTAAACCGGTGGAAACGTGTTGTCGCTAAAAAAGAGCAAACATTAGTAAAAGGTTTATATTTTTGGGGAGGTGTTGGACGAGGAAAAACTTATTTGGTCGATACTTTTTATGATTGTTTACCGTTTGATAATAAAATGCGAGTACACTTTCACCGATTTATGCATCGAGTTCATCAAGAGCTAAAAACGTTAACAGGCAAGTCTGATCCCTTGAAGATCATAGCTAAACGCTTTGCAGATGAAACCTGCATTATTTGTTTTGATGAATTCTTTGTCTCAGATATTACCGACGCAATGATCTTAGGTACGTTATTTGAAGAATTGTTTGCACATAAAGTAACGTTAGTAGCAACTTCAAATATTATTCCTGACGAACTTTATCGCAATGGCCTGCAGCGTGCTCGTTTTTTACCCGCAATAAAGTTAATTAATGAAAACTGTGACGTGATTAACGTCGACAGCGGCGTTGATTATCGTTTACGTACGTTGGAGCAAGCTGAAATTTATCACTTTCCCCTGGATCAAGTTGCAGACGATAACCTTGAAAAGTACTTTACTCAGCTTTCATTTGAGCAGGGTGTTAAATTAAAAAAAATTAAGATTAACAATCGTGAGTTAGTCACAGTGCAGGAATCTGACGGCATTGTGCATTTTGACTTTGCTACTTTGTGTGTGTCTGCTCGTAGCCAAAGTGACTATATGGAGTTAAGTAGAATATATCACACAGTTCTATTGGCTAACGTTAAACAAATGAATGTTGATTGCGATGACGCAGCGCGACGTTTTATTGCTTTAGTTGATGAGTTTTATGAGCGAAATGTAAAACTCATTATTTCGGCTGAAGTCGCGATGGAGCAGTTATACACACATGGCGGCTTAGAGTTTGAATTTAAACGTTGTTTAAGTCGTTTGCAAGAGATGCAGTCGAGCGATTACCTTGCAAGTGAGCACTTACCTTAGTTTATGTGCCGTCAGCTTTGTATATTTAAACTAAAATTGACACTTTTTTGTAAAATAATTTAGGGCGTGTTGATCTTTCGAGTACAAATTTTGTACGAATTAAACATGATTTAATTGAGGCGTAGCGAATACAGTGTAGTATTTTACATAAATGAGCTAGACAGCTTCCGCGTCCTGCTCACGCTAAGTACCTACTTCCGTGTAAGCAACGAAAAGTAAATCATGTTTAAACGTATCCGTAGGACAGCGCCTCTTTGGTTTTTCTACGGCGTTTTCACTTATTTATGGGGAACAACCCCATTACATAAGTTCAGTCTTGTATAAACACCAAATAAATCCCTGCAAAAATGTACAGCAAAGTTCAACATGCCCTAGCATTAAACGATAAATAGGGAGCTTAAGTTAATACTCTAAGAAAAAAATATTTTTGCAAAGAAGTGTTCTTACTATTGGCCTTTATCATTTACTTTTTTAAACCCGTCAATCCAAGCAGGCACAACTTTATGTTCAGACCTGTTTAGTTGAGTTAATGCCCTTGTACATTGCTGCCTAATCGAGGATGAGATGTTTTTATGTATCCACCAGCCCCCTGTTTCTACCGCTTCTGTAACCGCAACAATTGAATAGTCATTAAGATCAGCCCAACGTGTAGCTAATGGGTGGGCAATGATGGCAACTTGTACATCTTGATGTCCCAAAGCTGCTGCTGAACCAATATAATTGCCAACAAAATAAAAATGGCTGTTCTCCTCATTAATATTTACATCGTTAAGTAACTTACTTGGTAGCATATACCCAGGCCAAGAGTGCTTGTTGATAAATGCAAACCAATACCCTTTTAGAGAGTTAAGATCTTTAATGCCTATACTGGCTTTAACAACAATTGCACCTTTAATATAAGTGTCATTATCTAGCGTTTTTGCAATAGCAATCAACTGATAGTCTGGATGATCTTTTAAAGCGATTGAGCGAGGGGTTGGATCGAATAAAAGCTGCGCAGGCTGGGCAGTGTTTTGGTACGGAATAGCATCACAGCCTTTCTGCTTTAACACATTTAGAAATCTTTTTAAGTGGCGCTGGCTTTTTTTACCACCATCATCGTGGTTTATCAAAACCGTGATGGTATTTGAAACTGATAACGTAGGCATTAATGCCAAAACAAAAACTAATAACTTTAACATGTGTTTCCCCGTGTGATGTTGGTATCAAACTAAAATAAAGCCTGCAAATACTTGGTCTCCTATATTACTTGGTTACCTATATTGTGTTAACGACTAAATGCAAAAACTCTAGCTATTGCGTTAGGGTTAATTATGTAAATACAAGCCATGTTACTACCCCTGTACTGATGCTAAACGATTGTTTTTTATATGAATATGTACATGCTTCCTGCCATTTTATAATCGTGCGTGTAAGAATGTGGTCACATCTTTATGGACAATGGTATTAACTTCCCTGTCATAGCATACAAAGTGAACCACAGTGATGAAATCGATTTGGAAAGCAGGAAATTTTAAAGAACAAAGCCGTTGTGTTGTTAAATAAATGATAGAAAATTTAACAATCAAAGAATACATTTGCGACTACAGCAATGTTGAGATATTTTGATATTTAATGATTAGTAAATCACTATATCTAGTAGTACAAAATGTAATTAATATCAATATGTGGTGTTTTAGCGTGATCTAGATCACAATATCTTGTGTTTCGAGTTTTATTAAAAAAAATATTAAGTAGCATTAGTCAACGTTAACGTTTCTCACTAGAACTAAAAAGGAATGACAATGACTACGCAAACTATAGGGCTTAACACCGCTTTAACATCGGCAGTTGAATTACAGCCTGCTTCTTGGGATATCTGGGATAAAAAATATCGCTTAAAAGATAAGCACGGCAATCCTCAAGAACAAACGATCACTGATACCTTCTATCGAGTGGCTAAAACATTAGCAGCGCTAGAGCCGAAAAACAAAAAGCACTGGTTAGAGCAATTTGTTTGGGCAATGGAATGTGGTGCATACCCAGCAGGTAGAATAATTTCTAATGCAGGAGCGGCTGAATTTAAGCCCGCAACCTCAACAATAAATTGTACTGTTTCAGGTGCTATCAACGATTCTATGACTGGAATTTTGTCACAAGTGCATCAAGCAGGACTCACCTTGAAAGCTGGTTGTGGAATAGGTTACGAATTTTCAACCTTACGACCTAGCGGAGCATACGTAGCTGGTGCAGGCGCGACAACTTCTGGTCCATTATCTTTTATGGATATCTTTGACAAAATGTGTTTTACCGTCAGCTCAGCTGGTGGAAGACGCGGTGCCCAAATGGGCGTATTTGATATTTGCCATCCTGATGTAAAAGAATTTATTTTAGCTAAAAGAGAAGATGGCCGACTCCGTCAATTTAATCTCTCGTTACTTATTAGTGATAACTTTATAAATGCAGTAAAAAATAACCAAGATTGGCATTTAGTGTTTCCAATTTCGCAGAAAGAGTTAAGCGCAGATAATATTGATCTCGATAATAAAGCACTTATCCACTTTAAAGAAAATTGTTACAGCGAAGAGTTTATTAAACAGCACGACTATATAGTTAATGAGCAAGGTTTAGTCGCATGTAAAATCTATCAAACTCTTCCTGCAGCAAGACTTTGGGATATGATAATGACCAATACATTTGATTATGCAGAGCCAGGTTTTTTATTAATAGATCATGCTAATGATATGAACAATAATTGGTTTTGCGAACAATTACGCGCAAGCAACCCGTGTGGAGAGCAAATTTTACCACCGTATGGTGCGTGTTTGTTAGGTTCAATAAATTTAGTTAAATTTGTAGATAATCCTTTCTCTGCACAAGCACAGTTCAATTGGAGTAAATTCAAAGAAGTGATCAAAGTATTCACGCGTATGTTAGATAACGTAGTGGAAATAAATGGCTTACCGTTAGAAGAACAACAGCAAGAGATTCTAAATAAACGTCGACACGGTATGGGATATTTAGGACTTGGTTCGGCGCTTACTATGCTCAAATTTGCTTACAATAGTCCACAAGCTGTAGCATTTACCGAAGAAGTATCAAAGGTGCTTGCGATCACAGGTTGGGAAGAAGCACTTAATCTTGCTAAGGAAAAAGGACCCGCACCAATATTAGCACAACAGTTTACTGTCACTGAAAGCATGCTATCAAAACGTCCAGAAATGAAAGAGCATGGCATTAAGGTGGGAGATAAAATTAAAGGTGCAGTGTTACACGCTAAATATAGTCGCTATATGCAACGTATTGCGCAAGAAAAGCCCGAACTTGTTGAGGAACTATCAAAAGTTGGAGCCCGCTTTACCCATCATAGCTCAATTGCCCCAACTGGGACGTTAGCGCTAAGTTTAGGTAATAACGTTTCTAATGGTATTGAACCGAGCTTTGCTCATGAATATCACCGTAATATTATTCGTGAAGGTAAAAAATCAAAAGAATCCGTTGCGGTATCGAGCTTTGAGCTTTTAGCTTATCGACAACGGGTCAACCCTGATGCATTGCCATTCACCGATGATGTTACAAAACAATTGCCTGAGTATTTTGTCGCAAGTGATGCAATAAGTCCCAATGCACATGTTGATATTCAAGCAGCAGCACAATATTGGATTGATTCGTCTATTTCTAAAACCATTAATATTCCTACCGATTTTAGTTATGAAAAATTTAAAAATATTTATATGTATGCCTACGATAAAGGACTGAAAGGTTGTACTACATTTAGATTTAACCCTGAAGTGCATCAAGGGGTATTAGTTAAAGAGCAAGACTTAGAAAACGTAAGTTATGAATTTACGTTGGCTAACGGCACAGTGATCACTGCAAAAGGTAACGAAGAAATTAGCTACGATGGCGAAATTCACACAGCTGCAAATTTACATGACGCCTTAAAAGAAGGTTATTACAGTAAATTATAATTTGTCACTCAGTATAACGTGTATAGGAAATTTCATGAAAGAGATCACCCAACCAATAACGTCAGTTAGAGTAAAGCCAACTGATGAAGTAGAAACTATAAATCAAGCAAATGCCCATGTCATTGTGCCAGATGAAGCAATAAAGCTTAACGAAACCATTAAACGACCAGAGATGTTAATTGGCTCTACCTATAAAATAAAACCACCTGTTTCTGATCATGCGCTATATATTACAATCAACGATATTTTGTTAAACCAAGGCTCGGAACAAGAGTCTCGTCGACCATTTGAAATATTTGTTAATTCTAAGAATATGGAATTTTATTCTTGGGTTGTTGCATTAACTCGTGTTATTTCGGCGGTATTTCGTAAAGGCGGTGATTGCACTTTTTTAGTTGAAGAGTTAAAAGCGGTATTTGATCCAAAAGGGGGGTATTACCAAAGAGGTACAGGTATTTACATGCCATCAGTGGTAGCTGATATTGGACATGTTATTGAAACACATTTAAAGGCTTTAGAAATGATGCCTGATAGCGCTATAGATAAAAACCAAAAAGCATATCTTGCTGAAAAAAAAGAGAAATCTCAAGCTGATGTTCAAAGCGAGCCTTCAAGCTTTCCGACAGCGGCAAGTCAATGTAATAAGTGTCATCAAAAGTCAGTAGTATTACTTGATGGTTGTGCTACTTGCTTAAACTGTGGTGACTCAAAGTGTGGTTAAACATTGAACTTAGATCCAAAGGGGGCAGAAAGAATTAAGCCTAGCTAAAGATTGGCAGCGCAAAATACATGCATAATTGACAAAAATATTACTACGATTAAAAAATAGTCGTGATCTTTATTAATTATCTCTGTATAATGCGCGCTCCCTGACGTTACAAATGTCTAATATCCCCAAGATACTAGACGATGGACTCGATACTCGAAGGGGTAATGGCGTAGTCTTTTAACTGACAGTCTCATGTTGAGGTTGTTTTTAGTAACATTTTAATATTGGGTTTTTTAAATGAAAACTTTTGTAGCAAAACCAGAAAGCGTACAACGTGAATGGTTTCTAGTGGACGCTGAGAATAAAACTCTTGGTCGTATCGCTACTGAAATAGCAAGCCGTTTACGCGGTAAGCATAAGCCAGAATATACTCCTCATTGTGATACAGGCGATTACATTGTTGTTATCAACGCTGAGAAAGTAAAAGTTACTGGTAACAAAGCGAAAGGTAAAATTTACTACTCGCATACTGAATTCCCTGGTGGTCTTAAGCAAATTAGCTTTGAAAAGCTAATTGAAAAAGCGCCAGAGCGTGTGATTGAATTTGCTGTTAAAGGTATGTTACCTAAAGGTCCTTTAGGTCGTGAAATGTACCGTAAGCTTAAAGTGTATGCTGGTGCTGAGCACAAGCATGCTGCACAACAACCACAACTTTTGGAGCTGTAAGCAATGGCTGATAATCAATATTACGGTACTGGTCGTCGCAAGAGCTCAACTGCTCGTGTGTTCATGAAAGCTGGTAACGGTGCAATAACAATTAATAAGAGTGACATTTCTGAATACTTTAGTCGTCCAACGGCTATTATGGTTGTTCGTCAACCATTAGAATTAGTTGAAATGTTAGAAAAGTTTGACTTTAACATCACTGTAAGTGGTGGTGGTATTTCTGGTCAAGCTGGCGCAATTCGTCACGGTATTACTCGTGCATTAATGGAATTCGACGAAACTTTACGTGCTGATTTACGTAAAGCAGGTTTCGTAACTCGTGATGCTCGTAAAGTTGAACGTAAGAAAGTTGGTTTACACAAGGCTCGTAAAAAGCCACAATTTTCAAAACGTTAATATTTTATTTATCGTTCAAAAAGCCGGCATATATGCCGGCTTTTTTATTATTTATTTACCCCGAACCGCCTTTATCTAATGCAGATGAAACCTAGAATATACACATCTCAGTAATACCAGTTTTATTAATTAAGTGATCAATTCAGAGCATAGTCAGGGAAATTAGAACAAAGCATATTAATGCAATCCGATGATTAGATTGATGTGCTGAGCAAGGCATTTTTACAAACCAATAGTTGACTATAGGGCTTCAAAGAACGTAGTGTTTACATAGTATTTTTGGGGAACAACCCCATTATACCAATCTCACTAATTATGTGATCATTTCTACTGGTTAAAACAATCAACTACTGCGTTATTTATTTTATAATTAGAACAACTAGTTATAAAATAAATGCCTTGTATTTGCCTGTTTTCACTGCGTATAAAATAGATCACTTATTTAATGAAACTGGTATTACATAAGCTCAGCCTTGTATAAACACCAAATAAATCGCTGCAAAAATGTACGGCAAAGGTCAACACGCCTTAAGGTTGAATTATTTGCTTGATCTTAAACAAGCTCTATAGTGCTGTATAAGTATACGCTTGATCTAAGGCGATAAATTTAGCCCGAAGTTAAGTAATTAATTAGTGAAATTGAGATGATTTCCCTTGTAAAAAACAGGGGTTTTCATTATGATCGTAAAAATTTTTTTATGGTTAGTTTGTTTAAATAAAACAGGGTTTGGTTTTATTTATGCTAATTAACAAAGTTATTTCTTGAAATAGAATAATAATTGGAGATGTTGGATGAGCAATGCGCCCGTGAATAACGGCCGTCGACGCTTTTTAACTGCAGCTACTTCTGTAGTTGGTGGTGTAGGTGTTGTCGGTGTAGCTGTGCCTTTCATTGGATCCTGGAACCCAAGTGCTCGCGCGAAAGCTGCGGGTGCTCCAGTTGAAATCAATGTAAGCAAAGTACAGCCTGGTCAATTAATTCGTGCTGAATGGCGCGGTAAGCCTGTGTATGTAGTACGTCGTACTGAAGAAACGTTGAAAGCATTAGCCAATCATGATGATCAGCTGCGCGACCCGCAATCAGCTGAACCTCAACAACCCGACTATGCAACCAACGGTCATCGTTCAATAAAGCCAGAGTTTATGGTGGCATTAGGTGTATGTACTCACTTAGGTTGTGCTCCTACTTACCATAAAGACGATTTTTCAGAAATGGTTGAAGGGGTAAAAGACGGATTTTTCTGCCCATGTCATGGCTCTAAGTTTGATATGGCAGGTCGCGTATTTCAAGGGGTGCCAGCACCTTTAAACCTTGTAGTACCTGAGCATTCATACCCAACTGAAGGCATTCTTCTAATTGGTGTCGGTCAAGGAGATGCATAATGAATAGTTTTATGGCTTGGATCGAAAAACGCTTACCACTCATGGACGCCATGAATAAGCATGCAGCCCAATATCCTGCTCCTAAAAACTTTAACTTTTGGTATGTTTTTGGGATTTTAGCGTCTGTAATCTTAGTTAACCAAATTGTTACAGGTATCTGGCTAACAATGAACTATGAGCCTTCTGGCGAAGGTGCGTTTGCGTCAATTGAATACATCATGCGAGATGTGGATTATGGTTGGTTGCTACGCTATATGCACTCCACCGGTGCTTCTGCATTCTTTATCGTCATTTACATGCACATGTTCCGTGGCTTAATGTATGGCTCTTACCAAAAACCCCGTGAATTATTATGGATCTTCGGAATGTTCATCTTCCTCGTGTTGATGGCTGAAGCATTTATGGGTTACTTATTACCTTGGGGTAATATGTCATATTGGGGCGCGCAGGTAATTATATCGCTCTTTGGTGCTATCCCAATTATCGGTGAAGAACTCACTATCTGGATAAAAGGTGACTATGTTATCTCTGGCGCTACGCTAAATAGATTTTTCGCACTACACGTAATTGCATTGCCATTAGTATTAGTGGTCTTAGTGTTTTTACATATACTTGCCTTGCACGAAGTTGGTTCAAATAACCCTGAAGGTACTGAAATTAAAAAGTCTAAAGGCAGTGTTCCGCTAGAAGAACAAAGCAAGTTTAAATTTCATAAACAATATACAGAAAAATACGATATTGTTGACGCTATACCGTTCCACCCATACTACACAGTAAAAGACTTGGTCGCGGTTGTTATCTTTTTAATTATTTTCTGTTGGGTAATGTTCTTTGCTCCTGAAGGTGGTGGTTACTTTATTGAAGCGCCAAACTTTGAGCCTGCTAATGGCTTAAAAACACCTGAGCATATTGTGCCAGTGTGGTACTTCGGACCATTCTTTACTATCTTACGTGTTATCCCTGATAAATTATTTGGTATGATAGGCATGTTTGCAGCTATTGGTATGTTGTTTGCCTTACCTTGGTTTGATCGCGGTATTGTTAAGTCGCTTCGTTTTCGTAGTAAAGCGCATTTCTTAAACTTAACGCAGTTTGCAATCAGCTTTATAGTACTTGGTATTTTAGGTACGCTTCCAGCAACTGACTTTTTAAATATGGTTGGTCGTATTGCGAGCTTAGGCTATTTTGGTTTCTTTATTGCGCTATGGTTTTACAGTAAAAACGAAAAAACTAAGCCAGTACCAGAGAGGGTATCAGGATAATGAAAAAGTTTATTATTGCAGTATTAGCTATTTTACCTACTTTGGTATTTGCAGCAGGTCCGAGTATACCGCTAGACAGCCCAAACAATGATCTTGCTGATAAAGAGTCATTAAAGCGTGGCTTTAAATCATATATTAATTATTGTTTAGCCTGTCATCAATTGAAGTATCAACGCTACAACCGTACTTTTGCTGATCTAGGTATTGATGAAAAAGAAGGTGTTGCTAACTGGATGCCTACGGGCGAAAAACCAGGCGATCATATTACTAACTCAATGCCAGCAAAAGAAGCTGCTAAATGGTTTGGTACTGCGCCACCTGATTTAACTTTGGAAACACGCTTTAGAAGTCCTGAGTACGTTTATACTTACTTGCGTTCGTTTTATGTTGATCCAAATCGACCGTTTGGCGTAAACAACACTGTTTTTAAAGACGTTGGTATGCCACATGTCTTACAAAACTTACAAGGCGTAAGAACACTGGATGAAAACGGTAACTTGTTACCAGCGACAGGTGGTAAAATGTCACCTGAGCAATATGACAGTTTTGTTCGTGATTTGACCAACTTTTTAGAGTATGTGTCTGAGCCCAACAAACTCGAGCGTGAAGCTTTAGGTTACTGGGTGATTGGGTTTTTAGTTATTTTATTAATCTTTGCATACTTATTAAAAGTTGAATACTGGAGAGATGTTCACTAAATGTGAATAATCCACTTAATCTCTAAGTGGAAACAACAGTCTTTCTTTGGGGGCATTTCGCCCCCTTTATTAGTTTTACATTATTTGAATTATTGGAGGCGGAAATGGCCGTTGCTGCAAACAAACGCTCTGTGATGACGTTATATTCACACGCAGATAATATGTATAGCCACCAAACACGTATTGTGTTGGCGGAAAAAGGCGTTGGTGTAGACATACATTTAGTGGATTTGGCTAATTTGCCAGAAGATCTGTTAGATCTTAATCCTTACGGTACAGTTCCTACTTTAATTGACCGTGAATTAGCTTTATATGAAGCGTCAATTATTATTGAATATTTAGATGAGCGTTTTCCTCATCCACCATTAATGCCGGTTTATCCTGTATCACGTGGACGTAGCCGTTTAATGATGCATCGTATTGAAAATGACTGGTATAGTTTAGCAAAAGTTATTTTAGACGGACCTGCTGATAAGGCTGCTAAGGCACGCTTAGAGCTGAAAGAAAGTTTATTAAGTGTTGCTCCTATTTTAAATGAAGCACCATACTTTATGAGTGAAGAATTTAGCTTAGTTGACTGCTACTTAGCACCATTATTGTGGCGTTTACCTACTATGGGTATAGAGCTAGATGGCCAAGGTTCTAAGGAACTAAAAACCTACATGCTTAAATTATTTGAACGTGAGTCGTTTCAAGCTTCACTAACTGAGGCTGAGCGTGAATTACGATTTGGTCACGAAGGCTAATGTCAGATAACATGACTTCAACTAAGCCCTATATTGTTAGGGCTTTTTATGATTGGATTTCAGACAACGATTTAACACCCTATATTGTGGTGGATGCTACTGTATTTGGTGTTATGGTACCTATGGCTTTTGTCAGTGATGATCAGATCATCCTGAATGTATCATCGTCAGCGGTTGGCGCTATATCTATGCAAGGTGAGCAAATTGAGTTTAGCGCTAGGTTTGCTGGTAAGCTTGAACATTTAGTTATCCCATATGGGGCTGTAGCAGCTATTTATGCAAAAGAAAATGGTGCTGGCACCCAACTACCTATTGAGCATCCAGAAAGGGAAGAGGGTGCGCCTTTTAAGTCTTCAACTAATGAATTGAAAAGTGTTGAAGGTGTTAAAAGTGATAGCAAAAATAATGTGTCAGACACTAAAAGTGATAAGCCACGCCCAAGTCTTAAAGTTATTAAGTAAGCTGAATACGGTATAAGCCAAGTACACCAAAGCTACGATTTTTATGCTTATCTGCGTTGCCTACATGGACGTAGGTACTTGGCTTTTGTCTGGAACTAAAAAACGTTAATTTGCTACTAATAGCTGGCTATTAGGTACAAAAATCAGCCTTGATTCACACAAAACTTATACCAATCTCACTAACTATGTGATCATTTTTACTGGTTAAAATAATCAAACTCCTGCGTTATTTATTTCATAATTATCGCTATAAGGATGCAGCTTATATGGGCAATGCAGGAGTAATTAATTGATCAGTTAAATCAAAAAATCCACCAGTAGGTGGATTTTTTATTCTAACAAATTGAGGGGTTAGCGTTCCCGAGTTTAATTGCTAAGGTATTCAAACATCTTAAACACACGATTAACGCCACCTACATGCCTTGCAATTTCAACTGCTTTATCGCCATCTTCTTTTTTAACCACTCCCATCAAAAACACTTCACCATTTTCGGTAATTACTTTTACGTTTGCAGCATCGAGTGAGTTGCTTTTAAAAATAGCTGTTTTTACTTTAGAAGTTAACCATACATCATTGGTGCGAGTGGTAATTGAAGTTAAATTACTTATTCGTATTTGATTATGTATTTGTTTAACACTATCTATTTTTTCGATAGTTTTAACGGCTAAATCTTTTAAGTAAGCATTAGGCGCTTGCCCGACGATAAGTACACTGCCATTAACACTGATAACTTGTAGGTTGGTGTTTTTAGACATACCTTCAATTTTTCTAAGTGCACTATGGGCTTCTAGTTCAAGCTGTTGGTCATTGAGTTGCGTGCCTACCGTCCTATTATCGCTGACAATGGCGGCCCCGCCAACAACACCTACAACCGCAGCTGTCATACAGCCTTGTAATAGTAGTAATGTGCCTAACGTAAATATACCTTTAGATAGTCTCATATTAACTTTCTTCTTGTGGGAAAAGGGTAGTATCGATAATGTCGCATAAACAATGTATCGCAACTAAGTGAACTTCTTGAATACGCGCAGTGCGACCTGAAGGAACGCGAATTTCTACATCATTCTCGCCAAGTAAGCCGGCAATATCCCCACCATCTTTTCCTGTTAAGGCAATTATTGGCATATCGCGAGCTACTGCAGCCTCTATAGCTTTTATTACATTGCTAGAGTTACCGCTTGTTGAGATGGCAAGTAAAACATCGCCTTGGTTACCAAGGGCACGTACTTGTTTAGAGAAAACTTCATCCCAGTGATAATCATTAGCAATTGAGGTAATGGTTGAGCTATCAGTTGTTAAGGCTATTGCTGGTAAGCTAGGACGCTCGGTTTCATATCGATTAAGCAATTCAGCGGAAAAGTGTTGGGCGTCGGCTGCTGAACCGCCATTACCACAAGCAAGTATTTTATGACCATTAAGTAAACTTTGAACCATGATCATTCCAGCTTGCTCTAGCGGCGCAGCTAAAACTTCACTGGCCGCGATTTTGGTTTGGATACTTTCTGTAAAGTTACTTTTAATTCGATCTAACATAGGTGTCATTCTCAGTTAAAGGCATTTTTAAGCCAGTTAATTTGTGGTTGTGTAATTGTGTCAGTATTGCCCTCAATAGCAACCACATCGAAACGATAATCGGTATTATATTCATTTAATCCATGCTGTTGCAGGTATATTGCAGCGGTTTTCATAATTTTTTGTTGTTTTGGGCGTGATACTGCAGAAATTGCGCCACCAAATATTTTATTTTTCCTATATTTTACTTCTATAAAAGTGAGCACCTCACAGTCTTTCATTACCAAATCAATTTCACCCCACCGGCTGTGGTAGTTTTGTTCAAGAAAAGTTAATCCTTGAGATTGTAAGTATTCTCTAGCATGTTGCTCAGCTAATTGCCCTAGGGAGTTTGACTTTTGGCTACTTTTACTCGCGGTCCATCGCAATTTCTTCTGCCTTATCATGTTGATATTTCCCCCAAAGTAAACTTCGGCTGAGAATATTATTTTCGGTTAGTTGTAGAACCCCAGTTTGCCCATAATGGCGAACGTATGATGATTGCTGCATGGCATCAATTTTTGTAATTAGGCTTAAACTATCATAGCCCATAGCAAATATACGTTTTAAACCATCACCGCGATTAGGCCAAAGTTTTTCGATAAGCGAGTGTAACGAAGAATTTTGTTGCTTGCTGGTTATAAGCCAAGGCATTTCAGTAAAAGTTAAGCCGTTCAAATCTCTTGAATCACTCGCATCTGATTGGGAACTATGGCTGCGTGAACTTGCATATATAGGGATCCGTTTGGCAAATGGGCTAATATTTACATCAATATAAGGTTTTAATAATCGAGTCTCTGCAACAGAGCCAACAACATAAATCATATCAATATCACGACGGTTCCTAGCTTCAGCATCTATTTTTTGCTTAATACGTGACTTTATCCTATTTATACGATACTGGCTCAGATCAACCTCTAAGCTCGATTTTAAGGTGTCTTGCATTTTATTATTATTATCAAAATAAATAATATCAGGTGTTGAGTTGGCAATTTTTTGCCAAGTAGATAAAAAAGTTTGAGCGATGCGCTGACTAACATTGTCTTTATGACTTAATACCAATGGATGTTTAAAGTCTTTGTTGCTTAGCGTTGTTGCCGCTTGTATAGCTTCATCTTCCGGACGCATTGAAAAAGCCACTTGATGCGCTTTCAGTACGGGATTACTGGGTATATTTAATAATAATGTAGGAATGAATAGTTCTTCTAATGTCAAATAAGCATCAACATTTTCTCTTAACAATGGACCGATAACATAGTCAATGTTGAGTTCATGTAGCTGCGCTGATAAAAGAGACATATCAAGCTTCTGGGCATCAATAAAATGTAATGTTTTGTTATTGTCATTATCAAATGCTGCTAGCACACCTTGCTGAGCTGCTTGCCCAGCGAGCTCTTGTTTACCGGATAAAGGTAGAATTATTGCAATATTTTCTATAGTTCTGCTTAAGTTTTTTGGTAATAAAGTTTGTAGTTGTTCGATTATTTCATTCGCTGGGTGTGTAGGATAACTTCGTTGCCATTGCGTTAAATAACGCTGAAAAGTCTCATGGTTATAGCCAAAGTTGAAAGCGAAATTTAGCAGTTGCTGCCAACCCTTAAAGTAGGGTGGATTACGCAATGCTAATTGTTCTACTTGCCAACTTGAAAGTTTAGACAAACGTTGCCAAAGGGTACTGATATCGTCGACTGTAACATTACTATTAGCAGCAAATGCACGTAAATGGGCATCTACACTACCAATAACCTCATTACGCTGCCTAAGTAGTGATTCTTTAACTTCATAGTAGCGAAATGTGGGTTCAAGCGAATGTTTTAGCTGTAGCTTCTCAATAGAGGTCAATACATTTATTGCTGTTTCAGTCTGCATTAACGCAGTTAACCCTTGAACCTTAACTAAGAGCAGTTGCACTTTATCAGCGGGGTTTTCATTAACGGCTGCTAGCTGGTGCGCTAACCAAATTGCTTGGTGGTATTGCTGTTCTAATAGCAACTGCTCGCTTGCAAGTAACAACTCATGGCTAGCTTGCTCAGCAGGTAGTTGTTTGGCTCTTTCAATTAATTGTTCGGCACTAGCACCAGATAGTTGTGTTTGCTGCTCAGTTAACTCATTTTGTGTAGTTAGTGGCTTTTTTTGGGAGTGCTTTGATGAGCAACTGACGAGAAAGAAAGTTATAAAAAGTAGAGCTAGTAGGCTAGGAGAACTAAATTGTTTATTTAAAAGGCTCAATGTTAAATCCTGCGCGTTGCAATAGTGGTATATAAGCAGTAGTGGTATATAATAAACGTCATTTCTTTGAGTCTCAATATAAGTAATTCATATGGCTAATACATTTGTCGAACCAAGCACATTATACATAGTGGCAACCCCAATCGGCAATCTTGCTGATATTAGCCAACGAGCATTAACTATATTAGCGCATGTTGACCTAATTGCTTGTGAAGATACAAGGCATACTCAGCGATTATTATCTGCTCATTCGATCAAAAATAAAACCTTATCTTTACATGACCATAATGAAAGCTATCGTCAAACGCAAATAGCTGAAATGTTACTTGAAGGTAAAAGTATTGCGTTAGTGTCGGATGCCGGCACTCCATTAATTAGCGACCCTGGATATCACATTGTTAGTCACTTAAAAAATAATAACCTTAACGTTGTACCCATTCCTGGGGCTTGTGCTGCGATAACGGCATTATCTGCCTCTGGGTTAGCAACCGACAAGTTTACTTTTGAGGGTTTTCTACCTTCCAAACAAGGCGCAAGACAAAAAGTGTTAGCTGAATTAAACAACGAACCTCGCACTATGGTGTTTTATGATGCACCACGTCGAGCAATAGATACCGTAAAAGATATTGTTACAGTGTTAGGCCCTGATCGAAAAATAGTGATTGCCAGAGAGTTAACAAAAACCTTTGAAACTATTCATAGTGATACCGCAGGCGATTTTTTAACGTGGCTTGAACAAGATCCTAATCAGTTAAAAGGCGAGATGGTACTTATTATTGAAGGTTATAAAGCTGATCCCAATGAGATCTCACCTAAAGCGATAGATACGTTAACCTTATTGCTGTCACATATGAAACCTAAAGTCGCTTGTGCTATTACCGCTGATATTTACGGTATTAAAAAAAATGCACTTTACGAAATAGCGCTAAATTTAAAAGGTTAATTTATCAGACAGTTAAAGGCTCAATTTTATAGTTAGCGACTTCTTCACCTGCGTTTACACAACGTTGAAAAGCAGGACGATCTTTTAGCCTTTTTAAATATGCTAATGTTTGAGGTTGGTACGCACTAGCTAACCCAAGCAGTTCCCCTAAGTAAAGCGCATAGCCAACTGCGATATCTGCAATAGTAAATCGATTATCGACTAAGTAGGCTTGTTGGAGTAACTGCTGATTAGCGCTTTTTAGGCGTGAAAGAAACCAAATTTTATAATCTTGAACAACTTGTGGGTTTTGCCGTTCTGCTGGCTCAAATTGAGAATACCTTAATAATAATGTTTGTGGAAATGTTAGGGTTGCATCGCTTTGAAATAACCAATTTAAATAATGACCATACTCTTTATGGCTACTAGCAACAGCTATAGCATGCTGTGAATAATGCGTTGCTAAATAGAGTAAAATCGCACTCGATTCGGTTAATTGAGTATCACCGACTTGCATAAATGGTACTGTACCAAGCGGGTTAATTGCTAAATAGTCTTTTGCTAATACTCTTGGTGGAAAGGGCAAATAGTGTAGTTTGTAATCTAGCTGCATTTCTTCTAGTGCCCATAAAGCTCTTAAAGAGCGGGTATTGTGGCAGTGCCAAAGTTCAATTGTCATCTTAATCGCTAATATCCGCTGAAATATAATGCCAATATATCTCAATTAACCACTTGGTTGATATTTATCTTTAGATCTTAATCGAATTTTAGGGTATTATCGCCGCGAGTTGACTAGACAATCGCTGCTTTATCGTTGTATTTAATGTTTCGACATCAGGTATACGGGTAGAGGGGAGGAAAGTCCGGGCTCCATTGAGCAGGGTGCCAGGTAACGCCTGGGAGGCGAAAGCCTACGACAAGTGCAGCAGAGAGAAGACCGCCGATGACCGCTTGCGGAACAGGTAAGGCTGAAAGGGTGTGGTAAGAGCGCACCGGACCACTGGTAACAGTTGGTTGCAGGGTAAACTCCACCCGGAGCAAGACCAAATAGGGTTTCAATACTTTAAATAGTATACGCGTGGCTCGCGTGGAAACCGGGTAGGTTGCTTGAGCCTTAAAGCGATTTAAGGCCTAGACGAATGATTGTCCACGACAGAACCCGGCTTATCGGTCAGCGCACACATCCTAAAAAAACCTCGCATTGATGCGAGGTTTTTTTTAGTTGTAAAATACTAATACTAATACTAATCTCAAGAGCTGTAAGCGTCGGTTAAACCACACCTTATCAATAATCGCCAAACTAAATCAACTCCTCAATAATTTACTATTGAGGATATATCATGACCCGAAGAACGTTAGATGATTGGACGAAACTTATTGAACAACAAGCCCAAAGTGGCTTATCTATTCTTGCTTTTTGTAGGCAACACCTGATACCTACGTCAAATTTTTATAAATACCGACATAAAATTGAACACCTCAATCAAACATCGGGTTTTGTAAAAGCTAAGGTAGCAACAAAGGTAACAACTCAACCTGCCGATGCAACAATACACATAGTCTTTGGCGACACAAGGTTAACGCTACCTCATCATTGCGAACCAACATGGTTAGCTGAACTTATTAAAGCGTTACACGCATGAAGATGTTTGTTGATGTGCCTGATGTCTATTTACACCGCCAGTTTGTCGACTTTCGCAAATCCATTAATGGTTTATCGGCTTTGCTCGATAGTGAGCTGCAATTACCCGTGCTCTCTGGGGCTTTGTTTGTGTTTTGTAATAAAGGTCGCGATAAATTAAAAATTTTGTATTGGGATCAGACGGGTTTTGCGCTGTGGTATAAACGCCTTGAGCGAGATAAATTTAAGTGGCCAACAAGGTTAACTGAATCGACCATGGAGCTCACCGAGCAGCAATTACATTGGCTGTTATCTGGCTTTGATGTGGTGGGCCATCAAGCGATGAGCCTCGATAATTTGTCCTTATAACCTGCGATCATAAGCAGCAGTTATCGATCACGAAATAGTCTAGGTAATAACAACAACTTAACCATTTACTCTGGTAAAATAACTGCATGAATACCAAGACTAAACTTCACCAACGTATTGCTCAGTTAGAGCGGTTATTAGCAGAAAAAGACGCACGTTTACTGTTCCTTGAAGAGCAGTTTCGCCTAGCGCAGCAAAAACAATTCGGTAAAAGTGGTGAAGGCTTTGCAGGTCAAGGGGAATTGTTCAACGAGGCGGAAGAAATCGCTGTGCTTGCTGAAACTGAGCAACAAGACATCAGCTATCGCCGTAATAAACCAAAGCGTAAACCCTTACCGAAAGACTTACCACGGGAAGTGGTGGTGCATGATATTAGCGACGCTGAGAAAGTGTGCGTTTGTTGTCATGCTCAATTACATAAAATCGGTGAAGACATCACTGAAAAACTAGACTTCATCCCGGCACAAGTCAAAGTTATTGAACATGTTCGCCCTAAATACGCGTGTCGTGAATGCGAAAAAACAGGCACTAGCAACCCGATTAAACAAGCGTTGATGCCAGTAAGTCCTATCCCTAAAGGCATTGCTACTGCAAGTTTACTGAGTCAACTCATTACCAGTAAATATCAATATGGTTTGCCTCTTTATCGCCAAGAATCATTATTCAAACAATACGGTATCGCGCTCAGTCGCCAAACAATGAGTGATTGGATGCTCAAATCAGCAGCGTTATTTCCCCCGCTCATCAAACGGCTTAAGGAAGAATTACGAAAACAAGCAGTGATACATGCCGATGAGACTACGGTCAATGTCATCAAGTCTGACAAAATAAAAAGTTACATGTGGTTGTATTGCACGGGCACGGATTCCCCCATGCCCACTAGTTCAATCCCAAATATTATCTTATACGATTATCATGATAGCCGTGCAGGTCGCTGCGTGGTTGATTATCTCGACGGCTATTCGGGCTACCTTCAAGTTGATGGTTATCAAGCCTATCATCAAACCCAAGCAACCTTAGTGGGTTGTTGGGCACATGCGCGGCGTAAATTCATTGAAGCCAAACAAGCACAACCCAAAGGAAAAAGTGGTAAAGCTGATGTGGCGCTAAGTTATATTCAAAAATTGTACGGTATTGAATCGCGTTTTAAAAATACAACTCCAGAAGAGACTTACGAGGCTCGCCAAACTCAAGCCAAACCGATACTAGATAAATTACACGGTTGGTTTACTCAACAAAATGTGTTGCCCAAAAACAAATTAGGTGAAGCTATCACGTATCTGAGTAATCAGTGGCCAAAATTGGTGGGTTACCTCGAAGACGGTCGCTTGAGCATCGACAATAATCGTGCAGAGCGGGCAATAAAGTCCTTCGTTATCGGACGTAAAAATTGGTTGTTTAGCCAAACCGCTAACGGTGCCGATGCGAGTGCTGCACTGTATAGTATTATCGAAACCGCTAAAGCTAATGGCTTAGTTCCATTTGATTATGTCAAGCAATGTCTTGAAGAGTTATGTAAACCACACCCTGATATTGACGCAATATTGCCGTGGAACATCAAGCGTTAGTCAGTAGAAAATGATAATGCAGAAATAAAAACGAAAGGTAAAACAGAGGTAATCATCCGTGATCAACACTCCCTGTTTACTTCATCCCTCATAGCAATCCTCGCTACATCACCTCATCCGTAAAGCTTCCCTAAACAAGCATCCAGCTTGCTGTTGTTACCAACTTTTTAAGTCTAGAATAAGGATGAAATATTGCAAATAATGCTGAATAAAAAATTTAGGTGTGGTTTAACCGACGCTTACGTTATGAAAATAAATGGATTGTATTTAATTGTTATAACTGTCTATGAAATAGATCACTTAATTAATGAAATTGCTATGATGATGTACCATTTGCACTAATTAGTTTTTTATTTAGATGGTCTGGGTGACGTCCAAATAAGTAAGAGTAAGCCAGATATAATAAAAAGAGCAAAACCAGAAAGTAACCAAGAATTAATGTACCAGTGCTCACCCCATACAAACTTCCCGAACATAATTTTTTTCCACCCTTCAAAGTGCTGATAAGCAGCAACGAAAAAGCCAAAGAATGCGATAATGCTAGCAAAGTATAAATTTATCCAGTTGCGCGTGTTAGGCAGTAAAAGTGATATGCCTAGCATACCAATTATTGTTCTTTGTGCTCGGCAGTAGGGACAAACATACACTAAATCGGTTAACTCTAATGTCCATGTGATAATAGAAATAGTGATAGCAATTAACCCTATTGTTTTTTTATTATTCCATAGCCAATTTAATAATACTTTATCCATGCTAATTTCCTCTTATTGGGATTCCTATCTCATAGACTGTGTGAAAAATTTTACTGTGTTTACTTGGAACACTTAATTTATAAAGTTGGAATTTTGGTGTTTTTTGCAATGAGTATGAGTTCTATTTGTATTGTTATAATACAACTATGCTTGTAGTTTTAGGAAATACTTTTTTTACTAGGGGGTGTTGATCTTTGCTGTACATTTTTGCAGCGATTTATTTGGTGTTTATACAAGGCTGAACTTATGTAATGGGGTTGTTCCCCTAAATAAGTGAAAACGCCGTAGACAAAAACAAAGAGGCGCTGTCCTACGGATACGTTTAAACATGACTTATTTTTCATTCTAGCTCTAGCTCATTTATGTAGAATGACTACACTTTACTCGCTACGTCTCAATTAAATTATGTTTAATTCGTACAAAACTTGTACTTTAAAGTTCAGCACGCCCTAGTGTGTTACTTGTTGGTATTAAATTGCGGATTTTAAATTTATTTGTGATTTTTATGGTTGGCTCAATTGAGCGGGTGCTGTGTTGTTTTTATTGTGACACTGTCTCGTTACTGGGTCGATATTATAATTTTTAAATGCTTCATTTTGAGACTAGGTAGATTGTTTAGATATTATAGAAAGTAAAACCGTTTCTGATCGTTTATACTGGCTTGGTTTTAGAGTAAGTAAATCCATAAACTCATTGTTAACCCTTAGAGTTTTTTTAAGCGAGAGGCTAGGAAGTAAAATTGGTTGTAAAGTTAAATAATTGTTTTTTTAAATTACAGTTGAACACGCAATGAAGGTACCTAAGCGTATTCAACCTTTAGTTGATGACGGGCTTGTTGATGAAGTGCTTTCTCAGTTAATGAGCGGGAAAGAAGCCACTGTATATACGGTTCGAACGGGTGACACCATTCGTTGCGCCAAAGTATATAAAGAAGCGAATAAACGCAGCTTTAAAAAAGCGGCACAGTATCAAGAAGGTCGTAAAAGTAGAAATAGTCGCCGTGCTCGTGCTATGGAGAAAGGCTCTAAATTTGGGCGCTCTCAACAAGAGGATGCTTGGCAAAATGCAGAGGTTGACGCACTGTATAAGCTTGCTGTTGCAGGGGTAAGAGTGCCTGAACCATTTGGTTGTTTTGATGGTGTGCTATTGATGGAATTGATCACCGATGAAAACGGTGATGTCTCTCCTCGCTTGAATGATATTTCTATGTCAGCTGAGCAAGCAATTGAAGATCACGACGTTATGATGGTTTATATCATGCGCATGCTTTGCGCTGGTATTGTCCATGGCGACTTGTCTGAGTTTAATGTGCTGGTGGATGAATATGGCCCTGTCATTATAGATTTACCGCAAGCTGTTGATGCTTCAGCAAACAATAATGCTAAAGCTATGTTAGTGCGCGATGTTATGAATATGACAACTTATTACAGCCAGTATGCGCCAGAGCTTTTAAACACCCGTTATGCCGATGAAATGTGGGCATTATATGAAAAAGGTGAATTAACCCCTGAAACACAATTAACAGGTAAGTTTAAAGAAAACACTAATGCTGCTGATGTTGATAATGTTATAGAAGAAATTAAAGCGGCCTTTGAAGAGGAACAAGCGCGTATAGAAAGAATGCAATGGGCAGATTCTGATCAGTCTGAATAATACCAATTCCACTCACTAGTAATTGTTGATACTGGCTAAAAGTATCAACTACTGCATTACCTAGCAGTGTTGATCTAAACATTTTTTTAATCAGTACAATAAACTTTTCTTGTTCATATTTTCCTCCATATTTAGAAAACTAAACTAATCTATACTTAGGGCGTGTTGATCTTTTGAGTACAAATTTTGTACGAATTAAACATAATTTAATTGAGACGTAGCGAGTAAAGTGTAGTCATTCTACATAAATGAGCTAGAGCTAGAATGAAAAATAAGTCATGTTTAAACGTATCCGTAGGACAGCGCCTCTTTGGTTTTTCTACGGCGTTTTCACTTATTTAGGGGAACAACCCCACTACATAAGTTCAGCCTTGTATAAACACCAAATAAATCGCTGAAAAAATGTACAGCAAAGATCAACACGCCCTAGTAATATTAAAGTACTACTGTTAATAATTTTAACTTAATCTCAATATATAGTTAGCCTAGAGCGCTACAGTAGCTAGCATTTCAGTAATACTCTGTTGTTAAGCTGTCTATTTGGAGTATATTTTTATAATTTTAGGATCTATCATGAAGTATATTATGTTAAGTCTAGTGGTTTTATGAGAAAGCTTTTAACATTGAAAATTTTTGTTACTTTTCTGGCGCTTCTATTTTCTGGTGTTGTGCTATCAGCGCCTAACTCTTGCTCAGGTACGCTCGATGCTGTCGGTATAAAAATCGATAACATTGGCAGTAATACTCAAATAAATAACACCACAGAAGCACTCAATATTCACGCCGCTTGGTTGGCTGCAGGCTCACCTGCGACAGGATTCATTGATGGTGTAACATATAATGTTGCAGCAAGTGGTAATAGCACCGTCGACCGCATTGACTTTGGTGGTGCTGCGCACGATTTTTCAGGCACTTTACCTTATCCAGGCGTTAACAATGGCGTAACTGGCTCTGACTTTTTAGTGCATACGTCAGGTACCATAACACTAGCTGCAGGGGATTATACCATTTTTGTTGAAAGTGATGATGGCTTTAGCTTTGTCATGGATACAGTTTCAGGGGATGCTGTAGCCTTTAATAAGTTTGGTGGTTCAACTGCTGGTAGCAGTAATGAGTTAAGATTTGAAACTCCTACAGGGAACTCTAATACAGGGGGCTCTTTTACTTTAACTCAGGATTCTGTTTTTGATATTTCCGCAATTTTCTTTGAGCGTGGTGGCGGCGACTATTTAGAAATTTCTATTGCAAATGATATACGCACAAATTACGCGCCAGCAGGTTATGAAATATTACGCGACGGTGCAATTAGTGACAAAGTAAAGTTTGGAAACTGTTCAAGCCCCTTACCTTTATTGGAGTATCGCTTCGAAGAGTTAGTATGGAATGGTAACGCCGATGAAATTATTGATGAAACCGGCAATGGCTATCATGCACAAGTCAATCGAAATTCAATCCCTGCACTTTCTTCCCCTGCGTTAAGTGGTAACCCTGGTTCTTGTGGCTATGCTAGCCAAACAAGTGGTTCAATAGCAGCTACAGGCTTACCTTTAGACACTTCAACTAATGGCGTTAAAACGACAGTGACATTTTGGATGAACTGGGATGGTACCGACAATGTTATGCCGGTTGGGTGGTACCTGCATGATATATGGATATTTGATGGGTTTATGGGATTTAACACCGGAGCTGGAGATATTTATGGTATTTCTAGTGCTGGGTTAGCTAACGGCTGGCACCATGTTGCTGTTGAATTTACCAATGGGAGTGTTACCAGTAATAAAATGTATATTGATGGCGTTGAGCAAGTACTTGCTCAGCGCCGTGGTTCACCTAACAATACTAATGCTTATGTGAATAGTGAGTTACGCATTGGGGGATGGTCAAGAGATGGTCGTTATGGATTTCACGGACAAATTGACGAGGTCCGTGTATATCAAGCTGCGCTAACGACTGCTCAAGTAAATACTATTATGGCAGAGAGGCACCCATGCCCATCGCCACCAGTAGCTGAATATCGATTTGACGAGTTGTTTTGGGATTTGAATACAAGCGTAGTGTTTGATAGCTCAGGAAATCTACACCACGGTGTGTCAGTTGGTATGAGTACTTCTTCTAGTGGTAAAATATGTTCTGCAGGCGACTTTACAGCTACTGGAACTAGCGACTACTTAAGTCTTGCAAGTACGGCTGCAGACGGGCTAAACGACTTTTCTATATCTGTGTGGGCCAAAACTAATGGCATTAACACAGCAACCATATTGTCTGGTGCAAATGTTGGACAATATAATGAAATGATCATGTTCTTTTCAGGAAACAATAACTTTAGTCCACATGTTAAGGGCTCAAAAGTTGACTTAAATAATGGTGCTATTGCAGATAACGACTGGCATCATTTAGTTTGGACGCGTGAGGGGGCGCTTCAATGTTACTATGTTGATGGTGCACTTGTTCAATGTGGAAATACTAGCAGCAGTGGTGCATTATCAATCGCGCCTGGAGCTTTAATTGTTGGGCAGGAACAAGATACTTTAGGTGGTGGTTTCGATGCAAGTCAGGCCTGGGATGGCCTCCTTGACGAGCTTATTATATTTAACTCTGCGCTTCCTAGCTCTCAAATTACCACTATTTATAATCACCAAAATGCGGGTAACAATTATGATGGTAGTAGCCGCATCTGCCCTGTACCACCCACTCCACTGTTAGAGTTTCGTTTTGAAGAATCTAATTGGGACGGTACCGCAGGAGAAGTTATTGATGAAACTGGCAATGGCTACCATGGGCAAGTCAATAATAATTCTACCCCAATAAATACCTCACCAGCGTTAACAGGTAACCCTGGTACATGCAGTTATGCTAGTCAAACCAATGGCTCAATTGAAGTTACGGGCTTACCTTTAGACACCTCAACTGCGGGTGTTAAAACTACAGTCACATTTTGGATGAACTGGGATGGTACCGACAATGTTATGCCATTGGGTTGGAACTTTCACGATATTTGGATAAGAAACGGTAGTATCGGTTTCAATACCTTTAATACAGACATTTATGGCACTACAAGTGCTGGCCTTGCTAATGGCTGGCACCATATTGCTGTTGAATTTACCAATGGTAGCGTTACTGATAATCGAATGTATATTGATGGTGTTGAGCAAGTATTAACTCAACGTTTTGGTACGCCTAATAATGCACGAGCCTTTGTTAATTCACAGATGAGAGTAGGCGGTGTTGCTAACTCTTCTGGGTATAATTTTTATGGCTTGCTCGACGAGGTTAGGGTCTACCAAGGCGCATTAAATACAACACAGATTATGGATATAATGGCTGAACGTCATCCATGTAATGTACCTATTATTCATCATTATGAAATTAGCCATGATGGCCAAGGACTCACATGTGAATCAGAAACACTAACAGTTAAAGCATGTACAGATAGCAGTTGCTCAAACTTAAGCACTGAAGTTGTTAGTCTTGAATTGCTTGCTGACGGTGCGTTGATTAGTGCGCCAACCTTTATTGGTAGCACAGCAATTAGCTTTAATCATACCAATGTTGAAACCCTGACACTTTCTATTGCTAATGCAACGATAGCAGCTTCAGACCCTGTAGTGTGCGACGACGGTAGTGGTACAAGTTGTGATATCGTGTTTAGTGATGCAGGGTTTAAATTTCTTTATGGTGCTGGAAATAGCAGCGTAATACCCAATCAAACATCAGGCGCGGTATTTAATGATACGTTAAAAATTCAAGCAGTTGAAAATACTAACGGTGTTTGCACAGGCTTATTTACTGGTAATCAAGCGATTGATTTATCACAGGAAAATGTGAATCCTGGCGGTGCTGGTGGCCTAAGTTTTAGTGTTAATGGTAATACTATTGCTAAATATCCAAGTAGTACCAGTACTACCTTAAATTTTGGCGCTGATAGTATTGCCACTATCCCAGCACCTGTCTATCACGATGCAGGACGCATTCGTTTACATGCGGCTTATGATGTTGCGGGCGTGTCACTAGTCGGTAGTAGTAACAATTCTTTTTGGGTAAGCCCTGCTGAGCTGATTGTTACGGCAAAATCAGGTACTGTGGCATTAAATGGATCAACGGCAACGGCAACGCCAACCCACAAAGCGGGTGACGATTTTATCTTAACCGTGTCGGCATATAATGCCGCTAACCCTTCAGTAATAACCCCAAATTATTCACCAGGACAAATACAATTTAAACTCGAACGAACAGGTCCCACACTAGCGAGTAGTGTTAACGGCGAGTTGAGTTATGCAGCAGGACCAACCTTAGCGACAAGTACTACGCCTATTTTTACCGATGTAACCTTAAGTAACTTTAGCGCAGGTGTATCAACTTATGGCGCTGCACAGTATTCAGAAGTTGGATTAGTTAATCTTGAGGTGCAAGACAGAAACTATGGTAATGAGGGGATAGTTATTCCCTCTACAGCAATTAATATTGGTCGCTTTATTCCTGATCACTTTGAATCAACAGTTGTTGAAAATGGCTCGTTTTTAGCAACATGTAATACAGGAACAACCTTTGCCTATAGCGGACAAACAGATGAAGCTACGCAGAGCATTGGAGCCATTTCTTACCTTGCTAATCCTGTATTTGAAATTACAGCTTACAACAAACAAGGGGTTATTACGCAAAACTACTTTGAAGATAGTCAGGGGAGCGCTAATGATTATATGAAGCTTAGTAGCACAGATATAAACATTACAGAGCCTACTTTTGATGAATTTGCAATTGGGGTTGATACAAATAAATTGCCTGTAACTGCAAATATAACGACAGGAACTTTAAGCCAAAACGATTTAACGGTATTACCTAATGTGGTAGCACTTCCAAAAGGTGTATTGCATTACCAATTATCTGACAGCGACAACTTTTTCTATAATCGTTCAGCAAATGCCAAAGTGGCACCATTTACTTCAAATTTGAAAATCTCAACAGCAGCTTTTGCTGATCCTGAAGGCGTAAGTTCTATCGATATTGTTGATGCATCGCCAACTGGCGTTGAAATTCGCTTTGGACGGTTACTACTGGAAAACAGCTATGGCCCTGAAACGTCAACCATTCCACAACCTATGCAAATAGAGCATTTTGATGGGGCAAACTTTATTGTTACCGACAATAATAACTGTGTTAACTATGATGCAAGTAAAGTTTTACTGAGTAATATTAGTTTAAATCCAACGCTTACTAGTGCGTTAGGGGGGACAGGCAGTTTTGTTAATGGTAAAACTAAAAAAATAGAATTAGACGCAACAGGTGCGGGTAACCAAGGGCAAATTGGCGTTGAGTACGACACTTTTGATTGGCTCAAGTACGACTGGAATAACAGTGGTTTGCATAACCAAAACCCTAGTGCAGTTGCAACGTTTGGATTATTCAGAGGTAACGACCGAGTGATTTACTGGCGTGAAGTGAGTAATTAATAATTGAGTGCAGCGTTATTTCTACTTTTAATCAGGGTAGTGTATTCATTACATTAAGTGCCAATGTACTTAGCTAATTGCTAACGTAATTATGAACTGCCAGACTCATAATGTATTAGGTAGTTTTTTAGATCAACCTTACTATCTAGTTGCTCATTTATACAGGCTAAAAAATTAACAAGGGAGTTTTTATATAATGTTCATAACGATTAGTTATGATCATTAATGCTTTGTTTTGGCTATTTTATCTGGCGGATAAGGTTAACCACTTAACTCATAAAGTTTCGATTGCTTAGCTTATTACCTAACCTGAATTCGGGGTAAGCTAAGTACAACAAAGCTAGGATTTTTGCGCGTATCTGCGTTGTCTGCATGGACGTAGACGCTTGGTTTTTGTCAAGAACTAAAAAACCGTTAATTTGCTACTAATAGCCGACTATTAGGTACATAAATCATCCTTGATTCGCACAAAACACATAGCATTGGTAGTAAAAATTCACATAGAACTTGTGAAGAAATAATTTAAAGTATTGTAAAATATTACTTTTTCTTTATTTGCACACATCTATTATCCTGAGCTCAGGTTAACTACTCTTAAAAATTATTTCAATTCATTATTGTAAATAGTAATCATTTTCATTAAGATTCGGTTTCTTTTTATCCCTTTATAATTTTTTGGAGTGCAAATGAGTAGAATCAAGCTAAATATGCTTGCTTTGTTAATTGTTCAAGGCGTGCATGTTACCGCTTATGCGGATAATAACACACCAACAGTTGATGATATTGAAAGAATTGTAGTAACAGGTAGTCGGGTCGTCGAACGGATTGACGAAGTGCCATCGTCAGTAACAGTAATTAATCGAAAGCAAATAGAACAACATTTAAAAGTCTCTCCGGAGCTACAAACACTCCTATCCAGATTAGTCCCAGGTTTAGCTCCAAGTACAGGTACATCAAGTAATTCAGGGCAAACTCTACGTGGGCGTTCACCACTTGTTATGATCGATGGCGTACCTCAATCAACACCATTACGAAACGGCGCTTTAGGTATCAGAACAATTGATCCTAACTCTCTAGAGCGTATTGAAGTGATAAAAGGTGCAACCTCTATTTATGGTAATGGCGCTGCGGGTGGAATAATTAATTATATCACTAAGCGTCCAAATAGTGACTCAGCATTTGAAGGAAAACTTGGTTTATCAACACGTTTTAGTGCAGTTAAGCTTGATGATAGTGCAGGACAGCGTGTAGAGGCAGCAATAAATGGTCAAGTAGATAAATTGAGCTATGTGGCTACGGTTAGTTATGAAGAAAATGGCGTGCAACGTGATGCAGAGGGCGATGTACTTGGTCTGAAATATGGTTTATCTGACGCAACGATGCAAAATTACTTTACTAAACTAGGCTACCAAATTGATGATGATAAATCGTTACAATTAGTTTATAACTACTATCAGTCTGAGCAGAAAAGTGATTTGGTTGATGTTGTAGGGAGTGTAAATACAGGTATCAAAACATATGCTGTAAAGGCTCCAAATGGATCTGGTGCGTTAGGTGAGCCTCAGGGGCCAAACAATAAAAACTTAATGCTGAAATATACTGATGAGGCATTATTTGCCAATACACAATTGGTGATCGATGCATACACACAAAAAGTAGAAAATATTTTCTTTTACTCTCCAACCCTAGCGAACCAAGGCGAAGGTTACTCTGGAGGCCAATCAGTAATTAAATCAGATAAAACAGGTTTACGCGCAACGTTAAATAGTCAATTTGAATTTGATAATGTAGAAGCTACCTTTATCTATGGCCTTGATGTACTGAATGATATTACTTCCCAGCCATTAGTTGATGGTCGTGTCTGGGTACCAGAAATGGACATGGACAACATCGCTGGTTTTATACAAAGTAAATGGGTGATTAATGATGACTTTATCATTAAAGCGGGAATTAGGCGTGAAGATATTGACTTAGACGTTAATGATTATCGCACATTGAAACTGTGTAAAACTGCAACATTATGTTCAATCCCTGTTGATGTGACAGGTGACACATTAAACTATCGTGCTACTACCTATAACTTTGCTATTCGTTATAACCTTAGCGAACTATTTCAACCTTTTGTGAGTTACTCACAAGGCGCAGATATTTCAGATATTGGCCGACTACTTCGCACTGCCACAGTAACAGATATCGCAGATATTCAAACCGAAGCTTCTATTATTGATAACTATGAAATTGGTTTTAATTCAGCCTCCGATGACATTAGATTTGAATTTTCAGCGTACCGAAGTACTTCTGAACTTGGAACAACAAATAAATATGATCCAAATACAGGTGTTTATATGCCAGTGCGTGCTCCTCAAGAAATTTATGGCTACGAGGCGCTTGTAGTATATAACGTAAATGAGACATTAGACATTAGTGCTTCTTTTTCTTGGGTTGAGGGGAAAGATAAGGAAAACAATGTCTTTCTTGGCATAAAACAAATAAGCCCTCCTAAAGGTGTAATGAATATAAATTGGCGCCCTATAGAAAATAGTCGTATATCAATTGCATATTTATATGTAGGAGATCGGCATAAATTTGAGCCTGTCGATGGTAGCTATATTGGCGATTTAGGTAATATAGATGCTTATAATGTACTTAATATTAGCGGCCAATATCAGTTCAATGACGGATGGTCTGCATTTATAGGGGTTGAGAACCTATTAAATAAAGATTATTACCCAGCTAAATCTCAAGGCTATACCTACAGCGGTTATAACGTAAAAGGCCTAGGTACAACGGTGAATTTAGGTGTGAATTATCACTTCTAACTGTGAGTATATCGTCAACTAATTTAAACTTTGGTGTAATGCAGTCTTAGTGCTGCATTCGCTAATATTCTATATCATTACCAATTAACTCTTTGAGGTAAAAATTGTTGAAAAAGTGGTTTCGCCGTATTCATTTAGTTTTGGCTTTGCTCAGTGGTCTATTTTTAATAAGTTTAAGTGTATCAGGTGCCTTAATGCTTTATGCTAAAGATATTCAAGCGTTTATTCATCCTCAATATTGGTTAGTGAGTGAAGATCATGTACTAAAAAATGATGATTTCCTACCTCTAAGTGTGCTAGTAACTAAGATAGAGCAAGCGAGTAAAGAAAAAATACATACTATTGAACGCGCTGAACATCCTACTCAGAGCTGGCAAGTTAAATTAGCTGATGAACGTTACTTAAACATCAATCCATACAATGGAAAAATACTACTTATTCATAATTATTACGACACTTTTTATGGTTTTACCATGGCTTGGCACCGATGGCTGCTTTTTCGCGATGGTGAAAATAAAACACCACTTAAAGTATTAATGTCTATCACCTCGTTAGTATTAATACTAGAGGTGTTAGTAGGTTGTTACCTTTGGCTAAAACCCAAACATCGGTTAAAGCGTTTAAATGTACGTTGGCGTGCAAAAGGTAGAGTATGGTTACAACAACTACATGGTACATTAGGGATCATTCTCTGTATCCCACTACTGTTAATCGCGTTTTCAGGCATGACGTTTCATTGGAAAATACCAACAATGAGGGTAGTTGAATGGCTCACTCATGGTGATGTTGAACAACACAGCTACCAAGAAAAAGTAAAACCCGCTAGCACTTCATATCAATTAGATAAAGCGTATCAACAAGCAAGGTTAGCACTAACTTCTGGTGAAGTTTATCGTATATATTTACCGAAAGCAGACGATCAACCATTGGCATTACGGATGAAAATGCCCATTGAAAGTCATGGTAATAGTTGGAGTTGGGCAAATCCTTATACTGGCGAGTCATTAGCCATATTTAATGCGAGTAAAGCCTCATTAACCACCCAAGTATGGAATTTTAGGTATAAATTCCATATTGGGGAGTTTTTGGGCTGGCCAATAAAAGTACTGTGGTTGTTTATTAGTTTATTGCCAGTCTTCTTTGTTTGCTCAGGTGTTTACTTAGCGATAAAACGACGCAAATAATCACTACATGCTAGGGCGTGTTGATCTTTTAAGTACAAATTTCGTACGCATTAAACGTGATTTAATTGAGGCGTAGCGAACATAGTGTAGTTAACCTCAACTCGGGATAATAAATAGCTCTCTAGCACCTATTTTTCCTTACTTCTGTGTTAAATAAAATAACTATTCTTAATGAATTTGCCTTGTATTAAGAAAAACTATCAAGCTAGTGAGTTGCTACAATCACAAGTCTAGCAATTTCCGGGCATTAACTTATCTCTTAAGCCGAGCTAAGGTTAGTTATTCTACATAAATGAGCTAGACAGCTTCCGTGCCCTGCTTACGCTAAGTAACTGTTCCGTTTAGACAGCGAAAAGTAAATCATGTTTAAACGTATCCGTAGTACAGCGCTTCTTTGGTTTTTCTACGGCGTTTTCACTTATTTATGGGGAACAACCCATTACATAAGTTCAGCCTTGTATAAACACCAAATAAATCACTGTAAAAATGTACCGCAAAGTTCACCTCCCCTAGTATAACTTGTACTGTTAACGTTTATTGTTAAGGTGTGTTGTCAACAGCGCATCGAACTCTTCGCAACTATATAACCCAAGCGTTTGTGCTGCTTGCGCTAATGATGTGTTGTTATTGTTTGCTTCATGCACAATTTGAGTTGCTACGTCATAGCCTAATGTTGGTGCAAGAACCGTAATTATTGAAAGGTTTTGTTGCATATTAGTTTTGATCTGTGCGTGATTAAGCGATAGACCTGCAATGCAATTATCAGCAAACGAATGCATAGCATCAGTTAACAATTCAATACTTTCCATTAAATTATGAATAATCACTGGTCGGTAAGTATTAAGCTGAAGTTGACCATTTGATGCGGCTAACGATACAGTTAAATCGTTACCGAATACCTGCAAGCACACCATGCTAAGGGCTTCGCATTGTGTCGGGTTAACTTTACCCGGCATTATTGAGCTACCGGGCTCATTTGCTGGTAATAACCACTCATTAAAGCCACAACGTGGTCCACTACCAAGTAGCCGAAAGTCATTAGCAATTTTAAATAAAACGCTGGCAAGCTGTTTTAAAGCACTACTATAACGTAAAGAAGCATCTTCGCCTGAAACTGCTGCATAAGCGTTATCGTTTGCTACAAATGGAAGCTGGTATTGCTCGGCTAACAATGCAGCAACTTTTTCACCAAATTGAGGTGGCGCATTATCACCACCACCAACAGCGGTGCCACCAATAGCTAGTTGATAAACTGCTACCAAACTGTCTTCTATTGCAGACTTTGCAAGCGATAGTTGTGCCAAATAACCTGAGAATATTGAGCTAGCTGGTACAGGTAACGCATCCATCAGATGTGTACGGCCAACAGTAAACTCTTTGGTCAGTTCTTGTTGCTTATCATCCAGAATTTTACTTAAGTGACTAAGAGAGTTGAGTAATTTATCACGAGTTAATAAGGCGACTACAATATGCATGGCACTTGGAAACGTATCATTAGACGACTGTGATAAATTTACATGATCATTGGGATGGACTTTTTCACTTAACTGTTGAGAGTTGTCTTGGGTGCTTTCCGATGTTTCTTTTATAGTATTGGCTATGGAGGCAACGACTTCATTAACATTCATATTGGTTTGAGTGCCTGAGCCTGTTTGCCATACACTCAGTGGGAACTGCTTTGTATAGTCTTCTATCCCTAATTTATCGCAGGCAAGCTGTATTGCATTCCTGTTATCTTCACTCAAAAGGCCTTCGTTGTTATTAACCTGTGCACATGCTCGTTTAATACTAATATATGCATGTATAAAATCTATCGAAAAGCGATGGCTACCAATATCAAAGTATTTTAAAGACAGTTGTGTTTGCTTTCCCCAAAGCGCACTTTGGCTAGCTTTATTGTGCTGACTAGGGTTTGAGGCAGAAATACTCATAAAAATACATTCCTTAATTTATGTTGTCGATAACGTATATGACACTAAGTTTGGCACATCTTGGTAATATACCAATCTCACTAACTATATGATCATTTCTACTGGCTAAAATAGTCAACTAGTGCGTTATTTATTTTATAATTATCGCTACAAGGATGTAGCTTATGTGGGCAATGCTGGAGCATAATTGCCCTGAACAACTAGTTATGAAAATAAATACCTTGTATTTGACCGTTTTCACTGCGTATAAAATAAATCACTTAATTAATGAAACTGCTATTATTTACTTACAGGCAAATAATTTTGTATTGATTTAATTAAATCATTCAAAAGTGCAAGGATGATAAGATTACGTTAACATGTTTATAAAATACTATCCAAATGATGTAAAATGAGACAACCGCATGATAAATAGATCAATAATTAAACCTCTATGGCAGCGTAGCCTACTCACATTATGTTTATTATGTATCACTATCTTAGCTAATGCACAGAGTGTTACTGAAGCTGAACCCGTTCAAAACTTAAATAAAACTTCAGCAGCAAAAACTTTAGTTATTGGTGTTAAGACAGCGCCGCCTTTTGCTAAAGCAGATGGGGTATCATACAGCGGCTTAGCTATTGATCTTTGGAAAGAAATTGCCGACGAGCAAGGTTGGGAATATCGCTTTAAAGAGTACGATTTAGAAGGGCTTTTAGATGCAACCACGCGAGGTGAAATAGATGTTGGCCTAGGGGCAATAACTGCAACGTCAGAGCGCGCTCATCGTATGGATTTTACTCATACAATAACAAGCTCTGGCTTATCTGTTGCTGTTCGTAGTGAATGGTCTTCTGGTTGGTTGGCAGTACTTACAGCGTTAGCTTCACCAGCGTTTTTAAAGGTGATAAGCATGCTTGTACTGTTGTTGCTCTTTGTTGGTTTTATCGCTTGGTTATTTGAGCACAAAGATAACCCAGATCAATTTGGTGGTAGTAGAGCAAATGGGCTCTTCTCAGGATTTTGGTGGGCTATAGTCACAATGACAACTGTGGGCTATGGTGATGTAGCACCTAAAACAGTAGCAGGGCGATTAATAGGCGTGGTTTGGATGCTAACGGCACTTATCATTGTGTCTTTTTTCACTGCATCGATTACCAGTGCACTTACGATAGGGCAGCTAAATAGTAAACTTAGAAATGCTAATGATCTTGCTAGTATGAATATAGCCAGTGTAACCGGTAGTACCAGTGCAAGTTGGCTTAAAAATAGAAAACTTAAATATACTCAAGAAAGCACACTGAATTTAGCGTTAAAGCAATTAGCTGATGGTAAAGTTGATGCCGTTGTTTATGATGCGCCGTTATTGCGATGGACCATTAATCAAGAATTTAGCGGTAAATTACAAGTGCTGCCTATTACACTTGTGCGCCAAGATTATGTTTTTGCGCTACCAGACGAAAGTAAAATACGTGAATTGATTAATGCTTCATTATTGCAGCGAATTAACTCGCCAGATTGGCCAGACCGTGTAGCAACGTACTTTGATGGTTATAAGTAAAACTAGAGCGTGAGTAGGACGCGGAAGCTGTCTAGCTAATTTATGTAGAATATCTACACTTTACTCGCTACGCCTCAATTAAACTATGTTTAATTAGTACAAAACTTGCACTCGAAGACCAGCGCGCTCTAGATTTCAAAAGTACTCCCACGGATGGCGAGTGCTTTAAACTTAACGGTATTACCTATTAATTTTATGGCTTCAGCCATGCATTTTAAAAAATTTGGCAAGTAGTTTATCTTCAGTTTCGATATTGTCAGGATCATTAATTATACAATCGATAGGACACACGCTGACACAGGTAGGTTTATCGTAATGTCCAATACATTCTGTACACTTTTCAGCATCAATTTCATAAATTTCTTCACCTAAAGAGATCGCCTCGTTGGGACATTCTGGATCACACATATCGCAATTAATACAAGCAGATAAAATTTTTAAGGCCATAAATGCAATTCCAAGAAAGAATATTTGATGAGTTAATTCACTTATGAAAGCGAATGTTATAAAAATTAGGATCAATTATATCAATGATTAAGTTTAAAGCCTATTATCAATAAAATAATGATTGTTACCCTGCTAAAGTTTGGCAGTGAATGATAATTTGTATGGGTTTTATTTTAATCGAACTAATGTACAATAAATTTAATTTAAGAGTGTTCTCAATAATAATAAGAGGCGAGAAATGAGCCAAATGGATAGTCAAGCACAATTACATCAACTATTGAATGAACATAAAGCGGCTTTTTCTATTATGCCGTATCCTAGCTACCAACAAAGACTGACTCATTTGCAGGCACTTAAGTCGTTAATGTTAGATAATCAAGCTGACTTAATTAATGCGATGAGTGATGACTTTGGAAATCGCTCTTCCGATGATTCTAAACTAGGAGATATTTTAACGACTGTTGCAGGTATTAATTATAGTATGAGTCGTTTAAAGCAATGGATGAAGCCTGAAAAGCGTCATGTTGGGATGTTATTTCAACCTGCAAGTGCTCGTGTAGAATACCAACCCTTGGGTGTTATTGGTATTATGGTCCCTTGGAATTATCCAGTATTTTTATCACTTGGTCCTCTTACTACTGCTTTAGCTGCAGGTAATAGAGCAATGATAAAAATGTCTGAGTTTACACCTAAAACCAGTGCATTACTTGCACGGTTAATCCCTCAATATTTTGATGATAATTGCGTCTCTATTATTGAGGGAGACGCCAAGGTTGCAGCACAGTTTTCAGCTCTACCCTTTGATCATCTATTTTTTACTGGTTCAACAGCCGTTGGCAAAATGGTGATGAAAGCCGCCGCTGATAATTTAGTGCCCGTAACACTTGAGTTAGGGGGAAAGTCACCAGTGATTATCGACGATGAAATCCCATTAACTACCGCTGTAGACCGCTTAATTATGGGGAAAACTTTAAACAGTGGACAAACATGTGTCGCACCAGATTATATTCTATGTCCACAAGGTAAAGCCCAGGAGTTAAGTAATATATTAGCTAATACCTTTGCCACTATGTTTCCTACTATTAAAAATAACCTTGATTACACAAGTGTTGTTAATGAAGGACAACATGCTCGTTTAAAGGGGTTAGTTGACGACGCTAAAGCTAAAGGAGCAACAATTAAGTCATTATCATCCGATACAGGGTGTATTAAAACACGACAATTGCCATTAACCCTGTTGCTAAATGTTAGTGATGAGATGAAAGTAATGCAGGAAGAAATTTTTGGTCCTTTATTACCTATTATTGAATATGACTCAATAGAACAAGCTATCGCTTATGTAAATGCACGAGAACGGCCTTTAGCACTCTATATTTGTAGCTTTAATAATGCTTTTCAAAACAGGTTATTAAAAGAAACCCATTCAGGTGGTGTGTGTATTAATGACACAGCTATGCATGTAGGTGTGGAAGATCTTCCCTTTGGCGGTGTTGGTGCTTCAGGCATGGGAAGTTACCATGGTATTGAAGGGTTTAAAACCTTCTCTCATGCAAAGGCGGTATTTGCACGCGGCAGGATCAGTGTAGCAAAACAGTTATTTCCTCCTTATGGTAAGTTAGTTCATAAGCTAGTGTATAAACTATTTATTCGTTAAATAAAGCACAATTATTATCTGCTGTGTGTTGGTTTAGACAGTAAAACTGATCACATAGTTAGTAAGTTTGAAGTCAGTAACCTGAACTCGGAGAATTGATGTGCGTTTAACGCATATAATAGTAATACTTTGCAATATTTTAGATTATTTCTTCCTGAGTGCAAGTTTACTACCAATGCTATAATTTTTGTGTGAATCAAGGCTGATTTGTGTACCTAATAGCTAGCTATTAGTAGCAAATTAACGGTTTTTTAGTTCCAGGTAAAACCAAGTACTTACGTCCATGCAGGCAACGAAGATACGCATAAAAACCGAAGTTTTGGGGTACTTAGCTTATCCGAATTTAGGCTAAGTACTTACTTGTGCTGATAATAAACGCTAACTTGTTTATTATCAGCACAATAGGCCAATAATATGAAGGTATACAAATTACTTTGAATCGATTTGGCTTTCTTGGTTTTGGGCAAAAGGGTGGCGGGTAGTACCACCTTCTTCTAAATAACGCATGATAATGCCAAATTTAAGATCAAGCGATGTCTCAAGCTTGATGAAGACTTTATGACCAGAGCCTTTGGCGTCATTAATATCCTCACCTTTGGTGTTTTCCATATACTCAAGCAAGAAACTGATATTCCCGTTAGGTGTCATTAACTCTAAACTATCTCCAGTGAGAAACTTGTTTTTTACTTCTATTTCAATTAATTGGCTGTCTTCATTACGACCTATAACTTCACCAACAAATTGTTGAGTATCACTTTTTGAGTAACCATAATCGTAATTTTGTGTATCACTAGGGCGGTGACGCTTTAAGAAACCCTCGGTGTAACCACGATGGGCTAAATGTTCAAGGTCATTATTGAGCTTAGGGTTAAATGGTTTATCTGCAATAGCATCTAAAATAGCTTGGTTATAAATTTGAGCTGTTCTGGCGCAATAATAAAATGACTTTGTACGACCCTCGATTTTTAATGAATGTACACCCATTTTCACTAAGCGCTCTACATGCTCTACTGCACGTAAGTCTTTGGAGTTCATAATATAGGTGCCGTGTTCGTCTTCAAACGCAGGCATATATTCACCAGGGCGACCTTGTTCTTGCAATAACACGATATCATCGACAGGACCAGCCTCTGGGGTATAAATTTCGATTGGTTTAGTGGCTACTACATCTCCAGTTTCTGTTTCTGTTGCTTCATGAGTGTCATACTTCCAACGACAAGCATTGGTGCATGTACCTTGGTTAGGGTCTCGCTTATTTATGTAACCAGAGAGTAAACAACGGCCAGAATATGCCATACAAAGCGCGCCGTGAACAAATACTTCTAACTCCATTTCCGGACATCGGAAACGAATTTCTTCAATTTCATCAAGTGAGAGTTCTCGTGAAAGAATGACACGCTCAACACCTTGTTGATACCAAAATTTTACCGTAGACCAATTAACGGCATTTGCTTGTACTGACAAATGTATAGACATATCTGGAAATTGTTCACGTACCATCATAATTAAGCCCGGATCTGACATAATTAAGGCGTCAGGCTTCATTTCAATAATAGGGGTTATGTCTTTAATAAAGGTTCTTAGTTTACTGTTGTGTGGGGCAATGTTATTCACTAAGTAAAACTTTTTGCCTAAGCTATGTGCTTCGTCAATGCCAATTTTAATGTTATCTAAGGTAAATTCATTATTTCTAACCCTTAATGAATAACGAGGTTGGCCAGCGTAAACGGCGTCAGCTCCGTAAGCAAACGCATAACGCATATTTTTTAGACTCCCTGCTGGAGATAACAATTCTGGCTTAAACATAATATAACTATTAGTTAATGGTAATAAGATAGGCAATTATAACAAAAGAGAATTACAGAAAAGGTAACCAGATCAAAGTTAATGTAATTAGTGAATAAAACACCAATATGAGTATTGCCTAAGTAGTATTAATGTATATATTTTATAAATAGTTGAACGTTTTATAGTTTTAGCAATATAAAAATATATTTCTAAAATATATGTGCTATTTTTTAAGTAAGATAATTTAATAAGTTAGGTATTAATATGGGAACAGAAAACGCGCTTTACACAATATTGGTTGAAAAAATAAAGCAAGAAGCATTGGTATTGCCCACCTTGCCTGAAATAGCATTAAAAGTTAGAGAGGCTGCCGATGATCCCGATATCAACCTCAATAGTATGAGCGATATTATCGGCCATGATGCCGCTTTATCTATGGGAATGTTAAAAGTGGCAAACAGTGCAATACTGGGTCGTAGTGTAAAAGTAGAAACTGTTAATCAAGCGGTCACTCGTATAGGGCTAAGACAAATTAAAAGTATCGCAACAGCGATGGCACTAGAGCAGGTTTTTGTGTCAGAAAATGAAATTGTCACCATGTACTTAAAGAAATCTTGGAGTAAAACGGTTGATGTATCTTCGGTTGCTATTGCACTAATGACATTTTATCTACAAGAGAATAAACGTACTTCACTTACATTAGACACCCTTACTTTAGCGGCCTTAGTGCATAATATTGGCATTTTACCCATTCTGACTGAAGCTGAAAACCATCCAGATGTTTTCGCAAATCCAACATTTTTACAGCAAGCTATTGTTAAGTTGTCGAGTGATATTGGTGCAGAAGTTACTCAAGCGTGGGGATTTAGCGAAGAGTTTACTGAATTAGTAAAAAACTGGAGCAATTTAACGGTATTGCCCAATGAAGTTCATTATCTTGATTTTATCCGTGCAGGCGCGATATTTCATAATGTTTTTAAAAATGAATCAACCAAGGAGGTATTACTTAAAAGTTATGTAAATAAAGGAATAATACCTGATGTTACCTTTATGGATTCACCGGAGTTTCTAGAACTGGTAACAAATGTTAAAGCGATGTTCAGTTAACATTTCACAGTTTATTCTACTTATAAAGTAGATCGTCTAATAAATGAAATTGCTTTATATACAATCACTTGGTAACAGGTGGTAGGTTAAGTTAAAGGCCTGAGCTAGAAGAATTTAGATCAGGCCTTTGTTGTTCTATACTTGTCGCTTTGTTGTAATAAGCGTTAAGTGGGCTTTGCTAATAATTGCTATGTAAATTATTAGCAAATATTCGTTTGTAAAATAAATGCTAATTAGCTCTCTAAACAATCAGTTGATTTAAGTGAGAACTGCGCTAACAGATCTTTAATTAATCGGTTTAATTCACCCGCCATTAAAGCAAAGTCAGCATCAAGACGAGCAGTCATATCATCTTTGTCGATATCTTCATTTTGTTCATGCAATACTTCAAAAAACTTTAAGCGTTTTATTGCTAGATCATCACACAAGATAAACGAGATAGCATCGTCCCATTCTAATGCTGTTTTAACAACAAACTTATCAGCATCTAAGTGTGCTTTTATTTCGTCACTTGTTAAGTCTTGGTTTTTTACTCTAACCACTGCACCATCGTCACCTAATGCATGAAATTCAGCTTCCATACCTAATTGGAAAGGTTCAGTTAAACTCTGTTCTGTTAGCCAGTCTGTCATTATTTCATCAGGTGCGCGTTCTGGTGATAAGCTTGTTACAGGTAATGTTCCTAATACTTTTCGTAATAAGGCTAAAAAGTCTTCAGCTTTTCCTCTACTACTAGTATTAACCACAATAATATTTTCTTCAGGGTTAATATAAGCATGCGTATCGGTTACCCGAGAAAATGCGCGAGGTAGTAGTTCAAAGATAATATCTTCTTTAAACTGTTCTTTTTCTTTTTTTGTGGCAGAGCGGCCTTGCTCATTTTCTAAATGTGCCATTTTTTCTTCGATCATGTCTTTAATGACAGGTGCGGGAAGAATTTTTTCTTCTTTGCGGGCACATAATAAATAATTGCCATTAACGGCATGTACCGTAGTGCTGCCATGTTTACCTAAAGCATTAACCCAACCAAAATGTGACATTTCGGTTGATCCACAAGGAGTGAATAAATGCTCAGATAGGTTTTTTTCTAAATCTTGTTCAGACCATTCAAAAGGGCGTGTAAAGGCAAAAAAGTATAGGTTCTTGAACCACATGAAAATAATCCTTTGCCCATAGTTTAAGGGCGACAATACAAAAGGGTCGCTATATTAACGTAATTAGCGTTTATGATCACCCTAAAAGGGTAATATTCAGACAAGCTTACTGCATGTTGTCAAAACGAATATCAAAGTGTAAACCTTGCCCTTCTGGTGATGATGCCGATATTGTTCCATTAAGGGTGTCTACCACTAAACCATGCACAATATGAGTACCCAAGCCAGTACCTCCTTGATTACTCTTAGTAGTATAGAAAGGCTCAAATAAGTAACCTAATTGTTCTTCAGAGACTCCAATGCCATTATCAGAATAATGAATATGGACGGTATCATTTTGTTTCGATATATCGATATTTATTTCACCGTTAACTGTCTTGTCTAAACCATGGGTAAGTGAATTGACAATCAGGTTAGTAAATATTTGAGAGATGGCTCCTGCCTGGCAATATACTTCAACACTTTGAGGACAATTTATATTAATAACGTGGTTAGTTTTTTTGATTTTTGGTGTTAACGAATTTACTACTTCACGGGTATATTTACACAAGTCAATTTTGCGTATTTTATCATTAGTTTGATCAACAGCGACTTGCTTATAGCTAGAAATTAATTCAGAAGCTCTATTTAAATTATTAAGTTGTAACTCTATGCTTTGTTCTGCTTTTTCAACAAAACCCTCTAGGCCTCTTTTACTAAGCTTGTTTTCTTCTACATCGCGCTTTAACTCACTCAATAAATCAGCTAAATAGGTCGTTGACGTAATTGAAACACCAATGGGTGTATTAACTTCATGTGTTACTTCAGCAGAAAGCCCACCTAAAATAGCCATTTTTTCTGCTTCTAATAAACGAACTTGTGCTTTATTTAATTCAGCAATAGAGCTTTTTAATTCATTATTTGTTTGCATTAATGTTGCTTCTGTTTTGCTTCTACGGGAATTCTCGGCTTTTAATTGCGTTTGTTGCTCTATTAGTTCTCGTTGCTGCGTTTCCATTTTTAACATCGTGGTGCTAAGTGAAGATGTTTTACGAGCAACTTCTTGTTCTAATATTAAGTTTTGTTCATCAAGTTTGTCGTTTGTTGACATAACTTCGTACTGAGCATCGGCAAGCTTTTCTTTATGCCGTGCAAGTTCAGTTATTAGGTTGTTATATGAGTCTTGTAAGATACTTAATTCATTATGGTCGTAGTTGATAATATGTAACTTTGAGGCTTCAGGATCATCAACATCAAATTGATTCATTTGTTCAGTAAGTTCGTTAAGCGGGTTGGTTAACAATTTATTAAAGGCGATAGTGAATAATAAAACTAGGGCAGCAGTTTTAACCATTGCGTTACCAATTAAGAAATATATACCTACTTCAATACGGTCAAAAATCACCTGATTACTCGACAGTAACGTGACTGATCCAACTTTGGTTGTACGGCCTGAAAATTCAAAAATTAAAGAAAAATTATGTCCAAATAAACCATCAGAGCTTGAATTAATATTGAGATACCCGTCATCTTCATTTTTTAGCTGGTATTTTGTTGAATTACTAACTTCTCCTAATTGGGTTATTACCTGATTATTTTCATCAGTGACACGTATACCTTTAATCATTGGTATATCAACTAACCCTTGAGCAATATCTACAGCTTGCTGAGTATTTAGCTCCCATACTGCCCGAGTTAAGCTGCTACTAAAAGTTCTTTCGATTGTTAATAACTCTCTTTTAATATGTTCTTTTGTATTAAAATACTCAGCGCCAATTTGAACACAGGTGACAAGAAATGTTAGGACAAAATAAAAGGATAATACGCGAGTTAAGAGTGTACGAGAGAGACTTGTTACCTTCATTGAACCATTCTTTGTGTAATTGACGTACTTTGATTCTATCGTTTTTATCTCACGATAAAAGTTATTTTTTAAATAACAATGAATTATTTAGTTTGAGTGCGTAAAGACGTATGTGGTTAAGGTTTTTAACTTTATGTTTTATAATGGTTTTATGTATGAGGTGTTTGCTTTTATTTATGCCGTTTAATCAATTTTTATAATTCAATAAAAGTTACTCATTTAAATGTTAGCTATTAACCGTTGATAGGCAAAATAAAAGTTGGCATTGAGCTGTATCGCTTACTTCGAGCTTGGATCACTCAGTAAAATTATAACAAAAGGTGATAGTTAGCTATAATACTTAATAGTTTAGATTTAGGGGCTGTTGATCTTTCTTTTTAGGCTCTGCTATAGGCTACTTTTTAAGATAACAAGACGAAAATAGTGTGATGCGGTTATTAAACCTTAACCATTTTAACGTAGTTAGGTTGAAAAAATAGCCATAGCTCTTTGGGGGCTTGAAAAAAGCGTCACTCTTTGTTGCTTAATGCGCATTTGGAGCAACCAGATATTACATTAAGCACCGCGATTGACACCTTATTCAAGTGCATCAGAGCTATAAACTGAAAGTTCAACAGCTCCTAGTAACATCATCGGTATTTTTCCTAAATAGGCAACAACACATTTTTATAATCATGAACGTTAAAATGTATTTGTCATAAAATTGTCATGAATGCTTGGCAAAATGCGCAGAATCAAAAACACTAGTTAACAAGGGAATAATAATGAAACGCTCAAAAAGAATAATTAGTACAGCAATACTTTCAGCTTTATCATTAAATGTAGCAGCTGCTGATGTCTCATTTTATGGCAAAGCTAATGTGTCTGTTCAATCTTCTGATGATGGACAGGGCTCATACTCTGAGATGAAAAGTAACGCATCACGTATAGGTTTTAAAGGTACGCATACTTTATCAAATGAATTAGAAGTCATTTATCAGGCCGAATTTCAGGTCGATCTTGATGGAGATGGTGATACATTTAGCCAACGTAACCAGTATATAGGGTTAGAAGGAAGCTTTGGTCAGGTTTTATTTGGAAAAAATGACACTGTATTTAAACAAGCTCAAGGTAAAATTGATCTATTTAATGACCTAAATGGTGATATTAAAGTGTTATGGAAAGGTGAAAATCGTATGAGTGATAGCATCACTTATAAGTCACCGAGCTTTTCTGGTGTACAGCTTGCCTTTACTTATGTTTTAGAAGATAGCCTTGATAAAGACGATGCTTATTCTGTTGCCGTTTCTTATGGTGACAAAAACCTGAAAAAAGCGAATGTTTATGCTGCCATCGCGATAGATTCTGAGATGAAAGGCTACGATGCAGTGCGAGCAACAATTCAAGGGAAAGTAGCAGGATTTACTTTAGGAGCAATGGCACAATCACAAGAGAAAGTAGATGGTAGTGCTGAAATGACAGGTTATTTAGTCTCTGCGAAATATGGTATGTATAACTGGACATTTAAAGGCCAATTACAAGCTGCTGATCATGATGGCGGAGATGATAACTCAGGCATTAGTATTGGTGCAGACTATACTTTATCTAAAAGTACCAAACTTTATAGCTTTTATACTACCTATGATATGGACAGCAACTCAGATCAAGATTATCTTGGTTTAGGTATCGATTACAAATTCTAGTGCGATATAGCGGCAAGTTGCCGCTTTTTTTATTTAGAGCGTGTAGTGCCTTAGTAACAATTTTGCTTTCTATGTGAGCACGTACAGCCATCTGTAATATGTTCAAGGCAGAGCCCCATGCGCTGATCACTTATTTGTCATATTTTGATGTATCATAAATAATTTTTAATAGATGTCATAAAATTGTCATAAAAAATGACCACAATGTGCACTCGTGTATCGGTAGTCAATAATCAGGAAGTTAGCATGAGTATAAAAATTTTGGTGGTTGAGGATGAAGCGCCAATTCGAGAAATGATCACCTTTGTCTTAGAGCAGAATGGCTTTGATGTTGTTGAAGCGGAAGATTATGGGCAAGCTCAAGACAAAATTATTGAACCTTATCCCGAATTAATTTTATTAGATTGGATGTTGCCAGGAGGCACCGGCATAAAGCTAGCAAAAACTATTAAGCAAAATGAATATACGCGCAATATCCCCATTATTATGCTTACAGCAAGAGCAGATGAAGAAGACAAAGTTAAAGGGTTTGACGTAGGTGTTGATGACTATGTTACTAAACCATTTTCACCCAAAGAATTAATTGCTCGTATTAAAGCGGTTATTCGTCGTGTATCACCAACCGCCTTAGAAGAGTCAATTGAGTTTCATGGAATGAGACTTGACCCTGTAGCCCATAGAGTTTCAATAAATGATCGAAGCTTAAATTTGGGGCCAAAAGAGTTTAAATTATTGCATTTTTTTATGTCTCATACAGAACGAGTTTATAGTCGAGAACAACTGCTTGATAACGTTTGGGGCACAAATGTGTATGTTGAAGACCGTACAGTAGATGTGCATATCAGGCGTTTGCGTAAGGCTATTTCAGGGGAAGGACACGAAGACTTTATTCAAACGGTACGTGGCGCAGGTTATCGTTTTACTGGAAAATAACTTGTCAATTTCGGTTTTGAGTGGAGCGTTATGATATATTTAGCCGTTAGCTCTACACACGCTAATTTTCAGCCATCAATACACGTTTAGGTTAACCGCGTAATATGCACTTTCGATTATCAGTAAAAGAAATATTATCTAAGCTTGTTATTGCATTTTTGCTTTCGGGCTTTATTGGTTATTTGTTTGATGCAGCCTTATTAATGTTAGGTTTATGCGCTTTTGGTTTTCTTGTATGGCATTATCATCACTTACTTACTTTAACACGCTGGCTTTGGCACAGTAATGCGATATTTCCTCCACAAGCTAAGGGGGTTTGGGGGCGAATTTATGATGGTCTTTATCGACAAAAGAAACAGCACCGCCAAAAATTAAAACAATTAAATGATACGATAAGGCAGTTTAGGGATGGTGCTGAAGCACTTCCTGATGCTGCACTTGTACTTTCAAATGAATTAACTATTTTATGGGGTAATAAAAAAGCACAGCATATTCTTGGTATACGTTGGCCAAGTGATGTTGGGCAACGCATTGATAATTTATTACGCTTTCCTGAGTTTACTCAATACTTAGAGACCAATAGCTTTGAACACCCTTGTTTGATCCCATCGCCGCACAATAACGAGCTAAGGATAGAGTTAAGGCTAATGCCATACGGCTCTGAGCAAATATTAATGCTTGCAAGAGATGTGAGTAAAATTTATCGCTTAGAAGAAATGCGGCGTGACTTTGTTGCTAACGTTTCTCATGAATTAAAAACTCCCCTTACTGTTGTGCGTGGCTATGTTGAGATGGTTCAGTTGACCGAACATAGCCTTGATCCCCAGTGGAAAAAAGCATTTGCCACTATAGAAGGACAAGTCACTCGAATGGACCGTTTGGTTGAGCAGTTATTAATTCTGTCTCGTGTTGAAATACAAGCTGATGATGAAGAAAAGCACAGTGTTGACGTACCTAAATTACTGTATGGGTTGATCGATGATGCGCAGTGGCTTAATCAAGATAAACAACACAAAATTTTAGCTGATATCGATGAAACGCTAAAAATAAAAGGGGTTGAAAGTGAACTAAAAAGTGCTTTCTCAAACTTAATTGCCAATGCAATTGCGTATACTGCAAATAATGGTGAAGTGAGTATTTCTTGGCAAATTGAAGGTAATAAAGCAAAGTTTTCAGTGAAAGATAATGGGGCAGGGATCAGACCCGAAGATATTAACCGCTTAACTGAACGCTTTTTTCGAGTAGATAAATCACGTTCTCGTGATACAGGTGGCTCAGGGCTAGGTTTAGCGATTGTTAAACATGTGCTTAATCATCACAACGCGTCTTTATCAATTAACAGTCAATTCGGTAAAGGGAGTGAATTTTTTGTAGTGTTTGAACGTGAGAATATTCTTTAATTTCACCCTTTAAGTTCCTGTCATACAAGTGTCACAAAGTTTAAATATAATTGTCATATAAAGTTTTTATAGTGTTCACAAATCATTTAAAGCAATGCCATTAACCCGTTAACTTTTAACAAGTGGCAAAGCTATTACAACTCTTATTGGAGAAAGTTATGAGTTTGAAGCGTGTATTAAGCGTTATAAGTTTAACAAGTATGATCAGCTTATCGGCGGCTGCCGTTGATAAAAATTTGCCAAAATATGAAAAAGTAAGTGGCGTGTCTGGCAATGTATCGTCGGTAGGATCAGATACTTTAGCGAATATGATGACTTTCTGGGCAGAAGAATTTAAGCGTACTTACCCTAATGTAAATGTTCAAATTCAAGCGGCAGGTTCGTCTACTGCACCGCCAGCACTAACAGAAGCTACTTCAAATTTAGGGCCAATGAGTCGTAAAATGAAATCGCGAGAGATAGAAGCTTTTGAGAAACGTTATGGCTATAAACCTACAGCTGTTAGAGTGGCCATTGATGCGCTTGCTGTTTTTGTGCATAAAGATAACCCAATTAAAGGCTTACGGATCGACCAAGTTGATGCTATTTTTTCAAATAATCGTAAATGTGGATTAGTAGAAGATATTGACCGTTGGGGTGACTTAGGGCTAACAGGAGAGTGGAGCGGTAAAGATATTCAATTATACGGTCGTAACTCAGTTTCTGGAACATACGGTTATTTTAAAAGTAAGGCGCTATGTAAAGGCGACTTTAAAAACAGTGTAAATGAGCAACCAGGCTCTGCATCGGTTGTACAGTCAGTTTCTGCGTCACTTAATGGTATTGGTTATTCTGGAATTGGTTACAAAACATCAGGTGTTAGGGCGTTAGCTTTAGCGAAAAAAGGTAATGACTTTGTTGAGGCTACAATGGAAAATGCTATTTCTAATAAATACCCGTTGTCTCGTTATTTATATGTGTATGTAAATAAACATCCAAATAAGCCTTTAGCGCCAATGGAAGCTGAGTTTTTGAAGATGATATTATCAAAGTCAGGTCAAAAAATTGTTGAGAAAGACGGCTATATCCCATTGTCTCGTTCAGTGGTAGAAAAAGAGTTTAGAAAATTAGGTTTCAGTTTGTAATCTAATACTTAGCAGCTAACCTCAAATCAGATAAATTCTATTCAGTTGCCTTACATCGCGTAAGGCAACATTTTTTAGAAGACCCCTAACAGTTAAAGTTATCTTTTAAGTGCATCTTTGTTAATGATGAAAGCCTACAACAAAGCAACTTTAATAGCAGCACATAACAAGCTTTAAGTAGTTTGTTTTCATAAAATTTATATACTGATTATGGCTTACAATATTATTGTTTCAACTGGAACCTGACATATATCTAGGACCTGGGGCGGCTTTTCATAGAAAAAAGGATCTGCTCTCATCCGCCTTTGAGATAATTTTTTTCTAAATCTAGTTGTATTAGTTCGTTCTACGACAATGTTGAGCTGTTTATCTTTTGGTAGATCGCTTGCTACGCTTATGTTTTTAATTGTTGTACCTTCGCTAAGATTGATAAAATTCCCATTGTGTTTAGCATTAACCCGCTTAATACGTTGCACGTTATCCATACCATAAATGACGCGACCAAATACAGACATAATACTATCTAAATACCTCGGCGCCTGACCTATAACAATATAAAAATCGGTAGTTGCAGTATTAGGGGCGTTATTACGAGACATACCAATTACACCTGGGCAATGGGTTAACCAAGTAAGTGAGTCTTCGCTATTTTTAGCTACAGTAAATCCTTCGATAAAACCTGTTTTGGCAGCAAACATATCTGGGGACTGCACTAGGGTAAATGGTTTGTTTACTGTATTAGCTATCCTCGACTCAATGGGTAATTGTAATGACTTGTTTTTTATTTCAAAATCTAAATGGCCATTATCTTCATCAATACTTGTTCCCGCTTGTGCCACAAAACCATCGATTACTCGATAAAAGGTTAACCCATTATAAAAATCATTGCGTACCAGTTTTTTTATTTGAGCGACATGCTTTGGAGCAAATAAAGGGTTCATTTCTATAATAATAAGACCAACATCTAGTTCTAGGTATAACAGGTTGTCAGCATTCGGTGTACGATAAAGTGATTTGTCTATATTTGTTGCATAGCTTGGTAAGTTTATAATTAGTATAAAAATTACCAGTAAATTTATTCTAGTGCTCATAGTGCGTACTCCATCTATCAATAGCCATACTAGGCTTTATAGTATGGCTATTTTTAACCTAGTTAGGTTGAAAAATAGCCATGGCCCTTTGGCTTGCCTTTACAAAGCGTTGCTCTTTGTTGCTTAATCTGCATTTGGAACAACCAAATATGACATTAAGCGCCGCGATTGACACTTTATTCAAGTGCAACTGAGCTATAAACTGAAAAGTCAAAAGACCCCAGTTAAAATTCTTTTTTCACACCCATGTAGAAAAATCTACCTCTGAATGAATAAAGACTATCATCAGTAGAGTTACCATTAGCTTTTAAGTATGGAGGCTCTTTATCGAATACATTTTGAATACCAAAGTGAATATCGGTTCCAATACTTTCCATGAAATAACCAGCTTGCATATTATGGAACGTAGAGGCTGACATAACATCATCTTGTGATGCTTCAATTTTTGAGTTGTAGTTAGCATCCCAGGTCACATGGTAATTGCCCATTGACCAATCAATCTGGATAGTTGTTTTATACTCAGGAAGGCTTCCAAATGCAGCATCATAAGTTCCCACTACATCTCTAAATGGTGTATCACTCGTGTCTTGAACTTCAAATTTACTCAAAAAGGTAGTATCAATATTAAAGCGCCACTGACCAATATCGGTGTCTAATAAATAATGAGCATTAATGTCAATCCCTGCTAAGTTACGGGCTGCAATATTGCTTTGAGGAGAAAAAATTGTTTGAATATAACCCTTACCATTGTTACTTCGTATTACTGCATCAGCATAAGCAGGGTTACCAGCTAAGTTCTGATCAACAACATATCGCGAACTTGCAAATACAACATTTGTTTGCTCAATTTTAAAGTAATCGAGCGTAAGCGATAAGTTCTCTATTGGCTCAATAACTAAGCCAAACGTCATGTTGTTTGCTTCTTCAGGTTTTAGGTTTGGATTACCGCCACCAATAATATCGTTACTTTGAACAGTATTATTGCTAAATGCTGGATCTAACCCTAAAGCCAAGCATTCAGGTTTACTTGAGCTAAAATTAATATCATTTCCAGGATTACACGGATCATACAAGTTAGTATTCATACTTGATGTTTGCCCTTGGTACATTTGCGCCATTGTTGGAGCTCTGAAACCCGTGCTATAAGTAGTTCGTAACTTTAACATGTCAAATGGCTGGTACATTAATCCAAATTTAGGGTTAGTTGTACTTTTGTTAATGTCGCTATAGTTGCTATAACGAATCGCCGTTTCAACTTCTAAATTATCCAGTACCGGAATTGCTAACTCTAAATAATATTCTGTTATTTCACGAACGGGAGAAATAACAGGGGTTCTTGATTCGCCCCAAGAAACATCAAAGGTTGCCGTTCGTTGTGCTTGGTCTACCTCCATAGACAGTTGGTCTTCTCGATACTCCATACCAGTTGAGAACATGAGAACGCCGGCAGGTAAGTCCATAATAGGGCCAGAAATATGGGCTTGTATAAACATTAAATCGTTTTTATTTGTTATTACTGGTGCCGTAGTATTAATAAAATCTAACATCTGTGAAGTAACAGAGCCTTCTGGCCCAAATACGTTTAATGCTACACATGTTGGATCTGCTGCTGTTTCACACTCATCTGAAAGAGCGCGCTCAATCATAGCTATAGAAGGTTGGGTGCCACCACGTCTAATTATTTCAGCAGTTTGACTTGAGAAACTTAACTCCCAGTCATATTCATCAAAAATACTTCCTTGTAAACCAAGGGTGTAGCGATTGATTGTATTATCAGACTTATAGAGGCGTGAACCATACTCAGTAAAGCGGCGACTAACATTACCAGCTATTCCAAACGGGTTGTATTTTTGGTTAGGCCCGACACCAAAATTATTACCCTCTGCATCAGGATAACGCTTAAAGGCATTTGGTGTGTCAACATTATCACCATACCAGCTAGTATCAACCCCAGGAGGTGCTTCATTTCCTTGAACAAAGCCATCATGAAATGATAGCTCAGTGAAAAAAGTTATGTCATTATTAAGCTGATAATCACCAGTTAAAAATACGCTGGTAGTCTTGTTATCATTAGCACCTGACTGTGCCGATCGGTAGTTGTATCCCATGGTGCTATAGTCAAAAATGGAAACATTGTCAGGATTGTCTGCATCTAAAATAGTCCATGATTGATTTGGATCTAAACCAAAGCCGGTTAGGCGAGGGAATGGGGTTGTGCCGGAGCTTGTATCGCCACCACCTAAATAGCCTTGATCAGCGTCACGCGTCATATAGCGATCTTTTTCTTCCCAACCTGCGTTATTACTGGTGGAAGCTGCTAACATCATGCTCCCTTTATCACCACTAAACCCCATAACTAAACCAAGTTTACGCTCTTGAGCATCGCTTTTTGACGTTTGACCATAACGGGCATTTACTTCAAAGCCTTCATAGTTTTTGCGGGTAATTATGTTTATTACACCAGCAATAGCATCAGATCCATAAATAGCTGATGCGCCATCTTTTAATACTTCGATTTGTGAAATAGCTTCAAATGGGATAGAGGAAAGATCAACTAAACCTTCTTCATTAGAGCCAACGATACGTCGACCATTAAGTAAAACTAATGTATTTGTAGCTTCAATACCACGTAGTGTTGCCGTTTGAATATTAGTGCTTCCTCTACTACTTTGGTTATTTTCACTATTACCAGTAATTGCAGGTAAACGGCGCAAAGCAGAGCTAACATCTGTAATGCCAAGATTAGTAAGCTGAGCTTTAGTTACCACAGTGACAGGCGATGTAGAAGCTACTTCAGCCCGTGCGATACGTGAGCCGGTAACCATAATTTTTTCTATATTTGCGTCAGCGGCATAGCTGGGAGTTGTAAAACTTGCTGCTGCCGATAGCATCGCAACGGAAAGTGTCGATAGATTAAATCTGTTTTTTGTAAGCATTATTATGTCCTTTTGGCTTTTATAGGTTTTATACAGAGCATTAATGAATCAATTCATTATATATACTTTATATTGTATACGTTATCAAGGGTGTTGAGTGCAAATTTGAACGTTATGGTCTAGGGGGATTGCGAGATCCTTTAGCTAAAACTTTGTTTGATTTAGCGTACAATTTGGTGGTCAGTGGCGTGATAATGAAGCAGCGCATTGCAATTTAATCTTGTATATAAAGTTCAGGTAATTGTTTAGGCTGAGGTAAAAACGTCGATTTTTGCTGCTAAGGATAACTTAGGTACTAAGACTGTTATGCGAGTTAGGTTTTGCAGCTAATAAGCATTTAAAACAATAAACATAAGATCAAGTGCTTCGATTACAAAAATTATCAAGTGAAAGGCTAAGGCCTTAGATCTATGTATCAATTTTGATGGTTAATTTACTCTAAGAATAAACAAATTTAATATTATAAACAATTGCTTAGCTTGTTTTAACTGAGTAACACTTATGAAAAACAATATTAAACACTATTGCATACAATATGCAATAGTGTTATTTTGTCTACAAATTAGCTTAAACGCTAAAAATGACTAAAGACAAACCAAATTTTATTGGTTCAATTAACCATAGAGAGAAATGAAAAATGAAATTGAAAGGCATCTACACACCGGTGTTAACTTCTTTTAAAGAAGATGGAACAATTGATTATCCTGCATGGGAAAAGGTATTAGACAAGCAGATTAATGCTGGTGTACATGGAATTGTTGTGGGTGGCTCTACGGGTGAATTTTACGCAATGTCAAAAGCCGAACGCTTAGAGCAATTTAAATTTGCCAATGACTACATTGCTGGCAGAGTGCCTTGGATCGCAGGTATAAATGACGTTATCGCTACAGAAGTTTATAGTTTTGCAAAGTCAGCAAAAGAATTAGGTGCTTCAGGCATGTTGGTTGCTGCTCCACCATACTCATTGCCTAGCGAAGAAGAATTAGCACAGCATATTATTCGTATAGATGAAGCTGCGGATTTGGCCATTATTTTATATAACTACCCTGGGCGTACGGGTGTTGAGATGGGTACGGAGTTTCTTGAACTTGTTGCCGATAGAAAAAATGTTGTCGCAATAAAAGAGTCTAGTGGTGATGTTAATCGCATCCATGAATTAGCATTAAAATACCCGCAGGTGTCGTTATGTGCAGGCGCTGAAGATCAAGTATTAGAATTTTTTGCGTGGGGCGCTCAAAGTTGGGTTTGTGCTTGTGCAAACATATTCCCAGAAGCATGTGTTTCTTTTTATCAAACCTGCGTAGAAGAAAAAGACTTTGTTAAAGGGCAAAAATACATGGCAACTTTCATGCCTGTAATGGAATTTTTAGAGCAAAGCGGAAAGTTTGTTCAGTGCGTAAAATATGGTGCTCAATTACAAGGTTTAACGACTGGGCCTGTACGTTTACCTATGCTAGAAATGTCTGATGAAATGAAAGCGCAAGTAAAAGAGGTAGTAACTAAAGCGTCAATTGAACTTGCCGCGCTTGCTAACGAATAATAGGAAATAAATCATGTCTGAATTATTAACTAAACAAGAGTATAGCGAAATAGCAAAGAAAATTACTTTGCCAAATAAAGCATTTATTAATGGACAGTTTGTTGATGCACAAAGCGGACAGACAATGCCAAGTGAAAACCCAGCTACGGGTGAAGTACTAACAGAAATTGCTTCTTGTGATGCGAGTGACGTTAATATTGCTGTTGCTAATGCTAAAACAGTTTATGAAAGTGGTGTTTGGTCAGCACTATCGCCTGCCGAGAGAAAAACGGCAGTATTAAAGTTAGCTGACTTAATTGAAGAGCACGCTTTAGAATTGGCGGTTCTAGAAACATTAGAAGCAGGTAAGCCAATCCACGAATGCGTTAAAACTGATTTGCCAGAGACGATCAGTTGCATCAGATGGTATGCAGAAGCTGCGGATAAAATGTATGACCAAATTTCACCAACGGCTAACAATGCTTTAGCAACTATCAGACGTGAAGCCGTTGGAGTTGTAGCTTGTGTACTGCCTTGGAATTTTCCTTTAATGATGCTTGCTTGGAAATTAGGCCCGGCATTAGTGATGGGGAATTCAGTGATTATCAAGCCAGCTGAATCAACAAGTATGACGACATTAAAAGTGGCCGAGCTTGCTATTAAAGCTGGAATTCCTGCTGGCGTTTTCAATGTGTTGCCGGGGCTAGGGCCTAATGTGGGTGAACCGCTTGGGCTGCACGAAGATGTTCAAGTAATTTCTTTTACGGGTTCAACAGCAACTGGAAGACGCTTTTTAAAATACTCTGCAGACAGTAACCTTAAGCGTGTTGTGCTTGAATGTGGTGGAAAAAGTCCGAGTGTGGTGCTTTCAGACGCAGATAATTTAGACTCTGTTGCTGAAAATATTGTTGCTGCAGGGTTATGGAATATGGGGCAAAACTGTACCGCGAACTCGAGAATTATTATTCACAAAGACCTAAAAGTTGAATTAACTAAAAAGATCATTGCCAAGCTTGATGACTGGAGAACAGGTGATCCGTTAGACCCTCAATATATGCTTGGTTCGGTTATTAACCGCCAGCAATACGATAAGGTGCTTGGTTATATTGAGATCGGCAAGAAAGAAGGAGCTAAAGTGATTTTCGGTGGTAATGCTATTGAACTTAATAATGGCTTATTTATTGAACCAACAATATTTGATTCAGTAACACCTGATATGACAATTGCTAAAGAGGAAATTTTCGGGCCGGTGTTCGGGTTAATTGAAGCAGAGTCTGATGAAGAAGCTATCGCTATAGCTAATGACACTTGTTATGGTTTGCAAGCTTCTTTATATACTAGAGATTTAAAGAAAGCTCATTTGTATTCTCAGCAACTTAAAGCAGGCACTGTATCTGTAAACTGTTTTTCAGAAGGTGATATAACTACACCTTTTGGTGGTTATAAGTTATCAGGCTTTGGTGGCAGAGATAATTCGTTAATGGCTTTTGACCAATACAGCGAAGTAAAAGCAACTTGGTTTGATTTTTCGTAAAAACTAAATGTGTGGACTCCTTTTCCTGCGAGAGGGGTGATCTTACTACCAATTTAAGTTAGGTATTTGGAGTCCATACATGTTCAATCTTAATCTACTTGCCATTGGGTTGTTGAAAGTTTTTCAACTACTTTTTAACTATGCTAGATGAACTCACAACAAACGTCTGAAATAATAACTTAGTTTATCAATAACAGGCTATTTACTTTTTTACTAAAACTCATGTCATGAAACAAATTTAACAGTTGTTTCACTTTTGGCTGTTGTTCGTTTTTAAAAAGATAATAAAAATCGAGTTGTTTATTAAGGTCATAACGGATGGTTTCTAGGCAACTTTTTTCATTAATAACTGCTAAATCTGCTAATCGACATGCAATATAACATACTTGGTATTTAACCTGCTCATTCTCATTTATATCATTAGTCTCTGAGGCTGGTGTAGCAGCTAGAAATGACAAGTTGTTCTCAATGCTGCGCACTAAAGTGCGAGGTAATTGCCAGTAACGTGCAAGCTTACTACCAATAATTTGTGTATTAATGTTTAGTTGTGATTGATGATCACTCACGCGTTGGTACAGTGCTTTTTGCTCGTTGTAACTCGGTGCCAGCTCAGGATGTGTTGATAATATTGCCATGTCACCTAAATAGTTTAATAGGCAACGGGTAGAAATATCAGAGGCGTCATCAAGTAGCAATTCTTTCGCGAATAATAACCCTAAACTACTCGCTAAATAACTTGCACTCCAAAGTTTTTGGTAGGCATTTTGTTGAATATTACTTTCAAACTTTACCTCGTTTTCTACAGCAAAATGCATAGCGATATTTTTAACTGTGCCAATGCCTAAGTAAATAATTGCATGGTTAATACTGGTAATGGGTTGCTTTAAAGCAAAAGCAGATGAGTTAACACGGTTAAGAACTTTTGCCGTGATTTGAGGGTCAGATTTAATTAAATCAAATAACTCGTTAGGTTCAAACGCTTTTTGGGTAAGTGGTAGCAACAGCGGATGGGGTTTGCGAAAACCACGACAAATCTCTTCAATAACTTGCTGTTGTTCTTTATTGTTAATATCTGTCTTTATTAATTCAAGTGAGTTAAATTCTTTAGGTAACTCTACATCATCAACGTTAAACTCTTTTGTTACTTTTTCTGTAAACTCTGAGGCTAAAGAATTGTCTGTTCGCGCAATATTTGACTTGGTGGCACGATATTGAACAGAGGTATTATTGGCTCGAGTATTAGTATTTCTATGGGGCTTTTTTATGCTGTTTAGTCGCCACAATATAAGTGCAAAAACACTAAAAATAACGATAGAAATTGACACTTCCATGAACATTTAAACATCCTTATCATAATAAGAGAGAGGCAAGAAAAATAAACAGTGAGGCATACTAACTAATTAATTGCACATCTGTCAAAAAACGAATTGAAATTGCTGTAAGGCTTCAATTGGTATTGCTTAACTATAAAGGATAAAAAATATAATTTACAGGTGTAATGCCAATCCCACTGATTATGCGAGCATTTCTAAGAGGTAAAAACCTACTAAGGCGTTGTGTGTTTACTAAGTATCGCTACAAGGATTTTGCATATGAGGACAATACAGCAACATAATTGTTCCGAACAACCCGTTATAACAATAAATGCTGTGTAATTGGCTGTTTATACCAGTTTCATTAATTGAAAAAGCCAATATCTGCATATTCAAGATATTGGCTTTATCATTTATTTGAAATGTTATTAATGGGATATATCAACCATTAGATCATCAGCTAAACTCTCAATTTGTGTAACTAAAGGTGCTAGAGCGTCTTTATTAATTGTTATAGTCGCTTTAGCTTTAAATAAGTCTTGCCCAGAGTGTGGGGCGCTCTCTTGACTACTTACTAACTTTAATAGGTTTCCACCTTGCTGATGTATAACAGAGCTAATTTCTTGTATGATGCCAGGGCGATCATTTGCAGTTAATTCAAGTACTAAACTCGCAGGAGATTTGGGAGATAATGCTGTGGCTACTTCAATAGTGACATTAAAATTTGGTAAGTTATTAAGTGCATTTTTTAGTGCATCGGTTTGCCCTTCATCAACAGCAACTTCAATAATGCCAGCAAAAAATCCAGATAAATGATGCAGGCTACTAGTTTGCCAATTACCTTGGTATTGCTTAATTGTATGGGAGAGTTTATCAACTAAACCCGGCTTGTCAGGGCTAATAAAAGAGATAACGAGGTGATTCATACATCGTCCTTATCGAGAGTTAAATGAAGTGATCCAGTTTAGTAATTTACATAGCTTTTGTTAATTGCGATAGTTCTTTACTTAATTGACTTTCATCACCAAGATTGAGTTCAATGAGTCGTTTCAAATGACTTACACTGTCAATATCAATGGCATTACAACGTAAACCAATTTCATCACCTTCTTCATGAACAATAGCGATATGCATTTCTACATTAATGTCACTATCAGGTAATGCAAAACGCAGTACGCCTAGTGATTTTAATAATGATTGCTCAGCTTTAGGACGGCTAACTAAAGCACCATTTAGCGATATGTCATGAATATTAACAGCGTATTGCTGATCTGTTACTTCTAACGAAGCGTCCATAGAAAACAATATGCGAGTAAATTGACGTCTATTTTCCATCATACAAATATAAATTAACTACTGGTACACTCAGCATAGCTGTATTTATAAAAAAAGACACCTTAATCCGTTAAAATTGAATTAAGGTGTCTTTTATTAAAAATTAAAATTGTAAATACTTACTACTTGATAATTTTCTTATACTTAATGCGGTGAGGTTCAGTAGCCGCGGCTCCAAGTGTTTTCTTCAACCATTCGTTATAATCAGTAAAGTTGCCTTCAAAGAAGTTAACTTGCCCTTCATCTCTATAGTCGAGAATATGAGTGGCAATACGGTCTAAAAACCAACGGTCATGTGAAATTACCATGGCACAACCAGGAAACTCTAGCAATGCCTCTTCAAGTGCGCGAAGCGTTTCAATATCAAGATCGTTAGTTGGCTCATCTAGTAGTAATAAGTTACCCCCGGTTTGTACTAATTTCGCTAGATGAACACGATTACGCTCACCACCTGATAAGTCACCTATAAACTTTTGCTGATCGTTACCTTTAAAGTTAAAACGGCTACAGTATGCACGACTTGGTATTTGATAATTACCAATTTCAAGAATATCGTGGCCTTGAGAAATTTCTTGATAGACAGTGTTTTTGTCATCCATATCATCTCTAAACTGGTCAACACTCGCTATTTTTACGGTTTCACCTAATTCAATAGTGCCTGAGTCTGGCTTTTCAGCACCAGATAGCATTTTAAATAAGGTTGACTTACCGGCACCGTTAGCGCCGATAATACCAACAATCGCACCCTTAGGAACACTAAAGCTTAACTTGTCTATTAATACTCTGTCGCCAAACGATTTAGTTAAGTTTATTACGTCTAATACTTTGTCGCCTAAACGAGGCCCTGGTGGAATATAAAGCTCATTCGTTTCATTACGCTTTTGATGCTCTTGATTGTTAAGTTCTTCAAACCTTGCCATACGCGCTTTATTTTTAGACTGGCGAGCTTTAGGGTTTTGGCGTACCCATTCAAGTTCTTGCTTAATGGTTTTTTGTAAAGCGCTTTCACTTTTAGACTCTTGTTGTAAGCGTGCATCTTTTTGCTCTAACCAAGATGAGTAGTTGCCTTCCCAAGGAATACCGTAGCCACGGTCTAGTTCTAAGATCCAACCAGCAACGTTGTCTAAGAAATATCTATCATGGGTAATAGCAACAACAGTACCACTATAGTCATGTAAAAAACGCTCTAACCAAGCAACAGATTCAGCATCTAAATGGTTCGTTGGTTCATCTAACAATAACATGTCTGGTTTTTGTAAAAGCAAATGACAAAGTGCAACACGGCGGCGCTCACCACCACTAAGTACCGCAATTTTTTGATCCCAAGGTGGCAAGCGAAGCGCATCTGCTGCGCGCTCTAATGCGTTATCAATGTTGTGGCCATCGTTACTATTGATAATATCTTCTAATTGACCTTGCTCTTTAGCTAAGGCATCGAAGTCAGCACCTTCTTCGGCATATTCCATGTAAACCTGATCAAGGCGTTTCATTGCATCTTTTACTACTGAAACCGCACTTTCAACAACTTCACGAACTGTTTTCTCTTCGTCTAGTTGCGGCTCTTGTGGCAAGTAACCAATGTTAGTACCGGTTAATGCATGTGCTTCACCTTCAAACTCGGTATCAACACCAGCCATAATACGTAAAAGTGTTGACTTACCTGCACCATTTAAACCTAAAACACCAATTTTGGCACCGGGGAAAAAAGAAAGTGAAATGTCTTTCAAAATTGTGCGTTTTGGTGGCACAACTTTACTGACACGATTCATTGAATAGATAAATTTATCTGGCAAAGCCATTGGAACAACCTTTTATTTTTAATAGAAAATTAAATTGTTAATATTGTACAGCAACTGACGTAAATAATTGCCTATTTAGCAAGAATTATGTGGCTTTAGGCAAGGCATAGATTGTAGTGAATGGTTACTCCCTTGTCAAAATCAATAACGCTTTTAGCGCGCTGTAACGCCAGTAATATTAAGTGGGTTTTTATGGTCGTGTCATCTGTTTTAAAAATGAGTTTTTTTGTAAGCAAACTTATAATATTCGCACTGTTTTTGTCAGGTTTTTTATGCTGATGAAGGTAATATAACTATTTAAAACATATATTTAGTATGCAAATTGTTAGTAGTTTGCTGGCATAACTGTTAAAGTTTGAATTATAACAGTTAAACTTTAATAGCTATGCCTAATTCTAAAATAACGTTCCGTGCAATTGCGCCTATATATTCGCCGTTGAGCTTGCACCTAGGTGTGGATCAGTTCGCGCCACAATTTATCGAATCATTAAAAGCAACTAATATAGACTACGATGATAAGCATAACCTGCTTAATTGGAAGGGCAGGTTACTTCACCTTGGTGGTCAACAAAGTGATAAACGGCAGTATCAGTCAACAGCGTTAAACTCAAAAGATGTACGTTTAATGTGTTGGTCGCCTGAAACTAAAGAGCAGGCTAGTACCCAGGTAATGTTTCATGTTTTTACTAACCATATCGCAATTGCTGAAGTCGAACTAACAATAGACATGGATGATTTAACTATCGAAGGAGAATCTGTTGATGCTCTTGTTTTAGGTCTTGAAGAGCAGGTGCAGCAATTAGCGCAAGCCCAAGTGGAACTAAATTTTAATGACTTTTGTAAAGATTTACAGCAACTTAAATCATTTCTCTCTGATGACTTTGTGCTCTCTAAAACAACCCCTGCGTCTAATGTTACGTGGGTTGCGCGAACAATGCTTATTGATGACACGTCGCTCGAGCAGCCAAAAATACAGGCTATATTAACTGCATGGTTAAAGAAAACAGGTAGGCCAGAAGATGCCGCCGATATTATCTCTCGTAAAATAAACTTTTCTATGACCTGGCTTAATTATGTTGTTAAAAATGCTAAAGGAGTTGGTGCTGATCCACAAATACAAATAATGGTGCTATCCCAATATTATTACGTTTCTCAAGAAAACTGTAATAGTGGTTTACGTAGTGCAATTGAAGTTGCGTATGCTCGTGGTAGTACAAATAAAATTGACAAGGTACTTGCTGATACCCGTACAGCTTGTCGGCTTAACCAAATTGCTTATTTTGAGAATATCAAATTCCTAAATCGTCCTAATAGGGTGCTGTTAGAAGATATTTTAACTGGTTGGCAATTTAACCAATTAGTAGAAAATTCAGAGCGGATGATTGAAATATGTAACGCGCGACTTCAAGAAGAAGATAACAAAAAGCGTGAGCGCAGCACTGTAATGACAGACCTATTACTTGTTACGTTAAGTTTTTTCGCGGTCTTTGAATTATCCCTTTATTTAACTGAATTTAGCCGAGAAATGATGAGTAGGCCAGCACTTGACTACAACGATAATAAACGCTCATTCTTTTTAGGCATTATTGCTGAGATAGATGCAGATATCATGTTTTCATTTGGCTTTTGTTTGACCCTTATTCTTATTGTTGTTTATCGCTATATAAAACGAAACTAATTATGAAAAATATTGCTGCGTTATCGCTACTAATTATTACTGCTGCTATGTCTTTATTACTGCCTACTTGGGCCGCGCCTGTATCTGTTTCTACAAGTCAATGGGCGCCTTATATACATGCAGAAAACAAACCATTAGGTACAGCTGCAGATATACTTAGACAAGTATTAAGCCAAGATAAAGAGATAATTAATTGGCGTTATCAAAACTATGATTTAGCTTTTGAGTTAGTGGCAAATAATAAACAAGAAGCTGCTTTTCCATACTTTAAAACTAAAGAGCGTGAGCAACGCGTTTTATACTCACAGCCCGTGCTTAGTGTAACAAGTGGCATTTATTATAATCGGCAACGAGAAGACTATTTGAACTTTTCAACGTTGAACGGTCATAAGTTTGGTCGTGTATCAGGCTACAGTTATGGTCAAGTTATAGATGCTTACCTTACTGATGCTATTGTTTTTCCAAGTGAAAGCGATGCATTAGAAAGTTTATTTAAGAATGAAATTGATTTTTTGCCAATGACCGAAAGTGTAATGAACACCATGCTTAATTCAAGTTACAGTGACCAAGCACTTTTAATAAAGAAAATTGATAAAGTAGAAGGGCATGACACACTGCATCTTATAGCGCCAAATACTGCTGAAGGTAAAAAATTAATCAACAAAGTTAATCGGTTATTAGCGCAGGTGTCAGCTATAACCAGTTTAAAACCAAAACCAGTGCTTCGTTTTAAACCCAAAGACATAGCAAGGCTTATCACCGCAGAAGGCTACCCTGCTATTGTTGGGCAAACATCATTAGATAGCAGTACTGATTACTACACCCTTCCGCAAGGAACTAAAGTATTGATTTTAAACTGGAGCGATAAAATTGTAAGGCCATCAACTACAGACCGAATATATAAAAGTATGATTGATCTGAGTAAAGTTGTGGTGTTAAACGGGCCGCATGTAGGCAAAGAGCTTTATATTAAAAACATGCATTTAGAGATCCAATGATTGTCGCTGTATTAGGTTGGTTTGGCTCGATATTATATTTAGTTAATCATGGCTATATCTCAGTAAATAAAGAGTGGAAGCCGAATATATATTTTACAGGGAACCTTATTGCTGCGCTTGCTTTAGTTGCAAGCTCGTTATTGATTTCTTCTTATCAGGCAGTGGTAATCAATGGTTTTTGGGCTTTAATCTCGATACTGTTAATTATCAAGTTTGATATGAGCACAATCGCCTTTTCAAAGCGTGCTTTCTATTTAGGGCTTATATTGATACTGGCTTGGTCAGCATACATTGCATACAAGCATGGCATTAATTCACTCGCGTTTTTTACTTATTTAGGGTGGTCTTCTAGCTATGTTTTTTGTCTTTCATATTTTTTATTTTGTAGTAAAAAATTAAACCGTATTAGCTACTTGTTACTTAATGCTTTTGCCGCAAGTGCACTTTTACCTATTTTATGGAGGCAAGAAAATTGGCCAGTATTTAGTCTTGAAATATGTTGGGTGTTAATATCAATTTATGGTGCGTATACACAGGTTGACGAAGTACACCTAATTGATTAATTTTTTCTAATACTTTCTAATACTTTCTAATGTTTAAATAAAGTGACTAGGGCGTGTTGAACTTTTCAAGCCTGATATATTCGTTTTTAGTTAACCACTGGAAAGTTATGGGTTAATAACTTTTTTGCGCGCATCTTTGTATTCTTGGTAAGTTTTATGCTCTTTGAGAAGGCATTCATTGTATTGCGCTTCGTTTTGCGCTTTATCAATGCAGTCGCTCTTTTGGTAATCTTTCCCCAAATTGTATAAGTCTTTGTTGGTGCAGGCAGCCAGCAATATTAATGAAGAAACGAAAGTCAGTAACTTGTTCATGTAGTACCTATTTTACCTAAATTCACGCTATTTAAGCAGGCTGTGCTAGTTAGCCTTAATTCTTGATAAGCAATGTTATGCTATTAAACGCAGCTCGCTTTTACTTATTTACTGCCAGAAAATATAACAGGCTCACTACTCAATTTCCATAAAGGATATTTAGCCATAACCTTAGTAAACATCGCACTTTGTAAATAGTGTTTAAGCCACTTTTTTAGGTTGGGATAAGGCGACTGTAAATACCACTGACGTTCTACACGAGCAAACTGGCGAATAAAAGGTAAAATAGCAATATCTGCAAGACTTTCTTCAGTGTTAATAAGGTAATTGCCTTTGTTTAGTCGCTGCTCTATCTCTTGAATATAAAGTTCACACTTCTCTCTGCATTGTTCTATGTTAGCTTCATGATAACGTTTGGCACATTTATATTGCTCTAGTGCTTGCTTAAATTCGTGATCAAACCGATGAATTAAAGTTAGCATGTTATGTAGTTGCTCTTTATTAGCGCCGAGTAAACCGTATGGGTCATTTGTATTTAGTGCCCATAGCATTACGTCTAAACTTTCATCAACCACCTTTCCTGATGGAAGTACTAAAGTAGGCACTGTACCTTTAGGCGAAGCAAGTAACATTTCTTTAGGTTTATTTTTTAATACAATATCACGTAGTTCAATAGGCACTGACGACCGATAAATAGCGATTCGGGCGCGCATGGCATATGGACAATTTCTTAACGAATACAATATAGGTAATGTCATTTTATTGGTAATACTGTTTTATTGTGTTTCGTCGATAAGCTTACTTGAGTGGCATTCGTCAGGCAAATATTACCGGCTTTAATAACCTTTCTTTAGGTATCTCTTTATTATGTGAACATTGCTAGATTTATAAACCTGTCAAATTTTTTGAAAGGATTGTTCAGTTTATATCGTTATTCTTCTTTACTTTCTTCGAGTATAATAACGTCAATAAGTTAATTTATATCAATTAATCAATAGCTTTTAGGTGAGGTTTTATGAGTATTTCATTAATTAAAAAAATTGTTTAAAATAACGCTGGCGTTTCAGCATTAGCCCTTAGATTACCCATTGCAATAATTTTTATAGCCCATGGCGCACAGAAATTATTTGGATTATTTGGTGGTTACGGACTAGAGGGTACAGGTCAGTGGATGGCTTCTATTGGTTTAGAACCAGGCTATTACATGGCTTTATTAGCAGGCGGTGCGGAGTTTTTTGGTGGTTTAGCACTATTAGTAGGTTTACTAGTACGTCCAGCAGCGTTAATGCTTAGTGTAACTATGGTTGTTGCAATTTTAAGTGTTCATTTTGAAAATGGCCTATTTATGTCAAATAACGGCTATGAATTTGGACTTGCTTTATTGGCGGCATCTGTTTCATTAATGTTTAGTGGAGCAGGTAAGCTGTCACTAGATAACTTACTATCAAAGCGTTTAGCTTAACGAGATGTATGTGTAGGCTAGCTAATTAACTGGCCTGCGCTAATAGACAGTGTAAGGTTATATTTATTATGAATGGTGCACATCAAAAGATTAGCGCGTCACAGTTGCATTATTTGCCTAGTAGTCAGATGCATCCGGCAAATACTCGCTTTCATTTCTCGTTTGCTAACTATTACGACCCAACACGCATGGGGTTTGGCGCATTACGTGTACTAAATGATGATGAAATTAAGCCTCATAGTGGTTTTGGTCGACATCAGCACAAAAATATGGAAATTATCAGTTATGTAGTTAAGGGTAAGTTAACTCATTGGGACAGTGTTACGCAAAAAGAAGCAACAATTGGTCGAGGTTATGTTCAGGCTATATCATCTGGTACAGGCGTATGGCATACAGAAATGAACAAACAAAGTCAGTGGTGTCGTCTGCTACAAATTTGGATAACACCGCAAAAGCGTGGTGGCAATGCTCGTTATAATCAGCAAGGCTTTGAGCTTAAGGATAGAGAAAATAAGCTATTGCATATTGTTGGCCGTGCAAATACTAAAAACAAGGCACCTTTGTATATAAATGCAGATGTTAATTTTTACGCATCAGAGTTGACAGATTCTAGAGTCGTAGTCGAATTTGAATTAAAGGCAGGCCGACAGGCTTACATTAATTGTGTTGAAGGTAGTGTGCATATAGATGGATTTCCAGCGCTTAATGAAAGAGATTCGTTGGCGATAACTACGCCGACAAGGTTAAAGATCATGCTAAAAGGTAATCATGCACACGTTATTGTTATTGAGATGAAAAAATCAAAAAAATAACATTAACACTCAGTTTATAGAACGCCTGCAGTAGACATCAATAAGGAGAATTATTTATGACAACAGTAAAAAATAGTTGGAATAGCAGCATTAAAGATGGTGAATATCAGCGTAAAGAATCGCAGTTTAGAAATTGGATTACGCCAGACGGTAGTGCTGGTGTATCCGGGCGTAGCGGCTTCAAAGCCGAAGCAGGACGATACCATTTATATGTGTCACTTGCCTGTCCTTGGGCACATCGTACTTTGGTGTTTCGTCAATTAAAAGGTTTAGAAGATTTAATTACAGTGAGTGTAGTTCACCCTATTATGCACGAAAATGGTTGGAGTTTTCAGCATGATGAAGAGTCTGCAAAGCTTTATGGAACTACGGGTGATGACTTAGATGGTGATAACTTTATTGCAGAGAAATACGTAGCACAAGATCCTAATTATAGTGGTGTGAATAGTGTGCCAATCCTTTGGGATAAAAAAGATAAAGTTATTGTAAATAATGAGTCTTCTGAAATTATTCGTATGTTTAACAGTGCGTTCAACGACATTACTGGTAATACTCTCGATTTTTATCCTGAAGAATTACGAGAAACAATTGATCATGTAAATGAATTGGTATATCACAAAATAAATAATGGTGTTTATAAAACGGGCTTTGCAACCACGCAAGGCGCTTACGATAGGAACGTAGAAGAGCTATTTAGTGCACTTGAACACCTTGAAGAAAAACTGTCAAAACAACGGTATTTAGCTGGTGATAAAATAACTGAAGCAGACTGGCGTTTATGGGTAACTTTAGTGCGATTTGATTGGGTTTATCATACGCATTTTAAATGTAATTTGAATTTAATAGCGCAATACGAGAACATTTACAATTATATGTTAGAGCTATATCAAATCCCAAACATTGCTAAAACTGTAAATGAGGCTCATATTAAGTGTCATTATTATGCGAGTCATTTAGCGATTAACCCATACGGCATAATACCGATCACGCATCAACAAGATTGGACAGTAACACACAACCGAAATAGAACATTTAATTAGTTGATGTTTATATTTTAAACGATAGATATCAGCTTATTATTAACTAACAAAAACATGGAGCATGAATATGTCAAACCTACAAACTTTACAACAAGTAGCGCAAACGCGTCGTTCAATATATAGCTTAAATAGCCAATTACCCGTGGCAAAAGAAGAGGTTGTTAAATTAGTAGAGCACGCTATTTTACATACACCATCAGCATTTAACTCACAATCGTCGCGCGCTATTGTATTATTTGGCCAAGAGCATCATAAACTATGGCAAATTACAGAAGACACCTTGCGAGATATCGTAAACGATGATGAAAAGTTTGTACCGACTAAGCAAAAAATTGATAGCTTTAAAGCCGGTGCAGGCACGGTTCTCTTCTTTGAAGACGATAGTGTTGTTAAGCATTTGCAAAGTCAATTTGCGATGTATGCAGATAAATTTCCATCATGGTCTGATCATGCCAGCGGTATGCATCAATACGCAGTGTGGACAGGGCTAGCAAGTTTAAACATAGGTGCTAACCTTCAGCATTATAATCCAGTGATTGATAAAAAAGTTGCGAGTACTTGGGATGTTGATTCAAACTGGACTTTAGTTGCTCAAATGGTATTTGGTGGTATTGAACAAGCGGCCGGTGATAAATCATTTGAACCAATTGAAAAGCGTTTAAAAGTGTTTGGCTAAACATTACTTCGCATTATTTTGAATTATACTGGGTCAATGCCATTAAATCAGGCTTGACCCAATGTTTTATCTCTGAGAAATTAAACAGATGATACAGACAAAATAAGCGCAGTACTCTTAAGCTAAGCTCTCCATCGTAAATAGCTATAACTACTTTTTGCTATTTATGACCGATTCCACTTACTTCCTTTTAGAACAATTAGCGGTTTCATTCTTTCTTCCACTCATAACTAATTAAGAAAAAATAAATAACCTGAATTCGGCATAAGCTAAGTAACCTGAGTTCTGGATAACGGATGTACGACCAATAAAGATAAAGTTATATTTTTCAATTGCTTATTATAAAAAATCGTATTGCTTATGTAGTTATATAACAGTAGTAGTAAACTTGCACTTAGTATTAAGGAAGAAATAACCTAAATATTGCAAAGTATGAGTTTTATATGCGTTAAACGTACATTCATTATCCCTACTTCAGGTTAAATCATCAGACCTGATGTTTCGTATAAATTGTTAATATAAATATCAGGCGTTTATTTTAGCGGTATTCATCGAGTCAATATACGGGTAAAATCGCAGCCTTAAAATAAATTCATCTCTTTTTAAGCGCAAGCTAATTACATAACATAAGTTGTATACATGAACCCTAAAATTGAATTATTGGCACCTGGTGGCGATGTTGATGCGATAAAAGCCGCTATTATTGCTGGCGCTGATGCAGTCTATTGTGGTTTAGACACATTTAATGCCCGCAATCGCGCGTCTAATATTTCATTTGAAGAATTGGTAGGGGTTATTCGACTAGCACATCAGTATCAGTGTCAGATATTTTTAACGCTTAATATTGTTATTTTAGAGCGAGAGTTTAAAACACTAGCGAAACTGTTAAGTAAGTTGGTTAATACCACGTTAGACGGCGTAATAGTGCAAGATATTGGCTTGTGCTATGTGCTGAGAAAGTACTTTCCGAGTTTAGATATACATGCTTCAACGCAGTTAACCACTCATAATGTTGGGCAAATTCCTTTTCTGAAAAAACTGGGGGCATCTCGAGTAAATTTATCGAGAGAATTAAATTTACGCGAAATTACATCAATGGCTGAAGCCGGCCGTAAACATGGCGTATTAACCGAAGTGTTTGTTCATGGTTCGCTGTGTGTGGCATTTTCAGGTTTATGCTATTCAACCTCCGCTAGTGTTGGTAACTCAGGTAACCGCGGTCGCTGCAGTCAAGCATGCCGTGAAGAATATGAAACGACCGCGTCAGGTAATAATTTCCCATTAAATATCAAAGACAATTCTGCCTTTTTTGATTTACCTGCATTAATTGATGCTGGCGTTCATTCCTTTAAAGTAGAGGGGCGTATTAAAGGTGCAAGTTATGTTCATACTGTGGTTGATAGTTTCCGAAAACAAATCGATGGTTTTATTGAAACAGGCGCATTAACTCAAAATGGAGAACGCTTATATAAAGTGTTTAATCGTGATTTTTCAAATGCATTTTTACGAGGTGACTTAAACCAGTCGATGTTTATTGAAAATCCACGCGACAATTCAAAAAATCATGCGATTGAAAGTCATGCACTTAAAACATATGGTATCGATGCAAGCAACACCATTTCAGTTGTACAAGTTCAGGAAGTTGAGCAAAGCCTTAATCAAGAAAAAGATCAAATAACGGCAACTGTTTTTGACAAAATTAAACACCTTAACATTGATAAAATACCGCTTAACCTTGAATTTTCTGGTGATGTTGGTCAGCCGTTGTCAATTAAAGTGTCTACCCATAATGATATATCAGAACGTGTTACTGATGGTATTAATCTAAGCCTTAGTAGCGAACAGCAAACTTTTGTGGTTAACTCAGAGCAAGTATTAACAGCTACTGAACAAGTTGGCATTGATGCAGGCGTTATTGAAAAACGTTTTAAAAGCTTATCAAGTGCTGAATATGATTTACAAACACTCAATATTGATAATTTAGCTAGTAAAGTAAGTATTCCATTTAAAGTATTAACATTAATGAAAAATAAAATAATTTCATTGTTAAATAAGCAAGAATTCTTACCCGAAGTAGAATTACCTGTGCTTGAGAGTCATGCCAAAGTTGATACTGTAAATATTGCTGAAACAGTTAAACGTGCTAATTTGTCGATATTAATTTGTGATGAAGCCGATGTTGGCTTAGCTGATGAAACAGATGCAGCTATTTATTTCAAATTACCAGACGCTTATAAACGTGGTTGTACAAAATACGTTGAATTTTTAACAGCAAATCCACGATTAATTCCATGGTTTCCGTCAGTATTAATTGGTAAAGATTACGACGTCGCATTAACTATTTTAGAACAAGTGAAACCACAGCTCATTGTTACTAATAACACAGGCATTGCTTTTCGTGCCTTTGAACTCGGGATAAAATGGATAGCAGGACCATTTTTAAATACGACTAATTCTTATGTGTTACTCGCGATGCAAGAAGCATTTAATTGTAGTGGTGCGTTTATTTCAAATGAAATTAACAAACAACAAATTAAAACAATTGCCCGCCCTAAAAACTTTAAAATGATGTACAGTATTTATCACCCCATTTTACTTATGGCGAGTAGACAGTGTTTTTTCCAACAAAGTGTTGGCTGTGAAAAACCGCGTATTGATAATGGTTGTATGCTCTCTTGTGATAAATCTACCAGTATTACTAATCTTAAAGGGGTTTCGTTTGCCATCGACAAACAAAAGGCGGGTTACCCAAGTATTTATAATAAAGATCAGTTTTTAAACACTGATGTGATCGACGATCTTGCAGATATATTTGACGACTTTATGATAGATCTCACTAACATTGGCGCTGGCGATAAAGAGTCTCCTGATAAAGTTATGCTCATTAAACAATTTGAACAACTACTTAGTGGTGAATTAACAAATGATTTACCCGTTAAAGAAACGTTAGGCATTATGGTGCCAGAACAAACTAATATTCAGTATTTTAATGGTTTATAACCCTAGATAATTGAACTGAAAGCAGAATGAAAATGAGCAATAAAAATAAGATAATAATTAGAGTAACTGCAGCAATAGTCACAGTTGTCAGTATTTATATTTTTGCACCGTGGAAAGCGGCTGTTTATTACTTTTATCCTCTTCCTGCGACAATTCAAGAACAAGTAGATAATGCTGTCAACTGGGGCTTAGATGGCATAATTGTTTATGTTCAAAAACAAGATCAGGAAGGCCAGTTTTATACTAGCGGTTGGCATAATCGAGATAAAAAAATCCCAACAGCTCCAGATGCACTTTTTAAAATTGCTAGTATCGGCAAGCTATATAGAGCATCAGCTGTAGCAAAACTGGTGGCAAGAGGCGACTTGTCTTTAGATAAAACGCTCGCAGAGTATTTACCAGCGCTAGCAGGGCGCTTTGAATATGCTGATAAAATTACATTGCACATGATGGTTAGTCATCGAAGTGGTTTACCCAACTATACTGATAATGAAGGGTTTTCATGGGCAGAAAATACTATTGGTACAGAGGAAAACTTAGCGTTAGTGTTAGATACCCCTGCAGACTTCAAACCAGATAGCGATTATGGCTATTCCAATACTAATTATCTGCTGCTAGGTCGAATTATGGATAAAGTACTTGGCTACGATCATAACCAATTTATTCAAGCTGAAATATTAACCCCCCTTAACTTGCAACACACATTCTTCTCGGTCAATGAAGTCGACTCTTCAAAGCTCATGAGTGGTTACTACGTGGGTTATCCAGATGATTTTAAAGCGCTTGACCAAGGGTTTGTTGCAACAGCAGAAGATGTTGGCATATTTTTGCGGGCGTTAAATGATGGCACATTATTTACCGAAAAAGAGCAGGCAATTTATATGTCAATTTATGTGTATGAGCATACAGGCTGGGTAATTGGCTATTATAGTATCGCGCGATATCACAAAGATATTGATACTGTGGTTATACAGTTTGTAAATACTGTTGGCGAAAATACACTGATCTTTTCAAACGTTGTTTATGATCGCATTGTGAAAATGTTAAGTAAGGGATAATCAACACGCTCTAACCTATAAAGTACTTAACCGCATAAATTTATCATTAATCCTCTCGTATCATGATTTACCCTGTCTATGTTAAAGTACTACTCATAAAACCCTGTCATATTGTTACCAATAGGTTTTACCTAACTTAAATTAACTCATTGTAGGCTTGCTGTGAATAAACTGAATTTTTCATTTGATAATCAATTTTTAAAACACTTTACCGCTGACAAAATTACTGATAATTATCCACGACAAGTTACCCAGGCATACTCATGGGCAACCCCGAAAAAAACTGCCGCGCCAAAGCTTATTGCAATAACACCAGAGTTGGCATTAGGTATTGGTGTTAATGTTGATGACAACTTAGCGTTATTCACCGATGTTTTTTCAGGTAATGCCTTGTTAGATGGCATGCAGCCTTATGCAATGAATTATGGCGGCCATCAGTTTGGCCATTGGGCTGGGCAGTTAGGTGATGGTAGGGCGATTAACTTAGGACAAATTAAAACTGATTCAGGTTTGTTAACACTACAATTAAAGGGGGCAGGGCCAACGCCTTATTCGCGAACTGCCGATGGCTTAGCTGTGCTTCGTTCGTCTGTACGTGAATTTTTATGCTCTGAAGCAATGTATCACTTAGGTGTGCCAACAACACGCGCGTTAAGCTTGTGTTTAACGGGTGATAAAGTAATGCGCGATATGTTTTATAACGGTAATGTTAAAGCAGAGCCCGGTGCAGTTGTTTGTAGAGTGTCAAAAAGCTTTTTACGTTTTGGCTGCTTTCAACTGCCCGCTACAAGGGGAGATGTAACATTATTAAAACAATTGGTTGATTATTCTATCACCCAAAACTTCACTCATTTAGGTCAGCCATGTAAATCTGCTTATCTTAAATGGTTTCAAGAAATTAGTGAAAGTACTTGTCAGCTAATTGTGCACTGGATGAGGGTAGGCTTTGTTCACGGTGTCATGAATACCGATAACTTATCGATTATTGGTGAAACCATTGATTATGGTCCTTACGGTTGGATTGATAATTTCGATTTGCACTGGACCCCCAATACTACAGATGCGCAAGGCAAGCGATATTGTTTTGGTGCGCAAGCTGAAATAGGCCAATGGAACTTATTTCAATTAGCTAATGCGATCTACCCATTAATAGAAGACGCTGAACCATTAAATGAGATTTTGAATAACTATGCCACGTTATATCAGCAAAGTTTTGGCGAGATGATGGCGAGTAAGTTAGGCTTTGAGCGCTATATTAAAGATAAAGATGACACCTTATTTCTTGAACTAGAACACTTAATGAGTGAGCTAACAATCGATATGACACTGTTTTATCGAATACTTGCCACAGCAACACCCGAAAATAGCGTAGATGCGATACGCTTTTTCCACTCTTGTTTTTATCAACCACAAGAGTTAACGCAAGCCGATAAAGAGCATTTTATTGAGTGGTTGGCAAGTTATTTTGTTCGATTAGCATTGAATGAAAGCGGGCACGAACAGCGCAAAGTGAAAATGAACAGTGTTAACCCTAAATATGTGCTTAGAAACTACTTAGCACAACAGGCCATTGAGCAAGCAGAGCAAGGTGACTATACACTGCTTCATACTCTGCAAAGAGTGTTTTTAAAGCCTTATGAAGATCAGCCAGAGTTTGAAATATATGCCGCAAAACGCCCTAAATGGGCAGAAAATAAAGCAGGCAGTTCTATGTTGTCATGTAGTTCTTAAATACTTTTATCGGCTGTTGCATTTAAGTTTTTGCTTTTGCTATTTTTTTAAGGTGTTGTAATGCGGCAACTTTAATAATATCTCGCCATGAAATAATGCCAATAGGGTGGAAGTTTTCATCAACTATGGGCAAGCAAGAAATGTGCTCTTTGTAAAATAGCATTACCACATCGTTTATCGAACTATTAATGGTTGTTGTGACAAGCTCTCTTGTCATAACCAGATGTACTTTTTTATGGAGCAATGTACTGTCGCGTGGTGTTTCTTTACTGGTACCAATATAAGGGCTAAGTTGTTTATAAAGATCTCTATCGGTGAGAATACCGGCAAGTTCTTTGTTATTTAGCACTAGAATATGATGAATTTTATGTTGCTCAAATAATGCTTTTGCCTTGTCTAAGTGGTCGTCAATCTCAAGTGTAATTAACTTTTTAGACATTATTTGACCGATACTCATGGTAACTCCTCGTCATATTCGCACTAGATATAACCCTAACGTACTCTAAGGTAACATTTTTATTTAAAATTACGAATAAAATTTTTATCTTGTAGTAATCGATAAAATTTTAAATTGTTAAGTGGGTAAAGTATTTGAGATCACCCACAGAGGTGTATGGGTGATAGGTTTTATTAAAACATCAATGCTAGCTAGGTTTACTAAATAGCGTTTAACACTAAGGTAAACTTTGTAAAAAAGTTTTCGTTTTTACTTATCCAGAACTGAGGTTACTTAGTACGCTTAACCGTAATTGTTCTATTTTGGCCGGCCTTTTTAAGTAAGAAAGCGCTGAAGATCCCACGACTTATTGTAACGTTTTCGTTTTCTTTTAAATAAAATTTCTTTGTGCCAACTTGACGCCATTGTTGATTATTATTAAGTGTGATAATCAATTCTCCATGAGGCGCTTTTATTACCTTGGTTACCACAGCTTGTAATTGAGGATGTTTTTCTTTTTCTTTAATAATATCTTCGTGTTCTAACCCAAAGTTATCAGGTACTGCTGCTTCTTGTGTCGCTACTTTCTTTGTTACCTCTTTTACTTGTATTGGCATGCTAGCTGATTGTTGGTGCTTAATTACTGGTTCAGGTGTAGCTACTTCGCTTATTTGTGACTTAGATAACGACTTACCAGCAATAACATTATCGTAACAAAGTAAACGTTCTAAGTTATTTTCTATTATGGTACATGCCTGGAGCGCTTTAGTATTAACGGTGTTTTGTGCAGCAAAAGTAGGCGCAGATAATATTGCTAATAGTATAAATAATTGTTTCTTCATTGTACTTCTCAGAACCTTGTTGTAGTAGCAGTATAATCACTTAATTTGTTTAAACCAAGCCTTATAGCGGCAAGCTTTTTCAATTATAAAAGCACTTATACCCAAGCCACCTCAACATGCAGAATTCAGCGTTTCAAAGGTGCTTAACATCAAGGCGTTACTTTGCAAGAATGGCAGCGCCTTTTAAGAAGTCCCAACGATGAGGATAGGTAGTTGTGAAGCGCCTAAAAGGTTAGTTTAAAGCAATTTATACTGCGTTATTCATTTTAACAATAGAAACACGATTAGTTGCAATTAATACCTTGTCTAAATCGCTTTTAATTGCAACTGAAACTCACAACTTGGGGTGGTTTGGGTATATATTTTGAAGCTGTCACAAAAGTGTCACATAGCTGTCTTATAATCGCTTTAATTAATTAAAATAGTTATTTGGGATTATTCAGTGACAATTGCGTTGAAATCAACAGGGCCAAGACAGTTGAAAAATGCACTAGCAAAGTGGCTGATTACGCTAGGCGGAATAAGTGTACTATTTACTTTAGTGCTTATTTTTATGTATTTACTGTATGTGATAAAACCCATTTTTGCTTCGGCAGAAATTATGCAAAAACAAACGTTTGAATTAACTACAAATGCTAAGGTTTCGTCTATTGGTGTAGATGAGCTAAAGGAATTAGCTTACATTATTAACGATAATGGGCAAATTAACTACTATCAGCTTGTTGAAACTAATGAACACAACATAGGAGAACAGGTATATTCTCAAGCGTTGCTATTAGCCGAATTTAAGCTTGAAAAAGTGGTTGATATTAATATTGAAGAAAAGCTCTTAGTAGGGAGCAACGGACAAGTTCAAGTGGTTTCACCTAAATTTACCGCTGAATTTGCTCAAGATAATCGTAAAATAGTACCTAATATTACCTACCCGTTGGGTGATACAGCAATTCAAGTTGATCAAAATGGCCAAGCGTTATCTAAAATATCATTTGCGATGAATGATGAACGAGCTGTTTTTGTTGCTTACACCCATGATAAACGTTTAATCAAAACAACACTCATCGCCGATGATGATTTTACCTATGACACTACTTATGACATTCATTATCAAGAAATAGACAGTAAAAATAGAGACTATGATGACATATTGGTAACGCCTGATTTATCTATGGTGTTTGCTAGAGCTGGTGATCAAGTTTTTGTTTACGACTTATCAGACGATGATGAGGTTGAGTTAAAAGCCACCATTATTCCGCAACTCTCACAACACTCAACTAAGCCATTACATATAACTGCAATGGCGTTACTTTCAGGTAGTAGTTCTATTTTACTTGGTGATAGTAGTGGTAAAGTTAGCCAATGGTTTGAAGTGGCGGGAGAGCACGGCAGAGAGTTTAAACAAGTTAGAACATTTAAGGCGGCAGAAAATCAAATAATTACGGCTATTTATACAGAGCAGTATCGTAAAAGTTTTTATACAATGACAGCTTCCGGAGAGCTTGGCTTGTTCTATACAACGAGTGAAGCAGAACTTTGGCGTGGGCCCTTAAGTGCTAATGCGCCGAGTAACTTTTCAATATCACCGCGAGCAGATGCTTTACTGTCATTAAGTGGTCAGCAATTCTCATTATTTTCAGTTAAAAATGAACACCCAGAAGTAACATGGCAAGCATTGTGGGAAGAAGTTTGGTATGAAGGTTACCCAGAGCCTGATTATATCTGGCAATCTACTTCAGGATCAGATGATTTTGAAGCTAAGTTTTCATTAGTGCCAATTTCATTCGGCACATTAAAAGCGGCTACCTATGCCATGTTATTTGCAGTGCCTGTTGCCCTTAGCGCTGCAATTTACACAGCATACTTTATGACACCGGCAATGCGTAGGAAAGTAAAGCCCACAATTGAATTAATGGAAGCCTTACCTACGGTTATTCTCGGATTTTTAGCGGGTTTATGGCTTGCACCTATTATTGAGAAGTACTTACCTGCAATAGCTTTATTGTTATTGTTTTTACCTTTGTCGGTATTTTTAACTGCCTATATATGGTTCAAATTGCCAAAAGAAGTCAAGTTGAAACTACCTGAAACGCTTGCGCCAATGTTGTTAATTCCAGCGATGTTACTGGCTGCTTATGCTGCTTTTAGTTTATCTCCTGTACTAGAACTATACCTTTTTGGCGGTGATATCAGACAATTTATTACTAACGATTTAAATATCGATTTTGATCAGCGTAATGCCTTAGTTGTAGGTATTGCGATGGGTTTTGCGGTTATCCCTACCATATTTTCAATGGCAGAAGATGCTATTTTTAGTGTGCCAAAACATTTAACCAGTGGCTCTTTAGCATTAGGTGCAACCCAATGGCAAACCTTAGTTAAAGTAGTACTGTTAACGGCAAGCCCAGGGATATTTTCAGCTGTAATGATGGGGTTAGGCCGAGCAGTAGGAGAAACAATGATAGTACTTATGGCAACAGGAAATACGCCAATTCTTGATTGGAATGTTTTTGAAGGCATGAGAACATTAGCGGCAAACATTGCTGTTGAAATGCCTGAGTCTGAAGTAGGTAGCTCTCATTATCGAATACTTTTCTTAGCTGCTTTTGTTCTATTCATATTCACATTTATTTTCAATACGGTTGCTGAGTTTGTACGTCAGCGATTACGTGAAAAATATAGCTCGTTATAAGTTGAGGAACTAAAGAATGAATAAGTGGTTTAAATCTGGTTCCCCGTGGATTTGGTTGTCGGCAGGTGGTGTTAGCATTAGTTTGATATCTGTCTTAGGCTTACTATGGTTAATTGCGTCAAGAGGGCTTTCTTACTTTTGGCCTGCCGATCTTTATCAATTTGAAATGGTTGATCAAGCTGGCAACCCTTCAACGGTAATTGGTGAAGTATACGATCGTGAGAAAGTTCCTACGAAACAATTATCACATCTTAACCTTAAACTTGAGCCTACTCAGGAAACTATTGAACGTTACCTAGTTAAAACAGGTAACCGTGAGCTGGTAAGTTTAGATTTTCGTTGGTTACTAGCCCCTCAAATAACCAATATTTCTACCCCAGAAAACCTAGTAGTTATAGAACGAAGAACTAATGGTAACTTTTATGGTGTTATTGAACAGCTGATATTAGAGGGCAAAGCGGTTTCACTCAATAACATGGACAAAGCGCTTGAAAGAGTTAATGAGTTTCAAAGCCAAATAGATTCGTTACAAAAAGTAGATATTGGCGCCATTAATTATCAACTTGAGCGCTTGAGATTAAAAGAACGTAAACATCGCTTGCAAAACACTTTAACTGATGAAGTGGCAAGCGACATTAACCAGCAAGTTCAAACATTACAGCAAGAGTATCAATTATTAGAAACACGCTTAATGTCACTGCGCGATAACATAGCTAGAGATCAGTTAATCGTAAAGGCGATGGATAATTCGTTAGTGACAATTAATTTTGAAGATATTTTACAGATTAACTTTAATAATCAAATGAATGTTATTGATAAGCTGAAATTGTTTTTTGTTCAAATAGCAAACTTTGTTACCGAAGACCCGCGTGAAGCCAATACGGAAGGTGGCGTGTTTCCGGCTATTTTCGGCACAGTGCTAATGGTCTTGTTGATGACAATTATTGTTTCACCCTTAGGTGTTGTTGCTGCTATTTATCTACATGAATATGCGGGCAATAACGGCTTAACAAAGTTGTTACGTATCGCGGTCATTAATTTAGCAGGTGTGCCTTCAATTGTTTATGGTGTGTTTGGTTTAGGATTTTTTGTCTATATGGTTGGCGGAAGTTTAGATCAATTGTTTTATCCAGAAACATTACCTAGTCCAACATTTGGAACACCAGGCGTTATGTGGTCAGCATTAACGCTCGCAATACTAACTTTACCTGTGGTTATTGTTTCTACTGAAGAAGGGTTATCGCGTATTCCGTCATCAATGCGCCATGGCAGTTTAGCCCTTGGAGCTACTAAAGCTGAAACCTTATGGCGGATTATTTTACCCATTGCTAGCCCCGCAATTATGACGGGCATTATTTTAGCGATTGCACGCGCTGCTGGTGAAGTAGCCCCATTAATGTTGGTTGGGGTTGTGAAAATGGCCCCTAACCTTCCGTTAGATGGCAACTTTCCATTTCTACATTTAGACCGAAAATTTATGCATTTAGGTTTTCATATCTATGATGTTGGTTTTCAAAGCCCTAATGTTGAAGCAGCTAGACCATTGGTGTATGCAACCGCATTATTATTAGTCACTATAATTGTTGCATTAAACATGACGGCTGTTTCAATTAGAAACCGTTTAAGAGAAAAATACCGCACGTTAGAGCATTAATTGATTAAATGCTTTAACTAAACGAGCTAAATAAAATTAAGTGTAAAAGAGAATGTTATGATTTCTGTTAGTCCTAAAACGATTTTACAGCCAGATATACCGTTAGATTTAAATAATATGACACCTGAGCAGGTTGCATTAACTATTAATAATTTAAATTTATATTATGGCGACAAACAAGCATTACAAAATATATCAATGTCGATACCTAAAGGGCAGGTCACGGCGTTCATCGGGCCAAGTGGTTGTGGTAAATCTACCTTACTGCGATGTATTAATCGCATGAATGATTTAGTTGATATTTGCCGAATAGAAGGCGAAGTAAATCTTAATGGTGAAAATATTTATGGAAAACATGTCGATGTAGCCGCACTTCGTCGTAAAGTTGGGATGGTGTTTCAAAGGCCAAATCCATTTCCTAAAAGTATTTATGAGAATGTTATTTATGGGCTGCGTATTACTGGGGTAAATAATCGCAGAGTTTTAGATGAAGCGGTAGAAAACTCTTTGCGTAGCGCGGCACTGTGGAATGAAGTAAAAGACCGCTTACACGAAAGTGCGCTAGGCTTATCAGGTGGGCAGCAACAAAGGTTAGTGATTGCGCGTGCTATCGCGATATCGCCCGAGGTACTGTTACTTGATGAACCTACCTCTGCATTAGACCCTATTTCGACACTGACTATTGAAGAGCTGATTAACGATCTTAAAAAGCAGTTTACCGTAGTTATTGTTACTCATAACATGCAACAAGCTGCGCGAGTGTCTGATCAAACGGCATTTATGTATATGGGAGACTTAATAGAGTACAGCGATACTAATACTTTATTTACCAACCCAACTAAAAAACAAACGGAAGACTATATTACTGGCCGTTATGGTTAAGTTGGCGATTAAAAGTAGGAGAACATAATGGACAATTTAAATCTTGGTCGCCATATATCAGGGCAATTTAATGAAGATTTAGAACGGGTAATTAACCATGTTATGCAAATGGGGGGGTTAGTTGAAAAGCAGTTATCAGAGGCTTTGTTAGCGGTTTGTGATGCTGACCAAGATCTTGCTCGAAAAGTGCACAAGAATGACTATCAAATCAACAAACTTGAAGTGAGTATTGATGATGAATGCACTCGAATTATTGCAAAGCGTCAACCCGCAGCGGGCGATTTAAGACTGATTATGGCAATAGTGAAAACTATTGCAGATTTAGAACGTATTGGCGATGAAGTAAAAAAAATAGCGCAAGTGGCCCTAGAAAGCCTTTCTGGACAACAAAAAGACTTACTAATTAACTTGGATAACTTAGGGCGTAGAGTGCTTGAGTTTTTACAAGCAACGCTTGATGCGTTTACTCGAATGGATGCTGAAGCTGCATCAGCTATACACCAAAGTGATACTAAAATTGACCGTGAGTATGAAGCCTTAATGAGACAATTAATGACTTATATGATGGAAGAGCCACGTACTATTCCACAAGTTATGAGTGTAATTTGGTCAGCGAGGGCATTGGAAAGAATAGGGGATAGATGTCAAAATATTTGTGAATACATTATATACTTTGTTAAAGGTAAGGTTGTTCGCCATACTACTGAAGACGGTATTATAAAAACTGAGTAATATAATTTTCGTGCACTATGATAAAGTAGTGAATAAAGTCATTTTCTAATGCGGTTAAATAAGTTAATATCCGCCGCGAAAGACAATTAAGAGTTTTAACTCCTGGAAATAACACTATGGCCAGTAATTCAATTTTAGGTGTATTTGCTAAATCACCTATTAAACCATTAGAAAAACATATTCGAATGGTGAGTAAATGTTCTAAGCAGCTAGTACCATTTTTTGAGGCGGTTTACGCCAATGATTGGTCGACAGCAGGGAAAGTCAGAACAAAAATTTCAAAACTTGAACGCGATGCAGACGATTTAAAAAGACAACTACGCATGGAATTGCCCGGTGGTTTATTTATGCCTATTGATCGCACAGATATTCTTGAGCTGTTATCACAGCAAGATAAAATAGCGAACAAAGCGAAAGATATTTCAGGTCGTGTTTTAGGGCGTAACTTGGAGATCCCTGAATCATTACAAGCGCAATTTGCTATTTACTTACAACGTAATATTGATGCAATTGCTAAAGCTGCTGAAGCGATAAATGAGTTAGATGACTTATTACAAACAGGTTTCCGCGGTAGAGAAGTAAAATTAGTTGATAAAATTATCCATCAATTAGATGAAATTGAATGTGAAACTGATATTTTGCAAGTAACTATCCGTAAAGATTTACTCGCGATTGAAGATGATATGAATCCGATTGATGTGATGTTTTTATATCAAATATTTGACTGGGTCGGAGACCTTGCTGATTTAGCCGAAAGAGTCGGTGCACGATTAGAAATTTTACTGGCTAGAAAATAAGGGTAGCTCATGGAAATATTATTATCACATGGCTCAACCTTAGTCATGCTAGCCGCTGTTGTTGGCTTTTTTATGGCTTGGGGTATTGGTGCGAACGATGTTGCAAATGCGATGGGAACATCGGTTGGTTCTAAAGCACTTACTATTAAGCAAGCAATTATTATTGCTATGGTGTTTGAATTTGCTGGAGCATATTTAGCAGGTGGCGAAGTTACATCAACCATTCGAAAAGGAATAATAGACTCATCTTTCTTTATTGAAACACCGGAATTACTCGTTTTTGGAATGATCTCAGCATTATTTGCTGCAGCAACTTGGTTATTAGTTGCTTCTATATTAGGCTGGCCGGTATCGACTACACATTCAATAATTGGCGCTATTATTGGCTTTGCTGCTGTTGGCGTTAGCCCAGAAGCGGTTGAATGGGCAAAGGTTGGTGGCATAGTTGGTAGTTGGATAATTACTCCGCTAATTTCAGGTGTCATTGCTTTTTTAATTTTTAATAGTGCGCAAAAGCTTATTTTTGATACCGACAAACCCTTAGAAAATGCCCGACGCTATGTGCCTTTTTATATGTTCTTAGCTGGATTTATTTTATCGCTAGTAACGATCACTAAAGGCTTAAAGCACATAGGTTTAGATATTGGCACTGCTGATGGCTATATGTATGCAGTAATTATTGCTATTGCAGTAGCTGTAGTGGGTAAGTTTTTTATCAATAGGATAAAATTTGATGAGAAAGTGACTCGGTCAACCCATTACGCAAACGTAGAAAAAGTGTTTGCAATGTTAATGATAGTAACCGCATCTTGTATGGCTTTTGCCCATGGCTCAAACGATGTAGCTAATGCGATAGGGCCACTTGCTGCTGTAGCCAGTATTGTTGCTAGTGGCGGTGAAATTGTTAAACAAGCGGCTTTGGCGTGGTGGATATTGCCTTTAGGTGGTTTCGGAATTGTTGCCGGTTTAGCATTATTTGGACACAGAGTGATTGCTACAATCGGTAATGGTATAACCCACTTAACACCAAGTAGAGGCTTCGCTGCAGAATTAGCCGCGGCTTGTACGGTGGTTATCGCCTCTGGTACTGGTTTGCCTATTTCTACAACTCAAACACTTGTTGGTGCAGTATTAGGTGTTGGAATGGCGCGAGGAATTGCGGCAATAAACTTGAGCGTTGTTAGAAATATTGTCATTTCTTGGGTGATTACATTACCTGTAGGTGCTGGTTTATCTATTTTATTCTTCTGGATGATGCAAGCTATTTTTGCTTAGTTTAGATTGCTTGGGTATTAACATAAGTGTTAATACCTTGAGCGTTCATCCTGAACATATAAGGCCAATCGATTGATTGGCCTTATATTATAATCTCTGTCTCATCTTGAACATATTTTGATTAACCATTTGAGACAATACTTCCCCTACATTTAATCGTTGCGAGCAGTTACTTCAATTAAGTGGAAGCCAAATTGTGTTTTTACCGGGCCTTGAACAGTGTTTACTGGTGCAGTAAACACTACATCTTCAAACTCTTTTACCATTTGCCCTTTACCAAAAGACCCCAAAGCGCCACCTTGCGACTTTGAAGGGCAGTTTGAATGCGCTTCTGCCACTTTCGCGAAATCATTACCGCTTTCAATTTCAGATTTAAGTGCTAAACACTGTGCTTCTGAATCTACTAGTATGTGTCGTGCTGATGCTGTAACCATAAGTTAATTTACTTCTCTGTAAGACGTGTTGAACTTTAATGTACAAATTTTGTACACATTAAACGTGATAACTTGAGGCGTGTTGAACGAAGTATCGCTACATTCCCTAAATTAATCACACTTAACATTAACTCATTTTGTTTAAATTTTGAATTAAATAAAAATAAATATAAATTAAAATGAACTTTGTTGCCCAGTCGCACTCTTACTATACGATAGACTATTATTTCCCTTAGTGTTTCATGTTTTATAATGCGTTTACTTGAATTCAGGTAAACGCTTTTTTTTGCCTAAATTTTATTATATGCACTGTCCATATAGCACTCTAGAGATCTTTTTCTTATACGGACTGGTATTATTCTTATATTCTCTCTTTATTTGATTTACTGCTTTTCATTGCATCTTTCACTTAGCAAAACTGGGTAACTTTTTTAATATCGCCATGCAGCTCTGAGCGGTTACACAGTTCAATAAAGTGGTATAATTCATGTAAAAATAAAGCTAACTGCTAAGGATAAGTTGTGTCAGAGAAAGTGACTAATACCAATCTCACTAACTATGTGATCATTTCTACTGGCTAAAACAGTCAACTACTGCGTTATTTATTTTATAATTATCGCTACATGGATGTAGCTTATGTGGACAATGCAGGAGCATTATTGTCCTGAACAACTAGTTATGAAAATAAATGCCTTGTATTTGACTGTTTTCACTGCGTATACAATAGATCACTTAATTAATGAAACTGGTATAAGTTTGTATTTGAAAAACAAAATAAAAATAGTGTTCGTTATCAAGAAGTACCTGAGAATGGAATGCCTCCAATTTTAGGGACTATATATGTGCAAAAGTGGTTTGCTGGCGATAAAAAGAATATTGAGTTATCAATTAAGACAACCGATTAATTTCTGGTAACTGAGATTAACTTTATCGCGCTAATCTTTACCATTACAGTGTTTAAGTACTAAGGGGATTGCTAAAATGTGATAATAGCAACTATGAGGTTTTAACCGAAAGTACTTTAATAGCTTCTTTGTCTTCTCTTTTGTCTTCTAAATTTAACTTTTGCTCATGGGTTGAAAAGTAAGACAATAATACCTGCAACTTATCATTAAATAGAGCGGTTAACTCATATATTTCATTAGCTTTTTTACTCGGGCAAGTATGCTTATCAATGCTGTAATGTTGTGACTTGTCAGATATAGCCGATATTAACGTATTGGGTAGCTCTGCATTGCTACCTTCGCCTTTAAGCTGTGGTAACGTAAAAAAGATCATGATTTGCGATTTTTGCTGAACTAGCACTTGATCATCTTGAATGCTTGCAGCCTTTGCGTTAAAGAAAGCAAAGCTCGCCAATACGATAATATTGGTTAATAAAACTAATTTTATAAATAATTTCATTGAGCAATTTCCTTTTAAAGCACCTATTTAAATAATGACTAGAGTAACAACCGATAATAATTATTTACATAATACAGCTTGATTATAGCATTACTGTAATTTGTAACCTAGATAATTACTAGTTGCTTAGGATAAACAGCATGTATTACACGGCTATTAACGTTTTTTGAAGGTTTGAAGTATAAAATAAATGCTTACTTAGGTAAATAACCTTAGCACTGTAGGTTAGGGTGCTAAGCTAGAGCCAGTTGAACTTAAAGTGACAACAGGCTCTACTAACCTAGTTTGAAATACAGTCGTATTAATTTAGGAAGTTAAGACCCATTTTTTGCTTTATGCTGTATTCGATATTGATGTAACAAAGGCTCTGTATAACCACTTGGTTGCTCACATCCCTTAAACACTAAATCGCACGCCGCTTGAAAAGCAATATTGTTATCAAAATCTTTAGACATTGGGCAATATAAACTGTCATTTTGGTTTTGTTGATCAACAATCGTAGCCATTTTCTTCATGCTACTTAGTACCTGCGCTTTTGTGCAGATGCCATGTTTAAGCCAGTTTGCAATGTGTTGACTAGAAATACGCAAAGTGGCGCGATCTTCCATCAGTCCTACATCGTTTATATCAGGCACTTTTGAGCAACCAATACCTTGATCAATCCAACGAACTACATACCCCAAAATACCTTGTGCATTATTGTCTAATTCATTAGTAATTTCTTCTGTGCTCCAGTTGGTTTTGTCGGCTAATGGAATAGTAAGAATATCATCGAGGCTTGCTGGTTCTCTGGTGGCTAACTTTTGTTGTAAGCTAAGTACATGGGTTTGGTGATAATGAATAGCGTGTAATGTAGCTGCCGTTGGTGAAGGTACCCAAGCAGTATTTGCACCCGCTTGCACATGGTTAATTTTATTGGCTAGCATATTCGACATTTGATCAGGAATAGGCCACATACCTTTGCCTATTTGGGCTTTACCACTAAAGCCGCAAGCTAAGCCAATATCAACATTATTATCTTCATAAGCGCTGATCCAAGGAGTGAACTTAATATCTGCTTTTCTCGCCATCACACCAGCATTCATTGAAGTATGTATTTCATCGCCTGTTCGGTCTAAAAATCCGGTGTTGATAAAGACCACTCTTGCTTTAGCGGCATGTATGCAGTTTTTTAAATTTACGCTTGTACGGCGCTCTTCATCCATAATACCCATCTTTATTGTGTTTTCAGGTAAATGTAGAAGTTGCTCAACCCTTGAAAATAGAAGATCAGCAAATGCGACTTCTGCAGAGCCATGCATCTTTGGCTTTACAATATATATTGAACGAGTGCGGCTATTAGGCTTTTGGCTATAGCCCTTTACATCATGAAGTGCGATTAGTGATGTCATCACAGCATCAATAATTCCTTCAGGTGCAGCTTTTCCTTGTTGAGTTAATACCGCATCATTTGTCATTAAGTGACCAACGTTACGCACAAACATAACACTTCGGCCGGGTAACGTTGCAGGCGAACCATTAATAGTTTGATAACTTTTGTCGTTTGCCATTGAACGGATATATGTTTTTTCACCTTTACTAATTCTTTCGGTCAGTGTGCCTGTATTAAGCCCAAGCCAGTTTCGGTAGGCGATAACCTTATCACTTGCATCAACAGCGGCAACTGAGTCCTCACAGTCCATAATTGTGGTGAGTGCCGACTCAAGCATAACATCGCTTACTCCTGCTTTATCGCTTTTTGCTATAGGGTTCTTGGCATCGAAACATAACTCGAGGTGAAGTTGATTGTTTTCAAAAATTATAGAGTCAGGTCTTTGTGCTTCGCCGGTATAGCCGATACATTGCTTCGGTTTTGCTAAAGAGTGAGTCTCGTTATTTAATAATGTAACTGCTAACTTACCATCTTTTATTTCATATTTTTTGACCTGATGATGACTACCCTCAGAAAGTGGGATTGCTTGGTCAAGAATATCTCGTGCAAACGCGATAACTTTATTGCCTCTAATAGGGTTATATTCTGGTGTTTTTTCAGCCCCATCTTTATCACTAATAGCGTCAGTACCGTAAAGCGCATCATATAAACTGCCCCACCTAGCATTAACTGCATTTAAAGCAAAACGTGCGTTCATTATAGGAACCACAAGCTGTGGCCCTGCCATTGTCGCTAATTCTGCATCAACGTTATTGGTTGATATTGTAAAGTCATCAACAACAGGCTCTAAATACCCTATTGCTGTTAAAAATGTTTTATATTCTGAAAAATTAAACAGTTCACCTTGGTGTTGGTCATGCCATTGGTCAATTTTATGCTGTAAATTTTCACGCTTAGCCAATAACGCTTCGTTAGTTACACTTAGCTGATTGATAATGTCAGAAAAGCCTTGCCAAAATTGATCACTGTTGAGCTTGAGTGTTGGCATAACTTCTTTTTCAACGAAGTTATATAAACATTCAGCTACTTGTATTTGCCCAATATTAATTCTGTTTGTCATGAGGTCTCCGAAGAATGTATGTTGTTATGAAAGCTTTTATGTAAAAGCACACCTGATTACTAATCGATTAAATGAAATGTAAGTGTAATTGCCTAATGCTGCAATAGCACAATATTGACTGTTTAGTTCTTGCTGTACTTGTCTGATTAGCTTGTTGGTTTAACTTGTTGATATAGTGGTAATTTTAAAGGTGTGCAATGCATTAGGTTATATTATTGTATTAATCGATATACATCATTCATTTGGTGAATGATTGTTTTTATATTTTTAATGTTTATGAATGCCTATAAACTTACAATATATGCACTACCTCACTTCGCTACAATTACAACATTATTAAGTAACCAGAACTCGGGTTAAGCAAAGTTACTCAGTAAGCTATTTTTGAGCCTATCTACGTTGAATTTGTTGCCAATAGCCCGCTATTGGATCAAAAAATTCGCCTTGATATTCACAAAACTATCAATACTGAGAAATAAAGGTTAGCTTTTTAAACAGTGAATAAAATTAAACTAATTAAAAAAAACAATGTTTTATGTGAGAAAATCAACATTCATTAACCCGAGTTCAGGTTAAGTAATTGTATTATCGCGTTTAATTACTGTACTAAGCTGATCATGATCGGCATTAGTATTGGGCTGATAGCAGCAGTAATAGCAGCTGATAATATTAATGCTAATGAGCCATAAGCCGCGTGTTGATAACTAATTTGACTAATTGTGGCGGTTCCCAGGGCATGACTTGCCGTTCCTATAGCAATTCCTTGCGCATTAGCAGAGGTCACTCCGAGAAAGCTTAACCATGGTATCCCCCATATCGCACCAATTAAGCCGGCGATAATTATAGTAAATGCGGTTACTGCGATATTGCCATGAAACTGCTCAGTAATGGCAAGAGCGATAGGCGTAGTAATTGACTTTAACGCAAGTGAAACAGCAACTTCTTGCTCTGCTATTATTAACCATGTTAACGCAAAGCTGCTGGTAATGGCGATGACTGCGGCAAATACTAATAATAATGTAATTGCTTTCCACTGGCGTTTCATTGAATGTAAGTGCTGATAAAGCGGAAACCCTAATGTTACCACTGATAGCTCTAATAAAAAGTTAAAAGGGTCGCTATTATCATCATAAAAACTGTAGTTAATATCAAAAACGTAAAGGCATAAAATAATAAATAGTACAGTTAACAACATTGGGTTAAGCCATATTTTATTTAGCTTAATTTGTAATTGAGCAAATCCTTGGTAAGCTAATATGGTTAAGCTACAGGTGAGCAATATCGTAAGAAGATCTGTTAGCACTGGCCATTATTCCTTAAGGTTTATTCGGTATTATCTTTTAAAGTGCTATTTTCATAGCGTTGATAAAATACACCAACGAAAGTAAGTAATAAAAAGGTGGTGATAAAGGTAATTACTACAATGGCGAAGCCGTGCGTTTTAATAAGATCACCGTGCTCAATAATGCCGACTCCTGCAGGTATAAAACAAACCGCCATATTACGGATAGCCCAAGTTGCAAAAAGCTTAAATTTTACCGGGCTTATCCACTGTAATTGTAATGCTGTTGTTAGTACTGCCATGCCATACAAGCTTGGCGGAAGTCCACCAATTAAAAAGTTTATCCCGTAGCCACCCGCAAGACAAATAAGCAGCATTACTATGGCATATAGCACATCTTTAAGCTGGTTTTTATTCGCATATTTCATTATGTAGAACGCTTATTGGCTTTCTTTTGCAGCTTCAATAACAAGCTGCCTAAACCAAATATGGCTAGCGTCGTGGTGAAGTAAAGGGCTCCAAATCATTTTTAATTCTATATCTGGGATCTCAAAAGGTGGCTTTAAAATTGTATAGTTAGCATCGTTTTTATGGAGTAATGCAGCCTTAGTAGGCAAAGTTGCTATCAGTGCATCCTCGTATGCTAGCTGCATTGCTACATGGTAGTTACGAGTAAACACTTTAATATCACGCTTTTTACCGATTCTAGCAAGCGCCTCATCAACCCAACCAAGCTTTTGAACATCTTTAGGATCCATTCCAACACCCACCCCAAAACCTGTTTTTGACACCCAAACATGCTTTGACGCTAAGTAGGAAGTTAAATTAAAATCGGAAACTATATCGTTTTCAGTGCTAAGTAAGCATGAAAAAGTGTCTCGCCAAATAGTTTTTTGATGAAAAGACTGTGGTAGTTCATCGAAGCGGTTAATCGCCATATCGATCTTTCCGGCTTCAACATCATGAAAAGTCACATCACTAGGCGTCATAAAATCAATAGTTATATTTGGTGCAAGTTGATTTATTTTGCGCAATAAACTTGGAAATAATGTTGAGGCTGCATAATCACTTGCCATTATACGAAAAACGCGTTGGCTATTTTTTTCATTAAACTCTTCTTCACCTTGAAGTGCCTCTTCAAGTTCTAATAATATTTTTCTGATCACTGGAGCTAAAGCGCGAGCACGTTCCGTTGGCACCATACCGTCTGAGGTACGCACTAATATAGGATCCCCAAAAAGGGTTCGTAATCGTTTCAACCCATTACTCATTGCTGGCTGAGTAATATTTAAGCGACTTGCAGCGCGAGTCACATTTTTCTCGCGTAAAAGAACATCAAGATAGATAAGCAGGTTTAAATCAATTTTAGATATATTCATGTTATTAATAGCCAATATAAAAAATATAACTTAACTATATGTCATGACTTATACGTGAAAGCAAGTCGCTTTTCGCAGAAAAAAACAATATAAGTGTAATTACTCTAAGTGTGAAACTGGTACTAATTACGATTTAATCATTGATTAGTATAGTTAATATGCAAGTTGTTGAGCAAATCAATCACCTTTATTTATATTGTGAATGGTAGTGATAAACAATATATATTTCATAAATACCTAAATGATAGTCTACTATTTTGTTATCTGATTTGTTTACTTACAAGTCGAATTACATAACTAACTGCTGGAGAGCCAAGCTATGAGTAACTACCGCCAAGAAATAGATGCGTTATCAACACAACTTAAAACAAAAAATAACTGGCAGGCAATTAATGCCGAATCAGTTGCTCGTATGCGTTTGCAAAACCAATTTAAAACAGGGTTAGATATTGCCAAATATACTGCTGCTATAATGCGTAAAGATATGGACGCGTATGATAATGACCCAACTAAATATACACAATCTCTAGGTTGTTGGCATGGATTTATTGGCCAACAAAAAATGATTTCAATTAAAAAACATTTTCAAAACACTGATCGCCGCTATTTATACCTTTCGGGTTGGATGGTTGCAGCACTTCGCTCAGAGTTTGGCCCATTACCCGACCAATCCATGCATGAAAAAACCTCAGTTGCTAGCTTGATTGCCGAATTATATACCTTCCTACGTCAAGCAGATGCGCGTGAACTTGGCGACTTTTTCCGTGAGTTAGATGCTGCCAATGAAGCCGGAGACACAGCAAAAGCTAAAGAAGTACAAGCAAAAATTGATGGCCATATTACTCATGTTGTGCCAATTATTGCTGATATTGATGCTGGTTTTGGTAATGCAGAAGCTACCTATTTGATGGCTAAGCAAATGATTGAGGCGGGTGCTTGTTGTATTCAAATCGAGAACCAAGTATCTGACGAAAAACAATGTGGTCACCAAGATGGTAAAGTAACAGTGCCACATGAAGACTTTTTAGCTAAAATTAATGCCGTTCGATATGCATTTATGGAACTGGGTGTAGACGATGGTGTTATTGTTGCACGTACCGATTCTTTAGGTGCGGGTTTAACTAAACAAATTGCGGTCACTAAAACACCTGGTGATTTAGGTGACCAATACAATTCATTCTTAGATTGTGAAGAAGTGTTGCCTGAGAACCTTAATAACGGTGATGTAGTATTAAACCGAGACGGCAAACTGGTTCGCCCTAAACGTTTACCGAGTAATCTGTTCCAATTTAAAGCAGGAACAGGAGAGGCGCGTTGTATTCTTGATAGTATTACTTCACTTCAAAATGGTGCAGACTTAATCTGGATTGAAACAGAGAAGCCTCATATTGGTCAAATTGGCGCAATGGTAGATGCTATCCGTAAAGAAGTGCCTAATGCCAAGCTAGTTTATAACAATTCTCCGTCATTTAACTGGACGCTTAACTTCCGTCAGCAAGTGTTTGATGCAATGCAAGAAGAAGGTAAAGATGTTTCAGCTTATGACAGAGATCGTTTGATGAGTGCTGAATATGACGAAACTGAGTTAGCAGTAACTGCAGATGAAAAAATTCGTACCTTCCAAGCTGACGCAGCGGTAGGTGCTGGTATATTCCATCATTTAATTACGTTACCAACATACCATACTGCTGCATTATCAACTGATAACTTAGCTAAAGAATACTTTGGCGACCAAGGTATGCTTGGTTATGTATTAGGCGTGCAACGTAAAGAGATTCGTCAAGGTATTGCGTGTGTTAAACATCAGAATATGGCAGGCTCAGATTTAGGTGACGACCATAAAGAATACTTTGCTGGTGAAGCTGCGCTTAAAGCGGGCGGTAAAGACAATACGATGAATCAGTTTGCTAATATCTAACCTCTGACTTAGTCTACAACTCTAGAATAGCAGTGTTCCCACTGTGTTTATTTAAAAAGCCAACTAACCTAGCGGTTAGTTGGCTTTTTTTATTTTCGTCTCAATTTAAATCTTAAATCTTACTAACGATGAGATCATTGCTACTGGTTAAGTAGGCTCTCACTAATTACTTAACTGTTGTAATAAATAAATGTAATTCATTGCTGCAATTTCAGCAGACTGATTAATATCTGCAGCACCGGCATGCCCGCCTTCAATATTTTCATAATATAAAACGTCGTAGCCCATGTTTTCCATTTTAGCGACCATTTTTCTGGCGTGTGCAGGATGTACTCGGTCATCTCTTGTTGAACTTGTAAAGAATACTTTAGGGTAAGGTTGAGCACGCTTAACATTTTGGTAAGGCGAATATTCTTTGATATATGCCCATTCACTCTCAATGTCAGGATTCCCGTATTCCCCCATCCAACTAGCACCTGCTAATAACTTATTAAAGCGCTTCATATCTAACAGTGGTACCTGACATATAACAGCGCTGTATAAATCTGGGCGACGGGTAAAGGCAGCACCTACAAGTAAGCCGCCATTACTTCCTCCTTGAATACCTAAGTGTTTGCTTGAAGTGATTTTTTTTGCGATAAGATCTTCAGCAATAGCTTCAAAGTCTTCGTAAGCACGGTGTCTGTTCTCTTTTAACGCGGCTTGATGCCACCTTGGGCCATATTCACCGCCACCGCGGATATTTGCTAGTACATAAACACCGCCTTGCGCTAACCAATTTTGTCCGACAGATTCAGAGTAAAAAGGTGCTAAACTTACTTCAAAACCACCATACCCGTAGAGTAACGTGGGATTTTTACCATTCTTAATGAGCTTTTTGTTGCTCACAACAAAGTAAGGTACTTGTGTACCATCTTTTGAGGTCGCCATATATTGTTCAAATTTGTATTTAGACGTGTCAAATTTAGGTGGCTTAGATTTAAGTAAAGTAATCGCCAGTGTTTGAGCATTCACTTGGTTAACACCTGAAGGTGTTAAAAAATCGGTATAAGATGCGAAAAAGTCATCACTTTCTCTATTGATACTATAGGCACTAATAGAGCCACTGGTAGGGAATTCAAATAAATGCTCTTGCCAGATATTATTTTTATCTAAATGATATCTAACCAGTTTGTTTTTTACATTGTCGAGCCAATTTATAATAATATAAGACTTCGACATAGCGAAAGATGCAATTGAAGTGGTTGCACTTGGCTGAACAAAGGTCAAAAGATCAAAGTCGTTTTTAATGAAGTCTGAAAAATTAGCGTATACCACACTACCTTGAGCATAAGTATTTCCATTGATTGTCCAATCACTTTTTAGTTCAATAAAAATATTACCTTGGTAAACTCCTTGTAAACTAGCATCAGCAGGCATAGCGAGTTTTATTTTTTTACCTTGGTCATAAAGGTATATTGTACGTGTATAAAAAGTATTACTTTCATAAATAAAATGGTGTTTGTTATCACCATCTCGCGCTGTATAACCGCCACTACTAACGGAAGTTTTATTCCCTTCAAATAATAAACTTGCTTGCGTTAATTTTGTACCTCGTTGCCACAGTTTTACTTTTCGTGGATAGCCTGAATCTGTCATGCTATCGCCATCGTTAAAGTCGGTGGCAACCCAAATAGTATCTGTGTTGTACCAACTAACACTGTTCTTAGCTTCAGGTAGGAAAAAACCATCGGCGATAAACTCTTTAGTATCTAAATTAAACTCGCGTACTTGGGTTGCATCTGCACCACCTCGTGAAAGTGAAACTAAGCACCGCTTATAATCAGGGTAGAGACAGCTCATTCCTTTATAAACCCAATTAACACCTTCTTTTTTACTCAAGTCATCAATGTCTAACACAGTTTCCCATTGTGGATCGTCTTTTTTATATTCGGCAAGCGTTGTACGTCGATAAAGCCCTCTAACATGGGTTTCGTCTTTCCAAAAATTATAATAGTAATCCCCTTGTTTAAATACACCAGGGATACGCTCCTTATCTTTATATTGAGATAAAATATTATTCTTAAGTAAATTGAATTTAGGATGTGCTTTGAATGTTTTTAAGGCTTTTTCATTTTTCTTTTTTACCCAAGAAAGTTGTTTTTCTCCTTCTACATCTTCTAGCCATATAAAAGGGTCTTCTGTCGCATTTGTTTGAAACAAAACAAAGAGCATACTCAGCGTAGCGAGTAGCGTTAAATTGATTTTCATATATTTCCTATAGTGTTTGTTAAAGCGGTATAAAACTTACTGACAAGCTAATTAAAATTCATTACGGTGTCAAAAAAAGTTAATTAATGATGGAATAAAAACGATAAAAGCCGATTAACGTGTGTTAATCGGCTTTTATCGGCAAAACTTTCGTCTATTACAAATAGCTCATTAAAAACTATATACTAAGGTAATTGCTGTTTGCGTATCTGTTTTATCACGACCTTCATCAACTTCTGTGTTGTGATCAACTTTAAATGAAAATTTTAACTGTAGTGTTTGAATTAACTTAGTGGTAATAGACGACTCTGCTCTATAGCGGCTGCTTTCACCACTTTCTGGTGCATACTTAACGGTAAGTGATTGTTTAAAATCTACATGTTCATTAATTTTACGCAAGTATAAGGCTTGTGCTTGCACAATAAAGGCAGTATTGGTTTCACTTGGCTTTGAATCTGTAGCCATAGTAACATCACGCTTGTAACCAGGGCCAATATCAGCAAAGAATGAAGCAACTTCAGTTTTATACCATTCACGACCCCAACCAGCTGAAATAGTACTTTGGTTTTCAAAGCCGCTAAAACGACTGTCTTCATAGTAAACATCGCCATAAACATAACTTTTAGAGGTTTTATCTAAAGTGTAGTTAGTTTTTGATTCGGCTACCCACTTTTGGTCAGTCGTTTTTAGGTGGCTATTGCCATTGTCATCTTCAACATCCGTTTTTCTAATTAAAAGATCGAGGGCTAAGGTTGAACGCCATAAATCTTTTTCATACTTTAAATCATAACCGGCTTTAACGTCGGCACTTTTGCTGTTACCGGTTTTATATAAAAAGCCAAGTTCGGCTGATGAGGTAAGTGCTGGCTTTTCTTTAACTTCTTCAGCAACACTGAACATTGGCGCACAACATAGTGCTAATAAAGTTATATTACGATTCATTTGAATTCTCTTGATTTACATGTACAGACATTTGTGGGAATGGTATTTCAATACCTGCATTATCTAGCTCTACTTTAATTGTTTCTAATAGCGCGTAATACACTGGCCAATAGTCAGATGTTTTCACCCATGGTCGAACAACAAAATTTACTGAACTGTCTGCCAATTCACTTACGCCAACAGTTATAGCTTGGTCTTTGAGTACCAGCTCATGTGAGCTAGCTACTCTAGTTAATATTTCTTTTGTTTGGGCTAAATCGGCACTGTATCCAACGCCTATAACTAAATCGATACGTCGCATAGGTTTGGCTGAAAAGTTAATAATATTACTGCTAGTAATACGACCATTTGGAATAATAACGGCTTTATTATCACCCGTTCTCAACTTTGTAGCAAAAATATTTATTTCTTCTACGATGCCTGATGTGCCTGAAACGTCAATAAAGTCACCAGATTTAAATGGCTTTAGCGTGATTAATAAAATACCTGATGCAAAGTTTGAGAGTGAACCTTGCAGGGCTAAACCAATAGCTAAACCAGCGGCACCTACAATAGCAACAAGTGATGAAGTATTAAAACCTAGATGCGAGATTGCAACGATAAAGGTGATAATAATAAATATGCCATAAACTAAACTACCAATAAAGCTAACGACAGTTTTGTCGAATTCTTTTTTTGTTAATAATTTTTTGATGGTTTTACTGATAACTTTAGCAATAATTTTACCAACAAATAATATCGCTAATGCAACTACAAACTTAATTCCATAATTAATAATTAAGTCTTGGTTTGCTATCAACCAATCGGTGACTTGTTCCATTGAGAGAGCTCCTATTTTTTGAATCGAGAATTATAGTAAAAAACGGTAATGAAACCTATTACTATTACCCCATATTTTAAAAAAAAGAGCCGTAGCTCTTTTTTATTTGTAAATATGTACAAAAATTATTTTACTACTGCGCGTAGTTCACCTTTTTCATACATTTGAAACATAGCTTCAAGTGAAATCGGTTTAATTTTACTTGCGTTCCCTGCAGCATCAAATGCTTCGTAACGCGCTTTACAAATATCGTACATTGCTTTTGTAGAAGCTTGTAGAAATTTCCTTGGATCAAATTCACTTGGATTTTGGGCTAAAAAGCGACGCACAGCACCTGTAGAAGCTAAACGAAGGTCTGTATCTATGTTGATTTTACGAACGCCATTTTTAATGCCTTCTTGAATTTGCTCAACAGGAACTCCGTAAGTTTCAGGGATTTTTCCGCCAAATTCATTAATAATTGCTAACCAATCTTGTGGTACAGAAGATGAACCATGCATTACTAAGTGTGTGTTAGGTATACGGGCATGAATTGCTTTTATACGATCAATTGCAAGAATATCCCCTGTTGGTGGGCGGGTAAACTTGTAAGCGCCATGTGAAGTACCACAAGCAATTGCTAAAGCATCTACTTGAGTTTTATTTACAAAGTCAGCGGCTTCTTCTGGATCTGTTAATAACTGCTCTGCAGTTAAAACGCCCTCAGCACCTACACCATCTTCTTCACCAGCCATACCTGTTTCTAATGATCCTAAACAGCCTAGCTCACCTTCAACTGATACTCCGCAGGCATGTGCCATTTCAACAGTACGTTGAGTCACATCTACATTGTACTCGTAACTTGAAGGTGTTTTACCATCAGACATTAATGAGCCATCCATCATTACCGATGAAAACCCTAATTGGATTGAGCGTTGGCACACTGCTGGTGATGTACCATGGTCTTGATGCATAACAACAGGAATATCTGGGAACTCTTCAATTGCGGCTAGTATTAAATGACGTAAAAATGGTGCTCCTGCATAACTTCTTGCGCCAGCTGAAGCTTGTAAAATAACAGGGCTGTCAGTGTCACTTGCCGCCAACATAATGGCTCGTACTTGCTCTAAATTATTAACGTTAAAAGCAGGGATCCCATATCCATGCTCTGCGGCGTGATCTAGCATTTGGCGCATAGAAATTAAAGCCATGATGTACTCCTGAGGTTGCGTTTAATACAATATTCGATGTTATACCAATCTTACTAACTATGTGCTTATTTCTACAGGCTAAAACAGTCAACTACTGCGTTATTTATTTAATAATTAGAACAACTAGTTATGAAAATAAACACTTTGTATTTGACTGTGTTTCCTGCGTATAAAGTTGATAGCATAATTAATGAAACAGGTATTATTTATCTTTCAAAGTGAAACTATTTGGTTTCGTAACGTAATTATATCAGAAAAAAAATAGCCTTTGCACTCAGATTTTTATTTTACTTTCAGTAATGATGTTTCGTTGATGGCTACTCATAGGTACAAGTCATTGTTTATTCATAACGTTATCGTTAATGAGATATAAATTGAGTGACTTTAAGCAGGGGAGGTTAATGCCTTGTCATCTTTTAAAACGAAACTAAAAGTTAGCCAATATTTACACGGTCTGATAGCTTTATTAACTTTTACAAGCTCTGACATAAATACGCTATATTAAAAGATTGCAGGAACAGTTAGCCAAAATAACCATTCCTGCATGCGTTGCTATTTCTTGGCGCGTTGCTCTAAAATTTCTACCGCCGGTAATTTTTTGCCTTCTAAAAACTCTAGAAAAGCACCACCACCAGTTGAAATATAAGACACTTTATCTGCAATGTTATACTTATCGACCGCTGCTAAGGTATCACCACCGCCCGCAATTGAAAAAGCAGCACTTTGAGCAATAGCAAAAGAAATAACCTCGGTACCCTTTGCAAAAGCGCCCATTTCAAATACACCTACTGGCCCATTCCATAAAATAGTACCGGCAGACTTTACTATTTCAGCAACTTTTTCTGCTGTTTTAGGACCAAAATCAATAATATTATCGTTTGAATTTATATCGGTCAAGGCTTTAACCTCAGTCGCTGAGTTGTGTGACCAATCGTTAAACTCATCTTGAGTTACTGTGACATCATCGGCAAAAATAACGTCAGTTTCTTTACATAAGCGTTGTGCTTCAGGGATTAAATCTTTTTCATATAAAGATTTGCCTACTTCATGACCTGCTGCAGCGACAAAAGTATTAGAGATGCCGCCACCAACAACTAGGGTGTCAACAATTTTTGATAAAGCGTCAAGAACGGTTAGTTTTGTTGATACTTTCGCACCACCAACAATGGCAACTAATGGGCGGGCAGGGTTATCGAGTGCTTTAGCTAATGCATTTAACTCTGCCGATAGTAAGGGGCCAGCACAGGCAATAGGTGCAAACTTTGCAACGCCATGAGTACTCGCTTGTGCTCGGTGTGCTGTTCCAAAGGCATCCATGACAAAAATATCACAAAGCGCAGCAAGCTTTTTAGCTAAAGCATCGTCGTTTTTCTTCTCGCCTACATTGAAACGAATATTTTCAAAAATTACTAATTCACCGGCAGCAACTTCTACGCCTTCTAAATAATCTGCGACTAGTCTGACGGGAGTATCTAATGTATCTGTAAGGTAATCAACAACAGGCTGTAATGAAAATTCGCTATTATACTCACCTTCGGTTGGTCGTCCTAAATGAGACATTACCATTACTTTTGCGCCAGCGTTTAGGGCTAACTTAATTGTTGGAAGTGCTGCCCTTAAACGTGCATCAGAGGTGATTTTTCCATTTTTGACCGGTACATTGAGATCTTCACGAATAAGCACGCGTTGATTTTTGAGTGCCAATTCAGCCATTTTTATTACAGACATTGATTTGTTCCCTGTTTTGAGTAAATAGTAAATTATTAGTATTCATAGCTTGGACTTTAAGAAAAAGCATCATATTTGCAGGTTGGGCTTTAGCCCATCAGTTACTCTCTGACTAGGATAGTTACTTGACGGCATAAATGCCGACCTATAATTAAAAATTTGATGTAATCAGGCATGACGCACTGATGGTATCTTAACGTCTAACTTATGAGTTAATGTTAACTAATAAGAGTTAAATTTTTTATATTAAAGTGTAAGTTAGGTAACAATTAGGGTCTGTTGATCTTTCATTTTAGCCTCTGCTATAGACTATTTTTTAAGATAACAAGGCAAAAATGGTGCAATGTAGTCATTCTCGGCTTTGGCATCCTGCGTCGCTCTACCTTCTGCATCCGTGCAGTCGTACTTTAACCATTTTTAACGATGTTAGGTTGAAAAATAGTCATAGCCCTTTGGGTTGCCTTGAAAAAGCGTCACTCTTTGTTACTTAATGTGCATTTGGAACAACCAAACATTACATTAAGTGCCTCGACTGTCATCTTTTTCAAATGCAACAGAGCTATAAACTGAAAGATCAACAGACCCTAGTTTAAAAAATTAAATATTTTATCGCCTTAGTTAGTCTAATAACTGTGCCATTGTTTTTGCTGTGTCTATCATGCGATTAGCAAAGCCCCACTCGTTATCGCACCAGATCAGCATTTTAACTAGGCGCTTATGGCTCACTCTTGTTTGATTCCCGTCAACAATACAAGAATGAGGGTCATGGTTAAAGTCGATTGAAACTAATGGTTCCTCGCTGTAACAAAGAATACCTTGTAGGCCATTATTTTTCGCTGCGACTATGGCGTTGTTAATTGCTTTAATATCTACATCACTACTAACGGTTAAGCTTAAGTCCATTGCCGTTACATTCACAGTAGGTACCCGTACCGCGATAGCTTCAAAGCGCCCTGAAAACTTAGGTAATATTCTTTCAATGCCAGCAGCAAGCTTTGTATCTACTGGAATAATTGATTGGCTTGCAGCACGTGAACGTCGAAGATCAGGGTGATAAGCATCAATCACTTGTTGGTCATGCATTGATGAATGTATGGTAGTAATTGTGCCACTTTCAACGCCAAAAGCATCATCAATGACTTTTATTACCGGCACAATACAGTTGGTTGTGCATGAGCCATTACTTACTACATTATCATTTGGGGTTAAGGTGTGTTCATTAACACCAAAAATTATGGTTGCGTCAACGTCTTGATCGCCTGGGTGCGAAAGTAATACTTTTTTTGCCCCTTGTTGAATGTGGATCATTGCTTCGGCATTGCTACCAAACTTTCCAGTGCAATCAAGCACAATATCTACATTATGTGCTTGCCAAGGTAATTGTGATAACTGCTCACAATGACTTAAGGCTACTTTATCATTAGCAATAATTAACGTTTCGTTATCAAGCTGTACATCAAATGAAAAGCGCCCATGGGTAGTGTCATACTTTAGTAAGTGAGCGATCCCTTTTGGATCGGCAATTTCATTGATAGCCACTAATTTTAGGTGGCTTAATTGATCATTTTCATAGAGTGCTCGGGCAACACTTCGACCAATACGACCAAACCCATTAATGGCAATGTTTACAGGCATATGACTACTTATAATGTTGAGATATATTATTGAATTGAAGCGCCACTTAATTAAATTAAGTGGCGCTGTATCGCGTTAGTTTAAGCTATTAACGGTTGCAACAACGTTGTCTACTGTGAAACCAAAATGTTCGAGTAAAACGTTACCAGGCGCAGATTCGCCAAACGTTGTCATGCCAACTACTTTGCCATTTAAGCCAACGTATTTGTACCAAAAATCTGTGTGTGCAGCTTCAATAGCTACTCGTTTAGTAACTGAAGCAGGTAATACAGATTCTTTATATTGAGCATCTTGCTGATCAAAAATATTGGTTGAAGGCATAGAAACTACACGCACTTTGTTTCCTAAGCTTTCTGCAGCTTTTAAAGCGAGTGATACTTCTGAACCGGTCGCAATTAAAATAACCTCTGGTGTACCTTCGCTTTCTTTCAGGATGTAGCCACCTTTTTCAATGAGTCCAACCTGCGCTTCATTGCGATCTAGAGCTGGCAAACCTTGGCGAGAAAATATTAAAGAAGTAGGTGCTTTTTGGCGTTCAACAGCATTTTTCCAAGCAACCGCTGACTCTGTTGCGTCGGCTGGACGCCACGTTACCATATTTGGTGTGGTGCGCAAGTTTGTTAATTGCTCAATAGGTTGGTGGGTTGGGCCATCTTCGCCTTGTCCAATAGAGTCGTGAGTATAAACAAAAATGTTTTGAATCCCCATAAGTGCCGACATGCGTACCGCATTACGTGCATACTCCATAAACATCATGAAAGTTGCGCCATAATTAATGAAGCCACCATGTAAAGAAATGCCATTCATAATGCCACTCATACCAAATTCACGTACACCGTAGAAGATATAGTTGCCGGCAGCATCGTCTTGAATACCCCTTGAGCCCGACCATAACGTTAAGTTAGAACCCGCTAAATCGGCTGAACCGCCCAATAATTCAGGTAAAATAGTACCGAAAGCTTCAATCGTATTTTGTGATGCTTTACGAGAAGCTATGTTATCGCCTTTTGCTTGGCACTCTTGAATGTACGCATTAGCTCTTTCTTCAAATTCAGCAGGTAAATCGCCTTTAATTACTCTACGCTCATACTCTGCTGCTAATGCTGGGTGGGCTGCTTGGTAAGCGGCAAACTTTTCCTTCCAGCTCACTTGGCTTGCTTGACCTTTTTCTTTTTGATCCCACTCGTTGTATATATCGCTAGGGATTTCAAATGGAGCATGTGGCCAATTTAAAAATTCACGAGTTGCGGCTATTTCGTCATCACCAAGTGGTGCGCCATGGCAATCATGTGTGCCTGACTTATTTGGAGAGCCAAATCCAATAACTGTTTTGCAGCAAATCATGGTTGGCTTGTCTGTTACCAACTTTGCTTGTGCAATTGCAGCGCTGATAGCGGCTGAGTCATGGCCATCAACATTACTAATGACATGCCAACCATAAGAAGCGAATCGAGCAGGAGTATCATCAGTAAACCAACCTTCAACATTTCCGTCTATTGAAATACCGTTATCATCCCAAAATGCAATTAGTTTACCTAACCCTAATGTACCAGCTAATGAACAGGCTTCATGCGAAATACCTTCCATTAAACAACCGTCGCCTAAAAAGCAATAAGTGAAATGGTCAACAATATTATGGTCTTCACGGTTAAACTGAGCAGCCAATGTTTTTTCAGCAATTGCCATTCCGACTGCGTTAGAAATTCCAGCGCCTAATGGCCCGGTAGTAGTTTCTACACCCGGAGTATAGCCATACTCAGGATGGCCTGGTGTTTTTGAGTGTAATTGACGGAAGTTTTTAAGTTCGTTTATTGGTAGGTCATAGCCAGTTAAATGTAAAAGTGAATAGATCAACATTGAACCATGGCCGTTCGAGAGAATAAACCGATCGCGATCTACCCAGTTTGGATCAGTAGGATTGTGTTTTAAGAAATCTCTCCAGAGAACTTCTGCAATATCGGCCATTCCCATTGGGGCTCCAGGGTGACCAGATTTTGCTTTTTGAACAGCATCCATACTTAAAACACGAATAGCATTGGCGAGTTGTTGACGCGACGGCATAATAGCTCCAGTAAATTTGTACTTGTCTTGAGGGCGTAAATTGTGCTTATTTTCGCCTAGCGCATGCTGAACTGCAAATGTTATTACGCTATTTATTATACTTTTCTCATTTTTTAACCAAATACAAACTTCATAGGTTGGTGGTGTTGAGCTTTTTTGTATGTTTTTTCAGCTGTTATTTACAAGCTTTAAGCATGGTTTATACGAAAGAGTACAACGTTATTTTTTAGTTAACCTGAACTCGGGTTAATGAATGTTGATTTTCTCACATAAAACATTATTTTTTAATAGTTTAATTTTATTCACTGTTTGAAAAGCTAACCTTTATTTCTCAGTATTGATAGTTTTGTGAATATCAAGGCGAATTTTTTGATCCAATAGCGGGCTATTGGCAACAAATTCAACGTAGATAGGCTCAAAAATAGCTTACTGAGTAACTTTGCTTAACCCGAGTTCAGGTTAGTTAATTGATATAAAAACTATACGTATTTCGTATAGTCTCAATAAAATCATGTTAAATTTGTACTTCAAAGAACAATCCGCCCTAATAGACACTATTGGTGTTCTTATTGCTTTTCGATATAGTAGCGTTAGGAATTTTATAATTAATGAATAATTTCATTTATAACAGGGGATTTATGCGGGGAGTAATTAAACCGCTTTTCTATTCAAGCGCTATTTTTATTGCTGTTTGCCTGTTGGTAGTATTTGCTATTAAACCGCTTTCATTAATTAATTTCATAGGCCCAGTGACAGGAATAATTACAGCGGTCACTTTAGTTTGGGGCAGTATTGCGTTAGCTGGTGTTATTATCAGCTCTTTATTGCTGCTAATGATAGTAAATAAATATGCCTACTTTGATCTTAACCTTGCCATTGTCCTTTTTATTTTTCTAGCCGCGTTATTGCAAGCATTTTGGGCAAAACAACTTACGTATAAATTAATTGGCAAGCAAAGATGGATTGCAAGCAGGTCGTCACTCTTTTCATTTATGCTCAAAATCGGTCCTGTTGTTGGGATTGTTGCTGCATCTTGCGCAGTTATAGTAGCAATTTTGGATAATGGTACCTTTGACACTTCGTTAACTTATGCTTTCTTTAGGGCGTGGTCGACGAGCGTTCTAGTATCGGCATTTACTATTCCTTCGCTTCTCTTTATTGTTGGCGAACAAAAGCTTAGTGTATCAAAACGGACCTTTGTATTTGTTTCATCTACACTTGGTTGTGTTGCAATTGGTTTGCTATTTCAAATTTCGCAACAACAAGAACTGCATAAACGTCTTGATATATACGAACGGTCTTTACATGAGCTGAACGACGTATTGGTGAAAGAAATTTCAGATATTAAATCAGATATTAAAGCAATGTCGGCTTATTTTAATAGCTCTGTTGAGGTTGACTTTTATGAGTTTAACTCATACTCAAATGAAGTATATCGAGATAACAGCAGCATAAGTTCTATTCAATGGGCGCCTGTTGTTACCGCCCAAGAACAGCAGCGTTTTGAACAATATGCAAAAAGTCAGTTGGGTATTGAATATACTATTGTAACTAAAGTGAGAAACCAGCCGCTAGAGCCGCAGAATAAAACGCTTTTTGTGCCAGTACTTTACCTATTTCCTGAGAAAGGGAGTGAAACTTATTATGGGTTTGATTTACATGAATACACTGCCATAACTCCAACATTGATGAAGTCACTTGAAAAACAAGATGCTGTCGCTTCTGCGCCTTTTTCAATGAATCAGAATAATGAAATGAACCCATTAATTATTATTGCGCATCCGGTAAGCAACGCTAAAGGCGCTAATGTATTTGGCTATATAACATTAGCTTCTGGCGAATTAGCAATTGGATTTTTAAGTGCGGTAATTGAACTTGAACGATTAGTTAATACCTTAAAAACCAAGATCTCTGCTAACAACATTACGATGACAATTGTTGATGTAACAGCGGGAGAAAACTATCTCATTTATGGTGATAAATTAACAACTGACAATAGACTAAAGCAGACTGAAGTTGTTGATTTCTTTGGCCGGCAGTGGAAGTTTCATATTGCTGAAAGTACAACGTGGTTATCGCAAGATAAAAGTTGGCAAACTTGGGTAATGCTATTGGGGGCTGTATTTGGTGGTTTTATCTTTCAGTTACTTATTTTAATGATGGCGGCATACTCTATTGAGCTAAGTGATAAAGTTGCTGAAAAAACTAGGGAGCTCATTAAAGCTAACGAATTATCAGAGAAGGAAAATCAATCTAAAGCACATTTTTTACAAATGTTAACCCTAGAGTTGAGTACGCCAATAAAGTTAGCAGAACGTTTATCTCGAGGAAGTAGTCGAAACTTGGGAAATAGCCAATTACAGCAATTTAATGAAGTAACAGAACAATTAAAGCATATACTAACGAGCGTTAGCGACCTTTCTACTATTGAAAGCCGCACTCAAAAACTTGATAGCCAGGTATTTGATTTCTCGTACTTTCTTAATCAAATTGAAAGTACCTATCAGCAAAGGGAAATTCACGCTCACAATCAAATAAAGTTTTTATTTGATTGTGAGCTTCCAAATTTTGTTGTAGCTGACAAAAACCGCTTAGAAAAACTATTGTTATCGCTTCAAGATAATATTCTAAAGCTATTTAACGGTAGTGATGTGCAAATGTCGGTAAAAACTCATTACCATAAAGACTTTGCCTCACTTTTTTTTACCTGTAGTGCTTTATCTGCGAAAGAAAGCATGCCGATACTCTCTTGGTTAAAGAAAGATATTGCTAACTTTAGTACAAGTATGGCATTAGCTTCTGAACTTACTTATCTATTACAAGGTAATATCAAGCTGACGCTTGTACCAACTGGTGACGTAGTGATGACCATTTCTTTACCTATAGGTATTAAGTCTCAGCAAGATACTTTAAATAAAACGGATGAAATAGAAACGTTAACTTTTAATAATAAGAGAAAAGTATTATTAATTGAAGAGTCATTGTCTACAAACTTTGAAACTACACCCTTGTTATTAGGGCTTGATTACCAAGTAGAGATCATAGATGACTTCACTGAAGTTGGTTATGCCATAAGCGAATTACACTTTGATATTATTATTATTGATAACATCACCTCAAAGCCCTATGTTAAAGCGATTGAAGAATCATTGGGTCAGCTAGGAAAGGGCGATAAAACGACTGTAATAGGCATTTATCGTGGGATTGAATATCGACAACTTGAGCCTTCGTTTAAACAATTAATGGGTGATTGTTTGCTGTATCCAATTTCGGCAGAGAATCTGCAAATGGTACTAATGAAAGCCAATGTTAGCTAAAATGTACAAAATTTCTTTAAATCATTGATTTTTTAATGTTAATACTATAACGTGCTTTTTGTACAAAAATTACAAAAATAATTTACTGAATGAACTAATTAATGATTTGTTATTAGTTAATTCAATTAGATCAAAGCTGTTATTTGGATCAACCATGAATAAATCGTCATCACGTGGGATTAAACTGACGACGGTAATATTTGCAGTAATAATATTAGCGCTATCAGCAGTAATAAGTAACACCTTAGTTGCTGGTAATACGGACATTACAGAAGAACAAACATAATATTGTAGTTAAGAAAGATAGCTTCGTGTTTACGAGGCTATCTTTTAATATCTTACCGCAAGGTCATCAATTTGAATACTGTCAATAATACTTTCATCTGGCGTAATGGCTGTCGCACTATCTCTAGTTAGCTCTGTAACCCTCACTTTAAAATTACTAATGTTATAACCTGCGTATATTTTACCAGCGTCACTGGTAAAGTTATTTAAATGCAGTAATGAAAACTCATCCCCAACTTGTACACCATGCCTGCGGCCTAAGTTTATTTTCACAGTGTTACCGGTTATTTGTACAATTTTGCCACGAGTAGGTTGGCACATCATATTTGTGTCGATATCAGTAATTACTTGACTTAGCAATTCATCTATCATGGCGCCATATTCACTTTGCCAGAAACTATTTGAATTTACATCAATCATGGCTCTTTTGTTATATGTCCATGGAGCAGAGTTTCTATATTCTTTTGCCAGTATTAGTTCGCCATCAGTGCCATTATATATGTAAGTGTTAAGTTGAAAATAACGATCATAAATATTATCTTGCCAAAACTGCCAAGTGTTATTATTTGTATTTGCAAATGAAAGGTCTTGGATCTCGGTAAATAGTATATATTGGCTATCGCTTACATCTGATAGAGACATAGATAACTGCTTTATATTTTCTTCTTGCATACTATTTTTATATCTCGAGAATGACGAGTTATGTTTTAGTGCTAACTTAGTGTCGAGATACATACCATCTTGTGTCAGTTTATTGGCGAGCTTTTTAATCACACTACTGTCTATTTTATAAATGCCCCCAATATTAGCTTGCTCACGATCTTTTAACTGAGCTTTTGTCAGCAGTAACGACTTACGATAATCAGCTGAAAAGCATTGTTTTTCTTGCGGGAATATATCAGCGCGTATCGTCACTGTTACTTGATTGTCATGATAAGTTTCATTAATCAACTCAAACGAATTTACACTACCAGTTGCACGAATATTGATTTCGTCTTGCGTGAGAAGCCCGTTAACTACTTGTTGAACACTAGACACGGAAGCGCCAGCAACGAGTAACGCTTTTTTTAATGCGTTTTCCATCGCCTTAGTGCGGGCCAGCTTATCATCACCATTTGTTATAATGGCGTTGCCTTGCGTTTCATACCACTGCCCAACGCTAGTTGGTACAAATAAGATACTAGTAAACAATATAAGAATATATCGCATAGGGTTTCCTGAGCGTAAATTGATAAATTTTTGTATGCATGAACTATGCCTTTTAATTGAAGGTATGCGTTATTTACTAACAGATGCTTTCAATTTACAGTACATGTAGTTGCAGTTACCTAATCAAATGTAAAGTAGGCATAAATAATGCAAGCTTTATTGTGGTTTTAAAGTAAAAATTCTACCCAGTCTAAAATAAAAGTAGGTAATCGTTATGAAATGTCAATTAACCAAGGTGTTACTTGTTAGTATGAGTTTAGGTTTTCTAATGAGTTGCTCTAGTGTGTACGATAAACACGTAGAATGGAAAACGACTCAACCAGAAGCTTTTCCTGTACTTAAAGCGGTTGGTCAAGCACCGATTAGTTTACAAAAGTCGAATAACGAAACACAAAAAATGTTATTAGCAATTAAAGCATCTAAAATAGCAGCTTATGCAGAACTAGCAGAGCAGGTTTTTGGTCAGCAAGTAAGTGGCAAAACCAGTATGCTCAACTTGGTTATGGGAGATAATGAATTAAAAACCTCTATTAATGGGGTAATTCGGGGGGCTCGTGTAGTCAGAAGTTACCCAGTTGGCGATACCTATACTACAGAATTAGAGTTAGATTTTAAGCAGGTTTATGATATTTATTTGGGGTCTTCACGAAACCGAGAAATTAAAAATGTAGATTACTATTAATCTAAAGGCAGCTTTAAGCAAACACTTGTTATGCTTTAACGTCTAAGCTACTTAAACCACCACTAGTTTTACCTTTATTGTCATAAGTTAGCGAAGACTTATTATGGCTTTGTAAAAGCGACGTTTTCATTCGCTCAACGGCTAGTTGAGATTGCTGAATAATTTTACCATTAACCGTATTTTGGTCTTTACATTGCAACAAGCATTGTTCTATTTGTGCTAATGCATTGTCATATAAGCCCTGAGCTTTCCCTTGGCGAAATTGAACACTTTGCTCTATTTGCTTATCAAGTGATTGTATAGCCAATAAAATTTCATCTTTAACCAGGCCAATACTGGTCAGTTGTTCGGGGTCGCTTTTAATTAAGATCTCTTTTTCCTGCTCAAGAATTAATAGCAACTGTTGCAGTTGTTGTAACTGTTGATCTAGTGCTTGTTGCCCATCAAATTCTGTTGTCACAAATTTTCCTATCCAAATGCTATTAAACTATACGGAACTTAAACCAAGTCAAATTCAAACTTTGCAAGGCTTGCAGCGAGTTTTTCAGGGTTAACTTTATATTCGCCCGACTCAATTGCTTTTTTCATTTCGGCAATCTTTTTGACATCAACAGCAGGAGCACCCTGAGCTTTTTTTTGCAACTCGGTTAATTTTTGTGCTTGTGCTGTTATTGAAACTGAGTCTTTATTGGCAACCTTTGCTTGTTCAACTGAGGTTGTTGATTGCGCAGCCTTTTCTTTTACTTGTGATTGCAAATCAACATTTGTTTTAATTTGACTGTTGTTAGACAAGTTGTTGATATTTATAGCCATAATAAAATCCTATTGGCAAGTGTTATAAGTTTCTAACCTTTTATCGACCATAATAGCAAAAACTTGAGTTAAAATTACTAATTAATTATAACTTTATGATCAGGATTCACCGTTCCTACAACAATTCTACCTGAGCGGTTATTTTTGACCCTAATTTGTTCACCCACATTAGCGTCTTTAAGTGCAACACCTTCAGTTTGTATCATAAAAATCTCTGACTTAGCAATTATTTCAACATTATCACCTCTACAGACCATACAGAAGCTTCGTGGGCTTAATGGTTTATCTTTAGATAGTCTTCGTTTAGCTTTTGCTCCAATAATTTCATCAATATTGTTAAGTGACTCTCCGCGTAATTCAAACTGGTCAACGTAAGTGAGCACAATATTGGAGTGATCAAGTATTGAACCTTTACCTATTGATTGATTTGGTACAAGCACGGGAACTTGGGTTTCTATTCTAACGGGTAAGTAAAGCACCCATGACGCTGAATCATCACAAGATATTTTAACGTTTACGTTTCTACTGGAATTATTTTCAGGTATATTCAAGACTAATGGTGTTTGACAAGGCTTAATTATTATTCGTGGATCAATATCTGCGGGTGTTATTACCATTTTTCCCCTTTTGGGAGCGGTTATATTTTTTTCTACATAAGCCTTAGCTAGGTTTTTTATAATTTCACTGTCATAGTTTTGTGCTGTCACCAAAGCACAGTGGCACAGGCTAATGAATAAAATTGTGATAAAAATCGTTAATTTGCTCATATTTTTTATAATCTAACACTAGGGAAATTGAAATACTCGTCTATGATTAACATTAGACGTTTATATTGATTATCTAAGTGTCAAAAAAAAGGCACTTAGTTGTTTATAGTATTGTACTATCAAGAACTGTGCCTGTTATTGATAGCACAATATCCAAAGAGGTTTATATGGCAGGTATTTTAGATTCAGTTAACCAACGCACACAATTAGTTGGTCAAAATAGATTAGAGCTCTTGTTGTTCAAATTGGTTGGACGACAGCGTTTTGGTATAAACGTATTTAAAGTTAGAGAAGTAATGCCTTGTCCGCGTTTAACTAATCTACCAAAGCAAGATGAATTTATAAAAGGCGTTGCCCATATTCGTGGTCAAACTATTTCAGTTATAGATCTTAGTAAAGCAACTGGCGGTAGAGAAATAACTGACTTGACTACAGCGTTTGTCATTATTGCTGAATATAATCGAAGTGTGCAAGGTTTCTTAGTTGCTGGCGTTGAGCGTATTGTTACCTTAAGTTGGCAAGATATTATGCCACCACCAGAGGGCGCTGGTAAATCTAGCTATCTGACAGCCGTCACCGAAATTGATAATGAAATGGTCTCTATTTTAGATGTTGAAAAAATCTTGAATGAAATCAATCCTGTTTCAACTGACCTTAGTGAAGGGGTCGCCGACCTTACAGTAGGGGAGAGTATTGGCGAGCGTGTAATTATGATTGCTGATGACTCTACAGTAGCTCGTAATCAGGTTAAAAGGGCGTTAGAGCCTTTAGGTTTAACAATGATGTTAGCTAAAAATGGACAAGATGCGCTTGACCAACTTAAAAAAGTTGATGAAACTTGCACTCATTCTATTTGTGAAAAAGTCGCATTATTGATTTCTGATATTGAAATGCCAGAAATGGATGGGTATACCTTAACTGCAGAAATTAAAAGTAATGAAAGGCTAAGAAAAATGCCCGTTATTTTGCATACATCACTGAGTGGTGTATTTAACAATGCGATGGTAGAAAAAGTAGGCGCTGAAGATTTTATACCAAAATTTCATCCTGATGAATTAGCAACGGCAGTAAAAAAATGGCTTAAAGCAGATGAAATTGCCAACTAAGTTAGGATCTGTTGAACTTTCGAGCTTGAATTTTGTTCAATCTAAACACTTTCTGAGCAAGGCGCTAGTCATGTAGCATAGATGTTCTATGTAAATTTCTAACAACACGGCTAAGGGAGTGTTTAGAAGAACCCAAAGGGCAAAATTTGTTTGTCATTTCTACTAGGTTGACGTCTGATTACGGGGAAAAGCCCTACGAAACAGACCACGTCTTGTACAAATACCAAACAAACTGTTACAAAAAAAACCGTGAAAGATCATATAGACCCTAGTGGCTTTCAGAAACGTCACACATTAATAAGGTAGTAACATATAGTGTCAGCAAGAGAACTGGACGATAAAAGTTATCATCAGTTTCGAGAATTTCTTGAGCAACAATGCGGTATTGTGCTTGGAAACAACAAACAATATCTCGTAAAGAGTCGTTTAGCTCCGCTAATGGCTAAATTTAATGTTGATTCGTTAGGCATGTTAGTAACATTAACATTAAGCCCAACGGAGCGGCAATTGCGTGCCGCTGTTATTGATGCTATGACAACAAATGAAACATTATGGTTTCGTGATGATTACCCTTTTGCATTATTAAAAAACAAACTGTTACCTGAATTTTCAAAACAAAAAACACCATTAAAAATATGGTCTGCAGCGAGCTCCTCTGGGCAAGAACCTTATTCAATCGCCATGACCATACTTGAGTATATGCAATCTAATCCGGGCGCTTTTTCGGGGGGAGTGCAAATTGTTGGTACAGATATTTCAAACACCATGTTAGAACATTGTAAGTATGCCCACTATGATTCTTTAGCCTTATCTAGAGGGCTATCAGCTGAGCGTAAACGACAATTTTTTGAAGCTGGTGATAACGGTATGATGAAAGTCAAAGATCATGTCAAAAAAATGGTGAGTTTTCGACAGATTAATTTATTAAATAGTTACAGTTTAATGGGGCGTTATGATCTTGTATTTTGTCGTAATGTGCTCATTTATTTTGCTCCTGAAATAAAATCTAAAATTTTAACGCAAATCCATGGAGTGCTTAACAAAAATGGATATTTATTTCTTGGCGCATCAGAATCTTTATCTGGACTTAATCAAAACTTCGATATGGTACGTTGTAACCCTGGTATCATCTATCAAAAAAAATCTTAAGCACTTCTAAAACACCTTGGCATAAATATTGAATGATTATTTCCATTGATTTGGAGGTATTTTTTTATGGCGATAAGTTTTGATAAAGCGTTTGGTATTCATCCTGACAGCTTAAAACTACGTGCAAAAAATGCAGAAGTGATTGCAAGTAATATTGCTAATGCTGATACGCCTGGTTATAAAGCCAAAGGTATGGACTTTAAAGCGGCACTAGCTCAAGCGGCAAGTAAGCAACAAAGCGGCATGTCACGTACCCACGAAAAACACTTTGATGTACGCACCACAATAAACAATGGTGTTGATTATCGTGTGCCAGATCAACCAGATACTGGCGACGGTAACACGGTAAATGTACAAGTGGAACGAAACTTGTATCTAGAAAATTCAATGAATTATCAAGCAAGCCTTCAATTTCTTAATGGCAAAATTAAGGGATTGAGGAAAGCAATCACTGGAGGGCAATAAAAAATGAGCCTTTTTAATGTATTCGATATATCCGGCAGCGGTATGAGCGCTCAATCTATTCGTCTTAATACTACCGCAAGTAATATTGCTAATGCTGATAGCGTTAGTAGCAGTATCGACCAAACTTACCGAGCTCGTCATCCAGTATTTGCCGCTCAAATGCAAAAAGCTGCCGCTAGTGGCCAAGATGAGTCGGTTAGTGTACAAGTACTTGGCATTGTCGAAAGTGACAAACCGCTGAACGTAGAATATGCACCTAATCATCCTATGTCTGATAAAGATGGCTATATCTATAAGCCTAATGTCAATGTAATTGAAGAAATGACCAATATGATCTCAGCTTCACGGTCATATCAAACCAATATTCAACTAGCAGAATCTGCAAAAAACATGTTGAATAAAACTTTATTATTAGGCCAGCGTTAAACGCTAAGTAGGAGTTATTATGAGTTCTGTATCAGGTAGTAATCCACTAGACGGTTTGCATTGGCAGAAAGAGCCGATAAAAGAAGCTGAGCAAAATCGAGGCATGTTAACGCAAGCTGACTTCTTTGCGTTAATGACCAAAGAGCTAGCGCACCAAGACCCAACCAAACCGGTTGATAATAATGAAATGATCTCGCAGATGACGGCATTCTCAACTACAGACGGTGTGCAGGCGCTTAATGATCAGTTCACCAAGTTTGCCGACTCAATGACATCAAGTCAGGCGTTACAAGCATCTTCATTAGTGGGACGTAGCGTCTTGGTTGATGATAATGTTTTTGGCATGAATTCAGGTGATAACGTTAGAGGAAAGTTAGTGACTGATGAGCCTGCAAGTAACGTTAATATTTATGTTGAAAACGTTGCGGGTGAAATTATACAAACGGTACCAGTTGGTAGCGTACCAGCCGGTGAGTCAACCTTTACTTGGGATGGTATGGCGTCAGACGGTCAACCGGCAGCTGCAGGTGCATACCGCTTTAGAATTGGTGGCTTAGTAGATGGCCAAGCATCAGAGCTTACCGCAATGACTTATCGCAAAGTTGATAGCGTAACGTTAGCAGGTGCGGGTGGAAAAATTTTATTAAACCTTAATGGTGGCACATCAATGGCATTATCAGATGTGGTAGAGGTTTCAGAAGGCTAGGTGGTAACTTAGTTAATTATCGTGATTTATTATCATGGTTAAAGAACAGAATTTTATAGAGGTGTAATTATGTCATTTAATATAGCATTAAGCGGATTAAACGCAGCACAAAAAGATTTAGATGTTTCATCAAATAATATCGCGAACGTTAATACTGTAGGCTTTAAAGAGTCGCGTGCCGAATTTGTTGATGTGTATGCATCGTCACTTTTATCATCAGGTAAAACCAAAGTAGGCGACGGTGTTTTAACTGCTGATGTTGCCCAACAGTTTTCACAAGGCAGTATTCAGTTTACGCAAAACTCACTTGATTTAGCAATCACAGGTAACGGTTTCTTTGCTGTTGTACCTGAATTAGGCAGTTTAGAAACAACTTATACCCGAGCAGGCCAGTTTAAATTAAACGATAGTAATTTTGTGGTTAACTCTAATGGCGAACACTTACTTGGTTTTCCTGTAAACGCAGACGGAACTTCTGCCTCAGTAAGCTTAAGTACTACAGAACCCATTAGAATACCTACTGCCTCAGGTGCGCCACAAAAAACGGCAGAAGTTGATATTCGTATGAACTTGCCTGCAGGTGACTCATATCTTACTTCTGCACCAACAAATTTCGATCCAAGTGATCCGTTAACCTTTAACTATTCTACTTCGGTCAATATCTTTGATTCACTGGGTGATAGTCATATTATGACGTATTACTTTGTTAAAGATGACCCCGCAACAAATCCTAACGAATGGTTTGTTTTCACGAGTGTAGATGGCACGCCAGTAGATATTGTTGATAATACTAATACACCGACAGGTATCCTTGGTGGTGATGTTATTGGACCATTATCTCCTGCTGGTGTAAGTGGTGCTAAACTAAGGTTCAATAGCTCAGGTGATTTTGTTAGTCAAGTACCAACCCCCGCAAATGGCGGAATTAAAACAGCTGCATTAGGCGCAGGTATTTTGGCAAATGGTGCAGATCCAACTCAAGATGTAAAAATAGATTTTAATTTAGATCCTTTACAGCCAAACCCTAATGAACCAACACAATTTGCTTCTAATTTTGAAGTAACGGCGTTAGAGCAAGATGGTTTAGCGGTAGGTCGTTTAACCGGTATCGATATTGGTATCGATGGCTTATTACGTGCAACCTACAGTAATGGCACATCTTCACCATTATCGCGCATCGCGTTAGTTAACTTTGCTAATGAGCAGGGGTTAAAGCAAATAGGTAATACCTCGTGGAAATCAAGTATTAATTCTGGTGAAGCATTAGCAGGTGAAGCAGGATCGGGTACTTTTGGTTCAATTAACTCATCTGCGTTAGAGCAGTCAAACGTAAACTTAACTACCGAATTAATTGACCTTATTTCAGCGCAGCGTAATTTCCAAGCAAATTCGCGAGCACTTGAAGTAAATAACACCCTTAACCAAACAATTTTACAAATTCGTTAATAACCGCTTTAAAATAGTAAGCCCCTGTAACAGAGTTGCAGGGGCTTTTTTATTTGCTATGGCGTATAACCTCCCTATTTACACTCATTAACTATTTCTACAAACTTAATTGGCACCTAAATTGCATTTATCAATATATTAATTATTGATTGTTAGGATTCATTATGGATAAGTTGCTTTATATCGCTATGAGTGGTGCTAAACAAAATATGCATGCCTTATCGGTGAATGCCAATAATTTAGCAAACGCTAAAACTACTGGCTTTAAGCAGGACATGGCACAGGCTCGAGCAATGCAAGCATTTGGTGAAGGGTTACCTTCGCGAGTGTTTTCAATGACTGAGCGCGCCAGCCAAAACTTTGACAGTGGTGCACTTTTAACAACAGGCAGAGATTTAGACATAGCAGTAGAAGGTAATGGCTGGATTGCGGTTCAAGCTGCAGGTCCATCACCCAATACTGGAAATCAAAATGCTCAGCAGTTAGGGCAAGTAGGTAATGATGACGAAGCTTATACACGATTTGGGCAATTAAAATTATCACCAGAAGGTATGTTAGAAACCAGTAATGGTCATCCAGTTATTGGTGAGAACGGGCCAATAACCATTCCGTTACCTGTTAATAATATCACTATTTCACGCGACGGAACTATTACAGTCCGCCCCGAAGGCGCGCCAGCTACAGTTCAAGAAGAAGTTGGCCGTATTAAGTTAGTGAATCCTGATAATCGTTTAATGGCTAAAGGAAATGACGGTTTATTTAGGCTTAAAAGCGGAGCAATAGCTGAAGCTGACATTAACGTAGGTGTGGTGAGTGGTGCACTAGAATCGAGTAACGTAAACCCTATTGGTGAGGTGACTGACATGATCGCTTTACAGCGTCAGTTTGAAATGCAATTAAAACTTATGAAAACCGCCGAAGAAAATGACTCAGCTGCTGGGTCATTGTTGCGAGCTTTCTAAACTAATTATTGAGGTGACTTATGAACCCAGCATTATGGATCAGTAAAACAGGCTTAGATGCGCAAACCAAAGATATTGCGGTAATTTCTAACAATCTAGCCAATGCTAGTACGATAGGCTTTAAAAAAAGTAGGGCTGTTTTTGAAGATTTACTTTATCAAAATATTAACCAACCGGGTGGCCGAAGTGCACAAGATACTGCACTACCGTCAGGACTAATGTTAGGTACAGGTACAAAAGTGGTAGCTACACAAAAAATCCATTCACAAGGTGATGTATTAACCACTGATAACGCATTAGATTTATCAATCCAAGGGGACGGTTTCTTTGAGATTTTGATGCCAGATGGTACTTCAGCGTATTCTAGAAATGGTCAATTTACTCGTGACGCAGAAGGTAACATGGTTACTTCAGGTGCAGGCTATATGCTGCAACCACAAATAACCATTCCTGAAGATGCTCAGCAAGTCACTATTTCACAAGATGGTGAGGTCTCAGTTAGTTTAGCGGGGCAGCCTGAACCGGCAGTTGTAGGTCAAATTAATACCATCAACTTCGTTAACCCAACAGGTTTACAGCCGGTCGGTCAGAATTTGTATGTAGAGTCAGCGGTAAGTGGCGCACCACAAGAAGGGATACCTGGTTTAGAAGGTTTTGGCATGCTGCAACAAGGCATGTTGGAAACTTCTAATGTAAATACAACAGAAGAGTTGGTAAACCTAATTGAAAGTCAACGGGTGTATGAAATGAACTCTAAGGTTATTTCAGCGGTTGACCAAATGCTTAGTTATATCAATCAGCAACTTTAAAGAGTTGAGGAGCGTCAAATGAAATATACAATATTAGTAATAATCGTATGGATGACGTTAACGGGGTGTGCAAGTACAGAACAGGCACAAATACTACCGAATGATCCTGATTTTGCGCCAATTTTACCTGAAATGGAAGAAGAGTCGATTATACCTACAGGATCTTTATTTAAACCTAACTATGTTAATAATATTTATTCTGACTCTAAAGCCCATCGAGTTGGCGATATTATTTCAGTTATTTTGAATGAAAGTACGCAAGCGAAGAAAAATGCTAAAACAGAATTGAAAAAAGATAATTCAGCGAATTTAGACCCTATCATTGGTTTAGGCGGTGCCGCGATTAATTTTAAAGATGATGCTATTCAGTTTGGTCTAAATCAAAGCTCGAATTTTAAAGGTGATTCTAAAGCCGATCAAGGCAATAGCTTAAGCGGTAATATTTCAGTGCATGTTTTAAGGGTGCTTCCAAACGGTAACCTGATGATCCGCGGCGAAAAATGGATGACCCTAAATAGCGGTGATGAATACATTCGCTTAACGGGCATTATTAGAGCACAAGATATTAGCTCGAATAACACCATAGTGTCTAATAAAGTAGCTAATGCACGTATTCAATATTCTGGTACTGGTAGCTTTGCTGAGGTTAATGAGCAAGGTTGGTTATCAAAATTTTTCAACAGCTCTTGGTGGCCACTTTAAGTGTGCTATGAGGTAGGTAATAAGATGAAATTATTTAATAGTATACTTATTGGTACATGCTTATTGCTAACGAGTCAATTAGCTAATGGGCAACGTATTAAAGATCTTGCCGATGTAGCAGGTGTGAGAGCGAACCAACTAATTGGTTACGGACTTGTTGTTGGTCTACCAGGTACCGGCGAGCAAAGCCCATTTACAGAGCAAAGCTTTAAAACTATGTTAAGTAACTTCGGTATTACAATGCCTGCAAACCTAAAGCCGAAAATTAAAAATGTGGCAGCAGTCGCTGTTCATGCCGAGCTTCCTGCATTTAGTAAGCCAGGGCAAACCATAGATATTACTGTTTCTTCAATGGGTAGTGCACAAAGTTTACGCGGTGGCACGTTACTTCAAACCATATTAATGGGGCTTGATGGAAATGCTTATGCAGTTGCACAAGGTAGCGTAGTTGTAAGTGGCTTAGGTGCTGGCGGCTTAGATGGCTCTAGTGTTGTGATAAATACACCTACGGTTGGACGTATTGCCAATGGCGCAATAGTCGAGCGAGAAGTACAATCACCATTTTCGAGTGGTGATTACATAACTTTTAATTTAAAAAATTCAGACTTTACTACGGCAAAACGTTTGTCAGATGCAATCAATGATTTTATCGCAGGCTCAGCTCGTGCGATAGATGCAACGTCAGTTCGAGTTAATGCACCTAGAGACGCAGCTGACCGAGTAAGCTTTTTATCCACACTTGAAAATTTAGAGTTTGAACCTGATACCCCATCAGCGAAAATAATAGTTAACTCGCGTACAGGCACCATTGTTATAGGTTCTGAAGTACGTTTATTACCTGCAGCGATTACCCATGGTGGCATTACCGTTACTATTAATGAAACTGAGTCTATTAATCAACCCGACGCATTTTCTGATGGCGTAACCGCAACTACCACGCAATCAATCGTTGATGTTAGAAAAGACGATTCACGTATGTTTGTATTCGATCCTGGGGTTACCTTAGATACGTTAGTGAAGGCTATTAACGATGTTGGCGCAGGTCCAGGTGATGTTATGGCAATACTTGAAGCATTAGAGCAGGCGGGTGCATTACGAGGAGATCTAGTCATTATTTAATGACTAGATACTACTATGAGCACACGTATAGCAGATGCACAAAACTTCTTAGATGTTAATGGCTTAAATGATATTCGTCGACAATCTAATGCGAGTGACAAAACGAGCAAAGAAGAAGCACTAAATTCAGCGGCAAAACAATTTGAAGCTATCTTTATGCAAATGCTGCTCAAAAGTATGCGAAGTGCGCAGGATGTTCTTGAATCGGACAGCCCGTTTAACTCAGAGTCAACTAAATTTTATCGTGATATGCATGATCAACAAATGGCGTTAGAGATGTCTAATAATGGTTCGTTAGGCTTGTCTGAGTTAATTGTTCGTCAGTTAGGAGGCGATAGTGAAAACTTTACCCCGAGCAGCGTATTACGATTTGACACTAGCCCAGCTGAATTAGCGAAAATGAAAGCTAACTTATTGGAACAAGCAAAAGAGCGTCAAAGTACTGACAATCGTTTCAACGAAACTTATACCTTAACGCAACGAATACCAGCAATAACGTCCCAAACCTTTGCTGAGCCTAAAGACTTTGTAACAGCACTTATTGAACCCGCTAAACAAGTGCAAGAACGATTAAAGGTACCTTTCGAAGTTGTTATTGCACAAGCTGCATTAGAAACTGGTTGGGGCAAGAAAATCATTAAAACAGGTGATGGTGAAAGCTCAAATAACCTGTTTAATATAAAAGCCGATAAGCGCTGGCAAGGCGATAAAACTCATAAAGAAACCTTAGAGTTTGAAAATGGCGCAATGGTAAAAAAACGTGAACCCTTTCGCGTTTATCAGTCTATCCAAGATAGTGTTAACGACTATATTAACTTCCTTTCATCGGGCGACCGATATCAAGCTGCATTAAAGCAAGTAGGTAATGTGGAACAGTTTTTGCAAGGTTTACAGGGTGCTGGTTATGCAACCGATCCTGAATATGCCAATAAAATACTTGGGACACTTCGTACCGTAACCAGCCTAATTAATAAATAATAAATTTAATCAGTTAGTTACTTTAGGTGCGCTTGTAGGAGTGTAAGTCATGTCAGTAAGTTTATATCAAACGGGTGTAAGTGGGCTTCTAGCTGCTCAACAGCAGTTGGCAACCACAGGCAATAATATTGCCAATGTAAATACTGAAGGCTACAACCGCCAGCGCGCTGAACAGAATGCGTTACTAGGCCACAATAGTGGTGGAAACTACATAGGCTCTGGCACTTACGTAAATGATATTGTCAGAATTTACGATAAATTTGCCTATAAAGAGCAACTATTCAACCAAAGTAATTTAGGTAATGCAGACACCTTACATAAAGATTTAAATCATCTTAATCAAGTGATGAGCTTTTCGGGCACTTCTGTGGTAAACGGAATTGACAGTTTTTATCAAACCATTAATGGTATAGCAGACAATCCAAGTGATTTAGGGCTAAGGAGCATTGCCTTAAGCCAAGCAAATATACTTGCTAGTGACTTTCGATCGTTAAGTGAAAACTTTGATCAACTTGAAAAGTCAGCTAATGGTGAAATAGAACAAATGGTCTCTAAAATCTCTAAAATCTCCCAAGAATTAGCGAAAATTAATGAGCAGGTACTTACAGGCAAAGGACTCACTGTTAATGGCCAGCCTAATGAGATTTTAGATAAACGCGATCAACTTATTCATGAGCTAGGTGAGTACACCAATGTTACTGCTATTGAAGACCAAAATGGTGTAATGACCGTAATGATTGGCAGCGGTGCGACCTTAGTTGCTGGTATTACGCCTTTAACCGTTAGTGTTCGTGCTGGAGATCCAGACCCATTAAAAACTCAATTACAACTTTCAGGCCCTAATAGCACGGTAGCATTAAATGGCGCTGTTTTAGGTGGCTCTCTTGCTGCAAAAATGGAATTTAGAGATGAACACTTAGCACAAACCCGCGCGGGTATTGATCGCTTGGCCTTAGCAATTTCACATACCTTAAACTCTGCGCAACAGGCTGGCCTAGACTTAAATGAACAGCAGGGTCTTAACTTTTTTACCGATATAAATACTACAGCCCTGATGGAAGGGCGAGTAATGGCACCAACTAAAAATAATGGAACGGTCGCTGCCAGCGTTGAAATTACCGATGTAAGCTTGTTAACAACTGACGAGTATCAAGTTAAATACGATGGTACTAATTACGTTATGACCAACATGAATACTATGTCTAGTACTGTGTTAACACTTTCACCTCCTAATCGTTATGACTCAGGAGAAGGCTTTGACTTTGTAATTGATTCGGGTGCTCCGGTAGCTGATGACGTTTTTATTGTAAGGCCAGGCCAAAATAGTGCAGCTTTAATGAAAGTTACGCTTACGAGTGAGCTAGGGATAGCTGCAAGCTCTTCAGTTGAAGTAAAACCGTCAGAAAATAATATTAGCGATGGCTACCTGAAAGTATCGGAAGTTTATGATCCAGTAGCAGCGCGTAACTATACAGCGACACTTAATGCTGGTTTAACGGTAGACGTTTATGAAAGTGCTCCAGGTACATATGCATATAGGGTTTACGATTCTGGTAACCCGCCGCCAGCGCCTACAATTGCTACAGGTACATTTGCAGCTGGTGCTAGTGCGTTGATCGATTTACCACCTTTACCAGCAGGCCCAGCCTTTCAAATTGAAATTGGCGGAGACCCTGTTGGCCAAGGTCCGCTAGCGCGTGAAACTTACAATATCGTTGATGCGTTTGGTATAGGTAATGGTGCTAATGCTGTTGCTATTGGATTAACGCAAGAAAAAGGCGTTATCAATGGTGGTAAAGAAACCTTTGGACAAGGGATGGCAATTTCTATCGCTGGTGTTGGCTCAAAAGCTAAATCTGCGGAGTTAGTTGCTACAACAGCAGATGCACTATATACCCAAGCGTTTAATCGCAACCAAGAAATATCAGGGGTTAACTTAGATGAAGAAGCTGCCAATATGTTGAAATTTCAACAGGCATATCAAGCATCTTCTCAAATTATATCTACAGCTAATACTATATTTGACACATTATTGAATGCGGTTCGATAGGAGTTATCGATGAGAGTTTCTACACAACAATTTTATTTTCAAAATAGCCGTCAATTAAGTGATAAGCAATCGACGTTAAATGATCAAATGAAATACATTTCATCTGGTAAGCGAGTGCTTACTGCAAAAGATGACCCTGTTAGCTTTGGTACGTTATCTGGCTACAAAGATGAATTAACCAACATTGATAAGTATCAACGAAATATTACACAAGCTGAAAACCGCAATAGCTTACAAGAGACATCATTTGCTAACGCTGAAAGTTTAATGCAGGAATTAAAAACACTATTTATAAATGCTAATAACGGTACGTTATCTGACTCAGATCTAAAGTCATTAGCTGAACTTGCTACCAATAGCCTAAATCAAATGCTTGATATTGCGAATAGTAAAGATGAAACCGGCGGCTATATTTTTGCTGGTTACCAGATAGATCAGAAGCCATTTGCTATACATCCTGGTAACAATGTTACTTATTTAGGAGACAATGGAACTAGAGAGCTGCAAATAGCAAAAAATGTGATGGTTGAAACTAACCAACCCGGTGACGATGCATTCTCAAAAGTGGCTAATTCAATTGGTGACTTTACAGCAAATTATATTAATAATACCTCAGGTGTTGCCCTTAATCGTGCAGTAATTGCAACTCCAAGTACCTACGATCCGGCCACTAATCCCCCTGATTATAAGTTTTTATTTACATCTACTACTGATTTAACTGTCACCGATGGTAATGGTGCAGTTGTCTTCAATACCACAACATATACTGCCGGGCAAACCGTTGCCTTTAATGGAATGGAGGTGGAATTAAGCGGCAACCCATTGCCGGGTGATGAATTTGATATCACGCCAACTGAAAGTATCAGTATTTTTGACACTATTAAAGCGTCAATAGATTGGATGAATGTTGGCGCATCGCCAGTAGACCCCATTCAGCATAATGTTAATTATGGTGATGTTTTAACACAATTAAATGAAGCGTTAAATCACATGACATCACGACGAACTGAAGCGGGTGTGCGTTTAAAACTAATTGAAACTCAAGGCAATAGTCACGCAGAAGCCTCATTAAGCTTGGCTTCTGGCCGTTCTAATATTGAAGATTTAGATTTCGCAAAAGCAATATCAACGTTTGAACAGTCTAAAGTTGCACTACAAGCAGCCCAACAAACCTTTGTTCAAATTAAGGGGTTGAGCTTATTTAATTACTTATAAATTAAAAGCTGGCACGAACTATGCTTTTAAAAGTGAGTAGTAATAACATTTAGTAGTGGTTCTTAAGTAACGATTGTTATCAGGATTTGAACCACACCCTATAACTTAGGAGTGATAGCAATGGCTTTAGTAGTAAATAGTAATATATCATCATTGAATGCTCAACGTCAGTTGAACCGTTCAACTAATGAATTAGGCGAAAATTATCAGCGTTTATCTTCGGGCAAGCGTATTAATAGTGCAAAAGATGATGCAGCTGGTTTACAAATTTCGAGTCGTTTAACGGCACAAATTAATGGTTTAAATCAAGCTTCGCGAAATGCCAATGACGGTATTTCATTAGCGCAAACGGCTGAAGGTGCGCTTGACGAGTACACTAATGCATTACACCGTATGCGTACTCTAGCTGTTCAATCGTCTAATGGCTCTAACAACACCAGTGACCGTGCAGCATTGAATGCTGAATTCCAAGAGTTATCTGTAGAGCTAACACGGATCAGTACAGATACTGAGTTTGGTGGCGTTAAACTACTTGATAGTAGTTATCAAGAAGCTTTCCAAATTGGTGCTAATAAGGGGCAGTTAATTACCATAACGATAAGTGCTAATTTATCTGCTGGCGGGGTAAGTGTTTCGCAAGGTGTTTCAACATTTACTAAAGCCCAGTCGGTTTTAGCTAAAATAGATACAGCCTTAAAAACCGTTAATAGTGTGCGCGCAGATTTAGGTGCCAAGCAAAACCGTTTTTCTTCTGTTATTCGCAGTAATGATAATACAGCCGAAAATGTTTCAGCATCTCGTTCTAGAATTGAAGATACTGACTATGCAGCTGAAACAGCTAAGCTAGCACGCTCTACCGTGTTACAGCAAGCATCTAGTTCAATGTTGGCACAGGCAAACCAACAGCCTCAAATAGCGTTACAGCTATTACAATAATTAATTATTGACGCTGTATTTTTAAAAAACCTCTTTTGAGGTTTTTTTGTTTTTAATCGTCGATAAAACATTGTCTTATATTTACTTGAACAATTTTATTTATACCTTTAGGTACAAGTTATTTAAAATTTAAAAAAAAGATTAAAGAAATATTTTTATTGTCCGATAACGTTTTCATTACAGGGTGAGTTGTAAAACGAGCCTTATAGCTTAAACTAACCGAATGGGTATGTAGCCCTGGGAGCATTATCATGGCTTTAGTCGTAAATAGTAATATCGCATCACTTAACTCACAGCGTCAGTTATCACGTTCGACGAACGACTTATCAGATAACTATCAACGTTTATCATCAGGTAAGCGTATTAACAGCGCACGTGATGATGCAGCGGGTCTACAAATTTCAAGTCGTTTATCAGCACAAATCAATGGCCTAAACCAAGCGTCACGTAACGCTAATGACGCAATTTCATTAGCTCAAACGGCTGAAGGTGCGTTAGATGAATACACAGGTGCGTTGCAACGTATGCGTACGTTGGCGGTACAGTCATCAAACGGCTCAAATAACACTGCTGACCGTGCGGCACTTAATGCCGAATACACAGAGTTAACCGCAGAATTGACGCGAATTTCAGATGACACTGAATTTGGTGGTGTTAAGTTATTAAATGCTGGTTATCAAGAAGCATTCCAAATTGGTGCCAATAAAGGGCAGTTAATCACTATTACTATCAGTAAAAAGCTAAGTGCGGGTGGTGTAAGTGTTAAACAAGGGGTTTCAACCTTTACTAAAGCTCAGTCGGTAATTACTAAAATTGATGCAGCACTAAAAACGGTAAATGGCGTACGCGCCGATTTAGGTGCGAAACAAAACCGTTTCTCGTCAATTATACGTAGTAACGACATTACCTCAGAAAACGTATCAGCTTCACGCTCACGTATAGAGGATACTGACTTTGCCGCAGAAACAGCAAAACTTGCAAGAAGCTCAGTGTTGCAACAGGCATCAAGCTCAATGCTAGCGCAGGCTAATCAGCAACCCCAGATAGCGTTGTCGTTGTTATAACAGTGATAAAGTAAAACAATATAAGCACCTACCTAGGTGCTTTTTTTTGTTATAAGAAAGAGAAAATGTGATATTTGAATTTTTTTTATAAAAAAGCTAAAGAAAAAACTTATCTGACCGATAACGTATTTAAGAGAAGATGAGCTAATCAAACTCATTGAGTAATTAAATAGAGTGGGTATAGACCCCTTGGGAGCATTATCATGGCTTTAGTTGTAAATAGTAATATCGCATCACTTAACTCACAACGTCAGTTATCACGTTCGACTAACGACTTGTCAGATAACTATCAACGTTTATCATCAGGTAAACGTATTAACAGCGCACGTGATGATGCCGCCGGCTTACAAATTTCAAGTCGTTTATCAGCACAAATTAATGGTTTAAACCAAGCATCACGTAACGCAAATGATGCGATTTCATTAGCACAAACGGCTGAAGGCGCGTTAGATGAATACACCGGTGCATTACAACGTATGCGTACGTTGGCAGTACAAGCGTCAAATGGCTCTAATAACACCTCTGACCGCGCGGCACTTAATGCAGAATACACAGAGTTAACTAACGAGTTAACGCGTATTTCAAGTGATACAGAGTTTGGTGGTGTTAAATTACTTGATAGCAACTATAAAGAAGCCTTTCAAATTGGTGCAAATAAAGGCCAGTTAATTACTATTGAAATTAGTAAAGATTTAACAGCCGGTGCTCAAAGTGTTGCTGGAGGCGTAGCTACTTTTACTGGTGCGCAATCAATGCTTACCAAAATTGACGCAGCACTTAAAACGGTGAATGGCGTACGTGCTGATTTAGGTGCGAAACAAAACCGCTTCTCGTCAATTATACGCAGTAACGACATTACCTCAGAAAACGTATCAGCTTCACGCTCGCGTATTGAGGATACTGACTTTGCCGCAGAAACTGCTAAACTTGCAAGAAGTTCAGTGTTGCAACAGGCATCAAGCTCAATGCTAGCGCAGGCTAATCAGCAACCTCAGATAGCGCTGTCATTGTTATAGTAACGTCGCTTAGTAAATAATAACCAAATGGCACTCTATTGAGTGCCATTTTTATAAGTTATTACTTGTTTTAATAGTATGCTTATTAATGGTTTAGTATGTTTTTTGAACTTTTTGAATAAATAAATTAAAGAAAAACCTTAATTGTCCGATAAAGAGTAAAGAGAAGGTGAGTTATTAAACGAGCCTAACGAATGAATTAACTAACCGAATGGGTTTTTAACCCCTGGGAGCATTATCATGGCTTTAGTCGTAAACAGTAATATAGCGTCACTTAACTCACAACGTCAGTTATCACGCTCAACTAATGACTTATCAGATAACTATCAACGTTTATCATCGGGTAAACGTATTAACAGCGCACGTGATGATGCCGCCGGATTACAAATTTCAAGTCGTTTATCAGCACAAATTAATGGTTTAAACCAAGCCTCACGTAACGCAAATGATGCGATTTCATTAGCACAAACGGCTGAAGGCGCGTTAGATGAATACACCGGTGCATTACAACGTATGCGTACACTGGCGGTACAATCATCAAATGGTTCAAATAACGATGATGATCGCTTAGCATTGAATGCTGAATTTACAGAGTTAGCATCAGAATTAACACGTATATCAAAAGATACTGAATTTGGTGGTGTTAAACTACTGGATACTTCTTATCAAGAAGCGTTCCAAATCGGTGCCAATAAAGGTCAATTAATTACTATTGCGATTAGTGCAGATTTAAGTGCTGGTGGTGTTAGTGCCAATGTTGGCGTTTCAAATTTCAGTAAAGCTCAAGCGCAAATAGCTGCTATTGATACTGCTTTAAAAACAGTAAATGGCGTACGTGCAGATTTAGGTGCAAAACAAAACCGTTTCTCATCAATTATTCGCAGTAACGACATAACTTCAGAAAACGTATCGGCATCACGCTCGCGTATTGAAGATACTGACTTTGCCGCAGAAACTGCTAAACTTGCAAGAAGCTCAGTATTACAACAAGCGTCAAGCTCTATGTTAGCGCAGGCAAACCAACAGCCCCAAATAGCGCTGTCATTGTTATAATAGTGATAAGTTAATTCATAAAATATACAATGGCATTCTACTCGGTGCCATTTTGTTTTATAAATTAGTAGGAGTAAGTTATGGTTAAGCCAGTATCATTAGAGAATCCGCTCACTAACCAGTTCTCTGAAATGGCATCAAATACTTTTAAATCGAATAATGAAAGCGATGCTGATAAAGAGCGAATAAGTGCAGAAACAAATGTTGCAAAGACAGAGTCAAATGAAAATAAAGCGCTTAAAAATGTACAAGAAGCTCAAGTTGAAAAGTCAACTGAAGAATCAGTTGAGGAGTTAGAGCAAGCGTTTGAAGAAATCTCACAATTTATGAACATGTATAATCGTAATGTGAATTTTTCAATGGATGAAAAGTCTGAGAAAACAGTGATTAAAGTATTTGACTCAGATAGTAAGGAGTTAATTAAGCAGTTTCCATCCGAAGATCTTGTGAAGTTAGCTCAGAAAATTAAAGAGCTGAGACAAGATGTTGACTTAAAGTCTGGCATATTTCTTGATGAAAAAGTTTAATTATAAAGTTTAGTTGTACATAAGTTAATTGAGGTGTTGTTATGAATGTTACATCAGCAGGTATTGGATCAGGGTTAGACCTAGAAGGCATTATTGAAGCTTATATTAATGCCGAAGCAATTCCGCACGAACTTCGCCTTCAAAACAAAGAAAAAAGAATAACAACAGAACTTTCTGGCGTCGGACAATTTAAGTCGGCATTATCTAATTTTCAATCGGTTCTTAAAAAGCTAGGCTCCCCAGAAGACTTTAATAAACAAATTAGTGCTTCTAGCTCTGATGCTGTTGAAGTAACAACAAACGGCTATGCTAGCAATGGTTCCTTTGCGATTGAAGTTGAACAGCTAGCTCAAGGGAGTCGTCGACAATCAACTGCTTTTGCTGCTTCTACTGATACTGTAGGCACAGGGACACTCACCTTTTCAGCCGGAGCGAATACCTTTGACGTAAATGTAGATGGTACTGACGATCTTAGTGCTATTCGAGATAAAATTAATGAGCAGTCAGGTAACTTTGGCGTTACAGCTAATATTATTAATGTACAAAGTGGCTCTTATTTAGTGTTCAACTCTTCAGTGAGTGGCGATGCTAACAATATGACAATATCAAGCTCAGATGCCTCGCTTGATGCAATCTCAACTAATACCACTCAGGGTGTTAATGATATAGCTAAAAGTGCTCGCGCCTATGTAGACGGAAACCTTGTTGAACAAGACACCAATGAGTTCAAAAATATTATAGAAGATGTAACCTTTACGGCTAAAGCTGAAAATATGGGGAATCCTGCTACTATTAGTATTAGTCAAGATGAAGAAAATGGTTCTAAGTTAGTTAACGAATTTGTTGACGCCTACAATGCCTTACGAGGTACGCTTGATGTGTTAGGTAATGCTGAAAATGGAGCGTTAGCGTTTGACGCTAATGTTCGTCAGGTTAAAGCACAGTTAAATAGTATAGTAACCGAATCAGTAAGTGGATTAACGGGTGTGCACAAAGGCTTGTCTGATATTGGTGTTACTATCGATAAAACAGGGCGCTTAGAAGTAAACCCTGTTTCTATTGGTACGATGAAAAGTGGGACAGAAAGACTTGAAGACGCTTTAAAATTTAATTTAGAAGAAGTTGGCGAGATTTTTGCTTCATCAAATGGTGTATCGTCAAAATTAACCACGTTAATTGAAAGTTATAATGGTAGTAATGGTACTTTAACATTAAGAAATACTGAGTTAAGTAAACAAGCTTCAGGAATTCGAGATGAGTATAGTGCATTAGAAACAAGACTAAGAGATTATGAAGATAGGCTTAGACGCCAGTTTTCATATTTAGATTCCACTGTTGCATCATATAATGCAACTGGCAGTTGGTTGGCCTCTACTTTAGAAAGTATGCAGCCTAAAAAATCATAAGCGTCTCGCGTTGAGAGGCGCTAGGAGCAAGTCATGAGAAAGAATTTAAAAGCTTATAATCAGGTTAATATTAACAGCACTTTATTAGCCGCTGATCCTCATCAAGTTATTCTAATGATGTATGATGGATTACTTGAAAGCATTGCGAAAGTCAAAGGCGCAATTGAACGCAAAGACTTAGCAATGAAATCTCAGATGGTTACTAAGGCTGTCAATATTTTGTCAGCGCTAGACAATTCTTTAGATGCAGAAGCTGAGCCTAAAATATCAGCAACTTTTTCAAGCTTATACCAATATTGCATTGATCGTCTAAATGATACTAACATTACATTAAATGTTGAAGGGCTAGATGAGGTGGTAGAACTATTAAAGCCCCTCAGAGATGCATGGCAATCAATTCCTGAAGCCTCTAAAAAAGAAGGCCTTGATTTGTTAAAGAAAAAAGACAACCAGTCTGTTGTCGGGGCATAAAATGCCTCTAGGTAATCTATACCAGCAGATAGAACAATTATCTGCTGAAATCGTTACATTAATATCAGAAGATACTTTTGAGAACGTTAGTGATAAATTAGCTCTTCGCTTATCTTTAATGAAACAGTTAAGCGAAGCTGTATTATTAGAAGGTGATGACAAAGCTAAAAACGAGCTCCGTGAGTTTTTGACAAAATGTCAACGTGACGATGACCAACAAGTTGAACAATTACTAGCAGAGCGTACAAAAGTACTTGCTGATAGCCAGAAGCAATCAAAAATTAAACATGCTGTTAATGCATATCAGCAATTTAGTGGTAATTAAATAACCTGAGTTCGGGATAAGCTAAGTGCACCAAAGCTCAGATTTTCGCGCGTATCTGCGTTGCCTGCATGGACGTAGGTACTTGGTTTTTGTCTGGAACTAAAAAACCGTTAATTTGCTACTAATAGCCAGCTATTAGGTACACAAATCAGCCTTGATTCACACAAAACTTTTAGCATTGGTTGAGTTACAATGCACCTAGTACTTATAAAAAGCCACCTAACGCACTGTAAAATATTTTTTTAAATGTTTTTTATGCACATCCATTAACCCGAACTCAGGTTAAATATTTATATATCCGTTAAGAAAGGGATAAGCTCGTACTGCAATATATCTGCATAATAGAGTCTATCATCACGCTGTTGTGTGTCTAACATTACATTTAATATATGGGTTAACTGAGCGTTTTCTAAAGCGTTTTGTGCTAGATATAGTTCTAACAGTTCAATGAATTCCGATGTTAAATGATGTGATCTAGCAAGAAACCCTAAACGTAAACTGTCAGAAAGTTGCTGTGCAACCAAAATGACATCAGCCAGTGCAATTATCTTTTCCATGGTCTTGTTCCTTCAATATATGCACCTTCTAGACTTCCATTTAAAAAACTTACATTAGGGTGTTTCTTAATATAACGTTCTAAGTCTCTCAAATAAGCTTTTAAACTTGCCATAGTGGGCACTTTTTTACCCAAGCCATTGATAACACTTTCTTGGGCAATATTTAATTCAAGTTCATGCGAAGCTTTAACCTGGTCGGAAATGGCAGCATGGCTCTTGTTGTAAGTAAAAGCAAAGTCGGTACCTAATAAAATTAACCTTTCTGCTTGTAAATAAACACCAAGGTCTATTGCGGGGTGCACAACACTACCGGCACAAAAAAGCTGCGTTCTAGGGGGTAAGTATGTAATTTCTTGATACATGGGTGTTGGACTGTAGCTACAATAACGGGGGCCTGGCCAATATTGAATTACTTGTGTCTCAACATTAGGAAAATAAACTAATGTAGTATCCTTTAATGCGTTAGGATCAATATCTTCAAAAAATTGAAAGGCCTTGTAATCAATTGAAACAACGATGTCAGGCGTTATACCATAATTTAGTAATACCCTAACACTGGCGTCAACAGCAATAATAAACGGTTTATGCTGAAGTAAATAGTCAAGGTGAAGTGCTAATGTTGGTCCAGCTGCAACAATAAAAAGGTCAGCTTGCTGAGGTTTGGGTAATGTTGAAATATCGCCATCTTTTTGTACATAAGCAATACTGTCAAGAATAGGGTTGCATTGTTCTTGGTGCCGGCGCCGATGTTTTTCCAATAGAAATTGCTGATTTAATTCTATTTGCACCTTATCTGCTAGCTGCTCACCTTCTAGGTCAGCTAACTTCAATTCAGCTGGGTTGGCACAAAATGGCAGTCTAACCTCATCGTGGCTGCTTGCTATAGACAAACTTACACGAGGATCTGATAACCATTTCAATCGTTCAATAGCTTGTAAACTATGTATAAATATTGCCTTATTTAATATAATTACATAGAGCTTACGTAATGACTTACGTGCTAACAGTAAAGTTGCAGTATCGCCAAGCGCTGGTCCGTATATAGTTGCTTCATTATTATGTATATTTATCTGAGATACTTGTAGTTTCGCTTCTGCTAGTCGATCATAGCTACTAGTAAGTTGAATCCCATTGATTGTTATCGTTCTTTCTACAACTTCAACTTTAAGGGTATCTTCATTCGCTGCTATTAACATTTTAAATAGCAAAGGCCAGCGTTGACTCAGTATTTCAAAGTTTTTTGGTAAGTTAACATTAGGCATGGGCTAGCACTCAGTCGTAAAATAGCAATTAAAGCATTCTAATGTAAAGGTTTTTGCTATTCAATGGTGTGACAGAGTTAAACACAGGAGTGATTTGGGAATTTAGTTGCTTAATCTGGTTGCCTAGTTAAAATTAAAATGACAATAATACCATTGTGGGCCTATACCATGGGTGTTAAAGGCTAAAATGCATCGTTTTTGAATATGACAAGTGAGGCTATTCTCTGTAAATGCTTTGTCTCTATGCCTTGAAATTCTCACTGAGTAGCATTTTCTTATATGAACTGCTATTAATGAGTCGTAATGGCAGATAAATTGCTTAATATATTCCAGTGCAAAAGTAATAATTTTTGAAACAAAGGTTTGAGTTCATGATTCGTTCACAAAAAGAACAAACAGTATTGGTTACTGGAGCAGATGGCTTTATTGGTTCGCATTTAGTGGAATTGTTATTATCGCAAGGCTATAAAGTTAGAGCACTTGCCCAATATAACTCTTTTAATCACTGGGGGTGGCTTGAAGATGTAGAAGCCTGTAAAAATTTAGAAATAATTACTGGTGATATTCGTGATCCTCATTTTTGTCGTCATATCACTCAGGAAATTGATATCGTTTTTCATTTAGCAGCATTGATTGCGATTCCATATTCTTATGTCGCGCCTCAAAGTTATGTCGCTACAAATGTTACCGGCACATTAAATATTTGCCAAGCAAGTTTAGATAATAAGGTGAGTCGTGTAATTCATACTTCAACAAGTGAAGTGTATGGTACAGCACAGTACGTGCCAATTGATGAAAAGCATCCACTACAAGCGCAGTCACCTTATAGCGCTTCTAAAATTGGAGCCGACGCAATGGCGATGAGTTACTTTAATGCATTTGATCTACCGCTCACTATTGTTAGGCCTTTTAATACCTACGGACCTAGACAGTCAGCTCGAGCCGTCATTCCAACAATCATTACTCAAATCGCTAATGGCGAAAAACAGATCCAATTGGGGGATGTAAGTCCAACCCGTGATTTTAATTACGTCAGTGATACCTGCCGTGGTTTTTTAGCCTTAGCGCAAAGTGATACAACCATAGGAAAAACGATTAACATTGGCTCTAATTTTGAAATCAGCATTGGTGATACGCTAAATATAATTAAAGAAATCATGAAAAGTGATGTTGAATTTGTTGTTGACCAGCAACGTATTCGCCCTGATAAATCTGAAGTGTTTCGTTTGTGGTGTGACAATAGCAAAATTAATGAATTAACGGGTTTTAAACCTGAAGTAGACATTAGAGCGGGACTAACAAAAACTGTCGAATGGTTTACACAAGCCAACAACTTAACCAAGTATAAGCATGGGATTTATAATGTTTAACGGTAGCGTGAATATATGAAAAATATTGCAGTATTTACTGGCACTAGAGCTGAGTACGGGCTGCTCTATTGGATACTTAAAGGTATAAGTGTCAGTGAAGCTAATTTACAATTATTTGTTGGTGGAATGCATTTATCACCAGAGTTTGGTTGTACTTTTCAACAAATAGAAAAAGACGGCTTTTGTATTAATGAACGATTAGAGTTTCTACTATCTTCAGATTCACCCGTTGGGATCACAAAGTCACTCGGCTTAGCTACTATTTCGGCTGCCGAAGCGATTGAAAGAAATAAGCCTGATATCTTAGTATTACTAGGAGATAGATATGAATCGCTCGCTTTGGCGCAGGCAGCTTTAATTGCACAAGTACCCGTTGCCCATATTCATGGAGGGGAATTAACACAAGCATTAATTGATGATGCTATTCGGCACGCAATCACTAAAATGTCGCATATTCACTTCACTTCAAATGTTGCTTATCAAAATAGAATTATAAAAATGGGTGAGCAACCTCAGTTTGTCTATAATGTTGGTGCGCCAGGGTTAGATAACCTACGCAAATTAACTTTACTTTCTTGCGATGAATTAAGTGAGTCAATCAAAATCGACCTTTCAGGGGGATTTTTCCTCGTTACCTACCATCCAGTAACGTTAGAAGAAAAAGGTGCTATAAGTGCGCTAGAGAATCTATTGTCAGCTATAGATAATTACCCCGAGTTTAAAGTAATTATTACCTATCCAAATGCTGATACGTTTGGAAGAAACTTGATAGAGATATTGAAATCTTATCAGAAACGTAATAGCGATAGAGTATATTTAACTCCTTCTCTAGGGCAGATTAACTACCTCTCGGCGCTCAAACATACTAGAGTTGTTTTGGGGAACTCATCTAGCGGTATTATTGAAGCACCAACGTGTAAGGTTGCAAGCGTGAATATTGGAGATCGCCAAAAAGGGCGGATATCAGCAGAAAGTGTTATTCATTGTCAATCATCATATTCTGAAATAACTACCGCCATTACTCAAGCCCTGTCAGCAGAGCATCAAATGTTATGCCGATCAGTTATTAATCCATACGGTGATGGTTACTCTTCTGAGAAAATAGTAAAAGAACTTTTACGATGTGATTACAAGCAATTAAAACATAAGGTCTTTTATGACGCCCACTAAAAATAAGCTCTCTATAGTTTTTATTGGTTGCGTGCAGTTTAGTGAACAGGCGCTTAAAGTGCTATTGAGCCTTAAAGCTGACAACATATCGGTTGTAGGGATTATTACTAAGAGTAAATCCACTTTTAATAGTGACCATGTTAGTTTATTACCTTTTGGAATCGCTGAAAATATACCAACTATGGATGTTAATGATCATAGTGATACATTAAATTTTTGTCGTCAATTAGCACCCGATGTAATATTTTGCTTTGGTTGGAGTCAACTCTTATCGAAGGAAATACTGACTCTTCCACCAAAGGGTGTCGTTGGCTTTCATCCAACCAACTTACCTGAAAACAGAGGTCGACATCCTATTGTTTGGACATTAGCGCTAGGGCTAACTAGTACAGCCTCGACTTTTTTTATGATGGATGAAGGAGCAGACTCAGGCCCAATTATTAGTCAAAAGCCTGTATCCGTTTCCATTGAAGACAATGCTAAAACGCTCTATGAAAAAATTATTAAAGTTGCTTTACAGCAAATAAATGAATTTGTTTACCCATTACGTGATGGTTGTTTAAATTATTATGTACAAGACGCTACAAAGGCAAATACTTGGAGAAAGCGTGGGGAAATTGACGGTATTATAGATTGGCGAATGACTGCCGATTCGATCGTAAATTTGGTTCGTGCTCTCTATCACCCTTATGTAGGTGCTGAATTTCTATACCATGGTGAGAAATTCAAAGTATGGCAATCAGAAATTTTTAATAAAAAAATACCCAAAAATATAATTCCTGGAACGGTATTAGCTATTGAAAATCGAAATATATTAGTTAAAAGTGCCGATACCTCAGCTGTTTGGCTTAAAAACATTCATAAAAAAGTCGCGGTTAAGGTAGGAGATCACCTATGAAAAAAATTGTATTAGTTGTTGCACCACACCCAGATGATGAAACGTTAGGCTGTGGTGGAACACTGTTGAAACACAAGGCACAAGGAGATGAGATCCATTGGTTGATAGTCACAGCAATGACAGACTCATCAGGTTATTCAGCCGAAAAAATTAAGGCTAGGGCTAAAGATATACTGCAAGTAAGTGAAGCGTATGGCTTTAGTTCAACAACAGAGCTAGGTTATGAAGCTGCTAGACTCGATCAGGTTAATATGTCTGACTTTATAGGTAAGTTATCTAGTGTTATAAAAAATATAAGCCCAGAAGTTGTTTATGTACCATTTAGATATGATGCACATAGCGATCATAAAATAACATTTGATGGCGTTATTTCAAGTTGTAAAGCCTTTCGTGCACCGTATGTTAAAAGGTTGTTAGCTTATGAAACTATTTCAGAAACAGACTTTAACCTTAAACCTGGTAATACACAGTTTAGTCCAAATGTATGGGTAAATATTGATAATCATATTGATCATAAGCTTGAAATCTTAACCTTATATGATTCAGAACTAGATGAGTTTCCATTCCCAAGAAGTTTACAGGCAGTAATTGCACAATCGCAACTTAGAGGTGTACAAGCTAACGCTAATGCTGCAGAAGCTTTTATGCTGCTTAAAGAGATTTTTTAATGACTACTTTAATCATTGCAGAAGCAGGTGTTAATCATAATGGCGATGAGAAACTTGCTTATCAATTGGTGGATGCAGCTGTTGCGGCCGGTGTTGACATTGTTAAGTTTCAGACATTTAAAGCTAAAAACTTAGTAACTCAGCACGCGCAACAAGCGCAATACCAGCAAACTAATACCAACAAAGAGCAAAGTCAATATCAGCTGCTTAAACAGTTGGAGTTAACTTTTGAAAGTCATAAGTCTGTTAAAAATTATTGTGATCAAAAGGGCATCGAGTACTTATCTACAGCATTTGATTCAGAAAGTTTACGCTTCTTGGTAGACGAAATGCAGTTAAAACGCTTAAAAATACCCTCAGGCGAATTAACTAATAGTCCATTTATACTTGAACATGCGCTAACAGGCTGTGATTTGATTGTTTCTACGGGGATGGCAACATTAGTTGAAATTAGACAAGCATTAGGTGTAATAGCTTACGGGTATTTACATAGTGAAAAACGAATACCTACTAGCCAAAATTTGTCAGCAGAAGATTTTAGCCAAGCTTTTGCAAGCAAAGAAGGTCAACAGTTACTACTGGATAAGGTTGTACTACTTCATTGTACAACAGAATATCCCGCGCCTTTTAACGAAGTTAATCTAAATGTTTTAGATACATTAGATACTACATTTAAGCTAACCGTGGGTTATTCAGATCATACTCAAGGCATTATTATCCCTATTGCCGCCGTAGCTAAAGGGGCACAGGTTATTGAAAAACATTTTACTCTAAGCCGAGCCCTTGAAGGGCCCGATCATCAAGCCTCAATTGAACCGGATGAGCTTATTGCAATGGTGGAAGCCATCCGCGTTACTGAGAAAGCATTAGGAAGCGTTATTAAAAAACCAAGCCTTTCTGAATTAAAGAACCGTGATATTGTTCGTAAAAGTTTAGTCGCAATTGTGCCGATCGCGAAAGGTGACGTACTTTCCCAAGAGAATGTAGGTATTATGCGACCGGGGAATGGTATTTCGCCGACAAACTATTGGCGGGTTCTTGGTAAAACTTCTAAAAAAACGTTCAATAGTGGCGATTTAATTGAATTTGACGATCTTTAAGCATTAGGTGCGAACTGGTTTAATTATTGCTTCTACTCTACATAAGTAATTAACATGCATAAGTAGGGCACTAGGAAATAAAAGGGTTAAGTCATCTTGTTATCGACTTACTTTGCAGGTCAGTATTTATGCTGGAAAATAGCTTTTTAGAAATAATGATATGGGCATTATACATCTGATGGCCTAGAGGCCAACCCACATAATTAAGGTACGTTGTTGGTCGGTACTTATACCGATAAATTAAAGCGACTAGCCAATCAGAGTAACTGAAGGGCTATAAACCAACTTACAAAAAAGTGATGATTTTTTAACTTAAGCCTATGATTGACGATTGAAACTACTAGCAAACGTGTCATAAAAATCTTTACTCAAATGGCGAATTACAAACAATACCGATTTATTATTAGGTATAGCCTTGAATAAAATATCGAGAGGGTAAAATGAGTCATAACTGGCAAAATATATTAATACCACCTACTGCGACAATGGAACAAACTATTACAATAATAGATAAAGGGGCTATGCAAATGGCGCTGGTAGTTGATGATCGTAATGCGCTGGTTGGTGTTGTCACCGATGGTGATATAAGGCGTGCTTTAATCAGACACCAAAGTATGGACTGTTCAATCGCAGATGTCATGAATAAAAAACCACTTGTAGCTACTATGGGAACTTCTCGAAATAAACTCTTAAATCTAATGAACGCGAAGGGGTTGCACGCTATACCATTAATAAAAAATGGTGAGTTAGTAGGCTTAGAAACTCTACAGCATATTGTTGCTCGACCAAGCTATGATAATCCTGTTTTTTTGATGGCTGGTGGTTTTGGTACACGGCTTAAACCGCTAACAGATACTTGCCCTAAACCGTTATTAAAGTTGGGAGATAAGCCAATTTTAGAAACTATTCTAGAAAGCTTTGTAGATTCAGGCTTTCATCAATTTTATATCTCAACCCATTATATGCCAGAAGCAATTCACGAACACTTTGGTGATGGCGAAAGGTGGGGAGTACAGATTCATTATGTTCATGAGCAAGAGCCCCTCGGTACTGGTGGAAGTTTAGGGTTATTACCTGATGATTTACCAGAACTTCCTATCATCATGATGAATGGTGATGTTTTAACTAAAATCGATTTTGAGAAGTTACTTAATTATCATAACCAACATTCGCCTATATGCACTATGTGCGTAAGAGAAGATGAATATAAAGTGCCTTATGGTGTAGTAGAAGCTGACGGCGCAAGGATCACTAGTTTGGTAGAGAAACCAACCCATAAGTACTTTATAAACGCTGGGGTTTACGTGGTGAGTAAAGCCATGATAAATGCGGTAGGTAAAAATAAACGTATTGATATGACTGATTTAATTGAAAGTTATATCGCAGATAACCAATATGTTGCTATGTTTCCAGTACACGAGTATTGGCTAGATATTGGAAAAATGGTCGACTTTTATCAAGCACAAAAAGATGTAATGCAAGGAGGGCGATTCGATGGTTGATAAAATTTTAGCAATTATTCCGGCGAGAGCAGGTAGTAAACGTTTACCGGGAAAAAATAGTAAGCAATTATGTGGAAAACCCTTAGTCCAATGGACGATGGAAGCAGCACAACAATGCCAAGAGATAGATGAAATTATTGTCAGTACAGATTGTGAGAATATCGCAGCTATTGCTCAAAAATGTGGTTTACCTGTTCCCTTTTTAAGACCCAAAGAAATTGCAGGTGATACTGCTACCGCAAATGACGTAGTTAAACATACTGTTGATTATTATAAAAAGAAAGGTCGGGTATTTGACTATATTCTTTGGTTGCAACCAACTTCACCATTACGCTCTAGCAATAATATCAAAGAAGCAATCGAAAGGTTAAAAGAAAAGTCCGCTGATGGTGTGATTAGTGTGTGTGAATGTGATCACTCCCCAATGTGGAGTAATACGCTTGATGAAGATGGAAGTATGACAAGTTTTGTCTCAACTTTTGTTAAGAAAAACCCCAGAAGTCAAGCATTGCCCACCTTCTACCGCCTTAACGGCGCTATCTATATTACTAAGGTGGACAAACTACTTGCACAGGAAACGTTTTTTTTGGAAGAAAAATTGTTTGCTTATGTAATGGATAGAGAAGCTTCAATAGATATTGACCACCACCTAGATTTTAAATTAGCGGAGTTTTTACTAACAGAACGTCAAAACAACAAGGGCTAAACTATTTGTACTGACCAAATTCCTTACAATCAATGGTATGGGTCGAGTAAATCTGATGGCCTAAAGGCCAACCTACACAAGTGAAGATACGATGTAGGTCGGTATTTATGCCGACAAATGTTTTTAATCAATAGCATAGGTATCCTAAGTCTGATGGCCTAAAGGCCAACCTACACAAGTGAAGATACGATGTAGGTCGGTATTTATGCCGACAAATGTTTTTAATCAATAGCATAGGTATCCTAAGTCTGATGGCTTAAAGGCCAACCTACACAAGTTAAGAAACGTCGTAGGTCGGTATTTATGCCGACAATAAATTTATTAATCAATGGTATGGGTACCGTAAATCTGATGGCCTAAAGGCCAACCTACACAAGTTGATAAACGTTGTAGGTCGGTATTTATGCCGACAAATGTTTTTAATCAATAGCATAGGTATCCTAAGTCTGATGGCTTAAAGGCTAACCTACACAAGTGAAGATACGATGTAGGTCGGTATTTATGCCGACAATAAATTTATTAATCAATGATATGGGTACCGTAAATCTGATGGCCTGAAGGCCAACCTACACAAGTGAAGATACGATGTAGGTCGGTATTTATGCCGACAAATGTTTTTAATCAATGGTATGGGTACCGTAAATCTGATGGCCTAAAGGCCAACCTACACAAGTGAAGATCCGATGTAGGTCGGTATTTATGCCGACAATAAATTTATTAATCAATGGTATGGGTCGGGTAAACTGATGGCCTAAAGGCTAACCTATAATAGCTTTAGGCCCTATTTTCTTAAACAACTTCTTTGTACTTGGCTAGCGGTCCAGCCTCTTTAACTGTTCTTAAATTGAATGAAGCTTTAGGTTCAACTACAGGTGCTAAATGTTGTTGCACTGGAGCCCAATGCTTTTCAGACAAGTCTAATAAACGTAAATCTTTTAAATATACAATTTGCTGTAAACCAAGTAATTGCATCGGCGAGAATTCTTGAGAAATGGTTGCGGTAATTTTACTAGCATCACCTAAGTCCATAATATAGGCTTCTAAGTCACCATTATATTGTTCTAAAATTGAATCTTTATAGGCATAGTACCATTCGGAGCCAGGGTAAGCGGTAGCAAAATGGGGCTTAGCGGTTATACCAAGCTCTATCAGCGCATCTATAGTATTACGTACACTCTCAAACGATTCTTCTGGAAAGCCGATAATAATATTTGGAATAGGTTTAATACCTGATGCTAAGCACGTTGCGATACTCTGTTTGTTTTTTCGAGCATTAGAGCCTTTACCTAAATTACGTAAAATATGCGGATCAAAAGACTCAAGCCCATACACTAAGTGAGTGCAGCCTGCTTCATACATTAACTTTAATGTATCAGGTCGATGTAATCCCGCATGGGAAGTACCATTCCAATGCACGCCTTTACAGTTTTCGTCATGGGCAATGCCTTGCTGGCGACATGTAGGCTGTAATCCGGCATCAATCCATTTAGCGCAAAGCTCTTTTAGCCATGTACCTTTACTTGCAACATCCATTGTCATCAAGTTTTCATCAATAAAGGCTGCAAAATCAATATCGTAAGTATCGTATAGGTGTTTAACCATGCCAACGATATAGTCGGCGCTATGGTAGCGAATATTTCGACCGTATGTGAAGACTACATCATTTTCGCCCTCTTCATTCTTTTCAATCAGCATGTCGCCTGTTGTACCCAAGTGCCAACAATATTTGCAAGTTAAGCCACAACCAAAACTACCATTGATGTCCATTCTACGCTTAGAAGTAAATGACTCTTCACTAAATAAGTTCGCTGAGTTTGCAAAGTAAATATCAAGTGGAAATAGCTCCCAAGCAGGCCATGGTAACGTGTCTAAATCATTAATATTTGGGCGCACTGGTGTTAAAAAGCTTTTACCCGTTAAATCACGGTGAATAACACCGAGTACCGTTGAATAGTCGAAGTCTTTTTTATCTATTTTATCAAGCACCGCAGGGAAGGTTTCAAATGATTCGCCAATACAGCCAACATCGATTTCAGGTATCCATTTAAATATTTCGGTAGGCATGCTGGTTAGAAAACCACCACCTGCAATTAATTGCGCTTTGGGTGCAGTTTGCTTAATTAACTTGCAGGCTTTCTTAATGTAGTTATAAGTTGTTGTAAGGCCGCCAATGCAAATAGCATCCCAATTGTCTGCTTCACATACTTCAATAATAGTATCTAAAGGTAGACGATGTGCGTTAGCGTCATACACTTGCACTAAATGTCCTTTGTTCATAGCAATAGATGCCAATAGGGCAATACCATAAGGAATATGGCGTGGGACATCTTCTTCGCGAACGACAGGGTTAATAAATAAAATTTTAGCCATAAGTTAATGCCCTTTTTGTAAAAAATCATTAAAAGTGATGCAGCTTATATCACTAGCAAAAAGTGTACCAGCTTCAGAGCAGTTGTAGGTATTGCCGGATGAGCGACTATGTAAATCAAGAAAATTTCGACGGTACCAAAAGTAAGTAGGGTCGGTGTAAAACTCTTCACTGGTGAGCGGAAAGGTAAAGCGTGGAAAGAGCTGTTCCAACTCATCACGTGAGCTAACAAATTCTTGTAGCTCGTAATAGGTTTGTGTCATTTCAAGCGGAGTGTCGCTATGATAACCCAAATCCATGCCAGTGATAGCAATTTCCGGTATTTTTAAAATAGCATTAGCAAATACCCAGGCCGCGGTGCCTACAGTCCCCCCAGTATTCATGCATGACTTTTTATTAATATTATAAATTTGTCTTGTTAGGCTTTCAGGATCTTGGGGCGCATCAACAATTGGATTCCACCAGTACATGTCAAAGCCTGCCTCCATGGCCCTATCTACGACATTTTTTGGTGCTGATGAACAGATAACAAGCTTTATCTGGGGGGCATATTTATTAATTAACTCAATATTTTCTTGGTTTTCTTTGATAGAGTTGTTGCGAAACTCAACATCTAAGTCTTGTCTGGAAAAATAATCATCGTGGCGAGTGTTTTCTTCAAAATCATTATCACCAAACCAACGTACCATTCGTGTTGGATGAGGGTCTAGTGTTAAGACATAGTCAGGTATAATGCCATTTTTTAAGCATTTTACTAATGAGCCGTCAACAACCACAATAGTACCAGTATAGTTTGATGATTTCAGTTTTTGTAAAACGTTAAATTTATGTAAGCTAGGGCCCGCACTTACTACAACAGCAGAGCGTTTTTTTTCTTGAGTTAGCGGCGCTAAATCTTTAAAGCTTTTATGACAAAAAGGTAGATTGACTTTTGCATTTTCAATTAAATCATTGCTGTGCCATTGTTTGCCAATATCTGTAATTTGTGAAACAACATCAACAAATTTAATATTTAGATCATTCTGATTCATAAATTACCTTTATTAAGATCTAGGGCGTGTTGATCTTTGCTATACATTTTTGCAGCGATTTATTTGGTGTTTATACAAGGCTAAACTTATGTAATGGGGTTGTTCCCCATAAATAAGTGAAAACGCCGTAGAAATACCAAAGAGGCGCTGTCCTACGGATACGTTTAAACATGATTTACTTTTTGTTCTAGCTCGTTTATGTAGAATAACTACACTTTACTCGCTACGCCTCAATTAAATCATGTTTAATTCGTACGAAATTTGTACTCGAAAGATCAACACGCCCTAGGTGTTTATTATTTATTTTTCACTAAGTAAGTCGGTATTTATTGCCGATAATATGTATTAACCCTTAGCGGCAAGACCAAGCTACAAGGTTTAGGCCCCTAGTCTAACATTAACTTTCGACTATTCCTCGCCATCCCAGGTTAAATCAGTTCGTTCAACATATACCATTGAACCACCAATTGAATTTAATGCGGCCTTTTTAAATGCTTGTTGTGCGTTGTCTTTACCACAGTTTTCTTCAGGTTTTTTTACTTCTTTTTGGGTAGTGAAGTTGCCTTTTAATAAATCACTCATGGTTAATCCTCAAATATTTTCTTAGTAACAGCTTTGTATCGGTGTTGTAGCTGATTCCATTAGCTTATGCTATCAAAAAATTGTTTTGCTTCAATATTGTTGGGGTCTAATGTTCTGACTTTATCAAATGCTTCTTTAGCTGGGGCTAACGCATTATTTTCTAGATAAAGATTTGCCAAGGCTAGCCATGCCTTAATATCATGACTTTGTTGCGCTAAATAACTTAAATATACATTTTCAGCTTCAGTTACTTTGTTGTTTAATTTCAGTATGGTTGCATACTGAGGCTGATAAGCAGGCGTTAACTCTGATAATTTCTTTAAAGACTTTTCTGCTTGTTGGTAATGGTTTAAGTCAATTTCTAACACAGATATTTGAATAAGCTCATCTTCTGATAAGTGGTGGTCATCTAGCTGATAAAATTGCTGTAAAGCTTGTCGGTTATTACCTTGCAACAAGGCTGAGTAAGCTGAGCATAATATAATTAACTGATCTAAATTTTCGTTGTCTTTTACGATGTTTTTGGTTTGTTTTTGGTTCTTTTTAAGTTTTTCTAAATTTGTTGTTAACGATGTTAACCCATCAGCGTTTTTGGCTTCAAACATATAAACGGCTTTACGATTTACACCACTTAAACTTGATTGGGCTTTAGTGCGCTGTAAATGATAAGTATCAGTGTTTTCAAGTATCGCAAAATACTCTGCTATTTGAGAGTCTAATTCGTTTTTATCTAAATCATTTAACTCTTGATAAATCGCAGGATTTTTTAGTTTCCAACCGTAAGCCCGACCAAAGTGCTTCTCACTTCGCCATTGCTCAAAGATATCATGATAATCTTGCTGAACAATAGTTTCTTGAAGACGTAAGTTGAGCTTTTTCTTTGCTGCTGCTAGTAGTGGTTTTAATTCATTTATATTATCGATAAAACATTGATAATACTTTCGGCCCACTTCTTCCATATCTTCATCGGTCCACTCTGAATCTCCATCAGTTCTCGCTATTTGGATAAAACGATGAATACCATATTTTTTTAAAAAAGTGGCTGTTTTTTCATATGTTGTACTAAGTAATTCTTCTGCTTGATCGATTCGTTCTTTAATTTTTGCATTTTCTAATTCAGAATCGTAGGTTTTATATAAGTTATGATTATCTGTTATTGCTTGTTCAACGACTTTCTTTATTTCATCAAGTTCATCAACAAGTCGATCGATGTCATCACTCACATCAGTAAATTGCTGGGTATTCACTTTACTGTATTTATGCTTTATTTTATTGATGATAGGAGTAACGAGATCTTCTTTAGCAAAATCTACATCATCGAAATTAGCGAGTAAAATATTGTCAATTTTCGCTGCATTCGGTGATAAATTATAAAGTTGTGCCCCTTCTTTTATGGCAAAATCTGCTTGTTCTGCTATTGTTTTTGTTGCTTGTATAAAGGTCAACATAGTTTCTGCCATTTTGCCACTGTAGGTTCTTATCCACTGTTCACGCTTCCCTAGAACTGGCCCTACATTTGCTTCGTTACTACCTTTAGCGTGGGTGTTTCCTTCACTTGAGTAGCACAAATCAACGCCGGACAGAAAAATACGCTTAAAACCAAAATCAATGGCAGCTGAAATTGCAGAATTAGTGACAGTAGGACCGGCTAAGTTAACATTATCTTTAGATAGCTCACTTGGCCAAGGAACTCTTAGCCCGTCATGAAAAGCAACGCCTCGCCATTGACCTAACAGTACTGGTACCACATAGGTTGAGTGAAGGAAGATAGCGTCATCAGCCATTTCTAACATTTCTTTACTTACATCAAAACTGACTTCATGCGGATCAACTGAAATAACAAAGTGAGGACATATTTTTTCACTGAGCAAGCGTTTCGCAATACGGGAAACTGCAATAATAACCACTTTGTTTTCTAATGAATTAAGTTTATCAATAACTTCATCAAGAGAAGGACCGCCACCTAATATAATACAATCCATACCACCAAATTTATTTTTAAGCGCAGCCATAGGGTTGATATTGTCAGCTAAATTAATGATTTGTTTTATCACAAAGGGGGCGCGGTATAGGCTTACCATTGTATAGTGCTGTTGGGTTTCAAGTTTTAGTGCTATTTCAGTATTTGCTTGGTAGTAATAGTTATCGTAACCATCATTAGCAGCTATCGACTTTACGTACCTTACTTTATCAGTGTACATATAAGCCTGTAGGCTTAATTTTTCAGATTCCACTTCCCAAGTGGCAAGCGAAGCAAATGCTATGTTGTCACTCCATTGTGTAAAACTTAACTGTGCTTTTAGATTTTCAAGGACATGTTCTGAGTCTATAAATAGATAGCGAGAACCTTTGGCAAGACCGTGCTCTAATATATAATTAGTCAGCAAACCAGAATCGCACCCTAAGATAATATAGAAATAATCTTCATCCCATAGTCTATTTTCATAAAAATTATCAAAAATAATTTTCGCACTATTTTTTTCAAAGACATTGCGATTAACTGAATATAAATAAGGGTCATCAAATTTACTTATCTGATATTGCTCGAATTGCGCTTGTCTTTCACTCATAAAAAATCCTAATCACTTATGGTTAACTTCCTTCTTAACTTAAGGATATATCATTGCGAAGTTAAAAAGAATGTTGCAGCTAATAATAATAAAATAAAGCAAATAATAAGCCAACTCTTCAATGTAAAGGCTTCAGTATGCAGAGGTAAGTAACCTTTCTGTATGTTAGGTCTATCAAAAGTCAAATAAATGACCTGGTAGCGTCAAATTTTTGTTGAAAGATTATCCTTACAGGTTAGAATCATTGTATATCTCAGATAATTAGTCGGTTTTTCAATCTATTATGCAAGAACAAAAACATATTTTAATTGTTGATAATCAAAGTGCTCGACAAGAGCAATTAGCAACTGTTCTTGCTTTTATTGGCGAGCATTACTATTGCTGCAAAGCAGATGAAGTTGAGCAACACTTTAAGTCGCACCCTAATGTTTTAACGGTGATACTTTCTGGAGAAGTTTCTGAACCTTTAGCTGAAATAGTTAAAGCTAACCCTGCTTGTCCATTTATAACGCATGATGTAGTAGACAAGCACCCTATAATAGATAGGGTTAATTTGTTAGGCGATGTCACTATCCCACTGAATTACGCTCAACTGACAGAAATGATTCATCACTGTCACCAATACCATAATAAAATGCCAAACAAGCGGATTAAAAACGCAGGTAATAGCATGTTATTTCGTTCATTAGTGGGTGCAAGTAATGCCATGCAGCAAGTACGCTTTTTAATTGAACAAGTTGCTAGCACGCAAGCAAACGTACTAATACTTGGGGAGTCGGGTACAGGTAAAGAAGTGGTTGCACGCAATATTCATAACTTATCAGACCGACATAAAGGGCCTTTTGTACCCGTAAATTGTGGGGCAATTCCTGGTGAGTTACTTGAAAGTGAATTGTTTGGTCATGAAAAAGGGGCTTTCACCGGCGCAATTTCTACTCGAAAAGGGCGGTTTGAATTAGCGGAAGGTGGCACATTATTTTTGGATGAAATTGGTGATATGCCGCAACCGATGCAAGTAAAGTTGCTGAGAGTATTACAAGAAAGAACGTTTGAACGTGTTGGTGGCGCAAAAAGTATCAAAGCTGATGTGCGTATTATTGCTGCCACGCACCAACATTTAGAAGATATGATCAAAGAAAATACCTTTAGAGAAGATTTGTATTATCGCCTTAATGTTTTTCCTATCGAAACACCTTCACTTCGAGAGCGTAAAGAAGACATACCTTTGTTACTTAAAGAGCTAGTCACTCGTTTTGAGCATGAACAAGGCAAGTCTGTGCGCTTTACTGAGCAAGCGATTGCTTCATTGCAAGAACATCCTTGGATGGGGAATGTTAGGGAGTTGTCAAACTTAATTGAGCGAATGATTATTATGTTTGGCGAGCAGGTTGTGAATGTGAGTGAACTGCCCTCAAAGTATCGTCATATCGATGTTGAAGAGTATCAACCTCAATACCCAGAGGAGTTACAAGAGCGCGAGGCGATAAACGAGTTATTTGCTGGCTTTGATTATGAAGATGACGACGAAAAGTATAACGACAATGCTTTTGGCACTAACATTACTGATGAAGCCAATACTGGTATGGTTGATATATTGCCTAATGAAGGGCTTAACTTAAAAGATTATCTTGCAGATTTAGAAGTGTCGATGATCAACCAGGCATTAGAAAAAAACGACTGGGTTGTTGCACGTTCGGCTGAATTGCTAGGAATGCGCAGAACTACATTAGTAGAAAAAATGCGTAAATATAATTTACAAAAAAGCTAGGGTCTGTTGATCTTTCATTTTAGCCTCTGCTATAGACTATTTTTTAAGATAACAAGGCGAAAATGGTGCAATGTAGCATTCTCGGCTTTGGCATCCTGCGTCGCTCTACCTTCTGCATCCGTGCAGTCGTACTTTAACCATTTTTAACGATGTTAGGTTGAAAAATAGTCATAGCCCTTTGGGTTGCCTTGAAAAAGCGTCACTCTTTGTCGCCTACAGGATGTAGGTACTTAACGAGAGCAGGACGCGGCAGTTGTACTTAATGTGCATTTGGAACAACCAAACATTACATTAAGTGCCTCGACTGTCATCTTTTTCAAATGCAACAGAGCTATAAACTGAAAGATCAACAGACCCTAGCATCTAACTTATTTTAAACTTTTTCTTTTTGACATTAACGGGGAGTCCATATCAGACTCTATGGCTTAGTTTGCAACTAATACCTAGCAACTAGCACACTTACATCCACACATAACGTGGTCTACTTATTGCTGTCCTATTAACGATAAGCCAATTCTTTGACTGTTACTAATACCTGATTTCACCTTATTAACGTATTGTTATTAAAGGGTAAATTGGGTTGGTATAAAAAGTGCATTGATTGGTTGTTATCGTTAAATAGGTAAGTATTATGACAGTGGCATATTCAACTACATCAAAAAGCGTGGATCATTCATCTTTGTTCAATACCGCAAAGGTTTCTATGCACTCACCTGTATTTGGTGAAGAAACGTCTGAATTACAGCGTGAAACTTATCATGGAGAGCTTGCGCTGTTAAGGCAGCAATCAGAGCAGCTTGCGCAAGTTATTAATGTTATGCCGTCAGGTGTGATCTTGCTCGATGGTAATGGTGTAGTGGTAAAAATTAATAAAATTGCTAGTCAGTTACTTGATGAGCCTATTTTAGGCCAACCTTGGTTCGATGTTATTCGTCGCTCATTTAAACCACGGGCAGATGACTGGCATGAAGTGTCACTTAAAGACGGTCGCCGAGTAAAGCTTGAGATCACTCCATTAGTTGATCAACCGGGTCAGCTAATTTTGATCACAGACCTAACCGAAACACGATTACTGCAAGATAAATTAGGCCAATTACAACGTCTATCTTCGCTAGGGCAAATGGTGTCTAAGCTTGCTCATCAAATTAGAACACCGTTATCGGCAGCAATGCTTTATGGTGCAAACCTGAAAAATAAAAATTTAAAAGTTGAAGATAGAGAAAATTTTCAGCACAAATTAATGTCACGTTTAAACGACCTAGAACAGCAAGTTAATGATATGTTGTTATTTGCTAAAAGTGGTAAACAACAGGTGGTTGAGCCAATTTCTATTAATGAGCTGGTGTCTGAGTCAAGCAATGGCTTAGAAGCGCTTATTAAAAAAGCCAATGCCACTCTTACCATAAAACCTTGCCCAGACGATTGTAAAGTTCTGGGAAATAAGCGCGCACTTAATGGTGCCATTGTTAATTTAATTCATAATGCCTTACAAGTGATACCTGACAAAGCAAAAATACAAATTGAGTCTCGCTGCCTTGAAGACTACGCATTTATTAGCGTAATAGATAACGGCAAAGGAATTGACAGCGCATTAGCGAATAAAATTTTTGAACCTTTTTACACTTCACGAGTTCATGGCACAGGCTTAGGACTTGCTGTTGTCAAATCAGTAGCAAATGCGCATCAAGGTGATGTTAAATTACTTAGTGGCCCAAATGAAGGCGCGCATTTTTGTATTAAGTTACCGTTACTGAAATTGAAACAAGAAACAACTGATGAAGTAAAAGCACACCAATACCCCCATTATACTGATACCTTTCAGTCAGCTTCACAGGAGAGTACTTATGAATCAGAGTAAAATCTTAGTGGTAGAAGATGATGCTGGTCTAAGAGAAGCGTTAGTTGATACCTTAACTATCGCAGGTTACCAGTGCATTCAAGCAGAGTCAGGCGAAGCGGCGTTATTGTTATTAAAGAACCACCTTGTTGATCTCGTTGTCAGCGATGTTCAAATGGGGGGGATGTCGGGACTTTCTTTACTAAAATCAATTAAAAGCGCTAATGCGCAGCTACCTGTATTAATAATGACGGCATACGGTACTATTGATGATGCAGTGCAAGCGATGAAAGATGGTGCATGTAATTATATGGCTAAGCCATTTGCCCCTGAAGTGCTGCTCAATATGGTGAGCCAATACATACCGTTAGTTATTAATGACGGTGGCGACCCTATTGCACAAGACAAGCAAAGTATTGAGTTATTAAACTTAGCAAGAAAGGTTGCAAGCACAGATGCTTCCGTGATGGTTTTGGGTCCTAGTGGTTCGGGTAAAGAAGTACTTGCGCAATATGTACATTACCATTCGGCCCGAGCAAGCAAACCTTTTGTTGCTATTAATTGTGCAGCTATTCCGGAAAACATGCTCGAAGCAACGTTATTTGGCTATGAAAAAGGTGCGTTTACTGGTGCTATTCAAGCATGTCCAGGTAAGTTTGAACAAGCACAAGGTGGCACTATTTTACTTGATGAAATAACCGAAATGGACTTAGGCCTACAAGCTAAGATATTGCGCGTTTTGCAAGAGCGTGAAGTTGAGCGTTTGGGCGGTCGAAAAACAATACAATTAGATGTTCGGGTAATTGCTACAAGTAATAGAGATTTACGAGAGGCAGTAAAAGAAGGCATATTTAGAGAAGATTTATATTATCGCCTTAATGTTTTTCCATTAACCTGGTTACCTTTAGCTGATCGTCGAGATGATATTATTCCATTGGCGCAACACATGGTGGCACGAATTTGTCAAAAAAATGGGGATGTAATTCCTGAATTTACTGCGTCCGCGCGGAGTAAGTTAATGACTTATCACTGGCCGGGAAATGTGCGTGAATTAGACAACGTAATGCAACGCGCATTAATTTTGCATAGTGATCAACAAATTGATGCTATAGATATATTAATTGAGAATTTTGATACTGAAATTATTCAAGAGCAGGAAGAAGTAACTCCAGCTAGCACCGATAAGTTAGGCAGTGAGTTAAAGCTGCAAGAGCATCAAATTATTCTTGATACTTTACATGCCTGTCATGGTAGTAGAAAAGAAGTCGCTGAACGGTTGGGTATTAGCCCTCGTACTTTACGTTATAAAATAGCGCGTATGCGTGATAGTGGTATTCAAATACCGGCTTAAGTTATTTAGACTATTGCTAAAAAATAGCATTGTTAATAAAAGCTTTATTTTAATTAATGGCATATAATCAATTGGTTATGTGCCATTTTTTATAGTAAATAACGTTGGCACTAAGCTTGCTTTATTACTCGTAATCGTTAATTAAACAATAAATTGACACAAGAGAGCAGGTTATGGATATCAAAGCAAATTCACTCTACGCACAAATGCAGAGTATGTCGTTAGAAGCTTCAGGTAAACGCTTTCCCGTTGAAGGCAATAGTGAGCTTGTTAATGCCGTTGCACCTGCAAATAACTCATCTGCAAACTTCGCGTCTATGTTAAAAGACGCGGTTAATACTGTAAACGACCTACAACAAGATGCTGGTGCTAAACGTACGGCGTTTGAAATGGGCGATCGCAGCGTGACGTTAGCTGACACTATGATTGCAGCGTCCAAGTCAAGTGTTGCCTTTGATGCAACAGTTCAGGTTCGCAACAAATTTGTTGAAGCCTATAAAGAAATAATGAGTATGCCAGTTTAGTGTTACTAAACAACGCAATATCTAAGTAAAGTAAAAGAGCGAGACGTAACATGGCAGATACAAACACAGCAATGGTTTCATCAGATAACAATACCGATTTGGTTGTGAATGAACACGACGATTCAGATATTGATGAGCAAAAATCAGGTTTTGCTGCAGCAATGGGAAATGTTGATGTTTTGCGTCAAATAACATTAATCATGGCGTTAGCAATATGTTTAGCGATAGCTGTTTTTGTTATTTTGTGGGCAAACCAGCCCGATTATCGCTTTTTAGCAAAGCAACCTACTGATCAATTAATTAAAACCATGGATTTTCTTGATGCCAATAAGGTTGAGTATACTCAGGAAAATAACACTATTTCGGTGCGTGCAGACGAATATCAGAGTGTAAAACTATTACTCGCAAGAGAAGGACTAGACGATCAGCCTAAAGCGGGTAATGAAATAATTATGCAAGATATGGGCTTTGGCGTTAGTCAACGCTTGGAAGGTGAACGCTTAAAGCACTCTCGTGAACAACAATTGGCTCGTACTATTGAAGAGCTGCAGTCTATTACTCGCGCTAAAGTATTATTAGCTATACCGCGTGAAAATGTTTTTGCTAAACGTAAAAGTTCGCCATCAGCAACAGTTGTATTAACTATGCGCCGAGGACGAATGTTGTCAGAAGAAGAAGTTGACTCGGTGGTTGATATAGTCGCTTCAGCGGTACAAAGCCTTGATCCAAATAGAGTAACGGTTACTGATCAAAATGGTCGTTTATTAAATTCAGGATCACAAGACTCCATTTCTTCTCGCTCTAGAAAAGAGTTTGAAATTGAGCAAAAACGTGAAAAAGAGTACATGGAAAAGCTCGACACCATTCTAATTCCAGTGGTTGGTTTAGGTAATTATACCGCGCAAGTCGACGTAACTATGGATTTTACAAACTCAGAAGAAACACAACGGCGCTATAATCCTGATTTACCTGCACTTAGAAGTGAAATGAAAGTTGAAGACAGCACTACGGGTGGCCTGCTAGGCGGTATTCCTGGTGCACTCACTAATCAACCTCCACTAGATTCTAATATTCCAGAGAACGCAGAAGGTGGACAACAAAAGGCAATGCCAAGTCGTAAACATTTAGAATCTACTAAAAACTATGAGCTTGACGAATCTATTAGCTATGTTAAGCAACAAACAGGGGTTATCCGTCGAATTAGTGTTTCAGTAGCATTAGACTATATTAATAATGTAGGCCCTGAAGGGCAGATTGATCAAGCACCACGTTCAGCGCAAGAGTTAGCAAATATTCGTCGCTTGTTGCAAGGTAGTATAGGTTTTGATATGCAACGAGGTGACGCATTAGAGGTCGTTACTTTACCATTCTCACGCCTTGCAGAGCCTGAATTAATTGAGCCAGCAATTTATGAGCAACCTTGGTTTTGGAAGGCGATTAAACTTGGAGTAGGTGGTTTAGTTATTATTGTGCTAATAATGGCAGTAGTGCGTCCAATGTTAAAACGCTTAATTTATCCAGATCAATCACCGTCTGATTATGGCGATAAATCACTTGATAGCCACATTGACTTAGGTGATGAAACAATGGATATGCTAACATCTGACTTTGATGCAGGCGCTGTTGGCTTTGCACCAGATGGTAGCTTACAGCTACCAGATCTTCACAGAGATGAAGATATATTAAAAGCGGTTCGTGCCTTAGTTGCCAACGAACCTGAATTATCGTCGCAAGTTGTAAAAAGTTGGTTGAACGAAGATGAGTGATGAAGCCCAAACCCAAACTATGAGCGCACCGGCTGGTTTTGATGTTGATAAACTAGACGGCTCCGAAAAAGCGGCCATTTTATTATTAAGCTTGTCGGAAGAAGATGCAGCACAAATTTTAAAGCATCTTGAGCCGAAGCAAGTTCAGCAAGTCGGCATGATTATGGCGGCGATGGAAGACTTTACGCAAGAAAAAATTACTGCGGTTCATAAGCTTTTTATTAACGAAATACAAAACTTTAGTACCATTGGTTTCCAAAGTGAAGAATTTGTTCGTCGAGCATTAACTGCGGCATTAGGTGAAGATAAAGCTGGTAATCTTATTGATCAAATTGTTATGGGTGGTGGTGCTAAAGGCTTAGATTCATTGAAATGGATGGACTCTAAACAAGTAGCAAATATTATTCGTAATGAGCATCCTCAAATTCAAACGATTGTACTTTCGTACTTAGAACCCGAGCAGTCAGCTGAAATAATGAGTCAGTTCGCTGATAAAGTGCGCCTTGACTTGATGATGCGTATTGCCAACTTAGAAGAAGTACAACCAGCAGCATTACAAGAATTAAATGAAATAATGGAAAAACAATTTGCCGGTCAAGCTGGGGCTCAAGCTGCGAAAATGGGTGGTTTAAAAGCGGCTGCAGATATTATGAATTACCTCGATACCAATATTGAAGGGGTCTTAATGGATGCGATTCGTGAGCATGACGAAGAAATGAGCCAACAAATACAAGACTTAATGTTTGTTTTTGAGAACCTTGCCGATGTAGATGACCGTGGTATACAAGCAATTCTGCGTGAAGTGCAACAAGATGCACTGATGAAAGCAATAAAAGGTGCTGACGAAGCATTGAAAGAAAAAATTATGAAAAACATGTCTAAGCGTGCTGCTGAAATGATGATGGATGACTTAGAAGCAATGGGCCCTGTGCGCATCAGTGAAGTTGAAGCTGCTCAGAAAGAAATACTGTCAATTGCACGCCGTTTATCTGATGCTGGTGAAATTATGCTCGGCGGAGGAGGCGGTGGTGATGAGTTCTTATAATCGATTTAGCTTGTTAGCATACGTACTTTGTTAGCTCTATGAAAAACTTTAATTCAAAGAACCCAGTTGATCATGTTGTTCAATTAGAAGATGACCAAGAGCTAGATGTATGGTCATTGCCGGATGTGACTCAACAAAAATCGCTCGAAAACGAAAAAACCAATGCTTTTGGTAAAAAATCAACTTGGGTGTATGAGCCACCAGAAGAGGACGAGCCGGTGCTTGCTCCTCTTACTGCTGATGAAATAGAAGCGATAAGACAAGCGGCACATGAAGAAGGCTTTAATCAAGGCAAAGAAGAAGGTTTTGTTGCGGGCTTTGAACAAGGACAAAAAACAGGCCACGAAGAAGGCGTTACTAAAGGTCATGAAGAAGGGCTTGAGCAAGGTCTTTTGCAAAGCAAAGAAGACATTGACCAGCTAACTCAGCAATGGCAACAGTTAATAGAACAGATACATCAGCCAATGCAAGTCGTTGAAGGTATGGTTGAAGAGCAACTATTACAGTTAGTAGTACAACTAACTGAAGCAATTACCTTGCACGAAGCTAAAACAAATCCAGACATTATTCTCTCTGCAATAAAAACCGGAATGAAAGCACTTCCAATACAAGAAGCACAAACAAAAATATTACTTCACCCTGATGATATTAAGTTAATTGAAAAAGAAATATCTGCTGAAGTTATCAGCGAGCAAGGCTGGCGATTATTACCGACACCTCATCTAACTCGTGGTTCTTGCCAAATAGAAAACAGCACCTCTAATATTGACCTTACAATAGAGACCAAACTAAAAGAAGTATTGGACTCATTTTTGCAAGAAGCACTACATCAGTAAATAGTGACCTAAACGTCAAAGAACCAACGGTTTTAATAATATGTTTGACACCGAAAAATTGACTAATCGGCTCAAAAACAGCCAGCGCTATGTGCATAAACATCAGTTATCAGTTGCTGGTCGCTTAGTTCGTGTTGTCGGTTTAACATTGGAAGCTGTAGGTGTGAAAGCATCGGTAGGTAGCCAATGTTTGGTCGAGACGGCACAAGGTGACTTAATCGCTGAAGTCGTTGGTTTTTCAGGTGACACCACATATTTAATGCCAGAGTTAAGCCTACGCGGTGTTTTACCCGGTGCGCGTGTTGTTCCTGTTAGTAGTAAATCTCGTGTACCGCTGTCTATGGACTTACTAGGCCGAGTTGTTGATGGTGTCGGCAAACCGCTTGATGGCAAAGGCCCGATAAAAACTGACGAAGCTGCAAACTATAATCCACAATTAATTAATCCATTATCACGCCGTGCGATATCCAAGCCCTTGGATGTTGGCGTACGCGCTATTAATAGCTTTATTACTGTGGGGCTAGGCCAACGTATGGGCCTTTTTGCTGGTTCAGGTGTTGGTAAGAGTGTACTGATGGGAATGATGACCAAAGGCACAACGGCAGATGTTATTGTTGTGGGCTTAGTTGGCGAACGTGGTCGAGAAGTTAAAGAGTTTATTGAAGAAATATTAGGTGAAGAGGGGCGTGCACGCTCTGTTGTAGTTGCTGCCCCTGCTGATAATTCACCGCTCATGCGTTTAAAAGGTTGTGAAACTGCAGTGCAAATTAGCGAGTATTTTCGTGATCAGGGCTTAAACGTTCTTTTATTAATTGACTCACTAACTCGATACGCGCAAGCTCAGCGTGAAATAGCATTAGCTGTGGGTGAACCGCCTGCAACGAAAGGCTACCCACCGTCAGTTTTTTCTAAGTTACCACAATTAGTGGAACGTGCAGGTAATGGTGGTGCAGGGCAAGGCTCAATTACCGCTTTTTTCACCGTACTTACCGAAGGGGATGACTTACAAGATCCTATTGCTGATGCTGCTCGTGCTATTTTAGATGGTCACATTGTATTATCACGAGATTTAGCTGATGCAGGTCACTATCCTGCTGTTGATATAGAAGCGTCGATTAGTCGAGTTATGCCAATGGTTACAAGCGAAGAACATCAGCAACTAGCGCGACAATTGAAGCAAATGTATTCACTGTATCAACAAAATAAAGACTTAATTTCAATAGGTGCTTATACCCGAGGTAGCGACCCTCGAATTGATCATGCGATCGAACTTAACCCCGTAATAAAGTTTTTCTTACAACAAAAAATGAATGAAATCATTCCTTATGATCAAAGCTTAAGCCAGTTACAAGAAATATTACAAGCTGCACAAGCGCATGCTCAAAGTAACACTAATCAAGCTACTAATTAGGAATTCTAATGTCGCTACAGCAATTAAATACCTTATATAAATATGAGTATGACAAAGAGCAAAAAGCAGCGCAGCAGCTACAACTTGCTGAGCAAGATTATCAGCAAAATTTATTAAGGCTTCAAAATGTGGGTGACTATCGCCTTGAATATATGAAAAGGTTAGAGCAACGTTCATTAGAAGGAATAGATAGTGCCACCTACCGACACTTTCACGCATTTATTGCCAAGCTAGATAATGCCGCAGAGCAGGTTGAAATCGCAATTACCCAAGCAAAAGCGCTGGTAGAGCAAAGTAAAAAACTATGGCTTGCACAGCGACAAAAGGTTAAGGCCGTTGAACAGTTACAACAACAAAAATTAAAGCAAAAAGTAAACCTTGAGAATAAACGGGAGCAAGCCATGTTTGATGAGTTCGCTACACAACAATACATTCGTCGACATCATCAATAGATAACAGAAAGAGTTGGAATGAAAATTGTATGGTTAGGGTAACAGGCAAATAAAGTTATAGCGCTTTACTTGCTGTAATATTACTTTTTAGCAAAGGTTTGTTATGTCATCAATGAATGTTTTAAACATAGAGAGTGTCCAATCTACTGATATTTCAGTGGTTAGTGCCGAATCTGCTTTAGGGCCTTGGAATGGAAGCTCAGGCAAATTTTCTGATTTAATTAACCAACATAAAAAAGAAAGTAGCGGCAACAGTGAGCCTAAAAGCGGCAACGGAGCCGATAAAGTAGTCACAATTGTGGCAGAGTCGGATATAAAAGAGACAAACATTGAAAATCAGCCGCCACAAAGCTCTGCTGAGGTGCTAAGTAAAGGGCCCGATGAACAATCAGATAATTTTACTACCGAGCAAAATAGTGAAAACTTACCAAATGAAACTATTGTAAATCAACAGATAACACCCATTAATGATGATGCAGAACACCTAAAGCTATTAGCGATGATAGCAACTTCCAACACATTATCTGTTGATCATAAAAACCTCAAAGAGAATGGTTTGCCCGCCACAGAAGTGCGAAAGTTAGCCGAACTGTTAGGTACAATGAAAAATTTAACCGAAGCCGAATACTCTGAATTTAAAGCTAAGTTTGAAAGCTTAGCGGGTAAAGAAACGGCGGCTTTAGCACTGCAAAAGTACAAATTTAAAACTCCAGATATTGTTATTAATCCGATACAAGAGAAAAAAGATTCCTCACTATTTGATAGCGAATCGGTTGAACAATTAGACAGTAAAGGAGCTCAATCGGGTATAAAACTCGATGAAAAAATCTCTGCTGCTATATCAGATAAAGTCGCCATTAAAGTTAATGCAACAGAAACCGTTGAAGCTAATAATAAAGTTGGTCTAAGGGGGCAATTTGGTGATGTTGTAGCGCAGTCAAAAAGTGTATCTGTAATCTTTCCTCAATCTGAGACACTTAATAGCGGTAATAATACAAATGACAATAAAGACACGAAAACGGTAAACGAGACAGTTATAAAAACTCAATTTAGTGATGTGGCAGAACATGAGAAAGTAGTAGCTGTAACGGCGAATAAACAAGACGTTACTTCTAGCAAAAACGTTGACAGTGCAACTGATAAAATAGAGAGTAAATTAAAAAGTGCTCAATTCGCCAATCAAGGTGTTTCACTAAATGAAACAAAGAATCAGTCTACAGACTCTTTTATTGCAGCGGCAACAGCAAAGGGCGTTGAGGCAACTAAAGAGGTTAATGTAAGTTTGCAAAATAACGCAAATAAAGAAAGCTCAGTAAATTTAGACCGAATATCTGGGAGCCGTAGCTTTAATCAAAGTAATGGTGAAAGCAAAGAACAATCTGGTCAAGGTAAAGCTAATAGTGAAGCAAATACTTTCAATTTAAAAGCTGATGCCATTAAAAGCGCCGCCGGTGACGCAGATAAGACTCAACCAGAGTTAAGCGTAAAGCACAGAATAGAGCAGGAAAGTAATGCTGATATTAAGCATGCTTTATCAATGTTAACACCTAAAGAAACTTCTGCATTAAAGCCAATTGAACACAGTTCACATAATATTCACTCTGCTAACTTTGTTCAGGCAGAGCAACAAGCAGCTGCTCATATTATTGAAAAATCAGCAAGTGATGCAGTTGATGCAATGACACAGAAAAAAACACTAAATTTGCATAATGAAACGATTGCCATACATCGTAAAGATTTTAGTGTTGCGGTAAAAGATAAAGTCATGGTGATGATCAGCCAAAAGTTGCAACAAATTGAAATTAGGCTTGACCCACCAGAATTAGGTAGTATGCATGTAAAAGTTAACTTACAAAATGAACAAGCCGTGGTTAGTTTCATTGTGCAAAATCAGCAAGCAAAAGAGGCACTAGAGCAAAGTATGGGGAAATTACGCGATATGCTCTCTGAAAGTGGTGTAGATGTTGGTGATGCCAATGTAGAGCAACAGCAGCAACAAGCAAGTAGTGAAGATGCTAGTACAGAACGAAACCAACATGCTGAGCATGAAAATGTTACTGATATAGACGATCAACAAAGCTTTGTTGATAATGCAAATTTGTACAAAGCTTCAGCAACTAGTATTGATTACTATGCTTAATGCTTACATATTGTTAGAAAAGACTTTTGCTGAATACGTGATCAAGTATATAGTCTAAGGTAGCATACCCTTTTAGGGGAAATACTTGAGTAATATTAAGGATTAACCATGGCAGATGAAAAAGAACTCGAATTAGAGAAACCGGGTAAGAAAAAAAAGCTAATTATCATCATAGCTGTTGTCGCGATACTAGCTATTGGTGGAGGGGCTGCATTCTTTTTTATGTCTGGTGGTGAAGATGTTTCACAAGCACAGTTAGATGCAGCGCTAGATGGTGGGCAACCTTTAGCTGAAGGTGAAGAGTCAGAAGCACAAAAAGCAACCTTGGGTAGTGCTTTATATGTACCCATGCCAAGGCCTTTTAGGTTTAATGTACCAGGCGCAGCGCGAGATCGCTTTGTAGAAATTCGAGTGCAATTATTAGTACGTGGTGGCAGTAATGAAGAAGCAGCCAAAAAGCATATACCCTTAGTTGAAAGTACTTTGCTTGCGGTATTTACACAGTCTAATGCTGATGATTTGGCCACTAGTGCAGGTAAAACTTCACTAAAGCAAAAAGCATTAGCTGAAGTGCAAAAAATTATGACTGAAGTTGAAGACGCCAAAGTAGTAGAACAAGTATTATTTACAGGTTTTGTAATGCAATAATGCATTACAAATAAATCATTAGGATTATTGAGTGAGCGATTTATTATCACAAGACGAAATCGATGCGCTACTTCACGGTGTAGATGAAGTAGAAGAAGAAGAGGTAGTCGAAGAGTCTGGCGAGCGTAAAGGCACCAGCGACTACGACTTCTCGTCTCAAGATCGTATCGTTCGTGGTCGTATGCCAACACTGGAAATGGTAAACGAACGCTTTGCTCGTCATATGCGTATTAGTTTATTTAATATGATGCGCCGAACTGCCGAAGTGTCAATCAACGGTATTCAAATGATAAAGTTTGGTGAGTATGTTCACACTTTATTTGTGCCGACAAGTTTAAATATGGTGCGTTTTCGTCCATTAAAAGGCACGGCGCTGATCACAATGGAAGCCCGATTAGTCTTTATACTCGTCGATAACTTTTTTGGTGGTGATGGTCGTTACCACGCCAAAATTGAAGGCCGTGAATTTACGCCCACCGAACGGCGTATCATACAAATGCTATTAAAGCTGATTTTTGAAGATTACAAAGAAGCGTGGTCACCGGTGATGGATGTTTCGTTTGAATATTTAGATTCGGAAGTAAACCCATCTATGGCCAATATTGTAAGCCCAACAGAAGTGGTAGTCATCAGCTCATTTCATATTGAACTTGATGGTGGCGGCGGTGACTTTCATGTAGCACTACCTTATTCCATGTTAGAGCCAATACGTGAATTACTAGATGCGGGTGTGCAAAGTGACAAAGAAGACACAGATATGCGCTGGTCAAAGGCGCTGCGTGATGAAATTATGGATGTTCCGGTTGAATTAACCACTAAATTCTTAGAGGTTGAGGTTACATTGCAGCAAATAATGGACTTTAAAGTAGGTGATATAATTCCGATAGAAATGCCAGAGCATATTACCGTCTTAATTGAAGATCTACCGTCATTTAGAGCTAAGTTAGGTAAGAGTCGTGAGAATGTGGCTTTACAAATACAAGAGAAAATTAAACGCCCAGAATCAGTGAAGTCAGAGCTGACTATTTTGACTAAAGGCGGTAAACGATTAGATAGTGATGCTGAATTACATCTGCTAGAAGATGATTTAGATTATTGAGGTTAAAAGTATGAGTGAGAACGAAGAAGACTTAGGCATGTGGGACGAAGCGATGGAAGAACAAGCCGAAGCTGAAGCCGAAGAAGCCAAACCTGTAGAGCTTGATGAGCTTAAAGAAGAGGATGCACCAATAACAGGGGAAGAAAAACGCAAACTTGATGCGATTTTAGATATTCCTGTTACCATAGCGATGGAAGTGGGTCGTAGTCATATTAGCATTCGTAATTTACTACAACTTAACCAAGGTTCAGTGGTTGAGCTAGATCGCGTAGCAGGTGAAGCACTTGACGTATTAGTTAACGGGACATTAATTGCACATGGCGAAGTCGTTGTGGTTAATGATAAATTTGGTATTCGATTAACGGATGTTATTAGTCAAGTTGAACGTATTAAAAAGCTTAAATAAAACGTTGAAATATATATTCATCTATTTGATGCTCAATGTAGCTTCAATGTCTGCTCTCGCACAAGAAGAAGCGGTACAGGTGGGTAAGCATGCTAACACTAACTTAGATGCAGGCTCGATGATTGTGTCTTTACTTATGGTGTTAGCATTAATCATTATTAGTGCCTTTATCTTAAAAAAGTTTAAATTATCCACTGAAACTGTTTCTGGAATGAAAGTGATCACAAGTTTGTCGCTTGGCCCAAAAGAGCGATTAGTGGTGGTTGAAATACAACAACAACAAGTTTTGCTTGGCGTTACTGCTCAACAAATTACCTTATTGAAAACACTAGACGAGCCAATGATTGTTGAAAAGTCTGCATCTACATCGATGAAAAATTCGATGAATAGTACGCTGTTGAAATACCTGACGAAGCAGAGTGAAAATAATGATAAAAAATAACGCATTTAGACGCATAGTTAATATTAAACTTATTGTCATTATTTCGCTGTTAGCATTGGGTTTAATCAGCCAAACTGCAATTGCTCAAGATTTATCAATGTCGGCATTGAAACTGACAACTAACCCTGATGGCTCTCAAGAATATTCGGTTACCCTTCAAATTCTAATTTTTATGACGGCGCTAAGTTTTATACCTGCGGCCGTCATTATGATGACCTCGTTTACGCGTATCGTTGTGATTATGGCGATACTGCGTCAAGCATTCGGTCTGCAACAAACACCTTCGAATCAAGTAATTATTGGTTTAACGCTGTTTATGACTTTGTTTATTATGACTCCGGTCTATAATCAAATACATGAGCGGGCAATAGCACCTTATATGGCAGATCAATTAACCTCAGTTGAAGCCATAGACAAAGCCAAAGTACCTTTACGTACTTTTATGTTAGAGCAAACAAGGATCAAAGATTTAGATACTTTAGCCAGTATGGCAGGTATAACTCAAGCGGATAAACCTGAAGACTTACCCATGACGGTAATTATTCCTGCATTTATCATTAGTGAGTTAAAAACGGCTTTTCAAATTGGCTTTATGCTATTCATCCCCTTTTTGATCATTGATTTAGTCGTGGCAAGTATACTAATGGCAATGGGTATGATGATGTTATCGCCGATGATCGTATCACTACCGTTTAAGCTAATGTTATTCGTTTTGGTAGATGGCTGGAATTTAGTGATAGGCACTATTGCAACAAGCTATGGATTAGGAGCCGTTTAATGAGCCCTGAAGTCTTTGTTGATATTCTACGTGATGCCTTATTTTTAGTTATTTTACTCGTCAGTACGATTATAGTGCCAAGTTTAATTATTGGATTAATCGTTGCTGTTTTTCAGGCTGCGACCTCTATTAACGAACAAACCTTAAGTTTTTTACCACGTTTAATTGTCACTTTACTTGCCTTAATTGTTGGCGGACATTGGCTTGTACAACAGCTGATGGACTATACTATAAGGCTTATCAATAGTATTCCTTCTGTGGTGAGCTAATGGAGTTTACCGAGTCAGTTATCAATCAGTATATGGCTGATTTTTTACTGCCTTTCGCTCGAGTGTCTGCATTAATTATGTCTATGATGGGGTTTGGCGCCCAAAATATCCCTACTCGAGTAAAATTATTTTTATGTTTAGCAATCACAGTGGCTATTATGCCTGCTATTCCACCGGTTAAAGTTGAACAGCTGCTTTCTTTTCAAACTGCATTACTTGTTGCAGAGCAAACGATAATAGGCGTAATGATTGGTTTTGTAACAATTATCGTTGTTAATACCTTTACCTTAGCGGGTCAAATTATTGCGATGCAATCAGGTTTGGGTTTTGCTTCATTGGTTGACCCTGCAAGTGGTACAAGCGTACCTGCTGTGGGGCAGTTTTTCTTAATTTTAACCACGTTGCTTTTTTGGACTATGGATGGTCATCTAGCCTACTTAAACTATGTGGTGGCGAGCTTCGAGACATTGCCTATCCCGCTTGAAAGCTTTGAAACCGTTAAATATCGAGAAATAGTTGAGTGGGGGAGTTGGATGTTTGCTACGGCTTTATCGCTAGCAATGGCGCCCATTACGGCAATGTTATTAATTAATTTTTCATTTGGTATTATGACGCGAGCTGCACCACAGTTAAATATCTTTGCGATTGGTTTTCCTATAACCATGTGCTCAGGGTTAATTATCATGTGGTTAACCATGGGGAACTTTCTAACGCACTTTGAAGCCCAATGGCAAAGGGCACTCGACTTTAGTTGTTATCTTATTAACTGTCAGGCAAGCTAATGGCTGAAGAAAGTAGTGGTGAAAAAACCGAAGAACCAACAGCAAAGAAACTTGCAGATGCCCGTAAAAAAGGGCAAATAGCACGATCAAAAGATTTAGGGACATTATTTGTGCTCGTTGGCAGCGCAATAGCTCTAATGATGGTTGGTAGCTCACTCGTTGACAGCTTATCTAAAATGATGGCACGTTTATTTAGTGTAACGCGCAAAGAAGCCATGGATGTACATGCGTTATATCAAGTAGTTAGCGAAAGCGTTTCAGCCGTATTCTCTCCATTAATGTGGATTTTCGCCATTATTATGTTAGCGGCGTTTATTGGCAATACCATGTTGGGTGGCATGAGTTTTTCGTGGGAGGCGATGGCACCTAAGTGGAGCAAGCTTTCACCTTTAGCTGGCTTTAAACGAATGTTTGGAGTACAAGCTTATGTTGAACTAGTTAAATCGATACTCAAATTTTTTGTAGTGTTTATAGTTGCTTATTTGTTATTAGATAACCTCTTCGATCAAATTCTATCGCTTAGCATCGAAGCGATACCACTGAACTTCAATCATGCGGTTGAAATGCTGTTATGGATGTTCTTAGTATTGGGCTGTTCGTTAATTATTATTGTTATTGTTGATGCACCATATCAAAAGTGGAATCATACTCGTCAGCTAAAAATGACTAAACAAGAAATAAAAGACGAAAATAAAAATACAGAGGGTAACCCTGAAATTAAAGGCCGGATCCGCCGTACGCAATACGAAATGTCACAACGACGAATGATGTCGGAGGTGCCAAATTCTGATGTAGTGATCACCAACCCAACTCATTTTTCAGTTGCGCTAAAATATGACCCCAATGGAGGTGGAGCACCGGTAGTTATCGCTAAAGGGGTTGATGAAATGGCTATTCATATTCGTACAATTGCTAAAGAGCACAATGTTGAAATTATTGCCTCACCAGCATTAGCTCGCTCTCTTTACTACACAGCAGAAGTTGATGATGAAATACCTGAAGAATTATTCGCTGCAGTAGCACAAATATTAGCGTTTGTTTTTCAATTAGCTGAGCATAAAAAAGGACAAGCTAAACGTCCGAAAGCGATCCCAAAAAACTTACCTATTCCAGATGAATTTAAGTATTAATATTATAGGTCGGCGTTTACGCCGTCAAAAAAATATGAAGAGCTTAGCAATAATTGTACTTCTATACACGGAATAGCGAATCATTGATGGGCCGAAGCCCAACCTACACATAGAAAATATTGTAGGTCGGCGTTTACGCCGTCAGAAAAATATGAAAAGCTTAGCAATAACTTTACTTCTATACACGTTCTAGCGAATCCTTGGTGGGCTGAAGCCCAACCTACACATAGAAAATATTGTAGGTCGGCGTTTACGCCGTCAGAAAAATATGAAAAGCTTAGCAATAACTTTACTTCTATACACGTTATAGTGAATCCTTGATGGGCCGAAGCCCAACCTACACATAGAAAATATTGTAGGTCGGCGTTTACGCCGTCAGAAAAATATGAAAAGCTTAGCAATAATTGTACTTCTATACACGTTATAGCGAATCATTGATGGGCCGAAGCCCAACCTACACATAGAAAATATTGTAGGTCGGCGTTTACGCCGTCAGCAAGATATGAAAAGCTTAGTAATAATTGTACTTCTATACACGGAATAGCGAATCCTTGATGGGCTGAAGCCCAACCTACACATAGAAAATATTGTAGGTCGGCGTTTACGCCGTCAGAAAAATATGAAAAGCTTAGCAATAATTGTACTTCTATACACGTTATAGCGAATCATTGATGGGCCGAAGCCCAACCTACACATAGAAAATATTGTAGGTCGGCGTTTACGCCGTCAGAAAAATATGAAAAGCTTAGCAATAACTTTACTTCTATACACGTTATAGCGAATCCTTGGTAGGCTGAAGCCCAACCTACACATAGAAAATATTGTAGGTCGGCGTTTACGCCGTCAGAAAAATATGAAAAGCTTAGCAATAACTTTACTTCTATACACGTTATAGTGAATCCTTGATGGGCCGAAGCCCAACCTACACATAGAAAATATTGTAGGTCGGCGTTTACGCCGTCAGAAAGATATGAAAAGCTTAGTAATAATTGTACTTCTATACACATTATAGCGAATCATTGATGGGCCGAAGCCTAACCTACACATAGAAAATATTGTAGGTCGGCGTTTACGCCGTCAAAGCTCAACTGAAAATTTTGGCATATTAACCGTATTTCATCTTAGTTGGTCTGAATATTGCTGTTTGCTTGTATGCGTCAAAATTTTATCGTGTGTATTAAATGCAACTAGCAGCTCATTTTAATAAAATAAAACAAAAAAAATTCAGTTATTTAACTGGAATGGGAACGCCATTGTTAGTGATGGCCATCCTAGGCATGATCATTCTTCCGATGCCATCATTCTTACTGGACATTCTATTTTCATTTAATATTGCCTTATCATTGGTGGTTTTACTGATCACTGTTTATACCCTAAAGCCGCTTGATTTTGGCTCTTTTCCCGCCGTTTTATTAATTGCGACAATTTTAAGATTAGCGCTAAATGTAGCTAGTACTCGAGTCGTACTACTCGAAGGGCACGAAGGCCCTGGTGCTGCAGGGAAGGTGATTGAAGCCTTTGGCTCGGTAGTTATTGGTGGCAATTATGCTGTTGGTTTAGTGGTTTTTTTAATTCTTATTATTATTAACTTTATGGTTGTTACTAAAGGTGCAGGGCGAATTTCAGAAGTAACCGCGCGTTTTACCTTAGATGCAATGCCAGGTAAGCAAATGGCGATCGACGCTGACTTAAATGCTGGTTTTATTACTGCTGAGCAAGCAAGAGAACGTCGTGTAGAAGTAACAAGTGAAGCTGATTTTTATGGGTCTATGGATGGTGCAAGTAAGTTTGTTAAAGGTGATGCTATTGCCGGTATCTTAATTTTAGTGATTAATATTACCGGTGGGTTAGTTATTGGTATGGTTCAACACGACTTATCCTTTGATAGTGCGGTTGAAATATATACCCTGTTAACCATTGGTGATGGCTTGGTAGCTCAAATTCCTGGTTTATTACTTTCTGTTGGAACCGCAATTGTAGTTACCCGTCAAAATACTACACAAGACATGGGGCAGCAAGTTAGTAACCAGCTCGGTCAAGAAAAGTCACTGTACATTGCTGCAGGCGTTATGTTTGTAATGGGTATTGTCCCAGGAATGCCTAATTTTACTTTTATCATGTTTGCATTATTTATTGCAGGTGGGGCATATTTTAGTAATAAATTAAAAATTGCTAAAGCGTTAGAGCTTGTTGAAAAAGAACAGGCTGACATAGTAGAGTCAAAGCAGCAAGATGCTGAAGTGAAAGACTTAGGTTGGGACGATGTAAATCATGTTGACATTATAGGGTTAGAAATTGGCTATCGATTAATTCCACTTGTAGATAAAGGCCAAGGCGGAGAGCTACTCAATCGCATCAAAGGCGTAAGAAAGAAACTATCACAAGAGTTTGGCTTTTTAGTTCCTGCGGTTCATATTCGAGATAATTTAGATCTTGATCCTAACTCTTATCAAATATCACTGATGGGAGTCGCCATTGGCGAAGCTGAAATTCGCCATGATCATGACCTAGCAATTAATCCAGGTCAGGTATATGGTAAGCTTGATGGTATTGCTACTAAAGACCCTGCCTTCGGATTAGATGCAGTTTGGATCACGCAAAACCAAAGAGAGCAAGCACAGTCATTAGGTTATACTGTTGTTGATGCTGCAACAGTATTAGCGACCCATCTAAGTCAAGTGTTAACCAATAATGCTGCTCAACTACTTGGTCATGAAGAGGTGCAAAACTTACTCGATTTATTAGCGAAAAACTATCCTAAATTAGTTGAAGGATTAATTCCTGATACGCTGACTCTGGGAACAATCGTTAAAGTATTGCAAAACTTAATGAACGAAGGGGTAGCGGTTCGTGATATGCGCAGCATAGTTCAAACGTTAGTTGAGTACGGACCAAAGAGTCAAGATCCTGAAATATTAACAGCAGCAGTGCGCATAAGCTTACGAAAATTTATCGTGCAAGAGCTTGTTGGCTCTGACATTGAAGTACCTGTCATAACATTGTCGCCAGAGTTGGAACAAATGTTGCACCAGTCAATGCAAATGGCGGGAGATGATGGTGCTGGTATTGAACCTGGACTTGCTGAGCGACTACAACAGTCTTTGACTGAAGGGGCGCAGCAACAAGAAATGGCCGGTGAAACACCCATTTTATTAACGTCAGGAATATTAAGAACAGTTATGGCCAAATTTGTTAAATATACCATCCCAGGATTACGAGTAATTTCATATCAAGAAATACCGGATGATAAACAAATTAAAATTGTAAGTTCAATTGGTCAGTAGTCTGATAATTCAAACCGAAAATATAGCTAGTGTGATAAGTTTATGTGCGTGAAGCTGGTGTAGGAGTTTTTATGAAAATTAAACGTTTTGTTGCAAAAGATATGAGAACCGCCTTAATTGACATTAAGGAAGAATTAGGCGCAGATGCCGTTATCATGTCAAATAAAAAAATTCCTGAAGGTGTCGAATTAATGGCAGCTGTCGATTATAACCAAAAAGCGCCTGCAACATCGGTGCCTGAAGAAAATGAAGACAGCATACCCAATGATGTAGTTTCTATCAGTAGTCAGGCATTTCAGCCTAGTGATAAAAGTGCTAACGAGCAACCGCCGGTTGATAGTTTGTCAGCATTATTAAACCGTACGGTTCAAAAGCCCCAGACAGCAACAAATCAAAATAAGGCTAGTTCACCATCTCAGAATGTAGCAAAAACAGATAGTGATATTGAAGACCAACTTAAAAGCTTTACCGATAGACTAGAGCAAAATGCTCAACAAACACCTCAAGTTCGCTCAGCACATCATACTGATGAGGTAATGCAGCCTTCAGCGCCTCATGTAGCTAATGAGTATGCAAATCAACAGTATCACCATACTGACTCTGCTAATGAAATTGAAAAAATGCGTCAAGAGATGCACAGTATTCGTCAATTATTAGAGCATCAAGTGTCTGGATTAATGTGGCAAGATATGGCACAAAAAGATCCTGGCAAAGCTGTACTTGTAAACCGCTTAATGCAAATGGGCATCACAGAAGCATTAGCAGAGCAAGTAGCGAGTTACATTCCAAGTTCGGCCAATGAAAGTCAAGCATGGGAACATGCAAAAAACTTATTAACTCAACAGCTTAGTACCACCAGCAATGACATTATTCATAAGGGTGGTGTTGTATCGTTAATTGGTCCTACTGGCGTTGGCAAAACTACAACTATTGCAAAACTAGCAGCGAGATATGCACAAATACATGGTGCTGATCAAGTGGTTATGATCTCAACAGATAGCTACCGTATTGCGGGTTTTGAACAACTTTCCACTTATGGAAAAATTATTGGTTGCCAAGTTAAAATGGCGAAAGACGCTCAATCGCTTGATTTATTGTTGCAACAATATGCGAATAAAAAATTGGTTTTAATCGATACCGCTGGCATGGGCCAACGTGATATGAGATTAGCCCAACACTTAGCAACACTTGTAGCAAACTCACGGGTAAAAATAAGAAATTATCTAGTTCTTGCAGCTAACTCGCAACAACGGGTTATGCAAGAGAATGTTCAACGGTTTAAAAAAATACCACTAGCGGGTTGTATTTTTACAAAGCTAGACGAAAGCTTAAGTGTTGGTGAAATAGTTACCACAGCTATTCAAAATGGTCTGCCGATCGGCTATCTTACTGATGGGCAAAGAGTACCAGAAGATATTAAAGTTGCAAATGCTGAAAAGTTAGTTACTCTTGCTGAAAGAATGGCAAATAAATACAATAATCAACACGTTTCGCGACCAATGCCCATGACTTCTGCTGCAATTGTGTAATACTGATAAAACGAGAAAGAATATAGATGATCGATCAAGCGAGTGGCTTAAGAAAAATGCAAGATGCAAATCACAACAGTAGAAAAGGAAGTAACCCTGTAAAGGTTATTGCTGTTTCAGGCGGTAAGGGGGGTGTAGGTAAAACTAATATATCACTTAATACTGCAATTGCTTTAGCTCAACTTGGTAAACGGGTATTGGTTTTAGATGCCGATTTAGGCTTAGCCAACTGCGATGTTATGCTTGGTTTAAGAGTGCAGCGTAATTTATCTCATGTGTTATCAGGTGAGTGCGAGCTTGATGATGTCATTATTAAAGGTCCAGCTGGCATTAATATAATTCCTGCAACCTCTGGTACCCAATCTATGGTCGACTTAACACCAGCTGAGCATGCAGGTTTAATTCGCGCTTTTAGCGACATGAAAACTAAGTTTGATGTTTTGGTTGTTGACACCGCGGCTGGTATTTCAGATATGGTGCTAAGCTTTGCAAGAGCTGCACAAGATGTACTTCTGGTGGTATGTGATGAACCCACTTCAATTACTGATTGCTATGCTTTAATGAAACTATTAAGTCGTGACCATGGCGTATATAAATTTAAAGTTGTCGCCAATATGGTACGTAGTCCAAAAGAAGGACAGCAGCTTTTTGGAAAATTATCAAAAGTTAGTGAACGTTTTCTTGATGTTGCGCTAGAATTAGTGGGTGTCATTCCTTTTGATGAAAACATACGAAAATCTGTACGTAAGCAACAGGCTATTGTTGAAGCTTATCCAGATTCACCAGCAGCGAAGGCACTTAAACAACTTGCTGAAAAAATAGTTAAGTGGCCAATACCTCACCAAGCGTCAGGTCATTTAGAATTCTTTATCGAGCAGTTGTTAGAAAATAAATCGTAATAATCCAATAAAACTAAGTACAATCCATAAAATAGTGGTGGGTGATAGTGGCTAAAGCAAATGCTTACATTAATCAAATAGATAAAACTACTCTACTAGAGCAACATACCGTTTTAGTAAAACGAATAGCCTACCATTTGCTTGCTCGACTTCCCGCTAGTGTCATTGTTGACGATCTTATACAATCAGGCATGATTGGCTTATTAGAGGCAGCTAATAATTTTGATAATACTAAAGGCGCTAGTTTTGAAACCTTTGCTGGGATCAGAATTAGAGGTGCGATGCTTGACGAAATACGCCGTGGTGACTGGACTCCGCGCTCAGTTCATAAAAATAGCCGAATGGTTAACGAAGCAATTAAACACTTAGAAGCCGAACTTGGTCGCGACGTAACTGATATTGAAGTTGCTGAAAAACTTGATATTTCGTTAAATGAGTACCATGATATTCTTAACGAGGTAAGTACGGGAAAGATTATTGGGATTGAAGACTTAGGAGTTAGTGAAGACGCACTAAGTCAGTTAGAAGATAGAAGTAACAACAATCCTTATAGCAATATAGAGCAAATAGTTTTTAAAAAAGCACTCAGTGAATGTATTTCTACTTTACCCGAACGCGAAGCTCTAGTACTGTCGTTGTATTATGACGAAGAATTAAACTTACGAGAAATTGGTCATGTCCTTGACGTTAGTGAGTCAAGAGTAAGTCAAATCCATAGTCAAGCGTTACATCGATTAAAAGCACGTATGCAATCGTGGAAAAGTTGATTACAATATAATAAATAGAATTTAGAACTATATCCCCGGAGGGTGTCTTGGATAAAAATATGAAAGTACTTGTTGTTGACGATTTCTCAACAATGAGACGTATAGTGAAAAATCTTTTACGCGACTTAGGCTTCACCAATATTTCAGAAGCAGATGACGGTAGTACAGCATTACCTATGCTTCAAGGCGGTGATTTTGATTTCGTTGTAACCGACTGGAACATGCCAGGCATGCAAGGTATTGACTTATTAAAAGCAATTCGTGCAGACGCTAGCTTATCGCACATTCCTGTATTAATGGTGACAGCTGAAGCTAAAAAAGAGCAAATTGTTATGGCAGCTCAAGCTGGCGTAAATGGGTACATTGTTAAGCCATTTACAGCTGCAACGTTGAAAACCAAGCTTGATAAAATATTTGAGCGTTTAGGGTAAACCTTAACCGTTAATTAAGGACGTTGCATGAGTATTAATACGAGTGTCCATGTGTCGCTGGAACAGGCAAAATTATTGGTTGAATACCTTGAAAGTAATCAACAAGATAAAGCCGATGAGTTAGTCGCTGAGATACAAAATCCGATCAATACCGCGCTTTTTGCTGAAATTGGTAAATTAACGCGTCAATTACATGATTCGTTAACTAATTTCCAAGTTGATTCACGACTCAACGATTTAGCTAATGCAGATATTCCTGATGCAAAAGAGCGCTTAAACTATGTGATTAGTCGCACAGAAGAAGCCGCTAATAAAACCATGGATGCTGTAGAGTCTATTTTTCCTGTTGTTGATACTATTCAGCAGCAAATAGCTACGGTTAAGCCTTTGTGGCACAAGCTGATGCATAACGAACTTGAACTTTCAGAATTTAAAGCATTATGTGCCGATATTGACGTTTTACTAACAACAACAGAAAAAGAAACATCGCACATGCACGCCTTAATGACCGATGTATTAATGGCGCAAGACTTTCAAGACTTAACCGGGCAGGTTATTCGTAAAGTTATTGACTTGGTTAGAGAGGTTGAAGAAAGCTTAATTAACATGTTAACGGCCTTTGGATTAAACTCAGAACGAGATAAAGAAAAAAAACAACCTAAAGTGGGCGATAACTTAGTAGAAGGCCCAATTGTAAACACAGAGAATAGAGATGACGTTGTTTCTGACCAAGATGATGTTGATGATCTTTTATCAAGCCTAGGATTTTAAGAGGAATTGTTGGATGTCTTATGAAGCAGATGAAGAAATTCTACAGGATTTTTTAATCGAAGCAGGTGAAATACTTGAAAGTTTATCTGAACAACTTGTTGAGTTAGAGAACGATCCAAATAACGCAGAGTTATTAAACGCTATTTTTAGAGGCTTTCATACGGTAAAAGGTGGCGCAGGCTTTTTAGCATTAACTGAACTTGTTGATGCTTGCCATGGTGCAGAAAATGTCTTTGATATACTGCGTACCGGTAAGCGTGCAGTAACCGCAGATTTAATGGACGTTATCTTAAAGGCGTTAGACACCATTAATGAAATGTTTAGCCAAGTTCAAAATAGAGAACCTGTTGATGCTGCTGATCCCGCACTTCTAGAACAACTTCACCGTTTAAGCGAGCCAGAAGGGGCTGCACCACCAGTTGAAACTACTGTGGTTGTAGAAAATACGGTAAGTGGTAATGAATCTAGCGTTACTTCAAGTGATGAAATGTCAGAAGATGAATTTGAACGACTCTTAGATGAATTACATGGTACAAGTGCGCCAAGCACTCCTGCGGTAACTAGTTCGAATAATAGTAATGATATTTCAGATGATGAGTTTGAATCATTGTTAGATGAACTGCATGGTCAGGGGGCATTTTCTTCTGATGTGGCAAAAACACCACCAGCGACACCGGCCAATAAAGCCTCGTCTAATGATATATCTGATGATGAATTTGAATCACTGCTAGATGAATTGCATGGTCAAGGAAAGTCACCACAAACAAGTCAAAAACCAGTAACCCCCGCGCCTACAGCCGCACAAAAACCGGCAGCCGCACCTGCATCAAAACCCGCACCAGCGCCTGCAGCTAAACCAGTGGCAGCTGAGAAAAAACCTGGACAGAGTAGCGCTCCTCAAGGTGAAACAACGGTTCGTGTTGACACGCAACGCCTTGATCAAATAATGAACATGGTTGGTGAGCTCGTTTTAGTGAGAAATCGCTTAACAAGTTTAGGTATGACCAAAGAAGATGAAGAGTTGACAAAAGCTGTGTCAAACTTAGACGCAGTTACTACAGATTTACAGGGCGCGGTAATGAAAACGCGCATGCAACCGATTAAGAAAGTTTTCGGACGTTTCCCTCGCGTTGTTCGAGACTTAGCGCGTACCTTGAATAAAGACATTAAGTTAATTTTACAAGGTGAAGAGACCGATTTAGACAAAAACTTAGTTGAAGCATTAGCTGATCCACTCGTGCATTTGGTGCGTAACTCAGTAGATCATGGGATTGAATTGCCTGACGATCGTGAAGCCAAAGGTAAAAGTCGAGAAGGTACCGTCATTTTATCTGCTTCTCAAGAAGGTGACCATATATTACTGACTATTCGTGACGATGGTGCAGGTATGGACGCTAATAAATTAAAAAGCATTGCTATTGAGCGAGGTGTCTTAGATGAAGATGCGGCTAATAGAATGTCAGACAAAGACGCCTTTGCTTTAATTTTTGCGCCAGGATTTTCTACCAAAACTGAAATATCTGAAGTATCAGGACGTGGTGTTGGGATGGACGTGGTGAAAACGAAAATCACCCAACTTAATGGTACTGTTAATATAGACTCAGAAATGGGCGTAGGCACAGTACTAGAAATTAAAGTGCCACTTACGTTAGCTATTTTACCAACGCTAATGGTTATTGTGGGTAAGCAAACTTTTGCTTTACCACTAGCGGCTGTAAATGAAATATTTCATTTAGACTTAACTAATACCAATTTAGTTGATGGTCAGCTCACCATTATTGTTAGAGAGAAAGCTATCCCGTTATTCTACCTTGACCAATGGTTGGTTAGAAATCATGTTGAGAATAAGCGTAAAACGGGCCATGTTGTTATTGTACAGCTTGGCACGCAGCAAATAGGTTTTGTTGTTGACAGCTTAATTGGTCAAGAAGAAGTAGTAATTAAACCATTAGATCGACTTTTACACGGTACGCCTGGTATGGCGGGCGCTACAATTACGAGTGATGGCGGCATTGCACTCATTATTGATGTAGCTAATATGCTAAAATATTATGCGAAAAAATCGATCGTGAATAAAAAGTTACGCTCATAATAATTACACAACTAATCCAGTTTTGTAAAAGACAAAGAGAAGTTAAATGACCTACAGGGTTTTGGTGGTAGACGACTCCAGCTTTTTTCGTCGTCGTGTTAGTGATATTTTAGAAAGTGACCCTAACCTCACTGTGGTAGATTTTGCGGTTAATGGTCAAGAAGCGGTAGATAAAGCTAAGTCGTTAAGACCTGACGTGATCACCATGGACATTGAAATGCCAGTACTTAATGGTATTGATGCCGTTAAGCAAATAATGGCGAATTCTCCAACTGCTATCTTAATGTTTTCTTCATTAACGCATCAAGGCGCAAAAGCTACTTTAGAAGCTTTAGACGCGGGAGCATTAGACTTTTTACCTAAGAAATTTAATGAAATTGCAAAAACAACGAGTGATGCAGGACATATTTTAAAACAACGGGTATTAGAGATAGCCCAAAAAAAAGGCAAAAGTACACGTAGAGCCTTATCAACACCAGCTTCAACACCATCATTACGAAGAAAGTTTGACAGTAGCTTGTCGCGTGAACCTACTAGTACATTCACTAGATCGACCAGTACTCCTGTTGTAGCTAGTATTCCTACTAGAAGTGCAGGTAACTTAACTAAAAGCAAGTCATACAAGCTTTTAGCTATTGGAACATCTACCGGAGGGCCTGTTGCACTTCAAAAAGTATTAACAGCATTACCAGCAGACTTTCCTCTTCCTATTATTATGATCCAGCATATGCCTGCTGCTTTCACTTTAGCATTTGCAAACCGACTTGATTCTTTATGCAACATTAAAGTCAAAGAAGCCGAAAATGGGGACGTGCTTAAACCAGGGCATGCATATTTAGCTCCTGGTGGTAAACAAATGATAGTAGAGGGCAACAGTAACAATGCTAAATTAAGAATATTTGAAGATGATTCACCTCGTATTGCTTTTAAGCCAAGTGTTGATATTAGCTTTGGTTCAGCAGCTAAAGTTTTTTCAGGAGATGTGTTAGGTATTATCTTAACGGGAATGGGCGCTGACGGTAGAGAAGGTTCGCGTTTGTTAAAAGGCAAAGGGGCAACCATTTGGTCACAGGATGAAGCAACTTCTGTTGTTTATGGAATGCCACAAGCGGTTGCTGTAGCAGGTATATCAGAATTAGTATTACCGTTACTTGAAATTCCTAATGCTATAATGAAAGTTGTCATATAATACATAGAGTAAAGGGTAGTTAACTAAAGTAATATTTACTCAGCGGCAGACGATAAGAAAATACACTACTTGTAGGTTGGGCTTTAGCCCATCAAAAAGTAACGAGCGTTAAGCTATTGACGGCATAAATGCCGACCTACAACAGGCAATAAGCAAACTGTACTTTATTGAAATGTAGTTTGGGTTTTGCCGCTAAAGATGGCGGTAGTAGGGTAATGCAGAAGCAATTACCGATAAGCCCATATATTTGTAGGTTGGGCTTTAGCCCATCAAAAAGTAACGAACGTTAAGCTATTGACGGCATAAATGCCGACCTACAACAGGCAATAAGCAAACTGTACTTTATTGAAATGTAGTTTGGGCTTTGCCGCCAAAGGTGCGGTAGTAGGGTAATGCAGAAGCAATTACCGATAAGCCCATATATTTGTAGGTTGGGCTTTAGCCCATCAAAAAGTAACGAACGTTAAGCTATTGACGGCATAAATGCCGACCTACAACAGGCAATAAGCAAACTGTACTTTATTGAAATGTAGTTTGGGCTTTGCCGCCAAAGGTGCGGTAGTAGGGTAATGCAGAAGCAATTACCGATAAGCCCATATATTTGTAGGTTGGGCTTTAGCCCATCAAAAAGTAACGAACGTTAAGCTATTGACGGCATAAATGCCGACCTACAACAGGCAATAAGAAAACTGTACTTTATTGAAATGTAGTTTGGGCTTTGCCGCCAAAGGTGCGGTAGTAGGGTAATGCAGAAGCAATTACCGATAAGCCCATATATTTGTAGGTTGGGCTTTAGCCCATCAAAAAGTAACGAGCGTTAAGCTATTGACGGCATAAATGCCGACCTAAAATAAAAATAACTATTAAGAATCTAGGTTGCATGGTGCCTATGTATTGCTATAACACATGATTATTAAATGTAAGCAATTACTAACACATTTGCTTTAGTATTTAATATAAGTAAATTAATTTGAAGGTGAACCTTTGATAGTTTGGACAGTAGCGAATCAAAAAGGTGGTGTTGGAAAAACAACAACTACTATATCGTTAGGCGGCTTGTTAGCTGAGCAAGGCTATAAAGTATTGCTTATCGACACTGATCCTCACGCCTCATTAAGCTACTACTTTGGCATAGAGTCGGAAGACTTAGAGCTGAGTGTATATGACTTATTTGTGCAGGTATCAACCAAAGAACAAATAATGATGAGTTTAGCGCCAACCGCCTATGAAAATATAGATGTGCTACCCGCAACCATGGGCTTAGCTACACTTGATCGTTCATTAGGTAGTAAAGGTGGTATGGGGCTAGTCCTCAAAAAAGCACTAGAAAAGCTAAAAGATGAATATGATTATGTACTTATAGATTGTCCTCCTGTTTTAGGGGTGTTAATGGTAAATGCGCTTGCTGCGTGTGATCGTATTATTGTACCCGCACAAACAGAATTTTTAGCCCTTAAAGGGTTAGAGCGCATGATTAAAACAATGGAAATTATGCAAGTTGAACAACATAAGCCATTTACATTTAGCATAGTGCCAACTATGTTTGATAAAAGAACTAAGGCATCGTTGCAAGCGTATTTGAAAATGCAAGAGTTATACGGAGCTGCAGTATGGCCGGGTGTAATTCCAATCGATACTAACTTTAGAAATGCAAGTGTAGAGCAAAGGGTCATTTCTGACTTTGCCGCTTCTTCAAGAGGCACACTCGCTTATCGTAAATTAATAGATTATTTAATCAAATTAGATGTAAAAAATAGATGAACATATTATTAGGTTATACAAGTAATGTGGGTCGCATTTAAATGATTGATATATGTAGGTCGGCATTTATGCCGTCAAAGCTTTAGGCTTAAGGTTAAAGGGCTATTCGGTAATTGCTTCTGTAGTACCTTGCAAACGCCAGTTTTGATGGGCTGAAGCCCAACCTACAAAAGAATAATAGTATAAAATGTAGGTCGGCATTTATGCCGTCAAAGCTTAAGGCTTAAGGCTTAAGGTTAAAGGGCTATTCGGTAATTGCTTCTGTAGTACCTTGCAAACGCCAGTTTTGATGGGCTGAAGCCCAACCTACAAAAGAATAATAGTATAAAATGTAGGTCGGCATTTATGCCGTCAAAGGTTAAAGCTTAAGGTTAAAGGGCTATTCGGTAATTGCTTGTGTAGTACCTTGCAAACGCCAGTTTTGATGGGCTGAAGCCCAACCTACAAAAGAATAATAGTATACAATGTAGGTCGGCATTTATGCCGTCAAAGGTTAAAGCTTAAGGCTTAAAGGGCTATTCGGTAATTGCTTCTGTAGTACCTTGCAAACGCCAGTTTTGATGGGCTGAAGCCCAACCTACAAAAGAATAATAGTATACAATGTAGGTCGGCATTTATGCCGTCGAAAAGCTAGCTCTAACACAAGTATTAACGGGTAGTAGATAGTAAAATGAAAGATAGCAGCGGCTTAGCCGCAAGTAAAAAATTAATGCAAAACTACCTATCAGAACTGTTAACTGAAGAGTCCGAAGAGGTTTTGCCACAACCGGTTTTAGAAAAGAAGCCAGCTACTGCTATGGCCGAAAGGGTTGATAGTGTTGAAAAAGAAAAGCTAAATAAACTATTACAACAAGCAAGCGCTACGAAGGCGTTAACTGAAAACTTTAATACGGTAACAACCGTTAAGTCTGAAAGTCAAAAAGTTGCAGTAGCACCAACGGTTAAAGAGAAAACAGTTGCCGTTGATACAGTTAAAGAAATTACAACACGAAAAAGTGCCGGCGAATTTAAAATAAAACCCGAAAAAGACTATCGTAAGGGTAGTTTTCAAGCGATGTTTTTTGACGTTGCGGGTTTAACTATCGCTGTTCCTCTTATTGAGCTAGGTGGAATACATAATGTAGATAAAACCACTAGTTTAATGGGTAAACCTAATTGGTTTAAAGGAGTAATGGTCCACCGTGATGATAAAATTAATGTAGTTGATACCGCATTATGGGTAATGCCAGAAAAATGTAATGAACAATTAATAAATTCGCTAAATTATCAATATATTATTATGCTTAGTGAAAGTGCTTGGGGATTAATGGCAGAGCACTTAGTTGACACCGTAACCTTAGAGCAAGAAGATGTGAAGTGGATAGAGCAATCAAATAAGCGTCCGTGGTTAGCAGGTTTAGTTAAAGAACGTATGTGTGCCTTGCTTGACGTTGAAGCATTAATTACCTTATTAAATAAAGGTGCTGATATTAATCAGTATAGGTAAGTAAAAATATAATTGTTAAATCGAAAGTTCGTAAACAACTATAACTATTAAGAATTTAGATATAAACTAATATCAAGTTTAAAAGTGAATAACTTTGAGAGGCAAGTTGTATGTCTGATGAAAGACGCAATACTAAAGAAACACAAGATTCAAATGACGAAGTATTACAGTGGGTAACGTTTAAGCTCGACAACGAAACCTACGGTATTAACGTAATGCAAGTGCAAGAAGTATTACGCTATACAGAAATAGCGCCGGTACCTGGCGCTCCTCTTTATGTGTTGGGTATAATAAACCTTCGTGGCAATGTAGTAACTGTTATCGATACGCGTTCACGCTTTGGTTTAGAGTCATCTGAAATAACCGACAACACCCGCATTGTTATTATAGAATCTGAAAAGCAAGTTATTGGTATATTAGTAGATAGCGTTGCAGAAGTTGTTTACTTAAAAGCATCTGAAATTGATGTTGCACCAAACGTTGGAAACGAAGAAAGTGCTAAGTTTATTCAAGGCGTTTCTAATCGTGATGGAGAATTATTGATCTTAGTTGATCTTAACAAACTACTATCAGACGATGAATGGGATGAACTTAAGCAATTTTAATTGCTGTTAACGCCTAGTATTACTGAAATTACCTAACCTACAGAGTATTAGTCGTTGAAGTTGATGTTATGAAAGAAGAATACATTCTCATTATTAGTATAGCTACCTCAGGCGCTGCACTTATTGCCGCGCTTCTGTCTTTAGTTAAGCATCATATTAAAAATACCGACATAAATATGCTAAAAACTCAAATTGAAGGAAGCGAGCTATTAATTAGCCAATTACAGCTTTCTTTGAGCGATGTGCAAAAACAACTGATATTACTTAATGAAACCTTGAATAATCAACAAATTGAAAGTGAACAAGTCAGTAAGCAATTAGAGCACCGAATTAAAATAGTTAACCAGCAATTAAAAAATCAAAACGAAACCATCGAGCAACTTAAGCTGCAACAACCCGAAGATAAACTGTATAGCCGAGCTCAAAAGTTAGTGTTATTAGGTGCTGATGTTGCAGAGTTAATGGCTGAATGCGACCTTCCCCAAGCCGAAGCAGAAATGCTAGTAACTCTGCATCAACGTAAAAGCAATTAATATAAGTAAATATTAAACTTGATGGCCTGAAGGCCAACCTACAAAAATAGCTCTGAATTACAGGTGTAGGTCGGCGTTTACGCCGTCAAAAGGTAACAGATTTGAGTGAAATTAATGGGCTTAACGTTAATTGATTCTGCATTACCCTTTTATAATTGTTGATGGCCTGAAGGCCAACCTACAAAAATAGCTCTGCATTAGAGGTGTAGGTCGGCGTTTACGCCGTCAAAAGGTAACAGGTTTGAGTGAAATTAATGGGCTTAACGTTAATTGATTCTGCATTACCTTTTTATAATTGTTGATGGCCTGAAGGCCAACCTACAAAAATAGCTCTGAATTACAGGTGTAGGTCGGCGTTTACGCCGTCAAAAGATAACAGATTTGAGTGAAATTAATGGGCTTAACGTTAATTGATTCTGCATTACCTTTTTATAATTGTTGATGGCCTGAAGGCCAACCTACAAAAATAGCTCTGAATTACAGGTGTAGGTCGGCGTTTACGCCGTCAAAAGGTAACAGGTTTGAGTGAAATTAATGGGCTTAACGTTAATTGATTCTGCATTACCCTTTTATAATTGTTGATGGCCTGAAGGCCAACCTACAAAAATAGCTCTGAATTACAGGTGTAGGTCGGCGTTTACGCCGTCAAAAGGTAACATATTTGAGTGAAATTAATGGGCTCAACGTTAATTGATTCTGCATTACCCTTTTATAATTGTTGATGGCCTGAAGGCCAACCTACAAAAAAATAGTGCTGCTAAACAAATATCGGTCGGCATTTATGCGGCCAGAAGCCAATAAAAAAAGCTAGCAACACTGTAGGTCGGTATTTATACCGTCAAAAAGTTAATACTACGAATAAAAACTTTACTAAAAAACAATCTCAATTTAAAAATTTATCAATGGAAACTATTATGAGTACATCACCACTTACCTGTTTTAAAGCATACGATATTCGCGGAAAGCTTGGCGACGAATTGAATAACGAAATTGCGTATCGAATAGGTAGAGCATTTTCACAGCATACTAAAGCAAAGAGCGTTGTGGTTGGCGGGGATATTCGCTTAACCAGCGAAGAGTTAAAGTTAGCGCTTAGTAATGGATTAATGGATGGAGGCACCAATGTAATCGACATAGGATTATGTGGCACAGAGCATATTTACTTTGCAACCAGTCATTTACAGTGTGATGGTGGTATTGTCGTTACAGCAAGTCATAATCCTATAGACTATAACGGAATGAAGCTCGTACGCGAACAAAGTAAACCGATAAGTGGTGATACTGGGCTATTTGACATAAAGAAATTAGCTGAATTAAATAAATTTAAAGAAGTTAAAGCAAAAGGCAGTATGTCTACATTGGATATATCAAAGCCTTATACTAAGCACTTACTAACCTATTTTGACCCAGTTAATATCAAACCATTAAAAATAGTGGTGAATGCCGGTAATGGAACAGCAGGGCCAGCATTAGATGTAATAGAACATACTTTCAACCAACTAAAGTTGCCTGTTACATTCATTAAAATCAATCACCAACCTGACGGCACATTTCCAAATGGTATACCTAATCCCTTACTAGTAGAAAATCGCTCAGCAACACAAAATGCAGTTATTACTCATAAAGCAGACTTTGGTGTTGCATGGGATGGAGACTTCGACCGTTGCTTTTTATTCGACGAAAATGGTGACTTCATTGAAGGGTACTATATTGTTGGCTTATTGGCAGAAAACTTTTTAGCGAAAAAACATCAAGCTAATCAAGTAAAAGAAAAAATTATTCATGACCCGCGCTTAACTTGGAATACAATCGATATAGTTAATCAGGCGGGTGGTGAAGCCATTCAAAGTAAAACTGGTCATGCATTCATAAAAGAAAGAATGAGAAAAGAAAATGCGATTTACGGTGGTGAAATGAGTGCTCATCATTATTTTCGCGATTTTTATTACTGTGACAGCGGGATGATCCCTTGGTTACTGATTGCTGAATTAATATGCTTAAAAGAAAAACCACTTTCTGAGCTTGTATCAGCACGAATCAAAGCATTCCCATCATCAGGAGAAATTAACAATATAGTTAAGCAGCCTAATATCGCCATTAAACGTGTTTTGGCATATTATCAGGAGCATGCATTAACTATTGATGAAACCGATGGTGTAAGCGTAGAGTTTGCAGATTGGCGATTTAATCTTCGTTGCAGTAATACTGAACCTGTAGTCCGTTTGAATGTAGAATCACGTGCAGATGAAGAACTAATGCAAACAAAAACGAAAGAAATACTGAGTATCTTGTTAGCATAAAATTGTTAACACATAATACCCCTCAACCTGACCCTGTAATATAATGTCATTACAGGGTTAAACAGAGTCTTTATTCTCCTATCTTAATTGATAAATGTAGGTAGTAGGTTTAAACTACGCCGCACTCAAATAACTACAGCGGGATGTATTTTGTATTTCGAGCAAAAAACAAGCTTTTCTATATTTACCTTTTTTTTCCTTTTAATTGTGATATTTTTAGCGTATTCAAACTCGTTTTTAGTTCCATTTTTATTCGACGATATAACGTCTATTGTCGAAAAACAAAAGGTTTATATAGAGGGCTTTTCTGCTATTTATCAAGAGTTTGGTCAACGATTACTTGTGTACTTAACTTTTTATGGGAATTACCAACTCCATCAACTAGACGTATGGGGTTATCACTTAGTAAACACTTGCATTCATTTAATAAGTGCATTCTTTGTGTACTTACTCACCTTAGAAATACTTAAAGCCAATCAAATTCTTGTTCTTAAAGAAAGGGCGCCGCTGTTAAATATACAGTGGTTTGCATTACTGGTTTGTTTACTCTTTGCATTGCACCCGCTTCAAACTCAAGCGGTAACTTATATTGTACAAAGAACAACTTCGCTTGCAGCATTATTTTATATTGCAACCATGTTCAGTTATTTTAAGTTCAGGTTTGCAGAAAAACATACGCACAAAACGGTAATGTTTATTGCTACTTTTGCCCTATTTGTTTTAGCCGTACTAACTAAGCAAAATACATATACATTACCTGGTGCGTTACTCGTACTTGAAATTATTTTTATCTATCCAATTTTACGTTATTCGCCGCGGATACCACTTATTATTGGTGCTTGTTTAACTGTAGTTATGGCAATTAGCTTGCTTATATTTCCAGAGATTGTAATTGCTCTAGATGCTGCGAGTAAAGAAACAACAGATTTTACTCGGTTGGCATATTTTGAGTCTCAATTAACTATACTTGTTCACTACATAACGCTATTTATTTACCCAGTAAACTTACAAGTAGAATATATTTACCCTCTAGCAGATGGTAATTTACTAGACAGCATAGGTTATTTATTTGCTTACGCAGTAGCGATTAGTGTTGCGTTTTTTTATCGTAGAAAAGAGCCAATTTTAGCATTTGCAATTATCTTCTTTTTTATTGCGCATGCAGTAGAATCTTCCTTTATTCCAATTTCAGATCTTGTTTTTGAACATAGAACGTATCTCCCCAACTTATCGTTATGCTTGTTAGCTATATTTTTCTTGCAAAAAATAGCGAGCAAACAACTATTCACAGTAAAGGTTGTTACTCTATTAATAATAGTGGTGTTAGCTTACTTAACTTATCAGCGAAACGAGGTTTGGTCTGACCCCGAAAAACTATATGCTAACGAATTAAAAATTAACGATAATAAACCAAGAATTTATGCAAGTCTTGGAGATTATTACCGACTAGACAGCAAGCATAAGCTTTCAGCCGATAACTATAAAAAAGCCTATGAGTTAACAGGTGAATTTAACGACCTAGATAATCAAGGGTTTGATGCTAAGTTTGGCTATTTTAATAATTATATAGCAGCGCTTAGTAGAGCAGGGGAAAACAAAGAGGCTATTGCTGTAACATTACAATTATTACCGCAACTTAAAGGGAGTAAATTTTTACCAATAATTTATACTAATTTGGGTAGTTTTTACTGGCAAGAAAAAAACTATTTACATTGCACAAAGTACATGTTTCAAGCAATGAAATTAAAACCAAACATGATAGAGCCAGTGATTGGTGTGGGTAAGTGTTTTGAAGAAATGGGTGATAAAGAAATGGCTTTACACATGTTCAATAAAGCGCGAAAACTCTCACAATAAAATAAAATAAAATAAAATAAAAAGTTAAGCGTATTGAATAACTTTAACATTACGCTAGAATACCTCGCTTGCTTGGTAGCTGATAACAAATAGTTAATTTAAGGATTTCTATGTCTGTAATACCCGTTATTTTGTCTGGTGGTTCTGGTACACGCCTATGGCCATTATCGCGCAAACAATACCCTAAGCAGTTGCTTAATTTAGCAGGTGGCGAATACACCATGCTACAAGACACGCTTAAGCGGGTATCACATATTGACGCTCCTATAATTGTTTGTAACGAAGACCATCGCTTTATGGTAGCAGAACAATGTCATTCCATGGGAATTACACCTAAATCTATTTTATTAGAGCCAGTAGCTAGAAATACAGCCCCTGCAATAGCGTTAGCTGCTTATCAAGCCCTAAGTTTTGACCAAAACGCTGTTATTGCGGTATTTCCAGCAGACCACGTTATTACCAATGCCGAAGCGTTTCAAAATGCTTTAAATATTGCTATTGCAGAAGCCCAAAACAATAAATTAGTTACCTTTGGTATTGTAGCGAACAAGCCAGAAACAGGCTTTGGCTATATCAAAGCCGATAAATCAGCGAAAGGTTTGGCATACCATGTTGAAAAATTCGTTGAAAAACCAGATTTAGCTACCGCACAGCAGTATATTGAATCAGGTGACTATTTTTGGAACAGTGGCATGTTTGTATTTAAGGCTGAGGTTTATTTAAAAGCACTTGAACAGTCAAACCCTAAAATCACCAGAGCCTGTGAAAAATCATTGAAATTGGCTAAAACAGATTTAGACTTTATACGAGTTGATAAAGAAGCTTTTAAACAAAGCCCAGATGACTCAATAGATTATGCAGTTTTCGAAGATGCAGCGGAACAGTCAAATAATGTACGTGTAGTACCTATGGACGCCGGTTGGAGCGATCTTGGAAGCTGGTCTGCATTATGGGACATATTAGACAAAGACAAAAATGCCAACGCGTTTGTGGGGGATGTAATTTCAATCAATAGTAATAATAACTTGGTACATAGCCCTAAAAAACTGGTTGCCACAATTGGACTAGAAAACTTAGTGATAGTAGATACGGATGACGCGCTATTAATTGCCAATAAAGATCAAGTACAAGATGTTAAAAAAGTCGTAGGGCAATTAAAAAAATATCAACGCGATGAACACCTTCAACATCGAGAAGTACATCGCCCATGGGGTTGTTACGACTCAATAGATAACGGTAAGCGCTACCAAGTTAAGCGAATAACGGTAAAGTCAGGTGCGAGCTTATCGCTTCAAATGCATTATCACCGCGCTGAACATTGGGTAGTTGTGTCGGGCAGTGCACTAGTACAAGTTGGCGAAAAAGAGCAATTATTAACAGAAAACCAATCGGTGTATATACCTATTGGTGAAACTCACAGGCTAACTAATCCTGGAAAATTACCATTAGAACTGATAGAAGTGCAAAGCGGCAGCTATCTGGGTGAAGATGATATAGTTCGCTTTGAAGATGTATTTGGGCGTTGCTAAAGAGAGATCACTTTTCACATTTCGTTTTAATATCTATCATACTTTTCCTAGTTTAAATTAGTGATTGCACATTAAGTTGAATTAATGTGCAATTAGATCGTATTTACTTTACTAAAATAGTTAGTGTATAATTTAATCGTTTTGTTTATGTAGCTTTTTTATCAATTAATTAACTAAAAAATAGGGATGTTATTCTTATGTTTGTTAAGCTTCTTTTTAGTAAACTTTTTTTTATTGTATTTATTTTTATTACTACAATAAATAATGTAGTTGCCGCCACGTCAACTTGGACCACCACTGAGCTCGTCAGTGAAACTGAATTACATTACAATGATCATAACTCCAATCAGATGGCAGTTTCATGGAACGGTAGGTTTGTAGCTTTTCAATCTTGTGCATCAACGCTAGTCGATTATGACAGTAATGGGCGTTGTGACATTTTTTTACGCGATACGGTGCTAAATACCACGGATATTATCTCAAAAAACTTATTAGGTTTTCCTGCTAATGGTGATTCTTATGCACCATCAATTTCTGCTGACGGTCGTTATATAGCTTTTTATTCTAGAGCATCAGATCTTATTTTAATTGGTGGTAACTCTACATATGACGTGTATTTGTACGATAGGGTGATGAACTCAATAGAATTGATTTCTCTTGCAACTGATAATGTAAGAGGGAATGGTACTTCTTATGGACCATCTGTATCTGATGATGGTAATTTAGTTGTATTTACTAGTGCTGCAACCTCATTAGATATTGAACAAAATGATATAAATAATAGAGAAGATATTTATTTAAGAAACCGTAGTGCAGGGACTACTAAACGAATCAGTATTGCTGGAGATGGAACTGAAGGTGATCGAAATTCAGGTGATGCGGTTATAAGTGGTGATGGTAAATTCATCGCATTTTCATCTGATGCAACTACATTATTGCCTACTGATACTGATACTTATGACGATGTTTATCGTTATGATATATTAAATGACAGCCTTGAACTGATCAGTGTTGACTCAAATGAATTAAAGAACGCGTACCGCCCTAGTATTGCCCCAAGTATTTCCAGTAATGGTAATTTAATTGCTTTTCAGACTACAGGTTCGCTTGCTATTACAGATGGGGACACCAGAGATGATATTTACGTTAGAAATGTAAGTGCTGGTACTACTGTTCAAGTAAGTCTAAATGAAAATGGGGTTAATACTGAAGGGTGGGCTACCAACCCTAGTATTTCGGCAGATGGCAGTCGTGTGGCTTTTTCGTCTACCTATGACTCTTTTACTTCTGATAAACCTGATGCTACTAATCATGAAATATTTGTCCGTGACTTAATTTCGGGTACAACAGTTATGGCTTCTCATGCTTACGATAGTAGCTTCCCAGGCGACGGTGACGCACTTTTACCTAAACTATCAGCTAATGGTCAGTTTATTGTTTATTATACCGACAGGCAGGAAATAAATGCCTTAGATGTAGATAATCTTGATGATGTGTTTATGTATGATTTATTATCAACTACAACCGTTAAAATTAGCGAACCTGCTGGACAACACTATACCAGTGACGTTGATGGAGTCGCTCTCTCAAGTACAGGACGATTTGCTTTAGTACGAACAGATGCTACTAATGTTTTAAAAGGAGGAGGCTCATACGATGATTTATATTTAATAGATCGAGCACTTAATACCAAAGAGCGATTAATGTTTGGCACTCGGGGTGCAAATTTAAATAGAGATATTGGTGATGCAGGTTTTGCTATTTCTAGCGACGGAGATAAGATCGTATTTGCTTCTTCGGCAACGAATATAGATGTTAATGATACTAGCACTACATGGGATATTTTTTATCACACTCGTAGTAGTGGCGTTACTAAACGTATCAGCGTTGGCCATGATGGCAGTGAAGCAAATGGTGATTCAGATAGTCCTGATATCTCAGGGGATGGGCGCTATGTTGTATTTACGTCTAGAGCAAGTAATATTGTATCCAATGGTGATAGTTATACAGATATTTACTTGTACGACGCAGTTTCTGAAGAAACCATTTTAGTCAGTAAAAATGCTAACGGCTTCTCAACAACAGGAACATCTTCAAATCCGAAAATAAGTAGTGCTGGCAATTATATTACCTACCAAACAACTAAACATGGCGTGTTTGGGTATGACAGCGGCTATTCTCATCAAATAGCCTTGTATGAAGTAGCAAGTAAGCAAAATACGTTGGTAACACTCTCTGTGGGTGAAGACCCAACTAACTCAAGCAACTATAAACCATCAATTTCATGGAATGGACGGTATGTAACATATAATTCAGATGCTACAGAGGAAATTATTGGTTATGATAATGATCACTCTTCATACGATGATATACTTTTATATGACCGCGCAACTAACCAGACTCAATTAATTAGTTTAGATACTGATAATAGCCAAATTAGATATGCTTATGATAGTGAGATTTCGGATAATGGTCAGAAAGTGGTTTTCAAAGGCTATAATGCTGCAAATGAAGAACATATCTTAGTGCGTGACTTAGTGGCAAACACCACACATTATATAGCTGAAGCAGGTAATATTTCGGATCATATTAAACCGCGTATTTCTGCCTCAGGAGATATTGTTATTTACCCTTCTAAAATACCACAGTTAGACTCGGTGTTGGCTCATAGCACAATTACCCAAGCTTATATAGCAATTCAAACAACTGACAGTGATGATGATGGTATTCCTGACAACATAGACCTTGACGACGACAACGACGGCATGTCAGATGAGTTTGAATTGGCTAACGGCCTAAACCCACTTGACCCAACAGATGCATTAGTAGACTCAGACAATGACGGTTTAACTAATCTTGCCGAGTACTTAGCAGGTACCAACCCTCAAGACAATGATTCAGATAGCGACGGTATTTTAGATGGCGATGACTTATCACCGTTAATGCCATTAACCGACAACCGCGGTATCGACTTTAATAGTAACGGCCTAGCAGACTTACTGCTTAGAAATAAAAGCACGAATCAATGGTACTTATACGGTATAGATACCGACTTAAGCTTAGCGAGTTGGGGCGGTGTAGGGCTGACAACGGACAGTAACTGGACAGTACAAGACATAGGGCATTTAAATAATGATGTTAATGCTGATGTACTGGTACGCCATGATAATGGCCATTGGTATCAATTTACCTTAGATGGTAACCGTAGTGTTACAGGCGATGTAGGGTTTATAGGACAGCTGCCACAATCAAAAGACTTTGAATTTAAAGGATTGCAGGACTTTGATAACGATGGGCTATCCGATGTACTAGTCAGAAATAGCACCAATGGCAGTTGGTGGCTATATCGTCTTGATGGAGCTAAAGGCGTTGCGAGCTATCGAAGCTTAGGGGTAACAACTAACCAAGACTGGGTATTTGAAGGACTTAGCGACCTTAATAACGACGGTTATGTTGATGTGTTATTACGCCATAACACCAACGGTGCATGGTATGTTAACCACCTTGATGCGAATGGCGATGTATTATCAAGCTCAGGCGGATTAGGGGTAAGTCGCAATAGCGATTGGCAGGTTAAACGTCTTGTTGATATGAACAGCGATGGCGTGGTTGACTTATTGCTACAACATCAAAGCACTTATGCCTATGAAGCCGTGGCCTTAAACCTTAATCGCACAGAGCGTGTAGCAGGTACTCACAGCTTAAGCGCAGGTATCCCACAAGATGAAAACTGGGTACTTCAACAAGTCGCAGACTATAACCAAGACGGTAACGTAGACCTAATTGTACGACACAAAGCTGATGGCCGCTGGAAAGGCTTCTTACTTAATGGACAAGGCAACCTAGTACCAGGTAGTCGTAACATGGGCATGACTAAAGATATCAACTGGCATGTTGTCCCTACAGAGCAAGCAGAAGAAGATGCAATAATCAACGATGACTTTAACGGCGATGGTATTCCCGACGTGCTTATGCGTAATAGCAATGGTATTTGGTGGATTAATCACCTTAATGGCAATCGTGGTCTTGCAGCTAATTCAGGCGGCATAGCGATGATAGGTGATACGAACTATCAACTTAAAGCCAAAGCAGACTTTAACAACGATGGTTTTGAAGATGTACTGGTGAGAAACATGAATACAGGAGTATGGTTCATGTATCACTTAAACGGTGCAAGAGGGTTTGCAGCTAATTCAGGTGGTGTTGGCCTATCAACGAGCTTAGACTGGGAATTTAAAACAGCCGAAGACTTTAATGGCGATGGTAACGTTGACATTTTAATGCGTAACAGCGTAACAGGCGGTTGGTGGATATATCATATGAATGGTGCGCGTGGTTTAGCGGCTAATTCAGGTGGTATAGCCTTAACAACAAACGCAAGCTACGAGTTTACAACAGCGAAAGACTTTAATGGCGATGGCAATACCGACGTACTGGTGAGAAACAGCAGTACAGGGGCTTGGTACCTTTATCATCTTAATGGTAACCGTGGTTTTGCAGCAGGCTCAGGTGGTATAGGTATGAGTTACGACACCGACTGGGAATTTAAAGCCGCACAAGACTTTAACGGTGATGGTAATACCGACATTCTTGTACGCAATAGCGCAACTGGTGGTTGGTGGTTATACCACTTAACTGGTGCAAGAGGTATTGGTGCGGGCTCTGGAGGTTTAGGACTAACAACTGGCGCAGCATGGCAGTTTAAGGCAGCCAATGACTTTAATGGTGATGGTAATACCGACGTGCTTATACGTAACAGTAATGGCGCATGGTATCTGTATCACCTTAATGGCAATAGAGGCTTTGCCGCTGGCTCAGGTGGTGTAGGAATGACCACTAATGGCAGTTGGATGTATCAGTAATAAGGATAGATAGCGCCCGATATATGTCGGGCGTTTTAAATATAGTGGAACATAAAGTGAACTTTCATCTAATTAAAAATTTAATACTAAATAGTATTGTCATTAGTGTTTTCTTATTGGTTGGATTACTTTTTAGCATGAATTCTTATGCTGCAAAAGACACAAAACAATTATGGAATTTGACTCAGTCAATACCAAGCTCCTTTCTTGGTGACCCTACAACGTTTATAAGAAAGTCAATGAAAGGCAAACAAAGTGTTTTAATCAATAAAGATATTATTCGATCATTAAAAGTAGGCGACACAATAATATTACCTTTATTGAATAATAAGAGTGCTGAATTTACCATCACAACCTATAAAGTAAAAAATAGTATTGTATCTATTACAGGGAAAACTACAGAGCAGGATTTTGATTATCCTCTAGTGCTAACCCTTGGCGAGCGAAGCTTTTTTGGCCGAGTTGTTACATCAAACACTACGTATTCAATTAAAGCAATTGATGGTTCAGGTGAATTAGGCAAAGAAAGTGTCATTCATAAAAATCGACATACGGACAGAGTTGATTATTTAATCCCCCCAAAAAAGAATAAGACTAATAGCAATATTGTTAGTCCAAAATCTTTGTCCAAAAAAAACCGTCAGACCATAGAGACTGAAAGTGGAACGCCAACAGAGAATGTTACAATTAAATGGTTAGTTGCTTATACGTCTGGCGCGTTGCAGGCTTACCCTGAAATTGAAACAAAACTGGTTCATATTGAATCCATAACTAATCAAATATATATAGACAGCGGCGTTAATTTAACCCTTGAATTTGTTCATAAAACCCTTACTAGCTTAGCTGACAGTGAAAGTATGAATACAGCATTGTATAGATTAAGTGGGCAGAATGGTTACAGTATAAAAAATGATGCTGAAGTGAAAAGAATTTGGGATCTACAATTGGCTAATAAAGCTGATTTTATGACGCTAATTAAAGTGGAGCCAAGCGGAAGTTCAAGCTGTGGGTTAGGATGGGTTTTATCTTCTCCTGCCACTATTAAGATGACTAAAACTGTGGTTGATATTTCTTGTGCAGACTATGTTGTAGCTCATGAAATTGGCCATAATATGGGGCTAAAACATTCATATGAACAGGGGGATACTGGAGCAAATTATGATTTTGGGCGAGGTTATGGGGTAGCGAATGAATTTGTGACAGTTATGGCCTATGCTAGTGCATTTGGTGTTTGGGGTAATGATAAAATATATAAGTATTCATCACCTGAGTTAACGTGTAAAAATGGAATGCCTTGCGGGATTGACAAGAATCTTTCAAATGGAGCCGATGCTGTATATGCGTTAAATGCACACACGGTAGAATTTGGAAAGTTATATGATGAGAGTGTTGCTTATGTGAAGTTTGATGATGCAATCGCTCAATTACAAGATCAAACACTTGCTCAGTGTATAAAAGATGATTACCCGGATGCGATAGTTGTGAGCGAGGTCACCTCTATTGATTGTTATAATTATACAGTAACTGATCTAAAAGGGCTTAGTGTATTTTACTCATTAAACTGGCTCCAAGTTTCACAATTTAATTTACCTTGTTGGCAAGTCGATGTTGTAAATAATATTTGGGGTATTGAACAAGCTTATTGGGTTACTCAAAACTGTAAAGCTGATGGTAATGAAATTCAAGACTTTGACAACGACGGCATGTCAGATGAATTTGAATTGGCTAATGGCCTAAACCCACTTGACCCAACAGATGCATTAGTAGACTCAGACAACGACGGTTTAATCAGCCTTGAAGAATACCAAGCAGGCACAGACCCAACAAATAGTGACACTGATGGAGATGGTGTATTAGATGGCGATGACTTATCACCGTTAATGCCATTAACCGACAACCGCGGTATCGACTTTAATAGTAACGGCCTAGCAGACTTACTGCTTAGAAATAAAAGCACGAATCAATGGTACTTATACGGTATAGATACCGACTTAAGCTTAGCGAGTTGGGGCGGTGTAGGGCTGACAACGGACAGTAACTGGACAGTACAAGACATAGGGCATTTAAACAATGATGTTAATGCTGATGTACTGGTACGCCATGATAATGGCCATTGGTATCAATTTACCTTAGACGGCAACCGCCAAGTAACGGGTGACGTAGGCTTTATAGGGCAACTACCTACAGCTAAAAACCTTGAATTTAAAGGACTGCACGACTTTGACCGCGATGGGCTATCCGATGTACTAGTCAGAAATAGCACCAATGGCAGTTGGTGGCTATATCGCCTTGATGGAGCTAAAGGCGTTGCGAGCTATCGAAGCTTAGGGGTAACAACTAACCAAGACTGGGTATTTGAAGGACTTAGCGACCTTAATAACGACGGTTATGTTGATGTGTTATTACGCCATAACACCAACGGTGCATGGTATGTTAACCACCTTGATGCGAATGGCGATGTATTATCAAGCTCAGGCGGATTAGGGGTAAGTCGCAATAGCGATTGGCAGGTTAAACGTCTTGTTGATATGAACAGCGATGGCGTGGTTGACTTATTGCTACAACATCAAAGCACTTATGCCTATGAAGCCGTGGCCTTAAACCTTAATCGCACAGAGCGTGTAGCAGGTACTCACAGCTTAAGCGCAGGTATCCCACAAGATGAAAACTGGGTACTTCAACAAGTCGCAGACTATAACCAAGACGGTAACGTAGACCTAATTGTACGACACAAAGCTGATGGCCGCTGGAAAGGCTTCTTACTTAATGGACAAGGCAACCTAGTACCAGGTAGTCGTAACATGGGCATGACTAAAGATATCAACTGGCATGTTGTCCCTACAGAGCAAGCAGAAGAAGATGCAATAATCAACGATGACTTTAACGGCGATGGTATTCCCGACGTGCTTATGCGTAATAGCAATGGTATTTGGTGGATTAATCACCTTAATGGCAATCGTGGTCTTGCAGCTAATTCAGGCGGCATAGCGATGATAGGTGATACGAACTATCAACTTAAAGCCAAAGCAGACTTTAACAACGATGGTTTTGAAGATGTACTGGTGAGAAACATGAATACAGGAGTATGGTTCATGTATCACTTAAACGGTGCAAGAGGGTTTGCAGCTAATTCAGGTGGTGTTGGCCTATCAACGAGCTTAGACTGGGAATTTAAAACAGCCGAAGACTTTAATGGCGATGGTAACGTTGACATTTTAATGCGTAACAGCGTAACAGGCGGTTGGTGGATATATCATATGAATGGTGCGCGTGGTTTAGCGGCTAATTCAGGTGGTATAGCCTTAACAACAAACGCAAGCTACGAGTTTACAACAGCGAAAGACTTTAATGGCGATGGCAATACCGACGTACTGGTGAGAAACAGCAGTACAGGGGCTTGGTACCTTTATCATCTTAATGGTAACCGTGGTTTTGCAGCAGGCTCAGGTGGTATAGGTATGAGTTACGACACCGACTGGGAATTTAAAGCCGCACAAGACTTTAACGGTGATGGTAATACCGACATTCTTGTACGCAATAGCGCAACTGGTGGTTGGTGGTTATACCACTTAACTGGTGCAAGAGGTATTGGTGCGGGCTCTGGAGGTTTAGGGCTAACAACTGGCGCAGCATGGCAGTTTAAGGCAGCCAATGACTTTAATGGTGATGGTAATACCGACGTGCTTATACGTAACAGTAATGGCGCATGGTATCTGTATCACCTTAATGGCAATAGAGGCTTTGCCGCTGGCTCAGGTGGTGTAGGAATGACCACTAATGGCAGTTGGATGTATCAGTAATAAGGATAGATAGCGCCCGATATATGTCGGGCGTTTTATTTAGTATAAATTGAATATTAATAGGGTTATATTATTTTCTAAGTTACTTGCGAAACGCTTTAGGGCTTAAATTAAACTCTTCTTTAAAATGCTTGTTGAAATATGAAGTATTTGTGTAACCGCACTCTTCAGCAATTATTTGTATTTGTTTATCCGTCATTAATAATTTTTTAGCTTTATTCATTCGAGATTTTTTTAATATTTCTGTAAATGTTTGGTCAAAATATTGTTTCAGTTTTCTACGTAGAGTTGAGGTCGACATATTATGAGCATCGGCTAGTTCTGCAATACTATAGCTTGAATTTTGCTGATTTGCTTTTAAGGACTCTTTGATCTGAATAATAAACTTATCTTGATTATTATCGATTATTTCAATATTTTCTTTAGTAGTAACATAATTTAGTTGTAACTGCTTTTGTGCTTCTTTGGTTGTAATTATATTGTTAATTTTTAGCTGTAAATTACTCATTTTAAATGGCTTGTTTAGGTAATCGTCAGCTCCTAAAGAAAGACCTTTATATAGACTCGAATTGTCAGATTTGGCCGTTAGCAATAAAAAAGGTATATGCTTAAAGTCGTTAGATTGTTTAACGTGTTTACATAAATCAAAGCCATTCATTATTGGCATCATTACATCAGAAACAATAATATCTGGTAGATCACCCTTTGTTTGTTGAAGGTATTCAAGTGCTTGGTTTCCATTACAGCAAAACGTAACACAATATTGCTTGGCTAATGTTTCTTTAAATAAAATTGTTAAGTTAGTGTCGTCTTCTACAAGTAAAACGTTATAAACCTTTTTACTTGTATTTGAAGGGGTTGTGGAGTTGAGCTGATAACTTTTCTGTTTTTGGGGTGTTTGCTCTGTTGTTTCTGTTTGAGGTTGTTGACAAGATAATGGTAATGATAGAATTATTTTACAGCCTAGTTCAAAGTTGTTAGTAATGCTTAATGTGCCTTGGTTTTTATTGATGTATTCTTTTACGTTCCATAACCCTAACCCTGTTCCCTCAATGTGCTTTGATTCTCTATAGTATTTATAGCAAATCTTGTTTAAATCTTTAAAACCAGGTCCTTGATCAGAAATGCAAAATACCAAATTATTATCCTTAAGGTATAAGGTTATTGTTACGATTGAGCCATTAGGTGAATACTTTATGGCGTTATCAATTAAGTTACCAAATATAATATGTTCAGAGTCAACGACTAAATTAGCGAAAACATCCTCCCTTACATCAGAATGAAAATTTAATGTAATGTTAGATTTATTAGCCTGTACTTTATGGTGCTCAATAAGCGTTGTTATACTAGACCTTATGTTGGTTAACTCACATTGATTATTAGATGATGCGGGATCAGCGTTAAGTAGCATATTCTTTACTAAGTAGCGCAAACGTTGCGACTGGCTTTCTACAATTGAAATATAATTGGCGTATTTAATTGAAAGTTCTTTTTTGGGAAGTAGATCAAGGTAATTTAAAATAAGTGTTAATGGCGTTTGTAATTCATGTGATGAAGACTCGAACATATGCTCTTTTTCTGCAATTGCTTTACTTAATAACTTTGTTTTTTCTTGTACTTTACTTTCGAGTAAAGTGTTTTGTCTTATTAGTTTTGTGCTTCTTCTTTTAAATAAAGCAATGATAGATAGTATAAATAGAACTATGTAAATTATTTTGGCATAAAGTGACAACCAAATAGGGGGTGAAATTATAATCATTAACTTTAGATTGTTTTCTGCCCATAAACCATCGCTGTTGCTACTTCCTGCTTCTAAAAGGTACTTACCGTATGTTAATGCAGAAAGGCTTATTTCTGGTTTTAATGTGGTAGCCCAATTACTATTATTAATACGGTAACGATATTTTTTATTATTTTGATTAACATAATCATCACTGTGAAAAGTTATATTAATTTGCTGAGTGTCAGAGGTTAAATTTAATTTGGGTATATTGTTATTGGTTGTAATTTTATTCGTAACCTTCTTTCCATCTACAATTAGGCTGTTTACGTGGTGTTCGCTTGGGAGCACAGTATTATGAATTATGTCGGTTTTTGGTTTAAACCAAGTTAAGCCATAAAAGCCACCATAAATTAAAGTACCATCCGGGTTAAGGTGTGCACTATTAAGATCAAATAAATTGGTCGCTAGTCCATCGTTAGTTGTGTAAGTTTTAACTTCATTATTACATTCTGTAAGCTGGCATAACGTTACATTAGCGAGACCTTTTTCTGTACTTAGCCAATACTGGTTTTCAGATATCTTAGTAACTGATTGTATTGTGTCATTTAATAAACCATCGTTAGCGTTCAATTGGCTAAATTCATTTCGACCCTTCATACGGTAGAGTAAACCACCGCCCCATGTCGCTATAGCCGGTTGTTGGTAGTCATCTATAGTAATATCCATAATAGCGCTATTATATAAATCTGCGCTATATGTATAAGTTTCTGAAATTGTAAAATCTCTATCTAACTTAAATAATCCTTCCGTTGCGAGTTGACTGCCTAACCAGATTTCACCCTTGTTATTTTGTGCCATACCCCAAACAGCACCTTCTATTACAGGTATTTTTTTAACAAGCTTCATATCTTTTCTATGATATATCAATACGCCATTGGTTGTGCCTATTAGTAATTGTTCATTATCTATCGGCAGAAAACTGAGTAAACCTTGTATGTTTTCTGGAGAATAAATTTTATTAATAGTGTCATCTGTTAAGTTTATTTGGTACAAGCCGCTACCTTCGGTTGCAACCCATAGAATATTTTTATCTTTATATAAAGATCTAATGTGTACTTTAGTTAGGAATTGTTTGTCTGTTTGCCATGTATCTTGATGTTTAACAATTTTAATCAGCCCGTTAGTTTGACTCCCCAACCATATAGTATTGTTATTAATTTTTATTATGTCTCGTAGTGAATGCCCTCCAGTTAATCGCACGAGATCTGATTTATGTAAATTGTTGAATTTATTTAGTCTTGTAGAGGCTATTTTTAAACCCGGCGTACCATCAGCAATTAAGTATTGATCATCAGTTACTTTTACTACACTAAAAGTCGACCCGCCCAAACTTGCAGAAGTTTTATCTTTTAGGGCAGATATTTCAGCTTTTTCATTGATTAAAAACAAACCGATATTAGTCTCTAATATCGTAGGTAGAGCCTTGGTATAACCAACACCTTTTATCCATTGTGCTAAATTGTTTTTTTGAGGGAGTAACAGAGATTCTAATTTATGGTTTAATAAATCATATTTATAAGCGCCACATTCAGACAGAGCCATAATATGATTACTTGAAACAGTGTAAAAAATGGGGTTGTTAAACATATGAGCTCGAGTTTGTGCTTTTATACGTTTAAATTGTTCTTTACTACAAAATGCCACATCAATCGACGAAATTAATTCAGTTTCTTTAAAAGTTAAGTGACTTTTAGTGCTTATTAAATGTAGAAGGTTATTAGTTAGAAACAGACCATAAAAACTATCACTGTGAGTTTTAAAAATTAAATTAAGTGGTAATTCAATGCTTTTGCTGTAATAAAGACCTTTTTGCGTTAAAACATAAACAGAACTATTCGCATTATTAAGTTTAAAGTTAATAATGCGTTCATCTTGTGGTGTTGCTAATAGGAGACTATTTTTATTAACTTTTGACGAATACAGAAATAATTCACTTGTAGTATTCCAAAGCCATTGTGAACTTGATATTTTTTCTGTGTGAAGAAATGTGTTTATTTGATTTAAATTATATGGGGCTTTAACATAACCATCTTTAATGCGGTCAAAATAAATTACGTCTGATAAAAAGGCATTTATGGCTAAATATCTGTTACCTAACTCATGAATACTACTTATAGCGCCATTAAAAGCATGCGCATTAATGGCAAATCTATCATCTAACTTTACTAAGTTTTTGTTTGTATATCGATAAAGTCCTGAATCCGTGCCTATATAAATACGTTTTTGTTTATCAACAAACATTGTTCTAATTAACAAGTCTTTCAATGCAGGGTCATTAACAGGTGCTATAACTAAATTGTTAGCATTACCATTATTTGAACAAAACAAACACAATATATAAAGAAAAAGAACTAGTTGATGTACAACTAACTTCATCCACTGAAACCTTATTAAACATAAAAGCTGAAAAACATTAACACAATACAATACTCTTTAGAATAATTTGTAACTGTAAAGTTGATCCCACGCAATGTATTGGAACCAAAAGCTTAATTAACCTGAGTTCGGGATAAGCTAAGTACACCAAAGCTAAGATTTTTGCGCGCATCTGCGTATAATTTGCTACTAATAGCCAGCTATTAGGTACACAAATCAGCCTTGATTCACACAAAACTTTTAGCATTGGTTGAGTTACAATGCACCTAGTACTTATAAAAAATCACCTAAAGCACTGTAAACTATTATTTTAAATGTTTTTATGCACATCCATTATCCCGAACTCAGGTTAATTAATACTAAGTTGATTGTATTTTGTTAATAGTTGCTTGGATCGTGTTATTAATTTATGGAGCAAAACCCTATAATAGCGTTAACTTAATGTTAATTTGTTAATAAAAAATGATAAAAATAAAATTCCTCTTCATTATCTCATTGTTATTTTTTGGTAATTCTTTCGCAGCTTTTTCGCAAACTAAAGAAACTGCCACCTTACTTCCTCAATTCAACCAAACATTCAATGTTAGTTATGATGCTTCCACAGAGCATTGGTTCAAGTTTGACAAGTTGGCGGGAGAAGGAGTTACCGTTGTCGCTAGTGGGCATTTTAATAATTCAAGCGGAATGAATGTTTTTCTTTATGATGCTGCCGATAATCTTTTAGGAAGCTTCGGCTATTCCACTTTGACTGACGGTAATACCTTATCATTTGACGAGCAAATATCTTCAGCAGGTACGTATTATTTAAAAGTATCAGGTCAGGCGGTGGGTAATTATGACTTAGCGGTTTATTCCACGTGGTCTTCTGCGGGTGCGCACGATGGGTTACGTACCTATAAGCACAGTTTTGGTAGTGCGCATTATTTAGTATCAGGGTCATATACTCGCACTCATCTAGAGCAAAATAATGCACCGTTAACAGATTATTATCGTTTTAGTGCGAATGCAGGTGATACATTTACGGCTGCGATAACGGGAGCTTTTAATGCAGGTTGGGCACGAGTAACGCTTTATGATGAAAACTTTGTTTCATTAGGGCAAATCCAAACGGTTTATGATGGGGAAACAAAAGAATTATCAGAAGCTATAACTAAAACGGGGCTTTACTACCTTAGTATTTCAGGTACGTCTGTCGGTAGTTATCAATTAGCTATTACTGGAGCCGAAACAGATAGTGATAGTGATAATGATGGGCTTAATGATGCCGTTGAATATTTCCACCATTCTAACCCTTATGTGAAAGACACTGACGGTGATGGTGTTGAAGACGGTGCAGAGCTTGTAAACGGTGGTAACCCAAACGCCTTCAAAGAATATGCTCATGAAAGTGTTTCAAATGTAAAATCAACAGCCACTCAGTTACCTTACTTTAATCAAATGTTAACAGCAGAATACCAAGGGACTTCGAATACAGAGCATTGGTTCAAGTTTGACAAGTTGGCGGGAGAAGGAGTTACCGTTGTCGCTAGTGGGCATTTTAATAATTCAAGCGGAATGAATGTTTTTCTTTATGATGCTGCCGATAATCTTTTAGGAAGCTTCGGCTATTCCACTTTGACTGACGGTAATACCTTATCATTTGACGAGCAAATATCTTCAGCAGGTACGTATTATTTAAAAGTATCAGGTCAGGCGGTGGGTAATTATGACTTAGCGGTTTATTCCACGTGGTCTTCTGCGGGTGCGCACGATGGGTTACGTACCTATAAGCACAGTTTTGGTAGTGCGCATTATTTAGCATCAGGGTCATATACTCGCACTCATCTAGAGCAAAATAATGCACCGTTAACAGATTATTATCGTTTTAGTGCGAATGCAGGTGATACATTTACGGCTGCGATAACGGGAGCTTTTAATGCAGGTTGGGCACGAGTAACGCTTTATGATGAAAACTTTGTTTCATTAGGGCAAATCCAAACGGTTTATGATGGGGAAACAAAAGAATTATCAGAAGCTATAACTAAAACGGGGCTTTACTACCTTAGTATTTCAGGTACGTCTGTCGGTAGTTATCAATTAGCTATTACTGGAGCCGAAACAGATAGTGATAGTGATAATGATGGGCTTAATGATGCCGTTGAATATTTCCACCATTCTAACCCTTATGTGAAAGACACTGACGGTGATGGTGTTGAAGACGGTGCAGAGCTTGTAAACGGTGGTAACCCAAACGCCTTCAAAGAATATGCTCATGAAAGTGTTTCAAATGTAAAATCAACAGCCACTCAGTTACCTTACTTTAATCAAATGTTAACAGCAGAATACCAAGGGACTTCGAATACAGAGCATTGGTTCAAGTTTGACAAGTTGGCGGGAGAAGGAGTTACCGTTGTCGCTAGTGGGCATTTTAATAATTCAAGCGGAATGAATGTTTTTCTTTATGATGCTGCCGATAATCTTTTAGGAAGCTTCGGCTATTCCACTTTGACTGACGGTAATACCTTATCATTTGACGAGCAAATATCTTCAGCAGGTACGTATTATTTAAAAGTATCAGGTCAGGCGGTGGGTAATTATGACTTAGCGGTTTATTCCACGTGGTCTTCTGCGGGTGCGCACGATGGGTTACGTACCTATAAGCACAGTTTTGGTAGTGCGCATTATTTAGCATCAGGGTCATATACTCGCACTCATCTAGAGCAAAATAATGCACCGTTAACAGATTATTATCGTTTTAGTGCGAATGCAGGTGATACATTTACGGCTGCGATAACGGGAGCTTTTAATGCAGGTTGGGCACGAGTAACGCTTTATGATGAAAACTTTGTTTCATTAGGGCAAATCCAAACGGTTTATGATGGGGAAACAAAAGAATTATCAGAAGCTATAACTAAAACGGGGCTTTACTACCTTAGTGTTTCAGGTACGTCTGTCGGTAGTTACCAATTAGCTATTACGGGAGCACAAACAGATGGCGATAGTGATAATGATGGGCTTAATGATGCCGTTGAATACTTTCACCATTCTAACCCTTATGTAAAAGACACTGACGGTGATGGTATTGAAGACGGTGCAGAGCTTTTAAACGGTGGTAATCCGAATGCCTTCGCAGAATATGCTCATGAAAGCGTTTCGAACACTAAATCAGCAGCTACACAGTTACCTTACTTTAATCAAATGTTAACAGCAGAATACCAAGGGACTTCGAATACGGTTCATTGGTTCAAGTTTGACAAACTCGCGGGAGAAGGAATTACAGTTGCCACGACAGCACATTTGAACAATTCATCACCAATTAGAGTATTTCTTTATAGCGATGCTAATCAGCTACTTGCCGATTCTAGTAATTTTTATGATGGTAATACTGTTTCATTTGATGAAGAGATAGCATCAGCAGGCACTTATTATATTAAAGTAACAGGCGCTGGTGTGGGTAGTTATGATTTGTCAGTCAATTCAACTTGGAGCTCTGCGGGTGCTCATGATGGTTTACGCACCTATAAGCACAGTTTTGGTAGTGCCCATTATTTAGCATCAGGGTCATATACTCGCACTCATTTAACAAAGAGTAATACACCGTTAACTGATTATTATCGTTTTAGTGCAAATGCAGGTGATACATTTACGGCTGCGATAACGGGAGCTTTTAATGCAGGCTGGGCACGAGTAACGCTTTATGATGAAAACTTTGTTTCATTAGGGCAAATCCAAACGGTTTATGATGGGGAAACAAAATTATTAAATGTCACTTTTAATACTGATGGAGATTATTACCTTGGCATTTCAGGCAGTGCTGTTGGTGCTTATACTCTTGTCGCTACTTTTAATGGAATACCTACACAAACGGCTGATTCAATAGATAATACCCATGTAGACCGATTATTAAGTTTAATTGCCGATCCTATTGATATTTCAACGGGTGCTCATGTGCTTAGTCGAAATGTGATGCATGTTCAAGGTGCTTTGCCGTTAGATATGGAGTTAAATTATAGCTCATTCAATCCTAAAAATGGCAATATGGGTTATGGCTGGAATCATAGTTTTAATATGAAGCTCGAATTTCAAGCAGGGCAAACTGTAGCCTTAACCTGGCCAACAGGCCGTATTACACATTACAGCAACCCAAGCTCAGGCAGATACCAAATTGTGGATGGCGATGCTAAAGACAAATTTACTACTATTAATGGTGGTTATCAGTTAATCGATAAAAACCAAGTAACGTACGAATTTAATGCTAACGGACAACTTATCAGTAAAACTAATAAAGTAGGCCTGGCTTTAAACTATAGTTATACATCTAACCAGCTAACGTCGGTAACTGAACCATTATCAGGTCGGTATATAGATTTTACTTATGATCTTAGCGGGCGTGTAAGTAGTATTACCGCGCTTGATGCAGGTACTGTTAGTTTTACTTATAATGGGAGTAATAATTTAATTACGATTACTGATGCACTCACACACACAGAATCATTTACTTATGATGAAAATCATAGGTTACTAACGGGTACAGATGCTTTAAATGTTGTCTATTTTAGTAATACATATGATGCTCAAGGTCGAGTTATTCAACAAGAAGATGCTAGAACTGGTAATGACGCAGGTAATATCTCATATACTAATAATGCTGATGGCTCAACTACGGCTGTATATACCGACAGAACTGGTAAAAGTAAAACCTATATTCATGATGCCCAATATCGGTTAATTAGCTTAACGGATGAGTTAGGTAATACCTCAACTTATAGTTATGATAGTCAAGGCAATAAAATCAGTGAAACGGACAATTTAGGAAGAACAACTCGTTATTACTATGATCTTGAAAATAACTTAATTCAGTCGGTAGATACTTTCGGTAGCACTAGTACCTTTGCTTATGATGAAAATAGTAACCTGATTAGTTTGACCAATGCTAATTCAAAAAGTGCTCAATTTACCTATACAAATAATCGCTTAAGTTCAACGACAGATGCTTTGTCTCAAATCACGCAAACACAATACAATGCTGATGGGTTAGTTGTTGCTACGATTAAACCTAATCAGTCTCAAACGGACTATGTTATTAGTAATGGTCAAACGCAGTCAATTACAGATGGAACTGGAAATAGCGTTTCCTTAACTTATGACAATGCGGGTCGTGTTCTTACTATGACTGATGCTGCTGGTAAAGTTACGACTTACACCTATGACCTGAAAGGCCAGCTGTTAACGCAAACAGATCCACTAAATCATGTCACTACTTTTACTTATGATGCTAAAGGTAGGAAAACGTCAATAACCAACGCTAGAGGTTTTACAACGAGCTATAGTTATGATGGAAATGACAAGTTAATCACTGAAACTAATGCATTAAATGGTGTTACCAAATATACCTATGATGGTGAAGACAGGTTACTTACTATCGAAAATGCATTGGGTCATATAACTACTATTTTTACGTATGACAGTAAAGGACAAATGATAGGTGTTACTAATGCATTATTTGATACGACTCAATATGGTTATGATGCCGTAGGTAATAAAATATCAGAAACTAATGCCGCAGGAGATACAGTAGCGTTTGGATATGATGGTTTAGATCGTTTAATTACTCAAATTGATACCCTAAACCGCAATCAATTATTCAGTTATGACAAACTCAATAATTTATTAAGCCAAACTGATGCTAAAGGAAATAAAACGCAATTCTCTTATGATGCTTCTAATCGATTGCTCACGACAACCGACGCACTCAATGGTACGACAACACAAAGTTATTCACTAAATGGGCAACGAGCAAGTTTAACTGATGCTAATAATAATACTTTGCAATACACGTACGATGCTGAAGGACGTTTGGTTCGCTTAACTACAATGGATAATAAGTACTGGCAAACTGTGTTTAATTCTAGAGGCGCGATAAAAAAACTCACAAATGCTAGAGGGCAAGTTAGTCAATTTACGTATGACGATGCACTAAGATTAACATCTACTATTGAAACTACAGGTAATGTTAGTTATGAATACGACGCAAATGGTAATCGTACTAAAGCAACTACTTCACAAGGGCAATGGCTATATACTTACGATGCTTTAGATCGCCTTATCACTCATACAGATGTTTATGGTAACTTAATTCAATATCAATACGACGCTGTGAATCAACTTACCAGAATAACTTACCCTGATGGAAAAGCTGTTCATTATACATATAGCCAAGCTGGCCAGTTAACTAAAGTCACGGACTGGGAAAATAGAGTAACGAGTTATTATTACGATACTTTAGGTCGTTTAATTACCACAACTCATTCTAATGGTTTGACGACCAACTACAGTTACGACAAAGCGAGTCAACTAACAGGTAAAACGACTAAGAATTCAGGTAATGATAATATAATTGACTACAGCTACACTTATGATTTAGCAGGAATGCTAACTCAAGAAACAGGCTTTAATAGTTTAAAACCAGCACCTGTTATCACAAATATTACCTACGGATTAGACAACCGAGCACTAACCGCGAATAACCTACCAGTGCAATATGACTTTGATGGAAATATGACATCGGGCTGGTTAAATTACGGTCTTTCCTCTTTTACGTATGACTCACGTAATCGCTTAACTAGCGCAGGCGGTATTAACTATCAATACAATCCTGATAATCACCGTATTGCTAGTATAGAAGGGGCGAATACAACACGGTACATCGTTAACCCAGCAACCACTTTAGAACAAGTACTCATGGAAACAGATCAAAATGGAACGGTGAAAGCTTGGAATGTTTACGGCATAGGATTAATTGGTCGACAAAGTGCCACAGAAGGCTACCACACATATCACTATGATTATCGTGGCAGTACCGTAGCATTAACACGTGAAAACGCGTCAATTAGTAATCGATATTTCTACAGTCCTTTTGGCCAAAAAGTTCAACAGTGGGGCTCGAGTACTCAACCTTTTGCTTACAATGGCCGCGACGGTGTAATGACTGATAATAATGGTTTGTATTATATGCGCGCCCGTTTTTATAACCCGAGTATGCGACGCTTCATCAACCGTGATGTATTGTTGGGCAATCCAATTTCAGGGCAATCCTTAAATCGTTACGCTTATGTACAGGGAAACCCAGTGATGCTTGTAGATCCCGAGGGGGAGTTGGGGCATATAGCAGCAGGAGCTGTAATTGGAGGCCTTTTCGGAGGAGCTATGTATGCGATACAAAATCATGACAAGTCTGGTGGGGAATTTTGGCTCGGTTTGTTAAAATCTACTAGCATTGGTGCAGCATCCGGAGCTACTGCAGCAGCTGTTGGTCCTTTCGTTTTAGGAGGAGTGAAAGGGATAGCTATTCTAAAAGGAGCTGCAATTGGTGGCGTTAGTTCAATGGCGGGTTCTGCAGTTGATATAGCTCTTTCTATTGGCTTAAATCCAAAGAAATTAGAAGCTGAACATCTAAATAAGTTTGGAGAAGACATACTTGTGGGGATGTTGGCTGGGGGAGTTTTTAGTAAATTATTACCCGCTAAAAGCTCGATGATAAATAGTAAAAAATTGGCAAAGGGATTAGGGCTTAAAGATTTATTTAAAGGAAATAAGGAATTAAGGAAAGCTTTTTTAGGGAAAAATATGAGGCTTGGCATTTTCAGTGAATCAACAACTTTGATCCTTAAAAATGTCCTTGGAATAAAAGGAGCAATGGCTCATGAGTCAAAGTGATATTTGTAGAGTTTTTTTTAAAATAAACTCTTTTAACTATTTAATCGATAGAGCTGTATTTATGAGTAATAAAATAACTAAAATTCAATTTAAGAGTTTAAACGTTTTTATAATCATTTGTTTACTATTTACCACTAACGTCTTCGCCGTTACATACACTTATGACGACTTAGGTCGCATTACTGAAGCTGATTATGGCAATAATTTAAAAGTAACATATCAATATGATGCAGCGGGAAATCTTCTGTCATCTATTAACAATCATGCGAGTGTTGACAGTGATAATGACGGTCTAACCGATGCGTATGAATTAGCTAACGGTTTAAACCCTTACAACCAATTTGATGCATATATTGATTCAGACGGAGACGGATTAACAAATCTTGAAGAATTCAACTTAGGCACCAATCCCAACTCACAAGACACTGATGGAGATGGCGTTTTAGATGGAAAAGACTCAGCTCCCTTAGATCCAACTCTAGGTGGCGTAAAGTCAACTATTGACTTTAATGGTGACGGCCTAGCAGATATATTGCTTAGAAATGAAAGTACGGGTCAATGGTACTTATACGGTATCAATACTGATTTAAGTTTAGCGAGTTGGGGTGGTGTAGGGCTGACAACGGACAGTAGCTGGACAGTACAAGACATAGGGCATTTTAATAATGATAGTAATGCTGATGTACTGGTACGGCATGATAATGGTCGTTGGTATCAATTTACCTTAGATGGAAACCGCAGTGTAACAGGCGATGTAGGGTTTATAGGTCAGTTACCAGCCTCACAAGAATTTGAATTTAAAGGCTTGCAAGACTTTGATAACGACGGACTGTCAGATGTATTGGTGAGAAACAGTGTTAATGGCAGTTGGTGGTTATATCGTCTTGATGGAGCTAAAGGGGTTGCGAGCTATCGAAGCTTAGGGGTAACAACTAACCAAGACTGGGTATTTGAAGGACTTAGCGACCTTAATAACGACGGTTATGTTGATGTGTTATTACGCCATAACACCAACGGTGCATGGTATGTTAACCACCTTGATGCGAATGGCGATGTATTATCGAGCTCAGGCGGATTAGGGTTGAGTCGCAATAGTGATTGGCAAGTTAAACGGATAATCGATATGAACGGCGATGGGGTGGTTGACCTACTGCTCCAACATGAAAACAGCTATGCTTATGAAGCAGTTGCTTTAAACCTAAACCGAACAGAGCGAGCGGCGGGTAGTCATAGCCTAAGTGCGGGTATCCCACAAGATGCAGACTGGGTACTCCAACAAGTATCGGATTATAACCAAGACGGTAAAGTAGACCTGTTGTTACGACATAAAGGCGATGGTCGTTGGAAAGGGTTTTTGCTAAATGGGCAAGGTAACTTAGTCTCTGGTAGTGGTAATGTAGGCATGACATCAGATATCTCTTGGTACGTAGTGCCGAATGAATTTGACGAAGAGGAAGAGCAAGCAACCCCTGATGATTTTAATAGTGATGGCAATGCCGATGTGTTATTGCGTAATACAGGTAGTGGAGCTTGGTATTTATATCACTTGAATGGTGCTAGAGGTTTTGCATCGGGCTCAGGCGGTGTGGGTTTACCAGGAAGTACCGACTGGGAATTACAAGCCAAAGCAGACTTTAACGGTGATGGTCATTTAGATGTTCTATTACGTAATAATGTCAATGGTGCATGGCATATAAGTCATTTAGATGGTAGTAGAGGGTTAGCATCAGGTAGTGGTGGAGTAGGTATGACGCGCAGCTTAGATTATGAGTTTAAAGCGGCGGCAGACTTTAATGGTGATGGTAATGTAGATGTCCTTGTTAGACATAAAACCAATGGTGTTTGGTGGGTATACCATTTAGATGGCTCACGAGTCATCATGGGAGATAGTGGCGGTTTACCGTTAACGAGAAACGTTGATTATAAATTTCAAGGCGTAGGTGATTTTAACGGTGATGATAGCCCCGACGTGTTAGTGAGACATAGTGGCAATGGTTATTGGTACTTATTCCAGTTAAATGGCGCAAGAAGTTTAGCAGCGGGTAGTGGAGGTATAAGTTTGACGCGGAGCTTGGATTACGAGTTTAAAGCGATAGCTGATTTTAATGATGATGGGGAGCTTGATATATTAACGCGTAATATGGTCAATGGCTCATGGTTCTTATATCATTTAGATGGCACGAGACGATTTGCAGCGGGAAGTGGCGCGGTACGTATCACGACGAATCAAAACTTTGAGTTTGTCAGTGCCAATGACTTTAATGGCGATGGTCATACGGATGTACTTATTCGTAATGCGACAACAGGCACTTGGTGGTTAAGTCATTTAAACGGAGCACTTGGTGCTGCAACAGGTAGTGGTGGGATTGGTATGACAGTTGATACAAATTGGGTGTATCAGTAAAAATTTCTGCTATTAATCATGATTGTAGTAATTTCGCAGAGCAAACAAAAAAACAATTTATCTGATGTGTTTGTAAGGTAGTTTCTTTTCTTTTTGTTATAAGGTTGTAAGAATTAATGTTGTTCAATGGTTTATGTTTTAATAAAAGAGTGGTTTTTTCTTTAAAAAAAGTAGTAATGCTTCTTGTTTTTTTAATCTTTACCGTATCAGCTCATGCAACACTGAGTCTGATTAAAAATATAGAACAGGGTGACCAATTACAATTAACTCCATTAGGTGAGATGGGAAATAATGTTTATTTTTCAATTGACACAAAAGAGTATGGGGAAGAGTTGTGGTTTTACAACGGTCATAGTATATCGTTGTTCAAAGATATTTTCCCTGGCTCATCATCAAGTAGACCGACTAATTTCGTGGTAGTTAATAACAAATTTTATTTTAAAGTAGGGGCTTGTTGTGGATACGGTGAAGTATGGCAAAGTGATGGCACTCCTACAGGTACACGTAAAATCTACAATATTCCATCTGGATTTGATTTTAACTCTTTAATTCCTTTAGGTAATAAACTTCTAATTCATGGAAAGTCATATTCAAATTATAAAGATCAAATTTTAGAGCTGAAATCAGATGGCACAACAGTATTGATTGACGAAAAAGATTCTATTAAAAACATAACTTTAATAAATGGAGGTATAGCTTACTCACAATATAGTAGCGCGACGGGTAACGAAATGTCATTTATAGATTCTTCTGGTGTTGTATACGATTTTGATTTAAATACTGGAAGTGATGGATCAGATGCAAATGATTTTGTATGGTTAAATTCGTTATTATATGTTGTGGGCAATGAAAACCTTTGGCAGATAAATCTAAATAATCAACAGGTTAGTGTTGTAAAAACGTTTGCTGGCAATATTTCTCAAATTGTTAGCTTAAATAATAAACTTTGTGTATTTACTTCAGAATCATATAGCAAAAAAATGTGGCAATCAGATGGTACAGATAATGGTACTACGATGGAAGGAAATTACGAACCTGATAACTTATTTGTCGGAAAAAATGAAATATTCTTTACTAAAAAGAGGCAGTATTCATGGAACAGTACGATTTTATACAGGAGTGATTGTACGAGCTCATCAACTATAAAAATCAAAGATGTTTACGACGAAGATTATAATATTCATACAGATTATAATTGGTTGATCTTTCCTGAATTTCACCAAGTAATTGATGATTTGCTTTATTTTACTAATAATACAGCGGTAACAGGCGGCGAACTTTGGCAAGTGAATTTATCAAATAACACTGTTTCATTGTATAAAGACAATTTAGTGGGGGCGGGAAGTTCTCATCCTGGAAACTTTTATAATTCATCCAAAGGATTATTTTATACGGCCACAGAATTATCTGGTCAAAAATTATATCTGTTATCAGGCGAAGGACTAAAGAGCTTCACTATTAATACTGGTTACGATTTAGGCAGTTCCCCTACGTATATAGGAGAATATCTGAATAAAGAACTTTTTATTATTAAGACAGTTGAGTTTGGTGATGAACTTTGGGTCTTAGATCAAAGTAAACAGCTAACATTACTTGATGAAATAAATGAAGGTACGGGGAATTCAGAGATTAGATATCTCGGCAAATTTAATAATGATTTTTATATACAAGCATTTGATTTAGTTAACGGCTATGCTATATGGAAAGTAGATCTAAGCAATAACTCTGTTGGTATAGTGTTTAAATCTGATACCGTAAAAACAAACAAATGGGTTCAGGATTTTGCAGTTGTTTCTGAAGGTTTTTATTTCATATTAGAAGAGAAAATTGGTTGGGGTCTGGAGTTATGGTTTTCCGATGGCAAATCCCCACCTAAACTAATAAAGAATAAAGGTACTCCAACATCCTTAAATGTAGTCAATGATGTTTTATACTTTTCGGCAGATGGCACGAATGAAAGTGATTATTGGGTAAATCGCTTATGGAGTGTTATCGTTGATAATGGCAAAATAACTATAAATGAGCTAAATAAAGACTTCTATGGTGATGTTTATGCTCTCTCTGAAAGTAAATTATTAAACGTCGATAACAATACCTTAAATATATTTAATATATTGTCAAATACAAAAACCGATGCTAAAAGTTTCTGTGTCAGTGATTGTTATTCATCGTTGATCACACCTCTAAAAGCGTTAACTAATGATCATATTCATGAATATCCAGATAAGTTCTACTTTGTCGCTGATAATCAAAGCTTCGAACCTTCGCTGTGGAAATTAAATAAATCTAATTTAGCAATATCTGTTATTCCTAATGTTGTTTTGTCTAATGATTGTAAAAGTCGAATGGATGTGGTGCCTTTCGATGATGAGATACTCTTTTTCTGTACTTATAATATTTATAAATATAATTTAAATACAAAAGTATTTACCCAAGTCGAGTCTGTTGAAACAAGTATTGAAGTAAAAGGCGTGGTTGGAAATTCTGTTTACTATGTAGTGTCAATGAATTATTACAAAATTCAAAATGGAGAAAATAATGTAACTCAACTAGGTGAGTTATCATGGATGGATGACTTTATCGCAGATGGCCTTCATGGCACATACATAATGACTGATTCTTATATGGGAAGGGAATTATGGTCGTATATTGATGACGTTGATTCTGATGGGGACGGTTTATCAGATGAATTTGAATTGGCTTACGGCCTAAACCCACTTGACGCCTCAGATGCATTGTCAGACTCAGACGGGGATGGTTTTACGAACTTAGAAGAATTTACTTTAGGGACAAACCCAACACTTGCTGACACAGACGGCGACGGCGTACTTGACGGCGACGACTTATCACCTTTAGTTTCGTTAGCTGATAATCGTGGAGTCGACTTTAACAATAACGGCCTAGCAGATATATTGCTCAGAAATGAAAGTACGGGTCAATGGTACTTATACGGTATCAATACTGATTTAAGTTTAGCGAGTTGGGGTGGTGTAGGGCTGACAACGGACAGTAACTGGACAGTACAAGACATAGGGCATTTAAACAATGATGTTAATGCTGATGTACTGGTACGCCATGATAATGGCCATTGGTATCAATTTACCTTAGATGGTAACCGTAGTGTTACAGGCGATGTAGGGTTTATAGGACAGCTGCCACAATCAAAAGACTTTGAATTTAAAGGATTGCAGGACTTTGATAACGATGGGCTATCCGATGTACTAGTCAGAAATAGCACCAATGGCAGTTGGTGGCTATATCGTCTTGATGGAGCTAAAGGCGTTGCGAGCTATCGAAGCTTAGGGGTAACAACTAACCAAGACTGGGTATTTGAAGGACTTAGCGACCTTAATAACGACGGTTATGTTGATGTGTTATTACGCCATAACACCAACGGTGCATGGTATGTTAACCACCTTGATGCGAATGGCGATGTATTATCAAGCTCAGGCGGATTAGGGGTAAGTCGCAATAGCGATTGGCAGGTTAAACGTCTTGTTGATATGAACAGCGATGGCGTGGTTGACTTATTGCTACAACATCAAAGCACTTATGCCTATGAAGCCGTGGCCTTAAACCTTAATCGCACAGAGCGTGTAGCAGGTACTCACAGCTTAAGCGCAGGTATCCCACAAGATGAAAACTGGGTACTTCAACAAGTCGCAGACTATAACCAAGACGGTAACGTAGACCTAATTGTACGACACAAAGCTGATGGCCGCTGGAAAGGCTTCTTACTTAATGGACAAGGCAACCTAGTACCAGGTAGTCGTAACATGGGCATGACTAAAGATATCAACTGGCATGTTGTCCCTACAGAGCAAGCAGAAGAAGATGCAATAATCAACGATGACTTTAACGGCGATGGTATTCCCGACGTGCTTATGCGTAATAGCAATGGTATTTGGTGGATTAATCACCTTAATGGCAATCGTGGTCTTGCAGCTAATTCAGGCGGCATAGCGATGATAGGTGATACGAACTATCAACTTAAAGCCAAAGCAGACTTTAACAACGATGGTTTTGAAGATGTACTGGTGAGAAACATGAATACAGGAGTATGGTTCATGTATCACTTAAACGGTGCAAGAGGGTTTGCAGCTAATTCAGGTGGTGTTGGCCTATCAACGAGCTTAGACTGGGAATTTAAAACAGCCGAAGACTTTAATGGCGATGGTAACGTTGACATTTTAATGCGTAACAGCGTAACAGGCGGTTGGTGGATATATCATATGAATGGTGCGCGTGGTTTAGCGGCTAATTCAGGTGGTATAGCCTTAACAACAAACGCAAGCTACGAGTTTACAACAGCGAAAGACTTTAATGGCGATGGCAATACCGACGTACTGGTGAGAAACAGCAGTACAGGGGCTTGGTACCTTTATCATCTTAATGGTAACCGTGGTTTTGCAGCAGGCTCAGGTGGTATAGGTATGAGTTACGACACCGACTGGGAATTTAAAGCCGCACAAGACTTTAACGGTGATGGTAATACCGACATTCTTGTACGCAATAGCGCAACTGGTGGTTGGTGGTTATACCACTTAACTGGTGCAAGAGGTATTGGTGCGGGCTCTGGAGGTTTAGGGCTAACAACTGGCGCAGCATGGCAGTTTAAGGCAGCCAATGACTTTAATGGTGATGGTAATACCGACGTGCTTATACGTAACAGTAATGGCGCATGGTATCTGTATCACCTTAATGGCAATAGAGGCTTTGCCGCTGGCTCAGGTGGTGTAGGAATGACCACTAATGGCAGTTGGATGTATCAGTAAATAGAGCTAAATGAGTGGTAATTAGCCATTAAATTATATAATGTAAAGCTCCAGTAAAGTAACTGGGGCTTTAGTTTTCAATATGATGTTTTTGATTCATTAAGTATAAGCGTTAGCTAAAATACGCCTATTAGATCTAGTTATTTCTCTTAAATTAGTTTTATAAAAAGCTAAATTAAGAGAAATAATTTTGCTTCTTTAGTAACAAATAACAAGTTAAATACGATTATTTAAGGAAATACAATGAATATTAAAACTGCTTTTATCATACCATCTACATTATTATTTATATCATTAAGTGTTTCAGCTGAAACAGTGCCAAACATTTTTTCACCCAATACCCCCGCTAAAGCGGCTGAGGTAAATGAAAATTTTGATTTCTTAGCATCTAAATCTATGGGGATGAATTTAATTGATGGTGAAATAGAAGTAGATGTTGATTGTACTGCTGATGCAGCTGCCTTGAATAAGGCTTATACAGAACATGTAAATTATAAAGATTTAAATTTTAGAATAAAAGGTAATTGTTATGGCGATATAACTGTTAAACGTACATTTGATGGGGATAACAACTGGGAAGGAAACTCTTATCAAGTTGCTAGTCAAAGTATTAATATACAGCCACAAGAAGGGCATACCGCTGAGTTAATTCCAAACGACTTATCGGGCAAAGTAGCAATATGGGGCGGTTTTGGCGGTGGCTTATACCTTATCGACTTAACAATTACACTAGGAGACGACTGGGATTACGGTGCGGCTTTTTCACGAAATGGTCACGGTTCAGTTATCAATGTCACTATAATTGGTCCGGATACACCTAATGGAACAGGGATCCTCCTTCAAGAGGGAGCACAAGCTTATATTTCTGGAGTTAATATTAGCAAGGTTGCATTGGGAATTTTTGGTAATAATAATGCAGCTATTAGGTTTATTCAAACGCCTAGTACGGTTTCTAGCCAAAGTGAAGCTGTAAAAGTATTAGGTTCCTCTGTTCGTCAGCAAGTAGCTCTTGATATTACGTCTGCTCAAGGTAAGGCACTTGATTTAGATGGAGGTACGAACTGGATGGGATGGGGTCAAAGTATTACAGCAACAGGCAATAATATTTTGATTGGTGGCGGTTCAACGCTTGCAGTAGATATTTTAGATGTAACAGGAGTTATTGATGTTGAAAATACTTCATTATTAAAGGCAACAAACTTATCATCGACAAGTAATTTACAAGTGTCTAATAGTGAGCTTAACCTAGTTAATGCGACAGTAGGTGGAAATACCAATTTTTATATGTCGAAACTTAATGCACAAAATATTAATGCTACTGGGCTGTATTTGTGGAACTCTAGTTTTAATATATCGAGTGGTAATATTACAGCATTTACAACTCTTACAGAAAGATCTTTATTGCGTGTTGAAAATACAACACTTAGTGGGGTTCTTGTTAACAATAGTACCTTAAGCGGGCAAAGCTTAACAATCTTGAATGCTGATATCCAAAACAATGCAATGTTAGATATTACAACGTCAACTATTACAAGCAACTTTGATGTTGATAGTAATTCTACTGCTATCTTAGAAGACATCACCTTTAATGGTTCGCAATTTAATATAAATCAGTCGGATGTGAGAATTCTAGGCACAACTAAAATGCCAACAAGTAAACTTGCATGCTGGGGGCTTTCTCAAGTGGAATATGAGGGGAATAATGACATTTTAGCAACAGCACCCAACTCCAATTGTTTAGACCAATCTTCCATTACTACTTTAATAGATTTAGTTAAATCTAATCATTCTATTCCAGAGTAATTATTAAGTTAAATAAATTTACTATTTAACTTAGGAGGTTAATGTGAATATAAACATAAATTTAAAAATGTGTTTTTTTGTATCTGTAATTGGCTTAACTCTACAAGCTAATGCGGCAGATCTTAAATGGAATGTAAATAATTGGGATAGTAACTCTTGGCAAATTGGTGGCAATTCTGACTATTTAGATTTGGATAATGATGGCGTATTAAATTTACGCGACCTTGATAAAGATGGTGATGGTTTAAATGACGATATTGATACCGATGATGATGGTGATACATTACCCGATGCGTGGGAGCAAGCGAACGGATTAGATAAAAATAATAGTTACGATTCAACATTAGATTCAGACAACGACGGCTTAACTAATCTAGAGGAATATAACTTAGGTACAAATCCTACGTTAATGGATACAGATGGTGATGGTTATACCGATGGGTTCGAGGTTAACTCGGGTACAGATCCTCTTTCAAGTGCATCTAGCCCAGTTGCAGGCCCACTAGCATTTACACCAGGAAATATAAGCAACACTTCGGCTGTTATTATTCCAGACGGACGCCCAGGGTATGTAGCCTATGAGGGTATAAGTTTAACTTTTAATGATAATAATACGGGGTTGATAGGTAACGGTAGTGCCCAAAATTATCAAGAAGAAACAATTAATTGGTCGATTCTAGATGACCGCATTTTAGTTGAGACTACCAAAAAAACCTCTAATAATATTTACCTGCCTTCAGATTATATTACTGAAACTTATGGGCAAGGTGTTGCAGGTGAAGTAGCTCAATTAGAAGCTCAAGGAGCATTTCCATTTGGAGAAATAGAGGAGAAAGTGGGAATTACTCTACGTACAATTGAAAAAATATCAGATAATAATGGTGTATCTCGCGTTAATATTGTGAACACTTTAGAAAAATATTTGGTACTGCCAGAAGGATATTCTTGGACTAATGAACAGCCACTTGTTAATGAAGTGTCTAGTACAGTAGAAACATATTATGCTAACCCTAGTAGTTTATTGTCTGAATTATCTTCCTTTGATATTCAAGGCGATTGGGGAGTTTCCCTTCACTATAATCATGAGAATGGACCTGTCTATGGTGGTAATGGAAGTACGCCGGGCATTTATGCTGATAAAATAAGCTTGATACAAGGAGGGAGCACAACAACAACCCATAGTGGATATAATTTTACTTGGTCTTTTATTAATAACACTATTGTATTAATTGATGGCGCAACTAAGTTTGTTATCACTCCTTTCATTAAAGTAGAGAAAACATATTTAGCCAATATAAAGCATTTTGAGAATGAGATACTAACAAGGGTTTACTCCAGCCAGTTAGCAAAATTCGATAATAGTTATGAAACTTTCACATCAGTAATGACTACCGAATTGCCTTATTTTATTCAATCAAATATTAACGCATACAATATTGATGCTTGGGACGGTGATAAGGTCGAATTTAGTTGGCTTTTTGGTTATCACTTTAAGGCTGATGGTACTTTACGTCGTGGTATTAATAGTAGCTATACTGATTGGGAAAATAAAACGGGACAAACTTTTATTATGGGGAGTGAGTGGAACTACTCAGTAGCTCAATATCTAGTAACAATGACATATAGTAGTGTTGATACAGAGCGAGAGCGAATATGGCAGATTATTTCTGTTGATAGTGGAGGTAATGCATTAGCTATTGAGCACTCAACATTTGATTATGATTCAAATAATAACGGTATTATTGAAGAGTTTGAACGAGGTAACTATATTCCACCGCGTTTTAATATTTTGCAATTGGCCGATTTAAGTCAATATCCAGAAGCTTGGAATTCTCTTGCCGATTCAGATGGCGATGGCTTAAATGATTATCAAGAAGCAGACTTAGGCACTGACATTAATAACGCTGATTCTGACGAAGATGGTATGGATGACAAGTATGAGTTTGACAATGGCCTTGATCCACTTAATGGTCTTGATGCATTTGGCGATAAAGACAACGACGGTTTAACCAATCTTACAGAATACCAAGCAGGCACAGACCCAACCAATAACGACACCGATGGCGATGGTATCTTGGATGGACAAGACTATGCTCCCTTAGATCCAACTTTAGGTGGCGTAAAGTCAACCATTGACTTTAATGGTGACGGCCTAGCAGACATACTGCTCAGAAATAAAAGCACGGGTCAATGGTACTTATACGGTATCAATACCGACTTAAGCTTAGCGAGTTGGGGCGGTGTAGGGCTGACAACGGACAGTAACTGGACAGTACAAGACATAGGGCATTTAAACAATGATGTTAATGCTGATGTACTGGTACGCCATGATAATGGCCATTGGTATCAATTTACCTTAGATGGTAACCGTAGTGTTACAGGCGATGTAGGGTTTATAGGACAGCTGCCACAATCAAAAGACTTTGAATTTAAAGGATTGCAGGACTTTGATAACGATGGGCTATCCGATGTACTAGTCAGAAATAGCACCAATGGCAGTTGGTGGCTATATCGTCTTGATGGAGCTAAAGGCGTTGCGAGCTATCGAAGCTTAGGGGTAACAACTAACCAAGACTGGGTATTTGAAGGACTTAGCGACCTTAATAACGACGGTTATGTTGATGTGTTATTACGCCATAACACCAACGGTGCATGGTATGTTAACCACCTTGATGCGAATGGCGATGTATTATCAAGCTCAGGCGGATTAGGGGTAAGTCGCAATAGCGATTGGCAGGTTAAACGTCTTGTTGATATGAACAGCGATGGCGTGGTTGACTTATTGCTACAACATCAAAGCACTTATGCCTATGAAGCCGTGGCCTTAAACCTTAATCGCACAGAGCGTGTAGCAGGTACTCACAGCTTAAGCGCAGGTATCCCACAAGATGAAAACTGGGTACTTCAACAAGTCGCAGACTATAACCAAGACGGTAACGTAGACCTAATTGTACGACACAAAGCTGATGGCCGCTGGAAAGGCTTCTTACTTAATGGACAAGGCAACCTAGTACCAGGTAGTCGTAACATGGGCATGACTAAAGATATCAACTGGCATGTTGTCCCTACAGAGCAAGCAGAAGAAGATGCAATAATCAACGATGACTTTAACGGCGATGGTATTCCCGACGTGCTTATGCGTAATAGCAATGGTATTTGGTGGATTAATCACCTTAATGGCAATCGTGGTCTTGCAGCTAATTCAGGCGGCATAGCGATGATAGGTGATACGAACTATCAACTTAAAGCCAAAGCAGACTTTAACAACGATGGTTTTGAAGATGTACTGGTGAGAAACATGAATACAGGAGTATGGTTCATGTATCACTTAAACGGTGCAAGAGGGTTTGCAGCTAATTCAGGTGGTGTTGGCCTATCAACGAGCTTAGACTGGGAATTTAAAACAGCCGAAGACTTTAATGGCGATGGTAACGTTGACATTTTAATGCGTAACAGCGTAACAGGCGGTTGGTGGATATATCATATGAATGGTGCGCGTGGTTTAGCGGCTAATTCAGGTGGTATAGCCTTAACAACAAACGCAAGCTACGAGTTTACAACAGCGAAAGACTTTAATGGCGATGGCAATACCGACGTACTGGTGAGAAACAGCAGTACAGGGGCTTGGTACCTTTATCATCTTAATGGTAACCGTGGTTTTGCAGCAGGCTCAGGTGGTATAGGTATGAGTTACGACACCGACTGGGAATTTAAAGCCGCACAAGACTTTAACGGTGATGGTAATACCGACATTCTTGTACGCAATAGCGCAACTGGTGGTTGGTGGTTATACCACTTAACTGGTGCAAGAGGTATTGGTGCGGGCTCTGGAGGTTTAGGACTAACAACTGGCGCAGCATGGCAGTTTAAGGCAGCCAATGACTTTAATGGTGATGGTAATACCGACGTGCTTATACGTAACAGTAATGGCGCATGGTATCTGTATCACCTTAATGGCAATAGAGGCTTTGCCGCTGGCTCAGGTGGTGTAGGAATGACCACTAATGGCAGTTGGATGTATCAGTAAATAGAGCTAAATGAGTGGTAATTAGCCATTAAATTATATAATGTAAAGCCCCAGTAAAGTAACTGGGGCTTTAAAATTATAAGTTTAAATATCCACAACCTGAATGTATTGCTTAAATTTCAACCACTGATAAGAAAGATGCTTGTTAAATTAATTTTTAAGGTGAGTAGTACTTTTCCTATAGTGCTGATTTTGTGTGTTGCGTTTTATTAGGGTAAAAAAGTTAACTACACAGAGATAATAAATTTTTGGAGAATATTTTGAATAAATATTTCATATTCGCGTTGATAGCTCTTCTTATTATTGTCTATAAGGTAGGAGGTGATGATTCGGCACCCATTAAAGTTGCATTAGTCAATGAAATAAGTGATAAAGGCTCATCAATGAAGTTGGCCAAATCATTAAAAGTTTCTACTAAGGGCACAGGGAGTACAAATGAATCAAGTCCGCTTGAAGGTATTGGGCCTAACGACACTGAAGTTTCAGCGCATATAATTTCAGAAGAAGACTTTTTAGAAAAAGAGCATGTTATTGTTTTAGATGAGTATGTTAATAGCAGTTATGTGATTGATGATGTGACTGAACCACCTAAAGACTATGCCAAAGATATTCCTTTAGAAATGCTTTCCGTGAATGAGGTTAAAGTTGAAGACATGGTTGAATATAGCCAAAATATTTCCTTAGAATCGATGACGGAAACTATTGATGAAATAAATTATGGAGACATGTTTCCTACCGAAAATAGTGTTTTATTAGACGATATGATTGATTATAATGTTGAGATAAATACAATAAAAGCAAGTGGTTAATTAGTTAAGAAAATAATCGTAAAGATATTAAAGAGCGAATAGTAGTTTAATTTTATAAAGCTTTATAAAGTAATAAAGCGATTACGAAAAGAGGGAAGAACAAAAATTTTAATTAATTAATTTAAGGATCATACATTGAAAACTTTTTGTTTTAATGACCTTTTAGCAGACGATCAATTTTTACTAGATTTAGGTAAACTTGATATTGTTGATGTTGGCGCTCAGGTATTGGATTATGAAAAGCATATTTATCAACCTTTAGTAGAAAATTTAAATACTACTATTGTTGGGTTTGAGCCTGTAACTGAAGCAAGAGATAAATATGTAGCAGTGGGTGGTAAATGTAAAATATTTCCCTTTGTTATTGGTGATGGGCAAGACGCTATTTTTTATGAAACGAACAATTCGGCGCTTTCTTCTGTATATAAGCCAAATATAGCTTTACGCCAAAGGTTTGTGGGAGGGCATGGAATGTATGGTGTAAAGGATGCTCAATCAGTTAAAACAAAAAAACTCGATGATATTAAAAGTATTAGCAATTGTGACTTTTAAAAACTAGACACCCAAGGTGGTGAACTTGCTGTAATCAATGGAGCCAAAGAATTATTAAAAGACGTTTTAGTTATTCATGCCGAATCATTTTTTATTCCATTTTATGAAAATATGCCATTATGGTCAGACTTGGATCCCGTTATTAGAGAAAATGGATTTGAGTTAGTTGATATGTTTCCATTAGGGCGCAGGTTAACCTCTTTTGGTGAAATAAAAGATAAGTTTGTTGAATCTAATCTTCCACAACCGTCACGGTTAGTGTGGGGAGATTTTTGTTATGTCAAAGGCCCTAAGCACTTGCTAGATATGACAAGTACAAAATTAAAGAAAGCTTCTTTAATAATGCATTTTATTTACAAAAAATATGACTTATCAGCTTCAATATTAGACATTCATGACAAAAAATTTAAAACCAACTTTTTAGAAGCATACTTTAAATAATTATTATCACTTCTAGAAAAACAGTATTTTTGACTTCGAAGTAATGATGCATAGTTTATAAATTAGCTTGGCCAAGGTCGAAAGGGGATTTTGATGTAGTTGATTGTCCCCCCAATGTTGGCTACCCCTTAGTTATATTTCTTAATCATGTGAAACATCATAATACTTGCAATAAATATTAATTGATCAGATTAGTAAAGTCATCTACTATGCTTGCCTTTTGCTATATAAATAAAACTACCCCATTTAAATAATGATAACAACGGAATAACGCGTGCTATTTAACTCTCCATTTTATATCTTTGCTTTCCTGCCTGTTGTATTAATTGTTTATTTTACATTGAATAAAATGCGTTACACCCATCTCGGTAAAGCTTGGATGGTCTTAGCGTCATTATATTTTTATGGCTATTGGAACCCTGCTTATTTACTGTTAATTATAGCGTCTATGCTAGTTAATTTTGGTATTGGTAATGCATTACATAAAACCAAAACCAGCGACCAAAGTATTTTATCTCGAAAATCTGTACTTATTCTTGGAATAGTATTGAATTTAGCCGTGCTAGTTTATTATAAATATAGCGATTTTTTTATTGTTAACTTAAATGAAGTGCTCGGTTTAAATATTGATTTATTGAATTTATTACTACCTTTAGCGATTAGTTTTTTTACCTTTCAACAAATTGCTTATTTAGTGGATTCTTATCAAAATGACACGCAAGAATATGATTTTTTGAACTACTGTTTATTTGTTTCTTTTTTTCCGCAACTTATTGCAGGACCTATTGTTCATCATAAAGAAATGATGCCGCAGTTTGCTAATTTAAAGAATACTTTTATAAATTATCATAATATCGCTAAAGGATTGTTCATTTTTTCAATTGGGTTATTTAAAAAAGTTGTTATTGCCGATACCTTTGCTATTTGGGCTAATCTAGGCTTTGATAGCCAAGTTCCGCTAAGTCTTTTTGAAGCTTGGGGAGCAAGTCTTAGTTATACTTTTCAATTATATTACGATTTCTCTGGTTATACCGATATGGCTATTGGTGTAGCACTACTGTTTAATATTCGCCTACCTTTGAATTTTAATTCCCCCTATAAAGCGACAGATATTCAAGATTTTTGGCGTCGCTGGCATATGACGTTATCTCGATGGTTGCGAGATTACCTTTACATACCGTTAGGTGGTAACAGGAAGGGCGCGGGGAGAACTTATTTTAATTTAATGGCGACTTTTATTTTAGGTGGTTTATGGCATGGTGCTGGTTGGACTTTTATTGTATGGGGAGCCCTTCATGGTGGGGCTTTAGCAATACATAGAATATGGCAAATAGTAAATGTTAAATTACCAGCCTATCTCGCTTGGACTCTTACTTTTCTTTTTATTAACTTTACTTGGGTATTTTTTAGAGCGAATGATATAGCATCTGCTTTTGCAATGCTCAAGGGAATGTTTGGTTTAAATGGTGTTAAAGGTACGGCGCAATTTTCTAGTTTTATTCAGTATTTTACCGGGTGGACACCTAGTTGGGAAATTGTTAACGGCAATCATTTAATTGGCTCAGTGTCTACCATACAAATGGTGTTTGTATTCGGGTTGGTTGTTTTTTTTGCAAAAAACACACTTGAGATAGGAATGAATAAAAACAAGTTTTCACTTGTTGATAGCGGTGTAATTAGTTTGTCTTTGCTTTTAGCGGTGCTATTGGGAATTGCCTCAACTGCATCAGAATTTCTTTATTTTAATTTTTAACATTATGTATTATAAAAAGTTTTTAATACTTACACTCTCTATGTTTATTGGTCTGGTAATAGGCTACTTTTATATTGTTGATCAACATATAATTATTGACAGAACAGCGCCTTTTTCTTATCGACAGTTTTTATTAGAAACCTCTGCTGATACGCAAGGTAAAGTTATAGTAGAGTCAGGTTCAAACTCAGTTCATTCAATAGATCCTTTTTTATTGGTTGACTATTTTAATGCCCCAGCTATAACGAGTGCAGATAATGCAGGCTATCCCCTACAACTGAAGATATACAATTTATTAAAGGTGGTTAAAACAGGTGATGTTGTGATCTTGCCATTAGAATGGAATCAGTACTCTTATAATGAGCAATTACCAGACAACTTCTTAACAGCGCTTGCTGACAAAAACTTAAAACTTGAGTATTATTTTAATAACTTGCCTTTTGTGGAAAAAATGAAGTTTGTCTTCACTCAGTACCCACTTAAAAGTGCGCTAACAAGTTTGTTTATTCAACGAAACAAAGGAGAACTTTTACGTGAGGATTTAAAACGCTTATCAAAGTTTGATATTTTACTCGGGAAAAATTCAAATGAAACCTATGGAAACTCAGAACGCAATGGTTTAGAGCGGATAGAAAAAGACGGAAGTCATAATAAAAGCTGTGACCAGTATGTGTTAGATGCTCAACTTAGCAAAGGATTTATGATTACCGATGTATTTAAAGATAATTTAGAGCGTTTATTATTATTAAAAGATAAAGGTGTAAAGGTTTACTTTACTTGGCCTACAGTAGTTGATGGAAAGGATAGTACCTGTTATACAGGTAAAATTGCTAAAAGAGAATTACCAGGCTTTGCTCATAAAATTAAAGTAATGATTGAGAACAAAGGCTTTGAATTTATTGGTGATTATAAAGATAATCGTTTCTCAAGTGAATGTTTTCTGAACACTTACTATCATATAAAAAAGGAATGTGCTCAAACAAGAACCACTAGGCTAGTAAAAGCATTCGCAGAGCGTAATGTTTTACCGATTGATAATACCAGTACCCTTGAGCCCTTTTTGAAAAAAACATCTGAAAAGCTAGCAAAGATTAGGGATGATATTGCTAATACATTAATTAAAACCTATTCAACAATAAGTAAAGAGTCTATATCAGGCAGTGAACTACCAAATAAGGTGCTTTTTGTAAAAGGTTGGTCCTTTCAGCAAAAGGCGGGTGTTTGGAGTATCGGAAAAGAGTCTATTATCAGTTTTTTATTAGAAAATAGTTTACTTAAACAACCAATAATTAATATTACCTTAGACGGTGAATACTATAATGGTACTGATAAAACAGAAGTGTTAATAAATGGTAAATCAATGGGGTTTCATGTGCTTAAAAACAGAACCTTTTCTTTGCCGAGCCAAAGGCTTACTACTAATAACCTTATTATTACCTTACGACATAGTAATATTAAATCACCTTTTGAGTTAAACAAAAGTAAAGATAAACGGAAAATTAAATTTTACTTTAAGCGCATTACTGTTGATTGAGTTACAAAGCATTATTTGTATAGTAGCGGTGTTGCTATGTTCATTTGGATACTTTATTAAAACCGAGCATTAATAATAGCTAAGATAAACTTTTTGTATTAATTATTTTCCTTTATATGCAATGACAATAAGTAGAATAAACGTTATATTGTCGCAAAATTTTTGAATGGCGCTTTTAAAGCACTATTCTTACTTTAAATGATTACTTCAAATATAAGCAAAGGCGAATTGTGTCTAATTTTTGGAATCTGATTTTTTATAAAGCATCGTCAAACTTAATGGCGGAAAGTAAAAAAACGTATTTAAGTTTTTTATGGTGGTTTTTTGAACCAATGCTTTTGATGGTTATTTATTATTTAGTATTTGGCCTCATTTTAAGTGTGGAAACAGAAGACTTTGTGTCATATTTACTTATCGGTTTAGTCGTTTGGCAGTGGCTCTTCCGAACTGTTACTAATAGTGCTAACTCAATAACAGACGCAGGGAGTATAATTGGTAAGGTTTCAATTAATAAAGTTTTTTTCCCGGCTGTAACAGTATTAACTGACGCTGCGAAGTCTTTATTTGTATTTTTGGTGCTATTTCTATACTTATTTATTGTGGGTTATGAAATAACTAGTGCATATTGGGTTTTACCTCTACTATTTGCTTCAGAGCTTCTTTTAGTGATTGCTATTTCACTATGGGCTGCGCTCATTGTTCCATTTCTTCCTGATGTGAAAATTTTAATAAATAGTGTGTTAATGGCAATGATGTTTGCATCTGGTATTTTTTACTCTACAGACTTAATCCCCCCTAGTATCGAAAACTATTTTTATTTAAATCCTATGGCTTACCTGATTCAATGTTATCGGGATGTTTTACTTGAAGGGAATGTCCCTGATTTGGTTTATCTATCTAAAATGACATTTGTTTTTATCATTCTTATTCTAGGTGCATTAGCCTTTGCTAAGCGATTCAATAATTCTTATTTTAAAGTGGTTCTAAGATGACGAATGAAGTAGTACTTGAGCTTAAAGATGTAGATATAAATTTTCGAGAATCTTTCTCAATTTTTTCTAAAGAAAAAAATATTTTAAGGAATATTTCTTTAAGTTTGTTTAAGGGAGAAACATTAGGGGTCTTGGGGTCTAATGGAGCAGGAAAAAGTACATTGCTATCATTATTAGCAGGTGTTGTAAGCCCAGACAAAGGAACAATAAATACCTTTAAAAACAACGTTGCATTACTTAACTTGAACTTAGGCATGGACGTTCGTCTATCTGGTCGTAGGAATGCAGTATTGCAAGGCTTGTTTTTAGGCTATTCATATAATGATATATTTTTGAAAATGCCAGCAATAATTGAATTGTCTGGTTTAAGCGCTGTTATTGATAAACCTTTTTACACATATTCATCCGGTATGAAAGCAAGACTTGGTTTTTCTGTTGCCTTCCACTTAGACACAGATATTCTTTTGATCGATGAGATGTTAGGTGTAGGTGATGCTGAATTTAGAAGGAAGTCAACTTACTTACTTAAACAAAAGATTAATTCAGACCAAACTGTTGTATTGGTTACCCATAACATTAAATTACTTAAGCATTTATCCGACAGAGTGCTTTGGTTAGAAGATGGCCAAGTAAAAAAAATTACTGGGCCTGAAGAATTAGATAACATATTAGATTAAAGAGATTAAAGATGAGTTCAGACTTTCCAAATTTTTTACGTACAGCCGATACTTTATGTGGTCAAGTACTTAACCCAGAAAGTACGCGAGTACTATTTCACCATTTACCAAAAACAGCAGGTTCTACTTTCAGAGCAATTTTAGATGGTCTTTTTAATAGCAACGAAATTTGCCCAGCAGAAACTCATTGGGAGTTGCAAAAAAGTATCCAAGATAACCCTAATTTATATCGATTATTTGCAGGGCATTTTACTTATGATGTTATTGATAAGAACTTGAAAGGCGATATTTGGCTTACTTTTTTGCGTTCACCGGTAGAGCGCGTTGTTTCTCAGTACCATAATCATCTTCATGAAGCTAGACAACCAAAGTCATGGATTGATAGAGTACAAAACACAAAAACAGAAGATATTCCTATTAGTGATGAATGGCGTGAATACCATAAACTTATGAAAGATTATACCTTAATTGACTGGGTAACTTCTGAAAACCGCCATGCAAACGCTACAGCCTGTAACTTACAAACGCAATCTTTTATAAACCGTTATCAAACTGATGAGACTGGTTGTCGTATAGATAAAAGAGATTGGAGTATTTACGATGAAGATTTGGTTAATGAAGCTAAACGAAATCTAGCCAATAACTTTCAATTTATTGGATTACAAGAGTATTTTGATCTAAGTTTAGATATATTTTCAATGACATTTGGTAGATATCCGTTTTCAGATAGTTCTGCTTTTACAACTAATTTAAATATAGATAAAACCCTGGGTAGTAAATACGACTTAGCCTTTGAAACAAGATCACTGATCGAAAAGCGCAATTCTATGGATATGGAATTATATCAGTTTGCTAAAGAGTTATTTTTCAATCGATTAAGAACGTTAAACAAGTATTACATAGATAATGATCGTTTAAATAGAATAGCAAGTCTTAATAAGAGTCGCACATGTAGTAGTAATAAAGTATTAAATACTAATAAAATTATTTCTATCGAATGTGTAGATTATGTTCAAGGTTTTTACTCTTTGGAACGTAGTGGTGATAAGCATTTTAGATGGTCTGGAAATGAGTCTTTATGTATCTTAGAGTTAAATGAGTGTTTAAAAGCATCAACGGAATATAAAGTTAAAGTTCATGCTATCGCGGTGTTAAACGAAGCAGTTTTAGAGTCTATTTCTGTTAATGTTAATGGAGAAGTTGTTAGTGATTTTAAGGTAAAAAAGTGCTTAACAGGTGGGTATGATGTTATATTTAAAGTATCAGGAGATGCTGGCTCTAGTGTTTTATCTGTTCAAAAAATTGGTATTATGTCAGCAACTGAAAAAGAACCGACGGAGCAGGCAGGTGCAAGGCAGTTAGGGCTTGCAATTAGCTCTATTTCCATAAGCTGAATCTAGGAATATTATGTCTTTTGTTTATAAGTTCTTGGTTTTTTTTATACCTAAAAAAACTAAAGAGAAAATGATAAATTACTTTTCTGCTTTGCTTTTTAATCACCAACAAAAAGCTTGGATCAGTGATGTAATGAAAGTGCTTGACCAGAAGTATGAGAGGCTAGCAAGTGAAAATGTTCAGCAAAAACTTTATATGGACTCTATTTTGCAATTAGTAAATCAAAAGTATGAAACCCTTGCAGGGCAAGATGTTAAACAAAAGCTTTATGCCGATTCAATTTTACAATTAGTAAATCAAAAGTATGAAACCCTTGCAGGGCAAGATGTTAAACAAAAGCTTTATGCCGATTCAATTTTACAATTAGTAAATCAAAAGTATGAAACACTTGCCGGGCAAGATGTTAAACAAAAGCTTTATATAGACTCTGTTTTACAACTAGTAAATCAAAAGTATGAAACACTTGCAGGGCAAGATGTTAAACAAAAGCTTTATATAGAGTCTAAGCTTAAGCTATTAAATCAAAAACAAGAGTTGTTGCAAAGTGAATTTCATACTGAAAAATCAAATTTGGGTAAAATAAAAACTCATTTGCAAAGCGATATAGAAAAAAATTCTACTAAGCAAGCAAAGTTGCAATCTGAACTTGCTGATTTATTGAAATCTACAAAAAAAGAGATATTAACTCAAGCTAACATCAATGAAAAAATTTCTGATTTTAACCATGATATTATGGAAAGCTTAAGTAATGAAATATTACTTGATGATGAATATCGAGAATGGGAATTACAGTTTGAGAATAAAACAGATAAAGAAGAATATCTGAAAAGTTTAATTTCTGGTGTTAATAAAGAAGATAAACTTCTTGATATTGGCTGTGGTGCAGGTGAGCTTATTGAATATACTCAGCAGCAAGGCATTATTTCAAAAGGTATTGATATAAGTGAAAAGGCAATTGCATCGTGCAGGGAGAAAGGTTTAGATGTTAACCTTAGTGATGCTTTAATATATTTGTCGACTGAAAAAGAAAATACATATGACTATGTCACACTAATCCATATTATTGAGCATATTCCGCCTAAAAAATTGAGAGATATATTTAATTTAGTTTATTTTGTGCTCAAGCCAAAAGGGCGGATATTTATTGAAACGCCAAATGTACAATCGCTTTTTACCTTGAGTCGTTATTATTATATGGACTCAACCCATTTACGACCAAAGCACCCCTCATTAATTAAATTTGTATTAGAAAAAACTGGTTTTAGAAATGTAGAATTAAATTTTAGTGATGATATTCCTGAAAATTTTAATTTTTCTAAACTTGATAAACGGTCAGGAGACGTATTGAATGAAATATTATTTAGTGGTGGCGGCAATATTTATTTACAAGGGAGTAAATAAATATGTCACAAAAAAATAAATTAGCTATTTTTACTCCGTTACCACCAAGTAAAACAGGAATCGCTGATTATTGCTGCGAGCTCGGAGAAGCATTAACGAAGTTTTGGGAAGTTATTTTCGTTATTGCTAATGATGCACTAGACCCAACTTGGCTGCCTGATGGTTGCTCATTTTATCGATTAGATGAGTTTTCTAAAAAATCTAAAATGAAGAAGATTCCTAGAATCTATCAGATGGGGAACAATGTTCACCATGCTTATATGTTAGATGAAATTGAAAATAAACCAGGTTTATTAGTTTTACATGATTACTCTATGCACCATTTATTGGTTGAAGAGACTTTAGCTAAAGGCGATACCGAGAAGTATAAGGCATTGCTTCGCCATGATTATGGCGAACTTGGTGAAAGAATTGCTGAAAATAGAGAAAATTATATTTTCGATCATTTACTTGAGTTTATGATGCCGATTAACGGAACATTAGTTGATTCTTCTCTGGGCGTGGTTGTTCATTCATATCAGTCACTTTTAGATTTAGAATATAGGTTTCCTGAAAAAGCAACTAGGCGGATACCATTTCCATTTACAAATGATATAGATGGCTGTTTTTTGGAGAGTAAAACAGTTGCTAGGGAACAGTTAGGTATTCCAAAAGAGAAGTTGATTTTTTCATCTATGGGATTTATCACGCCTCCTAAACAAATTGAATTTGCATTAAGGGCGCTAGCTAATGTAAAAGAATACATCCCTGACTTTGAATACTGGTTGGTTGGTGATAAGTCTGACGCTATTGATTTAGACTCGCTTCTAGAAGAGCTGGACTTAGTTGAACATGTCAAGTTGACGGGCTTTGTAACTTTTGAAGAGTTTCATCATTATTTACAGGCATCTGATGTTGTAATTAGTTTGCGTTATCCGAGTGCAGGAGAAACATCAGCAGCTCTATTTAGAGCTATGGGGTTAGGTTGTTGTAATTTGGTATTTGATTATGCTTCGTTCTCAGATTTTCCAGAAGGTACCCTCATTAAAGTACCTTTAGACACCTTTGATACAACGATGATGGAAAGTGCAATTAAGTATGTAGCAAATGATGAAGAGGTTAGGCTTCAGATAGGGCAAACAGCAAAAGAATTTATTTTAAATAAACATGACGTTAGTATTGCGGCATTAGAATACACACAGTTTGTAAAATCGACTTTTAATAAGTAGTTAGTATTGAATTCCTTTATTGTAACAACCAGTCATTCTGTAATTTTTCTTAATATAGAAAACAATATAAGTATAACAATTCATTCTGGATCAGGGCTTTATTACGGAGTTGCTAAATTGCAGCAGCATTATTATGTTGCTTGCCGTAATAACATCGACAGTTATCACTCTGAAACTGAAAAATGTGAATTAATTATACTTGATGATTCTTTAAAAGAAGTTGGCAGGATTTCTCCTGATTTTGACTTTGGCGATGTTCATGGAATAGTCGCCATAGATAATGAAATATGGTGTACATCAACGGCTGATAATTCCATTGTTATTTGGAATAGTGATACTAAAGTATGGCGTAAATGGTACCCGGTAGCTGAAAGAGGAAAAGACTACAATCATTTTAATTCTATTGTAAAACTTCCTTATAATAGGCTTGGGCTTGTAGCCCATAATAAGGGTAAAAGTACGCATTATATATTTCATATTGACACATTAGAACTTATTGAAACCTTTGATTTAGGCATGCATGCACATAACCTCTGGCTAGATGAAAATAATGCTTTTTTTACTTGTAGTTCAGCTGAAGGCCTCTTAGTTAATACCCATAATAAAGTAATTCGAATTGGGGATTTTCCTCGAGGTGTTGCTGTTTCATCAAAATATTCTTTAGTAGGTATGTCAGAATTATCATTGAGAGAGTTGCGAGATCAAACCGATGGTTATTTACGATGTTTTGATCATGATTGGCGGTATTTATTTGATCTTATCTATCCAAATCAAGGAATGATTTTAGATGTTTTTGCAGTCAATGAAAATATAAATATAAATAAGACAACATATAAAAATAATGATGTTGAGCATATAAAAGAAAGAAGAAATGATTGTTTTTATTTACATTCAGAGCAATCTTCTTATTATTTAGCTACAGGGCAATGGTCTAAGCCTGAAGAATTTCGTTGGACAATAGCCCAAAAAAGCCAAATAAGAATATCCTATAATGAAAGTCATACCTTGATGAAAATTTATGGGTATAATGAACATTATATAAATGAAAATATTTTATTTTTACTTAATGATGAACTAGTCGCAGAGCTTTTTTTAAAGCGTAGTGGTCAATTTGAAGTTACGGTTAAATTACCCAAAAACTTAAGTGCTACTACTTCCGAGTTAACTATTTCAGTGCCTTACTTAGTGAGATATAATGATGTTGATTCACGAAATTTAGGTATAGCAATTAAATCTATTCAATTTATTAATGAAAGAGAATTTGAAAAATGAAAACAGCAGTAATAACAGGGATCACCGGGCAGGATGCAGCATATTTAGCTGAGATTCTTTTGGAAAAAGGATATAAAGTCTACGGCACTTACCGCAGAACAAGTACTGTGAACTTATGGCGCATTGAAGAGCTAGGTATTGAAAACCATGAAAATTTAGAATTGTTAGAATATGATTTAACAGATTTATCTGCCAGTATTCGTTTATTACAAGCAACTAAACCCGATGAACTTTATAACTTAGCCGCACAAAGTTTTGTGGGGGTTTCGTTTGAGCAACCAATAACGACTGCTGAAATTACAGGTATTGGCCCGGTTAATTTGCTAGAAGCTATTCGCATTGTTAATCCTAAAATTAAGTTTTATCAGGCATCTACGTCAGAGATGTTTGGTAAAGTTCAAGAGATCCCTCAAAAAGAGAGCACACCTTTTTATCCTCGAAGTCCATACGGTGCAGCCAAGTTATATGCACATTGGATGGTGATTAACTATCGTGAATCTTATGATATATTTGCTACTAGTGGTATTTTATTTAACCATGAGTCACCCTTACGTGGTCAAGAGTTTGTTACACGGAAAATAACCGACTCTGTTGCTAAAATAAAATTAGGTAAGCTTGAAGTGTTAGAGCTTGGTAATATGGATGCCAAACGTGATTGGGGCTTTGCAAAAGATTATGTGGAGGGGATGTGGCGTATGTTGCAAGCAGATAAGCCCGATACATATGTATTGGCTACGAATCGTACCGAAACCGTACGTGATTTTGTAACCATGGCATTTAAAGCAGTAAATATCGAACTTGAATGGAAAGGCCGTGAAGAAAACGAAACCGCTGTAGATGCAAGTACAGGTAAAACATTAGTAAGCGTTAACCCTAAGTTTTATCGACCAGCGGAAGTTGAATTGTTAATAGGTGATGCTACTAAAGCGAAGAATGACCTTGGCTGGGAGCCAAAAACAACTTTAGAAGAGCTTTGTGCGATGATGGTAGAAGCTGATCTCAGGCGTAACGAAAAAGGTATTTCTTTTTAGTTATGAAAACAATACTTGTAACTGGCGCTTCGGGTTTTACTGGGCGCCATTTTGTTTCTCTAGCAAATAAACTGGGCTATGAATGTGTTGCTTTATGTCATAAAACAACAGATAGAATTGAAGGTTGTACCTCAGTTGTGGTTGCTGATATAACTAATAAAACTGAGCTTAAAGCACAGCTATGTAAGCTCAAGCCTAATTTTGTTGTGCATTTGGCCGCTATTTCTTTTGTACCCCATGGTGATGTCACAGACATTTACCGGGCTAACTTAATTGGTACCACTAATTTGATCGATTGCTTGGTAGAGCTTAAATTACCTATTGAAAAGGTTTTAGTGGCAAGTAGTGGTAATGTTTATGGAAACAATACACAACTACCTATCGAAGAAAGTATGCCATTCACTCCTGTTAATGATTATGCTGTTTCTAAAAGTGCAATGGAATTAGCACTAAGTGTTCGTTTTAATCAATTGCCGATTATAATTGTGCGTCCTTTTAATTATACAGGGGTAGGGCAGGCTGAACATTTTCTAATTCCTAAAATTGTTAGTGCCTTTAAACGTAATGACAACTCAATTGAGTTAGGTAATTTAGAGGTAGCAAGAGATTTCTCAGATGTACGAGACGTAGTGACTGCATATATTAAGCTTTTAGAAAGCGACGTTAAGTCTGAGGTATTTAATGTATGTACAGGTGTAGCGACATCCTTGTTATCGGTAATTAATTTATTAAATGAATTCTCAGGTTATAAAATTAATGTCGAAGTAAATCCTGACTTTGTTAGAGGTAATGAAATTAAAGAGTTATATGGAGATAATACTAAACTAGTAAAGGCAATTGGCGAATATCAAAATTATGAATTGTTAGATACTTTAAATTGGATGTATAAACCTTAAATGAAGGTTGTTTTAGGCTGCGACCCATTATTACAACCTTTAACAGGTATTGGTCATTATACCAATAACCTAGGTAAGTTAATTAAAGAGCATGAGCAAATAGAAGAACTTAAATTTTTTGCTCATGGTAAATTTTTCTCTGACCCTATCGTCAATTATGATTCTCCTGAAAAGAATACTGACAGTCAATCGACTTCTTTTGCCAGAATAAGGAACAAACTTGCCACCTTTCAAAGCGTTGTAAAGGCATACCAATTATTACAACCGATAGTGACTAAGTCGGCACTTAAGCGATATGGTTCATATATCTTTCATTCTCCTAACTTTATCTTACCAAATTTTGATGGTAAGAAAGTTGTTACAATACATGACTTATCAACATTAATTTACCCTGAATTCCATCCCAAAGTTAGAGTAGATTTTGTCAACCAAGCGATATTGCACTCTTTAGATACAGCTGATCATATTATTACCGATAGCCTATTTATTAAAAATGAACTGTTAAGCAAGTTTTCCGTAAATAAGAAGAAAGTATCTGCAGTACATTTAGGTGCAGACCCACAATATTATCCTCGAACAAAAAGTGACTGTGAGTGTATACTAGAACAATACCAGCTTGAATATGGACAATATTTTTTATTTGTATCTACACTCGAACCACGCAAGAATTTAGAAGGGTTGCTCGATGCATTCATGCTTTATCGTGAAAAGTATACGAATGGTTTACCATTAATATTAATTGGAGGTCTGGGCTGGAATAATCAACGTATTGTGAAAAAAATTGAAAAGTTAACGAGTCGAGGGTGGGGCAAATATTTAGGTTATATTCACCAACAGCATATTCCCATTCTATACTCGGCTGCGGCTGCATTATTATTTCCATCAGTATATGAAGGGTTTGGTTTACCGGTGCTAGAGGCAATGCAATCAGGCATACCTGTGTTAACTTCTAAAAACTCGTCAATGCAAGAAATTACACAAGAAAATGCTGCTTTAATTAATTTTGACGACATATACGATATGATGCTAGCAATTGAACGTTTGGCTATTGATTCAGAGTGGACAAGCCTTTTAATCCAAGGTGGCCTTGCCCGTGCAAGAGATTTCTCTTGGGATAAATGTGCTAATGAGACTGTTGGTGTCTATAAGTTAGTGTCAAAATAGTTAATAGTTCGTTATTAATGCTATTAAGGTATGGAATTGAAAATATTACACATAGGTAAATATTTCCCCCCGTTTCATGGTGGTGTTGAAAACTTTATGTTTGCTTTGATGGAGCAACAAAGTCTTGATGGGCATCAAGTTAGCGCAATAGTACATCATCATGAGAAAAAGCAGCCATTTATTGTGGAAGTAATAAATGGAGCTAAAGTGCATCGAGTACCATTTTTTGGACAAGCGGTATATGCGCCTATATCACCGACTTTTGGTTATTATCTCCAACGGATAGCTAAAGAAGAAAAACCTGATATTATTCATATTCATACTCCTAATTTATCAGCCTTTTGGTGTTTGTTTTTTCCTTGTGTAAGAAATATTCCATGGGTAATACAATGGCAATCAGATGTCATTGGAGCCGTACCTGATACAAAAATAACGATGTTATATCCATTTTATCGGTTATTTGAAAGGGCTTTACTTAATAAAGCGAGTAAAATTATTGTAGCAACTCCTCCGTATGCTCAGACAAGCAAACCATTACGCCTATTTCAAAATAAAATAGAGGTTGTTCCTCTAGGACTATTTGGCAATAACTGTGATGTTATCAATGCGAGTGTTTCTCAAAATACTCTTAACTTACTTATGGTTGGTCGTCTTACCTATTACAAAGGACATACTTTATTACTTGATGCATTATCTGAATTAAGCAAACAGGGTCTAGTTATAAATTTAACCATAGTCGGTAACGGGGAATTAAAAGAACGTATAATAAATCAGATTGAAAAATGTAATTTGGCTAAACAAGTTACATTATTATCTAATTTGTCTGATGAAGCGCTAGCTGTCGAATTGAATAACACAGACTTACTGTGCCTACCTTCAATAGAGCGAACAGAGGCGTTTGGTGTGGTGCTTTTAGAAGCAATGAGGGCAAGTAAACCTTGTTTAGTTTCTGATGTTGAAGGCTCTGGTATGAGCTGGGTAGTTCAAGACAATAAAACCGGATTTGTAGTTAAACATAATAACGTTAAAAGCTTAGTTGATAAACTTCGTTATGTTATCGAACATCCTGAATTGCTTACCAACTATGGTAAAGCAGGGAGAGAGCGCTTTGACAAGCACTTTGCAATAAGCTCAGTTAGCAATAAAATTACAAAAATTTATCAAAAACTATTATCTTGATGTCATCTAAATAACTTATTACTCGCAGTTTTGCTGTGAAAACTTTATAATTTGTTTTTTATTATTAATTCGTGTCAAAGCCAACTAAATTGAACCATCAAGAAATCTGTATTGTTATGCCAGCAATGAATGAAGAAGACACTATCGGAAAAATAGTGTCTCAAGCTTGTGCGCTTAACTATAAAGTGATTGTTATAAATGATGCGAGCACAGATAATACTGCGATTGAGGCTAAAAAAGCGGGGGCACAAGTCCTTTCTCCTATAAAAAATTTAGGTGCATGGAAAGCCACGCAAGCGGGATTGAGATTAGCGGATAAATTAGGTTACAAGTTAGTTGTAACTATGGATGCAGACGGTCAACATAATGTAAGCGATATAGCGACATTAATAAAAAGTCATAAAGAAGGGGCTGATGTTGCTATTGGTAACTGCACAGAAAGGGGCAGTACGGGTAGACATATCGCATGGCAGTTTTTTAAACGTGTTAACCGCCTATCTGTTTCTGATATTACTTCAGGCTTTCGCCTTTATAATGAAAAAGCATTGAAATGTTTAACTTCAAGACAAGCAACTATGTTTGAATACCAATGTGTTGGAGTATTATTAATGATGAGAAATATGAGCCTTTCTATTGAAGAAGTCGCTGTCACTATGAACGATAGAAAAGCGGGAGTTTCTAGAATATTTCATTCATGGTTTGCTGTCGGTTATTACTTATTATACAGCGGCCTCTTATCAGTAAGTAAAGCGTTTCCGACCAAAAAAGAGCGCTATTTTAAACGATTAACAGGGCTTAATAATTTTGACTAATCCGCAAATTGTTTCTTCTATCATTGGTGTGGTATTGGCATTCACCATTTATTGGTTGGTTAGACGAGATCATATAGCTCCTCGCCAAGCATTACGCTGGATTTTTGTTGCTTTTATTGTATTAGTGCTGGGCACATTTCCTGTAATAACTGACTGGATTGGTCATGCAGCAGGAATTTCTTATCCGCCTATAATCCCCGTTATTTTAGGGTTAGGTGCTGCAATAATTAAAATATTGTTAATGGATATTGAGCGAAATAAAGTAGATGTAACACTAGACCGTATTGTACAAAAGCTAGCAATATTAGAGTCACAAATTGAAGTTAACGAAGCAAGTCGTACTAAAGAAATAAAGAAATAATAAGTTTAATAGCGGTCATAGGTGAGAATTTAAGAGTAATATCATATTTTTTAGGTTAGGCGTTGCTGTCGAAGAATCGGGCATTAGGTTTATGTAAATAAAACTACCTACCAGCTCATTAGACAGTACTCTTAATTAAAGGCAACTATTGTTGGTAAAATGTTGACGGTATAAATGCCGACCTACAATTGAAAAGGGTGATGATAATTAGGTTGATGTAGATGAAATTACCTACCAGCTCATTAGACAGTACTATTAATTAAAGGCAACTATTAATGGTAAAATGTTGACGGTAAACGTCTTGACGGCATAAATGCCGACCTACAATTGAAAGCATAATGTTAATTTAGGTATTTAAGCTTATTGCGTCTTAATATCCAGTTTATGAATAATGGCTAAGTCTTGCTTATTTTTATTTTAACATTGCGAGAAATTATTATTTTTAATAATCATTTCCGTTATTTTTATTGATAATCAGAGCAAATAAAAAATATATTTTAATATAGGAAATCAGTTAGTGAAATTAATGTCTGTAAAAATATTACCTGTTGTAAAAATAATTATCGTATTGGCTAGTATAATTTTATCAGGCTGTTCTTCAACTAATGCTGTTGACCAACAACAAGCAAACGCTATTAACGACCCGTTAGAATCAATAAACCGCCCATTTTGGACCTTTACATGGGAATATGCCGACAAATACGCACTTAAACCTGTTGCAGAGGGCTATGTTAATTACGTTCCTACAGACATTAGAACAGGCCTCCATAATGCCGCACTTAACTTAAATGAGCCGTCTGCAATTATTAACAGCTTACTGCAAGGCAAGTTTAGTAGTGCTGCAAAAAGTACAGGTCGATTTTTACTAAACTCAACTATTGGTCTTTTAGGAATATTTGACCCTGCCAGTGACTTTGGCTGGGGAAGAGAACATGAAGAATTTGGTGAAGTATTAGGTAAGTACGGTGTAAGCGATGGCGCTTATCTTGTTGTTCCCGTGTTAGGGCCCTCTTCGGTACGAGAAGAAGTTGGAGACTATGTTGATCGTTACTATTGGCCGTTAGCAGTTATTGATTTTTGGCCGAATGTGGTTAGAAGTGCAATAATTGGCCTTGAATCAAGAGCTGCATTGGTTGACCAAGAGCAACTTATTCGAAACTCAATAGACTCATACGAATTTGTTAAAAATGCCTATTATCAGAATATGCGTTATAAAGTTTACGACGGAAATCCACCGATAATTATTAACGAAGACGATGAAGCAGACTTAGAAGCATTTCTTGAAGAGTTTGACGAAGCACCTATAGAATAATGAAAAGGTAAAGCTTCTTATCAGATTAAATAATTGAGTGTTACTTTGAAAGTGGTACACTTGAAAGAATTTTTTTTTACAGGGCTAGTTTTATTAGGCTGTAAGTATATTAATTAATTGGAAATTTTGGCGTTTAGAATGATAAAAACTTGTAAGTATATTGGCTTTGTCCTACTAATGTTCACTGGTATTACCATGGCTGCACAATTGCCGAGTAATATTTCACCTCAACAGCTTGCACAATTTAAAAAGCTGCCGCCAGCGCAGCAAAAATCATTAGCGCAAAGTATGGGGGTCGACTACAACGCCATCAGAGCACAGTTAAATCAAAAAACAACCAAAACTGGCGCAAATGAAAACGAACCCCTGCAACAGTACTTTCCTCGTGGTACGCAATATGATGAGTTAGGTAATCCTATATACCAAGATGAACAATTTGTTCAACAGCCAGAAAAAGATGATGGTAAGCCTAAGCCTTTTGGTTACGACGTTTTCGCAAATGCACCATATACCTTTGCTCCAACAATAGACATTGCAGTGCCCGAGCAATATATGATCGGCCCTGGCGATCTACTCTCTTTGCAGATGTTTGGTAAAGAAAATAATGAATACGAATTAGAAGTGAGTCGCGAAGGGCAAATTATTGTTCCGCAACTAGGGCCATTCACCGTAACGGGAATGACATTTTTAGAAGCAAAAAAATACCTATCGAATCAAATTCAAAATAAAGTATTAGGTGTTGATGTTATTGTAACTCTTAAAGAACTACGCTCTATCCGCGTTTTTGTTTTAGGTGATGCCTTTAAACCGGGTCCTTATGTATTAAATTCATTATCAAGTATCACACATGCAATTTTTGCTTCTGGTGGTATAAACGATATTGGCTCTTTAAGAAATATCCAATTAAAACGTGGTGGAAAATTAATAACTACGCTTGATTTATACGATCTGTTAATTAAAGGTGACTCTTCAAATGATCTGTTATTAAAATCTGGTGATGTAATCTTCATAGCTCCTGTAGGCGAGCGCGTTACTGTTGATGGCGAAGTTACACGACCAGCTATTTATGAATTAGTAAAGCAAGACAATTTCAAGTCATTAATGGAAATGGCAGGTGGTTTACTTCCATCAGCCTACCCATCGTCAACTGTAGTCGAGCGCTTTAACAATCAAAACTTACGCACTGTTTTAAATGTTGATTTATCTAAGCAAGAAACATTAGATAAACCTGTTCAAGGCGGCGACTATGTACGAGTAATGAAAACATCCTCACTGTATGAAGAATCTGTAATGGTTATTGGAGCTGTTACTCGCCCAGGAAAATATCAATGGAAAAAAGGACAAAAAGTTACTGACTTATTGCCAAATATTCATTCATATTTAGCTGATAAAGCTGATCTTACTTATAGTTTAATTATTCGTGAAAAAGATATAGGTCGCAACATAGACGTACTACAGTTCAGTATATTTAAAGCGGTAGCTGATAAAAACTCTGCTGATAATATTGAACTACAGCCTCGTGATAAAATTTTAGTTTTCTCAAATGTTGAAACCGATACGGCAAATGTAAAGTCGTTAGATGACTTTGCATTAACAAAAGAGCTATTACTGGAGCGTGAAAAAAAACAAGCTGAAGAAAGCTACAATGAACGAATGTTTTGGGAGTATTACAGCGACGACCCTGAAAACTTATCAAGTAAACGAGCGGCAAGCATTGATAAAGCCGAAGAAACTTTAAAACAAGCGTATTTATCTTTAGATGAACTAGCTGGAAATATCACGGCAGAAGTTGACATAAAAGATTTAGGTTATTTTTCTCGTAAACGTCTACTAGTCCCCGTTATTGATCAGCTCAGAAGACAGTCTGCTTCTGGTCAACCTATGCAAATTGTTGAAATAGACGGTGCAGTTAAATACCCGGGAATATACCCTTTATCTAAAAATGCAAGAGCGGTAGATATTGTTAAGGCTGCTGGTGGTTTACTTGAGTCAGCCTATTTAGTTAAGGCTGAAATAACACGTGATGAAGTTAATAGAGAAATAGCAAATAAATTAACATTAGAATTGAATTTAGCAAAGGCACTTAAAGGTGATGTTAATGAAAATATCAAGGTGAAAAGTAAAGACCGACTTAATATCCATCATATACCTGCTTGGCAAGAAAATCATATTGTGGAATTAAAAGGTGAGTTTAAATTTCCAGGCAAATACACTATTAGACGAGGCGAATCTCTTAGTAAATTAATTGAAAGAGTGGGTGGCTTTACAGATTATGCTGATACTCAGGCGTCATTATTTACTCGTGAAAAACTCAAACAAATGGAGTTAGAAAATCTAATAAAAGTGTCGGAAAGTTTGCGTATGGAGATCGCATCTAAAAGTTTAGCGCAGCGTGATGGCTCTCAGAGCTTAGATTATAGCCAAGCAAGACTATTACTAGCAGACTTAACTAAGGTAACACCTGTAGGTCGGTTAGTTGTTGATATACCTAAAGTTATTTCGGATACTAATACAGATATAATGTTAGAAAACGGCGACGTATTATATGTGCCTACTAACCAAGACTCTATTAATGTGGTTGGGCAAGTACAAGTAGCTACTTCGCATATTTATCAACCAGAATTAGATGCATACGATTACATAAAGCTAAGTGGTGGTGCAAAGAAGCAAGCTGATGAAGGGCGAATCTATGTAATTAAAGCTAACGGTTCAGTACAAATGACCGATAGTGGAAATTGGTTTGCAAGTAACACAGGGAATAATTTACGTCCGGGTGATACGGTAGTTGTTCCTTTAGATTCTTCCTATATGGAAAATATCACATTATGGCAAGTATCTACCCAAATTATTTATCAAGCAGCTGTAGCTATTGCGGCAATATCTGGCATATAAGCCTAAAAAATTAACAAAAAATATACATTTAGCACTTAATAACACGCTAATTATTTATTTATTTATTATTAAGTGCTACCCCCTAGCTATATAAGCAATAGACTATTATAATTAGCCCCAATTTTTGGGTCTCTTGTTCTTTGATGGATTAAAGAACGTACTAACAAGTATATTTGGTAAAATATTAATGTTGCTAATTTCTTCTGCTCTACTCGTTGCCTTTTTTGTATCAGTATTAACGATTAAAGTATTACTTCCTCTTGCCCCTCATATAGGTTTGGTAGACTTACCTAATGATCGCAAAAAACATGATGGGGCTATTCCATTGATTGGGGGCATCTCTATTTATACCGGAGTATTAATTGCCTCAACATTTTTTGTTGAACAAAGCCAACTGCTTAATCTTTATTTTATTTCTTCAGCACTTCTGGTATTTATTGGCACAATGGACGACATATACGACCTAAGCGTTGCTCCTCGCATGATATTTCAGGGTATTGTTGCGACATTAATGGTCTTTGGTGCAGGTCTTTATATTCACGATTTTGGTAATTTATTCGCGCTAGGCAATGTTGATATTGGACGTTACGGCATGATTTTTACTATGTTAGCCTGTATAGCCGCGATTAATGCATTTAATATGATCGACGGTATTGACGGCTTAGCAGGTTCGATGAGTATTGTTACTATAACATCAGTTGCAATACTTACAGTTTTGGAAAATGCAAACGCCGATATTTTATTACCATTGATATTAGTTGTTGCAATTATTCCATACCTTTTTTATAACGTGAGTACACGCAACCCACGCGGTAAAAAAATATTTATGGGTGATGCTGGCAGCATGTTTATGGGGCTAAGTGTTATTTGGTTACTTGCTATAGGTACACAAAGCTCGGATGAAAATACCGCGGTGTTTCGTCCGGTAACCGCACTTTGGATCATTGCAGTACCGTTAATGGACATGTTCGCGATTATGTTCAGAAGAATCCGTAAAGGGGTGTCACCATTTAAAGCTGATAACGGCCACTTGCATCATATTTGTATGCGCTTAGGCTTATCTTCTCGTCAAGCATTATGGGCAATAAGTGCTTTGTCAATTACACTAGCCTTATGTGGAATTGCAGGCGAATATTTTAATACGCCAGAGTGGCTAATGCTCAGTTTATTTATCCTTGTATTTTTCGGCTATTCTTTTTCAATTCAACACGCTTGGAAATTTGTACGGGCTTTAAAGTAATAATATTTTGTATCAAAAGGTTAACTAAGCATTAATGTATTCGACAGTAGTATGTTGTGCTGATAAACTTTACGCAAATTCTTTGTAACCGAAATAAATATGAAAAAACACCACGGCTTTACAATGATCGAGTTGCTTATCGTCATTGTTATTCTTGGCCTACTGGCCTCTCTTGTAGCACCTAAATTCTTTAATCAACTAGGCACTGCTGAACGTGGTGTTGCTGCGGCTCAAATGAATGCCTTTGAAACGGCATTGGATACTTATCGTTTAGATATGGGTAGTTATCCTGAAAAGCTTGAAGAGCTACGCAAAAGTAATAAACCACGTTGGGATGGTCCATACCTACCAAAAGATATTCCGTTAGATCCCTGGAAAAACCCTTATGTATATGAAGTTCCAGGCGAAGATGGTAACCCGTATAAAATAATGTCCTATGGTGCAGATGGTCAACCCGGTGGCGCAGACAACAATGCAGATATAGTACATAAATAATGCAAAAATTATCATTAGCGGAATTATTAGTTCAGCAATTTTTAGTTTCTCCAGACGACTTAGCTCGTGCTGAAAGCTACCAAAAAAAATATGGTGGCCGGCTAGAAGAAATTTTAGTTAATATGGGCAGCTTGCCTGATGATCAAATTGCTTCTCTATATAGTCAATACTTGGAATTGCCCCTGGTAAATATTGGTCAATGGCTAGATAACCCTCCGCCAGAAGTTGATGATATAAGCTTAAGGTTTTTAATTGATAATCACTGGGTCCCACTCGATAATTATAACGATAAGTGGAAATTTGCCTGTCGCTATCCGTTAAATTTGAGTGTAAATGAATGGCTAACTCAAAAGAATTTAGTTGCAGATATATATGTTGCTTCAGAATCTGATATACAAACGCTATCAGCTCGATTCACACAATTAAATGTTACAGACAGTAGCCAAGAAATTGGTGGAGACGAGGAAGCTAAACTACGAGAATTAGCAACTGAAGCTCCAACAGTAAATTTATTAAACTCTTTAATCAGTCGAGCATTGAGACAAGGTGCTTCAGATATGCACTTAGAGCCTTATAACGGCCGTTATAGAGCACGCTTTCGTGTAGATGGCGTATTACATGAAGCTGAAATATTAGCTCCTAGAATGCAATTGCCCATTGTAACTCGTTTAAAAATATTAGCGGGAATGGATATCGCAGAAAAACGCAGACCGCAAGATGGCAAAATAGAAATGAAAATTGCCAATCAAGAGTTAGACATTCGTGTATCTGCCTTACCATTAAATGATGGTGAATCTATGGTGCTACGTTTTCTCCGTAAAGATAATGTGCAATACGATATGTCGGTTTTAGGTTTATCTTCGGATATAGAATCTATGATCCGAGAAGATATTAAAACAACAGCTGGTGTAGTTTTATTAACAGGTCCAACGGGGTCGGGTAAAACAACAACGCTTTATACGTTTCTAAATGCCTTAAATAACGATGATGTAAAAATAATCACACTAGAAGATCCAGTAGAATATCAATTAGAAGGGATTAACCAAGTGCAAGTCAATAGCGATATTGGCTTTAGTTTTGCTGCAGGGTTACGTTCAGTTGTACGGCAAGATCCCGATATTATCATGCTTGGTGAGATACGAGACAAAGAAACGGCACAAATTGCGTTGCAATCTGCATTAACTGGGCATCTTGTATTCTCTACGGTGCATACCAACGATGCAGCAAGTGCATATACACGATTATTAGACTTAGGTGTCGAAGAGTTTCTATTAAATGCAGCATTAGTCTCTATAGTTGCTCAACGTCTAGCACGTAAAGTATGTAGCGAATGTGCAATGCCAGATCCTGAAGCAAAAATGCTAATCGATAAGTATAAACTTAGCTCGCTTGCACAAAAATTTGACTTACCAGAAATTAAACTGACCAAAGGAAAAGGTTGTGAGCATTGCAGTAATTCCGGTTACAAAGGGCGTATGGCGGTAACAGAGTATTTACGTTGTGATGATGAAATTAAAGCGATGCCTAAAGACTCTGACTTTATCCCTAAAGCTAAAAAACATAATGCTGCATTATCACGTAGAACATTACTAGAAGACGGATTTTACAAAGCTATTATTGGGTTAACAACGGTTGAAGAAGTTGTTCGAGTAGCAGGCTAATTATGACCATATTTACCTATAAAGCATACGACAACTCAGGTGGTAAGGTTGAAGGAGAAATTGAAGCTGACAATAAGACGTTGGCTTTAGTAGAATTGAAAAAGCAAAATCTTTTACCAACAGAGGTCAAACAAACGACTGAAACTGGTGCTAGTATCTTTAGTTTCGGTACTAAAGTCTCATTAGCAGATTTAGAGTTTTTGACAGCTGAATTGAGTTTGTTGCTTGAGTCTGGTGTAAGGATTGATAAGGGTATAGATATCATAAAAAAAACTAAAGCTAAGCCAGCTTTAGCTAAATTACTTGGTGATATTAGTAGCAATCTAAAAAAAGGTAAAAGTTTATCTGAATCAGTAAGAGACCATGGTGATATATTTGATCCATTATATTGTAATTTAATTGAACTGGGTGAAGCGTCTGGTAATTTAAGTGAAATATTCGATGGCTTAGCGAAAGATTTAAAATTTAGGCGTGATCTACAACGTAAAATAATCAGTTCACTGGCTTATCCGACCGTCATTTTTTTCGTATGTATACTGAGTATCTTTTTTATCTTTAACTTTATCGTACCAAAAATGTCAGCAATGTTCACCGATGTTGCTGCGTTACCATGGTATACCCAAATAATGCTCTCTACGAGTGCATGGATGGTTGAATACCAAGGTTTTTTAATTGTTGGTGTAATTGCCGCTATATTTTTACTTATATCAGCAAGTAAGCAAGTGGCATTTATTAACTGGTGGCAAACGGTTAGTTTAAAGATCCCTTTTTTAAAAAAAGCAATAATAACAGTAGAGCGTATTCGCTTTAACAGTGGCCTAGCGTTAATGGTGAAAGCAGGAGTTCAAATAGACAGGGCCATAGGACTGTCAGCAGGTAATATTAAAAATAAAATATTACAAAAAGAAATGGACATAGCAAAAGCTAAGGTTAAAAGCGGCAGCGCTTTAACACCGGCATTGCAGCAAACTTCATTGTACCCTGCATTTTTTGTATCTTTACTGGAAGTTGGTGAAGAGTCAGGTAATTTAGAACGAGTATTCGATGAAATTGCCAATCGTTCAAGACAAGAGTTTGAAAGCTGGACAGAGCGAATGACTACTTTGCTTGAACCCTTAATGATATTGTTTATGGGTGGATTTGTTGGTGGTGTCGTTGTCGTTATGTTAATGAGTATGGTATCTATCAACGAAATGGGCATTTAAAAACATTAATGAAATGTAGGTCGGTATTTATGCCGTCGAAATGTTAAGTATGTAAATGTAGGTCGGCATTTATGCCGTCAAAGTGCTGAAAAAAAGAATAAAACTTAATGCTTGATGGGCTTACCCCCAACCTACAAAAAATTAAGTATATAAATGTAGGTCGGTATTTATGCCGTCAAAAGGCTGAAAAAAGAATAAAACTTAATGCTTGATGGGCTAAAGCCCAACCTACAAAAAGTTAAGTATGTAAATGTAGGTCGGTATTTGTACTGGCAATAAAGAGGATGACATGACTAGATACTTACATTCAGCCAAAGGTTTTACTTTAATAGAGCTTATGATTGTAATGTCGATTGTCGCACTCATAATGGGTATGGTTGGTCCTTTAGCAATCAACAGTCTTGAAAAAGCAGAAGCAAAGCAAGAAATGTTAACGCTAAAAAACTGGTTAAAAAGAATTAGTTACCGTGCTTATGCGACAGGCCAGCAACATCAATTAGCGTTGGAAGGTAAAAGAGCTACCTTAACCGTGGGGATAAATAATCAAAGCGTTATTACGGTAGAGACATTTGAGTCAATTTTTTTTGAACCACAAATTATGACCTTCAATACGCTTGGAATTATTTCTCCAAGCACAATGGCGGGTGAATATAAAGGAGAACCAATGTCTTTAAATTTAAAAAGTTGGGTAAACGGCGAAGAAGAAATTACCTACTTAACACCTAGCAGTTAGTGCAGAAAACAACCTATGACAAACCATATACCAAACTCCCCCTCAATGTATAAAGGCTTCACTTTAATTGAAGTACTTGTTGCAACGGTTATTTTAATAATTTCAATCTCTGCAATTACACTAATTTATCGTGGGGCTTATTTAAGTAGCGATAAAGCTAATAACCATATTGTAATAAAAACAGCATTACCGTCGATACTAGCCAATATTAAGCTGGAGATTCGAGGTAAAAGTAATGGCAATGAAACTGAGTTGTCAGGCAAAGGTAAAAGCTGGGAAACAGAGTATAGCTGGCAAGCCCAGCTGGAAGAATTTAAAGCAGCACCGACAAGGCTCGATGTAGATACAGGGCAATTTGTTACTCCGCCCAAAAAATATAAATTATGGCAAGTAACATTATTCTTAAAAACTAATAAAATGCAGAAACAGTATCAATATAAAGAGCTAGGTTGGAATAATGCATAAAGGTGGCAATGTTTATAAACGAAACCACGGTTTTACATTAATTGAGCTAATGATCTCGTTAACTATTTTAACAATGTTATTGTTTACTGGTAGTTATGTTTATATCATGTTATCGAGCCGATGGGATAAGCAGTTAGGTAGCTTCTCTGATAATGCACTAATAGCAAAAAATATTGAAGCCACTCAGCGAGTACTTGAAGGGATTCACGCACTAGTAGTGGTAGATAATAAAAAAACACCTTCATTCTTTTTTATTGGTCATTCAGACAGCCTTTTAGCGATTACACATTCTGGTATTTTTTCTGGTGATTTTCCTGAAATTTTTCGTATCACTAGTGTGCCAAATACAAACGGTAAGTTTGATCTTATCTATCAAGCCGTATCAATTGAAAATATCTTACTAGTAAAAACTGACCAAGAAATAAGGTTTGACCATCAACTAACATTATTCACTAACCTCGACAGTGCTACATTTAATTACTTAGGTTGGTCGAGCTACAAAGTTAAAAGTTTTCGTTACACCACAGGTGATAAATTACAATGGCGAAATCGTTACTCGGGCATAGACAGTCAAATAATGCCAGAACAATTGACTTTTACTATTAAAAAGTCTGGTTTGTCATTGTCTATTCCTGTTGAGCTAGATAACAACACAGAGCGATGGTTATCGCCTTATTTTGGAACAGATGAATGAATCAACGTGGCATAGCACTTATTCAAGTATTGTTAATTGTTGCAATATTATCTGTTCTTGCGTTGTATTTAACCAATACAGCAAGAGATCAAGTGAAAATTGCTCAATGGTTTGATGACAAAAATACTGCGCTAGTTGAGTTACAAAGCGCTGAGTCAACATTACTTTTTAATTTACTAACACAAACTAAAACATTTAAAGACCCCACAGGTAAAGTTCCGCTGTGGAATTTCTACAGTAAGCCGTTTAATATGAATGCAACAGTTGTAGTGTCAATGCAAGACCAAGCAGGGTTGCTTAGTATTCATTACCCAGAAGTAGGCAGATTAAATAGTTTAGTCAATTCTTTAGGGTTAGCTAACACGATAAAGTTTTCGGACTTGCTACTAGACTGGCAAGACATCGATGACACTCCTCGGCCAAGTGGTAGTGAAGGAGCAGATAAGCGCAACGGTAAAGTACCACATGTTCAAGACTTAATTCATATTCCTAATTTGCCATATGAAATATACAAAGTATTACAAAATAACATGTCAATTTATCAGTCAGGCTATTATAATCCGATGAATTCGCCAATCGAATTACTTAGTGTTCTTACCGATGAGGCGATGGCGCAGCATATTGTTAGTTTGCGCGATGAAGGAAAATTAAACAAAAAAAACTTTAGTGAGTTAACAGGCTTGGTTGAAGATGAGCAAATGTTTTTTTACCCTTCAAATAACATAGCAATAAAAATGAAAAGTACTGTGGGTGAATCTAGTGTTGAAAAGGAGATTGTAGTGTTTTTATCTTCCTATGCTACATTAGACACTCCCCCAGTATTAATAATGTATGTTCGTGGTTAATGTGAGTAAGGTATTGAGTAATAAAATAATTTCTTGGGCAAAGTCGAAAATAAAGCCGTATTTACTTTCTTTAGTGAAATATTATGATGGCCAACTCTATGAACTTCGTTTAGACCATGAGCAAAAAATAGCGCTATTTCCGTGTGATTCTTCTGCATCAATTAAACTTTTGATCCTTGCTCGAAAGCATTATCAAGAGTCTGTTGACAGCATTCCTGTTGATAACAATAAAGAATTAAAAAAAATATTGGCGCTTAAGTACCCAAACAAACTTCATACCAAGTATAGTTTGTGCAATCAAGATAATGGGCAAAGCAAAGTTAACGTATGGCATTTAGACCCAAATGTTCCATCAGCGTTATTTACAATTCCTGAAACGGCAATATTTTCGCACCAAATTGAAAATAATCAACTATTAACCATCAATAAAAAGCAAACTTCATTATTCGTATCACGTACAAATAATGTAGTTTATTCTTCAGTTCAGTCAGCTCTGGTTAAAAATCCAGCAATGTTTGCCTTGTCAGCAGGGATCATGCCTGATAGTGAAGAAATAATCGGTGCAGAGCAATTTGCTACACGCTTTAGTCTTCCCTTTAAACAAATGCCTTTCAGTCGTTTGATTAGCTTTATTAAACCTTCAGACACTCTATTGTCAAAAGAAAAAATTAAATGGCTAGGGTTGCCACTTGCAGCTATTTTTTTACTGAATTTACTCGTGGTGAGTGCTTTTATTAGTTACAAGAAAAATGAACTTGAAACATCGATGGCACAATTTGATGATAAATTTACAACCATGTTAAGCGCTCAACAAGAAATGGAAGAAAACCTCCAACGGTTTGATGCATTGAGCAGCTTCTTCAGTACGCAATCTTCCCATTTAGATTTATTATTAGCTGTTTCTGATGTTTTTCCAAAAGCTAGAATAAGTAATTTGCGTAGAACCGATGGGCGATACATTCTGCGGGGGTATACCGAAAATGCGCTCGACTTATTAACTTTTATGAATAATCACGAACGAATAGAAGATGCAAAATTTGATTTTCCTATTAATAAAGGTGGAAAAATAGAGTTTTTTGTTATCAGTTTTAAAAGTGTAGCGTTAGCTAATTTAGTTTTAGACACTAATGAACAAGAGGGTACAAACAATGGATGAGTTAAAAAAGCATTCATTACTAATTACTCTGATGGTGATTCTCGGGGCAGTTAAATTTATACTTGTGCCTGTTTACGATTGGCAAGATGCACAATTAGCTGAAATAAAATTGCTAGCCAAAAAGAAAAGTAAAATTGAAAATATTTTAAACCAAGAAGAAACCTTTCAACAGAATCACGAAAAGCTTGCGGCTGAAGTAAAAAAAGGAAATGCTGTCTTTTTTCCTTACCAAAAGGAAGCTGACTTTAAATTAACTCAACAAAAGCTATTAGAGAGTTTGTTTAAAAAACACCAGGTGGCAGCCTCTAATATAGGCTGGCAAGTAATTACTCCTATACCAGAGATTAACATTAATAGCTTTCAAATTAGAGTTCAGTTTACAGGTGAAACACTTAATGTAATACAGTTTATGGGTGCGCTTGAACGTTATCCACAGAGAATTGAAATAACTGAATTTTACCTAGACCTTGCCAACCAATCGGGCAAAAAGTTAGGTAAAACTAATGGCTGGTTTATGCTTAAATTTTACGCAAATGCAACCGAGCAAGATAATTCAACGGAGGCTAAGGCATAAAATGAGCATAATGTTAAACAAGGCAAGTCTGGCTTGTGTTGCTATACTTATTATATATTTAGCTATACATAACATCGAACGTTTAGCTTTAGTTGATGCTAAAAATGCGACGAGCAATACACGAACAGAGATTACTGCATTAGTAACACCGCAACCCAGTAAAGAAGCTTCAGCGTTATTTGACAAAGTATATGAACAATACAAAAAAAAGGCCCCCCGCTCTAAACCTAAAAATGTTCCTAAGAAAAAATCTGCAGAGCAACTTAAACAAGAGCGCTTGGCGAGAGAAGCAAAGCAAAAAGGACGTTTGAATTCAATACTTGCAGGTGATACGGTACTGCGCCTTAAAGCTATAATTGAAAATAGTAAAGGAAAAAACAATACTTACCATGCTTTAATTGAGGTAAGGAATACTAAAACAAAAAAAACAGCGATAGAGCAGTTTGATATTAACAGTGAATTATCGGGCTTTACTATCGTAAATATTAAAGATACAGAAGTGGTTATGAAGCGTACGCTTAATAACAAACCACAACAACTTACTTTAGTAATGTACAAGTCTTAGTCAATTTAGAATAAACCCTATAACAATCTTTTGAACAGTTGTTATCAACACGGTGTCATTTAACGTATGAATAAACGTAATACAATTAGCGTTGCAATTTTAATCTTCTTAGCTGGTTGTGCAGCACAGCCTCTTGAAAAGCCCAAATTAGAAGAGTCTTATTTATCTGCTGTAAGTAAAAATAAAGCCTTGGTTGAAAATGAAGCGCCTGCAGCGAACAAAATGCCAATAGCTGAACAAGCTAAAGCATTTAGATTTGTTCCTCCTTTAAAGCTAAACAGTAAAGACGCGTTAAAAGCGGAAGATGTACTCGCACAATTTAGTAATAAAGACACAATTAAGGTTGCTTCAGATAACTTACCTCTAGAGCAGTTTTTACATTATGTGCTTGGTGAACAGCTGAAAGTTAGCTATATACTTGCGGATGATGTTAAAAAGAGTGGTCAGCCAATTACTCTAAATTTAAAAAATAATATTTCACAAAAAAAATTATTTACATTAACTGAAGAGCTACTGAATCAGCGTAACTTTAGTATCAGGTTTGATGACAATATTTTTTATATTCACAAAGCCGATAGTGACGACGGTAAAGGGAATGTTGTTTACGGTTATGGTAAAAAAATAAGTGATGTACCACAAACATCGTTTCAAATTATGCAAATGGTTCAATTTGAATACGGAATGCAGGCTACTATTGGAAACACGCTAAGACAAATGCTTGGTGTGAAGACATCGGTAGACACTACTCGTAACACCATAACCATTGAAGCAAAACGTAAAGATGTTATTCGCGCATTAGAATTGATTCAATTAATGGATCAACCCATGATGCAAGATCGTCAAATTGGGGTATATAAAACCACATATAGCTCTACAGACGAGCTTATTAAAAAACTTACTGAATTACTTGGTCAAGAAGGCATTAGTGTTGGTAGTTCAAAGTCTACATCGCCAGCACTGTCAATAGTTGAAATTGCACACCAGGGTGAGCTTTATTTTTTTGCTAATAGCAGAGACGTTATTCAGCGAGCAGTGTTTTGGTCAACCCAGATAGATAAACCAACACAAACATCAGAACAACAATACTTTATTTATACGCCAAATTACTCTCGCGCAGTGGATATGGGTGATAGCTTAACCGCATTAATCAGCGGCACTGCTAGTGTTTCTAATAGTACATCGGCTGCTAGCCAAAATAAAAAATCAGCCCCAGCAACAAAAAATATTGGTTTTGCCAGCTCTAAAGACATGAAAATGGTGGTTGACGAACGTGCTAACGTGCTAATTTTTTATACGTCAGGGGAAGAATACCAACAAATATTGCCATTAATAAAGCGTTTAGACCTAATACCTAAGCAGGTTATGCTTGAAGTTATTATTGCAGAAGTAACAATGGCAGATGAGTTCAAGCAAGGGGTTGAGTTTGCTTTTAGTAGTGGTCGTTATGCAGTTAATACAACGGGCGCATTTTTTGGTGAGGGCTTTGGTGGCTTATCATATGCGTTAGGTGGTGGTAATTTAGACGTAGCTATTCAGTTATTTCAATCAAATAGTTTAGTTGATATTTTATCTAAGCCGTCAATTGTAGTGCGTGATGGTGTTAGTGCTAATATTACCGTTGGAACTGATATTCCAATTGTGGGAGAAACCGCAAGCAACCCATTAGATGGGGCTGGCTCTAAACAAACAACAAAAATTGAATACCGTAGAACAGGGGTTAACTTATCGGTTACCCCTACTATTAATGCACAAGGTGTGGTGTTAATGGAAATTAATCAAAGTGTTAGTAATACCATAGAAGCTGGTACCACAAGCTCGCTTAACCCGTCGGTATTTGAAAGAACTATTCAAACAGAAGTAGTTGCTGAAAGCGGCCAAACCATTATGTTAGGCGGCTTAATTAGTAGTAATAAAACTAAGAAAAATACGAAAGTACCTTTCTTTGGTAGCTTGCCTATTATTGGTAACTTATTTAGAGGTGAGACAGAAGCGGGTGATAAAACCGAGTTAGTAGTTTTTGTAACCCCTAAAGTGATAGAGAGTAGTGACCAGTGGGAAGAAATTAAGGCTAAGTTTGGCGCGGGTTTAGCCAATTTAGACATTAATCAATAAAAACAGCGTATTAATCAATAAAATTATTACTATACACGCTTGAATTATGCTTTATAATTAGTTAACGTTATTTTACGTTAAGATTTAACTGTGTGGATGATATTTTGTGTGCAAAAAGTGTTCAGTTAGTTTTTTATTGATCACATATTTGTTGACATGGTTGAAACACTGGTTAAACTAACTCGCGTTAGAAGTCGCTTAGGCGACGGCCTAAGTGTTATACCTAAGTGTTAATTTAACGTACGTATATAACATGAGAGACATACTCTCTTGTTTCATGAAACGAAGGAAGATAAAAAATGTTTAAAAAAACTTTAATCGCATTCGCAATTACTGGTGCTGTAACAGGTATGGCAAATGCTGCAGAAATCGTAACTGGTCACACAGATACTATATTAACAGGTTTGTCTGTTACTGGTACAAATCCAGGTGCTGCTAACTGTGATGTTGCTGCCGTTGAGTTAGGTGCTATTTTACAAAACTCTGGTAATGCTGAAGGCGGTAACAATGATACTATCTCTGATGCAAACCAAACTGGCCGTGCTGATGTTGGTTCTGCAATAATGACAGCTGCTGACGCTTGTGATGCTTCATCATTTGAAACGCGTACAACAACTACTGTTAAAGCTTCTATTGAAGCGGCACAAGTTGGCGCTGCACAATTACCAGGTATGGTTATTGCTGGTATCGGTGGTTACGAAGATGAATCAACTCTTACTATTGACATTCAAGGTGCAAAAGTAGATTTAACTAAAACAGTTGCTCCTTTCTTAACCTATAATGTTAATGGTACAGGTCCATTTAACGTTCCAGTATTAGATATTACTGAAAATACAGTTCGCTTTACAGTGCCTGTTGGACAAGATATTCCACCACTAGCAGTAATTACTATTAGAGACGTATTTTTAAGTGCAACTGGCTTAACTGGTACTACAGTTGTTGATATTAAGTCTAAAGCAACTAACACTGCTGGTTTAGATTATGATGTAACAGATTGGACACCAGTATTAGAGCTTAAGCCTCAGTACTCTGCAGCTGTTTCTCGTAAATTTGATGCAATTATTGATGTTACTGAAAAACGTCAATCATTAGTTCCAAATACAATTCCAAGCCTTATTGATGCCTTAGATCAAGATACGTTTGTATTAAAAGTTACGCAGGAAGTAACTGCAGGTGTTGGTGCTGAATTAGCAGCCACTGGTGGTAAGTTATCTATTACTAGCCAAGAAACTGGCGGTTTTGGTTGGATGGATACTGACGGCGACGGCACTATTACAGCAGCTGAAATTGCAGCTTCTGCAATGTTAACTACAACAGCTACAGCTGGTGCAGATACGTTATTTGCTGGTACGTTAGACGCAACAAATACTATCTTAACATATACTACAAGTGCAGATGGAAGCCCAACTCCAACGCCTAGCCAAACACTTGATTTAGAGTACCAATTAGTACTTGATACAACTGCATTACACGCTGCTGGTATTGGTAACCCATTATCTCCATATGCTGAAGCACAAATGTTTGAAGCTTCATTCTCTGCTTTCTCTACAGCTCCTACAGTGAAAGAAATGAAAGCATGTGATGCAGCAACTGGTGCAGTTTGTGACCTAGACGCTGGTGAGTGGGTATTAAATGGTTCAGTATTAACAGTTCCATACATGCCATTTGGTGATAATACACAAGTTATCTTACGTCACACAAACACAGGTGACCAAGATGGTAAGATTTCAATTCGTTACATGATTGAAGGTTCAGCAGGTAACACAGCTGATACTGCATGGGTTGCAATTCCAACTCCATTAGCAACTCCTTCAGTTGGTGGTGTTTTAGACATTAAAAACGAAGTAATGGATGCTATCATGGCTCATGCTGGTACAACACGCGGTAAAGTAGCGATTGAAATTACTACTGAAGCTCCAGAAGGCGATATCACTGTATACGCAGCGTATAAAGTACTTTCTGAGCAAGACCGTGGTTTTGTTGGTACATTTGGTGAGCACGGCTCTTCAGACCAAAACTAAGAAATATTGTTAATATGTAATATTTTATTACTGTAACAATTAAAAAAAGCGAGCTTAGGCTCGCTTTTTTATTTTTTATTTTTATTTTTTTAAAATATTCAAATAAACTAATACCAGTGTCATTAATTAAGTGAACTATTTTATACGCAGTGAAAACAGTCAAACACAAGGCTTTTATTTTTATAACGAGCTGTTCAGAACAATTATGCTTCTGCATTGTCTACACAAGCTACATCCTTGTAACGAAAATTATAAAATAGATATCGCAGCAGTTGATTATTTTGGCCCATAGAAATGTTTATACCAGTTTCATTAATTAAGTGATCTATTTTATACGCAGTGAAAACAGTCAAATACAAGGCATTTATTTTCATAACTAGTTGTTCTAATTATAAAATAAATAACGCAGTAGTTGATTGCTTTAACCAGTAGAAATGATCAAATAATTAGTGAGATTGGTATTACATAGTTAATTAGATTAGTTTGAAAATTGAAGTCGCAGTACAGTGCTAATTGTGATGATTTAGCGCCTAGAGTAATAATTAAGCGAAGACCTGAGTATCATGAAGATAGCTATTTTTGTAGATCAGTTCCCGGTTTTGTCTCAAACGTTTGTGCTTAACCAAGTAACCGCGTTGATAGATGCAGGCGCAAATGTAACTATTATTGCGTTAAACAAGCCAGAAAGTCGAAAACACCACGCCGATGTATCGCAATATCAACTCATCAGTAAAACGGTATATTTGTTAAATGAGCCGAGCGGTAAAGTTAATAAATTATGCTATCGAATTAAAAATATTCTGTGGGCAGTAGTAAATAAAGCTAAAAGAAGCTTGATTTTGCAAAGTATCAACAAGGAATATGGTAAACAAGGTAAAAGCCTGTTGTTAGCAAGTATTTTAGCCAAAGTAGAACAGCCTTTAGAGTTTGATGCGATTGTTTGCCACTTTGGCTATAACGGTATATTAGCGAACAAATTAAGACAATTAGGTGCGCTCAACGGTAATATTGTAACGGTATTTCATGGTTATGAAGTATCAGCTATAAAAGCTTTAGCCTTATATAAAGCTGAATATCAGAAATTGTTTAAGCAAACTGAACTTATGTTGCCTATAAGTAATTTATGGCGAGAAAAGTTAATTGAATTGGGCTGCGCGAAAGAAAAAGTAAAAGTACATAGAATGGGAGTGAATTTAGCTAACTTTCCTTTTGTACAAAAAACTAATGCAAACAACACCGATTATCTATGCAATACTCAAAAAAATTCGCACCGAGCTTTTAAAGTATTTACCGTGGCACGTTTTTCTGAAAAAAAAGGGATAATCTATGCGATTAACGCTATGGCATTGTTACCTAAATCATTAAATATTCAGTATGTGCTAGCAGGCTACGGTGAGCTTGAACACGAAATAAAGCAGCAAATTAATCAGCTAAACTTATCTGACAATATTGTACTGCTTGGCAAATTAGATCAAAAACAAGTGTTAGCCCAGATGCACGATTGCGACATTTTTTTGCAACCTAGTGTAACTGCACGTAACGGAGATATGGAAGGAGTACCAGTAGCTATTATGGAAGCAATGGCTGTTGGCTTGCCGGTAATATCTACAGTACACAGTGGTATTCCTGAACTGATCATAGATGGAGAAAGTGGTTTACTTTCTCCTGAGAAAAGTGCAGAAAGCCTGCGTGATAACATTATGAAACTTTACGAAAATTCTGAATTAAGAGTAGCAATAGTCAATAATGCTAGGAAACAAATTGAACAACTAGCCGATGTTAATACATTAAGTGTAAAGCTTATCTCATTGCTAGAAAAGCTTGCGCCTAGACGCTAGACTAAATCACATAAAACCATTATCCTTTCATCATTACTCACCCTTCAAAGTTTTAAATGATATCTCACCGTCATCAATGCGTCTTTATTCACATTCCTAAGGCTGCAGGGCAAAGCATTGAAAGTGTATTTGTAAAAGCCAATAATTTAACGTGGGCAGAAAGGGCGCCTTTGTTGCTAAAGCCAAATACTAATAAATTACTTGGCCCACCTCGCTTGGCTCATTTAAAGGCGAGTGAATATGTAGATTGTGGCCATATTTCAGCAGCGTTATTTCAGCAGTATTTCAAATTTACATTTGTGCGTAATCCTTGGGCAAGGTTGGTGTCAGAATTTAACTATCGACAACAACATGGAGATGTACGTTATCAATGCAGCTTTAAAAAGTTTTTATTTGAACGTTTTCCAACAGCTGAATTAGACGACTACTTAAATGCGAAAGACTACTACCGACACGTTATTTCGCAATGGCAATTTATTTATGACGAAAATGACAATTGCTTGGTCGATTTTGTAGGTAAATTTGAGAACTTACAGCAAGACTTTGACTACGTGCAAAATCAGTTGGGGTTACCAAAAGTGCCCTTGCCGCACAAAAATATTACCCATGGAAAAACAGCAAGATTTAAACAGTCTGTCTTCTCATTAATTAGTAAAAATAAAGCAAAATCACATTACTCTTACTATTACGACCAAGAGTCAATGAACTATGTAAAAACACTTTATGAAAAAGACATTATTTTATTTAATTATCACTTCGAAGATCAGAAATAAGCATGTTAAAAGCAATAAGTTCGGTGTTGCTGTTTAGAGTATTAGCGGCTTTTTTAGGGTTTGTAACAGTTACCTTAATTACTCGGTACAGCGCTACTACCGAGGATGCGGGCTTATATTTTTTTATGGTTTCTTTGCTTACTATAATGGCAACAATAGCTAGGGTTGGCTGTGATAATGCTGTAACACGCTATATTGCAATTGCTAATAAAGCGATCAATAAGAGTGAACTAGTTTTAACCTATCAATTTCTTATAACACGTACGATAAAATTTGCTGTGTTATTTTCAGGGGGAATTTTGTTGCTAGGATGGCTTGGATTTTACATAACGTTTATTTCCTATAATTATGCGATTGCTTTCACTTTTACGGCAATTCTGATCCCTTTTATTAATGTATCTGTGGTTTTTGTTCAATGCTTTCAAGGCTTGAAAAGCATGCATACATATGCATTTTTAAATACATTAACTCGGATAGTGCTTGTGTTTTTGTTGATGCTAGCGGTAATGGTTGTACCTGTGATTAACTTTAGTGGGTTAGCGTTAATGTATGGTGTGTCAATAATACTGACCGCAATTATCAGTTACTGGTTGTGGCGCAGAAAACTACCTGTATTAACCACTGCAACTGAATTATCGGCTAAGCAAGATATACTCACAAGTAGTTATTTACTTTGGGGTGTGGCTGTTCTTGCTACTATTATGACAAATGGCGCAACGGTGATACTTGGATTTTTAAGCTCGCCTGAGCAGGTTGCTATTTTTGCTGCAACAAGCCGCATCGCATTAATATTGACTTTTATTTTAATGGCAGCTAACAGCGTTTTGTCTCCACGATTTGCTGAATTATCGAAGGAGATCCATTTAGGAAATACTAGGCTTAAATTACAAGATGTTTATAGAAGCTCTACTCGTTTAATGATACTACTTACCTTACCGTTGTTGGTAATTGTATTTTCTTTTGCTAAAGACATTTTATTGGTTTTTGGAGAGGCATATACTGCAGGTAGCTTGACCCTGCGATTGTTAGTTGTTGGTTTGTTTTTTAAAACAGTTGTTGGCTCTGTTGGGCAATTATTGATAATGACTGGCCATGAAAAGGAGCAACGATTAAGTTTAATAATAGCGGTTACACTACTTGTTCTACTATTGGTTTGTCTTACGCCAACTTATGGTGCACTAGGGGCTGCAACAGCTGTTTTAATTGCAATGGTAATGAACAATAGCATTGGATACTACTTTGTTGTTAAAAAGTTAAAGGTTTCATTGTTTTAACTAAGGTAAAAAGACTTGAATATAGTAAAAAAAATTAAAGCTTATTTTAGTGCAAAACAAGCGTTAGTGGCTAAGTATGCAGATCCTGATACCATTTTTATCTATCAAATGGGAAAGGTGGGTTCTACATCATTAGAACACTCAATTCCTGGCGCTATTCATATACATGCGTTTTATCTTAAAAACCATACTTGCCCAGTAAGAGTTAAAGGATTAGCCAAGTTTGGATGGCGGTATTTTATATATAGCATTGAACAAGCATTTTTTTCAGCGTTATTAAGGTGGACATTTAAAAAAAGAAAGCACACTAAGATTATTACGCTTGTACGAGAACCACGGAGTCGTAATTTATCTATGTTTTTTCATGATCTAGATGCTTACTTGTTTGCTGCACATACCAATTGTTTAAGCACGCGAAATAAACCACTGTCTACACGCGTTCAATCTAAAGACTTAATTGAACAAGTTTATAATGAAGAGTTTGATCATTTGTATGCACTTAATTGGTTTGAAAAAGAATTTAAACCAATGACGGGTATTGATATATACAGCACAGCATTTGATAAAGATCTAGGGTATAGCCAAATTAGTAATGGCAATATCAGTGTACTATGCGTAAGAACTGACAGGTTAGATTCTTCAGTTGAGATAATTGAAAAGTTTATTGGAAAACAATTGATAATGGTAAACAGCAATAGCGCTGAAACTAAGTGGTATAGCGATTTATATCAACACTTTGCACTATCATATAAGCTGCCAGAGACAATCGAAAAGAAAATAATAACGAGTAAGTTTTATCAACATTTCTTTAATTAGCTCTGAAGTAAATATTATCAATTTTTGACGGCGTAAACGCCGACCTACAGGTTAAGTTTTTTGGTATTGTAGGTTGGGCTTCAGCCCATCAAAAATGACGGTTGTAGGGTAATGCAGGAGTAATTACCGATAAGGTCATCAGTAACATTAATATTTTTACGGCGTAAACACCGACCTACGGGTTAAGCTGTTTGGTATTGTAGGTTGGCCTTCAGGCCATCAATAATATAGAGTGTTTAATTGTTTAATTGTTTAATTTAACATTGCAAATAAATTAAATAGTAAAGGAGTACTTATGAATATTTTACACCACGGAGCGGTGAGTGGCGTTACGGGTTCTTGTCATCAGTTAGTTATTAACCAACAAAATTCACTTTTGGTTGATTGCGGTTTATTTCAGGGGGCAGAAATCACTAACGGCGATACCGAAAATGCCTTAGCCATTGAGTTTGATATCAGTTCGGTTCAAGCGCTTATTGTAACTCATTGCCATATTGACCATGTTGGTCGTATTCCTTACTTATTAGCCGCTGGGTTTAAAGGTCCTATTTATGCAACTGAAGCCACAGCAAGCTTATTGCCTTTAGTAATAGCTGATGCCTTAAAAGTAGGCGTTACACGCAATCAAAAAATTATCGATGCATGCCTTAAGTTATTAAAACAACAGCTAGTGTCTGTACCCTATAAACACTGGATTGAAATTCCGTTTATACCAGCGGCTTCGTCAAACATAGCGGCTGTAAAGGTAAAGTTTCAGCCTGCAGGGCATATTCTTGGTTCAGCTTACGTAGAGATTGATTGTGCATTTAAACAGGTTGTAGATAAAAAGTCTGAGCGTATTGTTTTCTCAGGAGACTTAGGCGCTCCCTACGCACCATTACTTGCTGCACCTAAAGCGCCTTATCGTGCTGATGTGTTAGTGATAGAGTCTACTTATGGTGATAAGCTTCACGACAGCCGTAAGCAACGTAGCGCCAAGCTTCAACAGGTGATAGAGCATGCTGTTAAAGACAATGGTGTAGTGCTGATCCCTGCGTTTAGCATTGGGCGAACGCAAGAGTTGTTGTATGAGTTTGAGCATATTATTCATCAAGCCCATAAGTTACCTAATAAAGGTGTGTGGCAATCGATAGAAGTTATTGTTGACTCGCCGATGGCTGCCAATTTTACCAAGCAGTATCGACAGTTTAAAACCTTGTGGGATAAAGAAGCGTTAAATAAGGTTAAGCATCAACGACACCCGCTTAATTTTGAACAGCTAGTTACTATCGACACCCACGATGAGCATATTCGTACGGTTAACTATTTAGCCAGCAGAAACAAGCCTGCAATTGTTATTGCTGCAAGCGGTATGTGTTCTGGTGGGCGCATTGTTAATTATTTAGAAAAGTTCTTAAATGATGAAACTGCCGATGTTATTTTTGTAGGATACCAAGCACAAGGAACACTGGGGCGTGACATTCAATATTATGGCGACTCATCTAGAGGGAAGGGTGGTTATGTGTATATTAATGGTCAACGTATTGATATAAAAGCTCAAATTCATACCATTAGTGGTTATTCTGCCCATGCCGATCAAAAAGATTTAGTTAATTTTGTTAAACGTATGAAGATAAAGCCTAAAAAAATAAAAATAGTGCATGGTGATGAGCAAGCGAAAGCTGCGCTTAAATATCAATATAAACGTTTATTTCCAAGTATAAATGTAACTATCGCTGTGTAGCTTAACCAAGAGGTAGGGTTTTAGCTAATCAGCATTTTGACGGCGTAAACGCCGACCTACAAGGTTGAATTTGATTTGTAGGTTGGGCTTCAGCCCATCAAGTATTACGATAAGTTAAAGTTGATTGATAAGTATGGTTTGTTTTGAGGGCGTAAACGCCGACCTACAGGTTAAGTTTTTTGGTATTGTAGGTTGGGCTTTGCCGCCAGGGATGGCGGTAGTAGGGGAATGCAGGAGCAATTACCGATAAGCCCATCAAAGATTAAGATAAGTTAATGATGATTGATAAGTATAATTAACTGACGGCGTAAATGCCGACCTACAATTAAAAAATCAGAATTAGATTAGAGGTAAGCTTGAATAATTTATACAACCCTCGGTTATTTGCAGGCGAGCGCAGCGTTTTGTTTGTCGGGTTTATTAGTTTAGTTTTTGCCTATTTAAGTTTTGCTAAAAATGACGATAGTGTTTGGTTGCTTAAAAGTTATTCTAACGACATTACTTACGGTGGAACGGTAACTAAAGTATCAGAAAATAGTTACCGCTTTGAAAGCCGCACTAATCCCTTTTGCTTTCCTGATCAAGTGCGGTGCAATAAGGCGCTGGTGAGTTACAAAAATTATACAAAGCCAGTTGAAGGTAAAATAGTAACCTATTCGTTCGACTTTTTAATAGAACAATACAACTATAGCAATTCGCCAGACTGGTGGGTACTTTTTCAAGACTGGATAAGAATTGATCCTAATAATCGTAGTGGTAATCGGCCAATAAGTACGGTTGAAGTTAAGTCGTATGGAAACAAGTTATATCTTCGTCATAAAGATTCCGCTTTTCAGTGGGGCACAGATCCAAGTAGAACGAAGCAAGTTAACAATGGTGAATTACTCATCCAAGTGGGCGTAACTTACCGTTTACGCATTGAGTTAACAGAAGGCACAACATTTAACACGGGTGGCATGGCCTTATTTGTTAATGATAAAGAAGTATCTCGAGCCCATTACCAAACAAAATCAGCCACACAGTGGCGCGAAAATGTGCAAGAGTTTGGGTTATATCACGATAAAACCTTCAACACTGAGCGTAAACTAGAAGACCAAATTATATTCTCAATTAATAACTTGATAAGAACTGAGCAAAAAAAGGAGTAGTTAACCTTACTCAAATATCTCAAAACCGTGAGCTGAATACTTTTCATGCTACATTCGTTGGCAAGCTGACTAATTTCTTGGATATTTCTGGTTTTATCTGGTTGTTTGCCTTTCTATAAGATAAAATCCCGTTTTGTTTACGAATATATTCAGTAAGTTTGATGATCATTTACGTAACGCCTAGTTAAGAGACGTTTGTAGAAATTCATATTAAAAATAAGTAATTTATATAGTATTGTAATGAGTGAAATTACGTTAACCGTAGAGAATAACAGATAGTGTCATCAAAACTTTTAAAATTAGCCTTTATTGCACCAGCTTCTGTTGTACATACAGTTAAATGGGTAAATGGGCTTATTAATTATGGTTTTGAAGTACATTTAATTACTCAGCATAAATTACAAGAACCTATAAGCGAAAGCGTTATTGTTCATCAGCTTCCTTTTAAGGGGGGTAAAGGTTATGTACTTAATGCCTTGCACCTTAATCGTTTGATCAAAAGTATTTCCCCCGACATTATCAATGTTCATTACGCTAGTGGTTATGGAACTTTGGCAAATTTAGCTCAAATTCCTAGCTATGTATTATCTATTTGGGGAAGCGATGTATACGAATTTCCTTACAAGAGTTGGTTTCATAAATGGCTAATTAAAGCTAACTTAAAAAGTGCGGCTAAATTAGCTTCAACTAGTCATGCAATGGCAGAGCAAGTACGTAAAATTTTTCCTGATGCTAGCGATATCGCCATTACTCCATTTGGTGTTAATTTAGAGCAATTTTCTCCTATCCATAAAGTATTTACACAAGAGCATATTACCATTGGCGTAGTAAAACGCATGGAAGAAAAATATGGCTTAGACGTACTAATAAATGCCTTCAACTTAACAAGACAAACGCTTATCGAACAACAAAGTGATTACGCTGAAAAGCTACGTTTACTTATTGTCGGTGACGGTGCGTTGACTAACCAGTTAAAAGAGCAAGTTGTTAGGTTAAACCTTTCAGAAGTTTGCCAAATTACCGGTGCAGTTCCCCATGCTCAAGTTAATCATTATATTAACCAAATAGACTTATTTGTTGTTAGCAGCAGAATTGAAAGTTTTGGTGTGTCGGTTGTTGAGGCAGCAGCTTGTGAACGAGCTTGTATAGTTTCAAATATAGGCGGTTTACCTGAAGTAGTTGTTGATAAAAAAACCGGATTTATCGTAGAAAGTGAATCACCCAAAGCATTCTCTAAAGCACTGTTAAACATGATTGAACAGCAAGAATTAGCCAGAACTATGGGCGCTAATGCTCGCCAATTTGCCTTATCAAATTACTCAGAGCATTTAACGATGGATATTATGGTTAATATGTTAAACGCTAATTTAGAATTACATTAGCAAACATTTAAAAATGGATAATACACCTTTAGTTAGTGTTTATATTTCAACACACAACCGTTCACAGTTATTGCTGCGGGCGCTTAATTCCGTATTTAATCAAAGTTATAAAAACATTGAAATAATTGTGGGTGATGATGGCTCAACAGACAATACCTTTAACGAAATAAAGCCCTACATTGACAGTAATCGCATTCGTTATGTTAAAAACAAAACGCCAAAAGGCGCTTGTTCGGTTCGTAATTTAGCTATAAATATAGCCGAAGGAGAATATATAACGGGATTAGACGATGATGATGAGTTTTTACCTACACGTATAGAAGAGTTGGTAACACATTTTACTGGCTCGGGTTACTCTTGTGTAACAGCTTCTATTTGTGAAAGAACACCAGCAGGCGATATTAGCCGTAACTTCGATGCTGGCGAAGTGAGCTTAGATAATTTATTACATTACGATGTGCTTGGAAATCAAGTTTTAACACGTACAAGCTATTTAAAAGCAATAGGTGGCTTTGATGAAACAATGCCAGCATTTCAAGATTATGATACATGGGTAAGGCTTGTCGATAAGTTTGGTAATGGTTTTAAGCTAAAAAACTGTAGCTATATTTTATACTCTAACCATGGCGGTGAGCGTATTAGTGAAAATAATACAAAACGAATTGCCGGATATAAAATTTTTATGGATAAGCATCATAATAAAATGAATAAACGCCATTTAGACTCGATGAAGCTTTTAGAGTTAAGACTTACTAACAGTCCGTACAGTTTATTAAGCTTTATAAAGCTTACGCACAGGGGCAATGTGTTTTCATCGTTAGCCTATTTTATCAATACAAATTTATTTTGGCTAAAGAATATTTTTTACCGAGTAAGAACAAAATAACACAGCGAATTAGGTATTTATGTTAGTTTCTATCATTACACCGTCGTATAACTCGTCTTCGCATATTCGAGCTACTTACGAGAGTATCATCGCCCAAACATATTTAAACTGGGAATGGTTAATCACAGACGACTGCTCAACAGATGAGTCTTGGCAATTAATACAAGAATTTGCACAACAAGATAATCGCATTAAACCTCTACAAAACGCGGTTAATAGCGGTGCTGCTGTATCGCGTAATAACTCAATAATAAGGTCTGAAGGCGAGTTTATAGCGTTTCTTGACAGCGATGATATTTGGCTCCCCCAAAAACTTGAATTACATATAGCTTTTATGCAAAAAAATTATGCTGATCTGTCTTTTACTTCATACTACTTAATAGATGAGCTAGGTAATACTTTAAATACGGTTGTTGATTCAAAACTTAAAGGTGCGTTTTCCTATAACGACATGCTCTTAAAGAAAGCTACAATGGGGTGTTGCACTGTCATTGTTAGAAAGAATGCCTTTACTGATATTACAATGCCTTTAATTCGTGCAGGTCAAGACTATGCATTATGGTTAAAACTATTAAAAACAGGAAAAAATGCCGTTATATATAATAAGCCGTTAAGTCAGTATCGTATTGTTTCTAATTCACTTTCTAGAAATAAATATAAAAAAGCGTTAAAAATATGGCAGGTGTATCGAGAAATTGAGCAACTTAACTTGCTTAAGGCAAGTTATGTTTTTTGTCACTATGCGCTAAGGGCGCTATTAAAAATAAATGAATGTGATACTAAAAGTTAATATTAACTTACTCATCATGTTCTTGATAAAAATACGTATTTTCACTATGAAATTGTATAATGATTTCAGTAATACCTATTTCATTAATTAAGTGTTTTCGCTAGTAGAAATTATCACATAGTTAGTGAGGTTGGTATAATATTTAAAACTACAAATTAGGTAAGCTAAATGTTAACCACAACTTCTGATGAAATTTCTTTAGCTCAAGTTTGGGCTGAATTGTTCCGCCGTAAGATATTAATAATTGTATCAGGCTTTGTTTGTGCTGCTGTGGCGGTCGCTATTGCGTTAAGTTTACCTAATATGTACACCGCAAAGGTGTTAACTGTGCCTAAAACTGATGATCAAGGGGCGTTAGGTGGGCTTGCAAGTAGTTTAGGTGGCATTGCCGGCATGGCCGGTATAAAACTAGGTAAGTCTAGAGGGCCAGATAAAACGCTAATTGCTATAGAGATATTAAAATCTCAACGCTTTATAAATCAATTTGTTGAAAAACATAATTTAGTGGTTCCATTAATGGCTGCCAAGGCTAGTACACCTAATACTTTTGAATTAATTTACGACGAAGACATTTATAATACGGTAACTAAAAAGTGGGTGCGAGAAGTTAAACCACCGAAAACAGTAGAGCCAACACCACGAGAAATTTACGATAGATTTTTAGAGGTTTTTGAAGTGAACTTTGATCCTAAAGATGGCTTTGTCGATTTATCTATCGAGTTTTATTCACCTGATATTGCTGTAGAGTGGGTTGGTTTAATTCTTGAAGATATTAATGAAGAAATGAGGCAAGACGACATTTCTGAAGCACAAGCGAGCATTAATTATTTAAACGAAACACTGTCAAAAGTTAATAATACCAGTATTCAGGCGTCTTTTTATCAATTGATTGAAGATCAAACGAATATACTTATGTTGGCTAACTCACGTAAAGAATATATTTTTAAAACTATTTCACCTGCTATTGTCCCAGAAAAAAAATCTAAGCCAAATCGTATTTTAATTGTTTTAGCTGGCGGAATTATTGGTGGTTTTTTATCAGTATGCTGGATTTTAATACGTTTTTTTAATCGTACACTTTAATATTTTATGAGAATCTCAAAAAACTCACTTACCATTTTATGGTGTGGCTTTTTATTGTTTTCAAGCTTATTTGCATTTAGGCTTCCTGGTATTGGCAACTCTTCTTATTGGAGTTTGGCGTTAATTTTAGGGTCTTTGTTATTAGTTAATAATTCGTTTTCGAATGTTAAGTTATTAGTAAAGCAAAAAGTTTTTTACTCCCCAATTATTATTTTACTACTTGCTGCGTTATCAGCATTTTTGATCCCTATTTTTCATCAAACTTACGATATTAGTATGGTGAAAACTTGGGTAAATAACCTCTTTGCTTATATCGGTATGTCTGTGCTTGCGTGTATTGTTGTTAGTGCAGACGCCCGTTATAAAAATATTTTTAAAATCGTGTTTGTTGTATTAATTACACAAGCTGTATTTGTTTGGCTAATGATGGCTATTGCTCCTTTACGTGATTTAATTCAAGGGTTAACTAAAGATGCAGCAACAATGGCTAGAATGGAGGAGTATGGCGGAGCTAGAGGGGTTGGTTTTACTAGCTTTGCTGCCTTTAGTTTTAGTACCATAATGGGGGCGCTTGGTCTTTACATGAACTTTTATTTTGCCCAATATCGGCAGGATAAATCGTTAATACTTAAGGTCATTATTTTCTTTGTTACAATCATTGCGGGCATATCGGCAGGTAGGGCAAGTATTGCAGGCTTTGTATTTGGTTTGGGTTTTTACTATTTTACTTTAGGCTTTCGCCATTATTTTACAGGCGCAATGAGAGTGGGTTTTTACTGCTTAGTGCTGATCACCCCATTAATTATTTATATTATGTCGGTGCCAGCGTTAACTGAAGTGGTAACTAGTTATTATAAATACGCCTTTCAATTTTTACATAAGTACTTTTATGCTGGTTATGTTGGGCGTTCGTCATTAGATACCCTAGATAAGATGTACTTTCCACTAACAGAACTACAAATTCTTTGGGGTGATGGTAAGTATACAGGCTCAGACGGATCTTATTATTTGCATACCGACCCTGGTTTTATGCGCTTTACATTAATTTTTGGTATTTTTCCCAGTTTAGTTATTTATTTTGGTTTTTTATGGGTGATGTTTAATTACTATGTGATTAACCGCCCTTATGTGAAAAATATTGGTGTGTTAATACTGGCAATAATCGGTTTATCGTTCGTGTATCATTATAAGGGCGAGCTTATTATGTTTAATGTGTCGTATATGAAACTGATTTATTTTATTTTTGTTAGTTGTACCTTGCTTTCGTTAAAGCAAAAAAGCAGTTAAGCTAAATTAACTGCTACCGAGAGACCACTATATGAATTATTTTATTAGGTATTTTTAATTAATTGATAAATCACTATAAAGATCCTAACGAGTACTGTTAACGAAAAATATAAGTTTACTTTACAGTTGTATTATTAGGATTTTCTCTATAGTTATTATAGCCTTTGAAGTAACCTTTAAAAAGGGCGCGAATATACGAGAGCTTCTTTTCTTTAAGAAGATAACGAACACTCCACCTTAGCATTAGTAATATGCCAAACACATGGTAACGAGAGGCGGTCGCGCCTCGTATTTCAAATATTTTATCTGTCGCTAAAACCCTACCTTCAAAAATACAAGTATGGCGTATAAGAACTTTATCAATAAACTTAAACCTTGCGCCTTGTTCCCAAGCATCAATAAGAAAATTGTTTTCCTCATTACATTGATATTTAGTTCCTAAACCAATGCTCTCATTGAACTTTATTCTTTTTGATTTGATGAAATTTAAATTGGCAATAATTTCTATAGAGCTAATTTTTAATAAGTGTAATTTATTTGGTTTATTTATAGGTTCATATTTTTTGAAGGTTTTATCGTGCCATTCAATACAGCCAATCTTTACGCGATAAAAATCGGCATTGCCTTTATCAATTATTGCTAATGCAGCGGTAATATCTTGATTGGTTATTTGTACGTCGTCATCTAAAAACCAAATATAGTCGCTGTTGGCATTGGTTATTGCAGCATTACGACTTTTACTTAAACCAATGTTATCTAAAATTATAATGTTTTCGGTCGCGGCGCTTACTATGTTAAGGGTGTCTGTTAAGGGCTTTTGCACTAAAATAATAATGTGTAAGCGTGCATGAGATTCTATTGAAGTTAGGCTTTCAAGTAGCGACGGCAAACGCTCTCCAATACAGGCAAATGCAAGGGTAAGAGTTTTACTGGTCATGTAATTGCATTCTCATTTAAAAGCCTAAAAGTTACTGTTATTTCGATTTACTTAGGTCCGTAAGTTTTTTTTGCTGGCTGCCAGCAATGCAAACAAACTGCGCTTAAATAAATTTAGCTTATTTATTTTTGGGTTGAATAAGTTTATCCAGTTTAATTTAAAACAAGCGAGCAGTAATTGTATATAGTTTGCTGAGTTAATTGAATAGCAATATGTGGTTTGAAGTAATTTAATTGTGTTTTTCTTGCCTTCCAACAACGGTTGTTGTGTTAATACCTTCGCCGCAGACAGTATTTGTTTTTCTATGTTTTGTCCTGAAATACTAGAGGGCAGTAGTCGGTAATGTAGCAATACTTCTTTTAAGTTTTCAATTTTATGTTCTTTAGCAATACGGCACCAAAGCTCAAAGTCTTCTATCGTTTTATATTCGTCTAAATATTTTAATTTACTACCTAGCAGTTTGTAATTTATCATTACTGAAGGGTGAGCAATAGGGTTACCGAAAAACAAGCTTGCTTTAAGATCTTCGTATGAGGTTAGTGTTCGGCGCTTCTGGCCAACTTCACCCGCTTCACTCATAAAACGATAGCCTGTACCCAAAACCGCAACATCTGGGTGTTGCGTTAGATAGTTAAATTGTTTTTCTAAGCGCAAAGGCAGTGCTATATCGTCGGCGTCCATTCTAGCAATATACTCGGCTTTAGCGAGGCTAATTGCTTCATTTAATGTTGCGATCAGCCCTTTATTTTCTCGCGTGATTAGCATAATACGACGATCTTCTTTGGCAAGCTGCTGTAATAAAAGTAATGAATTGTCTGTTGAACCATCGTTAATAATAATAAATTCAAAATCGTGAAAGCTTTGATTTAGTATGCTTTTTACCGCTTCTTCAATATATTTTTCGGCATTATAAACAGGTAAAATAACGGATATTTTGGGCATTATACGTTCCATAAATTTTGAATTGCTTTTGTCAGTCTAGTATTGCTTTCAAACACAGATAGCTTTTCGGTTTGTGACCAAATTGCATGTTTTATATCGTTACCCACACATTTATTTTGTAAGTGTTGAGTTTCTATAATATCAATGAGTTGGTTAAAGTTTGAAATTGCAGCATGATTGGTAAAGTCGTCGTAGTTAAAATAAAATCCTTCGCTTGATGTTGCTATGTATTCAGTTAAATCATAAGCATAAAAAATAATAGGGGTATTTATTAGCGATACATCAAAGGCAATTGACGAGTAGTCTGTAATTAAAACGTCTACTGTTGTTAAAAATGGATAAACGTCGATATTCGCCGGAAATAGCTTAATATGGCTGCAGTTGTTAATTACGTCATCGCTGTACAAATGCATTTTAAAAATAAGTAAAATGTTTTTACGGCGCAATACTTGGTTTAACTTTTCTAAATCTGGAAAAGCTTGTTCAATAATATCTGGGTTTCCAACACGCCATGTAGGCATATAAATCCAAACTTTGTCGTAACCTTCTACCCACGACTTTGCTTTTAAAGCATCGTTGGTTATTAGTTTGTTTAAATTTGAAGCATCTACTAACGGTGCGAGCCTTGGGTTAATCCCATATTGATAATTTTTTATAAGCTGGTTAAAAGCGCCGTCGTGTATTGTTTTTAGGGCGGGTGATGGGAGTTGAAATAGATCAATAGGCTTCCATTTAGGCATAGATCTGATTTTAGTTAATATTTTTTCATAAAGTGTGTGCGGGTGATATACCCGGCGCGAGTTGCCAACAGTAGTGTCGAACTCAATTTTCTTCAATGGAATACCATGATAAAGGTTAACTAGTTTAGCGCCTGCAGAGCAAAAAAAGTTAATGTCGTTAGCGTCAAACGCGTACACAAAAACACCTGCTTTTAATGAAGTAATAACGCCTTTCAAGCTCCATCTATAATAGGCTTTATAACCACATTCATTAAGGTAGGTTACTGTGTTTTGGTCTTCACTTATCCATACAGGGGTTATCGCTTTTTCTTCTTCAGCAATATGTAAGAAGTAATACTTGGGGTTATCAACAAACTGGCCTTGTCTACTGCCAAACACCCATAGATTTTTGTCTCGGATAAATACTTTACCAACAGGATAAATAAGCCACTTTAACAATAGTAAAAATGCAGATTTCATTTTGATAACTCTTTGCTTTTACTACTTGCTGTGCCAAGTAGGTTTGCATTACGTAAATAATAGAGTCGGAATGCTAAAATTAAAAATTCAGTCATTACTAAAGATGAGGCAAGTAACAGGCTAGATAAGGTATTACTTAGAAATAAAATGCTTATCACAAGAATATGTAATGTAGCACCCAATAAAACACTTCTATTCACATAATGCGCCTGGCCAGCAGCGCCTAATACGGGGTAACCAATAAGCATTGAAATAAGACTAAATGCGAATGCAAATATTAAAATATTGAAAAGCTGCGCTGACTGTAAATATACCTCTGAACCGAATAGGCTCACAAAGAACCAATCAGAGATAATAAATGAAATGAAAATACTAACTATGCCAAATAACGTGGCGTATTTAACAATTTTAGTCGCGAGTCCCCAATTATGGGTTTTAACCATATAAGGGTACAGAGCATCAGTTAATGGCGACACCATTGAGCGACCGGCGTTATATATTCGTTCAGCTAATGAAAATAATCCAGCTTCTACCTCTCCAAGCGAAGCACCCACAATAATTACGTTAAACTTTGAAAATAACAGCATGGTTAACCGAGAATAAAAATACCCCCAACCCTGTACAATAAGCTGTTTAAGGTAAATAACTGAAGGCAAAGAAACTATTATTGGAAACCTAAATATTAAATAAATAGAGCATATTAGTGCTAGCCCCTGGGAAAATATCATTATTTTGGGTACTAGACTAGCATCTGAGCTGGTACTAATTAATGTAAAAATAAGTAGGGTATACAATGAACGTTCAATGATATTAATGATGGTTATATTAACCATCTTTTCAACACCTAAAAAGAACCAAAGCGGGATCAAGCATTGTAACAGTGCAGGCACTAACATTAAGCCCCAAATAGTAAAGTAATTATTGGTTGTGGCGACAGTGTTTAAAATAAGTAAAGTTATTAGACCAATAACGATAAAAAATAATAATTTAATTAAGGTTATTGCGGCGAGGAGTTTGCCTAAGTAGCCGTATTTTTTTTGATTCTCCGCTACTAATTTAGGGGCTAATATTGAAAAACCGTAATCACAAATAGCAATAACAACCTGCTGAATCGCAAACCCAATAGCAATAACCCCAAATAACTCAACACCTAGAGTTGAGGTTAAATGGGGCAAGGTAACTAACGGGAGAAGTATGTTAACGACCTTAATAATCGCCAACCAAGATATATTCGCTTTTAAGCCGTTTGCATTCATATTGCTTTAACGATTTCTATAATTTCGGTAGTAGAAATTGAAGGTGTTCGTTCTAAGTAAACCACTTTACAAATGTCATTAAACTCATCAAATTTTCCAAGCCAGTCGTCACCCATCACTAAAATATCCGCTTTATGTTGCTTTATGTACTCTCGTTTAAGTTCAAGTGACTCTTCAAAGAAAACTTCAGTTACAAATTTTAAGCTGTTAATAATATAGGCGCGTTGAGATTGCTCATAAATTGGATAGCGCTGCTTTTTGGAGTAGTTAAGTGCATCGGTTGATACGCCGACTATAAGTTCTGTTCCTAGTGCTGCAGCGCGTTCAAGTATTTTTACATGCCCGACATGAAAAACATCAAACGTTCCAAAAGTGATTACTCGCACGCATATTTCCTTATTTGTTAGGGTGAAATTTAAAGTTGATAATTAGTAAATATGCTTTAATTGCTATATTACTAACAGCGAACTAATAAACAGGTAATTTTAATATAGGAAGAAACGAAATTATACTGTTTTCATAGTAAATAGCATACTTAACCGCGGTATTGATTGCCCAACAGGCAAAATTATGTAAATAATACTAGAAAGTGAACGTAAATTAGAAATGAATAAGTGAATGATTAAAACCAGTCGTATTATATTAGGTGTTGTTGCGGTATTTAGTTTACAGGCGTGTAATCAAGAACATAAAGAGCTTTCATGCATTGATGCTGTGCCAGCGGTTGAACAAGGCAATGTGTTTTTCTCCGGGCTTGCACAACCTTTTTCTGCTTTTAATTATTCCAATAACCCTGTAGGAATAAGTTGTCATAATTGCTATGTTGAAAATAGTAGCGATGAAACGCTCGCAGTTATCGACACTGCCATTAAAAGTGGTGCAGACATTATTGAGCTTGACGTGGTTATTTCAAATGCTGAACAACCCATAATTAGTCACGACATAACAACCTCAGGCACTCTTTTTGCTGAGGTTGTTGCTAACCCAATACTGAAACAGGCTGATCAAATCTTATATATTGAACTCAAAGATGACATAACCAGTGAAGCAAGTGTGCGACATTTACTTACTTTGCTAAAGCAGCAACAAAGTAGTACAGGAGAGTATAGTTACTTTAATAGCACTCGTTTTACGGTGATTCGCCATGCTGATGGTTACGAGACTTTGTCGAATGTGAGAGATGTACTTGCTGAAGCTGAATTTTTAGCTATTCAGCCCTTTGTTAAATTGAGTCGTATTTATTTCCCGAATAAGTCTGTTGATGTTGAACAGCTCTATCAGTGCGGTTATCACATGGTTGAGTTTGACTATCGTATAGGGGCTAAAGATATTAATAGCTACCTTGCCCAAACTACTACTTTGGGTTTAGCCAGTAATGTATTTACCTTAGATAATAATAACTTTGAACTAGTGTTAGCCGATATTGATAACGTTTATGACAGTATTACCGTAGAAGCTAAGTTAAAAGCCAGCAGCATAGCCAATAAAACCACCAGTTTATTTACCAAAGTAAAGGCATTTATTACTAATAATTAAGCGGCCAAAGCACGGATGCTGTCTGATATTCAATCAGCAAGCCGGTTATTTAAATAACTCAAATTGGCATTTATTTACTTCATGTTGACGATGTGTTTTCTACAAAAAGCTAATTTAATGGGAGTGAATATTGTTAACTTAATAAATAAAGTAGCTACTAGTGCAATTGTTAACATTAGCCATTCTTGTCTTGCTAAATATAAAAAGGGTGGCACTAACATTAATAATTTTAATAAATTTAATATGAGCTTTTCAGGCACGGTTAGCTTTTGCTCTGCTCTTATAAGAATTTCATGTCTTTCTCTTGGAAGGTGATTGGCTAATTCAGGTAATTGGTTGGAAGACAAATATATTTTCATTAATAATCTCATGGCCTTTTTATACTATGGGTAATTCTACCGTAATTAGACATATTGAACAGTATACACTGGAACTATTTCATTCTAGCCCATTTTATTTTCATCAGTTAACGTCACAAACCAGTACCTAAATCGCGCTTTTTTTGTTAGAATCGCGGCAATTTTAGAATCGTAGGTATTTATAGATGAATGTTATTGAAGCTAACTTCGACGCTAAGGGCAAAAAGTTTGCCATTGTTGTTTCTCGTTTTAACAGTTTTGTTGTTGATCGTTTACTTGAAGGCGCAGTAGATACCCTTATTCGTCATGGCAATGTTGCAGATGATGACATTACTGTAATTAAAGTGCCAGGCGCATATGAGTTGCCACTTGTTGCAAAAAAAGCGGCTAATAGTGGTAAATTCGATGCAATTATTGCTATTGGTGCGGTAATTCGTGGTGGTACTCCGCATTTTGATTTTGTTGCTGGTGAGTGTAATAAAGGGCTAGCGCAAGTGTGTTTAGACTCAGAGATTCCTGTGTCATTTGGCGTTATTACTACCGATAGTATTGAACAAGCCATTGATCGTGCTGGCCTTAAAGTAGGTAATAAAGGTGGTGAAGCTGCCCTTAGTGCATTAGAAATGGTTAATGTGCTAGCACAATTATAATAGCAAATTTATTTGGAGCAGCTTGTGAAACCAACCCCAAGAAGAAAAGCTCGTGAATTAGCCGTTCAAGCGGTTTATTCATGGCAAATGAGTAATAACTCTGTTACCGATGTTGAAGTACATTTTTTGACTGAAAATGCTAAGCGCCGTTTTGATATTGAGTACTTTCAGCAACTATTTCGTGGTGTTACTTCACGTGTTAGCGAAATGGACGCTGAAATTTCACCGTTTGTAGATCGCCCAATTGCTGAAATCGACCATATTGAGAAAGCCATTTTACGTGTAGGTGTTTTTGAATTAAAAGACTGCCTTGATGTGCCTTACCGTGTAGTGATCAATGAAGCGATTGAATTAGCTAAATTATTTGCGGCTGATGACAGTCATAAATTTGTTAATGGTGTGTTGGATAAAACGGTAAAACGTATTCGTCCAGAAGAATAAGCGCAATTGGTTATTTAATATTCTGCTTTAAACTGCTTTTTCAGCGTTAGAGTAATCAAGTGTTTTTATAGTAGATGGATAAATAAGGCGTAACCTTTGAGTACGCCTTTTGCATTTTAAGGATGAAGCTATTATTGCTATTTATTGATAAGTGGTAGTGGTTAACAATAGAAAAATTATGAAAGAATTTGAATTAATAAAGAACTACTTTACTGAACAAGCGGTGAAACGCAAAGATGTTTTATTGGGTGTAGGTGATGACTGCGCTGTTGTAATTCCTTCAGAAAAACAAAATATTGCTGTTGCTACTGATACGTTAGTAGCAGGTGTACATTTTCCTGTAAATACTTCTCCTCGTGCTATTGGCCACAAAGCAATCGCAGTTAATTTGTCTGATTTGGCAGCGATTGGCGCAGAGCCAAGTTGGGTGTCAGTCGCCATTACTTTGCCTCAAATTGATGAGCATTGGGTTGATGAATTTTGTACCGGCTTATTTGATCTTTGTGAATATTATAATGTTCAGGTTATTGGCGGTGATACAACCCAAGGACCGTTAAGTATTACGGTAACGGCTCAAGGTTTAATCCCTGTAGGTCAAGAGTTACTAAGAACTGGTGCTAGATCAGGTGATTGGGTTTATGTAACTGGTGAGTTAGGTGATGCTGCTTTAGCCTTGGCTCATATTTTGGGTAAAAAAGAACTAGATAAAACGATATTTGATAAAGTGAGGCAGCGCTTAGACTTTCCAACACCACGTGTTTTAGCTGGCCAGGCACTAAGAAGTTATGCGTCTTCAGCGATTGATATATCTGACGGATTAATGGCTGATCTTACTCACATGTGCCGCTCTTCAAAAGTGGGTGCTAACCTTGTGCTTGAAAACTTGCCTTTATCTGAGTCTCTTGTGGCTGCGCTAGGTCAAGAAAAAGCGATTGAAATGGCATTAGCAGGTGGTGACGATTACGAGCTACTTTTTGCTGTTTCAGAAGATAAAAAAGTGGGTTTAGAAATTGCGTTAGCTGATACGGGAGTTAAGTTTACTTGTATTGGTCAACTTAACCCGAGTGAAAAAATCACGACAACGTTAAATAGTAAGCCTGCCGCCATTAAGGTTAAAGGTTTCGAGCATTTTTCAAAAAATGACTAAGCCGCAAAAAAACGCACAATTAAAAGCGAAAGAGCAGAGCAAAGCGATCTTTACTTTATCTGATCCTGTTCAGTTTTTAGCCTTAGGCTTTGGTAGTGGTTTAGCTCCCAAAGCACCAGGTACATTTGGTACCTTAGCGGCTATTCCTTTATTTTATTTGATGTCTGATTTGTCTGTAATTACTTATGCCGCGATAGTGTTATTTCTGGCAGTAATAGGTATTTATATTTGTGGCAAAGGCGCAAAACACATGGGGGTGCATGATCACCCCGCGATTGTTTGGGATGAAATAGTCGGTTATTTAATTACTATGTTTATGATCCCGTGGTCATGGCACTCTGTGTTAGTTGGGTTTATTTTATTTCGCATATTCGATATTTTTAAACCTTGGCCCATTTCTTATTTAGATAAGCATTGTCATGGTGGTTTTGGCATTATGATTGACGATATTGCTGCTGGTATTGCATCACTTGTGTGTATGCATTTAATCTATTTTGCATAAGTTTATAAAGAGTTTTGAATGAAAATTACTGTTGTTGGTGTTGGCTATGTTGGGATTTCAAATGCACTTTTGTTAGCGCAACATAACGATGTTATTGCATTAGATATTGTTGCAGAGCGCGTAGATAAAATTAATCAACGTATTTCCCCGCTACATGATACTGAAATAGAGAATTACTTAGCTGATCCGACTATTCACCTTAAAGCTACGTTAGATAAAGAGTTAGCTTATAAGGACGCAGAATTTATTGTTATTGCAACACCGACTGACTATGACCCTAAAACAGATTTCTTTGATACTTCGTCTGTTGAGGCTGTTATTGAAGATGTTTTATCAATTAATTCGAATGCGGTAATGATAATTAAATCAACTGTACCAGTTGGCTTTACTCGCAGTATGAAAGATAAATATCAAACAGAGCGCATTATTTTCTCGCCTGAATTTCTACGTGAAGGCCAAGCACTTTACGATAATTTATACCCTTCTCGTATTATCGTTGGTGGTAATTGCGAAAAAGCAAAACAGTTTGCAGCCTTGTTACAGCAGGGGGCGATAAAGAAAAATATTTCAGTTTTGTTCGCACGTTCGACCGAAGCGGAGGCAACTAAATTATTTGCGAATACTTACTTAGCGATGCGTGTTGCCTATTTTAATGAGTTAGACAGTTATGCAGAATCTCATGGATTAGACAGTCGACAAATTATTGAAGGTGTAGGGTTAGACCCTCGTATTGGTACGCATTACAATAATCCGTCGTTTGGTTATGGTGGTTATTGTTTACCTAAAGATACCAAGCAGCTGCTTGCTAACTATCGCGATGTTCCTAACAGTATGATCACCGCGATTGTAGAAGCTAACAATACTCGGAAAGACTTTATTGCAGACTCTATTATTAAAAAACAACCGAAAGTGGTGGGTATTTATCGTTTGATAATGAAAGCGGGATCCGACAACTTTCGAGCTTCGTCTATTCAAGGGGTGATGAGACGGCTTCAAGCGAAAGGGGTTGAAGTGATAATTTATGAGCCTGAGCTAGCTGTTGACAGTTATAAAGAGGCAAGGGTAGTTAACTGCCTAGTAGAATTTAAAGATATTGCCGATGTGATAGTGTCAAATCGTATGTCTGATGTGCTCAACGATGTAGCCGATAAGGTGTATACGCGAGATTTATTTGGTAGCGATTAAATAATACCAATCTCACTAACTATGTGATCATTTCTACTGGCTAAAACAGTCAACTACTGCGTTATTTATTTTATAATTATCGCTACAAGGATGTAGCTTATGTGAGCAATGCAGGAGCATAATTGCCCTGAACAACTAGTTATGAAAATAAACGCCTTGTATTTGACTGTTTTCACTGCGTATAAAATAGATCACTTAATTAATGAAACTGGTATAACCTGAATTCGGGCTAAGCTAAGTACACCAAAGTAACGATTTTTATGCGTATCTGCATTAAACGTACATCCATTATCCCGAGTTCCAGATCCCATCAATGCTTGGTATAAGAACCCAGCGCTTAAAATCTTATGATCATCTCTGCAGCGGTGCAGTGGCAATCATCTTCACAAATAGGACAACAATAACCCTGTTGACTTAGTTCGTTCCAACGATCAGGGTGATCTTTAATTAATTCTCCACCGCATTTACTAAAATAATTAACCGCACTATTTTCAGGGCTTTCTCGCCATAAGTGACTAATACCTGCCAAGGCACCTTGCTGTTTAGCAGCATTGATTGAGAGTTTTAGCAGCTGTGAACCAATTCCATACCCACGAAAATTTTCATCAACGGTATTGCACTTAAAGTAGCATACTTTATCTGTGGGTATTTCCCATAGATCTGGAGTACACCATTGATCGATTAACCATGTGTCACATGCAAATGTTAAACGAAACCCCACGAGTACTTCGTTATGATAGGCAACAAAGCTTGCATTAATGTTGTTAAGGAGGCCTCTATTAAACCATTTAGTTATGCTTTGTGGATCAATATACCCTTCGCCATGAACATCAGTAGCAAGCGTAATTACCGCATAAAAGTCGTCAGGAGACATTACTCGGTAATTAATGTTGTGTTCATGATTTTCGGTGGTAACAAGCATAGTGATAGTAATCATCTTATATCTAAATTTAATCAGAGTGATAGCTTATCAATCTTTACTAAGATAATGTAGCACCATGTAAATATTTGTTTAGTTATTATTTTGGTATTTTATGTACGATCCGCTCCATGATAAATCTCCAGGTTGTTTTCAACCTTACCCAAATAGTTATTGGGCTGAAACATCAGGCACTGCACCCTCAGACGATGGACCTATTACTCAAGATATAACGGTTGATGTTGCTATTATTGGTGCCGGCTACACAGGGCTTTCATGTGCACTGCATCTTGCAAGAGAGCATGGTATTAAAGCGCATGTACTTGAAGCTAATCAAACCGCTTGGGGTTGTAGTGGTCGAAATGCAGGCTTTATTTTAAAATCGTCTGGACGTAAATCTTTTACCACCATGCAAAAGCAATGGGGTGAAGAGGTAATGCGCGGTATTTACAATGAAATGGCTTCAGGTGTTTCGACGGTTAATTCGCTAATTGCTGAAGGGATAGATTGTGATCCTCAAGCTTTAGGTTATATAAAGGTTGCGCATAAAGCTAATAAGTTTAATGACTTAGTTACTTTAGCTAAGCTTCAACAAAAAATGTTTAACTATGATGTTCAAATATTATCGCGAGAACAATTACATCAAGAGTACATGGCGGATAAAAATGCTTTTGGTGCTATCCGTTATCAAGATGGTTTTGGCTTAAACCCTTTAAAGCTCGCTTGGGGATATCAAACCTTTGCTAGAAATGCCGGCGTACAAATACATACAGGTTCCCCCGTTGAACACTGGTTAACACAAAGTGGCTCAAACAAAACTAGACCCTCAGCTCAGCATAGATTAGTTACCCCTAATGGTATTGTTACTGCCGATAAAGTTGTTATTGCAACAAATGGTTATACTCCCAAGGGATTTCACCCATTAATTACTAATAAAACTCTCCCTGTATTATCACAAATTATTGTGACCGAACCATTGTCTGATGAGCAAATTGCCGCGAGCAATTTTTTAACTAATAATGTGGTAATGGATACACGAGAGTTAAAGTACTACTACCGTAAGTTACCTGATAATAGGATATTATTTGGTGGACGAGGCGCAATTACCGGAAAATCGGCTGAAGATCCTTATTATGCAAACCGTTTGTTGTCAGTATTAAAAACTAGTTTCCCCGCTTTACAGGCAGTTAATATCGCGTATGCGTGGTCAGGTTGGATTTGCATGGCATTGGATGACTTACCTCATATATATCAAAATCAACAAAACAATGTGTTTTATTCGATGGGGTATTGCGGAAGTGGTGTATCTTTCTCTGTGCAAGCAGGTAAAAGGTTAGCAGAAAAAGTAGCAGGTAAAACAGTGCCTGATTTACCGCTTTATAATAAAGCCTTACCTACCTTTCCATTTGCGCCTTTAAGGCGTGTGGGGCAGTGGGGATTTTTTCATTATGGTAAAATTAAAGACCAGTGGTTTTAACCTGTATTAGGGCTGTTGATCTTTGCAGTGCATTTTTACAGCGATTTGTTTGGTATAACTACACTTTATTTGCTGCGGCATAATTTCATGGCGAAAAACTTAAAGGCCAAGTTAATTGATTAACTTGGCCTTTTAATTTTTATGTATTAATTGGAAACTTAAGGTAAAGGTACTGCTTTATTAACCACTATGTTTGCTGCGGTGTTTGGTGTTTCAATTGAAATGAGTAACTGCCCTGTTTGAGGGGCATTGCCGGCTTCATTTTCAATAGCAAATAACATCGCTTGATAACCACTGGCATTGGTGTTGCCAACAGTATAGCTCGTTGTGCCTTTTAATGTGCCACCCTCAAGTGATACTGAAATTGTTGTGCCTAATGGTAATGTTTGTAAGGCGCTATCAGCAAATCGAAACTTTAACGTTAATGTGGTACCGTCTGCTACTTGCGGTAAATTACTGTTAACACCTGCAGAGCTTTGATAGGTGGTTGCTTCATCTGCACTTGATAAAATATAACTAGGGTTGTGCGCACTCGACATAATTAATACTAAAGCCTTACGTAGCGTTGATTTTTTAGCGCTAGCATTACACAAGCTTCCACTGCATTGTGGACCATTAAATTTACCGTCTGGTGCGTTAAAGCTACCATCGCCATTATCATCAATAAAAATAACTTCATTGGCGTCTTTGATTTGATTTTCATTATCATCTCGCCATGCTTCTGACATATCAACAAAGCCAGAGGCCAACGGCGATTGACGACCAAAGCCTGAGGAAACTGCATCATTGGTTATGGCAGCGCCATCATTTTCATCAAAAGTGTTATTGCCATTAGTGTCAAAAAAGGTTTCGTGGCCTGAGGCCGTCGCTAAAATTGTGCTTCGATGATCATCAAATAATGCACCCGTTGAGGTCCACTCTACTGAGCAACTTCCGCCTAATGTTTGACAAGTAGCCTCTATACTGCCGCCTTCGGTGGTAAAGTTAATATCTGTTCCGTCTGCAACTGGGTTATTAAAACTATCAGCTAACCATGCGGTAATCACTGACTTTTCACCAATCGTACTTGCTTCAGGGTTGAGGATACTGGCTGCAATAGTAAAGCTACTTTGCTCTGGTAAACCGGTATTTATTGATAATTCGCTCGATTGTGTTTGAATGGTGGTATTGCTATTTGTCATTGTTGCGGTAGCTGTAACTCTTACAACCGTTGGTGTAGTACCAGCAACTACTTGTGTAGTAATGAGACCTTGGCTATTGGTTAAGCCTTCAGTGCGACTTAAACTTATGCCACCAACACTAGTGTCTAAACTAAACTTCACATTTTGTTGAGGTATGACATTCCCTATTTCACTTTTTACAAGAAAAGTTAATGTTGACGTTTCTTGGCCACCGCTACCTTTTAATACAATAGTGTTAGGGCTTGAAGAGACAAACTCTATTGAGCCTAATTGTTCGCCTTGAATACTTATCACTTGCGAAGCAATATTGGTGTTGTTGTTAATAGAAGCAACAATTACATCGTCGGTACCACTTACACCGGCACAATTTATATCTTCAAATGTAGCGCTTGCTTTCCCCCTGATGGTTATAACGGTTTCATCAATTGTTGCATTGCTGTTACTGACACAATTTGATGTAAAGGTAACAGGGGTTGGAGAGTTAATACGTTGATTATTGCTATCAACTAGATCTACATGAACACCTAATGTGCCGCCGGCGCTAATGGTGTTATTAGCAATTGACGTTGCTACTTCTCCTTCAGTAAAGTCACCATTATCATCAAGATAACCAATACGAATATTACCTTCAGTTGTAGTATCGGCAGCAATTATTGCGTAATTCATTCGAGCGCTAACGTCACTGTTTTCTTGTAGGGCGGCTATGACTACTCCTGCACCTATTATACCATCACTTAATAAGCTTACTGATGCCAAACCATTATCATTTGTAAGTGCAGAGGTTGCCTCTAACTGGCCAATGTCAGCGGTAAAAGTCACTAACTCACCTGCAATAGGTTGGTTGTTATTATCAGTGAGTGTAACGCTAATTGTTGCTGTGTTATCGGTGTTAAATTGGTTATTGGCACTTCCATCTACTGTCATTTTTATCGACAAGTTGGGTGTGCCTGCCGTGGGGTTATTGTCAATAAATTCATAGTCGATAGTGTCGTTAAGTGCCTCTATGCTGGCAGATGCAGTACCTGCACTTAAGATAGACTCAGGGTTGGTTATAGTGATTGCTGCAATACCTTCACTATTGGTTAAGGCTGAAGATGTGGAAAGTAGGCCTAAGTCAGCACTAAAGTTAACCCGCCGATTACTAATAGGTAAATTCTTATCATCAAGCACTTTTGCCTGAAGGGTTATCGTGCTTTGTTGATCAAAGCTATTTTGAACTTGATTGTTTGCATTGAGAATGGATAGTTGCAAGTAAGCGACAACGGCTTTATCACCGTCTACAGTTGTGTTTTCGCCTGAACTACCATTACAACCTGTAATTAGTGCAATGCAAGTAAAAACGAAGATAAAACAAAGCTTTTTCATCTATTTTCTCTTAAAAATTTATTTCAATAATGTCTTAAATCATAAAAGGCTAATAGCTAAAAGTCTATGAATATCATAGAAAACTTGATAATAGGAAAAGCGCGCCTTAAATAATACGATTAACTGCTTTACCTACTTTGTAATTGGCAATATTGCTAGCGACTAAGTCGAGTAAGCGCTGCTGTGATTCAAAGCTCGCCCAAGCAATATGAGCTGTAATAGATAAATTGGGTATATTTGGTTGTAATAAAGGGTGATTTGGCCGCGGAGGCTCTTGATCTAATACATCTAAAGCAGCATAGGCTATTTGTTTGTTTTTTAGCGCATTAACTAAAGCCATATTATTGATAATAGCGCCTCTAGCCGTGTTTACTAACATAGCTGTCGGCTTCATCAGCGCAAGTGATTCACTGTTGATTAAGTTGATAGTGTCTTCATTTTCAGGACAGTGTAATGAAACAATATCTGCTTGTTTTAGTGCACAGGTAAAGCTTACTCTGTTGTCACGAATTTTTGCTGCTTTAGGTCGCTCGGCAACAATGACTTTCATACCAAAAGCTTGTGCGACTTTGGCAACACTTTTTCCTAATGCACCATAACCAATAATGGCAAGTGTTTTACCTGCAATTTCAGTACTGCCAATGCCGTGATAGCAAAATGAATGATGTTGCTGCCACTTTCCTTGTGCAACATTGTTATGATGCTGAGAAATGTTACTAAAGTGGGCCAATATTTGAGAAAAAACATACTGGGTAACAGAGGGGGTAGAGTAACCACTAACATTTGCAACCGCTATGCCTTGGGCTTTGGCAGCAAGTAAGTCAACATTATTAGTGCCTGTGGCAGCAATACAAATAAGTGATAGTTTTGGCAGCTGGCAAAGTATTTCTTTGGTCAGTACCACTTTATTAGTAATTACTACCTCGGCATTTTGGCAATGGGCTAGCACCTGCTCTGTGTTGGTAAGTGGGTAGCCGGTAAATTGATCAACTTGTGCTTCAATGACAGTAAAGGACACTTGCTCACTGAAGGTGTGTTGATCTAAAAAAACTGCGTGCACGGCAAACTCTCCTTACGTGTTATGTTAGCCTGGGCGGCCATCAACTCTAGGTGTAAGCATCATGGGGCCATAAAAGAACACAAATATCATGAATGCAGCAATCCAAGTGTAGCCAGCAATATTAATCATTAGCGTGTAGTGCTCGGGCCATAACCATGGTGCAAATGTACGAACAAGCGCTGAAATAATAAGCCCAATAAAAGCAACTGACATTAATTTAGGTGGTACTAATGCTCGCCCTGTGTGCCCTAACGATACGCGAGCAATCATAGCAAGCACAGTTGTTGCCATTGCCCCAATAGTGAGTAAGTGCCACGCATGATTTAGCGCTAAACCGCCAACTATATAACTTGCACCTAGTACGATTAAACCAATACCTAATAGTAAAATGCCACTATGCAATGACCACAATAAGGCAACGTTAAAGGTAATCCATGGGCGCCATTTAAACTGACGTGACAATTGTGCTATACCTGCAAATATAGCAATCACACCAAATACTGTTGTATTTACTGAGAAAAAAGGAGTGAGTATGAGTAGTAAACCTAAGACGGCAATTGAACCGTTGGCTAGTTTGTCTAACACAGGGCTAGGGCTCGCTTTTGCTGTTTTAGTACCATTTGCGGTAAACATTGGTGTTACTCGACCAGCCATAACCGAAATTAAGAAGGTGATCATCATTACACCAGCATAGCCTGAAGACTTGAGTGTCACTAACTCAGGAGAGTATACCACTATATGCATTTGTATGTTTATAAGTGAAAATAGGATGAGCAAGGGAACAAAAAATAAATTGCGATACTGTTTTATTGCCCAAATAGGTTTAGCTAAAATAAAAGCAACTAGTGGTAAAAAGCTTATATCGATAATAGATGATATAGTTTGTCCTAATAACTCTGGCACGAACATAACCAAACGCCCAAATGCCCAAATAACAACTAACAATAACAGTGTTTTCCCTTTGACACCGGGCATGCCAGTCCAGTTTTGCACAGCGGTTAAAAGAAAGCCGGCAATAATGGCAATAAAAAAACCAAATAGCATTTCATGAATATGCCACCAAAATGAACCACCAAAAGGCGAAAAGGTAACACTACCGTCTAAAAATAGTATCCACACCAGTATTGAAAATACGGCAAATATGCTGCCGAATAAAAAGAAAGGACGGAAACCTAAGCGTAACAACGGGGGCGTTTTTTGTTCTTGTTTAAGATCGGTAATTTGCATCATGGCTACTAGACTCAAAAGATTTGTGCTTATGATAAGACTTATTATAATAAATTGGTACGATTTAGATCAAAGATCATTGTCTGTTATTAGCTAACCTTAACTTAGTTTCATAGGTTAGATATTAAGAAAAAGTATCACCTTTATGTAGGTTGGGCTTTGTCGCCATGGATGGCGGTAGTAGGTTAATGTAGGAGCAATTACCGATAAGCCCACCAGCTGTAATTGAAGGCCTAAAGGCCGACCTACAGGGTGTTGGTATGTTTTGTAATGTTTGTGGGTTGGTCGTATATTTGTCATATTTTTTTGTAGGTTGGGCTTCAGCCCATCAGCTGTTATTGACGGCCTAAAGGCCGACCTACAGGGTGTTGGTATGTTTTGTAATGTTTGTGGGTTGGTCGTATATTTGTCATATTTTTTTGTAGGTTGGGCTTCAGCCCATCAGCTGTAATTGACGGCCTAAAGGCCGACCTACAGGGTGTTGGTATGTTTTGTAATGTTTGTGGGTTGGTCGTATATTTGTCATATTTTTTTGTAGGTTGGGCTTCAGCCCATCAGCTGTTATTGACGGCCTAAAGGCCGACCTACAGGGTGTTGGTATGTTTTGTAATGTTTGTAGGTTGGTCGTATATTTGTCATATTTTTTTGTAGGTTGGGCTTCAGCCCATCAGCTGTAATTGACGGCCTAAAGGCTGACCTACAGGGTGTTGGTATGTTTTGTAATGTTTATAGGTTGGTCTTATATTTGTTATTTTTTTTGTAGGCTGGGCTTCAGCCCATCAGCTGTAATTGACGGCCTAAAGGCCGACCTAAAGGGTGTTGGTATGTTTTGTAATGTTTATAGGTTGGTCTTGTATTTGATTGTTTTTCTTGCGTATAAAGTAGGTCGCTTAATTAATGAAACTGGTATAAGTTTGGGTTATGTTGGCTTTTCTAATTGAAATAAATCGTCAGTAATAACTTCTAAGCGTTGTGATAATAGTGCTTGGGTATCATATAAGCCTTGGTTATAAAAATGCCCACCTAATTCTTTGCAAATAAAGTCGAGTAAAAAGTCTGCGTCAAATTGTGCTAGTTCGAGGTCTAGCTCCCTAGAAAAGTAATGCTGTAGTTTAGTAATTAATTCTTCTTTTTTCTCTGGTGAAAAATCCATAGTAATAATAATGCTCCGTTTATATCTATGCTACTTTGATATGAATATGGCTTCTCATTTCTGTTAAAGTAGTCTGGGCATAGATGAATATGATAAATTATCGTTATTATTCACCTTTTTTCACTCAATGGCATCTAGCTTTGAAAAAAACATTAGAAAAATTGTGGCACACCGATTGTCAATTTTGCCGAAGAGCTAGACTATTAATCTTATGGTTAGTGCTAATGTTCATAGTTGATGCACTTTGGTTTCATCTGATTTTTTAGCAAAGGCAAATTTTATTAATTTTTTTGGGTAAAAAACCACTTTAATCTGTCATATCTATTAATGATAGAGATTTACTTTTTTGCAGGCTCTAGTTCGTCTATACTGGTTCTAAATTATTCACCTGATGAATTTTTAACATTCATAGAATCGATAGCGAAGTAAATACACCTTTATGACTACTGACATTAAACGCCCTCTTTATATTCCTTATGCTGGTCCAACACTTCTAGAAACACCTCTTTTAAATAAAGGCAGTGCCTTTACGGCAAGAGAGAGGCAAAGTTTTAATTTAATGGGCTTGCTACCTCCTCGTTATGAATCTATCGAGGAACAAGTTGAACGTGCTTATATGCAGTACAGTAGTTTTGAAACTAATTTAAATAAGCATATTTACTTACGTGCTATTCAAGACAATAACGAAACCCTATTTTTTAAATTAATTCAAGCACATATTACTGAAATGATGCCTATCATTTACACCCCAACGGTGGGAGATGCCTGCGAACAGTTCTCTGATATTTATCGTAGTTCTCGCGGCTTATTTATCTCTTATGCTGAACGCCATAACCTTGATGATATTTTACGAAACGCAACTAAAAATAAAGTTAAAATTATTGTTGTTACTGATGGTGAGCGCATTTTAGGGCTGGGTGATCAAGGTATAGGAGGTATGGGTATTCCTATTGGTAAGTTGTCACTTTATACCGCTTGTGGTGGTATTAGTCCTGCGTACAGTCTGCCAGTAATGCTTGATGTTGGTACTAATAACGAAAAACTATTAAACGATCCTATGTATATGGGTTGGCGTCATAAACGCATAGAGCAAGAACAATATGATGAATTTTTGGACATGTTTATTAATGCGGTTAAGCGTCGTTGGCCGCATGTAATGTTACAATTTGAAGATTTTGCTCAACCTAATGCCATGCCTTTGCTTGCGCGTTATCGTGATGAAATATGTTGTTTTAATGATGATATACAAGGCACAGCTTCTGTCAGTGTTGGTACTTTATTAGCGGCTTGTCGTAGTAAAGGTGCATTATTATCTCAACAAAAGGTGGTGTTTGTTGGTAGTGGGTCGGCAGGTTGCGGTATTGCTGAGCAAATTATTGCTCAAATGATCAAAGAAGGGGCTACGCCTGAACAAGCGCGTAGCCAAGTGTATATGATCGATCGTTTCGGACTATTAACTGAGGGCATGGTAGGCTTACGTGACTTCCAGCAAGCTCTGGTACAAAAAGCGAGTGCATTAGGCAACTGGGAAATATCAGGCGATTATGCAACACTTTTAGAAGTTGTAAGAGAAGCTAAACCAGATATTTTAATTGGTGTTTCTGGTGTAGCTGGTTTATTTACTGAGGAAGTCATTAAAACGATGAAAGCTCACTGCGAATTGCCGATAATTTTTCCATTGAGTAATCCGGTAAGACAAGTAGAAGCAACACCTGAGCAAGTGATACACTGGACCGATGGCGAAGTTATTGTGGCTACAGGTAGTCCGTTTGATTCAATTGAACATAAAGGCAAAATGTATAATGTAGTTCAGTGTAATAATAGTTATATCTTTCCGGGGATTGGTTTAGGTGTTGTATCCGCTAACATCAATCGAATTACCGATGAAATGTTAATGGTTGCCAGCGAAACTCTTGCTAAAGCTTCGCCACTAGCTAATACCGGAACAGGTGACTTATTACCCCCATTAACTGAAATTGCAAATTTAAGTAAGCAAATTGCTTTTGCAATTGCTAAAGTTGCCTTTGAACAAAATTTAGCATTAGAAATTAGTGATGAAATGCTACTAGAGAAAATAGAGCAAAATTTTTGGAGCCCAGCTTACAGAGAATATCGCCGAATTAGTATTTAAATATCTTCATCGATGCCGATGTTGCTGTTTATTGTTATCGCACCAATCTACCGTTGTAGATTGATGCGTTATTCAAACCTTGAAGGTTAAAGTAGATGCTCAGATATTATTTTAGATATTTCAAGTAATGCTGTTTGCCCTGTAAATTCAAACCTAACTTGCCCTAAAGATGAAAAGTAAATTTCTAGCTCTGAGTCAAGATCAAATGTACCTGAAGTTTCAACGGAATAAGCTACAATGTTTTTATACGGCAAAGAAGTAAAGTCTTTTTTACTACCGGTAAGCCCTTGTACATTCACAGCAATAATACGTTTATTGGTAAATACCACACCATCGCGCATTGATTTATAGGCATCAATTATTTGTTCATTCTCTAGCAGTAATTCTGTTACTTTGTCTGCGTATTCAAGGTTTTGCTTGAGCTTAAAAAAACCTTTGTTGTTAAAATCTATCATAAGTTACTCCGCTGTACTTCATTATCTTAACCAGTAGAAATGATCACCTAGTTAGTGAGATTGGTATTATATAGTCGTTAAACTTATCATTAAAATCACATAATTATAAACCCCATATACTCTGGCTGAGGTTTGATAACCTTAATGCTATGTTAACCCTTAACTCAAGTTGTACTTGGGCTAAGGGTAGGCTATTTACCGTTTACAGCATGGTTATGCTAGGCTTAATCACTCTATTACTCATAAACCCTAAAGTAAAAATTCCGAACATTAGATATAGCAGGGTGTAATCTGTATCGGTTTGTTCCGTTTTAGCTTGTTCTTCAAGTTTTTGTCCTTGTACTTGTTGTGTTTGCTTGGCGAGGGTTGTGGGCGGTGTTACAGGTTGGGCAAGGGCTTGTGCCAAAGCTTGAGATAATGGCATTAAACCAAATCCTGCAGCGGTGCTGTCCATGTATTGATTAAACTTTTCGTTATCAGTTACAACGTCAAATTCTGAAGCGATTTCTGTGTAAGTTTCTACCATTTTTTTTATGGTGTTTTCATCCGCCTTCCAGTAGCCTTTACGAACGGCTTCAAGCATACGTTCAATAATTTGTGCTAAACTTTCTGCATTATGTTTTTCAAAAAATTCACGCATGTCCATTTCGTATTTATCTTCTACATAAACTTCAAAAAATTCTTGCCATTGGTCGTCACGTATCGCGTCTGGGGTCATTACTTCCCAGCCCCACATGTTATTCATTCGATCAAGTATTGCAGTGGCGCCAGCATAACCAGAGTCTTGCATTGCTTTAATCCACCGCGGATGAAAATAACGGCTGCGCATTTCTTGGTTAACAAACTGATCTAAGGTTTGCGCTTTCAGCTGATCTTTCTTTCGCAGGTTAGAGACAAACATTTCAGGCGTTTTACCGTCTAAATGCCGAACAGCTAAACCAATACCGCCAAAGTACTGAAAAGGGTCGTCATTAGTCATAAGGGCGTATAAATTAGTAGAGCGTGAAAAAATAACGCCATCAGTACCCGATAATACTTTGCTGTATAAACCGCCACCTTCTTCACCGAAGGTTTCACTGACGTTTTCACTCCAACGCTTTTCATCATGACCGTAGGCAAAGCCCATTCTATCTAAGTATAGGTTAGCGAGTTTATCGTCAGTTTCCCAAGTATCAGAGGCTAATGAACCCGCAGCTAAGCCTGTTCCATAGTTGCCAGTCTCATTAGAAAAAATACGAATAGACGATAAATAGTTAGCGTCTTCAGCGCTTTTCCCTTGGGCGAGCAGTTCACTTTTTAATGCACTGGCATTACGATAAACAAAGTTATTGTCTTCTTTCATTTTGGCCACTTTATCAATCGCTTTAGCAAGCCATAACATAACGTTTGGAAATGCATCACGATATAAACCGGTTGCCGAGATGACAACGTCTATACGAGGCCTTTTTAACTCGCTGTAAGGGATCACTTCTGTATCGATAACATTACCTTGTTTATTCCATTTAGGCTTTAATCCTAAGGCATGTAATATCTGAGCTTCTAATGCACCTTGATGGCGCATAGTTTCAAGTGACCATAAAGAGAATGCTAATTTTTCAGGATACTTTCCATGTTTTTCAACATATGCCGCAATAGTTTGATCCATTAAGGTAACGCCAGCATCGTAAGCTTCTTTTGAAGGTACTTTTGCTGGGTTGAAACCAATAAGGTTTCTTCCTGTAGGTGCGGCGTCAGGGTTTCGGATAGGATCACCGCCGTAGCTCACAGGAATATAATTTGCTTCTAATGCAGATAATAAATTACTGGTTTCAGCAATTCCGTGAAAATTATCCCAATAGCGTTTAGCTAGGCTTAAATCTGCAGTTAGTAAATCATCGAGATCGGTTAATGACTTAGGTTCATTAAGATATCTTTTAAGCAGTTGATAACCTTCAAGTGCTTCAAGATTACGGACATTACGTTGATCAAAATGTTGAGCGTCAGGTAATGTTAATTGATGTGTTTGTTCGTACGTAGCAGCTCGGTCGGTGAAGTTGTCGCCTAACATTTGCAAAATGGTTGTATAGAGGTGCTCTGTTTTTGGTAGCTCGCCAAAAGTATGAATGCCAAGGGGTTGGCTCATTTGCGCAAGCGTATTTAAGTGGTCGTGAATTTTATCAATATAACGATCAAACTCGTTTGAAAGTGTATTTTTGTCTAATGAGAGATCTTTAAGAATGCTAAGACTTTCTGCAACATTGATAATTTCTGTTTGAGTGTTTGTCTTAGTTTTTCCTTCTGCTAGCATTAAATAGTTGGTTATTTTTTCATTTAATTCAGCAATTTCGGTATAGAGTCCTGCTTTAGCGAAACCGGGCGTTAAATGGCTGATCATAGTCGCTCTTCCACGTCGTTTGGCTTGCATCGCTTCACCAACATTATCGATAATGTATGGATAAAATACAGGTAAATTTCCTAATGCCAAGCTAGGTGCGTCGTAAACCGATAAACCACGTTCTTTTCCTGTTAACCATTCTTGACTGCCATGTGTACCTAAATGAATGTATGCATCCGCTTTAAAGGTTTCACGGGCAAATAAATAGATAGCCAAGTAACTGTGGTTAATTGGTGTTTTAGTACTGTGATAAAGGTTCGCATGCTCTTTTGCATTTTCACCGCGCACACCTTGTGGTAATACGATCATATTGCCTAAATTCATGCGCGGAATAACAAAGGCTTTTATTGCTTCACCATGGAAAGTTGTGTCTCTTAGCATAGCGCTATCTTCAGGTTTGCCCCAGCGTTCGGTAATTGGGTTGGTAACAGATTCAGGCAAGCTGTTAAACCAAGCTAAGTATGTACTTAATGGCATATATTCAGCTAAGTCTTGTTCGATTAATGCTTCGGCATCTTCCCCTCGATAATAAGGTCGTAATAGTTTGCCGGCAGACTCAATTATGGCTTCATTTGACTTTAGGTTTACTTGATAGCCTTTTTCTTTCATTGCTTTAACAATATTTTCAATAGAGGCAGGCACATCTAAAAAAGCGGCACCAATATTTTTTTCACCAGGGGGGTAGTTCCAGATAAAGGTAGCCACTTTCTTATCTTTATTGTTAATGTGGGCCAAGTTTGCGTAGTTATAAGCGCGCTCAACTAACGCATTCAATTGATAGGGAATAACCTTTTTAACGCCATCAAGGTTGGCAGCAATTATAGTAGGATCGGCACTGCCGGTATCTTCAGGCATCACTAAAAAGAAAGGTGTTAATGATGGTGAAATTCCAGCATTGTCTTGTTCAAATTCTGTTTGGCTTCCTTCGGTATAATTTAATGCATGCAAGACAGGAACACCAATTTTTTCAAATTCTGCTCGTCGCTTCTCAACAAAATGCAGTGACCGATAGTTAATTAATAAGTCAACGCGTGGTTTAGCAACTTTGTCGTTATCCGTCATGAGTAAGTCGGTATAGTTTAATGCCTGATCTTCACCTTCGAAAAAATATCCAAATGCTTTTGCGCCTTTAGCTTCAAGCCCTTTGATCATTGCATCAACAATTTGCTGCTGTTGATAGTCAATTACACTACGGTGAATACCTATCGCAATAATAGGTTGGTTTTTGGTAGCGTTTAAAAAAGTAAAAAAACTGTCTTCGTCATCAGTTACTTGGTTCTTATAATCGTAATGGTAAAGGCCTACGTTAGGTGTAATAACTGGCGGGTTTACTGTTTCATCAGTTAATTTTAAAAAGTTGCTGCTTAGGTAAAGCATCATATTACGGTAATTGTGATCACCTGCATTTTGATAATAACTGCCAATAGCCTCGTGTTGCTCGCGGGGTAAACCATGGTTCATGTGTTCATTTGACAAGTCGCCTAATGAAATAACCGCAACTTGAGGAAACTGTTTAATTTTATCTTGATACTTTTTAAACATAAATTTTGAAAGTGCAGGGTTAATACCGTCTAGCATCATGAGTTTAGCTTGTGACCAAGCGAGGTTAATTTCGTCTTCAGATTTTCCTTTAGTGGAGTAGATCACTAATTCGAATGGTTGATCTTTTGCTAGTTTTTGCAGTAAATCACCTTTAGGCTTTGATGCATGTGAAGACATCATCAATAATATTTTGGGTTTGGTTGCTGATGCTGTATTTGCGGGCTCAGTTGCTTGGTTAGCACTGAAAGCTAAACTACTAGTGAAAATACTAATGAGCAAAGTGCTAATAGTAAAATTTGAGGCTATTGTGTTTAGCAGTATCTTGAAATGTTTTTTTATTGTTATCATTATTTGTTACTCGTTGTAGCTGAGCTACCTTCTTTGTCATCTTCAGGTACGTAAACAAAGCTGCCATCAGCCATCTTATAAGCAACACCAGCGCGCATTCCTTCACCCGAGCCAATATCGCCAGTTGATTTGTATTGCTTGATTTCTTTGCCTTTTTTTATGATTACTTCCATGTTTGGCTTGCCTGCATTTTTTACCACGGTGACATCATCACTCGAGAACACATTTAAGGGGTTTTGAGCAAGTGCAATTAATAAAGCAGCGATTATTACTAAGAAAACATCAACTAAATTTACAGCGCTTACGATCGGGTTTAGCTCTTCGTCGTCATCTAAAAATCGCATTACTTCAGACCTTTTAACTTTCTAATGTTGATGAGTTCGTTAGCGCACCAACGTTTTTTAACAGATGCTGGCCAAAAAGTGATTGATGAGATAACTAATCCCCAAATAACTGCCGCAAAAGCAATAATTAAGTTTTCACTGATGCCTTGAATGTTGCCATCGGCTAGCGCTTGTAGTGCAGGTCCCATGGGGATCATTGTTGCTATCAAACCTAGCATTGGTGCAATTCTTGTAACTATTCTGAGTGTTTCAAGTTGCTTTAAGGCGACAACTTCTAATTCATCGTCGCTAGCGTGTGGGTTTTTAATAAAGTAATTATGAATTGGATAGCCGTCATGAACCGTAGCTGGTGTTTTGTCAGCTTGTGATATTGCTCGAGTATAAAGGGTTCGAGATTTTTTTCTTATAAGCCATTGCGAGGCGAACTGCCCCAAAGCATAAAGCGCATAAATAACTAAAGCACAAATTAATACAATGACAGGAGCCATTAGTAGTTTAGAAGCTTGAGCCATGGTTATTTCTAAAAATTGTATATTCACGTTTTTGTATCCTCATTAATTTCAGCGAAAAGAAGTTTACATTCTGAAAATCAATAACACAAGGAATACTAATGATAACTATTATCATTTGTGTTTACATATTATTTTTTTTTATGTAAAGTAAAAATAGATTGATTAGAAGCCAATGATAATTGGAATAAATTAAAGCCCAAACAATGCCAAGCCGCTGATGTTATTAATGGTTAAACATTCCCCCCAGTATGTTTTCATTAGTAAGCGGTAGGCATTACTTTTAGATTAGGAAATAAAAATGTGGATGAAAAAACGCACTATTTTAGCAAGTGCTATATTATCAGCGTTGGTAATGCCAACAATATCACTCGCTAATAATATTGAAGATAATACGGTTAATACAGACTTTGAAGTGATAGTTGTTAGTGGTACTAAAACCGAAAAACCGTTAAGAGATGTTGCTGGAAGTATTTCTGTGATCACCCAGGAAGATCTTGAAAAGCAAGTAACCACAGACATGAACCAATTATTTAAATATGACCCTAGTATTCAAATAAGTGGTAATACTGGCGATGCACAAAACTTTGTTGTTCGTGGTATGGGGGGTGATCGCATTTTAATGATCAAAGATGGTATGAGAATGAACGAGGGCTATGGTGCAGATGGCTTAAATGATATTGTTGGCCGTGGCTTTATTGAAACCGACATATTAAAGCAAGTAGAGGTAGCAAAAGGGGCAGCATCATCGCTGTACGGCTCAGATGCTCTAGGTGGTATTGTTGTTTTTTCCACTAAATCTGCATCAGATTATTTAGTTGATGGTGAAAAATTTGCAGGTAAGATAAAGCTTGGTTATAGCGAGCAAGGTAAGCAACAGTCTATTGGCACAACACTCGCGTTAGCCACTGGAGATATTGAGCATTTAGTCAATATTGCCATGAGAGATGGTGAAGAATCGCAAAACTTTGATGAAACAAAACCTGAGCTTGATATTGACTCAACCAGTTATTTTTATAACGCGAAATACACTATTAATGCAAACGACTTCTTTAGCTTTTCTGCTGATATATGGGATCAGGAAGTTGTCGGTAATACTGCTTATGGCTTATTAGATTATTTCAGAACGCTTGATGGATACGATATTGTTAAAGAATCGAGCACAGGTGACAAAAAAAATAAATCGTTTCAACTACGTTATCATTCAGAAAGTGCAACCCCATTTTATGACCAGTTAAACATATCGATATATCAGAATAAAACCACTCAGGAAAATGTTGAATATGGCCAATTAGATATTAATGCAAACTTTGGTTTTCCCGTAATTGAGCTAAGAGATATGTGGAAAACGTCAGTTTACCAACAAGAAACGCAAGGTTTTCTTTCTAATGCGAGCTTAAACATTAACACTACACATACCTTAGGTTATGGACTTGATATAGAAAAGTCTGAATCAAAGCGAACTGAAGTTAAATTATATGCGGTTGAAGGTACACCTAAAAATGGTTATCCACAAACTGCTGATAAATTTCCTAAAACAGAAGTATCTCGTGCCGGTTTTTATGTTAACGACGAGATAACCTTATTAAATGGGCAATTAACTGTTACACCTGGCGCGCGCTTTGATACCTACGATATGGACCCGAACAACGCTACTAAAGAAAATGGTGAAGCTTACAAAAAGTTTGATCAGAATAACCTCTCATTTAACTTAGGTGCGTTATATAGAATAAATGATAGCGTTGCACTTTTTGCACAATACGGACAAGGCTTTAAGGTGCCCGCTTATGATTTAGCCTATATTGACCATGATAATTCTATTTATGGTTATAAAATTGTACCTAGCGATGACTTGTCGCCAGAAGAAAGCGATGCTTATGAAATTGGACTGAGAGGGCAAGTTAGTAACTTTTTCTTTAGTGCGGCTATTTATTACAACGAATACGAAAAGTTTTTATCAACAGCATTAATTGATATTGAAACTAGCACTAACCCTTATTCAGGAGAAGAAGCGCAAGTATTAGTGTATCAGTATCAGAATATTGATTCAGTAACCACAAAAGGGATTGAAGTTGCGGGTCGTTATTATTTAAATGATATTTTCTCAATATTTGCCAACGCAGCGTATCAAGATGGTAAAAATGATGAAACTGACGAATATATCACAAGCATTACACCACTCTCTGGTGTTGCTGGCGTTGCCTTTGAGCAAGAGGATTTATCTGCTGAACTTATTGTTAACTGGGCAAAAAGAATGGACAAAGTTAATGTTAACAATATTGAAGTTGCAGGCTATGGCACGCTAGATCTTTTAATGAGTTATGAACTAAATGATGATTTAAAATTCAATGTAGCAGCCAATAATTTAACCAATAAAAAGTTTGTTCGTTATATTAATGGAGCAGGTCATGCGAGTAATGCAAGCTTAGATAATATCACTGAAGCGGGCCGAACTATTTCAGCTAATATACACTATAGCTTTTAAACCAATCCCAAATTAATTGTGTTTTAGCATAACGACTTTCAGTAGATGAAAGTCGTTTTTTTATTTAGAGCGTGAACGAATTACAAAATTTGATATATACTCTAGTATGATAAGCTAAAATTGTACTATTATATTATAATCAAGGTTAGGTCTAAGGAACTTTTTTGTCTGAAATTCAACTTTACTGGCTAAATTTAACTAGGCTTTGTCGCCTACTAAAAGCGAATGGTTTTCAGCTCGTTTTCAGCATGTTTTTATTCTTAACAATAGCATCACCCGTCTCTGCAGCAGATAAGCCACTGGTCAATATATTTAGTATAGAAAGATTTTCTAAAGTACAAAATGTTAAGGTTAAAGAGAATAATACTGAATCTAAAACCTTTGAATTAGTCAAACAACATTTAGCTAATTTTGACTTTGCCTATAAAACGTCAAGTTTTGATCATGCCTTAAATTATATGGATAATTATCCAAATACCTGTATTCGAAATATCATTAAAAGCCCTGAACGTGAAAAACGTCTTATCTATAGTCAACCTCAGACATTGTATTTAGGTGCGCGTCTGTATTTAAGCCCTAATGCGACTCAATCTATTAATGAGGATACTAGTGATATTGACTTAGTTCAGTTTTTTAAAAAACACCCTGAATTTGTTCTAGGAATAGAAGGTCAGCGCTCATTTGGTGGTGAAATTGATCGTGAAGTAAAGTTGATACCTGATAAAAATAAATATTTAATTGAGGGTAGCTCTAAAGGCACTGTATTAATTGCTATGTTGTTTAGTAGTAAGATAGACGCAATTATTCAATATCCAACATCTATTCATCATGCGGGAGAATCACTGTCTGCAGAACCTGTCAGCAGCTATGGTATTAATGTTGGGAAGCCATACATAATCAGTTACCTTGTTTGTGGTAAAACAGAACAAGGACAGCAAATAATTAATGAGTATAATAAAGCGCTGTCAAAAGCTTACAACTACCCCTCATACTTTGATGCTCATATAGGCTGGGTTCAACCTTCCAATATAGCGTTGTTTAAGCGACTTTTTAATCAGGTATTTATTAACACCAGTTATTAACATCAATTCATTTTTGTTAAATGATAAAATTAGTCATTTAACATTAATTAGTCTATAATCGCGCCCAAATTTTTACCGAATTATTAATTCATTATCTAAAAGGGCTTATCATGGCTATCGAACGTACTTTTTCTATCGTAAAACCAGACGCAGTTGCAAAAAATGTAATTGGTCAAATTTATAACCGTTTTGAAACAGCGGGCTTAAAAATTGTTGCTTCAAAAATGGTTCATTTATCAAAAGAGAAAGCAGAAGGCTTTTATGCTGAGCATAGCGAACGCCCATTCTTTGGTGCTTTAGTTGAATTTATGACTTCAGGCCCAGTAATGGTTCAAGTACTAGAAGGTGAAAACGCTGTACTTAAAAACCGTGAAATTATGGGTGCAACTAACCCAAGCGATGCTTTAGCAGGTACATTACGTGCTGATTACGCTGATTCAATTGATGAAAACGCTTGTCACGGTTCAGATGCTTTAGAGTCTGCAGCTCGTGAAATTGCTTATTTTTTCTCTGATGACGAAATTTGCCCACGCACTCGTTAATTAAGTTCAACCTTCACCGAAATTTGAAGGTTGTTGTTAAAATGAGATCGAAAGGATTTTGCTGGCTAACAGTAAAATCCTTTTGTTATTTCTATCGCATTATTTAGCAAAGCATAATGTTTTCGTTGTTAAGAGAATATTACGCTTTATTATTTAGAAGAACTTTATTTAGCCAAAATTGTGACACGTGAACAAAAAGTGTACAATTTGGCCCTTTGAATCTGCTCTACTGGAAATTTTTCATGACTGACGTTGTAACCACGGTAACCCCTGAAACGATTAAAAAAGTTAACCTACTTAACTTAGACCATCAAATGATGCGTGAATATTTTGCGTCTATCGGTGAAAAGCCGTTTCGTGCCGATCAAATAATGAAGTGGATATATCACTTTGGTTATGACGACTTCGAGCAAATGACAAATATTAATAAAGCGTTGCGTGAAAAGCTGCAGCGTAATACTGAAATTAAAGCGCCCGAAATTGCTGAAAAACAAGTATCGAAAGATGGCACAATCAAGTATGCATTAAAGCTTGAAGGTGGACAGGAAGTTGAAACAGTATGGATCCCTGAAAATGATCGCGCAACGTTATGTGTTTCTTCACAAGTTGGCTGTGCGCTGGAATGTACTTTCTGTGCTACTGCTCAACAAGGGTTTAATCGTAACTTATCAATGAGCGAAATAATTGGTCAGGTGTGGCGTGTTGCAAATGACATTGGCGCAACCCGTATTGCAGGCAAACGTCCAATCACTAATATTGTGATGATGGGGATGGGTGAACCACTTTTAAACATGAAAAACTTGATCCCAGCCCTTGATACTATGTTGAACGACTTAGGCTACGGCCTTTCTAAACGACGTGTTACTGTCAGCACTTCAGGTGTTGTACCTGCGTTAGATATGTTAAAAGAAAAAATTGATTGTGCTTTAGCTATTTCGATACACGCACCTAATAATAAACTACGAGACGTACTAGTACCGATTAATAAAAAGTACCCCTTGGAAGAGTTTTTAGCGGCAGCCGGTCGATACATTGATGGTTCAAAAGCGAATAAACAAGCAACAATTGAATATGTTATGCTAGATCATGTTAATGATAGTACTGAGCAAGCACATGAGCTAGCGCTGGCGTTAAAAGATTTACCAAGTAAAATCAATTTAATTCCGTTTAATCCGTATCCAGGCTCGCCTTACAAACGTTCAAGTAATTCTCGTATTGATAGGTTTGATAAAGTGCTGCAAAGTTATGGGCTTACTGTAATAACTCGTCGCACAAGAGGCGATGATATTGATGCAGCATGTGGTCAATTAGCTGGTGATGTGCTTGATCGTACTAAGCGTACTGCAAGTATTGCAGAAAAAAAACAAGTGAATGCTGACAATATATCAGTAAAAATAGTAGGATAGCTAAAATTATAATAAGTGACGCCTGCGCAACATGGTAAATTTGAATAAAATTGTATTAAGTCTTCTGTGCCTGAATTTTGTTACTGGCTGTGTAACTCAACGCTTTGACGGCGCTGACAGTAAGCCTATGGTGCAAAATGAGTCGACTAATAATGAAATAGCGATGACGCGAATTTCTTTAGGTTTAGGTTATTTAAAAATGGGTAACACAACCCAAGCTAAGTTGAACCTAGAAAAAGCGAAACGCTTTTCTCCAAATTTAGTACAAGTTTATACTGCTTTTGCTCACTATTACGATACTGTTTCAGAACCAGAGCTTGCTATTGAGTCTTATGAAAAGGCACTTTCGATTCAAAGTGATGATGCAGATACTTTAAATAACTACGGTGCATTTTTATGCAAGCACGAGCAATATGAAGCATCTGAAAAACAATTTTTAAAGGCTATTGCTGTACCAAGTTACTTATTAGTTTCACAAAGCTATCAAAACTTGGCTATCTGTCAATTAAAAGCAAAGCAATTTGAACAAGCTGAAGCGTATTTAGAAAAAGCAATCTTACACAGTCCAAGTAACGCTAGAGTGTTATTGCAAATGGTACGACTGCAGTATGCAAAGGGAGATTATAAAAGCGCGCAAACGTTTTTTCAGCGTTATGAAAAGTCGACCAGACGTTTTACTCCTGATGCGCTAGCATTAGCGTTTAAAGTGTTTGAAAAACAACACAATCGCAGCACCGCAAAAAACTACGCCAGTATGTTAGTAAAAATGTTTCCAGCATCTTATGAAGCTAAGCAATACTTAACTAATGGCCTCACTACTATTGAAGCCGACCAACTAGCGGCTGAGTACCTTCTAGCTTCTACGGAAAATAATAAACCCAAAAAACGTGTTGTGGTGCTCTCACCAAAGAAACCAAACAAGGTGAAGACTAGTATTGCGTTAGTAGATAAAGAAAAGACGGCTAGTCATAGTGAAGTTACTGAAAAAGCAGCAGCAAATATCCAGTTAACTCAGGCTGAAACTAAAGCTGTAGAAGAAAATACCCAGTTAGACAAACAGAAAAAAGAAGTTGTTTCTTCAGCGGTAGTTGCTATAACAGCATCAGACAATGCTGTTGAAAACAGAAAAAAGCACAACAATGATCAACGTATGTTAACAATACCTATTCATGTGGTACAAAAGGGAGAGAGCTTATTCTCTATCTCAAAAAAATATAATATTCATATGAAAGCTATTGAACGTTGGAATAAGATAAGCCGAAAGAGCGTGTTAAGTTTAGGGCAGGTGCTGTATATCGCAAACCCTAACAAAGCGGTGAAATCGCAAGAGAATTAATAATGACCCAAAATGATAATACTATTGAATCATCAGATGAAATTGAACCTGAACCTTTAGGGCCAGGAATACTACTTAGTCAAGCGCGTGAAAAATGTGGTTTATCACTTCAGGAAGTTGCTAATAAATTAAACTTCCGTTTAGCCTTGGTGAAAGAAATAGAAGAAAATAAGTTTAATACTGCTTTGCCTGCCACCTTTAATCGAGGTTACTTAAAAAATTATGCCAGGCTGGTTAACGTTCCTGTTCAGGAAGTGTTAGATAGTTTCGAAGCATTATCTTCAGCAAAAACTGAAGGTGTGGATATGCAGCGTTCAGCCATGCAAAGCTTTTCAAAACAAATAGAAAAGCAGGCTGAAAATAACCGCTTAATGTGGGTGAGTTATTTGATTTTAGCTATTTTGATTGGCTCAACGCTAATGTGGTGGCTTCAAGATGGCGAACTAAGCATTATCGATACTAACTCACATAAAAACGAAGAAACCTTAACGATGGCAGAGAGTGAGCCAACTCAGAGCGAATTACTTGGTGCAACTGGTACTCCTGAAGATTTTATTGATACTGAAACTTTGCCAGAAAAAGCTGACGAACAAGTGTTAGACGAAACTGAAATGGCGCTTGAAGAACAGGACCATGTTGACACGTTAACTGAACAAGCGGTTTTTGATGAAATGCCGTTGAATGAAGTTGATAACACAGACGCTGCAGAGTTAATTTCTTCCCCTGTTGATGTTAGTTTTAACTTTATTGGTGACTGCTGGGTTAATATTTATGATGCCACAGGAGAGCGAATTGCTTGGGGCATTAAAAAAGCAGGCTATGAAATGAATATTAGTGGTAAAGCGCCGTTTTCTATTACCTTAGGTAAACCAGAGTTAGTGACCATTGTTTATGATGGTGTTGCAGTTGATATGTCACAATTTAATCGCGGTAATATTGCTAAGTTTAGCTTACCACTAGAATAATTCTAACCTTGACTATTGTTTAATGTAAGAGAAATTATGTTTAAAGAATCTCCTATTGTTCGTCGTATATCTCGCCAAATTATGGTGGGCAATGTCCCCGTAGGCGGCAATGCGCCAATAAGCGTTCAGTCGATGACAAACACCCTTACTACCGATGTAGAAGCAACTGTAAAGCAAATAAAAGCATTAGAGGCAGTGGGTGCTGATATTGTTAGAGTCAGTGTTCCTACTATGGATGCAGCAGAAGCGTTTAAGTTAATAAAACAACAAGTTAATGCGCCTTTAGTTGCCGATATTCACTTTGACTATCGAATTGCCTTAAAGGTAGCAGAGTACGGTGCTGATTGTTTGCGGATAAATCCCGGAAATATTGGGCGTGAAGACCGAGTGCAAGCAGTTGTTGCATCAGCTAGAGATAAAAACATCCCAATCAGAATAGGGGTCAATGGCGGCTCATTAGAAAAAGATATCCAAGAAAAATATACTGAACCAACAGCAGAAGCCTTATTAGAATCAGCTATGCGTCATGTTGAAATTCTCGATCGTTTAAATTTTCACGACTTTAAAGTAAGTGTTAAAGCTTCAGACGTATTTCTTGCCGTGGGCGCATATCGTTTGCTTGCTAAACAAATAGATAACCCACTTCATCTGGGCATTACCGAAGCTGGTGGTTTACGCTCAGGTTCAGTTAAGTCATCAGTTGGGTTAGGGTTATTACTTGCTGAAGGCATTGGTGATACCTTGAGGGTTTCATTGGCTGCTGATCCGGTTGAAGAAATTAAAGTTGGTTTTGATATTTTAAAATCGTTAAAGCTAAGAAGCCGTGGTATTAACTTTATCGCTTGCCCCAGTTGTTCACGCCAAGAGTTTGATGTTATCTCTACGGTTAATGAATTAGAGCAACGTGTTGAAGATATTTTAACACCAATGGATGTCTCGATTATTGGGTGTATTGTAAATGGACCGGGAGAGGCGACTGTTTCAGATCTTGGGCTAACAGGTAGTAGTAAGAAAAGTGGTTTTTACTTGGATGGAATAAGACAAAGAGAACGTTTCGATAATAATAATCTAGTTGACCAACTAGAACAGCGTATCCGTGCAAAAGCTAAGTTACTCGATCAAAAAAATAAAATTGATATAAAAGAAGTCTAGTAACAATGTAAATACCATCAATTGAGATTAATGTGTCTACACAGGGAAAAGGTATCGCAATAAATATTGATTGATTGTGCTGGCGCAATAGAAAGATAAACTGAACGAACAGCAGACTCTAAGCAAAGTTATATTTTACGTTTAGGCTGAATCTGCCTATAATGCGCGCTGCGCTACAATAATCTGATACTAAATAGAGATAAAACTGTCTATTTAGTAGGGCAATAAGAGAGAAAAAACTACGTGAGTAAAGCTATTCAAGCAGTCAGAGGTATGAATGATTGTTTGCCATCAGAAACGAATGTTTGGCAAATGGTTGAGTCAGTGTTACGTCGTGTTGCCAGCAATTACGGGTTTGCTGAAATACGCATGCCTATTGTTGAATCTACTGCGCTGTTTAAACGATCTATTGGTGAAGTAACCGATATTGTAGAAAAAGAAATGTACACTTTTGAAGATCGAAATGGCGATAGCTTAACACTTCGTCCTGAAGGTACAGCCTCTTGTGTACGCGCGGGCAACCAACATGGTTTACTGTATAACCAAGAACAGCGGTTGTGGTATATGGGGCCAATGTTCCGTCATGAGCGCCCTCAAAAAGGTCGGTACCGTCAATTTCACCAATTTGGCTTAGAAGCCTTTGGTATAGCAACACCAGATATCGATGCAGAAGTTATTTTATTAACTTCTCGCTTGTGGCGGGAACTTGGCATCAATGAATTTGTCACACTAGAGTTGAATTCGTTAGGTTCAAACGAAGAGCGTGCTAATTACCGAGATGCACTCGTTGAGTTTTTAACTGAAAAAGAATCATTACTTGACGAAGACAGCAAGCGTAGAATGCATACAAATCCGCTGCGAGTACTCGATAGTAAAAACCCAGATGTACAAGCTGCGTTAGTTGATGCACCAAAATTATCTCAATATTTTGGTAAAGAATCGCTTGAGCATTTTGAAGGTGTTTGTCAGCGTTTAGATGCTGCTGGCATTAACTATGTGATTAACGAGCGACTAGTACGTGGTTTAGATTATTACAATCGCACTGTTTTTGAGTGGGTAACTGATAGTTTAGGAGCGCAAGGGACTATCTGTGCCGGTGGTCGTTACGACGGTTTAGTAGAGCAGCTTGGTGGTAAATCAACACCGGGTTTTGGATTCGCATTAGGTATTGAAAGACTTGTCTTAATGCTTATTAGCTTAGACAAAGTCACTAATACGCGACCTCAAGCTGATGTTTATTTAATTAGTTTAGGCGATGGTATTGATATAGCTGCAAGTGGATTAGCTGAACAATGGCGTGATCAAGTACCGGAAATACGTATTCAGAACCACGTAGGTGGTGGCAATATGAAAAAACAGATGAAACGCGCAGATAAATCAGGCGCACAAGTTGCAATAATTTTAGGCGAAGATGAACTGAGCCAAGAAAGTGTTACCGTAAAATACTTACGTGGACAAAATGAACAACAAAGTATGGCTTTCACCGAAGTGCCAAACTTTTTAGCAAGTTTAATTAAGGGTTAGTTGTGGATATCAATCAAACAGAAGAACAACAAGTAGAAACAATAAAACGTCTTTGGGGCGAATACGGTAATTCAATTATTGCAGGTCTAACCATTGGTTTTGCAGGCTTTATTGGCTTTAATTATTATCAAGATAATAAGTATGAAAATGAAATAGCGACGTCAGAAGCTTATCAGTCTGTTGTCGAACTGATTGCTGAAGATAGTACTGAAGCTTTTCGCCAGCAAGGTGATAAGTTTATTACCGAGCATGCAGACTCAAACTATGCTGTTTTAACGGCTTTAGCATTAGCAAAAGACGCCGTTACACATAAAGACTGGAGCAAAGCTGAAAGTTATTTGTCCACAGCTATTGAAAAGTCTAGTGATGAAGGGCTTAAAGGTATAGCGACGCTACGTAAAGCACGTATACAATTACAACAAGATAAAGCAGCATTAGCGCTAGAAACACTGGCAACGCCTTTATCTGAAGCATTTAAAGCGTCAGCTGAAGAAACAAAGGGTGATGCTTATCTTGCACAAGATAAAAAAGAACTCGCGCGTAACGCATATCAGGCAGCTATTACAGCAAGTGGTGATGCAGCTACACCGGCATTACAAATGAAATTGGATGATTTGGCTGAAAATATTAGTTTAGTTAATTAATTTAATATTCAATAAGTCCATTTTAGGAGTGTTTAGTGCCTAGTTTAAATAAAAATTTGTTAGTAATCTTATTAATGTCAGTTGGATTAGCAGCATGTTCTTCTACGGATGATGAGATTGATCCTAACGAGCCAGCAGAACTAGTTGAAATTCAAGCTAAGTTTGAGCCTAGTGTTGTTTGGAATAGCAGTGTGGGGGGAGTAGGAGATTACTTTTCTCAATTACGCCCTGTAGTAGCTTACGATAAAGTTTTTACTGCCAGTCGTATAGGAGACGCTTATGCATTTGATCTTAAAACAGGTAAAACTGTTTGGCATAAAGATTTAAGCAATATTGATAGTAAGCGTAGCTTTTTCAGCAGTCGAACGTCAGCTTTAATAAGTGGCGGGCCAACTGCGGGTATTAATAGAGTTTTTTTAGGCAGTGAAAATGGCGATGTTTTCGCACTAGAAGCCGATAGTGGTAAAATAATCTGGCAAGAAAAAGTTAAAGGTGAAGTGATAGCCGCACCCGCTTTTGATCAAGGTACATTGGTAGTTAATACTGCGTCAGGAGTAATGAAAAGCTTTAATGCAACCACTGGCGAAAGTGGTTGGCAAGTAGAACAAGACGTACCAGCGTTAAGTTTGCGTGGTATAAGCGCACCAGCGGCAATAGCTGGCGGCGTGCTAGTAGGTTCTGCAGATGGTCTGTTAACCGTTTATATCTTAGATAGTGGCCAACAAGGTTGGACTGTTGAAATTGGTGAAGCTACAGGCTCTACAGAATTAGAGCGCGTTATTGACGTAGATGCTGCGCCTGTTGTTTATGACGAAAAAGTGTATATTATTTCGGCTAGAGGGCACTTAGCATCAGTTGATTTACGCTCAGGTCGTTTACTTTGGAAGCGTCAGTATTCTTCATTCAGTGCGGTAGCAATTGACGGTAATAATTTATACTTAACTGATATTAAAGGCCATGTTTATGCGGTTGATCGCTTAAATGGTCTTGAAAAATGGAGTCAGTTAGCTCTTTCAAATCGTGGTGTAACTGGACCTGCAGTAATCAGTAACTATGTGGTAGTGGGAGATTTCGAGGGTTATGTGCATTGGATTGATCAAGACAGTGGTGACATAGTTGCAAGGCATCATGTTGATAGCAGCGGTTTACATGCTACTCCAACGGTTGCTGATAATCTTGTTATTGTACAGTCACGCGATGGTGATTTAGAAGCAATAAAAACGCCTTAGTCACCCAATATATTGTGTTATTGTGCTAAAATTAGCAACGGCTCCACAGCATAGTGCTAGTGGAGCCGTTGTGTTTATATAATATGAGCAATCTGTTTGTTTAGAAATGTATTGCTACTTAAAAAATTGAGGTTTTCATGCTTCCTGTCGTTGCGCTAGTCGGGCGTCCAAATGTTGGTAAATCAACTTTATTTAATCGATTAACACGTAGTCGAGACGCCCTTGTTGCGGATTATCCGGGGCTAACGCGTGATCGCCAATATGGTCAAGCTCATGTTGAAGAGCATCCTTTTATTGTTATTGATACCGGTGGTATTCATGGCGATGAAACTGGCATTGATGCATTAATGGCTGAACAATCGTTGATGGCCATTGAAGAATCTGATGCTGTTTTATTTCTGGTTGATGCTAGAGCTGGTTTAAGTTCAGCTGATCAAAGTATCGCTGAACACTTAAGAAAACAGAATAAAAAAGTATTTTTAGTGGCAAATAAAGTTGATGGTATTGATGCTGATTCTGCGGTTGCGGAGTTTTACTCACTAGCACTTGGCGAAGTTCATCAAATAGCTGCTGCACATGGTCGTGGTGTAACGCAGTTATTAACACTGGCTTTATCACCACATATTGAAGCATTAACCGCTTTATCTGAAGAAGAAACAGACGAAGATGCTATTCAAACCACAACGTTAAACGATGAAGAGCTAATTGAACAGTCGCCAGAAGAAGACGATATGATCAAGCTTGCCATCATTGGTAAGCCTAATGTTGGTAAATCTACCCTTACTAATCGCATTTTGGGTGAAGAACGCGTTGTTGTATATGACATGCCTGGTACAACACGCGATAGTGTTTATATTCCGATGGAACATAAAGGCCGCAAATATACGCTAATTGATACAGCAGGTATTCGTCGCCGTAAAAATGTAACAGATATTGTTGAGAAATTTTCGGTAATAAAAACCTTACGAGCAATAGAAGATGCAAATGTGTGTTTATTAATTATTGATGCACGTGATGGATTATCAGATCAAGACTTAAGCTTATTAGGCTTTATTCTTGAAGCAGGGCGCTCGTTAGTTATCGCAGTAAATAAGTGGGATGGCCTTGATGAACATGCTAAAGATCGTATAAAAACAGAAATAGATCGTCGTTTAGGCTTTATCGACTTTGCTCGAATGCACTTTATTTCAGCGTTACATGGCACTGGTGTTGGCCATTTATATGAGTCGGTTGAAGAAGCATTTGTTTCAGCAACGAAGCGTATTTCAACCTCTATGGTGACAAAAATACTTGATATGGCAACCTTTGACCATCAACCACCAATGCACAATGGTCGCCGCATCAAACTTAAATATGCCCATGCTGGCGGTTATAACCCACCAATAATTGTTATTCACGGTAACCAAGCTAAACATTTACCAGTATCTTACAAACGCTATTTAATGAATTACTATCGTAAGTCACTAAAAATGATGGGGACACCCATTAAAATAGAGTTTAGAGAAACGAGTAATCCATTTGCTGGGAAAAAGCGTTTAAGTTACTCAGAGCAAAAAAAATTAGATAGAAAAACACAAGGATATAAAAAAGCCGATGATTAATAGCGGGTCAGCAATTTAATAAGTTGTTAGATACAATAATACCAACGATTTAGTTGGTTCTGTTGTTAACATTTTATTATAAAACTATTGAAATAGCGTAGAAAGAGAAGGGGTAAAAATTATTTATAGATCAGTTGATTGCAATATTATTTTAATTTGCTAATGTTAATGTAATAACACGTAATTTAAGAACCTTGCTTTTGATGCCGACTTTACCAACAAAAATTGAAACAATAGAACGACTGAGCCGGAACTTAGGCTTAATGCAAGCGGGTTCAACTGTTACTATTGATATATCAACGCCAGCAGGCCAAAAGGTTAAATTTAGAACCACTTTTATTGGTTATTTACCTAAAAAGTATGTGCTTGTTCAAATACCTGATAGTAATCGTTTAGGTAACTTTTCAAGGTTTATAGTTCAGGGTACTGCAGTAACCGTACGGGGTATAATTGAAGGGCATGAGGGAGCCGTTGCTGCGTTTATATCAACTATTAAGCAAACATTACAATTACCTTCACGTATTATGGTACTCGACTTCCCTCAGACTGTTAGTATTCAAAGCTTAAGAGCAGCTGTTCGTATTGATACCGAAATACCGGCGAAAGTAAAAATTGAGCAAGAATACTGGCAAGCTCAAATAACTAATATTTCAATTAGTGGCTGTCAAATTATTATTCAAAATGGTGATAGTTTAACAATTGCAAGAGACGACAGTCTTCATATGCTTGTTGAAGATTTTCAAGAGAAAGAAAACTTAATGCTTGATTCCGTTGTGCGCTCTGTAAAAAGCATCAATGAAAATTTATCACTTGGTGTTAAATTTCAGCCTGAGATACGAGAAAATGTGATCAAACTTATTAATCATATAATAATTAATGAGGGTGTTTAGTCGCTACATACAGTTGAATTTAATACCGATGTTTACTTGTTACCTTGCCTGTTAAGTGTCCATCACTTAACGCTATTGTTATTTCATCATCTTTATTGACGTTGTCAACAGACTTAATAATTTGCTGCTTTTTATTACGGGTTATACTGTAACCACGAGCAATGGTGGCTAATGGGCTAACAATATTTAGTTGTTCTACTACATGCGCAAATGACTGTTGCTTGTGTTGCAATAGCTTATTTATCGTTTGGCATAAGCGTTTATTTAGTTGTTGCTCTTGTGCTTGTAAGCGGGAAATTGCTAGCTGTGGTGATGCATTAGCTAGTCTAATCGCTAAATTTTCAGGTGTTTGCTTTATTGTTCGTAACTTTCTTTGCCATGCAGTATGTAAGCGATTTTGTAACTCATCAGCTTTTTGTTGTTGTAATTGAAGCTGTGCAATAGGGTGTACACGCGCTAGGCGTTGGCTTAATTGTTTGAAATTTAATTGTTTATGTGCCGTCTGATTAATTATTATATGGCTTAGGCGGTTAGCTAGCGCTTGCACTTTAATCGTTAATTCACTGTTCTCTTGCGAAACAAGTTCTGCTGCTGCTGAAGGGGTTGCTGCTCTTAGGTCGGCAACATAATCAGATAGTGTGGTATCAATTTCATGTCCAACAGCACTTATCACTGGCAGCTGACTGCGATGTATCGCATTAACCACCATTTCATTATTAAAACACCATAAATCCTCTAATGAACCTCCACCTCGGCCAACAATTAACACCTCGCATTCTTGTCGTTGGTTAGCAATATCGATCGCTTGAGTAATATTAGCACTTGCTTGATCGCCTTGTACTAAACTCGGGTATATTATTACTTTGATTGTTGGATTTCTTCGCTTTAGCACTGTTAAAATATCTTTAATGGCGGCCCCTGTTGGCGAAGTGACAACACCTATAGTAGTAGCATGTCGCGGTATCGGTTTTTTGTTACTTTGATCAAATAATCCTTGTGCATTGAGTTTTGCTTTAAGCTGTTCATATTGTTGGCGCAATAAACCTTCACCGGCATCTTCCATTTGTTCAATGATTAATTGAAAGTCGCCTCTGGGTTCATAAAGCGACACCTTAGCTCTAACCAACACTTGTTGACCGTTACTTGGTACTCTTTGCGAAGGCAAGCGTACTCGTTGATTGCTGCGTTTAAACATCGCACAGCGTACCTGTGAACGACTGTCTTTCAACGAGAGGTACCAATGACCAGAGCTTGCGGCAATAAAATTTGATATTTCCCCTGACAACCAAACGGTATTAAGCTCACTTTCTAACATAAACTTTACTTTTTTAGTAAGTTCACTAACTTGTAATATGTGCTGCTGTGTCATTAATACATTCTCGGTTAGGGCGGCAATAATCACCCTATTATAAGTTTTTATGCGAAATAGTGAAATTTAAGTTTACCTAATATGTAAAAACGGTTAAAATTCTGCCGCAATATTTCATCCCTAATTCACTTTTGTAGAGAGATGTTGCAATGCTACGAATTGCCCAAGAAGCACTAACGTTTGATGATGTTCTTTTGGTACCTGCTCACTCACAGGTATTACCCCACACGGCCGATTTAAAAACTAAATTAACCCGTAAAATCAATTTAAATGTACCAATAGTTTCTGCGTCTATGGACACAGTAACAGAAGCTCGCCTTGCCATAACTTTAGCGCAAGAGGGGGGTTTAGGTTTTATTCATAAAAATATGACTATTGCTGAGCAAGCTAAAAATGTATCTCAAGTTAAAAAGTTTGAAAGTGGTATTGTTTCTAATGCAGTAACCGTTAGCCCTGATGCAAGTATTGAATCAGTAATGAAACTTGCAGACGAACTGGGCTTTTCGGGTTTTCCGGTAGTTGATAGCTCAAATAACCTAGTAGGTATTATTACAGGCAGAGACTTACGCTTCGAAACAGACTTAACTAAGCCTGTAACTGCGTTGATGACGACTAAAGAAAATTTAGTGACTGTGAAAGAAGGGGCTAAACGCGAAGAGATATTAAGTTTAATGCATGGCCACCGCATTGAAAAAATCTTAGTAGTAGACGATGCGTTTAAACTAACAGGTTTGATCACAGTAAAAGATTATCAAAAAGCAGAAAGTAAGCCTAATGCGTGTAAAGACGAACTAGGTCGCTTACGTGTTGGTGCTGCAGTTGGTGTTGGCGCAGGCACAGATGAGCGTATTGATGCATTAGTTGCGGCTGGTGTTGACGTGTTATTAATTGATACTTCACACGGGCATTCACAAGGAGTGCTTGATCGTGTTGCTGAAACACGTGCTAAATATCCTGATTTACAAATAATTGCAGGTAATGTTGCTACCGGTGCGGGTGCAAAAGCATTAGCCGATGTTGGTGTTGATGCGGTTAAAGTAGGGATTGGCCCAGGATCAATTTGTACAACACGTATTGTCACTGGTGTTGGTGTGCCACAATTAACCGCAATTTCAAATGCAGTTGATGCGCTAGAAGGTACTGGTATTCCTGTTATTGCTGATGGCGGCATTCGCTTTTCGGGTGATATTGCTAAGGCACTTGTGGCAGGAGCTCATTGTGTAATGGTGGGTTCAATGCTTGCAGGTACAGAAGAAGCCCCTGGCGAAGTTGAACTCTATCAAGGCCGTTATTATAAATCATATCGCGGTATGGGGTCATTAGGTGCTATGGATCAAAAAGAAGGTTCAAGTGATCGATATTTTCAAAAGTCTGATGGAGAAGCCGATAAACTGGTACCAGAAGGCATTGAAGGCCGAGTAGCCTACAAAGGACCTGTTGCTGCCATTATTCATCAGCAAATGGGTGGTTTGCGCTCATCAATGGGATTAACGGGAAGTAAAGACATTGAAACTATGCGTACTAAGCCTGAGTTTATGAAAATTACCGCAGCAGGCATGGGTGAATCTCATGTTCATGATGTAACTATCACTAAAGAAGCGCCTAATTATCGTATGGGTTAAACCGAATATTTCATTTCTGTGCTAGTTAGCGAGATAGCTGCATTAGAAGTGCTCATTGACTAGCGTCACTTTGTGCTTCTTCTTTGCTCTAACGCAAACTAACTTTGAACTAAAACATTCTTAAAAACCTGTCAATAAACAAAATTTAAACACCTTGATTAACATAGAAAATCAGGGTGTTGTTATTTATCACTATACCTTTAAGTGAAACTTTTTAGGTAATAAAGTAGGAAAAGAAACATGAGTACAGATATTCATGACTCGCGAATTTTAATATTAGATTTTGGCTCTCAATATACTCAACTTATTGCGCGTAGAGTGCGAGAAATAGGGGTGTATTGTGAATTATGGGCATGGGACGTAACACAAGAGCAAATTAAAGCGTTTAACCCAAGCGGTATTATTTTAGCTGGCGGACCAGAAAGCGTTACTGAACACAATTCACCTCGTGCACCTGAGTACGTTTTTAATGCGGGCGTTCCTGTGTTTGGTGTGTGTTACGGTATGCAAACAATGGCAGAGCAGCTTGGTGGTGCGGTACAAGGCTCTGATCATAAAGAGTTTGGTTATGCTGCGGTTGAAGTGATTGCTAAATCAGCGTTATTTAATGCTATTGAAGATCGTGTTGGCTCAACCGGTAACGCATTATTAGATGTTTGGATGAGCCACGGAGATAAAGTCTCCGCGATTCCTGAAGGCTTTATTACCATAGCGCAAACGCCTAGTTGTGCATTTGCGGCAATGGCAAATGAAGATAAAAAATTCTACGGTGTACAGTTTCACCCTGAAGTTACTCACACCAAACAAGGTATGCGTATTTTAGAGCATTTTGTTATTGATATTTGTCAATGTGAAAAACTTTGGACCCCATCTTCAATTATTGAAGATGCAATTGAAAAAATGAAAGCGCAAATCGGTGACGACGAAGTAGTATTAGGGTTATCTGGCGGCGTCGACTCTTCAGTTGTTGCTATGCTTTTACACCGTGCGATCGGTGATAAACTTACCTGTGTATTTGTTGATAACGGTTTACTACGTTTAAACGAAGGTAAACAAGTGATGGATATGTTTGGCGATCACTTCGGTTTAAACATTATTCATGTTAATGCTGAAAACCGTTTCTTAGATCGTCTAGCTGATGAAAATGATCCTGAGAAAAAGCGTAAAATTATCGGCAATGTTTTTGTTGAAATTTTTGATGAAGAAGCGAGTAAGCTCACCAACGCTAAATGGTTAGCACAAGGTACAATTTACCCCGATGTTATTGAGTCAGCTGCATCAGCAACCGGTAAAGCACATGTAATTAAATCTCATCATAATGTTGGTGGTTTACCTGAACATATGAAATTAGGCTTAGTAGAGCCATTACGTGAACTCTTTAAAGATGAAGTACGAAAAATTGGTTTAGAGCTTGGTTTGCCATACGATATGCTTTATCGTCATCCGTTCCCTGGGCCAGGCTTAGGTGTTCGTATTCTTGGTGAAGTTAAAAAAGAGTATGCTGACTTATTACGCCGAGCCGATCATATTTTTATTGAAGAATTACATAAACACGACCTATACAGTAAAGTGAGCCAAGCATTTACCGTATTCTTACCTGTTCGTTCTGTAGGTGTTATGGGCGATGGCCGTAAATATGACTGGGTTGTTAGCTTACGCGCAGTAGAAACAATCGATTTTATGACTGCACATTGGGCACACTTGCCTTACGACTTTTTGGGGTTGGTGTCTAATCGCATTATTAATGAGATTGAAGGTATTTCAAGAGTTGTATACGACATATCAGGTAAGCCGCCAGCAACTATAGAGTGGGAATAATTGATTAAGTGGCATTTAAACTTGCTGTAATTAACGACTTCATCGTAAAACTTACTCACTGACTAACGTCAGCTACGTGCGATTTCCTTGAATTAGTCAATTATCTCTACGTTTAAAAACCACTTAAAGCATGTATAAATAAAACCTCAAAGTGAAAACTCTGAGGTTTTTTATTACTAAAGGAAATTTAATGACAATAGAAAGATTAGAAACCAAACAACGCATGAGCAGAATAGTTAAACATAACGGTACGATATATTTATGTGGACAAGTCTGTGCTGATGCAGCCAAAGATATTACTGAGCAAACACAAACAATGCTTGATAAAGTAGAAACTTTACTTGAACAAGCTGGAAGCTCAAAAGAACATATGCTTTCAGCCACTATTTACTTGAAAACAATGGCAGACTTTGCCCAAATGAATGAGGTTTGGGATGCTTGGGTACCTGAGGGCTATGCACCTGCGCGAGCTTGTGTACAAGCGGCTATGGCTCGTGATACCTTGCTTGTTGAAATATCGGTAGTTGCAGCTCAGAAATAACTTAAGCTATATCCGAAAGCTCAACATACCTACGTTATTATGAACAATATCTACTACCAATTGAAAAAATATTTGTTCATTCAGCGAGAATTAAAAGGCTTAGAGGCAAGGCACTGATCACAAATAATGGCTATTTTCGGTAACTGCTCCTGCGCTACCCTACTATCCACTGCCATGAGGGGATCTTATCAAAATCAGTAACGCTGCGTATAAGCCTTTTAAACTCGCCCTTGGGAGCTTGTCAGAAAAGTGATAACGTTACAAATTGATTGGATGGAGAATACTACACCTGCATCAATTTGCTTTGTACTAACTTCCCTGACGGTGCTCTGAATTGATCAAATAGTTATTTCAATTGGTATAATGGGATAAATGTGAATACTTTAATACAGCAAACGTTAGCAAATACCTTTGGTTTTAATGACTTTAGAGAAGGGCAAGCGCAAACTATTAATCAGCTATTAAATAGCGACTCTAGTTTGGCTATTTTTCCGACCGGCTCTGGCAAGTCTTTATGTTATCAGCTAGCTGCTTTGCATTTACCACATTTAACGTTAGTGGTTTCGCCTTTGCTAGCGTTAATGAAAGACCAGTTGGAGTTTTTGCATAGTAAAGGCGTCAAAGCAGCAAGTATCGACTCTAGTTTAAGTGCACAAGAGCATCAAGATGTAGTAAAAGCGGTTAAATCGGGTTCGATCAAGATATTAATGGTTTCGGTTGAGCGTTTTAAAAATGAACGTTTTCGACAGCTTATTGCTTCAATTTCAGTATCAATGTTAGTTATTGATGAAGCGCACTGTATTTCAGAATGGGGCCATAACTTTCGACCAGACTATCTAAAGCTTCCATATTATCAGCAATTATTAAATATACCTTTAGTGTTATTGTTAACGGCGACAGCTACTCCAAAGGTAAAGCAGGATATGGCAAGAAAGTTTGCAATTAATGATAAACATATTGTGCAAACAGGCTTTTATCGCGCTAACTTAACACTTGCGATGTGCGCTGTAGCTCAAACAAATAAAACGCAGGTGCTCGCTGACATATTATCCCAATACTCAGGTTCAGCTATTGTCTATGTGACGCTTCAACAAACAGCACAAAACGTAGCTGACGAGCTAATAAAATATGGCTTTAAAGCACAGGCTTATCACGCAGGTTTAGAAGGCGAGCTTAGGACTGACATTCAAAATAAATTTATGACTGGCCAAGTGCCAATTATTGTCGCAACTATCGCATTTGGCATGGGAATAGATAAAAATAATGTTCGCACTGTGGTGCATTATGATTTGCCCAAATCGATTGAAAACTATAGTCAAGAAATAGGTAGGGCAGGGCGTGACGGGCTAGTTTCTCACTGCATTACGTTGGCCTCTACTGCGGGATTAAATACCCTAGAAAATTTTATTTATGGTGATACACCTGAGCTATCAGGAATTGAGTATGTGCTTCATAGTATTAATGCCGAGCAGCAAAATCAACAATGGCAGTTACAAGGGCTATCATTATCAACTGAAAGTAACATTAGACAACTTCCGTTAAAAACCTTATTAGTACAACTAGAGCTCCTTAATGTAGTTAAGCCTAAGTTTACCTATTTTGCGGATTTTAAATATAAATTTAACGTTAGTGAAGAGGATGTTATTGAGCGGTTTACAGGCGAAAGACAAGCCTTTTTAAAGGCTGTTTTTGCAACTAGCAATAAAAAGAAGGTGTGGGCAGAGCCTGATTTTGACCGACTAATGCAGTATTATCAAAGTGATCGTGCTCGTGTAGTTATCGCATTAGAGTATTTATCTGATCAAGGATTGATCACTTTAGAGGCTAAAAAATCAACCGAAGTGTTTGAGGTGAACGCATTAGCCTTAGCAAATAACAACCTTGCTCAGCAGTTGTTTAGTTACTTTAAAGATAAAGAGCAAAGTGAAATATTACGTATTCATCAATTAATTAATTTCTTACAAAGCTCTACCTGTTTAACTTATGGCTTAGCGAAATACTTTGGCGATGAAGGTGCGCCAAAACAGTGTGGGCATTGCTCTGTTTGTGATGGTAGACCAATATCGTTAGCTGTTGATGAATTACCTTCTTGGCCAAGTGATGAGGTCATCACTAATGCGCTTGAGCAGCTGAAACAGCAATTAGCAGGAAAAACAAAAGCCAAGCTTACGAGTGTAAATTATTGTCGCTTTTTAACAGGTATAACTGCGCCTATGTTTGCAAGGCATAAAGTTCAACAACTATCTGGTTTCGCGCTGTGTGAGAAAATGCCATTTCAACAAGTCTATGAAAAAATAGCTAAACTGGGCTATTAATAACGTGCTTGGTAGGGGGGAGCTTATAGGGCCTTATGGCCCTAAAATTGTGGTTAAACTAAGGCGCTTAAATATAAGGGTTAATGCTCATGTCCACAACCACCTTCACCATGGACATGGCCGTGGGCAAGCTCGTCTTCGGTAGCATCTCGTATTTCAAGGATTTCAACATCAAATTGTAAATCAATACCTGCGAGTGGATGATTACCATCAACGGTTATTTCATCATCAGTTACATCAATAACAATAACTGTTTGTTCGCCTTCATCAGTTGTTGCACGCAGCTGAGTACCTACATCTAAATCTTCAATGTTTTCAAACATCGCTTTAGGCACTGTTTGAACAAAACCGTCATGACGCTCCCCATACGCATTTTCGGCACTTACTGAAACTTCAAATTTATCGCCCACCACATGGTCGACTAATGCATCTTCAAGCCCCGGGATCAAATAGCCTGTGCCATAAATAATGGCTAACGGAGTATGATCATAAGAGCTGTCGATTAACGTGCCTTCGCTGTCAGATACGGCATAATGTAATACGACAACTTTATTTGGGGCTATTTTCATAATAATTCCTAACGTTTATTCAGGGTTTAAAGAGTAAGGTAAAGACATTAAGGTTAAAGACGATTGCTCTTGGCCTTTAACCCTAAATTTAGTTTGAGGATCAATATCGCTTGCAAGTACAGCTTGTATGCAAACTGAATTTTCTTCCTGATAAAAAGCAATAACTTCACCTGCTTTTCGCCAGTTTTCGCCTAACTGCATTTCAATAATATCACCTACGACAAGAGACTGAGTTGATTCTCCTTTTAAAGAGAACATCGCACGTTTATTCTTGCCTAAATATTGCATACGAGCAACCGTTTCCTGACCTAAATAACAGCCTTTAGTAAAACTAATACCATTTATTGCTTGCATATTAAGCATTTGGGGTACGTATTGATCAATATGTTTACTGGATAGACTTGGGAAACCTTCGGCAATTTCATGGTAGGTCCATACATTGTTGTTAACAGTTGGCAACGAAAGAGATGTTAATAAAGGTGCTAAATTTTCTTGTTTATCTATTAATAAATATCTTGATGTTTCTCCTGCTAAATACACTATAGTTGTTGTGTTTTGGTGTATAACAGGGGTATCGCTATCAGGGATTGCTTTGAAGTGCTTTGATAGTATTTCAGCGGCATTATTTGCTACTAAGGCATAAAAGTCTAAATGGTCCACTTTGCTGATCTCAACCTTTGCAAATACACCAAATTTCTTCAATGCTACCAACGAAGCCTCAATAGTTTCTTTAGGCTGAATTAACAATAGCTGCTGATCTTTCTCAATTAAGCGAAAACAACTGAACACTTTGCCTTTAGCACTGCAATGAGCGCCGTGTATTAAAGAGGTATCGTTAAGTTTGTTAACATCGCAAGTTACTTGACCTTGTAAATATTTAACTTGTTCTTCGCCAACTAATGAAATAGCAGAGACGTTGTCGAGCTTGATTAGGTAATTACTGGGAATATTTAAAAGTTGCATAGTATTAATAAGCTTATTAATGACGGTAAAATTAACGTATGGGCGATATCGCCTATTTGCAAGTTTATGTATAAAACAATTAGTGTGTGTTGAACTACCGAGTGCAAAAATGTACAGCAAAGATCAACACGCCCTAATGATAAACAAAAACAAGCAAATTTGCGTAGGTTTAATTTGAGAGCTTTGCTAAAATATATAAAAATAAGTTGTTTAGGGTAAGTAATGTTAGACGGGAAAGTAAAAGCACGACTGAAATGGGCTTGTCGGCGTGGCATGCTAGAACTTGATTTGTTGTTCATACCTTTTGTAGATGAAGCCTATGATGAATTATCACCGGAAGGTAAACTGATATTTGAACGTTTATTAACTTGCCAAGATCCTGAATTATTTGCTTGGTTTATGGGGCATGAAACTTGTGAAGACATTGAACTCAACGCCATGGTTAAGCATATACTCGATCGAGTTAAAGTATAAACTAACAATTCAGGCATCAGTAATAAAAGCTTTTTGTTGGTCAATATTTACCTTGGTTAACGTATTACTTGTTTTAGCCTTGTTGAATGGTTTTTATTCACTATTTGATGCAACCAGCGCATTGGTTATTGCCGTAATAATTGGCACATCATTGGCTTGCTTATGGGTATTTAAATACCACATGAAGCATCAAACCTTATGTCAATACCAATTGGATGAACAAGGGCAATGGCGGTGGGTAAATAAAGTAGGTGAACTAGAAAGTTACCAAATTACCGAGAATAGTAGAGTGGCTTTCTATGGTTGTTATTTAATACTCCAGCCTTGTAAAAGCAATAACTTAAATATGCCTGATGCCAAAGAGGCTGCTTTTAACTCATCAGTTAAACAGCAGTTTATTTTTAAAGACAGTTTAAACACACAAGATTATGCGCGTTTATGCAGAATAATAAGACACCTTAATCGTCAGTGAAGTTAAATGGTGTTAAAATAGTGGGCAAAGCTTGTGGCAGCTGTGATGGATAGTCTAAAGTGTAGTGTAACCCTCTGCTTTCTTTTCGTTCCATGGCGCTGCGAATAATTAACTCGGCAACTTGTACTAAGTTTCTTAGTTCTAATAAATTATTACTGACTTTAAAATTTTGATAATAGTCTTGTATTTCACGTTGTAATAATTCGACGCGATGTAATGCTCTTTCTAAGCGCTTAGTCGTTCTAACAATGCCAACGTAATCCCACATAAATAATCTTAGTTCATGCCAGTTATGTTGAATTACAACTTCTTCGTCAGAATCAGTTACTCTGCTTTCATCCCAATAAGGTAATGATAAATACTTTTGATTTGATACTAAGCTTTTTTCGATATCAAGTGCAGCAGCATGTGCAAAAACCAAGCATTCTAACAATGAGTTACTAGCAAGACGGTTAGCGCCGTGTAAGCCTGTGTATGTTACTTCCCCAATGGCATAAAGATTATTAATATCAGTTAAGCCTTGTTGATTTACAATAACGCCACCGCAAGTGTAGTGAGCTGCAGGTACTACAGGCATGGGTTGTTTAGTTATGTCGATGCCCAAAGATTGAGTTTTTTCATATATAGTTGGGAAGTGCTGCTTGATAAACTCAGGCGTTTTATGGCTTATATCTAGGTACATACAATCTGCGCCTAGTCGTTTCATTTCAAAATCTATTGCACGAGCAACTATATCCCGTGGTGCTAACTCTGCACGCTCATCAAAGCTTGGCATGAAGCGGCTACCATCAGGACGACGTAATATTGCACCTTCACCACGTAATGCTTCAGTCAGTAGGAAATTTCCAGCTTTAGGGTGAAACAAACAAGTAGGATGAAATTGATTAAATTCCATATTAGCTACTCTACAGCCTGCGCGCCAGGCCATAGCAACACCGTCGCCGCTCGCTATATCAGGGTTTGACGTATATTGATAAACCTTACTGGCGCCTCCAGTGGCTAATATTGTTTTGTGAGCAAAAATAGATTCAACTTTCTCGGTGTTTCTGTTCCAAATATAGGCACCAATACACGCTTTATTGCCAGTATCTTTACGGATAAGATCAATGGCATTATAACGCTCGAAAATCCGAATACGATTATGTTCCTTAACACGTTCTACGAGTGTTGTTTGAATTGCAAAGCCTGTGGCGTCAGCAGAATGTAAGATGCGTCGATGACTATGACCCCCTTCACGTGTTAAATGGTACTGAGTTTCACCTTGAATGTTTTGTTCTTGGTCAAAGTTAACTCCTTGCTCAATTAGCCATTGTAAGCATTCTTTTGCATTACTTGCGGTATATTCAACAACACTTTCATCACACAGCCCAGCACCAGCAACAATTGTGTCATTAACGTGAGAGCTAATACTATCGTTTTCGTCAAAAACTGCTGCAATACCGCCTTGGGCGTACATGGTAGAACCTTCGTTGACAACACCCTTGCTTAATACAATAACATCAGCATTCTTGGCTAAATGTAAAGCGAGTGAAAGCCCAGCAGCGCCACTGCCAATAATTAATACGTCACAATTGTGTTGTTGATTCATAATTGAGTTGAATTGAGGTATTCTATAAAGAATTGAATATTAACTTTTATTATTGCTTCATAACAGTAATAAACCGCTAAATGTGTCATTTTTTAAATAATTTGTAATTATTTAGAACTTTTTGGTAAAAGCCTAGTCTTACTTTTAGCGTTTGCCATGAGCCAGATGTAAAGTTAAGTGGTTATTTAGGAGAATTGGCTCGGATGAGCGAACAAAAAGTCGACCAGCAGCTGGTTGAACGAGTACAACGTGGCGACAAAAATGCGTTTAATCTATTAGTAACAAAGTATCAACATAAAGTAGCAAATTTGGTATCACGCTATATAAAGAATCAAAGTGATGTGCCAGACGTAGTACAAGAAGCGTTTATAAAAGCTTACCGTGCTTTACCAAACTTTAGGGGAGATAGCGCATTTTATACGTGGTTGTATCGTATAGCAGTAAACAGTGCAAAAAATCATTTGGTGGCTGGTAATCGAAAGCCGCCGGGGTCAGATGTTGAAATTGAAGATGCAGAGATTTATGATGAAGGTGATGCACTTAGAGAAACTGCTTCACCTGAAAAGTTATTGTTAGCTAAAGAGATTAAAGAAACTATTTTTAGTACTATTGAGCAATTACCGGAAGATTTGCGAACTGCAATTAATTTGCGTGAGCTTGAAGGATTAAGCTACGAGGAAATAGCAACAATTATGGAATGTCCAGTAGGTACTGTACGTTCTAGAATCTTCAGAGCACGTGATGCTGTGGAGAAAAAAATAAAACCTTTATTGCAACGTTAATGTCCTGCGATAAAGAAAATTAAGGTGTGTATATGAGTGAAAGTAAGTTTGAGACAGTTTCATCGTTAGTTGATGGGTATCAAATGAATGATGAAGCATTTGAACAAACAATAAATGATACCGAGATGTCTGAAACCTGGGATAACTACCAGCTTATTGGCGATGTTTTAAGAGATGAAGCCAATAGTGTTATCAGTACTGATTTATCGAGTCAAATTGCTCAAGCAATTGCCGATGAACCAACAGTATTAGCGCCGAAGAAACAAGATGGCTTTACCTCAGCAGTTAAAGCTCAAGTGATTAAATTTGCTAAACCGTTTGGCCAAATGGCTATTGCTGCTTCCGCTGCAGGGTTAATGGTTATTGGTGTGCAACAAAATGTAGCTGAAAATGACACATTAGTGCCTAATCAAGTTGTTCAAACAACACCCCTCGGTGGCATAGCTGAGCCAGTAAGTTTGAACTTTCAAACTAAAGGCACAAATCGAAATACACAAGAGCAAGCATTTGCTGAACAGCAACGCCGCTTTCAAGCATTATTACATGATCACCAACAGCAAGTTAAATTAACCGCGTTAGTTAATGCTCCTCAACAACCAGAAATAAAGGCCGAAGATAAGCCTAAATGAAATCAATAATTAGTTTTTTTTTGACGGTAAGTATCAGCTTACCGTTATGGGCTGATGATCAACCCCAAGCTCAACTGTCATTAAATGCACTTTCTCAGTCAATTCAAACGCTAAATTTTAGCACGTCATTTGTTGTGGTAAAAAACAATGAAGCTGAGCCTTACCACTGGTTCCATGGAATAAGTGAAGACGGCGAAGCACTTGAAATATTATCTCTGCTTAATGGGCCAAGAAGGGATATTTTAAGAAAAGGCGACATCGTAAGTTATATTGAACCAGAACTGCCACCATATTCTATTGTTTCTAATGATGTTAAAGGACCTATACCGAGCGTTTTCTCCAAAGACTTTACTGTACTGGAAAAAAGTTATGACTTTATCTCGGTTGGGCGTAGCAGAGTATTAGGGCGCACAGCCCAGTTAGTCCGTATAGTATCAAAAGACCCATACCGTTACGGGCATTGGGTTTGGTTAGATCAAGAAACAGGGTTATTGCTTAAATTAGCTATTGCTACAAGAGCAGGCCAGTTGTTAGAGCAGATTCAATTTACCCACCTTGATATATCGGACAAACCGGCGGAAAGCCTACTTCAACTGCAAGCAACAGAGCTACCTAAAGTACTTGAATTCCCTGATGATTACCAGCAACCAACGTTATCTTGGCAGGTAAAGTGGCTTCCCGAAGGCTTTGAATCAATTAGTACCAATCGGCACCGTATAACATTGACTAAACAACCCGTTGAATTTATGTTATTTAGCGATGGGCTTATTGATATTTCAGTCTACGTTAGTCCTAGTAATGTTCGCCAACGTGCGGTTGAGTTTATATTAGATGGGGCAACAGTGGCACTGAATCAGGTGAACAATGGCTTTGAAGTAAGTGTTGTTGGTAAAATACCATCTAATACAGCGAAAATGATCGCAGACTCGGTTGCGTTAATGGCAAGTAAACAAAAATGATTGAAGAAATTGCACAGGTTACGGCAGTAAGTAATAATCATCAGGTGACGGTTGTTACTGAAGTAAAGTCAACGTGTGGAAGTTGCCAGCAAGTTGATACATGCGGTAGTGGGCAAGTAGCAAAAGCTTTTCCACAAAAAAATTTAACGCTCAACCTGACTTGCCATCTGCCCGTCAAAGTTGGCGATAACATTGTGTTAGGGTTATCTGAAAAAATGATGCTATCGAGTGCTTGGCAAGTTTATTGTTGGCCGTTGTTTGGTTTATTACTTTGCTCTTTTTTAGGACAATTGTTGGTTGAACAACAAATATTTGCCCATGAGTTACTGGCCATTACCTTTGGAATTGCAGGTGGTTATATGGGGTTTGTATTAGCTAGGTACTTTCAGCATCAATCAAAACGTCAGCAAGCATTAGCACCAATTGTCATAAGAATAGAGCCTAAAAATATCCCCATCATAGAAATAACTGAGTAATAGTTAACAAAAGATAGCCCCAAGGCGCTAAATTCGCTAAAATCTTATCACTATTGAATTATTAACAGATTGAATTGAATTTTCTTCTATGAAACATATCCGAAATTTTTCTATTATCGCTCATATTGACCACGGTAAATCTACTTTATCTGATCGTTTAATCCAGCATTGTGGTGGATTGCAAGACCGCGAAATGGCTGCACAAGTCCTTGATTCTATGGATCTTGAGCGAGAACGTGGCATTACGATAAAAGCGCAAAGTGTAACGTTAGACTATAAAGCTAAAGACGGTGAGGTGTATCAATTAAACTTCATTGATACGCCAGGCCATGTTGATTTCTCTTATGAGGTTTCACGCTCTCTTGCTTCTTGCGAAGGGGCCTTGCTTGTTGTTGATGCGGGTCAAGGTGTCGAAGCTCAGACTGTTGCAAATTGTTATACCGCGATAGAAATGGAACTAGAAGTAATTCCTATTTTAAATAAAATAGATTTACCTCAAGCAGATCCCATTCGAGTAAGTGAAGAAATTGAAAATATTATAGGTATTGATGCAACGGGTGCTGTAACTTGTTCGGCAAAAACAGGCTTAGGTATTGAAGATGTATTAGAAACTATTGTTGCAAATATACCACCACCTGTTGGCAACCCAGACGCTAATTTACAAGCGTTGATTATCGATTCTTGGTTTGACAATTATCAAGGTGTTGTTTCGTTAGTTCGTATAATCAACGGTGAGATTAAAAAAGGCGACAAAATGGTGGTTATGTCTACCGGACAAACCCATATTGTAGATAAAGTCGGTATATTTACACCTAAGCAATACGATACAGGTATATTAAGAACAGGTGAAGTCGGGTTTGTAATTGCTGGAATTAAAGAAATTCATGGTGCCCCAGTAGGTGATACCTTAACAATATTTAAAAAAGAAGCAGATAAACCTTTGCCTGGCTTTAAAAAAGTACAACCGCAAGTTTACGCAGGTGTATTTCCAATTAGTTCAGATGACTATGAAAGTTTTCGAGATGCATTGAACAAATTAAGTCTCAATGACGCATCGCTATTTTTTGAACCTGAAAATTCATCTGCTTTAGGCTTTGGTTTCCGTATCGGTTTTCTTGGTATGCTGCACATGGAAATTGTTCAAGAGCGACTTGCTCGTGAGTATGATCTTGACTTAATTACCACCGCACCAACAGTAAACTATGAAATTGCTTGCACTGATGGAAAAATTTTATCAATTGATAACCCAAGCGATTTACCTCCAGTTAATAATATTGATGAGATAAGAGAGCCAATCGTTCAAGCAAATATCCTTGTTCCTCAAGAGCATTTAGGAAATGTTATTACCTTATGTATTGAGAAAAGGGGAATGCAAAAAGATATTATTTATCATGGTAATCAAGTAGCGGTTACCTATGAGTTACCTATGGCAGAAGTGGTTATGGACTTCTTTGATAAGCTTAAATCTACTAGCCGTGGTTATGCATCTTTAGATTATCATTTTGTTCGTTTTGATGCCGCCGATATGGTGCGAGTTGATGTGATGATCAATGGTGATCGTGTTGATGCTCTTGCGATGATCACTCATCGAAATAATTCAGTTGCTCGTGGGCGAATGTTGGTTGAAAAGCTTAAAGAGCTTATTCATCGCCAAATGTTTGATATAGCGATTCAAGCAGCAATTGGTAATAACGTTATCGCGCGTACTACGGTTAAGCAACTGCGTAAAAACGTAACGGCTAAATGTTACGGTGGTGATATTTCTCGTAAGAAAAAGTTACTACAGAAACAAAAAGACGGTAAAAAACGTATGAAGCAAGTAGGTAACGTAGAAGTACCTCAAGAAGCATTTCTTGCGGTATTAAAACTCGATAAGTAATTAGGAATATTATGGCTGTTTATTTTTCAATTATGTTAGTTATTATCACCGCGATAACCGGTGTTATTTGGCTTGCTGATAAATTTTATTTAGCGCCGCAACGACAATTAAAACTAGCCAGTGCAGAAGAGAAGTGCGATGGTGAGCTCAGTGAAGAAATTGCCGATAAAATTTTAGAAGCGCCATTTTTTATTGATACACCGGTTCAAATATTTCCTGTAATTGCATTTGTATTAGTTTTACGGTCATTTTTATATGAACCCTTTCAAATTCCGTCAGGCTCAATGATGCCAACGTTATTAGATGGCGACTTTATCTTAGTTAATAAGTTTAATTATGGTTTACGTGACCCTGTGGCGCGTAATAAATTTGTTGAAATTGGCTTGCCTGAACGTGGTGATGTTGTTGTATTTAAGTACCCATTAGAGCCAACTATTGACTATATTAAACGTGTTATAGGCTTACCAGGCGATAGAGTTATATATCGTAATAAGTCGCTTTACATTAAGCCTGCTTGTTTGGCTACAGATGCACAATGCCCTGAATTTGAGCAAGTTGAAATGACCTTGGTAAATAAAGGCGAATATAGCGATGGTCAAAGTGAATTAACTCGCTATACCGCTGATATGCCAAACAAAACACATGATATTTTAATTAACCACGACGTAATGCCACGTACTCAACACTACTTTAAGCAAAGTGGTAGTCAACGTGATGAGTTTGTTGTTCCTGAAGGTCATTACTTTGTAATGGGCGATAACCGAGATAATAGTTTAGATGGTCGTTTCTGGGGCTTTGTTCCAGAAGAAAACCTTGTCGGTGAAGCGGTTGCTATTTGGATGAGTTTTGACTTTGAACGCACAAATAATGACGTTTTACCCCAGTGGGTACCAACAGGTGTTAGGTTCGATCGTTTAGGTAGTATTGAGTAATGAAGGTTGATGCAGAACAGGCATTAGCGCGACTAAGCAAAAAAATTGGTTACCAATTTAACGACCAAGCCTTATTGTTACAGGCATTAACACATCGCAGTGCAAAAGGGAGCCATAATGAACGCTTAGAATTTTTAGGTGATTCTATTCTTGGTTTTACTATTGCTCAAAGGCTTTATGAACAGTTTCCTAAAGTAAACGAAGGTGACTTAACAAGAATGCGTTCGAGCTTAGTTAAAGGCGTTACCTTAGCTGAAGTCGCACGTAGCTTTGATTTAGGTGATTACTTAATACTTGGTCCTGGTGAATTAAAGAGTGGTGGTCACAGGCGAGAGTCTATTTTAGAAGACGCGGTAGAAGCAATAATCGGTGCTGTTTATTTAGATTCAGATATCGAAACCTGTCGTCGGTTAATTTTAAGTTGGTTTGAGCAGCGTTTAGCTCTTATTGAACCAGGACAAGCACAAAAAGATCCAAAAACACGCTTACAAGAATACTTACAAGGCAGGAAAATAGACCTACCTTTGTATGAAGTTATTGATACAGCTGGTCAGTCTCATAACCAAGAATTTACCGTTCGATGTACAACTGAAGTTTTGAAAAAAGAAGTGATCACTAAAGGCTCTAGCAGACGCAAAGCTGAACAGTCAGCAGCAAAACAAGTATTAACACTATTAAAGGCGGAAAAAGGTATATGACAACAGAAAAGCATTGCGGCTTAATTGCAATTGTCGGGCGACCAAATGTTGGTAAGTCTACCTTGTTAAATGCCTTGTTAGGCCAAAAAATCAGTATTACCTCTCGAAAGCCCCAAACAACACGTCACCGTATACTAGGTATTTTAACCGAAGACAATCACCAAGCTGTATTAGTAGACACGCCTGGATTACACGGTGATGAGAAACGTGCCATTAATCGGTTAATGAATCGCGCGGCTGCAAGTTCAATTGTTGAAGTAGAACTTATTTTATTTCTAGTAGAAGGCACGCATTGGACAAGCGACGATGAACTGGTACTTAATAAAATCAAAAAAAGTGGCGCACCATGTATTTTAATTGTTAATAAAAGCGATAATGTACAAGATAAAGAGTCATTGTTACCACACTTACAAAAACTAGGTGAAATGCATAACTTTAAAGATATTGTACCTATTTCAGCAAGTAAAGGTGATAATGTTGATAAGATAAAAACTATGTGTTTAGCAGCATTACCCGCGGGCGACTTTTGGTTTCCTGAAGACTACATTACCGATCGCTCTAGCCGGTTTATGGCCTCTGAAATTATTCGTGAAAAGCTAATGCGTTTTACTGGAGATGAGTTACCTTATTCTACGACGGTAGAAATAGAGCAGTTTAAGGTTGATACGAAAGGTATCTTACATATAAATGCCTTAGTGTTAGTTGAACGTACTACTCAAAAACGCATGGTCATTGGTAACAAAGGCGAAAGGCTTAAAACAATTGGTCAAGAAGCCCGTCGTGATATGGAAGCTTTATTTGATCAAAAAGTGTTTTTAGAAACATGGGTAAAGGTGAAGTCGGGCTGGGCAGATGATGAACGTGCTTTGCGTAGTTTAGGCTACGGTGATGATTACTCGGGTTAAATACTTTTACTATAATATAAGGATTTAAGCGTGTTTGAACTAGAACAAGCCGCTTTTGTGTTACATAGCCGCCCTTATCGAGAAAATCAAAAAATCGTAGAGCTACTTACTGCTCATCACGGTAAAGTATCAGCAATTACTTATGTAGGCCATACAAACAAATCGAATAAAAAAAGCTTATTACAACCTTTCTTACCAATTAGTGTGGTGTTATCTGGCAATAATAGCTTGCAAAAATTAACTCGAGTTGAAGCAATTGGTAAGTCATACTCGCTCGAAAAAGAAAGGTTATATAGTGGTTTTTATTTAAATGAGCTACTAGTGAGATTACTGCCAGAACATCAAGAAAGCAGTGAGTTGTTTTCGCTTTATCAACAAAGTTTAAGCGCATTAAATGGTGAGCAAGCAATTGAGTTGGTGCTACGAACATTCGAAGCACAATTGTTAGAAGAGTTAGGGCAGACTATCGATTTTTCACTACTTGATGAGAGCAAAGCTGACTTTTTTCATTATATACCAGATAATGGCTTTCAACTAACATGTGATATTAACAAGCACCTGCCTAAATATACTAGGAGTGACTTGCAAGCTATTGCAACGGGTGAGTTTACAGAGCCGCAAGTAAGACAAAGTTATAAAAAACTTATGCGGCAAGTGATTAATCATTTATTAGGTGGTAAACCACTTAATAGTCGACAATTATTTAAATGAGGTTGATATGAAAGATATTTTACTTGGTGTTAATGTAGATCATATTGCAACATTACGACAAGCTCGTGGAACGACATATCCTGATCCAGTACATGCGGCTAGTGTTGCAGAGCATGCTGGCGCTGACGGCATAACCATACACTTACGTGAGGATAGACGACATATACAAGATCGCGATGTATTTGTTATGAAAGAAACCTTACAAACACGAATGAACCTCGAGATAGCTGTAACTGATGAAATGTTGGCAATAGCATGTGAGGTTAAGCCTGCTTTTTGCTGTTTGGTACCTGAAAAGCGTGAAGAATTAACCACAGAAGGTGGTTTAGATGTTGCTGGTCAGCAAGATAAAATTAATGATGCAGTTGCACAACTTAGTGCCGCCGGGATAAAAACAAGTTTATTTATAGATGCTGATAAAGCACAGATAGATGCTGCAGTATTAAGCAAGGCACCATTCATTGAAATTCACACCGGTTGCTATGCGGATGCGGCAACTGAAGAGCTACAATTACAAGAGTTAGCGCGTTTAAAGGGTGGTGTTGAATACGCTCACAGTCTAGGTTTAAAGGTAAATGCAGGCCACGGATTACATTACTTTAACGTAAAGCCTATAGCAGCAATAGCTGAAATTGTTGAGCTTAATATTGGTCATGCAATTATTGCCCGAGCCGCTATAGATGGTTTAGATAAAGCTATTCGTGATATGAAACGCTTAATGATAGAGGCCAGACTCTAGTCTTATGTCTATTGTTGGAATAGGCACAGATATCATTGAAATCAGCCGTATTGTCAATATGTCTGATAAAGCAAAAGCTAGGTTAGCTAAACGAGTGTTAACGGATAATGAATATCAGCGCTACTTAACACTGAATTTAAAAGATGCGTTCTTAGCTAAGCGTTGGGCTGGGAAAGAGGCTACTGCCAAGGCGCTAGGTACAGGTATTGCCCAAGGAGTTTCATTTCAGCATATAGAGATAAGTAATTTAGTGAGCGGAAAACCAACGTTACTACTTACAGAGCAAGCATTACTTCTTGCAAAAGAGCAGGGTGCAACGCAATGGCATATATCATTATCAGATGAAGCGACTTATGCCACTGCCTTTGTAGTTTTATCTTCTGACTAAGTTACCATTGATGAGTTTTTCTAGTATTTTTTTGTATTTAAACTATACTTCTTATACATTCGTTTAAATTTTGGTCATAGGTCGGTGTTATGCAGTCACTTACGAAACCTATTGTTGATAGAAGAAAAGAGCCGCCAGAGAAGTCTGAGTGGTGGGAAAAGCTGTCGTTAGCGCAAAAGTTTTCTGCGAGCAGTTTAGGGAAGTTTGGTTACGAACTGTCTTTTGTTCGAAATGAAAATGGCCAAAGTATAGCTGTGCTTATGTGCGATAGTGGTATTGCTGTAGTGACAGAAGATGGCGATATTAACACCTCTCCAGATATTAAAGTGAGATAAGCAAACGTCGCCTTTTAATACAGTTATTTACCTCACTTGGAAAACCGGTTACTTAATTTCAACATCGATTATCTCCATATTTGATTACTTAACCTGAATTCTGGATAACGGATGTACGATCAACACAGATAAAGCTGTATTTTTCAATTGCTTATTATTGAACAGTCGTATTGCTTATGTAGTTATACCAGTTTCATTAATTAAGTGATCTATTTTATACGCAGTGAAAACAGTCAAATACAAGGCATTTATTTTCATAACTAGTTGTTCTAATTATAAAATAAATAACGCAGTAGTTGATTGCTTTAACCAGTAGAAATGATCAAATAATTAGTGAGATTGGTATTATATATCAATGTTATAAGTTTTGAGTGAATCAAGGCAAGTTTGCGTACCTAATAACGAGCTATTAGTAGCAAATTAACGGTTTTTTAGTTCCAGACAAAAACCAAGTACCTACGTCGATTCAGGCAACGCAGATACGCGCAAAAATCGTGACATTGACGTGCTTAGCTTATCCAGAACTCAGGTTACTTAACTAGTTTGTTCTTCAAGTGCTTTAAGTGTTTTTGGTGCTTCTGTAATTACATTTTCTATATGTTCAAACAACTCAAAAAATTCTGGTTCTAACTCATCTATCGCGCTACCTTTTTTTAGTGCGGTTTCTATTTCACGTACAATTTTCTCTAATGCCGGCACACCTGAATAACAACAAGCGCCGTTAAGTTTATGTATTAATACTTTTAACTGAGCTATGTCTTGTGCCGTAAGCGCCTCTGCAAGGTGCTGTTTTGTTTCAGGTAAGCTTTCAGTTAAGCCATTTAACATATCTTTAGCAAGCGCTTCTTTGCGCCCTGCACGCTTGAGAGCTAGAGGCCAATTTATAATTGCCGTCGCTTTATTGCTTTTATTGATATCATCAACGGATAATAAAGGTTGCTCGTCTATTGTTTCAGCGCCTTTAACACTAATTGCCTTGTATCCTAATAGTTGAGGATCGCAATACTCATAAATAATGTGTTTGAGCATTGCTTCATCAATGGGTTTAGTCATGTATGAGTCAAACCCTTCTTTTAATAATTTATCTTTCTCTTCGCTCAAGGCATGAGCTGTTACTGCTATTATGGGGGTATTATCGTTAAAAGTGGTTGTTTTTATGTAATTAAGTGCAGAAACCCCATCCATAACAGGCATTTGAATATCCATAAAAATTAGCGCAAATTTTTCATTTTTACATAACTCAACCGCTTCTTTGCCGTTAATAGCAACAGTAACATCGTGTACTTGCTCATGAAGTAATGCATCAATAAGTTTTAAATTTGCGTCATTATCGTCTACGGCTAACACCTTAATCGGGATCTTTTGTTCACTTGCATGCAGTAAGTCTGATTCAAGAGAGTTGCTATTTGGCATCAGTACTTTGCAGAGGCGTTCTGGGGTAACAGGCTTACTAATACAACTATCAGCGCCTGCTGCGACAAGCGCTTCATGTAAGTTTGGAGAATTACTGTTAATGGCTAAATGAATAGCGGGAATATGCGGTTTAATCGAAAGGATTAGTTTTTTCAACTCATTAAGCGCTGTGGGTGTAACATCATGCCCAATCAGTGCAAAGTCATAGGTGTTGTCTTTGGCAAGTGCATTACTTACTTGCTCTAAGCTAGTTACTGGCGTTACCTTCATTAGCCAGTTTTCCATTATTTCACTTGTGGCAATTCTGCTATGTGTATGAGACTCGTAATATAAAATATGTTTATTTTTAAGTGGCTTAGGTTTGGGCTGTTCAGTATCTGGAATTTGATTTAATTCGCAGGTAAAGGTAAACCAAAACGTAGATCCTCGACCTTCTTCACTATCAAAACCAATGTCGCCGTTCATTTCTGTCACTAAACGTTGAGAAATGACCAAACCTAATCCGGTTCCACCGTATAAACGAGTGACACTCTTGTCGGCTTGGCTGAAGGCTTCAAAAATAGTTTCTTGTTGCGCTTTTGTCATGCCAATACCGTCGTCGGTAACTGTAGCTTTCAATAAAGCGGTTTTATCATCAATGAGTTCACTATCTAGTTCAATGTTAACCGAGCCCTTATCAGTAAATTTTATCGCATTATTGGCAAGGTTGATCAATATTTGTTTGATACGCATAGCGTCACCAATAAATGAATCTGGCAATGCAGGGTTTACACGCAGCGACAGCTCGATATTTTTATTATGTGCGCTTGGTGCTAATAATGTTAATGCCTCTTCAACAGAATCTCTGAGCGAGAAAGGAATTTTTTCAATAACCATTTTACCCGCATCAAGTTTTGAGAAGTCGAGAATGTCATTAATAATTGCCAGTAGGTTTGCAGCAGAACGCTCAATTGTTTGTAAGTAATCGCGTTGTGTCGCGGTTAAAGGGGTTTTTAATACCTGGCGAGTAAAGCCAATTACACCATTTAGAGGAGTGCGTAACTCATGACTCATATTAGCTAAAAACTCAGACTTTACTTTATTCGCTTCTTGCGCTTTTCGTTTGGCGATATCTAATTGCACGTTTTGAATTTCAAACTGCTCTAAGCTTTCTCTTAGATCAAGGGTCGCTTGGTCAATACTTTTTTGCATTTCGTCATGGTAATCACCTAACGATTGAGCCATAGCGTTAACACCATTTTTTAAGAAGTTAAGTTCGCCAATTAGCTGTCCACTAACTCGGCTTTCTAACTTACCTTCTCTAATACGATCTACCGCTTGCACCATTGAATTTACAGGGCGAGTAACATTTTTAATTAGACGTGAAGCAAAAATGGCATTGATTAAAACCCCAAATAAAACAATGCTAAACGCAATTAACACTTGGCTTTGTTGATCAAATTTTATTTGATTCTTGTCTATTTGCATCGAGATATAGCCAACCACTGTTTGGCCGATGTCATTATTGTTTTCGTTTGTAATGGTTTCATCAATAATGGGGGTTCTAAATATCAGGTAATCATCAACTTCTGTTACTGTAGTTTTGATTGGCATCTCAGCGCCTGCACCTAAGCGAAGTAAAGAAATATCACCGTGATAAGCACTGGTGACAAATAGCTGATTGTCTTTGGTAAATACAGTAATACTTTTAATAATGGTAGATTGACTACGGTGAGCAAAGCCGACAATATGGCGTAACTTTTCTCTTTGATTTTGAGTAATTGCATCTGTGCTGGTAATTGCTAATGGTTCTATAATGCTAAGCGAGCGTTCGGTTAAATAATGATTTAACTCTGTGTAACGGCTATAAGAGAAATAACTAGCAATAGTTATTCCAATAAGGGTTGTTGGGACTATGGTGAGTAAAATTACCCAATCTTTTAGGCTTATTTTATGCATTATTCACTGGGTTTTAGTATAATATTCTTTTGTAGCGTAAGACGTATCATGGCATAACTTTAGAAAAATAAATATAGTGATTTAAGTCTATATAACTAGGTAAGGTGGCAAGTTTTAATGGTTTCGGTAAGAAAATCACATCAAATGTCAGAAACGAGTTTTGAGCATTGGTTAACTGCATTAGAGTTAAATAGTGTTAAGCACCAATCACTGGAAAAACTATGGGCAAAAGTAAAAGATAAGTTTGATGGTAATATTGAATGTGAAAATAAATCATTTGAAATGGTGGAGATTCTTGCCAGCCTTAATTTAGATAGCGACTCTTTATGTGCTGCTTTTTTATCTTCTTTGTATGAGTATCAATTAATAGACCTTACTTATATCGAAGAAAATTTTTCAAAAAATGTGCTAGTGCTGGTACAAAGTGTCAGTCAAATGGATGCTATTCGCGCGTTACAGCAAAATCAAACCAACCGTGTTGCTGCTAATCAAATAGACAATATTCGAAAAATGCTATTGGCTATGGTTGAAGATGTTCGCGCTGTTGTAATTAAGCTAGCAGAACGCCTTTGTTATTTGCGTATTGTTAAAAATTACGATGAAGAAACGCGAGTTATAGCAGCGAAAGAAACTGAAAACATCTACGCGCCACTTGCTAACCGTTTAGGTATCGGGCAGTTAAAGTGGGAACTTGAAGATATTGCCTTTCGATATTTACATCCAGAAGTTTATAAAAAAATAGCCAAGCAATTAGCAGAAAAACGCTTAGACAGAGAGCAGTATATGGTGGATTTTGTTGATAACTTATCAGCAAAATTATCAGAAGTTGGTATTGACGGAGAAGTGTATGGCAGACCCAAGCATATCTTCAGTATCTGGAAGAAAATGAAACAAAAATCACTCGACTTTGAACAATTGTTTGATGTTAGAGCCGTACGGATTGTCGTGTCTAAATTGCAAGATTGTTATGGCGCTTTGGGTATTGTTCATACTAATTGGAAACACCTAGCTGATGAGTTTGATGATTACGTAGCAACTCCTAAGTCTAATGGTTATCAGTCAATACATACTGTTGTTTTAGGCCCTGAGGGTAAGTCGATAGAAGTCCAAATACGTACTCAACAAATGCACGACGATGCCGAGCTTGGTGTGGCTGCTCATTGGCGTTACAAAGAGGGCTCTGCGAGTGGTAAAACAACGGGCTTTGATGAAAAAGTAAGTTGGTTACGAAAAATATTACAGTGGCAAGATGATGTTAGCGAAAGTGGTGAACTGCTTGATGAGCTACGTAGCCAAGTATTTGAAGACCGTATTTATGTCTTTACCCCAAATGGTGATGTTATTGACTTACCTGTTGGATCCACACCATTAGATTTTGCTTACTATATTCATTCTAACGTGGGGCATTGCTGCGTAGGTGCAAAAGTATCTGGACGCATAGTGCCTTTTACCCATCGTTTAAAAACGGGTGATCAAGTTGAGGTGCTAACTAATAAAAAAACAAACCCCAGTCGAGACTGGTTGAACCCAAATTTAAAATACTTGCATACCGCAAGAGCAAGGGCGAAGGTACAGCATTACTTTAGGTTACAAGACCGTGATAAACATATTGCCCTTGGCAAAGAACAATTAGAGCAAGAGTTAGACAAACATCAAATTGTTAATGCAGCGCTTAAATTAGCGGCAGAAAAGTTTAATATGAATACGGTTGAAGATTTATATGCGGCGATAGGCTCCGGAAATGCCCGGTTACAGCAAGTGATTAATTTTTTGTTATTGCAGCATGAAAAGTCTCAACCACATAAAGAGATTGATCCTCAAAGCTTAATTACCCAGGTTAATCAGCCTAACAAACTAAAAGGCGATAACAATGGTATTACGGTGTCAGGTGTAGGTAACTTGTTAACCCACATGGCGCAATGCTGCCAGCCGGTATCTGGGGATGAAATATTAGGCTTTATTACGCAAGGCCGAGGTATTTCAGTGCACAGGAAAGACTGTGAACAGTTAGCTAATTCATTGTTACAACAGCCCGAACGAGAAGTTGAGGTACAGTGGGGAGAGCAAAGCCGTGGTATGTATAAAGCGACAATATTAATAACCGCCTATGACCGTCAAGGACTGCTAAGAGATATCTCTACAATAATTGCAAATGAAAGGTTATTAATTGTAGGCTTGGAAAGCCATTCAGACAAACACCAAGCCACAACGAATATACTTATTTATGTTGAAATAACCGATAACGATAGTTTAAATCGCTTATTGAATAAGTTATTACAGCTTGATGATGTAGTTGATGCCGTAAGAAAATAAACCTTTAAATAATAAAAGTAAATTAATGATAAATGATAAACCCTCAATAGAAAAACTCCGTTGGATCATGGCTAAGTTACGTGACCCAGAAACAGGCTGTCCATGGGATTTAAAACAAACTTTTACTAGCATTGTGCCTCATACCATTGAGGAAGCTTATGAGGTTGCTGATGCCGTAATTGATGCTGTTGAGCAACAAGATTTTAGCGAGTTAGAGAAAGAGTTAGGTGATTTGTTATTTCAGGTAATTTTTTATAGCCAACTTGGTCAAGAGCAAAAAAGCTTTGACTTTGATAGTGTAGTTGCCGCTATTTGCGAGAAACTTATTCGCCGCCACCCTCATGTTTTTGGTGATAAACAACTTTCTACTGATGCCGAGATTAAAGCTAACTGGGAAAATGAAAAAGCGAAAGAAAGACAAAGTAAAAATATACATGAAAAAATTAGTATATTAGCTGATATTCCTAGAAATTTACCCGCGCTTTCCCAAGCGGCTAAAATTCAAAAACGTTGTGCTCATGTAGGTTTTGATTGGAATAATATTGACGATGTTTTTGCCAAAGTGCTTGAAGAAGTAGAAGAGGTTAAACAAGAGCTACATCATTCCCCTGAATTACTAGCAGAAGAAATAGGCGACTTATTGTTTGCTGTTGTTAACTTATGTCGTCATGCAAAGCAAGATCCTGAGAGTATTTTGCGACAAGCGAATAAAAAATTTACCAACCGATTCCATCATGTTGAACAACAGGTTCAATTAAGTAATAGATGTTTTGAACAGCATGACTTAGCTGAATTAGAGCAATATTGGCTACAGGCTAAAAACAGGCAAAAAAAAATAAATTAACTCGTCCTTGATATATTTTATTAAAACGCCATATTTATACTAGGTCGTGTTGCTTTTTACTGAAGTTTTTTTTACAGCGACTTACAAAGTTTGTACTTGAAATATCAACAGACCTTAATCTTACTAACTAACCTTAGCTCGGGTTAAGAGATAAGTTAATGCCCTGAAATTGCTAGACTTGTGGTTGTAGCCACTCACTAGCTTGATAGTTTTTCTTAATTCAAGGCAAATTCATTAAGAATAGATAATTCTATTGTTTATGAATTTAACACAGAAGTGGGGAAAAATAGCTGCTAGAGAGCTATTTATTATCCCGAGTTGAGGTTAACTATTATTGACTGGTAATTTAGTGGCAAAATATTTCTTAGTTCCTCTTTTATTAATGTTTACTTGCTCTATCGTTGGGCAAGGAGAGGCTAATTTAATTGAGAAAAATAAAGCTGAACAAGTGGCTTTATTTAACTTTGACTTATTTGCTAATGTTAGCTCCGGCCAAATTGATACTGACCCGCTCGATTCAATTGTAGCGGGTAGTAAGCCTTGTACACAATTAATCGCTACAGCTTGCTTCTATTCTTTTGTTCAACCATACATATCTTTGCTAACCCGCCATTTTATTAATACCCGAGCACCTCCAACACTACCTCTATTTAATTAATACATTTTCTTTATAAAAATTAATAGATTAATCTCATAAAAGAGGTAGTTATGAAAAATTTACACCTATTTGACCTAGAAAAGGTCGATAATATTATTGCGCCAAAATATTTTGAACCAACAACATTATACTCTCCAGCAACCACAATATTTACAGACTTCAAGCTAAACTCCCCTTTAAAAGTAAAGGCGAATACATTAGCGGTAGATGTTTTAGACTTGATGATGAAGTCTCATGTGCAAATGAAAATAGTTGTGTCTGATAGCGATGAATTTTTAGGAATTGTTAGCACTAAAGAGCTATCCGAGCAGCGCCTTATAAGTGAAGTAGCTAAAGGTACGCCAAGAAATGAAATATTGGTAGAAGAGTTAATGTTACCGCGTAACTGTTTATCTGTATTTGATTACCAGGAATTAGAACGATCAAAAGTGTGCGATGTTATTTTTGCATTAGAGCAAAATAGGCTCAACCATTGTTTAGTGGTTGATAGAGAACATCATCAGATTCGTGGTGTTATCTCATCAAGTGATATTGCGAGAAAGCTCCATTTACCTTTAAAGCTTAATTATCAGAACTCATTTAACAGGGTATTTGAAGAAGCATACGGCTAATGTAGCTAACCGTTAACAATGTTAAACGAAACCTTTGCTATGTTATAGCTGTTAAGGTTTCGTTTATTAAGGTTGCGCAATAGTATTACATTAACGTTGCTAGTGTAACCTCTTCAAAGCTTAAAACATTACCGCCAAACTCATTAGCAAACTCTTGCGCATCACTTTGCATTGAAAAGCTAGCTAATGTAGCTCCCATAGCACCTGTTTTAGACGAACCTGCGACAAACCATGCCTTTCTTGCATCAATAAAGTATTCATCGTTCGGTGCATTCCAAGGCGACTTACTCATGTCATGCACTAAAATGGTGGTCACATTTCGTTTGTTTTCGGGCTCTAAGTAAAAGCTGAACATGTCGCGTGTTGAGCAAAATTTATGAACTTTCTTACCTTCAGCTTCGGTAATTCCTTTTTTAAATAGTTCACCTTTAGGTCCTGGAAATTCCATGATCATCATGCCGCATAAATGGCATTCATCTGCAGCTTCAATGGCAGCTGCCTGATGAATAGTTTGTTCGTTTGCATTTCGCTCTGAACAGCTGATAAGCGTTAAAGCGCATAAAAATAGGATTAAACTTTTTCGTAGTGTGTTTTTCATTAGAGTTTCTTCTTTTTAAAAATGATACTTGCAGCTGTTAGTGGTAGTACAACCCAAGCTAATAATATGGCAAAAAGTTGCCCTTGAGATAAGCTTGATTTTATAGCGATAGCTAGCGCGCCATTAATGTCGCTGCTATCTAGCCCTGATAAGTTAACTAATCTAAAAATATCAGCAGGATTTAACATCATTAATTGGGTCAGACCTTGTTGTGAAATACCTTGTTCCACACCAACTAATAAAGCAAGTAGCGCAAGGTCAAAAGCTAATGCAAATAAAAACCACGTGATTAATGCAAATCCAGCTGCTTTAGACTTTTCGCTGACCAGTAAACTGATTAAATATGCGATGGCAGTAAAGCTTAGTCCAAGTAATACCGCACTGGTAATAAAGGTTGAAAAAACACTGAAAACGGCGGTGTCATCTAATTGCCAGTAAAGCACAATTGCCGACGAGCCAAACCCTAATATTGTTGCTAGGGCTATTATACTGCCTTGCCCCAAAAATTTACCAAGTAACAGCTGCGTAGTATTTAACGGATAGGTTAATAATAAGAGTAATGTGCCACTTTCTTGCTCGCCAACAAAACTGTCGTAGCTAAGTAACAGCGCTATTAACGGTATTAAAAATACCGCTAAGCTTGCTAAACTAGCAATAGTTGTTGATAACGAAGCAATACCAAGCGCTCCTGAAGCTGCACCACCAAAGTAGGTTAAACCAATGGAGAGCATGGCAAAAATCAGCGTAATAGAGACTAGCCAGCGATTACGTAATCCATCATGAAACTCTTTGTTGGCAACAGTTAGTATTTGTTTCATGCTGTTGCTCCTTTTATATTTGATGTCTGTTCAATTAGGTGGTTGGGCTGCTGTAAAAAGTATTGGTAGACTTGCTCTAAATTTGCAGGTTCCACATTAATATCTTCCAGTGATGGTATAGTAAGCAAATGTCGTAAAACTTCCATTTTATCAAGTTCAGGTACTCGTAATATATTTGCATATATTTGATCAAGGTAGGGAGTTAAGAGTGGATCTTTCTTTAGTGTATCAGTGATACCTTTGACTGTAATTTTAACTGGTAAATGAGCTGATTGACGTAACTCTACCAAACTACCGGTAGCTAACATTTCCCCTGAAGATAAAATCATCGCTCTGTCGATATGTTGCTCTACACCAGGTAACACATGCGAACATAAAATTACGCTTGTACCTTGGCTTTTTAGCTGATCTACCGTTTGATAAAAGTCAGCAGTAGCTATTGGATCAAGCCCTACCGTTGGTTCGTCAAGTAATAGTAATTTAGGTTGACCAATAAAAGCCTGAGCAAGACCTAAGCGTTGGCGCATTCCCTTTGAATACGTTTTTACTTGTCGCTTCATTGCATGGGCAACACCTACTTGCTCTAGTAATGCAATGGCGTGTTTTTTGTTAAAACCTTTAAGCTTGGCAAAGTAAGTTAGCACCTCTAAACCTGTTAACTGTTCATAAAAACTCACATTTTCAGGTAGGTAACCAATTTGGTTACGCATGTGCCATGAGGCTTTTGAGTCTGGCGCAACGCCTAATACTTCAATATTACCTTGTGTTGGAGATATAACCCCGAGAATTAACTTCATCATGGTGGTTTTACCCGCACCATTATGGCCAAATAACCCAAGGACCTCGCCTTGATTTAATTCAAGGTTAATCGCTTGTAACGCACAAAGAGAACGATATTCTTTGCCGACATTTGATAACTTGATTAACAATTCTTTCGACATTACTTTTTACCTTTTTCTGTCACGTTATCACTACTTTGTTCGTGAAGAGTATTTATCGATGTTACTAAGCGTTCAGTATTTTGGTGGGGCGACTTCATTAACGGGAAACTGTCTTTTACACCAGGTGGTTTTAGCACAGGAAACTGACGCTGAACCCAGCGCAAAATAAGTACGGCGGGGCTGTCCATTAACATTTTCATTTCTGGATACTGCCACACTAGTTTATCAATGCCATCATTTGGCTCGAATACTACATCACCAATACCATCATTATCCATATCCCAACCAACGTAATTACTCCAGTAGTTGCCTTTACTATTATGGCTCCATTCTTGTTTTTTATTGGAAACATATTTTACTTGTGTAGGATTATTAAGAAAACTATTACCATACACCTGAGTATTTTCAGATCCTGCGGTAAGGTGAATACCTATTTCTGTGGTATCAACTACGTTATTACTAATTGTGTTATATGCAGAGTTATAAACAAATAGCCCTTTACCGTCACGGCCAAGCACTTTGTTATTTGATTTGGTCCAGACGTCTTTAATAACGTTATTTGATATAGTTGACGTGGTAATAAAGTTTAATAAAAAACCGTAATCTTCGCTATTGTGAGTGGTATTGCCTTTAACAATTAGCCTTTTCGAGCTCATTAGTGCATAACCTGCTCTTGTGTTGTAAGCATGGTTATTAATTACCTGGTTATCATGAGAGTACATATAATGTATACCGTAGCGTAAATCATGCATGGTATTGTTTTCTAGTGAATTCTCTTGACTAGAAATAATGTAAATACCATCGCGGGTATTAAATATTTCGTTATCTTTAACTTCAACATTCTTAACAACTGATAATTGAATGCCGTTTCCTCTGTCAGCCGATCTAAGCGCGGTATTCCCTTCAACAGTATTTGCTAATACCTTAATGTCTTGACCTTTTTGTAACCAAATACCAAAACCATCACCTTTTAGTTTATTATTACGAAGAATGATGTGGTTTGCTTGACGGTCGGAATATATCCCAGAGTCTTGATCAGTTAAATTGTCTCCCCAGTTAACAATAGTAAGATTTTCAACGGTGATATGAGAGTTTCTAAGTAATAAAGCATGCCCTTTGCCTTGGGCATCTATAATGGCATTTTCGCTGCTCGTAATTGTGAGCTCTTTTGTAATAACGAAATTACCTAAATAGCGACCAGCTGATAAATTTATAGTATCGCCATTTTCCGCATCATTGAGTAGTTGTTGTAAATTTTGGGCAGGTGTCGCTTGCCATATTTTTGCAGCGCTACTCTGTACGTATAAGCTTATAACAACAATAGAGATTAAGGGAATTAAGCGTATTTTTTTTAAAAAAAACAAAGGAAAATCTTCATTAAAGTTAAAGTGAACGTAGCATAACATTTTTTATCAATATACTATTGATCTTGATTAAGAAAAGTAGACTTCAAACAAGGATTATTTATGACCATAATGCAAAAGGTTTATTGGTTAATTTTAACCTTAGGTAACATTATTACGTTTTATTTTTTTTCACAAAGTGAGAGTGTTTTCGCTGGCGTATTAGTGTGTCTAACCCTAGCGTATTCCTTAATAGGTTTTTATGATCTGTATTTTAGCCATCATAGTTTAAATAGGCTCTATCCTGTTGTTGCTTATATACGCTATTTTCTTGAATCGTTTCGTGTAGAGATTCAACAATATTTTATTGCTAATGATACGGAGGAACGGCCCTTTAACCGTGAAGAAAGAAGTTTGGTCTACCAACGTTCCAAAAATGCTCGCGATACCATTGCTTTTGGTACGCAACAAGACTTGTATAAAGATAATTACTTGAGCTTATGGCATTCAATTGCTCCAAGTCATGTGCTTGATTCAGCTAAAAGAATTGTCATTGGTGGTAGTGAATGTAAACAGCCTTATTCAGCTTCTTACTTAAATATTTCTGCCATGAGTTTTGGTTCATTAAGTGCAAATGCAATCGAGGCGTTAAATTTAGGCGCAAAAAAAACAGGTTGTTACCATAATACGGGCGAAGGTGGAGTGAGTCCCTATCATTTAAAGCATGGAGGCGACCTTGTTTGGCAAATAGGCTCTGGGCTTTTTGGTTGTAGAGATGATGATGGCAACTTTCACGAGGAACGCTTTATTAAAAGAGCGACGCTAGCGCAAGTTAAAATGATAGAAATTAAAGTATCCCAAGGCGCTAAACCTGGCCATGGTGGTGTGTTGCCTAAGGCTAAAATTACCGAAGAAATAGCCAGAATTCGTCACGTTTCGCGTGATAGAGATTGCGTGTCGCCGGCAATTAACCCTGAATGTACAACCCCAATCAAGCTATTACAGTTTGTTAAACGCTTAAGAGAGTTAAGTGGTGGCAAACCGGTAGGCTTTAAATTATGTATTGGCAACCCTGCCGAATTTTTAGGCGTGTGTAAAGCGATGCTAGCCACTAAAATAGTGCCCGACTTTATTACCATAGATGGCGCTGAAGGAGGTACTGGTGCTGCACCTGTTGAGTTTAGTAATCGACTGGGTATGACGTGTTTAGAAGCAGTTTATTTTGTCAATAATGCGTTAGTAGGTGTTGGCTTGAGAGATAAAATAACGATAATTGCTTCAGGTAAAACAGCGTCAAGTTTTGACTTGTTAACCAAAATTGCAGTTGGTGCAGATATAGTAAATGCTGCTCGAACTATGATGATGGCACTTGGCTGCATTCAAACAAAGCATTGCAATACGAATCGTTGTCCAACCGGGATTGCCACGCAAGATCCTGCCAGATCTAAAGCTATTGATGTATTAGCGAAAAGTGATCGCGTAAAAAACTTTCATACGAATACGTTAGCTAACTTTTATGAATTAGTCGCTAGCCTAGGCTTGGATGACCCTGCAAAGCTAACACCAAATATGGTAAAGCGCCGTTCGCCAAATGCATTACAAACATCAATTGGTAGTTTGGTAGCACCATTACCTGCAAACGCGCTTCTTAATGAAAATATTGATCACCTTAGTCGAAGTTGGCAATTATGGTGGCATGGCGGCAGTGCAGAGCAGTTTTATGTACCCGATACGGAAATATTAGTTTCAGCTGAGTTTTATCGCTAAACGAATCGAGTTGCCCTAGAGGTGAATGAGTGATAAAAAAAGCACAACCTAGGCCCTAGGTTGTGCGTTGTTTTATGTACTTTACAAAGATCTATTATGCTTCAACAAGCATACGACCACGCATTTCCATATGTAAAGCGTGACAGAACCAGTTACAGTAATACCAGTGAACACCAGGTTGATTTGCTTTAAAGGTAATTGACGCCGTTGCTTGTGGGCCAATTTCCATCTGTACACCATGGTTAGTCATACAGAAACCATGGGTTACGTCTTCAACTTGGTCTAAGTTTGTGACAATAACGGTAACTTCATCACCAAGTTTAACGTTAAATTCAGTCATACCAAAAGTAGGTGCAATTGAAGTCATGTAAACACGAACTTTTTTACCATCACGAATTATTTTGTTTTGAGTGTATACATCAACACCATCTCTTTTTGCCTGAGCAATAGTTTCAGCAAAGAATGGGTCGTTACGAGGCCAAAGTTTTAGTGGCTTCAATTTGCTACGGTGAACAATAATACAGTCATGCGGTTCAGCAAAAGCAGGGCCGTCGTGAACAAGCTTCATTTCGTCACCAGAAATATCAATTAATTGATCATTTTCAGGGCGTAATGGGCCAACAGGTAAGTATCTATCTTTAGAAAATTTACATAATGAAACTAACCACTTACCATCAGTATCGCGTGTTTCACCTTGCGATGTATGGTTATGACCTGGCTGGTAATGTACATCGAGTTTTTGACGAAGGTAATTAACTTTCTTACCGTTGTGCGCATCAATCGCATCTTGAACATTCCACTTAGCAATTTGGCTATCTAAGAATAATGTAGTGTATGCATTACCTCTGTTGTCAAATGCTGTATGAAGTGGACCTAAGCCTAACTCTGGCTCAGCTACAATAGTGTCGCGTGGCTTGATTTTATCAGCAAAAAGATCATCTAATTTTTCAATAGAAATAACTGATACAGTTGGTGATAATTTACCATTAGCTACAAAGTATTTTCCGTCTGGTGATGTATTCATACCATGTGGAGATTTAGGCACAGGTATATAGCGTGTTAAATCAGAGCCTTTACGGCCATCTAATACAGGTACGTTATTGCCATTGTATGTTTTGAATTTACCTGCTTTAACTGCGGCTTCACAACGAGCAAGGTTAAACACAACAACATGGTCACGTTCAGAAGAGATCATGTCACCCAAGTTCATACCCATTTCAGAGTTGTAACATGTTGAGGCAAAGTACTTTCCATCAAAGTCTGCATCGGTATTATCTAAGTTACCATCAACCATTACTTGGAAAGCCATTTCCATTGTTTCAGCATTTATAACGTTATAAAGTGAACGATAAGTGCTTACATCGTGCAGCGATGCCTTACCGTCATTATTCATTGGAATTTCAAATTCACCATTACAAATTACATATTTAGTGTACGGAGCTTTTTGAACACGTAATCCATGAATTGCATGAGCGTTAGGAACGGTAAGAATTTTGTCACATTTCATAATGTCACAACGAATACGTGCTACGCGTGTATTCGCTTTGTCGTTTATAAATACATATTTACCATCATAACGACCGTCTTGCATACTCATGTGAGGGTGATGAGAGTCTCCATTTAAGTAGTGATCGCCTTCGCCTCTTATACGTTTACTTTCGTCGGTTAAACCCCAACCCGTAGCACTGTCGGTGTTAAATACAGGTATACGCATTAATTCACGCATTGAAGGAACGCCAATAATGCGAACTTCACCTGATTGACCGCCACTCCAAAAACCATAATATTCGTCTAGGTCACCAGGGTGAACTACAGGGCTGTTAGCTGCTTCTGCGGCATTGGCTTTTGCCATAGTAGCGAACATGGTCGCAGTCATAGGAGCGGCAACTGCGCCAGCACCTATTAATGCCGTTTTACCAAAAAACTTACGTCTTTCTTCATTCTCTAATGTAACGTTATTAGAGCTTTCGGTTTCTTTACTCATCACTCTTCTCCATTTCTTTTTTTAACTAGTCAATTAAGTTTTGTTTGTGTTTGTGTATTATTTTTATGGTTGTTTAACCTACATCTACTACTTCTATTTGATTCTCTTTAAACTGATTCTTTTTGCGAGCAAGCTTTTTCAATGGTGGACACTTTTCTTCATTAAAATAGGTTACTTGGCAGTCTAAGCAGTAGTGACATTCACGCATATTAATTACCCCATCAGGATTAATTGCTTGAATTTCACATTCCTTAGCGCATGTTTTACATGGTTGTCCACATTCAGGGCGGCGTCTTAACCAGCTAAATAAGCGAATGCTATTACTGGTTGATAGTGCAGCACCTAGCGGACATAGGTAACGACAGAAAAACTTGCGGTTAAATATATTGATGACTAAAAGCCCCACTGCATAAATAATAAATGGCCATTCTCGATCGAACTTTAATAAGAATGTTGTTTTAAATGGTTCTATTTCTGCAAACTGTTCAGCAGTTGCTAAAGACTCCATTGATAAGCCAAATAACGCGAGTAAAATTAAGTACTTTATAGCCCATAGTCTTTCATGCACAGCCCAAGGAAGTTCAAATTGTGGAATTTTAATATAGCGTGCAAAAACGTTGATTAATTCTTGAAGTGCGCCAAATGGGCATAACCAACCACAGTAAACAGCACGACCCCATAAAATCATAGTAACGGCGGCAGCACCCCATAAAATAAATATTACAGGGTCTAGTAAGAATAAGTCCCATGAAAAATCAGACATAAAGGCTTGTAAAAAAGTAAAGACATTGACTATTGAAAGTTGTCCACCCCAAGACCAACCAATAAATACGACAGTAACAATTAAAAAGAGATGTCTGAAGTTATGCATGAATGTGGGGTGGCGTACAATTATATCTTGTAAGAATAAAACAACTAACAAGATTGCAAGTAATATAAATAAAATAGTAACTTCTAGGCTTTTGTCTTCCCATACTTGTTGCGTAAGGGTTAACTCTGGCTCAGGTGCAATATATGGTGGGCGATAAACATATTTATCTAATGTATCGTAGCTGCCTTTAAAGCTAGTAAATGTACTGTCGATAGCACCAATTTGACGACGTACTAGAAGTTCTAGCTGCCATGTAGTTCCAGGATTAAATTCATGGTGTGAGCGAACAATAAATAGTGCCATCTCTTTAAATACTGGCGCGCCATCAATAAGAATATCATTCACTCGCGTATGATCTAAATCTCTAAAAGCAATAGCGGTTTCGTTTTGCAAGACTTGAATCCGATCAAATATTCCCCCTCGAACATAGCCTGAGCCTTTAAAGGAATAACCATTGCCTAGTATTATTACCGCATGTTCATTCGGCTGTAATGTATCTTTTAGCCATTGATATTCACTATCACCGAGTAAATTTCTGCCAATATTAGGAATGTCTACTTGAGCAAAGTAAATATCTGCGAACATATCGTTTTTTTGTTCAGTTGTTGCTTCTTCAATATGCTCTGCTTCAGTGCCAACAAATGCTTCATCTACTGTTTTTCGGTCCAGATATAAACGGCGAATTGAACCGTCTCCTACCAAGGTTTGCCATGTTGACGGTTCGTATACTTCAGGTAATACCGTGGCGATAGGTTGTTTAATTGTTTCACTTTTACTAATAATACCTAATGAGCGGGCAACCTTTGTGGCGGCTTTAGTAATAGCAACATTCATAACCATTACCGTAACAGTAGCGCCAGATAAACCATCAATATGAGTAATACCGTCTCGCTTATTACCGCCAACTTTTAGTCTGTCACTCACTTTTAGGCTTTCATCGTACTGGTCAGTAAAGTTGTGCAGTTTTGATTCTGGAATGCCTGCTAAAATAATAGGTTCATGGTGCTCTAATACTTTTGCGCCTAAGTAAACACCTTTGGGGCTGATAGCCACTAACATATTAACTGGTTCGCCTGAATAGGCTGGGATTCTAGCGATATCATTGGTTTCAAATGCGTAACCAATAATTTCGTCATTCTCATATATTGTCCAAATAAGTGGGTCACCTTCCTTTTCACTGACAAGAGTTGCTTGTGGAAATATTTCATGAATTAAAGGAAGAGGCTCTTTGGGGGGGCTAACAAAAAGCGCATGTGCGGGGAACATAACAGATAAAAGTAAAACTGTTAGCGAGATAACAGAGTAAAGTTTATTTTTCAGTAGGTTCAGCATTAAACTCGACTACCTTACTTAAGTTGTTGTCATTCAAATAAATGATCAACTGCGACAATATGTCGCATATATTACATCTTCGTCAGGTTGAGCTTATGATCTCGATCAATAAAGCGATAAAAGTAGATAACTAGAGGGAAAGGTAGGGAGTTTATTAAGTCTTAACAGAGAATATACAGCACTAGATATGTATCTAGTGCTGTTAACAAAGTGGTATTAACGTTACTCTTGATCAGGTAACTCAGCATTGTGATAGACATTTTGCACATCATCACAATCTTCTAGCATGGCCATAAACTTCTCAAAGTTAGCAATATCGTCTTCACTGGTAATTTCAGTGTAAGTTTGTGGTACCCATGTAATTTCTTCTACTTCTAATTCATATTCAGGCATGGTGTCGGCAAAAGTGGTTTTAATTTTATAAAACTCGGTATGTGGCGCCTGAACCGTAATTATGCCATCTTCAAGTTCAACATCTGTAACATCAATGTCTGCCATCATTAAGTTTTCTAGCACAGCTTCATCATCATCGCCTTTAAATGCAAAAACGGCTTGGTGATCAAACATATGAGAAACTGTGCCTGATGAACCTATTTTAGCGTTAGTTTTAGTAAAGCATAAACGTACATCTTTAATTGTTCTATTACCGTTATCGGTTAAGCAGTCGATAATTACCATGCAATTACCAGGTCCAAAACCCTCATAACGTGCTTCTGAATAATCTTCACCACCACCACCTTTAGCTTTATCTATGGCTTTATCAATAACATGCGCGGGTACTTGATCTTTTTTTGCTTTTTCAATCAAACGACGCAGCGATATATTGCTATCAGGGTCTAGACCACCATTTTTAGCACAGACATATATTTCTTTTCCATACTTAGAATAAACTTTTGTTTTTTGACCAGCGGTTTTGGCCATAGATAGTTTTCGATTTTGGTAAGCTCTGCCCATTGTAAAAATTTCTCGCATATATAAATTTATCTATCACCGATTTTAACAGTGTCTCTGTCTACATTTCTAGTGATCAGCGCATTTATATTATTGATGCTAGTAAAGTAGTGAGAAAAAAAGCTAAAACCTAGAATTTAATTGATCATAAAATAATCCTATTACTATTAAGATTGAGCTAGTTGCAGTTACTTTTCGTGCAATTAATGATGTTTATATATATAGTGAAATTAGGACGTGTTGGTATTTATAGTGTACTTTTTTACATCAGGTTTTTTGATATTTGTATTAGTGTGCTCTTTAGATAGGTTTAATTCGTAAATATTGTATCTCAAGATCAAAACGCCCTAAATAATAGGTTATTTTTTATGTTTAGCTTTATCCACGCATTTGTTGCTTGTTTATGTTTTTGTGTTATCTCATTTCCATTAACTGCTAAGAATTTTGTTGTTGGGGTTCAAGACGTACCTTACTACCCGTTATATGACTTTCCACACCCAAGCCACTCAAAAGAGTTACTTGACGCTTTTGCAAAATCTAAAGGTTATACCTTTACCTATTTAGCGTTACCAATAAAACGCACTGATTATTGGTATCAAGAAAATGAGATTGATTTTAAGTACCCCGATAGCAAGCGGTGGTCAAATGGACGAAATGTCTTCTATAAACTTAAATTTAGTGATGCAGTGGTTGAGTTGCTAGCAGGTGCAATAGTGCGTTCGGATAACGTTGGAAAACATCGCTCAGACGTTAAAACGCTGGGCACAATATTAGGGTTTCATGCCACAATGTGGTTAGACTTAATGGCTAGCGGTAATACTAAGTTAGTGCAAAGCTCCTCACCACTTAATATTGTTAAGCAAGTGTTATATGGCCACGTGGATGCAACTAATATTGAACCAAGCGTCGCTAATTATTATTTAACATTAATTGGAAAAGAGGGAGATCTAGTTCTTGATAAAACATTGCCTTTTGAAAAGTACACATACCACTTGTCTACTATCAAGCACGAAGAGGTATTAACTGAGTTTAATCAATTTCTGCGTGAAAATGAAAAACTCTTGCTAGATTTACAAGAAAAATATGATATCACCGATACTCGCAAGTTCTAATCAGAACGAGTTATAAGCCTATGCTGTTATACCGAGTATTCTTTGCTGTTATTATTACTTTATTTCAAGATAAAATCTTAAAATTTAATCCACATTATATTAAATCTTCGCTATAATTCGCGCCACAAAAAAGTGGTGTTAAAATCTAAGTTGATATTCCATGGTTGATTACCTTTTAATTGCGGTTGCAGTTCTCGCATTATTATCGATTGTTTTTGAAGAAATTACACATATCAACAAAGCAAAAACAACCTTGTTTTTTGGTTGCATTGCTTGGATGATATTATTTATTTCGCGTGATGTTAGCCAACATGCTTTTATTAATCATCAACTTGAAGAAAATCTACTCGAAATTGCTGTTTTATGGCTGTTTTTAATGTCAACAATGACATTTGTCGCATACTTAAATGCCAAAGGTATCATCCAATTGTTTGTACAGCGACTATTCCCAGAAAACTCCTCTGTAGTAGTTATTATGTTTTTAATTGCGCTGTTCTCTTTATTATTGTCTGCTATTTGCGATAACGTCACTGCCACATTGGTATCGTTAACTTTGCTACAAACCTTTAGTATCTCAAAAAAAGCTAAATTACGCATGGCTGTGTTGGTTGTTTTTTCGGTTAACTCTGGTGGTGTGGCTTTGATCACCGGTGATGTAACAACATTAATGATATACCTAGATGGGCACGTTAAAATATCTCAATTATTTTTATTGTTAGTGCCTGCCACTGTAAGTGTATTATTTCTCGCGACTATTTTTTCAATTGGTTTGAAAGGAACAGTGACTACTAAACCAACGATACGAAACTATGAAACGATAGATATATTTGTTGCATTGATATTTTTCACTACAATTTTATCAACTATGTTACTCAATGTTGCTTTTGGGATCCCGCCTGTTTTAACGTTTTTAACAGGCTTGTCTGTTATGTTTCTAGTTGGAACATTTTATCGTAGCGATAAACAAGAAAGTAAAATGTTGGAGTATATTCGTCAAATAGAGTATGAAACATTATTGTTTTTCTTAGGTATTTTATTATTAGTAGGGATGTTAAAAGAAATTGGTATATTACGTTTGGTGACTGAGATTTATACACAATTTAATCCTACTTATTCTAATTACTTTGCTGGTATAGGTTCAGCATTACTCGATAACGTACCATTAACAGCGGCGTTACTGAAAGCTGAGCCGATATTAACAGCAACACAATGGCTTGGTTTAACTTATGCTGTTGGTGTAGGCGGCTCACTCTTAGTTATAGGCTCTGCGGCTGGGATTATCGCGATGAGTAAAATGAAAGAAATGACCTTTTTAAGTTACTCTCGCTACATACCAGCACTTCTAGCGGCTTATACTTTGGGATATGGTATTACCATATATTTAGCAAGCTATATGCTGTAAATTGCCAAGTAGTTTTATAAGTCAATTATCCTCTAAAGCTTTGTTTGCTTTTTAATAGGTTAAGAAATAACTCAAAACTTACGGGGTGACTAAATAAATATCCTTGAACTGAATTACAGGCATTTTGCTTAAGAAAACTTAGTTGCTCTTCTGTTTCAACGCCTTCAGCAACTACACCTAAGTGCAGGTTGTGCGCCATAGCGATAACAGCTCTTACAATTGCTTTATCATTATCATCTGTCACTATGTCTTTAATAAATGATTTATCTACTTTAATGAAGTCTAATGGGAGTTTTTTTAGGTAGGCTAGTGAACTATAGCCAGTACCAAAGTCGTCAACAGACACACTCATACCAATAGCTCTTACTTTACTTAATAATCGCTCGGCAATTCTATAGTCATTAACAAGCACTCCCTCTGTTACTTCTAACTCAAGTAAGGAAGGGTCTATTTGGTGTTTTTTAATACATCGATGTAAATAAGAAAATAACCCCTCTTCAAGTACTTGTGTCGGTGATAGGTTCATTGATATTTTAATATTAAACCCATGGTAGGACAGTTTTATTAACAGTTCACATACAGCATTTATCACCCAATGACCAATAGTAGTAATAAGCCCGCTTTTTTCTGCTACAGGTATAAAATCATCAGGGAGTATTAAGCCTTTTATTGGGTGGTTCCAGCGAATTAGTGCTTCAGCTTTTAATATAGAGTCTCGCTCTAAGTCAATTATTGGTTGAAGGTATAGTTCGAATTCATTATTTTTAAGTGCTGTTCGCAAGTCTTGCTCAATTCTTATAACCTCTTGAGAAGCGTCTTTAATTGCTTGAGAATAAAACTGTAAAGAGCTTTTCTGTCTGGTTTTACCACTATAAGCGCTAAGATCTACAAACCTCATTAATTCTTCAACACTATCAGCATCAGTTGGAAAACCGGCTGCGCCGATACTGATTGTAACGGTGAAGCTTTTCGAATTATTGGTATAAAAAGGGGCATTAATATTATCAATAATACGCTTAATTACCTTTTTACAGCTTTCTTGATTATCTATATTACTTAAGATTATTCCAAACTCATCGCCACCTACTCGTGCGATATAATCAGACTTCTTTAAATTGGTTTTTATGCGCTTACTTAGATCAATTAATAACTTATCGCCGTCTTCATGGCCAAAGTATTCGTTATGAGTTCTAAAGTCATTGATATCAAGATAAAGTAAATAAAAAGGCTTTTTATTTGCTGCTTTTTGTTCGAGTGTTTGCCAAAAGCCAAAACGATTCGGTAGCTTTGTTAGCATATCGTGCAATGCAAGCTCTTCGTTTTTTTGCACTAATGACTTAGAAATGCTGATATCGTTTGCAAAGAATATCCAGTTCTTTATTTCATTTAATTCGTTAGTGACAGGGTAAACAGCTATTTTTAACCACTTCAAAGTTGAAGGTGGCAAAATCCAACAGAGCTCACCATCCCAACTACTCTTAGTTGACATTATTCGATCAAATTCAGGTAATTGATTTCGCATTAATGAGAGAATAATATCAATAGATTTTTTGACTTGATTAATGGGTAAATTATGTTGGCCAAATAATGACTTTGTTGCTGAGTTTTCGATAATTGTGACGAACTTTTTATTAGTAATAACAACAGCAAATCCAGCATTTTCAATAGCCTTAGTTAACGCTACCAGAATGTTACTTTGTTCATTCGGTTTTTTTAAAATAGATAAAATACGGTCGTGTAAATATTGATTTTGCTCAACAAGCAGGTCATTCGACAGCAGCATTTCACGAGCAGATTGTAAGGTGCTTTGGCGAAATTTAAATTCATCAGACTGGTTAATAACTAATAATAAATTATGTTCGTCTTGTTTAATGGCAATGGCTTCAAGATTGAGCTCGTTTTGATTAGCAGTGACCTCAGTCCAAAATCCAGAACGTTTAGAGCCATTTTTTTCAGCACTCCAAATGAATTTAGCATCAAATAAAAAATCTTGTAAAAATGGAATATTGTCATTAATAATAAATGGGGTGTTTAACTCCAATTGAGGGAATAATTCTTTTGCCCAGCTAGCATCACCAGCTACCAGTTTAACCGTGTCAGTTTTTTCGTCTACTAGCTCAAACACTATTTGTTCTAACGCGCCAAGTATGCTGTTAAGTAATAGCTTCATTTTACTTACCTTTGAGTGTGAGCTTAGCAATGGCTTTAAACATTTCTTCTACTTTTTCGCCCGTTTTTGCGCTCGTGGAGAACTGGTGATCAAATACATCTTTATATTGTTCAAGCTCTGTTTCTTGCCAGTGCCATTGCTTGGGTAAATCACTTTTATTAATCGCTAAAATAGCCGGAGCAGAGGTTACTTGTCGTGCAAGTGTATGTATGTCAATACCTTCAAGTAGAGATGATCTTCTCGTGTGATCAACTACAATAATATAGCCGGCGGCACCTCTTAAATAACGCTCCTGAAAAACATTGTATTGATCATTTCCTTCTATATCCCACAGCATAAGCTGTACTGATTGATCATCTAAATCAACAAGTTTCTTATCAACTTTAACACCAATAGTTGTTAGGTATTTTTCATTAAAAATACCTTCGATATATTGTTTGACTAAGCTGGTTTTGCCAACACTAGAGGCACCTAGTAAACAAATTTTCTTTTGAATCAATGGGCTTCTCCCTATAAACACGCAAGTAGTTATTTTTATTTATATACCTGAATGTAGACTTCCTTGATTAAAATATATTACTTTTTGTACATATGTAAGAGCACTTTAGTTCTACTTGTTTACATATATCACATTAAACATGACTTTTCTTGAAGTATTATTGACCTTTTCAATATCTAATTGGCCTAAACCCGTAGTGAATATTTTTTCATCAGCTATACCAAGCTGTTTAAGGGTATTGGCGGTGTTTTCCGCTCTTTTAAGGCTAATGTTTTTGTTAGTTTTTGTTGAACCAGAGTTATCGCTACTGCCCATAATAATAAGCCCAACATTAAGGTTTAGTTCTTCAGCTAGCTTATTTAATAAAGTAAATTGTTGATATAGTTGATTTAAAGTTTGCTGCATTGTGGCAGTTATTTCTTCACTTGATACATCAAAACTGAGTTGAATGGTTGATATTTTACCAATTAAATCTTGAAAAACTTGCTGCTTAATTTGTACAGGGCTACTCGCTTCTTGATTATTGGTGACTTTTAATCCTGATAAGTTAAGATTTTTTTGATTGATTATTCCAACTTTAGCTAATTGATCAAGGAGTGTATCAAGGGATGTAGAATCAATTTCACCAGTGACTATTAATATGTCATCTTTCCATTGGCTACTTATTTTTTTAAATTGAGCGGTAATTTTTTTCGCTTTTACTTCTATTAGCTTTTGATCTAACGATAGGTAAAGCCGCTCGTTAAGTGTTAATTGAGTAAAAGTGAGCTTCTTCGAGTCTAACCACTCTTGAACAGTAATCGCATCTGGGTCACGTAAGATATTTATTTCTACATTATCATTATTAATAACGTTAATATGCTGAATAATAACCCCTGGCTGTTGGCCTAGTTCATTTAGCTGTGTTTTTAATTGCTCTAACGAATGCCATAGATTAATGCGTGAAGCTATTAGGGCCAGAAACAATGTAACTGCAAGCCAAGCAAACCAGGGGACTTTTTTCTTCTTAGTCTCAGTGCTTTTTTCTTCTGCGAGTAAACAGTCTCTTAATAAGTTATCAGCATTATCAAAGCTACTATTATCACCATCAAACTCGGAAAGTTCATTTGCATAAATAGTATGTAAGCTTTCGATGGTTATTTGTAATTGATGGCTTAAGCTTTGAGGTGGGTTGCCAGTAACAGCGGCTACAAGTATTGCATTGGGGCCAGGCTTTAGAAGTAGAGTAAAGCTTTCAGTAGTAACTGTTTGTAATTGCTCTTTCATTCCTTCGGGACTTTGTGAAAACGAGTCACCAATAAAGTCATTAATAGCACTTAACATTGAAGAGATAACATCGGCGTTGCTATTATCATGATTATCGAAACTAACAGAGTTTAATAACAAGCCTGTTTCATGATGGATTAAAAACACATGCTCAACTCGGTATACAAAAGTTTGTGATGCAATGTATTGGCTAAAGCTAATACCAGCCCTCCAGGCAGAAAACCGCCATTTTAGCCCCTTAATAGTTAAACTATTCTCAAGCAGTTGATTTGTTTTCTCCATAAAGTCTGTTAAAAATGCCGCAACAGACTTTCTTACTAAACTACCCATTAAAGGGTATAACGAGCTAATAAGGCGATCACTATGATGGGTAACAGAGTCTTCAACAGCATTTTGTACTAAGGGTAAGAGTACTTTATTAACAGAGCCGTCTTTTGTTTCGCGATCGTGTAATGCTTCAGTTAATACATCACTGACAACTGCTCGTGCATTCTTTTTTATAGCACGAGTTACCAGCTGATGATCTTCTCCAAGTATCAGGGTTCTAAGTTGTTCGAGCTCTTGTTGAGGTTCAACTTGCTCAGTTGAAGTCGACTTTGGCATTATAACTGGTCAGCTTCCAAATTAGTTGCCATGGTTGCAAGTAGTTTAGCCAGTGTTTTTCTGTCTGTTTTCGACGAGCTTAGCTCGTTAGATACCTCGTCTAGATGTGCTTTTAGTTGCTCAAGTTGCTCATGAAAGTTGGCACTAAGGGCTGCACTTTCACTATCGAGTGATTGATTTAATTCAGTAAAGTCTTTTTGAGTCGCGGTAGCGAAAATTTCATGCTCAGACGTTAAATGCTTTAGATCTTTTTTCAGCATTTCTTCATTATCATCGTGACTTTTATCGATAAAGCTTAATCGCTTATCTAACTCATTAAGCTGATTGTCTATAACTTGTTGAGCACGAATAATATGGTCTGAAAACTTTGTGTCTAAAGCGTTTAGTGATGCATCAACCTTATTAGATAGTGCAGTAATGTTCTCATAAATGCTTTGTTCAGCAGCACCAAAAACAATTGACCTTAACTGGCTAAGCTCATCTGTAGAGTCGATAGCTTGATGTTGTTCGGTTTTATCTGTATTTTTTTTATTGGCCATTATATCTTCCGTTCAAGCAAGTGTTCTTACTAAGTTTAGTCTAGTTGAGTTTTTAATATATGCTTAATTTTTACACTATTAATGTTTTAAAACCAATGATTTGTCAATAAAAGCTTGGCTTAAATATTAGCCATAAGTATTCACTATACCCTCAGTTTATTGTTAATTACGTGATCTGTATTATTTCAATAGTGTCAGTAATTTTTACAGGTTATGTATTTTATAGAGACACTTCGTATTAAATTTATAGCTATATATATGAAAATATATACCTTTATTATTATGGTATTTTTTTTGCTTAAGACTTATCAATTATTATTTACAACCAAAATTTTTGTAGATGCAAATACGAAAGGTAAGGACATAAAATGAAATCAAATATGATAAAAACAAGTGTTGCCGGCTTAATACTAGGCGTTAGCAGCTTGGTTAATGTTGCAAATGCAGGCTTAATTGACTTAACTAACTGGACCGCTACGAGTGGCGGTACTTGGACTGTTGATAGCAGTGGTACTAGCGTGCTTCAAACACAAAACGGACAACCAACCTATTTTTTAAGTGATACCGACTACATTAATACAAAGTTTGACGGGACTTTTGGTGTTGAAACAGCAGGTGATGATGACTTTATAGGTTTTGTTTTTGGTTATAACAACAGCGATGATTTTTTATTATTTGATTGGAAGCAATCTGATCAAAACTTTAGTGGAATGGCATACTCAGGCTTTACGCTTTCTCATATTACTGGCTCCAATGTTAACTTTTGGGATCATTCTGGTAGCGACTTAACAGTGCTAGCCTCTGACTATGCGGGCAATAACGGCTGGGCTGATAACACTGTTTATAACTTTACTTTAGATTTCACAACTACCAGTATTAAAATTGATATAGATAATGTGACTATCTTTGATGTTAACGGTAGCTTTAATACAGGCAAGTTTGGTTTTTATAATTATTCTCAATCATATGTTCGTTATACTGGCTTTGAAGAAACGGTAAGCCCAAGTATTCCTTCTACTTCAGTTCCTGAGCCTAGCACTCTAGCAATTTTCGCATTAGGAGTTATTGGTTTAGCATCTCGAAGACTTAAAAAATAAACTTGTATTTTTATAATTGTTTACAACAAATAAGCACCTTCGGGTGCTTTTTTGATCGGTTAACAAAGAGAAGGCGAGTGTTAAGTCTTAAAGAAAGGTTAGCCTTCAAATATATAAAGTATCCCTCATTAGTTAAGTATCAATAACATTAACACTCAAGCGGATTTCCTGATTACAAAAATTAACTTTAGTTTTAATTCCATTTTATTGCTTCTGCATTACAATTTTTAAGATTATTGCTAAAGCCCTAAAGTAAGTTCCATAATAATCCCTCTCATAATTTAAGGTATAGACTTTGCATTGAATTTATTATGTCAATTTTCTGGTGATGCTTTTCAATGATTAATAATATTAATGCTTATAGTAACCTGCTAAGTGCAAACCCTTCTGCATCATCTACTTCAGCTGAGGTTGAAGATATTATTGCTAGCCATAAGCAAAAAGAAGCAACTGCGCCATTGAATCAGGAAACAAGTACAAATTTATATTTGAGCACCAGAGCGCAAAAAATAAACTCGATCAGTCAAGAGTTCTTTTCTAAAGGTGATTTAAACTTTGAAGATATTGACTCACTAAAAATAAGGGCTTATCAGTTAGGGCTTATTAGTAAACAAGAGTACGCACACTTAACTAAAACGGAGCTTTCTGATCAAGAGTTATCTGCAAGCAAGGAATTACCAAACAAAAACTTAGTTAATTTTATTGGTGACTTTTTAAAACGGTTAGATGAAACCAATGCAGGGAAACTTGATACGCCTGAAGACGACAATAATGTAGTTGAAGAGAGTGAAACTCTCGTGTTACTTAAAGAGAGTTTGTTAAAAGCTCAAGTAATTTTAGCTGATGTTGAAAAAGCAAAAACGAACCCTGATTTTAAGGAGTCTTTAGCTAGTACCCTAGCATTTTTAAATGAAACAATTAGTGCTAATGTTTTTGAAAAAATGCCTCTTGATGACAAAGTAGGGTTTAGCAAAGTTTATCAGGCGCTTGAAATTGTGGATAAAATATCACCTCAACGATTAAATAATGACAAACTAAACCGCTATATACAAATAGGACTTGATTAGCATATCTTAGTATTACCCTTATATATGAATCAATAATGCTTAACTTATTTTAATTGTTGCCAATTTGTTAATTTACTTTTATATTATACTCCGCATACTAATTCGAACATTGGTGCAACATTATAATTGCTCAAGCTTAAGCATGTGTTTAATAGGTTTTCAATAATGCCTGTAAGCACTATTAATAACTTAATTATCAAGTTTAATGTACAAAGGTAAAATAATAATAAGATGAAGTATAAACTATTGAAATCTATCTTTTGGGCTATAACTTTTATAGTAGTCAGTAACACTAATATTGCCAATGCAAATTTTATTACTGTTGATAACTGGCATTTAACAACCGATAACCTTGGTGGTTTTCGCCAAAGTTCAGCGTCTGATCAAGTCTACTATGCAGTCTCTAAAATTTGGAAGTTAGATCGAGCTAATACATTTGAAACTATTGAAGGCTATCACTTTGCTTCATATCAAGAATGGCGAGACTTAGTTGGCGTTGGTTATAACCCAAATAAAGGTTATAGAAATCAAGGTGGTTGGAATGAGTACGAGTGGGAAGGTATAGAAAGGTCTTTTTTTCTATTTTCAGACTCTATCGAAACTGGTTGGTATAAGCATGCAGGTAATAGTGATACCACGGCGAATATAACAGGTTTTTACCAGGGAAGGGAAGGTATCGCTGGCTTTGTAATGATTAAAAACGCGTTGATTAGTCCTACTGCCATTATTCCTGTTACAGAATCATCAACAATAGTTATTTTTGCATTTGGGATACTTGCTCTAGTGGCACGAAAATTTAGTCAGTAATTAGCGCTGTATAGCAATCATTAAAAATACCGGCTTTTGTCGGTATTTTTGTAATACCAAACATTAATGATAAATAGATAAACCTAACTCTTGCGCTATCCCTGCAATTAAATTCATACCTACTACTGAGTTACCAAAGCTATTTAGTGGCGGACTCCATGTGCAAATTACACCATAATTTGGCACAATAGCAATTACACCACCACCGACACCACTTTTAGCGGGTAAGCCAACAGTGAATGCAAACTCACCAGACTGATCATACATACCGCTAGTAGAAAGTATTGCATTAATACGATGTGCATCTTTTGGACTACAGACTCTTTGATTCGATATAGGATCAAGGCCTTTATTCGCTAAGAAAAGTAGGCTCTGAGCTAATTGCTCACAGCTCATTGCGACTGAGCATTGTGTAAAGTAATGGGCTAATACGTCAGAAATTTCAGCTTCGATATTACCAAAGCTTTTCATTAAGTATGCTAGTGCGGCGTTTCTATTGCCATGGGCAAGTTCAGACTGATACACCTCATTATCTACATGTATATTTTCATCCTGTGCTAAATTTCTCAAAAAACAAACAAAAGCGAGCTTACTTGCAGAGAAATGACTTGTTAATACATCAGATATTAATAAAGCGCCAGCGTTTATCACCGGGTTTCGAGGAATCCCCTTTTCCCACTCAAGTTGAATAATAGAATTAAATGGTTGGCCAGAAGGCTCCATTCTAACTCGTTGCCATAATGAATCGCCCATGCGGTTCATTGCCATAACTAAACCAAATACTTTAGAGATACTTTGAATTGAAAAAGGGTGTTGATAATCACCTACGCCAACATTTTTTCCATCTAGTGTTGCTACTGAAACAGCGACTAAATCGGGCTTTACTTCTTCAAGTGCAGGGATGTAGTTGGCGACTTTTCCTTGCGTATAATGAGAGTGTTGCGAACGCAATAATGCTTGTAACTTACTTTCTAAATTATTTATACTTTTCTTCATACAGTCCTTATTGTTTTTCGCGTAGCAAGAGTTAACTATTATGTACAGTCTTAAGTGCATTCTTAAGTACAGTGTTAGTGTAATTAGTGTCATAGGGAGAAGCAAAAAAAATTGTGTTTAAACGCCTCTTATGAATTGATGTTAGAGCGTGTTGATCTTTACTGTAGATTTTTGCAGCGATTTATTTGGTGTTTATACAAGGCGGAACTTATGTAGTGGTGTTGTTCCCCATAAATAAGTGAAAACGCCGTAGAAAAACCAAAGAGACGCTGTTCAACTGATACGTTTAAACATGATCTACTTTTCGTTGCCTACACGGAAGTAGGTACTCAGCGTGAGCAGGACGCGGAAGCTGTCTAGCTCATTTATGTAGAATAGCTACACTTTACTCGCTACGCCTCAATTAAATCATGTTTAATTCGTACAAGTTTTGTACTCGAAAGTTCAACACGCTCTAGTCTCCTTTATAGGCAATTTATCTGTATTAATAGGTAATGCTATTACTCAGGAGGCCAATAGGGCTTTATTGAAAATTCTACAACAAAAAGAGTAATGCGGTTAACATTACTCTAAATAAATATTTTTGTAATTACTTTTAAAGTTTATTTGAATCTAGAAATGCTGTTTTTAGTGTGGTTAACTGTTTTCCATCCATACGACTCGCCAGTTACACCAAATCTTCTACCATTTACTGTCCAGTTAGGGTTTGCAAAGTAATCATATTGTGTAGCCGACCCAAATACATGTGGATAAGCCATTATGCTGGTAAAAGAGTTTTGTACACCATGTCCCATTCCGTCAACATATACACCTCCGCTTGTAGCGCCTTGTTTTCTTGAATGTGCTAAACCTTGGTTGTGTCCTAACTCATGCACAAAGGTAGAAGCGCCACAGTCAGCAGCAGTAATACTGAACATTTTACTGCTTTGACTACTATATAAATAACCATTTTGACCTTGGCCTACCCAAGCAATACCACACGTTTTATAGCCTGGAGTACTAGATTCGCCAGTACCGATTACCGCAATCATATCGGCCTTCCATTGGTTTCGTAGGTTGTTAACCCAGCTACTATTAGTAAAAGCTCTTAACCAGTCACCATTCGGTGTAGCAGAAGCCGAGACACTTTGTTTACCGACTAAACGTAACGTAAGATTAATGCCATTTTGACGATAAACTTGATTACTAAATGAAATTAGTTGATTAATTTTTGTGTGAATATTTGCTGTTTTAGCCACTGCAGAATTCGTATAAAAGATACCAACATCGATGGTCTCCGCTTTTACGATACTTGCTGTGCTTAACATTGCAGTTAATGCTAGTGTTGAAAGATACTTTTTCATAATTAAACCCTCTATTATTTTCTATTTTGTAAGCGTCGGTTAAACCACACCTTTTCAATAATCGCCAAACTAAATAAACTCCTCAATAATTTACTATTGAGGATATATCATGACCCGAAGAACGTTAGATGATTGGACGAAACTTATTGAACAACAAGCCCAAAGTGGCTTATCTATTCTTGCTTTTTGTAGGCAACACCTGATACCTACGTCAAATTTTTATAAATACCGACATAAAATTGAACACCTCAATCAAACATCGGGTTTTGTAAAAGCTAAGGTAGCAACAAAGGTAACAACTCAACCTGCCGATGCAACAATACACATAGTCTTTGGCGACACAAGGTTAACGCTACCTCATCATTGCGAACCAACATGGTTAGCTGAACTTATTAAAGCGTTACACGCATGAAGATGTTTGTTGATGTGCCTGATGTCTATTTACACCGCCAGTTTGTCGACTTTCGCAAATCCATTAATGGTTTATCGGCTTTGCTCGATAGTGAGCTGCAATTACCCGTGCTCTCTGGGGCTTTGTTTGTGTTTTGTAATAAAGGTCGCGATAAATTAAAAATTTTGTATTGGGATCAGACGGGTTTTGCGCTGTGGTATAAACGCCTTGAGCGAGATAAATTTAAGTGGCCAACAAGGTTAACTGAATCGACCATGGAGCTCACCGAGCAGCAATTACATTGGCTGTTATCTGGCTTTGATGTGGTGGGCCATCAAGCGATGAGCCTCGATAATTTGTCCTTATAACCTGCGATCATAAGCAGCAGTTATCGATCACGAAATAGTCTAGGTAATAACAACAACTTAACCATTTACTCTGGTAAAATAACTGCATGAATACCAAGACTAAACTTCACCAACGTATTGCTCAGTTAGAGCGGTTATTAGCAGAAAAAGACGCACGTTTACTGTTCCTTGAAGAGCAGTTTCGCCTAGCGCAGCAAAAACAATTCGGTAAAAGTGGTGAAGGCTTTGCAGGTCAAGGGGAATTGTTCAACGAGGCGGAAGAAATCGCTGTGCTTGCTGAAACTGAGCAACAAGACATCAGCTATCGCCGTAATAAACCAAAGCGTAAACCCTTACCGAAAGACTTACCACGGGAAGTGGTGGTGCATGATATTAGCGACGCTGAGAAAGTGTGCGTTTGTTGTCATGCTCAATTACATAAAATCGGTGAAGACATCACTGAAAAACTAGACTTCATCCCGGCACAAGTCAAAGTTATTGAACATGTTCGCCCTAAATACGCGTGTCGTGAATGCGAAAAAACAGGCACTAGCAACCCGATTAAACAAGCGTTGATGCCAGTAAGTCCTATCCCTAAAGGCATTGCTACTGCAAGTTTACTGAGTCAACTCATTACCAGTAAATATCAATATGGTTTGCCTCTTTATCGCCAAGAATCATTATTCAAACAATACGGTATCGCGCTCAGTCGCCAAACAATGAGTGATTGGATGCTCAAATCAGCAGCGTTATTTCCCCCGCTCATCAAACGGCTTAAGGAAGAATTACGAAAACAAGCAGTGATACATGCCGATGAGACTACGGTCAATGTCATCAAGTCTGACAAAATAAAAAGTTACATGTGGTTGTATTGCACGGGCACGGATTCCCCCATGCCCACTAGTTCAATCCCAAATATTATCTTATACGATTATCATGATAGCCGTGCAGGTCGCTGCGTGGTTGATTATCTCGACGGCTATTCGGGCTACCTTCAAGTTGATGGTTATCAAGCCTATCATCAAACCCAAGCAACCTTAGTGGGTTGTTGGGCACATGCGCGGCGTAAATTCATTGAAGCCAAACAAGCACAACCCAAAGGAAAAAGTGGTAAAGCTGATGTGGCGCTAAGTTATATTCAAAAATTGTACGGTATTGAATCGCGTTTTAAAAATACAACTCCAGAAGAGACTTACGAGGCTCGCCAAACTCAAGCCAAACCGATACTAGATAAATTACACGGTTGGTTTACTCAACAAAATGTGTTGCCCAAAAACAAATTAGGTGAAGCTATCACGTATCTGAGTAATCAGTGGCCAAAATTGGTGGGTTACCTCGAAGACGGTCGCTTGAGCATCGACAATAATCGTGCAGAGCGGGCAATAAAGTCCTTCGTTATCGGACGTAAAAATTGGTTGTTTAGCCAAACCGCTAACGGTGCCGATGCGAGTGCTGCACTGTATAGTATTATCGAAACCGCTAAAGCTAATGGCTTAGTTCCATTTGATTATGTCAAGCAATGTCTTGAAGAGTTATGTAAACCACACCCTGATATTGACGCAATATTGCCGTGGAACATCAAGCGTTAGTCAGTAGAAAATGATAATGCAGAAATAAAAACGAAAGGTAAAACAGAGGTAATCATCCGTGATCAACACTCCCTGTTTACTTCATCCCTCATAGCAATCCTCGCTACATCACCTCATCCGTAAAGCTTCCCTAAACAAGCATCCAGCTTGCTGTTGTTACCAACTTTTTAAGTCTAGAATAAGGATGAAATATTGCAAATAATGCTGAATAAAAAATTTAGGTGTGGTTTAACCGACGCTTACTCTATTTTTAATGTTCTTCTGCTGTAATAGTGTATCCATCACTTGTTGTTTCTGAGCCGACGTCACTTGGCTCAAACTCTATATGGTTCTTATAGAGATCTCGTTTGGCTGCTACCCAGCCATATTCATTTTTTGATTCAAAAACCCAGTTACCCGATATTGTTGTAAACTGTCCGTACATCGCATCGTTTCCAACGGTAATTATTGAGGTATGAAACTCACCGCCTTGACCAATAACATTGCTTATTAAGCTTTTATCGCCATTATCAAAGTTATCTACTTGAGTTATTTCAGCAGTAAATATTTCTTGAGTTTGTGGAATTTCAAAATCAAAGGTATTGCCCACTTCTAATTTGCGCAGAGTGTCTAGATCGAATTCAACGAAAACAACATCTTCATCATTGACATCAACTGGCATTACTCCAGCTGTTTCTAGCACTTCTTTGGCTTTGTCTGACAACTTAGAGATACCAGTAAAATCATTACTTGCTACCACTTCAGTTGCCCGCTCTTTTTTAACGGGCTTACTAATAGGTTCAATGATTGCTTTTGGAGCCGTGTTATTAATGGCAACGTTATTTATATTATTTTGCTCTTGTGCTATTTGCTTAACTTCAGAAGGTTTAGCACTATCACTATTATTATTGCTAGTGAGGAAATAGAATAGACTGAAAATTATTGTTATAAAACAAATGAATACAACAATAACGCTAGTCTTTACTTTTTTATTATTCATTTTATTACCTACCCATAGTTACGAATTTTAATAGTTAACAATTAGGCACAAACTAGTGACTGATACTCGTTCATTTTTCGTTACATTCTGTAACACAACTAAATATTGCTTTTTTTTCAATTAAATTGAAACAATAAATTTACAATTAATTATCAATATTGGTACAAAGATTACTTTTTTGTAAATTAATTGGGCAATTTAAATGATAGAATAGTGCGGGGATGAGTATGTATTTTGATTTAACGTTATGATTTTACTGTAATAGTATTAATGTAACCTGAGTTCTGGATAAGCTAATCACGTCAATGTCACGATTTTTGCGCGTATCTGCGTTAAATTTGCTACTAATAGCTGGCTATTAGGCACACAAATCAGCCTCAATTCGCACAAAACTTATAGCATTGCTAGTAGAAATGCACATAGCACTTGTGAAGAAATAATTTAAAGCATTATAAAATATTACTTTTTCTTTTTTCGCACATCCATTATCCCGAGCTCAGGTTAATGAGCAAGATCATACTATCGATAACAACATTTTTACACTTAGCAAAATAAGCAGGCATGCAAAAATCTTTTTTAATACTTTTATAGGTAAATGTTGTGCGAGTTTAGCGCCGTAAGGTGCAGTTATGAAGCTTGTCATAGAAATAAGCAGTACGGCGGGAAGATATATAAAGCCCAATGAATATTGATAATTTATATCACTACTCCAACCATTAATTAAATACCCCAATGTTCCTGCTATCGATATAGGCAAGCCAATGGCCGCTGAGGTGCCAATAGCTTTTTTAATATCAATGTTTTTTGAAGTAAGGTAAGGCACCGTTAATGAACCTCCACCAATTGAAACTAATGCTGAAATTGCGCCTATTCCCGTTGATACCACAAACAAACTACTATTCTTGATGTCGTTATAAACAGCATTGTCTTGCTTTTTAAATAACATTTTTACAGCGATAAAAGCCATGAAAATAGTAAAGAAGATAGCTAAGTAAAGAGAGCTTAAATGCGACGCTAAAAAAGTAGATAAAAAGGTACCTATTATTACGCCAAACGACATTGTTTTTACAATACTCCAGTGTATTGCTTGATACTTTTGGTGGGTGCGCAAACTTGAAAGTGAGGTGAAAATAATAGATGCCATTGAAGTACCTAATGCTAAGTGTAGTACATTATCAACGGGGACTCCTTGCTGTAAAAATATCATAGTGAGCACCGGCACCATAACGCCACCACCGCCAACACCTAGTAATCCGGCTAAAAACCCAACAAAAGATCCCAATAATAAAAAAGATAATATCCATTGAATGTCTAACACATAAAGTCCTTAAGGGGATAAAAATAGTCTATAAAAAGCGTATAAATAAGTAGGTAAACTACTTAACCCGAGTTCAGGTTACTTAACCTTAGCTCGGGTTAAGAGATAAGTTAATGCCCTGAAATTGCTAGACTTGTGGTTGTAGCCACTCACTAGCTTGATAGTTTTTCTTAATTCAAAGCAAATTCATCAAGAATAGGCATTCTATTGTTTATGAATTTAACACAGAAGTAAGGAAAAAAAAGCTGCTAGAGAGCTATTTATTATCCAGAGTTGAGGTTACTTGACCTCAGTTCTGAATAACGGATGCTCGAGTAACGTCGATACGGCGATATTTTTGAGTTACTTAATATCATTTAACCACTGTTGTTCAAAAAGCGCCATTTTTTGATGTTTTTTACTCACTAGGTGACTTTGTTTATCTCGCTCGGTATAAAATGGGCCAACACGACAATAACTGCAATAATTATCATGTAAATAATTAGGTTGAGTAACTTTATTATCTAGCTCGGTAGTTAATAAACGGCTAAACACATACGTAACTCCTTCAGTGTCTTTTACATGTTTATCTCGGTCAACATTTCTAATTTTGTAACCTGGAAACTTGTCTGTTTCAAATGGCATGCTGCCAATATAGTTTATATCAGTGTTGATTATTAATGCTTGTTCAATACACCACTGTCGATAGGGTTTTACATCTTTGGAGGTAATCAACGCTAGTTGTGCACCTTGAGGGTCTAAAAACTCATTGAAACAATTTAATAAATATCGACGTAATAAGCGACGATGTAAGGTATTTAAACTAATATTTTGACTTTGTTGCTTAAAATCTTTAGCTGAGTTGAATGCTGGTAATAAGGGGAATTGAAAAATTATCACATCGAATTGATGCTTATCAAGGTTACCCCAGGTTTGTTTTTTGGTTACATCAAAGCTTGTAATTACTTCGCACCTTTGTGCTTGTAATTGCTTAAAGTGTGTAGTGCTATATTTGGAGCTTAGTGACGAGATATCATCAAACACTGTCGCAGTTAAGGATTTTGGGTGGTAATTTTCTAATAATGAATGGGAAAATGATAAGTCGCCATCGCCAATGGTTAAAATGCGCCACGCTGGATTGATATACATAGTTGATTAATTATAACTACTTATGGGGTTTCAGTGAGTTTATGTTTAAATGCCTGATCAAAATAATGGGTGAGCATTATTTTATCAGTTGGATCAACAAAATTTAAATGCAGCTTAAGTAACTCTTCAATATTACTATTTAATTGATGGTTTACTTTTTTGATGAAGTTACTGTTTGCTGGGTTTTTAGTACACATTAAATACCCGAGTATATAAGGTGGGTTCCCGTTAATTTCGTATGATCTAGCATCTATATTCGTTATAAAGTTAAATACTTGCTGTGGGTATAATATGGCAAATTCGGCACGTTTTTTCACAAACATGTTCGCTATACCTATATCTTGTTCACCGCTGTAACGTCTCATTATATTTTTTTCAGGAATTTTTTTAAGCTCTGCATCTATGGCATCACCATAAGATACTTGTTCTGCTAGTAAAATTTGGGCATTGGGTTTTTCATTGAAAATGTCGCTAAGATTAATGACGTTATTTGATGACTGTAATGGAGTAGAGTCGGCTTGCTGATATAAGCGCTGGCTTAGAAACAAGTTGATCGGTTGACTAAAGATGTATTTTTCCAACCTCTCTTTCGTTTTAACCCTATTCACAACGCAAATACTATGACCCTCGTCGATATACTGTAAAGTGCGCTGAGTGGTCATATACTTGAATTTAATGGATGAATATACATCTTTTAAAGCATGCATATTAGTAGCAATAGACAGACTTTCTGTCGCATCATTATTTTGAAACGCATTAAATTCAGCCCAGTTATTCGTATGAATAGTAATTTGCTCTGCATTACAGGTGCTAATAAGCGTTGTAAATAATAAGGTTATTAATAATAAAAATTGTCTGTATAGCATAGGGTTATTAAATTTAAAGCTTCCTAATTAGGTAGAACAGAAGATAGGGAGTTATCGCGATGACTAAAACACTTACCCTCAATTATATCAGCTTTGCTATTTTAGTCTAACTATGTTGCAACATCCCCCTAATTAACACGGTATCAGTTCCCTCGCTTAGTTATCTAATACAATTAATTCAGGCTTGTTAATTGGGTGATGTGTTATTGGTTTATCTATTTGCTGGGCAATCAAATTTTGAGGAATATATGGTTGTAATAAAGGTGAAAATTGCTCGACACTGTTAACTGTAGTATCGAGCCAGTTATTAATGATACTTTCATTTTGTGGCAGTATTAGTGGCATAGATTTACTGTGAATATGCCCAAGCTTTTTATGTGGTGGCAAGGTGATAATTGAGCATGATGTTATTATTTCACCGGTTTGGTTATTTAGCCAACCTCTAGATAAACCACCAAGCAATAAACCACCATGCTCAGCTTGTATATCGAAATAATGCATGGGTTTTTTGTTGTTAAATTCAGTTTCACCAAATCCTTTTACTACAAAAACACAGCGTGAATGTCGGTAAGCTTGATAACCCGCACTTCTAGGCGTATTTAATTTATCGTATCGGGTATTAAATGACGTGTATTTTGACGGTTTAAAGCCCGCATCTGTTTGCTCAAGTAACAACCACCAAATAGCATTTTCTACAATACGGCTATTATTTTGTTCTCTAACAATAGAGACGGTATCAGCCGCTTTTACAAAGCGCTTATCAATGGGGTTATGTATAACTTTGTTAATATTTAAACTGGTATAAAGTTTTTTTATACTAGGGTCTGTTGATCTTTCATTTTAGCCTATGCTATAGACTATTTTTTAAGATAACAAGGCGAAAATGGTGCAATGTAGTCATTCTCGGCTTTGGCATCCTGCGTCGCTCTACCTTCTGCATCCGTGCAGTCGTACTTTAACCATTTTTAACGATGTTAGGTTGAAAAATAGTCATAGCCCTTTGGGTTGCCTTGAAAAAGCGTCACTCTTTGTTACTTAATGTGCATTTGGAACAACCAAACATTACATTAAGTGCCTCGACTGTCATCTTTTTCAAATGCAACAGAGCTATAAACTGAAAGATCAACAGACCCTAGTGTCGAAAGTAGCGTTAAACCTGCCACACATAATATTTCCTTTTATTGCTATTAACTCTGATTTTAGCAGGTGATTTTAGGAATATCGTACCAGTTAGTCGTATATTGAGGGCTAAGAAAGTGACGTTTCATGTTCCACTTTTCTGATTGCCCGGCACTAGCGACACTAATGCTACCTGCACCATATCGTTTATTAATATTGTCAAAGCATTTCATTAATTCGGGATTGGTATTATCTATATTAAATAAGTCACCTTGCACAAACTTATTACCTGCTAACTCAATAGCACCTACGCCACAACGATAGAAGTTAATACCAGATTGATATATTTGTGGTAAAACCAACGAAACGGCTTGTGCTAGTTGGCTAGTGTTATTAGTGGGAAGAGCGAACGGGTAGGCGATAGCTTGTTTATAATAATAGTCATCGTGCGGTGAGTTAGACGCAAATACCATGAGCTTTTTTACTTGTGATGACTGTTGGCGCAGTTTTTTAGCAACAATAGAGGCATGACTGGCTAATGCCGCATTAAGTACATTGTAATTAGTAATTCGTTGACCAAAACTACGGGTTGAAAATATCTCTTGTTTAGGCGCTTTTACTTCATCCCATGATAAACAACTAATACCGGTTAATTCATTCACGGTACGCTCAGTTACTACACTAAACTGTTGTCTAATATCTTTAGGGTTCTGTTTAGCTAATTCAAATGCAGTATGAATGTTTTGCTCAGCAAGTTTTTTCGTTATTCGCCTACCAATTCCCCATATATCTGACGTATTCATACGTTGCAAAATAGGTGAAGCGCTTTCTATTGTGTCAATAACGGCAACACCGTCGAATCCGTCTAGTTTTTTAGCTGCGTGATTGGCTACTTTAGCTAACGTTGCCGTGAGACCAAACCCCACACCAACAGGCAAACGAGTCTCTTTCCATATTGCTTTGCGTATTTGGTGACCGTATTCATGCCAATTACTAATAGCCTTGTTAAAGCGATCAAAGTGTAAAAAGGATTCATCAATCGAGTAAATGTGTTGATTATCACAATAGCGGCTGATCACTGTCATCATTCGCTCAGATAAATCAGCGTATAATTCATAGTTTGATGAACGAATAACAACACCATGTTTATGTAATAATTCTTTTATTTGAAAATAAGGGGTGAATTTAGGAATACCAAGGCGTTTTGCAATAGGGCAAGCCGCACAAATACAACCGTCGTTATTGGTTAAAACAACAACAGGTTTATTGCGAATGCTAGGGTCGAATACCTTTTCGGCCGAGGCATAGAAGGATGTAGCATCAACTAAACCATACATGCTTTTAATTCTGGGGCTTGGTGATGTAGCCTAATAGAGCGAGTAACTACACCTTCTAACTGAAAGTCATCATCAGGTGAAATTGTTATAGGCTGATGATGTTTAGATGCTGACAGTAATCGAGCTTGTTGTTTATCAATGATTTTACAAACGAAACAACCGTTATAATTAGCGACAATTACATCGCCGTTTCGTGCGGTAAGTGCTCGATCAACAATGAGTAAGTCACCATCAAATATTCCAACACCTTGCATTGAAACGCCTGAAGCTTGACCAATAAAGGTTGCGTTGGGATGGCGGATCAGTAGCTTATCTAAAGATAGCCCAAGCTCTTTGTACTCTGCTGCAGGTGACTCAAAGCCTGAAATGCCTGCTTCTATGTATATTGGAATAACTTTCATAATACTCAATTTTTACTGTTTATTTGTACAGTATAGTTGAACTGTTAAATTATGAAAGTAAAATTTAACGTTCATTGGCATTTGTTTGAATAATAAAAAAGCCTCAATATTGAAGTATTGAGGCTTTGTATATTTAGCTTGTAATCTAGGGCGTGTTGAACTTTTCTGTACATTTTTACAGCGATTTGTTTGGTGTTTATACAAAGCTGAGCTTATGTAATGGGGTTGATCCCCATAAATAAGTGAAAAAGCCGTAGAAAAACCAAAGAGGTGCTGTCCTACGGATACGTTTAAACATCGTTGCTTACACGGAAGTAGATACTTAGCGTGAGCAGGACGCGGAAGCTGTCTAGCTCATTTATGTAGAATACTACACTTTATTCGCTACGCCTCAATTAAATCATGTTTAATTCGTACAAAAATTGTACTCGAAAGATCAACACGCCCTAATATGGACTACAAGTGAATGTTTTTTTATGTTCATCTAATCATATAGTTACTTAACTATGGTCATTTCATCTACTATATTACCAGCACCATCGATATGCTCCATTGTCCAAAGCATAAAAGGTGCGCTAGTATGAATGGCTCGCTTAAATTTAGGATCGTAGTCCCAGTCGCCAATAATAGATTCGTATACACCGTCAAACACTAAGCCAACAAATTCTCCGTTACCATTAAGTGTTGGAGAACCAGAGTTACCGCCTGTGATGTCAAGAGTCGACAAATAGTTTACAGGCACAGAGCCTAAACTTTCACGTTTGAAAGTACCAAATTCTTTATTAGTAATTGCAGAGCGGATGTTTTCAAAAAGATCAAACTCGTGATCACCTGCTACATACTTAGCTAGCATGCCTTCGAGTGTTGTGAAAGGTGTGGCAGTTAAACCATCTTGTGGTGAATAGCCTTTTACATTACCGTAGGTAATACGCAAAGAGCTGTTTGCATCAGCGTAAACCGGCTCACCTTTACTTTTTTTGTAGGCAATCATCGCATTCATAAACTGTGGACGAATTTGTGCTAATTTACCCGCAAGCTCTTCTGCTTGTTGTTCAAGCTTTTGGTCGTTTTCAAACTGCGAAACTGCAAATTGAATGTATGGATCTTTGCTGCGTTTGAATTCGTCAACCGATTTATTCATCCATGCTAGGCGAACACTCTCTTCATCAAGCTGTGTTTCACTGTGCATTTTATCTAGTTTTTTAGCTAGCTTTTTAGCATCAAAGGCTTCATCTAAGCCAAAAAATTGATCAAAGGTTGTATTACGCTCAGATGCAGGAAAGTCGGCATATTGTGCCATAAAATGAAGTAATACTGCTTTGTCTACGTTGGCATCGTAACGACGATTAACACGCTCCATACTTTGTGTAAAACGGTTCATATCTCGTTCTTGATAACCTTGCTTACGTTCAGTACTTGGCTTGTTCTTTTCATTAGCTAAGCGATATAAACGCTTTGCAACACCCATTAAATTAGTACGGCCAATATAAGATAAAATCAGATCTCTTTCCTGATTTTTTTGACCTTCGGTAATTAAGGTGCTTAATTCGCTTAATGTTTTTCCATATTTCTGCTTACGCTGTTTAGACGCATTAATCCATACTTGTAGCTCGTTAAGCTCTTGTTGCTTGCGAGCTAACATATCGCCTTTATGGAAACTTTCAATCATAGAGCCATAGTTTTTTGCGTAATTAGCTAAACCAGCTAAGGTGCTTTCATACTTGATACGAGCTTCGCTACCTTCAGAAGCAGTTGATTTAATTATATCAATGTACTCTTCTCTATAGCGTTTAGCTGTTGGATAAACTAAATTAAACTGGTTTTCTACTTCTTGAGCGGTACGGTAACGGTTAGTTCTTCCTGGATAGCCCAAAACCATCACATAGTCATTTTCCTCTACACCGTTAGCGTTTACTTTTAAAAAGGCTTTTGGCTCAAACGGTACATTGTCTTTAGCGTAATCCGCAGGTTTACCGTTTTTATTAACATAAGCGCGGTAAAATGCCCAATCACCTGTGTGGCGTGGCCACATCCAATTATCGGTGTCGCCGCCAAACTTACCAATGCTAGAAGGCGGTGCGTAAACTAATCGTACGTCGCGAATAGCAAGTTGCTTTATCAGGAAATACTCTAAGCCTCCATGAAAACTGTAAACCTCACAGCGATAGTCTTGCGATGTTTCGCACTGCTGAACTAATACTTTTTCATTCTTCTCAATTTCTTTGAAGTACGCTTTACCTGTAACAGATTTCGCAATAGAGCCCGTTATTTTATCGGTTACATTGGTTAAAGATTCAGTCACATAAACACGAGATCCGGGAGCTGCTTGCAACTCATCTGACATTTTTTTAGCAACAAAACCTTGCTTCAATAAGTTTGCTTTCTCGGTTGAGTTGTACTGAATAGAACCATAAGCACAATGATGATTAGTGACCACTAAGCCTTTGTCTGATAAAAATGAAGCGGTACAGCCACCTAAGCTAATAATCGCATTCATTGGAAACTGATCTAAATTTTCCATTTGAGTAGGGTCGAGCTTTAAGCCTGCTTTTTTAAGCTTGCCACTTATTTCTTGTAATTGGTGTGGTTGCCACATACCTTCATCAGCACTTGCTGTTCCAATAAGTAGCAATGATGTAAGGGACAATGCCTTAAACACTTTTTTATATAACATGTTAATTTTCCTAGGGCTATTTCGGCTAGATATTATTTTTCAATAGCATTAAACCGTAGATACTAAGAAAAGTAAAAGAATTGTTATGCTATCACATTGATTTATGTAAAATTTTGTAAAAACATGAAAACAAACATCTTATCTTTAACTGATATACCAGTATAAGTGTGTAAGAAACTTCTACAGGTTAATACTGTGAGGTTACGCAAGTGGTAAAGCAAAAAATGTTATTGCTTTGTATTTAAGTAAATGATGCTCATGAAAAAATCTATTGAGAATAATTGTGGCAAGGGCACTATCGTGAAAGTTGAGTTTATTATATAAGACCTTTATTTAGGACTTGAAAACTTATCCGTTTGTGACCAAAATTCACTAGATATTTGGCTGATAACATTAGCTTCGGCGTTAATAAGTATCGCAAAACCAATGTCTAATTCAGGTGAATATCCAATATCTGCCCGAAATCCTTCTACCCAGCCAGAATGATAGATTATTTTTTGTTTATCAAATTGATAAATCCTCCAGCCGTAACCGTAATGAGCGTCGGTTAAATGCTCTCGCCAATATTTTCTTCGCATATTTCTTTTAGTTTTTATTCTTGGTGTGGTTAATTCTCTCAATAGCGCTGGCGATAAAACATCGGGGTTATGGCCTAAGTTTGCAATTAACCATTTTCCTATATCTGAAATACTTGAATTAATACCAGCAGAAGGTGCAACTTTATAAAAGTCAGGTTCAACCTCTACCGTGCGCCAAATATACTGCTTTAGATGTTTACCTCGTTTATCTTTCTTATTTGTTGATATTACTTTTCGTAAAACATGGGGTTTAGCTGTGTTTAAGTTTTGTTGAAATGCATTAAAACCAATGGAAGTGTCATTCATTTTTAAAGGGGAAAAAAGCCTTTCTGTCAGTAAAGTTGAGTAACTTTTATCTTGGCTCGTTTCAATGGCAGGCTGTAATAAGCCAAAAGTAATATTTTGATAGCCGTAACACTTTTCAGGTTGGCAAATGGGAGTGATACGATCAAAGCGACCAATAATTTTATCCATGCTCCAATTTTCATGGAGTAAATTATCATAAGCATTAGGCATTAAACCACTAGAGTGGCTGAGTATATGCTTCAATTGAATTTTTTCTGCTGCACCTTCTTTCGCTAAAGAAAAGTTGGGAACATATTTAGTAATAGGATCCGATAAGTTAAGTACCTGCTCTTGTGTAAGCATAGTAGTAATAGTTGAAGCAAAGGTTTTAGAGACCGAAGCTAAACGAAATACTGTATTACTATTAATTTTTTGTAATTTGCTTTTATCAGTGTGGCCAAATGTTTCTAAGGAAACTATTTCATTATTTTTTACAATGGCATAAGCGCCACCAGGAATGTTATATTTTTCCAACTGTTTTGCGACATATGTCGAGAACTCAAAATTAAACTTCTCAAGCGTATCTGCATAAGAAGTTGATACAAATATAGTTAACCAAAAAAAACAAAGTAGTCGAATCAACGCTGACCCCTTAAATAAGCTATTTCTCACTTCTTCAAAAAGAAAAACCTCAATATATACAGAGGCTTCGTTATGAATAATACAGGTTGCTAGAGTCGAATAGGCGACCTACTGATGCCAAATATAAATTACCTACAGCACTGTTACTAAAAGATGTTAAATTTAAGTATGCTCTTATTGCTTTTCACTGAGGTACTTAAATTAATCTTATAATGAGAATTACATGATGCTCAAGTTGAGCATTGCAATGATATATTGCCATTATTAATTGAAATACAATGATAAAGCTATTGAAGCACTGTTGCAATAAATGCAGTATGTAACCTGATGTAATAAGGAAGTGTTGTAACCGTTAATTGGTTAATAAATCCCACTAGCAACAGATACAAAAAGCCCTAACCGAAGTTAAGGCTTGATGCTTCCTACGAAGGAATGGTGCCGACTGCCGGAGTCGAACTGCCGGTCTAATATGAGCTACTGATTCAATCAGTGTCAGTTTTATTTGAGTAAATAAAAAAGCCTCAACATTGCTGTTGAGGCTTCGTTATGAATGGTGCCGACTGCCGGAGTCGAACTGCCGGTCTGATATGAGCTACTGATTCAATCAGTGTCAGTTTTATTTGAGCAAATAAAAAAGCCTCAACATTGCTGTTGAGGCCTTGATATGAATGGTGCCGACTGCCGGAGTCGAACTGCCGGTCTGATATGAGCTACTGATTCAATCAGTGTCAGTTTTATTTGAGCAAATAAAAAAGCCTCAACATTGCTGTTGAGGCTTCGTTATGAATGGTGCCGACTGCCGGAGTCGAACTGCCGGTCTAATATGAGCTACTGATTCAATCAGTGTCAGTTTTATTTGAGCAAATAAAAAAGCCTCAACATTGCTGTTGAGGCTTCGTTATGAATGGTGCCGACTGCCGGAGTCGAACTGGCGACCTACTGATTACAAGTCAGTTGCTCTACCAACTGAGCTAAGTCGGCACACGAAGACGTGTGCGATAATTATTTTCTATTGAATATAACTATCTTGGCACCGAATAAATAATTGTTAATTAACAATTTATTTATTCTACTCTTTACTAAGAGTTAATATGGTGCCTCGACCCGGAATCGAACCAGGGACACGAGGATTTTCAATCCTCTGCTCTACCGACTGAGCTATCGAGGCACAGTGATAATAAATTATCATGTACTCATCTTTAAATGTTTCGTTAAAAACTTAAAGATGTTGTCTTTTTGGCTTTGCCTTGAAGACGGGGCGTATTAAACTGTTTTTCCTTTTCCCCGTCAACTCTTTTTTTTAAAAAAATGTTCGTTTGACGCTTTTTTCGGCTTATAGCGGTAAAAAAGAACATAATGCACGTTTTTTATCGTTATAACTTTTTATATTATTACTTTTTCTCAGGTACGTAACCTTCAATTTTGGGCTCAATACCTTCAAATAAATAATTGATCATATGTTTTTCTAAAATTGCACGATCATCAGGGTTCATCATATTCATCTTATGCTCGTTGATCAGCATTGTTTGTTTCTTTTGCCAATTAGTCCATGCTTCTTGGCTAATGTTGTCGAATATGCGTTTACCAACGTCACCAGGATATAACTGAAAGCGTAACCCTTCAGTTTCTTTTTTTAGATTTTGACAAAATACCATTCTACTCATAACAAATCTCTTGCTCTTTAAATAATGATGGAGTGATTAAAAAGGATTTTATCATACTCATTACGTTTTACTTAAGTTTTTTAGTCACAGTTGGCTTAATGTCCATTGTCCGAACGCTAGTCCTTTTTAGTAATTTAAAAGTGTCCACGGACACTTTTAATAATTCGTTTATTACAGTTTAATTATAAATAACAATACTTTAAGTTTTTGGCATGCAGTCTGCTTCTATCAAATTAAGTAAAGGTTTAAGAGGTGTTTATGATTAAGGATACTAGCCAGCAAGATACTATGCTCAGCTCAAGTAAGAAAACGGGATTGAAAGTATCGCTCTCTATATTAATTGCTGTGATTTTTATCACTATTGCTTGGCAATCATTTAGTTCATGGCAACGTAATGAAATAAGTGTAGCGACAGAGCAGCTGAAACTGGCAACTGTAGAAAGAGGAGATTTACTACGCGATATTATAGCTACAGGCAAAGTAGTTGCGGCTAATGCACCCATTGTATATAGCCCTGAGGATGGTTTAGTCACTTTGTTAGTTAAGCCTGGTGATTTAGTCAATTTCGGTCAACAGGTAGCAATTATTGATAGCCCGCAGCTAATGGCTAAATTAAACCAACAAAAAACATTAGTACAACAGCTAAGCGCAGATGTTAGTCGTGAAAAATTGGCGGCTCGTAGAACAGAGCTGACATTGAAACAAAAGGCTGAGCTGGCAAAAGTTAATTTGGTCGCCGCAGAGCGTGAATGGCGAAGGGCAGATATTTCAATAAAACGTCATTTGATCAGCCAAATAGACTATGAAGAATCGCAAGATGAATTGGCTAAGGCAAAGCTAACTGCTCATCATGCTGAACAGGAAGCAAAACTTGCACAAGATACATTAGCGTTTGAGGTAGAGAATAAAGTGTTACAGCTAAAAGCGAAACAACAAGAGTTGGCTGAGCTGCAACGAAAAGTTGATGAATTAAATGTTACTTCGCCTGTTGCTGGCATTGTGGGGAATTGGTTAGTCGAGCAGAAGGCTAAAATTACTAGCAATGAGTCACTGATGATGATTGTTGATCTTTCTGCTTATGAAGCTGAATTACAAGTACCTGAAGCTTTTGCTGGAGATATTGGCTTGGGTATGAGTGTAGAGGTTAACTTTGGCGGTGAAACGTTAGCGGGTAAGTTAGCTTCAATCTCACCAGAGGTTATTAATAATCAAGTAACAACACGAGTACGCATAGAAAATACCCACGATGCTAACTTAAGACAAAACCAACGAGTGAGCGCACGAATAATTTTAGAGCAGAAACACAATGTTTTAATGATTCGACGAGGCCCTTTCTATCAAAGTGGTGCGGGTAAAGTAAGTTATAAAGTACAAGAAAACATAGCTCAAAAAATCGCTATAGTTACTGGCGCAACTAGCATGAGTCATATTGAAGTTATTAATGGAGTTAAAGAGGGAGATGTACTAGTAACCTCTGATCTCGAAATTTTTGAAAATAAAGCACAAGTATTGCTTTACTAATTAATGAAGGATTTAAAGATGTTAACAATGTCAAATATTAGCAAGGTTTATCATACCGACTTAGTGCAGACTCATGCGCTTAGGGATTTTAATTTAACGGTTAAAGAAGGAGAGTTTGTTTCAGTTACGGGACCTTCAGGCTCTGGTAAAACAACATTTTTAAATATTGCCGGACTACTTGAATCGATTAGCTCTGGTGATTATCGCCTTGACGGTGAAAGTGTGGTTGGGCTTAGTGATAGAGAATTGTCTCGTCTTAGAAATGAAAAAATAGGGTTTATTTTTCAGGGTTTTAACTTAATACCTGATCTTAACTTATTTGAGAATGTTGATGTACCGCTGCGTTATCGTGGTTTTAACGCGCGTCAACGTAAAGAAAAAATAGAAAAAGCACTAGAAATGGTCGGTTTAGCTGCTCGTATGAAACATTTACCTTCACAGCTTTCCGGTGGTCAGCAGCAACGAGTTGCAATTGCGCGAGCACTAGCAGGCGAGCCTAAGTTTTTATTAGCGGATGAGCCAACGGGTAATCTTGATAGTTTAATGGCGAAACAAGTCATGGAGCTATTAGAAGATATTAATAAACAAGGTACAACAATTGTTATGGTGACGCATGATCCTGAGCTCGCAAGGAGAGCGCAGCGTAATATTCAAATTGTTGATGGCCAATTATGCGACTTTAAAATGTATCAAGGCGGACAATTATCAAATGAACAATCGGCAACTGCTTAATTATGACGACCAACAAAACTTCAAATAAGGAAAGTTAATGTTTACTTATTATATAAAGTTAGCGTTTAAAAGCTTAAAGAAAACACCTTTTAGCACAAGCTTAATGATACTGGCTATCGCTTGTGGTATTGGTATTTCAATGACAGCATTAACGCTTAACCATGTGCGTTCAGCTGATCCTATTCCAGAAAAAAGCGGGCAATTATTTTCTCTGCAATTGCAAGCATCAGGTAAGCATAGCACTTGGCAAACCTCAGATAATGTACCGTTACAAGTTACCTATCAAGATGCAACCAATATTATGCGTACACTTCCAGAGTATAAACATACCCCTATGTTTAAAACAGGGTATGCTGTTCGATCAAGTGACCCTAAATTTGCACCGTTGATTCATAGTGCTAGAGTGACCAATCGACATTTCTTTTCAATGTTTAATATTACATTTCTTTATGGCAGTGTCTGGTCGGAAAAAGTAGATGAAAATCCAGCTAATCTGGTTGTGATTAGCGAGGAGTTAAACCAGAAACTCTTTGGCGGTGGTGATAACACAGGTGAGAAAATTTATCTAGATAAAGAAGCGTTTAGAATTGTCGGCATTATTAATCCATGGGCACCTTCACCTAATTACTACGATCTTAATAATGGCGTGTTTGTCGATCCAGAACACGTATTTATTCCATTCTCATTATCTGCAATCACCGAGTTAAACTCATGGGGAAATAATAATGGCTGGAAAGAGGAAGCTATTCATACTTATCAAGCAAAACTAACCTCTGAAAATTTATGGTTACAGTACTGGTTTGAGTTACCTAATAAAGAAGCATATGAGCATGTAAAGCAACACCTTACGGGTTATGTGGCACAACAGAAAAAGTTAGGCCGCTTTGAAAGAGATGACGCACGCAGCGTGCTAAGAAATGTAAAAGAATGGCTTGCATATAATAACGTGGTTGGCGACGACAGTAATGTTTTAGTCGGCGTTAGTTTTTTGTTCTTGTCAGTATGCTTAGTTAATACTATTGGCTTGTTGCTAGCGAAATTTCTTCGATCTGCTCCTAATGTAGGGGTTCGCAGAGCGCTTGGAGCGAGTAAAGAGCAAGTGTTTTCTCAGCACTTAGTTGAAGTGGGGGTGTTAGGCTTATTGGGTGGTTTGCTAGGGTTAGTTTTTGCTCAGGTAGGCTTAATACTACTAAAAACACATTTTGACGGTTATGACGTATTAGCGACAATGGACTTAACCATGTTGCTATCTGCCCCTATCATTGCGGTAGTTGCTACAGTGCTAGCTGGAATTTATCCAGCATGGCGTGTTTGCACAACCCTACCGTCTATTTACCTAAAAACACAATAGGAGCTATTTATGCTAGTTATTTCTCCAATTTTTAACGCCATGATGCGTAGCAAAAGTAGTGTTATTTTAATTATTTTACAAATCGCATTAACAATCGCTATTGTTAGTAATGCAGCATATATAATTCATGAACGTATAAATGTCATGCAGCGTGATACTGGTATTCCTGAAGCGCAAATCATTAAAACCCATATGTACTTTTATGATGAAGACGTCGATATTATTAAGCAGTTAGCGCTTGATGCACAACAAGTTAAAACGATACCAGGTGTAATTGAAGCAAGTGCTATTAATGCTATACCACTATCAGATAGTGGCAGTTCGTGGATGCTGCGTAATCAGCTTGAAAATAACGGCGCAATTAGTACCAGTGCAGGTGCCTTTCTGGGTGATTACAATGTGGTAAGTGCTTTAGGGCAAAAGGTGAGTCGAGGCAGAAACTTTCGCCCAGACGACATGGTTTATCGTACAAAGGGTGACGAAGTTCCACAAGTAACTATTATTACACAAGCGTTGGCAGATTTGTTGTTTCCTAGTCAAGAGGCACTCGGGCAAACACTTTATAGTTTAGACATACCAATAAAAATTATTGGTATTGTAGATAGAATGTATGGTCCTTGGGTTCATTTTAATATGGTTGAACGAAATATGTTTATACCCATGTTAAGTGACCGTAAAAACTACAGGTTTTCGGTAATCGTAGAGGAAGATAAGGTTGATAGAGTTTTATCCGAATTAAATGACTTTTTACTTAGGTTAGAAGGACGTAGGGTGATAAATCATACAATGACTGTGGCGCAATTGAAGGACTCAAGTTATCAAAACGACCGCTTAATGACGAATATGCTATTTGTTATTATTACTGTTTTAGTGTTTATTACTGCGTTAGGTATTGCAGGGATGACAATATTTAATGTTAACCGTCGTCAAAAGCAAATTGGAACACGTAGAGCATTAGGGGCAAGTAAAGGAGATATAATTAGCTATTTTATGACGGAAAGTGCCATTATCTCTGTTATAGGCATAGCACTTGGCGTTATTACTGCCTTTGTTTTGAATAACTATTTAATGAGCTATTTTAATTCAGCAGCTCTGGAATTTAGCTACATAGCAGGTACTATTGCCAGTATTGTTGTTGTCGTAATAGTGTCAGTACTTGTTCCTGCACGAAAAGCATCGTTAATTTCACCTGCCATTGCGACACGCTCAGTTTAAATAGTATTATTTAATCAGCGGTTTAGCTTATACAAAGATCTAAATTCAATTTGGACTATTATGGATAAAATACTTATTGTAGATGACAACCCTTCGGTATGTCAGGCGCTTACTATTTTACTTGAACTCTATGATTATCAAGTGGTTGCTGTCGGTAGTCCGAAAGAAGCTTTGCCGATAATTATGTATCAACGTATTTCATTGGTCATACTAGATATGAATTTCACCCAAGACACAACCAGCGGTGAAGAGGGTAAAGCCGCTTTTTATCAAATAAGAGACTTACAGCCGGACCTTCCTGTTATTTTACTGACTGCCTGGACCGATTTAACAACTGCAATTGAGCTAGTAAAAAATGGTGCCGCAGATTATCTCGCTAAACCTTGGGATGATGAGCGTCTACTGGTGACTATTAATAATCTGATCGAACTTAATGATGTACAGCGAAAATCCCAAGTATTAACTCAGCAGCAAAGAGAAAGAGATCAACATAATAAAAGTGCTAATTTGTGCGGCTTAATATTTGCTAGTACCGCAATGCAGCGCTTGGTTGATATGACGATACAAGTTGCTAAGTCTCACGTAAATGTACTTATTACCGGCCCTAACGGTGCCGGTAAAGAAAAAATTGCTGAAATATTGCATGAAAATTCGCCGCGCGCGGATAAACCTTTAATTAAAGTAAATGTAGGAGCGCTACCAGTAGAGTTAATCGAGGCCGAATTGTTTGGCGCTGAAGCTGGCGCTTACACAGGTGCAAATAAAAAACGCATTGGCCGCTTTGAAGCCGCTGATGGTGGTACTTTATTGCTCGATGAAATAGGTAATTTATCGTTATCGGGGCAAATGAAATTACTACGGGTTTTACAAACAGGGGAGTTTGAGCGCCTAGGAAGTAATCAAACATTAACTGTTGATGTGCGGGTGATAAGTGCCACGAATGCTGACTTGGCTGGCGCCATTGCAAATAATACCTTTAGAGAAGATTTGTTTTACCGGCTAAATGTAATTCAGCTTGAATTATTACCATTAAACCAACGTAAAGATGATATTGAGCCTTTGATTGAATATTTCACACAGTCAGAAAAAGTAATACCTGAAGCAACCAGACAAGCTTTACAATTACACGATTGGCCTGGCAATGTAAGGGAGCTAGAAAACGCTTGTCAGCGTGCAAATTTATTATCGAAGTCAACTGAGTGGCAGGCGGAAGACTTTGGCTTAACGCCAATAGACTTAGCAAGCTACGAACAAATTAAACCAGCCGAACACTTAACGAAAGCGCGTGTTGAACAGGCGATTAATGATCATCAGTGGGTTATTAGCCGTGCTGCAAAATCATTAGGATTAAGTCGGCAAGCGCTGTATCGGCGAATGGAAAAATTTGGAATTACTAAATGATCTTTAGCAGTATTAGAGCTCGACTAATCACTATTTGCTTAGGGATGATTTGGCTAAGTAATGCTATTTTATTTTACAGCTTTGCTGGCGACAATTGGTGGTTACTCGGTTTAGTCCTTATTTTTATTTCATTATTAGCGGTGAGCTTAATTAACTACTTCTTTACGCCTTTATCTAAAAAATTAAAGGCATTAGAAGCTGGTTTATTAAACTTTAAGGACAATGACTTCTCTAATACATTAAATCTTGATGGTAAAGATGAAATAAGCCAAATAGGGAAACTTTACAACGATGTCGCAGTAAAACTTAGAACAGAGAAACAACATATCTACCAGCGTGAATTATTGTTAGATAAAGTGATTGAAAGCTCTCCTATTGTGATGTTTTTAGTTGATGATGATGACTTTTTTGTTTACTCCAATCGTGCTACCCGACATTTTTTGTATCAAGGAAAACCCCTCGAAGGGAATAAGTTTTCAGTGCTAAAGAAGCAATGGCCAGATGCGTTGAAAGAAGCTTTAGCGCAACATTTAGACGGATTATTTACTATTGAACACGATAGTATAGAAGACACATGGCACTTATCGCGTGGAGAATTTTTGTTAAATAACAAAAAACACCATCTATTTTTGTTAAAACAAATGACACGAGAACTAAACCGGCAAGAAGTGGCGGTATGGAAAAAAGTGATAAGGGTGATCAGCCATGAGTTAAATAACTCACTAGCGCCTATTTCTTCAGTAACTCATTCAGGAAATTTAATTGCTAGTAAATTAGCAAACGACAAGCTAGTACTTATTTTTGAAACGATTAGAGAAAGAATCGAGCACCTTAATCATTTTATTTTAGGTTATGCTCGATTTGCAAAATTGCCCAGCCCTTTAATAGAAAATGTTGGCTTAGACACTTTTATAGAAAAGCTGGCAACACAGTTTAGCTTTGAATTAGAAACAAAAGTACCAAGTCAAACGTTGCTAATTGATTCAAGTCAAATTGAACAGGTATTCATTAATTTGCTAAAAAATGCTGAAGAATCAGGTTCAGACAAAAGTGATATTACTATGGCTTTTCAGTTACTTGAAAACTCGGTTAAAATAACTATTCAAGACCGAGGTACAGGTATGTCTGAGCATGTACTTAAAAATGCACTCATCCCTTTTTATTCTACCAAGCAAACCGGTACAGGGCTGGGCTTGGCGCTATGCCGAGAAATTATAGAAGCTCATCATGGGCGAATTTCGCTGTATAATAGGATAGAAGGTGGGCTTGCTGTGGTGTTAGAACTACCTAAAGCCAATAAATAGTGACTAAGCTTAACCTCAATAGCTACACTTGCGATCTTAATTCGACTGTATTGCCTTGTGGATCTTTAACATAAACAGATAAGCCATAACCTTGTGAACCGTAGCGGCGCTCAAATTTTGGGGTTTCTATATTATAACGCTTGAAGTGTTCGCTAATTTCTTGCTCACTGATAAAGGCTAACAATAAACAAAAATGATCTAGGTTATTTTCGGTTGCTGTAGGTTTACCTCCACCAGCACGACCTAGCTCACTATCAACAACGACTATATCAATTAAAGCAGTGCCGGCACGAAGTTGAGTGAGCCCTGTTTCTACAGAAGTTTCTCGTTCAACTTTGCAACCAAGTACTGTGCAATAAAAATAAAGCATGTCGTTGAGCTTATCAGTCCGAAGTACAATGTGATCAATGCCTACAATGTTTAACATTTAACCTCCTGTTGTTCCAATTTTGCTGAATTGTAACCTAGTTGTACTGATTAAAATTTACGATGTCAGTAACTTGCGGTGCTGATTTCTAACCCTACCATATCACTAACTTAATTAAGTGAGCATTATTATGTGATTAGATTGTTTAACTCATGTATTTCTTCAATAATTTTACAGCTTGATGCTGCTAAACCAACACTGTTTGAATCACCGAGTTTATACCATAGCGTTTGGGGTGTTTCATTCACGCTATTAATTGAATGTAACTCACACTCAATTAACAGTGGGGTAATATCAAGGTGAAAATGGCTAAAAGTATGCCTAAAGGGGCGAAGTGCAGTGCTATTTAGTTCACTTAACCCATATTGACTAAGCGCGCTATTAATCTCTTTTTCATTATCAACTTCAATAAAACTGTAAAGTCCACCCCAAATCCCTGAAGGTGGTCGTTTTGTCATAAAGAGCTGGTTGTTGATTTTGGGGATTATCATTATTGTACTTTTTGCGGGTGTTACCTTTTTCGGTTTTTTTTGGGGAAAGTTTGCTTGTTCAGAGAGCTTAAAAGCAAGACAGTCATCATTGATTGGACACTCTTGGCAATTAGGTTTGCTGCGAGTGCAAACCATTGCTCCTAAGTCCATCATGGCTTGGTTATAAGAGGCAACGTCTTTATTTGGTGTAAGTTTGTTAGCAATGGGCCAAAGCGCTTTTTCAAATTTAGCCTGAGCGTTATGCCCTTCAACTAAATAACAGCGGGCGAGTACGCGCTTAACATTACCATCTAATATGGGGTGTGTTTGATGAAGCGATAAACTTAATATAGCACCTGCTGTTGACCTGCCAATACCTGGTAGAGCAATAACATCGTCAATATTTTCAGGGAATTTACCTTGATATTGCTTTGCCATTATTTTAGCTGACTTGTGGAGGTTTCGTGCTCGTGCGTAATAGCCTAAACCTGTCCAGTGATGGAGCACGTTATCTTCTGATGCGTTAGCAAGATCTAAAATACTAGGAAAACTTTCCATAAAACGTAAATAATAAGGGATAACTGTTGCTACTTGGGTTTGTTGTAGCATTATTTCAGAAATCCACACGCGATATGGCGTTTTGTTTTGTTGCCAAGGCAAGTGCTTACGACCTTGTTCGTGATACCAACTAAGCACTTGTTGGCTAAACTTTTTGGCAGATATTGCCGATATTTGGGTTTTATTTGTCATAGTGGTGCAGTGTAGCTAATTCACTTTAGGCAAACAATCTTGTTTGCAAAGAAAAGGCTATCATTTATGGGTAAAATACATGATATAATAAGGTTAAATTTCCATCACTAAGGTTAAGTAGGTATATATGAAAATTGATGCAAAAAATCGTAGTCGACGTTTGCGTAAAAAATTACGTGTAGATGAGTTTAAAGAGTTGGGCTTTGATGTCGCTTGGAAATTTGCTGACGATATTGATGGTGAGGGTATTGATACCTTTATGAATAAATTTTTTGATGAAGTGATTGAGCCTAACGGTCTAGGTTTTGGTGGTGAAGGTGATAAAATTTGGCACGGGCTAGTATGTACACAAAGCCTTGGTCAATGCACTGAAGAACACAGAAGTGCGGTTGAAAAGTGGTTAAAAGCTAATGGCGTTACTGCTGTTTCTGTTAGTGAGTTATACGATGTTTGGTGGGCAGAATAGCTCACACACTATACAAATGACACCTAGAGAGGGAGGCTAAGCAAAAGTAATTGCTTAGCCTTTTTTCGTTGGTGAATTTGAAAAAGCGTATAACAAATATTATCGGGGATGATTTGTACATAATTATGTTTGTTTTATCAGAGCCCTGGCATTGGTAGTAGTAAAGGTTTTGTTGGGTAAGCGTCTGCTCAACTTTATAATGAATAAAACTCTAACTTTTCTAATTCAGTGATAGGTTGTTTGAGTTTGTTGCGCTAAAGATAGATAATATGTCTATTGATTTTTATTATTTAAATAACTATGACTGAAAGAACCCATAAAACTATTGAGCAAGCAGAACAAGAAGGCAAATATATTCGTAAAGTACGTAGCTTTGTTAAACGTGAAGGGCGCTTAACTAATGCTCAAGCGCGAGCACTTGAAGACTATTGGACAACAATGGGGCTTAACCATGCTGATGGAATGATTAACGCTACGAGTTTGTTTAATAATATCAACCCTGTAGTACTAGAAATTGGTTTCGGGATGGGGAAGTCGTTAGTTGAAATGGCTAAGAATGCACCTAATGTTAACTTTATTGGTGTGGAAGTACATAAACCTGGTGTCGGTGCGTGTATTGCTTTAGCTCAAGAGGAAGGGATTGCTAATTTAAAAGTTTATGAGCATGACGCGATTGAAGTGTTAGCTGATTGTATCCCTGATGAGAGTTTAACAACTGTACAGTTATTTTTTCCTGATCCGTGGCATAAGAAAAAACACCATAAACGTAGGATCGTATCGTTAGCCTTTGTTGAGAGTATTCGCCAGAAACTAAAGGTTGGTGGAGTATTTCATATGGCAACCGACTGGGAAAACTATGCAGAGTGCATGTTAGAAGACATGAATAATTCTCAGGGGTATCAAAATTTATCTGAAACTAATGATTATGTTCCACGCCCAGATTCTCGCCCTTTAACTAAGTTTGAAAATCGTGGACAAAAATTAGGGCATGGTGTTTGGGACTTACAATTTAAGCGTATTGACTAGGCGTATTTATTCTTAGGTAGCAAGCTAAATACTACAACTTAGTTACGATGTGCTTTATCTTGTTGAATATGTAGTAGATGTTGGCTATTACGATAATTCCCTGTTTCTCTTAACCACTGCTCGTTAATAACTTCTCTGATGAGTGCCGCTTGTAATATGCGTACAGGATAGCGGCACCAATAGTCGATAGTTGCTTGTTGGTGACAATTATTATTAGGGAAAACTTCACTACGGGTTAGTGTTAGCTCTTCTTTTATGTCGGCAATCACCTGACTTTTTAATTCAGTGTTTACCATTTTTTTAAAACGCGTAAACTGCTTTGCTCGGTATAATTGCCACGCAAACCAAACAATAACAAGCGTAGCTATAACAATAAAAACTTCCAAGTTAATTTCCGTATATAATTACAAAGTATAAATAACCTGAGTTCGGGATAAGCTAAGTACACCAAAGCTCAGATTTTCGCGCGTATCTGCGTTGCCTGCATGGACGTAGGTACTTGGTTTTTGTCTGGAACTAAAAAACCGTTAATTTGCTACTAATAGCCAGCTATTAGGTACACAAATAAGCCTTGATTAACACAAAACTTTTAGCATTGGTTAAGTTACAATGCACCTAGTGTTTTTATAAAGTCACCCAAAACACTGTAAAATATCATTTTAAATCTTTTTATGCACATCCATTATCCCGAACTCAGGTTAAATAAGATATGCACTAAGTTTACCTTAATGATTCATTAGTAGGTAGGAACTTTGTATAAACTAGCGACTATTTTCTAATAGGATTATCCAAAATTCAGCTTAGCTAGATTCATCATTGTTCTTAGGTAAGTATTTATAACCATTAATCATTGCAGAGAGTATAGCTGTTCTTTCTTTTCGTTCACTCATTATTACCCCAATAATATGTAAAGGAATTAAGAACAATAAGGTAAAGAAAGAATAAACATGTGCTGTGATAAAAGGGGCTCGTATTGCTCGCATTTCTTTGTAGGCTTGTTGGTCAACATTCTCTGTGGAATAGGGCTTGATCAAGTCAAGCTTGTCACTTTCAATAGCAATACTTTTTGCAAAATATTGGCCAAATGGTGGGTAATATATATCTGTGCCTGCTAGCACTAAACCACTTAGCATTTGAATAGACATTGTTAATAATAAAGCACCAACCATAAGCTTTCCTAAGGGGCTATGGCCTTTATATTTAGTATTAGGATGCTTTTTAAATTCAATTAATTCTTGAGTAAAGCCTTTAGCAAAGGGGAGTACGTTATGCCAACGCTCGTAGCCTTTACCAATGAAACCAAAAATAATTCTAATTATTAAATTAGTAGCAAATATATAGCCGGTGAGAACATGAATTGTTTTAAGTAAGACTTTTCCATCAACGCTTATTCCAAGAGTTTTAGCATTGTAGATAACTAGCCCAAGTGCTAACAGTATGGTAATGATTAGCACATTAGCCCAGTGGAATAGTCGTAAGTATCTACTCCAAATATACACTTGTTGGTATTGATGTTTCATTTCAGTTACTCAATCAAAGGGCTTTAGCAAAGTGTAAAACGAATAATTGTTGAACACCTTATTCTACATCAATGAAATCTGCACTTTCATGCGTTAATAATTTTGCTTTTAACGCCAGACCACCAGCATAACCCGTTAGCTTTTTGTTACTGCCAATCACGCGATGACAAGGAATAATGAGTGCGATAGGGTTTTTACCGTTAGCGCTACCTACTGCTCGTACGGCTTTTTCATTATCGATATTTTTGGCAAGCCAAGCGTAACTTTTAGTATCACCAAATGGGATAGTGCAAAGTGCTCGCCATACTTGCTGTTGAAAAGCAGTACCTTTAGGATCTAATGGCAGGGTAAAGCGTTGACGCTCATGATTAAAATACTGATTGAGCTGAATGATTGTTTCTTTAAAGTATTCAGGTTTATTTTCCAGTTTATTAATGCTTAATAATTGCTGTTCGCCTTCTAAAAAAGACAAAGCAGTTAGCCCTTTATCATTAGCGGTGATAGCTATATCACCGAAAGGTGAATTATAAATGGTGTAATACATATAAAAACCTACTTAACCTGAACTCGGGATAATGGCTGTACGTTTAACGCATATAAAAACCGTAGCTTTGGTGTGCTCAGCTTATCCCAAATTCAGATTCCTTAATGAAGTGAATGCCATAAATATAACGTGGCGTACGAACGCCATGGTTGCCAGGGCTTTGCTATATCAATAATGTTTTTATTCGTTAACTTTTTGTTAGTTGATAGTGCCTTTATTACTCCTAAATCACCACTTGGAAACGCATCAGGGTCGCTTAAACCACGCATTGCTAGGTAATTAATCGTCCATGGGCCAATTCCTTTAATACCCTTGATAAGCTCACCTAACTCTGCACTAGAGCCACAGTTTTCTATTAATTCATGATGCTTTTGGTAAAAATCAATCCAACTTTTAAGTGTTTGCTTTCTCGTTGTTGTTAATCCAATCTCTTCAAAGTCAGCTTGTGTTAGTTGCTCAAGTGTAGGGAAGGTTAAGCGTAACTTATCATGATATAAACAGGAGCTTCCATACTTTTCAGCAATACGTTTAGCAAAGGTTGTTGCTGCTTTTACCGACACTTGCTGACCTAAAATAGCACGAATTGAAAATTCAAAAAAACTCCAACTACCAGGTAAACGTAAACCAGCGTGCGCTTTAATTACTTTTTGCAATAATGGGTGCTGACTTAATTGCTGATGTATTAAGTTCATGTCAGCATCAAGATCGAACATCCTTCTTATTCGAAAAATTATATTGTTCAAATAGCGGTAGTCAGAAAGATTCACCGTTAACACTAATGCGTTCTTATGCTCATGATGAGTTACCTTTAACCAGCCTTTACATTCGTTGATAGCTACAGTGCGTTGGTAATAGGTATGGTCAATATGCTCCATAGTAGATATTTGACGATCTTGAAAAAACTTTAACATTAAAGGCCAATCAAAGGGCGGGCGATAACTTAATTCAATGACAATGTTTTTAACATTTTTACATCTATGTGCAGTTGATTTTAATTCACTAGGAGTGCAATGGTAGGCTGCTTTTATCGCTTCATTGAAGCGCCTTATACTATTAAAACCTGAAGCAAAACACACATCGGTGATAGAAAGCTCTGTCGTAATAAGTAACTTTCTTGCGAGTAATAATCGTTGCTGTTGAAAAAACTGTAAAGGCGCTATCCCGTATGTATTCTTAAATATTCTTTGAAGTTGGCGTTCACTAACCCCGAGCCTTATTGATAGAGATGAAATAGAGTCTTGGTTAAGATTAAAGTTATTACATAGTTGTTTTAGTTTAATTGGCATGTAAACAGCGGGTGCAGATTCAGGAATACAGCGCTTACAAGGGCGAAATCCAGCAGCTTGTGCTTGCTCGGCGCTCGAGTAGTAGTTAACGTTTTCTGGTTTTGGTGGCCTCGCTGGACAAATAGGTCGACAGAAGATCCCTGTGGTTAATACTGCGGTATAGAACTTGCCATCAAAACGGGCATCTCTACTTAGTCTAGCTTTCTCACATAATGTTCGCTGTAACATTAATTTATTACTATTGTTTAACTGAAAAGAGATTTTAGCATAATATGAATTACGAATAATGCTAGCGACTTTCAGACATCAATAAAAACTAAATTAGCGGTGTTTGTGAATAAAAATATATGTTTTTTGAATAATCTAAAATCAGCTGGTTTACAGAATACACTTAATTAATTAGTGATTTTATTGATGTTTCTGGTGTTTTTTTAACAATTAATCAGAAGATTTTAATTATTCGTCAGTATTTTTAAACAATAAACAAGCATTTTTCAGTAGACATCAATATAGTGATTATTCAATTATAAAAATAACAATCTAAATACAAAATAATGGGGAATACATAATGTTGAATGACTTCCAGTCGGGTAAAGCATTAACGTCTTTGAAAAAGCATCCTGTTGCCATTGCACTTTTATCTGCATTTGCAGCTTCGCCGTTGTTGGCTATCGCAGAAGAGTCGACAATGGGCAATGATGAAGGTGGAATTGAAGTTGTTACAGTTACCGCCCAAAAACGTGTCCAAAATATTTTGAAAGTACCATTAACTGTCGGTACGGTTAGCGATAGCATGATCGAAGAAAGTGGTTCTATTTCATTAAGTGATGTAGATAAATTTATACCAGGGTTTGATTTTACTGACAGTAATATGACGCAAGCGGGTATCACCATGCGTGGTATATCTAGTCCAAATATTAGCGTGGGCGGCGACCCTTCTTCAGCAACTTTCTACGATGATATTTATATGCCGCGAGCAGCACAAGGTGTTGTTTTTTCTGATATGGCTAGAATTGAAGTACTTAAAGGCCCACAAGGTACGCTATTCGGCCGCAATGCTGCAATGGGTGTAGTAAATATGGTACCGAAATCGCCTATTGCTGATTTTGAAGGCTTTATTAAAGGAAGCTACGGTACTGATAACTTGCAACGTATTGAAGGTATGGTCAATATTCCGATCACTGATAGTTTCTATATGCGTGCAAACTTTTTATCAAATACGCAAGATGGCGTTATTGAAAATGTTGCTAATACTTCATGGAATGACAAAGGCTACAAACAATGGGATTTAGGTGAAAGAGACCATAACGCTGCAAGAATTTCATTTTTATGGGATATTTCAGATACTACAAACTTTCAACTCTCTTATGATGTAGATGACTTAGAACAAGGACCACCAATGGCTGTTGGAGTGTCTGAATTTGCTTATAATAATGGTAAGTCAGCCTTTTCATCAAAAGCTGAAAATGATGTGAGAAATGGTGTTGAAGCCCGAGATATGTACGGCGTTACTGCCAAACTAAATCATGAGTTTAATGATCAGTGGTCAATGAAGTATGTGCTTGGCTTTAGAGATTGGGAAACTGAAAACCGTCAGGATGAAGACGGAACTGCTGACATCACACGCTACTTTGATACATCAAATAATGAAGACTCAGATATTTTATATACAGAACTACAAATAAATTATGTGAGCAATAAAATTAATGCGGTAGCGGGTTTTTCTTATTCAAAAGAAAAAGTAAAACAAACAACAGAATTAAACTTAACCGCTGACACTGCTGCGAGATTAATTACCGGTGATTTAAATGCACAAATAAATGGTTTAGTAGCAGCACAAGTGGCAGATATGCTAGGCGGTAATACCGATGCCCATGCAGAAGGTGCCTTTGGGCCTGGTGTAACTTTTGAAGGAGCGGTACAAACCTTAAAGTCTGTAATGGGTATTGAGGATATGGACCATATGTGGAACCCTGACGATTGGGCTGGCGCGTTAAATGGTTTGGGTTTAGCTGAACAAATAATGGCAGCAATTGGGATGCCTGGCGTACCATTAACGGCTGATATTGTATCAGCAACTGGTAATTTAACTTACGATATTGTTTCTGCTCAATTACCGGGTTTGGTAGGGTCATCAGCACCTTACATCCCAGAAATATTTGGCCCTAGTTATGCGGGACAGTTTTGGCGAGAAAGTATAAATAATACTGGCGATTTTACCAACTGGGGTGTTTTCGCTGATGTTGATTATGCGATAAACGATAAATGGAATATTATTGCGGGTTTACGCTATTCAAAAGACGACAAAGACTTTACATGGGATATTCCCGTAAATAGCTTTTCCACCGTACCAACAAATAGTTTGATGCCAGCAGGAATACAAGTGCCTATTGGTAATATTTTGTTTCCGCAGGTAAACCTTGCGGCTTCAGATTCGTGGAGCAAAGTGACTGGACGCTTAGTAACAAGTTATCAAATAAACGATGACCAGATGGTTTTCGCCTCATACTCAACCGGTTATAAGTCAGGTGGTTTTGACTCATTATCTCCAAGTACTAAATCGTTTGCGCCTGAAGACAGCACTAACTATGAAATCGGGTATAAAGCCGTATTATGGGACGAGGTAATCGCTAATATCAGTGCTTATTATTTAGAGCTTGATAACTTACAACGTTCAATCGATTCAAAAGCGCCGGGTAACTCACAAGCAATACCAACAATTATTAATGAAGACAGAGAAATAACCGGCGTTGAATTTGATTTACGCTGGCATGTCAGTAAAAGTATAACTGCAGGCGTAGTGTCAGAAATACGAAGCACTGAGTTTATTTCACCGGATTATTATAACGGTGAGGGAGACTTAGTTGCCGCGGCGCAAACGTCAAGTAATGCGAAGGCTAATTATACATTTTCATTAGACTGGATGCCTGACTTTGGTGTTGGTACAACAAACTTTCACCTTGATTATGTCTTCTTAAAAAATACTAATGGCGATAGAGTTGGTATTGAAGACTATAAAAAGGCTGTAGATGCTTACTTTGAAGACACAGAGTTACTCAATGCAAGGTTATCTTGGGCAAGTAGTAACGACAAACTTGAACTTGGATTATGGGGTAAAAACTTACTCGATAACCGCTATGTTAATAGTATTGGTGGTTTAACAGCAGACATTTTGGGCACACCACATGGTTATATTAATCGAGGTTTAGAAGTGGGTGTTGATGTTAAATATAGCTTCTAAGCAAGACACTTAGCCTTAGGGTAAACTTATTAAAATTTAAAAGCTCGATTTTATCGAGCTTTTTTATTCCTAAGTTTTAGCGCATAGTGAATTTTTACATTCATCTATCGTTTAATACCAGTTTCATTAAATAAGTGATCTATTTTATACGCAGTGAAAATAGTCAAATACAAGGCATTTATTTTCATAACTAGTTGTTCTAATTATAAAATAAATAACGCAGTAGTTGATTGTTTTAACCAGTAGAAATGATCACATAATTAGTGAGATTGGTATAAGGTATCAACTAGTAATATTACACAAAGGCGTTATTAACAGGGCTTAATATACCTAGGGCGCGTTGATCTTTCGAGTATAGATTTTGTACGAATTAAACATGATTTAATTGAAGTGTAGCGAATAAAGTGTAGTATTCTACATAAATGAGCTAGACAGCTTCCGCGTCCTGCTCACGCTAAGTACCTACTTCCGTGTAAGCAACGATGTTTAAACGTATCCGTAGGACAGCGCCTCTTTGGTTTTTCTACGGCGTTTTCACTTATTTATGGGGAACAACCCCATTACATAAGTTCAGCTTTGTATAAACACCAAATAAATCGCTGCAAAAATGTACAGCAAAGATCAACACGCCCTAAATCACCTTTTCTTTTAAAAAAATTGAGTTTACACTGAAACGCTAGACTTGATTACTCGTGAACAAAATATTCTATGGTTGAATTCTTCACCCACTTTGCTATTGCACAAATGTTACTGTGTACATTAGTGCTTTTTCCTCAGCAGAAAAAAAACCCATCGATTCGACTTTACATACTCTTAATGTTGTGTGGTATTAGTTATTGTTTTGGTGAAATATCGCCAGAGAAGCTGCAATACTCGTTATTTTGGTGGGTTAGTGATATTGGTGGTAATGCATTAGCAGGCATATTCTGGCTGGTTAGCTTAAGTGTTTTTGGTGATCATTCTGTATTAAAACGTTGGCAATATGCCCTTGCATCTATGACCTTTGTTATCCCATTAATATTTGATATTACACATTTTATTTTCTCAGGTGTTACTGATAATTATGCGATAATTCAAAGCGTATTTAGTCAGACTGCACTTTTACTTGAATTAGTATTAATTGTTCATGCGCTAGTAGTAGCTTCGCGCTACTGGCGAGATGACTTAGTACAAGAGCGTCGTTATATTCGAGGTGGTGTGATCAGTTTGTCAGCTGTATATTTGATGCTAAAAATTGTGATAGACCAATTACATCTAAGTTGGGAAGGTGTTGATATTATCAATGGATTTTTATTAGCAGCACTGTTGACGGGTATCAATTACTTGTTATTTCAATTAAAGTCTTCAAGCTTGTTTGAAACCGTGAGTACTACAACGCAAAAAACTGCACCTAATAAAAAACTATCAAAAGAATTGGTGCGTATTATAGGTTCTATGACCGAAGAAAAGTTATATCAGCAAGATGGAATTACTATTGCTGAATTAGCTAAGCATTTAGGTATTCATGAATATAAGTTAAGAAATTTGATTAATGGTGAATTAAATTACCGAAATTTTAATGATTTTTTAAATCATTATCGAATTTCAGAGGTTAGTGAGAAATTAGTTGATAGTGAGTTTTCAACAACACCAGTACTAACGCTGGCGTTAGAAAGTGGCTTTAGAAGCTTAAGTTCATTTAATAAAGCATTTAAAGCAACACATGGATTAACACCAACAGAATTTCGGAAAAAACACTTGGCAGGAGTTTAAGTGGTTATGCGGTCGGTAAAGCATAGCATATTAAATATTCCTTTTTATTTTCAAGGTATTTAGTTGACATAAGCTCAAACGCCTATTTAAATTAAAGTACCTGCTGAAAAGTAACTACTTAATAAAATTGTATTAAATTTTATAAATTAAGCGAAGAGATTAATGCCAAATACAGGCTCATTTAATAACAAGTTAAGCCGCCGAGTACTGATATATATTCTACTTTGTAGTTCAATATTGTCACTTACCTCAACGGCTATTCAACTTTATGCTGCCTATCAGGATGGCCTGTCGGCACTAGATCAACAATTTGATAATATTGAAACAAGCTATAGTCAACCGCTATCTACCAGCTTATGGGATTTTAATGAACCATTAGTGGTACAACAACTTGAAGGCATAGTGCGCTTGCCTGGTATTCATTTTGCTAAAATTACCACGAGCTTTGGTAAAAATTATCAAGTTGGCAATGAAAATGTTGTAGCAGATAAATATGTTGAATATCCTTTAAACTTTGTTGCTAATGAAATTGGTTTACTGGCGGTATCTGCTGATTTTAATGATATTTATGATGACTTATGGCAACAAGCTGGTTTTGTATTAGTAGCTGAAGCAATTAAAACCTTTATTGTTGCTTTTTTTATTATGTTTATAGTGCATTGGTTTATTACTCGGCATATCTATTTTATTACAGATTATTCCCTCAACTTGAAAGGTCATAACTTAGATACCCCGCTAACACTGCCAAACAGGGGCAGCAAGAAAGACGAATTAGACGATTTAGCTGATGCCATTAACAATATGCGACTTGCGCTTAAAGAAGATATTATTAAGCTAGAGGAAGCTGAAAACGCGCTAATTAGTTTAAATGGTGAATTAGAAATTAAGGTCTATGATCGCACCTCTTTGTTGGCTTCAAGTAATCAACAGTTACAGCAATCATTAGACGATTTAACCTTAGCCAAAGATAAATTAGTGCAATCAGAAAAAATGGCCTCTTTAGGGCAGTTAGTAGCGGGTGTTGCTCATGAGGTTAATACGCCTTTAGGGATTTGTGTTACGTCAATTACTGCCATAAAAGAAAAAATAGATCAGTTAAGCGAGGCTATTTCGAGTGAGAACTTAACAAAATCTCAGCTCAGCAGTACATTAGTTTTATTGGCTGAATATCAGCGAATTATTGAAAGAAGTTTAAATAAAGCGGTTGATTTAATTCGAGGTTTTAAATCGGTTGCTGTAGAACAGCATACCGACCCAGAAATAAGTATCAACTTATTGCAGCATGTTAATGATGTAGTAAACACTGTTAAAACTCTATTTAAGCAGAAAAAATATACCATTAATATATCAGTTGACGAGCATTTTAATTTAATTACGTTCCCAAGTGCTTGGAACCAAATATTAACAAATTTTCTCACTAATTCGCATATACATGGCTTTGAAGGCCGTCAAACCGGGCAAATAGATATTAAATTCACTCATAGTAAAAACTTTTTAACATTAAAGTATAGTGATGATGGCAAAGGCTTGTCTAAAGACATTAAAAAACGAATTTTCGATCCATTTGTTACTACAAAACGTGGTCAAGGCGGTTCGGGCTTAGGCATGAATATTGTGTTTAACCTAGTGCATACAAAACTAGGGGGAACAATAAAAATAGAAGATACACCAGTAGGCTGTACCTTTATTGTTAAAGCGCCTATTCAACACACTAATAAGCCTAGTTAATGTTAATTGCTAAGCTTTATTAAATCGCTCTAGTGAGAATGGGCTAATATCAAGGTATGTTGCTTCACCATTGACTAATTGTGTAATTAGTTTTCCCGTTACTGCGCCTAGCGTCAATCCTAGATGTTGATGGCCCACAGCAAAGTATATGTTGTTATGTAAAGGCGCTGTACCAATTACGGGTAATGAGTCGGGCATTGAAGGTCTAAACCCCATCCAACGCTGTTCATCTGTTGGTGCTTCACAGTCGTAAGGTGAAATATTACTAAGCACATTGAGTGCATTTTTATATAGACTATTAGCGCGTTTCATATTAGCTGGTAAATCAAGCCCTGCAAACTCTACTGTACCTGCTAAACGCAAACCATGCGTCATTGGTGTAATAATGAACTTTCGCTCAGCTGAAGCTACCGGGCGAGTTAAAGCATGATCTTTATTTATCTCTGGTATGTCTAGGTGATACCCGCGCTCGTATTCCATAGGAAGATTATAACCAAGTTGTTCGGCTAAAACTTTTGACCATGCGCCTGTTGCTATTACTACTTTGTCAAATACCAATTTTTCAGAATTGTTAGCTAATTCGATATTTTTTTCACGATAATTTATCTTCGATATAGCAAGCTTTTTAAATACTGTGCCTAGTGAAAATGCATAATTAGCCAGCGATTGGCAAAACAAATAAGGATCGACAGTATGACCAACGTCAGTAAAGTACAGTGAATAATTTACTTTGTTATGAATGCTAGGCTCTAACAACAAAGTTTGTTGACGATCAAGCAATTTAACAGCAACACCTGCATTTTTATACGTGTTAAAATGCTTTGTTACTGTGTTGATGTTGGTTGTTTCAAATACTAATAAACTCCCTTTACTTGTTAATAAATGTTCTGCATTAGCGGCTTTCAATAATGGTTTATATAATTCGATTGCATGTTTGTTAAGTGCTTTCAGTGCTTCCATGTTTTTATGGCGCTTGGCTGTATACATATTGCCAATAAACTTAAAGAACCAAGGTAAAACCGTAGGTAAGTACTTTGGTGAAATAGAGACAGGACCCAACGGATCCAATAATAATTTAGGAAGCTGCCAGAGTAAGTTAAATTCAGCAAGCGGAAATACTTGTTCCGTAGCGAAATGCCCAGCATTACCTTTAGAACATCCTTCTCCAATACCTGCTTTGTCTATTAGTGTTACGTTGTAGCCATGGGCTTGAAGTTGAAGTGCGCAGTTAACTCCAATAATACCAGCGCCAATTACAGCAACTGTTTCTTTTTCTTTTGTCATTTCTTATATCTCTGTAGTAGCGTTGCTGAGCAGCATTGCTGAGCAGCATTTCTAATAGTATATAATCTAGATTAAATAAAGTATTAATTATTATTTTTCAGTTAGTTAATCGTTTTTAAGTAATAGAAAGTGATTTAATTCTTGTATGAATTCCTGTATTGTATACAATATATCTGATTGATTCTAGTAATACTTAATCAATATTGGCCTATGTAGCATGAAAATAAAAATGAGCAACAAAATCAATCAGGAGACTGTAGATATTGCGGCAACTCGGATTGATTGTTCTCAGCTTAATTTAGACTAGGCTGCGCAAGTCTTTCAGTGATAAACTGAAACTTATAACGCACTAAAATTGCAAATGCCGCTTGTTATCTTTAAGCGGCACTTCTCCTTTATACGATGGAAAAATATATGATAAAAGGCACGTTTTTTTGTATTGATGCGCATACCTGTGGGAACCCAGTGCGTATAGTTACAAGTGGCCACCCAAATCTACGTGGACACTCTATGAGTGAAAAACGTCAAGATTTTTTAGAAAACCATGATTGGATCCGCCAAGGATTAATGTTTGAACCAAGAGGGCACGACATGATGTCGGGCGCTTTTATTTATCCACCATGTAGTGAAGATGCAGACGCATCTATTTTGTTTATTGAAACATCTGGCTGTTTACCTATGTGCGGCCACGGTACTATTGGTACTGTTACTGGGGCAATTGAAAACGGCTTAATAACGCCTAAAATACCAGGACAGCTTACTCTTGATGTGCCCGCGGGTAAAATACAGGTCGAGTATCAGCAACAAAATAATAAAGTAACAGCGGTAAAACTATATAATGTTGCATCTTATCTAGCCCATCAAAATATCGTATTAGACATTCCTGAGCTAGGCCAGTTAGTTGTTGATGTTTCGTATGGTGGAAACTACTACGTTATTGTTGAACCTCAAGATAACTTTCCAGGTATAGATCAATGGAGTGCCGGTGATATTTTGCGTTGGAGCCCAATTGTACGCTCAGTTGCAGATGCTGTTTTAGAGTGTATACATCCACAAGATCCAACCGTATGTGGTATTTCACACGTTTTATGGACAGGTAGACCTCAAAATTTAGAATCAGATGCTGCTAATGCTGTTTTTTACGGTGAAAAAGCGATTGATAGATCACCTTGCGGTACAGGAACAAGTGCTCGTATGGCACAACTTTTTGCAAAGGGGTTGTTGAGTAAAGGCGATACTTTTACCCATGAAAGCTACATTGGTAGCCAGTTTGTTGGAAAAATAGAAGACGAAGTTGAAATTACTACACCGGCAGGTGTGATCAAAATGATCAAGCCAAGTATTCAGGGATGGGCTAAAGTTTTTGGTAAAAATTGTATAACAATTGATGACGAAGACCCTTATGCATTTGGTTTTACGGTTAGTTAACGTAGTAAATAGTGACAAGGTATACAGCGGCAAGTAAGTGAGAAGTTGAACAGACAGTTGCTATTAACCGTATTCTTTCTCGTTACAGTTAGGTGTCGGTAGCTAGGCGGTTTGAGAAAGTAATTTGTTTTTATAGCCTGCCAAGTGTTTTACTGCTTTGGTTGTAACTAGATTGAGCTAATCTTATTTAAGGTTAACAATTGACTCAGTCATTTATTCAACACGTATTAAAGAAGTTATTATTGCTAATAACTTCTTTTTTTTTGTGTTTATTATTCTAATCCTTATAATAGTCGTTAATGACCTCTAGGAAAAGTATATGAGCATAGTATTTAAAACTCGAACTCAGTTAGTTGTTGAAACTTTGAGAGAAAAAATTCTTAACGGTGAAATCAAGGCCGGACAAGCATTACGTCAAGCTGCTTTAGCTGAAGAATTAAATGTTAGTAGAATTCCTGTTAGAGAAGCGTTACTACAATTAGAGGCGGAAGGGCTGGTATCATTTGAGCCTCATAAAGGTGCTACTGCAACGGAACTCAATGTTGAGCAGGTAGATGAATTATTTGAATTGCGGGCTATGCTTGAAGCTAATTTATTAGCTGACTCTATTCCTAATCTTAGTGAAGAAAAACTTGCAGAGGCCACCGAGCTTCTGTCTGAATTAGCTCAAGCGTTAGGGAAAGAAAATGCTGTTAATACTTGGAGTGCGTTAAACTCCAATTATCATAACTGTTTATATTCAGGTGCAGACCGACCACAAACTCAAGATTTAGTAAATATTCTCAATAAAAATTCAGATCGCTATATTCGAATGCACTTATTATGGGCTGGTGGCATTTCTAAAGCCGAATCAGAGCATAATGAATTATTAACATTGTGCAAAGCCAAAGAAACAGAAAAAGCTGTAGCCGTGCTCAAGCAACATATCTTAGGCTCAAGAGATGAAATTAAAGAATTTTTAATTGAAAGAGAAAAGCAGCAATAATAGTAAGGTAGATTGAGTTTTAATTTTTTCAAATCTACTAATCTACTATGTGTAAGCTAATGTTGTTTTTGTTTTTCATTTTGGGCATGCCCTTTGAATACGCTTAAATATGATTTACTTTTAGTTGTAGCTCATTTATAAATAAAAATTATACTTTTCGCTACGCCCCAATTTAATCATGCTTATTTTGTACAAACTTGTGTCTAGTAAAGGTTAATACATCCTTATTTTCTGTGATTTTATTGTAAAATACGCCCATAAGTTAGCGAGTGGGCTATTATAAATTGATACCCGTAAAGTTTTAAATTGTAGCATTTTCGTCTTGAGATAATTGAGTATGCAGTTAGAGTTTTTTGATGTTCCTAGTCCATGCATAGGTATTTGTCAGTCAGACGACAAAGGTCTATGCAAAGGCTGCTTTAGATCTCGTGATGAAAGGCAAACATGGACACATTTAACCTCTGATGATAAACAAAAGGTTATCAAACGCTGTCAACAAAGAAAAAAACGTAAAGAAAAGTTAGTTAAACCAAAAGTTGAAGAGCAAGAATTAGCGATTGAAATTAAACAGCCCTCGTTACTTGATCAACCAAATAAGCCTGTTATTTGCACAAAAGAGAATGTTGACTTTGGTGATTTTGAGTTGTAGTTAATCTGACTTTTTAACATTAAATTCGTTGGTATGAAAAAAAGGCATTTATCTATGATAAATGCCTTTTATAATAGTGATTGTAAAATCAAAAAAGTGATTTATTTTTTGCAAAAACGGCGAGTAGTTAAACCAGCAAGCGCTAAAGTAAATATTGCTAATGTTGATGGTTCAGGTACAGCAACATTACCAAAAGTTAAATTATCGTAGCGTACTTGGTAACCGCCTTCATCAGACATTGAGTTATAACCGTTTAGTATAACCCAGCCTAAATAAGCACTAGTTGAAGCTCCTGTATGTATTAGGTTTCCATTAACAAAATATTGGTAAGTTCCCCCGTTTAACATGATTTCAAGTTGGTTAAACGCATCCATTGTATATAAAGAGCTTGGTGGCAATACCCAACCTGGACCTGATTCCCATTTAGCAACCCCCGTATGACCATTATGATTATTTTGAAACTCAAGGATTGGGAACTCATTTGCACGAGAATCATCGGCGTTATGCGCAACTCCCCACATACCAGCGAATCGACCGGAGGCAGTCCAGCTTGAATCGATCCACATATCAACAGACATATAGTTAGCCTTACCTATATCTAATTGCATACCTTGAGTAGCTTGATGTCCGCTAGTTATAAGGCCATTAACAGTCATAACCAATTCGTTATTAATAATTTCAAATCCGGCCGGTGTAGCTCTATCTTTTATCCAATCAGATAGAGAATCTCCATCATCGAATGTTAGTGTCATTAAACTTGCATTAGCTAAGCTACTTACTGCTAATAAAAGTGCACCTGCTGTGGCTGCTAAGTATTTTGATTTCATTAAAGTTTCCTTCTCTAGTTTGGTTTTATTGTACTATGGTGCAACACGCAATTTGTATGCCGAGTATGTAATTTATTTTAAATACAGTTACTTAAGGTTATCGTATAGATAGTTAACGCTAAAGTGTTAAAAAAGCTGACACATTAGACAGGTAAACTTTGAAAGAACAAATTCAATAAGCGTTATATTTGATAAACTGTGCTTAAAAATTATATTTAACTTTACCTGTTACTCTACTGTTGCAATAAGCAAAAAATGCAGGTGCAACAGATTGTTGACAGCCTTTATTAGCTATATTTTGTTAGAAATAGCGTTTAACTAATGCATTGATATAATGTGGCTAAATAAAAATGAGTAACGAATGCATAGCATCTGATATTTAGCTTTAATTAAAGAGTAAATGTTATAGCTACATGTATGAATAAATTTAACTAGTCGCTTTTTGGTTAGTAAGTTATTAGGAGATATTTTGTCGATGACAACTATAGAAAAAACTGCACAGTCAACAATGCATGTGTTAAACGAAACCCATAACCCATCACTTAAAAGCTGGGTAATATCAGCGAATAACTCGTCGTGTGATTTTCCCATTCAAAATTTGCCTTTTGCTATTTTTAAACAAAAAGGAAGCGAAGAAGCATTTCGTGGAGGGGTTGCTATCGGCGATCAAATTATTGACTTAGCAGCATTAGCAAATAAAAAACACTTTAAGGGTAAAGTGCAAGAGGCGTTGGTTGCATGTGCAAAAGATCAGCTAAATGATTTTATGGCTATGGGGAAACTTGCTTGGTCTGAATTAAGATCTGCACTTTCAAAAGCACTTACTGAAGGTGCTGCTGAGCAGGCAGTTATTGCTGATTGTTTAATCTCCCAAAATAATGCTGTATACGCCTTACCATGTAACATTGGAGACTACACCGACTTTTATACGTCTATTAATCATGCAACATCGGTAGGTAAAAAATTCCGCCCAGATAATCCGTTATTACCTAATTATAAATGGATACCAATTGGTTATCATGGCCGTTCTTCTTCAATAGACGTTTCAGGTCAAACGTTTAAGCGACCTAAGGGACAAACTAAAGCACCAACGGCAGAAGTACCTTCATTTGGCCCTTGTAAGCGTTTAGATTATGAGCTAGAAATAGGTATTTTTATTGGTAGTGGCAATGTGCTTGGAGAGCCCGTTTCTATTAATAATGCTGAAGACCATGTTTTTGGTATTTGTCTATTTAACGACTGGTCAGCTCGAGATATTCAAGGATGGGAATATCAGCCATTAGGTCCATTTTTATCAAAAAGCTTTGCTTCAACCATTTCACCTTGGATTGTAACTACCGAAGCATTAGCACCTTACCGTAAAAAGTGGACGAGAGATCAAGCTGATCCTCAGCCTATGCCTTATTTAGAGTCAGAATTAAATAGAGACGTTGGTTCGTTTGATATTCAATTACAAGTCTTGCTAGAAACTGAAAAAATGCGCGCTCAATCTCAGGCAGCAGTGCAGTTATCGCAGTCAAATTTTCAAGACTCATACTGGACAGTTGCTCAAATGGTTGCACATCACACAGTTAATGGCTGTAATTTAAAGCCTGGTGATATGTTTGGAAGTGGTACTCAGTCGGGCCCTAATCCAGAAGAAGCCGGTTCTTTATTAGAACTATCTAATGCGGGAAGTGAGCCTATTTCTCTTCCTAATGGTGAAACCCGAACATTTCTAGAAGATGGCGATAACGTTATTATGAAAGGTTGGTGTCAAAAAGAGGGCGCTGCTAGAATTGGTTTCGGTGAAGTGTCAGCGACAATTTTACCTGCAGAATAAATTACTTTTTTCTCCATTTTTAATGAATGGCCTAGGGTCTGTTGATCTTTCATTTTAGCCTCTGCTATAGACTGTTTTTTAAGATAACAAGGCGAAAATGGTGCAATGTAGCATTCTCGGCTTTGGCATCCTGCGTCGCTCTACCTTCTGCATCCGTGCAGTCGTACTTTAACCATTTTTAACGATGTTAGGTTGAAAAATAGTCATAGCCCTTTGGGTTGCCATGAAAAAGCGTCACTCTTTGTTGCCTACAGGATGTAGGTACTTAACGAGAGCAGGACGCGGCAGTTGTACTTAATGTGCATTTGGAACAACCAAATATTACATTAAGTGCCTCGACTGTCATCTTTTTCAAATGCAACAGAGCTATAAACTGAAAGATCAACAGACCCTAGTATTACGTTAGGCCATTTTTGTATTACTCTTTTCTGCTTTTTTATCAATTTTTTTTCTTCGTTTTTTGGGTTCTTATCCTGTATTTAAGAATATTTATTCGTTTATTGTTGTTTGCTAATAGATTAAGCAAATCTTTGTGAGATGAGCTAAGTGTTATTTTTGTTTATTATGTATTCATTGTATAAAGTATGCATCGAGACAGTTGGTTTCAATGCTCTATAAGCTCAGCCTAAACAAAGCAATAAAAATTTAATTATTGTTTATAAATTATCTGAATAGTGAATATTTTTTTAGTGAACAGGTGTTTTCTTATACGAAGTTTTTCGCAGTATATAAAATAGCAATACTCCTTTAGAGGTATTGTATTCTCTAATAAAAATAAAGTTTATGACTATGGTTAGCTGTACGGTCAAACTTTAAATGCTTGGAAGCCTCGTTAAAATCTTAGAAAAAGTTGTTAATTAACGCTTGTAATGCATAGTTAGCTACTCTATAACAATAGAAGCTTAATTTAAGTTAACTGTATATTTACAATTATGCATAACTATTTAAGCAATAAAAATATAATAAAACATAAAATAATAAATTTTTGTCTAGGAAGGAAATTACATGTCTATTAAATTTCGTACTGGAACGTTAGCCCTTGCAGTAGGTTTAGCGTTAGGTACAAGTGCACCCCTGTATGCGGCTGAAGGTACTACAGCCAAAAAAGAAAAAGATGTTGAACGTATTGCCGTAGTTGGTTCTCGTTCAGCGCCACGCTCTGTTGCAGAATCTCCAGTTCCTGTTGATATTGTTGGTGGCGATGAATTAGGGAAAAATGCTTCAAGCGATATGCTTGATATGCTACAAGGCGCTATTCCATCTTTCAACGTACGTCAGCAACCAATAAGTGATGCGGCATCGTTCATCCGTCCTGTTAACTTACGTGGACTATCTTCTGATAGTACATTGATATTACTTAACGGCAAACGTCGCCATCGTGCTTCTGTTCTTGCGTTTCAAGGTGGTGGTGTTAACGATGGTGCTCAAGGGCCTGATATTTCAGTTATTCCAAGTGTAGCCCTTAAGCAAGTTGAGGTTTTGCGTGATGGCGCAGCCGCACAATATGGCTCAGATGCTATTGCTGGTGTAATGAACTTTGTTTTAAAAGATGATGCCGATGGTGGTTCATTATCAGTGAAGCAGGGTGAGTATTATGAAGGTGACGGTAGTAGTACTATTGTAGATGGTAATATTGGTTTACCGTTTACTAAAGATGGCTCAGTTAACTTAAGCTTTCAATTAAAAGAAGCTGACGCAACTAGTCGAAGTGTACAACGCCCAGATGCTCAAGGGTTAATAGACGCGGGTAATACCGCAGTTGGCTCACCTGCCATGACGTGGGGAAATCCTGAAATTAAAGATGACATTACCTTATTTGCTAATGTTAAATTAGATTTAGGTAACGATAAAGAGTTTTACATGTTTGGTAACTATTCAGACCGAACAGGTAAGGGCGGTTATTATTATCGTAACCCGCAAGATCGTGGTGGTGTATTTACTGACGGAAATGGCGACCTACTTGTAGGTGCTATGGACGGTAATGCAGCTGCTTGTCCAAATATCGCTATTACATCAGCGAACGTATTAACTCAGCCAGATTATATTGCAAATGTAGCCAATAATGATAACTGTTGGGCATTTAACGAGTTATTCCCAGGTGGATATACACCACAGTTTACTGGCGATATTAATGATACCTCGCTAGTAATGGGCACCAAAGGTGAAATAAAAGAGGGCTTCTTAGAAGGCTTTTTCTTTGATGTTAGTGGTTCAGTTGGTCGTAATAAATCTACTTACACACTGGCAAATACAGTAAACCCTTCTATGGGTGCTAACCAACCAATGGATAACTCGTTTGAAGCGGGTAGCTATATTCAGCTTGAAAAAGGTTTTAACCTTGATTTAAGTAAAGGGGTTGATGTTGGTTTAGATGAACCAATGAATGTTGCAACGGGTCTTGAATGGCGTCAAGAGAGCTTTGAAATTGTTTCAGGTGAAGAAGCTTCGTGGAAACAAGGTCCTCTTGCTACTCAGGGCTTTAGTGTTGGTTCGCATGGCTTTGCGGGCTTTTCTCCTGAAGCGCAAGGTGTTAATAAACGTCAAAGTATTGCAGCATATGTTGATGTAGAAGCATACTTAACTGAAGACTTCTTATTAGGTGCAGCATTACGTTATGAAGACTTTACTTCATTCGGTAATACCACTAATTATAAGTTAACAGCGCAATATAAAATTAACGATAACTTTTCATTACGTGGTTCACATTCAACAGGTTTCCGTGCTCCTACAGTAGGACAAGCAAATGTTGTAAATACACAAACATCATTAGTTAGTGGTGAATTAATACAATCTGCAACGTTTCCACCTACACACCCAGTATCATTACAAAAAGGTGGTTCTGAGCTTAATCCTGAAGAATCTAAAAGCTTTGCAGCAGGTCTAGTTTACCAAGACGGTGACTTCTTTATGACTGTGGATGCTTATACGATTGAAGTAACTGACCGTTTAGCACAAACAGATAAGCTTCCTATTACCCAAGCAGACGTTAATGCGTTACAAGGTGTTTATCCTAGTCCAGAGTTATTACTAGGTGGTCAAATTACATTCTTCGCGAATGATTTTGATACCACAACACAAGGTGTTGATGTAGTGGCTAATTACGCTATGGACTTATTTGAAGGTGATACTAAGTTCAGCTTAGCGTATAACTACAATGCTACAGACGTTGATGATCCAGGTAGTTTCACAACCGGATTTAAAGTAAGACGTTTAGAAGAAGGTATCCCTGAGCACCGTGCTACTTTCACTATGGCTCAATCTTGGGACTCTGTAAGTATGTTTGTTCGTGCTAACTACTTTGGTGAATGGTTTGCTACACATGCAGATGAGCCTGATGAGTTCAGTGATTATGGTTGGTCTGAAACTGTTGGATCTTCATTTACTGTTGATGCTTCAGTAAGTTATTTTGTTAACGAGAGTATTACGTTATCTGTTGGCGCTAACAATATTTTTAACACTAAAGCGCAAGAGCTTCAAAAAGATGGTGGTGCTTACGGTGTAGTAAGTGGTGTTTATTACGAAAGTGGCCCATTTGATTACAACGGTGGTTTCTACTACGTAAAAGCAACATATAACTTTTAATATTAACGATTATTTAAAAGCTAAAAACCACGTTATCTAACGTGGTTTTTTTATGACCAAAAAGTTTGCAGCAAACGTTCAACGCACGCTAGTAACTTTCTACTATGCGTAAGTACTCTTCACTTTGTTTAATAAGTTCAATTGCTTCCCATATCTTCCATGCGGTTTCAGGTTTTTCTTGATAAAACTTTTTTGAAAAAACTAGATAATAAGGTTCAACTTTCGATATAGCAGAAGATTTTTCGATTATACTTTGTTGGTTAACTTCTAATTGTTGAATTTTTGCGTCAACCATATTTTCTAAACCTATAATCGCGTCGACCCTCCTAGAAAGTAACAGCTTTAGTAATTGTGTGTCGTTACTTACTTGATATAATTTAAGGTGTTTTTGCTTAAGTTTGTGGCTGATTGCTCCCCCTCGAATAACTGCGACATTAAGAAGTTCTGAGGTACTGTTAACTAGCGTTTCTCCATTCCAATGTATTTCAGCACCTTTGAGTGTATATAAAGTGTCAACTCTTTGAGAAAGGCTGAATTCTTTACTTGGCAAATCTTGTTTTTTATTTATAGGGAAAGCATAGAAAGGTATTCTTTTTTTATTAAAACTAAAGTGAAAACCTCCATCAAGCTCGTTAGCTTTAATTTCATTCAACACTCGGGCCCAGGGCCGTTTAACAATTATTATCTCAATACCAAACTTTTTTTCGATTAACTTAAAGAGTTCTATTGTTAACCCAGGTTTTGTTGAAATAATATTACCTTCACCATAAACAAATGGAGGATCAGCATTTACGCCTGTGCCCAAAGTTACGCTTTCACCGTAAATAGATGAGGAAAATAGCATTGCAATGTAAAGAATATGTTTTTTAAAAGTACACACGTTATTCTATGCTTGGTCGTCTTATTAAAAGTAACTATAGCAAACTGTGTTTATTAACGCCGCTACTTAGTGAAATATAAGCTGCATAAACTGTTTAATATGTAACGTAAATTTAACCGCATATTATTATTTTTCATTAATTAATAGCTACCCCCTTTTAAATTCTGATCTTTTTAACCATATTCATTTTTAATTAAATGCTCTGTTTACCATCGTGTGTTTTAGCACAGTTTTTTAATGACGTGATCATGGTTAAACGTGCTTTATAGATGGCTTCTTTAATTTTTTGGCCTTTCAACCCTTGTTCAACATACGGCTTTGCCGTTACTTTGGTGCAAGCATTATAAAGTTTAGTTAAATAGTCTGCTTGTGGGTAGGGCGCATCTTCATTACCCAAGCGGCCATTAAAGTCAGCCTGACAGCTTAATAATACCTGCGGTAATATTGTAGGGTCTCGCCAAACATTAATTTTATCAAATACGCGCAAAATGGTTTTTGGGTTTAGTTCAAACGCCTTATGGCAATGTAAATGAAATTCGCTCACCAATAAGGCTAATTTTTTATACTGATTTGGCACGCGGTATTTTTTACAAAACTGTTCTATTAATGGTAAGCCTGCTTTTTCGTGTCCGTGGTGGCTTGGCCATAAGTGCCTTGGTGTTACCGACTTGCCTAAGTCATGACACAACGCAGCAAAGCGAGTAACTGGATCTTCAGTGAGCTTACAGGCTTGTTGTAGTACCATCATTGTATGAATACCGCTACAAATTTCAGGATGCCATTGGGCAGGGTTTGGAATGCCCCATAAGTTATTTAATTCAGGCCAAAGTAGCTCTAAAGCCTTACATTCACGTAATGTTTGAATGAATACTTCTGGGTTTCTCTCCGTTAAACTTCGCTCTATTTCTTTCCAAACACGCTCTGCAGAAAGTGCTAACAGTTCACCACTTTCACTTATTTGAGTCATTAGTGCGATGGTTTCATCTGCTACGGTAAAGCCTAAATAATAATAACGACTGGCAAAGCGAGCAACGCGTAAAACTCGAAGTGGGTCTTCGGTGAATGCGTTAGAAACATGACGCAGTATGCGATTTTCTAGATCTTTAAGGCCATTAAAGGGATCGGTGATATTACCGTCTTTATCTAGTGCCATTGCATTTACGGTAAGATCGCGTCGTGCTAAGTCTTGTTCTAGGGTTACGTCTGGCGAGGCATTACAAGTAAAACCGGTATAGCCTTGGCCTTGTTTTTTTTCAGTACGAGCGAGGGCGTATTCTTCTTTCGTTTTAGGGTGTAAAAATACCGGGAAATCTTTTCCCACCTGAGTAAAGCCTAAAGACAGCATTTGTTCGGGTGTTGAGCCAATAACAACATAATCTTTTTCTAAAATAGGGCGGTTTAATAGTTGATCTCTGACCGCACCGCCTACTAAATAAAAAGTAAGTGATTCACTTATTTGTTTAGAACTCATTCTAATTAGGCACCGAATAATTGTTTTTATAACGTGAGTTTATCATAAGTGACTATTTCTGAAATATGCGCTTTGACATATTTGCTATTACAAGGTAGTTTCAATGTGTTATTTATTTCCTTAAGAGTTTGTCTGTCAACGCTATGTACACTCGTTATTTTGACTTAAAAGAAGCACCATTTACTATTGCGCCAAACCCCGCCTATTTATTTATGAGTGATCGTCATCGTGAGGCGTTAGCACATTTAACTTATGGTTTAGGTGATACCGGTGGTTTTGTGTTACTAACAGGGGAGGTGGGCACAGGCAAAACAACCATTTGCCGCAGCGTAATGGAACAGCTTTCTGACAATACTCAAGCGGTATTTATTCTTAATCCAACATTATCCTGTTTAGAATTACTCGCCACTATTTGTGACGGTTTAAAAATACGCTATAAAAAAACAGGGGCAACACTTAATTACTTTACCGATAAAATACTGGCAAAGTTAACTAAAAATCACGACAATAATATTAATACCTTGTTAGTGATCGATGAAGCTCAGCATTTGCAGGCAGAAGTGCTTGAACAATTAAGATTGTTAACTAATTTAGAAACTAACACTAAAAAGTTACTACAAGTTATTTTGATTGGCCAGCCAGAATTGCAACAATTATTGCAACGACGCGACTTAAGACAATTAGCTCAACGCATTACAGCGCGGTATCACTTACTCCCATTAACAAAAGCACAATTGAAGCAATACATTCAGCATCGTTTATCGGTGGCGCAATGTACTCGGTCGTTATTTACCGATGGCGCCATTGCTAGTATTCATCAAATATCGAAAGGTATCCCTCGTGTTGTTAATTTGCTGTGTGAGCGTTCACTCATTATTGCGTATAGTACAAATAATACTCAGGTAAGCCGAGGTATTGTAAAAAAAGCAGCAATTGAAGCACTAGGGGAGGAAGGCAAAACAACAAGCGTTTTCTGGTCGATGCCGATGAAGTTAAGTTATTTAACCCTTATTGTTGGTGCAACACTTTTTATCGGCTATTGGTTAGGAAATGGCGCAATTGGTAATGCTGAACTAACGAGCCAAGCACCCGTGGCTTCGCAACCTGCTCAAACATCACAGATTGCCAGTGAGTTAATGCAAACTAATAACGACACGCTCGCCATTCCTGAGGATTTAATTATATCTAAAAAAGTGCAAAAAGAGAGCGAAAATTCGGCTGAAGCTTTGAATAAATTGCCAGAAGTTAAAGAAAGTCAACTTGATAAACAAACTGAGCATAATAGTAAGCAGGTAAGTGAAGATGCTTTAGTCGATGTATCTGCGCCAGAAGATAGTATTAGTGCTACTTTTAAAGTAACGGCAACCCCTGAAGTTTCTGATGAAGTTTTAGCACGATTTCAGTCAGCCCTAGAAGCAACAGCTAATGAACCTATTGAAAACACCAATCACATTACGCCGGCGAGTGAGATAAAACCGCTGTCTCAAATGCCACTATGGTTACAAGAGGCTATTCCGGCACTGAAGTTTGAAATGCACTTGTTTTCTTCAGACGGTTTAGGGTGGGTTAGAGTGAACGGTGAAGATAAATATCAGGGTGATACTATTGCTGAGGGGCTTGTATTAACTGATATTTTACCTCAGCAAGTAATTTTAACCTATCAAGGCGAGCAGTTTTCTATGGCTGCATTGTCATCTTGGTAATAGCGTTATACTTGGCTAATTTGCTTAACTGAGGTTAATTAAGGAATGCAGCCTTAAAGAACCCAAGTAAATTAATGTTAAACTCTTCGGGCTTGATACAACAGTCTATTTGATCTTTGTATTTTGATTCACTTAAATTAATTTCTTGTATTGGGATCGCCTGACTAAGACGAGTATTATAAAAAACCTTAACAAAAGGGCGCAAAGGTCGGTTCGGATTCAACTTACTGATTAAGCCTAGTTTTCCGCTATTGAGTTTTACCAGTGTGCCTACCGGATATACACCAATGCACTGGATAAATTTTTCAACCAACTCTTCGTCGAATAACAAAGGAGATTGAGTCACCAATGCTTTAAATGCTGTTACAGGGTGAACTGACTTTCTGTAGGGGCGATCACAAGTCATTGAATCGTAGGTATCGACAATTGCCATCATGCGTCCAAAAATTGAAATTTCTTGTTTTTGTAAACCAGAAGGGAAACCAGAACCATCTAACCTTTCATGATGCTCTTTGATCATACGTGCAGCAATATGAGAGATACTTGGTGAGTCTTCCAGCACTTTTATTCCTAGTGCAACATGGCTTTTCCAAATTTTATATTCTTTATCATTTAACTGTTCAGGCTTATTTAATATTTCTTTTGGTAGGAGCACTTTACCAATGTCATGAAGAAAAGCACCTAAAGTAACTTCTTGAATAACACGTTTATCAAATCCGAGTTGTTTAGAAAATATTGCCATTAAAATGGCAACATTAAGCGAGTGCTCTAATAGGTAAGAACCCTTGGTTTGGAGGCGAGATAAACAACTTAACGCGTCTTGATTTCTGAAAATAGAGTCAACTATGCTGTCTGTGGTTGTTTCTACTTCATCAATTTTTATCGATTTTCCTTGTTGTATCTTGTCTAAAATCTTAGCTTGCAATGCTTTTGAACTATCGTATAAATCATTGGCTTTATTAATTTCGTCATAAAGCGTTATTTTGTACGATGTTGGTTTTTGTTTAGCGCTACTGTTAGGTTTGATAACTTCTATATCTGGGAATACTCTGTCAATAGTATCTACATGCTTTTGCTTTTCTGGGGCTACAGTGACAAATTTGATTTTGGCGTTATTTAATTGCTCTAGCCCTTTTGGGGTTGAGATATAGCCTTCAGATTTAATTTCTTTATTATTACGATCGAAAACAGAGGTAACATACATACCGAGGGTTAATTCGGCTAATGGAATTTTATCAGGGTGAATATCTTCAGGCATAGTTTGATTTTTTACTCAATATGTTTGACGAAATCATGGCCAAATATAACATATTCACCTAATAAGTATTAATGTTACTAGGTGAATATTTTCGTTTTAAATTATTGCCATGCTGGCATTTGGGCTTCGAAAGCTTCAATTTTGTCTAATTTATTTAATGTCCAACCAACACTGTCGACGCCTTGCTCTAAACAGTATTGATGAAAATCATCTAATTTAAAAGCATAGCTGATTTTGCCAGCATTAACCTTATTATTAATTAAATCTACTGTTAGGGTTAATTGACCATTGGCTGAATGCTTAAAAAGTTCAGTGACTTGTTGCTCTGATAGTTTAACAGGAACAACGCCAATATTAATGCAGTTAGCATAGAAAATATCGGCAAAGCTTTGCGCAATAACTACTTTGAAACCATATTCTTGTAATGCCCAGGGCGCGTGCTCCCGGCTTGAACCACAGCCGAAATTCTCGCCTGCTAATAATATACTTGCACCCTTAAATTCAGGTGCGTTAAGGATAAAGTCTGGATTATCTTGTTTACCGTCTACATCTAAGTAGCGCCAATCATGAAACAAGTGCTTGCCAAAGCCAATGCGTTCAGTTTTTTGTAAAAATTGTTTTGGGATAATTTGATCAGTATCTACATTAGCAATATCTAATGGCGCAACTAACCCTTGGTGTGTCGTAAATTTTTCCATGATAATTCCTTAGGCGTTAAGATCAACAAAGTGTCCAGCAATCGCGGTAGCGGCTGCCATTTCAGGACTCACTAAATGAGTGCGACTGCCACGGCCTTGGCGGCCTTCAAAGTTTCGGTTACTGGTTGAAGCACAGCGGTCGCCGGGTAATAAACGGTCGTCATTCATACCTAAACACATTGAACAGCCGGGTAAGCGCCACTCAAAGCCAGCATCTTTAAAAATATCAGCTAATCCTTCTGCTTCGGCTTGTGCTTTTACACGGTATGAACCGGGTACAACAATAGCGGTAACATCTTTTGATACTTTCTTGCCTTTTGCTATAGCAGCCGCCGCACGTAAGTCTTCAATTCTAGAGTTGGTGCAAGAACCGATAAACACATTATTGACACGAATATCAGTAATTTTTGTACCGGCAGTTAACCCCATATAAACAAGTGCTTTTTTACATGACTCTTTTTCTACAGCATCTTCAAAATCATCAGGTGAAGGAACGGTTGCATCTATAGAGGTAACTTGTCCTGGTGTTGTACCCCAGGTAACTTGTGCTTTAATTTCTTCCGCTTTAAGTGTTAACACCGCATCAAATTTAGCGCCTTTATCAGTTTTTAATTTTTTCCAATCGCTAACAGCTTGTTGCCACACATCACCTTTAGGTGAGTATTCTTTATCTTGTAAGTAGTCGAATGTGGTTTGATCTGGGGCAATTAAACCTGCTTTTGCGCCAAATTCAATGCTCATATTACAAATAGTCATGCGCTCTTCCATGGTTAAGGCGGTTATCGCATCACCACAATATTCAACCACATATCCAGTTGCACCTGCGCTACCTGTTTTACCAATAATAGCTAAGATAATATCTTTAGCACTTATGCCTTTGCCAACTTTACCGTTAACTTCTATTTTCATCGTTTTAGCTTTGGTTTGACGCAAGGTTTGAGTTGCAAAAACATGCTCTACTTCTGAGGTGCCTATACCAAAAGCTAAAGCACCAAATGCACCATGGGTTGCTGTGTGAGAATCACCACAAACAATAATAGTACCAGGTAAAGTTAATCCTAATTCTGGGCCTATTACATGCACAATGCCCTGGTTTTTATGACCCATACCAAATAATTTGATGCCAAATTCTTTGCAATTTTTTTCTAGTGTTCTTAATTGGTTAGCAGCGCCTTCGCCGGCAGCATCTATTTCAATTGAACGGGTAGAAATATTATGATCCATAGTCGCAATAGTGCGTTCTGGGTGGCGTAATTTGCGACCATGAAATTTTAAATTGGCAAATGCCTGTGGAGACGTGACTTCGTGAATCAAGTGACGATCAACATAAAGTAAAGGGGTTTCACCTGCTTTTTCTTCGACCAAATGTTGTTGCCATAACTTTTCATACATTGTTTTAGCTGATGTGTTTGCCACGATTATACTGCTCCTTTACTTTCTTTGTTAATGCTCTGATTTTTAATGCTCATAATTTGTTGCTTGATTGTCTGACAAATATAGTCGCCAACTTCGCTGGTGCTTTTGGCGTTGTGTTTTTGCTCTGCTGGTAATAAATCTGCTGTTAAAATTCCTTTATCTAATGCACTTGCTACAGCATTTTCTATACACTGTGCCGCGTTATCTTGGTTTAAGCTATACCGTAACATTAATGCTGCTGATAAAATCTGAGCAATAGGGTTTGCAATGCCTTTGCCTGCAATGTCAGGTGCACTGCCACCTGCAGGTTCATACATACCAAAACCGTCGGCATTTAAACTAGCAGAGGGTAATAAGCCCATCGAACCTGTGATCATCGCACAAATGTCAGACAGTATATCGCCAAACAAATTAGGGCATAACATTACGTCGAATTGATTAGGGTCTCTTACAAGCTGCATTGCAGCGTTATCAACATAAAGGTGCTCTAGTGTTACTTGTGGATAATCGACAGCCACTTCTTCAACTACTTGACGCCACAATTGACTGGTTGCAAGTACATTAGCTTTATCTACTGAGGTTACTTTGTTATTGCGCTTTTGTGCCGCTTGAAAGGCTAAGTGAGCAATACGTTTAATTTCACGACGAGAGTAAAACATTGAGTCAAAACCTGTTTCATCGTCACCTTCACCTTTACGGCCTTTTGGTTCGCCAAAGTAAATGTCGCCAGTTAATTCGCGAATAATTAGTACGTCAAAACCCTGCTCTGAAATATCGCTACGTAAAGTAGATAACGACGAAAGGGCTGGCTGTAATGTGGCAGGACGCATATTACAAAATAGATCAAAGTGACCTCTTAACCCTAATAATGCACAACGTTCAGGCTGCTCTGTAGGAGGTAAACTTGCCCACTTAGGCCCACCAACTGAGCCAAATAAAATAGCATCGGCTTGCTGGCAGCCTTGCATTGTTGCCTCTGGTAGGGCGTTTCCATGACGGTCTATAGCAGCGCCACCGACATCATAATCTTTCGTGTTTATGGTGATATTAAATTGTTCAGCGATAGTGTTTAATACTTTTTTAGCCTCGGTCATAACCTCGGGACCGATACCGTCACCTGCTAGTATTGCAATGTTTGACATGTTTTCTAAACCTTTTGAATTTTCTGATTAAACATAAAATATGTTTATTTTATTTAGTTACTTGCTGCGCGAGCTTCTTTTATCTCTGCAATAGCTTGAGCCCGATGTATGCTGTTTAAGGTATGAATTAATGCTAACCCTGACGCTTCAATAACGTCGGTAGTTAAGCCGTAACCATGAAAGTTTCTGCCTTGCCACGTCACCACAATATCCGCTTTACCTAAACCATCTTCACCAGAGCCTTTATTAGAGATTTTGTAATCGGTAACTTCAAAATCTATGTCAACAGCGGCCTTTATAGCGCGATATAATGCATCAACAGGTCCATTACCCGTAGCCGATGTTACTTGGCTATACTCACCCGAAAGTAATTTAATACTTGCAGTAGCAAAGTCTCCACCTGATTGAACGTTTAAGGTGTTTAAATGGTAATAGTCTTGATCGTCTTTTTGTTGAATATTAAATAATAAGGCTTCTAGGTCATCATCAAATACTTGACCTTTTTTGTCTGCTAGTGCTAAAAAATCGCTGTATAACTTTTCTAACTCGTAATCTGATTCTTTGTAGCCAAGGCTCTCCATCCGATGCTTGATAACATGTCGTCCGCTACGAGAGGTCAAATTCAATTTGGTTTTTGCAATACCAACGCTTTCTGGCGTCATAATTTCATAGGTATTGCTTGCTTTTAACATGCCGTCTTGATGAATGCCAGAAGAGTGACTAAAGGCGTTGCCACCTACAATCGCTTTATTTAATTGCACTGGCATATTGCAAAGCTGGCTGACTAATTTAGAGGTTCTGGCGATTTCTTGATGATTAATATTAGTATGAACGCCTAAAAACTCTTGGCGAGTTTTCATGATCATGGCAACTTCTTCTAATGAGCAGTTGCCAGCACGTTCACCAATACCATTAATGGTGCATTCAATTTGTCTTGCACCGGCTTGTACTGCTGCCATTGAGTTAGCGACAGCTAAGCCTAAATCATTGTGACAATGCACTGATATTATTGCTTTATCAATATTAGGTACACGATTAAATAAATTGGTAATAATACCGCCAAACTCATTGGGTAACGTATAGCCAACAGTGTCTGGAATATTGATTGTATTAGCGCCGGCTTTTATTGCATTTTCAACCATACGGCATAAGTTATCGATAGGGGTACGGCCAGCATCTTCACAAGAAAATTCAACATCGTCAGTAAATTGCCTAGCATACTTTATTGCATGAATCGCCATTGCCTCAACATCTGAAAAGTCTTTACGTAACTTTTGTTGAACATGAACATCTGAAGTTGAAATAAACGTATGTATTCTAAATTGATCTGCAACTGATAAAGCATCGGCACAGGCTTTTATGTCACCTTCAACTGCGCGTGCTAAGCCACAGACAATCGAGTTTTTAACAGTTTTGGCAATTTGCTTTACTGAGTCAAAATCTCCAGGGGAAGAGACTGGAAATCCTGCTTCAATAATATCAACACCTAGTCTTTCTATAGCTTGCGCAATTTGAAGTTTTTCATGCACCGATAAACTTGCCGTTAATGCTTGTTCGCCGTCACGTAAAGTGGTGTCAAAAATTATGACTTTGTTGTCCATTTCTCTATCCTTCAATTGATACGCTAATAATTTTTGGCATAAAAAAACCCGCGATTATTAGCGCGGGTTTTAAGTAATTTATATTAAATTTAAATATTAAAAAGCTTATCCGCACACATAGTGTATGAGGAGGAGGTTGGTAGCGATTTTAATGGTTAAATTCATCATTTCTTGTTAATTGTACTTTTGTAAATAAATATAGTGTTTATCAATGCTATATCAATAACGTATTTAGCCTGTCTAAGTCAAATAATAATTCATAAAATTAATATATAAATTATAACTATTGCTTACATTAATTTGTTTTATGTGATGATTAGCTTATGAATATAATTTATAACTTCCCAGAAATATAATTTTTTCGTAACCACCAGAGATGAGCTCTATACTTTATGTTGCGGATAAAACTAGTGGTTTTTTTGCCATGGTATCCGCCATTAAGGGCAACAATATCGCTCGGTAATTCGAGGTTTTCTGAAATTGAATAAGGGCGAAGTCCATATACCGAAAGGTTAAGCTCTGTACAAAACTGCATATCAATATCTACGGGGCGATAAAACTTAGTTCGGGCGAGTAACTTTTTAGCCCCAGCTAAAGTAATTGTATAGCCCGTAGCGCAATTAGGAATTTTATTAAAGTTAATTAATTCAAAGTCATCGGTAAGTGTTAATGTTTGTGTTGGTTTATGCGCTCTGTTATCAGACAGTTTAATCAGGTCATACTTCTTTAAGGTATCAGCTAGTTGAAATATATCAACAAAGTTAGGTTCAATTGTTAAGTCGTCTTCAAGAATTACCGCGTATTCGATATTTTCTTCAACCATTTTTCGCCAAGCATTCTTGTGGCTTATATAACAGCCTATCTCTCCAACGCTTAAGTCAGCCCTGAAGTACTTTTTGTTTAAGTCACTTGAATATTCACTCGCTATTTCTTCAGGCGTTAAGTCTGTGCCTTTTACCGCTTGAATGCGCGAATAATTGACATTAATCGCCTTTAACTGTTTGTCCATTTTCTGCATGCGTTCTAGTGCAGAGTCTAAGTTTATAACATATACAGGGCAGTTATTGTTCAAGGTGTACCTACCAATTAGAGTGAATGATTTATTAGGTTATACTAATCTACAAGTTGTGTTCAATATTAAGGAACACGTTTGTGGTATTTTTATTATTACTACTGTTTGTAAACTTAGACTTGCTTAAGTCTACCCCTAAAGTAAAGCGCCAGTTTTTGTAACTATGTTGTACTTTAGTTGAGAACATCAGTATTTCTTCAGCCACTTTAGTCAGTGGGTTGCCAATTAATGGATTATTTGGTGCTTTGTCATTATCGTCAATATTGAGCTCTAAGTGACGCAACTTTACGGTTAGATCAGTATCTTGATTAATACTGGTTATTAATCCTAGCACCCTTGTTTTAGCATCATTGTCGTATAAATTACCGAGCGTTCTTTGATTATAACGCATGCCTGTTTTATAAATATGGTGTTCATAAAAGCAGTTACCAATAAAGTTAGTACTTCCTTCCACACAGTCAGTGTAGGTTGATGCTTGCTCGAAGTATATTTTAGCTGGTTGTGAAAATAAGTTTAGGTTAACTTCCATACCCAACTGTGTTTGTATTTCCGTTAAAAAACTTAAGGTGTTGTCATTGCCATCTTCAGCTAATGACTCTCCGTATAGAGCCAATTGTATATCAAAAAGATTAAACCCGTAGCGAAAGTCGTAACCTGCCTGTTGGTTACCAGGCTCTGGATTAAGTAAACAATCGAGCCCACCAGCACCACAATTGTCTTTGCCAATAAAGACATTCCAAAAAGTTGATAAGTCTTGTGGTCGACCTTCACCGCCCCACTGAGCTAGTCGTGTTAAGCCAATTTCTAAGCCTTCTAATGGCTTAAAATTGAGTCTAAACCCCCAAAGCAGTGTGTCTTTTATAATTCGCTCATCGTCCATTATCCCCATAAAAGTTGTTACAGTCCAAGGGATATCTATTTCTGTAAAGGGGACTGTTACCGGAATTGCTGATTTACGTGTAATAGCAATAGCGGGAATTGGTCGCGCGTTGTTGGTTAATGCTAAGTTGCTATCTGACCCTTGCCCCCACCATCTATCTTGCATACCTGCAGATATAACCCAGTTACCTACGTAAGTAGCAATATAGCTACCGTCAAAGCGTGTATAGCTTTCACCATTGACAGGAGAGTCGCTATAACTTGACGCTATTTTCATGGCAAACGAATCGTTCATGAACGTTTTATGTAGGGTTATATTGTTTTTCGTTCGAAAGCTATCACCAAAACTGGTAAAACGATTATCTTTGAGCGCGATATTCGCTTCTATTTTAGTGATGTTTTTTTTAGCAAGTTTAAGTTGATGGTTAATATAACTTAATGCCGCTTTATCTTGTTCATTTAACGATGAGTAATCTATTTTATTCAAATCTCTCGCAATATCAGCCCACATTAAAGGATAAGTAGAAACTGGCGTTTTGATATAGCCTTGATCGGCAAGTAACTGTATTTTTGCTTTGAGAAATATATTTGATGTATCAATCCAAGGCTCTGATTTAGCTGGAGCTATGCCTGAAATTGAAAGCAAAATTAATAGAAAAACACGAGTAGTGGTTAAGCGTAATTTTTTTAACACGAGGTATTATGCCTTAGCTTTTATTTATACAGAGGTTATAGGTGCTTATTTGTGATAAGAATAATATCAATTTTACTAGCTATGTAACCGTTTTTACTGCGTATAAAGTAGAACATCTAATAAATAAAACAGATATAAGCTTGTTCGAACTGATCAAGTTTGTAAAAGCGTAATAAAATTAATGATTACGCTTTCACCGTTTTATATTGTGAGCGATCAGCCCCAGTTATCCATAGACGATCTTTTTCGACCGCCAATTTTGGGAATTATTAAGCCTAATAACAAACCAATAACTAACACTACTGCGCCATTAAAGAACCATTCTTTCTTAAGTTCAGTATCTTGATTTTTGATTTTGAGCTTTGTTTCTTCAAGTTCTTGATTCAATTCACTTACTTTATTATCGAAAACTTTAGCGTCTTTGTTAAGTCTTGCTATTTCACTATTTGCTTGATCAAGTTGATTTAAAAGACCCGCATTATCACTTGAGTTATTGGCCAATTGAGTTTTTAAACGAGCAACTTGATCACGAACCCCTGGAGTTGTTGAGATATATTTATCCTCCACCCATGTTTCTCGTCCTTTGCTGTCTATAATTTGGGTATAGTCGTTTTCTGCTTTGCCAGTGAGCTTAATTTCTTCGCCAGCAGTAATGGTGCCTAAAATACGGTAGTTATTTCCTGGTCCAGTATGCATGTAAATAAACAGGTCGTCAGAAATATAACCTGCTACTAAATTATCGGTTGCTTCTTCTGCTAGTAATACAGAACTAAAAAGGAAAAAAATACTAGCAAATAAACATTTTATGATTTTCATGGCTTACCAAATTCTCTAACGATATTTTTACTAAAAATAGTAGGGTTTTGTGACGAGGGAATCAAGCTAAGTTTTCGCTAAATCAGGTATTTCTTCAATATTGTTGTGTAAAAAGTATTGCTAGAGCCTAAATGCTTTTGTATGGTGTGCTTTTGTTAGTCAAATTTAGGCATATATGAATACTGAGGTAGAGCTGAAATATCTGGTCTTATCATCCGATGTAGAGGCAAAAGTTACATCACTACTAACTACTGAAGGAATTTCTTTTGATAAAAAGAGTAAAGAGCTGTCAAATTGTTATTTTGACACTGCTGATTTAACCCTTAGAAAAAAAGATTATGGTTTAAGAGTTCGTGGTTGTGAAAATAAATTTGAGCAAACCATAAAAACAGCAGGGGTTGTTGTTGGGGGCCTACATAAAAGGCCCGAATATAATGTTGATATACAAAGCACTTTCCCTGACTTATCACTTTTCCCCAAAAATATTTGGTCGCCTGAAGATAATATAGAAAAAATACAACAACAATTAATTTCACTATTTGACACTGACTTCACGCGAATTATTTGGCTTGTTGATTTTAAAGATAGCAAGATTGAATTAGCATTTGATCAAGGCAAAATAAGCTCTGATGGGCAACATCTCGATATTTCAGAAATTGAATTAGAATTAGTTGAAGGCAGTATTGAGCACTTATTTGATTTAGCTAAGACACTCTTTAAATGTTTACTGGTTCGCCCAGGCTTAAAAAGTAAAGCAGCTCGTGGTTATCAGCTTTGGCATAAATTAGGGCCGAAAGATCTTGATGAAAACATACAAATTGATACCAGTGGCGTTACCTTAACTGAAAGTTTTAGCCAAGGAATAGCACATTGTTTGAATCAGTTGCATTTGGCCGTTGATAATTATATTCGAGAACCGACTTATGTTCATTTAGTGCAGGCTGTTAATGTATTAGTGATGTTACGGCATGGTTTCTGGTTATTTGATTTGCGCCTGAATGAAAAAGGGCAGGGGATCCGTGAACAAATTAGTTATTTTATTCATTTGTTTGCGTGGTTAGATAATGCAGTTTATTTTCAAGAGTTAATGAATAAAACAGGAAATTATCGCAAAAAACTTGAATTAAGTGACCAGTTAATTGAGCAGCTTCGCATTGAAAAACAACGCTTTCCGGAGCCTGCAGATGTTATAGCGCTTATTCATGGTGAACGTTTCAATCAGCTTCAGCTATCTTTAGTGGAACTTGTTATTTCTAAAGCGGAGCAAGTGTTTATTCCGTATACCGGCGAGATTAACTATCGCGAATATGCAACAGAAAAACTGTCAGCAAGTTTACATGATTTGAAGTCGGTTTTATCTGAAGATAGTGTAACGATTGATCAGTACCTTGGTGTAAGAAAGTTAGTGAGAAGAAGCTTATTAACCGGTGGCTGGTTTGGACTATTGTTTGATGCCAAGTTATGTAATCAATTTAGACGTCCATGGCTAGATTTACAGCAAGGGCTTGGGGAATTAAGAAGTTTATCGATAATTCATCAGCAGCTTAAGCGCTTAGAAGATGCACCTAACAAACTAATTAGTTGGCAGCAAAGTAAATTAGATAATTTGTTAATGGCATTAGAGCATAGTCGTTTAAGTGCCACGTCGCAGCAGCCCTACTGGTTAGATTGAATTGGTTCTAGGATCTTAGATCCTAGAATTATTGTTTATTTGTCACGTAGTTAATTAAATCGTCCATAAGCCTACGCTTTATTTCAAGCTGTTGCTCTGCATCTAATTGATATTTTTCAGCAAGTACTTGGTAATCATCTAATGAAAGACTGACTGTTAAGCGAGGTCTTTTAGGCCTTTTATTTGTAGTAAGGCCTAGTATATCTCGAATTTTATCTGACGGGCTTAAGCCGTCTTCAAGAGCTTCTTTTCGGATTTCTAATTGTATTTTTTCATCCATATCAAAAGCGACTTGAGTGGCTTTAGCCGCTTTTAATGATGAATGCCATTTCTCTGGTATTTCTCTACTCACGATTAACTTCCTGGATACATATCAACGATGTCGGTAGTTGGGCGATACATGGTCAGAAAAACATCAGTGTCGCCATCCTGCCAAACTTCTAGTTCGATCCCACAATACTCATCTTGATCTAATAACTGATATAACTCAAATTGTTCGCCGGAGTCTTCACCCTCGTACTTAGATAGTGTTTCGTGACGATCGTCTTTGCGATGAAAGTAGCCAACTTGTGCATAAATGCGTTGCTGATATTGCTCGGCTGTCCAACCACTTGTTTGGCTATTGTCGTTTTGACGTTGCAATATAGCGTTACCTGGTTCATCAAAAATGGTCGCAAAATCGTCTAAATTAAACAAAGTTTCAACATCTTGGTGATCAATCTTTACTGAAAATTTCAGGTAGGTTTTATCATCTACGTCAAGCGATAAATAAAGCTCGATATTATTGTTGCCTGAAAGAACCCATTCTGTTTGTGTTTTATTCTCGAATTCGTATGTGTTTACTGCGGTTACTTGGAATTGTGCTGAGCGTAAACTTTCAGGTAAAGCGAAACTGTCTGTCAATGCGATAATATCATTAACCATAAGATCGTTAGCTTGGCTTATTTTTCTTTGTGGTTGTTCTTTCTTAAAAATATTTTTTAGAAAGCTCATAGTTTATCACCATAAATAACATACCTGAACGCATTGCGTTCAGGTATGTGGTACGTTTAACAAGCTTAAAGTTATTTTTGCTTAGCCTTTAAGCGCTCAAGTACAGAGTTTGCACTATTATCAGTCCCACCAATTCCTGCTTCTTTAAGCTGTGCAGCTAAAGAGGTATCTGCGTTTTCTGAAGCAAGTACTTCTGCAGCTTTCATTTTATCATCAAACTTTTGCTGCTTAGCTTTAATACGCTCAAGTGAGTCTTTTGCGCTTAATAGCTTAGAGTTACTTGATGAAAAGTTATCAGTAATGGCTGACGTTGCTTTTTGTACACTTTCAGTAGTTTTTACCATAGATAACTGGCGCTTGTACTCTTGCACTTGGCGTTCACTTTTCTTCACTAGTTCTTTTAGGCGGTTAGCACTGCCTTCAAAGCTGTCTAACGCTTGTTGTTGGTTTGATAATTCGCTTTCTAGCGTTGATATTTTTTCAGCAACAGCTAGTGCTAATGTTTCATCACCTTTTTCAAGTGCTTGTACGGCATAACCTTCATGCTCTACAACTTCACGCTTTATGCGATCAACTTCTCTGCTTGCAGCCATTTGTTGCGCCATAACGCCAGTTAAATCACGTTTAGCTTTTGTTAAGTGGTTTTCAGCGTCACGAATTTCTTGTTCAAAAATACGCGTTGCATTTGAATCAACAATTGATTCACCAACTTCTGTAGCACCACCTCGGATAGCGGTCATAATTTTTTTAAAAATACTCATAATAATCTCCTTGGGTGGTTATTAAATTAGGTAGTCGCTCATATCATCAATAATTTCAATTGCATTATTATTGAGTACGGCAAGTTCATGTTCAATGTCACTGAACGTTGAGTTAATTGATAAGGCGCCAAACAATACATATTTATCACCAATTTTTGAAAAAGATGATAATGGCATTGGAATGTTCATCTCTAACATGCTTTCATGTAGGTCATGTATGCTGTCAGCTTTAACTTCATCTTTGCCCCATAAATAAGTAATACATAATATTTGGTCGTCAGTAACTGAAACAAATATTGGTAACTCTTCACGATCAATGACGGTAATTTGTAATACGTCTACTTCGCCTGAAATAGGTTGACAGTCGAACACCATCCCTGTTTCTGAATTATCAGCAAGTGCATTTAAGTGGTTAGCAATTTTATGAATATTCATATTCTTCCTCGTATTTTTCTGTAACATTTAATTATTCATTGCTTATGAATAACCAATGTCGCTTCGACATATTATGTCGATGTGGGTAATTTAGCATTTAGACATAATATGTCAAGCCATTATTTTAGTTTTTCTATCTTATTAATACTTTTATTCTTGTAGATGAGATTCATTTAACCCCTGTTGGTCTCGCCATGCTTTTTGATGTAATTGATAAATAGCATGGCTGCCTAAGTAATTTATGGGGATTGTATCTTTCAAAACAAAAAAGTTTTTCGGAAATTCAAATGCGCCGTAGAGCATTGGCAATGTCAACCATGCCTGTTCGACTTCAAGCTTATCTAAAGCCTTTAAGCGAGTTAGCGGGCTTGCACCATATTTGCTTGCGATTGTCCAACCCCATTCCCCGAAGCTTGGTACATTGTCGTGGTATTGCTCTACTTGGGCAAAGTTTGCTGCAGCCACGGTTTTACCAATGGCAATAAAGGCTTCTTTAGCGTGATATGGGCTTGCTGATTGAATAGCAATAATACCATCACCGGCTAGAAGCTGGCTTAATCGCGCATAAAAGTTCACTGAATAAAGTTTATTGAGATCGGGGTGGCTGGGATCAGGCAAGTCAACAATAATGGTGTCAAATGCAACTTTATTGGCGAGTAATTCGTCAATTGCGAGAAAGGCATCTTGGTACCTAATTTTTACTCTTGGATCAGAAAAACTTTGCTGTGTTAGTTGACTTATTTGGTGTGCAAGGGTGCTAGGAAGTTTTTCAAAGGGACGCTGAAATATGTCTATCAACTCCTTGTCTAAGTCGATAAGTGTTACTTCTTTTGGAGACCATGCTAAAACATCTCTGAGGGCTAGGCCATCACCACCACCAATAATTAGAACTTTGTCTTGGCGAGCTGATGCAGCTAGTGCAGGCGTAACAAGGTAATTGTGGTAAATATGTTCATCAGCTGAAGAAAACTGTAAACGGCCATTAATATAAAAATTTATAATTGGCTGATGCTCGCCACCGATATTTCGCTCGGTAAACGTTAATTGTTGGTAGCGGGTTTTGTCGGTATAAACTACTTTATCTAAATACAGTAAGTTACTCATTTGATTGAGCCATTGGTTACCATGCTGATAAATAAAGAAAATTAAAACCAGTAATAGCAAATGAAGGGCTAGTAAGAGCTTTTTCCATTTTAATCTATGCCAATAGAAAGTAATAAAGGCAAGCCCTGCTGCTAGGTTTAAGGCCGCGGTCAATGCACTGGCTTTGCTAATATCAATGGCTAATAAAAAAATTACCCAAATAGCGGCACCGATGCCTGCACCAATATAATCAGCACCATAAATAGTGCCTAAATTATTTTTTAGATGTTTCTGGTGGATATGTTCGCGAATTTGGGCAATTAACGGGATTTCCATACCAATAAAAAAACCCAGTAATAACCCAAAAAAGTAAGGGCTATTAAATGCAAGAAAACTGACTTGCTTTAAATAACCACCTCGCGGAGTTATATCTGGCGGTAATGAAAACATTTCAGCTACAAGTTGTGGAAATGTTTGGCTTAGTGCGATGAGCCCACCAATAATTAAGATGGCGCTACTGCCTAAAAATGCAATGATTAGCTCTAACCAAACGAAACCATTGAATGCACAACGAATTTTGCGTGCGGCGAAAGCGCCTAAACCCATAGCTACAATCATTAAACCGATCATAGTATAAATAGCACTTTCCATCACGCCAAGAACGCGACCTGCGTAATGTGAAAGTAAATACTCGTATATTAGACCACAGCCTGCTAAAACGGCCATGGTAATAATTAACAGTATATCGTGCTTTATTAGATCATAACGACCTAACAGCGTTGCATCTGATTGTTTCAATGTTGATATTGTATGTTAAGGCTTATAAAGCGCTGAACCTTAAGCCATTAGCGCTGTTAAAATTAATGCAATTGAAATACTTATAGCCATTTCAACACTCGCAACACCAATATTACTTTGATGGTCTACTTCTTCTACTAAGTTGATACCCCATAATATTATGCGTTTAGCGATAGCTGTTAAAATAGAAACCAGTAATGTCATTACAATACTAAACACTAACCAAGCGAAAATATTGAACCATAAAGTGTCAGGACTATAACTTAAAAAGTAACTGGCTGCAGTTACTGCTAATGCGGTGCTAATTACCTGTCCGCTATAGCGAATAGCTAACGCTACTTGCCCATTTTCAAATGCTTCTTGTAAACTGTCGTTTTGGTTGTTTTTAGCGTATTGGTATTCTCTGATGCGCGTGACAAGTACGAGCATTGCTTGAGATACAATAAAGCCACATATAATGGCGGTAAACGTACTTATATCGATGCCATGAACCCAAAGCAAAACAGCGCGGATAACTATTGCCGTTGCAATAGTACTAGCTGCGTCTACAAGACCAACACTAATGTTTTTCGCTTTAATTTGTTCAGCCTTATTTAATTTGTTAAGCGCGACTCGATCATGAATAACTCGGCCAAGTTTGATTAAAACAAGCCCTAGGATGCCATAAGTAAACATACCAACAGCTTCCATTAAATAACTTTCTGCATTCTCTCCAGTAATTGCCCCCGTTAATACAATACCCAAAGCTGTAACACTACCAGCTAAACTTATACCAAAAGCAAAGTTATCTTCTTTTGCTAGCTCGTCAGTTGAACTAACTTTAGCTGATACCCCTGATACAAAGCGCATTGCACCTAATAGAATGATCGCAATAGAAATATCTATCGCAAGAAAGATAAGTAAGTCTAAGTTTAACCCTGTGATTTCAAACAATGTATTCATAATAATTCCTTGACTGCCTCTCGTTATTTGCCACGTCTAAAGCTACGAGAAGTGGTACTTTTACTGTTTCTAAAATTGCCACCTTGGGCATAAGAAGATTTTTTAGCGTTACTACTTTTTTTGGCATATCTGCTGTTATTAGTGGTAGCTGAGTTAAAACGTTTCGCGCTTGTTTGGGCTTGTTTACTCTGCCCTGAAAGGCTTGAAGAGCCTGTACGATTTTTACTGTAAGCGCTGGTATATTTTTGCCCGCGACTTTCAAATGATTTACGTGTACGGGTATCGAGTTGTGTTTGCTTTTGCAGTTGCCCAGGAGAGCTGTAACGTGTACGACCATAATCATGGTAATAGCTGTAGTTACGTGAACGCCCCCATTGGTTGTAGGAAACACGACGACGAGAATCAAGCAGGTTATCCATCATGGCGTACATGCCATACCATTGCCAAAATGACATGCCATTACTGCCTGTTGTCCAACTACCGTAATTAGGATTCCCAATTAGCTGTTCACCAACACCAAAGTCTTGTGCATTATTTGCCGCCAAGCTTTGTGACTTAGATAAGGAATTTACTCTCGGTAATAAACCATCAGACATATCTGCTAGCACATTAAGCGGATCGCTCAATGCATCAGAATATAAAACAGGATCTGCCGCTTGATAAATGTTAAGTATTTCTTCGTAACGTGCATTATTATCAACAAAAAGCTCAGGACTATTCTTGACGGTATTTAACCTATCAACAATTGACTTATAAATAGGGCTTGCGGTAGTTGCTTCTTTACGAAACTCATTCACAAGTTCAACAAAGTCAGGTTTTAGTTCAACCACCTTGTCTGCATATTGTTTAATAAGTATAGCGTTACGAACCTGATTACTATCAAGTGCTTGCCCTAGCTGTTCAACACGTTGCTGGGTGATCGGCAATTGCTTTTCAATTTGTTCAACAACAGGGTCTGAACAGCCAAACAAGGCTAACATTAGACTTAAAATAATGATTTTTGAATAGTGCATTTCTGCCATAGTTTCCTCAAAAATGCTATGGTTATCATTTATTAATAACACTTGTGACATAATATGTCCAACTGTTTATTGATAAAAATTTACTATGAATAAACAATAATAAATGTATTAATAAAAACGTATAACAAAATTTTAACGTACTGTAGCACATTGCACAATCAAGTTGAGGCCTAAATGAAAACACTTACTCGTAAAAACTTTCTTCCTATCTTAGTTAAACAGGAGAATTTACGATGGTCACAATTTTCAGAACAATATCCCCAAAGCTATTTAGGGTTAGATCAAGCGCAATTAAATGATTTTAAAAGCGCATTAGCCTTAAGCGATTTTATTTTTAATAGTGCGATTCAAGCGCCTGAAATTGTAGTTGAATTATTTCAGGGGGCACAATTTGAACACAGCATTGATTACTTAACTGAATTAAACACAATATTAGCTAGTTGTGAGTCTGAAGAGCAATTACATCGCTTGTTAAGACGTTATCGGTTAAAAGCTATGGTAACTATTGCCGTTGCCGACTTACTGTATAACGTAGCCCTTGATTTCTCATTGCAGAGGCTATCAAAACTAGCAGATGCACTAATTTTGTCAGCACTAAACTGGCTGTCAGGGTTTTGCTATAAACAATGGGGGGTACCTCAAAATGATAAAGGTGAAACTATGCCTTTACTTGTTTATGGCATGGGAAAATTAGGTGGAAACGAGTTGAACTTTTCTTCAGATATTGACCTTATTTTTGCGTACCCAGAAAAAGGGCAAACCAAAGGTGCAAGGCGTGAATTAGACAACCAACAGTTTTTTATTCGACTAGGGCAAAAGTTAATTACAGCATTGCATCAACAGACTGCAGATGGTTTTGTGTATCGAGTTGATATGCGATTACGCCCTTTTGGTGATAGTGGTCCGTTAGTACTTACTTTTAATGCAATGGAAGACTATTACCAAGAGCAAGGTCGTGATTGGGAGCGTTATGCGATGTTAAAAGCGCGTTTAATTGGTGAAGGAAAGTATCATTTGCAGCTTTCAAGCTTATTAAGGCCTTTTGTTTATCGTCGTTATATCGACTTTAGCGTAATAGACAGTTTACGCCGTATGAAAGCAATGATCGCCCAAGAGGTAAGGCGAAAACAATTGGCTAATAATATTAAATTGGGCGCTGGAGGGATTCGAGAAGTTGAATTTATAGTACAAGTTTTTCAACTAATTAGAGGCGGTCGAATTAAAGCCTTACAGCAACGAAATTTACTGACGGTTTTACCTTTATTGGTTGAGCATGGTGAAATAAGTAAGCAAAGTGAACAAGTACTTGAAAGTACTTATAGGTTCTTGCGCCGTGTTGAAAATATTATACAAGCATTGGCTGATCAACAAACGCAAACTTTGCCAGATTCACCGTTAGATCAGGCTAGAATATTGTTTGTATTAGGTGATGATCAGTTCCCAACTTGGCATAGCTTTTTAGATCACCTGCAGGCCTTGATGCAGGGTGTTCATCAAGAGTTTAATAAGCTGATTGGAGAGGAAAGCCCACATCATCAAACTGAAGATCACCATTGGGCTACCTTGTGGGATAGCCAATGGGATGATCAGGAGTCGATTGAATGGATTGTTCAATCACAATCTCATTGGCCAGCGGCTCAAATGTGGCAGTTGTTAAAAAGCTTTAGAGAAGATAATAAAAAGCGCAGTATTGGTAGTCGTGGGCGACAAGTCTTAGATAAGTTAATTCCATTGTTGTTGTCGTATTTAGTTGATCTTAAAGCCGATGAAACGGCACTACAACGTATTTTATTAGTGATTGATAAAGTTTCAACTAGAACAGCCTATTTAGAGCTACTTTATGAAAATGAAGGCGCATTAAAGCATTTAGTTAAACTTTGCCAAGTAAGCCAGTGGATAGCAGAGCACATTATAAAATACCCTATTTTATTAGATGAGCTTATCGACCCTACATTATTGAATTCACCTCCAGCATTAAGTAGTTATTCAGAGCACCTACGAGAAAGTTTACTTCGGGTGCCAGAAGAGGACCTAGAAGCACAAATGGAGTTGTTACGACAATTCAAACAAGCGCAGCAATTACGTATTGCAGTCGCTGATATTGTCGGCGTTTTGCCTATTACCAAAGTGAGTGACCATTTAACTGCATTAGCGCAAGCAATAGTGGGTGAAGTAATTAATATGGCATGGCAGCAAGTTACACTGCGCTATGGTGTGCCAAGCTCTATTGCTTTACTCGATAACAAAGCATTTGCAGTAATAGGTTACGGTAAAATGGGAGGGATTGAATTGGGCTATGCCTCAGACCTCGATTTAGTTTTTATTCATAACTGCGCCCCTAATGATTTAACTAATGGCGCGAGAAAAGTTGTGGCTAGTCAATTTTATGCAAAATTAGCACAACGGATCACTCATATTTTTAGTACAAGAATGAACAGTGGTATTTTATATGATCTTGATATGCGATTAAGGCCCTCCGGCAATTCAGGGGTATTAGTTGTTCATATTGACAGTTTTGAACAATATCAGCTAGATGAAGCATGGACATGGGAGCATCAAGCATTAGTACGAGCGCGTGCTATTTATGGGCATAAAGAACTGGTTGATAAGTTTAATGAGATACGTAAAAACACATTAACTAAACCACGCGATGTTAATGATTTACAAGCAGCAGTAGTAGAAATGCGCAATAAAATGCAAAGTCATCTTGATAAATCGACATTAACTGAAAATGATATTAAGCAAAGTAGAGGAGGGTTAGTCGATATAGAGTTTTTAGCTCAGTATTTAGTGTTAGCCAATTATCCAAGTCATGTAAACGAATGGCTACCTTCAGATAATATTCATATCTTCAAAACACTACTTAATTGGCAAGTGATAACAACTGAAGAATGTGAAAAATTGATCAGTCATTACTGTCAGCTTCGTGACTTTGGTCATCATTGTGTACTTAAAAATAAAGCGAACCTAATGCCGATGTCTGAGTTTGAAAGTTATGCAAAAGTTACAAATAATATTTTTAATAAATACTTAACCTGAGCTCGGGATAATGGATGTGCGCAAAAAATCGTAGCTTTGGTGTACTTAGCTTATCCCGAATTCAGGTTACTTACAGTAATACCAGTGTCATTAATTAAGTGATCTGCTTTATGCGCAGGGTAAGCAGTAAAATACAAGGTGTTTATTTTCTCACGATAGACTTTTGAGCCATTTAAGGGGATAAACCAGCTTTGTTGATTATACTTATTAATTAGATGGCGTTATCGTTTAGAGCCATCTAATAAAACACATTCCTCGTCAAGGTATTCATAATCTTGCTCTGTAATTATAAGTGTTCTATGTTGATTACAAAAGTAAGCTTTAACACCATTGGGAAAATGACCTGCAACGGCTCTACTTATTTGATAAGTCATTTGTACTATATCTTTATTAATTCTAAAGGGGTCTTTAACCAAAAAGTCTTTATCAAGCCACCAAATAACATCTAAACCTGTTTCTTTAGCATATTCGGTTAGTTTTTGATTAAGTGTGTAACCAATACGAAAAGCAGCATTTTTATCACTACTGCGCCAATTACTTCTTAAGGGGCGGGTGACCATTTTCTTAGCAATTAATATATCTACCAAATCGCCTTTTGGCTCTGGAAGGTAAACGATGTTGTTTTTTACTCTGGGTCCTGAGTCTTCGTCGGTGCCTCGTAAGTTTGCGTAAAAACGAGACAAACCTTCAGCAGCAGCATTCGTACGTTTTTTAGCTACAACAGGCTGCTCCTCTGGTACATGGACCGATTCATCGGCTTGTTCTTTATCAGCTAGGATCTCTTCTGTTGAGAGTGTTTCTGTTGCTACTTCGGTAAACAATACTTCCTTATTAGCAATAAGGAAGTACCCTAAAACAGCTAGAATTAATGCAAAGCCAATGATCCGAATCCAAAACATCATAAGTTGTAAATCTTTAAAAATATCAATAATGATTAAGTATATACCATACTTAATATTTTTTATTTATACAACGACGGATCGCTCTCGTTTGGTCTTGTTTTAAAGCGGCGGTGAAGCCACATATATTGCGCAGGGTTTTGTATGATTGCTTTTTCAAGCTCTTGATTAATTAAAGTAATATCGGCGCGGTCATCATCGCTAGGAAAATTTTCAAGTTGCGGTTGGATCGTTAAGGTATAACCACTACCATCTTCATTTCTAGTAGGTATGATCATATGCGTAACCGTATTTTTTTGTCGAGCAAAGATAAGTGTTCCTGTAGTGGTTGCTGTTTCTTTAACAGCAAAAAAAGGAACAAAAAGACTGCGGTTTCTGCCATAGTCTTGGTCGGGTAAATAAATGCATGCTTCACCTTCATGTAAAGCACGAATTAACCCTTTAACATCTCGTTTTCCTAACATGTATTTATTAGAGCGGCCACGGCCTCGATATTGAAAGTATTCCATTAATTGATTATTGTGCGGCCGATAAAAAACTACCATCGGGTGCCCTGTACCTACACCTCTACAGCTTATTTCAGCACTTAAGTTGTGCATGGCAAGTAGCAAAATACCTTTACCTTGTTGCTGTGCGTTTTCAATATGTTCAACTCCTATCACCTTGCACTTTCGTTTGACGCGCCAATCAGGCCACCACCAACCCATGCCAGTTTCGAAAAGTGCAATGCCTGTATTTTCAAAGTTTTTAATTAATAATTCCTGGCGCTCTTTGTCTGACATTTCAGGAAAACACAACGCTAAATTTGTTTGTGCTACTCGTTTTCTGCTAGACCCGAGCTTTAACAACAGTCGACCTAATGCTTTTCCCATTAACAGTTGAAGGCGATATGGCAGCCAAGAAATACTGTATAAAATAAAAACCCCGAGCCAAGTAAGCCAATACTTAGGGAGTAGAAATGACAATTTGAAATTAGGTTGAAGAATGCTGTTTTTACTCACGGTATGATTTTAACTCATTGAAATTCATGTGGTACACTATACCGTATTATATCTGTTATGGGACCAATGATGAAAGTAGATATTCCCACTTTTGATCAAGCCAGCGTTTTAGTGGTTGGCGATATTATGTTAGATCGATACTGGTACGGACCAACTCAACGTATTTCTCCTGAGGCACCTGTACCTGTTGTTAAAATTTCTCAAAATGAAGACCGACCCGGCGGTGCCGCAAACGTAGCATTAAATATTGCATCAATGGGCGGAAAAGTTACCCTAGCAGGAATTACTGGCGAAGATGAAGCGTCTGATACAATAACCCAATATTTGTCTGCAATGGAAATTGATTGCCAATTTGATCGGCACGCTACAATACCAACGATTACTAAACTGAGAGTACTTAGCCGAAATCAACAGTTAATTCGACTGGACTTTGAAGAGTCGTTTGCGCATATAAGTAAGAAAAATTTATTAGCGAAGGTCAGCGAGCTTGTGGCTGATCATAATGTGCTGCTACTTTCTGACTATGCGAAAGGTACTTTGTCTGAGGTACAAGCATTTATTAGTATAGCAAAGCAACAAAATATTCCAGTATTGGTAGATCCGAAAGGTCATGACTTTTCACGTTATCGAGGTGCAGATATTCTGACACCTAATATGTCTGAATTTGAGGCGGTAGTGGGAGCGTGTGCTAACGAAGCAGAGATTGTTAGTAAAGGGCAGGCATTATTGACTGAGTTAGATCTTCAAGCATTATTGATCACGCGTAGCGAAAAGGGAATGACACTGATACGTCGTAACCATGACGAGTTTCATTTACCTACCCAAGCAAAAGAGGTTTATGATGTTACCGGTGCTGGCGATACTGTAATTGCAACACTAGCACTTGCTATTGCAGCTAATGCTGACTACCCACAAGCAAGCGCATTAGCAAATATTGCGGCAGGCATTGTGGTTGGCAAATTAGGGACTTCTACTGTAAGTGTTGCAGAGCTTAACCATCAAATAGCCTCAGGACAAGAAAGTGGTTTTGGTGTTGTTACTGAAGGACAATTAAAAATTGCCGTAGAACACGCTAAAGCTAGGGGGGAAAAAATTGTAATGACAAACGGTTGTTTTGATATTTTGCATGCTGGCCATGTGTCATATTTAACGCAAGCGGCGAAACTTGGTACTCGTCTTATTGTTGCGGTAAATGATGATCAGTCGGTAAAAAGGCTTAAAGGCGCAGGACGGCCAGTGAATTCAGTAGATCGAAGAATGGCTGTATTATCAGGGCTTGGCGCCGTTGATTGGGTAGTGCCTTTTAGTGAAGATACACCACAACGTTTAATTGCTAATATCTTGCCTAATATGTTAGTGAAAGGTGGTGACTACACTGTTGAGCAAATTGCGGGTGGTAGTGAGGTAATTGCGGCGGGTGGTGAAGTTAAAGTACTCAACTTTGAAGAAGGTATATCTACAACTGAAATTATCAATACCATTCGATTAGAAGACGGCTAACTTATGTTAGGCACTATATTCTAGGGCCTAAGCCCTGGAATATAGGGGCTGTTAATCTTTCAGTTTATAGCTCTGTTGCACTTGAATAAGGTGTCAATCGAGGCGCTTAATATAATATTTGGTTGTTCCAAATATTATATTAAGCAACAAAGAGTGATGCATTTTCAAGCCACCCCATAGCAGAGCCTAAAAGGAAAGTTCAATACGCTCTAGTGTAAATTAGCTTTTAGATAAGCCTTTATTTATATCTTTAAGATCTTGCTCGGTAATTGTGCCAGCTGCACGTTTTAGTTGTAAGATTGACTGAACATAGCTGTAGCGTGTTGACGACAAATTACGTTTCGCATTATATAAATTACGCGTGCTATCTAACACATCTACAATAGTACGTGTGCCTACTTCAAAACCCGCTTCTGTTGCTTTTAATGCACTTTCTGCACTTATCACCGCTTGTTCTAGGGCTTTAATACCTGAAACTGCAGCAATAACTGTGTTATATGAATTGCGCGCATTACGAACAATATTACGATGAGTTTGAGATAAGTCGTGGCTTGCAACAACATAATTATGTTGTTGTTTACGCACTGCACTTGAAATAGCACCACCAGAGTAAATAGGTACTGTTAGTGTAATACCTATTGAGTGACTATCAAGTCTAGGGTTATCAAATGTACCAGATACAGTAGTTATCTCATTATCGCCTGATGAATACCGACCTGATAAGTCGAGCGTTGGGTAATGACCCGCACGTGCAATATTAATATTCTCTTTAGCAATTTCTACGCGAATTTTTTGCGCAATTAAATCTAGATTTTTAGCTTCAGCTGTTTGCTGCCATTCATTAGCACTGTCAGGAATAGGTCGAGAAGCGCTGAATTTTTCGGTGTTTAAAGGGTTTAAATCACGAGGGTAAACATTGGTAATTACGCGTAATGCTTCTTCTGTATTGAATACATTATTTTCTGCTCTAATTTCTGCAGTAACAGCATTATCGTATTGTGCTTGGGCTTCATGAACATCAGTAACGGCAGTTAAACCAACCGAATAACGTTGCTTAGTTTGTTCAAGTTGGCGCTCTATCGCAGCTTTTTCTGCTTTAGCAAACTCTAAGTCATCTTTTGCACTTAATACATCAAAGTAGGCTTGTGTAACACGTATAATTAACTCTTGCTTAGCAACTTGGTAACTAATGTCATAAGTATGAGCCATTTTTTTCGAGTTGCTTAAACGTAACCAAGAATCATGATGATATAGCTGCATATTTAAGCTTGCACCATAATCTGTTGATTTAGACTCGGTTGTAACAATAGTACCTACTGGTGCATAAATGCCATTTGAGACTGATTCTGACTCGCCTTGACCTATGCTAGCAGATGCATTAATAAAAGGTAATAATACCGAACGAGCTTGAGTAATATCTTCTTGAGAAGCTAAAAACTGTGCTTGTGCTTTCAGTACAACAGGGTCATTTTGTTTAGCTTGTTCATAAACAGAAAGTAAATCTTCGGCATACGAAATAGCACTGCTAGTTGCGCAAGCAATACCTACAATGAGCGAAGTAATGTTTTTTTTCATGTCAGAGAAATTCCTTTAATGTCTTCTAAATATTTTATTCTTAGGTGTAAATACATTATTCGTATCATACAAAGCAAATAACTTGCCAACACGCTATTAATGAAAACTTTACATTGTAAGTAATACGAGTAAAAGATAAATATAGCGTTGAATAAATCACATACTTACAATAAACGCAGTTATGACTGTACCTAGCTTAGCGTTATATAATATCAGCATTGAATGGTAAGCTAAATATAATCTGCAGATAACGCTCTATTCTAGTGTAACAAAATATTTTATGCTAATGCTTTGTCATAGTGATTTTGCCCTTTTTCTAATGGATTTGACTAAAAATGAATAAAAACGCACAAACTATACTGCGGTATAGCGAGAAAGATATTAATTTTGTATCTAAAAAACCGTTGTATACAGGCTTCTTTAAGTTCGAACAATACAACATACAGCATCGTTTATATAACGGCGAAATGAGTGAGCTACTTTCTCGGGAAATATTTGAGCGTGGAGATGCGGTTGTGTTAATGCCGTACGATCCTAAAACGGACAGTTTAGTTATGATCGAACAGTTTAGACCTGGTGCTATCCGTGAAAATAACTCACCATGGTTACTCGAGTTTGTTGCCGGTATGTTTTCACCAGAAGAAAGCCCCGTGGAAGTTGCAGTTAGAGAAGCGAAAGAAGAAGCCAATCTCGACTTGAACCCTAGTAATATTACTCCCGTATTGAAATATCTGTCTAGCCCAGGCGGTATGACTGAGCAAATTCACTTGTTTATCGGTATTGTTGACACTAAAGGTGTTGGAGGCGTATATGGTTTAGCCGATGAACATGAGGATATTTTGGTTCATGTAGTTACTCGAGAGCAAGCAATGGCTTTATTATCTGAGGGTAAAATAACAAATGCATCTACCATAATTGGGTTACAATGGTTGCAATTGAACTATCAAAACTTATAAAACTAAACCGATAAAGCCTACAAAGTGAGCTAACAGAGTCAGCAATGAAATCAGCAAACTACCGTCCAAATTTACCTAACTTAATGAGTCTGTGTGAGATCAATTATATGATGTTACTGCGCTTGTTAGCTGATAAAGAACTAGCTGGAGAAGAGCGAAATTTTATCATTTCAGATTTTGTTTCCTACCGCATTAAAGTCAATGAGGTAACACCATACACCTCTTTAATAACAATGACACAAAACTGTAATGCTTTGGTCAACACCTTAAAGGGGTTTTTAAAGCCTAAAATGGTTATTCGTTTGTATCACGACGCCCGTATGGCTGAGGTAATTAGTAATCAAGATATTTCGCAAGTTAAACCTCGCTACGACTACCCGAATTCAAAAATGCACTTACCTGATGAAAAACAACAGATAAATTTATTCTTAAAAGAATGGTTGCAATTAAGCTTACAGCTTGGTCAAAGCCCAATTAAACTTTGCAGTTAGACTGTTAATAGAGAAATTTGAGTGAATAGTAAATTAATAAACACTGAACTAACCTTTGCCCAATTCACAGACTGTCATTTATACGAAGATAAACAAGCGCTTCATCATGGAGCAAATGTTTATCAAAATTTATTTGCTGTTTTACGTGCATTAACGCAATTACCTGAGCTTGATTTTGCTGTTTTTACCGGTGATTTAACGCAAGATCATACCGAGCGTTCATATCAAAACTTTGTGGAGGCCGTTAGCCAGAGTCAATTAAATATACCGATATATTGGCTTGCAGGTAATCATGATGAAATATTTTATATGAACAGCTACTTAAATGCAGCGCCATTTAACAGTGCAAAACAAATTGAAAGTAATCACTGGCAAGTGATATTACTTGATAGTAAAAGTGAAACACCTGCTGGTGAAATATCAACTCAGCAATTGAACCAACTAAATGAATTGATTGATCCGAAAAAATTTCAGTTACTGATGATGCATCACCATGCAACCAATGTAGGTTATTTTATTGACCATCATGGCTTGAACAATCAAGATGAGTTTTGGCGCCATATCAATCAATACAAAAGCATTAAAGTGATTGCTTGCGGCCATGTTCATAACGCACTCATTAGGCAGCATACTAATAGTAAATTTCAGGTGCCGGTGATCACATGCCCTGCAACTTCTATTCAATTCGACCAATTTGCTACCACGGTTAAAAATGCGAATCTACCTTCTGGATTCCGCGTTTATACTCTTTATAGCAATGGCGATTCATTATCACAAATACATAACGTAACGAGCTAGTAATACTATGAAAATAAAGCAGATTTTATATATTCATGGTTTTAATTCATCGCCAAAGTCGCTTAAAGCAGAGCAAACTAAGCAGTATTTACATCAAAAATTTCCACATGTTAAATTTCATTGTCCACAAATAAAGTCGTCACCAAATGAAGCGATAGCACAGTTAAGCCAAATACTTGAAGAAAATAAAGGTGATTGGTTTTTAATAGGTTCGTCACTTGGAGGTTATTTTTCTACATACCTCAGTGAAAAATATCAACTACCAGCAGCTATTGTTAACCCCGCAGTAAGGCCTTATGAGTTGCTTAATGGTTACCTTGGTGTTCAAACTAACCCTTATACTAATGAAATTTACACGGTTACCGAGCAGTATATTGACGATCTTATAGCATTAGAGCAGAATGAAATTACAAAAAAACATTACTTGGTGATGGTACAAACAGGTGATGAAGTGTTAGATTACCAACAAGCAGTGAACAAATTCCAACAGTGCCAATTAATTGTACAACAAAGTGGTGACCATAGCTTTGTTAATTATTCAACGCTATTACCGCAAATCGCGCAATTTTTTAAACTGTAAACCGTCATAAAGGTCAGCACGACCTAATAATTATTAGAAAGAGTTATGAGCGAACAATATAATTCCGAATCTATCGAAGTACTTAGTGGTTTAGATCCCGTCCGTCATCGTCCAGGAATGTATACCGACACTAGCCGTCCTAACCATTTAGGGCAAGAAGTTATTGATAACTCGGTTGATGAAGCATTAGCAGGGCACGCGCAAAATATTACCGTTATTTTAGATAAAGACCAATCATTAGAAATTATTGATGATGGCCGTGGTATGCCTATTGATATTCATAAAGAAGAGGGAGTTTCGGGTGTTGAGCTTATTTTTTGTAAGCTTCATGCGGGCGGAAAGTTCTCTAATAAAAACTACCAGTTTTCAGGGGGGTTACATGGTGTTGGTATATCGGTGGTTAACGCGCTCTCAAAACGTGTTGATGTTGCAGTAAGGCGTGACGGTAAAGTCTATGAAATGGCGTTTGAACATGGAGAAAAGGTTGAAGAATTACGTGAAACAGGTACTGTAGGACGACGTAATACAGGTTCTCGAGTAAAGTTTTGGCCAGAAGAAAAATACTTCGACTCACCTAAATTTTCAGTTCGTCGCCTTATTCACTTGTTAAAAGCTAAGGCTGTATTATGCCCAGGCTTAACGATAAAATTTCATGATAAAAATGAAGATCAAAAATATCAGTGGTATTACGAAGACGGGCTTTGTGATTACTTAAAAGAATCAGTTAAAAGCTATGTAAGTTTGCCAGAAGAGCCTTTTATTGGGGCTTTTAGTTCACAAAACGAAGCAGTAGATTGGGCAGTTACTTGGTTGCCAGAAGGTGGAGAGTCGGTTGGCGAAAGTTATGTAAACTTAATTCCTACGGTACAAGGTGGCACCCATGTAAATGGTTTACGTCAAGGTTTACTCGAGTCGATGCGCGAGTTTTGTGAGTTTCGTAACTTGATCCCAAGAGGGGTAAAATTAACCCCAGACGATATCTGGGATAAATGCTCATATATTTTATCGGTAAAAATGGGAGATCCTCAATTTGCCGGCCAAACCAAAGAGCGCTTGTCTTCACGCCAATGTGCCGCATTTGTTATGGGCGTGGTAAAAGATGCGTTTAGCTTATGGTTAAATGAACATACAGAAGTGGCAGAAACATTAGCAGAATTTTGTATATCAAATGCACAACGTCGCCTGCGTGCAAGTAAAAAAATAATTCGTAAAAAAGTAACGCAAGGGCCCGCACTACCTGGCAAGCTAACCGATTGTGGTAGTCAAGATATTGCACGGACTGAATTGTTTCTTGTGGAAGGAGACTCTGCTGGCGGAAGTGCTAAACAGGCACGAGACCGTGAATTTCAGGCAATTATGCCATTACGTGGTAAAATATTAAATACTTGGGAAGTAGACTCAGGACAAATATTAGCCTCGCAAGAAGTACACAATATATCAATTGCTTTAGGTATTGACCCAGACTCAGAAGACTTAACCGAATTACGCTATGGTAAAATTTGTATTTTAGCAGATGCAGACTCTGATGGACTTCACATTGCAACATTATTATGTGCCTTATTTATGCAGCACTTTTTACCGCTTGTAAAAGCAGGGCATGTCTATGTCGCCATGCCGCCTTTATATAGAGTAGATGTAGGTAAAGAAGTATTCTATGCATTAGATGAAGCAGAAAAAGACGGTATTCTTGACCGCATCGAAGCAGAAAAGAAACGCGGTAAAGTTAACGTACAACGCTTTAAAGGCTTGGGTGAAATGAACCCTCTGCAATTGCGTGAAACCACTATGGATCCAAATACCCGTAGACTAGTGCAACTAACGGTAGACGAGCACTCAGAAACAATGGAACTAATGGACATGCTTTTATCTAAAAAGCGTGCGGGCGACCGAAAAGACTGGTTGCAAGCGAAAGGCGACTTGGTTGAATTGCTGTAATTGTAATCAAACTAAAATAGCGGCTGTTGATGACAAATCAACAGATACTTAAGCCGTTTTTATTAAGTAAACGCCCAAGCTAATAACACGATTTATTATTCTAAAAGCACTCCTATTAATATGAGTGCTTTTTTTATGATCTTTTTTCTCATAGTATGGTGTTGTTAAATTTCAAGGTAAACACCTAAGGAATAATATGATCGCCCATCGTGAGCTTAGATCCATTTGTCATATGTCGATTGGTACTAATAATTTAGTAAGTGCAGCAGATTTTTATAAGCAGTTATTACCAGTATTACAGATTGAGCTAGTATGTGAATATGAACATGCATTAGCTTTTGGTAAAGGTTATCCTGAGTTTTGGGTGCAAGTGCCGTTTGATCAACAACAAGCGACTTCGGGTAATGGCGTTCATATTGGTTTTGTAGCAACAACAAAAAAACAAGTTGATGATTTTTACATGAAGGGCATAGCGCTTGGAGCAAAATGCAATGGAAAACCAGGCCCAAGAAAAGAGTATGGTGAACCCTATTATGGTTGTTTCTTAATTGATCTTGACGGCAATAAAATTGAAGCGAGTTACTGGCAAATAAATAAAGAGTGATTTATTAAGCATTTTTGATTATATTGTTGAAATACTGATCTATTTTTATAGAAAAAATGCATCGGCAAAGATATTTAATACACTTAGTTTTATTAGTTTATAAAGGGGAATTGCTTGTTTGCTTGCGACATAAAAAAAGCTCACGCTGTTAACCATTTCTTTTTATGCTTTATATTATTAATGTCATATAAAGCATTCGCTGTTGATTTATTAACAGACGAGGGTTTTGAGCAATTTGTACAACAAATTGATAAGCTTAAAGACAGTAATTCAAAAGAAGCCTACCTCTTTTTACAACAATACGCAGATAAAGCTGAAGAGCTTTCCGTTGATAACCGCCTAGTTTTTTACCGCTATCTTGCTGACACATACTCTGAACAAGCACAATATCAGCAAAGTAAAGAAATTGCAGATAAAGCCCTTCTATTAGCTAAAAACCTTTCTAGCCCAAGCATAGTTAGTGCTGAATTAAATTATACCCGCGGCTTTGCCGTTGAAAACTTAGGCGAGTTTGATAGTGCTATTACAAATTATCAAAACGGGTTGGAAATAGCAGAATCGTTAAATGACAAAAAGAATATCGCTACCGGTCTAATAAACTTAGGCGCTATCTACTACCTTACACAAAAATTTGACCGTTCATTAATTGTTTTTAACCAGGCGCTTAATATCGCGATTCCATTAAAAGATAACGAATTACTCGGCTATATTTATAGTGAACTCGGTATTTTATACGAATATATGTATGAAGAAGAGAAAGCGATGGCTTTTTACTTAAAGTCATATGAGTATTTTCAACAAGCAGGTAAAAATTTTAATGCGTACAATAGCCTTCGCAATATTGCGATAAATCATGTTAGACATAGACGCTATGAAGAAGCGATTAAAATTAATAAAGAAATTGTTGAACATGAAAAAGAAATTGGCAATATAGAAATAATGGCATCAGCTTATATGGGGCTAGCATGGTCGTATTTGAAGAAGAAAGAGAGTAACCCTGAAGCCGCATACGAGTATCTCAAAATTTCAGAACAATATTCTAGTCAGGGCGAGCAGTACAAAATAGAAGTGTCATTTGGTATAAATAAAGCCTACCTACTTTATGAGATGAAAAAATATAATGAGGTGCTTGAAACACTTTCGTTAATAGAGCCGTTATTGCAAGACAAAAAAATGCACAAAGCCGCCATAATCAATGTTTTATTTTTAAAAAGCAGTATTTATTATGAGCAAGAGCAGTATGAAAAGGCATATCATCTTCAAAATGAATATTTCAAACTTGGTACTGAGTTGAGAGAAAGTTCAAATTATGAAGCTGTTGAAGATTTGCGGATGCGCTATGAAAGCGAGCAAGCTGATATAAAGAAACAGCTTTTAGACCAACAACAGTCATTACAAACCATTCGTTTAAAAGAGTCAGAGTATCAAGAAGAGAATCGAAATATTATTTTGGCATTTAGCGCCATTGTTGTATTAATTATTGGTTGGTTTTTATTGCGAATTATTCGGGGGCAACAACGGCTTGTCTTTTTAAGTCAGACCGATGGTTTGACAGGGGTAGTTAACCGTAGGCGACTAATTGAATTAAGTGACTTTTTCTTTTACCAAGCCAAAAAAGCCAAAATTGAGTTTAGTGTTTTAATGATTGATGTTGATGACTTTAAGTTAATTAATGATACCTATGGCCACAAAGTGGGAGATAAAGTATTAACAAAAGTTGCACAAATTGGTGCTGCTACAATGCGCTCAACAGATGAATTTGGGCGATTTGGAGGCGAAGAGTTTATTGCATTATTACCTGAAACTGGGTTAGAGCAAGCGAAAAACATTGCCGAGCGTTTACGAAAAAGTATCAATGAACATGAAATTTGGCGCAATCTGATAAAAGGTAATGTTGCTGTTAGTATAGGTGTTTCATGCGTAGATTTAGACGTGCATAAAAATGCTGACGACTTAATAAAAAGCGCTGATATTTTATTGTATAAAGCGAAAAACCAGGGGAAAAACCAAGTATGTTATTAATACTGAGGTTTATTCAGAAACAGGTTTTATCAATTGCTTTGAACAGGAGTAAAGCGATTAAGTTTTTATTATGCCTTTTGATCATGCTAGCAAGTACTACCAAAGTGTTAGCGGCTAAAAATACAGCTTCTTTAGTTACTTTACAAACCATCGCATATCAAGAGCAAAACACCATAACACATAGCGCACCTAACAATATGCTTGATAGTAAAGTAGAGCTCGAAGTGCGGCCTTCAATATTTACATTAATTGATAAAATGAAGAATAACGATAACGTATCTCATGAAATGCTCTCGCAAATTGAAAGTGAACTTCCACCCCTTAATGCGGCTGAGTACTATTTGTTAAATTATTTGTCTGCTTATATTTCATACCATAATGGTGAAATACAAAAAGCGATTAATTGGGCTAATAAGGCAATTTCCTATGAAGAACAAATGCTGCAAAGCCAGTTAGCCACTCCACTTTTCTTTGATATATATTTGGCTTTAGCAAAGTATCACAGTGAGCTTGGGCAATATAAAAGGGCCTATGACGCTAAAAGGTCTTATATGAATCGCTACAGCGATTCATTAATGAACATGAAAGATAGCCGCATAAAAGCACTTGATGAAAAGTATGGCACTGCAATTAAGCAAAACGAAAACCTTTTATTAGAAAGCCAAAATGAGCTTAAACGTTTAAAAATAAAAGAAGCAGAGAATGAAAAATATATTCAGTTACGTAATCTTGTAATTTTATCCTTAGTTGGCTTGCTTTTTTTAGCACTGATTTTACGACAAGTTCATGTGAGTAACAGGTTAAGAGTAATAGCCAAAACTGACGCATTAACTGGATTATTTAACCGCCGCAGCTTATTTAAAAAAGGTAACTTATTAGTTAACGAAGCAGTTAAAGAAGGAAATACTGTTAGTGCTATTTTGTTAGATATAGACTTTTTTAAATCAGTTAATGACAATTATGGTCATGATGTTGGTGATAAAGTTATTAAAATGGTAGCTGAGGTCGGTACAGAAACTATACGCTCTAGAGATTATTACGCGCGTTTAGGTGGCGAAGAATTTGCCGCTATTTTACCAGGTGCTAGCCTTGAAGAATCAAAAGCTTTTGCTGAGCGTTTAAGAGAAAAGGTTGAGCAACTTGACTTAAGTACAATTAATATTGAACGTAAAATTACCGTAAGTATTGGCGTAGCTAATTTGGCACAAGTAACACCATCTTTCGATATATTATTACATGCTGCTGATGAAGCAATGTACAATGCCAAAGAGCAAGGGCGAAATAGAGTGTGTTGTTATCAACCTAGCGAGACCACAGCATCAACTTAAACTCAATAAAGTCTCTCAAACGCTTATTAAACGAACGATAGCTAACTTTTATTGAGTTTACAGTTTTTTCCAAAACAATTATCAGATAAGCTATGCCCATGCCATAACAGGTATTTTAATCAGTAGGTGTTTTGATTAATATTTTTTACAACCCATCTGTTTGTTAAGTTAAAAGTAGGAACAAAAGTTCATGTCTGACGTGCTTGAATACAGTCTTGATGGTGTCGAACAACGCCCTTTAAGGCAGTTTACTGAAGAAGCTTATTTAAATTATTCCATGTATGTCATTATGGACAGAGCTTTGCCGCATATTGGTGATGGTTTAAAGCCTGTTCAGCGCCGTATTGTCTATGCGATGTCTGAGTTAGGGCTTTCTGCGCTAGCTAAATATAAGAAATCTGCAAGAACTGTAGGTGATGTGCTTGGTAAGTTTCATCCCCATGGCGACTCCGCTTGTTATGAAGCAATGGTATTGATGGCTCAGCCTTTTTCTTACCGCTATCCTCTTGTAGACGGACAAGGAAACTGGGGTGCACCCGACGACCCTAAATCATTTGCGGCTATGCGCTATACCGAAGCACGTTTATCAAAGTTTAGTGAAGTATTACTTGCGGAGTTAGGTCAAGGTACTGTTGATTGGATACCTAACTTTGACGGGACAATGAAGGAGCCTAAAACGTTACCAGCAAGGCTACCTCATATATTACTTAACGGGATCACAGGTATTGCCGTCGGTATGGCAACTGATATACCTCCACATAATGTGCGGGAAATTGCTGATGCTTGTATACATTTAATCGAGTCACCAAAGGCAGAGGTGGCTGACTTACTAGCGTATGTTAAAGGACCTGATTACCCAACTGAAGCTGAAATAATTACGCCAAAAACTGAAATTGAAAAGCTTTATCAAACTGGCCGAGGCAGCATTAAAATGCGTGCGGTGTATGAAATTGAGCATGGCGAAGTAGTTATTACTTCACTGCCACATCAAGCTTCAGGCGGCAAAATTCTTGAACAAATTGCAGGTCAAATGACGGCTAAAAAATTACCGATGGTAATTGATCTACGTGATGAGTCTGATCATGAAAACCCAATTCGTTTAGTTGTTGTGCCACGCTCAAATAGAGTAGACATTGAGCAATTAATGCAACATTTATTTGCAACAACTGACTTAGAAAAAAGCTATCGTGTTAACTTAAATATGATTGGGCTTAATAATAAGCCGGCGGTTAAAGACTTACGTACTATTTTAATCGAGTGGTTAGAGTATCGTCGAGAAACAGTTCGTCGACGCTTGCAGTATCGTTTAGATAAAGTATTAGCAAGGTTGCATATTCTTGACGGCTTATTAGTTGCGTATCTTAATATTGATGAAGTTATTGAAATTATTAGAGGCTTTGATAACCCCAAAGCAGAACTAATTAGGCGTTTTGATCTTTCTGAGATACAAGCTGAAGCTATTTTAGAAATTAAGCTACGTCAACTAGCAAAGCTTGAAGAAATTAAAATTCGTGCTGAGCAAGACGAGCTAAACAAAGAACGTGAATATTTAGAAAAAACACTCAATTCTAAAGCGCGAATGAACACGCTTATTAAAAAAGAAATAATAGAAGCAGCTGAAAAGTATGGAGATGATCGTCGCTCTATTTTGGTTGAACGTAGCGAAGCTAAAGCATTATCTGAAAAAGATTTAGTGCCAAGTGAGCCTGTAACTGTTGTTGTTTCTGATAAGGGATGGGCGCGCTGTGCTAAGGGACACGATATCGAGCCAGAGACACTTAGCTACAAAGCTGGAGATGAATATTTATGCTCGGCTAAAGGGCGTAGCAACCGTCCTGTTGTTTTTATTGACTCAACTGGGCGAGCGTACGCTACAGATGCCCACACTTTGCCAACAGCACGTAGCCAAGGAGAACCCTTAACAGGACGCTTTAGTTTGGTTAGTGGTGCTACTTTTGAACATACATTAATGGCTGATGACGACTGTAATTACTTATTAAGTAGCGACGCAGGTTATGGTTTTGTTGGTAAGTTTTCAGAAATGGTCAGCCGTAATAAAAATGGTAAAGCATTATTAAGTTTGCCTGCAAATGCTAAAGTAATGTTACCCATACGGATTATGAATCTTGATAACGCGCTTGTGTTATCAATAACAACTGAAGGAAGAATGTTAGTCTTCCCAGTAAAAGATTTACCTATTTTAAGTAAGGGCAAGGGAAATAAAATTATCAATATTTCTTCAGCGAGAGCAAAAGCAAGGGAAGAATATGTCACTCTGCTTGAAGTCATTAACCCCGAAGATGCTGTAACTCTACACGCAGGAAAACGTAAACTTACCCTAAAAAATAGTGATATTGAACATTATCGAGGTGAAAGGGGACGAAGAGGCAATAAACTTCCTAGAGGCTTACAACGAGTTGATCGCATTGAAATAGAAACACCCGCTGCAGTTGATGAAGTAATAGCTGAACAAGGTGTAGACAAGCCGATTGAGCCTAGTTAACCTCGGCTTAGCGGCTTAGCGGCTTAGCGGCTTAGCGGCTTAGCGGCTTAGCATAGCTACTTTAAACAAAGTAACTGTTAACAATGAATATTAAACAATGAAGTAGCTACTGATAGAGTTAGCTACTTTTTTATTTCAGCTTTATGCAAAATGGTATAAGTTTATACTAAATAATGGCTAGCTATATAAAATATAGTTTATATGTCAATGTATTGCAGTATTGCTGCGGCTTTAGCTACTCTTTGTTATTGATAGCTTAGCATTAGTATAGGTGGTTCTAGGTATTCAACCACTAACCATTGGTAGTAGCACAAACTTAGCTAGACGCTAAAAAACTTGTAGAATTACTTCGTTCATCATAATTGAGGTTATTGGAAAGTTTTTTAATTAGTGTGGTTAACTGTGTAATTCTTTCATTCGTTAACTGTCTATAATCAAAATATGGGCAAACAATAATATTAAGTGATGAGTTAATTGCAAAAACGGGTGATAGCCATTGACACTTTTGTGCTATGCCGAGTGTTGTAGCATAAGTTTTCCCCATAATTATCGAGATTTCTTTAGTAGGGGCTTTAAATTTAGGCGCGGAGAATACTAAGCATTGATTGCTCTCCTTTTGTAATAATGATAAATCTCGTAATTGTTGCCATGTTGCGAAATGTTGAGGTGCAAGCTCGTATATTAGCTTGGCATAAACATTAAAAATTTTACGCCAATGGTTACCGGTTTCTTTACCAATAGTGCTGATATCATCTTTGCGTAGCGGTAAACAATGTTCAAGTGTTAAGTACGGAGCTAAAGGAGGCCTGTTCTCAATATAAACCTTTAGTGTGGCGTTACTGTTACCTAGTGCGATCACTTTTACCTCATTTTTGTGTAATAAAAAACCCAGTAAATACTGGGTTTTAAATTATAGTTATAATTAATTACTTAAAAGTCCTCTAAGGAATAGTCTAGTGAACTCTCGTAGGCTTTAAGTTCCTTTTCTAATTGAAACTTCTCCTTCAGTTGTTCTATTTCACGCCATTTACGTTTTTTATTATTACTTGAACTTGATTTGGCTGGTGTTCCCAAAGAGTTCAATAATTCTTCTATTTTATCCATGGTATGCTCCTTTTCTTACAACTGCATTGTTTTAATAACATATTACATCGAAGAATAGAATGGTTTTATGAACATTTTTTTACAAAAATATGAAAAATAAATAGCGATTTATTACTAGGGTCTGTTGATCTTTCAGTTTATAGCTCTGTTGCATTTGAAAAAGATGACAGTCGAGGCACTTAATGTAATGTTTGGTTGTTCCAAATGCACATTAAGTACAACTGCCGCGTCCTGCTCTCGTTAAGTACCTACATCCTGTAGGCAACAAAGAGTGACGCTTTTTCAAGGCAACCCAAAGGGCTATGACTATTTTTCAACCTAACATCGTTAAAAATGGTTAAAGTACGACTGCACTGATGCAGAAGGTAGAGCGACGCAGGATGCCAAAGCCGAGAATACTACATTGCACCATTTTCGCCTTGTTATCTTAAAAAATAGTCTATAGCAGAGGCTAAAATGAAAGATCAACAGACCCTAGGGCGTGTTGATCTTTCGAGTACAAATTTTGTACGAATTAAACATGATTTAATTGAGGCGTAGCGAATAAAGTGTCGTTATTCTACATAAATGAGCTAGACAGCTTCCGCGTCCTGCTCACGCTAAGTACCTACTTCCGTGTAAGCAACGAAAAGTCAATCATGTTTAAACGTATCCGTAGGACAGCGGCTCTTTGGTTTTTCTACGGCGTTTTCACTTATTTATGGGGAACAACCCCATTACATAAGTTCAGCCTTGTATAAACACCAAATAAATCGCTGCAAAAATGTACAGTAAAGATCAACACGCCCTAAGCAATCAATCGATTAGAATTTGTTCATCTCGTAAGGTGATTTTTTGCTGTAGTAGCTCTACACAATTGGTATTAATAGGGCATAAACGCTTGAAGCTAGTTTATATAAACTAGCTTCAAGCGTTTATTTTTAGTTACAAGGGGTTATTAAATTCGACTATTTGGCATAACAATACAGCTAATTTCTCTATATGTTTAAAGCAATTTGAAGAGTTGTTGCTCTAGCGTGACTTGGTCAATAGCAAAGTTACGTATCCCTTCTGCAAGCTTTTCTGTCGCCATAGGATCTTCATTCATTGCCCATCTAAACTGTTGTTCACTTAGCTTATCTGTAGCTTTTAAAGGTTGTTTATCAGGCGTTAACTTACGTGTGATTGTTTCATTGCTATTAGCTAATTCATCAAGTAACTGTGGGCTAATGGTTAAACGATCACAACCAGCTAATGCTAAAACTTCTTCTTTATTGCGAAAGCTTGCCCCCATAACCACAGTATTATAATTTTTAGCTTTATAGTAATTATATATCTGAGTAACTGAAACAACACCAGGGTCTTCATTTGCAGGATAACTATCTTTACCTGAGGACTTTTTATACCAATCGAGAATCCGTCCCACAAATGGTGAAATTAAATAAACGCCGGCTTCGGCACAAGCTTGTGCTTGGGCGAAGCTAAATAATAAGGTAAGGTTGCAATTAATAGCTTCTTGTTCTAATTGTTCTGCTGCCTTTATTCCCTCCCAGGTTGAAGCCAGTTTTATTAAAATGCGGTCGTTTTTAATCCCTGCTTCGTTATACATGGCGATAAGCTTGTGTGCTTTGTCGATTGAGGCCTGTGTATCAAATGATAAACGAGCATCTACCTCAGTAGAAATTCTTCCTGGGATAATTTTTAATATTTCTAGCCCAATTAATACTGAAAGTTTATCTGCTGCATCTGCTACTTGCTGTTCAGCATTCTTCGATTGTGCCTTTGCCCAATTAACTGCCTGTGTTAATAGCGATTGATAGCCAGACAAAGATGCAGCTTTTAATAATAGAGAAGGATTTGTGGTGGCATCTTGTGGATGAAATTTAGCAATTGCTTCTATGTCGCCGGTATCTGCAACGACAGTCGTCATTTGTTTTAACTGTTCGAGTTGATTAGCCATAATTTGCCTTGTGTTTTGGTAAAGTGAAAAAGTTAACGTTTATATATGCTAATACCATATAGGGTATAAAAATATGACAAGGTTTGGATAATGCCGATATTTGATCTGGTTACTTTTTATAAATTAGCGTAATAAATAGCTTCACTCAATATAAGTAGTATTCTATTTGTATCAAATTTAATGATTTAAGCAAGCCCTAGTAATAACTTGTCTTAGTTTTAATTATTTTTTATTTAACAATTCTTAAAAAAAACACTGCTATGTTATAGTGTGATTATTTAACCCACTAGTCTCGGAAAATAAAATGTTGCTTGTTGTTTCTCCTGCGAAAAATTTAGATTTTGAATCGCCACTCACTACTGAAAAATATTCACAACCTGAACTATTAGATGAAAGCCAATTACTTATTGATCGCTGCGTAGAACTTTCGCCGGCGGATATTAGCTCATTAATGGGTATCAGTGATAAGTTAGCAGGGTTAAATGCTGCGCGATTTGGTGAGTGGTCAAAACCTTTTACTACAGACAATGCACGACCTGCTGTATTAGCGTTTAATGGTGACGTATATGCGGGGCTTGACGCTAAAACATTATCTGATGATGATTTCAGCTTTGCTCAACAGCACATGAGAATTTTATCTGGTTTGTATGGTTTATTAAAACCACTTGATTTAATGCAAGCTTACCGATTAGAAATGGGTACTAAATTGAGTAACTCAAGAGGTGATAATTTGTATCAATTTTGGGGTGATATTATTACAGACAAGCTTAATCAGGCGTTGGTTGACCAAGGTGATAACCTCCTCATTAATTTAGCCTCAAACGAATACTTCAAAGCGGTAAAGAAAAAAAACTTAAAGGCTGAAATAATAACTCCTGCGTTCAAAGACTGGAAAAATGGTCAGTATAAAATGATCAGCTTCTACGCGAAAAAAGCACGAGGACTGATGGCTCGTTATATTATCGAGCATAAAGTGAATAATGTTGAACAGCTAAAAAACTTTGATAGCGCTGGATATCAATATGATGCTGATTTAAGCCAAGGAAATAACTGGGTGTTTACCCGTAAGCAAGAAGATTAATAAGCACTAGGGCGTGTTTAAACGTATCCATAGGACAGCGCCTCTTTGGTTTTTCTACGGCGTTTTCACTTATTTATGGGGAACAACCCCATTACATAGGTTCAGCCTTGTATAAACACCAAACAAATCGCTGTAAAAATGTTCAGTAAAGATCAACACGCCCTAGCTAAAGTGGTGGTTTACTCTTATAAAAAAAGCATCACGTATTTCGTGATGCTTTTTTTATGGTCAAATGTCTTGGTGTTTACTTTTTACGTTTAGCTATTTTTTTAGCCTTTGCTTTCTTTTGAGCGGTTGTTCTTTTTACTTTAGGCTTTTTAATAGAAACGCGAGATTCTTTATGTTGTGGACGAAGTTCTTCAATTACTCTTCGAGCGAGTTTTTCACCAATAAAGCGTTCAATTTTTCCTATAACAGCCATGTCATGTGCTTCCACTAATGAAATAGCAGTGCCTTTATTACCAGCACGGCCTGTTCTACCAATTCGGTGAATATAAATATCTACCATTCTTGGCATGTCAAAGTTAATTACATGGGTAATATCATCAATATCTAGACCTCTTGCTGCAACGTCTGTAGCGACTAAAACATTTACCTTTGCTGTTTTTAAGCGATCTACAGCATTGTTGCGTTTATCTTGAAGCATTTTACCTTCAAGCCATGCGCATGGAATTTCTTCAGCGTATAATTTACCCGATAAGTATTGAACGGTTTCGCGTTTATTAGCAAAAACGACAGCACGTTTAACGCCTTCTTGTTTCAAAATATTGGCTAATAACTTGAATTTATGATCTTTATTATCAGCAAGATGGATCCACTGATGTGTTTTGGCTTTTTCCTGACGAGATGGGTTTGACTCAAGAAAAACTGGCTCGTTTAAAATTTCTCTGGCGAATCTGCTAACACCAGCGCTTGCTAAAGTTGCTGAAAATAATAATGTTTGTTTACGCCACCTTGCTTCACCAACAATGCGATTGATGGTTTCAGAAAAACCCATGTCGAGCATACGGTCAGCTTCATCTAACACTAAAATTTCAATATCTCTGGCGTCAAACTGTTCATTTTCTATGTATTCAAGTAAACGTCCAGGTGTTGCTATTAAAATGTCTGTATTACCCGTTAAAACGTCTTGATGACTACCATAATTAACACCGCCAGTTATTACTGCGGTCTTTATTGTGGTAAGCGCAGTAAGCTTCTCTGCTTGTTCACCAATTTGTAATGCTAATTCACGGGTTGGTGATAGTACAAGTACGCGAGGAAAACCGGGTCTTTTACGAGGGTAATCAAGTAGGTGCTGGGCAGCGGGCAACAAAAAGGCGGCCGTTTTTCCTGTACCAGTAGGAGCTGACGCTAATACGTCTTTTCCTGCCATTGCTACTGGTAAAACAAGAGACTGGATCGATGTGGGCTTTTTGAAGCCAGCATTGTTAATGCCGCCTAGAAGTTCTGAATCTAGCTCGAACTGCTCAAACATAAAAAATAAAATTCGCTTTGATAAAATAGCTGCTAATTATAAAGACTATTAACGCTATTAGCTAGACCCTTACCTGAGTAATAAAAATGCTTTAATCTGATGACAATAGTGTGTGAATCTCGTTTTTAACTTGCTGGCACCAAGTTGCAATTCGTTCATCTGTCAGTTCATATTGGTTATCTTCATCAAGTGCCAAACCAACAAATTCGGTGGTATCTGTTGTTAACGCTTTAGATGCGGCAAATTCGTAACCATTGTTAGGCCAGTAGCCAATACAATACGCCCCTTGTGCAATAACTTGTTGATGCAACATACCTAAAGCATCTTGAAACCACTCGGTATAACCAATTTGATCACCCATTCCAAAGAGTGCAATGACTTTATCTGACAGGTCTAAGTTGGCAATTTCAGGCCAGTGGCTTTCCCAGTCTTCTTGAATTTCACCGTAGTCCCAAGTTGATATACCGAAAATTAGTAAGTCAAAATTTAGACACTCAGCCAATGGTATTTCTTTGATATTAAAAAGCTCAATAGTGAGATCACCAGTAAAGTGTTGCTGAATTTTTTCTGCGGCTATTTCTGTATAGCATGTGGTCGAACCGTAAAATAAACCTATTTTCATCGTAAAAATGCCGTTATCAATGGTAGTAAGTCGTTTAAATTGTCGCGAGTTTATCAGAAACACTAGGTGAAGTGTTATCATCAACTATGATTAAAGAGTTTCAATATTGATTTTTTATTGATAAGCCTGTAATTTTAGCGCAATTAAGGCGGTCTTGTTTATATTGGGTCAATAACTTTATGGGTACACCGTATCGTTTTATTTAGGAAAAAATATGTTTAAAAAATTTGTAGTAAGTACCGCGTTATTTATTGGATTAACTTCATCATCTCTACTGCTTGCATTTGATGGTGAAAGTGCATTAAAAAATACAGCTGTAAATAGCGAGTTTAATGCGTTGCGTACAAAATTAGGTGGTGTAATAGGAAGTATAACCTCTATAAAAGCGAGCCCTATGGTGGGATTGGTGGAAATTATTGCAGATCATGGCGTTTTTTATTCAAGCCTTGATGGTAACTTTTTAATTGACGGGAAATTATACGACATCGCCGCTCGAAGTGATTTAACTGAAGAGACATTAATGCAAATTAGAGTTGACGGTGTAAATAGCTTTGAGAAAGACATGATTGTTTTTCCAGCTAAAAATGAAAAGCATGTGATTAATGTGTTTACTGATATTACCTGTGGTTATTGCAGAAAAATGCATGAGCAAATAGATGATTACAACGATAAAGGTATTACTGTTCGTTATTTAGCATACCCGAGATACGGAATTAAAGATCAAATGGGGCAGTACTCTAAGGGCTTTAAAGACTTACGTTCAATTTGGTGTAATGAAGATCCAAAAGCGGCATTAACGAAAGCAAAAATGGGGTCAAATGTTGCTCAGCGTATTTGTGACAAACCTATTGAAGATGAATTTAATTTTGGTCGTAAAATTGGTGTTACTGGCACCCCCGCTATTATTTTCGATAATGGATTTATGTTGCCAGGATATAAAGATCCAGAAAGTTTATTAGAGATAATAGAAAAAATTAAAGCGACAGGATAAGCATGCTTAAAAAAATTGTTCGTCGTAATAAAGTTCCCGATGAACATTTACCAGCAAATTTACACCCAATTCTTAAACAAGTGTACGCAAGTAGAGGCGTTAGCTCTGATATAGAGCTAACGTTAGCTACTCAGTCGCTCGCGCCTGTAGAGTCCATGAAAGGGCTTTTACAAGCCTGTGAAGTACTTTATTTGGCACTTAAGAATCAACAGCAAATTTTTATTATTGGTGATTTTGATGCCGATGGTGCTACAAGTACCGCATTAATGATGGAAGCGCTGTCTTTATTTGGTAGTAAATTTCACCAGTTTTTAGTGCCGAATCGTTTTGAGTATGGTTATGGCTTAACCGCCGAAATTGTTGATATTGCGGCGAAACAAGGTGCGAAACTATTGATTACGGTTGATAGTGGAATTAGTTGTCATGCGGGTGTGGAAAGAGCGAAAGAACTCGGCTTGCAAGTTATTGTAACTGACCATCATTTGGCAGGAAAAAATCTGCCACCAGCTGACGCTATCGTTAACCCTAATCAACCTGATTGTACGTTTGTTAGTAAGTCAATTGCAGGGGTTGGTGTAGCCTTTTATTTTTGCTTAGCGATGCGAAAATTTTTACGTGAAAAAAATTGGTTTGATGAACTTGCCATTAAAGAGCCTAATATTGCGCAATTACTTGATTTAGTGGCACTGGGTACTGTTGCAGATGTGGTGTCATTAGATGCTAATAATCGTATTTTAGTTGAGCAAGGCTTAAAGCGAATTAGGGCAGGTGTTACACGTCCAGGCATTCAAGCATTGATAGAGGTTGCAGGGAAAAACCAACAGAAACTAGTGGCAAGTGACTTTGGCTTTGCTCTTGGCCCTCGTATTAATGCGGCGGGTAGATTAGATAATATGGCTTTTGGTATTAATTGTTTACTTGCCGATAACTTAATGAATGCGCGCACAATGGCGCAAGAACTCGACAGTCTCAATAAAACTCGTAGAGAAATCGAGCAAGGCATGCAACAAGAAGCTGAAACAGTAATGAAAGATCTTAACTTTACTGAAGCTAGTATGCCACATGCATTAGCATTATTTCATCCTGAATGGCACCAAGGTGTGATCGGTATAGTTGCGGGTCGATTAAAAGAAAAGTATCACCGACCAACCATAGTATTTGCACAGTCTGAAAGTGGTGACGAGCTTAAAGGTTCAGCCCGTTCTATACCAGGATTACATATACGTGATTTGCTAGAGCATATAGATAGCCAGCACCCAGAGCTTATTATTAAGTTTGGTGGACATGCTATGGCTGCTGGATTATCTATTGATAAAGTAAACTTTGAGCTGTTTCAGCAAGCATTTATTGAGTATGCAAAGCTATGGCTAAAGCCAGAATTTCTAGAAGGAACGGTAATCTCTGATGGCGCACTGCCTTCTCAAGTAATGACGCTAGATTTTGCGCAGATGATCAGAGATGGTGGGCCTTGGGGGCAAAACTTTCCAGAACCATTGTTTGATGATGTTTTTACACTTGTACAGCAACGAATTGTTGGTGAAAAACATTTAAAAATAATGGTTGAAAAATCAGGGCAGCTTTATGATGGTATTGCTTTTAATGTAGATGTTAAGCAATGGCCAAATGCTCAAGTAAAGCAGGTTCATTTAGCTTATCGCTTAGACATAAATGAATTTAGAAATAAACTGTCTTTACAATTGATGATAGAGCATATAAGCCCAAGCTTTTTATAAACATTCAACTTAGCTAAAGTTGGCGCTATTCTATCGTTTATTTGCCTGTTTAATTACGCTACAATGCGCCTCTATTTCGCTATATTTCCAAAAAGATATAAAGCCAACGATGTTTGAAATAAATCCAGTAATTAATAAAATTAAAGAAATTCGAGAGCGTACAGAGTTACTTCGGGGGTACCTTTGACTACGATCTTAAAAGCGAACGTTTAGTTGAGGTAGAAAGAGAACTCGAATTACCCGATGTGTGGAATGAACCTGAACGCGCACAAGCGTTAGGAAAAGAGCGCTCTGCACTAGAAATAGTAGTAAACACAATTAATGAATTGAATGTGGGTTGTGAAGATATTGAAGGGCTTGTTGAGCTTGCAATTGAAGAGCAAGACGAGGAGACATTTAATGATGCACAATCAGAAGTACTTACACTCGAAAAAAGCTTAGACCAATTAGAGTTTCGTCGAATGTTTTCAGGTGAGCAAGACGCAAATAACTGCTACCTCGATATTCAATCTGGCTCTGGTGGCACCGAAGCACAAGATTGGGCTGAAATGCTAATGAGAATGTACCTTCGCTGGGGTGAAGCTCATGGTTTTAAAGTGGAAGTGTTAGAAGTTACAGATGGTGATGTTGCAGGAATTAAAGGTTGCACTATTAAGTACTCTGGGGAGTACGCTTATGGTTGGTTGCGCACCGAAACAGGTGTTCATCGATTAGTACGTAAATCTCCATTTGATTCAAGTGGACGAAGACACACTTCATTTGCATCAGCATTTATTTACCCAGAAATAGACGATAATATTGAAATTGACATTAATCCTGCTGATTTGCGCATTGATACCTACCGAGCTTCAGGAGCCGGTGGTCAGCATGTTAATAAAACTGATTCGGCAATACGCTTAACGCATATACCCACTGGCGCAGTAGTACAATGTCAGAATGATCGCTCTCAGCATAAAAACCGTGCTGCAGCGATGAAGCTATTAAAAGCTAAGCTTTATGAACTTGAAATGCAAAAGCAAAATCAAGATAAGCAAGAGTTAGAAGATGGTAAATCAGATATCGGTTGGGGCAGCCAAATCCGCTCTTACGTTTTAGATGATAGTCGAATTAAAGATTTACGTACGGGTATTGAAAATCGTAATACCCAAGCGGTTTTAGATGGTGATCTTGATAAGTTTATTGAGGCATCGCTAAAATCAGGTTTATAAGCCTAGAGGCTGTTGAACTTTCATTATAGTCTCAGCTATAAACTGAAAGACTAACAGGCCCTAATGTAGGTTTTATAATTATTTAATTTAATGTGGATTAATGAGCAAAAGCTCCTTATTTGGAAAAGAAATGACAGACCAAGTAAATCAAGACGAAAACAAATTAATTGCAGAACGTCGTAGCAAGTTAGCGCAAATTAGAGAAAATTGTCCAGCTAACGGTCACCCCAATAAATTTGACCGTAAACATTATGCTGCAGACCTACAGGCTGAGCATGGCGAAAAAGATAAAGAAACACTTGAAGCAGAAACAGCGGAGTACAGCATAGCTGGCCGTGTTATGGCTAAACGTGGTCCTTTCTTGGTACTGCAAGATATGACTGGTCGCATTCAAGCTTATGCACATAAAACAGTGCAAAAAGATATTAAAGAACGTTGGGGCACATTAGACATTGGCGACATTGTTGGTGTTACTGGTACCATGCATATGTCTGGAAAGGGTGACTTATATGTCAATATGGACAAGTATGAATTACTCACAAAGTCACTTCGTCCATTACCTGAAAAGTTTCATGGTTTATCTGATCAAGAAACTAAGTATCGCCAACGCTATGTTGATTTAATTATTAATGAAGATACACGCAATACTTTTAAAATACGTTCTAAAATTGTTGATGGTATTCGCAAGTTTTTAACTGAGCGTGACTTCATGGAAGTGGAAACGCCTATGTTGCAAACTATCCCTGGTGGTGCAACTGCTAAACCGTTCAAAACCTTTCATAATGCATTAGACATTGAAATGTTTATGCGCATTGCGCCAGAGTTGTATTTAAAGCGTTTAGTTGTTGGCGGTTTTGAGAAAGTATTTGAAATCAACCGTAACTTCCGTAACGAAGGTTTATCTAGCCGTCATAACCCTGAATTTACAATGATTGAGTTCTATCAAGCCTATGCTGATTACCATGATCTAATGAACTTAACTGAAGAAATGTTACGTACTTTAGCAGAAGATGTTATGGGTACATCAATTATTCGCAACACGGTAAAAAACACGGATGGCGAAGTAGTAGAAGAAAAACTCTATGACTTTGGTAAGCCATTTGAACGCCTATCAATGGTTGATGCTATTCTTAAATACGGCAAAGAAGCACATAGCAACGTACTAGATGAAAATATATTGCGTAACCCGGAAGCAAATTTTGATGCGCTAAAAGCGATGGCGAAACAAGTCGGCGTTAAACAAACTGAAGCGTCCAAAGTTTGGGGTGCTGGTAAATATATTTGCGAAATTTTTGAAGAAGTAGCAGAGCATTTATTGGACCAACCAACGTTTATTACTGAATATCCATGGGAAGTTTCACCGCTAGCTCGTCGGAATGATGAAAACCCATTTATTACCGACCGTTTTGAGTTTTTTGTTGGTGGTCGTGAGCTAGCTAATGGTTTCTCTGAGCTTAATGATGCGGAAGATCAGGCAGAGCGTTTTAAACGTCAGGTTGAAGAAAAAGATGCTGGCGACGATGAAGCAATGCATTTTGATGAAGATTATATTCAGGCACTTGAATATGGTTTACCACCCACAGCAGGAGAGGGCATTGGCATCGATCGTTTAGTTATGTTGTTTACTGATTCACCAACGATTAAAGACGTTATTTTATTCCCGCATATGCGACCTTTAGCTGAATAAGCTAAAGCGTACACCTTGAAGTAAAAAGTTAAAAAATAAAAGCCAATGAATATAATTCATTGGCTTTTTAATTGACTACTTAACAATTAATACCAATCGAAATACAAGTGGAGATAAAGCGTCAACACTTTACATTTAAACTGGTATTACTGATTATTAGTAACAAATAGCATTATCACGAAAAAACCAATAATAATGGTATTAAAAGCAATAATAAAAAGAAAGCCGCGCAGACCTTCTTTAAGTGTGTAGCCACGGTTGGTTAAAAACCACCACCAAATAGCACACATTATAATGGGTAATAAAAAAGACAGTCTTATCATTATATTTTCATTTATGAACCCGAGTTCATGTTTATTTATATTATTTCAATATCATAGGTTAATTAGCAATAATTTGCTAAGTATTACTTTGCTCATTTAATGCGTTTTGTTCATTAATAAGGCGGGTTAACGGGTGTCTAATTGAATATAGAAATAATAAGCTTGGTATCACCATTAACGAGGTAAGAACGAAAAACAATGCCCAGTTTCCGTCTAACCAATCAACAATAATACCTGAGTATGAGCCCAACATTACTCGGCCAAAGGTACCTAAAGAAGCCATTAAAGCATACTGGCTGGCAGTAAAGCTTTTATTACATAAAACAGAAAGTAATGCGACAAAAGCCACTGAACCCCAGGCAGAGGTGAATCCATCAACAAATACGGTTAATGCAAACAATAGGTGGTTAGGACCTACTAATGCCATTACTGAGAAGAGTAAGTTACTCGCTGACATTGCAATGCCGCCAATAAACAAACCTTTTAAAATACCGTAACGTATGGTAAAAACACTGCCAATTAACGAAAAAACAATGGTTGTAGCCCAGTTGATTAGTTTGGAGTAATAGGCGATATCTTCATTAGAAAAGCCAACTTCGCGATAAAAAACAATCGACATTCTGCCAAGATAAGCTTCACCAAGTTTAAATAAAAAGATAAATAATAAAATTGAAATGGCTAATCGAGTACCATTTCGGTCAAAAAACTCTTGTATTGGAGCTACTAAAGTCGTTAATAGCCAAGCAGTTAATTTATGTAAGTTAGTTGTTCGATTAATAGCGTTAGTTATTGCTGAATTGGTTGCTATCGATTTGTTAAGGCGAGTTAACTGTTGAACAAAAACGATAAGTAAAGTTGCCACTATTAGGGTGATAGCTGTAAATCTATAATTTTTACTTATGAATTGATCTGGCCAGTATGGGTAACCAATATTAGCATAAATAATACTAATGATTATTAACGGTAGAATTAATAAAATACCAAGCGAACGTGCACCATATTGCGGTAATGCACTTAAATATTTAGCTTCTATAATACCTTGTGCTACATCTCTATCACTTTGCGGTTCTTTAATGACAATGGCTGTTAACATTAACAGCGCCATAATACCTGCAAGCACTAAGTAGACTTCAGGCCATTCCCAATTGGGTTTACTCACAAGAATAAATGGAATGCTGCCTAGTCCTGCGTATCCTGTCCACCAACCTGCGGTTGCCATAGCGGAGCCTGCTGCCATAAAGTTTGAATTTTGCTTCGATAATGAATCTATGCGATAGGCATCAACAGCAATATCCTGAGTTGCGCCGCTGATGGCAATTATTAACCCGAAAAAGGCGAGTAAACTTAACTCGGTTATTGCATCTAATTGGCTCATTTTTAGCGTAGCTAATACTAAACAGGCTTGTGTGGCTAAAATCCAACTGCGCCTTTGTCCTACAGCATTTGTGAGCCAAGGTAATTTTATTCTATCGGCTAAAGGCGACCACAAAAAATTAATACTATAAGCAACAAATATAAGGCCAAATAAACCAATGCTTGATCGGCTTAACCCTTCATCTTTTAGCCAACCACTCATTGCAGAGCCGATCATTACCCAAGGAAAGCCGCTAGCAATACCGAAGAAAAATATAGTAAGTAATTTACGATCTTTGAAGTAACTTAAGGTTTGTTTGATTGTTTGAGTCGACGACATTGAGTTGCGATTTTATGGTTGTATATATTGCTGTTGAGACTAACAGACTTGGTAGGCCTAACAAAGTAATTTTATGTAATGACCTGTTACTCAAATAAAAGTACGATTATGGAAGCGGTCGCCAACCTACACAATCTATCGGATAGCTACCTATGCCATTGATAAAGTCTACACAGGTTGTTATCTCTGCTTTTAGAAATAAATTATGAATAAGTGCTTGAGCTCCATGTAAGCAGAGTAAGTGAATAACATGCCAAAATACTCGTTCTTTAGCACTATTGGGGGTTTCATGAACAACCTGCAGTAAAGTCCATTCTTCCATAGTATCACTTACAAACCGGTCTAATTCTGTGTAATGAATGGTTCTTTCTATTACAGCGTTAATATAGGCACTGATTTGTATAACTTTTTCATTGATAAACTGCTCAATTATCATGTTAATCCTTAAGCGAAATTGACATAAAATAAAAATGGGAAAGTATTACTACTTGCTATAATTTCAAAACAATTTGATAGATCTGCTACTCAACATGTTTTAGGTGCAATATCGTAGTTTTTTCTTATTTGTACTTTTGTCCATTGCTACTTAAGTTATCGTAGATAAATGCAATATTGTCAAAGCGATATTAGGTTAAATTATATTTAATTTTTGTAACATCTTGTAGTTGTGGTTAATTTTTTTAATAATTTATGAGCTATTAGCTCTCTGGTAATAGCGTGGCATTAATTAAAATAATAGGCTCGACAGGCACATCACTCCAAGCCATGTCTTCATTATAGTCAGTTTTAACTTTGGCCATGTCCATAATGACAGCTTCGCCTTCAATAATACTGCCAAAAACAGTATATCCCCAACGTCTGCCAGGATCTAAACTTGTGTTGTTAGCTACATTAAAGAAAAACTGGCGATTAGCTGTATGAGGGTGATTGTCTTTTGCCATCGCGATAGTGCCAATGCTATTTTTTAATCCATTGCCTGATTCATTTACAATGTTACCGTTAACTTTTTTTATATCAAAATCAGGGCTATACCCACCACCTTGAACAATAAAGTCTGCTATTACTCGATGAAATATCGTGTTGTTGTATTCACCACTAACTACATAGGTTAAAAAATTATCAACTGTTAATGGTGCTCGAGTACGGTCTAGTTCAACAATGATGGTTCCTTTAGAGGTCTCAAACTTTACTTGAGGGTATAAATTATTGGGGTCTATTGATAGTTCTTCACTGAACGAATAGCAGCTAAATAGGGTTAATAAAATGAACAGCTTTTTCATATACTATCTCATAAAGTTAATTAGTTCTGGGTCATTAATAATGTTAGTAATTAGCTTGCTTAGCTGTTGGTTAAAGTCTCGTTCTAGCACAGCAATATCGGCTTTAAATGGACCTTCACTTTTGCCTGAACTACGATAGCTTTTAGTCAATGTTTGTAAACCGTTGTCTATACTAATACTTAACTCTATTGAGTTATTTGCGTTATATTTCATCATGCTCTGGTTCACATTAATAAGCGCCTTACTAATAACAATATTTAACACGTTATTACCTGTAGGGCCAAGTTGAGCGCCAGACTTTTTAAAGGCTGAAGAGAGAGCATTATCAACTAGTTGAGCAAGTGATGACTGGCTAGTGACTAGTTCAGCTGCTTTGCCTTCTTTAATAATTTGTAGCATGTGCTGCGCAGTTCTTAAATCACCAGTATTAAGGTTAATCGATTTACCTGCAAACAGGGTATTGCTTGGTATTAATACATCGGGATTAATAACTAAGTGCTGAATACCGCTAGCGCAAGCCCCTAAGAACAACGCTAAGCTAATAATTGAAGGCCGCACCAAACGCTTTAATTTAATCATGATTTCTAGCACCTACTTTTTTATTGAAGATAAAGTAACAAACTTATTGTCGCTTGCAATCAGCGTATTGTTACCGAATAGTCGTTTCATTTTTATATGGTACCCAAGCTGTCTGTTGCCGACAATGCGTAACTCACCGTTTCTGTTTAAAACTTTGTAACTATCTTTAAACATTTGCCATGCGATATGATCAGTTACTGCGTTTTGCTGATGAAAAGGTGGGTTACAAAAAACGGCATCGACACTACTACCGTCAAAATCATTTAAGCAATCATTGGTTATAAATTGGCATTGAGCTACTAGCTCAGGGAAGTTTTTTTCAACATTCATCTTTGCTGACGCAACTGCCATATAGGATTCATCAACAAAAGTTATATGAGCTTGTGGGTGTTGGGCAAGAATGGATAAACCGACAATACCATTACCACAGCCTAAATCAATGATACGTTTATGCTGCTTAACATCTCCAAGGTTCTGAATAAAATGGCGCGCACCAATATCAAGTTTTTCACGGGCAAATACATTGGCTAAATTAAACAATTGTAAATTAGGCGATGTTACTGACCAAGAAGTAGGGCTAGGTAGCTGATGCTTCAACTGATTATTTAATTGGCAAAATACCAAACGTGCTTTTTTTACGGCTAAGGAGGTAGTGGTGGTTCCTAAGTATTTTTCAAATAGTGCTAATGTAGATTTTTGAATGTTTTTTGCTTTGTCTGCCGCAATAAAAATAACGTTTTGTGACACTGTGTTTTTAATCGTAATTAGTTGCTCTATCAATAGTGCTTTGTTTTTAGGTATTTTATACAGCACAAGAGTTGCATCATCTGGGATTGAGTCGAGACTAGTTAATAACGTAATGTTATCTTTTGATAAGTGATTTAAATCGAAATTATGTGCTAATCCTTGTTCGCTAATATATGAATCTGTTACTGAGCTTACGCGATAATCTTTAAAGTTTGCAGCTAAGGCACCAAAACTGTCGTTGTAAATAAGTAGGTGGGGAAGTTGACCATTTGAACCCAAAGAAACAAGTTGCTCTTGAACGATATAATTACATAAGTATTCGTCTGCGGCATCCCATGCTTGTAAACTACGATTTACTTGGTTGGCTGGAAAACGCTCGAGAAATAAGTTTTTACTTTCTTGGTGTTGTTCAACAATAAAAGGGCTTAGCATGGTCACTCAGTATTTTTAGGTTGCTTTAAAATTGCAATTGAATGATAAACTAAAACGTAAGTTGGCTGAACCAAGAATTAAGAAGAAGCTACTAAAACTTGTGATAAAGGTACCCGAATTGATGTTTATCACACTTTATTTCATTAGAGTGCTGCAAAGCGTGTTCTTATCCTAGTTGGTATAATACACTATAGATAAGTAAGCTAAATTATTATTAAAATTTAAGGGAAAAAAATGTCAATCAAAGCTGTTATTGAACAAAAATTACTTGCTGCATTTTCTCCGTTACACCTTGATGTAATAAATGAAAGCCATAAGCATAATGTTCCCCCTGGCAGTGAATCTCACTTTAAAGTGATTATTGTTGCACAAGAATTTGAAGACGAGCGGTTAATTAAACGTCATCGTGCGGTAAATGCCGTATTAGCTACAGAGCTCGCAGAGCATATTCATGCGTTAGCACTTCATACCTATACTGAAAAAGAGTGGCATGACTATTATGAAGCGAATACACCACTTTCACCTAATTGTTTAGGTGGCGGGAAAAACAAAGCCCGTAAGTAACATAATTAAATTTTTATTAATATTAACTGCTCGTACCTCTTATTTTTTTAAGCAGAGTAAACTATGCAGCAATTTTCTTGAAATCAATCTTTAAAAGGCGATCTTATGGTTATTAAACCTAAAATACGTGGTTTTATTTGTACAAATGCACACCCAACAGGTTGTGAGGCACATGTAAATGAGCAAATAGCTTATGTAAAAAGTCAAACACAAGCGGCAGATAAGCCTAAAAATGTATTAGTTATTGGTGCATCTACTGGTTACGGACTTGCATCACGTATTACGGCTGCATTTGGTTGTAACGCTAAAACACTAGGTGTATTTTTCGAAAAGGAGCCTACTGAAAAGAAAACAGCTTCTGCAGGTTGGTATAATACCGCAGCATTTCAAAAAGCGGCTGATGAAGCTGGGCTGTGGTCAAAAAATATTAATGGTGATGCGTTCTCACATGAATTAAAAGCAAAAGCTATTAATATTATTAAAGAAGAATTAGGGCAGGTTGATTTAATCATTTATAGCTTAGCCTCTCCGCGCCGCACTGACCCAGATACAGGTGAAGTTTACTCTTCAACACTTAAGCCAATAGGTAAAGGCGTAACAACCAAAAACTTAAACACCTCAAAGCGGATAATTGACTCAGTATCAGTTGAAGCGGCAAATGACGCTGAAATTCAAGGCACAATTAATGTTATGGGTGGCGCAGACTGGGAGTTATGGATCAAAGCATTGTCTGAAGCAGGTGTTTTAGCGCCAAACTTTAAAACTACGGCATATACTTACATTGGTAAAGAGTTAACCTGGCCAATATATGGCCACGCAACAATTGGCAGAGCAAAAGAAGATTTAGACCGAGCAGCTGCAGCAATTACAGCCTCTACTAGTGAAATTGACGGCAAAGCTTATGTTACTTCACTCAATGCTGTAGTAACTCAAGCAAGCTCAGCGATCCCAATTATGCCCCTTTATATCTCGGCGATGTTTAAAGTAATGAAAAGTGATGGGATTTATCAAGGATGTATCGAACAAATTCAAGCGCTATTTGTTGAAAACCTATATAACAGTAACCCTAGATTAGACGAAGCTGGGCGATTAAGTCAAAACTACAAAGAGTTAGATGATTCGGTGCAAGCTAGAATACAACATATTTGGGATACTGTTGATACCGATACTATAGATGAACTGACAGATTATGTTGGTTACCATAATGAGTTTTTAAACCTTTTTGGTTTTGGCTTCGATAGTGTTGATTATGAAAGAGATGTCGATCCTTTAGTCCCAATTAATAATTTAGTGGATTAATCGATTTGTTAGAATGAGATAAGAGGCTAAGGCGTGTTGATCTTTTGAGTACAAAAATGTACAGCAAAGATCAACACGCCCTAATATATTTAAATATTGGCCTTTTTATTAAATGAAAATATTGAAAGGGAAGCGTTCGGATGAAAAATCATCAAAGAGTGTTAAATAGTGATGAATCTCTTCTATCAATGTAGTGCAATAATTAAATATTGTGCTAAAATTCGCCCCAGAATATTTTTAACTTAGAGCCGGTAGTTGCTCTTTTTTCATATTTAATTTTTAAGTATTTAAAAAGATGTCTTCTGCTGAAATACACTGAAATCAAATACTTTATTATATCTTGCTTATTCTACTGATTTATCAGTGGTTTAGGTGGTTTGATAAGTTTTGATACTCCCGTCAAAGTAGTGCAAGTGTTTATGATTACAATAAAAAAAGGTCTGGATGTTCCTGTTAGTGGCGCTCCCCAGCAGGTAATCCATGATGGTTCTGCCATCAAAACTGTTGCAACACTAGGTGAAGAGTTTGTGGGAATGCGACCGACTATGTTTGTTAAAGTAGGCGATCGTGTTAAAAAAGGTCAGGCAATTTTTGAAGACAAAAAGAACCCTGGCGTTATATTCACAGCTCAAGCAGCCGGTGTGGTAACTGAAATTAACCGTGGTGAACGACGTATTTTGCAATCTGTTGTTATTGAAATAGATGGCAATGAGCAAGAAACGTTTACTAGCTATCCTGCTAATGAATTATCATCATTATCTCGCGATATAGTTGTTGATAATCTTGTTAAATCTGGATTATGGACTGCGTTACGCACTCGTCCTTTCAGTAGAACCCCTGCAATTGATTCTACTCCGTCTGCGATTTTTATAAGCGCTATGGACACGAATCCTTTAGCAGCTGATCCTGAAGTTATTATTAGCGAACAAAGCGAAGCATTCCAAAATGGTTTAACGGTATTAAGCCGTTTAACTGAAGGTGAAGTTTTTGTTTCAAAAGCACCAGGGGCTAATATTCCGGTTGCAGCTAATGCAGTAGTAACCGAGTTTGCAGGTAAGCATCCAGCAGGTTTGGTTGGTACTCACATTCACTTTTTAAAGCCAGCAAGCGCTACGCGTTCAGTTTGGCATTTAAATTATCAAGATGTGATCGCATTTGGTAAGTTCTTTACTACCGGTGAAATAGATAACACACGTGTTGTTTCACTTGCTGGTCCAGCGGCATCAAAACCGCGTTTAGTGCGAACTCTACTTGGCGCCAATATCAGTGATTTAATTGATGGCGAAGTAACTGAAGGCGAAGTACGTGCGGTTTCTGGCTCGTTATTAAATGGCCAAACAGCAAAAAATGTTCACAGTTATTTAGGCCGCTTTCACATGCAAGTAAGTCTTTTACTTGAAGGGCGTGATAAAAACTTTATTGGATACTTTTACCCAGGACCTAATATGTTCTCGGTAACACGAGCTTATATGTCTCACTTGTTCCCAAGTAAGTTATTCAATATGACGACTACTACCAATGGTAGTTCACGAGCTATGGTGCCAATTGGCAACTACGAACGTGTTATGCCATTAGATATTTTACCTACCATGTTCTTGCGTGATTTAGCTGCCGGTGATACCGATAGTGCACAATTACTTGGTGCCTTAGAGCTTGACGAAGAAGATTTAGCCTTATGTACATTTGTTTGCCCAGGTAAAACAGATTTCGGCATATTACTTCGTGATTGCCTAACCATAATTGAGAAGGAAGGTTAGTCATGGGCTTGAAAAAGTTTATTGAAGATATTGAGCCACATTTTGAAAAAGGTGGCAAACATGAGAAGTGGTTTGCTTTATATGAAGCAGTTGCTACGGGTCTATTTACTCCTGGTTATGTGACTAAGGGTAAAACACATATTCGAGACAGTATTGACTTGAAACGTATCATGATCACTGTGTGGTTAGCGGTATTTCCAGCAATGTTTTTTGGTATGTACAACATTGGTTTTCAAGCAACAGAAGCTTTAGCGTTAAATTATGCTTTACCTGATACATGGCAGGTTGCATTATTTACAATGCTAGGTGGTGAACTTACAGCAACTTCCGGCTGGTTTACTATGATGCTATACGGTGCTTGTTTCTTTATACCTATCTATGCCACTACCTTTATAGTTGGTGGTTTTTGGGAAGTGTTATTTGCTAGTGTTCGCAAACATGAAGTCAACGAAGGCTTCTTCGTTTCTTCAATTTTATTTGCGTTAATACTGCCAGCTGCCATTCCGTTATGGCAAGTCGCTATCGGTATTACTTTTGGTGTGGTAGTTGCTAAAGAGATATTTGGCGGTACAGGTAAAAACTTCTTAAACCCAGCATTAGCAGGGCGAGCATTTTTGTTCTTTGCCTACCCAGCTCAAATCTCTGGTGATTCAGTTTGGGTTGCTGTTGATGGTTTCTCTGGTGCAACAGCATTAGCGCAAGGTGCATTGGCTGTTCCTGGTACAATGGATTTTAGCATGAGTGCTGACTGGTGGAACGCTTTCTGGGGCTTTATTCCTGGTTCAATAGGCGAAGTGTCAACTGCTGCTATTCTACTCGGTGGTGCTTATATTCTTTATAAGGGTATAGCGTCTTGGCGTATCGTCTTAGGTGTGTTTGCAGGCATGGTGGTTACTTCAATGCTATTTAACGCAATTGGTAGTGACACAAATGCAATGTTCGCCATGCCTTGGTATTGGCATTTAGTTGTTGGTGGTTTTGCTTTCGGTATGATGTTTATGGCTACAGACCCTGTGTCTGCGTCATTTACAAATACTGGGAAATACTGGTTTGGTGCCCTCGTAGGTATTATGGTGGTACTAGTACGTGTAGTTAACCCTGCATTCCCTGAAGGTATGATGCTAGCAATTTTATTTGCTAACTTATTCGCCCCGTTGTTTGACTACTTTGTAGTGCAAAGCAACATCAAACGGAGGCTTGCTCGTAATGTCTAGTAATAAAGAATCATTTGGCAAAACAGTTGGTTTTGTTTTTGTAGTCTGTTTGGTTTGTGCGGCATTAGTTTCTTTTTCTGCCGTCATGCTAAAAGATAAGCAAGTAGCTAATAAGTTATTAGATCAACAAACAAAAATATTGGAAGCTGCAGAACTTTTAGACGTTGCAGGTAAAGATATCGTGGGTACTTTTAACAAGCTAGTTGAAGCGAAGATGATCGATCTTGATAGTGGCGAATATATTGAAGGTGACCCATTATTATTTGATGAACGTCGTAACGCACGTGACCCAGCTAAATCAGAAAAGGTAGAAGATGATATCGCGGGTATTAATCGCCGTTCTCACACTGCTGTTGTTTACCTTGTTCACAATGAAGCGGGTAAAGTTCAAACGGTAGTGTTACCTATTGTTGGCTCAGGCTTATGGGACCTAATGTACGGTTATGTAGGCTTAGAAGCTGATTTAAATACAGTTAGAAGCGTTGTTTATTCTGATCATAAGGAAACTCCAGGCTTAGGGGCCGAAGTAATGAACCCTAAGTGGAAAGCATTATGGCCGGGTAAAAAAATGTTTGATGAGCAAGGTGATGTTGCGATAAAAGTAGTTAAAGGTGGCGCTAAAAAAGGTGATGAGCATGCAGTTGATGCTTTATCGGGTGCAACATTAACGAGTCGCGGTGTTGAATACACATTACATTTTTGGTTAGGTGACGAAGGGTATGGTCCTTTCATTGCTAAAAATCGTGGAGGGCTAAACTAATGTCTTCAGATGCGAAAAAAGTATTAATAAGTCCTATTGTTGACAATAACCCGATCGCACTTCAAGTGTTGGGTATTTGTTCGGCACTTGCTGTAACAAGTTCAATGGCAAATGCCATTGTAATGAGTGTAGCGGTTATTTTGGTAACAGCATTTTCTAACTTGTTTATATCAATTATCCGTAACCATATACCTTCTAGCGTACGTATTATCGTGCAAATGGCAATTATTGCTTCGTTGGTAATTGTGGTTGACCAAGTCCTTAAGGCATTTTCTTATCAATTATCGAAAGAGTTGTCAGTATTTGTTGGTTTAATTATTACTAACTGTATTGTTATGGGACGTGCGGAAGCATTTGCCATGAAAGAGAAACCAGGCTTAAGCTTTTTAGATGGTATTGGTAATGGTTTAGGTTACGGCTTTATTTTAGTGACTGTAGCATTTTTCCGTGAATTACTTGGCTTTGGTACATTATTTGGATATGAAATATTACCATTAATTCAAAATGATGGCTGGTACCAAGCGAACGGATTATTGGTTTTACCCTTTAGCTCTTTCTTCATTATTGGTTTAATCATCTGGGCTATACGCCAGTGGAAACCTGCGCAAGTAGAGAAGGATTAAGTCATGGAACATTATATTAGTATATTTATTAAAACGATATTCATTGAAAACTTAGCGTTATCTTTTTTCTTGGGTATGTGTACTTTCTTAGCGGTATCTAAAAAAGTTAGTACTGCTATAGGCTTAGGTGTTGCAGTTATTGTAGTACTTGGTATTTCGGTTCCAGTAAACCAAATCATTTATCAATCAGTGCTGGCACCGGGTGCACTAGATGGTCTTTTGGGTATTACAGATCCGAAAGAGTCAATAGACTTAAGTTTCTTAGGTTTTATTACTTACATCGGTGTAATTGCTGCGTTAGTACAAATACTAGAAATGGTATTAGATAAATACTTCCCTGCACTTTATCAAGCATTAGGCATTTTCTTGCCACTTATCACTGTAAACTGTGCAATTTTTGGCGCCGTATCATTTATGGTAGCTAAAAACTTAACATTCGGTGAATCAGTGGTTTATGGCCTTGGCTCTGGTGTTGGTTGGGCGCTTGCTATTGTGTTACTAGCAGGGCTGCGCGAGAAGATGAAATATTCTGACGTGCCAGACGGCTTGAAAGGTTTGGGTATTACGTTTATTACTGCAGGATTGATGGCTTTTGGCTTTCTTTCTTTCGGTGGTATTTCGTTATAATAAGATTAACGTAGAAGATACGATTTAGTATCTTCTCAAAAGAAGTGCAAAGGATAAGTCGATGGAAATAATTCTCGGCGTAGGAATGTTCACCGCTATTGTATTAATTTTGGTATTAGTGATTCTATTCGCTAAATCAAAATTAGTGGCAGAGGGTGACGTAACTATCTCAATTAATGGCGACCCTGAAAAGTCAGTTGTGACATCTGCAGGCGGTAAATTATTAGGCGCACTTGCTGATAAAGGTATTTTTATCCCTTCAGCATGTGGCGGCGGTGGTACTTGTGGTCAGTGTCGTGTACACGTTCATTCTGGTGGTGGAGATATTTTACCAACTGAAGTGGGTCATATTACTAAACGCGAAGCTAAAGAAGGTTGTCGTTTATCATGTCAAGTTGCTGTTAAGCAAGACATGGATATTGAAATAGAAGATGAAATCTTTGGTGTTCAACAATGGGAGTGTGAAGTTATCTCTAACGATAACAAAGCGACTTTCATTAAAGAATTGAAACTAAAGATTCCTGATGGTGAATCTGTACCGTTCCGTGCAGGTGGCTATATTCAAATTGAAGCACCAGCATACGATATTAAATATAAAGATTTCGATATTGATGAAAAATATCGTGGCGATTGGAATCATTTTGGTTTCTTCGATGTTGAATCAAAAGTTGATGAGCCAACATTGCGTGCATACTCGATGGCTAACTATCCTTTGGAAGAAGGTATAATTATGCTTAACGTACGTATTGCAACACCACCTCCTGGAAAGCTTCACTTACCAGCAGGTAAGATGTCTTCGTACATATTTAGTTTAAAACCAGGTGATAAAGTTACTATTTCTGGTCCATTTGGTGAGTTTTTTGCTAAAGATACAGATGCTGAAATGGTCTTTATTGGTGGTGGTGCAGGTATGGCACCAATGCGTTCACATATCTTTGATCAATTAAACCGCCTTCACTCTAAGCGTAAAATGAGCTTTTGGTATGGAGCACGTTCGTTACGCGAAATGTTCTATGAAGATGATTACAATATGCTTGCCGCTGAAAATGATAATTTTGAATGGCATGTAGCATTATCTGATCCTCAACCAGAAGATAACTGGGACGGTTTAACTGGCTTTATTCATAATGTTCTTTTTGAGCAATATCTTAAAGACCATGAAGCGCCAGAAGATTGTGAATATTACATGTGTGGTCCACCAATGATGAATGCTGCGGTAATACATATGTTGAAAGAGTTAGGTGTAGAAGAAGAAAACATCTTACTTGATGATTTTGGTGGGTAATTGTTAATTTAAATTGCATGTTAAATATTGCTCAAAGGTTGTAGTGTCTATCGAGTAAAATAGGTAGTGCACTTTGGACATGACTAGTATTTAAAAGGCAACGATAAATAAACTAATTATTTACAGATAAAAGGTGACTTAGGTCACCTTTTATTTATCTAAGCAACTTATACCAATCTCACTAATTATCTGATCATTTCTACTGGTTAAAACAATCAACTACTGCGTTATTTATTTTATAATTATCGCTACAAGGATGTAGCTTATGTGGTTATGTGGGCAATGCTGGAGCATAATTGCCCTGAACAACTAGTTATGAAAATAAATGCCTTGTATTTGACTGTTTTCACTGCGTATAAAATAGATCACTTATTTAGTGAAGCTGGTATTATTAGCAATAGGTTGCTTAGATAAATAAATTTTTAGGGTGTATTAGAATGAACCAATTAAAGTTGCTGATCGTAACGCTTCTTTTTCTGGCATTGTCGGGATGCTTTCCAAGTAATAATACGACGAAGCAGGAGGTGTTGCTGCATGGTAAAACTATGGGGACGACTTACAATATTAAAGTGATTGTCGATCATAATTCAGTCGACACAAAATACTTACAGCAGCATATTGATAAGTCGCTAAAACAACTAAATCAAGAAATGTCTACTTATATAGCTGATTCTGAGCTTTCACGATTTAATTCATCAACATCCTTAGAGCCTGTTGAAATATCAAAAGGGCTAGCTCGTGTTATAAGCGAAGCTTTCCGTATTGGTAAAATAAGTGGTGGTAAGCTTGATGTAACGGTCGGCCCTTTAGTTAACCTTTGGGGGTTTGGTCCAGAATATCGTCCAGAAACTGTACCATCAGATGACGAAATAGCAGAAGCTCGCTTACGTGTAGGGTTAGAAAAATTATCGTTAGAAGGTAATTTATTGAGTAAATCAAGTCCAGACTTATACGTTGACCTTTCTACTATTGCTAAAGGCTACGGTGTTGATATTGTTGCTGAGTTAATTGAACAAAATGGTATTAATGATTACTTGGTAGAAATAGGCGGAGAGATGCGCTTAAAAGGCTTTAAGCACACCGGAGAGCTTTGGCATGTTGCGATTGAGAAACCCGTAAGTACAGATCGTGTTGTACAGCAAATTATTGTGCCTAAAAATAATGCGGTAGCGACATCTGGTGACTACCGTAATTATTATGAAGTTGATGGTAAACGATTCTCCCACATTATAGATCCTGACACTGGGAAGCCTATTAACCATAAACTGGTTTCTATTACCGTTATTCACCCTTCCTCGATGACTGCAGACGGTTTATCTACTGCGATGATGGTAATGGGTGAAGAAAAAGCACTCGCTTTTGCAGAGCAGCATGAGCTAGCCGTTTATATGATCTTGAAAACAGAAAGTGGCTTTGTTGAACAAAGCACTGTAAAATTCATGCAGTACTTAAAGTAATTGTCGGTATTTAATATAAAGGTTTAAGATGACTATTTTCTTATTAACACTAGGTTTTTTCTTAGTGATCGCAGTTGCAATGGCAATTGGCTATATTATTCAAAATAAAACGCTTGCAGGTAGTTGTGGTGGTTTAGGCTCATTAGGCATAGAAAAAGCCTGTGACTGCGATAACCCTTGCGAAAAACGTCAAGAAAGAGAGCGTTTAGCGGCTGAGAAAGAACGAATAAGTATTAAAAATATTTAACCCTAGCGTTTGTGGGTAAACTTATAAATATAAAGCCGCTAACTAGCGGCTTTATTAATTGTGCAAATTAATATAAATAATAACAGCTAAATAATGCGTTCAATAAACCAATATAAACCAACGATAGCGATTAATAAACTTAATGGCAAAACGATACGTTTATGATACCAGTCTTTTTTATAAAACCAGCCAAGTAAGGCAAAAGCGACAAGTACAACGCTAAGCTGTCCTATTTCAACACCAATATTAAAGGCAACTAAGCTAGTAACAAACTGCTCTTTTTGTAAGCCAAGTGCTAGTAATACAGAAGCAAAGCCAAGACCGTGTAATAGCCCAAAAGCAAAAATTAAAGGTAAACGCCATCGACTTATTTGTTGCTGATAAATATTTTCAACGGCCACGTAAGCGATAGATAAGGCAATTAAAGGCTCAACAATATTGCTTGGTAGATTAATGACATTGTAAATGCCTAAAGCCAAGGTAATGGTATGAGCAAGGGTAAACACACTTATTTGCCAAAGTAGTGTTGAGGTTTTTCGTGCTAATAAAAAAAGTGCTAATACAAAGAGAATATGATCTAAGCCTTTAGGCACAATGTGAACATAGCCTTGATACAAATATTGCATAAAAGTCTCTAACCTATTTATCTTTATAGCATTATTAGCTATATCGTTTATTGCTATTTTCGCACTAAGGCTATTCATCGTTACAAGATCCTTACTGGGCTTAGCAACAGTGAGTACAACATTACCTAATTCAGGTGCAAAACGAACAGCTAGGTGCTTAGTTGCAGGAGGTATAGTGCCTGTTGAAGATAGTGAAAAAGTATAAGTATTATATGCTGTTAACATTGATTTAAACTCGGCCACGCTAAGGCCTGAGAATACATTTAAAGCCATTTTATTATCATCAAAGTAAATGTAACTATTTTGTTGAATTGACTGTCTAATTTTATCAAGTAATCGCTTTAACTCTATTAACGATAATGCTGAAAGTTTATTGATTAGCGCTGCATCGCTCCCTTGGTAATTGAGCGTGTCTTTTGCCAGATGAAAGGTATCTACCTCAATGATTAACTGGTATTGATGATCTGGCAGGATATTCAGTTGGGCATTTATGTTGTCTAGTGTATGAGCTTGTAAATTAACGGTAACTAATACCAATAATAAATATAACCAACGAAATAAATAATAATTTTTAAACATAAGAGTTAAGCTCGTTTGGATCTGTTGAACTTTGTGTTTAGAGGCTAATACAAATTAACTGATCGCACGAGTAAAGTGAAGTTATCTTTAGCATTGATCTTTGTAATTATAAAGGTAAACTGTATTTATATACAGTTTATTTCCGTTGCTATTATTATGAGTGCATTACGTAAAATAATACATGTAGATATGGATGCTTTTTATGTTTCTGTTGAAATTAGAGATAAGCCTGAATTAGCACAAAAACCAGTCGCAGTTGGGGGTAAAGCTAACTCGAGAGGGGTATTGTCTACCTGTAACTATATCGCACGAAAATATGGTGTTCGTTCAGCTATGCCCAACAGTGTGGCATTGAGAAAGTGCCCTGATCTTATTATTTTACCTGGGCGCATGGAAGTATATAAGTCTATAAGCGCCCAGCTCCGATCTATTTTCTTAAGATATACTGATAAGATAGAGCCTCTTTCTCTTGATGAAGCTTATCTTGATGTAACTCATTGCACGTTATTTAATGGTTCTGCAACCTTAATTGCTCAAGATATTAGGCATTCTATATTTACTGAGCTTAACTTAACCGCTTCGGCAGGTATTGCTCCAGTTAAGTTTTTGGCTAAGGTTGCTTCTGATCTAAATAAGCCAAATGGTCAGTTTGTTATTACACCTAACGACATTTCCGATTTTATTAAAAATATGCCACTGAACAAAATACCGGGTGTAGGAAAAGTTACTTTTGAAAAGCTCAAAGCTAATGGCTTTGAGACAGGTAAAGATATCATTAAAGCGCAAGAGCACGTATTAGTAAGCCAGTTTGGAAGACTAGGAGTGTCGTTATGGCAAAAGTGCCATGGTATTGATAATCGAGAAGTAGAGGTAACAAGAGTACGAAAATCGGTAGGGGTAGAGCGTACCTTTGCACAAGATGTTTGTGACTTTGAACAGTTAAGTCAATTTATGCATACAACATTAATACCTGAACTTAAAAGGCGCGCAAATGGTTATATTAATACAAGAGAAATTAGTAAATTAGGTGTAAAAGTAAAGTTTAAAGACTTTCAGCAAACCACCAAAGAATTTAAATTTCAACATTATGATAGCGACATTTTTACGGCGTTATTGAAAGAAGCGATTAGTAGAGGTAATGGCAAAGCAGTTAGGCTTTTAGGGGTTCATATTGGTTTGGGCGATGAAACTAAAGAGCTACAGCAAATAGCGTTTGAACTTGGCTAATAACATCACTTGAGTGTTATGCCGTCAGAAATAATAGGGTTGCTAATCTTTTGTAGTTCGGTATTTTTGCCGTCAAATGTCATGGTTGTTGAAAGTCTGAGTTACAAAACATCTTTGATGGGCTAAAGCCCAACCTACAAAGTAAGTATATTGTAGGTCGGCGTTTACGCCGTCAAAACAAAACATGCTTATCAATCAACTTAACATATCGTAATACTTGATGGGCTTATGGGCAATTACTCCTGCATTACCGTACTACCGTCATCTTTGATGGGCTAAAGCCCAACCTACAAAAATAGTTCTTCTAAAAACTGTAGGTCGGCGTTTACGCCGTCAAAACAAAACATGCTTATCAATCAACTTAACATACCGTAATACTTGATGGGCTTATGGGCAATTACTCCTGCATTACCGTACTACCGTCATCTTTGATGGGCTAAAGCCCAACCTACAAAAATAGTTCTTCTAAAAACTGTAGGTCGGCGTTTACGCCGTCAAAACAAAACATGCTTATCAATCAACTTAACATACCGTAATACTTGATGGGCTTATCGACAATTGCTCCTGCATTACCGTACTACCGTCATCCGTGACAGCAAAGTCCACCCGTAAAAACAGTAATTATCTATCTGTCTAATTAACACTAAAAGGCTAATAATTTAGCCCTCTAGGTGTTATTACATTTGATATTATTGCTTGGTGAAGTCCATCACTAACTTCTCACCATCAAAGTGGATTAAACGGTGGTAAGTGGGCGAGATCAGTACGTTATTTGAGCCTGCACTATACGCTGAAAAATCGACCTGTTGTTGCTGACTATCGTACTGTGTAAGGGTGTGTGCTTCACCATAACCGTTGATAAAGGTTTTACGATATACATAGCTGTTGTCAGCACTGTCGGTATGCACTTTTATGGTTGAAATGGTTTGTGAGGAAGGTAAAACTCCATTTCTAACGTAGCCATTATTGGTATAACTTGACCACTCAGTAGCTGAGTTTGCGCTATATAATTCTATACCATTATTACTCGTTGTTATATTAGGCAAACCATAAACTAAGTAATTTACATCTGGTGATGCAGTTACTACTGTTGAACTAATGGTATTAGTTGCAAAAACGTTCACTTTTAATGCACTCTCAATGATAGATGCATTGTTTTGGTTATATGCTAACAAGTGGTTGTTATTAGGTATCTTGTGCATAGTTGTAGTGAAAAATGCTTCCGCTGTATTCCAAGACTGTACGGTTAATGCCATATTGGCATATTCCATTGCTTGGGTTATAACAATTGCCTTACCATCAATTATGGCTATTTTTTCTGGTAGGTAGCTTATATCTATCTGTTCACTATCAAGTTCGTTAATTGAAAAACTATCAAGGTTAACTTGATAATGATTAACGCGTTGTTGCTCTTTTTCTTCATCATCAAGGTAAGTTTCGATATTAGCAGCCAACAGAAGTGAGCCATTAGGGTGGATCACTAAATTAATTAAATCTAAACCTTCGAGTGGCGAAGCAATAGTGGTTACTTTACTACCATCAATTAAATTATACACATCAATGTTATCGAATTGTGCTACATAAATGTATGGGCGTAATGGGTCTAAGGCAAAGCCATCTTGATTAGGAGTTACATCAGAAACACTTATCTCCGATTGTTGTGTAGTATCGTAATTACCTTTAGTAAAACTAACTGAAATTAACCCTTCAACGCTTTCATCAAGTGAGGTAGGTGTTAACTTAATTTCTGCATAGTGTGTACCATTTGCTGCCAAGTTAGGGTCTACGGTTACTGTTAGGGTATTATTAATACTATCTTCGTTGAGCATTAACCAATTTACATTGGTTGTTGCTTGCCACGCTACATTAGTTGCCTTATTCGTATTCACTTTTACTGTTTGTGATAATAACGAACGGTCAACTTGTTGATCAAAGCTTAGTGTAGGGTAATTGGCAAATAGCCTCACTTCATCAATTGCTAGCTCTACTACTATCTCGATATTATTACCAGTATCGGGGTCAACTATAGTGACAACGCCAGTATATAAACCCCAGCCTGAGATTAGGCTAGTATCAATTGCGAGTGTTAAGCTTTCTTGTTCATCAATGGTAGTTTGGGTTAACGATAACCAGTTTACACTACTTGTAGCAAACCACTGTGAACCTATATTATTTAGTGTGATTGTTTGTTCACTTATATTGCTATCACCAAATGTACCAACGAATTCAAGATTATTATTAGAAACAGTTATAGTTTCTAAGGCGACAAGCTCTACTTGATTATTAGCTTGAATAACCAATTGCTTATTGTCTTGGGTTATTGCAACTGCTTGCGGCACTTGACCATTAGTAATAATAGTATTTAATGGATTAGCTTGTTGACTATAAATATCCACAATAATGCCTGTTACAGGATCAAAGCGAGTAAATGCTATATTGCCATGTTTATCTTTATTAACCGCTAAAGTTGTATTGCCTTCTGTTTGTGTTAATAAGCCATTATCTGTATAGCTTTCATCTTCAATCGTTATCCATTCACTGGTCGCACTGTTAAGAAAAATTGCAGCCTCATTATCACTAACAATGAAGTTTGCAATCGTACCATTTTCAGGTAATGACTCAGGGCGATACTCGGTTGTTATTTTGGGAATAATTTTATTTGTAGTAAAGTCATTGACTCTAGCGGTGATTTTTTTAAATGTTGAATTAGCACCATCTAACGCATAAAGTGCATCTGTTTCACTTGCTTGGTCAACACTAATAGCATTAAATGCGTTAGCGCTATCCCAATATAAGCGGTTTAAGTTTTCATCAGCAAACTCTAATGCTTGTGTTACAACAAAATGACGGCCAGCAAAGGTTACAAAAGTTAAAGGCTCATACTCCGTCGTACTATCAATTAACTCTGTTACGCTATCATCGACTAAATTAATTTTAAAGCGATGTGTTGTTGTAGTGCTTGTGTCATCAGTGGTTGTAGTAACAGCGGCTTTGGCTAATAAGGTTTTACCGTTAGGGTGAAGAATTAGTTGTTCTAGTAAACTATCAACAGGAGAAACGGTAACTGTGTTTATTAACTCACCGGTATATTGATGGTAAGTGTGCAATTCATTTTTTACTGCAACATAAAAGTATGGCTTATTAATTGCCGAAATTAATGCATTATTATTAACGGGTAAGTCACTAATTACGGTGTTTTCAACAATCAAGTCGCTATTAAATAATGAGACTGGAATTTCAGCACTAATGATTGCTGGGTTTTCAATCGCTGACACAGTGATTAAAGCATTGTTAAATTCGTCATTGGGGATTTTAGTCTGATCAACAGAAATATTAAGCGTATTGGTATCTGATTTAGAGACGATTAACCATGATTGATCACTGCTTGCCTGCCATTGTACGGCTTCGATGCTATTCGTATTAATTTTTAAGCTTTGTGTTAACGCTTTAACGTTAAGCGCTTGAGTAAACGCTACGGATGGTTGGCTTGCTACTAAATATAAATTATCAATACCTAATTCAACCGGAATGTTATCGACATCACCACTAGCATTTTCAGTGATTATTATATTTCCTTGGTATAATTCAGGCTGATCAAGCTCAATAATTGTAGGCGTAATTGTAAGGGTTGTTTCACCATCGATTGTTTCTGCTTCAACAGTTAACCAATCAACATCAGTACCAAAGTTCCAGTTTGCACTGTCTATAGATAACTCGATAGTTTGGCTGTCTATTGATGTTTCACCCAAAGTAGCACTAAAGCTTAATAATTTAGCAATTAATAATGAAACATCAATATCATGATGAACTAAGGCTGCATTTTGAACGTCGCCGGTAGATAAACGTAGTGTGGTTTGATAAAGGTTTTGCTGATAGTTACTTACATTAGCTAATTCAACAATAACGTTCGCAGTGGTATCTGTTAATTTTTCAGTACGAAAGTTTAGCCAAGGTACAGGTTGGCTGTTTGGCGCATAGCCAATAAGAAGACCGTCGCCACTGTAGTTAACAGCAATTGAAAACGATTGGGTTGGTTCGGCTAATTCTTCATGTGTGAAATTAATCCGACTGACATCTGCGGATATTGAATAACCAGCTTTTGGATCAGGTGTATCACTACCGCATGCTTGTATAGTGATCGCTAGTATTATCAAGACGCAAAAACGATAAAGGTGGCTTAACATTTCCTTCATACTGTTCCCTGTTTTTATTGATTGTTTGTCGGGTGATTATCTCTATTTTGCTCGAATCGTCGCTGAAAGTAAAAAGTTATTCTACTAACTTGGATTTAATAATGCGATTAGCTACTTTTACTGGTTATTTTTATTGCTTTATGGGTAAAATAGTGGCCTTAAATTAACAATCATATTTTCTCTTTTGAATAAAACCATATTACATACTGCTGTTGACCTTTTATCACGGCGAGAACATTCGATAAAAGAATTAAAAAACAAGCTGTTACTGCGTGATTACCCTGCGGAAGATTTTGACGAGGTTATCAACTATTTATTAGAGAAAAACTACCTCAGTAATGAGCGTTTTGCTGATAGCTTAATACGGCAACGCATTAACAAAGGCTACGGCTGGCGTTTTATTGAGAATGAATTGAAACAAAAAGGGCTAGATACATCTGTAATTTTGTTAGCCAAGGAAGAACATCAAGTTGATTGGTATGAGCTAGCTGACAGTGCTTATAGCAAACGTTTTGGGTGTTCACCTATAGAAAGCAACAAAGAAAAAGCCAAACGAATAAGGTTTCTTCAATACCGTGGTTTTTCAAATGATGAAATTATTACAGTATTAAAGCTGAAACATGAACCAATTTAAAATAAACCCAATGGAAGTACCCATGATTAAAACCAGCGCCGAATTACGTCAGGCATTTTTAGATTTTTTTGCCACCAAACAGCATCAAATAGTACCAAGTAGTTCTCTTGTTCCAGGTAATGACGCTACTTTGTTATTTACTAACGCCGGTATGGTGCAATTTAAAGATGTGTTTTTAGGCGCTGAAAAACGCAGCTATACTCGTGCGACTTCTTCACAGCGCTGTGTACGCGCTGGTGGAAAACATAACGACTTAGAGAATGTAGGCTATACAGCTCGTCATCACACTTTTTTTGAAATGTTAGGCAATTTTAGTTTTGGTGATTACTTTAAAGAAGAGGCTATTAGTTATGCTTGGGAATTTTTAACGCAAGTTTTAGGTTTGCCAAAAGAAAAACTGTTAGTCACTGTATATGAAACTGACGATGAAGCTTATGCGCTTTGGGCTGATAAAATAGGAGTACCTGCAGATAAAATTATTCGTATTGGTGACAGCTCTCCTGACAAAAAATATGAGTCTGATAATTTTTGGTCAATGGGAGACACAGGTCCTTGTGGCCCTTGTAGTGAAATATTTTATGACCATGGCGACGATATTTTTGGAGGCCCTCCAGGCTCACCAGATGAAGATGGTGATCGATTTATCGAAATCTGGAATATCGTTTTTATGCAATTTAATCGTCAAGCAGACGGTGAAATGAAGCCATTGCCTAAACCTTCTGTAGACACAGGTATGGGGTTAGAGCGAATTTCTGCTATTTTGCAGGGTGTTCATAGCAATTATGAAATTGATATATTCCAAGGTTTAATACAAGATACTGCTACGCTTTTAAACTGTGATGATCTAGAGCACAAATCTTTACGTGTTATTGCAGACCATATACGTTCATGTAGCTTCTTAGTGGTTGACGGCGTTATGCCATCAAATGAAGGCCGAGGTTATGTATTACGCCGTATTATTCGTCGTGCTGTTCGTCATGGTCATAAGCTTGAAGCTCAATCTCATTTTTTTCATCAATTAGTGGCGTCATTAGTGAAACAGATGGGTGACGCTTATCCTGAATTAGTTAGTCAACAAGCTGTAATCGAAAAAATACTCCGAATTGAAGAAGAGCAGTTTAGCCGTACGCTCGACCGTGGTATGGCATTATTAGAAGATATGCTTACGCAATTAACAGGCGATACTATTTCAGGCGAAGATGTTTTTAAGTTATATGATACTTATGGATTCCCAGCAGACTTAACAGCTGATATTGCCAGAGAGCGTCAATTAAAAATTGATCATGACGGCTTTGACGTAGCGATGAAAAAGCAGCGACAGCGAGCGCAGCAAGCGAGCCAATTTGCTACTGACTATAATGAACAGTTAAAGACAGACAAATATACTTCATTTAAAGGTTATACCAATGATCAGTTCTCTGCGACAGTAATTGAACTTTTTAATAGTGAAGGAAATGTTTCCCAGTTATCAGATGGTGAGCAAGGCGTTGTTATTTTAGATAATACCCCTTTCTATGCTGAGTCAGGTGGCCAAGTAGGTGATAGCGGTTATATCGAAACATCGCAAGGTGTTTTTGAAGTGTTAGATACTGTGAAGGTGGGTAATGCTTTCGCACATAAAGGTATTGCTAGAACCACTATACAGTTAAATGCACGTGTAAATGCACACATTAATGTTGAACGTCGTCAGGCTATTGTTAAAAACCATACAGCTACTCATATTCTACACGCTGCACTTAGAACTGTTTTGGGTGTTCATGTTACTCAAAAAGGTTCATTAGTCGATAATGAAAAATTAAGGTTTGATTTTTCACACTTCGAAGGTGTTACTGCAAAAGAATTAAAAGTAATCGAACGCTTAGTTAATAGTGAAATTCGTAAAAACCATCAACGTGATACTGAGCTTATGCCTATTGAGGCAGCTAAGGCAAAAGGAGCCATGGCGTTATTTGGTGAAAAATATGATGATGAGGTACGAGTGGTTACCTTAGGTGGCTTTTCAACCGAGCTTTGTGGTGGGGTACATGTTAACAGTACTGGTGAAATAGGGTTATTCAAAATTACATCTGAGTCAGGTATTGCAGCAGGTGTGCGAAGAATTGAAGCTGTAACGGCTGAAGCTGCCTTAGAATATATTGATAATCAAGAAGGCGTTTTAACATCGATAGCGCATGCGGTTAAAAGTGATGTGGGCAATGTGACAGAGAAAGTAGATCAACTTATCACTAGAAGTAAGACGCTTGAACGTGAATTAACTAAATTAAAGCAACAGTTGGCGGCTCAAGCCGGAACTGATTTATTATCTGAAGCAATTACTATTAATGGCATAACATGTTTAATTGCCGAATTGAAAGATGTCCCATCAAAAGACTTACGCGGTATGGTTGATGAGCTGAAAGTAAAAATGAACTCAGGCATTATCATGTTGGCGACAGCAAACGAAGGCAAGGTAGGATTAATTGCTGGCGTTACAAAGGATCTTATTGGAAAAGTAAAATCAGGGGACTTGGTTAATCTAGTTGCCCAACAAGTGGGGGGTAAAGGCGGCGGAAGGCCAGATATGGCTCAAGCTGGTGGTAGCCAGCCAGAAAACATAGCTAGTGCATTAGAAAGCGTTACACCTTGGTTAACCGAAAGGCTAAATTAATACGTTTTGTTTTTGACATGAAAAAGGAACATTTTTTAATGTTCCTTTTTTATCACTGAAATTAACGATTGCTAAGTAGACTATTAATTTTTATATTTTTTGAATTTTTAAATACCAAGTTATTGTATGTCTAGCATACGGAAGCCTGCTAATATATAATCTACTAGAATTGAACAATGTCGCACAATAGTACATTTTAGTTAATGTTTGGTCAGTTAAAGTGGTGTTTAATTGTCTGTTAACTGTAAAGATGGCCTAGGTAATTATTTTAATTCATAATTAATTACATTTTAATCGCGCATAAATTCAAAGTTTAAACTAAATTTAATACTAGCTTAACGATTTAGTGGATCCCGTTTTATAAAAGGAAATAGAGAATGTTAATATTAACGCGTCGCGTTGGCGAAACCTTGATGATAGGTGATGAAGTCACAGTAACAGTATTAGGTGTAAAGGGTAACCAAGTACGTATTGGTGTTAATGCGCCTAAAGAAGTATCGGTACATCGCGAAGAAATTTATATGCGAATACAATCCGAAAAAGGTGAAAGTGAGCCAACTGGCAATAAATTTTAAATAAAAAAGTCGACTTAGGTCGACTTTTTTATTATCTGATTTACACAACAAACAATAAAAATTAAATAAAACCGCCATTTCATGCTTGAAAATTAAGCGAGTTGGGTGAATTCTCGGCAAACGATATTAAAAGGTAAAAAATCGTTTGACATATTTTCAATATCCATTAATATTCGCACCCACTGGTGAGGTGGCCGAGTGGCCGAAGGCGCTCCCCTGCTAAGGGAGTATCTGGTTTATCCCGGATCGAGGGTTCGAATCCCTCCCTCACCGCCATTCCTTTTATCAGGAATTTAAATAATGATTAATGTGAACTGGTAGTTTAGTTGCTGGATAGGAATATTAGGCAATGATGGCTACGAACTGGTTCGCTATCCTATTAACAGGATATTAAATAATGATTAATGTGAACTGGTAGTTTAGTTGCTGGATAGAAATATTAGGCAATGATGGCTACGAACTGGTTCGCTATCCTATTAACAGGATATTAAATAATGATTAATGTGAACTGGTAGTTTAGTTGCTGGATAGAAATATTAGGCAATGATGGCTACGAACTGGTTCGCTATCCTATTAACAGGATATTAAATAATGATTAATTGCGGACGCGTAGCTCAGCTGGATAGAGTACCTGGCTACGAACCAGGCGGTCGCAGGTTCGACTCCTGCCGCGTCCGCCACTTTTCTTCAAGTGGTAAAATAATGAAGAACAGCTTCTTTTAAGGCTGTATAAAGAAATTTTAAGACCGCGGACGCGTAGCTCAGCTGGATAGAGTACCTGGCTACGAACCAGGCGGTCGCAGGTTCGACTCCTGCCGCGTCCGCCACTTAGAAAAACCAGCCTATGGCTGGTTTTTTTTCGTCTTCAATTTTATAATTACTCCTAGCTCGAAATAAGCGCAGCTATTCAACAAGCGTTTTAGCGTCTACTTGTGTTCTTTTCTATCAAAAGCTGGCTTTTGAGACACTGATCCACTTTCATCTTTATATCAACCTCACTAACGATGTGAACATTGCTACAGGTTAAAACAATCAACTACTACGTTATTTATTTTAGAATTATCGCTACAAGGATGTAGCTTATGTGGGCAATGCAGGAGCATCATTGCCCTGAACAACTAGTTATAAAAAAAAATGCCTTGTATTTTGACCGTTTTCACTGCGTATAAAATAGATCACTTAATTAATAAAACTGGTATGATTTTATTTAATGCTATTTTTATATGATCTTTAAAATAATATACAAAATACTTTTATTCACTTAAAAGCTTTTAAATTAAAGGGGTTTCTATTGTATACAATGTCTTTTTTGTTATATCAAATATGAATAAATATCAAATAACAGTGAATATATAGCGCTTTTTGTTCGTGTTAACTCTTGACATGATATTATTTTTATGAAATCGGATGTTTTTTTAATATTTAAGTTGCTTTTTAGTGATTGGAGTGATTATTCTAATTCTATAATAATCTGTTGAATGAGAGAAAATGGATAACTTAACGCAACTTTTTACTGAAGCTGGCACATTAATGCTAACTGGTATGGTCTTCGTGTTTACTTTTTTAGGTTTACTCGTTGTTTTTATCAACACTGTTTTAGTGAGACTAGCGCATGCCTATCCTGATCCTGTAGTTCAGCGAGGATCGCAACCAAACTCAACGAATAAAAATGAAGTGCAAGATGGTGTTTCACCTAGTGTCGTTGCTGCAATTAGTTCAGCAGTTACTAAGTATCGTCAGCAACATTCTAAAAAGTAATGGGAGTATAAACATATGTCAAAACCACTAGGTATAACTGAAGTTGTCTTAAGGGATGGTCATCAATCGTTATTGGCTACCCGATTACGTTTAGAAGATATGCTACCTATCGCACCTAAACTTGATGAAATAGGTTTTTGGTCTATTGAATCTTGGGGAGGAGCAACTTTTGATGCGTGTATTCGCTATTTAGGAGAAGACCCATGGGAGCGTATTCGAGCACTAAAAAAAGCGATGCCAAATACTAAGCAACAAATGTTATTTCGTGGGCAAAATATTTTAGGCTACCGCCACTATGCAGACGATGTTGTTGAAAAATTTGTAGAACGTGCACATGTTAATGGTGTAGACGTATTTCGTATCTTTGATGCAATGAATGATGTTCGTAACTTACAAACATCAATTAAGGCTGCTGTTAAAGTAGGTGCACATGCGCAAGGTACCTTAAGTTATACCGAAAGCCCTGTGCATACATTGGAAGGCTGGTTAACAATGGCAAAACAGCTTGAAGATATGGGGGCACATTCGCTTTGTATTAAAGATATGTCTGGCTTATTAAAGCCTTATGATGCAGCTGAATTAATTGGTCGATTAAAAGAAACTGTTGCTTTACCTATCGCTTTGCATTGCCACGCTACTACAGGGCTAAGTGTTGCCACTCATATGAAAGCGATTGATGCGGATATTGATGTTATTGATACTTCTATTTCATCAATGAGCCAAACATACGGGCACTCACCCACTGAAACGATTGTTTCAATTGTTGAAGGTACTGAGCGTGACACTGGTTTAGATATGGTTAAACTTGCGGAAGTTGCGGCATACTTCAGGGATGTAAGAGAGAAATATGCGGCTTTTGAAGGTAGTTTAAAAGGAATTGATGCACGAATATTATTAGCACAAGTTCCTGGTGGTATGTTAACAAACATGGAAAGCCAGTTAAAAGAGCAGGGCGCTGCTGATAAGTTAGATGAAGTGTTAACTGAAATACCTAAAGTAAGAAAAGATCTTGGTTATATCCCTCTAGTAACACCAACTTCTCAAATTGTAGGTACACAAGCAGTGCTTAATGTTCTCACTGGCGAGCGATATAAAACAATTACTAAGGAAACGGCAGGTGTACTTAAAGGCGAGTATGGTGCAACTGCTGATAAAGTTAACACTGAGCTACAAGCCCGTGTTTTAGATGGCGGTGAAGCTATTACTTGTCGTCCTGCCGATTTACTTAAGCCTGAAGTTGAAACTTTATCAGTTGAGTTAACTGAAATTGCCGCTGAAAAAGGCATAAAGTTGGCTGATGATGTGATTGATGATGTATTAACATACGCGTTATTTCCACAGATAGGCTTAAAATTTTTAGAAAATAGAAATAACCCAGATGCTTTTGAGCCAGTTCCAACAAAGGCACCTTCAGTTAAAAGCGCTTCCGCGCCTGTTAGTGCTACAGCAACTGAAAACTACGCAGTAAGTGTTGATGGTAAAGTTTACGATGTTATCGTGGCGCCTGGAGGCTCTATCGATAGCGTAACCCCTGCATCAGGTGGAGAGCCGTTAAAACAGTCTGCACCTATTAGTGCAGGCGAAACATTAAATGCACCATTAGCAGGCAACATTTTTAAAGTGCTTGTAAATAAAGGTGACACGGTTGAAGCAGGTGAAGTGGTTATAATTATGGAAGCAATGAAAATGGAAACAGAAGTTCGCGCGGTTAATAGCGGTGAAATTGTGGCTGTAAACGCTAAAGAAGGCGACTCTGTCTCTGTTGGCGACCCATTAATTACATTAGCGTAGGAAACAATAATGGAGTCGTTAATTACATTATGGTTGTCAACTGGGCTAGCTAATTTTGAGCTTGGCCAAGTAATAATGATGCTTGTGGGTTGCTTATTGTTATTCTTAGCAATAGCAAAAAAGTTTGAACCACTACTGTTATTGCCAATGGGTTTTGGTGCTATTTTAACTAACATACCTTTAGCTGGTTTTTCAGAAGTTGGTGGTTTACTGCATTATATTTATTACGCAGGGATTGATACTGGGATTTTCCCGCTGTTAATTTTTATGGGTGTTGGCGCAATGACCGATTTTGGTGCATTAATTGCCAACCCTAAAATGTTATTTTTAGGTGCTGCAGCCCAGTTTGGTATATTTGCTACGCTATTTGGTGCGATAGCGTTAAATGCAATTCCTGGTATTGAATTTACCATGCAAGATGCATCGGCAATTGCAATCATAGGTGGTGCCGACGGTCCTACGGCAATATTTTTAGCCTCGAAATTAGCACCAGAGCTACTAGGTGCAATTGCTGTGGCAGCATACTCTTATATGGCTTTAGTACCTATTATTCAACCACCTATTATGAAAGCGTTAACAACTAATGAAGAACGCCAAATTGTAATGGCACAATTGCGCCCTGTTACTAAAATAGAAAAAATCGTATTTCCGTTAGCTGTGTTACTAATGACCGTATTCTTTTTACCTTCAGCAACGCCACTTGTTGGGATGTTTTGTTTAGGTAACTTAATGCGCGAATGTGGTGTGGTTGAACGCTTAAGCTCAACTGCACAAAATGAATTAATTAATATAGTGACAATATTTCTAGGTTTAGGCGTTGGTTCAAAGTTAAGTGCAGAAGCGTTTTTAAACGTTGAAACTATAGGTATATTGGCGTTAGGTGCAGTTGCTTTTTCTATTGGCACTGCTTCAGGGGTATTAATGGCCAAGTTAATGAATAAATTTAGCAAAGATCCAATAAACCCACTAATTGGAGCTGCGGGAGTTTCTGCTGTACCAATGGCTGCAAGAGTCGCGAATAAAGTTGGCTTAGAAGCTAATCCTCACAACTTTTTATTAATGCATGCAATGGGTCCAAATGTGGCAGGAGTTTTAGGCTCTGCAGTGGCTGCAGGTATTTTATTAGCACTTGTTGGACCGTAAAATATAAAGTGACATACTCAACAATAATCAAGCCAGCACTAAAGCTGGCTTTTTTCGTTAATTTACAAACCGTTGCATTATTTTACTTTAAATCTAGCTTTAGATTAATGGGACTTGGCCCTGTGTAGGAAGGGTATGATAATTCCCCTGGCGCTGAAAAGGAGTAACCGCAGTGACTTCTTTTATATAGCGATCAAGTAATTGCTTTAACGCTTGACCTTTTTCGGTATTTGTTACGGCTAAAGTTGCAGGTACAATGGTTAAAAAGCGATAGTAAATAGGTTGTTTTATATAGCGTTGAATACTAGTTATAACGCTATATCTTTCAAAAACAATAGCCTTTAAGCGTTTCTTAGCCATCATTTTAACTAATTGCTCAAGGCTAGCTACTTCAATAAATTTTTCTAAAGGAATATCTAAAGTTTCTGAAAAAAAGGCTGCATTACCCACAAGTGTTCCTAGGCTTTGATTGGATAGGGCGTTTATATTTAAATATTGTTCATCGCTACTATAAATGTCTACATGATTATTGAAATGCCAATCAAGTTCTAACGCATAAAGATAAAAGTCTTTGGTCTCTAGGCCTTTAGGAATAATACCTAAAATATCAATGCGTTTATTTTCTAGCTCTTTTTTCGCTCTTGCATAAGTCATGACTTGAATTTCAAAATTAAGCTCAGAACTATTTGAGATCGCCTTAAGTAATTCGGCACCCAGTCCCTCGCCATTCTCATTGAATATCGGCGGGAAAGGTTCAATGCCAACAATTAACTCAGAAGCGTTTGAGCTAGGCAGGGAGTTGATGAAAAATAAGATAACCCAAAAAATGTATTTAAGCATGCAGTCTATTGTTTAGAAATAAGGCTTTGATTAATTATTATAGCATAAACATTTAAATGATATTTATTATCATTAATATGACCGTAAATTAAACTACATTTATGGCTGTAGCTTTGCGTGTTGCCAATTGCCACCTTGCTTTTCAAAACATAGGCGATCGTGCAAACGACTAGCTCTACCTTGCCAGAACTCAACATAATGAGGCTTTACACGCCACCCACCCCAGAACTCTGGTAAAGGTACTTCTTTATCTTTAAATAATGCTTGGTAATGCTCGAATTGTTCTTTTAGCTGATTGTCGTGTGATAATGCTTTGCTTTGATGAGATGCCCATGCACCTATTTGGCTGCCTATATCTCTGCTATGAAAGTACTTGGCTGACTGCTCTGGTGATACTTTTTCTACTGTGCCCTCAATACGAACTTGGCGCTGCAGCACATTCCAATGAAACAACAAAGCCACTTTAGTATTCTCGCTTAATTCTTGGCTCTTTCTACTGCCATAGTTAGTATAGAAAACAAAACCTTCTTCATTGTACTCCTTAAGTAATACCATCCTAGCGCTAGGTTGTCCGCAACTGCTTACGCTTGATACTGACATTGCCTCGGGAAGTAGTATTCCAGACTTATTTGCGTCGTCAAACCATTGTTTAAATAGCTCAGTAGGTACAGTTTCAGCTGTAAGCTCAGGGAGCGGTAATGCTACACCTTGGCCAAACGTTAATAAACAGCGAATTTTTTCAAATAGAGTCATAATATTTTGGTTATGGGTAAATGAACTACTGCTTGTGATTATATCACTTTTATTTCATAAGTTAGTAGTTAAGCTGTTTAATATGTTTAGGGTTTGTTGATCAGGTCTGTTGCACCTGAATAATGTGTCAATCGCGGCGCTTAATGCATATTTAACTCTTAGTTTTTTATAAAAAACTAAGAGTTAAATACAGGAAGTAGCCAAACTACAAATAAAAAAGCCTGAATGAATAATGCGACAAATACAAACTGATTAACAAGCCCGTCAACAAAATAGAAAAACAACACAATAATATTAATAATGACAAATGACCAAATTGCCCAACGAGCATCATTGATTAATTGCCTTAATTCTGTCGCTGGATTCTCAGGTTGCATCATAATTCTTAAGTTAACCTGAGTTCTGGATAACGGATGTACTAGCAACACAGATAAAGTTATATTTTTCAATTGCTTATTATAGAAAAATCGTATTGCTTATGTAGTTATATATCAATGTTATAAGTTTTGAGTGAATCAAGGCAAGTTTGCGTACCTAATAGCGAGCTATTAGTAGCAAATTAACGGTTTTTTAGTTCCAGACAAAAACCAAGTACCTACGTCCATGCAGGCAACGCAGATATGCGCAAAAATCGTGACATTGACGTGCTTAGCTTATCCAGAACTAAGGTTAAGTTACATAGTCATACCAACCAAAGCTAAACGGAAAAATACAGTTAGGCTAAAATACGTGAAGCGAGAGGCAACTGTTATTTGTCCTTTTAAGTGACTTGTTCTGTTTCTTATACCATAATGTATTACATATAGGTACTAACGAGGTTTTAAATTATGGCTAAAAATACAAGCGTTACACTAGGCGATCATTTTGATCAGTTTATAAACCAACAACTTAAAACTGGACGTTATGGCTCAGCAAGTGAAATTGTTAGAGCTGGATTAAGAGCTTTAGAAGATCAAGAAACTAAACTATTAAATTTACGCAATATGCTTATTCAAGGCGAACAAAGCGGTATAGCTGATTACAGTTATGATTCTTTATTAACAGAATTAGATAACGAAAATCACTAATGGAAAAATTAGTATTATCCGCTAAAGCGAAATCAGACTTAATTAAAATAGCTCGATACACTCAACTTACATGGGGAACCACGCAACGAAATGATTATTTAAAAATATTAGATAGCACATTTCGATTATTAGCTGAGGAGCCAGAGTTAGGAATAAACTGTGATTACATCAAAGAGGGTTACAGTAAATATCCTCAAGCTAGCCACGTAATTTATTACAAAGAACATAAAGTTAATCAAATATTAATTGTACGTGTGCTGCATAAAAGTATGGATGTTAACTCTGCTATCTAGAAAAATAACGCCAAGCTAAGCGGAAAAATACAGTTTGGCTAAAATGCGCGAAGCGCGAGCCAACTGTAATTTTTCCGTTTAAGCGCCTTATAGTTAGACCGTTCCACTAATTAGCCAGTTTACTTAACTCACTAAACGGTGGAATATGCTTCTGTTGCTTACGAATATTTGAGCGAAAACATTCGATGCTTTTAACAAGACTTTCGGAGCAACAGAAGTCACTTGTTTCACTACGCATACTCAGGGATTGTCGCCAAACCGACTATCTATAAGACCTGCGAGAAACAATACCACTGCCATATTCCAACACTTACTTTACCTCTAGGAGGCCAAAAATGAAAGCGTTTAACGTCTCAGATTTTGCCGCCCTTATCGGCATCGATTGGGCAGACCGTAAACACGATATTTGTGAAGTTGATTTACACATCCATACTCAACATTTATCGGTTATTTCATCACAACCTAATGCAATTAATGCTTGGGCTAATGCGTTAAAAGAAAAATACAACGGACAAGCTGTTGCCGTTGCTTGTGAGTTAAAGAAAGGGCCACTGATTTACGCATTAAGTAAATTTGAACACATTGTTCTGTTTACAATCAATCCCTCGACTGTGGCTAAATACCGAAAAGCATTTACGCACAGCGGCGCAAAAGATGACCCAACAGATGCGGCCATTCAGGTAGAAATTCTACAACTCCACATGAGTAAGTTAAACGTTATCACACCAGATACCGAAAAGGTAAGACGCCTTACTCAACTTGTTGAATATCGCCGTAAGCTTGTACAAGACCGCGTTAATTTAACCAACAAAATTACCACGACGCTCAAAAACTATTACCCACATGTACTTGATTGGTTTAAAGAAAAGGATACTCAAGTATTTTGTGATTTCATTCTGCGCTGGCCCTCACTTAAGCAAGTTAAGCGCGCAAGAAAACAAACATTGATTGATTTCTTCAACCAACATAACTCACGCTACCCTTCAGTTAATGAAAAACGTATTGAAGAGATAAAGCAAGCTGAAGCGCTCACAACAGATAACGCGATCATCTTGCCTAACTTGTTATTGGTTGAATGCTTAACGGCTCAACTTAAACAGTTAATGATTGCTATTGAACGCTTTGATGTTGAGATAAAGACTCTTTATAAAAACCATAAAGACAAATTTATTTTTGATAGTTTACCAGGTGCTGGTCCACAAATAGCACCGCGATTATTGGCTGCTATGGGCTCAAATAGAGAGCGTTACCAACCAAGTGAGGAGATACAAAAATATGCAGGGATTGCGCCCGTCACTGAACGCAGTGGCAAAAAAGAATGGATACATTGGCGATACTCATGTACTAAATTTTTACGACAAACCTTTGTTGAATGGGCCGGTCAATCGGTGCGTTATTCGTTTTGGGCTAAGGCATATTATGAACAACAAAAGAGTAAAGGAAAACCGCACAATACGATTATAAGAGCACTGGCATTTAAATGGATAAGAATATTATTTCGGTGTTGGAAGACAAGAACGGCATACGATGAAACAACGTATTTAGCCGCCTTAAAAAGCAAGGGTTCGCCGTTGTTAAAATATGCGGTGGAAGGTAAGTTTTAAACCTTGCGGTCCACCTCAGGGCGTGTTGTTAGGCTACTCTTTCCAATATATAAAAGATTCAATATCTTCTATACCCATTAATTTCTTCATTTCTTGTTCTGCCTGATACCTGATCCCTTTATGATCCCCTTTGTCATCCGTAAAAGATGATAAACGAAATGCATCTCTGAAATAGAAAAAAGCTTCAATATTATTACCTGATGTTGCTAATTTTTTCCCAAGATTTAAGTAAGCTTGATTTCGTTGTGCTTTCAATTTATTTGATAAGCGTAAGAAGTTATCGTGAAAAGGCGCTACCTTTTCTTGAACAAAGTCATAACGATAGTTATCTCTGTAGTATTGAGAATATTCGTCAAAGATAAAGCTGACATAATTTGAAGCTTTATTAGAACTCTCGGCAATGGACTTTAATTCTTTTACGGATTGTTCTCCAAGAGGTTTAGCTAATATAGCTTCTGCTTTAGCAGAAACTTCTTTGGGTTTGGGTATATCAGTTCCACCATACTTCTTAATTTGCTCAGCTCTGATTTTCTCAAAATCTTCAGCATCATTTGCATATGACAGCTGCGAAATTGAAATTAGAGATGCAGAAATAAGAATAGTTTTTATTAAGTTCATGTAACCTCCGAGTTGTGAACTTGTAGCCTAACGCTTATTATGTAGACGTCTCAGTAATATCTGTCTACGAATTACCCTATAAATTACCAGAAACCCTCAATAACTCAAGTTGTTAAAGATGTAAGAGCCCACTAAATATGGTTTAGTTGGGGTGTTACTGAGATTTAATAATAATATTTTTTATAATATTGATTTCTTCCCCTTACTGACTATTTGCTTATGAGGTTATTAAGGTTTTAATGGTTATCTACTGTGCACTCTCAGTAATATTATACTCAAAATAATTTGCACTAATTTGGTTAAAGCTAACAATGTATTAAAATATAAGCGACTGTCCTTATTACAAAAAATAAAGGTCAGCTGCACAATACGATTTTAAGGGCACTGGCATTATAGTGGATAAGAATATTATTTCGGTGTTGGAAAACAAAGACAGTGTATGGTGAAACAACGTATTTAGCCGCCTTAAAAAGCAAGGATTCGTTGTTGTTAAAATATGCGGTGGAAAGCAAGCTTTAAACCTTGCGGTCCACCACAGGGCGTGTTGTTATCTTAAAAAATAGCCTATAACTGAGCCTAAAAGGAAAGACCAACAACACCTCGTATTAAACAACTTATGTAGACTAGTGATTTTTCATATAATCTAATGTTAGATTACTAAGAACTTTAACACCTAGCTTTAAGCTGTTGTCATCAATTTCAAATTCGGGAGTGTGATGATCGGGAGCTTCTGATATTGGTGTGTCTTTAGAACGCCCTCCAATAAATAAGTATAAGCCTGGCACCTTTTCTTGAAAGAAAGAGAAGTCTTCAGCGCCCGTTACTGCTTTGCTGATAAATGTGTTATCAGCCCCAGCCGTTTTTGTTAATACAGGAAGCATCTCTCTCATTAATTGTGGATCGTTATAAGTAATAGGGTAGTTGTAGTCTAGCGGTAGAATAACATCTGCTGTAGCGTTCATACTTTGGGCAATATGCGATACTTTATTGCGAATAGACTTATGTATTAACTTTCTTATATCAGGATTTAAACTTCTAATAGTACCTACCATTTCTACTTTATTTGGGATTATGTTTGAACGGTTACCGCCATTAATCATACCGATAGTAACAACAGCAGCACTGTCAATTAGTTCTACTTCGCGGCTAACAATAGTTTGTAATGCCATAATAATCTGGGCGGAGGTTACGATAGGGTCAACACTATTCCATGGGTATGCACCATGAGATTGTTTGCCGTGTACTACTACTTTGAAAGGGTCAACGGCAGCCATAATGCCACCTTCACGATAAGATACGGTATTAATCTCTTGAGTTGAACTGATATGCAAACCGAATATCACATCTACTTTTGGAGACTCAAGAACACCTTCATCTACCATTAATTTTGCGCCGCCTTCTTCACCTGCAGGTGCACCTTCTTCGGCCGGCTGAAAAATAAACTTAACTTTACCGGTAAGTTTATCTTTCATCGAGGTGAGTATTTTTGCTGCACCCATCAACATAGCGATATGAGTGTCATGTCCACAAGCATGCATCACACCCACTTCCTCGCCGTTATGCATGGAACGTGCAACTGACTTAAACGGAAGATCAACACTTTCTGTTACTGGTAAGCCATCTATATCTGCACGTAAAGCAACAACAGGGCCTGGTTTACCTGAATCTAGTATGGCAACAACGCCAGTTTTGGCTGCACCTGTAGTAACTTCTAAGCCAAGTTCATTAAGATACTTTGCGATGGTTTCTGCGGTTTTGAATTCTCTGTTCGACAATTCTGGATATTGATGAAAATGACGACGCCATTTGATGACATCAGTTTCTATTTCACTTGCAAGTTGATCAACAGATGCACTTTGAGCAAGTGAAGGCGTGGCAATAGAAGCCAATAATAGCAAGGGTAGTAGGGTTCTTTTCATTAGACGCTCATAATATAATTAAGATTGTATACAACAGTACAATAATTAACTGATATAGCCAAGTATTAGCGTGTGATAAGATCATAATCGTTAGAATGACAAGTGACTAAGTAGCAATAATTTAAAGTGTTCATTTAATGGCGCATGTCATCATAAACACTTTACATCATTCGTATAATCTAAAATTAAGTCTCTGCACATGTTCCATCAATGCCAACAACTATCACCCCATTACTTCTTGGGTTAATAGTCGTTAATATATTTAATCGATATCCCAGTCATCGGTATCATCTAATAGTGCTTTTAAACGTTTTTGCTCTAATAAATCATCTAAACGTTTGTGCAATTGTGAGTTTTTGCTTGCACGCTCGCCGTTTGCTAGGTCTTTCTCATAATCCAGAGAGTCGTCACTTGTCGTGAAATCATCAATTGAATCATCGCCCATTTCTTGCCTCATAATAAGTTTAAGCATGTACACATGTACTGATAACGTGAACATAGGCAAAAATAAGGAAGTTTTCAAATAATATTTTTGAATATTCAAAAATAAAAAGCCAGAATTAACTGGCTTTACGAGTAAAATTTGTGCTGAAACTTACTCCCAGCCTTCAACACCTTGCATGTTGGGTAATTGGTGAGCAATTCCTTTGTGGCAATCAATACAGGTTTTGTCGCCACTTGCTAATGATGTAGAGTGCTGCTTTGATGCTCGTGGGCTTTGTGCAGTGAAGTCCATGTAATCAAAGTTATGACAGTTTCTACACTCCAAAGAATCATTCGCTTTTAGGCGAACCCATTCGTTTTGAGCTAATCGCTTACGATGAGCTAAAAACTTGTCACGGGTATTAATAGTGCCGAAAATTTTTCCCCAAACCTCTTTGGAGGCCTGCATTTTTCGCGCAATTTTATCGGTCCACTTGTGTGGCACATGACAGTCTGGGCAAGTAGCTCTAACGCCTGAACGATTAGAGAAATGGATTGTTGTTTTTAGCTCTTCATAAACATTATTTTCCATTTCATGACAGCTAATACAAAATTGCTCAGTATTTGACACTTCAAGTGCGGTGTTAAAGCCACCCCAGAAGATAATGCCTGCAATAAAACCACCAATAACTAAAAAACCTAAACTAAAATAAGCACTTGGCCTTTTTAGTGTTTCCCAACCAATCTTTATTATTTCTTTCATTATAAGCTCCTATTTTTTGGCTGAGCGCTTTGCTTTCATTATGGTGTGCATATCGACGAAGTCATTTTCAACTAACGGTTTAGCATCAGTTTGTGTTGCATGACATTGATTACAAAAATAGCGTCGTGGTGATATTTCAGCTAAAAAATTGCCGTCTCTATCCATGAAATGAGTAACGCTTACCATAGGTGCTTGTGACTCTTGTGTACGAGTGCGACTATGACACGACATACACTTATTAGAGTTTAAATTAACCTCGTAGTTTCGTGTTTTATGCGGAATTACGGGAGGTTGCATCGGGTAGTTTCTTGCTTGCTTAATATCCTTATTAAGGACATTGGCAATAGGTGATGGCGTAGCCTGTGTTTCAATGCTAGTGGAATTTCGTAGGGTAGCTACGTTGTTATCTGCCGCCATTGCACTTGATATTCCTATAGCAGAAAAAATTAGCCCGTTGACAACAGTCTTAGCAATTTTCTTAATAATGTTTTTCATGATAGCCCCTTAAACCTTTATCACTTTAACAGCACATTTTTTGTAATCTGTTTGTTTAGATAATGGATCTGTTGCGTCTAATGTCACTTTGTTAACTAATCGACTTGCATCGAACCAAGGCATATAAACTAAGCCTATTGGTGGCTTGTTTCTGCCACGTGTTTCTACACGAGTTTGTACTTCACCACGTCTTGAAACAAGCTTGACCAAGTCGCCTCTACGCAAGCCCCTAGTTTTAGCGTCGTCAGGATGCATATAAACTAAAGCATCGGGTACTGCTTTATAAAGCTCAGGTACGCGTTGAGTCATAGAGCCAGAATGCCAATGCTCTAGTACGCGTCCAGTTGATAGCCATAAGTCGTATTCTTCATCAGGGCTTTCGGCTGCTGGCTCATAAGGCAAAGCAAAAATAACAGCACGCCCATCTTTGTGACCATAAAAATCAAAATCACTACCAGCTTTAACGTATGGATCAGAGCCTTCTTTAAAACGACGCAATGTTTCTTTGCCTTCAACGACTGGCCAACGAAGGCCACGTTCTTGATGGTAACGATCGTACTCTGCTAAATCATGCGCTTTTCCGCGACCAAAACTAGCATACTCTTCAAATAAGCCTTTTTGTAAGTAGTAACCGAAATGGCGCGACTCATCATTTAGCCTGTCTTCAGGTATTTCATTCAAAGCGTATTTATCTACTTGGCCATTTCTAAATAATGCTTCGTACAAGCTTTTTCCTTTGAAACTTGGGTTTTGATCAAGTAACTCTTTTGGCCATACTTCTTCAATTTGAAAACGTTTTGCAAACTCAAGTAATTGCCATAAATCTGACTTTGCACCTTTAGGAGCTTCTACCATTTGGTACCATGCTTGAGTACGACGTTCTGCATTACCATAAACACCTTCTTTTTCTACCCACATTGCGGTGGGTAGTATTAAGTCAGATGCCTGAGCGGTAACTGTTGGGTATGGGTCAGAACAAACAATAAAGTTTTTCGGGTTACGGTAACCTGGGTACATTTCTTCGTTGATGTTTGCACCGGCTTGCATGTTGTTATTACATTGCACCCAGTAAAAATTTAATTCACCATCTTTTAATTTTCGGTTTTGAAGTACCGCATGATACCCCGGCTTTGGTGGAATAGTGCCACTTGGTACTTTCCAAAGCTTTTCTGCTAAGTCTCTATGCTTTTTGTTATTTACAACCATATCGGCAGGTAAGCGATGAGAAAAGGTGCCTACCTCACGTGCAGTTCCACAAGCTGAAGGTTGTCCTGTTAAAGAGAATGGGCTATTACCAGGTGTTGATATTTTTCCTGTTAATAAGTGAATGTTATACACAAGGTTATTTGCCCAAACACCACGAGTATGTTGGTTAAAACCCATCGTCCAGAATGAGCTTACTTTAATTTTTGGATCAGCGTAAAGCTCAGCTAGTTCATTGAGTTTATCAACAGGAACACCTGATAATTTTGACGTGTATTCTGCTGTATAGATGCTAACAAATTTTGCATATTCTTCAAAATCTATAGGAGTAGAGCCGCCAGCTGTATCGCCACTGTTCTTAGCTTTTTGCTCTAAAGGATGCTCAGGACGTAAACCATAACCAATATCTGTATTACCTAATCTAAAGTTAGTGTGCTTATTTACAAAGTCTTTATTTACGCGATCAGTTTTAATGATGTAATGTGCAATAAAGTTTAAAATGGCTAAGTCTGTCTGTGGAGTAAAAATCATGCTGTTATCAGCAAGATCTGAACTACGGTGCGTAAATGTTGATAAAACGGCAACTTTTACGTGAGGAGCACTTAAGCGACGATCTGTAATGCGAGTCCACAAAATAGGGTGCATTTCTGCCATGTTAGAGCCCCAAAGCACCATTGCGTCAGCAGCTTCAATATCATCATAACAACCCATTGGCTCATCAATACCAAAAGTGCGCATAAAACCGCCTACGGCTGAAGCCATACAATGGCGCGCATTAGGGTCTATATTATTAGTTCTAAAGCCAGCTTTCATTAATTTTGATGCAGCATAACCCTCAAATACAGTCCATTGGCCAGAGCCAAACATTCCGATGGCGGTAGGCCCTTTTTCTTTTAACGTTTTCTTTGCCTTCTCAGCCATAATATCAAAGGCTGCATCCCAAGAAATAGGCGTAAAATCCCCTTCTTTATCATACTGACCGTTCTTCATTCGCAACAGCGGTGTAGTTAGTCGATCTCTGCCATACATAATTTTTGATAAAAAATAGCCTTTTATGCAGTTTAGGCCTTTATTTACTGGCGATTTAATATCGCCATGTGTTGCAACTACTTTGCCATCCATTACCCCAACATTTACACTACAGCCAGTTCCACAAAAGCGGCATGGAGCTTTATCCCACTTTAATTTTGTAAGATCGCTACTAGTAATTAAATTTGAAGCATTGGCTGGTATTGACACACCAGCAACGGCAGCAGCAGCTGCAACAGCATTTGCTTTTATAAACTCACGACGGTTAATGGTCATATGCTCACCTATTATTCTTGTTCTGTTAAAAATTGATGATATACCGGTGATAAACTTAACAGTCCGATATGATGTTTGAGTTGATCTATTAAGAAGCCTATCTTCTTTTGTGTTGAGGCTTCTAATGTGAAAACGATTTTTCCTTCACCACTAATCGCGTGAATTTCAGCACCTTCGGTAAGTGATATTTCATTGCTAACGCTTTCTATTTGGTGCATTTGTGCGTGTGCAACGAAGCTTGCAACATGATATTCATGTGCTTGTTCTTCTTGGGACTGCGCTGGTGTATATGTTTCAGGCATTAATAACCTCTAATGTTTGAAGTTTTAGTGAAATAGCGTCCTGTGGACATGTAGATACACATGCACCACATTGTGTGCAATCGGCTAAATTTACTGTAGGTGCTGGAATGCTACTGCTTTTAAAGTCAAAGACTATGGCATTAGTTTCGCATACATCTTTACAGCTTTGGCAATAAACTTGATTTTTAGCTAAGCATTGTTCATTTATGTCGAGAAGTGCTGGCCATGGAGCAATGTCTTTATTTTGAACTTCTTTTTTGTCTAAAAATAATGGTTCTTGACAGCTTACATGGCACTTATTACAAAAGGTGCATTCATTGTCAGAAAAATTTATTGTAGGGAAACCAGCATCGTCTTTAGTAATAATATTCGTTTCACATGCGCTAATACAGTCTCCACATTGAGAGCAGTTATCAATAAAGTGTTGTTCACTAATTACCCATGGCAACCTGAGTGAAGGTGTCGGTGGAGATAACTTACCTCTAAAAAGACGTCTTCTGCTAGGGTTCTCTATCTTATTATTCATTTATTATTATATAGCTCTATTATGAAGTAGGTGGGCCGAAAATCATTTGGCTGATCCAAATCATAAAGCCGAAACCTCCGACAATAATTACAGAAAGAATTGGGGCTAAGAACACAGCCAGAAAGATAAAGGTGTTTTTCTCATGTTTTCTCACTTGCTCTGGGGTAGGGTTATCACTCATTTATTTTCCTTAAAACTGTCGGGGTTATTATAATGACATGATTTTCATTTATTAACTTTGATTCTGATCAAGTAAACTATTATTTTTTTTGATTAAATTTCATTTACAATTTCTTAAAAGTGTAGTTTAGATTTTATAAAATGCTTGTTAAACTCAGATAAAATTAATAAGTGAAGTGTTTTCATTGACTCCTTTAAAGTTCTGTTCGTTGCTCACTGTTTTACGCGAAAAACTGTATTATCAGCAGCAGCGCTGTTTAGTGGTGCTTAATGGTGATTTGCTCTGGTCAAATACACTGATCAAAACCTTGTTAATGGAGCAGAAAAAGTCTTCTAAAACAGATAAGCTTGCGCTACAGAACAAGGCTATTGCTTATGGGGAGCAATTTACAGTAGCTCCAGAGTTAATCATTAACAACTTTCATCACCATTTGGGTACTGAAAATGATTTAGTGTTTTTTGCCGACAATGCTTTTCACCCCGATGCCTTTGCCGCGCTTAGCGGAACAATAAGAGCTGGTGGGGTAATGATATGGCTATGTGATAACGAATTATTAAACGATAAAAGTAACTTCTTTATTCAACGGATATGGCAGCGGGTGTGTGCTGATAAATCAGCTGTCGTGATTAACGAAGAAGATAAAATCCCCCCTAATATTGACGGTTTGTTTACTGAAAAGCCTGCTTGTGCACTTCAAAGTTTTTTCGAGTCTGACTGTCTAACACAAGAACAACACTTGGCAGTTAAAGCCATTGAAAGTGTAGCTAATGGTCATAGGAAAAGGCCTCTTGTCTTAACAGCAGATCGTGGACGTGGAAAATCGTCGGCGTTGGCCATTGCGGTAGCTAATTTAATGCAAAGCCCAAGGCAGGTAAAAGCGCATAACATTGTAATTACCGCACCTCATAAAGATGCAGTAAAAGTATTTTTCATGCAATTAGCGCGTTCGTGCCCTCAAGGTAGTTACATTGGTGACCAATTTACTTATAAAACGGATAACGTTGAATATATTGTGCAATTTGTTGCAGTAGATGTACTGGTGTTAGAGCACCCCGATGCCAACTTACTGTTAATAGATGAAGCTGCAGCGATCCCTATATACTTACTAACTGACATAGTTGAGCACTATCATCGAGTAGTTTTCTCTTCGACTGTTCACGGGTATGAAGGTGCAGGGCGTGGCTTTGCTATAAACTTTACTCAAACATTAGCACAAAAATGTCCTCAGTATTCGAAGTTGCATATTAACCAACCGATACGATGGCGCGAGAACGATCCATTAGAGCAATTGGTGTTTAAAAGCTTTTTGTTAGCTCCTTTAAGTGAACTTTTTACTGAAATATCATCGAAAGAAGTTAATACAGGCGATGTTCGACAAGTAACACAAAAACAGCTTTTTGAAAACGAGGCGTTACTGCAACAGGTTTTTGGTGTGTTAGTGACAGCTCACTATCAAACATCGCCAAGTGATTTAAAGTTTTTGCTAACAAACGAACAGTTGGTAATTTTTGTATACTTTGCTAGAGACAATCAAACGGTACTTTCGGTTGCATTAACATTAAAAGAAGGTCGAGCAACAGAGTGCGATATAAAGTTAGCTTTAGCGTCTAAAAAACGTTTAAAAGATCAATTTTTACCGCAGTCATTATTAATACATTGCACAATAAGGTCTGCATTTGACTATCAGTATCTACGTATAGTGCGTATAGCTGTACAACCAATGCTGCAAGGTAGCGGTTTAGGAACTGAGCTATTAACAATTATTGAAGCTTATGCGCAGCAACAGTTATTTGACTTTATCGGTACCAGTTTTGGTATGAGTCAACCCTTAACCAAGTTCTGGGGGAGGGCAGGTTATCACTTTGCTCGTATTGGTTTTACACAAGATAAAGCCAGCGGTGAGCACTCTTGCTTATTACTTAAACCAATAACTGCAGCTGCTAACAACCTTATACTTACAATTAACCGCCAGTTTTATCAACGTTTTTGTTATTATTTGGCTGAGCAATTTCAGCAAATTAACCCGCAATTAGTAGAAAGAATTTTAAGTTATGCCAAACCATCTGACTTGCCCGAACTTACTTATGACGATATAAATGCAGTTGAAGACTTTATTAATAAAGTGTCACTTTATGATGTGTGTGCTTATTCATTAAGTGTGTGGTTATGTCACAAATTAACAGAAACACCAGGCGTAAATGCGGAGCTGCTTATCAGTAAAGTCTTGCAGCGGCGACCAGGTAGCGAATTATGTCGTCAATACCAATTAACGGGTAAAAAAGCACTAAATTTGGCATTAATATCGCAAGCAGAGCAGTTATTGAATACATAACGGCGAGCAGGTGTAGTCTTTTACCTATAGAGTTAGGTGTAATTTAAACGGTCTTCACTGCTATGTAAGATAGTCTGCCATAACGCTTTTTTTGTCGAGTTATTTAGACATTTAAGCTGATCAGCAGAAATTAAACCACTTGCAATTATTTTACCCAAAAGGGCCTGAGTTAATTCTATTTGTACTTTTTCATTATCAATAGAAAATGTTTGAAAATCTGTCATCATACCCCCTAACAAAGTGTGTAATATCAATTTCACTAACTGTGTGTTCATTTCTACTGGCAAGAACAAATAATAAGTACGTTATTTATTTAACCATTGCAACAACGAGCAATTAACCTAAATACCTTGTATTCGATTGTTCTAGCTGCCAATAAAGTAGATCACCTCATTAATGTAACTGGTATAATTAATAGCGATAATAATGAGCATAACTGATAATAACCATTATGTAAATGAGAATTGTTTTCATTTGGTTTGCGTTGGTTTGTTAGGTAAATTTTACAGCACAAGTTTATTAGGTTGTTAAAGAATAATGCAAAGGCAAGTTATATGAATGTAGTAATAGAAGTAGAGAACTTAGTTAAATGCTACAAAGAGTTTAAAGCTGTTGATGATATTAGCTTTACGATTAATAAAGGGGTTTGCTTTGGTATATTAGGGCCTAATGGTGCGGGAAAAACGACGACAATTGAAATAATGGAAGGCATTATAAAGCCCACTTCAGGCCAAGTTAAGTATTATGGCCAACCAATGAAAAGCGAAATTGCGCAGCAAATTGGCATTCAGTTTCAAAACACCGCTTTACAAGATTTTTTAACAGTAAAAGAAACACTTAACTTATTTACCTCTTTTTATCAGCATGCAGTTGATCATAGTGAGTTAATTCAATTGTGTGATTTAGGTGAGTTTTTAGATAAAGACAATCGGTTACTCTCAGGTGGGCAGCGCCAACGACTATTATTAGCTCTGGCATTAATTAATGATCCAGAAATTATATATTTAGATGAGCCAACCACTGGCCTTGACCCACAGGCAAGGCGTAACTTTTGGCAATTAATCGAAAATATTAAAAAACGTGATAAAACTGTTATTTTAACGACGCATTATATGGATGAAGCTGAAATGCTATGTGATGACGTAATTGTTGTTGATAGAGGAAAAATAATAGAGTCTGGCCGCCCGCATCAACTCCTTGAGAAACACTTTCAAGAAGTGTTTATATATTTACCTAGTAACCAAGTGTCTCCAAGGTTAATTGAACAGTACCAATGGAGAAATAACGGTGAACGGGTTGAAATTAGCTCAAAGAATATCGAGCAGAGTTTATCGTTACTAATGACAGAAAAAGTGTCCCTTGAGGGGCTGCAGGTAAAATCTGCTAATTTAGATGATTTATTTTTAAAGCTAACTGGCCATTCATTAAGAGAGTAATATGAATTTCAAACGTTTTTTTGCCGTTGTTAAGGCACGTAATATCGAGTTTGTCCGAGATAGATCGTCATTGTCGTGGAGTATGATATTTCCTATATTGCTATTAGTTGGTATGTCATTTGTTTTTTCTGGTGATGGTCAATCTCAATATAAAATAGGTGTTATTAATTTAGCACAGGCTGACGAGCCTTTTACTCAAACCAAATACATTGATTTTATTGGTTATACAGACCCTGTATTAGCACAAACCAAGTTAGCACAACACAGTATTGACTTATTAATTGATTTTTCTAAAAGCAGTTATTGGATCAACCCTTCATCACCTAAAAGCTATCTAGTAGAGAAAATTTTACTTGCCAGCCATAACAACTTTAGCTCTGAAGAAGTTTCAGGGCAAAGAATTCGATATCTAGACTGGGTTTTACCCGGCGTACTAGGGATGAATATGATGTTTAGTTGTCTATTTGGTGTGGGCTACGTTATTGTGCGATATCGAAAAAATTCAGTATTAAAGCGTCTAAAGGCAACACCGTTAACAGCATTCGAATTTGTTAGTGCTCAGCTCGTATCACGATTAATTATTGTAATGGCGACATCTTCAATTGTGTATGCCGGCTGTAACTTCTTTTTTGATTTTTACATGCTAGGCCGCTATATCGACTTATTTATTATAGGTGTATTAGGTGCATTTAGCTTGATAACCCTTGGTTTATTAGTCGCTAGTCGCTCAAAAAGTGAAGAATTGACCGGAGGATTACTTAACTTTGCTTCATGGCCGATGATGATCTTATCTGGTGTTTGGTTCAGCTTAGAAGGCGCTCCACCTTTGCTGCAAAAAATTGCAGACTTCTTACCATTAACGCATTTAGTTGCGGGCGCAAGAAAAATAATTACAGAAGGTGCAACACTCACCGATATTAGCTACCACGTCGTTGTGTTAATTATTATGTCAATTAGCTTTTTACTTTTAGGTGCGTACTTTTTTAGTTGGAATGAAGAACGCTAGATATTTATTAGTCTATAGGGTGCAATAATGGATGCACTAGCTGCTTAATATCTGACTGGGGAGATTGTGAACCCGTAAATAAAAGCTCTTGTGTTTTATCAATAAAACTCAGAGAAGTCGTTAGCGGTAAAGATCGCCTAGGAAGGCGAACTATAGGGGTAACATCTCGTAAAAATAAATCATAATATGCAAATATATTTTGATTATTATAGTTTCTTTTAAAGTAAATGCCTTTAGGAGTATAGGCCCAAGTATAAGTGGTGTTAAATACTTTGCCACTGATTTTTTTGATAGGTTTATTTGTACTTGTTAAGTCTTTTTGCCATAAGCCAGAATGTTGGTTAGTGTAAAGCAAAGTGCTCTCGGTAGTCATAATACCAAAGCGTCCACCGTCAAACGAAATGCGTTTGCTTTCACCGCTCTTTATATTTATAAGATGTAAGTCGGCATATTCTTTTTCATACACGGCAGAAATAATTGACTGATCGTCATAAGACCATGTAGGACGGTTGTGGTGTAAATGCTCGCTTGGTACGACTGACAGCTGATTGTTTTGTAGATCGTAAATGTATATTTTTTCAGCCAACTCATCGTTTACAGGGCCTAAAAATGCAATCTTATCGCCTGAATTCGACCAGCGAGGATAACGTACAACTTTTTGTAAATTGGTGAGTTGTTTTCGATTTTTACCATCTCGGTCGGCTATCCATAATTCATAAAATCCTGATTCGTTCGAAATATAAGCCACTTTATCTTGTTTAGGTGAATAGTGAGGATTTTGGTGGCTAAACTCCGATTGAATCACAGGAAATGGACTAGAAGCAATATCACTAGTAAGTGAAAGATTAGCTAAATGATACTTTTCTTGGCGTTGCTGAAAAAATAATTCACCAGATTTTTTTGCAAAGGCAGGGTAACTAAACCCAGGAATATTTAGTGGTTCAGTTAATTTAGAGCTAATATCGACAACATATCCATTACGAACATCAGCACGCTGTGCAGCATACACTAATTGTTTGCTATTGGGGTGCCAAGTAATGCCAACAATATCTTCTTGCCCCTGAGTAAGTTTGACTGTGTCTTTTGTTTTAAGGTCAACTAAATATAAGTTTTCATTAAAACGATTAACGCGCCTTGATAAAGCGATATACTTCCCATCGGGCGAAAAACTGAAATCGCGCTCGCGATATCCACAATTTTTGCTACATGAAAAACGCCAAGGTTGACGAGATAAGTCGGTCAAATCTAAAAAATAAATGCCGTTGTCATCAGCCGGTTCTCTATAGCCGTGAAATGCTAGCGTATTATTGTCAGGTGATATATCTAGATAATAATATCCCCCTTTTAAAGGACAGGTGGTAATTGCACTTTTTTGATTAGTGGCAACCTTCAATTGCATTATATTACAGCTTTGTCTATCACGGGCTTTTTCAGCATAATATAGATATTGACCGTCATTACTCCAAATAGAGTGACTAATGTAGCCATCACCAAAAGTTAACTGTACAGGTGCTAATGCTGGGTTTTTACGATCTGTAATATAAAGGTTCGCACTGTCGGTTTCATCTATCCATTTAAATACAACCTTATCCCCGTTAGGTGAAGGAGATGCAAATAGCTCACTGCCAGGCTCTTTAGTAATTTGTGTAATTAAAGGCTGTGAAAATATTGCTGCTTTATTATTTTGCTGCCAAATAAACACTAAAGAAACAAAGATAATGACAATTGAAAGGCTTAGATACCAATAGTTCGGTGCTTTTATGGGTAAGCTTTCTTGATGTTCGTTTACAGTTTGGGATGAATTAGGTACTGTATGAAGTTGGTATTCGGGGGTAACTAGTAATCGATACCCTACCTTTCTGATTGTTTCAATAACATCGGTATCGCCATTAATGCCTTTTAAGTTCTGACGTAAATGCCAAATAGCATTAGTTAGTGCATTTTCACCCACATATTCGTTACCTGCCCAAATTACTTCAATAATTTCATCTCGTGGAACTACGCGAGGAAATTGCTCAGCTAAATAACACAGAAGTTCAATAAATTTAGGCTGTAAAGACACTTTCTCTGCGGTGCTTAGTTCTATTGCACATTCACTTGGCAATACTCGGCAACTCGCTAATTTAAATGGTTGGTCATATTTCATCGACCTTACAAATATCCTTTAAGTGGTGTTAATTTAATGTCATTAAAATCTAGCGTTGGAAGAATCGTACGCTTAATGCGTACTTGAACATTGATAATAGCGAGATAGTGCAATATTAACAATGAAGAAAAGCAAACAAGCCCTAAATTATTCTCTGATAACACAATGTTTACAATTGACCGAGTGTTTTATCTATATTTTTAAGTTGTTGTATTTAATGGAGTTAAACAAAATAGATGTAAAATAGACCTAGAAACGAGTGAGCACCGATGGTACTTAATGGCAATCTCCCATACAAGTGGAGGCTGACTTTTAACAGTCAGATAAATATAAAAAAATATTAAATTATTCTATTCACCAAAACATGATAAACGGGAGCCGTGATGAATAAAAAACTTATCACTATTGCAGTTCAAAGTGCCATTTTTAGTGCCTCAACAGTATTTGCTTTAACAGCATTTGCTGGTGAAGAGCAAATATTAGCTCAGGTCGCAAAACCAGCAGCAGAATCACCTTTAAATACTAAAGCATCGAAAGAAGTAGATGAAAAAATCACGGTAACAGGCTCTAGGTTACGCAGAGACAGCTTTAGTGTGGCAACACCATTAGCAATAATGAGTAAAGAATCAATTGAAGATACAGGTTTAGGTTCTTTATCGGAAATATTAGTGGATGAGTTACCTCAAATTTCTGAAAGTAGCAGTAATACAAATACTCAATCTAATATTACGGCGACAGGTTTATCCACAATTAATTTACGTGAGTTAGGCTCAAGTAGAACATTAACATTAATTGATGGCCGTCGTGTTGTTTCAAATAGTCATAGTAGCAATTCAGTGAGTTTATCTACTATACCAACAGGTATGGTGCAACGCGTAGAAGTAATTACTGGAGGTGCATCTGCTGCATACGGCTCTGATGCAATCGCGGGCGTAGTTAATATAATTACTCAACAAGATAAAGAAGGGTTTTCATTTAAAGCGCGAGGCGGAGAAAGCTCTGAAGGTGGCGCAAGAGAATATACCTTAGATTTAAACTATGGTACTGAGTTTGCGAATGGTCGAGGGTATATGTATGTAAGCTCAACTTTTGATAAGCAATTTAGCTTAACCTATGAAGATCGCAAAAGAGCACAGCAACAAGAATCTCATTTCTACGATGACGATAGAATGTGTAACGCAATGCTTACTGAGGCAGAGCCCAGAGACGGCCAATGTATGCGAGATATAAACCCAAGTGATTGGCGAAGCCTAAGCGACTCAATCGCAGGAGGCGTTTTTCATGAAGGGAGTGGCGGTGTTGGTGGCTTTTGGTATGACGGACAAACATTACGCAGTGACTGGGTAGAAGAAAAGTATGGTATTGATACTGATCAATATGTACAGCTTAAAGTACCAGATGAAGGTTTAAATACAGCAATTAAAGTAGATTATGAGCTAACTGATGACATTTTGTTTTATGCACAAATTCAACATAGCTTGAATAAATCGTTCAATAACAAAGCACCAGAAAGTGAAGATGAAAGCGACAAAGTGATCACGTTTGACCCAGTTACAGGCGAATTTGGTGAAGTAGTGATGGGGCGAATTTCTCGTGATAACCCATTTGTACCAGCTGAAATTGCTGCAGGTGGTGGCAGTACAATTAAGTGGGATAGAGCATTTAACGAAGTAGGTCGAATTTATACCGACAATGAACGTAACACTGTACGTTCATGGGCAGGTTTGCAAGGTACTGCTTTTGACGGAAATTGGGATTGGGATTTATCAGTAGGTTATGGCAGGTTTACACAAGACCAACTGCGTGGTAACGAAATTAACACCATTAAAGCCTCTTATGCGCTAGATGCAGAGTATGCTGAAGACGGCGTTACTATTCAATGTGCTGACGCACAAGCAAGAGCAGATGGTTGTTTACCAATGAACTTATTTGGTGAAGGTTCAATTACACCAGAAGTGGCTGACTACATTCGCGCTAACCCAACTATTAATACTAAAGTTGAGCAAGTTACGGTAACAGGTTATATAGCTGGCGACTTATTTGAAATGCCAGCAGGGCCTGTTGCATCAGCATTTGGTTTTGAATGGCGTAAAGACTCGCAAGAGGTAAGAACCGGAGGCGGAGCTACCGAAGGTGGTATTACTTTTAACTACGTACCTCAATATGAAGGCGAAGTTACGGTTAAAGAGTTATTTGCTGAAGCGGCATTTCCTTTATTAAAAAATGTTACAGGCGCTAAAAGTTTATCAGCAGAAGTTTCTGCACGTATTGCTGATTATAGTTGGTCAGGAACAGACTTAGTACAAAGTTATAAAACAGGTATTGTGTGGGAAGTTGTTGAAGGTTACGCGCTAAGAGCTAACTGGGCAAGAGCACAACGAGCACCTTCTATTGATGATTTATTATCACCACCAGCAGGCGATTATGACTCTTATTCTGATATTTGTTATGGGACAACAGCGACATCTACTGATGCAGGGCATGACAACTGCCGTAAAGAGCCCACCATTGCCGCAGCTATTTTAGTTGATGGAGAGTTTGATGAAAGTGATACCAACTACTCACCAAGTGTTGGTAATGAGAACTTAATTGAAGAAACAGCTGATACATTTACTGTAGGGGTTTCGTTAGCTCCGGCTTTCGCAGAAGGCTTACGTATTGCTGTAGATTATTACGATATTGCGATTAAAGACGCATTATCTAGTTATTCAAACGAAGATATTATGCGTTACTGTTACGATTCTTCATTAGCTTGGGATGCAAAAGGCGGTAGTAATGCTTTTTGTAATGATTTAAAACGAGATGAAGACGGTGCCCTTATTGAGGTTATGCAACGTAACTATAACGTTGATGAAATAAGTACGAGCGGCGTAGATATCGCCCTAGAATACTTACATGACTTAGCGCAATATGGTCGTCTTAAATTTAAGACTGACTGGACGCATATAATTGATTGGGAAAAAACAGTTCAATCGCCAGATGGTCCAGAAACTACGGATTATTCAGGGTATTACGATAATGATATTTATGACACTCAAGGTTCTGCATCATTAACATGGTATAAAGATGAATGGCGTGTACGTTGGAGTACTAAATACAAAGGACCGATTACCGTTAATAAGAATGACCAAGACAATTGGCTTGATGATATGGCCAATAATACTGAAAATTGCTCAGCAGGTAGCGAAGCGTGTATTACTTACCCTGAACCTTTACAGTTCAATGAGCTAGGTTCATACATTAAGCATAGTTTATCTGCGTCATATACCACAGAAACTACAACCGGTGCTGAGGTGCGTATTTCAGGCGGTATAAATAACATTTTTGATAATAGAGGTGATTATAGTTTAGGTGGTAGAGGACATTTCTACAGCGGCTATGGTAGTAGTGTCGGGCGTTTCTTCTACTTAGGTGCTGAGGTTAAGTTTTAGCAGTCACTGTAAGTTGTTAACCAAGGATATTCTTCCAAAACACAGCACAAGGAAGTGCTAATTGGCAAAACGGAAATTGTCATATTTACGCTGTAACTTCACATGGATGTGAAGTTTTTAACTAACTAATAAAACCATTTACAGAGTTCTGCTATGACATTCTTCAAATATGCCTCCTTTATTATATTAACTATTTTAGTCTTTGTGTTACCTAGCAAAGCATTGCTTGCTAATGAGAAAACTAATAATAAACAGTTAACCGTTTCTGATGGGCCTTATATTAATATTGATCCTGCCCAGCCAAATCTTGAAATCAATTGGCTTTGTCGTAATCAAGTTAATCAGACAATTATTAACATTCAAACCGCACCATTACCATATTACTTTAAAGCGTGTGACCTTAATGCTGCGGTTGACCGGGTCAGCTTTAAAGCAGATGCGATGGAGTACGAAGGTAAATTTAATGTAGTAGCGTTAAGTGACTTACACGGACAATATGATCTAATGCTAACGTTGTTGAAAAATAATAGCGTAATCGACCAGCAGGGCAATTGGGCTTTTGATGATGGACATTTTGTTATTACCGGCGATATATTTGATCGAGGTGATAAAGTAACTGAAATTTTATGGTTTATCTATAAGCTAGAGCAACAGGCTGAACAAGCAGGTGGTAAAGTGCATTTGTTGTTAGGAAACCATGAGGTTATGGTGCTTAACGGTGACCTACGTTATTTACACCCAAAATATATACAAACGGCAGCCTTATTCAACCAGCCATTTGACGCGTTATTTTCAAAAATATCGATTTTAGGTCGCTGGTTAAGAAGTAAATCTGTACTAGTAAAAGTTAACAATATGTTATTTGCACACGGTGGTTTTCATCCCTCTTTAGCCCATGAAAAACGCACATTAGAAGAAATTAATCGTGTGTTTAAAAGTAATTTAATTAAAAACGAGCTAACTGAACCAAGAGCCGGTTGGGGGCGTTATTTGCATAAAAGCAACGGGCCTATTTGGTACCGTGGCTATTTTAAAGATGACGGGGCAAGTTCTGCAGAAATAGACTTGCTATTAAAGCACTTTAACGTAGCGCACTTAGTCGTTGGACATACCTCACAAAAACAAGTTGAAGCACGATTTCAAGGAAGGGTAATCGCGATTGATTCAAGTATTAAAAATGGGCAATACGGAGAAGTATTACATATTGAAGGAAATAAGTTATCCCGAGGAACACTTAGTGGTAAAAGGTTACCTTTATATGAAGATAAATAATTTTTTGAGTATTTTAACGTTAATGTATATATCATCAAAACGATTCAAGCAACTAGCTAAGCAATAGTTTGGTGGTTGAAAGAGAGTAGTAGTGTGTTTAAATTTAAGGGTTAGCTACTACAAACTACGCGTACAGTTTCTACCATCACTTTTAGCTTGATAGAGCGCTTTATCTGCTAATTCAATCAATAACTCAGCAGATGTAGCACTATTGGGAATAAAACTAGCAACACCTAAACTTGCGGTAATATTTATTGTTTTATCTGAAATTACAATATTTAAACTTTCAATGCCTTTACGAATATGTTCGGCAATTTTTATTGCTCCATAGTTATCAGTGTTAGGTAAAATAACAACTAACTCTTCGCCACCGTATCTACATACTAAGTCTGGCGAGCGTTTAACCATGTTGTACATTGTGCTAGCTACCATTTTTAGGCAATGATCACCGACTAAGTGGCCGTGAGTGTCATTTATATCTTTAAAATAATCAAGATCGAGCATTACTAATGAAATACTAGACTGGTTGCGTAATGCCCTTGAAAACTCTTGATGTAGCACCTCATCAAAATAACGACGATTGCGAATACCCGTGACTTGGTCCATTGTAGATAAGTTAGATAATTCTTTATTTAGTTGTTTTACTTTCACTAAAGCGTTTGCTAGTTATTTTGTACGCGAATTTACTCTGCTTTCTAGCTCTTGATTCTGCTTTTTCTGGGTAAAAATCAATTCTTCCTTAATCAGAAGAGACTCTTTTTCTGCAACAAGGCGGCGGTTCATTGCATCATAAAAACGTTCAGCAAGCGCAAAAGATAGTAAAATAACTTCAATACCGGACCCTATTTGAGCTGCAGATTCCGTAAAAGTGTTTCGTGGTAATATGCCTAGCTTGTTCATTGACAAGATGGCCACTCCAATTAGTAGCGCACTCCATGCAGCTGAAAAGTAAACATCATACTTATATCTTCGGTTAAACATAACATAGTAGCTAACGGTTAAAATTGTACTACTGATAACAATTGCTAAACTTGCGACATACGGGATCATCATCGAATAGGGGTAGACAATACTTGCCGCGGTTGCAATTAAGCTAACTATAATGAGTAAAGAGGTAAACTTATATATTTTAGGGTAATTAATCTTTACTTTTAAAAAGGCATTAACAAATAAAAGAGCACAAACCAAAGCTATTGGTGATAACACGGCAAGACTTTTTTCATTCCAAGTAGGGACATTTGGCCAAAGAAACTGGAATGCAAAACCAGATAAAGTTAATTGATTTATAGCAAAAATAGACACATAAATTACATAATATACATAAACATTGTCTTTAACTCTAAAAAATAAAAATAGATTATACAATGACATAACTAATACAACGCCATAGTAAAGACCATGCTCTATAAGAAAGTTTTGTTCTCGTTCAAAAAATGTATTGTTTGGCCAAACAGTCAGTGAAAACTGTACCGCACTAGTTGAGCGTATTTTTAATAATATCGTTTGTTCTTGATCGGTTTTAGGTAATGGAAATAAAAATGCACGATGTTTTATTGGGCGTTCGGAAAAGTTATATTGATCACCTGTTAAAATGGTTTCAACAATTTTACCCTTTTTAAGGCGATAAAAAGAAATATTATCGAGCAGTGCGTAATCAAGCTCTAAAAGCCGTTCATGAGCTTGTGCAGGTAATGCAAAGCGAAACCAGTAGGTATGAGGTGAAAACCCATAAGAAGGTGTTCTCGAAATACTTTTTTCCCATTGCAAATTATTTTGATCAAAAACTTCTTCGTTAAGAATATCGAACACAGTTAATTGATGTGTAGGATCGATTAACACTTCAATTTGTTCGCCCTTTATTGAAGCCGACTCTATACTTTGTGCGTGAACATAGAGAGGGCTGATGAACGAAGAAAGCAATGCAACTAAGCTAATAATACTTAGCCTAAAAACCAATTTGAATTGAAAGATAGCTTTTCCTCAGTAGAAATATACAGACCAGAGTTATCTGTTCATAGTACAAGAGAGATGTCACTCTTTAACAGATAAATTTTAGTACCTTAGTACCAATGTATTACCTAACACTCCGCAATATTTACAGCAATAGCAAGGCCGCCCTCAGAGGTTTCTTTAAAACGATTATTCATGCTTTTCGCCGTTTCCCACATGGTTTGAATAACTTCGTCTAAAGTAACTCTTGCATTGGCCGGATCACTCTCAATAGCTATGTTTGCAGCGGTAATGGCTTTAATTGCCCCCATTGAGTTACGTTCAATGCAAGGAATTTGCACTAAACCCCCAACAGGATCACAGGTTAGGCCTAAATGATGCTCCATCGCAATTTCTGCGGCCATTAGTACTTGACCAGGTGAACCACCCATTATTTCAGTTAAACCTGCTGCTGCCATAGCCGAAGAAACACCCGTTTCAGCTTGGCAACCGCCCATCGCGGCTGATATTGTTGCGTTTTTCTTAAACAATGTGCCAATTTCACCTGCAACTAATAAAAAACGAATGATTTTGTCGTTTCCTGTAAATTCAGTAAATGCCTGTGAATACATTAAAACAGCTGGAATAATACCGCTTGCGCCATTAGTGGGCGCGGTAATAATTCGTCCGAAGTTAGCATTTTCTTCATTAACTGCTAAGGCAAAACAAGTCACCCATTTATTGATATTAACAAAGTTTTCTTCAGCGTCATCAACTAACTGATACCATTGTTCGCGAGTTTTATATTTTTTGTCTTCACCTAATAATTTTCGGTTTAAACCTGCTGCTCTGCGAGCGACTCTTAAACCACCAGGTAACACACCTTCTTGATTCACCCCCTTGTAAATACAGTCTTTTATATTTTCCCAGATGTATAATGCTTGCGCTTGAGTTTCCTGTTTTGTTCGCCAACTTTCCTCATTAAGGTATATGAGATCTGAAAAGGAAAGCCCTAACTTTTCACAATTTAACAGAACATCTTTTCCATGATGACAAGGGTAGGGTGTTCGGGTAAGCACTTTATCAACAGAGGTTTGTTCTTGTGTGGCAACAAATCCTCCGCCTATTGAGTAATAATCTTGTTCAAGTTCTAAACCGTCATTAAAAACAGCTTTAAAGACCATGCCATTGGGGTGAAAGTCTAGGCTTTTAGTCATATTTAAAATAAGGTGATGACCATAAATAAATGGGATCTCGACTTCACCACCTAACTTTAGAGAGTTTGCAGACTTTATTGCCGCTATTTTTTCAGTTATTTTGGTGGTATCAATTGTCTTAAAATTTTCACCTGAAAGGCCCAACATTCCAGCAATGTCTGTACCATGGCCAATGCCTGTTTTGGCTAATGAACCATAAAATTCAACAAACACTTCTTTTACATCTGACAGTTTATGTTTTTTTCGAATAAGATCTAAAAATAATTCAGCCGCATTCCAAGGGCCCATAGTATGTGAGCTTGAAGGACCAATGCCGACCTTTATAATTTCAAAAATACTGATTGATTCCATTTTATCCCTCATTCTATTTAAACGTTTAACACACTATGATAGTAGGCTAATTTTACTAGATAGCATTATTATTCAAGCTTTAAATTGCAGTACAAAACTCGATTGTATCACCTGATGTTCCATTAGCATTATGGTTAAGTAGTGTAGCCGATGAACCCGACCCAATACCTTTTGTCCACCACTCTAGCTTATCTGAAACGTAGCGTGAACCACTTGCTGAAACGGTGATCTTCATTTCAATTTCATTGCGCTTATATGTAACGATAGCTTTATTAGTAGTAGGGTAACTTGCCGTTATAGTGTCGCCGCTCTCGCACAGGTAATGGTGTAATTGGTGTGGTGTAGCTAATGCCGTTTCTTTATTTTTTTTATTAAAAGAATTTGTACAAGCTGAAATAAGTATTGTTGACGCTATGGCAAGGGAAGTTAATATTCTCATACGGGTCTCCGTTTTTAGTTATTGTTATCAGTTTGTTTGAACTTCAAGTGTTCGCTTTATTGTAGGGTGGTTTTAAATAAGAAAATTAATTAAATAACCTGAGCTCTGGATAACGGATGTACGAGCAACACCGATAAAGTTATATTTTTCAATTGCTTATTATAGAACAATCGTATTGCTTATGTAGTTATATATCAATGTTATAAGTTTTGAGTGAATCAAGCCAAATTTGCGTACCTAATAGCGAGCTATTAGTAGCAAATTTAACGCAGATACGCGCAAAAATCGTAACATTGACGTGCTTAGCTTATCCGGAACTAAGGTTAAATAGAGCTATTAACTAAAGTATATATTTTATAAGGGGATAAAGTAATGAAAAATATAGTAATACACGTAATTGATAGACTTTACGGTTATGTTTTAACCATACAAGGATATAACGATACAGCAACCATTAGGTTCACTATGTATTTAATGGATAATCTCATCAGTAGGTTTTTTTGAGGTGCTAGTATTGCTAGCTATTTGAAGTGCTTAACGCTAATTAAGCACTTTGATCATTATTATCTATTTAATTGAATATGTTACTACACATTTTTTCTAAACACTTAATTAAACCGTGCCAGACTTACACTGTCTTTTTCGTAATAATTCATCAAATACTAAAGGGTTTTTCAACTCAGAGGTTATTACTTCAGACACATTTACGCCAGTATCTACTTCTTGAATCCATAAGGCTATTTTATCGTTATCTAACTTTCTATTTAACATATAGCTTTTATTGGCATCTAGTTTTACTTTAAAGTTAACATAGGTTTCTTTTGTACTTTCAGGGATATGACGTTTAGTGACGCTAGCCTTGACCCATAAATCGTGCTCGCCGCTAATGTATTGTTTAGGCTCAGACCAAGTTGTTGGCTTCTTTTTAAAGCACATTAAGTGAGCGTATTCTATTTCTGTGCTTTCAACATTTTTAAAGTTTTCAAATCTAAAGTGATCTTCTTTAATCTCTGCTTTTATCGGCAAAACGCTACAACTCAGTGTTATGGCACCCAAAGCCGGAAGAATGAGTAACTTTAAATATTTCATATTTATTTCCTTATAATCATTAAATGTAAAAAGTGTTGATTAGGTTGTTTTGTTTATTGCTTTAACCATTTTAAAAGAGATTCGTAGCCACATAATAATGCCTATCAAACCTAATACTAATAAAGAATAATACATTACGCCATTTCCTATGTTGCTATATATAACAATACCCTAACAAAAAAATCAAAAAAATCAAAAAAAGTGGAATGGTAATTGTAGCTGCAATTATTTGTAATTTTCCAGGCTTTACTTTCATACTTGGTAATATTCCTTTATAGCTTTATTATTTAAAGATCAACAGACGCTAGTTATACTATTAGGTAATAACGTTTTTATTGGCTTATCTTTTGTTAGGGCGTGTTGAACTTTCGAGTACAAATCTTGTACGAAACGTATCCGTAGGACAGCGCCTCTTTGGTTTTTCTACGGCATTTTCACTTATTTATGGAGAACAACTCCATTACATAAGTTCAGCCTTGTATAAACATCAAATAAATCGCTGCAAAAATGTACAGCAAAGGTCAACACGCCCTAGCGATATGCCCTTGTAATGAAGACTCTATTTTTTATTTGATTTATACTTAACCAGAGTTCGGGATAATGGATGTGCGTAAAACATCTAAAGTAATATTTTACAATGCTTTAGATTACTTTTTATAAGTACTAAGTGCATTTTTACTACCAATGCTATAATTTTTGTGTGAATTAAGGCTGACTTGTGTACCTAATAACCAACTATTTGTAGCAATAGTAGCAAATTAACGGTTTTTTAGTTCCAGTAAAAACCAAGTACCTAGGTCATTGCAGGCAACGCAGATACGCGCAAAAATCGTAGCTTTGGCCTACTTAGCTTATACTGAATTTAGGTTACTTAACCTAATTCGCTTTGTATACGCAGATATATTGTATGGTGTTAGCATTATGTTATTAAAAATTTCAGGATTGTTTTTTGTCGGCTTAGCGCTTTTAGGGGCGGTGTTACCAATATTACCTACGACACCCTTTTTACTAGTTGCTGCTGCATGTTTTGCCAAGTCTTCTCCTCGTATGCATAAAATGTTACTCGAAAACAAAGTGTTTGGCCCGTTAATTTATCATTGGCAGCAAACTAGAAGTATTCCTAAGCGTGCAAAAATTATTGCGTTACTATCAATGTTACTTGCGCTGGCGTGGTCGTGTTATATTTTACCACAATGGTATTTGCAATTAACTGTTGTGCTATTAGTACTAGGGCCGTTTATATTTATTTATCGATTACCTTTGTCGGACGGTAATCGATAAAAACTTTACGTGCTTAATTAACCTCAGTCCGGCTTAAGGTCTTTTACCCCAAAATGCTATTTAAGCGCCTATCTGCGTTCTTTTTACGCCCAATAACCTGCTATTGGTTTGTAAAAACGCCTTGATAAGCACATATATCGATTATCGGGTTACACTCAAAGAGTTAAAGTCCGAAATACTAATATTTCATCTTAATGTTGCAGGGCAACATAGATTGAAGCTAAACAATAAAGTATGAAACTGAGACAATAAAGTTTAGAGTTTTTTGATTAGTATTCCCGACCGCTTCTAGCCATAAGAGGACATTAGCTTTTGTAAAATAATAAGCATATTAGTGGCAATTCAACTAAAAATAATTATATGTTTGAGGGACTGCTGCAAGCTCTTAGCTGCCGTAGATATTTAATTATTGAACGTTAACTTTGAGCCTAGAACACATTACAAGCCTCTCCATACCTGAGCCATCAAACATTAATGTTTCAATCTTTATTGTAATACCAATCTCACTAACTATGTATTCATTTCTACTGGTTAAAATAATCAACTACTGCGTTATTTATTTTATAATTAGAACAACTAGTTATTAAAATAAATGCTTTGTATTTGACTATTTTAACTGCGTATAAAATAGATCACTTAATTAATGAAACTGGTATAACTACTTAGCTTATCAAAGAGCATGGGGTTTTATAATGTTTTAAACTTTATTGTTTCCTTACTATTTTGGCATGACCGATAAATAGGGCATGCAAGAGAAAAAAGTTCTAACCTCTATTGTTCTCCCACACTTAATTATTGTCATTAAAACTAGATCATTATAAAGCCCATTAACCCGAACTTAGGTTAACTATCTTCATTTAATGCTTTTTCAACTAAGTTGGCTAAGTGTGAAGGGAGGTTTAGTGATAACGCAATTTTACGCCCTTGCTCAGACATTTTCTTCCAGGTTCGTTGTAAAATTCGGATAATTTTTTCTTCACTATGTTTAGCGGCAAATTCGTTAAAATAGTGTTGTAAGAATACTAAACAAGCGACATCTTCCAACGTTTGACTTTGATGATTTGTTTTTAAGTGCTCTTTTCTAATGATACTCGCTGTAGCTTCAGCTTCTAGGTCACTATAATCATATTCGATCATTAGCTCTTTAGTTGTTTGCGCATGAAACATGCCTAACGCCTTACGCCATGTTAAATATCCTTGTCTACCCTCAGAGAATGCAGTGCGTTTAAGGTGCCAACGTTTAATATGTTGTGCCCGTGCTGCAATTTGTAAATATTCACCTGCATCGGGCCAATGTTTAGCTAAACATTCACTCATATAATGCCCATAGAGTAACTCTTTAGGTTGGGCAATAGAATCAACTATAGTGGTATTTGGATCTTGTTCATTCATGCGGTCAATAGCATTGAGTATATTAGTTAACTTTGTGGTCATAGACATTCTTTGTAAGTATAGGCGCTAATAATGTTAACTTTTTTTAGTAATTTTACCAATACAAGCGTGATTTTTTCACTTTGAACTATTTTTAAGCAAGAGAAAGCAAGATCTGTATTGTCGTATTCAAGGGTTTTAAGTATAATGCTTTCCCGTCCTGTCAGAATCGTTAGTTTGTCTCAAACTTTTACGAATTTGGCGCAAAATTCTGTTTTTCCTGACTCTGGGTATCGCATGACAACTAGATATATATTTGTAACGGGTGGTGTAGTTTCATCTCTTGGTAAAGGCATTGCTGCTGCCTCTTTAGCTGCAATTCTTGAAGCGCGTGGTTTAAAAGTAACCATGCTTAAACTAGACCCTTATATCAATGTAGACCCAGGGACAATGAGCCCTATTCAACATGGTGAAGTATTTGTTACTGAAGATGGTGCTGAAACCGATCTTGATTTAGGTCATTACGAGCGTTTTATTCGCACCAAAATGACCAAGCGTAATAACTTTACCACTGGCCGTATTTACCAAGATATTTTAGCGCGTGAGCGCAGAGGTGAGTTTTTAGGTGCTACTATTCAAGTTATTCCTCATATCACTAATGATATAAAACGTAGGGTATTTGAAGGAGCTGAAGGCTTTGACGTTGCCATGGTTGAAATTGGCGGTACGGTAGGAGATATTGAATCGCAACCATTCTTAGAAGCTATTCGCCAATTAGGCACAGAGCTAGGGCGCGAACGAGCAATGTTTATGCACTTAACTTTAGTGCCTTACCTAGCAACTTCAGGTGAAATAAAAACAAAACCAACGCAGCATTCAGTAAAAGAGTTGCGTTCTATTGGTATATTTCCTGATATTTTGGTGTGCCGCAGTGAAGTAACTATTCCAGCAAATGAAAAAGCTAAAATCGCATTATTTACTAATGTTGAAGAGCGTGCGGTTGTCGCACTGCGTGATGTTGACAGTATTTACAAAATTCCTGCCATTTTAAAATCACAAGGCACCGACGAAATTGTGTGTAAGCGTTTTGGTCTTGACTTACCTGAGGCTGATTTAAGTGAGTGGGAAAAGGTACTATATCAAGAAGCTAATTCAGTGGGTGAAGTAGTTATTGGTATGGTGGGTAAATATATTGAATTACCTGATGCTTATAAGTCTGTTAACGAAGCATTGAAACATGCAGGTATTAAGAACCAAGTCGCAGTTAAAATTAAGTATATAGACTCTCAAGATGTTGAATCTAAAGGGCTTGATATGTTTAAAGATGTTGACGCTATATTAGTGCCTGGTGGGTTTGGTGAACGAGGTGTTGAAGGTAAAATTACCGCAGTAAAATATGCCCGTGAAAACAAAATACCTTATCTAGGTATCTGTTTAGGAATGCAAGTAGCATTAATTGAATATGCGCGTAATGTCGCCGGTTTAACTAATGCACATAGTACCGAATTTGATACGCAAACTGCTTACCCTGTAGTTGGTTTAATTAATGAATGGTTAGATGAGCAAGGTAAAGTGGAATATCGCTGTGAAAAATCTGATCTAGGGGGCACTATGCGTTTAGGCTCTCAGTTGTGCCACCTTGTGAAAGGTACCAAGGTTTATGACGTATATGGCAGTGAAACAATTTTTGAAAGACACCGTCACCGTTATGAGGTAAATAATAACTACCGAGATCAATTAAGTCAGGCTGGCTTAGTATTTTCAGGTTTATCTACCGATAAATCATTAGTTGAGGTCATTGAAATACCTGATCACCCATGGTTTATTGCGGGGCAGTTTCATCCAGAGTTTAATTCAACTCCACGCGATGGACACCCATTATTTGAGAGCTTTATTGCTGCTACTTATGCAGAGCAGAGAAAGAAGTCTAGCTAATAATAGATTTAAAAACCGTGGCATTGTCGCGGTTTTATTTTTTTACGCCTTGGTGTAACCAAGATTATATAAAATATGTTGTTCATCAGCGCTATGAACATTAATTCGAGGAAGAATAATGGCGAATATTAGTAAAATAATTGCACGTGAAATAATGGACTCTCGCGGTAATCCTACCGTTGAAGCCGATGTTTATTTAGAGACAGGTGCTTGGGGCCGTGCAGCTTCTCCTTCAGGAGCGTCAACTGGTTCGCGTGAAGCACTAGAGCTACGAGATGGTGATAAAGCGCGTTATTTAGGTAAGGGCGTGTTAAAAGCCGTTGCAGCTATAAATAACGATATTGCCACAGCATTAATTGGAAAAAACTCATTAGAACAAGCATCTATTGATCAAATAATGATTGATTTAGATGGCACTGAAAATAAAGAAAAATTTGGTGCTAATGCTATTCTTGCCGTTTCTCTTGCAAACGCAAAAGCAGCTGCAATGGAAAAGAAAGTACAATTATTTGAACATATCGCAGACTTAAATGGCACCTCTGGCCAATATTCTTTACCTCTACCTATGATGAATATTATTAACGGTGGTGAACATGCCGATAATAATGTTGATATTCAAGAGTTTATGATTCAACCTGTTGGTGCTAAAAGCTTTAAAGAGGCCCTGCGTATGGGCGCTGAAATCTTTCATGCACTGAAAAAAGTACTGTCTTCAAAAGGGATGAGTACAGCCGTTGGTGATGAAGGTGGTTTCGCGCCAAACTTAGCGTCGAATGCGGAAGCATTGGCTGTTATTAAAGTAGCAACAGCGGCAGCTGGTTATGAATTAGGTAAAGATGTTACTTTAGCACTTGATTGTGCTGCATCTGAGTTTTATAACGCTGAAAAAGGTATTTACGATCTTACCGGTGAAGGAAAGCAATTTACCGCTAACGAATTTTCTGACTTTTTAGCTAGCCTTTGTGAAGAATACCCAATTGTTTCAATTGAAGATGGCTTAGATGAATCTGATTGGGATGGTTTTAAATACCAGACCGACTTGTTAGGCGATAAAGTACAAATTGTAGGTGATGACTTATTTGTAACTAATACAAAAATTTTAGCACGTGGTATTGAGCAAGGCATTGGTAACTCAATTTTAATTAAATTTAACCAAATTGGTTCACTAACAGAGACGTTAGCTGCAATTAAAATGGCAAAAGATGCAGGTTTTACTGCAGTAATCTCTCATCGCAGTGGTGAAACTGAAGATGCTACAATTGCCGACTTAGCAGTGGGCACTGCAGCAGGGCAAATAAAAACAGGCTCTTTATGCCGCTCTGATCGTGTTGCTAAATATAACCAATTGTTACGTATTGAAGAGTACTTAGGTGATAAAGCTATTTTTAACGGTCTGTCAGAAGTTAAAAGTCAGTAGCATTTATCTCTGCTGTTAAGTAATAAAAGCCAGTTAATTTTTTAACTGGCTTTTTAGTTTTTACAAGTTTTGCTTTATGGATGGAAATATAATGGAAATAAGACAAGTTGCCGAAAAAGTTATCACGGGGATAACAACAAGAACTGATAACGTTACCGAAATGAACCCTAATACAGGTAAAATAGGAACTTTATGGCAAACTTTTGATAATAGCGTGCCTGTTGATTATAAACATGGTGAAAGAGTGTATGGTGTTTATTCTGATTATGAGTCTGATCATACTGGAAAATTTACTGTACTAGCTGGTTTTGATGGTGTTTCGTTCCCCGAACTTCCAAATCTAGAGCAAATAACTATTGAAAGTGGTAAATACCTTGTATTTACTTATAAAGGTGAAATGCCTCAAATAGCTATAGATGCATGGACTGAGGTTTGGCAATATTTTACTAGCGATAAAGCTAAACACGAAAGGCTTTATACTACTGATTTTGAATATTACCCAAGCGGAGAGCAAATAGAGGTTCATATAGCGATTAAATAACAAACGGTACATTCGTCACAAAAGTTAAATACCATAAACAGGTAAAATAAATGATCTCAAATAAACACCACAAAATTGTTTTTTCATTTTTATGGCATTATTAATGTCGGGAATTATGTCATTTGTTATTAGTGTCTTTAATGTTGGTTTATACCCAAGCCACCTCAAGATGCAGAATTCAGCGTTTCACAGGTACCTAATAGCTCGCTATTAGGTACGCAAACTTGCCTTGAATTAAGAAAAACTATCAAGCTAGTGAGTGGCTACAGCCACAAATCTAGCAATTTCAGGGCATTAACATATCTCTTAACCCGAGCTAAGGTTACTTAACTTATCTCGAATTCAGGTTATTTAGGCTAAGTATGATAAAACAGGCAATTGTAGGTTATCAAAAAGATGAGGAAGATCATTGGGTGGCGATTCTTAAATGTGGCCATAACCAACACGTAAGACATATTCCACCGTTTATTTCTAGGCCATGGGTGATGTCATTAGCAGGCCGTAATTCAATGCTAGGTCATGAGCTTTTATGCAAAAAGTGTTATACCAAATAATCTTGTTTAAACTCTGCTTACCTTTGCTAGTTAACGTATACCATAAGAGGGTTTTGTTCTGATATATTGTGACAACAAAAAAACAAAAGTAAGCAAGTGGTATCCCTTTATTAGAATAAACTAGAATTATAGTTTAGTGTTGTTGAGATAAAAATAGATGATAGTTGTTTGCACCAAAGTAACGTACAGATTTTTTAAGTGTAACTTTTTTGGCAATTAGTTGTTCGTCAGAGTAAATTTTAATAACTTGTTTCTCGCCATTACGATCTGTTTCGTAGGTATGGTTGTCATTTAAGCGGAGATCGTCAAACTCCGTTTTCATGATTAATTTCACGCTAGATTCTCTTAAAGCTTATTAATTTCTTGTTGAACGCTATAGCCTTCATCGGTCACAATTTTCTCTAGTACTTTTATGCGCTCTTCCAAAGAGTTAACTTGGTTTTTTAAGGTAATATTACTTTCATCAATTTTGCTATTATGATTAAGTGTCCTCTCTTTAAACTCTAAGTGTTTTTTATACATATCAAAAATCACTCCAAAGCCAACAGATATAAATACAATGAGTACTACCATTGTTGTGCCAGTCATCATTTAGTCCTTTTTTATTATAATTGACTAAGCATAAATGCTATTGCTTTATTTAAGCAAGTTATTGAGCTCAAATTTTGCTAAATAATTATCCATTGTAGAGCGTAAAAGTTTATAAAGTAAGATTGAGCCGTCTATTTCTTCTTTTCTATTTGTTAAACTTTCTATATTTAACCCTAATGGCAAATTATAGGGTAATACGGCATCAAGTATCTGGTGTAAGCTGTTATGACAAATACGAATTGACTCAAGTAGTGGCTTGTCTGCATTTAAAATTCTAAGCGTGGTTGCTTCAGGTACATTAACACCTAACCATTCAATAAAGGCTAACGTTTTATCACTCCCACAAGGAGAGAAAGTTAAAATGATACGTTGGGGCTTTAAACCTTGTTTCTTACACTCAATGGCGTAGCGGGTTAATAAGTCGATGGTTGCTTGGGGATCGTAAATAGCTTGAGATATAAAGAACTTACATCCTTGTAAATGTTTTTCAATTAAACGTTGATGTTCGTTACCTTTACTGGAATGCCTTTCAGCAATTGTTACACCGCCAATAAAGAAATCATTGTTATTACTAACTAAGCTTTTGTAGGCATCTGCTAAAGGCAGTTTAACATTATTATTTTTTGAAGGGCTGCCAACTAATACAATGTCGCGAACACCATATTTGTGCCAAGCTTCGTCTGCCCAATGGTTAAATGTTTCTGCACTAGACTGTATTACACTTTTATAGGTAATAACGGGTCTCTCAGATTTTTTGTTGAGAAGCGCAGCATAATGACGTGGATCATGGGTTGATTTAAATGGAAACGGGCGCGGCTTTTTAGTGCGTGAGTTTTCATCTTGAATGTCATAAACAATTAGGCCATCAAAGTCGATATCACTAACGCGTTGTAAAAGTTTTTCGGCAATTGCGTCGACTAACTCTGGGGGGGTATCACTTTTTGGTGGTGTTGTTCCTATAAAGTATACACCGCGGCTATTGTCGTTATATCGAGCCCTTAATTCTGAATCGTTAATCACTTGTAAATACCATTATGAACGTCTAGACGGCTATACTAGCATTTAAATTATTACAATGTCTTCATCTTTTATAATTAATTGTTAGGGTCTGAAGTTTATAAGACTACCCAACAGAAAAGTCATGAAGGTGCGAAAACATCAGAGGCCAGAGGTAGCTCCTCAATTCGAGCCCGTATATAAGCAAGCATCTAATTTATTTTAAACCTTTTCTTTTTGAAATTAACGGAGTTCATTTAGCCCAAGTAAAATAACGAAACTTCTATTTCTGCAAATTATTAATCGCGTGGATTATGTCTTCCTTATTTTTTAGGGTTTTAATATCATTAAATAACCAATCAGCTTCATTAAACATAAGCTTTAAATACCGTAGCCATTGTTTTACACGGCTTGAAAAATAGAAGCTTTTATCTCCATTAAGTTCTAACTGAGCAAAGTGTTTAATTAGTTCACACAATTGTGGCCATGTCATTTGCTGTTGATTAAGTTTAATGACATTAGCCAAGTTCGGCATCGCAAGTGCGCCACGGCCAAGCATTAAATTTTTAGTGCCCGACTCTTTCATGCATTGCAGCGCATTCTCTTTCGTCCAAATCTCTCCATTAGCGAATAGTTCAATCGGATATTTCTTACTAATATCACCAATTAAATGCCAGTAGGCGGGAGGGCGGTAACCATCAGACTTTGTGCGGGCATGAATAGTGAGCTGATTAGCATTTGCCGATACTACTGCACTAACGATTTCATCAAGTAAGTTATTATCATCAAAGCCAAGTCGAATTTTTGCTGAGACAGTAGCTGTTGTAGGTAAAGCTTGTTTCACAGCTAACACTATTTGATAAATATCTTCAGGGGTTTTTAATAAAATAGCACCACCTTTACTTTTATTAACCGTTTTAGCAGGGCAACCAAAGTTAATATCAATGCCATGAGAGCCCAATTCTATCGCTTTTATAGCATTTTCAGCCATCCACTGAGGGTGCTGCCCTAAGAGTTGAACTCTTATTGGTGTGTTACTTTTGGTATAGCCTATGTTGGCTAACTCTGGGCAAACTTTATGGTATATATGTGTTGGAACAAGCTTATCTACTACGCGAATAAATTCTGCAATACAAAAGTCGTAACAATTTATTGATGTTAAAATTTCGCGCATTGTTGCGTCAGCTACACCTTCCATAGGCGCAAGCACGACTTTGTTTACTGACAGCATTTTATTATTAGACATATTAATCGCTTTGGCATAAAGTTATATCATCCCCTAGGTGTGTTTTTTAAATTTTTTGAAATTTATATCTGCAGATCAAGGTCAATGTAAATAGCTATTAATTTCAGTAGTGATTATATTTAAAATTAAAAAGGAAATATGATGAATATTATAAAAAAATCTTCACTTGCTGTTTTATTAAGCATTTTTGCTCTTTCTTCAGTGGTCAGCAATCTTGCGAAGGCTGAGTCTAACCCATTTGAATCACAAGGTGTTATTGTTAGTGTGGATCAAGAGCAGAAAGACAAATGTGGTGAAGGCAAGTGTGGCGAAGCCAAAATGAAAGCGCACAAAGGTAAGTGCGGCGAAGCCAAAATGAAAGAAATGAAAGGTAAATGTGGTGAAGGCAAGTGTGGCGAAGCTAAAATGAAAGCGCACAAAGGTAAGTGCGGCGAAGCCAAAATGAAAGAGATGAAAGGCAAATGTGGTGAAGGCAAGTGTGGCGAAGCTAAAATGAAAGCGCACAAAGGTAAGTGCGGCGAAGCCAAAATGAAAGAGATGAAAGGTAAATGTGGTGAAGGCAAGTGTGGCGAAGCCAAAATGAAAGCGCACAAAGGTAAGTGCGGCGAAGCCAAAATGAAAGAGATGAAAGGTAAATGTGGTGAAGGCAAGTGTGGCGAAGCTAAAATGAAAGCGCACAAAGGTAAGTGCGGCGAAGCCAAAATGAAAGAGATGAAAGGTAAATGTGGCGAAGCAAAAGAGAAATCTAAAAAGTGCGGTGGCTAATCAATTTACAAATCAATTTGTATTAATAAAAGCCATCGCGAAGATGGCTTTTTTAATGGCTTAATTTTGCGAATTCTATCAATAGAAATAATTTATACCAATCTCACTAACTATGTGAACATTTCTACTGGCTAACACAGTCAACTACTGCGTTATTTATTTTATAATTATCGCTACAAGGATGTAGCTTATGTGGGCAATGCTGGAGCATAATTGCCCTGAACAACTAGTTATGAAAATAAATGCCTTGTATTTGACTGTTTTCACTGCGTATAAAATAGCTCACTTAATTAATGAAACTGATATTAAAGGATTTACCATGAAAAATATTGTTATCACTGGCGCTAATAGAGGTATAGGCCTCGCGCTAACAACGTTATTTCAGCAGCAAGGTGATAATGTATATGCATTATGCCGAACCAGCTCAGAAGCGTTAAATGCATTAAAGGTTAATATAATAACTGGAGTCGATGTTGTTAGCCCTAAAGGAATGTCGGTAATAAAAGATGAGCTCAAAGGGGTTACTATTGATATCTTAATTTGTAATGCTGGAATTTTAAGAGACGAACAATTAGGTAATATCAACTCTGACACTATACGAGAACAATTTGAAGTTAATGCACTCGCGCCTTTATTAATAGCAGAGGCACTTTACCAGCAAATTCCCGCACAAGGTAAAGTTGTTATGATCACTTCACGCATGGGCTCGATAACTGATAATACGTCAGGTGGACGTTATGGTTACCGTATGTCTAAAGCGGCATTGAATGCCGCTGCGGTGTCACTTACCAATGATCTTACTCCTCATGAGATTGCTGTCGGTATATTCCACCCAGGTTATGTACAGACTGATATGGTTAATCATAGTGGTGATATTAGCGCAAATGAGTGTGGTCAGCGTTTAGTCACCCTTATTAATCAGCTATCAATGAAAGATAGTGGTGTTTTTAGGCATTCAAATGGTGCTATTTTACCTTGGTAATGTTCTAAGCCTAAAAGTCAGCTTGATAAATGTTTAGAAAAAAAACTTATTGTACGTTGCCAAGCAAGTTCAGCATTCGCTTTATCATATCGAGCGGTAGAGTCATTATGAAAGCCATGCTTTGCGTTTTTGTAAATGTACATTTGATAGGGAACATTAAAGCTTTTGAGGTCATTTTCATAATCGTGCCATGTATTGTTTACTCGCTCGTCTAACTCAGCGAGTTGCACTAAAAGTGGTGCTTTAATGTTTTTTCTTAGTAATTGTAGTGCAGGTGTACCATAAAAAGGTACGCCTGCGCTTATTAAGTCTGACTCTACGGCTGCAAGGTAATTGACAATGTAATCACCAAAACAAAAACCGACTGCACCGAGTTTTCCATTTCCTTTAGGGTGAGTTTTAAGAAATTTGGCTGCAGCAATAAAATCTTGCTGTATTTTCTCTGGATCTAACGATTTTTGCATTGCCCTGCCTTCATCGTCATTACCTGGATACCCCCCGATCGAAAATAGTGCGTCTGGTGCAAATGCTAGGTAACCCGCTTTAGCTAAACGCCTTGCTACATCTTTAATATAAGGGTTAAGCCCACGATTTTCATGGATCACTAATACAAGTGGTAAATTTTTAATGTGTTTAGTTGGTGAAACTAAGTACCCACTTCCTTTGCCATGTCCTTGTGGGGAGTTAAATGTTGCATAAGTCGCTTTTATATCATCATCGTTAAAAGACACTTGCTCAGCTAGCGTATAATTAGGTAACCTGAGTTCTGGATAACGGATGTACGACCAACACCGATAAAGTTATGTTTTTCAATTGCTTATTATAAAAAATCGTATTTGCTTATGTAGTTATATATCAATGTTATAAGTGTTGAGTGAATCAAGGCAAGTTTGCGTACCTAATAGCGAGCTATTAGTAGCAAATTAACGGTTTTTTAGTTCCAGACAAAAACCAAGTACCTACGTCCATGCAGGCAACGCAGATACGCGCAAAAATCGTGACATTGACGTGCTTAGCTTATCCAGAACTCAGGTTAGGTAGTAAAGCTGAGGTTAATACAGTCAAAGAGTAGCCAACTGCAACCAGCGTTCCTAGCTTTGCCATAAAGGCTCGTCTATCCATGCCGCCATGTGCATATTCGTCGTACCAATTAAAGGCTTCTTGCGGAATTTCATTTACTTTAGTTTTGGACATGATATTTCCTTTACAATAATGACTAGAGCGTGTTGATCTTTCGAGTACAAATTAAACATGATTTAATTGAGGCGCAGCCAATAAAGTGTAGTTATTCTACATTAATGAGCTAGACAGCTTCCGCGTCCTGCTCACGCTAAGCACCTACTTCCGTGTAGGCACAGCTTCCGCGTCCTGCTCACGCTAAGTACCTACTTCCGTGTAGGCACAGCTTCCGCGTCCTGCTCACGCTAAGTACCTACTTCCGTGTAGGCAACGAAAGTAAATCATGTTTAAACGTATACGTAGGACAGCGTCTCTTTGGTTTTTCTACAGCGTTTTCACTTTTTTATGGGGAACAACCCCATTACATAAGTTCAGCCTTGTATAAACACCAAATAAATCGCTGCAAAAATGTACAGTAAAAATAAACGCACTCTAGTTTACTGTTGAGCTTAGCGCATTTTTCATACTTTACATTAGCGCTGTTATAATAAAATAGCGATATATTATTAGGGAAGTTCATTGAATAAACATTATCAGCAAATATGGCAAACAGTGCAGTTGATCCCTAAAGGCAAAGTGGCGAGCTATGGACAAATCGCTGATTTAGCTGGTTTACCTGGTAAAGCTAGGTTAGTGGGAAGATCGTTAGGGCTTGTCCCTACTAAGGGGTGGAATAATAATGAAGTACCTTGGTATCGAGTAATTAATTCGCAAGGTAAAATTTCATTTCCTGTGGGTAGTGAGTTATTTGAAAAACAAAAAGAGCTATTACTAGAAGAGCAAGTAGTGGTAATAGGCGCAAAAATCAAACTTACCGAATTTCAATGGCAGCCTGATCTTGCGCAACTTTTATTTCAATTAAAGTTTTAGTTTTATTGATAAGCTACAAAGACGAAGTTCTACCGCCATCAACAGGGAGATTGATACCTGTTATATAGCTTGCAGAAGGTGAAGCTAAAAAAGCGGCAGCGTAGGCAAACTCTTCTGGCGTTGCAAATCGGCGCATAGGGATAAGTGCTTTTTCATTATCAGCAGCTTGAGCAAAAGAGATATTTTGCTTCTTTGCCTTGCCATCTATAATTGCTTCTAGTCGACCTGTGGCTGTTGCTCCTGGTAGTACATTATTAACCGTAATACCAAACTCACCTAGTTCATTTGCAAGTGTTTTTGCCCAACTTGCTACCGCACCTCTGATTGTGTTTGATACACCTAAACCAGGTAAAGGTTGTTTTACTGAAGTTGAAATTACATTAATGATACGACCATAACCTTGCTTTTTCATATAAGGAATTACGGCTTGTACTAAGTGGTGGTTAGTGATTAAGTGAAGGTTAAACGCTTCAATAAAACTCACTGCACTTGCCGTATTTGCAGGTCCTGGTGCAGGGCCTCCAGTATTATTAATTAATATCTCATATCCACCATTATTCTTTATATTGTTTTTTATCACCGAGCTTACTTTTTCAGGTTCATTAAAATCTGCAATTAATACCTGATGTTGCTGACTTTTTGATGTATCTAAAATCGCAATAACTTTATCTAAGCTTTCTTTGTTTCTAGCGAAAAGCGTAACACTGGCGCCTAAAAGTGCGAGTTCAATTGCACATGCTCTTCCTATGCCTTGGCTACTGCCGCAAACTAAGGCACGCTTATTGGTTAAATCAATATTCATACTAATCCCTATTTTTGTAACGTACAAAACGCTCACTTTAATGATAAAGTCCGAGGTAAGATGGTATATATTATTCGGACGAATAATTTTAGTTTTTAAATAGCTTACTCGGAATTGCCTATCATATCGCAAATAGTGGAATCAGCAAGGTTGTGCAGGAAATAGCGATAAACTTGATTATGTTTTGACAATTCAAACAGGTGTTTCATAATGCATAATTAATTAGCCAAAAGGTTTAACAGGAGTAGCTAGAACTAATGACAACACTACCCAAAGGTGTCTATATATCAGGGCAGGGTCCTGCAATTGTATTTTTACATTCATCTTTAAGTACAGCGAAACAATGGATACCACTTATTAACCACCTAAAAGATAAGTTTACGTGTATTAATATTGATATTTTAGGTTATGGTAATGCTGATAAAGTAATTGATGAAGCTAACTACGACTTTAACGTTGAGTTAACTCGTATACGGTTAATATTAGCTCATTGTATTGCTGAGCAACCTTACCACCTAGTTGGCCACTCTTGTGGTGGTGCTATCGCGCTTAAGTTGGCGGTGGAGCAACCCAATCAATTATTAAGCTTGTCTTTATATGAGCCAGTTGCTTTTCATTTATTAACTAAAGGTTCTGCTGAAAGAGAAGAAGCAGACAGCTTCGCTTTTAAAGTTGCTGATCTTTCAAATGAGCAAGCAGCGCAATTATTTACCGATTTTTGGAATAGTAAAGGATTTTTTAATAAATTACCGGCAAAGCTTCAGGCAATGATGGCAGCCGACATGCAAAAGGTTAATTTAGACTTTAAAGGATTAATTTCAGAAAGCTATCAACTAACTGATTTAGCGGCTATTACTTGCAAAGCAACACTATACTCTGGTTTACAAAGTCCACATTTGAGCCAGTTTCTGGCTGAAAAAATTGCTAATGCCTTGCCCAATGGTTATTTATGCCAACTTGAAGCAGGACACATGGGCCCAATAAATCAAGCAGAATTAGTATTAAAAGAAATGGCTGAGCGAATAGGATAAAGTGTAGGTAAAAAAAAGCCCAACAATATGTTGGGCAAAAAAAACACTTAGGGAAGAGAAATTAATTCAAAATATTACTTACTTTTTCCTTCTAATAAGCTTTTACCATTAATTGCAATTTTTCTTGGTTTTAAGGCTTCTGGTATTTCTCTTTTTAAGTCGATATGGAGCAAACCATTCTCCATGAAGGCACCAATTATTTTTACATGGTCACCTAGTTGAAATTTTCGTTCAAAGCTTCGCTCTGCAATTCCTTGATGTAAAAATTTTCGTTCGCTTGGTTCTTTATTAGCGGCTTTTGTACCGGTAACAATTAAATTATTATCTTTAGACTCAATATCTAGTTCGCTTTCAGCAAAGCCTGCTAATGCCATGGTAATACGATATTCGTCGTCGGCAAGCAATTCAATATTATAAGGGGGGTAAGATGATTGTTTATCAGCACGTGAGGCTTTGTCCATCATACTGGCTAAGTGATCGAAACCAATAAATGAGCGGTAAAGTGGGCTGAAATCTGTATTTGTACGCATAATTCATATCCTATTTATTTAGCAATATAAAGTTTTTATACAGTGATAACTTTGAAAGTTGTCCAACCATGATTGGGTGCGACAATAGAGTTAATACTGTAAATTTAATGCCTTTCATAAAGAACAGGCGGTTAATGTAATCCCTCTAGGGCGACTACATAATAAGAGATGGGATTGAACTAGAAAGTTTCAAGGAATAAGTTGAATTTTTTCTCACTTTTCATTTAAGTTACTGAATTTAAAGTTATTATACTTTATTTAAATTCAGTAACTGGGGAGGTGCTAATTATTCTCTAGTGATTTTTTGGCTCACCCGCCATTTTTTGATCTGGGCTTAATGCTTTTAAAGTCGCTAAAGCCATTTCATAGTTAGGGTGATCTGAAATGTTTGGTACCAATTCTTTATAAGCAATTTTACCTGAGGTATCAATGATAAAAATAGAACGAGTTAGCAAACCCATATCTTTGATCAGGATGCCATACTTTGTGGCAAAGTCTCGCCAAACACTATCAGATAATACGGTTATTTTATCTATATTTTCAGCTTTACAAAAACGCTTTTGTGCAAAGGGTAGGTCATTACTAATCGTCAAAATTTGAATATCTTTTGGTAAGTTGGCGACTTCTTCATTAAAACGTTTGGTTTGGATGGAACAAACGCCCGTATCTAAACTTGGGACTGCTGAAATTAGTACAATTTTATCAGAGTAGTCTGAAAGGTTAACAGGAACAAAGCTCTCATTAACCACTTTAAACATAGGGGCTTCGTCACCTACATTTACTTGGTACCCAAGCAAGGTGATATATTTGTCACCAGCTTTTACTAGGTTATTGCTTTGAGGCAGCTCTTCATTAAGTAATGATGAAGCAAAAGTTGCGGAATTGTAAATAATAAGTAATGCAATACAGACAATTTGTGATAAATTCATAGATAGTACTTTATTCGTATTTGATTGATTTAGCTTACCCTTCAATAAAAAAAAATGCTATATAATAGTGATTAATTTCAAATTTTAGCTATTGTTATGATTAAGGAAAATAATTTATTTTTATACTACACCCATTCACTTACATTGTTTTAAAGAAGTTTTAATATGTCTACTCCGCTTTTAATTTGTGATGATTCAAATATGGCGCGCAAGCAAGTAGCGCGTTCTTTACCTGATGGCTGGGATGTCGATATCAGTTTTGCTACTAATGGCTCAGAAGGGATTGAAGCGATTAAAGCGGGTAAGGGAGATGTTCTTTTACTTGATTTAAATATGCCGGTAATGGATGGATATCAAGTATTAGAAACTATTGTTGCTCAAGATTTACCCACATTAGTTATTGTTATTTCTGGCGATATTCAGCCCGAGGCCCATCAAAGAGTTACTAGTTTAGGCGCTTTAGATTTTATAAAAAAGCCAGTAAGTAAGGAAAAGCTAACCGAGATATTAGCGACTTATGGTATTTATAAAGCTACTGCCCACGACGAAAATAATGTTGTAGCTAGCAGTGAAGTGGAAGCGCTTAAACCTACAGAAAAAATTACATTAAAACCGCTGACTGAAGCTGCTGCAAAAAAGCCCGAAGAATCTATTAATAAAAAACCGCAACAAGAATACCTCGATCATGACATTAGAGATTGCTATCAAGAAATAGCAAATGTTGCAATGGGGCGTGCAGGAGACTTATTAGCTCGATTATTAAATGTTTTTGTGGTGCTACCTATCCCAAACGTAAACTTAATTGAAGTAAGTGAATTAAGCATGGCGCTTTCAGCAGTTGAGCGACATGAAAGTACTTCAGGTATTTGCCAAGGCTTTATTGGTGCTGGCGTTTCTGGTGAGGCGTTATTAATTTTAAATGATTCTAGCTTTAAAGATATTGCTTCATTGATGAACTACCAGTACGAAGTAGATGAAAGCGCTGAGCTAGAATTATTAATGGACTTAGCCAATGTATTAATAGGTGCTTGTTTAAGTGGGGTATCTGAACAACTGGATATGTCTTTTAGCCAAGGGCATCCGGTGGTACTTGGACAACATCGAAAAATATCAGAACTTATTGCCTCTAATGCTAACCGTTGGCGGAGGACCTTGGCAATTGAAATCAGCTATAGTATAGAAAATTACTCAATAAAGTGTGATTTATTGCTTCTTTTTACTGAAGAGTCAATGAACACTTTAAATAATAAATTAGCGTATTTGTTGGATTAATTATGTCGTTAGAAACAGAACAAATTAATGAGTTACATTGGCTAATGGAAATGCTGCACACTATTGATGTGGGCTTAGTTGTATTAGACAGAGATTATCATATTCAGATTTGGAATGGTTTTATGGAAAACCATAGCGGCTTGCTACCACGAGAAGTTAAAGGTAAGTTTTTATTCGACTTATTTGATGAAATTTCTCAGGAATGGTTTGTGAGAAAAGCGGAATCTGTGTTCTTATTAAAAAATAAAGCGTTTACCATTTGGGAGCAACGTTCGTACTTGTTTCGTTTTCAAAATTATCGACCAATTACTGGAACGGCCGATTTTATGTATCAGAATACGACGTTCATCCCATTAATGTCTGCTACGGGTGAAGTCACACATTTATGCTTGATCGTGTATGACGTTACCGATATGGCCGTGCATAAAAAAGAGTTAGAAAAAGCAAATAAAGAGCTCGCAATTTTAAGCCAAACTGACGGGCTAACGAAACTATTTAATCGCACGCATTGGGAAACTTGCTTACAAGCAGAATATAAGCGTTGGTTGCGCAGTCAGCATGCGAGCTGCTTAGTGATGTTAGATATAGACCATTTTAAAAGTGTTAACGATACCTACGGTCATATGGTCGGTGACGAGGTTATTCGTCATATTTCTGGGTTGATCAGAAAACATGTGCGTGAAACTGATATTTCTGGAAGGTACGGTGGTGAGGAGTTTGCAATTTTGCTGGCTGATACTACGCTAGAAAATGGTAAGGTGTTTGCTGAACGTTTAAGGTCAGCGATAGAAAAATCAGTCGTTAAATATAATGATATTGATTTAAAGTACACGATATCATTGGGTATTGCAGAGGTTAACCCATCTATTTCAAATTATGAAACATGGATAGAATGCGCAGATGCTGCCTTATATATGTCTAAAGAAGCAGGTAGAAATAGAACAACGCTATACCCAAATGGAGCTAGAATAAATGATCAGCCTTAATGTGCTTAGGTTCAGCTTTTGCTTCAATTTAATCTAAATTAAGTTTGCGGCTATTAGCTTTATCTACTAGTCGCAAACCTCCACTTTTTTAATTCAATGCTCATATTTTGTTCGCATAAGCACATCTCCAACACAGGTTATTTGCTATAGACGTGTCGGCCATTTACCCAAGTATCAGATACTTCAATTTTCCAAATATCTTGCTCTGGCATAGTAAAGTAGTCGTTTTCAATTAGAATAAAATCAGCTTTTTTGCCAGCTTCTAAACTACCAATTATTTTTTCTTGATGCCCCGAGTAAGCAGCATCTATAGTAAAGCTTTTGAGAGACTCTAAACGTGTCATTTTCTCTTCTGGAAACCAACCACCTTCAGGTAGATTTACTTTATCTTGGCGTGTAACAGAGGCATGTAAGCCAAAAAATGGATTAGCAGACTCTACAGGAAAATCTGAACCAGCTGCTATTATGGCTTTAGCATTTAACAGTTTACGCCACGCATAAGCACCTAAAATTCGCTGCTCGCCTATTCTATCTTGTGCCATATTTTTATCACTAGTGGCATGTGTAGCCTGCATAGCGGCTATTACTCCCAATTGATTAAAACGCGGAATATCTGAGAGCTGCAGTATTTGAGCATGTTCAATACGATGGCGTAATGCTTTTGTTTTTGTCTTTTTAATGAGTTTTTCGTATAAGTCTAGCGTGATTGTGTTGGCATTATCACCGATAGCATGGGTGTTAACTTGAAAGCCGGCATTCATGGCTGTTTCTATATAGCGAGTTAAGCTTTCTGTATCGTGAAGTAAAAGTCCTTTATGACCTGAATGATCAGAGTAATCTTCAATCAATGCTGCGCCTCTACTGCCTAATGCACCGTCTGCTTGAATCTTTACACTATTAAGTGCAAACATATCGCTTTGGCTTTTGTAATGTCCACCCTTTAAAGTTTCTTGCCAATTGTTTGATGGTAGGTAAAGCATTGCGTTAATGCGAATTGGCATCGCTTTTTCTTGAGCTAATTCTTTAAATAGTGCAATGTTATTGTTATCTATACCTGCATCATGAACGCTGGTTAGCCCCATTGACACTAAACTGTCCATTGCTTTTTTAAGCGCAAACTTTTGTTGTTCTTTATTTAATTCAGGTACTTCAGCGTTAATCAAATCCATTGCATTATCAATAAAAACGCCGGTTGGTTGACCATTTTTATCTTTTATTATCTCGCCACCATCCGGCGAAAGAGTGTTAGCAGTGATACCTGCTAATTTCATTGCTTTACTGTTAGCCCAACCGGCATGCCCATCAACACGCTTTAACCAAACGGGTTGATCAGGAAATACCTTATCTAGGCTAGCAGCTGTAGGAAAACTGTTACTTTCCCACTGAACTTGGTTCCAACCTCGGCCATGCACCCACACTAAATTCGGGTTCTTTTTTGCATACGCTAAGGTACGGCTTACGGCTTCTTGCTCACTTGCAGTGTTAACTAAGTCAGCGTTAAGTAAGCTTAAACCGTAACCTAAAACATGGCCGTGAGAGTCGATTAGTCCAGGAAGCATTGTTTTTCCTTGGCCGTTAATTACTCTAATACGGCTATCATTTATCAGTGGCTCTTCCTTGGTGTATATCTTTTCAATTTTATCGTCAGTAAATTGAATAGCATGGAATGTTTGAAGCTTGTTGTTATTGATTGAGTAACCTTTAACATTATTTATGATAGTGGTTTGTGAAAATACAGACCCTATGAAAGCTAATGGTATTAACGGAATTAGTTTGTTGAACGTCATAATTTTTAGTTGCTTTTATTTAACGGTGGACTAAATATTAGCATGTAATTGATTAGAAAATACGACCTTTTATTTGTTATCTTGACGTTTGATTATGAGCAGATGGAAAATAATATATACACTGAGGTAGGCGGCAATGAGCAACCAAGTTATGTAAGGAGCAATACTCTGGTACGGGGTGCTTCCTCTGACTAAATCTACTTTACCCTTTAAAACAAGTTGTTGAAATTGCGGTAATTGTTGTTGAATATTACCGTTGTGGTCGATAATCGCTGTAACACCGTTGTTAGTACTTCTTAATACTGGGCGAGCAAACTCTAAAGCACGCATACGTGCAATCTCTAAATGCTGATGTGGTCCGTGGGAGTCACCAAACCAAGCATCGTTACTTACTGTTAATATCATATCGGTTTGATTGGTAAAATTTGCGGCAAGTTGTTCGGGAAAGGCTATTTCAAAGCAAATTAGTGGTAAAAGATGTAGTCCTTGCGCAACAATGTTGCTTTGAATATAGTCTCCGCGTGAAAATGAAGACTGTGCCAAGTTAAATAGGGGGGCAAGTGGTCTTAGTAAGTCTCCAAATGGTACAAATTCGCCAATGGGGAGTAAATGATTTTTATAATAGCGATTACTATTATTATAATAATAACTCCCTTCCATATCCTCTTTATGTTTTAAGCCTAATACAACTAAACTATTGTAAGATTCACGAGATTCAAAGTTATAATTGATGATCCCTGTTATTATTGTGCTTTTGTTTAGCGTCGCAGATCGATTAGCAATATCAAGAAACTCTTGAGTAGAAACTAGAGGCTCTATTCCTGTAATTGCTGATTCAGGCCAAATAATGAGGTCTGCATCATAATTTTCTTTCGTTAGGGTTAAATATTTCATCATACTTGGCCATTGCTGATCTTGTTCCCACTTGAGCTCTTGCTCAACATTGCCTTGTACTAATGCCGTGCTTATTGATTTACCCGTTAATATTCCCCATTGTTGAGTGTTACTCCATAAAACTAAAGCAAAAATGAGCGTTATTCCAGCAGCGGGTTTAATACGCTGTAATGGCTGTAATAATGTGACCACTAATATACTGAGTAATACTATTACAAAGGTTATACCAATTTCCCCAATAATAGGTGCAAGGGCAGCTAGAGGCCCATCTATTTGGCTGTAACCTATTGAAAGCCATGGAAAACCCGTCAATAAATTAGCTCTTAACCATTCGCATAATAGCCAAGTAATGGGTAGTAAGAACAAATTTAGTTGTTGTTTTGTATTAAATTTAACACTTAGATAGCAAGCAAGGGCAGGAAAAAGTGCCAAATAGGCAGCAAGCATTAACATTAATAATAATGACACTACAATAGGTGTGCCACCAAAACGATCTATACAAACATAAACCCAACTAAGACCAGCAAGGAACCACCCAAGTCCAAAGTAAAAGCCGTGGTTAAATGCAGATTTACCTGCAATACTTTTTAGTTTATAAAACCATAAAGGAAATATAACTAAGGTTATCCACCACTGTGAAAAAGGCGCGTAAGCAAACAATAGGCAAAGCCCTAAAATAAAGCTTTGCCCATAAGTTTTTATAGTAGTTAAATTAACGTTAGATAACATGAATACTTGCTATGTAAGTTTAAACTAAGATCTATCAAGGATCTTACCTAAGATTTGATGATCTTTGGGCGTGGTTACTTGAATCACTTGAATTCTGCGATTATTGGCTGAAGATATTTTAAATTCGAAACCATCAACTTCAATAACTTCACCTTTTTTAGGCATATGGCCAAATTTGTGTAAAATAATGCCGCCGAGTGTATCTGCATCATCTTCATCAAGCCCACAGCTAAAGTATTCATTAAAGTCTGGAAGTTCAATCAGTGCTTTAACTTGATAAACATTGCCCGCCAATGGTTTAATTGATTCTTCGATAGCGTCATCAGTTTCATCTTCTATCTCACCAACAATCAACTCTAATATATCTTCAATTGTGACTACACCAGAGACTCCACCGTATTCATCAACAACAATTGCCATGTGATAGCGTTGAGAGCGAAATTCCTTTAATAATGGTTCAACCTTTTTACTTTCAGGGATGATTATTGCTGGTCTTATTACTTGTTCAAGCGAAAACTCTTCATCTTTTTGATTAAAGCCATACGCGAGTAGATCTTTAGCGAGTAATATTCCTTCAATATGATCTAAGTCTTCCTTGATCACAGGAAACCTCGAATGACCAGAGTCAATAATAATCGGTAAAGATTCTTCGAAAGGATCTGTAATATCAATTGTGACTATTTGAGAGCGCGGTATCATAATATCTCGTACGCGCATGTCTGAAACTGTCAGTACGCCCTCTATCATGAGCTTAGTTTCGGGGTTGATTAATTCTCTGTCTTCAGCATCGTTTAATACTTCAACTAGAGCATCTTTATTTTGCGGTTCTCCATTAAATAATTGTAAAATTTTATTTAAAATAGATTTGTTTGAAGAACCGTTACTAGAGTGAGGATTGTCGTCGCTCATAGAGCTTTTTATCTTCCTGTTATTTAACAATAGCTGTTTAGTGTGAAACCTAAATTAACTATTTTCAAGTTTAATTTTCATAAATTATGATCTATGTCGTATAGATAGCGTATGGATCGTTGATATTGAGTTGTGAAAGTAAGGATATTTCTAAAGCTTCCATTTCTTTTGCATCATTATCATCAATGTGATCAAAGCCAAGTAGATGTAGACAACCATGTATAACCATATGAGCCCAATGTGCTTTATCTGTTTTTCCTTGTTCGATTGCTTCTTTATTAACAATACCTGCACAAATAACTAGATCACCGATTAAGTTAAGATCAACCTCTTCTGGTACTTCAAAAGGAAACGATAATACATTAGTGGGTTTATCTTGTTGGCGATATTGAGCATTAAGTTGCTGGCTTTCCTCTACATCGACAATTCGAATTGTAAGTTCGAATGGCTTTTTGTATTGCTTTAATGCGCAGGTTACCCAAGCTAAAAACTCTGCTTCACTCGGTAAGTTTTCTGCTGTTGAAGCTATTTGAAGGTCAAGCTCAATGCTCATTGTTTTTGCCTTTATGTTCCTGTTTTTGTTGTGACTTCAGTAAGTTTGTTTTTTTCTCATATGCTTCATAAGCTTCAACAATACGAGCTACGACAGGGTGGCGAACAACATCTTTTGATTGGAAAAAATTAAAGCTAACACCTGGAATATCTTCAAGTACTTCAATCGCATGTCGTAAACCTGATTTTTGGCCACGAGGTAAGTCAACTTGGGTAATATCTCCTGTTATGACTGCCGTCGAATTAAAGCCAATACGCGTTAAAAACATCTTCATTTGCTCAACAGATGTATTTTGACTTTCGTCTAAAATAATAAATGCGTCGTTAAGCGTGCGTCCCCTCATATAAGCAAGTGGAGCTATTTCTATTACGTTTCGCTCAATTAGCTTTTCAACTTTTTCAAAACCGAGCATTTCAAATAATGCGTCGTACAAAGGGCGTAAATAAGGATCAATCTTTTGCGATAAATCACCAGGTAAAAAGCCAAGTTTTTCACCTGCTTCAACAGCAGGGCGGGTTAATAAAATACGTCTTACTTCTTGTCGCTCTAGTGCATCTACTGCACAGGCAACTGCAAGGTAAGTTTTACCCGTTCCTGCAACACCAACACCAAAACTAATATCGTTGGTTAATACGTTTTGTACGTAAGCTTGTTGGTTTTTATTACGAGGTTTAATGACACCTCGTTTAGTTTTTATCGTTAGCATTTTATCAAAGTCAACGTCAGTTTTACTTGGCTCTTGCTCAAGTACATTGGCACTGACAATGGCTAAGTGAACCATTTCGTCGGTAATTAATTGAGCTTCACCTTTAACTGTTGCTGTTTCCACATACAGTTCTGTCAAAATTTTCGCAGCAGCGGCAATGGTATGGCTTAACCCGACGATTTTAAATTCATTGCCTCGGTAACTAATTTCAACACCCAAACGTCTTTCAATAGTTTTTAGGTTGTCGTCCATAGGTCCACAAAGGTTAGCCTGTCTGCTGTTATCTATAGGGGCTAACGTAATTTTTTGTTGGGTATTTTTACTCAATTTACCATCCAATGTTGTTACGGAATAAAAGTTTCTACACCTAAACTATCTTTTGTATCAGAAGGTGCATGATGATTATTAGCAAGTATATCTGCGGGAGAAAGTGCAATTCTTAAACCCATTTCAGCTTCTGTACGAATTAAGGTGCCACGTAATGAATTAGCGTAAACATCGGTAATTAATACGTCAACGAATTGCCCAATAACTGAAGGAGAGGCTTCAAAGTTAACAATACGGTTGTTTTCAGTACGACCTCTGAGCTCCATTGGGTTTTTCTTAGAAGGGCCTTCAACTAATATACGCTGCTCTGTATTAAGCATTTGTCTGGCAATTCTTAACGCTTGCTGTGTGATACGATCTTGTAGCAATTGTAAACGTTGTTTTTTAGTTGCTTCACTAACATCATCAGGAATGTCTGCCGCTGGAGTACCAGGGCGAGCACTATAAATAAAGCTGAAGCTTAAATCGAAGTCTACCGCTTGAATTAAATCCATCGTTGCTTGAAAGTCTTCATCAGTCTCACCAGGGAAACCAATAATAAAATCAGACGACATACAAATTTCTGGACGAGCTTTGCGCAGTTTACGTATTTGTGATTTGTATTCTAGTGCAGTATGGCCGCGTTTCATTTGTACCAAGATACGATCAGAGCCGCTTTGAACGGGCAAATGTAAGTGACTCACTAATTCAGGTACATCTTTGTACACTTCGATAATATCATCTGTAAATTCAACTGGGTGAGATGTCGTATAGCGAATTCTGTCAATGCCATCAATGGTAGCGATTAAGCGAATAAGGTCTGAAAAGCGGCAAATAGAACCGTCGTGCATTTTACCACGGTAAGCATTAACGTTCTGGCCTAGTAAGTTAACTTCTCTAACACCTTGCTCTGCAAGTTGCGCTACTTCATATAAAACATCGTCCATAGGGCGGCTAACTTCTTCACCCCGCGTATAGGGTACAACACAGAAAGTACAGTATTTGCTACAACCTTCCATGATCGATACAAACGCAGTTGCGCCATCGGCTTTGGGTTCTGGCAGACGGTCAAATTTTTCAATTTCTGGAAAACTCACATCTACAACAGGATTATGATCGCCAGTAACTTGCTGAATCATTTCTGGTAAACGATGTAACGTTTGTGGACCAAAAACCATGTCAACAAATGGTGCACGTTGACGTATAGCATCACCTTCTTGAGAAGCAACGCAGCCACCAACGCCAATTAATAGACCGGGCTTCTTATCTTTGAGGTTTTTCCATCGACCAAGTTGGTGAAAAACCTTTTCTTGGGCTTTTTCTCGAATAGAACAGGTATTGAGTAAAATGACATCTGCATCCTCAGCTTCTTCTGCCAATACAAATCCATGGGTGGAATCTAAAAGCTCAGCCATTTTCTGCGAGTCATACTCGTTCATTTGGCAGCCCCAAGTTTTGATAAATAACTTCTTGCTCATTTTATACGTGCCTAAAATTTATTCGATGAAGATAAAAAAGAGGCGTATTTTACTCTTTCTTCATCGTATAGGCTAGTGAAACTCAAAATACTTAAACCTGGCATTAACTAAAAAGAGTGTTGGGTAGATATTTACTAAGATATTTGCATTAGTGGAATTGAAATAACAAGTTGACTACCTTGATTTTGTTCTTCAAAAGTATTGACAGAGGCTGCATATTTGTTGGCAATTTGTCGAATATAATACATGGCCATATCAAAATTTATTTTACTTTTAAAATGCGTAAAGCTATCCCCATCATCAGTAATGGTTAGCCATATTTTTTGTTTAAATTCTTGCAGTGAAATAGTAAAGTTACGTCCGTTACCGTTTAACACTGCTGATATTATAGCTTCGTAAATCATTGTATATATGTCAGATTGTAATTCATAACTAAGATCTTCATCATTAAGCTCATGAATATATTCAATATTAATATGGTATTTTTTATGAACAAAATCAGCTAAATATGGGAGCGCTATCGTTAATGAGTTCCCGTAAAGATTGTCGGGCACTTTTGTTTGAGACTGTTCTGTTAACTCCTTGACCGATTCCTGTAGCAAACTTTTAATTTGTTGGTGTGTTTCATTCACTTCTGGCTGATCATTAGTTGGAATGGTTTGGTATAAACTGAGTACATGGGATAAATTTCGACTTACATTGAGTGCTGTTTTACCGCGTACTTTAATATCATCATTTAATAATGCATGAATATGACTAATTGAGCGCCCTCGAAGATATAGCAGCCAAGCACCTATGATTAACAAACCTACGAGACATATTGTATAAAGAACTCGTAGCTTTGGTGTCCAATACCATGGGTAAGCAACATGAACTTGAGTGAAAGCTTTCTTGTTGCTCCACTGTCCTAAGCTATTTGTTCCCATTATTGTGATGTAATAGCTTCCTGAAGCTAAACCGGTTAATGTCAGTTGATTGCCATTAATGGGGTGCCAAACTCCGTTATTAATTTGATATTTAAAATGTTTACTTTGGCCTGAGCGATAGTCTAAAGATGCTAAGTCGAGCTGTAATACATCATTGGATGAGTTTATGTTAATTTCTTTATTAAGAAGTAGAGACTCCCCTGATACGGTTGTTTTACTGATGAAAATATCAGGGTCATACTTTGTTGTTTTCTTAAAGGGTAATGTTACAACGCCACCATAATGAGCAATATGTAAAAGATTATTAAAAATAACGGGTTCACTAGTAAAGCTATATTTTTCAGTATTGGGTACTAATATTATCTCAAGCGTATCAGGGTTAATTCTAAACACTCCGCGCTTTGACGGAGCCCAAATTTCGTCACCGATTAATTTTGCTTTACCAAAATCAACACCAGTAGCAAATTGATTGATAATTTCGCCAGAATAGCTCAAAACAAAAACACCATTGCCTTTTGAAAAAGCAAAGACTTTATTATGCGTATTTATTAATGATGCAATTTTACTTGAACCTTGTAAGTTAATACTTGAGATTGTTCGAGTCATTTTGTTATATACATCGATGTTGGCCGCAGTTGCTAACCAAATTTGATTATTGTTAACTGGGGTACTGTCAAGAATCTCTGGCGAACTGAAGTTATATTTATTATCAATCACTTCAATAACTTTACCTGTAGTATGGTCAAAAATAATAAAACCATTACCGTCAGTGGCGAGATAGAGCAAGTTATTAACTAGGTTGATATCTAACAGTATTTGATTGTTTTGTTCAAAGGGGACTTTTGTCAGTGTTTTTGTTTTGTCGGTATATTTCCAAAGGCCGTCAAATGTCGCAATATATAGGTCTTCACCTACTTGTTGGAGATCTTTAATAAATCTGCTTCTGCCCTCTAATTGTGCTTTAACATCGTCGGAGAATAAAGTACTTAAATTGTTAAATGTATGTATGCCATCACCATAGCTACCTAGTACGACATCATTCTTGTAACTTTCCAACTTTATCGAGTTGACCTTCGTATTAAAATAAAATGGTTTGTTGTTAATGTATTGCTCAGATAGTTTTTTCACACCATCACCATTGTAGTACCAAATTACATTGGATCTGTCGTGAAAAATATTGCTAACACCTAAAGACTCTACCTTTGGAAAACTGTGCTTTAAAGGAACAAGCTCTTGGCTAAATTTATGAATGTTGCCATGCTCATCTATAATAAAAAAATTATTACTATTGTGTGCTTTGGTTATCCCTTTAATTCGATAATTTAATTTTTTTTCTTTAATTAATATATTGTTATGGTAGGCGAGTAGCGTTTTACCTTTAACAACTATTAACGTATCACCCAAACTGGCTACCGTTGTAATAGGAACCTCTAGAATTGGGCTATATCCATCGTCTGTGATTAAATTAAGTGAATTTTTATTATAAAAGTATAGCGCGTCTTTTGTTTTAATAAACTTGAGAAGATCTATCCCGCTAATATGGGGGGTTGTGTGTTGAGTTTCTTCATCAAAAAGGTAGATATGATCGGAGAACACATAATATTTACCGTTGAAGTAGGTACTGCGATAAACGCTATTATCAGTAAGCGTTAAATTAAGCGGTGTGGTAATGCCTGTATTTGGTTCAAACCACCACACACCCTTAGATTCAGTACTTATTAATAACCTATCTCCATGTCGTTCAGCGTTATGTGTCCAAGTAAAAGGTAGTGGCCATTCGCTATTATGATTAGCAAAACTTAATAAGTCTTTACCATCGAAACGTGTAAGGCCTTGTTGCCCAATTAACCAAATAAAACCATTATTGTCTTGGGTGATTTCTTCGACATTTGGCAATGTTGATAACTGGGCACTTTCAATTGAATGAACGAAAGATGAGGTTAGTAATACAGGGAGTATTAAAAACCACCAAAGTATGACTTTTTTAATGTTAAGTGATACTTTGTGGGGCAAGTTTAGGCGGATGCTTTTCGTCACCACATTTGGGGTGTGACTTAGGGATCGTATTTTCATCTTCAGGCTTTTGTACCAAGATGTATGTTGGTTTGCGAGGATCATTTTCTTTTTGTCTTTCGTTCCAAGCTGTTCTGATTTTGTCTGCGTGAATCTTGCCATATTTTACTTCAAATGCTGTGGCAATCATTTCTACACCAAAGTCATCCATTACCATAATTGAATTGTTATGGTAGCCACTATCAGTGTCAAAATCTATATCAACCGTTAAAATTTTGTCGTTGGGTAGTACTAGGTCCGCGCGCAGCTTTGCTATTACAGCGCGATCTTCATGTGCTTTTAATTGTGTTAGGTTCGGTTTTTCGGTGAAGTCGTAAATTAAATTAATATCTTTTTCAACGCGAACTTCTTTATGTAAGGCTGACATAATTTTTCCTTGTTAATTGGCAAGTGTTTAAGATTAGAGCAAATTTAGTATATCGTTTTTTTACCTTTTGGCTAGTTTATCTATTTTATGCTTATTTTTCAGTGATTTATTTTTTATATAATTTTATTGGCGTTAATCTCGATAAACCTAGTGGGGTTCGTTAGAATAAGTATCAAGTATTATTAGAGAATAAATAAATGAAAAAGTATGACTGTATAATTGTTGGTGGCGGCATGGTTGGTGCTTCTTGTGCCTTAACGTTAGCACAGTTAGGGCTAAGGATAGCTTTGGTTGATAAGGTAAAGCCCAAGGTGTTTCAAGCTGAGCAGCCGTTTGATCTTAGAGTCTCTGCTATTTCACTCGCCTCAGAATATTTACTTGAAAGTATTAACGCCTGGAATTCGATTAAAGCTATGAGGTCTAGTCCTTATCGACGCCTTGGTGTCTGGGAAAATGAGCATGCTTACACTGAGTTTAATAGTAATGATATAAATCAGCAGCACCTAGGTCATATTGTTGAAAATAGAATTATTCAGCTTGCTTTATGGCAACAAATAGCCAACCAAAGCAATATTGAACTATTTTGTCCTGAGTCTGTTATAAACATTGACCAAACCAACAATGAGGTTGAAGTTACCCTTGAAACTAAAAAGCTCAATGCAAAAATTCTAATTGCAGCAGATGGTGCAAATTCACAGATTCGTCAGCAAGCAGGTATAGGCACAACAGGATGGGATTACCAGCAAGCTGCGATGTTAATCAATGTAGAAACTCAGTTAGGCCAGCAAGAAATAACGTGGCAGCAGTTTAGACCAACGGGTCCTGTTGCTATGCTTCCTTTACAAGGTAATCATGCTTCTTTAGTTTGGTATCACAGCAAAAGTGAGATTAATCGTTTATCGTCGTTAACTAATGCCCAGTTATGCAATGATGTTAACCAGTTTTTCCCTGAAAAGCTCGGAGGAATAAAGCAAGTATTTGCTAAAGGTGCTTTTGCATTAACTCGTAAACATGCTAATCAATACCTGCAAGGAAAAATAATATTGATTGGTGATGCTGCACACTCAATCAACCCTTTGGCTGGTCAAGGTGTTAACTTAGGTTTTAAAGATGTATTAGCATTGAAAAATGTCATCGCAACTGCAATTGGAACCGGACAGTGTTGGTATAGTGAATCCGTTTTATCGCAATATGAAAAGTTGCGCCGCAACGATAATTTGTTAATGATGACGACAATGGATGCTTTTTACGGCGTATTCAGTCACTCTTCTAGCATAGTTAAGTCTATTCGTAACACAGGTTTATCACTAATTAATAAATCATCATTAATTAAAAATAAAGCGCTAGCTTATGCGTGCGGTATATAATACCAATCTCACTAATTGTGTGATCATTTCTACTGGTTAAAACAATCAACTACTGCGTTGTTTATTTTATCATTATCGCTACAAGGATGTAGCTTATGTGGGCAATGCTGGAGCATAATTGCCCTGAATAACTCGTTATGAAAATAAATGCATTGTATTTGACTGTTTTCACTGCGTAAAAATAGATCACTTAATTAATGAAACTGGTATAAGTAATGATATTGAATGAATTTATAGCTTTATAGCTTTATAGCTGAACTTAAAATGGGAAGGTTTTAAATAGAGTGGCAGGGGTAAGAGGATTTGAACCTCTGAATGACGGGATCAAAACCCGCTGCCTTACCGCTTGGCTATACCCCTACAGAATTTGAAGTTACTCTGATGTCAGGTTACATTTTTACTTTCATAGATATTATTGATAAAGAAAGTGGCAGGGGTAAGAGGATTTGAACCTCTGAATGACGGGATCAAAACCCGCTGCCTTACCGCTTGGCTATACCCCTGCAATGTAACTAACTTTCACAACTTTCGTTGTGTTGAAATGGTACGGGGTGAGAGACTTGAACTCTCACATCTTGCGATACTGGAACCTAAATCCAGCGCGTCTACCAATTCCGCCAACCCCGCATTATTTCAAACTACTAACTAATAGTAATGGTGGCTACACCGGGATTTGAACCTGGGACCCCATCATTATGAGTGATGTGCTCTAACCAGCTGAGCTATGTAGCCTTTTCAACTCGCCTCTCAGCAAGTGGCGCGTATTATGCAAATCTGCTTAGCTTACGTCAACCGTTTTTTTTCAAATAAAGGTGACTTTTTTACTGTTTGCTTAAACTCTCACCACTTTGCATGTATTCTACACGAAATAGCATACATGTAGTGGTGGTTTTTAACAAAAATAAATGTGTTAATATTTATTTTATTCTTTCTTTTGCTGCTTCCTCTAAATGTTTTGAATATTTTGCTATTGCAGCAATATTAGCGGTTACTTCTTTAACTGATGTTTTACCAATAATAAATTCACCTGTTTCTAAAGCGGCATTGGCCGCAGAAAACACGAGTAAGTTTTCCCCATTGCAATTAATTTTATCGTAAACGTCTCTTAGCTTGAGTTTATTTTGCTTTAAGTATGATCGTAGCCTGCTTTTATCATTTGCAGCTACATACTCGCAAATGCGCAATGATATGTTGTCATTTGCACTAGAAACAGGGGGGAGAAGCATAAATTGGCTCGCTAATACGCTAATTAAAAGAACTCTTTTCATAAGTAATCCTCAGATCAAATAGGTAGCTAGTTAAATAATATCAATCCGTATAAGAAAGTGAGTGCTTTTGTATACAGTAGGGTATTACTAACTAACCTGAGTTCTGTATAAGCTAAGCACGTCAATGTCACGATTTTTGCGCGTATCTGCGTTGCCTGCATGGACGTAGGTACTTGGTTTTTGTCTGGAACTAAAAAACCGTTAATTTGCTACTAATAGCTCGCTATTAGGTACGCAAACTTGCCTTGATTCACTCAAAACTTATAACATTGATATATAACTACATAAGCAATACGATTGTTTTACAATAAGTAATTGAAAAATAAAACTTTATATGTATTGGTCGTACATCCGTTATCCAGAACTCAGGTTAACTAATAAAAATAATACTCACCCTCAACTCGTATTAATTAATTTTCAACGGGTTAAGCCCTCACCGCCGGCAGGCGAAAAATAGCTTGCTCATTAACTTTGCTTATTCCGAATTCAGGTTCTTTATACTAATTTCATTAATTAGGTGATCTACTTTTACGCAGAAAAAACAGACCAATACAAAGCATTTATTTTAATAACTCATTATTCATATAAGCTTTATCGTTTGTAGCGATAATTATTAAATCAATAACGCAGTAGTTGTTTGCTTTAGCCAGTAGAAATGATCACATAGTTAGTGAGATTGGTATTCTTAAGTCTGGTCTACTTTTTGAAAAATACAAGAGAATATAAAGAGGCTTATAAATAAATTTATAAGCCTCTTTAATAAAGTGAGAATATTTGTGTATAGGAAAGGGGTTAACGACTACACATTAAATCTAAAGTGGACTACATCGCCGTCTTTAACAATATAGTCTTTACCTTCTAAGCGCCACTTTCCTGCTTCTTTAGCGCCAGCTTCGCCGTTAAACTCGATAAAGTTATCATAGCTAATGACTTCAGCTCTTATAAAGCCTTTTTCAAAGTCGGTATGTATTACTCCAGCCGCTTGTGGTGCTGTAGCATTTTGTTTAACTGTCCAAGCGCGAACTTCTTTTACCCCAGCAGTAAAGTATGTTTGAAGGTGCAGTAAGCCATAACCAGAATTAATCACTCGGTTAAGGCCAGGTTCTTCTAAGCCCATTTCAGCCATAAATTCTATACGGTCATCTTCATCCATTTCAGAGAGTTCGCCTTCAATCTCTGCGCAAACAGCAACAACTACAGCACCTTCAGCTTCCGCTATTTTATGAACAACATCAAGGTAAGGGTTGTTTTCAAAGCCATCATCATTCACGTTGGCGATATACATAGTTGGTTTAATCGTTAAGAAGTTTAAATAGGCTACAGCGTGTTTCTCTTCTTTTGATAGCTCTAAAGAACGGACCATATTACCGTCTTCGACATGTTTTAATATTTTTTCTAATACAGGCAATTCAAATTTAGCATCTTTATCGCCGCCTTTCGCGCGCTTAGCCTGTCGAATGATTGCTCTTTCCGCAGTGTCCATATCTGCCAGTGCTAATTCGGTATTGATTACATCAATATCGTCTGCAGGATTTATTTTATTTGCAACATGTATAATATTATCATTTTCAAAACAGCGAACCACATGGCCAATAGCATCAGTTTCACGGATATTAGCTAAAAACTTATTTCCGAGTCCTTCACCTTTTGATGCGCCAGCAACGAGGCCAGCGATGTCAACAAACTCCATTGTTGTTGCTAATACGCGCTCTGGCTTAACAATTGCGGCTAATTTATCTAAACGCGGATCAGGCACTGGTACAACGCCTGTATTAGGCTCAATTGTACAGAAAGGGAAGTTTGCGGCTTCAATACCGGCTTTAGTTAGTGCATTAAAGAGTGTAGATTTACCAACGTTGGGTAAACCAACGATACCACATTTGAAACCCATGATAATTACCTATAATTGTTACGCTCAGTGCCTACGCTTGAGCTTTAAATGAGTGTAAACGATTCTGTGCTTTTTTAAGGTCGTTTGTTTGCCAGAGTTCAAAACAGCGACTAGCTTCATCTATACTTTGTTCAATTAAACTTTGTTCATTTGCGGGAGCTTTCCCTAAAACATGACCAGTAACACGATCACGATGACCTGGGTGTCCAATCCCTATGCGCAAACGATAGAATTCTTTATTATTCGCCATGCAGGCAATTATATCACGTAGACCATTATGTCCACCATGACTGCCACCTAGCTTAATTTTGCTAACGCCGGGCTCCATATCTAGTTCGTCGTGAGCAACTAAAATATTTTCGATAGGGATACGGAAAAAATTGGCTAAAGGCGCTACAGCTTGTCCACTGCGGTTCATGAATGTGGTGGGAATTAATAGGTGAACAACTTGACCGCCAATAATTCCTTTACCATATAGACCGAAATACTTTTTTTCAGGCCTTAATAAAATATTATAACGGGAAGCGAGCTCTTCAATGAACCAAACACCTGCATTATGACGGGTTTTTGTATATTCGGGGCCTGGATTACCCAGGCCCACAACTAATTGAATAGTCATCTAAGGAAATAACCTTAAGTTACTCTTCAGTAGTTTCTTCTTCTTCAGTATCTGAATCGTCAGATTGAACTTTTGCTGCATTCACTGTAACAACAGCTAAGTCATGATCTTCGCCTTTGGCTAAATCGTCAGAAGTTACACCTTTTGGAAGTACAACGTCTGATAAATGAAGCGTTTGGCCGATTTCTAAATCTTTGATGTCTACTGTAATAAACTCTGGTAAGTTTTTAGGTAAACATGAAATTGCGATTTCAGTGATATGACGAGAAACCGTAGCGCCGGCTTTTAAGAAATCTTCTTCGTTGATAACGTGAACAGGTACGTTTGTGCGAAGTGCATGAGATGCGTTAATACGCATGAAATCTAAATGCATGATCACTTGTTTAAATGGGTGACGTTGCATGTCTTTAATTAAACATTCAACTGGCTTGCCATCTACGTTTAATGTAAGTACAGACGAATAAAATGCTTCTTCTTGTTGTGCACGGAAAACTTTGTTGTGCGCTAATGTTAAAGAAACAGGCTCTTTGCCTTCACCGTAAAGAATTGCTGGAACTTTATTAGCGTGACGTAGGCGGCGGCTCGCACCTTTCCCTAAATCTGCGCGTAATTCAGCGTCCAAAGTAAAAATATCAGTCATTTTTTTATACCTAATTTTAAATAAAAGTTGCGTTGTTTTTTGCGACCAAAAACAACAATAATGCCCTTTGCGTCTGAATGAAAATATCAGCCAGACCAAAAAGGCGCGCAATATTACCATTTCATTATTAGAAATGCCAATAAAAGAGCAGGTAAATACAAAAAAAAGCAGCTATAACCTGGAAGCTATAAGCTGCTTATTTAAATGTATTTGTTAATAACTAATTATCAAACATTGCTGAAATTGATTCTTCGTTACAAACGCGACGAATAGCTTCTGAAAGCATGCCACTTAACGTGAGTTGGCGTACTTTTTTAAGCTTTTTAATTTCGTCTGATAATGGAATAGAATCAGTTACTACAAATTCGTCAATAACAGAGTCTCTTAAGTTTTGTGCGGCATTTCCCGATAAGACAGGATGAGTTGCATAAGCAAAAACGCGTTTAGCTCCATGCTCTTTTAATGCTTCAGCCGCTTTACATAACGTACCGCCAGTATCTATCATATCATCTACAATAAAACAGTCTCGGCCAGCTACATCACCAATAATATGCATAACTTGCGCTACATTAGCTTTAGGGCGACGCTTATCAATAATAGCTAAATCAGCATCATCTAATAACTTAGCCACGGCTCTTGCACGGACAACACCACCAATGTCTGGAGATACAACGACTGGATTTTTAATTTTTTTCTCTAGCATGTCTTCAAGTAAAATAGGTGTTCCAAAAACATTATCTACTGGTACATCAAAAAAGCCTTGAATTTGCTCGGCGTGCAAATCAACCGTAAGAACACGGTCTACGCCAACGCTAGATAGGAAGTCAGCAACTACTTTTGCTGTTATAGGAACACGAGCACTGCGAACGCGTCTGTCTTGACGAGCATAACCAAAATAAGGCATTACCGCGGTAATTCGTCCTGCAGATGCACGACGAAGTGCATCTATCATAACAATAAGTTCCATTAGGTTATCGTTTGTAGGTGCGCAAGTAGATTGAATAATAAAAACGTCAGCTCCTCGAACATTTTCGGTTATTTCAACACTTATCTCACCATCACTAAAACTACCCACTTTGGCTTCGCCTAAGGTGATATATAGACGATTTGCTATTTGTTTAGCCAGTTCAGGGGTGGCGTTACCCGCAAAAATTTTCATGTCAGGCACAATCAGTTCCTCAGAAACTTATGACATTTTAATTACAACACAAAGTTATGAAGATAACTGAGCATTGGGTTGAGTAATACCAATAATAGTTGGCAAACTTGATATTTCCTAATTATTAGGTGGTATTGTTAATGCTATTTCTGCCAATGTACTATGCAAATTAGATTGATTAATACCTTGAGCTACAAACGATTCAATACCTTGCGGTAATTTTGATTGAATGAGCAAAGCCTCTTTTCTGGTAGTAAAACGTGAAAAAATACAAGCGCCAGTACCAGTCATACGAGACGGCGCGTATTCTACCAACCAAGTAAGTAGCTTGGCAACCTCAGGATAACGATTTATTACTAGAGTTTCGCAATCGTTTCGGCAGCTTTCTATCTCTACGTCATTGCTGGTTAGCCTTGGCGAGTTTCGAGGAAGATTTTTATCGTTAAAAATAGTTGCGGTTGAAATATGTACATCAGGTTTTGTGACTAAATACCAATATTCTTTAGGATAAACCGCTGATAACTGCTCACCAACACCTCGCGCTAAAGCCGCATAACCATTAATGAAAATGGGCACGTCAGCGCCAAGTGAAAGCCCCAACTTTGAAAGTGTTTGAATTGAAAGGTTAAGTTTCCATAATACATTAAGGGCGAGTAAAACTGTTGCCGCATTCGAAGACCCTCCGCCTAAACCACCCCCCATCGGTAAGATTTTTTTTATTTTAAGGTAAGCACCTGCAGAGCAGTTTGTATAGTTTTGTAATAATATGGCTGCTTTAACCATTAAATTGTCGTGATTGCTAACACCGGCTATCGGTGTTAATAAGTTAATCTCATTGCTACTTGTCGTTGTGGAAATTTCTATCAGATCGCCATAATCTAAAAATTGAAATAACGTTTCAAGTTCGTGGTAGCCATCTTCGCGACGACCTACTATATGCAGAAATAAATTTAGTTTAGCTGGCGAAGGGAAGGTATAAAAGGGTTGAGATATATTGTTCAAATTACAGCACCCACTGATTAATTATTAGTTTAATAGTTAAATTATTTTGTTTAATAGTGAGTCGTTTGGGTAAGGGAATACCATTTACTCTGGTATACTCACTATAAAGGATTTTCCAGACTTTATTGTCATAGTAACTATTTATAGATACAGGCAGTTGGGTGTCTTTATGATAAACAATATCGTCGTCTGAATTAAAGGGTAATGCTTTAATCCACTGTTTTAATGCTTGGGAAGGTAAATAATATCCGGAGAGCGATTGAAGAATATAGTCGATGTCTGAGTGACGATAGATTTTATCTTCAACACGAATAGTATAAATGTCGCCGTTAAAGCTTACGTCGAGTACATTAATGCCTAGGTAGGTGGTTAAATTAAGTTGTTCACTTTGACTTTTAGGGTTGTTTTGCCAAAAAAGGGTGGCACTCTTTTTTTCTTTCCCCTCGATAAAGGCTATTTTACCACTTATTTGCCAATTCTTGATTGCGGTCAAAAAAAGTAATCTATTTTCAGGGCTATAATTCGTTGGCAGAGATTGATGATCGAATGTGGGCTTAGTACTGCAACTGACTACTAACAGCAATAAAAGCAGTAATATTGTACTTTTTACCCGTAAGTTAATGTTGTTTTTTAAATAGCCAGTGGCGCAAGTTAAAGCTTCTGCTATGTAGTATCTGCTTTCAATCATGATAAATATTTCGTAAAATTGCGCTATTGTTTAAGTAAATAAGAAATTTGTGTTGCTGTTGTTCATCTTTCACACAATACGTTGACTGTTAGATTATATCGGTAACTTGATGCCTCTGTCATTGCGTTCATGAGAAATAATCATTAATTAGGCTAAAAACTTTATATGTCCATTGTTGCTGTAGGTATTAATCATAAAACTGCGCCTGTTGCTGTTAGGGAAAAGATTTCTTTTAATCCTGATCAGTTAAGTATGGCATTGCAGGAAATGTTGCAACATGTGCAATGTAAAGAAGCAGCTATCCTATCTACGTGTAACCGAACAGAATTATATTTAGTACAAGATGGCGATGTTGCCCTTACTAAAGAAAGAATTATCCGTTGGTTAGAACAACATCATAATGTTCCAGCCTCAACGATTGGTCCTAGCCTATACTGGCATAACGATCATAAAGCAGTAAATCATATGATGCGCGTGGCGTGTGGTTTAGATTCACTAGTGTTAGGTGAGCCACAAATATTAGGTCAAATGAAGCAGGCTTATAGCCAAGCAAAAGCAGCAGGCTCTATGGCATTAGTGATGGACCGTTTGTTTCAGCGTACTTTTGGCGTTGCTAAACAAGTGCGAACTGAAACTGAAATTGGTACAAGTGCAGTGTCTGTTGCCTTTGCCTCAGTAAATTTAGCGAAGCATATTTTTGCAAATATAGAAAAAGCCAAAGTACTATTGGTAGGTGCTGGCGAGACCATTGAGTTAGTTGCTAAACATCTGTATGAAAATAAAGTAGAAAAGATAACGGTTGCTAACCGAACATTATCGCGTGCCGAAGGCATGGCAAAACAGATAGGTGCCGATGTAATAACACTGGCACAAATTCCAGAACGTATGGCCGATGCTGATATTGTAATTAGCTCAACAGGGAGTACTTTGCCTATTATTGGTAAAGGCATGGTTGAGCAAGCGTTACGTAAGCGCAAACACCGCCCTATCTTTATGGTTGACCTTGCGGTACCAAGAGATATAGAAGCACAAGTTTCAGATTTAGATGATGTGTTTTTATATACGGTTGATGATTTACAAAGTATTATTGCAAAAAACTTAGATAAACGTCGTAAGGCGGCAGTACAGGCAGAATCAATAGTTTCTAAGCAAACCGATGGTTTTATGGCTTGGCTGCGAGGGCTTAATACACAAGATACTGTGATTAGTTATCGCAATCAATGTATGGCAGAGCGCGACTTGCTACTTGAAAAAGCTTTACTTCAGCTCAGTGCTGATAAATCTCCCGAAGCAGTTGTTGCTGAATTAGCAACCAAATTAACAAATAAGTTTATGCATGCCCCGACAAGTGCTATTCAAACTGCTGCACAAGGTGGAGAACTAGATAAAATTGTTTACTTAAGAGAAATATTCGATCTTGACCAATCTAAATAGGTTCTTTGCCTACTACAAGATTAATTGCAACTAGCGTTATTAATCTTTACACTTGCCGACAATTTATTGTGTGTAATTGATCATCTTTAGATGGTCAATACCGACATATTTCTACCCATTTTAAGTAAGTTAATTTAATGAATAATTCTGTTTATCAAAAGCTTGAAGGTTTAGTTGAACGTTTTGAAGAGGTTCAAGCTTTATTGTCAGATCCTGACATTATTTCCAATCAAGAAAAATTTCAAGCACTCTCAAAAGAGTTTTCTCAATTAGAAGAGGTAACTCAAGCATTTAATGCCTTTCAGGAGGCTGAAGCTGACTTTGCAACTGCAGAAGAAATGCTTAAAGATGACGATCCTGATATGCGTGAAATGGCGCAAGAAGAATATAAATCAGCTAAACAAGCCGTAGAAGAACTCACCCACGGCTTGCAAATTTTATTATTACCAAGAGATAAAAATGATGATAATAACTGCTTTGTTGAAATTAGAGCAGGAGCAGGTGGTGATGAAGCCGCTATATTTGCTGGTGATTTATATCGTATGTATACCCGCTATTGTGAAAAGCAAGGATGGCGTATAGAAGTAATGAATATGAATGAAAGTGAGCAGGGTGGCTTTAAAGAAGTTATTTTTAAAATTACTGGTGCTAGTGTTTATGGGCAAATGAAATTTGAATCAGGTGGACACCGTGTTCAACGTGTGCCCGAAACTGAATCTCAAGGGCGAGTACACACGTCAGCATGTACAGTGGTAGTTATGCCAGAAATTCCCGAGTCTGAAGCTATTGAAATTAATAAAGCCGACTTAAAAATTGACACCTTTAGAGCATCTGGCGCTGGGGGACAACATGTTAACAAAACTGATTCAGCTATTCGTATCACACATATTCCTACAGGGGTTGTTGTAGAATGTCAGGATCAACGATCGCAGCATAAAAACAGAGCCCAAGCGATGTCAGTTTTACAAGCGAGACTGCAAGCTGCCGAAGATGAAAAACGTCGTAGCGAAGAAGAGTCGTCTAGACGAAACCTAGTTGCCAGTGGTGATCGTTCTGAGCGTATTCGTACTTATAATTACCCACAAAGTCGTATGACAGACCATCGTATTAATTTAACTTTGTATCGATTAGGCGAGGTTATGGAAGGTAATTTGCAATTAGTGATCGATCCTATTATGCAAGAAAACCAAGCAGATCTACTTGCTGCATTAGCTGAGCATCACTAGTTACGCAAACTCATAGAGCGATAATGTCTACAGTTACTATTTCAACACTTATTAGTCTGGGTAAGCAAATGCTTACTCAGAACTCTGACAGTGCTAAGCTCGATGCTCAAATACTGCTTAGCTTTGTGCTAAACAAGCCTATAAGTTATTTACTTACTTGGCCTGAAGAACAAGTGGGTAGTACGAACAAAGAAGACTTTTTATTACTCTTGCAAAGACGTGTGCTGCATGAGCCTATTGCCTACATTATTGGCGAGAAAGAGTTTTGGTCATTACCCTTTAAAGTCTCGCCAAGTACATTAATTCCTCGCCCCGACACCGAAGTACTTGTTGAAACCGTTTTACAAAACCATGGTGATGGTACTCATACTTGTTGTGATTTAGGCACAGGTACTGGGGCAATTGCTTTGGCATTAGCCTCAGAAAGAACTTCGTGGATAATTGATGCAATAGACTTTAATACAGATGCTGTTTCGTTAGCTAAAGAAAATGCAGCAAGCCTTGGCTTTATCACTGTTAATATTTATCAAAGTGATTGGTTTTCTAAAGTCGAATCAACAAAACAATTTGATATTATTGTGAGCAATCCACCTTATATTGATAAGGTGGATCCTCATTTGGTTGAAGGTGATGTACAATACGAGCCTTTATCAGCATTAGTTGCTGATAAAGAGGGTATGGGTGACTTTATGATAATTGCTGAGCATGCAATTAACTATTTAAACCCAAATGGTATGCTATATTTTGAGCATGGGTACGAGCAAGGAGATAGTCTTAGAAACTTGTTAAAGGTATTAGGCTATCGAGGCATAAAATCTATTAAAGATTATAATGGCCATGAACGCGTAACATTTGCACAGCGATAATTTATTTCAACATACTTAAAGTGTTTATTAACACTACTTTATAACAATAATGAAAGCGAGAAAAATACATGTTTAAGCATTTACATATGACGTTAGCCGTAATTAGCATATTTTTATTTACGCTAAGGTTTATTTGGACCTTGATGGAGTCTAAACAGTTATCAAGAAAGTGGGTTAAAATAACCCCGCATGTTATTGATACTTTACTGTTTGCGTTGGGTGTTGCAATGGCCGTAAAGCTAGCAATTAACCCTATAGAGCAACTTTGGTTAGGTGAAAAAATCCTTGCTGTAATTGCTTATATATTTACCGGTTATTTTACCCTTAAATTAGCACGCAATCGCACCATGCAAATTATTGGTTATTTAGGTGCTATGGGCTGGATTTTACTAGTAGTACGTATCGCTATGACAAAAGAAAACGTACTTTTTTAACCCACACCTTTAAATTTCTAAACTCCCCCTTATATAGGGGGTATCCTATTGTCGATTACTGCAGATAAGTTGTTATTAATTTTACCCTATGAATGATTTGTTACTGTCTGAAATTAGTGCACCTAGACGTGCATTACTTAATCAATTCTTATTGCTCGAAAATTCAATTTTCGGTCAATCTTCAGATATTGAAAAAACGTTAGAGCCAATAGTTAAAAGCTGTAGGCTTGCTGTAGACGAATGTGAAAATTCGATGGATAGAGCAGAAGTTTTTATTAATGAAATTTTTATTTCACAATTACTGATTGATAATGAACGCCCAATCTGGCCTGTTTTATCTTATCAAACTTCAAAAAGCATTGACTATAAGATAGTTGCGCCGGTAGTTAAAGCTGCAATTATTCAATATGTTGCTAATGCATGTGAGTTAGAAGTTGAGATTGTTTACTTGCCTGAAAAAGTTATGGTCCGGATATTATGCGATGACGTTTATTCAATTGTGTTTGATCCTGTTAATGGTGAATCACTGAATTGGCAAGAATTAGAACAAGGTTTAGATGAATTAGGTGGGGATCCTAGTCGTGTGTTTTTAGAGCCAATGGAGCAAGAATCAATTGTGGTTGAATACCTAACGGGTTTAAAAAGCAGTTTGATTCATGAACAGCGGTTTGACCAAGCACTAAAATGCGTTGACTTACTGCTATCAATGCGACCAGATGATCCTTTTGAGCGAAGAGATAGAGGTTTTTTATTGCATCAGCTTGACTGCTTTAAAGTTGCTTATGACGACTACCAATATTTTGTTGAGCAATGCCCTAAAGATCCAGCAGCACAACTATTAAAATTACAACTTGATAAAATCTCAGTAAAAGATACGGTATTACACTAAAATAAGAAAATGGAGAATTTATGACTGATGCAACATCAGCCGCGCTAGCGCATAGTCCAATGTTAACTAACGATGCGACTATCTTGGGTATACTTGCGATTATGTTAGGAGCAGTATTTTATACTGCTCAGAGTGGAAGCTCTTTTTGGAAAAAGTTTTACAGCATAGTGCCAGCTGTACTCGTTTGTTATTTTTTACCTTCGTTACTTAATACATTTGGTATTGTTGATGGTGAAAAGTCTAATTTATATTATGTTGCTTCACGTTATTTACTTCCGGCCTGTTTAGTATTACTTATTTTAAGTGTCGACTTAAAAGCAATAGGGCGACTGGGCAGTAAAGCGGTTATTTTATTTTTAACTGGTACTGTAGGGATAGTCATTGGTGGACCAATTGCATTATTAATTGTATCTACTTTTATACCCGAACTTATTGGTGTTGATGGACCTGAAGCCGTATGGCGTGGCATGACAACGGTTGCAGGTAGTTGGATTGGCGGAGGAGCCAACCAAGCCGCAATGAAAGAGATTTACGGTGCTGGTGATGAGATATTCTCAGCAATGGTTACTGTTGATGTAATTGTTGCAAACTTATGGATGGCCGTTTTGCTTATTATGGCCAGTAACGCCAAGAAAATCGATGCAAAATCGGGGGCAGATACTTCTGCTATAACAGCACTTAGAGAGCAGGTTGAGCAATTTCATGCTAAGCATGGACGAATTGCTACATTGCCTGATCTAATGGTAATTGTTGCTGTTGGTCTAGGGGTTACAGGTTTTGCACATTTATTTGCCGATACAATAACGCCGTTTTTTATTGAAAATTACCCTAACACCGACAGATTTAGTTTTCATAGTAAGTTTTTTTGGATGATAGTGTTTGCAAGTACTGTCGGTTTAGTACTCTCATTTACCAAGGCTAGAAACTTAGAAGGTGTGGGCGCATCAAAAGTTGGCTCAGCATTTTTATATATATTAATTGCAACCATTGGTATGAAAATGGACGTACGAATGATTGTAGATGCACCTGTTTATTTCATTATTGGTGCAATCTGGATGATTGTTCATGCAAGTTTAATGTTATTTGTTGCCAAAATGATTAAAGCGCCATTGTTTTATATGGCCGTTGGTAGCCAAGCTAACGTTGGTGGCGCGGCATCTGCGCCAATAGTTGCGAGTGCGTTTCATCCTTCATTAGCACCTGTTGGTGTATTGCTTGCTGTATTAGGGTATACGCTTGGTACATATATGGCTTGGTTTTGTGGACAAATTTTACAAGTAATTGGCTAAAATAAAGCACTATAGGAATACTATGAAAATCTCTAAAATTGCGTTAGGTGATATCACGGTTGCAAACGATGCACCATTCACATTATTTGGCGGTATGAATGTACTTGAATCGCGTGACTTAGCAATGTCTATCGCTGAACATTATGTTGAGGTTACACAAAAACTTAATATTCCTTATGTGTTTAAGGCATCGTTTGATAAGGCTAATCGTTCATCTGTGCACTCGTATCGAGGGCCAGGGTTAGAAGAAGGTTTAAAGATTTTTGAAGAAATAAAATCAACCTTTAATGTGCCTATTATTACAGACGTACATGAACCCTATCAAGCGCAACCTGTGGCTGAGGTAGTTGATGTTATACAGCTACCTGCATTTCTTGCTCGCCAAACCGATTTGGTTGTTGCTATGGCCAAAACCAATGCCATTATCAATGTTAAAAAACCACAGTTTCTGGCGGCGCATGAAATGCGCCATATCATTAAAAAGTTCAGTGAAGCAGGAAATGACAAGGTGTTACTGTGTGAACGAGGTAGTTGTTACGGATATAATAACCTTGTAGTAGATATGCTCGCGATGGATGAAATGAAAGATTATGCCCCTGTAATTTTTGATGCGACACATGCATTACAAAAACCCGGTGGACGAACTGATTCAGCTGACGGCAGAAGAGCGCAAGCCGCTCAGTTAGCACGCAGTGGCATGGCGTTAGGTATTGCGGGTTTATTTATAGAAGCTCACCCAGACCCGAGTAAGGCACTGTGTGATGGTCCTTGTGCGTTACCACTTGATAAACTTGAGCCTTACTTGGCACAAATGAAAGCAATTGATGAGCTAGTAAAGAGTTTTCCTGAGCTAAATACAGATTAATCGACTTGTAATTATTTGCTATAATTTACCATAGCAATATATATCAAGCGTAATCAAAAAGGGTGCCCTATTTTATAGGGTACCCTTTTTAATGTTAATTCTAGAGAAATCAATAACTTAATTTTGTGGTTAGCACTTTTAATCAGCTAGGTAATCTGTCTTGGCAATATTAAGTGTTTTTATATCTTCTTCCTGATTATTAATTGCTAATAAGCTATTGATAGGAAGCTCTTTAGCTCTGAATAATTTTGCTGATATTTCTATGGTATTTTTTAATTGCAATTCTACAGCAGCATGTATTGCTTTGTGATCAATTGGCTGAGCTTTTTCAATTTCAATGGTCTTTGCACTAGCCATATTCGCAAATATAAGCGTGCCAACGAGGATCCCTAAGAGAGTGTTTAATTGTGTCATTTTTATCACCTGTATTTAACGTTATTATCAATATAGATGCTATTGGACGTTACTCTCGCGTTGTTAACTTTGGATGGGAGTAGTGTTAACAACTTGCTACACTTAAACATTAGAAAGATGATGTCCTTCATCTACAGTTGCTATAATAGGATATTACTGGCTTTATTTAAAATGACATTTTATAATGTTTTGCATTAGAAAAACTAATGCGACTTTGGTTTCGTTTGCTTTTGTTTTTACTTGAATTTATTTTGACCATTAACCACTTTTTTTAAGGAATGATTTTGGCTGTTAGGCTCCCACCACTTAATGCTTTACGGGTATTTGAGGCTTCTGCTCGACAATTGAGCTTTACTAAAGCTGCTGAAGAATTATTTGTAACTCAAGCGGCTGTTAGTCACCAAATTAAATTGTTGGAAGAGCATTTAGGGTTAAAATTATTTATGCGAAAAAATAGGGCGCTTTTACTTACTGAAGAAGGACAATCTTACTTTTTAGACATTAAAGATATTTTTACATCACTCTACGAAGCAACAGAAAAACTATTAGCAAGGGGATCTAAAGGCGCGATCACCGTCAGTTTACAGCCAAGTTTTGCTATCCAATGGTTGGTGCCTCGTTTAACAAGCTTTAATTTACAGCATCCTGAAATTGACGTGCGGATAAAAGCGGTTGATCAAGATGAAAACTCACTTACGCAAGATGTTGATATTGCCATTTATCATGGAAGAGGGCGCTGGCCAAATGTGCATGCAGAAAAATTGCACACAGAATACTTAATTCCAGTGTGTTCACCAATGATTATAACGGACAAAAAACCATTAAATACAATTCATGACTTGGCAAACCATACATTACTTCATGATACATCAAGACGTGACTGGAAACGCTGGTTTAAAGAAGCTAACGTTAAAGGTATGAATGTAAATCATGGTCCTATTTTTAGCCATTCAGCAATGGTTGTGCAGGCTGCAGTACATGGACAGGGTGTTGCTTTAGCGCAAAGCGTGCTGGCAAAGCCAGATCTTGATGCTGGTAGGCTTGTTAATTTATTTGATCATCGCCTTGTCAGTAAAAATGCTTTTTACATAGTATGCCGAGAGCATCAACTTGAAGTAGGCAAGATCGCCTCGTTTAGACAGTGGGTATTAGATACAGTTGCTGCGGAAGAAGAATAAATGAAATTACCAACAAGCCACTTTCAAAGTGCAGTAAACGCCAAGGCTACTATCATTTTTGCGCATGGTGCAGGCGCTGATAAAAGTAGTGACTTTCTAGCAAATGTAGCAGAGCAACTTGTGAGCGATGGATTCAATGTACTACGCTTTAATTTTCCTTATATGGATAAACGCTTAGAAGATGGTAAACGCAGACCTCCTGATAGAATGCCAAAGCTAGTAGAGTGTCTTGCACAGGTTATTGCAGATGTTGATAAAAGTTTGCCACTTTTTCTTATGGGAAAGTCTATGGGGGGGCGTGTAGCTGCAACTATTGCAAAAAATAGCGACGACAGTATCAGAGGAGTGATATGTCTTGGCTATCCTTTTCATCCGCAAAAACAGCCCGATAAACTAAGATTGGAGCCATTACAAGTAATTGACAAACCGGTATTAATTGTTCAAGGAGATAGAGACTCTCTTGGTAGCAAAGATGAAATAGAAAACTATCAACTATCGAATTTATGTCGCCTATACTTTTTACCAGATGGGGATCATGATTTAAAACCTAGGGTAAAGTCTGGCTATACCCATCAACAGCATTTAAACTCTGCAATTAAGCAAATTAATCGGTTTATATATGAATATAGCTAAAACTAGTCGCATTTTAGTGATTTTTGTTGCTATCAGCGGGTGTTTTTCAGTATTATTCGGCGCTTGGTTATCGCATGCGGCTCAATCTCTTGTAGCAGAACAGTTACATCGGGTAGAAATCGCTCATCAATATCAAATGCTGCATACCCTAGCCTTATTGGCTGTTATTGTGTGGTACAAAGTAGACAACACTAAGTTACTGTTGTTTTCTGCGTTATCTTTCGCCACCGGTATTTTACTATTTTGTGGTAGTTTGTATTTAAAAAGTTTCTTTTCTTTAAGCACAATAGGTAACTTGGCACCGTTAGGTGGCATACTGTTGGCGCTTGGATGGTTGCTATTAATTTTTGTAGGTAAGAATAAGCTATGACAGCTGTTGTTTTATATTGTCGCCCTGGGTTCGAAAAAGAATGTGGGGCAGAAATTCAGGAAAAAGCTTCATGGAATGAAGTATATGGCTACCTTGAACTAACTAAAAACCAAGGTGTTGTATATTTTCATTTGAATAATCCTGAAGAAGGAGAAGTGTTAATGCAACGCATTCCTCTGAAACGATTGATTTTTACGCGTCAGTGGTTTGTGACTCTAACGGAAAAAATAGCACTACCAGACTTTAATCGTGTTGAAGCTATTGTTGAATCAATGGGCAATGATTGGCAATACGCCGATTTACGCATGGAAACAGCTGATACTAACGAAGGCAAAGCGCTTTCGAAGTTTTGTCGTAAATTAGCAGTACCTTTGCGTCAGGCTTTAAGAAAAGAGAAGATCCTTACAGAAAAACACGATAACGAAGGTGCAATTTTGCATGCCTTGTTCTTTAGTGGCTCTGAAATGATCTTAGGGTTTTCTTTAGGTTCAAATACATCAGCTCATGTAATGGGGATCCCACGACTTAAATTCCCTAACCAAGCACCAAGTCGCTCAACGCTGAAACTTGATGAAGCATTTTTGTATTTCATTCCAAAAAACGAATGGGAGACTCGTTTAACTTCTGGCTTAAATGCAGTTGATCTTGGCGCTGCGCCAGGCGGGTGGACCTATCAGTTAGTACGCCGTGGGATGATGGTAACATCAGTCGATAATGGGCCAATGGCTGAATCGTTAATGGATACGGGCCAAGTAAAGCATCGTATGATGGACGGCTTTAAGTATATTCCACAAAAACAAAATGTTTATTGGTTAGTCTGCGATATGATAGAAAAGCCTGAACGTGTTGCTAAACTAATGGCACAATGGCTGTTACAAGGCTACTGTAAAGAAGCCATTTTTAATTTGAAATTACCAATGAAAGGCCGATATGCCGAAGTTGTTAAAGATTTACAACTACTTAAAGATGCATTTTCTGAGCATAGTGTTAAATACGATTTATATGCAAAGCACTTATACTATGATCGTGAAGAAGTCACTGTCCACGCAAGATTATTATCTCCTGTACCAACCTTTTAAAGGAAAAAAGGTTCTAGGAAGTAAACTTCCTAGAACCTAAAATCTTAACCCTTAACTCTTAACTCCTTTGTTTTAGGCGTTTAGCGAGTAAATAAAGCTTATAAACGCTCTAATAGCGCATCGGTAAAGTCAGTTGTTCCGTGTGTGCCACCCAAGTCACGAGTCGTTCTATCACCTGCCTCAATGACATCTGTAAGTACTTGACGGATTTTTTCTGCTTTATCACCCATTTCTAAATATTCTAGCATTTGAATTGCCGCTAAAATTACAGACGTAGGGTTAGCTAAGTTTTGGCCAGCAATGTCTGGTGCACTACCATGAACTGCTTCAAATATAGCGCAATCTTCACCAATGTTCGCACCAGGAGCCATTCCTAAGCCACCAACTAAACCTGCACATAAATCAGATAAAATATCACCAAATAAGTTTGTGGTAACAATCATGTCAAATTGCTCAGGGTTCATTACTAATTGCATACAGCAATTATCAACAATCATTTCAGTTGACTCAATATCAGGATAACGCTGTGCTACTTCTCGTGCTACTTTTAAGAACAAACCAGAAGTTGATTTTAAAATGTTCGCTTTATGTACCGCTGTAACCTTTTTGCGTCCTTCTTTTCGTGCTGTTTCGTATGCAAAAGTCACGATGCGCTCTGCACCTTCTCTTGTTACCAAACTCATCGCTTCAGCTTTTGTGCCATCTTCAGATAATGTTTGGCCTAGACCAGAATACATGCCCTCAGTATTTTCGCGTATGGTAATAATGTCGATATTTTCATAGCGTGCTTTGGTGCCCTTAAATGAAAGTACTGGGCGTACGTTTGCATATAACTGAAACTGTTTACGTAATGTTACATTGATTGATGTAAACCCCTCACCAACAGGCGTTGTAAGCGGGCCCTTAAGTGTGATTTTATTTTTTTTGATCAGTGCGAGTGTTTCTTCAGGTACAAGTTCACCGTGCTTTTCTAATGCAACTAGCCCTGCATCTGCATACTCATATACAAAATCACATCCTGCTTTATCTAGCACTTTAATTGCTGCTTCGATAATATCTGGGCCAATACCGTCGCCTGGGATCACAGTAATTGTTTGTTTAGCCATTAGTTACACCTTTAAATATTGTAGAGTTAAGTTCAACGCAAACTGTTATTGAACTTGGATGATTTATTTACCTTAATGGTATTCTTTATTGTTTGATTTTTGTTTGTAGTGGCTAAAATATCCATTAGCTAGAGCTTTTTCAGTATTAAATGCGAGTGATTTTATACTTAAAATACTAGCCTAGTTAATTGTATTACGCCTACAAAAATAAAACTCAAGCAAATTGGTCTTTTTAAATATTTGTACTATTTACTAGGTGTGTAGTATACCTTAATTAAGCCTATAATTTGCTAGAATAAAGTGTATATATTAGTAAAAAAAATGCAATTCGACATTAGTCGATATTTGTATTGGTTACTGGCAAGTTTTGTTGATATTTAATTATCAGTTGTTCGAGCCCATTGTATTGGCTAGCAATATCGAATTCTTTCAATTCATTGTTAATAAACAAAAGATAAGAGCATTCGTCTTGCGTAGTAAAACCGTCAGACTTCATATGTTGAGTGCGATAAAATAATACTTGAAAGTAACGCTCATCAACTAACTTTGCTTCTGTTATATCTGGTTTACCTAGTATTTGAAGTGCTTGTTCAAAATGAAAGTTATTTACTTTTAACTCACTAATAAATTGTCGGTTAAACTCTTCACGGTCTTCCCACTTCATATTGGCAGGATTATCGTCGTAAAAATTAACAACGAGAAAGACAAGAATCCCATAAAAAGCTAACGCCATCATGATACGAATAACTATTTTTTTGTTCATTGTGTTCCTGAAAATGAAACCTGCGAAAGACTACACCAGCCACCAGATTATGCCCACTATTAATAAACTTATAGCATATTGATTAAGGTGGCTGTAGCTAAATACGACAAATAGGGGGTTATTAAAGATAAGTCTACTTACGATACAGGCAGTTTAACTGGTTGTGGTGTCGTTAGAAGGTAAGCGGATATCTTTTAAATTAAAGCCAAGTGGAATATCAAGCCTAAGAGTTAATAATGACTTACTTAATTGTATTTGCTCTTGATGCTGGGCTAACTTTTCTCGTAAACTGGCTTTAAGATCGTTGGCATTTAAGAGTGCGTTTAAAGAACCGTACTGGTTTAATAGATTCGCTGCAGTTATTTGTCCAATACTAGGCACTCCCGGTATTTTATTGGTACTGTCGCCTGTAAGAGTCCATAAATCCATTAGCTGCTCAGGCTTAACATTAAACTTTTCTTTAACGTGTTGGCGGTCAAGATACCTACGATTAAAATAATCGTATACCTGAATATTTTGACTTAACAGCGATAGAAAGCACTTGTCTGTTGAAACAATGGTCACTTTCTGTCCCCTTAACGCCACTTTAATTGCTAATGTTGTGATAAGATCGTCTGCTTCATCTTCGTCTGAAGCTAAAGAGTCTACATGGTTACGCATAAACGCATCTTGAATGTCACTTAACTTTTCAGCTAAATGTTCAGGCATTTTTTTACGGCCTTTTTTATAGTCTGGGTATATCTGGTAACGCCAACAAGGCTTTTCACTATCAAATAAAGCCAAAGCATGTGTTGGGCTTTGGCTTTCAATTATTTTCAAAAGGGCATTTTCACAGGCTTGAATAGTATTAAACAACACTTGTTTTTTAGTGTTATCAGCAAGTTCGCTGTTAAGCAAAAAAGGGCGCTCTTGTACCGCGTATATTCTACGGATCAAATTTAGTGCATCAATTAATACTAAATGTACTGACATTTACTTCTCTTTAAGTACTTGATAACAAGGTACATAAATGCTACCTGGTAATTTCATGCGTTGTTGCTCAACAAATGAATTAAGTAAATTGTCCATTAATTTCATTATTTTAATATCACCCGTAATTTTATATACACCATGCTCTCGTATGGCTTTTATACCTTCTGCTTTTACGTTTCCTGCCACAATTCCTGAGAAAATACGTCTTAAATTAGCAGCAAGTGTTGCAGTGTCTAAATTATAACTGATCTCAGTATTTGCTATATTTTCATGAGTTGGTTTAAAAGGATGTTGAAATTCAGGCTCTATTACTAATGACCAGTTAAAGTGGTAGGCATCGCTAATTTCTTTCCGATAAGTTAACACTTCTTCTAAACCTTTCGACATGGTTTGTGCAACAAGCTGTGCATCGTCAATAATTATTTGGTAAAGGTCTTGAGCCGTTTTGCCTAAGGTTTCGCCAATGAAAGTATCAATTTGTTTGAAATACTCGGCGCTTTCTGCTGGACCAGTTAAAATGATCGGTAATTTTTGCGATTGATTTTTAGGGTGAAGCATAATACCTAAAATGTACAATAACTCTTCTGCTGTGCCTGCTCCGCCAGGAAATATAATGATGCCGTGTGATACTCTAACAAATGCTTCTAACCGTTTTTCAATATCCGGCATAATAACAAGCTCATTTACAATGGGGTTTGGCGGCTCGGCAGCAATAATACTCGGCTCGGTTATGCCAATATATCTTCCATTATTAATACGCTGTTTTGCGTGACCAATGGTAGCGCCTTTCATAGGTCCTTTCATGGCACCTGGTCCACAGCCAGTACAAATGTTAAAGCTACGCAACCCCAGTTGATAACCAACTTCCTTGGTATACTTATATTCTATAGTTGAAATAGAATGTCCGCCCCAACAAGTGACTAGATTGGGATCACTATCTGGAATAATGATATTAGCATTACGTATAATATCAAAGGTGTTATGGGTGATCTTTGCAGAAGAGTCGTCTTCGCAATAACGATTGTTTGTAAATAAGATATCACGCAATACAGCTGAGAGATGTTCGAGTATTCCTCTGATAATCTTTCCATCAACAAACGCGTGTAAAGGCGGGTTTTCTAGTTCTATTTTTACCCCACGTTCGCGGCGTAATACCTTGATATTAAAGTCTTTAAATTGTTGGTATATAATTTCGGCATCATCGGTATGGCTACCTGAATTTAATACGGCAAGCGAACAGTTACGATAAAGATGATATAACTGACAAGTAGCCGACTCTTGTAATTGTGCGACTTCTAATGGTGACAATAAATTCATATTGCCAACTGGATTTAGTTGAGTTTGCATAGGCAACTCCTGTTACAACGAAGAAGGGTTAAGCGTAAATAACTTGGTTTTTACCAGTTTCTTTCGCTTTATACAGTGCAGTGTCTGCACGTTCGAATGCGGTGTGAATATTATCACTTCCAATAACATGAGTAACACCTAACGAGAGAGTAATACTGACATTATTATTTTTAAATTTAAAGGGGAGCTTAGCTACTTTTAACCGTATTGTATTAAGTTTTTCAATTAACTGTTTCTTATCAATATTAGTAAATATCATCACAAACTCTTCACCGCCATAGCGAGCTACGAATTGATCTTTATCGATCGACTTAGCTAGGGTTGCTGCAATTACCTGAAGTGTTTTATCTCCTGCAGTATGACCGTAAGTATCATTTATACGTTTGAAATTATCTAAATCAAGTACAACAATAGCTAAGTCAAAGGGTGCATGATGAAAGCGAACCATTTGTTTTGAAAAGTAATCGTCAAAAGCGGCTCGATTTCCTAACTTTGTTAAGGCGTCTTGGTAGCTGATGGCTTGCTGTTCTTGTATTTTTTTCTTAAAAGCACGGCCTTGAGATTCTAATAAGTTGACCTTTTGTTGCATTTCACCTAAACGCAAACTCATTGCCTTTAATTGTTCGAATTCAAACACTGTTTTTTCTTCAAGTGCCGAAGCTATATGTTTTAGCTTTTCATTTATATCAACCTTAACATCAGCAAGTGAATTAGCATTATTTAATCCTTCTGCCATGTCTGTGATATTTTTCTTCAGCTTTTTATTGAGTTCGCTATGTTTACTTTTAGAGGCTTCATTAATACTTATTGTTGTTTGAACTGCTGTTTGCACCGAGGAAAGCGTTTTGCTGAGTGTAGATAAAAATACTTTCGCGGTATCACGCTCAGCGATAAGGTCTTTATTGATTATTTCAAACACTTCAAGAAAGTCATCGAGCAACTCTTTATGCGAAATATTACTCGTTAACTCGGTTTTAATTTTATTTATTTTCGGCTGGTAAGAGCTTGATACATTTAAATTTGTTAAAAACGCAGTAAACCGCTCAATAATACTACTGTCTACTGATGTGGTTTCGGGGGAGGTATTAGATTGGTTTTTACTTGATACATCATGTTTTATTTTTTCTTTAGAAATTAAAGCGGTTTGATATAATTTGATTAATTGACTCAAAGGTGAAATATATTGAATAACAGAGTCTTTTGTATCTTTTGTTTCACTGATTAATGTGCGAAGTTCGCGTCTTAAAGAATCGGGTAGATTTCGTATTTTTTGTAATAGTTGCCCCGCTTGATGAAACTGTTCATGCAAATGGGTAATATTGCGATCTTTTGTTGCAGAATGCTTTAGTAATAACTGGGTGATTTCGCTAAGCATGTCTTGAACGTCTTGCCAAGATGACGACTTAGCGAGTAATTTTCTTAATTTAGCTAGCTTATTATCTAGCTGAGCATCAGTGCCTTTTGCCGTATGTGAAAGCTTACTAATGAATTGAACAAAGGTGGATGATTGCACCTCTAGATCTTTTTGTAACTCTAGACGAGCTTGTATTGCAGAATCTAGCTTCTTTTTTAATACAATAATTTCTTTATCAGCAGTGGTAGATTGGCTCATAGAAACTAAATTCCTTTATGTTATTACAACGTAGAGATATGCAATTCCCATACTTATACAATCTTACTAACTATATGATTATTTTTACTAGCTAAACAAACAACTACAGCGTTATGTTTTTAACCATTAGAACAACGAATGATAAAAATAAATGCCTTGTATTTGACGGTTTTTCCTGTGTATAAAATTGATCACCTAATTAATGAAACTGGTATTACATTCACAAACGTAACAGTTCAAAAAGCACATAATAATAGTATACGTAAGATCAAGAAAAAGTCAGTACAACTGAGCAAAAAAAGCGCTTAATAGGATGTTTTGAGTTTAAAAATTACAATCAATACCAATTAGGCTGTATTTTATTGCCTTAACGTTCTTAAATTTGGCGCAGGTTTACTTGTGGTTGAACGATAAGGATTAATGTCTAAGCCTCCACGGCGTGTATATCGTGCAAATACGGTAAGTGAGTCTGGTTTGCAGTATTTCATCAAGTCGATAAATATTCTCTCAACACATTGCTCATGAAACTCATTGTGCTGACGAAATGAAACTAGGTACTTTAACAACGACTGATGACAAATTTTAGCGCCTTTATAATCAATATAAATTGTCCCCCAATCTGGCTGATTAGTGATTAGGCAGTTAGATTTAAGGAGATGGCTGACTAATTTTTCACTGACAGGTTTTGGTGAAACAGATAGTTGAAGTAAGCTAGGGTCTAGCTGATAACTATCTATTTCAATATCTAAGTCATCAATACATTCATAATCACTTTTGATAAATGATAAGGCAGGGCATTGTTCAACGTTAAATAATGTAACCTCTACTTCACCTTCAACAATTTTTTGTAGATCAGTGAGAAGTGCTTTTTCTACATCTTTACCAGAGTTAAAGCGGCTTTGATTAAAGCTATTTAAATATAATTTAAACGATTTTGACTCTACAATATGAGCAGTGGTGCAAGGAAACCTAAACTCTGCCAACGCAACAATGGGCTTGCCTTTACTATTTAACCAAGATAACTCATAGCCATACCAAACATCTTCACCTTTAAAAGGTAAAGTACTTGCTGTTATCGAAAGTTGATCTCGGTTTAGACTACGCGGTACACCTTGTAGTAAACTAGGATCGTAATACTGACTATAGCTAGTTGATTTACCTAAAGTAAGTTGGTCTAATAATGAATTGTTACTGTATTGACTCATGATGTTAAATTATTGGGTATTTGTGTTCTATTTTACTGTATTTAGTTAGGAGAAGATATTGTTAAACAGCGGTTTATCCTCGTCACTTTGGTTGTTTAGTCAAAACTATGTTGAAGCTTATAAAAATCAGCTTAATCATTTACCGCTAGTTGAAATAGATGAGCAGTGGCCATCGTCATGTATTGTAAGTCAGTTTGACGAGCAGTTTAATACTTGGTTACCTCACAAAGTTGAGTCAACATTATCATTTGAAAACGTCGAAAAAGCTTTAGATGTAGAGTTACACACAGATATTTGTCAATACTTTACAACAATTTTTAGCGATAGTATTGCAGCAAATTGCGAACATGGAGAGTTGTCTTTGCTGTTCGCATGGAGCGAAGAAGATTTTGCACGATTGCAAGAAAATATTATTGGACATATTTTAATGAAGCGAAAGTTAAAGCAAAAAATTACTGTGTTTTTCGCAATCACAGATGATGAAAACTTTATCTTATCTATCGACAATGCCGACGGTTCTGTTTGGGTTGAAGGTATTGGTTGTGAGCCGCACAAAAAATTAGCAGACTCGTTGAACGAATTTATTCAACAATTAACGCCATTTGTATATCAGGGAGACCATCCTAAATAAGCTCAACTTTATTTTATCTTATCTATTTTTGATTCTAACTTGGTTATCCTCTGTTTTAATTGAACAATTTCTTGTTGGAGAGGATCAATCGCGTCAGCAATTAATTGCGTGATATTGTTAGTTGCTACAAGTGTTGAAGATGCTTTTATTTCAGTATCTCTGTTCAGGTTTATATTTTCTGGCTGATGTTGCCAATTTTTAAGCGTATTAATGAGCAAAGCTAAAGGAGCTGGTTGGCTTAACTTAGTTTTCACTAAGGCAAGAGTGGGCTTTTTACCTGCATTAGCGAGCTGGTTAGCGATGATTAAAATTTCTTCAGAAGTTGTCATAATAATTAAATAGCTGTGTTTAATTGACCATATTTTAGCTAAATAGTTAACTAAAGTCTTTATACAATTTAGTTTAATCTTTTCTTATTCCTTATATTTCAGTTGATTAAGGTAGTTGGCCTATAGCTTGCTATTAATTAGTTAAATAACCCATTTATTTAACAAGCTATTTTAAGGAACTTTCAATGAGCAAATCATTAATTGCGCTAACTCTACTTGCATCACTTTCATTAACAGGCTGTGTAATCGCGGTAAACGGTGAAGGAGATGGCAGTAACTTTTCATCAGACTTTAGTGATAGAGAAAGCGAAAATCGAAAAATAATTTCTAAACTTACTTTAAAGTCTAGTATTGTTGATGTGCAAAATCGCTTAGGGTTAGCAGATTTTACAGAATCTTTCGAGCAAGCAGGTCAAACGGTTAATGTGTTGTATTACCGTACACACCGTGTGCACAAAGACGGGTTAACAACTAAAGATGAATGCACTTATTTGCACTTTGTTGATGGGGCGTTAATTGATACCGGAAATGGCGCTGACTATAGTAGAAACATAAAAAATTAATCAACTGTTTTGCAGTAAACCTGCGCTCAATATTTGATCTTATTTTAATTTACCTGCTATGGTAGATACAAATAATAATATAAGGTTTTTTATGAGCGCAGATTTAAAAAAGGAAAGTGGTGTTGAGATCAGGGCAGCCTATCTTGTTGCTGAAGACTTGAAAGTAGCCGCCTCATTATTATATCAAGCCTACCACGACGATCCCGTTTTTTTAGAAATATTTGACGGTGATAGTATCGATTATGAGCAACGTTTGCGTACATCTATTCGAGAAGAGTTAGGTGCTTTTTGGCATGCTAAACAACCTATAGTAGGACTTTATTTAGGTGAAACCATGGTTGGTGTTGCTTGCTTAAATAAATCAGACGAAGGTGTTTCTTCTGGCAGGTTTTGGCATTGGCGTTTAAAAATGCTACTTGGCGCAGGTTACTTTAGTACCAAGCAAATGATTGAAAAAGAAGATATTATTTTATCGTCAGTGCCGATGGAAACCTTTCATATGCTAGCCTTTATTGCGATTCATCCTTTGCATCAACAACACGGCTTTGGCCGTTATTTAATGGCTGCGGTGACCACCATATTGGAAGAGCACCCAGACAGCGAAGGAGTCGCCGTTTTTGCGACTACAGAAAGATATCAAACATTTTTTACTGACGTTGGTTATCAGCTTATAACAAATGTTACTGTAGGCAATGTTTCTGGCTCACTTATGGTTAATTACAGAGAGTAAAGCCATATACCACTGTTCAGCTATACAACCTAATTTATGTCAATAAGGACTGCTATGTATCAGTCCTTTTTTAATGTGTAGATCTTGGGTTTTCGTGAGAAATCGATCTCAAATAGAATAACGCCTGCAAAGAAGTTAACATTTTTTGATTTTCAATTTTGCTTCAGAGAACGCGAGAATCTTGTTATAAACATCATGAATTGCGAGAAATCCATATAATCTAATAACGCCTAAAACAAAAAAACTTTAAATTAACTTTATAATTTTACAGATATTTTACAAGCTAATAAATTAGCAAATATAAACATTGTTTGATTTTAATAGGAGTAAATAGTGATTTTATATATTGGGTTAATTTTTGTTTTTAGTATTGTTATCTTTTTTTATTTCCTTCCAAACCATAAATTTTATAGTCGTCCTCATTATTTATTACTTTTGGGATTCAGCATATGTATTGTGGCTGCTACTTTTAACGATTTAGCAGCACTTATCATTGGGAAGTATCCAGTGTTATCAAAGCAGCATAATGTCGCTGTGTTACAGCAAGTGTCATCTTTATCATTAGCTGCCTTAGGGGGAGGTATAATAAGCTCTGCTTTTATGATTAGGGTTCAGCTTGCCCATACTAATAGAAAGTACATATTAAGAGAGCAACTTGATTTCTTAAAGCGAAATAACGAAGATCTAAAGAAAGAGTTGGAGCAAGCAAAGATAGCGTCGAATAAGGAACTAATGAGTTATTTTGTTGGAGAAAGGGTTTCTAACAAGAGGGAGGTTCGTAAGATAAATAAGGAACTAGAAATGCTAGACAAGCTATAGTGAATAAGCTTGTTTATCCAAACATATCTAGTTGTTGTTGTGCTTGCGTATTCTCAGAAAAGCAACACTCTAATACAGTATTAAGTTCATCTGATTTTTCGTAGATAAACGGTGATAATTCAGGCTCAAATTTCTGTTGTTTTAAGTGTTTGATGATTTTGCTAGAACAAGCATTTTTGCTTTCTGCCCAGTGGTCTATACAAATATAACTTTCTAAAAACGAGGCAATAGATTCTCCTGTGTAACAACGAATTGTCGGCTTCGTGATGAGTTCATCAATGTAATCAAGCTTACCTAATTGAACCACACGGTCTCTTGAAATACCAAGAATACGCTTGGTACGAGGCAATGTTACTGCGCTTAATGATTTTAAAAATATGGTATCAAGAAATTCTGCTAATACATTTTCATTGATGCAAATAGTGTCGATTAGCGTATCTTCTGTTAGGTCAATGTAAATGGGTAATTTGTGCTTGTAAATTTCGACTAATGCTTCATTACAGTCGAGCGTATATCTATCCAATAAATGTGATAAGTCAGTAAGCTTTATAGTCTCATGCTGCTTAGCTGTATTTTGCTGGCGTGTTTGATTAATAAAGTCTGATATATCAATAAAGCTAAAACGGCCTCGCCCCACACTCGTGACGGTTGATATTGACGGTAATTTAAATAAACCACGTGCTAACGACAAATCACACTTCAGCATGTTAGCAAAACCAGTTTGATCTAAGTGGTTAATCAGTAGTTCATCTAGTGCATGATATCTATTTAACAACGCTGCTTTATTTCTCGCGGTACAAGTAGTTTTGTTATGACTTGGTAAAGGCTCACTTGAAGTGGCAGTTGTGCCGACATTAGGGTTATAGCCTGAAACTAGCCAAGTGTTGTTCAACTTGCTTTGCATCGTATTGAAGGGGTAATAGATAGCACTTTTACCCAGTACAGCGTAATGCTGCCTTACATCACTCATTGAAGAAAGCCATTGTTCGATAACTTGTCGATTCGTTAACAAGGCATAGGCTAGCTTGCTGATATTTCCCCAATCAGGCACATAGTTAGGTAATTGCTTGATTCCGTGGTGAACAGAGTCATATGGTCTTAACGCTCTTATCGTGGCCGTGAATAAATCTTCAACAAAATCTATTCGCTCATGTCTTGAAAGGTTATAAAAGTGCTCTACATGCACAGGTGTTGTTTCTTGTGTTTGAGCGTCAGCAATCATTTTCCAATTGCGATCACATTTGCTACAACCATAATGCAATAAATCCTCATCCCAGCTAAACGCTTCACCGCAAACACATGTAGAAATTAATTTCACATTATGCATTGGGCAATGTGTTATCGTATAAAGCTGCCAATCAGCACAAGTGTGTCGTTGAGAGGTCATGCATATAGGGCAGATTTTTGGTGCTTTGTCCATCAGTGTTCGGTAGCATAGATGGGTTTCACTGGGGCTATAGTTATCATCAAATGGTTGCAAATCGCTTATGCTATCTAGGGTTGCTGTGTACTGAGCAAAACTTAGTAGACTTTGATCACAACTATTCACCACCAGATGCTTATAATCACGAAACTCGCCTAGCATTTGCTGTACGGTAGAGTAATCGTTATTTAATGCTAAACGTACCAAATAGCTGCGGATCGATTCACCAGCAATAGGAGCGGTTTGTGTCATTAAGTGCATATCGTTCACCTCTTTGCTTATTCAACCGAAGCTGCTTCTCTTGCAGCATCTAAACGGTGTGTGATTTCTGCTTCAATAGTCGTCATTGATGCTTTGAAAGGGTTAAATAAAAGCTCACTTTGAGGCTGAAATTCGATATAAGCTTTTTCTAATACCTTCAAATCAATTAATCGACTATCACCCGCAATTTCAATTGCTTCCTTAAACAGTGGCGTCAAATCGCCAAATAATCCTGAGGTGGCGATATGCATACGCTTAAGCATGCTGTCACTGGTTAGGTCTTCTGTGCAACTAAGTACTTCCTGATATTGTGTCATTAGGTCTTTCCAATGCTCAGAGCCTAATTGGTAAGGCTGAACCTGATACATACGTCGGTTTCTACGTTTTAACTGCTTTTCTTTCTTAAACTTTGATTTACCCATGAGTAAATCGAGTGAGCTATCAATCCCAACACAAAGGAAAGGGATGCCTGTTTCATCCATCAGTGATTTAATTGCATCGGCAGCATGCTGTGCTGATATAGCTGAAGATTCTCGTGTAAGGTGTTGAGACTCATCAATAATGACTAACTCTGTCTTGGCAGCAATTAATCGATTGGAAAGTCTGGCTTGTAAATCTTCTTCTCGTCCACTAATTCTTCGCAGCCCCGTCAATTTGCGTAATGACCTAGCGATCAATGAGTAACTTGTCGATTTCTGAATCAGGCTGACGTAGAGAACGGGTACAACTTCTTGACCTTCCTCAAAGTATCGAGGGTAGTTGCTGGCATAGTCTTCAACGATGTATGACTTACCAGTACCTGCTTGACCGATTAAATGCATACCTTGTACGCATTCGGTATGGTGTGTAGCATGTGATTGGGCGATAGCGTCCTGAATGATTTCCATGTCAGGCGTATCAAAGTGAGTGTCCAAAAAATCATTAGTCGCATCATTAATGCGTGGACTTTGCTTCATCAAAAGCTTTGTCATGTTTACCTCCTTATTTTGATTTTTTTCGTCTAGTGCCAAAACCAGTTGTTGATTTACGCTCTTCGTCTGTGATGTTGGTAGTGTTGTCTGCAATGTCTTTCTCCATATCTTTAGTAGTGTTATTTGTAATTTCTTCGTCAATAATCAGTGTGTCTTGCTCGATTAAGGTGCCATTAGCTCTGCGCTTTTTAACGATATTGCCTGCTTGTCTAGGGGTTAGGTGTTTTGGTAATTTTGATTTATCAATGGTTCGTTCAAATGACTTCAAGTAACTGAAACTTGTGTCGCGAGGAACGTTTTTGACATTCGGCACTTCAATCATGCGTTGACCGAAAACAGCAGTAATAGCTGAAGCGTCAAAGTCATCTATAAGTACATCAACCGGATAAGAAATATCCTCTGAGCCACCGAGTATGAAGTTCACTTCTTTCATCAAGGCATCACAGTTAAAGCGCTGACCGCGATGCGGAATGCCATGATTTCTGTTGCAGCGTAATGTTTTAGCATTACCTCTTAGCTTGGTGCGGTCACCAAAGTCAGCCAACGTGATCACTTCATCAATGCGAGCATGTTCTGCCCATATTTCATTGGGTGTCCAGTTGTTCATCATGCGGTTTGGTGTGTTGTTGTATTCCGTTTCGATATAGTCTTCGAACATCACCATGAACTCAGCTACCGTTATTGCAGCGGCTTTTCGAATCGTGGTGTCTGAAACCTTTTTCTTATCACGCTTGTGAAGGTAGCCTTTTTTACCTTTGAAGAACTTACTACGCCATGTATCGAACATACGCTCGACATGAGGCTTCTCTTCTGGCATACCAGAGCGGCAGTAAGTTACGTCTGAGCCAATGGCATTCATGAACTTTTTCGTCATTGCGGCTCTAAAGCCCGGTCCATTGTCGAAAACGTAAGTTAATCCAATACCACCAGCAGGGTACTTGGCGGGATCAGCTTTGATGCGCATGGAGTGTGATAGGCAGTGAATAACAGCCGCAGCAGATTCTTTCGGTTTTTCGCCAACGACTACTGTATACCCTAGACATGTGCGAGTTTTAACATCCATCGCAGCAATAATGCCTATTTTCCCTGCATAGGTGCCATCTTCCTTTAGCAAGCCCATGTTCACTTCAAGGCCATCACACTCGATTAAATCAAGTACATTTTGGACGTTGTAAGTCTTAGATGCTTCACGGTTTTCGCGATCTGCGAATTTTTTACCGTATCTGGCTAAATCTCTCTCGTATTTAGGCCAAGAATTAATGCGACGTTCAAATGTTGATAGGCTAGGTATGTCATATCCTTTGAACATTTTACCTTTGCGCTTAAAAGCTTTAGTGAACATGTCATGTGCGTAGGCCATTGTCGGTTCGCCTAGCTGCATGTAATAGCGACTGATCATTTTGTCCATGAATTCAAGCACGCTATCAGGGAAACGCCACTCTGTTTGGCTGTACTCTGATTTCACGACTTGCAATGCCATGTCTTTACCGTCTTCAAGCCATCGCTTGTACCACTTGTAAACTGTCTTAACTGATGTTTTTACTGGGTGGTCCTCTTTAATCTCTTCATAGACTTCATCTACTAGCTCTTGAGTCAGTCCATCAGTAGGATTTAGTGTTTTAAACTCAAAAAATTTCTCGCAATAAGCCGTGCGTCTGTCACACTCGTGTTGCTCGTCGTCTTTTAGGTGAACTACACAGCGCATTTCATAGGGCTTATCAATGACGGTGATAAGTTTTTCATTGATTGCTTGAAGCAGCTCGTAGGGTTTGTACAGATCATCTGGCTTGCTTTTATAGCCGATAAGTACACGTTCATTATCGACATATAAAATTGTGCCGTGGCAGCCTGATACTTTTAAATCAAGGCCAACTTCTAATAACAACCCACTATTCACTATGCTTCCTCCACGAATGTTAATTGTGTTTCGGTTGTTAATGGCTTTTGATAGTCAAAACGAAACACTTGATGTCCTAGTAGGGCTAACGCGTGTTTTGCCTGAAAATCAATTGATTCAATGTAGGTTTTCAGTGAGCCAAAAGTTGGGGTCTTGCCAATGGCATCGGTAAGACTTGGGACACTAATTTTAGAAATGTCTAATCGACGATAATGGTGGATGCGTTTGAGGTTTTCGGTGGTCTCACCAGCATAAACGGTTTCATCGGTGATATAGGATAAATTCAAAATTTGGGCCTCATGAAAACACATACGCAGGTGATTGAATTGTTCAATCGCTTTATCAGATTTGGTAAAAACAACGGGTTTAGTTTCTTTAATTCTTTCTCCTTTCAGTGTTTCAAGGCTTAAATCTGGGGTGTAACTTCGCTCCTTACCAGATGCGTCGATATAGGCGTATTGTTTAGGTTGTGATTTAAAAGAAATGACCTCAGGATCGTATTCATAAAACCGCTGAGCATTACGCTCTAGTTGCGACTGTCCCCAGATATACTCGCCACCATTGAGGTAAGATTTAAACAGGGAGATTTGGCTCCCTTTGCTAAAATTATTTCTGTATTTTTTTCTCATCGTTCTGTTCCTTTCATTAAAATTTGGGCGCAAAAGTCCTACTGGCGGTAATCGCGCTAAACATTAAATTTTTAAAATTTTGGGATGTGTAAAGAGCAATAGTCCACAAGTTAGCTAGAAGCGAAACTCAGTCGGTCGCTCGGTATTGTCGATAAAAGACGATATTTTTGAGGATGATTCATCCAGCAAGGGATTGGAGTTGGATAAGTGAATAGACTCACCTTTCCTAATGTGGCTTTGGATAACCACTTTGTTGTTTTCGGGCATAAAACAACTACGTACTTCTGTTTCATTGATGCAATGAATATTCGGTGTCAAATAACTAGCCTCCTCAGTCAGTTCGGTGTGTTGACGGGATGAAGCTTAGCGCCAAAAAATAGTGACTGCAAGTGCTAAAATTGGTGCAACGATAACCGCGTTGCGTTATACTTAAAGAAAGGCTAACTGCTATTCCATACTATTTCTGATATGTACAACACAGTAAAAACATTAAAAATAATTGCCCAGAACGGAAAATTTTTTCGAGGAAAGATCAAGGAGGACAAAAATGGCGAAAATTTCGTCATTCAGTTGCGCGATATTGTAAAAAACGAGCGAGGTGACTACCTCGATTTAAAGAATTTATTGCGTACCAATATCTCAACTAAAGGTCATATCGAGTACTTAAAGGCGGGAGATGTACTTATTACCGTAAAGGGAGCGAAAAAGTATGCGTTTCATTTAGAGAAAGTCCCGTCTAAAACCGTTGTTTCTCAACATTTTCTCATTTTACGCTCACCCGATCCCAAAATTATATTACCCGAATTTATAGAGTACGCGGTTAATTCATCAAGATGTCAGAATTGGTTTGCGCGTAAATGCCCCGGTAGCTATCAAAGTACACTCAGTAGAGAAACGCTAGAAAGGCTGCCTTTGCCTGTACTACCACCAGAAGAGCAACAAAAGATAGTGAATTTGATACGCGAAACGCGTGCGGAAAAGAAACTCTTGCTCGATTTAATTGACAATAGAGAGCAACAGCTAAAAGCGCTTGCCAACAAACTGATTAATACGGACTACTAATATGTTAGAGAAAATCATCATAGATATCGTTCAGAACTATAAGTTTACTGATATTAAATCGTTTGTTGGTGATACTGAAAAACGTGACTACTTTTTGTTCTTTTTATTCTGTCGGTTAGCCGATTTATCAACGGGCGATGTGAAGTTTCAGTTAGACAAGCTCTATCACGAGACAGATATAACAGCATTCATTCAACAGCTTGAGATAATTTCAGAGCAAGTATCACCTACCAGTGCCATTAAAAAAAGCGTTGATGAATTACTTAATAACGAGTTTAAGCTGTCACGAAAAGCCTTACCGCAAGGTGTTTTCTCTTCGTTATCAGAAGCTGAGCAAAATCATTTTGATAGAAAGTTGGTTCTGAAATTTGCCGATATCACTAGAAAAGTTGATGACCCGCTACTTATAAAACTACTACCTGAAATCAAACAATCACTAGTTGAAGATAACCTTTATATCATCAGTGAAGTATTTAGTATTGAATCACTTAATAACGTGGATTTATTGACGACATACGATGCGGTAGAGGTCTATAGCAGGGTATTAATGCGTTTACAGGCTGTTAGTGATCCACTTCAGTTTGAAGAAGGTTTTAACTATCAGGAAATCCCCTCTGACTTTATCGATTTAATCATGGAAGCTGGCGATATCGGCAGTGTTGATAGTATCTACGCCCCATATGAAGTGACTACTGAGCAAAGTCTTTATCTAGCATTGGAATACCCAGATAAAGAAATTCAAATAGAAACTGTCACTGAAACACCGCGCCATACTTATCGCAAATTTGCTTTAGCACAAGCGACAAATATTAATACTTCGCACACCTATTGTTTATCAAACAATCAAATTGCCACTGAGCGATACGATATGTCGATGTGTTTGCTTCAGCCTAAAATCGTTACCGACAGGAAGACGGGAAAAATAGCGGAACAAGAAGAGCAGGAAAATGTTACATACAAAGAACATTTGTACATTAGCCATATGCTGGAAATGCTCAACAAGAGCGGTAAAGCCTATGTTGTTATGGGAAAAGGGCCACTTTTTAGAAAAGGTGATATTAAAGCTCGACAGCAGCTTATTGAGGATAACGTGGTAGACGCAGTTATTACACTACCCGCAAAAATCATGAATTTTTGTCCACTACCTATGATCCTGTTGGTGCTAAATAAAGCCAAAAAGACCAATGATGTGTTGTTTATCAACGCCACAGAATTTCAAAAAGAAGAGTCTGGACGAACCGTGCTAGATGATATTGAGAGATTGGCAGAAGAATACCGTTCAAGGCCAGCACAAACACCACTTGGTTTTACTGTATCCAATCAAGAAGTCGCGGCTAGTAAATATTCATTAAATGGCCTTAACTACGTTTCAACGGAAGAGGCTGAGCAATATAACTTGGCGGAGTTAACAGTTTCGAGAAAGCAGACAATGAATGCGCTGATGGATAAACAAGAAATAATTAACCAGTTATTCGATGTTTAAGTTATTGGAATATAAAAGCTTAATTTTTCTGCGACGAGTTGATATAAATTAGTCGATATTAGCTCCATGCTTTTGATATGTTTTTAATTTGATTTTACCTATGATTAAAACCTCATTAGTCATGGGGAGTCAGGATGAATACTGTTATCTCAGATTGGTTTACTGTTGCAGTTATGCAAGAAAATGAGCTATTGGGCGAAGTTCTGTGGGGCATTGTAGTTGATGACTCTACGTTTCGTTTTGCTAAAAATGATTATGTTTGTTCTTCCAAGATAACAAAGGTATTTACGAGTAATCAGCTTATTCAAACGGCCTCAGACAGTATTTATCAAACGATTGGAAAAGGCCGCAAAGCAATTATTGATTCAGATGATTTTGAGTTGTTGAGAAGTGGATTTAGTCCATTGCAAATAAAGTTATTGAATAGGGAATTATCAGTACTTCACTGAAAAAGTTTGTGTACGCTGTATCTGGAAAGCTATAAATTGTAGTGAATGGTTAATATATTGTTAATATGATTAAAAAATTTTGAGCAATAACAAGTAATATCAATATTTTTCTTGTATTTTTATGCAGCTATGGCATAAAAACTAGATAGTAATTTTGTGCGTTGATAAGGAATCACGTTTGAAAGATAAGGAAAAAATAGCACTTTTTATCGATGCTGATAATGCTCCTGCCAGTAAAATTGATGTCATTCTCTCCGAACTAGCTCGTTATGGTGTGGTTAATATTCGTAAAGCATATGGTAACTGGAAAAGTCATTGTTTAAAACAATGGGAAGATGTCCTTCATGAATACGCTATTCAGCCTATTCAACAATTTGATTTAACTAAAGGTAAAAATGCAACTGATATTGCTCTGGTGATTGATGTGATGGATACCTTATATACTAAAGATATCGATACGGTTTGTTTAGTTTCTTCTGATTGTGATTTTACGCCTCTTGTCACCCGCGTTTTAGCCGATGGAAAGTTTGTAATTGGTTTTGGTGAGCGCAAAGCTCCAGCAGCCTTCGTGAATAGCTGTTCTAAATTTCTTTTTCTTGATGACGCTGTTAGTGATGATAAGCCTAAGCAAGTTCATAGCCCAAGCATTAAAAGTGATACCAAATTAATGAACTTACTAAGACAAGCAATTTCAGCCGTTGAAGATGATGATGGTTGGGCAAGGTTAGGCCCAGTAGGAACACACATCGCAAACCATGCATCATTTGATCAGCGGAATTATGGGTTTAAAAAATTAAGCGAACTCTTTGCCTCAATAGACCTCTTTGAAATGAGGAAAACTAATGGTTCAGTGTTTTGGGTCAAAGATAAGAAAAACGCTAAATCAAAGCAGCAACATAATAGCCAAATTTAATCAAAAAAATAACAATGGTGTAGTTTTAAGTTATTTTATTTAAACATTTCACGACTGAAGGGAGAATATATGGAAAAGTTCACAATAAATGCAGGCGTTGCACCAGTATATTCACTCGCGTTTCAGCAAAATCAGTACCCTTTAATCTCATCGCTAGAATTAAAGGCTATTAAAACCGATCCTTTAAATAATGAAGAACATAATATTTATCGGGATTTAAAAGTTGAACTTACTGCTGAAAACGAAGTATTTAGCAGTTTAACTTGGCATGTTGATTCTATCGAAGCAGGACATACTCAACTTTTACCTAAACAGTTACCCAAAATATCTTACGAGTACTTAAATAAACTAACTGAACAGGTTTCAATTAACCTTACGTTTAAAGTGTTTTTAGGTGAAGAGTTAGTTAAAACAGAAACTGTCTCGATTGACATTCTTCCTAAGAATTTTTGGGGCGGTGAAGAAAGAATGGCTGAATTGTTAGCCGCTTTTTCCTGCCCTAATACTGCATATGTAACGGAAATCGTTAAAAAGGCTTCAGAACAATTAAAGCAGGCTGGGCATGGCTCATCCTTGGATGGTTATCAATCTGAAACTCGTGAAAGACCATATTTGATGGCTGCCGCAATTTGGAATGTTATATCAGCCTCTAATGTTTCTTATGTAACACCACCGTCAAGTTTTGCTTATTCGGGGCAAAGAATTCGATTACCAGACGAAATTAAATCTACAGGAATTGCAGCGTGTTTAGATTTATCGTTATTGTTTTCAGCTTGTTTGGAACATATAGGTCTGAATTCTATTATAGCGTTAACGCAAGGTCATGCTTGCTGTGGTTTATGGTTGATTGATGAGTGTTTCCCAATACTAACAAATGACGATCCAATGGACATAAGGAAGCGTATTGCTTCAAAAGACATAGTACTTTTTGAAACAACCTTGGCGACTTCCGATAGTCCCATTACGTTTGGTCAAGCTTCAGAGCACGCAGAACAACTAATTGCAGAAGACAGTGAAGACGAATTTGTATATATAATAGATCTTAAACAAGCCAGAAAAAGGCAAATAAAGCCTATACCGACAATTGCGGAGCAACAAAATAATGTAGCAAATGTTGAAGAAAACCAACCATTAGAGCTTCCTGTTGCACCAACATTACCACCAGTTCGTCCAGAAGAACTACCAATTGATGACACACCTGAAGGAAGGGTCCAGCAGTGGCAGAGAAAACTTCTCGATTTAACAAAAAGAAATCGATTGTTAAATTTATCTGCAAATGCTGTATCAGTAAAAATTTACTGTCCTGATTTAGGTGCCCTTGAAGATGAATTGGCTTCGGGTCAGACGTTTAAGTTTACTACTCCTGAAGAGTCACCGTTATCAGAAGGAAATAGAGATAAAGAGATCTTTAAGTTTAAAATTGGTGATGATTTACAAAAAGAATTCGCGCTAGAGCAGCTTCGCAGTAAAATATTAATTGCTAATGACTCGCCTAAAAAGCTTGAGAGAAGTCTTCTAACCTTATTTCGCAAATCTAAAAATGATTTGGAAGAAGGTGGTTCCAATACACTGTTTTTAGCTATAGGTATGCTTAAATGGAAGGAAACACCTGATAGTGAGAGAACATACCAAGCTCCATTAATTTTATTACCCGCCCAACTTATTAGAGCCAGTGCCAGATCTAAAATCAAAATTAAGCAGCTTGAAGGTGAAGAACCCATTTTTAATTCAACGTTGATTGAATTTTTACAAAATGACTTCGAAATTGATTTGTCTCTATTCAAAGAGCATTTGCCTACAGATGACAGTGGTGTAGATGTTGAAAGAATATGGGCTACTGTTAGGGACAAGGTTAAAGATATTCAAGGGTTTGAAGTAAAAGAAGAGCTTGTTCTTAGCACTTTTTCTTTCGCCAAATATTTAATGTGGAAAGACTTAAAAGACAGAGTTGATGTTTTAAAAACAAACCCATTTGTTGAACATTTAATTGAAACACCACAAAAATCGTATCAGCAGGAAAGTCACTTTTATGAGCAAAGTGATATTGATGACAAGTTCAAACCATCAGAAGCATATATTCCTTTAAATGCAGATAGCTCTCAAATGGTTGCAATAGCTGCTTCTGAGAAATCTCAAGATTTTGTTCTAGAAGGACCTCCGGGAACAGGTAAGTCAGAAACCATCGCTAACATTATTAGCCATAACTTAGCTAAAGGACGTAAAGTATTATTTGTAGCTGAAAAAATGGCTGCGCTTAATGTTGTTTATAGCCGATTACAGAAAATTGGTTTATCCCACTTGTGTTTGGAATTACATAGTAATAAAGCGAACAAAAAAGCCATCCTCGATCAATTAAAGAAAGCTTGGACAACAAGAGAAAGTGCTACTAGCTCTGAGTGGAAGAACAACGCAGAAAAACTTTTCGAATTAAAACAGCACTTAAATTTATATGTTAGCGAACTGCATAAGGAATCAAGACTAGGAATTTCTCCTAGGCAGGCTATTGCTAGAGCCAGCAAATACCAAGATAGAACAAGGTTTAAATTGAACTGGTCTTTATCTTTAGATACTGCACCTGTGTTAAGTAAATCTGATGTTGAAGCAACTTTAGAATTAGCAAAAAGAGTAGGTCTTAACTTTGCTGATGTCGAACATATTGACAGAGCAAGCCTTGAGTTATTAAAGCAAGATTCATGGTCTAATAGTTGGCAAAGTGACTTCTTATCAACATGTAATAAATTAAGTAAAGATTTAGAGGCAATTAAACTCGACTATTCAAAACTTGAAGAAGTATTAGGCTTAAATGAGTTGGGAGAAAACAATTCCACACTTGAAGAGCTAGGGGCTTTAGCCAACCTGCTTATTGAGCAAGCTAGTAACCTTACTAGTTTTATTTTTACTTCAGAGGCAAAAGATAAATTGGAGCTACTTGAAAAGTTATGTGGCTCTAAACAACAGCTTGAAAATCAAATTTCCAAATGCAATTTATCCTTCAAGATAGAAGATGTAAGTCAACTTCCTATTAAGCGTTGGATTGAAGAACTGAAAATCGCAGAGTCCAAAATATGGCCCTTAAAGTGGTTTTCTGTTCGAAAATTGAACAAGTTGGTAGTTGGTAATGGTGTTACTGGTGATGTGTCTGTAGGTGAATTGGAAGAATTAGATAAAGTAAGGTCTATTGCACAAGATATATCCGAAATTAGTGGTACTTTTGAAAAAGACAAGATTTGGAAAGGTTGGGATACTGCACAAAGTGAACTTCAAAGTCATCTAGAATATTCAAAAAATGTTTACCTACAAACACGTAAAGTTGCTGGCAGGTTAGAAAATCCAGCCGAGTTTATTGCTAAACTAAGGCAAATGATTGTAGAAAATCATGAGTTTTTTGCTTCTTCTAATTTATATGGGGCTTGTGAAAAGTTTGTTACAACATTGCCTAATTATAAGAATTCTATCAGAGAATTTATAAATTCAGGCGGGGAAGTTGATGAAGCGGTAACTCTGCATAATTTGAGGGAGTCATTATCTCAATTAAGTACGCTAGGTCCTAAATTAAAATCTTGGTGTGAGTGGGTTGAAAGTAAAAAAGAAGCTAATGAGAAAGGGCTAGATGATTTAGTTATTGCATTGGAACAAGGATTAATTGATTCAACGGATACTGAAGAGCAAACTAAAAATGCGTTATATATTTGGCTTTGTCCTATCTTAATTGATAATTCCGAGGTTCTACGCACATTCAAAACGTCTAGACATGAAGATTTGATTTCTCAGTTTAGAGAGTTAGATACCCTTGTTGCAGATACGACCTCTGAGTACATTGCAAGCATCGCAGCATCTGCAAGCCCAGATCCCAATTCGCCCCAAGCTCCTGCTGAATTTGGCGTGTTATCTAGGCAGTTTAATAAAAAATCCAATCATATGCCTACCCGACAACTCGTAACTGAAATGGGAGAGTCGTTACTTTATTTAACACCATGTTTTATGATGTCACCATTATCGGTGGCTCAATTCCTTCCTGCTAATTTCAGTTCGTTTGATTTAGTAATCTTTGATGAAGCCTCACAAATAACGGTATGGGATGCTGTTGGCTCTATTGCCAGAGGTAAGAACGTGATAATTGTTGGTGACCCAAAACAAATGCCACCAACCAACTTTTTCTCTAAAAGTGGAAATGATGATTCATCAGACGAAGAGGACTTGGAAAGTATTTTAGATCAAGCATTATCAGCGCGATTACCTCACCATAGATTAACTGGTCACTATAGAAGTAAACATGAAAGCCTAATTGCTTTCTCTAACAGCCACTATTATGAAAATTCCTTGGTTACCTTTCCAAGTGCAGAAACAAAAGCTAGTGCAGTAACTATGCACAGGGTTGATGGTTTATATTCAAAGGGTAAGAACCGGAACAATATAATAGAAGCCAATGCTGTTGCAGATTTCATTGTTACTAGCTTACAGCAGAAAAATCAATCGTTAACGTTTGGTATCGTTACGTTGAATAGCGAGCAGCAAAGATGCATAGAAGATGCTCTTGATGATCGAAGAAGAAAACATCCTGCTATTGAAAAATTCTTCCAAGGCAGTAAAAAATACGATCCAATTTTTGTGAAAAATTTAGAGTCTGTTCAAGGTGATGAGCGCGATGTCATCATATTGAGCTTAGGTTATGGTCCAACAGAGCCTCAAGCCAAAACTATGAGTATGAACTTTGGCCCCCTAAATAAACAGGGAGGAGAGCGCAGGCTAAATGTAGCTATTACACGAGCCACAACAGAGGTTCATGTGTTTTCTAGCTTTGGCTCATCGATGATTGACCTTAGCCGTACAAGTGCTCTAGCGGTTCAACACTTAAAATATTTCCTAGAATTTGCGGAGAAAGGCCCTGTTGCTTTACCTGAAACAGCCAATGCAGATTTTGGCGTAGATCAGTTTGACAGCTACTTTGAAGAAGCGGTTGCTTATGCACTTAGAGCGAAAGGCTGGAAAGTGCAAACACAAGTAGGTGTTGGAAAATTTAGGATTGATATGGGGGTAGTTCATCCTGATAAACCCGGTCAATTTTTAGCGGGTATTGAATGTGATGGAGCAACATACCATAGTTCTCCAGCAGCACGAGATAGGGACAGAGTAAGACATATCATTCTTGAGAATTTGGGATGGGAACTGTTGCGTATTTGGTCAACCGATTACTTTATAGATCCAAACGAAATTATAGAAAAAGTGCATGTTCAATTGACTGAATTGTTAACTAAAGATAAAGAAGCCACTGATATTGTTGTTGAAGAGGAAGAAGACCTTTTTGAAGAAGATGATGAGGAAGATGGCTCGTTAGATCCGTCAAAGTATTTTGATGAAAGTTACAAGGCAGTTTTAGAAAATGCTGCCAAAGAAATATTAACTGCAAAAAGTGGTATTACTTTGCACGAATTAGCATCTGATATCGGCTACATGCATGATATGGCTAGGACAACTAAGAAGCAGTTAGATCATATCGAATCGGTAATCAGCTCTTGGGCTGGGATAGTGAATCATTCTGAAACGGATAAAACAGTATGGCTATCACCAGATGACTGTAAAGAAATAATTGAATGGAGAGGAGTTGATGCTTTTGGTACTCCGAGGGAGTGGAATTCTATATCGTTACCTGAAAGACTAGGGCTAGCCCAAAGAGCGCTTGCAGAAGCCCCTGATGATCCTGTTGATTTTATTTTTAATGAGTTTAGGTTGAGTCGCAGAACCAAGACGACAACTGAAAAATTCGAATCTTGGGTATCTAACTATAGAGGATTTGAATCTATAGATACTATTAATGTTTAAATGGTTTAAGGAAATTATGAAAAAATATTTTGTTGCTTTGTTAGGAATATCATTTTCAATAAGCGCTAATGCTGATTGGATAAAACAGACTAAAACAGATAAATTTACGGATGAAGTTTTTTATCAATATAGAAGTTCTACAGTTGATGGGCAATATTTAACTTTAGCATGTGGAAACGGGCCAAGAGGAAGTTATTACGAACCTGATGTTGTATTTCATTATGGAAAAGGTGGATATGAATCTAAGCCATTACAAATCAAGATACGCGTTGATAACAATGATTTTATTCAGGGAGTAGCTTGGAATAAGGATGTGAGAGAAGGTGGCTATAGTATTAACTGGGGTAATAATGGCAACCGAAACAAAGAAATAGTAGATAAAATATCTAAGCAATTTAAATCAGGTACATTTGCACTGATTCAGCAGGGCAATAAAAATCCAGCTAAATTTTCTTTGAAAGGCTTTTCTGAAGCCTATAAACAAACGCATGACCTTTGCCAATCATCTAAGATGGAATATAAAACTGGAAGTATTTGGATTAAATAATAAGGAAGTAGTAAATGCTATACTCTAAGCACTCAGAGGAGTATATAGAAAATGGCTTGTATAAAATTAATCAAAGTTTATTTTATAGCCTTTGGAGCTTCAAAAATAAGTTTGGCATTCCAAATAATACACCATTAAAAAATTACGCTGATGCCGAATTAATAAAAGGTCTTTTTTATTATTCAGTACCCGATAAAGGGGGCTTTGATAAAGTAAAGTTGTTTTCAGAAAGTACTTTAAAATCCTTTTACAAGGTTATAGTCACATCTGACTCTGAAAAAGCAGATAAATTTGATTTAAAGTCAAAAGAAGCATCTAGAATTGTGTTCCAAATACTAGAAAGTGAGAGATGGTTTATTTTTGAGCCTCTAGTTCCTCATAAAAACCCAGAAAAAGCTTACCTCTTTTGTGGTAAAACAAAGACGTTTAAAGAGTTTAAACTTGAGCTAATTAATAAAAGGCTTACTAAGTATAAAGGTAATGAACAAACACTGATTGATGAATATGAGAAGCACTTATCATCAGTCACTGATTTGCCATTTGAAAATAAATCAAAGCATAGTTGGTATTATACGCATAAATTTCAAATTGACTCGGTTAGTATTCAATCACCGTTATTTAAGGAAATTGAGGATAATATTTCAAGGTGTTCAATAGGTGATAATTTAATATTAAATGGAGAGGATGTTTATGCAGACACTGGACTTATTGGTTTCATACCGAATGATAAACTTCCATCGCTTGAAAATATTGGCTACTGCCATATTTGCAATATTAATTTTGGCTCAAGCACCCAACCCTCTACTGTAGAGGTTGGGCTGCGATACGAGAAAGAAAAGATCAAACTTTCCTGCCCATTAAGTTTTCCTAATGAACTTTTTGATAGTAGAACCGTGGAAGAAATAATAAGCGGGTTGAAACTTAAAGAAGAGAATGATTTGGTAGTTTTTCGCAATGTTTATATAGCAAAAAACAATTTAGTTGACTACGAATCGAGTTTTATTGTGATAGCTAGTGAAAATGATATATCTATACCCATGAAGGATACGTTTGATATTGGGTATGGAGCGCCCGATAAATGGCAGCTACCAGTGTTAAATTTTTTAGGTGTAATTCCCGAAAAATTAGCAAGTCAATTAATAGACTTACCATTTAAAAAAGCTGAGTTTATAGAGGGCGATGTTTATGTACATGAAGTAAATATAAAATTAACATACGAAAATGGGAATGCTTTCCCTATTTTGCAAATCATGGAAAGGTTAGATTATTAATCTTGTTTTTGTAAAATTTTGGTTAAATTTTCTCGCTAGGTGAAGTTTTTCTCGCGCTTCACTGTGATCTACAAATGCCAACCAAAACCTTCAGCCTTATTCTTATAAAAGGTGTGAGACATCTCTTACATTGTTGTGCGATAAAGGTGTTTTTTTAGTGGTTATTCATTATACAAAATGCTTAATATTATGTTTAATATAGCTTTATTAATAAATTTCAATGTTATTGAAATGTTAATGGTTAATTGTTTTGTTTTTACATATTTGAAAGATTTATTGTTAGCGTAAGATAGCACTTGTCAGGACGATAAGGTTAGGAAGACTTACTTAGGGACCTAAAGTAGGTGTTGCTCAAGGATAGCATTCAGCAAAATGGACTTGATCTGAATCGGCAAAGGATATGCTTTTCAAGGAAGACATTATCAGACTGATATTAAGGAAGCTAGAAATTCAAGATGAATTTCAACATGGATTAGTTTATGGAGCACGTAAGGATACGTTTAGGAGACACTAAGGATAGTTTTTTAAGGACGAAACGGGACACCAAGTATGCAGGATGCATAAAAAGCTAGTTAAAGAAATGCGGCTCTTAATGAGCCGCATTTTTTATGTCTTGAATGATCACTTATAGCCAATAGCTGACATAGATATTCAAAGCTCTACACCCAAAGCAAACCAAACGAATTATAGAGTCGAACGGCAAAATGAGTGAGGAGCGGACATTGGTAATAATTTGTGCCTTAATCATTATAGATATTACTGATAATCCTAAGTAACAAGTCAAAAAAATCAGTTTTTAATGTAACGCCATGAAAATAAACAAAAAATTTTAACGCTTTGATTTTCAGGTGTTACTATGAATTCTCAGTAATATCCTAACTTTCAATTTAGTGTATAGTGATAATGAATTTAACCGATTGAAATATTGGGTTTTTATGGTAGTTTAATGAATGAATCGTAGATGGATATTACTGAGACGTCTACATAATAAGTGTTATGTGTTTCTGGGAGGTTGTGCGTTGAAAAAAGTTGCAGTGTTCTTTCTGGTACTTGTTGTATTAGCAGTAAGTCTTTGGAGTGTTAGTTGTGCCAGAAGTTTTCAGTTTTTTGGCAAAATCATTTCAAGAGTCGAAACAGCCGATAAAGTTGTCGCCTTAACATTTGATGATGGGCCATGGAATCCTAAGTACACTCAGAGCGTAATAAATACTCTTGGCTCACTAAATGTGAAAGCAACCTTCTTCCTAAACGGTCGCGGAATTGAAAGTAACACTGACTCAGCTCAAGCTCTGGTATCAGCAGGACATCAGATTGGAAATCATACATATTCTCATAATCGGATGATGTTCAAAGGCTTGAGTGAGGTTAAGAGGGAAATTGATAGTACAAACGAGCTAATTCGTTCCATCGGTTTTGAAGGTGATATTTACTTTCGGCCACCATATGGCAAAAAGCTGATTGTGTTACCGTACTACTTGGAGCAACAAGGTATTGTAAGTGTGACATGGGATGTTGAGCCTGAGTCATATGATGGTATAAACGAAAGTAGCTCTGCTATTGCAGAGTATGTCATAGGCAATACTAAACCCGGCTCAATAGTGCTGCTGCATGTTTTGGGAGGTAACAACAAGAAGGCCAGGGATTCTTTGCCACTTATTATCAACGGGTTACGTTCTAAAGGCTTTAAGTTTGTTACGGTTGCTGAGCTTCTGAGTGGAAACACATAACAAACGCATCAAGTCGTTCGCAGGCTCACTGGGACACCAAAACTACGCGGCGATTAGTTTGGTGCTTCGCCCAAGTTTAACCAATCACCGCTTAAGTTTTGCTGCCCCTTATGCGGGCGTTGAGGCTGTAGAATTTCTCCAAAAAGACGTATTTACGTCTTTTTTATATTTCCTCAATTGTTTGTTTTTTAAGCTTGAAGCAAGTTCCTCGCTGTGATCTAATAGATATTATTCACCGATAGCAAAATATCATGGCCAATTATAAACCTGATTTATCCTGTCAAAGTAAGTTCATCCCCATCGATTTCTCACAACAAATAGTCCCCGGAACGTTTGAATATGCGCTTGCGCATATTATTGATAATCACCTTGATTTATCGGGCTTCGAACAGTGGTATCAAAACGACAATGGCGGCGCAGCTGCCTATTCACCGTCTGTGATGTTAAAAATAATTCTCTTTGGTTATTCTCGTGGTTTTATCACTAGTCGCCGCATTGCTAATGCGTGTGAAACTAACATTACTTTTATGAGTTTATCGGGTGATGTGCAACCGCATTACACCTCAATAGCTTCGTTCGTTGCTCGAATGAAAGACCAAATAGAACCTCTCTTTACGCAAGTTTTAATGATATGTGACAAAGAAGGTTTGATAGGTCGCAACATGTTTGCCATTGATGGCTGTAAGTTAAAATCAAACGCGAGCAAAGAGTGGAGTGGAACCTTCGATGAACTAGAGCGAAAAAAAGCTAAACTAGCACGAGCAAGTAAACGTATTATCGAACGTCATCAATCTCAAGATGGCTTAAATGAAGCGTTAATAACACAAGACTTAAAACAAAAAGAAAAACTGGATAAAAGTGCAGAGAAAATCACTGAGTTTTTAGCCACACATCAAGAAAAAACAGGCAGCAAAGGCAAACCCGTTAAAAGTAATATCACTGACCCAGACAGTGCGAAAATGACTACCTCAAAAGGCACCATTCAAGGCTACAATGGTATCGCGATTAATGACGATAAACACCAAATTATACTGCAAGCACAAGCGTGGGGCTCAGTGGGAAAGCAACAAACCTTACAGCCAGCCGTTGCACAATTAAAACAACAACTTGAGAAGCTCAATACCCAAAAACAGACAAACGCGCAGACAATAAAGTTTACAGCAGACAGTGGGTTCAATAGTGAAGCTAATCTTGAATTTATGGCTCAAAGTGGCTTTGATACTTATATTGCAGACAATCAATTTAGAAAAAGAAATCCGCTATTTTAAAGAAAGTGAAACATACGAAACAGCGCAAGAAAAGCGGCGGTTAAAGCGCAGTAAAGGCAAGCCACGATTATTCACCTCAAATGATTTTCACTATGATGAAGTAACGCAAACCTGCCGATGCCCAGCGGGCAATGACATGTGGCGAAGCGGCATAAATGTAAAAAGTCACAATCAACAATACACGCGATTCTGTGGTTACTTAAAAGATTGTAAAAGTTGCCCACTGCAACAGCAATGTATGAGAAAACCGCCAATAAAAACAGGACGGCAAGTGCAGTTTAAAAATGATGAATCGTGTAAACAGCTAAGCTATATTGACAAAATGAAGGTTAAAATAGACAGCCCAATCGGTCGACGACAATACGGTAAGCGATTAGGTGCTATCGAGCCAGTTTTTGGCAATATTACCGTCAACAAAGGCATGAATAAATTGACCTTACGCGGGAAGGAAAAAGTAAACACCCAATGGCAAATGTATTGCCTTGTTCATAATATTGACAAGTTAAGAAACAACCTGCATTAAGGGTTTAAAGCCCAACTCCACATCATACAAATCCTTATAACACTGAATTATCAGACGTTAATCCACTATTTCGTTAAGTTAACGATGTAAAAATAAAATCGCCAAAAACGTAAACGTTTTTGATTGTTAAAAGAAAACAATCCAGTTAGAGTATTTTGATTAATAAATAATATAAAAACGAGTTATTCTACAAGCTCGTTAGGCTTACAAGGAAAGTATGTGCATAAATTCAGGTTTGTAGCTTTATTTATATTAATGATCGTTGGGTGTGAGAATAAGTTACCTGAGATTAGTACTTGTTATGGAGCAATTACAGAAGGTACTATTTGGGTTTCAATATCAGCAGATAACATAATTAGTATTGGAGACTCTGTATTCTCGGAACAACTTTTAAATAAAAAATATAATGTTGTTAAACAATCGTGTAAATCAGTTGTTGTAATAGTTCAAGCAGAGCAATTGGCTAAGCATAAAGTCGTTTACGATACTGTAAAACTTATAGAATCTCTGAACTTTAAGGTGTCACAGTAAGCCTAAAAATAACAAGGACAGTCGCTTATATTTGATTATAAGCCCATGGAATATTCGTGAATAAAAAAAATCTTCGACATAAACTAGCTCTTGCAAGCTTAATCCCCGTAATGACACCAGGGTTTCTTTTTTACACTCTTGTCCACGGTTTTTACGCTAAAAGCATCGTTATTTCGATTGTACTGCTAATTGGTTTATACCTATTTAAAAGTAGTTACCATGTTTTCAAAAAGTCTGGGGGGTTTCTTAAACGTTTTACTTGGTCTGTTGCTTTAGTAAATATTTCTTGTGTAATCATGACGTTCGCACCAGAAGCAAAAAATGTGTTTGCTGGTGCTGCTCTTTTTTTGTTTACTCCGTCAATGATATTTGCGGTCAACACGCTCACCAGTAGCAAACCAGCTAGGAGAGTTGTGATGTATAGCAAAAGGGCTTATAACAAATGAATTATGTCGTTCGTAAACTCACTTGGACAAATACTCGTTGGCCTTCGGCCAAAACGTTCGTATTTGCCCCATTTTCAAAGCGTTATGCGAAATCAATAAATGGATAAAATAACTAAATTAAAGGGCAAACTGATATCAACATCCGTAACAGGTTGGAGAGTCGCAGTAAGTACGGCGGCATTATTTATTTTGTGTGGTAGTGGAGTAGCTGCGTTTGGTTATACTTTATTCACAATTCCAGAGCTGCAATGTCACGCTACTTTTTTTTACCTATCTATTTTTTGGTTGTTCTCAGAATTCGCCGTAATAGCGTATTTATATTGCTACAGAAATATCCCGAAATTCGCGAGGGAGGCTGTTGTAATTTCACTGCTAATAGCAAATTGTTGGTTTATACTTTTTATTTTCGGGTTGCAAGAATGTTCAGCGTAGTATTAAAAGTAATATTAAAAGTAATAACAAGGACAGTCGCTTATATTTGAATAATACAAATCACTGAACTAAGGTTAATATCTAATCAAAATTCAAAGATGGTATTATGACAACAGCGAGAAAACAGTTAATTAGTTTAACCGACACCCCTTATTATCATTGTATTTCTCGTTGTGTACGCCGTGCTTTTTTGTGTGGTGAAGATAAAAATACAGGTCAGAACTTTGACCATAGAAAAGGCTGGGTAGAAGAAAAACTTCTTAGCCTAACTCAAGTGTTTGCTATTGATGTATGCGCTTACGCTGTGATGAGTAACCACACGCATACCGTACTGTATATTGATGAAGACACCGCTAAAGGTTGGTCAACCAAAGAAGTACTTGAGCGCTGGCATCAATGTTTTTCAAATTAAGTTTATATTCATAATCATTGAGTTTATTTTAAGCTGTTTATTAGCTTGTATGCTGGCTTTGTTGTAGGTAATTTATTTATGGGCGAGTGTCCTTGTTATTTTTGTTATTTTGGCTGACTTTCATATGATATTTTTTAACTTTAACCCTTCGACCTAACGGTCATAAGTAGATTTAATAACTATTTCTCTTTTTCTATTTTTTTGCTACAGTGATAAAAGTTAAATCAGTATCGATGTGAGGACGACCTCACCGCTCTATTTTTTCAGGGGACGACCCCTAAATTTAATAGAGTGTTTATATGTATTGGTTAATCTTATTTCTCGCAGGAATTTTAGAAGCTGGCTGGTTAGTTGGTATTCAAAAATCAGAATCGTTTACAAATATCCCCTATGTAATATTCGCTGTTTTTTCAATGTCGCTTAGTCTGGTTTTGTTTTCAATAGCATTAAAAGACATTCCTGTTAGCCAAGCATATCTCGTTTGGTTAGCTATAGGTGCGTCATCAATTTCGATCATAAACCATTATTTTTTTGACCAACCACTTTCAATTCAACAATTGTTTTGCTTTTGTTTGATCTTTATTGGTGTGGCTGGTTTAAAAATGTCTAACTAATACAATTAATAAATTTAGGAAATATATGTCTGGTGAAAAAAACTTAGCAAAATTAATCGCGTCTATGACGCCTGTTTTAACCGAAAATGAATATGTGTTTGCTACTCTGGAGACATATGATTTTGAACAAGTGTTGTTGCTAAACCCTATAAGCACTTTTCAAGAAAAGGAAGGGTTAACCGTTATATTGACGAAAGAAAAGGCCGATGAATTTAACATTTCTTACTCAGGTGTTTTTAAATGTATTACATTGAATGTACACTCGAGCCTTGATGCAGTTGGTTTAACCGCTGCGGTTGCTACTAAATTGACGCAATCAAATATTAGCGCTAATGTTATTGCGGCTTACTATCATGATCATGTTTTCATTGCACTTAAAGATGCCGAACAAGCATTAGCTGACCTTAATGCACTTACTCAACAAGGCATTGCAGATTAAGCATAAGGCGAACTGGTTGTTGAAAGGCATTAAATACCACTGAAATATCTACTTTATCAGAAAACTGCCTTTCAAACTTAAAACCCTTATGACTGCCATGGTGGCTTAGTTGTCTAGCAGGATAAAGGTAGCTCTACGTTTTTTTAACACTGCAAGCCGCACCAAAAGCTATTGATGTTAATGTCCGCTTTCGTATCTTTGCTGTCTCTTTTGGATCGTTGGCGGGTTATACAAATTCTTTCAGGTGTAACTTAAATGTTAAATTCTATCAGCGGGTGACTTATGTCTCATTATTTGTGACACACCACATTCACTTTTTTATAAAGGAGCCAAAGTAGACACTACACTTGTAAGAGATCACCTACATTGCTGTAAGTGACTGCTCATTTAATTGTCAGAAAAATCAATTTATTTAATTTTAATGTTTATTTATCAATTTGTTACGCTTTATTGGTTAGTATAGGTATTGTTAGTGGGTTATTTAAATTCTTTTAATCTGTAGTATTTGAATCAAGAAAAGCTAGAATTGTTGTTGTCAGGAAGACATTAGTTAAGGACAACTAAGCAAATTACCTTCAGGGGTTGAAAGTATTTGTTATGCTCAATGAACAAGGAAATAAGGATAGTGCAGGAAGCACGTAATTAATAATACGGTATGGACACTAAGCTCTTTTGAGCTGTTATAAGGAACAGTATTATTTTAAATGTTGATGGATTTTGCTTAAGGATAAGCGTGAAGGAAATTGAGGCGGGTTAATGGATGACCTAAGTTAAGAAAAAGCGACTGGATAGTCGCTTTTTTGCTTTTTTGAATGTCATTTATCATTTATAACTAAAACTAAAGATAGTACCTAGTGCAGTTTAAAAACGATAAGGTGGTAAAAATATATCGCGTAATTTATAACCATCTAAAGTGATAACCCCTTGGTATTGGGATACACCATCCCCGCTAAATTCAAACTCAAATTTAGTTACCCAATATAACCCTGAGCGTTTAGTAAAGTTAAGCCGGTTAGATATTCGCGCAATAGCAATAAATTGTAAATCTTCTTTTTCACAATACTTTTGTGCATGAAAACGCGCTGTTTCAGCTACTTTACGTAGATAGATAAAGTACCAAAAAATTAAACAAACGATCAGTAAAAGGTAAATGTTTTCCATATTATTGTGGGCTATTAAATAAGCTTCCTATTGCTTTGGCTAAGGCGTTACTTCTTTTTTCGTCTCGCATACAAGCGAAAATTATCATGCGCAAAGAAGGCAGAGTAACAAGGTCTTTAAAGATAGCATCAAATAATGGTGGTTTATTGTAATTTACTAAATTTTCTAGAAAGTTCATCATGTGATCTTGTTTTTGTAATGCTAGCCAATTTCTACCTGAGATAACAATAAAAAGTTCATCGGATAGCGTTGGTTGGTTAACGATTTCCTGAACCAATGCTATCACCATTGGGTGCTCACTTGAAGAAGCTAAAGACCTTAATAAGGCTTGCTGGTGTTCAAGGTTATTAGTATGTCGATATAAGTCGGTAATACATTTAACCAAAGAAATAGGTAATTCAATATTTTCAATCGCGCAACATAAAGGGTTTAAAACTTCTATTGGTAGGTTAGCTAAAGCGTTAATTAGTATTGTTTGATGCTCAGTGTCGTTTAGACGACTGGCAAAATCACTTAAGCCTTGTACACCTATTTGGTGCCAGTTATCCCAGCCTAACTCACCTTTGAGGTACTGATAACATTGTTCATAGTATTGGCTAGCTGCTTGGTTAAGCGCTACTTTTAATAGGCTATTTAAGCTAGCTAACTTATATTGAGCTGGCGTAAAGTTATAAGGGTTAGCTTTTAATAACTCTTCTTGCTTTTCAGTTGGGTCAACAGTTAAGTCGGTGCCAAGTGCTTCAATAATTATTGCGATAAAATGATCTCTAGCTCCCTGATTGATAAGGCCTCGCTCATCAAGAGGTAGTTTTACAAACCATAAAAAAGGCTGCTTAGTGGTTTTTTGCCAAAATGCTAGCGCTAAATGGGCATGCCCCTGCGACGGAAAAGGGTAAGGTACTTGATTTGCTTCAATTTTAATAAATTGCTCTTTGGATATTTTATCTATTTTTCGCCCCAGATCATAAACACGATATTGTGAGTTAGAAAGCGCAAGTAAGTCAGAAATAGTGTTAATGGTGTTCATAGCTAGAATAGTTACTCCGTTTAGCAAGCATTATAGAGAGATTGATTTATTAACTCCACACAAAGGCCCATTTTACTTTATAATAGTGGCTTTTAAGTCTATTAATTTCTATAAATAAAATTTATACAGTAGTAATTTTTATTACTATATAAATAATGCAGTGAAAGATACTAGGGCGTGTTGATCTTACGAGTACAAATTTTGTACGAATTAAACATGATTTAATTGAGGCGTAGCGAATAAAGTGTAGTATTGTACATAAATGAGCTAGACAGCTTCCGCGTCCTGCTCACGCTAAGTACCTACTTGCGTGTAAGCAACGAAAAGTAAATCATGTTTAAACGTATCCGTAGGACAGCGCCTCTTTGGTTTTTCTACGGCGTTTTTACTTATTTATGGGGAACAACCCCATTACATAAGTTCAGCCTTGTATAAACACCAAATAAATCGCTGCAAAAATGTATAGCAAAGATCAACACGCCCTAAGATGATAACTCCTCTTACAGCCGTTACTTCAATTTAGGTTAAAGGCAAGAAGTAGTAATAAATGAGTGTAATTATAAGTGAGAAACCAGCACTAACGATACTGTATCAAGATGAGTATCTAGTTGCGGTTGATAAACCTGCAGGGCTATTTGTACATCGGAGCTTTTTAGATAAAGATGAAATTTACTTCGCACTTCAATTAGTAAGGGATTTAGTAGGACAATATGTTTATCCATTACATCGCTTAGACCGCCCAACTTCGGGGGTTTTACTTTTTGCACTAAATGAAGATGTTGCAAGAGCAATGGGCCAGGCTTTCACTGATAAAAAAATCAACAAAACGTATTACGCACTGACAAGAGGGCACTTATTAGGAAGTAATACGGTTGATTACCCTTTGAAAGAGAAACTGGATAAAATTGGCGATAAATTCTCTAGTGCCGACAAAGCGGCACAAAGCGCGGTAACGCACTATCAATCAATTGCTTGTGCTACGCTAGCAGAGCCTTTAGGTAAATATGATAGTGTACGTTATTCGTTAATAAAGTTATTGCCTGAAACAGGTCGTCGCCATCAATTAAGGCGGCATTTAGCACACCTTAGGCATCCTATTATTGGTGATATAAATTATGGTGATAATAAACAAAACCCATTCTTCACTAAGCGTTTTGGCTTTAAAAGGCTAATGCTAATCGCAAAAAAAGTAGGGTTTATTCATCCAGTTACAAATTTACCTATTAGCATTGAAGCTAAGTTTGACCAACAATGGCAAGATGTTTTTAACATACTGGGTTGGACAATAGCAGAGTAGGTGGAAGTGGTGACTACTTAACCCACTTCCTTATGAATGTTATCGCGTTTTTTTAGACAAAAAGCCTAGTAATTACTCATCATCAATAGAGCGTAACAAGGCATTAATACCGACTTTTGCACGTGTTTTAGCGTCTACTTTTTTTACAATAATTGCAGCGTATAAGCTATAAGTGCCGAATTTTGAGGGTAAATTTCCTGGCACAACAACTGAACCTGCCGGTACGCGACCATAATGTACTTCACCTGTTTCACGGTCAAATATACGGGTACTTTGACCAATGTATACGCCCATTGAGATTACCGCACCTTCTTCAACAATTACACCTTCTACTATTTCAGATCGCGCACCAATAAAACAGTTATCTTCAATAATAGTAGGGCCGGCTTGCAAGGGTTCTAATACACCACCAATACCCACACCACCAGATAAATGAACGTTTTTACCTATTTGAGCACATGAACCAACAGTTGCCCAACCGTCTACCATGCAACCTTCATCAACATAGGCACCTATATTAACGAAACTAGGCATTACCACAACATTTTTACCAATGTAACTACCTGTTCTAACAGAAGCTCCAGGCACAACACGCACACCATCAGCCTCAAAATCTGCTTGATTATAATTACTATATTTCATCGGCACTTTATCAAAGTAGGTGCTCTCAGCGCCATCAATAACTTGGTTGTCCCAAATACGAAAAGATAACAATACTGCTTTTTTCAACCATTGGTGAACCACCCATTCCCCTGCAATTTTTTCAGCAACGCGAGCACTGCCATCATTGAGGGCTGAAAGTGCGTCTAATATAGCTTGCTTAACTTCATCACTTACTGTTGAAGGTGTAATATTCATTCGCTCTTCAAAAGCGTGTTCAATGATATTTTGTAGCTGAGACATGATTCTATTCCTGATCTTTATAGGTAGTTAAACATCTTCGCAAAGCTTTTGCGATAGGGTTTCTTGCTGTTCTAATGTTAATGCTTGGTTGTCTTTATTTGAAACAGTAAAAACATCTTCTGCTTTTTCGCCAAAGGTAGTAATTTTTGCAGAATGTATTGTTATATCGCAAGCAATAAATACTTGTGCAAACTTAGCTAGTAATCCGGGGCTGTCTAAAGCAACTATTTCTAGTAATGTTCTATTTTTAGCTGCTGACTCAATAAAGCTTACTTGTGTTTTTACTTTAAATTGTTTTAATCGTTGGGTGTTAGCCGGTATGGTTAATTTATAATTAGGATCCGATAGCGCAGAGGTTAATGATTGCGCAATGTCTAATGCGCGATAGCTGTCACTAATCGCTTGTCCTTGCTGATCTAAAATAACAAAGGTATTGGCGGTATACCGACCTTTACTGGTAATTATTTTGGCATCATGAATTGATAGCCCTTTAGAACCTAATAAGGTTACGATAGTTGCAAAAATTTTAGCGTTATCTTTTGTATAGACAAATACTTCAGTACCACCACGATAAGCTTTAGGGCTAATTAAGACTAAAGGCTTTAGTTTATTGTGGTGCACAATATGTTCACTGTGCCATGCAATTTGTTGTGGTGAATACCGTAAAAAGTAATCGGCTTTAAATTCACTCCATACAGATAATAAACTGTCTAGGTCTAGTTTATTATCGAGCAGCTCTTTAGCTTGATCTTGGTTTTCACGGATCTGAGCACGTAAGTCGACTGGTTTTTCTAATCCTCGTCTAAATGCGCGCTTGGTTGTGAAGTACAACTCTTCTAATAAGTTAGCTTTCCAGCTATTCCATAAACTTTCATTGGTTGCTCTCATATCAGCAACGGTTAAACAATACAGATAATCGAGATGTGCTTCATCACGAACGATACTTGCAAAGTTTTTAATCACTTCAGGATCGGCAATATCACGACGCTGTGCTGTAATTGACATGAGTAAATGATATTTCACTAACCAAGCGATCATTCGCCCGTCGTGATCGTTAAGTTGGTGCACTTTGCCAAAATTAAGTGCGTCTATTGCGCCCAGCTTTGCATGATCACCGCCACGACCTTTAGCGATATCGTGAAATATGCCGGCAATATAAAGTACTTCAGGCTTTCTTATCCGTTGCACTATTTTACTACATAAAGGAAACTCATGGTCGTATTGCGGTTGACTGAAGCGGTATAAATTTTTAATTAAACGATAACTGTGCTCATCTACAGAGTAGGCATGAAATAAGTCGAATTGCATTTGCCCAACAATATTACGCCATTCAGGCAGGTAAGCACCTAAAATGGAATGCTGATGCATTAAGGTAAATGCTAGTCCTAATCCCCTAGGGTGACGCATAATTTGCATAAATATACGGCGACAATTGGCATAATCTAACATCCCAGAAACTAGCCTACGGCGCGCATTTCTGACTAAACGGAGGGTGTCAGGGTGCAAGTCAATTATTTCATCGCGCTCTGCTATAATTAAAAACATTTCCATAATTTTAGTTGAGCGCATAAATACACGTTTGTTAAGTGCTTTAATTAAGCCATCAACAATAATAAAGTCGTCATTAACAGGAATTTCTACGCTAGTTTTATTGTTTTTTAATATCGCAAACTCAAAATGTTGTAATAACATTTTATTAAGTTCAGCTACACGACCAATAATACGAAAAAAACGCTTCATCATGCGTTCAATTGCAAACTTTCCTTTATCACCAAACCCTAGTAACGTAGCAACGTCAGCTTGATAATCAAAAAGTAGGCGATTTTCACTTCGACCTGCAATAAAATGAAGCGCACAGCGCATTCGCCAGAGGTACTCCTGACACTCTAATAATTCAAAGTATTCATTATGAGTAAGGTATTTATGCTGAACAAGCTCTTCGAGTGAGTCTGCTTTAAAGTGACGCTTTGCTACCCACCCAATAGTTTGAATATCGCGTAAGCCACCAGGATTTGCTTTTAAATTAGGCTCTAACGTATAAGCTGCACCATGATATTGTTCATGACGTTTTATTTGCTCTTCGCGCTTAGCAATAAAGAAGTTCTGAGAGGTCCAAAACGTGTCTTCATTAATTAATGCTTGTAGGTGTTCAGATAATGCATTATTGCCACATATTTGCCGCATTTCCATTAGGTTAGTGGCAGTATTTACATCATTAGCGGCTTGCTTTAAACATTCTTTTATATCACGAACACTGTGACCAATATCAAGTTTCACATCCCAAAGTTGAGCAATAAACGCGGCTATTTTATCTTCAAGTTCGGGTTCTGTTTGCTCTTGTGTAAGGATTAAAATATCCACGTCGGAATATGGGTGTAGCTCTCCACGTCCGTAACCACCTACAGCCACTAAAGCTATTTGGTACTCGTCTAATTGATGTTGGCACCACAACTTAGTAAGTAAACTGTCAACGAAGTTGGCACGTGCTGTTACTATATTAATAATATAATCAGTAGGAAACTGTGCTTTTTGCCATTCTTGAAAATCACGGCTTAGCTGACATACCTCTTTTACATTAATGTAGGGTGCTGTCACTGAAAGTGGGGCTAAGTATTGTTCTGGAACAAGTGCCGGTATAAGCAATAGAGTTTTCTCATAATTTAGGTAATAAATGTAAGTAAACGGCCTAATTAATCAGGCCTTTGTTTAGTTATGTAGAATTCTTGGTATAGTTTCTTCACTTCTAAGTGTTAATATTTCACACCCAGTTTTAGTTACTACGATAGTATGCTCCCATTGAGCAGACTTTTTACCGTCGATGGTATAAACGGTCCAATTGTCTTCTTTGTCTAATACAGTGTTTGCACGACCTAAGTTAATCATAGGCTCAATGGTAAAGCACATGCCTTCTTCCATTTTGGTTTTATCATTATTTTTGTAATGTACTATTTGAGGTTCTTCATGAAACTCTTTGCCAATACCATGACCGCAGTACTCTTTTACTATGGTATATCGCCCAGACTTTTTAATAAATTTTTGAATGGTTGCACCAATATCGCCAAATGCCACACCAGGTTTAACTTTTTTTAAGGCCAAGTATAATGATTCTTGCGTGATACGGCATAGTCTATTATCTTCTGGTGACACGTCACCGAGAAGGAACATTTTACTAGTATCACCATGATATCCATCTTTTATGACGGTAATATCAATATTCAGAATGTCGCCATCTTTAAGTACTGTATCGTCGGGTATACCATGACAAACAACATGGTTGATAGAAGTGCAAATTGACTTTGGAAATCCATGATAGTTAAGTGGAGCCGAAATCGCATTCTGCACTGTTTCAGTATATTCAGCACAAATTTTGTCTAATTCGTTGGTTGTAACCCCCACTTTTACGTGAGGTGCTATCATTTCTAATACGTCAGCGGCTAACTTGCCAGCCACACGCATTTTTTCAATTTCATCTTGGCTTTTTATTTGGATCGACATTCATGCCTCAAGTCTGTAAATTTTGTACGTGAAAAACTACAAGTATGATCACGCTAGAAAATAGCGATAATTCTACATGGTTTTTATTCATTTCCCAATGCCGTTTTGAATTCGTTTACTTAGCAAGTTCAAGTTTTACCGCTTCAACAATTGCACTAGGGTCCTTCAAATACAGGTTGTGATTGAGTAATATTAAGTCATCGTTTACGGCCAGTAAGAGCGCAGGTATTGCTTTAGTTCCAATAACCTCTTGAATTTCTTCAATATAACCTAATACGAATTCAGCGTCTTTTGTAAACTTGTCATGCTTTAATACTTTTGCAGGTGCAGATAATTTAAATTGAGTGATAATATCATCAAAATCATCAGCTACTTTTAGCGGATTACCTTGTTCAAAGTGCTGCTTCTGTATAGCAGATAACAATGAAAGTGCATCCGAAGGCATTTTATTTGCAACCCAAGCTAATAAATTGGCGGCAATGGTGGAGTCAGCAGCATTTTTAAGTTGGTGTTTATATTCAGGCGTAAAAACTGTGTTACTGTCTTGTTCTGCTTGGTCTAAAGTTTTGCTGCCTATTTGCTCATCGCCCTCATACCTTGCACAATGCCATAAATGCAATTCAATGTCTGGAAATGCTTGTTTTATAGCCTTTACCAAAGGTGTTGCTGTATAACTCCATGGGCAATGACTGTCATAGATGAAAAAAAGTTCGGCTACCATAACGCTACTATATTTTAATTAGTGATACGTTATTTTACCTTGCAATTTACTATTAGCCTACCTTTAACTGTCAATTTAATTAGCGTTACGCTATTAAAATGCTGGTTAAATTTTCGGTTCTATGGTATAAAGTGCGCCGCTGAATTATGCCTTGAATTTAGTAAAGGTTTAATATTGGCTCTAAACGAATGTTGAAATCAACATTTATACAATAATCTCACATACATTTAGCAACAAATATACCGGGGTGCCAAGCTCAATAAAATGGGCAATATAGGTCGTGTATATTGAATGTATGAACGCTTAACCCCAAAGGAAAATTATTATGCCAAACGTATCAATGCGCGATATGCTTAAAGCCGGTGTACATTTCGGCCACAAAACTCGTTATTGGAATCCAAAAATGAAATCTTACATTTTTGGTGCTCGTGACAAAGTTCATATCATCAACTTAGAACAAACTGTTCCTATGTTCAACGAAGCACTTGCTTTTATATCAGGTGTATCTTCGAAGAAAGGTAAAGTGTTATTTGTTGGTACTAAGCGCGCAGCAAGCGACGCTATCAAAGACGCAGCAATTAAATCTGACCAATTCTACGTTAATCATCGCTGGTTAGGCGGTATGTTGACTAACTGGAAAACAGTTCGTCAATCTATCAAGCGTTTAAAAGATTTAGAATCTCAAAGCACTGACGGTACATTCGAAGCGTTAACAAAGAAAGAAGCGTTAATGCGTACTCGTGAAATGGAAAAACTTGAGAAAAGTCTTGGTGGTATCAAAAACATGGGCGGTTTACCAGACGCTTTATTCGTAATAGATGCTGATCATGAGCACATTGCAATTAAAGAAGCGAATAACTTAGGTATTCCAGTAGTTTCTGTTGTTGATACTAACTCAAACCCAGATGGTGTTGATTACATCGTACCTGGTAACGATGATGCGATTCGTGCAGTAACATTGTACTTAGACTCAGCAGCTAACGCTGTGTTAGAAGGTCGTGAAAAGAACATCGTAGTACAAGCTGAAAAAGACGATTTTGTAGAAACTGAGTAACACTCACTTTTAACAAACGTTTTATTTAGCTATTGCCACATTTGCTTAATACAAATGTGGCAATGTATTAATATTTATCTGAATTTGAGGAATTAACTGATGGCAATTACTGCTGCACAAGTTAAAGAGTTACGTGAACGCACAGCTGCGGGCATGATGGATTGTAAAAAAGCGCTACAAGAAGCTAACGGCGACATGGAACTTGCGATTGAAAATATGCGTAAGTCTGGCCAAGCTAAAGCTGCTAAAAAAGCGGGTAATATTGCCGCTGAAGGTACTATTTTAATTAAAGACGCTGATGGTGTTGCTGCTTTAGTTGAAGTTAACTGTCAAACAGACTTTGTTGCTAAAGACGCTAACTTCTTAGCTTTTGCTAACGAAGTTACTGATGCTGCTCTTGCTTCAAAAGCAAGCATTGAAGAGTTACAAGCGCAATTTGAAGAAAAGCGTATTGCATTAGTGACCAAAATTGGTGAAAACATCAATGTACGTCGCGTAGAGTACATAAAAGGTGCTAGCTTAGCTTCTTACCGTCACGGTGCTACTATTGGTGTTGTTGTTGCAGGTGAAGGTGATGCAGAGTCACTTAAGCACATTGCTATGCACGTTGCTGCAAGCAAGCCTGATTATATCAACCCTGAAGATGTGCCAGCTGATGTAGTTGAGAAAGAAAAAGCCATTCAAATCGATATCGCGATGAATGAAGGTAAGCCACAAGAAATCGCAGAAAAAATGGTTTCAGGTCGTATGAAGAAGTTCACTGGTGAGGTTTCGCTTACTGGTCAAGCTTTCATTATGGAGCCTAAGAAAACAGTTGGCGACATTCTTAAAGAAAGAGGTGTAACTGTTTCATCATTTATTCGTTTAGAAGTTGGTGAAGGAATTGAAAGAAAATCAGAAGATTTTGCTGCTGAAGTAGAAGCACAACTTGCTGCGGCTAAAGGGCAGTAATTAAGCAGATAATTGCTTAAAAGACTTCTTTTTTCAGTTTAGACTTTCGATAGTTAGCTAAACGTATTAAAATAGCCGCGGTTAATTTCAACCGCGGCTTTTTTACACCTACAGGAATGGTTATTTTATGAGCGTTAACCCCAAACCAACATATCGACGAATTTTATTAAAACTTAGTGGTGAAGCCCTTATGGGTGCTGAAGGATTTGGTATCGATCCAAGTGTTTTAGACCGAATGGCTCAGGAAATTAAAGAACTAATCGAAATGGGGATCCAGGTGGGGTTAGTCATTGGTGGTGGCAACTTATTCCGTGGTGCCGGACTTGCTGAAGCTGGTATGAATAGAGTGGTTGGTGACCAAATGGGCATGCTCGCTACTGTAATGAATGGTTTAGCAATGCGCGATGCACTGCACCGTGCGTTTGTAAATGCTAAGTTGATGTCAGCAATTGATCTGGCTGGTGTATGTGATACTTACAACTGGGCTAATGCTATTGGGCTGCTCAAGTCAGGCCGAGTTGTTATTTTTAGTGCTGGAACGGGAAACCCTTTCTTTACTACAGATTCTGCAGCATGTTTACGCGGTATTGAAATAGAAGCGGATGCTGTGTTAAAGGCGACGAAGGTTGATGGTATATATTCTTCAGATCCAGTAGCTAATCCGGATGCTGAATTATATACTCATTTAACCTACCAAGAAGTGTTAGAAAAAGAATTAAAAGTAATGGATCTTGCGGCGTTTACTTTAGCGCGAGACCATAATATGCCAATTAGAGTGTTTAACATGAACAAGCAAGGGGCATTAAAAGCAGTGGTCATGGGTGAGCAAGAAGGCACAACTATTGATCATGCTGAAAATTTAGAACAATAATAGACTGTTTTTTTAAGGAAATATTAAAGTGATAGATGATATTAAACAAGATGCCAAAGAGCGTATGGCAAAAAGTATTGAAGCTTTTAAAACTAGCCTAAATAAAGTAAGAACTGGCCGCGCACATACCTCATTACTCGATAATATCAGTGTTGAATATTACGGCATGCCAACTCCTTTAAACCAAGTAGGCAATGTGTCAGTACCTGATGCACGTACAATTGCAATTACTGTATTTGATAAAGGAATGATCTCAGCTGTTGAAAAAGCCATTTTGGCTTCTGACTTAGGCTTAAACCCGTCTTCTCAAGGTACTCTTATCCGCATACCTTTACCGCCATTAACTGAAGAGCGCCGTAAAGACCTCGTTAAAGTAGTAAAAGGTGAAGGTGAAGGTGCTAAAGTAGCTATTCGTAATATACGACGTGATGCAAATTCAGATATTAAGTCTTTACATAAAGAAAAAGATATTAGTGAAGATGAAATGCATAACGGGGAAGATGAAATTCAAAAAATTACTGATACCTTTGTAAAGCAAGTTGACGCGATTTTGGCAGATAAAGAAGCCGAATTGATGGAAATTTAGCAACACATAATTGATATTACGCTGTAGTACTAAGTTATGCCAATTCATCTCTTATCCTGAATTTGGATATTGAGGTTAACTGGATAGATATAATAACTAGCTACAGCGTTTTTGTATTTGAAGAGTCGGAGTTTATGTGAGTGTGATTGAACCTATGACAGATGAGTTAATTAATATACCTCAGCATGTCGCTATTATCATGGATGGCAATGGTCGTTGGGCGCAGTCACGTGGTAAAAAAAGAGTTATTGGTCATAAAAATGGTGTAGAGTCTGTTCGGTCAGTAGTTTCAGCGGCTAGAAAACAAGGTATAAAAGCATTAACCTTATTTGCCTTTAGTAGCGAAAATTGGCAGCGCCCTGAAGGCGAAGTGAATGTGCTAATGGATTTGTTTATGTATGTATTAACCAGAGAGGTTAAAAAACTACATAAAAATAATATTCGCTTTCAAGTGGTAGGTGAGCTTTCGCGTTTTTCTGAAAAACTTCAAAAAATGATCAAAAGCGCAGAGCTGTTAACGCAAGACAATAATGCAATGGTACTGTCTATTGCTGCAAACTATGGTGGTCGTTGGGATATTGCTAACGCAGCACGAGTCCTTGCTGAAAAATCGGTAGCCGGAAAAATTACTGCCTCTGAAATTAATGAAGCATCGCTTGCTCAAGAAATCTGCTTAGCAGATTTACCTGAATTAGACTTGTTGATTCGAACAGGCGGTGACTATAGAATCAGTAACTTCCTTTTGTGGCAAGCCGCATATGCCGAACTTTATTTTACAGATGTTTTGTGGCCTGACTTTAAAGAAAAAGAGTTTTTAAAGGCTATAGCATGTTTTGATAGCCGTGAACGTAGATTTGGCCTAACAGGCGAACAAATTAAAAAATAATAACTAAAAAGAATTTTAAAATAGAAAAGGGTTAACGTTTGTTAAAACAAAGAATTATTACAGCTGTTATCTTAGCTCCTTTGGCTATTTCGGCAATATTTTATTTACCGTTAGCCAACTTTGCCGCGCTAATTATGGTAATAATGGCATTAGGGGCTTGGGAATGGGGCCCATTAATGGGGTTTGATAAAAGTAATCGTAGAATGGCATTTGTGGTGGGAACAATTGCCCTGATCAGCATACTTTGGTTAAAATTTCCGATTGAACAGTTGTGGCTGAACCATCACACCTTACAGCAAGGTGCTATTTATGTTTTGTGGCTAGCTGTAGCGTGGTGGCTACTTTCTGCGACGTTAACCTTTCTTTATCCTCGTTATAGTAAGTTTTGGTCAAGTCACCGCTCTATCAGAGGTGTATTTGGTTGGTTAACTTTAGTACCCACCTGGCTTGCTTTTATAGTAATTCGCTCTAATGAATATCAAGTCGACCCTTATCATGGCGCACAATTAATTATGTTTTTATTTTTAATGGTGTGGGGTGCAGATATAGGTGCTTATTTTGTTGGTAAGTCTATTGGTAAGCGTAAATTACTGCCTAATGTTAGCCCCGGTAAAACTCTTGAAGGTTATATAGGTGGCGTAGTATTTTCTTGTATTTTAATTTGTCTTGCTGGTTATAACTTAGGTTGGAGCCAACAAGAGTATCTACTTGTGCTTCCTGTTACGGTATTAATTACCACTATATCGGTGTTAGGTGATTTGAATGAAAGTATGTTTAAACGCCAGGCGGGAATAAAAGATAGTGGCACTATTTTGCCAGGACATGGCGGTATTTTAGATCGAATTGATAGTCTAACAGCAACTGCACCGGTATTTGCTTTGTGTTACGCAGTAATTGGCTGGTAAATTATGATGCGTAATATATGTATATTGGGCTCAACAGGCTCAATAGGTATCAGCACGTTAGATGTTATTCGACAACACCCCTCTTTATTTAATGTTGTAAGCCTATCTGCGAAAGCTAGCGTTGATACAATGTTTGAACAGTGCCTTGAATTTAAACCCCAAAACGTTGTAATGGTATCAAAAGTACATGCTACAGCACTTAAGCAGAAGCTGTTAGACAATGGTGTAAATAATGTTGTCATAAGCTCCGGTGAACAAGCGCTTGTTGATATTGCAGAGTCTGATAGCAATGATACTGTGATGGCTGCAATTGTAGGCGCTTCTGGGCTATTACCTACATTAGCTGCGGTAAAAAAAGGTAAGCGGGTACTACTTGCGAACAAAGAGGCGCTGGTTACTTCGGGTGCCATTTTTATTGAAGCTGTGAAACGCTCGGGTGCTGAGTTACTGCCGATCGATAGTGAACATAATGCTATTTTTCAATGCCTACCAGTAAAAGCACAAAGTAATACAGGGTATTGTAACCTTGCTGAGCAGGGAGTAAGTAAAATACTGTTAACAGGCTCTGGTGGGCCATTTAGAACTTTACCTATTGAGCAACTTGAATTTGTTACACCTGATCAAGCATGTGCTCACCCAAATTGGGAGATGGGCCGTAAAATTTCGGTTGACTCTGCCACCATGATGAATAAAGGATTAGAGTTAATCGAAGCTAAGTGGTTATTTAATGTTGAAGTTGAAGACATTAAAGTTGTTTTACATCCGCAAAGTACGATTCATTCTATGGTGCAGTATAAAGATGGTTCAGTTATTGCTCAAATGGGTAACCCAGACATGCGTACTCCAATCGCACATGCTTTAGCCTACCCTGACCGTATTACCGCAGGCGTTGAACCACTTGATTTCTTTACTACGCCATCTTTTGAATTTTCAGATGTTGATTTTGACCGTTACCCTAACCTAAAACTAGCGATTGAAGCATGCAAGTCAGGGCAGGGCGCTTGTACAGCACTTAATGCTGCTAATGAAGTTGCTGTTGACGCCTTTTTGAGCAAACAGATTAAATTTACCGAAATAGCAAAAATAAATGAAACTTCTGTGAATAAATTTGTCTCAGAAGAGGTGATAACAATTGATGATGTTATTCGCATTGATAATTTAGCACGAGCGCTTGCTCGCGCTTTAGTTGAAAAGTGTGCCAGTGTAGCCGAAGGTAACTAAGTAGTATGTTTGATTTTTTGTGGAATTTATCTTCATTTATTATTGCATTGGGTATTTTAATTACCGTACATGAGTATGGTCATTTCTGGGTAGCACGTAAAAATGATGTGAAGGTAGAGCGCTTCTCAATAGGTTTTGGTAAAGCGCTTTGGCGAAAAAAAGATAAACAGGGTACTGAATTTGTTATCGCATTAATTCCGCTTGGCGGTTACGTTAAAATGCTTGATGAGCGCGTTGACGAGGTAGCTGATGAAGATAAGTTACGCACTTTTAATAGCAAAAGTGTTTATCAACGAATTGCTATAGTTGCTGCCGGTCCAATAGCCAATTTTTTGTTTGCAATAGCTGCCTTTTACTTAATGTTTATTTTAGGTATGCCGTCAGTTAAACCAATCATTGGTGAAATAAAAGTTGATTCTATTGCCGCGCAAAGCCAGTTGAGCGCAAATAGTGAAATAATTGAAATTTCAGGACAAAGCACCTTAGATTGGACCGATGTTAATTTAGCGTTAGCGTCACAAATCGGAAAACAACAAGTTAGTATTACTGTTAAAGAAAATGGTAGTGCAACACCTAAAAGTTATTTATTAGATACAAAAAACTGGCGTTTTGAGCCAGATAAAGAGCCTGCCTATGAAGGATTAGGTATTAAACCTTATCTAACAAAGCAACTGAATGAATTAGCGCTGGTGGGTAAAAACTCTCCAGCTGAAAAATATGGTTTAAAGGTTGGTGACCAGTTTGTAGCGATTAATGGTAAGGCTGAACGTAATGACTGGGAGTACTTTTCGACAGAAATTAAAAAATATCCTAGCCAAGAGCTCACATTAACGGTAAAACGTAGTTCGCAAACGCTTAATATAAAGGTAATACCTGACAGTGTTGAACGAAATGGAGCATTAATAGGCTACCTTGGTGTTGCGGCAAAGTCAGAACCTTATCCAGAAAAATATTTAATTGAAATTGGTTATGGTCCAATTGAGGCCGTCGGTAAAAGTATAGAAAAAACTTGGAGCTTAATTGGTTTAAGTTTCGATATGATAGGAAAACTGATCACAGGAGATGTGTCAGTTAAAAATTTAAGTGGTCCAATAGGTATAGCGCAAGGAGCAGGGGATCACGCAGGGTATGGTTTTGTTTATTTTTTAGGCTTTTTAGCATTGATTAGCATTAATTTAGGCATAATTAATATTTTACCGGTACCAGTACTTGATGGTGGCCATTTAGTTTACTACCTTATAGAGCTAGTAACGGGCAAGCCCGTATCAGAAAAAACTCAAGAAATTGGGTTCAAGTTTGGTACACTAGCGCTCTTAGGGTTAATGAGTATCGCATTATTTAACGATTTTTCGCGATTATAGAGAAAATAAGAAGTATTAAGTAATTACTATATGATGATTAAAAAAATAGCCCTTGCGGTTTTATTAGGTGCCTTTGGTAGCACGGCACAAGCTGCTGAAGCGTTTCAGGTAGAAGATATTCAAGTAAAAGGATTACAACGTGTTGCCTTAGGCGCTGCGTTAACACATATTCCTTTTAATATTGGCGATACTCTTAACGATTTTCGAATTTCTCAAGCGATTAAAGCCTTATATCGTTCAGGTCATTTTAACAATATTGTCGTTTCAAAAAATGGTAATCGCATAATTTTTCGCGTACAAGAGCGTGAAACTATCAGTAATATCACCTTTGAAGGCAATAAAGACCTGAAAGATGAGCAGTTAACTGAGAGTTTAGATGGCAGCGACATTCGTATTGGAGAAACGCTCGATAAAACAGTAATCTCTGGCCTAGAATCAGGTTTAGAAGACTTTTACCACAGTGTTGGTAAATATAATGCTGATGTTAAAGCTGAAATTACTCACTTGCCTCGAAACCGTGTTGATCTAAAGTTTATTTTCAGTGAAGGTGATGCAGCTGCTATTAAGCAAATTAATATAGTAGGTAATGAAATATTCACCGATCAAGACTTACTTGAGAATATAGAATTAACTTACGATTCACCTTGGTGGGATTTTATGGCGCAAGATCGCTATCAAAAGCAAACCCTACAAGGCGATATGGAAACCATAGAAAGTTATTATCTTGATCGTGGTTACCTAAAATATAAAGTTGACTCAACCCAAGTGTCGATGACCCCAGATAAAAAATCGGTATATATTACGCTTAACGTTACCGAAGGCGAGCAATATAAAGTAAGTGATGTGGACTTTGTTGGCGATATGGCCGGGTTTGAAAAAACTATTAGAGCAATTAACCCTCTAAAGTCTGGCAAGCTTTATAATGGTGCAGAAGTTACATATACCGAAGAAACTATAAGTAAGTTTTTAGGGCGTTTTGGTTATGCCTACCCTAAAGTTACTACTATCCCATCGATAAACGAAGAAGATAAAACAGTTAAATTGTCTATTTCAATAGATCCTGGTAAACGTATCTATGTAAACCGTATAAACTTTCAAGGTAACCACGTAACAGCTGACAACGTATTACGACGTGAAATGCGTCAAATGGAAGGTGCTTGGTTATCAAACAGTATGGTTGAAGGTTCTAAAGCGTGGTTATCTCGCTTACCTTATATGGAAACAGTTGAATTTGAAACGAAACAATTACCAAACGAAGACGATTTAGTTGATATTGACTTTACCGTTAAAGAACAGCCTTCAGGTTCATTTACTGCAGGTATTGGTTATGGTTCAACGACGAAGTTAAGCTTGAATGCAGGTATTCAACAAAATAACTTTTTAGGAACTGGTAACCGCTTAGCGTTTAATATCAATACGATTAGTTATTCTCGTAGCGTTAACATCTCATACACTGACCCATACTTTACTAAAGATGCTATTTCTTTAGGTGGAAATATTTACTACAACGAGTTTGATGCTGGCAGTGCAAACCTTGTTGAATATAATAATAAAACTTACGGTATAGGTGTTAATTTTGGTTTTCCGATCAACGAATACTTACGTTTAAACTTTGGTCTAGGTTATAAGAGTAACGGTATAACTCGTTTACAAACTTATGAGCAAATTCAACGCTTTTATGAATTGTTTTCTGATCCAAATAACCCTGATGGCGGTCTAGAGTTTGAAACGTTTGACGTGTCAGCAGGAATTTCCCGTTCAACGCTAAACCGTGGTACTTTTCCTACGGCAGGATCACAGCAAAGTTTAACTTATAAAATGACCACACCAAATTCTGATGTGAATTATTTTAAAATTAACTTAGATACAAAATGGTATTTCCCGATTGCTAGAGGCTGGAGTGTTTTAACACGTATGCAATTAGGTTATGGTAATGGCTACGATACCATTAATGGTAATGACCAAATACTACCGTTTTGGGAAAACTTTAGAGCGGGTGGTTCAGACACGTTACGTGGTTTTGAAACCAACACAGTTGGACCTCGAGCTATTTTTAGATATCCTAGTGGTATTCCTGGCACACCAGATCCTGTATCAGGGTCAAGCTGTTGTTTAGGGCCAGACCATGATGTAGTGCAAGCATCTACTCGTTCAGTTGGTGGTAATGCCATTGCTTTGGCTGGAATTGAGCTAATTGTACCTACGCCATTCCTTGATGAAGGTTTTGCTAATAGCGTACGTACCAGTTTATTTGTTGATGCCGGTAACGTTTGGGATACTGAGTTTCAAATTAACGATTACAAAGACTTAGCAAGTAAAGAGTTTGAGAAAATAGCTGATTATTCTGACGTAGGACGCTTTAGAGCTTCAGCAGGACTTTCAGTACAGTGGCTATCTCCCATGGGACCAATGATTTTTAGTTTTGCTAAAACATTGAAAGAAGAAACGGGCGATGATACAAAATTCTTTACCTTTAATATTGGTAAAACCTTTTAATTTTAAAAACTGATCCCTATATCTATAAAAATGATCAGAAAATCTATAAGTAGGAGAAGACATTGAAAAAGTTATTTAAATCTATTGCCATCGCAACAGTTGCTTCAGGCGCAATCTTATCAAGTGCAGCAGCTATGGCGGCAGATCAAAAAATTGGTGTTGTTAATTTTCAAGAAGTAATGGGTACAATTCCTCAAACTGCTGCAATTATGCAACAGTTAGAATCTGAGTTTAAAGATGAGCGCGCAGTTGTCGCTCAATTAGAAAAAGACATTAAATATTATCAAGAAAAAAAACAACGTGATGGTGCGTTGATGAGTGAGAAAGAAAAGGCTGATCTTGATAAGCAAATAGGTGATTTATTTGCTCAATATCAAGAAAAAGGCAAAGCTTTACAACAAAAAGCGGGTGTTCGTCAAAATGAAGAGCAAAGTAAATTAATCGCGTTAGTTAGACAAGCGATTGATGGCATTGCTGCAAAAGATAAATTCGACCTTATTTTACAACAACAGGCCGTTGCTTTTGCAAAACCAGATGCTGACATTACCAAAAAGGTTGTTGAGCAAGTAAGTAAGCTTAAATAACAACTTTAGGGTAAACCCTACATAAGCTACGATAAATTCATTGTAACCTACTATGGCTTTCAGATCGTCTATACTTAATAGACTGGTCTGGAGGCCTAAATTGTTTTTACAAAGACACTGAGCAATTGAGTAGCTTTGTACACATCTTTAAAAAATAGGTTCTTATGAATTACACCCTACAAGATATTGCAGATAAAATTGGTGCTTCAGTTCACGGCGATAGCCAATGCAAGGTTAGCAAGCTTGCGACCTTAGTTGATGCTGGTACTGGAGAAATAGCCTTTTTATCCAATTCGAAATATAAAAGTCAACTCACCGACACTAAGGCAAGTGCAGTCATAATTAACCCAGACTGTTTAGAAGATTGCCCAACGAATGCGTTAGTGATGAACAATCCTTATATTGGCTATGCTATGGTCGCGCAGCTATTAAACACTACACCAAAGCCTGCTGATGCAATTCATCACAGCGCTGTTATTGATTCAAGTGCTTCTATCGGTGTGAATGTTTCTATAGGTGCTAATGCTGTTATAGAGTCTGGTGTTCGATTAGCAGATAATGTTTGTATAGGTGCAGGCTGCTTTATTGGTAAGAATGCTATAATTGGTGAAAATACCGTACTGTGGGCAAACGTAAGTGTTTATCACCAAGTAGAAATAGGAAAAAACTGTTTAGTTCAATCAAATACAGTTATCGGCTCTGATGGTTTTGGTTATGCTAATGATAAAGGTCGCTGGATAAAAATACCGCAATTAGGTACTGTGATCATTGGTAACGATGTCGAAATAGGTGCTAGTACAACAATTGATCGCGGCGCCTTAGGTAATACCATAATTAATGATGGTGTTATTTTAGATAACCAGTTACAGATCGCTCATAACGTAGAGATTGGATCTGGCACAGCAATGGCCGCATGTAGTGTTATCGCGGGTAGTACAAAAATTGGTAAAAATTGTACCATTGCAGGCTTAGTAGGTGTTAATGGACATATTGAAATAGCGGATAATTGTATTTTTACAGGTATGGCTATGGTCACTAAGTCTATTACCGAACCTGGCGTATATTCTTCAGGCATGCCATGCGCACCCAATAAAGAATGGCATAAATCTAATGCGAGAATTAGGAAATTAGACACGGTTAATGTTAAAATAAAAGCGCTTGAACAAGCACTTAAAGAGCTTAAGCTTCAAGCTTCGAATTAATATTAGAATCTAAAAGGAATGACAATTGGATTTACAAAAAAATGTAATGGGTGTTGAAGAAATTCAAAAGCTCATACCACATCGCTACCCAATGCTTTTAGTTGATCGTGTGCTTGATTATCAACCAGGTAAGTGGTTGCACGCGATTAAAAATGTCACGATTAATGAGCCGATATTTACAGGCCATTTTCCTGAGTTAGCTATTTTTCCAGGGGTATTAATACTAGAAAGTTTAGCACAAGCAACAGGTATATTAGGATTTAAAACGACTGAAGGTCGTGGCGATGATGAAATGTATTTATTTGCTTCAATCGATAACGCCAAATTTAAACGTCCGGTAGTACCAGGTGACACAATGCACTTGCATGTAGAGTTTATTAAAGAGCGCCGTAATATGTGGAAGTTTTATGGTGAAGCTAAGGTTGATGGTAATATTGTATGTTCAGCTGACTTAATGTGTGCTCGACGCAAACTGTAAATAGAGGTTAAAGATTTGATCCACGAACAAGCAATAATAGAAGCCGGTGCTCAAATCGGCAACAATGTCACTATTGGCCCTTGGACGTTTATCAGCAAGGATGTTGTAATTGGTGACAACTGTAATATTAGTTCACATGTTGTTATTAATGGTCCAACAAAAATAGGTAAGGGTAACCGTATTTTTCAATTTGCTTCTATCGGTGAAGATTGCCAAGACTTAAAATATGCAGGTGAAGTAACCGAATTAGTTATTGGTGACAATAATACCTTTAGAGAATGCTGCACAATACATAGAGGCACTATTCAAGACAAAGGTATAACGTCTATTGGTTCTAACAACCTATTTATGGCATATACGCATGTTGCTCATGACTGTGTTGTGGGTGACCACTGTATTATGGCCAACAATGCTTCTATCGCTGGGCATGTTCACGTAGGTGATCATGTTATTTTAGGCGGTATGAGTGGTGTTCATCAGTTTTGTCACATTGGCGCGCACAGCTTTATAGCAGCTAATAGCCTAGTCTTAAAAGATGTTCCTCCTTATATTATGGCCGCAGGAGACAGTGCTAAGCCTTATGGGTTAAACAGCGAAGGCCTTAAAAGACGAGGCTTTAGTACTGAAGTAATTTCTTCAATTAAAAAAGCTTATCGGATGGTATATCGTCAAGGGTTAACCATAGACGCAGCATTAGATAAAATGAAAAGTGAACTGACTGATAGCAAGGATTTACAGCTGTTTGCTAGCTTTGTAAAGTCTTCAAGTCGTGGCATTATTCGCTAATATCGCTATGAACAATCAACTTTCTGCTCAAGCTACCGAAACTAGCGAAGCAAAAGCCCATCATACTCCCACGTTTGCTATTGTTGTTGGCGAACACTCTGGAGATACCTTAGGAGCAGGTTTGATGGTTGAGTTATCACGCCATTACCCTGATGCTAAGTTTATTGGCATTGGTGGCCCTAAGATGTTGGCTTTAGGCTTTGAAAGCTTATTTGCAATGGATGAGCTATCTGTTATGGGCTTAGTAGAAGTGCTAGGGCGGATCAAACGCTTATTACATATAAGAAAATCATTAACCCAATACTTTATCAAACATAAACCTTCTGTTTTTATTGGTATTGATGCACCAGATTTTAATTTATCATTAGAAGAGAAGCTTAAAAAAGAAGGCGTAAAAACAGTACATTACGTTAGCCCTTCGGTATGGGCATGGCGTGAAAAACGTGTTTTTAAAATTGAAAAAGCCACCAATATGGTGTTATCTCTCTTACCTTTTGAAAAGCAATTTTACGATAAACATCAAGTTCCTTGCACCTTTGTTGGGCATCCTCTAGCGGACGACATACCGTTATTATCTAACAAGGCAGAGGCTAGAAGTAAATTGTCATTACCGCAACAAAATAAAATTGTGGCATTAATGCCTGGAAGTCGTGGTGGCGAACTTGAGCGTTTAGTGCCACCATTTTTAGCTAGTGCGCAGCTTCTATTGGCTTCAGATCCTGACGTGGTATTTGTCGTGCCAATGATCAGTGAGAAAAGAACAGCGCAATTTAATAAAATAAGGCAAGAGTTAGCACCAGAATTGCCCGTTATCGTAATAACGAATCAAACCCAAGACGTAATGGCTGCAAGTGACTGCTTATTAATGGCTTCAGGTACAGTGACTTTAGAGGCTGCTCTGATTAAACGCCCCATGGTTATTTGTTACAAGTTTAATTTGTTAACGTATTGGTTAGCCATGTGGTTAGTGAAGTTAAAGTGGTTTTCTTTACCAAATTTATTGGCTAATCGCACTTTAGTGCCTGAATTGCTTCAAAATGAAGTTGAGCCTGCTCATATCGTGCCTTTAATTAAAGAAAGGCTATACCAGGATCAAGAAACTTTGACACAAGCATTTACCGATATTCACAAGCAATTAAAGCAAAATGCAAGTGAAAAAGCGGCCAAAGCAGTAATTGAGTTGCTATAACATGACGCAACCTAAACGTATTACACCTCCATTTGAATACCCTATTGCGTATTGTATCGCTGGTGTTGATGAAGTAGGCCGAGGCCCATTAGTTGGTGATGTAGTCACCGCAGCTGTTATTCTTGACATAGAAAACCCCATTGATGGACTAATGGATTCAAAGAAGTTATCTGAAAAAAAACGAGCTTTACTTTTTGACCAAATAAAGGAAAAAGCAATTGCTTGGTCAATCGGTAGGGCTTCACCTGAAGAAATAGATACCTTGAATATTTTGCATGCAACAATGCTAGCAATGCAGCGTGCTGTTCAAGGGCTTAGTGTTGTACCTGACTATGTCTTAGTTGACGGCAATAGAACACCAACCTTTGGTAGTGAACAGGGAAAAATAGCAAGTCAATCTGTGGTTAAAGGAGATGACAGAGTCGCTGAAATAAGCGCTGCATCTATTTTAGCTAAGGTGGTTCGAGATAATGAAATGATCGCGTTAGACAAATTACATCCTCAATACGGCTTTGCCAAGCATAAGGGCTATCCAACTAAACATCATTTGGAAATGATCGCACAATATGGTGTACTACCAAGTTATAGAAAAAGTTTTAAACCAGTCGCCGCAATTATTAATCAGTAGAGTTATATAAAGTAATGTCAGAAGTCGCGCCAACAGCAGAGCAAACAATAGAGGCGTCCACTCCCCCTAAATTTATTCACTTAAGAGTACATAGCGACTTTTCGATGTCTGATGGACTTAACAAAGTTAAGCCCATAGTTTCTAAAGCAGCTGATCTTAAAATGCCGGCTATTGCGTTAACTGACCAAACTAACCTTTGTGGGTTAGTAAAATTTTACCATGCAACAGAAGGGGCTGGACTTAAGCCGATTATAGGTAGTGACTTTTGGGTTAAGAGTGATGAATTGGAAGATGAACTGTTTCGCTTGGTTGTTATTACCACTAATAATGACGGTTATAAAAACCTAACAGAGTTGATATCTAAAGCTTATTTGCGGGGGCATATACAAGGCCGAGCCGTAATTGATAAAGCATGGCTACCTGAACATTCAGAAGGACTCATCATACTTTCTGGTGGTCGAGATGGTGATATTGGTAAAGCGCTAATTAAAGGCAATAAAGACCTTGTTCAGCGCATGGTAAGCTTCTATCAACAGCATTTTAATAATTGTTTTTACCTTGAACTCATTCGAACAGGGCGAGATAACGAAGAGCGATACCTTCATTTAGCTGTTGAGTTAGCAGAGCAAGAACAGCTACCTGTAGTAGCGACTAATGAAGTTGTATTTTTATCTGAAGATTTATTCGAAGCTCACGAAATTAGAGTAGCGATCCATGATGGTTACACATTAGACGATAAGCGTCGTCCAAAGAAGTATAGTCCACAGCAATACTTGCGAAGTGAGCAAGAAATGCTGGAATTGTTTGCTGATATTCCTGAAGCTCTCGAAAATACGGTAGAAATTGCTAAGCGTTGCAATGTTACAGTGCGCCTTGGCGAATATGTTTTACCTGACTTTCCTACCAATGGCATGAGTATCGAAGATTACCTTGTTAAAGTATCAGAAGAAGGTTTAGAAGACCGTTTAGCGTTTCTATTTGATAAAAACGCGCCAGATTTTGCAGAAAAGCGTAAACCCTACGATGAACGACTAGCGATCGAGTTAGAAGTTATTAATAACATGGGATTTCCTGGTTATTTCTTAATTGTTATGGAATTTATACAATGGAGTAAAGATAACAATATTCCGGTAGGTCCTGGTCGTGGTTCTGGCGCAGGTTCATTAGTGGCATATGCTCAAAAAATTACCGATCTTGATCCACTAGAGTATGACTTATTATTTGAACGTTTTCTTAACCCTGAACGAGTGTCAATGCCCGATTTTGATATTGACTTTTGCATGGATCGTAGAGATGAAGTTATTGATCATGTAGCAGAACTTTATGGTCGAGATGCTGTTTCTCAAATTATTACCTTTGGTACTATGGCCGCAAAAGCAGTCATTCGAGATGTAGGGCGGGTATTAGGACACCCGTACGGTTTTGTTGATCGAATTTCAAAGTTGATCCCTGGCGATCCCGGCATGACATTAGCGAAAGCGTTTGAAGTTGAAGCAAAACTTCCCGAAGCTTACGCACAAGACAGCGAAGTACGCGACCTTATAGATATGTGTCGTATTTTAGAAGGTACTACACGAAATGCAGGTAAACATGCCGGTGGAGTAGTTATCTCGCCAACAACTATCACTGACTTTGCGCCATTATATTGTGACGATGAAGGGAAAAACCCAGTTACCCAATTTGACAAAAATGATGTTGAAGATGCTGGTTTAGTTAAGTTTGACTTTTTAGGGTTACGTACCTTAACTATTTTACAATGGGCAGTGGAAATTGCCGATGAAAAACTAATTAAAGCTGGCAAAGAACCGATCAATATTGCAGCGATACCGCTCGATGATAAAAAGTCATTCTCAATGCTGCTTAAGTCCCAAACAACGGCCGTGTTTCAGCTTGAATCAAGTGGTATGAAATCATTGATCGATAAACTTAAACCCGACTGTTTTGAAGATATTATCGCACTAGTAGCGCTTTTTCGGCCGGGACCACTTCAATCAGGCATGGTTGATAACTTTATCGAACGAAAGCATGGCCGCGAGGCTATTTCCTACCCTGATGAGAAGTGGCAACATGAAGACTTAAAACCCATCCTTGAACCCACGTACGGTATCATTTTATATCAAGAGCAAGTGATGCAAATAGCTCAGGTTCTTGCAGGATACACGCTAGGCGGAGCTGATATGTTACGTCGTGCGATGGGTAAGAAAAAACCCGAAGAGATGGCAAAACAACGTGAAGGTTTTGAACAAGGTGCAAAAAATCGTGGTGTAGATGGTGAATTAGCGATTAAAATTTTCGATCTAGTAGAAAAATTTGCTGGTTATGGCTTTAATAAATCACATTCAGCTGCTTATGCACTAGTTTCTTATCAAACCCTGTGGATGAAAGCGCATTTTCCAGCACCATTTATGGCTGCTGTAATGTCCGCTGATATGGATAATACTGACAAAATAGTGACCTTAGTTGATGAATGTAAAAACATGGGCATCGACTTATTACCTCCAGATGTAAATAGCGGACATTATAAATTTACCGTTAACGATAACGATCAAATAATATATGGCATTGGTGCAATAAAAGGTGTTGGTGAAGGCCCAATTGAGGCCATTATCAGTGCGCGTGAAACCGGAGGGCCTTTTGTTGATTTATTTGATTTTTGCGCCCGTTTAGACTTAAAAAAAACCAACAAGCGGGTCTTAGAAAAATTAATTAAAGCTGGAGCGATGGACGCATTAGGGCCTCAGCTTGAAAAAGGGCCACACCGTGCTGCATTATTTGAAACCTTACCCGAAGCTATTAAAGCGGCAGAGCAACACGCTAAGGCACAAGCTATTGGGCAAAATGATTTATTTGGCTTGATAAATGAAGAGCCTGAAGATACACGCCAAGCCTTTAAAGACGTATTGCCATGGCAAGAAGAAGTATGGTTAGAGGGTGAAAAAGAAACTCTTGGGCTATATCTAACGGGTCATCCGATTGATCGCTACTTAAAAGAAATAAAAAAATACTCTACTGGCCGATTAGTTGCAATGCAGCCGACAGGTAAAGATCGCACTGCAACGGCAGTAGGATTAGTTGTTGCTGTACGAGTGCTAGTGAATAAACGGGGTAGACGTTGGGCGTTGGTAACACTTGATGATAAAAGTGCCCGTATGGATGTTAGGTTTTTCCCCGATGATTATGATACTTTTGCAGATTTGTTAGTAAATGATGCTATTTTAGTGTGTAGTGGACAGGTCAGCTTTGATGATTATTCCGGAGGCATTACAATGACGGGCCGAGATATCATGACAATTGTTGACGCAAGAGAAAATTACGTGACATCATTAGATATTCACGTAGAAAAATCATTGATATCATCGGACTTTGTAGCAAGGTTAGAACAAACATTAGAACCTTATAAAGAAGGAACTTGCCCGGTAAGGGTGTATTATCAAACTGATGAAGCACAAGCTATGCTAGAATTAGGTGTTCAATGGCGTGTAACACCAGCAGATGCACTCTTACATCAATTAAAGTTATTGTTAGGTGAAGAAAAACTTGCCTTACAATTTAAATAAATATATTGATTTTGTAAAACTATAGCGTTAAATCCTTTACCATTAGATTACAAAATTAAAAAAGAATTCATTGATTGTGCACAAATAAGCATGGTCGAGACAATTTATAGCGATACAAGAACCTAGGTAATAAAAACATATGTCATTAAGCTTTTTAGATTTTGAGCAGCCAATAGCTGAACTTGAAGCGAAAATTGAAGAACTACGCTTGGTTGATGACGGCCAAGAGTTAAATTTGGATTTAGAAGATCAAATTACTCAACTTCGCGATAAAAATAATGAGTTAACCAAGAAAATTTTTGCAGGTTTAGATCCTTGGCAAACAGCACGTGTTGCAAGACACCCTCAGCGACCTCACACGTTAGACTATTTACCACGTATTTTTACAGACTTTGATGAACTCGCAGGCGACAGGGCCTATGCTGATGACAAAGCGATTATTGGTGGAACAGCATATATCGACAATACACCTGTAATGGTTATTGGGCATGAAAAAGGCCGAACTACGCATGAAAAAGTAAAGCGTAACTTTGGTATGCCAAGGCCAGAAGGTTATCGTAAAGCGTTACGCTTAATGAAAATGGCAGAGCGCTTTAATATGCCAATTATCACTTTTATTGACACACCAGGTGCTTATCCTGGCATTGGTGCAGAAGAACGTGGTCAAAGTGAAGCGATAGCGATGAACTTAAAAGTTATGTCACGCTTAAATGTACCTATTATTTGTACAGTAATTGGTGAGGGTGGTTCAGGTGGAGCTTTAGCTATTGGCGTAGGTGACCGTGTTAACATGTTGCAATATTCAACGTACTCAGTAATTTCACCGGAAGGCTGTGCTTCTATTTTATGGAAAACTGCAGAAAAAGCACCAACGGCAGCTGAAGCCATGGGCATTACTGCAACCCGTATTAAAGAGCTGGGTTTAATTGATAATGTTATTGGTGAACCATTAGGTGGCGCGCATCGCGATATTGACACTATGGCTGCAATGTTAAAACAATCAATTAAAGAGAATCTGGCTGAGTTAGAAGGACTCTCAAAAGAGGCGCTAATTGAGCAACGTTACCAACGATTAATGTCTTACGGTTATTGTTAATTACACTAAGCAACTTACTTTTATTCAAGTAAGTTGCTTAATTCAACATTTATCCAACTGGTATTGATGATGCAGTTGATATCAATTCAAAGAGCATTAAAAGAACAGCTTCAATGTTATCCTACAAAAAACCTTGTTATAGCTTGTAGTGGCGGAGTTGACTCTCTCGTCTTGTTGTACGAAGTGGCGAGTTTAGTTAAAGCTAAGGTAATTAAGAACAAAATTACCGTTTGCTATGTAAATCACGGTCTAAGTGAACATGCTGTTACATGGCATAACTTTGTTCAACAGCACTGCCATAAGCTTTCGTTAGCTTTTATCGGAAAAAGGGTTCATATAGATAAAAATGCTAATCAAAGTTTAGAAGCGCAAGCGAGAGATGCTCGATACCGCGCGCTCTACGATGTCGCAGGCAACAAGGGTATTGTGATCACTGCTCATCATCAAGATGATCAAATTGAAACTTTCTTCTTAGCACTAAAAAGAGGCTCTGGCTTAAAAGGCCTAAGTTCAATGTCAACGTATGGTAGCTTACAAACAGAAAGTGGTAGCTTAGCGCTACTTCGGCCGTTATTAACTATTTCACGACAATGCATTGAAGATAGAGCTAAAGCTCTTTCACTGGAGTGGGTGGAAGATGAGTCGAATCTTGACCAACAGTTTGATCGTAATTTTTTAAGGCAAACTATTATACCAATGTTAGCGCAGCGCTGGCCTGGTATTGGCCAATCAATTGCAAGAACCACAGAGCACTGCCAAGATGCACAACAACTGATTGATGACGTTGCCAGTAACGATCTACATCAATGCTTAAACCAAGATAATGAGTTAGATGTAAAAAAACTATTAACATTATCCTCTAGCCGCTTTAATTATGTTATCCGTTACTACCTCAATCAGCATCACCAGTTAATGCCTAGTAGCCAAGTATTAGCACAAGTAAAAAAACAACTATCAGCAAGTGGTGATAAAACTCCACAAGTGAAAGTGGGCAATAAGTGGTTTAGACGTTTCCAAAATAAATTAATGCTCACCGATGACTTTGCCGATCTGTCAAGCTGGCAGGGTATCGTTGATATTGCAAAACTTAAACAAGCGCCGTTATTAATATTACTACCTGATAATGTTGGCAAATTATCTTTATCAATTAGTAATTCTGATGAAGCGAAATTACCTGCAGATAATATTACCTGCTTGTTTATACCAGACAAAATTGAGCAATTATCGATACAGTTTAATCATAATAATCCGACTTGTTTACCTGATTACAGACAACACTCTCGCTCACTTAAAAAAATATTTCAAGAACTTAAAATCGCACCTTGGCAGCGAAAGCGTGTACCACTTATATTTGAACAGGAGACATTGATCGCTGCCTTAGGGCAGTTTACATGTCAGCCTTATACGGCTAAATGTGCTGGTACTGATGGAATAATTAAACTTAATGTTCACTGGCTTGCAAGTGATAACTCAGGTTAAACTTAGTCATAAATCGATATCATCGGGATGTTTGCCTATAGCGCAATTATTTATAAGTAGTTAGCTCTTCATAATCACCCGAGCTTTCGCGTTAATTAATCAAGAAAATATAACTTTAAAATTACTCATAACTATTATAACAATCGGAGATATTATGAATTTAGTGTTGAAATTAATAGCCGGCATATTGGCTGGTATGTTAATTGGACTATTTGCACCTGACTTTATTGTGCAGTTGATCTTTACTATCCAAAACTTAATTGGTCAGCTGATTAAGTTTACCATTCCCTTAATTATTCTATTTTATATCGCTAGTGGTATTGCCTCATTACCAAGAGGCTCCGGCTCATTACTAGGAAAAACGGTAGGTTTAGCCTATGGTTCGACGATTGTTGCTGGTGTTTTAGCTTTTCTCGTAGCAAGTAATGTTTTACCGGGCTTAACCGCAGGTAATTTAGTTGAAGTAGCAGAAGGTGAAAAACTGAAGGGGTTTATAGATATCGCTATTGCACCATTATTTGATGTCATGTCGGCGTTAGCAATTGCTTTTATTTTTGGTATTGGCATCAGTGCAACCAATTCAACAAATTTACGCAATACTTTGAATGAAGCAAAAGATGTTATTGAACTCTTATTATCAAAAGTAATTATTCCAGCCTTGCCATTTTATATTGCAGGTGTATTTGCTGAAATGACGGTCGATGGCACCGTATTTTCTACATTAAAAACTTTTGGTGTCGTATTGGTTTTAGCATTAATTATGCATTGGGTCTGGATCACAGTGCTTTATGTGATTACGGGTAGTGCATTAGGTCGATCGCCAATACAGCTACTGAAAAATATGCTACCTGCATACTTTACTGCATTAGGTACTATGTCGAGTGCAGCTACTATACCAGTTTCATTAAAAGCGACTAAAGAAAACAAAGTCAGCGATGGTGTTGCTAACTTTACCGTGCCTTTATGCGCCTCTATTCATTTAAGTGGTTCAACAATTACAATTGTTACTTGTGCTACAGCAGTTATGCTATTGTCTCCCGATATCGCAATGCCAGGGTTTGGCGCAATGTTTGGTTTTATCCTAATGTTAGGGGTAACTATGATTGCAGCGCCAGGAGCGCCAGGTGGAGCTGTTATGTCAGCCCTAGGGTTATTGGCTGGTATGTTAGGGTTTACTGATGCTGCAGTAGCGTTAATGATTGCTTTATATCTTGCGCAAGACAGTTTTGGTACTGCATGTAACGTAACTGGTGACGGAGCAATAGCCTTGTGGGTTGATAAGTTTGCGGGTGAAAAAGGCTTAGCTGTTGAGCATAAGGGTGAATAAAACTTACCCTAAAATTTAGGGTAGTACTGTGCGTGTACATTATTGTGCGTAGAAACATACCCTAGCTATTTTATATTTATTTTGAAAAGGACAAGCTTGCTTGTCCTTTTTGTTATAGCCCCAATTCCTACGTAATATCAATGGTTAAATTGTTGATGAAATGGCATAATAGCGCGCAAATTTCTTGGAGAATAACCTTATGGCAACTGAGCAAGCGTTAAAATCGCGTAGTAATAATCAATGTGAGTTATGCACATCTTCATCTTCTTTAACGGTGTACTCTGTGCCACCAACAAGTGATGGTAGTGCACAGCAGTGTATCTACATTTGTGATACATGTTTGTCTCAAATTTCAGGCGAAACAGCGTTAGACAAAAACCACTGGCGTTGTTTAAATGACAGTATGTGGAACCAAGAGCCTGCGGTACAGGTTGTTTCATATCGTATGTTACATAAATTATCTACAGAATCATGGGCACAAGATGCGCTCGACATGATTTACCTAGAAGATGATGTAAAGACCTGGGCAGAGCAGGGGATTGCAGCAGAACGTTCAAATGGTCCTACGCGCGATAGTAATGGTGCAGAGCTTCAAGATGGCGATAACGTTACCTTAATTAAAGACTTGAAAGTTAAGGGAGCAAACTTTACCGCAAAGCAAGGCACAATGGTACGTGGGATATCATTAACAGATAACCCTGAACATATAGAAGGGAAGGTTAATGGCACACGTATCGTATTAATTTCAGCTTATTTGAAAAAAGCCTAAAGCATCTTGCTTTGGCTTTTTGCTGTTAATATATGCCATTTTATCAAAGGTGTGAAAATGTATGTTTTTACGCCTTATTTATCAATAGCGAGTGGATTATTTCTTTATTTTTTCCTGGGTATACCAAAGTCATAAAGATAATAAAAGAGGTGTAAAAAATTTGTAGTTAAATTTATTTTGAAAGTGATAGTAGTTTAATGTAATGTTAATACATTGTACTGATGTGTTAAAATATACAAACAGCGCATTAATAAAAAATTTACTTGTTGTTGACTCTTATCTATCTAAGAGTCTAGGTTTAAAATAAATATGAATTATAAAATTGAAGTATTAGCTGGCACTGAAATCGTTATAGTGACTCATGGCAGTCTAATAAATTTAGAAAAACGCTCACTTATACTAAATGAGTTATGCCAAGAATATAATTTATTTAAACAATTTAAAATTTTAGTTGATGTTAGTAATGTACAACAAGAAATGTCAGCGATTGAACAAAAAATATTTGGGAAATATATATCGTCAAGAGAGGAGTTAATGGGGGCTTCAATTGCGATGCTTTTTAATGAAAAAAAATCAATTGATGAACAATTGACGGTAGAGTCTGCTGCAAACGGCCTTGAGATAAAGATGTTTTCTTGTAAAGACGAAGCATTAAGTTGGCTTAAGAGTTGTTGACCTGTCGCTTTTACTTTAAGGTTATTCGTCCTGCCACTCTAGCTCATCGAGGACTTTTCTTGCCTGCGCAACAGTACAGTCGGTCAATGCCATTAATTCGTTTATAGTTATGTTTGAACGCTTACGAGCAATAGCCAGTAGGTGTTGATGGGTAAGTGTTTGGCGACAAGCTTTTAAATGTTTAGCTAACCAGAGCCAACTATCTTCATTAGCCTCTTCGATCAGTTCTATCACTCTACTAATTTGTTCATGTGTTGCTTTTAATTGCCAATTACGCGAACGACCTATTCTACTTAATTCACAACCTTGCGCTCTTATTATTGCTTTAAGGGCGTAAGCCTTTAATACTCTACGTAAAAAAGACGGTAAAATTATTTGTTCAGTTTTTGCCATGATGTTTTGGCTGTATTTATAAAAATAAAGCGTGTTTAATTAAAGGTATTTGACGTGGTTACCACTTTTTCTTAGGTTGAAAAAGTAAGTCTAAGTCATCTTCTTCTGCTTTAGCCTTTTTGGCAGCATCTGCAGCATTAGTGGTTTTTAGCGCTTCGGTAATATCAAGGAGTTGATCTTCTAATTCTGATGCTTTCGTTGTGGTATATTCACTTTGCTTTGGATGTGCTTTTAATGTTTGTAGGGCTTTTTCAAAATATTGTCGAGCAGAGCCAAGCATTTCTTTTTGGAAGGCTTGCATACCTCGCTTATGTAAGCTCTCAATATTAATTTTAAGTTGCATTGCATCAAGCTGGAGGTCTTCGGCCATAAATACCTGAGAATCTAGTGAACCTTTGCTCTGCTCTGAGCGCAGTACGGCTCGTAATTTTTTTATGGTTTGTAAAATAAGTACCAATTGCTGTTCATTGTCGGGTAGAGTAAATGCAGTATTATCAGTGGTGTTTGCACCTAACTCCTTACTTGCTTTTAAACGAGCTTCCATTTCTTGTACACGAGTTTTAAAACCCTTGACGCTAGGAAGTATTGAATACATTGCTTTCGCGGCATTAAGACTTCTTTGATTAAGTACCTCAACAACTTTTGGATTAGGTGGTAAATGAGCCATGTTTAATAAAAGCTCTTCTGTTTCATCAATTATGGCTTTTTGCTTAGCAGCCTTAGCGCGCTTTTCTTTTTCTATTTTCTCTTTGTGCTGCTGAATAGCGTTGATGGCAACTACTATTATAATTAATGCAATAACTAAGCCTATGATGATGCCCATGTATATATCCAATTTTAAATTATATAACTACTCTACCAGTCTACAAAAAATGTGCTGTTAAGCAAAGCGTTAACTTATATTTAATTGTTAGGTGTTTTGTAGTTTAATTACAACATTTAACGGCAGTATCTAATCTGACGGCGATAAAACGCATTGGTTAGTACAATAAAGCATCACATATCACTGTGATAAAACGCAAATGAAATATTTTTACAGAAAGTTAAAATTATTATGGAATATATGTTCAATTAAGTATATATTTTTGGCATAAGTCACTATTATTTAGCGCTATGAAACTGCAACAGCTCCGTTATATTGTCGAAGTACAAAACAACAATCTAAATGTTTCTGCAACAGCAGAAGCGTTATTTACCTCTCAGCCTGGTATTAGCAAGCAAGTTCGTATGCTTGAAGATGAATTAGGTATTCAAATTTTTGGTCGAAGCGGCAAGCATTTAACCCATGTTACTTCTGCTGGCCAAGAGGTAATTAACATTGCGACTGAAATTTTATCTAAGGTAGAAGCAATTAAAGCTGTGGCACGTGAGCATACGCAACCCGACGAAGGGAAGCTGCGTATTGCAACCACGCATACTCAGGCTAGATATGCATTGCCTGATGTTATTCAAGGGTTTATGAAAAAATACGGTAAAGTGTCGTTGCAAATGTCACAAGGTACTCCATCACAAATTAGTGATGCTGCTTCTAAAGGGGATGCTGATTTTGCCATTGCTACTGAATCGTTCCACTTATATAACGATTTAATTATGCTGCCTTGTTATCATTGGAATCGCAGTATTATTGTAAAAAAAGATCATCCATTAGCCAATAAACAAAATATATCTATTGAAGATATTGCTAAGTATTCATTAGTCACTTATGTGTTTGGCTTTACTGGGCGGTCTGAGCTAGATATTGCCTTTTCAAATGCAGGTGTTACGCCTAAAATTGCGTTTACTGCAACCGATGCAGATGTGATTAAAACGTATGTTCGGTTAGGTGTAGGCATTGGTGTTATTGCGACGATGGCTATGGATAAAGAATTAGACAAAGATTTAGTAACATTAGATGCAAGTCATTTATTTAAAGCGAGTACGACTAAAATTGGTTTTAGACGCGGTACGTTTTTACGTGGTTATATGTTTGATTTTATTGAGCGTTTTGCGCCACATTTAAATAGAGATATTGTAACGCGTGCAGTGTTGCTAAAAAATAATACTGAAATTGAAGAAATGTTTTCAAATATCGAACTACCAATACGTTAAATTTATCCAGAGAAGATAAAAAACGCCAGCAACAGCTGGCGTTTTTTAGTATCACTTTAAATTAACACTCAATAATATTTACAGCTAAGCCGCCGCGAGAGGTTTCTTTATATTTGGTTTTCATATCATTGCCTGTTTCCCACATGGTTTTAATTACTTTGTCTAAGGAAACCTTTTGAGTGCCAGTACCCCGCAAAGCAAGACGAGAGGCATTAATCGCTTTCACCGACCCCATTGCATTACGTTCAATACATGGCACCTGTACTAGGCCACCAACAGGATCACAAGTTAAGCCTAAATTATGCTCCATGCCAATTTCAGCAGCATTTTCAACTTGCTTGGGACTACCACCCATAATTTCGGTGAGCGCGCCTGCTGCCATTGAGCAAGCAACACCTACTTCTGCTTGGCAACCACCTTCAGCACCTGAGATTGTCGCGTTGGTCTTATATAAAATACCTATTGCTGCAGCTGTTAGTAAATAACGAATACAGTCCTCGTCATCAACCTTTTTAATAAACTTATTATAATAGCATAATACTGCAGGGATAATGCCTGCAGCCCCATTAGTAGGGGCAGTAACAACACGACTGCCTGCTGCGTTTTCTTCGTTTACAGCTAAGGCAAATAGGTTAACCCAATCCATCGCAGATAACGGATCATTCGTTGTTTCTACAGATAAAGAGCGAAATAAAGCAGGAGCGCGGCGGTTTACTTTTAATCCGCCGGGTAAAATGCCTTCTGTTTTCATACCACGAGTAATGCTTTCATGCATAGCTTGCCAGATAGCAATAAGTTGTTTACGAATTGTTGCTTCGTCGTTTAAGCACTTCTCATTATCCATCATAATTGTGCTAATACTTAAGCCTTTCTCTTGTGCAATACTGAGTAATTCATCTGCAGAAGAGAACTTATGTGGTCTGTCAATATTAGAGTGCAATGACAAAGCTTTGTCTTTTTCTTTCTCAAAATCACAGTCTTGTACAATAAAGCCCCCACCAATACTGTAATACGTTTCTTCTAATAATAACTCTTTACCTTGATAGGCAAATAAAGTCATGGCATTAGCGTGTGCGGGTAAAGTTTTTCGGCGATGATAAACAATGGCATTTTCTTTAGGGAAACTAATATGCTTTTGACCCATCAAGTTTATTTCTTCACTTGCAACTACTTGCGCTAATATTTGATCAATTGAGTCAACCGCTATAGCTTCTGGCGTTTCACCTGATAAGCCCAAAATAATTGCCTTTCCAGTACCGTGACCAATACCTGTTTGACCTAGCGAACCAAAAAGTTCGCATTTTACTCTATCAGTTTTGTCTAACAGGTTTTTTTCAACTAAATGTTCAGCAAACAGTTTTGCTGCTTTCATTGGGCCTACAGTATGCGAACTCGAAGGGCCAATACCAATAGAAAACATATCAAATACACTAATCATGCATAAATCCTGAATTTGTAACGGTTAATTGTGGAGATATTAAAATTATTTTCGGCAATAGTAAATAAAAGTTATCAAACATGTAAAAATAGTTGTAATTTAAAAATACATTATAGTGGCAATAGAGTTACTTTACCCATTCAAGGTTGAAGTTGCTCTGCCAGTTTTTTTAATATTGAGGCGGTGACTCCCCAAATGTTGTAGTGTTTATAAGGCATAAAATATACTGGATGTATGGAAAAATTACGGTAAATACTTAATGAAATATGATTATTCGTATTAAGAAAATGGCTTAACGGCACATGAAATATTTCAGCAACCTCATTTGTGTCTAAACAATATTGCAGCTGAGGTTTAATAAAGCCTAGTACAGGTGTTATATGATAACCAGTGATAGTTTGATAGCTTGGCATGGTACCAATGACAGTAATGTTTTCTGCCGATACACCTATTTCTTCATGTGTTTCTCTAAGTGCTGTTGCCATTTCATTAACATCGTACTTTTCTACTTTACCTCCGGGAAAGCTAATTTGCCCTGCGTGATGCTTTAAGTGGCTTGCACGTAAGGTAAGTACAACTTCTAAGCGATTGTTTTGTTCAACAATAGGAATTAATACTGCTGCACGCGTAAATTGCTTGGAAAGGGTAAACGGGGCATCGTTTTGCTGCACCAACGAGAGTGTACTATTGAATAAAAACTGAGTTAAAAAGGTTTCTTTTTTCATTAGACCCTAGTTCGTTATAACTGTGCAAGTACTGGGAGTATTTTGTTTACTTTATCTAAACTCTCTTGATATTCAGAGTTTACTTGTGAATCTGCAACTATGCCACCACCAGCCCAGCAATAAGTTTGCCCTTTAGTTAGCACGAGTGTACGAATAGTAATACTGGTATCCATATTGCCACATGCCGAAATATAGCCAATGGAGCCACAATAAATGGTTCGTCGCTGAGGTTCTAATTCATCAATAATTTCCATTGCTCGTATTTTGGGCGCGCCTGTAATAGAGCCGCCAGGAAAGGCTGCGCGTATTAAGTCGTGGGCACTATATTGAGGCGACAACCTGCCTTCAACAGTACTAACTAAATGATGAACCGCGGGAAAGCTCTCTATTGCAAAAAGTTTGGGTACTTTTACTGTGCCTGCTTGGCATACGCGGCTAATATCATTTCGCAATAAATCAACAATCATTAGGTTTTCAGCGCGATCTTTTTCAGAGTTCACAAGTTGCTCTGCATTAATTTTATCCTGATGTAAGTCAGTACATCTTACTTGTGTTCCTTTGATCGGTTTGCTTTGTACTGTTGTCTCGCTTAGCTTTAGAAAACGTTCGGGCGATACGCTTAAAATAGCTAATTCGTTAAAGCGCATGAAAGCGGAAAATGGTGCTTGGTTTGATTCACGCAAGGCTAAGTAAGCTAAAAATTCATTGCCTTCATACATTGCAGAAAAACGCTGGGTTAAATTAATTTGGTAGCAATCGCCAGATAATAAATACTGTTGTACTTGATCAAATTTTTCATGGTATTCATCTTTGGTAATATTGGTTTGCCATGGCGTGGTTAACTTAAACGCTTGAGCGGCTTGATCGCGTTCTTTTTGAGTAAGTTTATTCGTTAAAAATGTTGTTAATTGAGCACGCTCCTGTTCAGGGCAAACCAAGTAATAACATTGCTCTGAGCGGTGATAAATAATGGCTTTATTGTATATGCCAACGGCCATTTCTGGCATATCAATATCGCGTACTGCATTGGTGGGTAGTTTTTCAAAGTATCTACCTAAGTCATATGAAAAATATCCTAAACTACCGCCATAAAAGGGTAAGTTACCGGTATCTATAATATAATGTTGTAACGCTTTTTTTTGCGCTACTTCAAGCAGTGTAAGTGGGTCATTATCACTTTGTATTGTTTCGTTTAGGTTAAAGTCATTGATGGTAGTTGAATTACTTTCGGTAACAACACTTACCATAGGCTGCCACACCATAATATCAAAGTGACTATCTACATGATCGCTTTCACAAGAGTCTAGCCACATTGACCATGGCTGAGCTTCTATTACAGAAAAAAGTTCAGCAGGCGAAATCTTTTGACTAAAATGCAAAGGCATTGCACAAATTTTTTGTTTATTGTGTGTTAACAACTGAGTTACCTTAATATTAACTTTAGCTCGTTGGCTGGTTTGAAGAGCGCTTTTAGTATTATGGCCTATGAGTTTACACCTCATAAATTGAAAAATCAGCGCGCCCAGTACTAGCAGGCTAGTTATAAGCAGGGTATCATATCGGTAAATTTATAACTTTCAACAAGAGATTGTTCAACTGAACAATTCAAACGCGTACTAAGGGTAGTCATGGCTATTATAAAACAACAAGACTTAATTGAAAGCATTGCAGATGCGCTGCAATATATCTCTTATTATCACCCATTAGACTTTGTTCAAGCACTAGAAAAAGCTTACCACAAAGAGCAAAGTAAAGCGGCAAAAGATGCTATCGCACAAATATTGATTAACTCTCGTATGTCGGCACATGGTAAACGCCCTATTTGTCAAGATACGGGTATTGTAACTTGTTTTGTTAAAGTAGGTATGGCAGTACAGTGGGACAAAACTGATATGACTGTTCAGCAAATGGTTGATGAAGGTACACGCCGTGCTTACTTAAATCCTGATAATCCGTTGCGTGCGTCAATAGTTGCAGACCCTGCTGGTGCAAGAATTAACACTAAAGATAATACTCCTTCGGTTGTTCATATTGATATGGTAGAAGGTAATGAGATTGAAGTGATGATTGCGGCTAAAGGCGGCGGCAGTGAAAATAAAACTAAAATGGCAATGCTTAACCCGAGCGACTCGATTGCTGATTGGATTGTGAAAACCCTACCTACGATGGGTGCTGGTTGGTGTCCACCTGGCATGTTAGGAATAGGTGTTGGTGGAACGGCTGAAAAAGCAGCCGTTCTTGCTAAAGAAAGTTTGATGGACCCCGTTAATATTCAAGAGTTACTTGACCGAGGGCCTGAAAACGCAGAAGAAGAGTTACGTTTAGAAATATATGATCGTGTAAATAAGTTAGGCATTGGTGCTCAAGGTCTTGGTGGTTTAACAACGGTAGTTGATGTTAAAATAAACTCTGTGCCAACCCATGCGGCATCTAAACCCGTGGTGATGATCCCTAACTGTGCTGCAACACGTCATGTTCACTTTCACTTAGACGGTTCAGGGCCAGCAGACCTCACGCCTCCAAGATTGGAAGATTGGCCTGAAATTACCTGGGAAGTGGGTGAAGATGTTCGCCGTGTTAACGTTGATAATCTAACAAAAGCAGATATATCACAATGGAAAACAGGTGAAACGGTGCTATTAAGTGGCACTATATTAACAGGACGAGATGCGGCACATAAGCGTATTCAAGAAATGTTAGCGGCGGGTAAAGATTTACCTGTTGATTTTACAAATAAGTTTATTTATTACGTTGGCCCCGTAGATGCTATTGGTGATGAAGCAGTTGGACCTGCAGGTCCAACTACTGCAACACGCATGGATAAATTCAGTGAGATGATGCTATCTAAAACAGGTTTGTTAGGCTCTATAGGCAAGTCTGAACGTGGTGCGGCAACGTGCGAGAACATAAAAAAGCATCAGTCTGTTTATCTAATGGCAGTAGGTGGCGCGGCTTACTTAGTTTCTAAAGCCATTAAAAAAGCAAGAGTGGTTGCCTTTGAAGATTTAGGTATGGAAGCTATTTATGAGTTTGAAGTTGAAGATATGCCTGTAACGGTGGCGGTTGACGCTACTGGCGAGTCTGCCCATGTAACAGGCCCTCAAATATGGCAAAAAAATATTGAAGTAATCAATAACAAATAATTAAAGCGCTTAGATTAACTATCGATAAAGGTTATCAACGTATGTTGGTAACCTTTTTTATTGAGAGAATTAGTCACTTATGTTCTAATGACTGTTAATAATTACAGTGTTTTAGTGTGGCTTTATCATGATCGAATTTTCAACACTTCAGGCTTCCTCCTTTGAGTTAATTTTATTCGCATTAATTTTCATATCAGTACTATTACTATTTATGATGCTAAATTTGGTCAAAATGAAGCGCCAGTATAGTTCAGCCCTTGAAATGATTAAGTTGCAAGGAGAAAGTCACTTAAGAATTGGCGATGCCAACAAATATTTCTTCGAGCAAATTACGCAAAATCTTTCGAGTAATCATCAGCAATTATCACAACAACAATTTGAATTAAAAAGTGCTATTGAGCAGCAAATTTCAGATCTCAAAATTAAAACATTACGACAGCAAGCCGAGCAAGGTGAAAAGCAACTTTCAGTATTACATTTTCACCAAAATGAATTTACCCAAAATCAAAATAAAGCGCTCGAGCAATTAATGAAGCACTTAAATGAAAATAATAAAGTAAACAGGGAAGAGCAAAGTAAATCAATGCTTGCCTCTAGTGAGCAAATGGCTAAAAAAATTAATGAGTTAACGTTATCTACGGATAACCGATTAAAAGAAATTAGCGATCAAGTAGAAAAACGCTTAGCGGATGGCTTTGAAAAAACCACTAAAACCTTTAACGATATTGTTAAACGTTTAGCATTAATTGATGATGCTCAGAAGAAAATTACTGAGCTTTCAAGCAATGTTGTAAGCTTACAAGAAGTGTTGTCTGATAAGCGCTCACGAGGTGCATTTGGCGAAGTGCAACTGAATGCCTTGATCAGAAATGTATTGCCAGAGCAAAGCTTTGGCCTTCAGCATACGTTGTCTAATGGGAAGATCGCCGATTGTGCATTGTTTCTGCCTAAACCTACGGGAACGGTTATTATTGATTCTAAGTTCCCATTAGAAAGCTATCGAAAAATGACGAATGTTGAGATAGGTGATGCCGATAGAAAAGCAGCAGAGCGCCAATTTAAGGTAGATATTAAAAAGCACATTAAAGACATTGGTGACAGGTACATTATTGAAAATGAAACCTCTGACGGCGCAATTATGTTTATTCCTGCTGAAGCTATTTTTGCAGAAATTCACGGACATCATAGCGATCTTGTTGAAATAGCGAATAACCAGCGTATCTGGTTAACATCGCCAACCACATTAATGGCGATATTAACCACAGCTCGCTCAGTGCTAAAAGATGAAGCAACAAAAGAGCAAATCCATATTATTCAAGCTCACTTAGGTGAACTTGCCACTGATTTTAGTCGCTTTAGAAACCGTTTTGATAACTTAGCTAAACATATCGATCAAGCGGCAACAGATGTTAAACAAATTCATACATCAGCGAATAAAATATCGAATAGATTTAGTAAAATTGAACAAGTTGACTTGTCAACATCAGTAAAAACACAGCAAAAACAAAATCCAATGCTTCTCGATGACTAAGTTACTCAGCTAGATTAAAAGGATTTAACAGAAATAAATTCTGATCAGCTTTTTAATCTTGGCTTAAGATCTTTTGATAAATGTCGACGAAGCATTATCCACTTTGGCCAACCGAATATAATAGTGAGTAACCAAGTAAAGTAATCAATTACGTAGAGTTCATTGCGTTCTATACCAACTTTACGAATGAGTTTACACCAATTAAAAAAGCCAGCGTTTGGTTTGTATTTATATACTTTGTTGTCTTTAACGGCCCATAAGTAATTATATTGAAAGCAGAAGTCATGAATAATCACGGGGATTAGCAACAAGCCTGTTGGTGAAAAAAAAAGCCAAACAACTGCAGGGTAAGAGCTACCGTCAAATATAAAGCCTTTAGGAAATACTAATTCCCTATTATCGGGAAGTTGATAATGCCAGTTTTCAGTTAATTGCCATTGACGCTTTCTAAATAATAACAACCAAATTTTTGTAAATAGGTTAGTCTTTTGTGTTTTAATTGCAAAAGGCTGTAAAATTGGCATTTCCATGGTTTTATTCAAAATTTTAATGATGGGTAATGCTATTTTATCGTTACATGCCAACATTAATAAAACGCAAAATATTATTAAGTGTGATTGAAATATTTGATTAAAGCATACTAAGGTATGAGCTACACTGATAGTTAATTGACATACTCATACTTTAGCGCTCTCAGTAACTATTTTGCTAAACTCGTACCGTTAAATCAATGCGCTAAGTAAGTGCATCTCTTATAGGAAGACAAATGACGTTAGATATACTCTCGGATTACATTGAAAAACTAGATCAACACTTCGAAGATGAGTTGCCACTAGATTCGTTAATAGCCGAGTTAACTGAACGTCTCCAACCTGAACAATTAGCCATATTACTGGAAGCATTTCCAATTAAGTCCCGATTAATTATTTGGGAACAATTAAGTAGCGAATGTCAGAAAGATGTTTTTCTAGAAATGAAAAATGAATCTCGGCAAATGTTGCTTACTGTATTAAGCGACGAAGCTTGTTATTTATTATTTGATAAGCTTGACGCAAGTAGTTTACTTGATTTTACTGATGATTTAAGTGAACGTTTTGTTGAGTATGCTGTTGCACAAATGAGTGCAAAGCAGCGCCAACACTTTAAAACCGCGCAAGACTATAATGATGATGAGGTTGGACATTGGCAAACCTTTGATGAACAGAAAATACCTCAGCAATTAAAAATATCAGCAGCAAAAAAGTTATGTGCTAAATCTTTACCCATGTTAACAGATACCCTGTACGTGACTGACTCAGATTCAAAGTTAGTGGGTGAAGTAGCGATTAATCGTTTAATAAACCTAAACAATGACGATTTATTAGTTGATGTTATCAACTCTGATGTTCAGTCATTACCTGCAAACCAAAATATGGATGAAGCAGCAGAAAGTGTCATATTGTCAGGTAAAACTGCACTACCCGTTGTTGATGAAAGTGGCCGTTTGATGGGAAGGTTAGATTTATTTTCAGCGTTCAAACATCAAGAGGAACAAAGAGACAACCAAATGATGCAGTCTGCGGGTTTGGTTGATGAAGAAGATTTGTTTTCTAGTGTGTGGCTAAGTAGTAAAAACAGGGCTATTTGGTTAGGTATTAACTTACTTACCGCTTTCTTGGCGTCGTGGTTTATAGGCTTATTTGAAGCAACATTACAACAAGTCGTTGCCTTAGCAATATTAATGCCTGTTGTCGCCTCAATGGGAGGGATTTCAGGCAGTCAAACGTTAACGTTAATTATCAGAGGATTAGCATTAGGGCAAATTACCGATGCTAATAAAAAAGCGATTGTTCATAAAGAATTAAAAGTAGGTATGATAAACGGCCTTTTGTGGGCTTTGGTTATTGGTATTATTACCTACTTTTGGTTTGATAGCCCAATGCTGTCTTTAACAATTTGTATTGCAATTTTAGGTAATATTATTGTTGCTTCTTTATCAGGGGTTTGGGTACCTTGGATATTGAGTAAATTAAATATTGATCCCGCACTTTCAGGCTCAGTTATATTAACAACAGTTACCGATATTTTTGGTTTTATTGCCTTTTTAGGCTGTGGCACTTTATTCTTATTATAGAAGTTCAATTATTAGATAAGTTTATATTGAATATTATACCCGTTTAATTAATTGTGTGATCGACTTTATACGCAGTAGTTGATTGTTTTAGCCAGTAGAAATGGTCACATAGTTAGTGAGGTTGGTATTATGTTAAGGAATTAATGATGAGTTCGAGAGAGTTTGTATACGGTTATTATTTGGAAGACAGTGGTAAAGGAGAAAAAATTGCGTCTTTAGCAACGCTCGACCTGTCTAGGAAATTTTGGTTGCACTTTGACTATACCCAAGACATTACTAAAGAATGGTTTGAAAATCAAAGCGGGCTTAATCCGTCTGTAATTGCCGCCTTATTAAATGAAGAAACAAGACCAAGAGCCACACCACTTCATGAAGGTGTATTAATCTCGTTAAGAGGGGTTAATTTAGCGCCGGATAGTAATCCTGAAGATATGGTATCTATCCGGCTGTGGGTTACCAAAGAACGTATTATTAGTACAAGGTGTCGCACATTGCTGTCGACAAGGGATATGGCTGAAGATCTAGAGCAAGGTTGCGGAGCCACAACGCCAGCAGAATTTACTGTAATACTCACAGATCGGTTAATTGAACGAATGACTGATACCATTAACGATATTGAAGATAAAGTGTCTGAAATTGAAGAAAGTATACTTACGTCAAGTAACTATGCATTACGAAATGATATCGCGGATTTACGACGACAAATTATATCATTACGACGTTACTTATCACCTCAAAGAGAGGCAATGTTACAGCTATTAAGTGAAAAAGTTTCAATATTTTCAATAGAAGAAAAAATTCAGTTACGAGAAACAACAGACCATTTAACGCGATTTGTTGAAGACTTAGACTCAATTAAAGATCGGGCTGCAGTTACCCAGGAAGAAATAAATAATAGGCTAGCAGAACAAATGAATAACCGTATGTATGTGTTATCGATAGTTGCCGCTATTTTTCTACCTCTAGGCTTTTTAACGGGCTTGTTAGGTATAAACGTCGGTGGAATTCCAGGTGCAGAGAATACCGATGCCTTTCTAATATTCATTGGTATGCTTGTTATAGTTGTTGCGGTTCAAGTGTATATTTTTAAAAAGAAAAAGTGGTTTTAATTGACGCTAAAACACTTTGTTACCTCCTTATATAGCATACTTGTTTCATTAATAAGTATGCTAACTCACTGCTACTACATTTCAGATTAATTTCAAAAACTCAGTTTAGTACAAGGTCAAAAAAGATAATATTCGTTATCAGGTTTTTTATAATCCATTTTTCATTATTGCTTTAATTACTCATTTGTTTAATCAAAAATAATGATTAGTAAAACGAAAATATTTCGCTTTTCTTTATAAAATATTGAGCACATTATTGCGCGAAACATCAATTGTTATTTTGAAAAAGGGTAAGTAAATGAACATTGATTTATATGACGATAACACCGTCGAAATTGATGACGATTTAATCTTAGATTCTGGTATTGCTGGTTTTGAAATAGCCTATGGTACACCAAAAAAAGCGATGATCAGAAAAACTGTAAAACACAAGCATCGTATTAAAGAAAAGTTAGAGTCACTGTGTGAAAAACGTAGATTCGATCGCGAAACTAATACACTAAGTGATTATTGGGATAGATACTAATAATGGCAATTAATGAGAATATAACCATGAAAAAAATACTTTTTGCAGGCTTATTTTTAACACTTTTTTCAAGTGTTAGTTATAGCGAAGAGAGTCAAGTTGAACTAAAGCAAGCACCCAAAGAATATGTACTAGCAGTGCTAAAAACTTGTCAAGAATATGCGGTTGAAGATGAAATTGAGAAAGATGAATTAGCAAAGTACTTATTGTCTTGCGTTAATGATGAACTGGAATCTGAAGATTACTTTCCAATTAAAGTGCTACCAAAAATTTAACCGATAGAGAACACACTCTTAAAAGCCAGATAATATGATTGTTATCTGGCTTTTTTTTTATTTCAATAAACCCCACTGATTGTGTGAGTTATTTTACTAGCTAATATAATCAACTACTGGGTTACTTATTAATTGGCCAGAACAAGTAGTTCTGAAAATAACTATCTTATATAAGGCTACTATTCCTGCTTAGAAAATAGATCACTTAATTAATGAAACTGGCATTAATTGACGTTAGGGCGTTTTTATCTTTGATATATCACTGTTTGTCACCTACGCTTTAAGTATTATTATTTTGATAGCTAAGTTTATGGAAAACCGAGAAAATTATTTAAGGGAAGAGTTATATCAATTAATTAAATCTGATGATTCAATTTTTGATTTTATCTTTGATGCGTGCATTGATGGTTTATGGTATTGGGATCTTGATAACCTTGAACAGGAATGGATGAATGATCGATTTTGGCAAGTATTAGGTTACGACCCACAAGAGAAAGCTCATTTATCTGCAGAGTGGCAGAAGATCATCAATCAAGATGATCTAAAAATTGCGATGAGTAACTTCCACCGACATTGCTCAGACCCGACACACCCCTACGATCAAACTGTACGTTATCAACATAAAAACGGCTCAACAGTATGGATCCGTTGCCGTGGTATAGCCATAAGAGACGAAGCAGGTTTAGCCCATCGTATGCTTGGTGCTCATTGCGATATCACCAAACTTAAAGAAATGGAGAGTCAATACCGCAGAAACCTTAAAGAGATAGATAAAACTTACGCTATTACTAAGCTTGCTTTCGAAGAAAGCGAGAAATTATTTGAAATGGCACCCGATGCTAACTTAAAAGTTGATCGCAGTGGAAATATTGTAAAAGCTAATAAGCAAGCTAGTGCAATCTTTGGTTATGGCAAAGAACAATTAGAGTCAATGAACATTAGTGATTTAATGTTGAATAAACATAAGCACGGACACCCTAAAAATTTAGAAAAATATTTCACAGAGGGTGGTGCTCGGAAAATGGGGGCTGAACGAGGGCAGCTCTTAGCAATTAATAGTAAAGGTGAAACCTTAAATGTAGAAATTACCTTAAACTTAATTGATACCTCATATGGCAAGTGTGCACTAGCAACCATTCGAGACGTTAGTGAAAAAGAAAACTTAATACGTTCATTACAGCAGCAGCTTGAAGAAAATAAAAAACTAGAAGAACTTACCCTAATTGACCCGCTAACTAATATTTTTAATAACCGTCATTATGAAGACACTATGGTGAAAGAATTATCTGATTGCTCACGCTATCAGCATGATCTTTCATTGATCATGCTAGATATCGACCATTTTAAGGTAATTAATGATGAAAAAGGACATATAGCAGGTAACGAAATATTAATTCAATTAGTACAATTGATCAGCACATTAATTAGGTTAAATGATACCTTTGCACGCATAGGAGGTGAAGAGTTTGCGATTATCCTACCGCAATCAGATCTAGACACCTCAGTCGCAATTGCCGAGCGAATTGTATTTGAAGTTGAAAATCATACCTTTATCTTGAAAACTTCTGAAAAAATAAAGCTTACGGTTAGTATTGGCGTAACCTCATTTATAGACAGTAGCGATACTTACTCATCTTTGTATGAACGGGCTGATAACGCTTTATATCAATCAAAAAATCAAGGGCGAAACCGAGTTACAGCCTTTGAAACTAAGTCCTAACTTAACGTTATACTTTTACGTTTGGAAATAAATGTAAGGCTTGTTTTATTACATCCACTTTTTGGCTTTTTGCTAGATATATAGCATACACATCGCGCGAATATATAGGTGTATTCTCTACCATAAACAATCGTTCACTTTTAAGATAATCAAAAATCATTTGTCTTGGTAAGTATGCGCTTCCACCTGCATCAAGAATAAAGTTTAAGGCAATACGGGGTTGGCTCATATAATGCTTCGCTGGTGGCGCATCATTAAACTCTCGTAAATGCTGAGCATTAACCGAATCGCCATAATCAACCATTATATAATTTTCAAGCCTAAAAACATCTTCGCTATGGCAAGGCTCAGTGGACACTAGGTGTAAAGGTACAGAAGCAACTCGCTCGGTAACTAACTCTTCGACGTAGGGCGGCTCAAATAAAAAGGCGATATCTACAATGCGGTTTAGTACGCTTTTACGTAACTCAATAGGAGAGTAGGTACTGGTGAATAAGCTAACATCATCTAAATTTCGATGAATTTTCTGTAGCCAACCCTGTAAAATAATATCCCAAATAGACATCATAGAGCCAACGACGAGCTGTAAGGCATCAGTTTCTGCTATGCTAATATCTTGTTTGGTTTTTTGCCACATTAATAGCATTTCATTAGCATGCTTTACTAAACGATGACCTTCAGGAGTTATTTTTAAATGTTTTTGGCTACGATCAAATAACAAAACACCGAGATCTTCTTCAAGTAACTTAATTCGAGCACTCACGGCAGATTGAGTAATAAATAAGTTTTCGGAAGCTAGCCTAAAGTGTAATGTTCTACTAACCTCTAAGAAGGTTTTTAATAACTCTATTTTCATAAAATGTGGCCTATTACCTGCGTAATCAATTTTTTTGATTAAACACAGCAAAATATTGCGTTTTATTGTCTTTAGCGTTGACTATACACTTTATACTAACTGGAATAAATATTTGTTATTCACAGAACAACTTTAGTTTGCTTAGATAATTACAAGCAATTCATACACAGATATTCTATTATTTATAATTAAACATCATTTATTCTTATATACATTTTATTATTTCATGACTTAACAGTATGAAATTAGGGCTTACTATTTATGAAAATTGCTATTTTATCAAGAAATTCAAAACTATATTCTACTCGACGCTTAAAGGAAGCGGGCGAGGCCATGGGGCATGAAGTTGATATTATTGATACTTTGCATTGCTATATGGATATAACCAGCAGTCGACCAACAGTGCGTTATCATGGTGCTGAATTACCTAAATACGACGCTATTATTCCTCGCATAGGCGCTTCTGTAACTTTTTATGGTACTGCGGTAGCCAGACAGTTTGAAATGATGGGAACATTTAATGTTAATGAATCTGTTGCTATTAGTCGTTCTAGAGATAAATTACGTTCGTTACAGCTATTATCAAGAAAAGGCATTGGTTTACCCCGTACCGGATTTGCTAGTAAGCCAGACAACATTAAAGACTTAATTAAGAATGTGGGTGGAGCACCAGTTGTTATTAAATTACTAGAAGGTACTCAAGGTATTGGTGTGGTGCTAGCTGATACAGCAAAGGCAGCCGAGGCTATTATTGAAGCCTTTATGGGGTTAAAAGCAAACATATTAGTACAAGAGTTTATTAAAGAGGCTGGCGGTGCTGATATTCGTTGTTTAGTTGTTGGTGGCCGAGTGGTTGCGGCAATGAAACGCCAAGGTGCAGAAGGTGAATTTCGTTCAAACTTGCATCGTGGCGGTAGCGCTGAAGTTGTCAAATTATCTAAAGCAGAAAAAGAGACAGCGATCAGTGCTGCAAAAGCAATGGGTTTAAATGTGTGTGGCGTTGATTTGCTACGTTCTCAAAATGGACCAATGGTAATGGAAGTAAACTCATCGCCAGGGCTTGAAGGTATTGAAAAAGCAACGGGCAAAGATGTCGCAGGTATAATTTTTGATTTCATTGAAAAAAATGCAAAGCCTCATAATACAAAAACACGCGGTAAAGGGTAATAGGAATATTTTGATGGATGAATTACGAATTGGTGAATTTACAATACTACCTGGTGAGCAACGTAAAATTCACTTGCCGGTAGCCAAATTATATACAGATGCGAGCGTTTCTTTACCTGTGCATATTATTCGCGGTAAAAAACCAGGGCCTACTATATTTATTAGTGCCGCTGTCCATGGTGATGAATTAAATGGCATTGAAATTATTCGACGTTTAATTGGCCAGAAAAAATTTGCTATAACCAAAGGTACTGTAATTGCCGTACCTATGGTCAATGTTTATGGTGTAGTTAACCAAAGCCGTTATATGCCTGATAGACGAGATCTTAATCGTTGTTTTCCAGGTTCGGCTAAAGGTTCTTTAGCAGGGCGTGTAGCACATATATTTCTAAACGAAATTGTAAAGCATTGTGATTATGGAATCGATCTTCACACAGGGGCAATTCATCGGTCAAACTTACCACAAATACGTGCTGATATGTCTGACCCAGAGACTAAAGAATTAGCAAAGGTTTTTGGTGTTCCTGTGGTATTAAACTCTAACTTAGTTGATGGTTCATTAAGAGAAGCTGCTGTTAAAAACCAGACAAAAGTATTGTTGTATGAAGCCGGCGAAGCGTTAAGATTCGATGAGTTTTCAATTCGAGCTGGTATTAGAGGGATTCAAAATATACTGCGTCATCTAGGTATGATGAGAAAGTCATCGGCTAAAAGAAAAGTATATGACCCATTTATTGCTAACAGTAGCCAATGGCTAAGAGCAAACGCTAGTGGGATCTTTCATAGTAGAATTAACTTGGGGGACCAAGTAAATAAAGGAGATGTACTTGCTGAAATTGGTAGTCCGTATGGCGACGTTATCGATGTAGTTAAAGCAACGCGCTCTGGGATCCTAATTGGTAAACAAAACATCCCCCTTGTACAAGAAGGCGAGGCAATGTTCCATGTCGCATTTTTCACCGAAAATGATGAAAATATCGCAGAGCGCATTGAATCTGTTCATGAACTATTAGTACCTGAAACTCACATTTAAAAAGATAAATTATGGAAACAAAAGCTAAAAAATCTAATAAGGTCATCATAGGGCGGCTCGAGTCTATAGCGCTGCCTGAGCTTGGTATTGAAGACTTACAAGTACGCGTTGATACTGGCGCAAAAACATCATCTTTACATGTTGATAATATTAATAAATTTAAAAAAGGCAGTAAACTTTGGGTTAAATTTGATATTCATCCAGATGTTTATAGTGTTAAAAAGGTGGTTAGTTGTAGTGCGCTTATTAGTGATATTCGTAACGTTAAGTCGTCGAATGGCACTGCTGAACAGCGTTACGTTATTACTACCCCTGTTATTCTGGGCGAAGAATCTTGGTCTATTGAAATAACATTAACTGACCGCTCAGATATGAACTACTTAATGTTATTTGGCCGAGAAGCAATGGGAACACGCTTTTTAGTTGACCCATCAAAAGCATTCTTAACTGCTTAATAATACGTTTAGGTAATATAAAGGGGCAGTATGACAATAGAAAACCTTAATAAACTACTTAATATGTCAGTCTTTAGTATTGGGGGGCAGTCTATATCACTAGGTAGTATTTTATTAATGCCTGTAATTGTAATTCTAGGCATTATTATTACTAGACTCATTGTTCGTATGCTGACAAAGCGTATGCTATCGAACAAGGTTGACCCCAATGTTATACATTTAATTCAGCGTGTTTTTTACGTGATTGCAACAGCAGTACTTGTGATCACCTTACTTGATTTAATGAATGTGCCTATTGCTGCATTTGCATTTCTTTCTGGTGCAATCGCAATAGGCTTTGGCTTTGGTGCGCAGAACATTATTAATAACTTTATTAGTGGCTGGATACTTATGTGGGAAAAGCCTATTCGTATAGGCGACTTTTTAGAAGTTGAAAATGCTAAAGGTACAGTAGAAGAAATTAATACGCGTTCTACACGTATTAGACGTAGTGACGGTGTTCATATGTTGATCCCAAACAGCAAGCTGCTTGAAAATACAGTGGTTAACTGGACATTGGTCGATCGTTTAATGCGAACGTCTGTACGTGTCGGAGTAGCATATGGCTCGCCAGCTAAAAAAGTTGCTGAGTTAATACTACAAGCCACTCTGAGCCAAACTGATGTCTTAACTGATCCTAAGCCTGTCGTTACGTTAGATAACTTTGGCGATAGTGCCTTGGAATTTGAAGTCTATTTTTGGATAAGTTCACATGTTGAAGGGGGATTACGAGTGACGCGAAGTAATGTTCGTTTTCGAATTGAAGAGCTTTTTGCGGAGCAAAATATTGTGATCGCTTTTCCACAACGTGATGTGAACGTAAAAGGCTCTTTAAGTATAAATAACACCAATTAATGGTGTTATTTATCATATAACGGCTATGCTGTAATACTTGCGCCTTGCTCATGAGTGTTTAAATTGAAAACTCAAGCTCGAAAGGACTACGGGCGCAATTATTCTGGTTTCATTTGTTCTTTTTTCTTAAACCAAAGTGCCATGAAATCAGCTGTAAGCTTTTGCTCAATTTCTAAAGCTCGGTCCGTAGGACAAAATATAGTAAAAAACACTTGAGTATCACCTAAGTTTGAGGTCGCTATTTGTATATGCGGCTCTGGACCTGCGATGTTTACATCTAATCTACTTTCAATCAGTTGATTGTAACGAATAGCTACTTCATTAAAGTCATTGCAATACAGCGTTGCTTTTTCGTTTAATTCATCAAGAAACTCAAAAGGATTAACACTAGCATCACGCACTATCGTGAAGTGGTGCATTGCATAACGCTTTAAAAAGTTGAGGTTCTTTATGGTATGGGTGATCAATTGACTATTAGGCAAGTAAAGGGTTTTACCTGTGTATTGGTATTCATCAATGTTCACTTCAAGCAAGGTTAGTTTTGCCCAGTCATTAGAGTGGACTTCACCATAGTAATTGCCTACCTGTACCCAATCACCAATTCGAAAAGGACGATTTGATAACACATAGATAAAACCAATAAAGCACTGAATAAATTCACGCGTTGCTAATACAATAGCAACAACAAATGCAGCAATTGAAAAAGCAAACTTTTGAATTTCATCAGACCAAATATTAAAAACAATAAGTATAAGCGCGAGGGTAAATATATTATTTACCATATTAATTTTTAAACGTCTCTCTTGACGAGACTTACGCTTGATCATCTTTAATACCAAGCGTTTTATCAAGAAAAAGAAACTTAAAAGGATGAGTGTTACTATAAGTTTATTATCTAAAACAAGCTGATAAAAATCGATAATATCTGCAGATATGTTTGTCCATGTTGTCATATCGAATGTTAAACCTAGGTTTGAAGTTAATTGTGGTTGTGATTAAGTTTTTTCAATAGTACAAGTGTTTCTTCAATGCCTATTTTATTGATACTAGCATTTAATTCATTTTGTTTACTTTGCAGTAAGCTAATACCTTCGACAACTATATCAAAAAATTGCCAATTACCATTTTCAGACTGCAAAAGTTTTACCACCGCTTTATTAGACTTTTCTTGTCCTATAATTTCAATGTTTACTGTTGCTATCTTACCACTATTTGATAAGGCACTACGACCCACCTTTATTGCTTCATTATTATATTTACTCAATAACTGTGTATAAGAGTTAATTAATTGTTGTGATAATTCGGTAATAAATTCATTTTTTAAATTATCAGGTACTTTGGCTAAGTGTTTCCCTAAAACCTTATAAGTAAAGTAACGAGTGTTAACTTCAGGTAATAAGTATTCAGTTAATATTTTTTTTATTTCTACCTTATTGAAGTGTTCACCTTGTTTTAGTGCAATAAGTGCTGTTTCTACATGTGTAAAGACACTTGACACTTTTTCGTCAGGTGTCGCATTGTTTGCCATAGCAAACGATGATATCAGTAGCGTAAGTAATATAAAGATAACAACTAGGGTATTAACCCTATTATCTTTAGCATTTTTCATAGTGAAACCTATTTCGAGCATACATTTAACCTTTAAAGTTCCGGTATTCTAACGTTAGTATGTTGTCATACAACTGTATTAATTTGTTCAAGCTAATCAAAAAATATGATTAGGGCTTGTGATCTTATATTTTAGTCTCTGCTGCAACTTTATCATACACAGCCGAGCTATAAACTGAATAAATTACAGCCTTTACCTTAACTGGGTTTATGGAAGCGTAATGGTAAATTAAGCTTTTACAAATAGCGCCATAGTTTCAATATGTTTAGTATGAGGAAACATATTCATTAATGCTATTTTATCTAAGCTAAAACCTGCGTCGGCAATAAGAGTAGTATCTCTGGCTAATGTTACAGGATCACACGATATATATAAAATGCGATTAACCTTTTTTAATGTTAATTGCGTTAAAACTGAAAAAGCCCCTATACGAGAAGGGTCTAGCACTAATACATCGTAAGTTTGTTTAAACCAAGCTGCTTCCGCTAATGCTTGACTAAGATCTTGGCAGTAAAACTCGGTATTATTGCTGTTATTTGCTTTGGCATTTATTTTTGCCATAGCAACGGAGGCTTCAACCCCTTCAACTCCAATTACTTTTTTTGCTTGCGATGCCATTGCAAGACTGAAGTTGCCAATTCCACAAAAAAGATCTAAAACAGACTCGTGTGCTGACAGTGCTAGCCAGTCTAGTGCTTGTGTGATCATTTTTTGATTAACACTATCGTTTACTTGAATAAAATTATTAAATTTAAAAGCAAATGATAACTGCTGCTTCGTTAACTGGTAGTTAGGGAGGTTGTCGTTATGATCACCTAAAAATTTGAACTTTCCAGTTTCCCCTTCTAATACTAACTTCCAATTATTTTCGGTACAGGCCTTTTGTATTTTATCAAGATCAGTACTAGATAAAGGTTTTATATGCCTTAAAATAACAAAAGCATAATTGACACTACAGAGTTGAATATGTGTTATCGCACGGCCATTTTTTAACTTTGGCAATAATTGTCTAAATACAGAAAAAATAGCAATGTAACTGGTGTCTAATACTAAACATTTTTCTATATTAATAATTCTTTTAGCACTTTTTTGACGAAACCCTAACTGAAATGATTGATGCTGGGGGGAATAATAAACAGCAATTCGAGCACTTCTGCGATAATGTAACGAGTCAGACTCAATTGCAGGCTGCCAATTAAGTGTTACCATGTTTGCAAATTTTTTAAAGAGTTGACTTACTGCTTTTTGTTTTTCAATTAATTGTTCTTCTATAGCTAAGTGCTGGAGTTGGCAGCCACCACAAAGGTCATAATGTTGGCAAAATGGTGCGATGCGAGAAGGGCTAGCCGTTAAAATTTTATCGGTAGAAAACCTTTCAAACGTTGATTTTTTTTGCACGACGCTTGCAAGTACAGTTTCACCAGTTAATGCGCCTTCAACAAAGCAAACTTTATTATTTATGCGGGCAACTCCTACACCTTCATGATTAAGCGATTCGATAGTTAACCGTTGTTGAGGTTGTTGTTTCTTTGCTTTATTTTTAGGGGGCTTGAAAAGTGTAACCAAGGTTTTAGCCTTTATTCTTAAATAATAATGCGTTACAAAAATTTACCGCTTACATTCTACTAATGCTAAAAGGTAAGTGACTAGAGCCTATTATCTCTATATGATTGCCTTTTATTATCTCATACAAATAAAAGCTGTGTAGATTAATTTTATATAGAGCAGCGCTAAAAAGTGTAAATTTTCTGTCAAAAACTCTGGGGTTACTTTTGTTTCTAAAATTAACAGGATTAAAAACAACGCTATGGAGTGCATTAGCGCTTTCATTAGCAATAGTAATTACACTATATTCGGTTAGTTATTGGCAGCCCAAAATTTTCTTGATAGAGCAAGTGTTGCTAGGGCTTTTTATCATCTCAATTATTTTCTCTGCGCAATTTAGCCGAAGTAGATTCTCAATATTAACCAGTTTATGGGCGCTATATTACTTAGTAAAAAGTCAATGGTTGCCTGGTAATACTTACTTAAACAATGAAAGTGAGTGGCTATTTTTATCAGGCGTGCTGAGCATCGGTCTGTTGGTGTTTATTAAAGACCGCGGCTTGTTATCTTTGCATGGCTTTTTGCGATTATTTCTATTGGTAACAGCTGGTTTAGTTGCAAAAGCATGGCTAATTGTTAGCGTGTGGTTGTTTTCTTACCTAGCGCCTTATCAATTACCCTATCTAGACTTAACACTGATTAAAATTACACTTCCTTTAGCCGTTATTGGTGCGCTCATTTTATTTAAAAGTTTACGCTCACCTAGCTTACTTGTTGCGGCGTTGCTGACTAGTTTGGTTATTTGGGTACTAATTTATTATCAGCAATTAGATTTACCACTTAGTGTTATCGTTACCCTGTTATTAGTGCAATATATTTTAGTTGTTGTTATCGACTCATACTATCTTGCTTATCGAGATGAGTTAACAGGCTTACCTTCTAGGCGCTCATTAAATCAGTTAGCCCTGTCTTTAAGCCGACAATATACCGTGGCAATGCTCGATATTGACCATTTTAAAAAGTTTAACGACACTTACGGGCATGATATTGGTGATCAAGTGTTAAAGCTTGTAGCGGCTAAATTAGCGCAAGTTAAAAGTGGTGGACGGGTTTTCCGCTATGGTGGTGAAGAGTTTACCATTGTCTTTCCACGTAAGGCATCAATAGAGACTATTGCAGAGCTAGAACGACTACGCCAATCGATAGCTGATTACGATATAGCGATACGTCATCCAGTACGAAAGACTAAAAAGTCACGCGCAGCTAAAAAACCGAATGACCTTAAAGTGGTCAGCGTTACAATTTCTATTGGTGTCGCTACAAGATCGGCTAAAGAAAGTTTTGAACACACTTTAAAGCGTGCAGATCAGGCACTTTATCGTGCAAAAAAAGCTGGTCGAAATAATGTGAGTGAATAGATAGCCTGCAGATAAAGTGTGCTAAAGCGATTTAACAAATTAGGCCATGTCGCCGCTTATCATCCCCCTCGAACTAAAGTTAATTTAAGCATATTAGCTATACCCAAACCACCACAGGATGCGAGTTTCAGTTGGAATTAAAAGCGATTTAGGCAAGGCATTGATTGCAAGTAATAGTGGTTCTATTGTTAAAATGAATAACGCAGTATAAATCGCTTTTAAACCAACCTTTTAGGCGTTTCACAGGCACTTACTCTCATCGTTGTTACTTCTTAAAAGGGACTGCCATTTTTGCAAAGTAACGCCTTGATATTAAGTACCTGTGAAACGCTGAATTCTGCATCTTGAGGTGGCTTGGGTATATACGGTAGAGGCATAAGTATTTATGCCTCTTTAATAGATTAGACCTAGTTTAAAATTGCAACATTTACAAATACAATACTGAGTAATAATGGGCAAACAAAACGAATGTAATTTCCCCAAAGTGTTAACCATTTTCTTCCTTCTTGCAGTGCTTTATCACGTAGTTTGTTACCTCGGTTCCACATCCAACCTACCACTATAAAGTAAAACAGACAGCTAAGCGGTTGTAATATAGTGGTTAATACGCGAATAACTAAACCAAATAAGTGATCAAAAAATATAATAAGCAGCATACTTGCGCAAAAAACAATTGCGGAAACTAACCAAGTCGCTTTTGGTCGGCTAAATGTCTTATCTTCCATTAAATAGGAGACGGGCACTTCAGTTGAAGAAATAGTTGATGTTAACGCGGCAATAGAGAGTAATGAGAAAAACGCAAAAGAAACAAATAAACCGACATGGCCCATTGAATTAAAAAGCTCAGGTAAAATATTAAAAATAAGTTGCCCTTCACCTATTAAATGCCCGCCTTGAAATACTTCTTGGCCTGCTGCTTGTGCAACAAAAAGTGCAGGAATAATAAGTAACCCAGCTAGAAACGCAATAACAGTGTCTAATGCTGTTATTGATAAGACGAGTTTGCCAATATCTTTACCTTTTTGCATGTAAGATCCATAAACCATCATGCCACCCACACCAATTGATAAAGAAAAGAATGCTTGTCCCATTGCTGAAATAACTAATTTGGGATCAGTTACTTGACTAAAATCAGGGATTAAATAAACCTTTAAACCTTCTTCAGCACCCGGTTGGTTTAATATATAAATAATTAATCCTATAAGCATTATCAAGAGTACAGGCATTAAGCGAGCTGACCACTTTTCAATACCAGCATTAACACCTTGATGTATAATTCCAGCGCCAAGTAAAATAAAAATGGGCGTAAACATTAAGTTTCTTTGTATACTTGAAGTTGACAACCAAGAGGCAATTTCGCTGGCATCAAATAAGTAAGCTAAAGAAGATAGTGCATGGGCTAACATCCAGCCAGCAACTATAGTGTAAAAGCTAAGCATCATTATCGCGCCGCATAAACCAATTAACCCGACTTTGCGTCCTAAGTTTTCAGAAACACCTTTACAGGCATCACCTAAAGCAGACACTGGGTTTTTTTGGGCTTGGTTGCCAATATAAACTTCAGCGTATAAGGCGGGTAAGGCTAATAGCACAGTAACAATTAAATAGACAAATAAAAATGCACCACCGCCATTGTTAGCTGCTTGAGTGGGAAACCCCCAAATATTGCCTAACCCAATAGCAGAGCCTGCTGCTGCTAAAACGAAACCAATACGGGAATGAAAAGAATCTCTTACTATAGACATATAATGAAATAATTATTTTAATTTTAAGCAAGAGCTTACCGAGTTAAATAAGGTTATGGAAGTGTTTTTACCATTGAGCACCAATATGAGGGTAAAATTATCACTCTTGAACTTTAAAACAATACCCCAATATGATTAACATACGTTCAAATGAATTCAAAATATTCTAATAAAGGCTTGATATGTTGCAATACCAAATTATTCCCGTTACTCCGTTCCAGCAAAACTGCACGCTATTTTGGTGTGATGAAACTAAGCAAGCAGCTGTGGTTGACCCAGGCGGTAATGCTGAATTAATTATGAAAGCAATTGAACAACATGGACTAACCTTAACAAAAGTATTGCTTACTCACGCCCACATTGACCACGCAGGTGCGACTCAAGCAATATCAAGTCATTATAATGTGCCTATTGAAGGCCCTCATAAAGAAGACCAATTCTGGATTGACCTTATTCCCGAGCAAAAAGAGCGTTTTGGTTTTGAGCATGCAGAACATTTCACCCCTGACCGCTGGTTAAACCAAGGTGATACCGTTACTTTTGGTAATATTACGCTTGAAGTTTATTTTTGCCCAGGTCATACCCCTGGCCATGTTGTGTTTTTTCATCGAGCCTCTAAATTAGCTCAAGTGGGTGATGTATTGTTTAAAGGCTCTATCGGTCGTACTGACTTTCCTCGAGGAGACTACAACACGCTAATAAGCTCAATTAAAGATAATTTGTTTTTACTTGGCGACGATGTTCGCTTTATTCCAGGTCATGGACCAATGGGTACCTTTGGTGAAGAACGTAGAACTAATCCATTTGTGGGGGAAAACGCAAGATAATAAAGTAGCGAAAAATAGCGTTAAAATTATGGGTAGCGTTGTCTATATAAGCGGATTTGTACCCTTTTTTTCATAAAAAAATTGGCCTTAATAATCATTAACGGAGTTTAATATGACTGATCATAAAGAATACAGTATTGCCACATACGCAGCGCTCAAAACATCTATAGCAAATGGAGAAGAGCAGTCAGTGAAAGAGTTGTTGGGAAAACAGCCAATTCAAGATATTGAAAAAAGCTACTTAATAGATTTAGCTAAACTAAAAAACAATTCCGTTATTTTAAAGTTAATTGAAGATACCCCCGTTAAAAATAGATAAACCAATTTTGAATAATTTCGCCTTGATATAATTGAACACAAAAAACACCAATCACCCAATTGGTGTTTTTAAAAATGAATATTAATTAGAGCGTGTTCAGATTATTCTTATCAAGCTTTTGAATTAGCGACTTTAGCTCTCTAATTTCGTTTTGTAATTCGCTCATAGAAGGTTCATTAACGTTTCTTTGAGCGGCATGCTCTTCTTCCATTACATTAACGACAATACCAATAACCATATTTAAAAATGCAAACGCAGTAAAAAAGATAAAGGTTAAGTAGAATATCCATGAATACGGATAAACTTCCATTGTTTCATACTGAATATCAGTCCAGTCTTCAAAAGTCATTATTCTAAACAGTGTCAGCATTGAAATAGCAATATCACCCCAGAGTTTGGGGTTTATATCTTTAAATATAAAGCTACCAATAGCAGCGTATATATAAAAAATAATAAACATTAACAACACTACATAGCCTAATTGTGGCAAAGCTTTTAGCAGAGAGTTTATTAGTACACGTAATTCAGGCACTACCGAAACCATTCGTAATACCCTGAAAACTCTTACGAGCCTTGCTAGTAATGCCATTTCACTGTCATTAATAGGGATCAAACTGATAGCTACAACTAAGGTATCAAAAATATTCCAGCCATTTTTAAAGAAGTTTCTTTTGTCGTCGTCGGCAATAAAGCGAACTGATATTTCAAAAAGGAAAAATAGTGTGATCAAAATATCTAAAATACCTGTAAACGACAGCGCATTTTCAGATAAATCAAAGGTTTTTGCGCCTATTTCAAGTGCAGATATAATAATAACTAAGACAACAAACAGTTCGAAGATTTTATTTTCTTTTAAATGATAGAGCTTACTTTGTAATTTTTCATACATGGTTGGTAATATTTAAATCAGGTTATTAAAAATCAGGCGCTATTATACGAGTGTTAATTGTTTTTGACTTTATATTTTTTTAAATTTTATTGTTATTACTCTGGCAAAATAAAAATTTTAACCTTTGTACTAATGAAATTAGGGCGTGTTGATCTTTGCTGTACATTTTTGCAGCGATTTATTTGGTGCTTATACAAGGCTGAACTTATGTAATGGGATTGTTCCCCATAAATAAGTGAAAACGCCGTAGAAAAACCAAAGAGGCGCTGTCCTACGGATACGTTTAAACATGATTTACTTTTCGTTGCCTACACGGAAGTAGGTACTTAGCGTGAGCAGGACGCGGAAGCTGTGCCTACACGGAAGTAGGTACTTAGCGTGAGCAGGACGCGGAAGCTGTCTAGCGCATTTATGTAGAATAACTTATCTACACTTTACTCGCTACCCTTCAATTAAATCATGTTTAATTCGTACAAAATTTGTACTCAAAAGTTCAACACGCCCTAGCGTTTATCGATACTGAAAAACTTCAGCTATCGTTTTGTTAAACACATCTGAAATTTTAAAGGCCACCTCTAAAGAGGGGGAGTATTTATCTTTTTCAATTGCAACAATTGTTTGCCTGGAAACGCCAACTCGTTCAGCTAATTCTTTTTGAGTGATTTCATTGTGCTCAAATCGTAATTTTCTAATAGTATTCGTTATTTTTTTACTCATATTAATACCCTCGGCGGTAATAAATGAGCTTTGTGATCTCTTGTGTAATACCAGATAATAATAGCCCTATTATAAGAATGTTCGCCATATTATATACAGCAGATACATCTGATAAGAGAGTAAAATCTACTGCTATTTTGTTATTAAGGTGAAGAGGGAAAATTAATTGGCTAAATGAAATAAATACAAAAATATGTAGTACCCAAGATGCATTTCTTATAGCGGTTAACTCAAATAGTTTATCTCTTTCATCTGGTCCTTTCTCTGCCTCTTTGATGTTTAGTATCGCAAGAATTATTTGCGCGATCACCGTTGCAGCAATAATCCAAATAAAGGTAATGGAAAGTAAAGTTAATACGCTTAAATCTGTAACTTCTATTGTTAGTATTTTGTTTACATAATTGATCAACACTAAAGCGGTAATTATTAACGTTGCCCACGAGGTTTTTTCTTGGTATCCCATACACACTCCGAATGCATAATATATTTAACATGATGTCTAATTTTTTTTACGTTTAGAAATAATAAGGAACGCAAAAATAAATGTCAAATATATTTTACTTTGTGTCTGGTTTATTTGATTTTGTTAAAAGCGTATCTTCCCAATAAGTATATCTTTAAACATAACCCAATCGCCCATTAAACTGTATATAGGGTATTGAAAGGTTGCTGGTGTGTTTTTTTCAAAGAAAAAGTGTCCTACCCATGCGAAGCCATAGCCAATAAGTGGAATTGTCCATAATAACGTTAAATGCCATGTAGTTATTGAATACAATAACATAAGGATAATAAGCGTACTTCCTAAAAAGTGAAGGCGACGACAAACGTGGTTTTCATGCTGGCTTAAATAAAAAGGATAAAAGGCCTCAAAACTTCGATATTTTTCATTCATATTTATATCCCCAACGATGCTAATTTATTTTAGTTAATAGTACTTTCAATCCCATTAAAATCATTGCGCTACCTAAGATTCGATTGAGCCAATGGCTAAAACTTTGAAATGCTAAGTTAATACGAGGCTGAGATAATAATAAGGCAACACATGTAAACCAGACAAGTTGAATTAGCATCATCCACAGGCCATAAATAACAATGTGTACAAATGGCATGTCCGGCGATAGTACAATTGTAAATAAGGCAACAAAATAGATGGGCGCTTTAGGATTCAACGCATTACATAAAAAGCCTAAACCAACCATTTTAAAATATGAGCGCTGCATACTAGGGTGTGACACATTGACTTTTTCTTCATTAGGTTTTATTGCTTTTATTTTGACACATTGAAGACCTAAATATAGTAAATAAAAGCCACCTAAAAGCTTTATAACCCATAACGCAATTTCAGAACTAGCAATAACCGCTGCTAATCCTAATGCAGAATAAATAATATGAACGGATAAGCCTAAAGCAATACCGATACTGCACATTACTCCCGCTTTTTTGCCATTAGCTAATGTTTGTTGTGACACTAAGATAAAGTCGGGCCCTGGTGATGCTGCGGCAAGTATATGAATACTGGTAATTAGCATTAATCCTTCAAAAAGGCTCATAAGCGGTGTTATTTTTATTGGTAAGTACTTTTTACAAGACTAACACTGGTACGTTAATAGTCAATTTGACGAGGGCATTAAACTTACAGCTAGATACCTGATATAATTTATCGGTGTTAGCCTTTGCGCGGTAACATATCCAAATTTTCATTATTTTATGAGTAGTTAGCAGTATGCGTCTTGACAAATTTATATGTAAAAGTACAGAGTTAACCCGAACTGAAGCCAAAAAACTATTGAAATCAGGTACTGTAAAAGTAAATGATGAAGTAGTTAAAAGTGGTGCGCAGCAAGTACATGAAAATAATAATATTACAGTTGAAGGGAAGCAGCTAGTCGCTCGTTCTTCAAGGTATATCTTGCTGCATAAACCATTAGACACTATTTGTTCGAATGTTGATGAGGTCTATCCATCCGTGCTCCACCTTGTTGATGTAGATAAAGCATTTGATTTACATATTGCTGGACGATTAGATGCCGATACCACTGGACTAGTATTGATCACTGATGATGGTCGTTGGTCGCATAATATCATTTCACCTAAAAAACAATGCGAAAAAACTTACCGTGTATGGCTTAGAAATGTATTGAAACCAGATACAGCAGAGAACTTTATAAAAGGAGTGCAATTACAGGGTGAAAAAGATCTAACATTACCTGCTAAATTAGAACAAATAGACACAAATGAAGTACTACTTACTATTACCGAAGGAAAATATCATCAAGTTAAGCGAATGTTTGCCGCTGTCGGCAATAAAGTAGTTCGTCTTCATCGAGAGCAAATTGGTAATGTTAAATTGGATGAAAGCATAGGGCCAGGTCAATGGCGATACTTAACGGATGAGGAAGTTAATTTTTTTATTTAAAAAAGATTAAAGAAATTGTTATAAATGACGATAATGTAACCAGCTAACTAAATTAAATTGTAGACGTAGTAAAAGGATTAAATCATGGAAGTTTTAACTGAATTATTGCCATTAGCGCATTTAGTTAAATCGGAAAACACCGCAAAAGACCGTAAACAAAAACCTAAAAATTTACGAAAAATTGAAAAGCTATATCGTGATAATTCTGAAGTAACTAAAGAGAAAGTAGGGGTTTCTAGTGGTCGTTGGGATGACGAAGAACGTCGTTCTGGGGAAGATCGCCGTCTTCAAAATAAAAACCGTGGTCGTTGGTTAGACACACGCGAACCTAAAGATCGTCGTCAACAAGCTAAAGCTATCTTCGTTAAAATTTAACCCCACCCTGTTAAAATTCAAAGAACATGCGAGTTTTATTAGTTCTCATTAGTTTGCTTTCCTATAGAAATATACGCGGTAATAAAAAACAAAACAAAGACAAATATTACGCCAATATAGCTTTGCTCATAAGTTAATATCTTGAAATGAAATAAGCTATTTTCAATTGTTGCGATAAGCACCCCAGCAATAAATAAAGCATACTTGTTTAAATACCCGCCCGCCTTAAATAATTTAGCTATAAAGTAGCCCGTTACCGGAATAAATGTCCAAATAATAAAAACAGTAAGTGAAAATAAAATAACGGAAGGCGCAAGGTGAGGTTGCGAGATTTTGTCTACTATAGAATAGGCATGTACTAAAAAATAACCGAAATACAACAACACGTTAAACCTCTTCAGATGTCTTATTTAATAAAATGAAGTATAAACTAAGTATACAATATAACTGTGTTGTTTTTACATATATAAATTGACAATAGCGTTTAAATAATTATAAATAGTATGTAAATTCTGAGTTAATGGATTGATTCTTACAAAGTAGGGCACTGGAATATCCCTGTTCAATCTTAATTATCATAACTTCGATTAAACTAATAAAAAATAAGAAGTAAGTGGCATGAAAGAAGTAACCACCATTATAAAAGCATATGTTCATAAAGCGTTAAGTAATACTGTAGCGTTAAGTTCAAATGCGCAGCACAAATCTAATCAATTTTTGAATTTATTAACGACGTGTAATATTAGCGCTAACGTAAGTACAAGCCTACCCTCTAGTGATGCTCTGTGTGAATATCAGTTGATTTTTATTGACTGTGCAAATTTTGATGAAACCAAAAAAATACCTAATAGCATTTTGCAACTTGCATCAGCGCATAAAATTGTCTTATTTAACTTTCAAGAGGGGGTTTTACCTGAGAAGTCAGCCTTATTGGCAGGTGTTTTTGGTATTTTTTATGCTAAAGATAGGGCAGATATTATTTTGAAAGGTATTGGCAAGTTGATCGCTAATGAACGTTGGTTCAAACGTGAAACAATGACGGATGCATTAGCAGAATTGCTAACAAATATTGATGTGCCTAAACCCAATATTAATCTAGGTAATAATGACAAAAGTGTTTTTCCGTCTCTTACGAAAAGAGAAAAGACCATCATTAAGTTAGTGTCTAGTGGGGCACAAAATAAAGAAATTGCCAATCACCTTCATATAAGTCCCAATACAGTAAAAACACATATTTACAGTATTTTTAGAAAAACTAGTTCAAGAAATAGAGTTGAATTGCTTTCATGGACAAAACAGTTTCAACAAGTGAATTAGCTTTATACCCGTTACTCTTGAAAAATTATGCCAAAAATAACAACCATATATGGTTAAATGAATAATAACCTTATGGCAAATTAAAGAGAGTAAAGCAATGAAGTCACTTTTAATTGTTGCACATGCACCGTCAAAAAATACGCGATTAATGGCTGAAGCTGTTTTAAAAGGAGCCCAACATTCTGATATTGACCTGGTTCAAACACGTTGGATCCCGCCGTTAGATGTAACCCCTGAAGATGTTATTGCTTGTGATGCAATTATTATGGGAACAACTGAAAACTTAGGTTATATGAGTGGTGCATTAAAAGATTTTTTTGACCGCTGTTATTACCCTTGCTTGGCAGTGAAGCAGGGGTTACCTTGTGCTTTATATATTCGTGCAGGAAATGATGGTACAGGCACTTGTAAAGCGGTTGAAAGTATATGTAAAGGTTTACGCTGGAAGTTTGTCGCGCCACCATTAGTATGCCGAGGAGAATGGCAAGCAAGCTTTCTTGAACAATGCGAAGCGCTTGGTATGACAATGGCGGCGGGGCTTGATGTTGGTATTTACTAATACGTAAGCCACCTAAGCCTGATTAAAATAGTTTTGTTCAAATTTATTACCTCATTTTCTTACTCAATAAATGTACTTTACCTAACGTTTGATATCACTATAAATAGCGCTGGAAAGCTTGTGTAAAATCACTATGAGTAGTATGTTCAAATACAATGTACATTTGAAATTAACAGTTTATTTATCATAGCGGATTAAAGGAAAATATTATGCTAGCTGAATCGGAATATACGATGAACAACTTATTTGCACAATTAGGGCTAGATTGCTCAGATGAAGCGATTAAGGAGTTTATTGAAATAAATAAGTTACCTAAAGGCGTGTCGTTAAAAGAAGCTGAAATTTGGAATGAGAGTCAACGTGGTTTTCTACAAGAAGAATGGACTAAAAACAGTATGTGGACTCAGGTAATAGACGACTTAAACTTACTAATGTCGCAAGACGGTGAATAAAAAAATAGCAATTATTCGAGGTGCTTGTTATTTATAGTCTTATTATGGCACCTGTTTTTCAGACTCTTGCTATTCACAATATAAATCATGTTAGTTCTGTTAAATTAGTACAGCCTTTACTAATTTTCTAATAGGCTGTGCTATTATTTTATTAATATTAACGGATTAATGACTACTAACTTATGATGCGATTACCTACTTTTTGCTCACTCACTTTATCGTTAATACTGACTCTTTTCCTGTCAGTAGCAGCTTTTGCATCTACTACCCCTGAACAGCAAGCAAAATCAATAAAACTATCATCAGTTAAAGCTTATTCTGCACTTGATCATCACATTGTAAAAATTGGTGTTTTTTATACGAATGATTTACTGGATGAATTTAGCATTGAAGAAATTAACCGCTACGTAGAAGCGCAATTTAATGCCGCCAATATAGTGATGGAAAATAGCGGTGTAGCTATTCGGCGTGAGCTTGGTTATTTAGGCGTTCATCCCATTGAAAATGATCCTAACCAACGTATAGAAGACTTTCTCAGCAGAATTCGCGGTAATGAAGGAGACCTTAATAGAGTAATAGCAGGGCAATACGGGCTTGATTATGTCACTGTACTACGACCAATGAATGACAATCGCTTTTGTGGTTGGGCTTATTATGGAGACCCTTACGCTATTTTACAAATGGGCGGGCGTTGTATCAGCAACACCCTTGCTGCGCATGAGTGGGGCCATAATGATGGCGCTGATCATGACAAAGCTAATAGTTCAGCTCAGCCTGTGAAAGTTTATGGCCATGGTTATTTCTGTGGAGGCGAAGGCACAATTATGAGCTCTCCGTCTGGAGATAAGTGGAATACTCGACATAACTTTTATTCAACACCAGATATCTCAATTCGCGGCGATGCTTGTGGGGAAAAAGACACTGCAAATGTAGTGCGAATGCTAAATGAGCTCAAAGATAATCCTTTTCATATGGGAAACAGACAAAGTGATCCTGAACAACTAGCTTTTGTGCGCTTTACAGAGCAGCAGCCTTTATTAGTGAAGGAGTCTGATGGCGTAATTACAGTCACAGTTGAGCTGGTGAATGCTGAAGGAGTGCCAACTACGCTTGGACAAAAGGCTACCATCGAGTTAATTACTGGCGAGATTACCGCACTTTCGAACACTAAAACTGTTACAAAAGACTATCAACCGCTGGCCCAGCACATTGTATTTCAACCAGGAGAGAATCGAGTTGACGTTGAGGTTATTATCGTTAGTGATGATGTTAGTGAATCGGATGAGACCTTCAAATTAATTCTTCGTAATGGCGATATCATTAGCCCTTTAACATCTGAACTGGAGGTTACGATCACAGAAAACAGTATAGTTACACCAACAAAAGTTCAGTTCAGCCAAACAGACTTGGTTATTCTGTCTGTAGGACAAAGCAGAGATATAACCTTACTACGAACGGGTGACCTTACCGCCGAATTTACCGCATACCTTTCTGTTTCAAATAACCTTGTTACTCTTTCCCCAGAACAAGTTGTCTTTATTAGCGGCCAAAGTGAAGCAACATTTAGCCTTAGTGCAATTGAAAATAGTGCGGGGGAAACTGCACTGATCCAATTAGCGAATGATCAAAGCCAGTTAGGAGAAAACATCAGTATAGAAGCCTATATATTGGCGGATGAAATAATTAGCTTTACTGATAGTTCAGAGTTATCAATTAAAGCTGGAGACACAGTAACACTTACATTAAATCGCACTGGTGAGTTGTTGAGTGAGTTTGATGTTGAAGTTGAGCTTAGTCATAATTGGATGACAGCAAGTACTAGTACGGTTCATTTTAATGCACAGCAAGCTACACAAAGTTTTACTGTTACAATTATTGCTGATACCTACGATAAAACAGGTGTAATTAGTTTAGTACTGGCACCAGAAAATATAGGCAGTATAATTGAACGTACTGTAAAAGTACCAGCAAAAATAGTTGTTCCAGTGCCTGATAATAGTGATGATAAGCCAACATCATCTGGTGGTAGTGGTAGTTGGTTAATACTAATGTGCTTAATAATGCTGACAAAACGCCGTTAAATGATTTTAGCCATAGTCATAACCATAACCATAACCATAACCATAACCATAACCATAACCATTAGCTATAACACTGTGGTGTTGATTGAAGCGCCTCTCATCTTCTAAGCTGAGCTTAATGTGGTATTTGTTTGAATGCTTAAAATTAAGGGGGTGATCTTTATGTTTATACCCGTTTTATACGCGGCAAAGGCAATGGATTATCAGACATTTCTTTTATTAACTAATTGCTTTAATTACGTAAGCGTCGGTTAAACCACACCTAAATTTTTTATTCAGCATTATTTGCAATATTTCATCCTTATTCTAGACTTAAAAAGTTGGTAACAACAGCAAGCTGGATGCTTGTTTAGGGAAGCTTTACGGATGAGGTGATGTAGCGAGGATTGCTATGAGGGATGAAGTAAACAGGGAGTGTTGATCACGGATGATTACCTCTGTTTTACCTTTCGTTTTTATTTCTGCATTATCATTTTCTACTGACTAACGCTTGATGTTCCACGGCAATATTGCGTCAATATCAGGGTGTGGTTTACATAACTCTTCAAGACATTGCTTGACATAATCAAATGGAACTAAGCCATTAGCTTTAGCGGTTTCGATAATACTATACAGTGCAGCACTCGCATCGGCACCGTTAGCGGTTTGGCTAAACAACCAATTTTTACGTCCGATAACGAAGGACTTTATTGCCCGCTCTGCACGATTATTGTCGATGCTCAAGCGACCGTCTTCGAGGTAACCCACCAATTTTGGCCACTGATTACTCAGATACGTGATAGCTTCACCTAATTTGTTTTTGGGCAACACATTTTGTTGAGTAAACCAACCGTGTAATTTATCTAGTATCGGTTTGGCTTGAGTTTGGCGAGCCTCGTAAGTCTCTTCTGGAGTTGTATTTTTAAAACGCGATTCAATACCGTACAATTTTTGAATATAACTTAGCGCCACATCAGCTTTACCACTTTTTCCTTTGGGTTGTGCTTGTTTGGCTTCAATGAATTTACGCCGCGCATGTGCCCAACAACCCACTAAGGTTGCTTGGGTTTGATGATAGGCTTGATAACCATCAACTTGAAGGTAGCCCGAATAGCCGTCGAGATAATCAACCACGCAGCGACCTGCACGGCTATCATGATAATCGTATAAGATAATATTTGGGATTGAACTAGTGGGCATGGGGGAATCCGTGCCCGTGCAATACAACCACATGTAACTTTTTATTTTGTCAGACTTGATGACATTGACCGTAGTCTCATCGGCATGTATCACTGCTTGTTTTCGTAATTCTTCCTTAAGCCGTTTGATGAGCGGGGGAAATAACGCTGCTGATTTGAGCATCCAATCACTCATTGTTTGGCGACTGAGCGCGATACCGTATTGTTTGAATAATGATTCTTGGCGATAAAGAGGCAAACCATATTGATATTTACTGGTAATGAGTTGACTCAGTAAACTTGCAGTAGCAATGCCTTTAGGGATAGGACTTACTGGCATCAACGCTTGTTTAATCGGGTTGCTAGTGCCTGTTTTTTCGCATTCACGACACGCGTATTTAGGGCGAACATGTTCAATAACTTTGACTTGTGCCGGGATGAAGTCTAGTTTTTCAGTGATGTCTTCACCGATTTTATGTAATTGAGCATGACAACAAACGCACACTTTCTCAGCGTCGCTAATATCATGCACCACCACTTCCCGTGGTAAGTCTTTCGGTAAGGGTTTACGCTTTGGTTTATTACGGCGATAGCTGATGTCTTGTTGCTCAGTTTCAGCAAGCACAGCGATTTCTTCCGCCTCGTTGAACAATTCCCCTTGACCTGCAAAGCCTTCACCACTTTTACCGAATTGTTTTTGCTGCGCTAGGCGAAACTGCTCTTCAAGGAACAGTAAACGTGCGTCTTTTTCTGCTAATAACCGCTCTAACTGAGCAATACGTTGGTGAAGTTTAGTCTTGGTATTCATGCAGTTATTTTACCAGAGTAAATGGTTAAGTTGTTGTTATTACCTAGACTATTTCGTGATCGATAACTGCTGCTTATGATCGCAGGTTATAAGGACAAATTATCGAGGCTCATCGCTTGATGGCCCACCACATCAAAGCCAGATAACAGCCAATGTAATTGCTGCTCGGTGAGCTCCATGGTCGATTCAGTTAACCTTGTTGGCCACTTAAATTTATCTCGCTCAAGGCGTTTATACCACAGCGCAAAACCCGTCTGATCCCAATACAAAATTTTTAATTTATCGCGACCTTTATTACAAAACACAAACAAAGCCCCAGAGAGCACGGGTAATTGCAGCTCACTATCGAGCAAAGCCGATAAACCATTAATGGATTTGCGAAAGTCGACAAACTGGCGGTGTAAATAGACATCAGGCACATCAACAAACATCTTCATGCGTGTAACGCTTTAATAAGTTCAGCTAACCATGTTGGTTCGCAATGATGAGGTAGCGTTAACCTTGTGTCGCCAAAGACTATGTGTATTGTTGCATCGGCAGGTTGAGTTGTTACCTTTGTTGCTACCTTAGCTTTTACAAAACCCGATGTTTGATTGAGGTGTTCAATTTTATGTCGGTATTTATAAAAATTTGACGTAGGTATCAGGTGTTGCCTACAAAAAGCAAGAATAGATAAGCCACTTTGGGCTTGTTGTTCAATAAGTTTCGTCCAATCATCTAACGTTCTTCGGGTCATGATATATCCTCAATAGTAAATTATTGAGGAGTTTATTTAGTTTGGCGATTATTGAAAAGGTGTGGTTTAACCGACGCTTACTTAATTACTATTAATTTTTTATGCGTAAGGAACAAAAAAAAGGAGCCTAGGCTCCTTTTTTTGTTTAAGTATAATCTATCGATTAAAATAGGTTTTTACCAAATTTTCACACGCTTTTCAGGGGCAATATACATGGCATCACCTTCTTTAAGGCCAAATGCTTCATAGAACTCTGGCATATTAGACAAAGAGCCTAACGCACGGAATTCACCTGGCGAATGAGGATCAGTTGCTACACGGTTACGCATCGTTTTTTCAACCATTTTTGAACGCCAAATTTGAGCATAGCCCATAAAGAAACGTTGATCTCCAGTTAAACCATCAATAACAGGTGCTTCTTTACCGTTTAACGAGGCTTTATAAGCTTTATAAGCAATAGTAACACCAGATAAATCACCGATGTTCTCACCCAAGGTAAGTTCACCATTAACATTTAGATCATCAAATACTTGATAGTTATTATATTGCTCAACTAATACTTCAGTGCGCTTTCCAAATTCAGCTAAGTCTGATTCTGTCCACCAGTTTCGCATATTACCTTCAGCATCATAACGGCTACCTTGATCATCAAACCCATGGCCCATCTCATGACCAATTACTGCGCCAATACCACCATAGTTTACCGCATCGTCAGCCGCCATATTGAAAAAAGGAGGCTGTAAAATTGCTGCAGGAAAAACGATCTCATTAACGGTTGGGTTATAATAAGCGTTAACTGTTTGTGGCGTCATGCCCCACTCCCAATCACGAATTGGACCACCTAGTTTTTCGATTTGCTTTTGGTGAGAAACTTTATTTGAACGAATACGGTTACCCACTAAGTCGTCAGCGTTAATTTCAAGTGCTGAATAGTCTTCCCATTTGTCAGGGTAACCAATTTTAGGAGTAAATGCGGCTAACTTAACTTGAGCTGCTTTTTTAGTATCTTCAGACATCCAATCAAGTTCATTGATTGATTCTCCGTAAGCACTGCGTAAATTTTCCACTAACTGACTCATGCGTGATTTTGCTTCAGGTTTAAAGTGACGCTTAACGTAAACCTTACCAATAACTTCACCTAGGTTGCTGTTTACAACTGCTACACCGCGCTTCCACATAGGGCGTTGTTCTTCACGTCCGCTTAACTGTTTTGAAAAGAAGTCGAAGTTTTCTTTATCTAGTGCTGTTGTTAATGAGCCTGCAAAAGTACTTAAGGTGTGGAATGTTTGATATGTTTTCCAATCTTCGAGTGATACTTGTGCAAATGTCTCACCAAAACCCTTAACAAAACTCGGTTGGTTGATAATAATATCTTTTTGTTTTTCAACACCCTGGGCTGTTAAAAAGGCATTCCAATTAAACGTGTCAGTTAAGGTGTTTAAATCTGCTACAGCAAACTTATTATAACGCTTAGCACTGTCGCGCGATTCAACACGGGTCCAATGGTAATCGGCTAACTTAGTTTCTAAGGCCATAATTGTTTGAGCCGCTTCGCTGCCGTTTTCTAAACCCGCTAAGTTATACATATTTTCAATGTGTTTAATGTAGCCTTCACGTAATTTTACAAAACGTTCAGCGTCATTAAAATAATAGTCTTTATCTGGTAAGCCTAATCCACTTTGCCAAATGTGTGTAGCGTAACGAGATGAGTCTTTTGCATCAACACTGATATAGAAAGCAAGAGGGCTTGAAATGCCAGAGGCTTGGTATTCACCAAAAAATGTGGCTAATTCGTCTTTGTTTTTAATCGCTGCAATCGTATCAAGAATACCTTGAATAGGTTTGATACCCAAAGAGTCACGTGTTTCAGTGTCTATGTATGAACGAAATAAGTCTGCAACTTTTTGTTCATCGCTTCCCTCTTTTAAGTTTTTTGTTGCTGCTAATTCTTCGATAATTGCTTTAACATTATCATCAGCAGTATCTCTTAAGTCGTAAAAAGAGCCAACAGCCGTTTTATCACCTGGAATAGTTGTATTTTTTAACCAACCACCATTGATATAACGATAAAAGTTATCTTGTGGACGAACAGACTTGTCCATATTAGCTAAGCTAATACCTGTGGTAAGAGCTGACTTTTGTAAAGCAGGTGCTTCAGATGTTTTTGTTGTAGTTTGTTCTGCAGTGTTACAACCCGATATTAAAAGTAGGGAAGAGCAAACAGCACTTGTTAGCATTAATTTCATTTGTAGTACTCATATTAATACCAATATTTTAATTGAGTGATATTTTCTATTTTTATATAACTAACGTTAGACACTAAATTAAGTATATTGGTTTGGGCGAAAAATTAAGTTCATGGTTTGGTAGATTTAACAAAACCATAGAAAATATATAGTAAAGGCTGCAGGTTAATATTGCTACCAACCGAAACATATCTTTACATTTATGCGTACCGATGTTTGTACAAATAAATAATTTACTAACGTTGATTTAAAATTATTTCAAAGCGAGTGCCAACTGGAGAGTCAACTAATGTTATCTGACCTGACAATGTAGTTTCTAATAAGCTTGAAATTATTGGTAAACCTAAACCGCTACTACCTTCTTTTGCTTTGGTGGTGAAGTAAGGTTCAAATACTTTTTGCTTGTTTACTTTGGGGATTCCATTACCATTGTCCTGATAATTAATGATTATTTGCTTTCCTTTTTGACTTGCGCTAATAAATACTTTGCCTTTAGTTTTACCGGCAAAACCATGAATAATACTATTCTCAATTAATTGATGTAACACTTTCCAAATTGCATTTTTATTTGCAGTAAGCAATATTTTATCGGTTTCCATTTCGATACTATAATGTTTGGGTAAGTTGACTAAACTCGCTTTAAGTTCATTTAATAACGTGTCAAGTTCAAAAGTAACTTGGTAGTTATCTTCGAGGGTACTTAGGTCATTAAATTGTTCGAGTAAAGCCGAAGTGAGTATTAGTTTTTCATGGCTTAATTTAAGACTATCGGCAATAATGGATGTCGTTCTTTCCATTTCTGAACGACTTAGTTTATTAGCTTGAACAGCTTGCTGTAGTTTTTGAATTTGTTGCTCAGCAGTGCCAATTGAGGTTAATGCAAGAGAAACGGGCGTGTTAATTCTGTTAGCTAAACCAACCACTAAGCTTTTAGTGGTTTGCAACTTTTCACTGAAAATATGTTTTAAATGGTCATCGTTTTGCTGTTTTAATAGCTTTTCTAAATTATTATTAGCTCGCTCTAGCTCTATATTACGCTGATCAATAGTATGGCTTAAACGGGTATTTGCTTGAAGTAATTGTTGCTGTGTTTCATGGCTTTCAAAGACGATGGCAGCTAAATTAGCGCTTACTTCAATAAAATGTAGGTCTTTATTGGTTGGCGCTTTGGGTTCTTGGTAGTACATGGCAAATGTACCAAAAACCTTACCACTCGAGCCGATAATAGGCTCAGACCAGCAAGCTTGTAAATTAGCAAACAAGGCGAGTTCTCGGTATTGAGCCCAATAAGGGTGAGTTTTTATGTTTTCAACAATAACGCGTTCTTTTTTGTAGGCTGCAGTTCCACATGAGCCAACGCTTGAACCAATATGAACGCCGTCTAAAGCATCACAATAAAACTTAGGTAAGGAAATTGAAGCAATAGGGTGTAAGGTGTTAGTTTCGTTATCAAGTTGTAATACAGAACAAATCATATCTTTGTTATATAATTGTGCTTTTTCACATAGAGTTTTGAGAATAAAATCAAGCTTTTCACCTTGCGCTGTCATTCGTAAAACTTCATTTATTCCTTGCTCTAAGCTACTGCTGTGCTTTAATGATTCGATCTCTAATAAGAGCTTTTTGTCATTAATTGCTACATTAGATTTTTCCATATGACCGCGCGAGATCTCTCTTGATAGTAATGAGTTTAATGCTAGGGCGTGTTGAACTTTTGAGTACAAATTTTGTATGAATTATACATGGTTTAATTGAGGCGTAGCGAGTAAAGTGTAGTTATACTACATAAATGAGCTAGAACGAAAAGTAAATCATGTTTAAACGTATCCGTAGGACAGCGCCTCTTTGGTTTTTCTACGGCGTTTTTACTTATTTATGGGGAACAACCCCATTACATAAGTTCAGCCTTGTATAAACACCAAATAAATCGCTGCAAAAATGTACAGCAAAGATCAACACCCCCTAGCATCATTTATTGTGGTTATCGCTTTGAGTATCAATAAAAATACTTTTTACGATGAATTTAATGATGGTAAATTAATTTTTAAACGTAAATAGTGCCGACTGTGTTATCCTTTTGCAATATTTATTCGTGTAAATTTTTACACCTTAACTGGTTAATATTACGGTCAATGTTTCAACCTGTCAGTTTTTTTATTGGTTTACGTTACAGCAAAAGTAGAAGTCGTACTGGCTTTGTTTCTTTCATTACCTTTTTTTCCATCGTTGGCATTTTATTAGGTGTCGCTTCATTGATCACTGTTGTATCGGTAATGAATGGTTTTGAGGGAGAACTTAAAAAGCGTATTTTGGGTTTAGTTCCTCATGTGTTAGTGGCAACAAAAGATCAATCCCCGTTCGAGCAATGGCAACCCTTTAGAGAAGAGTTGTTAACTGTTAAACATGTAAAACAGGTTACACCGCTTATTGAAAGTGAAGCACTTGTTCAATCGACAAGTGCCATTCGAATGATATTAATGCAGGGACTAATTCCAGAATTTGAACAGCACAATATTGTTGCAAATAGAATGACCTACGGACAGTTACACGATTTGAATACGCATAGATTTTCTGTGGTCATGGGGGAATCTCTCGCGCGAGAACTTAAAGTAGATATAGGTGAGAAAGTGAGATTGTTATTGCCAAATAAAACGGTTTTCACACCTATGGGGCGTATGCCAATGCAGCGAACGTTTACTTTAGTGGGCTTATTTAATGTGGGCTCTCAAGTTGATGACTCTATGGTGTACTTAACCAGCGAAAGCGCAGCTAAAATGTTAAGGCGCCAAGATAATGATATTAGTCAGCTTCGACTTTATTTAGATGACGCATTCAATGTAGATTATGTTATTGCTGATCTAAAGCAAAAGTTTCCACAGTTTAAATTTACCTCATGGAAAGTTTCACAAGGCAGCTTATTTGGCGCTGTAAAGATGGAAAAAAATATGATGGGACTAAGTTTAGCGCTTATTATTGCTGTTGCAGCATTTAATATAGTGTCAGCTTTAGTCATGGTGGTTATTGATAAACGCGGCGAAATTGCTATTTTACAAACCTTTGGCATGACCCGTTATAACATTGTTAAAATATTTATTAGCCAAGGTATGATTAATGGACTGTGGGGCACATTATTTGGTGTAGTTCTCGGTGTTCTTTTAGCACTTAACTTAAATGCTTTACTATCGGCACTTGGTTTAAGTTTACTGGGCGGCGGCTCACAAGAATTACCGATAGCGCTTAATAGTTTGCATGTGTTGGTTATCGCATTTTCAGCGATAGCAATGAGTTTTTTAGCCACGCTATACCCTGCATATCATGCGTCTAAAACATTGCCTGCTGAGGTGCTACGAAATGAGTAATAATATGAGTGTTAGTTTGCAATGCATTGGTTTATCTAAAGCTTATAATCAAGGCCCTGTAGAAACCAAAGTCTTAAATGGATTGGATTTAGATGTACAACAAGGAGAGCTTCTCGCAATTGTTGGCAGTTCTGGTTGCGGTAAAAGTACCTTTTTACATTTAGCCGGAGCACTTGATACTGCAACTAGCGGTCAAGTACTTATTAACGGAGTAGACATTGCTAACTTATCTGAAAATGAAAAAGCTCAGTTACGCAATAAACACATTGGCTTTGTTTATCAATTTCATCATTTAATGATGGATTTTACCGCACAAGAAAATGTAGCTATGCCATTATTGATCCGCGGAGAGTCTGCTAAAAGAGCAAAAACACTTGCTGATGCAATGTTAGCAAAAGTTAACTTAAGCCATAGAGGTCATCATTTACCTTCTGAGTTATCAGGCGGAGAAAGGCAACGTGTCGCTATAGCTCGGGCATTAGTGACTGAGCCTTCATTAGTATTAGCTGATGAACCTACTGGTAACTTAGATTTCGATACAGCTGAGCAAATTTATCAATTATTAAGAGAGCTAAATCAGCAATTACAAACAAGCTTTGTTATTGTAACTCACGACTTAACCTTAGCAGCCAGAATGGATCGGCAATTACGTTTGGTACACGGACAATTGTCTTCTATTGAAACGGTAGCAAAGTAGTGATGTTAAATTCGTTAAGTTTTTTCTTAGGTGCTCGGTATATTAAAAGCCGTCAAAACAATGGATTTGCTTCTTTTATTTCAGCGTCTTCAACTATTGGTATTGCACTTGGCGTTACCGTATTAATTGTAGTGTTATCAGCAATGAATGGTTTTGAGCGTGCACTGGCTAAACACCTACTCTCTGTAGTACCTCATGTTGAACTTATTGGTGTTAATAAACCTATTACTAATTGGCCTGTTGAAGCTAAGTTGATTAATCAACATCCAGACGTTATCGCTATTGCACCTTTAATTAAAGCACAAGGGATGATGCAAAAAAAGGAACAACTTAAAGGCGTTGAACTTAGAGGTGTCGATATTGGGCTTGAACATCAGGTATCTGCAATAGGGCAGTATATTACTGATGGGCGATGGCAAGACTTATCAAGAAATAATACGGTAGTGATAGGCTCTGGAATTGCACAAAAGCTTGGTTTAACAGTTGGTGATAAAGTACAAATATTGTTACCTGATCAAACCAAAGAGCATAATGGTGTAAAAGCCGATCTTGCTCAGCAATTTGCTGCGCCAATTAAACGGCAGCTAGAAGTTGTGGGTATCTTTAATTTTGGTGGTGCTATTGATCAAAGTCAGAGCTATATTTCACTTGCGCTTGCTCAAGACTTACTAGGCTATCAAATGGATCAGGTACAAGGCTTAAGATTAACGGTTACTGACGTGTTTAGAGCGCCGCGTATAGTTAGAGAAGCTGCCGCAAAAACAGACCATTACCTGTATATTTATGACTGGACTCATGTTCACGGTAGCTTATTCAATGATATTCAACTGGTACGAATGGTAATGTATATTGTCTTGGTTTTAGTAATAGCTGTTGCCAGTTTTAATATTGTGTCTACGTTGATCATGATAGTGAATGAAAAAAAGGGCGATATTGCTATTTTAAAAACAATGGGGGCGAGTAATCGTACCATTATGTTAACTTTTATGTTGCAAGGCACTGTTAATGGTGTAATTGGTTGTGTTGTAGGTGGCTTATTAGGGTGTTATTTTGCGCTAAATTTAACCGATATAATCACAGTAATTGAAACTACTTTACAAACTAAATTTTTATCTTCAGATGTATACTTTATCGACTTTTTACCAAGTTATTTACAAAGCTCAGACGTAATTATCACTATTACTATTGCCTTGTTTTTAAGCCTAGTTGCTACTATTTACCCTGCTTGGCAAGCGACTAAAATTGAACCAGCCCAAGTGTTAGGACAAATATAAGGGTAATTTGAAATGATGTTTTAAGTGACGCTCTCAACAAGAGTTAAGATCAGCGATCTTGTCTTTTTTTCCACTCTTTATTCACAGAGTAGCGCCATAAACCTAAAATACCAAAATAACCTAAACACGCAAACACCGTCGCTAACACAATACACCCGAGTAAAAATGAAGGACCAATAGTTGAAAGGCTGTTAACAACCCATTGCCAATTAGCTTCAAACACAAACTCTTGTTTTGAACTACCTAAAATCCATGTTCCAACAACATAACAACAGTAGAAAATAGCTGGCATTGTCAACGGGTTAGTGATCCAAACTAAAGCGATTGATAGTGGTAGATTAGAATGTACTATAATAGCTACACCAGCTGCTAATACCATTTGAAAAGGCACAGGGATAAACGCAAAAAATAAACCTACAGCAAAGGCTTTAGCTACAGAGCGACGGTTTAAGTGCCATAAATTACCATTATTTAGCAAGTCACCAAAAATTTGTAAGTGCTTATTAGACTTGATCTTTTGGTGGTCTGGCAGAAAGCGTTTTATCGTTTTTTTTGGCATATTTTCACTAAATTAGGATAAGTAATCACTATGGATTGGTGGCTAGTTACATTTTTTATCGGGGCTATATTCTCACTAATATTGCCAATAGAGCCAGCATTATTTTATGTTGGTTTGCTTATTTTATGCTTCTTGCTTGCTTATATCAATCAATCTACTCGCAGATACTCAGCACTTTTATTAGGTTGTGCATGGGTGTTATTCATTGCGAGTCAATATCAACAAATTTGGTCAACTAATCAACTTAATTCTAGCATGCTTGCCTATCAAGAGGTATTAGTGCATGGAGAAGTTAATACCATACCAGCATGCGAAGCGCAGCGTTGTCGGTTTAACTTTATTGCTCATCAATTAAATAGTCAGGTACTAAAGCAGCCTATAAGTATTAGATTAAGTTGGGATAGCCCAACACAGCAGCTTCAACAAGGGCAGCATTGGCAATTTTTTGTTAAATTTAAACCCGCACATGGTTTAGCTAATGAGGGAGGCTTTAGTTATCAGACTTGGTTACGCCGTTATAATATACATGCAACTGGCTATGTAAGAAAAAATAAAAAACACCAATTAATTAGCAATGTAATTAACCATAGACAGCAGCAATTTTCGACATTTAAGGCTGTGCTACCTAGTCATAATCTCTCTGCAATTATACAAGCGCTAACATTTGGTGAACGCAGTAGTTTAAATAAAGATCATTGGCAGATATTACAACATACACAAATTCAGCATTTAATTGCAATATCAGGTTTGCATATAGGCATTGTTGGTGGCTTCAGTTATTTTTTAATATTAGCGATAATACGGGCGTTTCCTTTGCATAAATTAATGTCGAGGTTTACATATTCTAATCAACAAACAGCAGTTACTTTAGGTAAACTTTTAAACCGTAATATACGTATTTTTGCCCTACTCTTTAGTGCGGGTTGTGCCGGTTATTATGCGTATTTAGCAGGGTTCTCTGTACCCACATTGCGTGCACTAGTAATGATCTATTTGTTCCTATTCTTTCGATTAATGGCTATCAATATTAGCGTATTGAGTTGGTTAGCTCTTTCATTGTTTATTATTGTATTGTTGATGCCAATGAGCTTAATATCAATGAGTTTTTGGCTCTCTATTTATGCTGTTGTCTGTATTTTTTTTATTATTTGGCGCTTCAATAAGCTTTTCTCTTATCATCAAAAAGAAAAAGATACTTTATTCGCTTATCTATTTAAAAAATGTCGGCAGTTATTATATTTGCAAGTAATGTTAACTTTGTTAATGCTGCCATTGGCAACGCTGTTGTCTGGGCAAGTCTCTTTTGTGGCTGTTTTAGCAAACCTAGTAGCTGTGCCATTAGTGAGTATTATTATTCTACCTTTATCTATTTTTGCATTACTTATAAGTACAATTTCTACAGTTTTAGCCATTTTTGTTATTGATATTGTATTAGTTATCTTATCGTGGCTTTGGCAATATTTAACTTTTTTAGCAGAGCTACCATGGGCTGTAGTGAATTTATCGCATACCCATTGGTGTTTTATTTTTATCGCGGTTGTTTGCATTATTTTCTCGTTTGTTATTACCCCAAAACAACGAAAATGGATGGCGCTGCCGTTAATATTAATTGTTGCTAATATTTCTGTACTAGGTTTTAAATCGAAAAGTGAATGGACAGTTAAAGTGATGGATGTTGGTCATGGCCTTGCAGTTATCGTTGAAAAAAACCAACGTATTTTACTTTATGATACTGGAGCAAGTTATCCAAGCGGATTTTCAATGGCAGAGTCGGTACTATTACCTTACTTTCAAGAGAATGGTGTACAGCAACTCGATTGGTTAATTATAAGCCATGATGATAATGATCATGCTGGCGGTTTTATTGAATTACACGAACAATTGCTTATTTCAAATCTTATGACCAATGATAAAGCGATTAATGCCAGCCATCGTTGTATTGCTGGTAATAGTTACCAATGGCAGCAATTAACGCTTGATATAGTATCTCCTGGCGAAATTAAAGGTGCTGATAATGATGACTCTTGTGTGGTGCGTATTTCTGATCAGCATAACAGCGTGTTGCTAACGGGTGATATCAGTCAAAAAGTAGAAAAGTTATTAGTGAGTAAACTTCAGGCTAACAGTAAAGATATTACTGACAGTTATTTGGCGTCTAAAGTATTGGTTGCACCACATCATGGCTCAAAAACATCATCAAGCACTGCATTTATTAAAGCTATTGCGCCGGACTATGCTGTATTTAGTGCTGGTTTTTTAAATCATTGGCGCATGCCCGCTAACACTGTTGTAGAGCGATATCAAAAGCTTAATGTTAATGTGCTTAATACTGCTGATAGCGGAATGATAACATTCCAAATGCGAAGCAAAGGGATTGAGGTAAGCCGTTATCGATTTGACGATTGGCCATACTGGTTTGCAAATTAGCAGGTTTATCGCTTGGTTAGTACGATAATTAAGGCTAAAATAATTGAATTATTAATGAATTACTGATTTACGGGCTTATTGAGAGACTTAATGTCAGCTATCCCAGAACTAAATAAACAAACAGAGCACCAACAATTACCAATATCAACTTGGCAAAACTTTAAGCGGTTAATGACATACGCCAAAGTTTACAAAGCAGGTTTCATCGTTTCTATTATTGGTATGTTAAGTTACGCCGGTGTTGATTTACTTTTTTTATCAAAATTGCAGCCTTTAATTGATGATGGCTTGACTGGTGCCGATCCTAATTTTATGAAATGGGCACCCTTGTTCGTTATTGTCTGTTTTATTGTGCGTGGCGTAAGTCACTTTATTGCTAACTACTGTTTAGCTTGGGTGGGTAATCATGTAGTTGCAGATTTAAGGCAGCATATATTTGAACATATTATGACCATGCCAGTAAGCTTTCACGATAAAGAGTCTACAGGTACGTTAATTTCAAAGTTAACGTACGACACCGAACAAGTGCTAAATGCGACCAGTAAAGCATTACTGACTTTAGTTCAGCAAGGTGTTTTTGTTATCGGTTTAATTGCGATGATGTTTTATTTTAGCTGGCAGCTCTCGGCAATATTTTTACTTATTGTGCCACTTATTGCGCTTATTATTACTCAAGTTTCTCGACGTTTTCGCAAAGTAAGTAAAGACATTCAAGGCGCTATGGGCGAAGTAACTACGGCAGCCGAACAAACATTTAATGGTCACAAGGTCGTATTAACTTTTGATGGTCAACAACGTGAATTTGACCGTTTTAATGTAATTAATAAAAATAATCGCCAGCAGCGCATGAAAATGGTTATTGCACGAGCTGCTAGCGTACCTGTAATTCAAATTATTGCATCGTTTGCACTCGCCTTTATTTTATACATAGTAACCACGCCCGAATTGTCAGATATTAAGCCTGGTGCTTTTATTGCGGTAGTTACTTATATGACTATGTTAATGAATCCGTTAAAGCAATTAACCAATGTTAATAGTGAATTTCAGAAAGGAATGGCCGCCTGTTCAAGTATTTTTGAAGTGTTAGATCAAGCATCCGAAAATGACACAGGAACATTACCGCTAGTAAAAGCTAAAGGTAATTTAGCCTTTGAAAAGGTTGATTTCTCTTATGAAGGTGACGATAAACTAGCACTTAAGCAATTAAGCTTTAGTGCCAATGCTGGCGAAACAGTGGCCCTAGTTGGACGTTCGGGCAGTGGTAAAAGTACAGCGAGCTCATTATTACTTCGTTTTTACGATGCCACAGCTGGTAAAGTATTGATTGACGGTGAAAATATTCTCAACTTTAAATTGAAAGATTTACGTAAACAGTTTGCCTATGTTTCTCAGCATGTCGTGCTATTTAACGATTCATTGGCTAATAATATTGCCTATGGCAAACCGCATGCTACTCGCGAAGAAATAATCGATGCAGCAACTAAAGCCCATGTTATGGAATTTGCAAATAAACTACCCAAAGGATTAGACACTAATATTGGTGACAATGGCGCATTGCTCTCGGGAGGACAACGTCAGCGTGTTGCTATTGCTCGGGCACTTTTATGTGATGCACCATTCTTAATTCTTGATGAAGCCACCAGTGCTTTAGACACTGAATCTGAGCGTCATATTCAAGATGCGCTGCGTCTTTTACAACAAAACCGCACTAGCATTGTTATTGCTCATCGATTATCAACAATTGAAAGCGCGGATAAAATTATTGTAATGGAGCAAGGAGAAATTGTAGAACAAGGCGATCATGCCTCACTTATTGCTAAAGACGGTGCTTATGCACAATTACACCGTTTTCAATTTGGATAAGCGTATTGAATACATTAACTGAGCAGAAGGTGAACAATGCGACTCATTGAAAAAGTATGGTTTCATCAACATGCGGCTAAGTGGTTGCTAGTGCCTTTATTATTACCTTTTTCTTTACTGTTTTATCTATTAACTTCACTCAGAGTGCTATTGTATCGTATTGGCATAAAACAGCGCATTAAAACACAACTGCCAGTGGTAGTTGTTGGCAATATAGGCATTGGTGGCAATGGTAAAACGCCACTGGTAATATATTTAATTGAGCAGTGTACGTCTTTAGGTATTAAAGTTGGTGTGATAAGTCGTGGCTATGGTGGAAAGGCAAGCCATTATCCGTATTTACTTGATGATAAATCAACCGCTGGTGAAGCTGGCGATGAACCTTATCTTATTTACCAACGCTGTAAAATCCCCGTTGTAGTAGGTGCAGATCGAGTTGCTAGCGCTCACGTGCTAGCAGAGCAAGGGTGTCAGTTAATTATTGCAGATGATGGTTTACAGCATTATCGTTTACAACGAGATATTGAAGTTATTGTAATCGATGGAAAAAGACTTTTTGGGAATGGTTTTTTATTACCAGCAGGGCCTTTGCGAGAAGGTAAATCTCGACTTAATAGTACCTCACATTTGATCGTAAATGGTGAGCTGTTAGCCACTGAACAATTAACGTTGCCGTATGCAATTATGCAGTTAAAGGCTACTACTATAGTTAACTTGTTATCAGGGCAACGGTTAACCATTGACGAGTTTTGTCAGCAATATGATAAAGTAAATGCGATAGCAGGTATTGGCGACCCACAGCGTTTTTTCAATACATTAATGGCATTGGGTTTAACACTTGAGCACAGCAAAGGCTTTATTGATCATCAAGCTTATAATGAATTAAGTTTTAATGAGTTTACCGCAAACGCACCGTTATTAATGACAGAAAAAGACGCGGTTAAATGCTATGGTTTTGCTAAAGAACATTGGTGGTACCTACCTGTAAACGCTAGTTTTAATAGCGATGACAGTAATAATAGAATACACAATTTAATAAATGAAATAGAATGCTTATTAATAAGCAATTAGAGAACTAAGAGAATTTAAAATGGCCTTTGATATTAAACTATTAGAAATTTTAGCGTGCCCAGTGTGTAAAGGAAAATTAGATTACAAAAAAGAACAGAAGCAACTGATTTGTAATTTTGATCGATTAGTTTATAACATTGTTGACGACATTCCTGTGCTGCTAGAAAGTGAAGCGCAACGTTTAACTGATACTGATAATAGCTAGAGTACCTTTATGTCTTTTATTGTAATAATACCTGCTAGGTATGAGTCTTCGCGCCTGCCAGGAAAAGTGCTCGCTGATATTGCTGGAAAACCTATGATTCAGTGGGTAGTTGAAAAAGCATTAAGTAGCGGCGCAAGTAAGGTAATAGTTGCAACTGACAATGATAAAGTCGCCACTGCAGTTGAAAGCTTTGGCGGCGAAGTATGTCGTACTCGTGCTGATCATCAGTCAGGTACCGAACGTTTAGCTGAAGTAGTATCTCAGTATCAATTTTCTCCTGAGCAAGTTATTGTTAATGTACAAGGTGATGAGCCTTTTATCCCACCCGAAAATATTCGTCAGGTAGCACTTAATTTATCAAGTCAGTCGAAAGCAAGAATGTCGACCTTATCGATGACTATTACTGACGTTGAAGAAGCGTTCAATCCTAATGCGGTAAAGGTGCTGTGCGATAAAGAGGGTTATGCATTGTACTTTAGCAGAGCAACGATCCCTTATGATCGTAATCGTTTTTTAAATCAACAAACAGTTACCGAAATAGGTCCGTTTTATCAGCGTCATATTGGTATTTATGCATACCGCGCTGGTTTCATCACCGATTATGTAACTTGGCCGACAAGTCAATTAGAGCAAGTTGAGTCTCTAGAGCAGTTGAGAGTATTATGGCAAGGTGAAAAAATTCATGTGGCTATAGCGCAAACTCGTCTACCAGTTGAAGGTGTTGATACTCCAGAAGATCTTGATAAAGCAAGAAATTTTGCTAAAGCGTTAAATTAATCAAATTAGTTATAAATACATTAAAATACTGCATGGAAGGCCTGTAGCCTTCCTTCAATATTTTTTGGCTCACTTAATTGATTTTAGTCACTTTTTATTCGTAAATAGTTAGGTATAATCAAACCAATTATAATCATAAATGGAAATATATTATGGCAATCTCTCGTACCCGTAGCACTCAACATCATAAAGTGTTTTTACCACAATCAGCACGGAGTAATCAGTATATTATGGTAAAGTTACCATTAACTGATGCCTTAATTGACAAGCATTCTAACCTTATTGATGAAGCAAGTAACGAACCTTACAAAGCCTTATATCAATTATTTGCTGATACATTTTTTGATGTTAATAATAAATATGATATTGAAAGTGGACAATTTATAGCCAGTGATAAATTTGCTCGTGTACGTTACAGCCCAGAAAGAATAACGGTAGAAACATCGCAACAAATTTTATTTTTATATAACCCTCGAAATCACTACAGTCAAAACAGCTATGCAGTTGGTGATAAACGTGTAGACAAACTTACCCTTTTATATTTGGCAAATGGTGACGATGTTAGACTAGACTCGGCTAAGTTCCATAAAAAGGTGTCAATTGCATTAAAAGAGTTTATGCAAGAAATTGGCTTAGAAGATACTACAGTACGTTTACGTGATCACCAGCACTCAACTTATGATTTGTTCGCTAAAGATAAAGGGGTTACGGGTATGACCTCACATAAATTTAGAACGATTAAAAACCGCTATGCAGCTGATGATGTCACTATGCCAGCTAAAAGAGACGTATTAAATTATGTAGTGGCTGATATTCCAATTAACCGCAGAATTAAAAATTTAGTTGAGTTTGATAAATCAAGCAGTAAGCCTTTTCAATCACTTTATAATGAAATAAACGAGGCTGTTGTAGCCGCAGCTAAGCAGTACCATTTAACTGATGGGGCTGTAATTGCTAATGATAAGTTTCCGATTTTACGATCGCGAGAAGAATCGAGTATTAAAGAAGATGGCGAAATTTTAAAATTAGGTTTTAATCCGTTTGAACCTACAGGTAATCTTTCGTTTATTAGTGAAGGTGAAAGCTTAGTTGAATCTGTACAAGTTGTTTTTGTAGCAACTAAAGAAGATAAAACAAGTTATGGCTATGGTAAATTTTTAAACCAAGTTGAGCAGGCTTTACGTCAGGTTGCTAATAAGCTTGATTATGTTAACGATCGAGAAGAGTTGGTTGTTAGAGTGCATCAACATATAGGTTATGATTTATAACAAAGCATTATCTGCAATTATTACTTCTCTAATATAGTTTGGTAATAAAAAAGGGAGTTAGTTTAACGCTAACTCCCTTTTTATTTTTATTGCTTTTGATTATTGGTCTAGTTCTTCTTCGTCTATGTCGTTATTTGCAGATCTGCGAAAACCAGGCTTAGCTAATATTTCAAGATAAAAAGAGTCTATTCCAAGCTTATCAGCCTCATCAATACATTTGTTTATCGCCGATAAATGTATTTCTTTGGTGTCATCTTTGGTTTGTCCGTAGCGGCAGTCAAAATCTAGAAAGTCAGCACCTTCAGGTAAATTTTTATTACGTTCACGCTTAACGTATTTTTTTACTTCATGCTTAATTGCATCAATCAAGCGAGGGCGTTTAATTTTTTCGTGAACAAGTGAAAATGTTTTCTTCATAACAATCCTAACGACATTAATGTGCCGAGATAAAAATACGGGCGATTTACCCAACTAAAAGCATTATAACCGATAAATAGAATGAAGAGATAATATAAAGCTAGGTTTGTTTGATGCTAACTTGTAGGTTGGGCTTCAGCCTGAGGAATCCCCACAAGTTTGAAGAGTAAGCGCTTGATATCTGGTAATATGTTAATCACCACAAAAAACAAATTTAACCAAATACAAGCGCTATGACTACATTATCAAACTTATTCACTTGTGATTCAATCTCTTTAGACCCTCGAATACAAAAATCTCTTTTTATTACAGCCAATAGCCTCATCAACGGAGCTTCATTAGCCTTAACCTCGATGGGTAGGCATTCAGCTAGCTTGCATCAAAAATCTGAAAAACATGCGATTAAACGCGTCGATAGGCTACTTGGTAATGAACGGTTACATCGAAATAGGCTGTCATACTATCAAAACATAGCACGCTTATTTGCTACAACCGCTAACCCGCTTATACATGTCGACTGGTCCACAGTTTATAACTATAACTTTGTTATGCTAAGAGCCGCAATTTCTATAAAAGGACGTGCGGTGACTATTTATGAAGAAGTCCATCCTGAAATAAAACATGGTAACCATCAAGTACATCTGAGCTTTATTGCTAACTTGAAAAAGGTATTACCTGAAGGTGTTATGCCTATTATTTGCACTGATGCCGGCTTTAAAGTTCCATGGTTTAAAGCGATTGAGTCTCATCAATGGTTTTGGCTGGCAAGAACGAGGGGAACGGTTAAGTGTCAGCTTCAAGGGCAAACAAGCTGGGAGTATGTCAGTAATTGTCACCGTTTTGCACTGGCTATACCGAGTGAGCTCAAAGGTGTAGTTTTATCAAAATCTCATCAATTTAATTGTCGGGGGGGGGTATTATTTAAGGGAAAAAGCATGCAACGTCATAAGCTTAATCGACAAGGTATAACGACAAAGTGCAATACTAATAAAAAACACGCAAAATCAGCTAAAGAGCCTTGGTTTTTGGTCTCAAATTTACCCAGAGAAACCTTTAAAGCGAATCAGTTAGTGAATATGTACAAACGAAGAATGGCTATTGAAGAGTCGTTTAGAGACTGTAAAAACGAATATTATGGCTTAGGCTTATCGCGGAGTTTAAGTCGCTCAGTAGAAAGGTTACAGGTTATTTTACTCTTAAGTATGATGGTACAATTTTACTTGTATTGTGTTGGTAAAGCTGCTGAAACAGCAGGATATCACCGACAATTTCAAGCAAATACAGTAAAAACTAAACGGGTGTTATCTTATGGATATTTGGCGCTAAGGATTATTCAATATAAACGGTATCAATTATCGGATAAGATGATAATAAGTGCCATGGAAACACTTATTATTGATAGTTTATATTGAAAACTTGTGGGGATCTCTCAGGCTTCAGCCCATCAAAATTATTTTAAACCATGACGGCATAAGCGCCAACCTACATCTAAGTGTTTTATTTTAAGGTTTTATGTTGTTCTTTGCTTGTTTGTAGGTTGGGCTTCAGCCCATCAACAATTATTTTTTAATCATGACGGCATAAATGCCGACCTACATTTGTGCTTGATATATTTTTTATGTTGTTCTTTGCTTGTTTGTAGGTTGGGCTTCAGCCCATCAAAATTATTTTAAACCGTGACGGCATAAATGCCGACCTACATTTGTGTTTGATATATTTTTTAGGTTGTTCTTTGTTTGGTTGTAGGTTGGGCTTCAGCCCATCAACAATTATTTTTTAATCATGACGGCATAAATGCCGACCTACATTTGTGCTTGATATATTTTTTATGTTGTTCTTTGCTTGTTTGTAGGTTGGGCTTCAGCCCATCAACAATTATTTTAAATCATGACGGCATAAGCGCCAACCTACATCTAAGTGTTTAAGCTCTTGGAGCCTTTATCATTACTTCAACAATTTCAGTGCTTTTATACAGCGACCGACTTGTTGATGTGTAGCTTTTACACTTTTAAGCGCTTGTGGCTTCATATCTGCATATTCAGTCACTAATTTCGCCAACTCACTTTCGCTTTCAGCCGAACAGCTTGAAGGTAGCATGCTTCCAGTAAACGACCCTAACAAACTTAGGTCGCTCCCTTCATTAAGCTTAGGAATATGCGCTAAAATTTTATCTTTATATGGCGCTTCAAGTGCTTCTTGTTCTGAAGGGAATAATCCCCACATAATGTACCGTAGGGTTGAAAGCTTAAGCTTGTCAGGGTTGTTAACAACCACATTAAACCATTTGGCTTTAACCTCGGCCTCAGGGCGAAGAACTTCAGCATAAATAGCATTTTTAACGCCAGTATCAGAGTTGTCTTTAGCTTGCTCTGCGGTTAATAAGGCTTGGTAGTTACCATATTGATAGCGATTTAATTTCGCAACAATGGTCCAACGTTTATCTTGATCAATAGCTAAGCCGTTAAAGCTTTTTTCGCCATTTAAAATATCAGTTAAATTAGCGAGGTGCTTATTCGTTTTAGCTGTTGAAACATAGCGGCTGTACCACATTTTTTGAAAATCAGAGCCTGCTTCAGCTTTGGCTAATAGGTCTAAGTAAAGATCTTCAACCTCTTGATATACTGCAGAGTAATCTTTTTGGCCTAAACGTGTTGCAGTGGTTAAATAACCGAGTGCAGAGCTAAGGCTACCTGCGATTTTTCTCACTACATTGTAATCAGTTTCACCTTCGATATTAGCAATTGCAAAGTTAACAAATTGATCTGCAGGTAACTTAGCATCATTAACGCTATCTGCAAGGCTTTGCCATAACATTAAGCGCATAGTGGTGTTATCTATCGAGTTAATATGTTGATTAACAGCGGCTAAAGAATTGTCATCTAAATCAACTTTAACATAACCCCAGTCAGCTTCGTTTGGATACACTAAATCGGGACAGCTTTGCCCAATAACATCGTTAATTTCTGTGCGGGCACCTTTGTAAGTGATAGGTGTTGCTTGAGTTAAGCTCATGGTATCACCAACAAGGTTATATAAACCAACTTGAACACGCTGCTCACGAAGTGTTGGGTAATTTTCAGGTGCGGTTTGATCGATAGCAAACGATGATATTTTACCATCTGTACATTGGTAATTAACTTTTATGGTATTTACACCCGCTTGATATAGCCAATCTTGCGTCCATTGGGTCATGTCTTTGCCTGCAGCTTTACCAAGCTCCCCAATAAAATCATCAAGGTCGGTATTTTTATAAGCAAACTTTTTCAAGTAATTGCTAACACCTACTCTAAAATTTTCTTCTCCAAGGTAGAAGGGGAGCTGTTTAAGTACTGAGGCACCTTTACCATAAGTAATGCCATCAAAGTTGGTTAAGGCATCACCTGTTGAAGGTACAGGTAGTTCAATGGCATGAGTATTAACAGAGTCATCACTTCTATAGGCCCATTGTTTAGTACCCGAGTAAAAAACATCCCATAGGTTTTCAAAGTCACTGGCTTTTTCAACGGCAAGATTAGCCATATAGGTAGCAAAGCTTTCATTTAGCCATAAGCCATTCCACCAGCGCATAGTTACTAAGTCGCCAAACCACATATGTGCCATTTCATGGGCAATAACATTAGCTAAACTCATTTTTGCTTGGGTAGATTTTTCGCCACGGCTAATATAGTTCTCACTAAAAGTTACCGCACCTACGTTTTCCATCGCACCGGCGTTAAAGTCAGGGGCTACCACTTGGTCGTATTTACCAAATGGGTATTTTACATCGAAATACTTGTTAAAAAATCCAAAGCTTTGTTTCGTTGGCGTAAACCACTCATCAGTATTTACGTACTGCTTTAGACTTTGACGAGCAAACACTCGTAGTGGAATATCTTCAAAGCTGTCTTCCCACACCGCATAGTTACCAGCATGTAACGAAAATACATAAGAAGAAAACTTAGCCGAGGTAGGAAAATGCCACAGATTGTTCTCACCTTGTTCGTCTATTTTTGTTTCGCGTGTTGCTGATATCACTTGCCAGTGCTTAGGCGCTGTTACCTGCATTGTGTAGGTAGCTTTTAAGTCAGGTTGGTCAAAATGAGGAAAAAGCTTGTTTGCGTCATAAGGTTCAAAATCGGTATATAAATATACTTCGCCGTTTTCAGGGTCAACAAAGCGATGCAAGCCAGAGCCATCGGTGGCATATTCACGCTCATAGCTCACCGTAATTGTGTTTTTGCCTGTACTTAATTCATCTGCAGGTATAGTAATAAACCACTGCTGATAACTAAAATTAGCAGCCTTACCATTAACAAGTACGTTTTCAACAGTACCAGCGTCAAAATCTATAGTAAGATCATTTTGATTATTAGCAACTAAGTCAAACTGAATTTCAGTTGTACCTGAAAAAGTTGTAGATTGATTGCCAACCATAACTTGTAAGTTATAACTGACATTGCTGACCTGATTGGCACGCATTTGTGCATAATCTGCAAATAAAGATTCACTTTGCGCTCTTACCATTTTATTTTGCTCTACAGCTTTTGATTGCTCAGAAATGGTAGAAGTGTTGGTGTTTGTATCACAGGCGCTAAGTAATACTGAACTAGAAAGCGCAATTGTAAGGGCTTTAGCTAATAAAGAGTGTTTAACTTTCATTGGTGAAATGTTCCTTGAAAACGAAGAATAATGTGTTGTTATTATTAAATTATTTTTGTAACGTTTTTATAACATACTTTAGCGAACTCTAGCGACAGCTAAGCTTAAAAACCCTACAGTTAAACGTATTTTTGTTTCTAAGTGCGTGAATGGCGATAACATCGATAAAACTCTTTTAACATCACTTTCTGTATTTTTATTATAAAATTTGTTGGCTTTTAGTCATATTGCTGTGGTATCAGGTACACTGTTTGTTTTGTTAAAAATGCATTCAAGCCAACATTATTGCCTAACGCCAATGTACAAATTTACAAGAAATAGCGCCAGAGTGAGCTTAAGCTTAAAGTTAGTAAATAACGTTAACCTTTAACTCTTAAAAACAACCAATAGCAGAGACTCAAATGAACGTTCAAAAGACCCTAGTTATAAACCTTTTTAAAAAAGGCTTTTGGGATATGTTGCCACTTAATTTAGCGGTGATCCCTTGGGGAATACTGTGTGGTTCTTTAGCTATTCAACGAGACTTTACTGTTCTTGAAGCATTATTAATGCCTTTAATTGTATTTGCTGGCTCAGCACAGCTGGTAGCAACAGAGTTAATTGCCAGTAATGCGCCTTTAGCTACTGTATTATTTACAACATTTATTATTAGCTCTCGTCATTTTTTATATGGGCTTGCATTTCGCGATAAAATATCTCATTTACCGGCAAAATGGCGTTTGAGTTTAGGCTTTTTGTTAACAGATGAGCTGTTTGCCCTATCTGGTGATAGCAAAGCTTTTAAAGGTGTATATCGACTTTTTTATGCATTAGCCGCCGGGGGAAGCTTTTATGTTTGCTGGTTATTGTGGAATATAATAGGCATTTTCGCGGGAGCGTATCTACCAGACTTAACCACGCTAGGTTTAGACTTTGCTATTGCGGTAACTTTTATCGCGTTAGTTATTCCCAGTGTAACCACTTTTCCTATGCTGATAACTGTTATTGTTGCAGGAATTTGTTCCATTGTTTTTAAACTACTTCAGTGGCAATTAGATCTCGTTGCGGCATCATTACTGGGTATGTATGCAGGCTACATAAGCTACAGCATTCAAGCTAAGTTTAAATTAGCACAAGTAAGAAAGGGCAGTTAAATGACATTAATTACTATATTTTTATTAGCATTAATCACATTCTCAACACGGTATTTATTCTTACACCCAAAAACGCCAGTGAGACTTGGCCCTAAAATGATCCGCTTTTTAAGTTTTAGTGCTCCTGCTGTATTAACGGCTATATGGGTACCTATTATTTTTGTTCAGCAAGGTCAGTTAATGCTGTCTTGGAAAAACCCTTACTTAGTTGCAGCTACCGTAGCTGTACTGGTAGCTGCTAAAAGTAAAAGTATTTACTTAACCTTATTTGTTAGTGTTGCCGTATTTGTGGCAATGCGTTTTTTTATGCAGTGATGAACCTTTCCACCTGTTGATTCGTCTTTATTGCATAAGAGAAATGATCAAAGCATGAGTTAACAAATGGAACAAGCCAAAATAGACTTATTAGTTATTGAAATGCAGCAAGGAAGTGAAGCTGCGTTTAAAGAGATATTTGACTACTTTCAACCCTCACTCGTTCGTTTTTCTTATAAAGTTTGTTGCAATGAGCAAATGGCGAAAGATGCGGTACAAAATAGTTGGTTAAAGGTAACTAAATCAATTGGCAAGTTAAAAGATCCTCGTGCTTTTAAAAGTTGGCTTTATCAAATGGTCCGTTGGCAAAGTATCGACTTAGTTAAGAAAGCGGCCAATGATCCACTTGAATTTACCGAACAAGACGCTAGCAGTGTGAGTCAGCATACTGGTGTTGAAGAAATGCAGTCATCTCTATTGGCGTTAATTAACTTATTACCAGAAATTGACCGCCAAGCAATATACCTTTTCTATTTAGAAGAAATGAAAATTAAAGAAATTGCGACAATTTTATCTACCCCTGAAGGCACTATTAAGTCTCGGCTTAATCGCGCTAGAAATATGCTAAAAGTAAAAATAGAGCAGTTAGGAGAATAATATGAATTTAGATGAACGAATTAAACAAGAGTTAAGTGATGAAGCCAAACATTTAGACCAACAACTAGCTAACGATAGTGGCATATTCACAATGCTAGCAAATGCCTTCAAAGGTTCTTTAGGACGTTGGTTAGTAATTGTGTTAGTTGTTGGTTTACTGGTTACAGTTTTAATGTTGTACTCAGGCTATCAGTTCTTTTTTGTTGAAGGCAATATTGCGTTTAAATTGCATTGGGGCGTTGTTTTATTAGTTGCCACTATGGTGCAAATATCGTTAAAAATGTGGTCTTTTATGGAAATGAACCGTCAATCAAGCCTACGGGAAATAAAGCGATTAGAACTCATGGTTGAAAAGCTTTGTAGCCAGAAATAACTACAACAGCAAATTGAAAGCAAAACACTTTTATCGATGATAAGTTACTTTTCATCGATAAAAGCTTGTTATTACGCTTTATTCGCTTTTATTATAGGGCAGAATTAATTAAAGGAAAAAAAGTCATAATGAATGTTAAATCAGCGTTAACCGCGGTTGCTGTTATCAGTGCGTTAGCACTTTCAAGCCAGAGTTTTGCCTCAGATGATAAAAAAGCAGGTAAAGAAAAAGACCAAAAATCAAGCTGGTTAAGCTTATCTAAAGCCGAGTTAACTGCGGTTGAAGATTATGCCACTGACTATAAAAACTTTATTTACAAAGCACCAACAGAGTTGATGTTTGTTAAAGAAGCAGTAAAACGTGCAGAAGCGAATGGCTTTAAACGCTTAACTGAAAAAAGTAATTTAAAACCCGGTGCGCGCTTTTACGATGTTAACCGTGACCGTGGCATTTCATTTATTGTTATAGGCAAAAAAGACCTACAACAAGGTACGCGTATTGTTGGCTCTCATATTGACTCGCCACGTTTAGAATTAAAAGGGCGTCCGCTTTATGAAAAACAAAAATTTGCCTTATTCCAAACCTATGTTCATGGTGGTATTAAGAGCTATCAGTGGGTAAACATTCCACTTGCACTTGTAGGTCGTGTTGATAAAAAAGACGGCACCGTGGTTGAGATTGAAATGGGCTTTGACGAAAATGATCCTATTTTAATGGTGCCAGACCTTGCGCCGCATGTTGACCATCCGAACCGAGATCGTAAGAGTCGCGACGTTATTAAAAAAGAAGAGTTAGATGTCATTATTGCGTCTAAACCTGATTTTGAAAAATCAATTTCTAAAGTAGTAGAAGACTATTTAACCTCGAATTATAACATTAGTGTTGATGACTTTGTATCAGCAGAACTTGCACTAGTGCCAGCGATCAAACCAAGAGATGTGGGGTTTGACCGCAGTATGATTGCAGCATACGGGCACGACGATAAAGCAGCCTCTATTGCCTCTGTAGCCGCTATTATGGAGCAAAAAATTCCTGAGTATACCTCTATTGCATTTTTAGTAGATAACGAAGAAGTGGGTAATATTAATAACACCGGCGCAAAGTCTAGTTACTTAGTCGACTTGTTAAGTGCAATGCTTTATAACGAACAAGGTAAAGGCTACAACGACTACTTACTTCGAAAGTTATTACGCAATACTAAAGTAATATCTACCGATGTTAACCCTGGTGTGCATCCTACTTGGTCGGGTGTTTGGGAGCTAGGTAATGCACCACGTTTAGGCAACGGTATTAATATTAAGCTTTATGGTGGCGGTTTTAATGCTAACTCAGAATACACAGCTTGGACTCGCAATTACCTTGATGAAAATAACATTAAATGGCAAACATCTACCTACAAGGGCAAAGCCTCAGGCGGTACCATTGGTAGTTCGCTTTCAGACGATAATATGGAAGTAATTGATTTTGGTGTACCCATTTTATCAATTCATTCGCCTTATGCCTTAGGCTCAAAAGTAGACTTATACTCTTTATATAAAGCGATGTCGGCATTTTTTGCCCATAAATAGGCAATAAATAAATAGAAAACCAAAATAGACAGTTAAGCTAATATTAAAGGGATCAGTAGATCCCTTTTTCATATCTGTGAGAAACTCATTTTTTATCCGACAACGACGAACTGGTTGCAGAATATAACGCTAGTGGTACCTTAATTAATCGCTACGTTCATGGCATTGCAGCAGACGACCCGGTAGTTTGGTATCAAGGGGCTGGCACCGCTAATAAACATTATCTACTGGCCGATGAGCGCGGCTCTATTATTGTAGAAACCAATAGTGCAGGTAATATAACAGCAAGCCATCAATATGGCCCTTATGGCGAGCCGATAAACCAAAGCGCATCACGGTTTAGGTACACTGGGCAAATACTATTACCCGGCACCGAGCTTTATTACTACAAAGCACGGATTTATCATCCAAAACTAGGTCGATTCCTTCAAACTGACCCTGTAGGTTATGAAGACCAGATGAATCTGTATGCTTATGTGGGGAATGATCCGGTTAATATGAATGATCCATCCGGAAAGTTCATGAATTTTATTCTTGGAGGAGTTGTAGGTGCGGCAGTTGAAGCATTTACTCAAATAGCAACGGAAGGTAGTGTTAATAATTGGACAAAGGTTGGAGCAATGGGAGCCGCAGGAGTTGTTTCTGGTGGGCTAAGTGTTGCAACAAAGGGTTTATCTATTGGACAAAAAGCTCTTACGGTGGCAGGGAATACGACAATAGATGCTACTTCTCAAGCTACAGCAAGTTTAATCTCTGATGGGATAACTGGAGATCATAGTGGTTCTCTAGCAAACGCTGGTGAAACAGCATTAAATGCAGCAGCAGGTACAGGGAAGGCAACAGTATCAGCAGCCAAAGGAAAACTAGGTGTTATAGGCAAAATTGCTGGTGTAAAATCACCATCAATTAACACTGGTTTAAAATCAGTAGATAAAGCTTTCACTGAAGCTGGAAGTCGTGCTGCTCAAACCGCAGAAGGTGTTGCTGCTGGTGTGATTAATAATAAACTGAAGGAAAATCAATAATGCAAAATGTTTCAGCCAATTCAGTGTTTCTAAAGGGGTTTAGATATATGTTTTGGATTTGGTTAGTGTTATTAACCTTAGTTTTCTTACTTAGTGTTAGTTTAAGAGCAGAAGTTAGTATTGAAATAACTAATTTAGCCTTTGCTTATATTGGTATTGTAGTAACTTCATTATTTTTAAGTTTTATAACGGCTTATTTTATTGTGAAAAAAGCTATAGATTCAGGAGAAATATCGGATTCAAATATATTTACTAAAGGAGGAAAATTGAGTTTGAATATCTTTAGCCAAAAGCTTAAATAGTTATTTTAATCCAAAGCCTCGCTAGTCGCTGTCTTTCCTACACAAATCCCTCGATAAAAATCGAGGGATTTTTTTATGAACTTATTGTACAGAACGTGATCTGATCCATTTATTCAGTGATGAGGTGGATTTCTATGTTTACAACAAGTTCAGAGCAATGGGCAGAAGAAACATTTTTACATGCAAAATTGGGCGATACCCGCAGAGCTAAACGACTTGTTGTGTTAGCCTCTAATCTTTCCAACAAGTTAGGGCAATCACTCGTGCAATCATCTACGTCCACAGCCGATATTGAAGCGGCCTATCGTTTTACTCGTAATAAAGCTATTGATGCTCAAGCTATAGCTGAGGCTGGCTTTAAGGCAACAGCAGCAAAAGTTAAAGATTATGATTGCCTACTTGCTTTAGAAGACACCACATCACTTGAATTTAAACATCAAACGATTCGCGATGAAATGGGGCATACCACTTCGAATAAGCGTTCGCGTGGCATGCATGCTCATTCCGTATTGCTATTTGCCCCTGAGCAGCAGCATGTTGTTGGTCTGATTGAGCAAAAACGATGGACACGAGACGTCAGTTTGTACGGCCAAAATAATCGCCATGCCAGCCGAGCGTACGAAGACAAAGAAAGCTATAAGTGGGAGCAAGCATCAGAAGCGATGACTCCCCGTCTAGGTTCAACAATGAATAAGGTAATTTCAGTGTGTGATAGAGAGTCAGATATTATTGAATACCTGACTTATAAAACAGCGAGGCAGCAACGTTTTGTCGTGCGCTCAATGCAGAGTCGTTGCATTGAACAAAGTGAAAATAAACTTTATCAATATAGTGAGTCGTTAAAATCAGCAGGTCAACGTATTGTTTCGGTGAGGCAAAAAGGCGGACGCAAAGCGCGGGAGGCTTCTTGTCAAATACGTTATGCCAAAGTTGATGTAAAAATGCCAGCGAATAAAAAAGGCGCTTCGGTATCTCTCTATTATGTGGGTTGTCAGGAAGAAAACAATGACCAAGGATTAAGTTGGCACCTGTTAACATCTGAGCCTGTGACGTGCAAAGAGGAAGCCGAAAAAGTATTGACCTACTATGAAAAACGCTGGTTAATTGAAGAGTTCCACAAAGCGTGGAAAAGCGGCGGTACTCAAGTAGAAGATTTACGTATGCAAAGTAAAGACAATTTAGAAAAGGTGATTGTGATATTAGCGTTTATTGCCGCACGCCTTCATCAACTTCGTTACCTTGGCCTTAATAAGAAAGAAGCAGAAAAGCATAGTTGTGAAACGGTTTTAAGTCCGTTAGCGTGGAAGTTGCTATGGACAAAACGAGAAAAATCAAAACCACCGACAACGGCACCAAGCCTTTATTGGGCTTACATTAACCTTGGGAAGTTAGCGGGTTGGCACGATTCAAAACGTAATGGCCGTGTCGGGTGGGAGCGATTATGGGAAGGATGGTTTAAATTGCAAACCATCCTTGAAGGCTATGAATTAGCCCAATCTCTTGATCTGAAAATGTGATCAAGAGACAGCGCTAGTCGGGGCTTTTTAAACAATTTCAAATTTTAATTTCTTAATGTTAAATCATTGGGGAGTAATAACAGCTTTGAAGTAAAGCTTGTTTCGATAAGGATATATCAATGATTCCAGAAGTTAAGCATATATCACCTGAGCTAGAGTTACATAATCAAAGGGGTCAGAGTAAATTGATTTCACAATGGAATTAGTTCAAGCATTAGTCAAGATACACTTGGACGAGTAACCGACTTTAACCATACCGCGGTGAACAATGCTCATTTTAGCTATAACCCTGCGAATCAAATTGTTGAGCGTTCAGTCAGTAATAACAACTTTCAAATTGCTATACCCACGCTAAGCACGCAAACTTATGCGGTTAACAACTTAAACCAATACACTAGCGTGCAAGGCCAAACGGTTAATCATGACAGCAATGGCAACCTCACCAATTATAATGGTTGGGTTTATGGCTATAATGCCCATAATCGATTAGTCTCAGCAGATAAAGCGGATACTGAACTTGTGTTAAGCTACGATGCCATTGGCCGTCTAGAACGTTCAACATTACATGGCTAAAAAATAATAGGACACCCAACATTATTGATTTATTCACTTCTCTTTACTATGGTTAAATAATCTACAGTAAAGTGGTGTTTAACATGACTCAAGCACGTAGTAAGCAAGTATCCCTTGAAGATACTCGTTATTATCACTTAATCTCTCGCTGTGTACGTCGAGCTTATTTATGTGGCGAAGATACTCACACTAATCAAAGCTTTGAACACCGCAGACAATGGATGGTTAACCGCATTCGATTTTTAACGTCTGTTTTTGCTATTGATGTAGCGGCTTATGCCGTTATGTCGAACCATTATCATCTTGTTGTGTATGTTGATGAAAATGAAGCTCTGGCTTGGAGTGACGAAGAGGTTTGTCAGCGCTGGCAGCAGCTTTATCATAGCCACCCATTAGTTGAGCGATTACAAAAAGGGCAATGTAGCTGCCAAGCTGAAATTGATAAAGCCCAAGAGATTATCAAGCAATGGCGAAGCCGTCTAAGTGATTTATCTTGGCTAATGCGTAACCTTAATGAGTATATTGCCCGCAAAGCTAATAATGAAGATAACTGCAAAGGCAGATTCTGGGAAGGGCGGTTTAAATCACAAGCGCTGCTTGATGAAAAAGCCGTACTTGCTTGCATGGCCTATGTGGACTTAAATCCGATAAGAGCGAAAATGGCAGATACGGTACAAACAGCACAATATACCTCTATTTTTGAACGTATTCATGACAAAGCCAGCGATGTTGATAATAAAGAGACCTTGCCATTTACTGCTAAACCTTTGCTAGGCTTTATTGGTAACGAGCATAAAAGCTCACCTAAAGGAATAGCGTTCTCCTTGCTTGATTATTTAACGCTAGTAGAAGAAACAGGAAAAATTATCAGAGAAGATAAGCGCGGTAAGATTAATGAAAAATTTTGCCCATTGTTAACGGCTTTAGGTATCGATAGTGACGATTGGTTAATGCTTGCCGAGCATTTTGGTAAAAAATATCATCAAGCAGTTGGCTCGCTAGCAGAGCTTAATACTTTTGCTGCCCACACAGGTAGGCGATGGGTGGGTGGACATCGACAGCAAGCGTTAATATTCCACTGAAACCACCAAACTAAATAAATACCAACTCCTAAGCAGCGTCTCGCTGATATTCGTGTGGGTAAAATTGCCTGTTTTGTTTCTTTACAAGCTAGGTTAGCTTAATAAATTTATAGGTAAGCAAAGTTTATATCATCGTCTTTGATTGGCGGAGCTATTTATATAAAGTATTGTCTATTATAAAATATATGGATGTCCCAGAACCTTTCAATATAAAGTATTGTCTATTATAAAATATATGGATGTCCCAGAACCTTTCATACGTTGCCATTATAGACAGTTAAGTAATATCTATTCAATCTATGAAAGAAAAGAAGCTGTTATCCGTTATAAGCTAACACGACTACTTGTTAGCTTTCAGGACTGAGTGCTTTTTTGGCAAATACAGGGTTGGCGTACATAGTTAGCAACCAACGCTTTTGAACTTCGCTTAAATCTTTAACGCGTTCAATTAACTGCGGTATAAGCTCATTTTCTTGGTTACTACTGTGCAATACTTGATATGCAGACTCATTACTTTCATAAAGTTTATAGTTAGTAATAATTTGTCTGTCAATTTCTTCAGCAATGGCTTTACTGCTAGTAAAATCACCAAGAACAGGATGTCCAAATGCAATATGTACTCGACCTTTTTGGCCAATAATGCCTTGGGTAATGCTTTTAAGATCTTCATCATCTGTTTTTTGATAAGCACCACTGGTTTCAGTTTGAGCTAATTCAATCGCTTTGTCATGATCACAAGGGTCAAACTCATATGAAATAGACACAGGTACTATATTTAATTGTGCTAAATAATCACTAATAGCCATGGCCTTATCTTTATTTAATAACAGCATAGAGATAAGCGCTGCGTTCGTTTTGTCTAAGCCGTCTTTGGCTCTTCCTTCTCGCTGTGCGATCCAAATGTTTTGTTGGTTATTGGTTAGGCTATGGTGAATATAGGCTGAGAGTTTTTTGGAAGCAGTAAGCATTTCACGTTTAGTTTTTTCACTGCGCTTAACAATAAAACTTTTGTTGATGCGCATTAGGTCTGCCACCCAAGTTTTATGTAATAGGTTATCACCCACTGCCGCTTCAACAGTGTTAGCATTACATTTAAATAACGCCCAATTTACTAAAGCAACATCTAAAACAATATCTCGATGATTACTAATAAATAACGTTGGTTTATTTAAGTCAAAGTTTTCTACACCACTAAAAGAAAACCCTTTAGTACTGTTTTCAACAAGTTTGTGTAGGTACTTGGCAACATGGCGTTGTATGTCGTCAACTGTGTGCCAATGTTTTATTTTCTTTTTCAGAGACCAGTGAACAACTTTACGTGTTAATGAAGGAAAACGCTTACTTAATTTGGGCACTAAAAACGTTGTTATAGCGTTAATAAGCTCTGGTTCATTGGCGAGTTTTTGTAATACATCAACAACCTCATGGTCCCGATAAGGCCGAATATCTTCAAACATTTAACAGTCTCTAATTTACACAAAAAGTGATATATACTGATGCCATTGTAACTGAAATAAATGCGAAATATAGAGAAAATACGTAAATTATAAAGACAAAAAATAAGGTGTAGTTTAAAAAATATACTTTCTAAAATATCTTTTTTAAGTTTTTTGATTTGTTTTTATAAATATCAAAAAAAATTTAAATATTAATTTGTTGTAATAATAGGGAGTTGTAATTTTTATTGAATATTTTTCCTTTTTATCCTTGCGTTTTTTCGGTTTAACCCCAAGTCTTATAGTGAGTAACAAATATAATAAGGAAAATGAAATGAAGATAAATATTTCTGGTCACCATGTCGAAGTTACTAATTCAGTTAGAGAACATATTGAGGAGAAGTTCTCAAAAATAGCATCCCACTTTCCAACGCTTGTCGCAATAGATACCATACTTTCTAAAGTACATGGCAAGCATCATGTTGAACTCTCCACAAATTATGAAGGGGTTAGAATAGCAATTGCAGGAACAGACCCTGTAATGTACCCAGCTATAGCAAGTGCAACCAAAAAATTAGATGCAGCCCTAAAGCATAGAAAAGGCCTGCTTAAAGCAAACCTCCATGTTAAGCCAGTGAGTACTAGCGAAGAAATTGCTCATGAAAAAGTGCAGTCGCTCGACTTAGCATAATTAGTTTTCATTCAAACAACGGGGAGTATAACTCCCCGTTTTTGATCATATCGCTTTTTGGTTGTGAGCTAACAAGCTAGTAGGGTGGGCTTAAGTCTATCAGCTGGCATTAGCGCTGTATTGACGGCATAAATGCCGACCTACATAACCTGTTAGTAATATGAGCTAATATTCTGGTAGGGTGGGCTTAAGCCGAACAGCTGGCATTAGCGTTGTATTGACGGCATAAATGCCGACCTACATAACCTGTTAGTAATATGAGCTAATACTCTGGTAGGGTGGGCTTAAGTCTTTCAGCTGGCATTAGCGTTGTATTGACGGCATAACCTACTAATAATATATGGTAATTAGTTAATTCACTGGCTATACAATGATATAGTGATGCCCTTTGTACTTTACTTCGAGGCTTTTCTGCAACGTGATTATAATTTCAAACTCAGTACAACTTGGCGATAACGAAGTTGAATTAGTCGCAATTCGAGCACAAGGTGCGGGCGGCCAAAACGTTAATAAAGTATCGTCTGCAATACATTTACGTTTCGATGTTCAAGCCTCATCATTACCCGCATTTTATAAAGAAAATTTACTTGCATTAAAAGATAAACGTATTACTAAAGAGGGCGTTATTGTAATAAAAGCACAGCAGCATCGTACTCAAGAACTTAATCGAGAAGATGCCCTAAGCCGACTTGTTGAATTAATTAAAAGTGTTGCAATAGTGCAAAAGATAAGAAGAGAAACTAAGCCTACGAGGTCATCTAAGTTAAAACGTTTAGAAAGTAAAACGCAACGTAGCCAAATTAAAAAGGCCCGCGGTAAGGTTCGTTTAGACTAGCGTTCGTGTGCAAAAAAAGCACTAAAATGAATGCCTAATTACGCAAATTGGCTTACTAGGAAAATACCAATAAAAAAGTAAATAAATACGAAAAAATAGAATGAAAATGGCTGAGTGCGTTTGTAATAATAATGAGATTTAAACCCTTTAGCGCCAGCAACAACCTTTCCTAGCATTAAACTCCAAACGCTTTGTGCGATAAGTAGTATTCCAATAATCAGTATCAATGTGTTTGGCACTAGTTTTCTTCACTTTATTTCTAACAGCTAGACTCGCGTCTCTTTAGTCGTAATAAAAAAGCCGAATAAACATTCGGCTTTAATATTTATGTGGCTACTTAACCAACAAACTTACGGGCGTTTCTAAACATACGAACCCAAGGTGAATCCTCTTGCCATTCGTCTGGGTGCCATGAGTTTGAAACCGTTCTAAACACACGCTCTGGATGCGGCATCATTATAGTAACGCGTCCATCTGTAGTTGTTAGGGCTGTTATACCATCTGGTGAACCATTAGGGTTTGCTGGGTATGTTTCAGTTACTTCACCATAGTTATCAACAAAGCGCATCGATACAGTACCTGAATCGTTGGCAGCACCAATTGCTGCTTCAGAAGCAAATTCAGCATGACCTTCGCCATGAGAAACAGCGATAGGCATACGTGAACCTTCCATTCCTTTGAAGAAAATTGACGGGCTTTGTTGAATTTCAACCAATGAGAAACGCGCTTCAAAGCGTTCAGACTTGTTCTGTACGAAATGTGGCCAAGTGTCAGTTCCTGGAATAATTTCTTTCAAGTTAGACAGCATTTGACAACCGTTACACACACCTAAACTAAAGGTATCTTCACGATGGAAGAAGGCTTTAAACATTTCGCGTGCTTTGGGGTTAAATAGAATTGATTTCGCCCAACCTTCACCAGCACCTAACACATCACCATAAGAGAAACCGCCACAAGCGACTAAGCCGTTAAAATCGGCTAAGTCTACTCGACCTGCCAGAATATCTGACATGTGTACATCAATTGCGATAAAACCAGCACGGTCAAACGAGGCTGCCATTTCAACGTGAGAATTAACACCTTGTTCACGTAAAATAGCGATTTTTGGGTTGGTAATGTTTTGTGCGTCTTTCGCTATTAAATCGGCAACTATATCTTCGTTAATGTCGAAGGTTAGCTCAGTATTTAAGCCAGGATCTTCAGTATCAAATTTAACATCAAACTCTTGTTGTGCACATTCAGGATTATCACGTAACGATTGCATTTTAAGCGTTGTTTCAGCCCAAACTGTACGATAATACGTACGCGAGTTCTCTAAAACCGTTTCGCCATTACGAGTAAAGCTGATCATATCAGTGTTGTTTATTACACCAATATCTGTGCATAACTCAAGTATGCCGTGTTGTTCAAAAACCGCATGCACTGCATCTACATCAGTTTCTAAAATTTGTATAACAGCGCCTAATTCTTCATGAAATAAAACTTCTAAATCAGTACCGTTAAACTTAGATAAGTCAATATCAACACCTGTATGACCTGCGAATGCCATTTCGGCTACTGTGGTAAATAAACCGCCGTCAGATCTGTCATGGTAAGCAATTAGTTTTTCGTCGCGAACTAACGTTTGTATCGCGTTAAAGAAACCTTTTAAGTGCGCTGCGTTATCAACATCAGGCGTTTCTTTACCTAGCTGCTTATAAACCTGTGCTAAACATGAGCCACCTAATCGATTTTTACCATTCGATAAGTCAATGGCGACAATACGACTATCACCTTTATCGGTTCTTAGCTGTGGGGTAACTGTTTTGCGAATATCTTCAACACGGCCAAATGCGGTGATCACTAACGAAAGTGGCGAGGTTACAGATTTTTCTTGTGCTGAGCCGTCAGTGTTGTCAGTCCATGTTGTTTTCATCGACATAGAGTCTTTACCAACAGGTACCGTTAACCCTAACGCAGGGCAAAGCTCTTCGCCAACTGCTTTAACCGCTTCGTATAAACCAGCATCTTCTCCTGGGTGGCCTGCAGGCGACATCCAGTTAGCTGAAAGTTTAATGCGGTTTAAGTCGCCAATATCCGTGCCAGCAATATTAGTTAACGACTCTGCAATAGCTAAACGTGCAGAAGCACCATAGTTTAGTAAAGCTACAGGTGTACGTTCACCAATAGACATGGCTTCGCCATGGTATGAATCAAGCGCTGCAGCCGTTACGCCACAGTCTGCAACAGGTACTTGCCAAGGGCCAACCATTTGATCACGGGCAACCATACCCGTTACCGAACGGTCACCAATTGTAATTAAAAAGGTTTTTTCAGCAATGGTAGGTAAACGTAATAATCGGTCAGCGGCTTCGCTCACGTTAACGTTATCAAGGTCAAGTGCTTCACCTGTTTCTTTAATTGATTTTACATCTTTAATAATTTTAGGCGTTTTACCTAATAAAACATCAAGCGGTAAATCAATGGGTGTGTTTTTTTCTGGGTCATTGGCAAAATGTGAATCGGTAACGGTTAAATGTTCTTCTTCAGTGGCTTTACCAACGACAGCAAATGGTGCACGTTCGCGCGCACAAATAGCTTCAAAAACAGGAAGTTGTTCATCGGAAACGGCTAATACATAACGTTCTTGAGATTCGTTACACCAAATTTCGTGAGGAGCCATGCTACGCTCGTCGTTAGGCACATTGCGTAATTCAAATATACCGCCACGACCACCGTCTGATACTAATTCTGGAAATGCATTCGATAAGCCACCAGCGCCCACATCATGAATAAATAAAATTGGGTTATCATCACCTAACTGCCAACAGCGGTCGATAACTTCTTGGCATCGACGCTCCATTTCAGGGTTTTCACGTTGTACAGAAGCAAAGTCTAAGTTTTCGGCTGATTGGCCAGAAGCCATACTAGAAGCAGCACCACCACCTAAACCAATATTCATCGCCGGGCCACCTAATGCAATTAAGTTAGCACCTACGCAAATCTCACCTTTTTGTACATGTTCGTCACGAATGTTACCTAAACCACCAGCAAGCATTATAGGTTTATGGTATCCACGTACCTCGATGCCGTTAAATGAATTTACTTTTTCTTCGTAAGTACGAAAGTAACCTAAAATAGCAGGGCGACCAAATTCATTGTTAAACGCAGCGCCACCTAATGGACCTTCAAGCATAATATCTAGTGCTGTTACAATGCGGTCTGGTTTGCCATAATCTGTTTCCCACGGTTGTTCAAAACCTGGAATACGTAAATTTGATACCGAAAAGCCCACCAAACCTGCTTTAGGTTTTGAACCAACACCAGTAGCACCTTCATCTCGAATTTCGCCACCAGAGCCGGTTGCAGCGCCAGGGTAAGGTGAAATAGCCGTAGGGTGGTTATGTGTTTCAACTTTCATCAAAATTTGAATATCTTCATGATGATAGCCATATTCATTAGTTTGCGGATCAGGGAAGAAACGGCCGCCTTCTGATCCAACCATAACAGAAGCATTATCTTTATAAGCACTTAATACATAGTCAGGGTTGATTTCATGAGTATTACGGATCATTTTAAATAATGATTTTGGCTGTTTAACGCCGTCAATGGTCCAGTCAGCATTGAATATTTTATGACGACAGTGCTCAGAATTTGCTTGAGCAAACATATAAAGCTCGATGTCGTGAGGGTTACGCCCTAATTTAATAAAGTTGTCGGCAAGGTAGGTAATTTCGTCTTCAGCTAATGCTAAGCCTAAGTCTATATTGGCTTTTTCAAGTGCTTCACGACCACCGGTAAGTACATCTATTACGGTTAGTTCACCTGGCTCTGCTGTTGCAAAAAGCGCTTGTGCGTCGTTGAACTCAGTAAAAACTGTTTCCATCATACGGTCGTGAATTAAATTGTTTAGTTGTTTTTCTTGCTCAATTGTTAGTTTGTCGCTTAATACATAGTAAGCAATACCACGCTCTAAACGTTCTACTTTATTTAAGCCACAATTATGAGCAATATCAGTAGACTTTGAAGACCATGGAGAAATTGTACCAGGACGAGGTGTTACTAGTAATAACGTGCCTGTTGGTTCGTGTTCTTCAATGGTAGGGCCGTAGGTTAATAATTTTGCTAATACATTTGATTCATCAGTCGTTAATTCTGACGATAAATGTGCGAAATGGGTAAACTCCGCATAAATATCATGAACGGGTAGGCCCGCTTCAGCACACTGAGAAAGTAGTTTTTTAACTCGAAAATCTGATAGTGCCGGAGCGCCTCGAAGGGTTTGGATCAACATCGCCATTAGTTTACTCACTAGTAAAAAAAATTAGGGGTAAAAATCGCGCGTATTATAGAGGAATTAACCTGTTTTGATAAGGAAAACTTTATCAGATCACAACTATAATGAAAAAGTCCTTTATCAATAAATGAAATAACGACACAATGTATCACTATGAAACAATATAAAAATAATGTTTTTACCCAGAGTAAATTTTTATTGCTTATTTGCATTGTGCTTGCTGCACTATTGCAAGGGTGTAAAAGCGACCCCGAACATGCTGACTTATCGCGTATTATGGCGCGAGGGCATCTTACAGTTGGCACTTTATATGGCTCAACAAGCTACTATTTAGGTGCTGAAGGCCCAACGGGTTTTGAATATGAATTAGCACAAAAATATGCAGAATATCTTGGTGTAGAGCTTAAAGTAATACCAAGCTATAACTTAGATGAGCTTTTTTTCAAGCTTGATACGGGCGAGGTTGACCTAATAGCCGCAGGGCTCACCGTAACGCCAAAACGCGCAAAGCAATACAACTTTTCTCCAAGCTATAACAGCATTAGTCAAAAATTGGTTTATAAACAAGGTAAAGACAGGCCGCGAAATTTAGACCAGCTTGATGGTAAATTATTAGTCACTACAAACTCTAGTCATGTTGAAAACTTAGAAGCATTAAAACTTAGCAACCAAGATCTTGTTTGGGAAGAAAACCCAGAGTTAGACAGTGAAGAGCTTTTATTAAAAGTATTAGATGAGTCAATAGACTACACGATAATTGATAGCCACACGTTAGCCGTAAGCCGACGTTATTACCCTGAAATAAGCATAGCGTTTACTGTTCAACCAGAGCAACCTTTAGCTTGGGCACTAAGTAAAAAAGGTGACGACAGTATTTTTGCCAGTGTTATTGAATTTTTTGGACAAGTGCATCACGACGGTACTTTGCTTGCCCTTGACGACAAATACTATGGTCATGTAGAGCAGTTTAACTATGTAGATACCCGTTTGTTTATTCAGGCTGTTGAGAAAAAACTACCCAAATATCGCCACCTTTTTGAAAAGTATGGTCAAGAAATGGATTGGCGTTTACTGGCAGCAATTAGCTATCAAGAGTCACATTGGGAACCGCATGCCCGCTCATATACCGGTGTACGCGGTATGATGATGCTAACCCTGCCTACGGCGAAACAAATGGGTATAAAAAGCCGGCTCGACGCTGAGCAAAGTGTACGTGGTGGTGCAAAGTACTTTAAACGTATGTTTGACCGTATGCCGGCACGTGTTCCTCACCCTGATCGATTGTGGTTTGCATTAGCTTCATATAACGTAGGCCTTGGTCATTTAAACGACGCACGAGCAATTACAAAAAAACAAGGTGGCGACCCCGACCGTTGGGTAGAAGTTAAAAAACGATTGCCCTTATTAAAACAAAAGAAATATTACAAACATACCCGTTACGGATATGCGCGTGGCGATGAACCCGTGCATTATGTTGAAAACATTCGTCGATATTACGATACCTTAACGTGGATGGATGAGAAGCAACAAGAAGAAACGAAAAAACTAGAATTAGAGATAAAAAACAACGAACTAGCACCTGCGGAACAAATAGTTACAATTGAAACCGCCGAATCTACTGAAGAATAAGCACTTCCACTAGACTTTCTTTGTATATTGTCATACAAGAGTAACAGTTATCGTTCATACTATAACTAGATTACTGATTAACCTAGGTTTAATACAATAGGCAATACAACAAACAGTATTTTAACGTTGGCAAACATAGGTTAATTTTTTAACTAAACGACAAAGGAGACAATAATGTCAATAAGAACGAGAAAACTTTCTCAAGCAATACAACGTAAACGTATGCAAAGTAGACTAAAGCAAAAATTAAACTGCCGCCGTCATGCACAGTTTATACAAGAAACACATAGCCAATTAGCACAAGCTTAATTGGCTTTTTATTTTCTACCCCCTTATCTTTAAACACTTACCTTTATCTCTTTACTTTTTATCTCTCACTTTCAACTGATAATCTTTACTTTTCATCGTGCAATGCTATTTATCTGATGCTATTTGGGCTATGTTGCCTATAACATTATTATTATAAATAGGTATTTATATGAGTCGTTTATTTACTCAGCTTTTGGTGGTAACGGCCACTATTATCTCGTTAACTGCTTGTCAAACCACACCGAACAAAGTAAGTGCTGACCAAGCCTTTGATAGCACAGTGCAGCAATTATTAAATCAACGTGCCGGTAAAGGTGTTTATGAAGTTGCTGCAGCAGATGATCAAAAGCGTTATTGGCCTGATTTATCACCTCAATACTTACAAACACAGTTTGAACAGCGCCAAACATTAGCAGCACAGTTTGAACAAATAGATCAAACGGCATTGTCAGCCGATAATAAAATTAACTACGCTATTATTAAAGCGCAGCTTGATAACCGAATTGCCAATTATCAGTTTAAATCACATTATCTCCCGCTTAAGTCAGAATCAGGTTTTCATTCTAATGTTAACTTTATGATTGATAGTACTGAGTTTTCAACGGAACAAGATATTGAAAACTATGTGAATAAAATGGCAGCTTTACCTGAGTACTTTGAACAAAATATTTATTGGATGCGCCAAGGTTTAGCATCAGGTATTACACAACCGCAAGCGGTATTAATTGGTTATGAACAGTCAATTAGTGCCTTTATTCCTGAAAGTATTGAGCAATCGGTATTTTTTAAACCATTCGCATCAGTGCCTAAGTTACTTGACCAAGAACTTGTAAAAGCACAGCAAGCTAAGCTTCGTACTTTACTATCCACACAAATTATTCCAGCGTATGAAAGTTATTATCAATTTTTTACGCAAGAATACTTTCCTAAAGCTCGTAAAAATATTGCGGTATCGTCAACGCCCGCTGGACGCGCTTTTTATGAAAATAGAGTGAAACACTTTACCACCACAGAGATGACCGCTGAAGAGGTTCATCAATTGGGCTTACGTGAAGTTGCACGAATTCGTGCTGAAATGGACGAAGTAATACTTAACATTGGTTTTGAAGGCAGCTTTGCTGAATTTACCCACTTTTTACGCACCGACCCACAATTTTATGCAAGAACACCGCTCGAGCTAATTAAAGAAGCATCTTATATCGCCAAACAAATTGATGGCAAATTACCTTCATTATTTAAGCATTTACCACGTACGCCATACGGAGTAGCACCTGTACCAGAGGCTATTGCGCCAAAATATACCACAGGACGTTATATTAGCCCGGCAACTGATCGTCATTCGGGTTCATACTGGGTAAACACCTATGCTTTAGACAAACGCCCACTTTATGCATTACCTGCGTTAACACTACACGAAGGAGTTCCGGGACATCATTTACAAATATCGCTTAATAGTGAATTAGACAATCTACCATCGTATCGCCAACATGCTTATATTTCAGCTTTTGGTGAAGGTTGGGGATTATACTCAGAATGGTTAGGCATAGAAGCAGGTATTTATACCGATCACTATGCTGATTTTGGTCGACTAAGTTATGAAATGTGGCGCGCTGCGCGCTTAGTTGTTGATACGGGCATGCATATGAAAGGCTGGTCAAGAGCGCAAGCAATGGACTTTATGAAAGATAACACAGCGTTATCATTACATAATGTAAAAACAGAAATTGACCGTTATATTTCATGGCCGGGACAAGCCTTGTCTTACAAAATAGGTGAAATAACCATTAGAAAATTACGCCAACAAGCAGAAACTGAATTAGCGCGTGATTTTGATGTACGTGAATTTCATCATCAAGTGTTGAAAAATGGCTCTATACCGTTAAATGTATTAGAACAACAAATTGAAGATTACATTCAACAGGTAAAATTAACTTTGTTAGAAAAAACGGCAAAAGACAAAACAAAAGAATAAAATAGTAAAAAAAAAAGGACAGTCGTTTATATTTCCAAGATTTTATAAGCGAGTGTGGAGTAGTTGGCATTATCTTATGGGAGAAGTGCCAACGCCAAAATGGCTTGCAATTGACAAAGTGTTATTACACTTTTCAAAATATAAAACAACAGCTCGGCACAAATTTGCAAAGTTTGTAGAGCAAGGTAAAGCGGTAAATCTTAGGGGCAATATTATTAATCAGGTGTTTTTGGGTAATAGTGATTTTGTCGACGAGCATTTAGCTTTATTAAAAGGTCAGAATGATAATTTATCCGAAATACCACATAAGCAAATGCGGAAACAGGCTCTATCACTTGAAGAGTATGCTAAATCGTTATCTAAAAGGGATGAAGCAATAAATGCAGCTTATTTATCAGGTGCTTATACGTTAAAAGAAGTGGGTGATTTTTTAAGTTACACTATTCTCGAGTGAGTAAAATTGTGGCAAAAAGCAAGACCTGACCCTTACATATGACTTACATAAAACTGCAAAATCGAGTATAAAATCGTTTAACAACACGCTTTCAAATGGATTCAGTATTATTATCATCAGTTAACGCGCCGTTATAAATTACTCTAGCTCTGAAATCTAATTTGTACTAAGATGTATTACATGTGAATACAAAGGGCGTTCTGATGAGTATTACAAGTATCCGGCTAGCAGATGACATAGAGAAGCCTCTTGAATCCTTAGCTACCAAATTAGACCGAAGTAAAAACTACCTTATAAATCAAGCGATTAAAGAGTTTTTGTCTAGACAGGCAGTAGAGGACTCAAGGTGGTCTGATACATTGATAGCTTTAGAGTCCATTAAGTCTGGTAAATCCCTTGCTGAAGCCGACGTTAATACTTGGTTAAACAGCTGGGGCAATGGTGAGCGCAAAGAGCCACCTAAATGATAGAGGTTAAGTATTCCCCTAAATCTATCGAAGATCTTCAACGAGTTGTAGAGTTTGTTGAAGCTAAAAATCAGTATGCAGCTCGAAGAATCGCAATTGATCTTCAAGAGGGTGTTTCTAAGCTAAAGCAATTTCCTCAAATCGGCATACCTGTTATTAAAGCCCCTGACCCAGAGAAAATTCGCGATCTATATGTTGGTGACTACACTGTACGGTATTTAATTACCGACGAAACTATTTACATATTAAGAGTATGGCATAACAAAGAAAACGAGAAAAACTTATAACAGGCGCATGTTGCCGGACTGTTTTTTCGTTGTGCGTAAAATCAGCGGTAAATGCGGGCGCTGTAAAATAACAAAAAATAAAAAATAACAAGGACAGTAAAACAAAAGGGGTCAGGTCTTGCTTCTTGCCTTTTAACAAAAGGGGTCAGGTCTTGCTTCTTGCCTTTTGGTTAATCAGAACTAATCTAAAACTATCGAGTCATTAAAATTAGACGGATAAAGTTATGGCGAGGCCACTTAGATTAGAATTTTCAGGTGCTTTATATCACATTACCTCGCGGGGAAATGAGAGAAAGCCGATATATATTGAAAAGTCAGATTTTGAAAGTTTTTTAAATTTATTAGGTAAAGTATGTGAGCGTTATAACTGGGCTGTTCACTCATTTTGCTTGATGACAAACCATTACCATTTGTTATTAGAAACACCTGATGCGAACCTAAGTAAAGGAATGAGGCAGCTAAACGGTGTATATACGCAATGTTTTAATAGAAAGCACCGTCGTGTAGGGCACTTATTCCAAGGGCGGTATAAAGCGATATTGGTAGATAAGGACGCTTATCTACTGGAGTTAAATAGGTATATTGTTTTAAATCCAATTAGGGCAAAAATGGTCAATAATTTATCAGAGTGGCAGTGGAGTAGTTGGCATTATGTTATGGGAGAAGTGCCAACGCCAAAATGGCTTGCAATTGACAAAGTGTTATTACACTTTTCAAAATATAAAACAACAGCTCGGCACAAATTTGCAAAGTTTGTAGAGCAAGGTAAAGCGGTAAATCTTAGGGGCAATATTATTAATCAGGTGTTTTTGGGTAATAGTGATTTTGTCGACGAGCATTTAGCTTTATTAAAAGATCAGAAAGATAATTTATCCGAAATACCACATAAGCAAATGCGGAAACAGGCTCTATCACTTGAAGAGTATGCTAAATCGTTATCAAATAGGGATGAAGCAATAAATGCAGCTTATTTATCAGGTGCTTATACGTTAAAAGAAGTTGGTGATTTTTTTAAGTTACACTATTCTCGAGTGAGTAAAATTGTGGCAAAAAGCAAGACCTGACCCTTAGGTTTGCTTCTAATTTATCCGAAATACCACATAAGTAAATGCGGAAACAGGCTCTATCACTTGAAGAGTATGCTAAATCGTTATCTAAAAGGGATGAAGCAATAAATGCAGCTTATTTATCAGGTGCTTATACGTTAAAAGAAGTTGGTGATTTTTTTAAGTTACACTATTCTCGAGTGAGTAAAATTGTGGCAAAAAGCAAGACCTGACCCTTAGGTTTGTAAGTTACACTATTCTCGAGTGAGTAAAATTGTGGCAAAAAGCAAGACCTGACCCTTAGGTTTCTTTTTTGTTTTTGGGTAATAGTGATTTTGTCGACGAGCATTTAGCTTTATTAAAAGATCAGAAAGATAATTTATCCGAAATACCACATAAGCAAATGCGGAAACAGGCTCTATCACTTGAAGAGTATGCTAAATCGTTATCAAATAGGGATGAAGCAATAAATGCAGCTTATTTATCAGGTGCTTATACGTTAAAAGAAGTTGGTAATTTTTTTAAGTTACACTATTCTCGAGTGAGTAAAATTGTGGCAAAAAGCAAGACCTGACCCTTAGGTTTTCCTTAGGTTTTCTAAAGATCAGAAAGATAATTTATCCGAAATACCACATAAGCAAATGCGGAAACAGGCTCTATCACTTGAAGAGTATGCTAAATCGTTATCAAATAGGGATGAAGCAATAAATGCAGCTTATTTATCAGGTGCTTATACGTTAAAAGAAGTTGGTAATTTTTTTAAGTTACACTATTCTCGAGTGAGTAAAATTGTGGCAAAAAGCAAGACCTGACCCTTAGGTTTCTTAGTAACGGTAGAAATAAAAACAGGTACTCGGCGATTAATGGAGTTTTTACTAGCGCCATTAATGCGTGGGGTGAGTGAAGGAGCGCGTGAGAGATAGTTAATGAAAAAATATAAATTATTAGTTTTGTTAATGGAGTTAGGTATGAAAAGTATATATAAAATTTTTTTACTTCTTGTTGGGAGTTTACTTATATCAGTTGCTCAGGCTGATAATTACCTTTTAACCATGAGCAAAAATGATGATGTTTGCCAGCATTTATATCAGGTTTTTAATATGGATGTACGTCATAAAGGCAAACTTGCCTTGGGTGAACATAAAGAATTCAACTGGTTAAAATGGGATCAAGACTTTTTTATGATTAAGCGTAAGCGCCATATTGAGCCAAACTTTGCTGACGAATTAATCTCTAAAGTTGGAAAACAAGAGGAATATGCCACTTATACTAAATATCCTAAAAAAGGGGCTTATTTTGATATTGATAATAATGGCGAAGATGAGTTTATTACCTTTCAACGTAATGGCGCGAGTACATTTGAAAACAGAGCCTATGACAGTATATACGTATATAAGGGGAATGCATTAACAAAGCTTTCAGGTGCTGAGCGTAATAAACAGTACACACTTGAAATGGGCTATTTAGGCAGCCTAATTGACAGTTACACCTTAAAAGAGTATCCAATCAAAGAAACGACAGTTTATAAAAATGGTCATACTAACTATTATTGGCCACATATATCTGACCCATTTATACGCCCACTGCTGTTTAATAACACTTATTTCATCGCATTATTTGGCAATGTTGATACACATATCAGTGACCCCTTACGCGCATATAATCAAACTATTGATGAAAAAAATGCCATAGCAGTGGTTACATTCACGCCATCTTATGATCCTGAGCAAATAAAGCTTCAACCTAGTTTACTTAGTACAGGGAAGCCTTCAAACGAAACGCAAGATATTTGTTATTTTGTAAAAACACAGGTTATTCAATAGGGAAATAAATAATGAAACTTAGTATGGACATAAGGGGTCAGGTCTTTCTTTTTGCCTTTTGGTTAATCAGAACTAACCTAAAGCTATCGTATGATTAAAATTAGGCGGATGATGTTATAGCGAGGGCGTATAGATTAGCGTTTTCAGGTTGTTCTAAATTAATCTTTAGCTTTTTCCACTTTCCCCGCTTTAATTGCTTTTTTCTCAGCCCGCCGACGTTGAAAAAACGTGGATAATTGCTCACTGCATTGCTCGGCTAATACTCCTGAAACCACATCAATTTGATGATTTAATTTATCATGATGGGTAAGACAAAAAACGCTGCCAGCACTACCGGTTTTAAGATCTGCCGCGCCAAACACTAAGCGTTTAATGCGACTATGCACCAATAAACCTGCGCACATAGGGCAAGGCTCTAAAGTAACGTATAAAGTGCAATCGATCATGCGATAATTATTAAGCACGTTACCCGCTTGGCGAATAGCTAACATTTCAGCATGGGCGGAAGGGTCATTAAGCATGATTGATTGATTATAACCTTCACCAATAATTTCATTATTAGCAACTACCACTGCGCCTACCGGTATTTCATTATGCTGCTGGGCAATATCAGCTAATGCGAATGCCCGTTGCATAAATTGAATATCAAGTAAATGCTGCTCTTCAGTGTTTGTTATAATTTCTGTCATGTTATAAGGCCATTGGGTGCTGCTTTACGAAACTAAGAACAATTCTAATAAATCATTAAGATAACGGTGACCTAGCTCAGTTACCTGCCAATGTGAGTCAGTATGGCTCATCAAGCCTTTCGCTTCTGCGAGCGTTAGCGCAGGTTGTATTGCTTCGGAACTAAGCCCAGTGGTTTGTTCAAAGTGTTCAAGGGTAAAAGCTTGTTTTAGACGCAGTAAGTTCATCATAAACTCGAACGGCAGTTCGTCTTCTGAAACTATAATTAGTTTATCTAATGCCTCACGATCTTGATCTAAGTAACCTTTAGGGTGTTTTACTTTAACTGTTCGTGTAATGGTGTTATTAGTGGTATCGGTAATTTTACCGTGAGCACCACAGCCAATCCCAAGGTAGTCACCAAACTGCCAATAGTTAAGGTTATGCTGGCATCGCTTATCGGCTTTACTATTGGCTTTACTATAGGCTGAAATTTCATATTGTTGATAACCTGCCTCTGCAAGTAGTACAAGGCCTTGTTCTTGAATATCCCAAAGGGTATCGTCTTGCGGTAGCTTAGGTGGTTTTGAATAAAAGGCGGTATTAGGTTCAATGGTAAGCTGGTACCATGAAATATGATCAGGGTTTAATGATATTGCGATGCGTAAATCGTCTAAGGCATTTTCTAACGACTGGTTAGGTAAACCATGCATTAAGTCTAAATTAAAGCTTGTTATTCCTGCTGTTTTGGCAAGTTGTACGGCAATTTTAGCTTGTTCGCTGTCGTGAATACGCCCTAGCTTTATCAGCTTATCGGAGGCAAAGCTTTGTACGCCTATTGAAAGGCGAGTAACTCCAGCTTTGGCAAAACCTTTAAACTTATCGGCTTCTACTGTACCCGGATTGGCTTCTAAAGTTATTTCAATGTCACTGTTATGGTCAAAGCGAGCCAGTACTTGTTCAAGTATTGAACCAATTCCTTGAGCTGAAAATAAACTTGGCGTGCCGCCGCCAATAAAAATACTGTGCAGTGGGCGGTTTGTTAATGAAAAGCGTTTAATATCATCATCTAAATCTTTAATTAACTGAATAATATACGCTTGTTCTGGTATTTCTTTTTGGCCTTTACCTTTGCCAAATTCATGTGAATTAAAGTCGCAATACGGACATTTTTGTACACACCAAGGAATATGAATGTAGAGCGAAAGGGGAGGGGCAGTCAGCATCGGTTATTTTACTTTTTTTAAGTGTTGAACTAATTGTTTTAAGGCTTGAGCACGATGACTCAATTGATTCTTTAATTCTCGTGGTAATTGTGCTGAGGTCATTTGTTGTGCTTCAAGCCAAAATAAAGGATCGTAGCCGAAGCCTTGCTCACCTTTAGCCTCGGTTAAAATACTGCCTTCCCAAACACCATGACAAACAACAGGGGTTGGGTCTAAATGATGTTGCATGAACACTAAAACACAGTGAAAACGTGCGCTACGGTTTTCAACACCCTGCATTTCTTTTAATAACTTGGCATTATTGAGCGCATCGTTTGCACGCTCACCGGCGTAACGGGCTGAATAGATACCGGGCGCGCCGTTTAACGCATCAACTTCTAGCCCCGAGTCGTCGGCTATTGCGGGTAAACCAGTAATTTGAGCTGCATGTCTGGCTTTAATAATCGCATTTTCAATAAACGTTGTACCTGTTTCGTCGGCGTCGGAAACATTAAACTCGCTTTGAGGTTTGATATTAATACCATATTGAGTCAGTAAATTATCTAGCTCTTTAACTTTACCAGGATTACCCGTTGCGAGTACTATTGTTGAATTGGACTTTTGCATGAATGTTGACATAAGTTGGCTTGCCCTAAAGCGTATTTTTTATCAGTGCGCATCATACCTTAATATCAATAAAAGGGGGAGTATGTGCGAGTGTTATTTTAATTGATTAAGGGTTTACTATGTCACTAAAGGATAGCTTTTTAGGCTTAATTATTATTTGTCTTTGGGGTTTTAATTTTATTGTTATTGCGTTGGGTGTTGAAAGCATTCCACCGTTATTAATGGGGGCATTACGTTTTCTCTGTGTGGCATCACTCGGTTCACTTTTTGTTAAAAAACCATCTATTCCATGGCATTGGATGGCAGCTTATGCGCTAACACTTTGCTTTGGTCAATTCGCTTTTTTATTTAGCGCAATGGCTTATGGTATGCCTGCCGGATTAGCTTCACTAGTACTGCAATCTCAAGCGGTTTTTACCTTAATATTTTCAGCGATTATGTTAAAAGAAGTGATCAAACTACCACAAATATTCGCTATGGTAATTGCTGGAATTGGCTTAACAGTTATAGGTTTTTCCGGTGCAGATACTCCGATGACTTTATTAGGCTTTGTGCTAACTATCGTTGCGGCAATAAGCTGGGCAATAGGTAATGTAGTCAACCGTGTAATTAATCAACGTGGTTATAAAGCAAGCATAGGTTTAGTGGTTTGGTCGTCTTGGATCGCATTTATTCCATTCTTACTTTCTAGTTATTTTTTGAAGGGCAGGAAGCCATTATCTCCGCACTGACTAATTTTAACCTTATCTCAGTCGGCGTAATTTTATATTTAACTTTTGGTGCCTCAATATTAGGTTACAGTTTATGGAGTTATTTACTGCAACATTATCCTACTGGACAAGTTGCGCCGTTAACCTTAGGCGTGCCCGTTGTTGGCTTAATTTGTGCTACGCTGTTTTTAAAAGAAACACTCTCACTCCAACAGGGCATCGGTGGACTGCTAGTCATGCTAGGTTTGATCGTCAATACAGTGGGAGGAAAATTTAAATTCAAGAGAAAGGTGAACAGCGAAAAAGCGGTGTAGCTTTCATGCTGTTCATTATTAACTAAGCTCAGTCAACATAAAATTTTTGTGAGAAGCTTAACGTGTGTGTTTCTTTACCGTCGGTAATGGTTAAGTCGAAATTAATAGTTTCGTCGTTGCGATAACTCACTTGGCCAAGGTAATAAATTGCATCACCTTCTTTTACTTCGGTAAATTCAAGTGTTTTACTTTGACCTGCTAAGTTTTTGGCAGTGCCTGTAATACGTACTGTTTTAGCTGGGTTGCCTTCAATGGTATTGTCCATTACAGAAATGTTAACTAAACCATTATAACGACTGCGAACAATGTTGTAGGCTTTAGCTACTTCAGGCGTTAAAAATGTTGCATCAATCGCAATATAATGCACGTTCATACTGCCGAGCTTTTTCATGTTTTCGGCGACTGTTTGAAATGAAACTAACCATACAAACAATAGTGTAAAAACACTTTTAAAAAATAAGTTATTCATAATATTACTCTTTTTAATATATAGCTTAAAACATAGCCTTGGCTGTTCTAACAATGAGTTGTTACAACATACCCCAGTATGGGATCCAACCTGATAATAAAATATTAATTACATTAAGTAATAAAAAGGCGATTAATACCGATAAGTCTAGGCCTCCAATACTGGGTACTATGCGGCGAATAGGGTTTAAAAAAGGCTCTGTTAGTTGGTGGAATATAACTTGTGTAGGGTTGTAGCCTTGCACCACCCAACTCATTATTGCCATTATTAACATTGCTACAAATAATAAAAAACCTACTTGTTTTATTGAAAACAGAAAACCAAAATACAGCGCTGATACCGGGTCGAAAGGCCCGCCATTCATCATTGGGATAATTATATATTTAGAAGTCGAAACTAATAGTATTAACACTATCGTTGCAATATCTAAACCAGCAAACCCGGGTATAACTCGGCGTAGCGGTATAACCAAAGGGTTAGTAACTTTTACAATAAATTGGCTTAAAGGATTGTAAAAGTCTGCTTTTACTACTTGAAGCCATACACGAAAAATTAATACTAGAACAAAAGTATCTAAAACAAACTTAAGCAAATAATTAATTGCTTCCATTACCAAACTCCAAAGTTATTATTCGTATTTACACTATTAATTGCTATTCTCAGCCATTTCTTTAGCACGATGCAAGGCACTATCCATTGCATTTGTTACAAGTTGTTCCAAGCCACCATCAATTAATGTGGTTAGCGCCGCTTGCGTAGTACCACCTTTCGATGTCACGTTCTTTCGTAATTGGCTAATGGGTAAGTCGTTATTAATTACCATTTGTGCAGCGCCAAGTGCTGTTTGTTGTACTAATTCTCGGCTTTCTTGTTCAGTAAAGCCTAAGGCTATTGCTTTGTTTTGCATTGCTTCCATAAACAAGAAAAAATAAGCAGGGGCAGAGCCTGAAACTGCAATAATATGGTCTATTTCAGCTTCAGTATTAAGCCATTTTATGATGCCAACAGATTTCATAAATTCGGCTGTTTGTTGTTTTTGGTTTTCGCTTACATCAATTGAAGCATATAAACCGCTTACGCCGTAACCTAATTGCGATGGCGTATTTGGCATTACTCTGATCACAGGGTATTGACCATTTAAGGCTTGTTGAATTTGTTCTATGGTACAACCGGCAGCAACCGAGACAAAACACTTGTTTTCTATCGCTGTTTCAGTTGCAATCTCTTGGCATACTTGTGCAATTAAGTGAGGCTTTACCCCTAAAATTACATAATCAGCAAAAGCAACAGCTTCTATATTTGAACTCGTATGCAACACTCCATATTGCTCGCTAAGCGCTTCACGCTTTGGCGCCGAAGGATTTGCAACAATAATGTTTTGTGGATTAAACCCTTTATTGACTAACCCTGAAAGAATGGCGCCATTCATATTTCCTGCACCTATAAATGCTAATTTGGTCATATATCTCCTAAAAAATGTGTAGCCATCAACCGCAAAACTGTGCTTTTTTTATTGATTTTAACATCGCTAATTTTAACAACGAAAAGTTGAGTTGTGGTTAAATGGTATTTATTTCAATTATCTTTTCAATTAATTGAACGAATATAAACTGGTGCAATTTTAACATAGTGAGGCTTATCTTTCACCAAAAATGGCGGTACCAATGCGCACCATAGTTGAGCCAGCATTAATTGCATCGTTTAAATCGCCAGACATTCCCATTGATAAGGTATCAACTGTATTATAGCGTTGCTTTAATGTAGTAAACAGCTTGTGCATTTGATTAAAGCTTTGCGCCGCATTATTTTTCTCAGGGATCGCCATTAAGCCTCTTAAGGTTAAATTTGGCGACAAAGCTACCTGCTCTGCAAGGGTGTTAACTTCGTTAATTGCAATGCCAGATTTTGTACTTTCTTGGCTAATATTCACTTGTAAACAAATGTTTAGCGGGGTATGGTTGCAAGACCTTTGATCATTTAAGCGAGTGATAACTTTGGCTCTATCAACACTTTGTACCCAATCAAAATTTTCAGCAATAAGCTTTGTTTTATTCGACTGAATAGGGCCAATATAATGCCAAACAATATCCTGCAAATGTTTCAATTGACTAATTTTGTCAACCGCCTCTTGAATATAGTTTTCACCAAAGCTGAGTTGCCCCGTATGGTAAGCTTGCTTAATCAATTCAATAGGTTTTGTTTTACTTACAGCCAGCAAAGTAACTTGCTCGGGCGATCTGTTAGCTTGTTCACAAGCACTTTTTATTTGCAGATTAACTGCTGCAATATTATCTTTAATACACATCATAAAATTAAGTATAGCCTTTCAGCTTTTCGCTGGAAATCTGTTAAATCAAAGAGGTTTTTATGGATATTACCGAATTACTCGCGTTTAGCGTAGAAAATAATGCATCTGATTTACATCTTTCTACCGGCATTCCTCCTTCAATTCGCGTTGATGGTGATGTTAGAAAATTAAATATTCCAGCGTTTGACGCTAAAGATGTTAATGGTCTTGTTTATGACATTATGAATGATAGACAGCGAAAAGAGTACGAAGAAAACTTAGAGGTCGATTTTTCATTCGAAGTACCAAATTTAGCACGTTTTAGGGTGAATGCGTTTAATCAAAACCGTGGGCCGTCGGCAGTATTTCGTACCATTCCTAGTAAAGTGCTTTCGCTTGAAGAGCTTGGTTGCCCTGATATTTTTAGAGATATTTCTGACACCCCTCGTGGTTTAGTGCTTGTTACAGGCCCTACTGGTTCGGGTAAATCAACTACGCTAGCGGCTATGGTTGACTATATTAACAAAAATAAATATCACCATATTTTAACCATTGAAGACCCGATAGAATTTGTTCATGAAAATAAATCGTGTTTAATTAACCAACGGGAAGTACACCGTGATACATTAAGTTTTAATAATGCGCTACGTTCTGCGCTTCGTGAAGACCCTGATGTTATTCTTGTGGGTGAAATGCGAGATTTAGAAACCATTCGTTTAGCAATGACAGCAGCAGAAACGGGCCATTTAGTCTTTGGTACCTTGCATACAACTTCAGCACCAAAAACAATAGACCGTATTATTGATGTGTTTCCAGCCGAAGAAAAGTCTATGGTGCGTTCAATGTTATCTGAATCATTACGTGCGGTAATTTCACAAACGCTAGTTAAAAAAGTTGGCGGCGGACGCGTAGCTGCGCATGAAATTATGATAGGTGTTCCAGCTATTCGTAACTTAATTCGTGAAGACAAAATTGCACAAATGTATTCAGCTATTCAAACGGGTATGTCGCATGGTATGCAAACAATGGATCAATGTTTACAAAACTTGGTTAATCGCGGCATGATTTCGCGCCAAGATGCGATGGAAAAAGCGGCAGATAAAAATCAATTTAAAACATATTAGCACTGCTGTGGTTGTTTAATGTTAATTTTAGTTTCTGCTATTACCCTGTTTCTTTCTTGGCTAATGGGCTTTAGTACTGATACCGTGCAAAGCACGGTATGAAACTTAATATGCATTTGATACTGGTAAGCATTCAGTGTGTAGATTGGCTACTCTATCAAGCGCCACAAAATTTAAAAATGAACAGCCCCTAACATGCATAATGAAAAGAGCATTATATGAGATTTCATAATTTACTAGTTAAAATGGTGCAAGAAGATGCATCCGACATGTTTGTAACAGCTAAATTACCTGTTAGCGCAAAAATAAATGGCGAGTTACAACCCATCGATTCACAAGTGCTAACCGCAGATGAAGCGTTAGGTTTAGTGCATGATGCAATGAATGAAAAGCAAAAGAAGCAATTCGACGAAGAGAAAGAGTGTAACTTTGCAATTTCTATTGATGACATTGGTCGATTTCGTGTATCCGCATTTTGGCAAAGAGATATGGCTGGCATGGTTGTACGTCGTATTGTTACCGAAATACCAAGTGCCGACGATTTAGGGCTACCCTCAGTTCTAAAAGACGTTGTAATGTCTAAACGTGGTTTAGTGCTATTTGTAGGTGGTACCGGCACCGGTAAATCAACCTCGATGGCAGCGTTAATTGGTTATCGAAATAAAAACTCTCGTGGGCATATTCTTACTATTGAAGACCCAGTTGAATTTGTACATGAACATGGTAAGTCGATGATTACCCAACGCGAAGTTGGGCTAGATACCGAATCGTTTGATGCCGCATTACAAAGCTCGTTACGACAAGCACCTGATGTTATTTTAATTGGAGAGATCCGTTCAAAAGAAATAATGGAACATGCATTAAGTTTCGCGGAAACAGGGCATTTGTGTATTGCTACCTTGCATGCCAATAACGCAAACCAAGCGATTGACCGGATAATGCACTTAGTGCCTTCAGATCAACATGGTAAATTGTTATTTGATTTAGCATTAAACTTACGCGGCATTATTGCTCAACAACTTATTCCTACCCGCGATGGCAATGGCCGAGTTGCAGCAATTGAGATTTTATTAAACTCGCCGTTTATTGGTGAATTAATTAAAAAAGGTGATATTAGTAGCATTAAAGAAGTTATGGAAAAGTCTACTGAACAAGGAATGCAAACCTTTGATCAGGCTTTATTTACTTTATACCAACGCGGTTTAATTAACTATGCAGATGCATTGCATCATGCTGATTCACCTAACGATTTACGCTTAATGATTAAATTGCGCAGTAATGACCAAGGCGGCTCTGGCTCGCTAGCGGGTGTAACCTTAGATGGGTTAGAGCCTAAAGAATAACTTGGTGTTTGCTGCTAGCAATAACCTTCAACGTTAGCACCTAGCCTAATCATTCATTAGGCTTTAACTGCGGTTAATTAAAAGTCGGGTTCACACTCAAAGGTCAATGGTGCTTTTGTAATTGGGTGACAAAAAGCGAGTTGTTGTGCATGTAAATGCAATCGATTAGCTTTTTTTCCATATAAATCGTCACCCACTATAGGTGAGTTTAAACCGTCGCTGTGGGCGCAATGTACGCGCAATTGATGAGTTCTACCTGTTTTAGGGTATAAATATACGCGACTTACTTTGTCTGATTGTGAAATCAGCTGCCATGTAGTTTCCGCTTTTTTCCCCAATTCATTACACACTAATTGCCTTGGGCGATCGTTTAGATCACCTCTCAGTGGAAGCGTGATCTTACCTTCAGTGCTATTTACCTTCCCTGAGATAACCGCAATATAACGCTTGCTCACTTCTCTTTTGATAAATTGCTTTTGTAAGCCTTTGTGGGCGCGAGGGTTAAGGGCTAATACCATTAAACCTGACGTAGACATATCAAGTCGATGAACAATTATGCCGCCTGTTGCTTGCGGAAATAATTGTTCTATTCTCGTTAACACTGAGTCGTTAATGTGTTTTCCTGGCACAGAAAGAAATTCAGCCGGTTTATTTACTACAACAATGTGAGTGTCTTGATAGATAATGGCTAAGGTTTTGCCTGCGGCTGGGTTTTCTAGCAATGGATTATTATCAATTGCCATGCCTTCAAGCATGTGAGTTAAAATTGGTTGGCATTTGCCGATACATGCTGGATAAAAGTTACCATGCTGACGAATTTCAGACTTTGGTGATACTCCCCACCAAAATTCGGCCATTGCTAAAGGCGTTAAATTATTAGCAAAGGCATAATGTAATAGTTTGGGTGCGGCACATTCACCTGCGCCAGCTGGTGGTGGATGCACAGAGTCTTTAAAAATAGTGTTAAGGTCTTTTTTAGCCCCTTTTATATTTAGAAACTGATAATGTTCAAAGAGTTTTTTTTGCAATGCATTAGAGCGTTTTTTGCGTGTTAATTTAAGCTTATCAATTGCGTTGTTATGTACTAACAATGCTTGCTCTAACTGTTCTATTTGGCTTTTCCATTGCGCTTTTAATGCGTTTAAACTATTTTTATTTGCAACACTTTCTTTATTTAATTGTTCATTTAGCGCATTAAAATTATGCTCTGATAATGTTACTTTTGCTGAGGTTCTTTTCGCTTTTCGTTGTTTTTTTTGCTCAGCATTACTGTGTTGTAATTGGGTTATTTCGTTAACAGATTCGGTTAGGTAGCGTGAAAGTAATTGTTTAGTTTCAGTATATGCTTCGTTTCGAAGGCGCGAATCAAGATCATCATTTATTTTGTTAATTGCTTGTTGTTCTGTTAAGAAAAAGTCTTCTTTAATTAACATATCAAATACTGGTGGAACAAAATGCTGGTGAACATTTTTATCTGCTAATTTTCCTGAAAATGCTGATAAGTAACCGATGGTATTATCACTTTTTTTAACTATTAGTACCCCAAACATTTTGCCTGTTGCATCTTCAGTATTGCCTGTTAAGCCAAAATTATGCTGCCACTGTGTTTGTTCGTCTAAATAGCGCTGTAATTCTTTTGCGGCTAATTGGCATAGAGGATGGGGTTGGTAATAAAAAGGAAAGGTAAATCGCTTCGGTAGAGCAAAGCCTTCAATAGCGTGTTTGAATTCGGTAAAGCATGGGGCATCATTGAATAAAGTCATTTAATTAAAGTGCATCTTTTGATAGTAGCCAAAGCCAGCAAGGTAAAGTTATAAGACAACATAAGGTGGAAGCGACAATTGTGCCAGCAACTGTTTCACGTTGAATGTTTTGTATTTTAGCAATTAAATAGGCATTAACCCCTGTTGGGCATGCACTAATAATGACTAAAGTACAAATTACCTCGTAGGGTAATTTCAGTAAATGCTTACTGGTTATGTAAACAAGCGCTGGTAGCACTATCAGCTTCATTATTGTTGCGAAAGTAATGAAGTACTTTTGCTGTTTTATGCGGTAAAAGGTGAGTGAGCACCCTAGTAAAAATAATGCCAATGCAATAGCAGGGCTACCTAATAAAATAAGGGTGTTGTTAAGTACAGCAGGTAAAGAAATTGGTAGGAGGTTAACTATCAACCCTAATGTGATGCTAGCAACTAATGGGTTTAGTAAAGTTTGCTGAGCAAGCTTATGCCAAATAGCATCTTTTACTTTGTTGGGGTCATTTTGTCTTTGACTGTTTATTGCTAACACACTCGTTAAGGTAAACAATAAGGCACTATGAAAGGTAATAATGAGAAATACTAGGCTAATTGAGTTGTCGCCAAAGGCTGCAATTAATACGGGTATGCCTACAATTACGGTATTAGAATAGCTTGCGCCTAAGGCAAAAACAGAAGAGGGCGCAGAATGGGTTTTGTGCTCAGTATGAAAACTATAATTAATTAAATATGCAATGCTATAGCTGAACAGCAATGGGCCGTAGAAGGCGAAAAAGTAATTAATATTAACATTACCGGCAAGCTCAGTTGTTGCCATTTTTTGAAATAAAAATGCAGGAATTAACAATTTAAAGGTTAATTTACTGATCGCATCTATATCAGCTTTACTCAGCCATGAATGTTTAGCACAGCCATAGCCCAAAAAACAAATGAGCGCTAATGGCAGAATAATTTCAATGATATTCATGGATGCGAGTTACGTTTAATAATCAAGAGGGGATTATTATAACAAGTGTTACACCATAAGTTTACGAATTGTATTGAGCTTCAAAATAACTTTCGATGATCAGTGCTGCTGACAAAGCATCGATATTATCTTTTTGTAAATTCTTAAAGCCACCATGAGCAAATAAGCGCTCTTTTGCGTCTGCTGTAGTCAAACGTTCGTCTTGAAAGATAACCTGTTTTGCAAATTGATTAGACAAACGATTACCGAACTTTTTGGCATCTAATGTTAACTGTTGTTCACTTCCGTCCATATTAAGCGGTAACCCCACAACAAAAAAGTCGGGCTGCCACTCATTAACAAACTTGGCGATGTCTGGCCATTGGGGAATACCGTCTTTTGCTTTAACCGCACCAAGTGGTCTTGCACTACCCGTTAACTCTTGACCAAGTGCAAGACCAATAAATTTTTTGCCAAAGTCAAAACCAATAATGGTGCGTTTGCCTTCGTTGCTTGTGCTACTTGTCATTAAGCATGACCTATTTCAGATGATAAGTGAGCAACATCAATCCCGAGCTGTTGCGCTGCCTTTTGCCAGCGATTTTCTATAGGAGTGTTAAATAAAATATCGCTAGTAGCGGGCGTTGTTAGCCATGAGTTTTCATGAATTTCTTGCTCAAGCTGGCCAGGCCCCCAACCAGCGTAACCCAGCGCGACTAAGTAATTGGGTGGTGAAATTTCAGTACCTAATGCCATTAAAATATCTTTTGAGGTTGTTATCATTACCTCATCACTTAGCGCTAATGAACTACTCCAACAGTCTTGAGGACTATGTAAAACAAAACCTCTATCAGGAGAAACAGGCCCACCGCTTAACACCATTTGCTCTAGAGCTGGTAGATTCTGCTTTTTACTGTCTAACTGGGATAACAGTTCATTTAGAGTCACATTAACGGGTAAGTTGATAATAAGCCCCATAGCACCTTCTTTATTGTGCTCACAGATATAGGTTACTGTTTTACCAAAAAACGACTCGCCTAAACTTGGCATAGCAATGAGTAAATGATTCTCTAAACTGTCCACTATTTCACCTTAATAACTTCATCAAAAATTGGTACTAGCCGAAGTACAGTTTTCCTGATTATTTAACTAAATGTGCCTCAATAGCATCCATTAGTTTACCACTGATGTTTATCGGATATGCAGCTTCAATTTCTCTTATGCATGTAGGGCTGGTAACGTTGATCTCAGTTACTTTGTCGCCGATAACATCTAAACCAACAAAAAATAGTCCACGTTTTTTCAATTCTGGCGCTATGGTGTCAGCAATTAATTTATCTGTTGCAGACAATGGACGAGCTTCACCTCTACCGCCTGCAGCTAAGTTTCCTCGGGTTTCACCTTTAGCCGGAATACGAGCTAAGCAATAAGGCATAGGTTCGCCATTTACAATTAAAATGCGCTTATCGCCATTGCTAATATCAGGAATAAACTCTTGCACCATTGCATACTGGCTACCATGTGCGGTTAATGTTTCTAGAATAACCCCCACGTTAGGATCGTTTTCTTTTACGCGAAATATAGAAGAACCGCCCATACCGTCAAGCGGTTTAATGATCACGTCTTTGTTGTCTTGATAAAATTGACGAATAAGATCATTGTTGCGCGTAACTAATGTTTTTGGTGTTAACTCAGGAAACCAAGCAGTAAATAGCTTTTCATTACAGTCTCGTAAACTTTGTGGTTTGTTAACAATTAATGTACCCGCTAATTCAGCACGCTCTAACATATAAGTGGCGTATATATATTCGGTATCAAAAGGAGGATCTTTACGCATTAAAACAGCATCTAAAGACTCTAAAGCAATATCTTCGGCTTCACCTAGGTCATACCAATGTTCAGGGTCGTCATATACTTTAACTTGCTTTGTGCTGGCTCTACATTGCCCTTGGGTTAAATATAAACCTTTCATTTCAATGTAATAAAGCTGATAACCACGCTTTTGGGCTTCAAACATCATTGCCATTGATGAGTCTTTACGAACGTTAACTTCTGAGATGGGATCCATCACTATGCCAAGCTTAATTGTCATTTTTTTTCCTACTATTATTTAATGTCGCCATAACGACATTGTAGCGCAGTAATTGCGGTTAACGCTGCTGTTTCAGTTCTTAGTACTCTTGGTCCTAATAATACCGGTTGAAAATTGTATTGTTCAGCAGTGGTAATTTCTTCATCGGTTAAGCCGCCTTCAGGGCCAACTAGTAAACGAACTCTATCATTAATTTCGGGTATCGACATAATAGAGTGTTGAGCTTTTGGGTGTAAATTCAATTTTAAAGCAGTACTTTGCTGAGCTAGCCAATCGGTTAATTGTTCAGGTTGCTTAACTTCAGGCACGTTACAACGCCCACTTTGCTCGCAAGCGCTATTCACTATTTTTTGCCATTGCTCTCGTTTTTTATTTAATCGCTCTGCATTTAGTTTAACACCACAACGCTCTGTAAATAATGGTGTAATAGTATTTACACCTAGTTCTACTGACTTTTGCAGGGTAAAGTCCATACGATCACCACGAGAAATACCTTGACCTAAATGAATATTAAGCGGCGATTCTGTATTTTTTTCAGTAAATGAATGAATAAGAGCTTGAGCGCTTTTTTTACCTACATTGATAAGCTCTGCATTAAATTCACCCCATTTACCCTCAAATAATTGTCCATTGAATAAGGTAATGTTGTCGTTATTAGTTAAACGTAATACGCGAATAATATGACCAAATGCATCAGCATCTAATTCAATTGTAGTCTCTATTTGTAAAGTTTGGTTTTGATAAACTCTAGGATTTCTCATTAATGTACTGAAAATAGTTAACTAAGTTAATACGAAGATAGGGTTCATATAGCCAAATTTCAATGATTAGTGTATATTTTTGTCGAAATTTTAGCGTTGTTATCGTGCTTTCATGCTATCAAAAATCCTTTATAAGAAATTAATGGATTATCTCTTAGTTCAAAAACAATTACTTTCTTCCACATATTGTTATAATACGCGCGCTTAAAACAAGTAAGGTTTAGGGGAAGTTAATGCGATATGCTTTAGGCATAGAATATGATGGTAGTAAATATTATGGCTGGCAGCGTCAAAAGGGTGTGGTGGGTGTTCAACAAAGATTGGAAGAAGCCCTAACTAAAATAGCCGATGAGCCAATTCAAGTCGTATGTGCAGGCCGAACTGATACCGGTGTTAATGCCACTAATCAAGTGATTCACTTTGATACAACTAAAGTAAGAAAAGACGTTGCTTGGACATTAGGGGTAAATACTAATTTACCTAAAGATATTGCCGTAACCTGGGTCAAAGAGGTCAGTGACGACTTTCATGCTCGTTTTAGTGCTACAGCGCGGCGATATCGTTATATTATTTATAACAGTCCATTACGCTCGGCTATTTTAAGCCATGGTTTAAGTTTTTGTCATTACCCCTTAGATGAACAATTAATGGCTACGGCTGCACAATATTTGGTGGGTAAGCATGACTTTACCTCTTTTAGAACAGTGCATTGTCAAGCTCATTCACCCATTCGGACATTGCATCATCTAAAAGTGACTCGCCATGGTGATTATTTAGTATTAGAAGTTAAGGGTAATGCATTTTTACATCATATGGTGCGCAACATTGCTGGCAGTTTGATGAAAGTAGGGCAAGGGCTAAAACCGGTAGAGTGGATTGAAGAAGTGCTTATGGCAAAAAATAGGTGCTTAGCAGGAATAACAGCCCCAGCTTCAGGCTTATACTTTGTTGGTGTTGATTACCCTGAAGAATTTAATTTACCAAAGCGAAAATTTGGACCATTATTTTTAGAATAATGACCAAAACTGACAAAACAGACCAGTTTTTTATATTCAATATACCGTGGTTTGTGGTCTAATTGGCGGTTATTCTTGATATTACTAATAATTTGGTGATAGTTTGCAACTATTATCAAGTTTCTCTCGTGCAATAGGCAATATATTATGAGCTGGATAGAAAAGATTCTCCCGAAAGCAAAAACGACTGAGCGCAGCAGTATTCCTGAAGGAGTATGGAGTAAATGTACTGCATGTAACGCTGTATTATATAAAGCTGAACTAGATCGACAAATGTCTGTTTGTCCTAAGTGTGACCATCATATGCGTATTACAGCGCGTAAACGTGTTGAGGGTTTTCTTGATCAGGGTGAACGAGTCGAATTAGGAAGTGAATTTGAGCCACAAGATATTCTAAAATTTAAAGACACAAAACGTTATAAAGATCGTATTTCAGCGGCCCAAAAAAACACAGGTGAGAAAGACGCACTTGTTGTAATGAAAGGTGAACTTTTAGGCATGCCTATCGTAGTTGCAGCATTCGAGTTTTCATTCTTAGGTGGTTCGATGGCTTCTGTTGTTGGCGCTAGATTTGTAAAAGGTGTTGAGTATTGTTTAGAGCATAACTTACCACTGGTTTGTTTTTCTGCCAGTGGCGGCGCCCGTATGCAAGAAGCACTTTTCTCTTTAATGCAAATGGCAAAAACAAGTGCAGCTTTAGCTAAAATGAGTGAAAAAGGCCTACCTTACATTTCTGTTTTAACTGACCCTACCATGGGGGGTGTTTCAGCTAGTTTAGCAATGCTGGGTGATGTGAATGTTGCTGAGCCTAAAGCATTAATTGGTTTTGCTGGCCCACGAGTTATTGAACAAACAGTACGTGAAAAACTACCAGAAGGTTTCCAACGTAGTGAGTTTTTGCTAGAGAAAGGTGCGATAGATATGATCGTTGACCGTCGTGAAATGCGTGACACTTTAGGTCGCCTTTTGTCGAAGTTTACTGGTCAACCCACGTCAGATAATTAATAATATAATTTATGAAAAGTAATTTTTTAAGCCACTCAAACGAGTATACACTCGATGAGTGGCTTTCTTATTTAGAGTCATTACATACGAGTGAGATTGATCTAGGCTTAACACGAATTGGTGAAGTTGCTACTCGCTTATCGATAGATCTTTCTTTTGCAAAAGTAATTACAGTAGCAGGAACAAACGGCAAGGGCACTACCTGTGCGTTTATTGAACACACTTTGCTCAGTAAAGCAAAAACAGTAGCGGTTTATTCTTCACCACATATTGAACGCTTTAATGAAAGATTACGCATTAATCAACTAGACGTATCTGATCAAGCGATTGTTAACGCGTTTAAAAAAATTGAACAAGCCCGGCAGGACATTAGTTTAACTTACTATGAGTACACTACCTTAGCGGCTTTTTTAGTGTTAATGATAGAACAACCAGAATACATTATATTAGAGGTTGGTTTAGGTGGTCGTTTAGATGCAACTAACCTTATCGATGCAGACATTGCCGTGATCACCACTGTTGACTTAGATCACCAAGCTTTTTTAGGTAATGACAGGGAAACTATTGCTAAAGAAAAAGCCGGTATTATACGGGCAAACCAATTGACTGTTTTAGGAGAAACTTCTCCAGCTAACAGTGTTTTAGCTCATGCTAACGCGCTAAAAGCAAAGGTTATTCAACGAGATAGTGCATTTTTTGTTGAAGTACATTCAAATAATACTTGGTCATGGCATAACAGCAATTTTCGGTTTGATAACCTACCTGTACCTAATATTCCTCTTGATAATGTTGCAACTGCCATAGCGGTCATTTGTTTACTATTATCTGATATAACTGAATCTGAGCTAGCGAACAATATTAAAGAAACGAAAGTTGCAGGCCGTACAGAGCTTTTCAAAGCAAAGTGTCATGTCATGTTAGATGTGGGACATAATCCGCTTGCGGCTCGTTACTTAAAGCACTACATACAAACAAACGCACAAGCGATACGCTACACTAAAATACATGCAGTAGCAGCTATGCTTGCTGATAAAGATATTAATAGTACCTTGAATGAACTCACCGGTGTTATCGATCAATGGTATGTAGCAAGTTTATCTGTGTCTCGCGGCGCAAAAGCCGAAGTGTTAGCACAATCACTAAGCTTGGCAAAAGCTTCAGTGAATTGCTTTGACAAAGTGGAAGATGCCTATAAAATGGCTGTATCTCAAGCACAACCAACAGATTTAATCTTAGTTTTCGGATCATTTTATACCGTTGCAAGTATCAGAAAATTGTTACTTTAGGAGTTACAGTGTCTACACCTTTTCAAAATCGACTTGTAGGAACCGTTATAGTTGCGGCAATCGCTATCATATTTTTACCCGATATTTTAGACGGTGAGAAAAAAACATATCAGGAAGAGTTTGATCAAATTCCAGCAGCACCAAGCATTGATTTTACACCTACTAATAAGCAATTTGATGAGCAAAAGCTCGAGCAATTAGCCCAAGAAAACATATCAGATGAACAAGCGCTCGACGATGAATTAGCGGTTAATAATGACGAAAGCGATGGTGTAAAAGTAACCACACTACCCGTTAAAGAAGATAATATCTCTGATCAGAAAGTACAAAGTAAGTCAGACTATGCCCAAGAGCAGCGTACAGACAAATTGCCTGAAAAAGCCGTTTTAAAAGAAGCTTGGGTAATACAACTGGGTAGTTTTCGACATAAAAAAAATGTTGATGATTTACTAAAGAAACTTAAAGATAATGGCTACACCGCTTTTAGTAAACCAATTAAAACAAGAACAGGTAACTTAACTAAAGTGTTTATCGGACCTGAGCTAATTAAGTCTAGCTTGGAGAAAAAAGTTCCAGCACTTAAAGAACTTACTACTGTTGAAGGTAAAGTAGCACGCTTTACACCCACAGATACGTAGTAACGTTCATTTATTGTAGATAGTGAGTTAACACATCAAGAGTTGTCGTTACTTAGAGCCAATCACAAAAAAATTGGCTAAATAGCGTCTAAATCTGTTAGAATGCGCGCCTCTAATCAATGAGAATAATCGACCTATGATTTGGATAGACTACGCCATATTGGCAGTCATTGTTATATCAACACTTATCAGTTTAGTAAGGGGCTTTGTTAAAGAAGCGGTGTCACTTGTTATTTGGATCAGTGCATTTTTTATAGCAAGTTCATTTTATGCAGACCTTGCACTTTATCTGACAAATATTTCTGATCAATTACTTCGTAATGCAGCAGCCGTAGCCATTTTATTTATTACTACGTTAATTTTAGGTGCGTTAGTAAATTATATTATTGGGCAATTGGTTGAAAAAACAGGTTTGTCAGGAACCGATCGAGTACTAGGAATTGTTTTTGGTGCTTTACGAGGTCTGTTAATTACAAGTGCGATACTTTTCTTCTTAGACGCTTTTACCCCTGCGGCACAAAGCAAATGGTGGCAAAGTTCTCAATTGATCCCAGAATTCACATTAATTATTGAATGGTTTTTTGAATACCTCAAACAATCTTCAAGTTTTTTAAATAAAGCTTAATTCGGCGGAGAATAACTTTATGTGCGGTATAGTTGGCATTGTTGGTAAAACACCAGTAGGTCAGGCGATTTATGATGGCTTAACTGTTTTACAGCATCGAGGACAAGATGCAGCGGGTATTGTGACTATTCATAATAATACCTTTAGAATGCGAAAGGGCAATGGACTGGTTAAAGATGTGTTCCATACACGTCATATGCTACGTTTACAGGGAAATGTTGGTATTGGTCATATTAGGTACCCAACAGCAGGCACTTCAAGCTCATCTGAAGCCCAGCCGTTTTATGCTAATTCACCTTTTGGGCTGTCTTTAGCTCATAACGGTAATTTAACTAATGCCGATGAATTAAAAGATTGGTTATATACGGAAGCTCGACGCCATGTTAATACCACATCAGACTCTGAGTTACTGCTAAATATTTTAGGCCACGAATTACAACAAACTGGCCATATTAGTTTAACCCCAGATGATATTTTTACTGCCGTTGCTAATGTTCATAAGCGTGTTCGTGGTGCGTATGCAGCAACTTCACTTATTATTGGCCATGGCATGGTTGCATTTCGTGACCCATACGGAATTCGCCCACTCGTTTTTGGTAAACGTGAAACGGCAACGGGCAATGAATATATGGTAGCGTCTGAGTCTGTGGCATTAGATGCTAATGACTTTACCTTTGTACGTAATGTAGCGCCTGGCGAAGCCATATTTTTTACTGAAGATGGACAGCTTCATAGTAAGCAATGTGCTGAAAACCCACAGTTAAACCCATGTATTTTTGAATATGTTTATTTTGCGCGTCCGGATTCCACTATAGATAAAATTTCTGTCTACGGTTCACGCGTTGAAATGGGTAGAATGTTAGGTAAGAAAATAGCTAAAGAATGGGCAGACGAAGATATTGATGTGGTAATACCTATCCCTGAAACATCGTGTGATAGTGCGCTACAAATTGCCCAAACGTTAAATTTACCTTACCGCCAAGGTTTTGTTAAAAACCGTTATATTGGTCGTACTTTTATTATGCCGGGTCAAGAGCAACGTAGAAAGTCTGTCCGCAGAAAGCTTAATGCAATTAACGCTGAATTTGCAGGTAAAAACGTGTTACTAGTTGATGACTCTATTGTACGCGGAACAACGTCAGAGCAAATTATTGAAATGGCAAGAAGTGCAGGCGCTAAGAAGGTTTACTTCGCCTCTGCGGCCCCTGAAATTCGTTTTCCTAACGTTTATGGTATTGATATGCCAAGTGCAAACGAATTAATTGCTCATGGTCGCGATGTTGATGATATTTGCCAGTTAATTGGTGCTGATAAATTAATATTCCAGTCAATTGAAGACTTAAAGGCAGCTGTTACACTTACTAATCCAAGTATCAAAGACTTTGAAACATCTGTTTTTAATGGGCAATACATCACCAAAGATATTGATCAGGCTTACTTAGAAAGATTAGATGCACTACGCAGTAATGAAACTAAAGAAACGTCTGACAAAAATGCTGACTCTATTATCGATATGTATAATGAGGGTGCTGAATAGCACAAGATAATTAACTTCACTGAAGTTAACTTTTGAACCACAAATAAAAAGCAGCGATAATATCGCTGCTTTTTTGTTAGGTAAATATGCTAGGTAAATTTATTAGTTATAATTGTTAACTAATTCGGTATGTAATCGGTACCAAATCCCATACCAAAAAGCACAGCACTAAAAGCCATTAAACCAACTAATAATACTAAACCACAGGTAACTACAGAACTTGAGTAAATAAATCCTTTCTCTTCAGGAATATTCATCATAATCGGAACACCCGAATATAATAAATAAACAGAATAAGCTAACGCACCTAATCCGACAACGGCAACAAACCAAAGTACTGGATATAAAGCAGATAGACCGGCCATTAATAATGGTGTGGCGGTATATGCAGCTAATTCTAAAGATTGTGAGAACTTAGGTTTAGCATCAAATGTTTTAGCCATCCATTGAACTAAGTATGCAAGCCCAACAACACCAAAAACTAGCCCACCATACATAGCAACAGACATAGCGATTGCACTTGTCTGTGGTAGCTTTATTACATCGCCTGCGCCAATAGCCCATCCCAAGTGTGCCGTTGCGTAATAGCTACAAATTGCGGGAATTAAAGCAATAACTAATATATGAACCGTACTATATATTAAGCTTTCATGACGTTTCTCTATCGTTTGCCATTCTTCTTTTGGGTGAGCATAAAGCCCCCATATATGATTTAAGATCATAATTTTATCCTCTTGCAGTCCCCAAATTATGCTAAACAGAAATAAATACGTTTAACATCGCTTTCAACGTTATTATTTTTTTTGTTGATAACCTATTTATGTAAGATGTTGAGGAGTTCGTCAAGGGTTGATTGACAAATAGACAGATTAAAAGGCAAATTCTTTATTTTTATAGCTAAAATAACCTAAATTTATATCTATTAGAACTATTTGAGCTATTAAGAAACTTTAATACGAACAACTTTCATTACTTCAATATCCATTCCTGCAATACTTTCCGTTGCTGGATAATAGGTAATATTGACCAAGTTCCCGGTTAAAGTTTGATATTTTTTGCGTCTTTTATATTTAAATGGTGCAGAAACATTTTCAATCATAACGGTATTTATGTACCACTCGTCTTCTTCGCGTTGTACATGTGATGACACTTTTAACTCTTCGCTATGTATGAGGTTTTGATGCTTTTCAACTAACTTTTTAATTGCTTTTTTTGACATACTAAACTCGACTTGTGGTTAATACCTATTATTTATTAACAGTCCCTAAATACATGGGTGCAATAAATACCGTTGGGCTAAGTATCTCAATAAACGCTTAGTTAAAACAGGGATATTCAACAATACTTTAATTTTTTATCGCTACTATTGAATGTTTATTGACCGCAATCAATCTAATTAGCTATTGTGTTGAGTGTGTTTACAATAGCTTTGCGGTGATCACATAGCGCTCATCTGTTTCATCACTTAGGCTATTAAACGGGTAGCATGTAATTAATACTAAACTGCTATCATTGACAGGAATAGGTAGTTGTCCAGATGAGGCGTTAATTATATCAATTGCTTCAACTTGATAGAGTTGGCTACGCCCGTTTTGATCTGTCATTGAAATCACATCTTTCATTATAATATTCTCCAAAAAAGCAAAGTGACTATCTCTATGTCCCGCAACAACAAATGGTTTACTACTATTTGTTTGATTAAATGGCGCAACCGCACCTGCTGAAAAAGCTAACGTGGTAGGGTCGCCGCCGTTTAGTACCACAATGCTTTGTTGTAAACGCTCAAAAGCTAATTCTGCGATAGGAAAGGTGTCGGCCCATGGCCAAGGTTTAATAGCCACTTTTTTACGAGTATTCACTAAGTCGTTTCCCAATAGTTTATGAGTATTAATAAGCGACTTTTGTTGAGCTATCGACTGTTGCCAGCTTTGTTTTATCAGTACTTGTGATAACCATGCCTTTGCTGGTAACCAGCTGGCATGAATGCACAGTAGGCTACCAACAACCAATAAAGCTTTAGCTGTGATGGTGAACATGTTATTTGGCTCGTAATCGAATGGTTAAAAGTGCAATTATCATCAACAATAATCCCAGTAAAAATTGTTGCTGCCAGCCTAGTGCGGTTTTAGGCATTGCTATTAGTAAATTATCAGTTTGAGCACTTGATCGCTCAATTGCATTTTTAGCCGTTTGAGATAATGAGGTGTTCACTTGTGGTTGTTTCTCAATTGCAATAAAACTGGTGTATGGCGAGATAATTTGGTGAGTAATAGAGGTAGCGATTACTTGTTTTTTAACTTGTTCTTTGTCAATGCCTTTTACTAAACCATCAAGTAAGTCTTCAATTTTACTTCTCGCCCAGAGTGTTGAAATTCCTTTCGATGGTTGGTTGTCATCAATGATCAGTTGTTGATACCAAGGTTGATTTTTCGTTTTACCGGTAAGTTGCACACTTATTAATGGCAATGCTGACTTTATGGCGACTTGCATGGGTTCGCCAAGGTACAGATCTGTCGGCTTTTTAGGAAATACTTCAACCTGGTGATGAATTTGACTATCAACTATTAGCGCTATATCACTCAAAGCAGGTTGGCTAATTTTAGTCATTAAAGTGGCTATATGGCTTTGCACTTCGTTACTGTTTTGGATGTAAAGATAGCTGCCACGGCCAAACTGTGCGGCTTTCTTCATAAAATATCCATTGGGTGCAGCGCCAATTCCTATAGTAAATAATCGAAAGTTATGTTGAGCACCGTCGAGTAACTGCATTAATTCAAACTCGTTAGCAACCGCTCCATCAGTTATGAATACCACTTGTCTTATTGCTTGTTCTGATTGCTCACTGTTTTTTGCCATTATTAAGGCTTGGCTCAGTGGCCGATACATTTCAGTGCCACCATCGGCTTTTAAACGCTGGATAAATTTTAACGCTTGATTAACGGTATTACTTGTTACCATTTGAGTGCTAGAAAAAAGTAAATCAACTGAATCGTTAAACGCAATAATATTAAAGCTATCACTGCTATTAAGTAGAGAGATGGCATGTTGCAAACTTTGTTTTGCTTGAATCATTGAGCTACCTTGCATAGAGCCCGAAGTGTCAATAATAAAAATAACGTCTCTTGAAAATACTGCAGGCTTATCAGTACTTGGTGGAAAGAAAGTGAGTAGTGTGAAATATTCTTCGCCTACTTTTTCTGTGAATGTACTTATTTGAGGTTGCTGACTAGGTTCTAGTTGCCAGGTTAAATTAAAGTTTTTGTTGGTAAGGGTTTTCGCTTTGGCTAAGCTGATCAAAAATTCAGATTGTAGGTTATTAATAGGCTTTGTGTTTATTTGATGACTTGCGCTTTTTATTGAAGAAACGGCTACACCAGCGTTAAGCACAACACTAATAGCTGCCTGACTTTTAGCTACAATCTCTGAATTAGCACCGCCAAAATTTAATTCATTAGCGGTAAAACTATTAATATTTAAAGTGCTTGAATCAAAATCACTTGATTGAGAACGACTTGCCCCAGCGTCGATTAATTCATAACTATTTACTTGTGTAACGCTTGAGTTAGCAGCCTGATAATTTGCACTAGAAGAAGGGGCTGAGTGCTCTGCCGGCGACTCATTATAATGCATAGGCTGATAACGAGTGGTCATCGCAAGGGGTAAGTTTATATTAAGTTCATTATTTAGAAATGTAACAGGCATAATAAAGGTGAGCGTAACGGTAACTGCTGAACGGGGAGGAATGTTAGCAATATTGTTAGTAAATAAATTAGCTCGTTGTTGCTGTACTAAACTGGCCTTTTTTCCCTGTGTTTTTGCTTTGTTATAGGCCTTCTTAGCTGCTTGCTTTTCCATGATTTGGCCAATAATAATGTTATCACCAACCTTTACAGTTAAGTGCTTAATTGCAGCATTTTCAGGCATTGGAAACTGATACTTACCGTCTAATTCAAGCGGGTGGGGGTTTATAAAAACTTGCTTTATTTGTGTGTATGCAATTAAACCGCTTACTTCAATACTAGCGGTTATATCAATGGGCAATGAAACATTATTTTTTTTATCAGGATGATTAAATATTAATTGAGGACTATAAATTAATGGGTTTTCATTTGTTGTATTGTGCTCAGTAGATTGCCCCTCATTAAAGTTTGTACTTTGTGCCAACGGAATAATCACCACAACAAGGCATGCTAACAGAACAATTAGTAAAATATACTTTAACCATTTTTTACGTTGTTTCTTACGCTTTTGTTGGTAGTAATATGAGTCTTGATAGTCAATGAATTGTATTTTCTTAAATGAGTTAAACACATGTTTTCTCCAATATCCTTGTTATAAAACCTATTAAAACAAAAGAAAGAGTGTTTATTACGGTGAAATAAAGGCAATTTAATGAGCAATTATGGCAAAACTATGGCAAGTGGGTAGCTGTACCAACTAGGGCGTGTTGAACTTTTCTTGTACATTTATGCAGCGATTTATTTGGTACTTATACAAGGCTGAACTTATGTATGTAATGGAGTTGTTCCCTAATAAATAAGTGAAAACGCCGTAGAAAAACCAAAGGAGCACTGTTCTTTGGATACGTTTAAACATGATTTACTTTTTTTTGCTTACACGGAAGTAGGTACTTAGCGTGAGCAGGACGCGGAAGCTGTGCTTACACGGAAGTAGGTACTTAGCGTGAGCAGGACGCGGAAGCTATCTAGCTAAGTTATTCTATTTTTTATGAATTTAACTGTAGTAGCTCATACATGATCTGACAGCATACACAACTAGGTTTAGACTTTATATGACAGGCAATATGAGCGATTAAGGGATGTTAACTTACTAATAGCGTGAGTGAGCTTGTTCAAAATCGAGTTACTAATCACTATGTATATGTATAAAGTTGAGCCGCAACAACACAGAGTAAAATAGAGATTGTTGAGTCAAATATTCGCCATCGTTTAGGTGAACTTAGTAGGCGTTTAAGTTTTGGTGAAAATAAAACTAAACTTCCAAACCACATAACAGAAGCGATGCACGCTCCTACAGCAAATAATGTTGGGCTAGGTTGTAAAGCACCAACACTACCTAGTAAAATTACCGTATCTAAGTAAACATGAGGGTTCAGTAAGCTTATTGCCAAAGCTGTTAAGGCTGTTTTTCTCCAATCAACTGTTACGGTTTCGTCAAGTTTCATTCCTGATGAACCTATATATGCCCGTTTAGCGGAGCCGTATGCCAAATATATTAGTAAAGCAATTCCTCCCCAAGTGAACAATGGAATAAACTCAGGTATCCATTGCTGTAATTCTTGTGCCGAATAAACGCCAAAAACAATTAACGAAGCGTCACAAACTATACAAACCACAGCAATAACCAATCTATTTGCTCCAGCCATGCTCTGGCTTAAAACCCATATATTTTGAGCACCTATAGCCACGATTAAGCTAAGACCCAATATTAAACCTGAAATAAATGACACGTTATCGCCCCCTTATGGCGTGATTAAGTAGAAACTGATTTTAATATTGGTGTAATCTTACTTCTTGAATTATCATGAATCTAATGAATGATTATATTGCTACATGAGAAAAATTCATGATTGATTATCAGTTGCTGCAAGCATTGTATGCAGTTGTTACAGAAAAGGGCTTTGACAGAGCTGCGCAAACTCTATTTATTACGCAATCGGCTGTAAGTAAGCGTATTTACCAACTGGAGTCGCTGTTAGGTGAGCCTGTCTTAATTAGAACGAAACCGCCTAAAGCAACTGAGCTTGGAGTAAAATTATTAACTCATTTACAACAAGTTAAGCAGCTTGAGTTATCACTAAATTTACAGAGCAGCACTGAATTCGTTGATAAACAATTACCTGTGTCAGTTAAAATATCTGCCAATGCTGACTCCTTGGCAACGTGGCTACCAGAAGCTTTATCTGTGCCCGAAGATTACTGTGATTTTAAATATAGATTCGAGATAATAGCGGAAGATCAAACGATAGCCTTAAACAGAATGAAGGCTGGTGAAGTAATGATCTCAATATGCTCAATTGATAAACCAGTGAATGGAGGCAAGGTATTTGAATTAGGTGCATTGCGCTACTTTGTCATATGTAGCCCTGCGTTTAAAAAGCGTTATAACATAACATCATTACATCAACTTACAGAATTACCCTGTTTGGTCTTTGATGAACATGACAAATTACAACATCAATTTCTAACACATTTGAATGGTTCTTTGCCTAAATATACTCATATTTGTCCATCATCAGAAGGATTTAAACAAGCAATGATTGCAGGTCTAGGTTACGGGCTGCTTCCAAGTTTGCAGTTGGGTGAGACAATAGAAAAAGGAGAATTGGTCAATTTGATGCCAGAGTTTTATTTAGATACGCCTTTATATTGGCATTGCTGGGAAACAGAAAGTATCCAACTAGAAATGCTTAGGTGTCATGCCATTACTATTGCTTCAAAAAGGCTGTATCAGATTATCTAAATGTCTCTTAATGGCACATATGCGACTGTCAGATTTAATTGTGTTCTATTATTCGAATCTGACAGATCAAGTTAAGACTTATTCAATTTAACACAGAAGTAAGGAAAAAATAGCTGCTAGAGAGCTATTTATTATCCCGAGTTGAGGTTAAATGTTGGGCGATCTCAGCTTCCAGTCTACTCTGAGCGGACTACCTGTTATAACGCTGTAGCTTGGTTCACCCCATTTGAGTGATTCTTTCACTTCACTTAATGCCAATTCAGAAGCAACTTGAGGCACTAAATTGCTCAGTTCTTCTAATCGAATCCGCACACTTTCTGGATACTCATCGAAGCATTTTTGACTACTTTGTCCATAAATTTCTTCTAATTACATAACTTATCTATATAATTACTTATTGACAAAGAGCCGGCACATTTATTATTAAAAATTGAGCATAAATACCAATTTCTATTTGTCCGGCTTTAAAATCTGCTTATTAAGTTGATTGCTCCGAAATAGCACTTTTATAGCCTTCATTAAATCCTGATACGGCATCTGGTCCAACCAAAGTAATAAGTAAGCAAATTGAAGCCCCTAACATGATATTTCTATTTCTTCGTTTATAACCAATGGTCATTAAAACAATAAACACAATTAACCCTATAGCTTCTAGCCAATACATGCTAACTCCTTGTTTAATTTTATAAAATTCAAATTGCTCTACAATTTACTATGCTTCCCAACACAGTAAAACCTTAACTAATAAAGGATTAACATGGTTGAATAAAGCGACAATAGCTATTATTAATGGTTAGAACGAGTTGCGAGCGACTTAATGCTTCTGTTCAGTTTTAATTTTAATTTTTACTTTATTTTTTTTGAAATACCACACCATCACAGGTATTTCGATAAGTCCGTATGTGATCAATGTAAACCAAAACCAATTTACTTGGCCAACAATCAAGTTAAACTCTTGTCCTGTATCCCAATAAGTTGAACCGACGATGATAAGCGCCAACCCAGAAGCAAAAATGTCATAAAACGATATTCGATTAAAGCTATTACCTGCAAGTTTTGGGTATACAGATAGATAAGCTACAAATACAATTATTAAATTTAGTGCGACAATAAAAAACTCAATACTTCCCATTGTTTTAGAAATTCCCTAATAAAAATTAATCATTTAATACTGACCAAATTGGTCGCCAATCTAATAAACTTTGGGTCCGTTAAATTTCGGGGCTATTTATAACTAAATAAGTGTTTTTTTGCAACAATTTATTAACAGGTAGCTGGCTCTATTATGCCGCAGACAATGTCAAGTCATAGTGTTTATTTAATTATTCAAGGCTTAAAGGTACCCACGATATAAAACAAGTCCTAACTATTTTTTAAATGCATACCTCATTGTATCAGTTGAATTTGGCAGGTAAGATTTGAAATTTGGCAGATAGTTAACTCCACTAGATAAAAAGGCATTAGTGCACACTACTAATGCTTTATATTAATTGAGGCACACCACTATGAAATTTGAAATCTGAGTCTGTACTTAAGATAAGTTCTGCTTCAACTTTGCCAAAATGTGCTACTTTTGCGGTGATATCTTCAGTTGATATTGATTGTGCTAGCGCTAAATAGTCTTGGTAATGTCGGGCTTCAGAGCGTAATAAAGACATATAAAAATCCCCCAAGCGCTTATCTACATGTGAGGCAAGCTTAGCAAAGCGTTCACAAGATCTTGCCTCAATGTATGCGCCACAAATAAGCTTATCAATTAAGGTGTCAGGTTCATGCGTTTTAACGTGTTTAAGCATCCCCTTTGCGTACCGTGAAGGTGTGATGCTTTTATACTCAACATTGTAGTGATCCATCATTTCTAATACTTGGTAGAAATGATGTAATTCTTCTTTGATTAGCAAAATCATTTTATCAATTAAGTCTTGGCCGTAGGGGGAGTTAGATTTTGGAATAACAGATTTTGTTAATTTATTTTTAGCCGCTAGATCTTGCCAATTGCCTTCTCTTTTATAGATAAATTGCTCAAAAGGCTTTAGCCAGGCTAACAGGGCGTCGCCGCCTTCTTTATCAACAGCATATTTGCGGATCAAGTACATGGCGCTTTGGGATGCTTTAAGTTCGCAAATTAAGTGATCTAGTAAGAGCATGGTAAAATTTTCAGGCTTAATCGCTTCTTCAACCCATGCATCGGGTGTTTCGCATTTTAAAAAGGTTAATATGGGGGCTAAAAGTTTGTGATTTGACACTTAGAGGTAAATCCGACATTAAAATTACTGATGCACATTATTTTATCACCCCCTAGAAAATTTTTCGCTAGTTAAATTTTCACGGTGATTATCTGTAGACATTATCACCGTGAGTGACATTTTAGGAATTTAGTTTTTCAAACTCTTTCCTTGCCTCATCTTTTGTCATTCCATACTTTTCTTGCATCTTACCCTGAAATTTTTCAAGGTTACCGTCGATTTCATCTAAGTCGTCATCGGTTAACTTAGCCCAATTTGCTTTAAGCGAGCCAGAAATTTGCTTCCATTTACCTTTAATTATGTCGTTATTCATAATATTGCTCCTTTACTCGTTATCATTTTTGGTACCCCATACAAAGGGCGATTGTTTATTTAATGTCCATTTAGATATTCAAAATGCATACCAACTCATAGTTAACTGATTTTTAACAAAAAAATATTATATAAGAGAGTTAATCCGTGCTGTTGTGTAATAATTACCTAATATTAGGTAATAACTACACATTAACCTTGTTTAATGTTTTATGGTTTATAACGTTGAAAGTAACATCGCATTTCTTTGTTGCTTAGGTTTCATATTTCCGAGCAACGCTTGCAAGCGTTAATTTTTAAAGCCTAGCGCTGCGCGTGTTAAAAAGAAACCTAACAAAATAAGTTTATAATACGGAAAAAATTGTTGGTTGGTCTGATATTTGCCTTAATTACTGTATAAATTGTAACTTATCAAAAGATAACGGCTGGCATTGACCCATTTTATTAATTTTACTTTGACTAACAATAAAGCATTACTAAACATACATTGTGCTTATGTATTGTTTTTTACAGCTTAAGTACTTTACCCAATTAATGAGCGTATAACATGATAAAAAAACAAAACTCTGAATCATTAAAAGATCAAAGAAGAGGCGCTAAAAGTATAGATGCAATAAAAGAACGCTTAGAACATAACGCGGTAGAGCGAGGAGATAAAGATCGACGTAAAGAGCGTAGAATGGAATCTGATCAATACCAACAAGTTATTGTAAAGCGTATAGATGAAACTTTTAGGCACCCAGACGATATATTGCAGCTCGCTATTCATGAAGGAAAAAGCCAAATAGAGCGTCCGAAGCTCAGCTTGTTATTATCGTCAATTGCAGCGGGGATGATAATAGGTTTTACTGTTCTTGCAGTAGCAGTAATGGCAAGTATATTAGGTGATTTAGAAGGAATTAACCGTGTGTTAGTCGCACTGGTGTATCCGCTTGGGTTTGTATTATGTATTTTAAGTAGAACTCAACTGTTTACTGAACATACTGCTACGGCGGTCTATCCTTTACTTGATGGTGCGGCAAGTGGCATAGGCGTTTTAAAGCTGTGGTCGATTGTTATATTAGGCAATTTAAGTGGCGGCTTTATTATTGCTCTTTTGCTAAGCAGTGCCGAGTCTGTTATTCATGCCCGAGAAGGATACCTGCTGGTTGCCAACCATGTATTAGCATATGAGGCAGGTAGTCTATTTGTTAGTGCAATTCTTGCTGGGTGGTTAATGGCTATAGGTGCTTGGACTATCCTGTCTACGCATTCTACTCCAGGTCAGATCTTGTGTATTTACGTTGTCACCTTTTTGATTGGTATTGGTGGCTTACACCATTCTATTGCTGGCTCTGTTGAGCTATTTGTTGGCTACTTAATGTCTCCAACTATATCACTTTCAATGATTTTCCCAGTAATTGGCATTATTTTATTAGGTAATGCCATTGGTGGAAGTATTTTTGTTGCCTTGTTGAATTACGGGCATATTCGAGGGTTGAATAAATAACAGTTAGCGCAGTGATAGTTTTTTACAAATTTATTATCTTAAGGAGTCATTTTGCCTAATATTACAAAACCTAGAATAGCAATAACCGGACCCAATAACTCAGGGGTCACTGCTTGGCTGTTCACTGCGTTAAATATAAGGCTTGCTGGTGGGTGTCCAGTGAGAGTTACGCCAAATTCTTTTGATGGTATGTTCGATTATGATGGCGTAATTATTGGTGGAGGCTCCGATATTCACCCAGAGCATTACATAAAAGAGGACGCTCCTAAGGTAAAACGCTCTTTTTGGCTTAAATTAAAAGAATGCCTAATGTATCCAATGGAGCTGATTAATAAAGTAGGGTCGTCGCATTACGATAAAGAGCGTGACGAAATGGAAATACAATTTATTCATTATGCATTAGATAATAATTTACCCCTGTTAGGGATTTGTCGAGGGCACCAATTACTCAACGCTGAGTTAGGTGGTTCAATGTACGAATCTACATTACCTCTGTTAGCAAAAGAGGCAAGAATTCGAAGCCCCTTTCCTCGTAAAAAAGTGCTTTATACCACTAACGATTCGTTAATTTCAAAAATTGCGGGAGATGACCCCCTAAAAGTTAATGCAATACATTCTCAAGCGATTGCTAAGCCAGCACAAACATTGGAAGTTACGGCTAAAGAGGTGGCTGGAATTAACCAAGTAGTTGAAGCTAAAAATAGCGATAAAGTACTGGGAGTGCAGTGGCACCCCGAATACTTATTCTATATGAAGGCTCATCGTAAAATTTTTAATTGGTTAATAAAGGAGGCAAGAAAATGAAAAATAAAAGTATTATTAAGTTAAGTATAGTTATTTTTGCTGTATTGGCGCTCGGTGTTTTATATTTTTTTACTCCTTTTAGTGACTATTTAGCAATTGATAACATTACTCAATTAGTGAGTGATGTTCCGAGTAATTCATTAACTGCTTTTGCTTTTTTAGGCGTATTTCTTGTTGGTGGAGCGCTTTTAATTCCCATCCCTTTAATAGCACTTACTGTGAGCTTAGTTTTTAATATTTGGGTAAGTGTTTTAATTTGTTTAGTTGGCTTTATTTTGGCTAGCCTCAGTGGTTACAGTATCGGACGTGTTATTGGCGCTGACATTTTTGGTGAAAAAATGAAAAAACATACTGATACTCTAAAAGATAAAATGGATAGCAAAGGTACATGGGCCATTCTCGCTTTAAGGCTTGCGCCTACACCGCCATTTACTGCGACTAGTATTCTGGCTGGTTCGCTAGAGATAAATATCTTCAAATTTATTATAGGGTCGACAATAGGAATTGCTCCTCTGGGGTTAAGTGCTGTGTTTTTTGGTAAGGGAGCATTAGAACTAATGAAAGAGCCTTCTGGCTTAGCTGTGTCATCCATCGCTGCCGCTGTTATTCTATTTACTGTTTATTATCTGATTAAACAAAAGAATACAGAGTAGACACCCCTAATTTACCTTATTTTAGGGCGTGTTGATCTTTGCTGTACATTTTTTGCAGCGATTTATTTGGTGTTTATACAAGGCTGAACTTATGTAATGGGGTTGTTCTCCATAAATAAGTGAAAACGCCGTAGAAAAACCAAAGAAGCGCTGTCCTACGAATACGTTTAATTCGTACAAAATTTGTGCTCGAAAAATCAACACGCCCTAGTGATTTAACGTAGTATTGTTATCCCAAGTAAAATAGGGACGTAGTTATCGTTTATGCAGAGTTATTTTAGTCTCTTATTTTTATGTTAAACCCAGTAGCCAAAAGATTTAGCACATAGCAATTTACTAATATTGTGTTTATTATCTGGTTATAGACAAAATACTGAACATCCATGTCAAATACACAAAAATAAAATAGGGATAACATCATGAAAACCATGCTTTCACTGGTAGCTGTGTCGCTTTTAGCCGCATGCCAGCCAAATACCGACTCTCAAAATCAATCTAATAATGCTTCAGCAGTTAAGCCAACAGCAGTTGAACAAACTCAGTTATCAGAAACTCAGCGACTGAATGAGTGGTTTGCTGTTAAGTATGAAGAGCAACTTCAATTAAGTCCTCTTATGATGACCTTTCTTGGCCGCAAAGATAAATACGACCAACTTGATGATATGAGTGAAGCTGCTGAAAAACAAAAATTAGAGTTACAACGATTATCAGTTGAGGAGCTTAAAAATAATTTTGATTATCAAAAGCTGGATCAAGAAGGGAAAATCTCTTATGACATTTGGGTGTATCAATACGAACAAGCAAAAGCTGGGCAAGCGTTTAACAAAAATGCCTATATATTTACTCAATTTAACGGTATTCAATCATTTGCCGCTCAGTTCTTAATTAATTTTCATAAGGTAACTGAAGAAAGTGATATGACTGCTTACAACAAGCGTATTAAGGAAGTAGCGAGGGTTATCGATCAGTTATTGGTTAGGGCAAAACAAAATGCTAACGAGGGCGTTAGACCACCAAGATTTGCTTATCAAGGGGTTATTGCTGAAGCGAAAAACTTAATTACTGGTGCACCGTTTACTGAAGGTGAAGACTCACCCCTTTGGTCTGATGCAAAAAGAAAAGTGACATCTTTAGTTGAAGCCAATAAAATTGACCAAGCAAGGGCAACTGAGCTTCAAGAGCAAGCAAGGGATGCCTTATTAACAAGCTTTCAGCCAAGTTATCAAACCTTAGCGGCTTGGTTTGAAGCAGATATTGTGAATACTCCCGAAATTGCTCAAGGGGTCTCTAGCCAACCTAATGGTAAAGCATTTTATGATCATCAATTAAGTGCTTCAACAACGACCGATTTAAACGCAGAAGAAATTCATTCTATTGGTCTTGCTGAAGTTGCTCGAATTACAACTGAAATGTTAAAAATTAAAGATAAAGTTGGATTTGAAGGTGACTTACAAGCATTTTTCAACTTTATAAAAACTGATGACCAATTCTTCTTTAGTAACACCGATGAAGGTAGGCAAGGGTATATAGATGAAACAGAAGCTCACCTAGCGGTTATCAATAAAAAATTGCCAGAGTTTTTTGGTGTACTTCCTAAAGCAGATCTAGTGGTTAAGCGTGTAGAGCCATTTAGAGAACAAGATGGCGCTGCTCAACATTACTTCCCAGGTACACCAGACGGTTCTCGACCAGGAGTTTATTATGCGCATTTATCTGATATGCGCTCGATGCCAAAAAATGAAATGGAGGGTGTGGCTTATCATGAAGGTAATCCGGGCCATCATATGCAAATATCTATAGCTCAAGAGTTAACTTCTGTTCCTCAGTTTAGAACGCAAGCGAGCTTTACCGCCTATAGTGAAGGGTGGGGCTTATATTCAGAGTTATTGGCTAAAGAAATGGGAGGTTATCAAGATGATTTCTCTGACTTTGGACGTTTAGTTAATGAAATGTGGCGAGCGGTACGTTTAGTAGTAGATACTGGTTTACACGCGAAAGGCTGGACAGAACAACAAGCGGTTGCTTATTTCAAAGAGAAAACACCCATTGCTGAAGAAGCTATTTTATCTGAGGTTAGGCGATACCTAGTATTACCTGGGCAAGCCACATCTTATAAAATAGGTATGCTTAAAATTGTTGAATTAAGATCTCAGGCTGAAAAAGCACTCGGTGATAAGTTTGATATTCGAGGTTTTCACGACACTATTTTAGGTGGTGGGGCAATGCCATTAACCATACTTGAACGTCGAGTACATGATTGGATTAACACAATTAAATAATGTTTAGCGCATAAAAAAGCTCAGTAATAACTACTGAGCTTTTTTTATTATACTTATTAACCTGAATTAGGGATAAGCTAAGTACACCAAAGCTACGATTTTTATGCGTATCTGCGTTTAATTTGTTAGGGCGGGTAGATTTTACTGTAAGAATTTAACTGAATCATCATCATTAAAGTCAAATAATTACAAACCCCGTTAACCCGAACTGAAATTAATTAATCATAGGTGTATAAAAGCTCTCAGGTAATTCAAAATCACCTTCTGCAGAAATTAATTTATTGTCTTTAAATTTAATAATAAATTTTTTATTACTATCAAATTCAGAGTTTCGACCAGACTTAAAACGATAGACATAATGCCATACGTCGGGGTTAAAACTATCTGCAACAACTGGGCTGCCAAGTACATACTTAACTTGCTCTTTAGTCATTTCAATTTGAAGTTTATCAATATCTTTTTGTTCTAGGTAGTTGCCTTGAGGTATATCAATTCGGTAAACCCAGCTTGAGCAGGCAGTAATTGATAAACATAAAACAACGGCAAATAATCGAAATAACATGATACTAGTAGGCATCCTTTAACAAATGAAGTGGGATAATAACTAAGCAGGCAATGAGTTACAAAGAAATTTTACTATTTTATGGTAATTTATTTAACCAGCGAGTAATTCTTGTGCGTTTGCTAAGCTATTGTCAGTAATTTTATCGCCCGCTAATAAACGCGCAATTTCTTGGACTCTACCTTGTTCACTAAGTTCCGTAACCGTTGTTTCTGTATGCTCTCCGTCTGTTAACTTAGCAACAAACAGTTGCTGTCTACCTTTACTTGCCACCTGCGGTAAATGAGTTACACAAATTACTTGAGTGCTATGAGCTAGTTGTTGAAGTTTCTTACCCACCATAGTAGCAGTAGGCCCGCTAATACCAACATCTACTTCGTCAAATATAAGTGTTGGTGTAATCACCTTGGCTGAAAGAATAACTTGCATAGCCAAGCTTATTCTTGATAGCTCACCACCTGAAGCAACCTTGTTCATGGCTTCTAATGCTTGTCCAGGGTTTAAACTTACTAAAAATTCAACGTTGTCATAGCCCGAAGTACTAATTTTATCTGATGGGTTAGCATTTACATTAATCGCAAATTTACCATGTGGCATGTTAAGCTCATTCATACTTGCGCTTATTAGCTTACTTAGTTTATTAGCAGACTTTGTTCTTGAGTCTGAAAGTTGTTCGGCTGCGTTTAAATAAGCGAGTTTAGCTTGTTCTATTTCATCGGCTACTATTGCAAGTCTAGATTCGTCAGCCCCCATTTGTTGTAATTCAAGATTAAGTTGTTGATGTAATTCAAATAGACTCTCAGGCGTTATTTGATGCTTTTTGGCCAGTTGAATAATTTGTGAGTAGCGCTCTTCTATTACTTGATAGCCCTGTGGATCTAATTCTAGACGCTCATAGTAATGAGTTAATTCGCTTGCAGCGTCTTCGGTTTGAATTAATGCGCTATTAACTTGTTCAACAAGAGGGGTTAAGCTTTTATCTAAAACAGACAATTGTGATAATTGCTCTGCTATACGGCGTAACTGATCAACCACATTAAACTGCTCATCATCACTTAAAATTTGTAGCGTTTGCAGTGCTTGATTAAGAATGTGTTGGCCATTACTTTGCTTTGTGTATTCAATTTCTAAACTTTCAAATTCGCCTTGTTGAATAGAAAATTCATTTAATTCATTTACTTGATATTGCAGTAATTGCTGTTTTGCGTCTCGTTGAATTTTGCTCTCAAGTAATAAATCATACTCTCGCGTTAATTCTTTGTGTTTATTATAGTAATGTTTAACATTTTCGATAAGGTCATGATGAGTCGCATACTGGTCAAGTATATTGCGCTGCTCTACCGCTTTTGTAATTAATTGGTGATCATGTTGACCATGAATATTTATTAATAACTGTCCCATTTCTTTGAGTTGTGCAAGGGGCACTTGGCTGCCATTGATATAGGCTTTCGAACGACCTTCCGCTGATATTACTCGGCGAAGTATACATTCATTATCTAGGAGTAAATCGTGGTGGGTTAACCATTTTAGCGCTTTAGGGTTTTTACTAACATCAAAAGTGGCTGCGAGTTCTGCTTTTTTACAGTTAGGTCTAACTACATTAGTAACGGCTCTATCCCCTAAACATAAGCCTAAGGCATCGATAGCAATAGACTTGCCAGCACCTGTTTCACCAGTAATGGTAGTCATGCCCTGTTGCCAGTCAATATCAAGAGAGCGTACGATTGCAAAATTTTGAATATTAAGTTGTAAAAGCATAGTTAAAAAACACTGTATATAATCATAGGTGTTAATTTATACAGTATTATTTGCTTTTGCAATAGTTAAATTACATCAGTAAAAATTTTTTTTACTTTAAGGGTCTGTTGATCTTTCAGTTTATAGCTCTGTTGCATTTGAAAAAGATGACAGTCGAGGCACTTAATGTAATGTTTGGTTGTTCCAAATGCACATTAAGTACAACTGCCGCGTCCTGCTCTCGTTAAGTACCTACATCCTGTAGGCAACAAAGAGTGACGCTTTTTCAAGGCAACCCAAAGGGCTATGACTATTTTTCAACCTAACATCGTTAAAAATGGTTAAAGTACGACTGCACGGATGCAGAAGGTAGAGCGACGCAGGATGCCAAAGCCGAGAATGGCTACATTGCACCATTTTCGCCTTGTTATCTTAAAAAATAGTCTATAGCAGAGGCTAAAATGAAAGATCAACAGACCCTAAGGGATAATTAAATGGTATTTTTGGTATAGCGGTTGTAATTCGTTATCTGCTAGTAATCGCTTAGTCGTATTGTCGTAGTACTTCTTCAAGGCTCGACCTTTTTCATCTTTACTGAAAACTAAATATAAACTCAGCTTTGAAAGATCTTGTAGGTGATACTTTTCTTGTTCTTCTTTAGGTAAAGAGGCTAATTTAATTTCTAGTACAGTTCTAGCATCTAAGTAATAGTCCACTTTTCCTTTTTGTAATAGAGCTAATGCATCTTGCCGATTATGAGCACTCACACCATTAATATATGACACAATATCGGGCTGCATTACTTCATCGAAATGCATTTCTGGATAAACACCCACTAAATGTTGGATCTGATCCAATGTAAGGTTTTGGTTTGATGTACGAGTTAATATACTTAAAGGTTGTATAAGGATAGGAATATCTGCGAATAGGTACTCATCATTTTTTGGTAATGCACCACTAACGTTAGCTTTATTTGTTTTGACATAAAATAAAGAGCGCTTCCAGGGCAAATATTCTACGGTTAAGTTGTAGGCTGAACCTTCAAAAACTTTAGCCATTACCTCGTGATAAAAGCCGGTGCCATCTTTGTTAGTAAAGTTTATCCATGTATCTGTTGCCCAAATAATATCGGTATCCTTAACCTGATCACTCTTGGCACTTATTGGTGCAAAGAGAATGGTTAATGATAAAAGCCAATAAAAATTGAATTTAGCAGACATAATATTAATAAAGTTTATTACCCCAATTAAGTTTATTTCTTAATACGTTAAAGTAATTATGGTCTAACGGGTGAATTAAGCGAAGTGTATTTTCACTTTTTCGAATAATAACCTCATCGCCTGGCATAACAGCTAAAATAACATGGCCGTCGCAACTTACTTGAAGGTTTTCATGGTTCTCTTTTGCTAAAGCAAGTTTTATTTCACTATTTCCATCTACAACGATTGGGCGACTAGTTAGTGTATGGGGAAACATAGGCACTAAAGTTAATGCATTTAGATTTGGCGTTAAAATAGGCCCGCCTGCTGACATAGAGTATGCTGTCGAACCTGTAGGGGTAGATACAATTAATCCGTCAGAACGTTGACTAAACATAAAACTGTTATCAATGTAAACTTCAAATTCTATCATGCTAGCTACTTTACCAGCATGGAGTACAGCTTCGTTTACTGCGCTATTACTACTTTTTAGTTTGCCATGACGATAAACTTCAGCTTCAATAAGAAAACGCTGCTCTGATCTTGATTCACCTTTTAATATTTGTTCTAGCGGTGGGATCAAATTGTTGGGAGATAAATCAGTTAAAAAACCTAAATTACCTCTGTTTACGCCGATAACTCCAATGTTGTAACACGATAAAACTCTTGCTGCACCTAGCATATAGCCGTCGCCACCGACAACAATGGCTAAATCAGCAAGTTCGCCAATATCTGTTAAGTTATGTGCTACCATTTCAGGTAGATTTAGTGAGCTTGCAACAGTACTTTCAATAATTACATGATAATTATTTTCAGTTAAATATTGATACAGTGCTGTAATAGTTGCATCGGCACCTTGATGGTTGGGTTTTCCAATCAAACCTATGGTGGAGTAGAGTTTGCTCATGGTCAAAGTCTTGTTGTGTTTCATTAATTAAACCAGTTTCGCTGTATTTTACCATGATGTAAAGTGAGGTTTTTATTAAATGTTAGTAATTTGAACTTGAATCATAAACACTAGCCCCCATAATTAGCAGCAGAAGATTTTAAGTTGGAGCTTTTCATGACAACACAGTCAAACGAAAATAAAAATGAACAAGGGTTAACGCCCGAAGAAATAGCCGCACAAGAAATTATTGATCAAGCGGAAGAGCAAGTAGAAACACAATTTGATTTTTCTGCAAACACTATAGGTGCAGAACAAGAAAAAATAAATGAGTTAGAGCTTGCATTAGCATCTGCACAATCAACTATATCTGATCAAAAAGATTCAGTGATCCGTGCGAAAGCAGAAGTTGATAATGTTCGACGTCGCGCTGCTCAAGATGTTGAAAAAGCACGTAAGTTTGCGCTTGAAAAATTCACATCTGAATTGTTACCGGTGGTTGATAACTTAGAGCGTGCTATTGCAAGCGTTAATATTGAAGATGAAACTCAAAAAGCTATCGCAGAAGGCGTAGAGTTAACGTTGCAAAGTTTCCTTTCTGCGCTTGCTAAGTTTGAGATTGAGCCAATTGATCCAAAAGATCAACCATTTAATCCAGATTTGCATCAAGCAATGTCAATGCAAGAAGTTGAGGGTGTAGAACCTAATACGGTAATTGCAGTTATGCAAAAAGGTTATCAACTTAATGGTCGATTAGTTAGACCTGCAATGGTAATGGTATCAAAAGCAGCTCCTACAGTTGACACTTCTGCGTAACCTTAATTGCTTTAACCCTTTGCTATTTCAAGCAGCATGATTTTATAACTTGAAGTGGGATGAGGGTAAAATTGATGGTCAGCCAAGCAGCTGACCTTTTTATTGGGATTTTTTGCGTAAAAAAAATAATGTTTTTTTAGTTTTTCTATTGAAAACATTTTTTACGCCCCCACTAAATGGTCAACAACAGATTTATTATTTATTTTACATTGGAGATCCTAAAGATGGGCAAAATTATAGGTATTGACCTAGGGACAACAAACTCATGTGTTGCTGTTTTAGATGGCGACAAAGTGCGTGTTATTGAAAACGCTGAAGGCGATCGTACAACCCCTTCTATTATTGCGTATACAGATGAAGGTGAAACGTTAGTTGGACAACCAGCTAAACGTCAATCAGTAACTAACCCTAAAAACACATTATTTGCAATTAAACGTTTAATTGGTCGTCGGTTTGATGATAAAGAAGTTCAACGTGATATTGATATTATGCCATTTGGTATTGTTAAAGCCGACAATGGTGATGCTTGGGTAACAGCCCGAGATAAAAACGTTGCTCCACCACAAGTTTCTGCTGAAGTTTTAAAGAAAATGAAAAAAACAGCAGAAGACTATTTAGGTGAAGAAGTAACAGAAGCAGTTATCACAGTACCTGCTTACTTTAACGACTCACAACGTCAAGCAACAAAAGATGCTGGGCGTATTGCTGGCCTAGAAGTTAAGCGTATTATTAACGAGCCTACGGCTGCTGCGTTAGCTTACGGCATGGACAAGCAAGAAGGTGACAAAGTTGTAGCGGTATACGACTTAGGTGGTGGTACTTTTGATATCTCAATTATTGAAATTGATGAAGTTGAAGGCGAGCACACATTTGAAGTATTAGCGACCAATGGTGATACACACTTAGGTGGTGAAGATTTCGATAACCGTTTAATCAACTATCTTGTTGCTGAGTTCAAGAAAGATTCAGGTATGGACTTAACAAAAGATCCATTAGCAATGCAACGTTTGAAAGAAGGTGCAGAAAAAGCTAAATGCGAACTTTCTTCAGCTCAATCTACTGATGTGAACTTACCTTATATCACTGCAGATGCTTCTGGTCCTAAGCATATGAACATTAAAGTATCACGTGCTAAATTAGAATCACTAGTTGAAGATATGGTAAAAGCAACATTAGAACCACTGAAGCAAGCACTTAAAGATGCTGATTTATCAGTTAGCGATATCAACGATGTTATTTTGGTTGGTGGTCAAACACGTATGCCATTAGTACAAAAAACGGTTACTGAGTTTTTTGGTAAAGAACCTCGTAAAGATGTTAACCCTGATGAAGCAGTAGCTTCAGGCGCAGCAATTCAAGGTGGTGTATTATCTGGTGATGTAACCGACGTATTATTGTTAGATGTTACGCCATTATCATTAGGTATTGAGACTATGGGCGGTGTGATGACTAAGGTTATCGATAAGAACACTACAATCCCAACTAAACAGTCACAAACATTCTCTACAGCAGATGACAACCAGTCAGCGGTTACCGTGCATGTTGTACAAGGTGAGCGTAAGCAAGCCTCTGCTAACAAGTCTTTAGGACAGTTCAACCTAGAAGGTATTCCTGCAGCACCACGCGGAACACCACAGATTGAAGTTACCTTTGATATTGATGCGGATGGTATCTTACACGTAACAGCTAAAGACAAAAATACGGGTAAAGAGCAAAAAATTACGATTAAAGCATCTTCTGGTTTATCAGATGATGAAGTTGATCAAATGGTACGTGATGCAGAAGCAAATGCTGATGCTGATGCTAAATTTGAAGAACTAGTAACTGCTCGTAACCAAGCTGACGGAATGATTCACGCTACACGTACCCAAGTGACGGAAGCAGGTGATGACTTACCAAGCGAAGACAAAGATAAAATTGAAGCAGCTATTACTGACTTAGAAGCAGCGATTAAAGGCGACAGCAAAGAAGAAATCGATGCTAAGTCTCAAGCATTAATGGAAGCTTCAGCTAAGTTAATGGAAATTGCACAAGCTAAATCACAAGCTGGAGCAGCACCAGAAGGTGGCGCTGATGAAGCACAAGCTCAGTCTGACGCTGGCGATGATGTTGTTGATGCTGAATTTGAAGAAGTTAAAGACGATAATAAATAAGCTTTTAGCTACTAGCATTAAGTAGAAGTTCTAAAGGACTTATCAACGTCGATAAGTAAAATGAAAGCGTCGGAAACGGCGCTTTCTTTTGTGAATATTTTTGTTATAAATTTTAATGTGGTATTTATTTGCTTGGCTGCTTGTAAAGCGAGTAAGCAAATCGATATCATTTGATGTGAAGTAAAGAAACTATGTCCAAACGTGATTATTACGAAGTGCTTGAGTTATCGAAAGATGCTAGCGAGCGCGATATTAAAAAAGCTTATAAACGCTTAGCAATGAAATATCACCCTGATCGTACCAAAGGTGATAAGGGTAAAGAAGAAAGCTTTAAAGAAATTAAAGCGGCCTACGAAGTCTTAAGTGACGATCAAAAGCGTGCTGCTTATGATCAATACGGCCATGCTGCTTTTGAACAAGGTGGAATGGGCGGCGGTGGCTACGGTGGTGGTGGCCAAGATTTTGGTGATATATTTGGGGATGTATTTGGTGATATCTTCGGTGGCGGTCGTCGTGGAGGTGGACAATCTCGCGCTCGTCGTGGATCAGATTTACGCTACAACTTAGACCTTACACTTGAAGAAGCCGTCAAAGGTAAAACCTTAGAAATAAAAGTACCAACCTATGTTAGCTGCGACCCATGTAATGGTAGCGGTGCTAAAAAAGGCACTAGTGCTAAAACATGTACTACTTGTCATGGGCATGGTCAAGTTCAGATGCGTCAGGGACTATTTGCTGTTCAGCAAACATGTCCAACCTGTTCTGGTAATGGTAAGGTGATTGCTGATCCTTGTACTTCTTGTCATGGTCAAGGCCGTGTTGAGAAAACCAAAACCTTGTCCGTTAAAATTCCACCAGGTGTTGATACCGGTGACAGAATTAGGTTGTCAGGCGAAGGTGAAGCCGGAGAGCATGGCGCACCTGCTGGTGACTTATATGTTCAAGCAAACGTTAGAGAGCATAAGATATTTGTACGAGACGAAAACAGTCTATACTGTGAAGTGCCAATTGGATTTACAACGGCCGCATTAGGTGGAGAAATAGAAGTACCTACGCTAGAAGGTAAAGTTAAGCTTAAAATACCAAAAGAAACACAAACAGGTAAAATGTTTCGCTTACGTGGTAAAGGAGTTAAATCTGTTCGAAGTGCAACTGTTGGCGACTTAATGTGTAAAGTTGTAATTGAAACGCCTGTTAACTTATCAGGTGATCAAGCTGATTTACTACGTCAACTTGATGAAAAAATGGGTAAAAGTTCAAAAAAACATAGCCCAAAAGAAACCGGCTTCTTTGACGGCGTAAAGAAATTTTTTGATGATTTAAAGTCTTAAGTTTATTTTTGCGTAAATTAAGAAAATATAAGCCTTGCGATAGCAGGGCTTTTTTTATTATTTTTTAAACATAATACCAGCTTCATTAATTAAGTGATCTATTTTATACGCAGTGAAAACAGTCAAATACAAGGCATTGATTTTCATAACTAGTTATTCTAGTTATAAAATAAATAACGCAGTAGTTGATTGTTTTAACCAGTAGAAATGATCACATAGTTAGTGAGATTGGTATAATTAACCTGAGTTCGGATAAGCTAAGTACACCAAAGCTAAGATTTTCGCATGTATCTGCGTATAATTTGCTACTAATAGCCAGCTATTAGGTACACAAATCAGCCTTGATTCACACAAAACTTTTAGCATTGGTTGAGTTACAATGCACCTAGTACTTATAAAAAGTCACCTAAAGCACTGTAAACTATTATTTTAAGTGTTTTTATGCACATCCATTATCCCGAACTCAGGTTAATTACTACGGTGGAAGATTTTAATGTTTAGAGTTTGTATTGTTTTATTATTTAGCTTACTAAGTGTATTAGTGGCAGCTCAAGAACAAGCGTTACCTCCCTTAGAATCTAAATATGAGGCTAGCCATGCCATGGTGTTGTTTACCCACAATTCAATCGTTTATGCTTATAATTTGCCACAATATAATTTGCCAAGTAATGTTCAAGTTTTATACAAACTTGAGGTAAAAGATGTCGCTTTACTACAATTGGTTAGAGATGCCCAAATAGTTACCATTAAACCTGAAGTCTTTAATATTCAGCGGTTAATGCAAGGTGAAGAACTTACAATAAACGCAGATATTTACATGGGGCACTTTGAACGAGACGGCATGCTAGTTCATGAAAAAAGACCGTTAACTTTTGCTAAAAAGCTTTATGCGCGTTATATGGCAGATTTACAAGCATCGAGTAAAAAGCAAATTTATGATGTAGTACCGTTGAATAAAAATAACAAAATATATATCCATCAAATTCAGCAACCACCTAGCTATGATCACGTTATTCATATCGATATTGAAGCCAGTTGTTTGTCTACGTTTAATACGAGTTCGCCAGTGCCAAAACGTAGCGAATTACAATATAAGTTTATTAATTGCGGGACAATGAAACCGTTATACTACGAAACTAAAGACTTTCAGTAGTACTTCGCTAAGTTGTTCGTTGATATTAATCATCTTCAAAGCTAGGCAAAACACCGCTTCGGCTATATTCAAATATTAATGAGGTTTCAACCGTTTGCACTTCATCGCGAGAGGTTACTGCGTTGAAAACAAATTGGCGAAGATGCTCGCTGTCTTTAACTGACATATGAATAAAGTAGTCATAATTACCACCCATATGATAAAGGCTAACTATTTCGGGTAATTTTAATAAGTCATCGCGTAATTGGTTTACAATTTCCTCGGAGTAGGGCTGTAATCTAACCGCTGCAATGGCTTCAATATTACCACCAATGCATTTAAAGTTAATTGAGATGTGAGAACCTTTGATTATGCCTTTAGCTTTCATGCGCTTAACCCGCTCTAAGCAAGTTGATGGAGCAATACCTATTTGAGCGGCTAATTCTTTATTCGTTATATCAGCATCCTTAAATAAAATTGTTAATATACGTAAATCAATATCGTCTAATTTTTTCATTTCGGTTCCTAATAATGTATGTCTTTTAGCGAGTTAGCAAATACTACTATACTTATTTATGAGCTTTTAACTAGTAATAAATGGTGCAAATTAAAATAATTGTCGATTTTTTGTGCTTTTATCGAATTTACCTCAATTAAGCTGACATATTTATCAAATACTGTGGTAAATCTAGTGAATTTGACATATTATGTCTTTCGGTTGATTTTCAGTAGGAGAGATAAGTATTAAAGCGATTCAAGATTTTTTAAGATTAGAGGCCGCAAGTGGCATTATTTTAATGTTTGCTGCCATAGCTGCAATGATTGTAGCAAATTCCCCTCTTACACATTTTTACGATATGTTTTTAAGTATCCCCGTACAAGTTTCTGCGGGTAGCTTTATTATCGCTAAACCTTTACTGCTGTGGATTAACGATGGTTTAATGGCATTATTCTTCTTCTTAGTTGGTTTGGAGTTAAAAAGAGAGTTTATTGAAGGTGACTTATCTAAACCTGGCCAGATCACTTTACCCGCAATAGGTGCTGTTGGTGGTATGGTAATTCCTGCACTTTGTTATGCTGCATTCAACTACGAAGACGGCAGTGCCCTTGATGGTTGGGCAATTCCTATGGCTACAGATATCGCATTTGCGTTAGGTATTTTAGCGTTAATCGGTTCAAAAGTACCTCTGCAAGTTAAAGTGTTTTTAACTTCCCTCGCTATTTTTGATGATTTAGGTGCCATTATTATTATTGCCTTATTTTATACAGAGCAGCTTTCTATTACCTCACTTACTGTTTCTACAGTTGTGATTGTTTCTTTATTCATACTTAATCGTAAAGGCGTTAAAGATACTGCCCCGTATATATTTTTAGGTATTGTACTTTGGGTTGCTGTGTTAAAGTCAGGTGTGCATGCAACACTTGCCGGTGTAGTACTTGCATTATTTATTCCCATAAAAGGGCGAGAAGGTGAACCTTCGCCATTAAAACTCTTAGAAAACAACTTACATTCGCTTGTAGCTTTTATCATTCTTCCTGTTTTTGCTTTTGCAAATGCAGGTATAAACTTGTCTGGTGTAGGTTTGAATGAAGTAATGGCACCCGTTCCGTTAGGTATTATTGTAGGCTTATTTGTTGGTAAACAAATTGGTGTTTTTGGTTTTTGTTTTGTTGCCATTAAGCTTGGACTCGCTAAACTTCCTGACAATATGAATTTATCGCTTTTATACGGAATAGCCTTACTTTGTGGAGTTGGTTTTACAATGAGTTTATTTATCGGCTCACTTGCTTTTGAAGAAGGTGGTGAAAGCTTAATGTATCAAGATCGTTTAGGCATTATTGTTGGTTCCTTAATATCAGGGATATTGGGTTATTTAGTGATAAAGTTTCAGGTGAAAAAACGCTTTGGTACTGATAAACCCTTAACCGTAAGCCAAAACCAGTAACTGCGCATATAAATGAATAAAATGGCGATGTAATCATCGCCATTTTTAGTTAGAATACAGACAAATTTTTACATACGCTCTATTGCCGCTTTAATGCAACATCAGTATCAAACCTTAATAATGCTTTTTAAGCAGACTTTCTTTAGCCAATATAATACGCGATTGGTGAAAGGTGCAAAAGAGCCTGTTTATCTACCCGCAAATAATCAATGCAATTACCATCAAATTATTTTTGCTCATGGCTATTTTGCCAGTGCATTACATGAAATTGCGCATTGGTGCATAGCAGGAGAATCGCGTCGCTTATTAGAAGATTATGGTTATTGGTATGTGCCTGACGGTCGTGATCAACAACAGCAGAATCAATTTGAACACGTTGAAGTAAAACCACAGGCGCTTGAGTGGGCATTTTGTGTGGCTGCAAATAAGCCCTTTAATGTATCAGCAGATAACTTAAATGGTTGCGAGGCTGATACAACAGGGTTTAGGCTGAATGTTTATCAACAAGTACAATGCTACTTAAAAAATGGCTTTCCTGAAAGAGCGAATAAATTTATTCATGCGTTAGCACAATATTATCAAGTGAGTATCCCGTTAACGTTGTCACAATTTGAATTAGATCACGAGTTATATCAACATGTTTAAATTAGGCTTAATTATTAATCCCATTGCTGGTATTGGTGGTAGTGTAGCGCTAAAAGGAAGTGATGGAGAAGGTATTGCCGAGCAAGCATTAGCGCTTGGTGCTACAGCAAAGTCAAATGAAAGAGCACAGTATGCGCTTGAAATTTTAGCCCCTTACTCTGATCAAATTAAAATATTTACGGCAAGTGGTTTAATGGGGGAAGATACGGCTAAGGCTTTAGGTTTTGATGTTACAGTTGTTCATCAAACCCCTTCAGATAAAACATCAGCAACAGACACCGAAACTACGGTTAACGCATTATTTGCGCAAAATATAGATTTACTATTGTTTGCAGGTGGAGATGGCACTGCGCGTAATATCTGTAATATGGTGGGTGATCACTTTCCGGTACTGGGAGTTCCTGCTGGTTGTAAAATTCATTCAGGTGTTTACGCCGTTACGCCAAAAGCAGCAGGAAGAGTAGTGGAACTAATGGTGACCAACCAATTAGTAACATTAACTGATGCTGATGTAATGGACATTGATGAATCACTGTTTCGTGAAGGTGTGGTTAAAGCAAAACGCTATGGCGAAATGCAAGTACCCTGCGAGTTGCGCTATGTGCAGGCGGTAAAGTCGGGTGGCAAAGAATCTGACGAACTAGTGCTACAAGATATTGCAGCAGATGTGATTAATCAGATGGACGAACAGTTATTTATTATTGGCTCTGGCTCTACCACTGCATTTTTAATGGAAGAGCTAGGGATAAATAATACTTTGCTAGGTGTTGACGTTATTCAAGAGCAAACCTTAATTAAAAACGACGTAACAGAGCCTGAACTATGGGCGTTAATTGAGTCAAGCGAGCAAGAAATAAAATTAGTTATCACTTTAATAGGTGGCCAAGGCCATATTTTTGGACGAGGTAATCAACAACTAAGCCCACGTATTATTAAGAGGGTCGGAAAAAGTAATATTATTATCATTGCAACTAAAGCAAAATTAATGGCGTTAAATTCAAGACCATTAATTGTTGATACCGGCAGTAATGAAGTCGACCAATTATTATCAGGATTTATGCCAGTAACCACAGGTTATAATGACCAAGTACTTTATCCTGTGGCGAGTCCGCAATAGTATATTATGGAGAACAATGTGAAATTTGAAAACTTAACTCAGTTGTATCAACACTTAGATGATTTAGTCGCTAATGAAGCGAGTGATGATGAGTTATTTGCAAGCAGTTATTTACGAGGATTTATTAGTTTAGCTGCTAGCCAGTATGGTGATGAATCACAAGTGCTATCACAGGAATTAGCTATTGATATTTCTGAAAAATTACAATCAGCACGAACTGAACTGTCGCCAGATGATAGAGCAATTGTGAAGCAATATTGGGCAGAATTAAGCCAAGCCTTCACTGCTTAAGTTAAGACTTAAGTTTATGCTTACGCTTAAATTAATTATCTACACTCACCTGACGTTTTATTATGTCACGAATAATAAAGCGATTTGGCGCAAGGTTAAATAGCATTTGTGTATCTACAGGGTAAGGGTAACCACACAGATCTGCAGTTAAAATTTCCGCGAGCAACGGGGCAGTGCACAATCCACGAGCCCCTAAACCTGTCAGCGTATATAAATTATCTATGCTAGGTGCGGGCGTATTAAAACGCCAATTTTTATCTTTTGCCAAATGTGCGTAGCTAACTTTGTGCGCGCTAATATCAGGCATTGCGCCAACAACAGGGATATGATCAGGTGTCATACACCTTAATCGTGCTTTACTTGATGCCACATCTGATAATTGCCAGTTAACAAGGTCAGGTAAACATTTATTGAGCATATTAAGATTATATTCATCATCTGCTATCACAGCTTCTGTGCTAAAAGTGTCTTTATCAAATGTAGCACCAATACAGTGCACACCTTTATTTTTTGGTGTTAAATATCCTTTATGACAGATAACTGTTGATAATTTGCTGGTATGCTCATTAGCATGCATTGCACTTATTTGTCCCCTCACTGAAGTTAACGGTAGTGTGCTGTTAACATTTAGTGGTATTGCTTCGGCGCCGCCTGTAAGTACAACAATACGAGCAGATATAGCTCCTTGATTAGTGTTAATTTGCCACTTTTTATTTTCAAGTTGCGTTAACGAAGTTACCTCAATATTATTTTTAATTCTTAAGTTATTAGTACTCGATGCTGCTTTAAAAATTTGTTGCACAAGCTCTGCTGGGGCGATCCAGCCTGCACGAGGCATAAATAAACCACCGTAGGCTAAAGGTAAATTGGCAATGCTACTTGCTTTGTCTTGGTCAACACTGTGAATTAACGATGTTGGCCATGCTTTATGTTGGCTAAATTGTTGCTGCCTTTTAACTAAGGATTCTTTATACGAAACTTCTAATAAGCCACACCAGTCATGGCTAAAGTGATAACCTTGATCAATAAGTTGTTGGTAAAAGATCACGGCATATTCAAAAGCCGATTGGTAAAAAAGACTAATATCATCTTTTTGTTGGTGCAATAACGGAAATAAAGCGCCAATTTTATTACTTGACGCACCCTGAGCGATCGTATCGTCTTTACAGAGCAAGGTAACTTTTACGCCTTGCTGAGCAAGCATATATGCAGCACAAGCAGAGGCAATACCACCACCAATAATGGTAACAAACTCAGGTTTGCTTATTTTTGGACGAATTTGGTAGCTTTTGCCTAAATTATTACCTTGTTGGTATACTCCTGTTAATACTTCTTTTTTTTGCCCAAGGTAGGTTTTTTTAAGCAATCTAAAACCAACATCTATCAGTTTTCTTCTTACATGACCTGCAACGGTAAAAGTGCTTATACTTGCCTGAGGCTTTGATAATCGAGCAATTTGTTCGAAAAGTGGAGCTTGCCACATATCGGGGTTTCTTGCCGGTGAAAAACCATCAAGAAACCAAGCATCTACATAGCCCTGTTTGCCGGTTTTAAGGCGTTTAAGTGCTTCTGTTGTATCTTTAAATATAAGGGTTAAGGTTATACGTCCATCAAGTAATTCTACTTGGTGATTTTGTGAAAAACTCTGCGGGTACTGTTCAATTAATAAATCTACTTTATCTGACAAGCTCGGAAAGATAGCTAAGGATTGTTTAATTTGTTCGCCAGTTAACGGAAATTTTTCAGTACTTATATAATGTAATTTAGCTTCTGAAAGCAGGTCTAACATAGAAAGATAAAGCTTTAAGGTTAAAATAAAGTTTAACCCAGTACCAAAGCCTGTTTCACCAATAGTTAACGTACCTTTGGTGTTTAGCAGCTTTTCTTTAATGTTATTGCCTTTAATAAAGACCTGCTCACTTTGCAGGTAACCAGATTCAGTATCAAAGTAGATATCGTCAAAGTTGTCTGAATAAACAGAGCCGTTAGCGTTAAAACTAATGTTGGGGTTATTGTTCACAATTTACTGCAAATATTACTATATCACTGAGTGTATTTTACCTATAATTCAGTGTCTTTGTCATGGTTTGTAAATAATCAGTGTACAAGTGTACGCTGGACAGACCAGTTTGATGGGTAAATATCTGTATGATACGCCCGTATTTTTAAAATTATTAGATGGTAAATTGAATGAAACGTGTCGTAATCACCGGTTTAGGTATTGTCTCTAGTATTGGCAACAACGCCGCAGAAGTATTAGCCTCATTAAAAGCAGGGCGTTCAGGTATCACAAAAGCAGAAAGCTTTGAAGAAAAAGGTCTCCGTAGTCAAGTGTGGGGTAATCCTACACTTGACACTAAAGAGCATATCGATCGTAAAGCGCTTCGCTTTATGGGCGATGCAGCAGGTTATGCCTACGTAGCTATGCAAGAAGCTATTAATGATGCCAAATTAACAGATGAACAAGTATCTAACTTTAGAACGGGTATTGTAGCTGGTTCTGGCGGTGCGTCTTCAGATAACGTTGTCAAGGCGGCAGATACCTTACGTGAAAAAGGCGTAAAGCGTGTAGGCCCTTATGCTGTGCCAAAAACAATGTCGAGTACATGTTCAGCATGTTTAGCGACACCTTTTAAAATTAAAGGCGTAAATTATTCAATTAGCTCTGCGTGTGCAACAAGTGCACATTGTATTGGTCATGCAGCAGAATTAATACAACTAGGCAAACAAGATATTGTTTTTGCTGGTGGTGGTGAAGAACTTGATTGGTCTTTAGCTATGATGTTTGATGCAATGGGGGCATTATCGTCTAAATATAACGATACGCCAGAAAAAGCTTCTCGCACTTACGATGCTAACCGTGACGGTTTTGTTATTTCTGGCGGCGGCGGCATGGTTGTTGTTGAAGAGTTAGAGCATGCACTAGCCCGTGGCGCACATATCTATGCTGAAATTGTTGGCTATGGTGCAACTTCAGATGGCTTTGATATGGTAGCACCAAGTGGTGAAGGTGCTGTTCGTTGTATGCAACAAGCAATGCATGGAGTAGAAGGTAAAGTTGATTACCTTAATACGCATGGTACATCAACGCCGGTTGGTGATGTAAAAGAATTAGGCGCAATTCAAGAGGTTTTCGGTAAAGATTCACCTGCAATCAGTGCAACTAAAGCTATGACTGGTCATGCGTTAGGTGCTGCAGGCGTTCATGAAGCGATCTACTCATTATTAATGATGGAGCATAGTTTTGTAGCCCCATCAATTAATATTGAAACACTTGACGAGCAAGCCCAAGGCTTGGATATTGTAACTGAAATGCGTGAAACTGAAATAAACATGGCTATGTCTAACAGCTTTGGTTTTGGTGGAACAAACGCAACGTTATTGATGAAAAAGTACAAATAAACCAATTACGGTTTATTTTACCAGTTAGGTATCAAAGCCGTTAACGAGAGTTAGCGGCTTTTTCTTTTATAAAAATAGTTAGTGGGTCAATGAATGCTAAAGCGATTAGTAAGAATATGAATATTTATTACGATGAAAATATGCCGTATGCTGTCGACTTTTTTAAAGATTTAGGTACTTTACATCCGTTTGCGGGCCGTTCATTAACCGCTGATGATATTAAAGACGCAGACGTTTTATTAGTTCGTTCTATCACACAAGTAAATCAGGCATTATTAGCTAAAAACACTTGTTTAAAGTTTGTTGGAACGGCAACTATTGGAGTTGATCATATTGATCAACCTTATTTAGCTTCACGCAATATTGCTTTTACATCGTCACCTGGCTGTAATGCAATTTCTGTCGCTGAGTATGTGATAAGTTGTTTAGTGGTTTTAGCTGAACGATATTGTTTAACTCTGTCAAATTTAACTGTGGGTATTGTAGGTGCAGGTAACACCGGCTCTAGGCTAAGTGAAAAGTTAACCGCCTTGGGTATTAAGCATCTGTTATGTGATCCTTTGCTAGCAGAGCAAACGCAAGATAATCGTAAATTTTATTCTTTAGATGAAGTGCTTAAATGCGATGTTATTTCATTGCATGTGCCAAAAACGATGACAGGCCCACACGCAACTTATCATTTACTGAATCAGTTAAAATTAAGTCAATTAACCGACCAACAAATACTAATTAACGCATGTCGCGGAGAGGTTATCGATAATCAGGCATTGCTAGCGTTAAAACAGGCAGGAATGCAGACAAAATTAGTGCTTGATGTCTGGGAAAACGAGCCTAATATTCTATGTGAACTTATTCCTTATTGTGAAATAGCCACAGCGCATATTGCTGGTTATAGCTTAGAAGGAAAAGCTCGTGGTACTGAAATGCTCTATCAGGCATTATGTAAACAGTTAGGGGTATTCGCTGAAAAACAGCTTAAAAATTTTATTGAAGAAGCAAATATTTCACAATTAACAATTAATCAGCCATTTAGTGAAGTTTTACTAAACCAAATGGTGAAATTGGTTTACGATGTGCGCCGTGATGATGGTATATTCCGTCAACAAATTTCTAGTTATGGTTTTGACCACATTCGGAAAACATATCCGGCTCGCAGAGAGTTTTCCGCAGTAAACATTAATATAACTAAACAAGCACAAGGTGATGTCTGGCATCACCTTGGATTTAATTAACAGTAATATAGAGATAAAAAAGAGAGAGGGGCATGGCACAAAAATTTGACGTTTGCGTATTAGGAGCAACAGGACTAGTTGGTAAAACTATTATTGAAATTCTTGAGCAAAGAGATTTCCCAATAAATAAACTATACCCGTTAGCAAGTTCCCGAAGTGCAGGTGAAATTATTGAATTTAATGGTGAAAGTATTGAAGTAATTGATGCCGATACCTTTGATTTTAGTTTAGCTCAAATAGGTTTTTTCTCTGCTGGTGGTAATATTTCTGCTAAATTCGCGCCTCTTGCAGCCGATGCTGGTTGCATAGTTATTGATAATACTTCTGAATTTCGCTACGACGACGATATTCCATTAGTTATCCCTGAAGTTAATCCTCATGCATTAGCCGAATATCGAAATCGTAATATTATTGCTAACCCTAACTGTTCAACAATCCAAATGCTTGTGGCGTTAAAGCCAATTCATGAAGCGGTAGGTATAGAGCGTATTAATGTGTGTACATACCAATCAGTATCAGGCGCAGGCAAAGAAGCTATGGATGAGTTAGCCAAGCAATGTGCGAATTTATTAAGCGGTAAACCAGTTGATCCTAAAGTGTTTTCTCGTCAAATTGCGTTTAATGTTATACCTCAAATTGATGCGTTTCAAGACAATGGTTACACCAAAGAAGAAATGAAAATGGTATGGGAAACCAATAAAATTTTGGGTGATAATACCATTCGTGTTAACCCTACAGCGGTACGTGTTCCGGTATTTTTTGGTCACGGAGAGGCTGTTCACATTGAAACCCGCTCTCCTATTTCAGCTGAAGAAGTTAAAGCGTTACTTCGAGAAGCACCTGGCGTTGAAGTATGTGAGAAAGATGAAGACTTCCCAACACAAATTGGAGAAGCAAGCGGTGTAGATGCTACCTTTGTGGGGCGTATTCGAGAAGATATTAGCCATAACAATGGTATAAACATGTGGATAGTGGCAGATAACGTGCGCAAGGGTGCAGCAACTAATAGCATTCAAATTGCCGAATTACTTATTAAAGAGCATTTATCTTAAGCTGATAAGCTAAATGTCAGATATATTAAAGAAAAAGTTAAGCCCGTCGTTAAAGTAATGATGGGCTTTTTTGTTTAATAGCCAGTATATTCTTTGTTTTTTTAAAAGACATTCAGCGTGAAATTGTTATTATAGTGATAGTTGGAATAAACTTTGCTTTAAAATTATTAGATCACCTATTGCCAAATTATTGGCAATAGCTTATGAATAGCTAGGAAAACTTAATGCAGCGACTGTTATGCTTGCGTATTTGGCAGGTTTTATTTATCAGTATTAGCGTCTTTAGCGCAACACTACTTGCGTATGAAGAAACAGGTGTACGTATTCGCGGTGCGAAAGCGACTGATGCATATGCGTTTAGTCAATATGGTCCTATTACTTCACAAGACACCTTGTGGAATATTGCTATTAAAAGCCGTCCTGATCCTAAATTCACCGTATATCAAATGATGCAGGCAATTTTTATTAAAAACCCGCATGCCTTTAATGATAATAATATTAATCATATGATTGACGGAGAAGTCTTATTATTGCCTTCAATTATTGAGATCGGCAGAATTGATCCGCTTACGGCAAAACAAAGGTCGGAGCAAGACGATGCCAATTGGAGTGCTGGAAGTAGCAACACTACAACTAAAAATACAGTAAACAAGCAACAGTCAATTCAAAAGAAAGACCTCGACGACGCTAAAACTGAAATCAATGAGAAATTGAAAACCTTTGGTAATGATCAAACAAAACAGTTAGAAACAATTCAGAGGGATGTTCTCGATTCAATCGATGGCTTACAAGCTATTTTAAGAGAAAATGAAAACTTAAGAAATAAACTCAATAGCTTTGATAATCAACTTAATACCATGCAGGAAGAAGTTGCGAAAGGTAAAGAGGTAGAATTACAAATGAACAGTGCTAATGCTATGTTGCAGGCGCTGTTAGAAAAAGCTGAAGCGCGCGAACAAGAGTTATTATTAGCGAAACAAAAAGCAGAGTTAGAAGGGGAAAGCTTTTTATCAAGCCCAGCCTTTTTAATCATGAGCATTTTGCTTCCTGTGAGCTTACTGTTAGGTGGAGCATTTTGGTTCTTTAACCGAAAAAAATCAGAAAAATCTACGAATGAACAAGAGTCAAGCATCACAGATACCCTAAATGAAGAAGGTGATGTTAGTGTTAAGGTCCCTGAGAATGAGTCATTATCTTTAGACGATGAGCTGTCATTAGACGATGAGCTATCGCTTGATGATGAATTATCGCTTGATGACGAACTGTCACTTGATGATGAACTGTCTATCGACCTTTCTGAGAATGCTGATGGTGATGACAGTGATCTATTTGCAGATGATTTAGACACGCTTAGCGAAGAGTTATTAGATGATGATGTAATTCATTTAGATGACGATATTGGTGATCTTGATGATTTAGACGACCTAGAAGAAATCTCTTTGGGCGACGATGGTGAAGCGTTAGAAGGTGGCGAGCTGGATCAAAGTGATTTAGACTCATTACTCTCAGGTTTAGATGAAGAATCTAGCAACGAAAAAAAAACCACTGAGGAAGAGCCCCTTGAAGGTGGAACACTAGATCAGAGTGATTTAGATGATTTATTAGTAGATACATCGGATATAGATGAAAGCCTTGAAGATATTCAAGAAGAAAAGTCAGAGCTGACTGACCCTGATGACATTGATGCTTTAATGGATTCAATGGCAAGTGTACCTAAAGACGAGAATGAAGACGATTCAATTGTTGATGTTGCGGAAGATGATAGTAACGCAGAATTAACCGATCCCGATGATATTGACGCGCTAATGGACTCAATGGCAGCTGATTCAAAAGCTGCTGAAGACAATGAACCTGTAGAGCCAGCAGCGGTTGATGATAACGCAGAATTAACCGATCCCGATGATATTGACGCGCTAATGGACTCAATGGCAGCTGATTCAAAAGCTGCTGAAGACAATAAGCCTGTAGAGCCAGAAGCAGTTGATGATAACGCAGAATTAACCGATCCCGATGATATTGACGCGCTAATGGACTCAATGGCAGCTGATTCCGAAGCTGCTGAAGATAATGAACCTTTAGAGCCAGCAGCAGTTGATGATAACGCAGAATTAACAGATCCCGATGATATTGACGCGCTAATGGACTCAATGGCAGCTGATTCAAAAGCTGCTGAAGATAATACACCTGCAGAGCCAGAAGCAGTTGATGATAACGTAGAATTAACCGATCCCGATGATATTGACGCGCTAATGGACTCAATGGCAGCTGATTCCAAAGCTGCTGAATACAATAAGCCTGTAGAGCCAGAAGCGGTTGATGATAACGCAGAATTAACCGATCCTGATGATATTGACGCGCTAATGGACTCGATGGCAGCTGATTCAAAAGCTGCTGAAGATAATAAAGCTGCAGAGCCAGAAGCGGTTGATGATAATGCAGAATTAACCGATCCCGATGATATTGACGCGCTAATGGACTCGATGTTGCCTGACTCAACACCTAATGAGCCTAAATCATCAGAACAAGCAAGCGAAGAGTCAAATTTAGACGAAAATCAAGCAAGCGAAGAAAGTGATCATAAAGCGTTAATTGATAACTTTAGTGAAGATTACGTAGCACCATTTCTATCAGCAGATTTCAGCGATATTCTATCAAGTAATGAACAGGATGAGACTACATTAGCTCAAGAAATTGATGACGAAATTACTCAGGCTATTGATGACGATTCAGATATAGATATTGATGCACTTTTAGCCGAGAATTCAACTGAGAATCCAGTTGAAGATGAACAAACTGATACTGTAGCAGACGACTTATCAGAAACCGATAATAACTTAGCTATCGAAGATGTATTAGCTGAAGTTGATAATGCTTTGCTAGATCCATCAACAGAAAAAAAAGAAACACCTGCTGAGGCTGACGGACCAGATTCAAAGCTTCCAGAAGTCAACTTAGACGATGTTTTCAATTTAGTAGAAAGTGATGCTGCTGATAGTGTTATTGACCTGTCAAGTGAGGGTATATTTGGTGACAGCCAAGATGCAGACAATACTGATAAAGTTGATGATGATATCTTAAAAAGTATTTCAGATGATTTTGATGAATCAACATTATCTGACTTATTAAACGATGATTTATCACCAGACGCTCAGGAATCAGAAGAACCGATTGAGCTGGCCCCTGACTTTACGGATAGCAACGTATTAGCTGATTTACTTTCAGACTCTACAGATGAAGCAGCAAGCGATACTGGTTCAGATACTAAAGAGTTAGACGATATTCAAGACTTAGATAATTTAGACTTTGATGAGTTACTTGCCAATATTGAAGAAGAAACGTCAAACGTTTCGGATGATGGCTTTGATTTAGACGATGAGCTAGATATTGGTGATGATCTTACAACCGAAGCATCTGGCGAAGAAACACAAGAAGAAAACGATAATGTCGATGATTTTATCTCAGTTGACTCCTTGTTATCTGACAGCTTAGATGCAGATGGAATTGAACCATACGAGCGCACTAATATTGATGTTGGCCTGAATGAATTCCCTGAATTCTCTATGGGCACAAATGAATTAGATGTTGATGATGAAGACGATAATGGTGCTGCCGCTAAATTAGACTTAGCCAAAGTTTATATAGAAATTGGCGATATTGAAAACGCTGAAGTTATTTTGATGGATGTGGTTAGCATCGGTGATGCACAACAACAGTTTGAAGCTCAGCAATTATTAGACAATATTAAGAGCTAAGAATTTATAAACAAAAAAAACCTCAAGATTGAGGTTTTTTTGTTGAAGTTGAACTTATTTATTCGATTGTTATTTGTTCGATTATTATAAGCCAGCAGCAGTTCTTAAAGCGTTAGCTTTATCTGTTTTTTCCCAAGAAAAGGCAGTGAAAGTGTCTTCACCAACGGTCATTTCGTATGGTTCACGCCCAAAGTGACCGTATGCGGCAGTTTGACGATACATAGGGTGAAGCAAGTCTAACATCTTAGTAATACCGTAAGGGCGCAAATCAAAGTGTTCACGCACTATTTCTACAAGCTTCTCTTCAGATATTTTACCGGTACCAAAAGTATCAATAGAAATAGAAGTAGGCTCAGCGACACCAATAGCATAAGATATTTGAATTTCACACCGGTCAGCAAGCCCCGCTGCAACAATGTTTTTAGCTACGTAACGACCAGCATAGGCAGCACTTCGGTCAACCTTTGAAGGATCTTTACCTGAAAATGCTCCTCCGCCATGTCGAGCCATGCCACCATAAGTATCTACAATGATTTTACGACCTGTTAAACCGCAATCACCTACCGGACCACCAATTACAAAACTCCCTGTTGGGTTAATAAAGTATTTCGTGTCTTTTGTAAGAAACTCAGCTGGTAACGTATGTTTAATAATGCTTTCCATTACCGCAGTGTGTAAATCTTCCTGCTTAATATCAGGGTTATGCTGAGTTGAAAGTACAACAGTATCAATAGCAACCGGCTTGCCATTTTCATAGACAAAGGTTACCTGACTTTTTGCATCAGGGCGCAACCAAGGTAAGATCCCCGACTTTCTTGCTTCTGCTTGGCGTTCAACTAAACGGTGAGAATAGTAGATTGGCGCAGGCATTAATGTTTCTGTTTCATTAGTTGCATAACCAAACATGAGCCCTTGATCGCCAGCACCTTGTTCTTCGGGTTCAGTGCGGTCAACACCTTGGGCAATTTCTTGTGACTGCTGTCCAATTAAGTTCATGATCCCACAAGTTTCACCATCAAAACCGACATCTGATGAGGTATAGCCAATATCACAAATAACTTTACGGGTTATATCTTCTAAATCAACCCATGCTGATGTAGAAATTTCACCAGATATAATGGCAACGCCCGTTTTCACCATTGTTTCACATGCTACACGAGCATTTTTGTCTTTGGCGATAATAGCGTCTAAAACAGCGTCAGAAATTTGGTCAGCAATTTTATCTGGATGGCCTTCAGATACCGACTCAGAAGTAAAATAATACCTAGACATAGAACCTCAATATTTATAAAAATAAATGTAAATGGATAAGCAATTTATCTGACACAATTGCAATGGCAACTGAACAAGCTAACTGCGTATTAAATGAGTTAAATATTATTCATTTAATATTAATATGATAATTCTAACGGGATTTTCGAAGATTGCTAGTTTTTTTACGCCTAGACGTCTAAATGGCTTAAGTTAAAAGTGTGTAAAACTAAGAGTTATTTGACTTTTTAGTATATTTATCAACTAGATGGCTAGTTTTTTAAGTGTTATCTTTTTTTCCCATAATTGTGAGAAAATTATTTCTTGTTGTTCACTGATTTTCGTTGAATAGAATAATAATTGCGCTACATTATCTGGATGAGCACTTAACTGGTACATAGCTAACTGCCTTTGTAATTGCTTAGCAACAGGCGTGGCTGTTTCTACTAAAGTTACGGTATCTCCGATTACACATTGTATTTGATCACTTAAAAAAGGGTAATGGGTGCAGCCAAGCACTAGCGTATCAATATTAGCATTTACTAAAGGGGTTAAGTACAGTTTAAGTAGGTTGGTGCAGTGTTCACTATCTATATTATCAGACTCTACTACTTCAACTAGCCCAGGACAGGCTTGAATAATAACGTCAGTATTTTGTTTATGGCTATTAACTAAATTTATAAAGCGTTCATTTGTTGCAGTAGCTTGGGTGACCATAATGGCAATTTTATGTGTAGCGCTTTTTTCAACTGCAGGTTTTATACCTGGTTCAACACCAATAATAGGTATGTTAACCAGAGTGCGAAGTTGATCAATAGCATTAACCGTTGCAGTATTACAGGCAATAACAATTGCCTTTGCATTTTGTTTGATAAACCATTGCGCTATTTTGTTTACACGTTCTTTAATTTGCTGTGAAGTTAAATTACCGTATGGCGCATTTAGCGAATCTGCGAGATAAATAAAAGACTCGTTAGGTACAAGTGCTGAAATAGACTTAGCAATAGATAAGCCACCAACGCCAGAGTCAAATATACCGATAGGGTGGTTATTATAAATTGCAGACAAAGAAGTATCTCAGACTTAGTGTAATTAATAGCATAATAACAAAGTATAAAGATCAATAAAATTAATAATATGAGAGAAAGTAAGAGAAAGGTAAGCCTTCCAGAATGCCGTAGTCAACATTAGTCCTGAACACCGTGTGTTCAGGGCGGAAACTGCACATTTGCCGTAGGCTTCCCAGTACGAGCTGGGCTTGCACAATAGCGAATGATAAGTTTCCTAAGGTAAAACTTATCGGCTCAGGGACATAGCTAACAACGAACATCCCAGAAGACTTAAGCTCAGTATAGCTAATATTGGGAAGAAACTTAAGGTTTATTGTTGAAAGTAAGCTTGAATGACTACTATCTAGGCATAGTGGATAAAAACTGACTTAATGTTTTTATGAAATATATAAACAGTAATAAGGCTTAACTATTTTTTTGTATTGACTGTTTATATATTCAACTATTCCTTTATGCCTTTAATGAATTATGATTTCACTGAACTAGGCTTTTTTCTTGGAGTTTCCAACGGCTTGTTTAATTGTTGATTGCAATAAATCTATTTGGTTTTGCATTGCTAGTTTTTCTTGATCGTGTTGATGTTGGTTTTTTAACAAGTCGTTTGCCAAATTTAACGCTGTCATCAACAAATTTTGTTCAGGTGTTTTTGTTGTCCCTGCATTTTGCTTAACAAGTGATAAACGATCATTTACCTCTTGGGCCGCTTGCAACAGTGCAGATTCTTGTCCTTGCGGGCAAGCAATCTTAATTCTGCGATCAGCAATTTCAATGGTCACACTGTGTTGACTCATACAACAAAATACTCTTTATGATGGTAAATGACGATAATGCCCACTATCTTATTATAATCATTAATAAAAAACATTAATTTAATTAAAAATAACGCAATGATCGAAACTATAACGAGTGCGATCTTTAGATGCAAGTATAACGAAGGAATTTATTTGCTCGTATATTATTGTCGCTTACCCAGTGCAATGGTAGGATACGGCAATTATCTTAACGGACAGAAAACTTAGATGGCTGACGAATCTTCTTTAGATTTTGCTTCTGTGCAAGCAATTATTACCACTGAAAATGTTAAAGCACACGCAGCTGAAGTTCACGGTGTTTTAACTGGGCTTGTATGCGCGGGCTACTCCTTTGAAAGTAACGACTACATTAACTTAATTAATGACATGCTTAATAATGGCGAAGGCTTACCAAACAATCTAAAAGACACAATAAAAATATTGTTTAGTGAAGTGTGGCAAACTATTTTAGACGACTCTTACGGCTTTAAGTTATTACTGCCAGATGATGATGATTCAATAGAAGAACGAGGTCATGCATTAGGTATTTGGGTTCAAGGTTTTAATTTAGGCTTTGGTTTACAGCAAAAAAATCAAAAGATTTTGTCTGACGATGTAAAAGAAATTTTGACCGACTTTGGTGAAATTGCCAACTTGTCTGATGAATTTGAAGATGATGAAGCAACTGAGCAGGCTTATTACGAAATTTCTGAATATGTACGTATGTCTGCTTTAGTCTGCTTTACCGAGCTAGGCTCACCACCAGTAGCTAATGACAAGCCAGAAGTATTACATTAATTAATAAGGTTAAAGTACATTACTGATGAAAACTCTTGAGTTACCAATAAGCGAATTTGTTATCCGCAGACAACAGTTTTGTGATCAAATGCCAGACAACTCAGTGGCTGTTTTTTTTGCTGGCAAAGAAGTAACACGCAGCAATGATACCGAGTACCTTTTTTGCCAAAATAAACACTTTCTTTATTTAACTGGTTTTCATGAACCAGACGCAATTTTGGTGATGGTAAAAAACTCAACACACCAAAGTGTGCTTTTTTGTCGTGAAAAAGACCCATTGAAAGAAGTGTGGCATGGGAAAAGAGTGGGTGCTATAAAAGCCAAATCTAGCTATCAGTTTGATCAAGCATTTAACTTAGACGATTTCGAATTAACATTTGCAGACTTGCTTAGTGATAAAAGCCAATTATGGTTTTGTCAGGGAACGGACAGCGCGAACGAAGCAAGGCTAATGGCGTTATTGTCTACTGTTAAAGGGAAGTCTCGCCAAGGAATTGTTGCGCCAACCACATTGTTTGATTGCCAAGAGATCATAAATGAAATGCGCTTAATTAAAAGTGCTGCTGAAATCGACATAATGAAGCAGGTAAACATTATAAGTGGTGGAGCGCATACTCGAGCAATGGAAAAATGCCGAGCAGGCCTTTACGAATATCATATAGAAGCTGAACTATTACATGAGTTTGCACGAAATGGCGCAAGACACGCAGCATACAATAGTATTGTGGCGAGTGGTGATAACGCTAATATATTGCATTACAACGAAAATGATCAACAATTGGTTGCGGGTGAACTACTTTTAATTGATGCCGGTGCTGAATTACATGGTTATGCTGCCGATATTACCCGTACTTTTCCAATAAATGGCACTTTTACAGAACCACAAAAACACTTATATCAAGTGGTATTATCTGCCCAAAATAAAGCGATTGCTGCCATTAAACCTGAGGTAACTCTTGCTCATTTAAACGACATTGCCTGTGAAGTATTAACCCAAGGCTTACTCGACTTAGGGATTTTATCCGGTGATTATCAACAGTTACTGGCTGATAAAGCGTGCAAAAAATATTTTATTCATGGGTTAGGGCACTGGCTAGGGCTAGATGTACATGATGTTGGTAATTACCAAGTAAAAGACAAACGCCAGCTACGACCTTTTAAGCCGGGTATGGTGTTAACCATTGAACCTGGTCTTTATATTCCTGCCGATGATACAGAAGTTGAAGCGAAATGGCGTGGTATTGGTATTAGAATTGAAGACAACATCCTAGTTACTGATCTAGGTCATGAAAATCTAACAGTAAATGCGCCAAAATCTATTGAAGACATAGAATCCCTAATGGCTAAGCATCGATAAAAACTAAACTTATGACAGCAACAAAGCAAGAGTTCGACATAGTAATCGCAGGCGGTGGTTTATCCGGCGCATTAGCCGCAATTGCTTTGTCTGCTATTACAGCGAAAAAGGGTAAAACACTTTCTATTGCTGTTATCGAAAAAAGTCCGTTGCTCAGTGAACCAAAACAAAGCTTCGACGACCGTGTATTGGCTTTGTCGCACGGAAGTGCCAGCTATCTTAAGAAATTAGGAGTGTGGCAACACTTAACCCATGTGAGCCAGGGCATTTCTGATATCCATATTTCAGATAGAAGTTATTACGGCAAAGCTCGTATTAGTGCTACTGAACATCAAGTAGAAGCGCTAGGTTATGTGCTTGAAATGTCGAAAATTGGCAAAGCAATGTATCAGCAATTACAAAATAGTAAGCAAGTTACTTGGTTTTGTCCTGATACTATTAATGAAATTTCATGGCAAAAAGAATCTGTAAACATTGAACTGGAATCAGGCAGTAAGTTAACCGCTCGATTACTATTAGGGTGCGACGGCGCACAATCTCAATGTCGAAAAGCGGCGAATATTGCGATTACGTCTAAACCTTATCAACAGTGTGCATTAATTACCAACGTTACTATGGCTAAACCTCATAAAGGTGTAGCTTTTGAGCGTTTTACCGAGTTTGGTCCTATTGCTATGTTACCGCTAAGTTCAGCGCATAGTAACAAAGAAAGCCACCGGTGCTCTTTAGTTTGGACTTTACCACCAGAGCAAGCACAGCAGAGTCAGTCGCTTAATGAAAACGACTTTAAACTTACCTTAGAAAAAGCCTTTGGTAGTTGGCTTGGTGGTGTAAACAAGGTGGGCTTACGCCATGTATACCCGCTGAGTTTAGTACAAGCTCAAGAGCAGGTGTATCATCGTATGGTGCTTATTGGTAATGCCTCTCATACTATTCACCCAATAGCAGGACAGGGTTTTAACCTAGGGTTAAGAGATGTGCAACAGTTAGCACAGCACATTGAAACTGCGCTTGAGCAAGGAACTGACTTTGCCTTGTTCTCAGCACTTTCAGTTTATGCAAATAAAAGGCAGGAAGATCACCAAACAATTATAAACTTAACAGATTCGCTAGTAACACTATTCTCAAATAAGTTGCCACCACTGGTTTGTGGACGCAATGTTGGCTTAAAAGTATTAAATTATTTCACTCCGCTTAAAAATACTTTTGTGAATAAAACAATGGGTTATTAGGCTGTGTTAACACAAAAAAAGAATAACTGGCCCTAACGCTTATATAAAGGTTAAACGTAACTTTAATGCAAAAATTTGATATTTTAATAGTTGGTGGTGGAATTGTTGGTTTAACTACAGCGTTGGCCATTCGTAAACTAACAACATTAACCGTAGCGATTGTAGATACCGCTGAATTAACGCCACTTTCACTAGTGCCAGAAACCCGCGTAAGCGCAATTAATATTGCCAGTCAGCAATTATTTGAAAACTTAGGCGTTTGGCAAAAAATTATTGAACTGCGACTGCAACCATACCAACATATGCATGTATGGGACAAAGCTGGAAGTGGCCATATTGATTTTAGTAGCACACAGCTGTCACTATCTCCTTCGCTTGATCAATTAGGTTGGATAATTGAAAACAAAGTAACGCGACAAGCGTTATGGCAACAAGCCGAGCTTGATGAGGGAATTCACTTCTTTACTCAAGAAAAATTAACCAATTTATCTATTGGCGAAAGCGAAGTGTTTGCTAGCTTTACTAGCCAGGCGCCTATTATCGCTAAATTAGTGATTGGTGCAGACGGCGCTCAATCATGGGTGCGAAAACAAATGCAAGTGAGCTTAACTTTTAGTGATTACGACCATCATGCGATTGTTGCAACAGTGAAATGTAGCCAAGAACATAATAACACCGCTTGGCAAGTATTTTTGCCGACAGGGCCTTTAGCCTTGTTGCCTTTATATCAACATAATATGTGTTCAATTGTTTGGTCAACATCGCCACAAGAAGCACAACGTTTAATGGCATTACCAGCTGAAGAGTTTGCTAAGGAACTGACAGCACAAAGTGATGCAAAACTTGGCAATATAACATTGCAAAGTGAACGTTTTACCTTTCCGCTAACCATGCGTTTTGCCCAAGACTTCGTTCAAGATAAAGTTATTTTAGTAGGTGATGCTGCTCATACTATTCACCCCTTAGCAGGACAAGGGGTAAATTTAGGTTTATTAGATGCGGCGGCACTAGCACAAACCTTAGCTGAAAATAATCAGAGTGTTAATGCTAAATCATTAGCGAGCTTTCAACGTTGGCGAAAGGCCGAAGCTAGCGACATGATCGCTGCAATGGCATTACTTAAAAAAGCATTTGAACCGCATCACCCTGTTATAAATGCAATTAGAGGCCTAGGCTTAAGCGCGCTAAATAAATTAACGCCGCTAAAAAGTGTGTTAATTAAACAGGCATTAGGCTTTAAAACACACCAGCCTGAATTAACTAAGAAACAATAAAAGCTAAACACGCCACTCTATTTTTACATTGCTTTTGGTAGGCTCGGCTTCCACTTAGCACAATTGTAGATTGGGCTTGTGCCCATCAAATATGGTTTGTATCTGAGCTGAACAACAGAAATTAATTCTGACGGTATAAATACCGACCTACAAGTGAGCACAAGACTAAAATAGTGAATAGTTTTGTAGATTGGGCTTTGCCACCACGGATGGCGGTAGTAGGGTAATGCAGGAGCTATTACCGATAAGCCATTATTTACTTAATTCAATTGTAGGTTGGGCTTCAGCCCATCAAATATGGTTTGTATCTGAGCTGATCAACAAAAACTAATGTGACGGTATAAATACCGACCTACAAGTGAGCACAAGACTAAAATAGTGAATAGTTTTGTAGATTGGGCTTTGCCACCACGGATGGCGGTAGTAGGGTAATGCAGGAGCTATTACCGATAAGCCATTATTTACTTAATTCAATTGTAGGTTGGGCTTCAGCCCATCAAATATGATTTATACTTGAGCTGAACAACAAAAACTAATGTGACGGTATAAATACCGACCTACAAGTGAGCACAAGACTAAAATAGTGAATAGTTTTGTAGGTTGGGCTTGTGCCCATCAAATATGGTTTGTATCTGAGCTGAACAACAGAAATTAATTCTGACGGTATAAATACCGACCTACAAGTGAGCACAAGACTAAAATAGTGAATAGTTTTGTAGGTTGGGCTTGTGCCCATCAAATATGGTTTGTATCTGAGCAGATCAACAAAAATTAATTCTGACGGTATAAATACCGACCTACAAGTATGTTCCTCATTATAATGGCTGTATAAATGCCTACCTTCTTCACCTCTCATTATTTAATTTACATCATCTGCTGAATTTTCTTTGTTGGAATATGTAAATTACTTGTTTTTATCAGAATAACATTGTTTTTGTGATGTAAAATAAAATTATGTTCGGAATAATTCTTTTTTATGGTTTTATATTTCAATTTAGCAATTTTACTTGTTGTATCAACATAAGGTCGGGGGTATAATCTGGCTCAATTTTCAACAGGTCGTGTGTCTACTCTTTGCTATTTACTAGGTTTAAGTACCGCAAGAGTAATCTCACCAGATAAATGAGTACACTATTATGATTAATAAAACCGTATTACATGCAAAGCACCTTGAGTCAGGCGCTAAAATGGTAGATTTCCATGGTTGGGAAATGCCTATTAATTACGGCTCTCAAATTGAAGAGCATCACGCGGTTCGTCAAAGTGCCGGTATGTTTGACGTATCACACATGACTATTGTTGACATAAACGGAAGCGATGCAAAAGCCTTTTTGCGCCGTTTAGTAACAAATGATGTAGCAAAGTTAACTGTTCCAGGCAAAGCGCTTTATACCGGAATGTGTAATGAAGCTGGTGGTGTAATTGACGATTTAATTATTTATTACTTCACAGAAACTGATTATCGCTTAGTAGTAAACTCTGCAACTCGTGAAAAAGATTTAGCTTGGATAGGTAAACAAGCGCAAGGGTTTGATGTAACTGTAACTGAACGCCCAGAGTTCGGTATGATCGCAGTGCAAGGCCCAAAAGCGAAAGGCATTGTCGCCACTTTGTTAAATGAAGAACAAATAAAAGCCGTTGAAGGTATGAAGCCGTTTTTTGGTGTTCAAGCAGGAGATTTTTTCATAGCAACTACAGGTTATACCGGTGAAGACGGCTATGAAATAGTTGTACCAGAAGCCCAAACAGCTGACTTATGGCAAAAATTACTAGATGCAGGTGTAAAACCTTGTGGTCTAGGTTCACGCGATACTTTACGATTAGAAGCTGGTATGAACTTATACGGTTTAGATATGGATGAAAGCGTTTCGCCATTAGCCGCTAACATGGCATGGACCATTAGTTGGGAACCGGAAGACCGCAACTTTATTGGCCGCGAAGTATTAGCTGCTCAGCGTGAAGCTGGCGACCAACTTAAACAAGTAGGTTTAGTGTTAACTGAAAAAGGCGTGTTACGTGCAGGCGTAAAGGTTATTAGTGAAGCGGGAGAGGGTGTTATTACTTCTGGCACCTTCTCACCTACGTTAGGCCATTCAATTGCTATTGCACGCGTACCACGTAGTGTTAAAATTGGTGACACCGTAGAAGTTGAAATGCGCAAAAAATTAGTTAAGGTTAGTGTAGTAAAACCTGGTTTTGTTCGTAACGGTCAAAGCCTTTTATAATACCCATTGTAATAACTTGAATTGATGTTCTATAGTAAGTAATTCAATAGCGCATCAACCGATTTAAAAATTAATAAAATATTAGGAAATATAAAAATGAGCAACATTCCTTCAGAATTAAAATATGCTACAACTCACGAATGGGTTCGCAATGAGGGTGACGGTACCGTTACTGTTGGTATTACAGACCATGCACAAGGCCTTTTAGGAGATATGGTATTTGTTGAGTTACCTGAAGTTGGTGACACGGTAAGCACTGGCGACGACATTGTTGTAGCTGAATCAGTAAAAGCGGCATCAGACATTTATGCACCTGTTACTGGCGAAATTGTTGCCGTAAATGAAGAATTAGAAGATTCACCAGAGTTAGTAAACTCAGACCCATTTGGCGATGGTTGGATGTTTAAAATTAAATTCGACGATGCAAGCGAGATAGAAAGCCTTCTCGATGCTGAAGGTTATGAAAACTCAATCGACGAAGACTAACTATTGCTAACAATTAGTTAAAAGCCCTGAACAAAGTTCAGGGCTTTCTTTTTATTTATTAATAACGTTATTTTATAGAGACGCTGTTTTATGACTACTCCATCTTTGTTTGAATTAGAGCAAACGCAAGACTTTATTCGTCGTCACATTGGCCCAGACGAAGCGCAAACCCAAGCGATGTTAAATGAAATTGGTGCAGAATCAGTTGATGCACTAATTGATGAAATTGTACCAAGTGATATTCGTTTAGCTGATTTACCCAATATTGAAGCAAGTAAAACAGAAGTTAAGGCACTTTCAGACTTAAAAGAAATTGCTCGCAAAAATATCGTTAACGAAACGTATATTGGTTTAGGCTACTACGGCACATTAACGCCAAATGTAATTTTGCGTAACGTATTAGAAAATCCAGGTTGGTACACAGCTTATACCCCGTATCAGCCAGAAATTGCGCAAGGTCGTTTAGAGTCGTTACTTAACTACCAACAAATGTGTATTGACCTAACAGGCTTAGAGCTAGCATCAGCCTCATTACTTGATGAAGGCACCGCAGCCGCTGAAGCAATGGCATTAGCCAAGCGTGTTTCAAAAAACAAAAAATCAAACCTATTCTTTATTTCAAGTGATGTGTATCCACAAACAATTGATGTGGTTAAGCAGCGTGCAGAAATGTTTGGTTTTGACATTATTGTTGCTCCTGCAGTTGAAGCCCCAGAACATGATGTTTTTGGCGCATTATTACAATACCCAAGCGCTACGGGTGAAGTAACAGATATTGGCGATTTAATTGCTAAAATTCATGACAATAAAGGTATAGTTGCCGTTGCTGCCGACATTATGAGTTTAGTTATGTTAAAAGCGCCAGGCGAACTTGGTGCAGATGCTGTTATTGGTTCAACCCAGCGTTTTGGTGTGCCAATGGGTTATGGTGGCCCTCATGCTGCATTCTTTACCACGTCAGACAAATACAAGCGTTCACTGCCAGGGCGTATTATTGGTGTTTCTAAAGATACTCGCGGTAACCAAGCATTGCGTATGGCAATGCAAACACGTGAACAACATATCCGTCGTGAAAAAGCCAACTCAAATATTTGTACAGCACAAGTCTTATTAGCCAATATGGCTGCATTTTATGCAGTTTACCATGGACCAAAAGGCTTAAAAGTAATAGCAGAACGAATTCATCGCTTTGCTGATATTTTAGCGCACGCAGCAAATATTAAAGGCTTAACGCCACTGCATGGTTTTTACTTTGATACCTTAACGTTTAACGTTTCTACCGACTTAAAAGCAGAAATAGTTGCTCGCGCATTGGCAAAAGGCGTAAACCTGCGCACCGATGTTGAAAGTCAAATCAGCATTTCAGTTGATGAAACAACCACCCGTGAAAATATGTTCACCTTATTTGATATTTTATTTGGTGAGGATCATGGCTTAAACATTGAAGGTATTGACGCAGAAGTACGTGCACTTGGTAATATTTCAATTCCAGAATCATTAGTACGTGAATCTGCAATATTAACGCACCCAGTATTTAACTCATACCACTCAGAAACTGAGATGTTACGTTACATCAAAAAGTTAGAGAATAAAGATTTAGCGCTTAACCATTCAATGATCTCGCTTGGCTCATGCACAATGAAGCTAAACGCAACTGCACAAATGATACCAGTGTCTTGGCCTGAATTTGCCAATATGCATCCATTTGCGCCAATTGAACAAGCACAAGGTTATAAGCAAATGCTTGACGAATTGGGCGATGCGTTAATTGAATTAACCGGATACGACAATATTTCTCTACAACCAAACTCAGGTGCGCAAGGGGAATATGCCGGACTTATTGCAATTCATAAATATCACCATAGCCGTGGCGATGCACACCGTAATATCTGTTTAATACCTTCATCAGCCCATGGTACAAACCCAGCATCTGCAATGATGGTTGGTATGAAAGTGGTAGTCGTAGATTGTGATAAGCAAGGTAATGTTGACATGGCTGATCTTAAAGCCAAAGCGGAAGAATTAGCAGACAACCTTTCTTGCATTATGATCACCTACCCGTCAACACACGGCGTATATGAAACAACCATTGCTGAAATTTGTAACATTGTTCATGAACATGGCGGCCAAGTATACCTTGACGGCGCAAACATGAACGCACAAGTAGGTTTAACTTCTCCAGGTTATATTGGTGCAGATGTTTCTCATCTTAACTTACATAAAACATTTTCAATACCACATGGCGGCGGCGGACCAGGTATGGGGCCGATAGGTGTTAAATCTCACCTTGCACCATTCTTACCTGATCATAGTTTAGTTACAGTAAACGAAGCTACCAAAGGTAATGGCGCAGTTTCAGCAGCACCATTTGGTAGTGCGGGTATTTTATGTATCTCATACCTTTACATTGCTTTATTAGGTAGAAAAGGTGTAACTGACTCAACTAAATACGCAATTACCAATGCAAACTACTTAGCGAAAAAACTTAGCGAGCATTACCCCATTTTATACTCAGGTAAAAATGGCCGGGTAGCGCACGAATGTATTATTGACCTACGTCCAATTAAAGCCGCTTGTGGTATCACTGAAGTAGATATGGCAAAACGCTTAATTGACTACGGCTTTCATGCGCCAACTATGTCTTTCCCGGTAGCTGGCACATTCATGATCGAGCCAACAGAGTCTGAGTCTAAAGTAGAGCTAGACCGCTTTATTGAAGCAATGGTTTGTATTCGTAACGAAGCCCGCAAAGTAGAGTCTGGCGAGTGGAGCAGTGAGAACAACCCATTACACAATGCACCGCATACCTTAGCTGATATTACCGACGCTAATTGGGATAGAGATTACAGCATCGCTGAAGCAGTATTCCCTGTGCCAGCAGCGGCTGCTAATAAATTTTGGCCAACAGTAAACCGCATTGATGATGTTTATGGCGACCGTAATTTAATTTGTAGCTGTCCTCCGATTGAAATGTATAAAGACTAGGTAATTATTGTTGAGGATCATTAATTAAGTTGGTTAACGATTTAATTTAGATGGTTAATTTAATTAAGTTGGTTAACTTCCTCATTAACTAATTTTGAAAGGCGAATCAGAAATGATTCGCCTTTTTTATATTTTACAATCAAATGAAAAGGGGTGGTGATATTTAATTGTTTATTATACCAATCTCACTAACTATGTGATCATTTCTACTGGCTAAAACAATCAACTACTGCGTTATTTATTTTATAATTATTGCTACAAGGATGTAGCTTATGTGGGCAATGCAGGAGCATCACTGCCCTGAGCAACTAGTTATGAAAATAAACGCCTTGTATTTGACTGTTTTTACTGCGTATAAAGTAGAACACTTAATTAATGAAACTGGTATTATTTCTTGATTATGCTGCTTGTGCGCCCCATAACTGAAATACACTACTATCAAAAGCTTATTATGCGTCTATTAAAGTCAACAAAAGTAACCGATTTACATTCTAATATTGATCACCACTTTACGCGTGAAGCCACTCGCGCGATTGTATTAAATGGTGAGAATATTCTCTTGTTATATACCAAGCGCTATCATGATTACAGCTTACCTGGTGGCGGCATTGATGACGGTGAAGACAATATAACCGGCTTAATACGTGAATTACGCGAAGAAACTGGCGCGCAAAATGTTACTAATGTAGAGGCATTCGGCTGTTATGAAGAGTATCGTAATTGGTATAAAGAAGGGTATGACGTAGTGCGTATGCTTTCCTATTGTTATACCTGCGAAATAGATCAAGAACTTCTAGCTCCCCAATTTGAACCGCATGAAGTTAACAATGGTATGCAAGCACTTTGGATGAACATCCACGAAGCCATCCGTCATAATGAATTGGTGATGCAAGGTAGTGAGAAAAAAGGCTTGTCGATTGAACGTGAAACCTTTTTATTAAAGCGTATAGTTGCTGAGTTAATTTAAATAATATTAACAGGGACGCGTCAGCTATAAAAAATTAAATGTCTCCGTTCCCTTTTATTCTTATATTTATTAATCTAAACATAAATTATTGTACATAACTTATGTTTATATTAAAATTTTTAAAAATATTTACTTAAAAAACAAGCGATAACAATAATGATGTTACTCAAAAACTATTTCTTAATAGTACTTTTTTTCTGCTCTTTTAATTCATTTTCAAGTGAGACTGTTAATTTAAAAAATAGTGAATCTATTTACACCTTATCTTTAACTTCTAGGTCTCATTTTGATAACTATGTATCTGAAAACATGGACGGAACATTAAATTATAATTGGGATAGCGCTACAGCTTGTCTTAGTCCTTATGTGGATAATGTGGCAATGAAGAAGATCCTCAACAATAATATTGATTGGTTCAAAAAGGTAAAAACTAAGCCTTTTTATAACCGCGAGGTGTATTTGAAAAACAATGATTTTTTGCAGTCTATCAAGCAACCTAACTCTCATGCATACATGATAATGAGAGGGCCTGTTTCTTATAGTTTTTTTACGTTAGGGACAAATAAAAAAGAATGTGACATTCTTATATTCAGTGAGAGTGAATTGAATGTTTTGGCCGAGAATGAAAAGCGCGGTCGATACGATTGGATTAAATTAAAAGATAAGTACCGTAATTTAAAGAGTTTTAGCATAAAGTCGATTTGGGAAGGGGATATATTTAAACCTAGTAGTAATTGGGAAATGGGAATATTGAAATTTGATCAAATAATAGATAGCAAGTCGTTAAATAAGTACATGATGAGCAATGCTAATGATATAGAAAACAAAAAAAACGTTCAGAAAGAATTATACAAGAATGGGGTTGATTACTTTTTTGTTAAACTGCCAAGTTATAAAGTCAATTATGAATTTTGTGGAATTCAATACAAAGTTAACAAAGAAACTCCATTGGAGTCTGCGATGGTTCATTTGGCCAATAAACCCCAAAATACATATATTGCAAAAAACATTACTGAATTGTTTAGGCGTATTATTAAAGACTCAAATGCTTGCGGAATTCTACAGGCAGAACCCGCTGATTTAGACAAATTAAAAACTGCTCTTAAAAGAAGAGATATGACCGTCGAACTCATGGATTATTATGTTTCTAAAGAAAAGTTTAACGCTTTAGATAAAGCAATAAGTAAAAGAAAAATAGAAATTAAGAAAAATAAAGCTTTACTCAATGAACGTATGACTGACTACGAATGTACTGATGGATTAGCATACCTTGCAGAGCAATGCGTTTTGACTGATAAAACTAAGGCTTGTTTAGCATATAATGCCATGTATGACAGGTGTGCAAAAAGATAAGTTATATATATTGGTCTGTCCTTTTATGGACCCCATCTATGCACCGACTAGACATCTAAGGCTAAAAGAAACGCTTGAGCAAATTGAGAAAGTTCAATCTCTGCTTGTTCAAGCGGACTACCCCAACAGAGACCTTCACTATTTAAAAGGGGAGTGCAATTTAATTGTTTTTATAATCAGTCAGACTAAATTGACATGAACTTGGCAAAGCTTCAATTATTTACACCGCTCATATTTATTATTATGGTTACCTAATAATAAGTGATACCAAATCAGCAAAAGGAAGACGAATGAAATTGCATAAATTACTCTCTATATTATCTATATCAATTACTTTGAGCGCTAGTGTTAGTGCTAATGAAGCTAAACTTTATCAAGTTGAACAGTTAAAGGTAACTACGCTGTCAACTATGTTAGCAAACCGCGGAATAGGTGAGTGGGGTTACGCTGCACTTATTGAAGTTGACGGTCGTAAAATATTATTTGATACAGGTAATCGACCGCAAACTGTACTGCAAAATGTTAAAGATCTTAATGTAGACCTTTCGGATGTTGAAGATGTTATTTTAAGCCATAATCATGGCGATCATACTGGTGGGCTAGAAACCTTAAGAGCACACTACCAAAAGTTAAACCCTAAAGCGCTTTCGCACGTGCATGTAGGGAAGGGGATTTTTGCAAAACGTGTTGGGCGAGCTAATCGAATGTTAGCAATGAAAAGTGCGCTAGAAAATCAAGGAGTAGTGTTTAGTGAGTATGCTAATGTTAAAGAAATTTATCCGGGTGTTTGGTTAACGGGTAATGTTGCACGTGTCCATCCTGAAAGAAACTGGGGAGGAAGAGGTAGAATTGAAACGTCAGATGGGCAAATAGAAGACAATATCCCTGAAGATATGTCGTTAGTTATTAATACCAAAGACGGTTTGGTATTGGTTGCTGGCTGTGGACATGCGGGTATTATTAATACGATGGAGCATATTGTTAAACATATTTCTCCTCATAAAATTACTACGGCAATAGGCGGCTTTCATTTAGTTAATGCTGAAGATCAACACTTGGCTTGGACGGCGAATAAGCTTAAGCACTTTGGTTTACAAAACTTGATGGGAGCGCACTGTACAGGTATCAATTCTGTATTTGCATTGCGTGAGTTATTACAGTCAAACAGAGAGCAAGTAGTTGTAGGTTCAGTTGGCGACAGTTTTAGCTTAAGCGAAGGGGTTAAACCTGGTGGTATCGCGAGGTGATTTTAGCCAAAGTAAAAGGGATTCAAGTTTTATTGTTATAGGTATTTTTCTTTCTAAACAGAAACTTTTAGGGATATTTCTATTTTTATTCTATATTAATTGAGGAATTTTTACTTGTGATTACTGTTCGGGTTAAGTTTCACATTAAGAATACTCTAATGAGAGTAATACAATGAGTTTAGTACTCATTTATGAGCTCTAAAATGAATCAGGGAAATAATAATATGAATACAGATGAAATAATTAGCCAAATTACCAGTATGGCTGTGCTTTACGGACCAAAACTCATTGGCGCGATATTGGTTTGGATCATTGGTGGCTGGGTAATTAAAGTTATCAGTGGTGTTGTTCAAAAAACAATGAATAAAGCGGGTACTGATCCGTCGTTGAAGCCATTCTTATCAGGCATTGTAAATGGCCTGTTGAAAGTAATGTTAGTTATTACGGTGCTGGGAATGTTAGGCATCGAAATGACCTCGTTTATTGCTATTATTGGTGCGGCTGGTTTAGCTATTGGTATGGCTATGTCGGGCACATTACAAAACTTTGCTGGTGGCGTAATGATCCTTGTTTTTAAACCGTTTAAAGTAGGCGATGTGATAGATGCACAAGGTTATGTCGGTACTGTTTCACAAATTCAGATCTTTAATACCATCTTAAAAACGCCTGATAATAAAACGATAATAATTCCAAATGGTGGGTTATCAACGTCATCTATGACCAATTACTCTACTGAGCCGAAAAGACGTGTTGATTGGACTATTGGTGTTGCCTACGGTGACGATTTAGATAAAGCGCGTGAGGTTATTAAGCGTTTATGTGATGCTGATGAGCGTATTTTAAAAGATCCTGAAGTGTTTATTGCTGTTTCAGCACTTGCCGACAGCTCAGTTAACTTTGCTGTTAGAGCATGGGTAAATGCGCCAGATTATTGGGCTGTATACTTTGCAATGAATGAAAATGTTTATAAAACGTTTGCTACAGAAGGGTTAAATATTCCTTTCCCACAAATGGATGTTCATTTACATAAAGATACTTAAGCTGTAGATGTCACTTTATAAGAAAGCGCTAATCATAAATGTGGTTGGCGCTTTTTATTAACTCGGGTTAAGCAAAGTTACTCAGTAAGCTATTTTTGAGCCTATCTACGTTGAATTTGTTGCCAATAGCCCGCTATTGGATCAAAAAATTCGCCTTGATATTCACAAAACTGTCAATACTGAGAAATAAAGGTTAGATTTTTTAAACAGTGAATTAAATTAAACTAATTAAAAAAAAACAATGTTTTATGTGAGAAAATCAACGTTCATTAACCCGAGTACAGGTTAACTAGAACAATGATTTACTATTATTTTGGTTCGAGCCTTTTTATACCTTCTCCATCAATTCCCACATAAATATAACCATCGTTACCTTGTAGTAAACTTCGTGTACGGCCAATATTTTCAAATACCCTCTCTTGGCTAATAACTTGTTTCTCTTGGATAGTTAGTAACACTAAATGATTAAATTTCATTGAACCTGCTAAAAACTTCCCCTTCAAAGAAGGGTATTTATCACTAGAGACATAAATCATACCTGATGGAGCAATTGATGGTGTCCAATGTAGAGCAGGTGATTGCATACCTTGCATCTCAGTTTTATCTGTAAAAGTTGTACCACTATAGTTGATGCCATAACTTACTAAAGGCCAGCCATAATTAGCGCCTTTTTTAATTATATTGACTTCATCACCGCCGCGAGGACCATGTTCATGAGACCAAATATTTTGGGTAACAGGGTCTATACTTAAACCTTGTGGATTACGATGACCATAAGAATAAATTGCGGTTTTAGCTCCCTCTGTAGTTACAAATGGGTTATCAATTGGAATACTACCGTCGTCATGTAGCCGATATATTTTGCCGCCATCTTTGCTAATGTCTTGTGGGAGTAAATCACGTTGACCTCTGTCACCTATCGAGAAATATACATAGCCTTTATCATCGAAAACAATTCTACTGCCATAGTGTTGGCCTTTTTGAGTGTTAGGCGTGGCTTTATACAGTAATTGTTGATTAGTTAATGACATTGTCGTTATGTTTAATTTTGCTCGCATAAGCGCTGTATTACTGCCAGAGTCTTCACCTTGTGGGCTTGCAAAAGTAAAATATAGCCATTGGTTTTTGCTAAACTGGGGGTGAAGGGCAAGATCAAGCAAGCCACCTTGTCCGTTACTATGAATTTCAGGTAGCCCAGTAATAGATTGAGTTAATAAACGGTTATTTTTAATTACACGAAGCTCACCCGAGCGTTCACTAATAACAATTTCTTTACTAGGCAGTTGTACCATAGCCCAAGGTATAGAAACGCCTTTCACCACTACATTGGCAGAAATATTTTTATCTAAACCGTTTGTTAGCATGGGTTGGCTATCGTAAGCATTGCTAACCTTACTAAGTAATAAAGCCAAGAATAATGTTACATATAATTTCATTATTTTCTCTATTGCGCGATTTATGTACAGTGTTATAAATATAGTAGGTAGAGTCAATAATCATTGAGTTTTTAACAAGGCGAACTTATACCAATCTCACTAACTATGTGCTTATCTCTATTGGCTAAAAATAACCAACCACTGTGTTATTTGTTTTATAATTATCGCTACAAGGATGTAGCTTATGTGGACAATGCAAAAGCATAATTGCCCTGAACAGCTTGTTATGAAAGCATGCATTTGAATGTTTTTACTGCGTATAAAGTAGAGCACTTAACTGATGAAACTGGTATTAGGCGTTGAAGTTATAATGACTAGAGGCGGGAGTTTAAGGTTTTGTTAGGGGGGATTTCTGATAAGAATCAATAGACCGCATGGGTCTATTGATTCTTGAGTGTTGGCCTAAAGTAGCAGGTTATTTAGCTAATGTATCTGCAATATATTTATCAATAAATCGCTCTAAAAGGTTAAGTGGTACAGCGCCATTTTTTAATACAACGTCGTGAAAGTCACGTAAGTCGAACTTATCACCTAGCGCTTTTTTAGCTTTTTCGCGCAAATCGAGTATTTTCATCATTCCCACTTTGTAAGAAGTTGCTTGTGCAGGCATTACAATATAGCGCTCAATTTCGGCGACAACATCAGACTGAGCCATGCCGGTATTTAATTTCATATAGTGAATGGCTTCTTCACGCGTCCATTTTTTATAATGAATGCCTGTGTCAACAACTAAACGAACCGCTCTAAATAGCTCAGCTTGTAAACGACCAATATTATCGAAAGGGTCGTTTTGAAATCCCATTTCCCATGCAAGATATTCACTATATAGCGCCCAACCTTCAACATAAGCGGTAAAAGGTGAAAACATTCTAAATAGTGGTAAACCTTCTAGCTCCATTGCTACTGCAATTTGAAAGTGATGTCCCGGAATACCTTCATGATAGGCCAAGGTGCGCATTGAATATTTTGGAGTCGCTTTAATGTCGTATAAGTTGGCAAAAAAGCGGCCTGGCCTACTACCATCAATAGCAGGTTGTTGGTAATAGGCACCTGGAGAAGTTTTTTCTTTAAATTCAGGAATTCTTACCACTTCCATTCCAGCCTTTGGACGTATTCTAAATGCGGAATCTAAACCAGCATCTATTTCATCAAGTATTGTTTGATAATCAGCTAAAATTTGTGCACGGCCAGCATCACTGTCTTCATAATAAAAACTCTCTTGTGCAGCTAAACTCTCAATTGCTTCAGTAAAGCCTTGAGTAACGTCGTAATTTTGTGCAGCTAAAATAGTCATTATTTCTGATTGGATACGGTTAACTTCTTTTAGGCCAACATCATGAATATATTGAGGTGTATAATCAGTTGTGGTGTAGAATTTCAAAGATGCAACATAAGCAGCTTCGCCATTGGGTAAGCGCCAAAAACCATCGTCGTTGGTCGCTTTTGATTGTAATGTTGTGAAGTAGTCAATTAATAACTGATAAGCAGGGTGAACATATTTATTAATATTACTTTTAGCTTTTGCGAGTAATTCTGTTTGCTCACTTTCTGTAACATTACCGCTATCTGTCATTTTTTTAGCTAAAGACGTATACAGAATGTTTTCTTCAATAGGCGTGTTTACAAAGCCATTCATTTCTTCAAGCACGCGCTCAATAACAAATAATGGTGGAATAATCCCTTTGTCTTCTCTTAACTTTATGCCTTCTAATTCTTGGGTAAATTTAGTTTTAATGAGCATTAATCGCGATAAATAATTATTAACATCATCAACATTATTTATTTGGTGCTGGGCTTCCATAAAGCTTGGGTAAGCGCTTTGAATACCAAATAATTGGTTTACAGGGTAGTCATGAAAACGAAACTGCTCGGTTTCCTGTGCAAAGTTAAGTAAATATAATGCGATTTCTTTAGAAAGAAGATCTGATTCACTTAAGCTTGCGTCATCGTACGAGTTGAGTGTGTTAAGTACTTGTTTCAACTTTACATACAGCTCATCAGATTTAGCTAAACTTGCATCGTCTAGCTTAGCATTATGACCTGTTATTCCTAACGACTCTAAAAAGCCTAACGAGGTTAATGTTTCAGGACTTTGAAATGCCATTTTAAGCACTTCACGATCGACAAAAGAACGAAACCTTATCGGTTTATCTGAATACCATTCATAAGATGCGAAACTTCCTGCAATAACGATTACCGAAAGTAATAATATGCCGAACCATTTTACTATTTTTTTAACCATAGAGGCCTCTGTTTTATATCAAGCTATTATTGAAATAGCCGAATTTATTATTATTGTTGTAATTCTTAATGGCAGTAAAAACTAACACGCCTTAATAACTCAGAATAATCTAAAAAAGCATCACTGTCTTTTTTTATATCATGATTTAAGTACAGCTAACCTTTTACGGAATTTAATAAATTTAGTAAATAATGTCTTACATTTATACATTGTACTTAAATTGTTACATATCGTTAGGCTTTATCCTGACAAAACTAATGAAAAACTTGTAATAGTTACTTAAGATATAGCAATAATAAAATAGGGAATTACCATGAAAAAGACATATTTAGCTGCGATTATCGCCGCAAGTTTATCGTTAACCGCTTGCGTGGCTACCAATACTGGTGCTAAAAATAGTGCATTAGCACAAGCATCTGAAAACAGTGCTAACAAAGTGTTCAGCCAGAAATATCTATTTAAAGAATTAGATAATGGTTTACGCGTTTTAGTGGTTAAAACAGACTATCCAGACCTAGTTTCCGTACAAATTCCTGTGTCTGTTGGTTCTCGAGATGAAAATGAAGTAGGCAAAACCGGCTTTGCACATTTCTTTGAACATATGATGTTTAAAGGTTCAGACAAGTACCCTCAAGCTGTTTATGCCGACTTATTTAAAAATGCAGGCGTTGATAATGGTGCATACACTACTAACGACTACACTAATTATCACCTAGACTTTTCCAAAGATCACTTAGATACCGTATTAGAAATTCAAGCTGATCATTTTAAAAACCTAAAATACACAGATGCACAGTTTAAAACTGAAGCATTAACAGTAAAAGGTGAATACTTAAAAAATAATGCGAGTCCTACACGTAAATTATTAGCGGCTGTGCGTAAAGAAGCGTTTGATACACATACCTATAAACATACCACTATGGGATTTTTTGAAGACGTAGAAGCAATGCCAAACCAAATTGCTTACGGTGAAAAATTCTTTAAACAATTTTATAAGCCAGAGTATGTGTCGTTAGTTATTGTGGGCGATGTTGATCCAAAAGCTACTATGGCAATGGTAGAAAAACATTGGGGAAATTGGGAAAAAGGTGACTTTGTTAACAACATTGCTCCTGAGCCAAAGCAGCAAGCACCGAAGTATGTTCATGAGAAGTATGATGGTTTACCAGGGCATTGGTTACTTGTTTCTTATAAAGGGGCCGATTGGCAACCTAAAGAAAAAGATAGAGCGGCATTAGATTTAGTATCTGAATTATACTTCTCAAATAACTCAGCACTATACCAAGAGTTAGTGGTAGAAAAGCAAGTGGCAAGCCAAATGTTTAACTACAACCCTGAAACTAAAGATGCTGGGCTACGTCATGTGTTCATTAAAGTAAACGATGAAAAAGACTTAGCCGTTGTGCGTGATGCGGTTAATGATACCTACGCGAAACTTCGCACAGAGTTAGTGTCAAGTGAAAAGCTAAATAACTTAAAGTCTAATTTGAAATATAGTTTTATCAATCGCCTAGACTCTTCTGAGTCTATTGCTTCAACGCTTGCGAGGTACATGCATTTTGACCGCGATCCTGAAACAATAAACCACCTTTATAATAGTTTTGACAATATTTCAGCAGAAGACATTAACCGTATTGCTAATAAGTATTTCATTGATGAAAACCGTACAACCGTTACTATGTCTGCATTAGACAAAGTGCCGGGCTTTGATCAAGAAGTAAACTTAAATGCTGCAGTTGCACAAATTGAGCAAGCCAAAACTAACCCAAGCGCGCCATTGTTTACTGTGCTTGATAAAACGAATGACTCACCGTTAATTGATGTGAATTTTCTTTTTTATACTGGAGCAGCAGCCGATCCTAAAGGTAAAAAAGGCGTAGCGGCATTAACAGCAGCTATGCTAACCAGAGGCGGCTCACAAACACGTAGTTATAAAGAAATTCAAAAAGAGCTGTATCCACTAGCCGGGCGCTTTTCGTCTCAACTTGATAAAGAAATGATGTCGTTCACTGGACGAGTACATAAAGATAACGCAAGTCAATGGTATCAGTTGATCAGCGATCAGTTATTAAATCCTGGCTGGCGCGAAGATGATTTTAAGCGTATTAAAAAAGACTTAATCGACAGCATTAAAGCTGGCCTTAAAGCGTCTAACGATGAAGAGTTAGGTAAAGAGGTGCTTTATAGTAAACTTTATCAAGGCCATGCGTATGAAAGCTTCAACAGCGGTGACTTATCTGATTTAGACAGTATTACCCTTGACGATGTTAAAGCATTTTACAGCGCACAATTAACACAAGCTAAATTAAACGTTGGTATTACTGGTGCTATGCCAAATGCGTTAAAAACTCAGTTAATGAGCGACCTAAGTACATTGCCAGCGGGAGATGAAAAACGTTTAACTATTGCTAAAGCACCTAAGTTAACTGGTCATCAAGCCACTATTGTTGAGAAAAACGCACAATCGACAGCTGTATCATTTGGTTTTCCAATCGACACAATACGTAGTGATCAAGATTGGGCAGCACTTTGGTTAGTTCGTTCGTATTTTGGTGAACATCGTAGCTCTAACAGTTACTTATACCAACAAATACGCCAAGAGCGTGGTATGAACTATGGCGACTATGCATATATTGAATACTTCCCTCGCGGTATGTTTCAAACAAAGCCTGATGCAAACTTAGGTCGTTCAAGCCAAATATTCCAAGTATGGTTACGTCCGCTACGTTCAAATAACGACGCGCACTTTGCCACTCGTGCTGCGTTATATGAGTTAGATAAGCTAATAGAAAATGGTATGAGCGAGAAAGACTTTTTAGCAACGCGTAATTACTTAACGAACTACGCACCGCAATTAGTTGCAAGCCAAGACAAACAGTTAGGTTACGCACTTGATAGTGAGTTTTACCAAACACCAGAGTTTGTTAAATACGTTCGCGACCAGTTTGCTCAGTTATCGTTAGCTGATGTTAATCGTGTTATTAAAGAAAACTTACAAACGGATAATATTCATTATGTTTTCATCTCTGGCGACGGTAAAGACATGAAAAAACGCTTATTGTCTGAGCAAGTATCACCACTGAAATACAACAGTGACAAGCCCGCTGATTTACTTGCTACTGATAAGATTATCGAAAGCTACAAATTAGCTTTACCAGCAAAAAATGTTGAAGTAATTGCCGTTGATAAAGTGTTTAAATAAACGTTATTAACAATTAACAATTAAGCATTAACCCTTTAATACTTAATGTAATTACCTCTAAGTTAAAACACCACGCTAGTCGTGGTGTTTTTTATTGGTTAATGCGTTTTTTCTAAGGTGTATTCATTTTGAAGATTGTATTAAACCTATACCTTATAACAATCTCACTAACTATGTGATCATACCTACTGGTTAAAACAATCAACTACTGCGTTATTTATTTTACAATAACCGCTACATGGATGTAGCTTATGTGGACAATAGGAGCATTATTGTCCTGAACAACTAGTTATGAAAATAAATACCTTGTGTTTGACTGTTTTCATTGCGTATCTTCTTTTTCTTCTTCAAGCACTACTACTCTAATAATAGTGATCATTTTTTTGGGGACGGTTGGATAGCCTAACTTGTCGCTATAGCCTACTTCTACTGCAGAGATTGCTTCAAGTACTTCGTAACCTTCGATAACCTCACCAAAAACAGCATAGCCCCATGAGTTCCCGGGGTCTAAATTAGTATTGTCGTTTAGGTTAATAAAAAACTGGTTGGTTGCAGAGTGGGCGTCGCTTAACTGTTTTGCCATTGCAATAGTACCTGTTTTATTTTTTAAACCGTTACCCGATTCATTGAAAATAGGTGGTGCAGGTTCAACCTCGCTGTAGTTGGTGTTAAAGCCTCCTGCTTGAATAAGGTAGTCTTGCTCTACCCGATGAATAAGCGTACCGTTGTACTGCTCTCGAACTACATATCCTAAGAAATTATCAACAGTAATTTGGGCTTTGTATCGGTCTAGTTCTAAAATTATATTACCCATAGACGTTTCAATTCGTACTTTAGGGAATATATTATTTGGCTGAATGTATTGCCCTTTGTTTTTTATAGCGTGCACTTGTAGCGACAATAATAGCGTAAAAATACATAATGAAATTCTAAACACAACCAACCCTTTTATATGATAAAAAACACCGCTAGTTTAGCAGTAAAATCTTTCATTAATCAAAAGGCATATATCACTGACCAGCACCTAACGTTTAGCCTATTTTTACGATAGAATATATTTGCCATTAATTACTGTTAACCCCAATGCCAACTAATTTTTCAACTGTTACAAACGCATCTTCACTTTCACCGCTTGAGCAATATCAAGCGTTAGTTAACGCAAAGAAAATAAGCTTTGATCCTTCGCAACAACAAGCAATATCGCTACTGCAGCAATTATATAAAACACTAAACTCTACCAATGTTAATGGTGATCGCCCTAGTAAAAATGCGGCAATTAAAGGTGTGTATTTATGGGGTAAAGTAGGACGTGGTAAAACATTTTTGATGGACTTATTTGTTAATAGCTTGCCCAGTATTATATGTAAACGTCAGCATTTTCATCATTTTATGCAAGAAGTACATCAAGAGCTAAATGCGTTATCAGGCAAGGCTGAGCCGCTAAGGTTTATTGCCGAGCAGTTTAGCCAACAATATAAGGTATTATGCTTTGATGAATTTTTTGTTACCGACATTGGCGATGCAATGTTGCTAGGTAATTTACTTACCTTTATGTTTGAATTAGGTATTGTAGTAGTAAGCACAAGCAATTGTGCGCCGCATGAGTTATATCGAAATGGCTTGCAACGCGAGCGTTTTTTGCCCGCTATTACCGCCATAGAACAACATACTGATGTTATCGCATTAACAGGCGCGTTAGATCACCGAAATCGCAGTTTAACTTATGTACAAAACTATTTTGTCTTACCAGAATTTACCGACCAACAAATAGCATTACATCGAAAACTATTGCATCGTTTTGAACTAGATTTACCAAGCCAACTTAACAAAAAACCAGATAACTCTGCGAGTGAAATTAATATTTTAGGTAGAAAAATTACCTATATTGCTAAAAGTACTAATGCGAGTAATCGTACTATATGCTTCGATTTTACCGACTTATGTCAAGGACCTCGTAGTCATTTTGATTATGTAGAGTTAGCTAAACGGTTTAGTACGTTACTCTTATTTAATGTACCTCCGATGAGTGGCCAAGCTTATGAGAGAATAAAAGCAAGAGGTACTGAAGATAACGGTTCAAATATAAACGTTTCAGCTGGTCAAACAGGTGAACGCGAAGTAATACTTGCCCCTATGGACGATGCAGCAAGGCGTTTTATTGCATTGGTTGATGAATGTTACGATTGTAATTTAAATTTAATAATAACGGCTTATGTCGCGCAAGATCAGCTGTATAATAACGGTAGTTTATTGTTTGAATTTGAACGAACTAGAAGTCGGTTAGTTGAAATGGCTTCGCAGGAATATTTACACCAATCCTACTAGGGCGTGTTGATCTTTCGAGTACGAATTTTGTACGGATTAAGCATAATTTAATTGAGGCGTATCGAGTAAAATGTAGTTATTCTACAGAAATGAGCTAGAACGAAAAGTAAATCATGTTTAAACGTATCCGTAGGACAGCGCCTCTTTGGTATTTCTTCAGCGTTTTCAATTATTTATGGGGAACACCCTCATTACATAAGTTCAGCCTTGTATAAATACCAAACAAATCGCTGCAAAAATGTACAAAAAAGATCAACACGCCCTAGCGATAGGATTATTTCAACTCGCTAATATAATCAATTACTGTATACAAAGTAGACTTCATCATTAAGGAAGCTGGTAATAAACAGAGCCAAGTGAAATGATTGAAAGCAGATGAAAGGCATAAATATGCACAGTTTAAACTCTTATTTATCACCAATACTCGATGCGATTGAGCAGTTTTTAAATGGATGTTCGCAATGTAATGAACACCAAATTATTACGTACTTACAAGAAAAGAAAGTAGCGCCTTTTGAGCAGTTTTCATTAGCTGACTCCCAAGATTTATTTAGCGCACACTTTCTATGTATGCATGCGCTTTATCATTTAAAAAAACACTATCGGCAAACTAAGCAATTTGCACTTGTTATTGAGTCTGTACGAATTCAACGTATCGCTTTAAGTACTGTCATGGAGGTTACTGATGACTCATCAACTGCGCTTGAGCGAAATGACCCACTTGAAGAGTATTACTTAAATGCTAAACATTACTTTGACACACAAGAAAACGAAATTAACGAGATGATTAAGTCGTTTTGGCAACGATATTTCGCACAAGACAACAAGCAAGAAGCACTTAAAGTACTAGGCCTTCCAGCAAGTGCAGATGCAAACATGGTTAAAGCGCAGTATTTACGACTTGTGCAAGTGCATCACCCTGATAAAGGTGGCTGTGCTGAAATGTTTAATCAAATACGTCAAGCAAAGTCGGTGTTAGACAAAACGCTATAAATTAACGTTACCCTGAACAGGCTTTCTTTATGGCTATGCCTATAGCTATGAGCGTAAGGTTAACGTAACCTGCACAACACCATGGTCGGTACTTTCACCATCACGTTCAAATACAGGGTTAATTAAGTGCCTGTCATAAGTATTATAAGCACTTACTTGATAAAGGCTATCGTGGTAACTCGCATCGAACTCGCAAGATAATAAAATATAGTCAAGTACTGAACTACCTGCGCCAAAATAATGCGTTGGTGTTCGCGTTAACTCATTCTTGCTTTGTGTTTCGTTGGTTTGTGCTACTTCAAATAAGTGCCATGCATCATATAAACAGTACTTTGCCAGGTATGCCTCTCGGTCAATAGTAGATACAAAGTGAAGGGTATTCGTTAGTAAATGGTTTAATACACCATCAGTTAAGGTGTTGTTAAAGTCGCCCATTAATATCATTGGGTTATTGGTAGCTTCGCGCCTTGCTATCATATCAATTATTAATAACGTTGCTTCACTACCGCGTTGTAAGGTTGAGCCCCAACTACCAGCAATATTGGCTTTTAGCTGTTCAATAATGATTTTCTCAGGTGTAAAGTTTTTCTCTCTTTTATCAAGTTCTATCATTGAGCGCTTAGATTTAAAGTGCACTACGTAGCAATCGCAGTTGCCAGCATGAGGTACATTAATTGTTGCTCTTAATGCTTTACGACTAAAAGAAAAGTTATCAGTTAAGCCTAGTGCTTGTGCTAGTTCAATATCGGGCTTAACTGCTGTTATCTCAACAATAGGATAGCGCGATGCAATGGCAACCACTGGTTTTTTAAAAATAAAATCGTCAATAACCTCTGGTTGGTCAACCACAGCAAAGTAATTATAACCTTGTGTTGCCACTAACGCTTTTAGTGATTCGCTGCTAAATACCTCTTGAAAACCAATAATATCAGGTTGATATTCTGTTAAGTAGTTTGTTATCCACCGTTGCTTTTTCGCCCATTGCTCAGCGCTATAAATGCGTTCAAATTCATAAAAAGCATTAGGGGGTTCAAGGTAGTTGAATAAATTAAAGGTAGCAATACTAAGTTGTGTGTCTGCTACGGTAATTGTTTCAAAAAGATCTTTTGAGTGTATTTCTTGTTTATCGTGGTATTTAATCGTGTTAACTCGAATAAAATAGGCGACTAATTGGTGTTAATTATACCTTATCGCTGATATAAAGCGATATTGCTATGTTGGTATGTTTATTTTTATGAAAAGGTGTTGGCGTTAATGCAAGAAAAGTTTAGTCAGTTCAGTCGCCAGTATCACGATAAAGGCTACTTTGTTATTAGAAATTATTTTAATAGCCAAGAGGTTTTACAGTTAAGAACTGTTATTTTGAAGTTTCATCAATTATGGAAGCAAGATCATGCAACCTTCTATCAAGAAGATGCATTCAACTCATCGTTAATTACAGGCAGTCATTATTTATCATATAACGATAGGGTCGCGCTGTTCAATTTTATTAGCTCAAAAAAAATGATGGCAGTTATCGATTCACTCATACCCAATAGCCCTGCATTTATGAATACACAATTATTTTTTAACCCGGTAAACCCCGAGTTAAAAGACTTTTGGCACAGAGACTGCCAATACGATCATGACATTGAAGGGCAAAAACAAGCGATTAAAGACACCCAAGTACTGCATCTTCGTGTACCACTGTTTGATGAACCTGGCATGGAGCTAATACCCGGGACTCACAAACGCTGGGATAACGACGAAGAATTTTCCGTTCGCCAAGAAACTCACGGAAGGTATAGTTTTGAAGAACTTCCTAATGGTAAAAAAATAGCATTAGCAGCGGGAGACTTATTAGTGTTTTCAGCAGATATGATCCACCGTGGTTTATACGGATTAGACCGCTTAGCGTTAGATATTTTAGTATTCGATCCTAGTGGTGATTTTGCTGATTATGTTGACGACGACTGCTTGCCTAATAATTCAATGCTAGCAGAAATTAGCGATGCTAGGTTATTTGTAAATACCCTCAAGTTAAAGTCTCAGCAGTTCGATAAATTATAAATAACCTGAGTTCTGGATAAGCTAAGCACGTCAATGTCACGATTTTTGCGCGTATCTACGTTGCCTGCATGGACGTAGGTACTTGGTTTTTGTCTGGAACTAAAAAACCGTTAATTTGCTACTAATAGCTGGCTATTAGGTACGCAAACTTGCCTTGATTCAGTCAACACTTATAACATTGATATATAACTAGATAAGCAATACGATTGTTCTATAATAAATAATTGAAAAATATAGCTTTATCTGTGTTTAACGTACATCCGTTATCCAGAACTCAGGTTAAATACTATTGAGAAAGTCTATTTGATAGTTATAAAAAAATTTAGATTTATGAAAAAAAATTATAATTTGTATCCTTGTTTTTCTTTTCTTAATCGCTATCTATAGTGGTGTGATGAGATTGTCTTAAAATGAGATCAAATCACTTTTAATTGTTTTTATTATATTTTGCTTCTTACGGAGGATTTATTATGAATTCGGTTGATTTAACCCCACTTTACCGCAGTAGCATTGGTTTTGATCGCTTAGCATCATTAATTGATCATGCGCTTACTTCAGAAGCTACAATAGGCGGTTACCCTCATTATAATATTGAAATTCTTGATGAAAACCGTTATGCGATCACCTTGGCCGCTGCTGGTTTCTCTCAAGAAGAACTTGATATTCAGGTTGAAAAAGGAGTGTTAACAGTACGAGGTAACAAAAATACTAAAGATGATCGTAAGTATTTACACCATGGTATTGCTAATCGTACTTTTGAACGCAAGTTTAATCTAGCTGATTATGTTGAAGTGACTGATGCTAATTTCTCGAACGGATTATTAACCATTAATTTAGTTAAAGAAATTCCGGAAGCGATGAAGCCAAAAACTATTACCATTAATCAAAAAGATAAGGTAATTGAACATAAAGCTGACGCCGATAGCAAAGACACTAAAACCGACAAGGCAGCGTAGAAATTAGGGGTGTACTTTGTATACCCCAAACTTTCTTTAGTTAAATATTTAGAAAATCAATTTATATAATATCTGAACGAAGTGTATTAGCGTTATACAGTACGCTTTTATTTGTATATAAACATATTTACTTGTTAATTTATTTAGTAGGAGGATGGTGTTATGACACTGCAGTTACCCATAACACTTAAAAAAACGAGTAGTTTTGAATCATATATGACCTATGTTACAAGCTTACCAATGCTGAGTGAGACCCAAGAGAAAGCGCTGTTTAAAAAGTACCAAGAGCACAATGACCTGAATGCAGTACAAGAAATTGTATTATCGCATCTGCGTTTTGTTGGGTTTATTGCTCGATCTTTTAAAGGCTATGGTTTACCTATAGAAGATCTTGTTCAAGAAGGCTCAATAGGTTTAATGAAATCAATTAAAAAGTTTCGGCTTGATTTTGGCGTGAGGCTTTCAAGTTTTGCTGTTCATTATATCAAAGGGGAAATTCAAGAATTTGTAATACGAAATTGGCGATTAGTTAAAGCAACAACGACAAAGGCAAAGCGTAAATTGTTTTTTAACTTAAGACGATTAAAAACGAATACAGAGTGGTTAGAGTATAGTGATAAAACGGCTATAGCTGAGTCATTAGGCGTTAGTGTCGAAGATGTGACTGAAATGGAAGTACAGCTAACGCAATCTGATGTTTTTATTGATTCATCAACTAAGAATGACGATGAAAACTCCAGCTTCATTTGTGAAAAGTTATTGGAAGATAAGACTACCTCATTAGACAGTCAAATAATAAGAGAAGATTTTTCTGATAAGGCGATGGCGAAAATTTATAGTGCCATTAAAGATCTCGATGATCGCAGTAGAGATATTATTACCCAAAGGTGGTTGTCAGATGATAAAAAACCGCACAAGTATTTCGCAGCAAAGTATAAAGTCTCACAAGAACGAATTAGGCAAGTGGAAGAAAAAGCTTTGGCTACAATAAAAAATAAATTATACCAGTTTCATTAATTGGCTGAGTTATTTTATGGACAGGTTGCAGTTAAATAAACGCCTTAGCTGTTCTAATGGACAGATAAATGACCTCGAAGTTGGCTAGTAGAAATGCTCACTTAGTTAGTGAAATTGGTATAAATAACCTGAGTTCGGGATAAGCTAAGTACACCAAAGCTAAGATTTTCGCGTGTATCTGCGTATAATTTGCTACTAATAGCCAGCTATTAGGTACACAAATCAGCCTTGATTCACACAAAACTTTTAGCATTGGTTGAGTTAAAATGCACCTAGTACTTAAAAAAGTCAGCTAAGGCACTGTAAACTATTATTTAAAATGTTTTTTATGCACACCCATTATCCCGAACTCAGGTTATAAATAGCTCAAAGGATGTTAACAATGAACAGCAAGGTAAGTGCTTTAAAAGTCATTCGTTTAGCAATATGGGTTATTGGTGGCTTATATTTATTTACTTTGCTTTTTGCTTACTTCGAGCAATATTGGCTTGTTAAGCAAGCTCAACCTCGCGCTGTGCTTGCGAGAGGTAACCTTGCTGATAATGAATTAAGCACTATTAATATTTTTAATACAACAAGTCCCTCGGTTGTATTTATTTCTACCAACAAGATTGTTCGTAATTATTGGACAAGAGATATTCGTAAAGTCCCTAAAGGGACAGGCTCTGGCTTTATTTGGGATGAATTTGGGCATGTAGTCACTAATTACCATGTGATTAAAGGCGCATCTGAAGCCAATATTAGATTGAACGATGGTAGAACATTTCAAGCCAGGTTAGTGGGCATTAGTCCTAACCACGACTTAGCCGTGTTAAAAATTAATGTGCCGCTAAACATACCGCCTGCTATTCCTATAGGCTTGAGTTCAAATTTACAGGTTGGACAGTCTGTTTATGCCATTGGCAACCCTTTTGGGCTTGACCATACATTAACCAGTGGTATTGTTTCGGCGTTGAATCGTTCTTTATCAGCAGATTCAGATCTTATTATCAATAACCTCATTCAAACTGACGCGGCGATAAACCCTGGAAACTCTGGTGGGCCATTACTCGATAGTGCAGGGCGGTTAATTGGCATTAATACCGCAATATATAGTCCTTCTGGCGCATATGCGGGTATTGGTTTTGCTGTGCCTGTTGATACGGTAAATAAAGTTGTACCTCAACTTATTGTTTTTGGTAAATATAGCCGTCCTTCATTGGGCATTTTTGTCGATGAAAGTATTAATAAACAAATCGCCAGCGAGCTTGGGATTGACGGAGTGATTGTGTTAGAAGTTAACTCAGATTCAGCCAACAGTTCTAAATTGCACGCTGTAAAGGTGTCCCGTTTTGATTTTGTTATTGGTGATGTTATTCAATCGATTAATCAAGTTCCTGTAAATTCAGTTAAGTCATTATTCACAGAGTTAGATAAATATAAGATTGGTGATACCGTCTCACTTTCCCTCTTTAGTCAGGGTGAAAATAGAACAGTGCTCGTTGTTTTAGAATGATTTTAGTTATTTATTTTGAAAGGATAAGTCCTTGGTGAAATAAAAATAATATTTTTATCAATAGCTTACGTTTTTGTTTTTATCCGAAAGCATAGTTCAAGTAAATAAAACCTTCTCTAGCTAAAGTAAAATATTACCCATAACGTCAAATGAGACTTGTTCTCATTCGTGTTTGTGTTAATATTTGCGCCTCTTAAAAACAGTTAACCAATTTATTGAACCGTCATGAAGTTAAATCAAATTTTTATTAGTGTAAGTCTTGGGCTTTTAGCCTTATCAAATACCGCGTCTTCTAACGAAGTAAGCAATTACGAAACAGACATTGAAGTTATACATGTAAATGGAACGTATTTTAATGACTATCAAGTTGAAAATGCCTCAGGTGCTATGCGTTCAAATGTGTCATTGCTTGAGACAGCGCAGGCGGTTACCGTAATTCCAGAAACCATTATTGACGAACAATTAGCGACCACTTTAGGTGAGGTGCTTAATAATGATGCAAGCTTATCGCCAGGCTCTAAGCAAAGAAACCGTGAAGTATTCAGCGCTAGGGGCTTTGAGTTAAGCTCTTCTACCGGCTACTTAAGAGACGGTCATCAGCATTGGTCCCACTATCAGCAACCCATTGAAACCTTATCGCGTGTTGAAGTTATAAAAGGTCCATCAAGCATTTTATATGGTCAGTCAGCCCCTGGTGGTTTAATTAATATGGTAACTAAACAGCCTACATCTTCGCCGTTACTTGAGGTAAGCGCTGATACTGATCAAAATGGTTCAACACGCTTTATGCTTGATGCTGGGGGAGAAGTATTCGCCGACACTAATTACCGTGCGGTCTTAGTTAAGCAAGATGTTAACTTTGAACGTGAGTATCAAAATGGCGAAAAACGTGAACGTGACCGCTTTTTAGGATCTCTGGTACTTGAGCATCAGTTAAATGATAGCCTTGTATTAAATGCTTATTATGACCGTACAAATGACAAAGCCGGTTTAGATACAGGCGCATGGTTAGATAACAATGGTAATATTGTGAGTAATAAACACACAATAAATGACTTTTCGTGGGCGTTTACAGACATTAATGTTGAAAATATTGGCGCTAAGCTAACGTATTTTATTAACAATGCATGGGAAGTTAAACTTGGCTATAACGAGCAGTCTTTTAAAAGGCAACGTTTCGAATCTTCTCCGAAAAAACCTTCTGATTATCAACAGGGCGAAAGCTATGTATCTAAACCTTATGATCGTTTTGACAATTGGCAATTTAAAACGGCCTTTATTGACCTAAATGGCGAGGTTACTTTAGCAGGTGTAGAGCATAAGTTACTTTTTGGTGCTAATGGTCTCGACTATTATTACGGGCAACTAAAAACTAATGGCGACAGCATTAATTATACTCCAGGGCAACCTGAACCAGTTCAACCTAATATTGATTATATTACTGATACTAGCTTGTATTCTAGTGAATATGATTACTATGGTATGTATTTTCAAGACTTAATTACGTTTAACGAACAATGGCAAGTCGCCCTTGGTGCTCGTTACGATAAACAAAATAAAGAAGGTGCAGATAACGAATCATTATTACCAAAAGTAGGTGTGCTATATCATCCAATTGAAGGTAGTACAGTTTATTTAAATTATTCTGAAGGGTTTGAACCTCAACGTAGTGAAACAATAGTCAATGATCTTGATAAAAACGATGGTATGAGCCTTGATGCTATCACGTCTAAACAAGTAGAGTTAGGTGGAAAGTGGCAAGTTTCAGATCGTTTATTATTAAATGCGGCAATTTTTAATATTGAAAAAAGCGGCACGTTAATCTCTGAGCAACTTGTGGATGACCCTATTTATGAAACAGTTACTACTCAATCAGGTCTACAAAGGCATAAAGGTGTTGAATTGTCTGCGCAAGGTGCACTTACCGATAAATGGTTTGTTATGACCTCTGTAATGTATTTGAATGCAAAGTTTGAACAAGATGAAAAATATCAAGGGAAAACGCCGGTTGATGCCCCAAAGTGGTCTGCTTCTTTGTGGTCACGTTATGAATTAACCGAAAAGTTAGCGCTTAACGCAGGGATATTTTTTCAAGGTGAACGTTATGCCGATAATGCAAATACAGTGTCTAAAGACGCCTACAGTCGTATAGATATTGGCGCAAATTACCAAACACAAGTTATGGGTAAAAAAGTGAATTTACGACTCAATGTCGAGAATGTGCTTGATGAAGACTACTTAGCGGGTGGTGGTGTTAACAATGTAACCATTGGTGACGGTACAACTACTCGCTTTGAAATTAAAACATCGTTTTAATAACCTAAAACAGCCCGTTACTAGCAGCGCGAGTAACGGGTAATAATTATTCTGCTCAAGTAAAATTTTGGGTTGCGAAAATATAAGAAAAAGAAATGAATACTAGAAAACTATTTTTTTGGCTACACCTTATTATTGGTTGTAGTGCCGCACTGTTTATATTCTTAATGTCTATTACGGGTGTTGGTTTAACTTATGAGAGACAAATGATTCAGTCAGCGCAAAGGGCTGACTTTCCTCAAATGCCAAGTACAGGAGCGGATCGTTTATCGCTTGATAATGTTATTCAAATCGCTAAAAGGTATGATACTGAAAAACCACCAACAATAAGTTTAACTAATGAGCCTAATGCGCCGTTTGTTGTGAAAGAAGGTCGTAAAACCCTTGCTTACTTAAATCCTTATACTGGCGATGAAATGGTAGAGCCGGGAATTGATACCAAACTTTTTTTAGGTAAATTAAGAGCATTTCATCGTTGGTTAACTTTCGATGGTAAGTTCAGTGAAGTAGGGCGTTGGGTTAATGGTATTGCAAATGTAATATTTCTAATATTAGCGCTAAGCGGTTTATATTTATGGCTGCCCGTTAAATTTAAAAAAAAGGCATTTAAACAAAAGTTGATGTTAACTAAGCACCATAAAAATACACAGGCAAGGGATTATCAGTGGCATAATGTCTTTGGTTTTTATATGGCACCTGTTTTAGTTGTTATAATTTTTACGGCTTTCTTCTTTTCATTCAAATGGCCTGGCAATACGTTAAAATCTTATGTTTCAACTGCTGCAAACCCTCTACCAACAGCTCAAGCACTAACACCAGAAGAACACGCACATCAGCTTTTGTGGCAAGCTTTATTTAATAAATTGGATACGGCATATCCTCAGTGGAAAACCATTAACTTTTCTGTGCCAAAGCGTGTTCAGAATAGGCAAACATTTACTGTTGATATGGGCAATGGCGGTGAGCCACAAAAACGTAAAACGGTTATTGTAGATACTATGAGTGGTAGGGTAGTTGCCGAGCAGAGTTTTAATGAGTTATCTACTTATCGTAAGGTGAGAAGCTATATACGTTTTTTACATACGGGTGAAATATATGGTTTATTCGGTCAAACCTTAGCGGGTATCGCATCGCTAATAGCTTGTTTGTTGGTGTATACCGGTGTAGCTATGTCGCTAAGACGATGGCAAAGAAGTAGGCGAGAGCTGAGTTAACACGCTCTATAAGACAGCCTAATAAAAAACCCCTAATAAATATTAGGGGTTTAGGTTAGTTGCAAACATTAGTAAGTATTAAGCGCAATCAAAAGTGATGTTACTTGCTATACACATAAAGCCTAATGTTTATCCGTTGCTAACATCTTCAAAGTCAGCGTCTATCACATCGTCGTTACTCGCCTCTGTATTAGCTGCAGTATTGTGCTGCTCAGTTTGTTGCGATTGTGACGTTTGCATTATTTTTGCGTAAGCTTCTTCTAATGCTTTTTGTCGCATAACAATGGCTGACTTATCATTACCATTAACGGCCATTTTTAGTTGCTCAATTAACGTTTTTAGCTCAGTTTGTTGCTCATCTGCAAAGTTGCTCATTGAAGTTTGCACCGTATGAATTAACTGATCTGCTCGGTTACGTTGCTCAACGAGTTCACGCTTTTGCTTGTCTTCAGCAGCGTGTTTGTTTGCATCATTGACCATGCGATTGATCTCATCTTCAGTTAAGCCGCTTGATGCTGTAATTTTAATGCTTTGCTCCTTACCTGTTGCTGTATCTTTGGCTGATACATGTAAAATACCGTTAGCATCAATATCAAAGGTAACTTCAACTTGTACCGAACCACGTGGGCCTTGCTTAATATCGGTTAAGTTAAATTGACCTAACGACTTATTATCTGCTGCCATTTCACGTTGTCCTTGCAGCACATGTACCGTTACCGCAGGTTGGTTATCTTCAGCTGTTGAAAACACTTCAGAAGCCCGTGTTGGTATGGTGGTATTCTTCTCAATCAGTTTTGTCATTACGCCACCCAATGTTTCAATACCGAGTGATAATGGCGTTACATCAAGTAATAACACATCGCCAACTGTGCCTGATAAAACACCTGCTTGTATTGCAGCGCCCATTGCTACCGCTTCATCAGGGTTTACATCTTTACGTGGCTCTTTACCAAAGAAGGCTTTAACCGCGTCTTGCACTTTTGGCATACGTGTTTGACCACCAACCAAAATAACTTCGCTAATATCACCTTTACTTAATCCAGCATCTTTTAGTGCTTGTTCACATGGCGCTATAGTGTTTTTAACTAAATCATCAACCAACGACTCTAATTTAGCCCGAGTAACTTGCACATTTAAGTGTTTAGGGCCACTTGCATCTGCGGTAACATAAGGTAAGTTTACGTCGGTTTGTAACGCCGATGATAACTCTATTTTTGCCTTTTCTGCCGCTTCTTTAATGCGTTGTAGTGCGAGTGAATCTTGTTTAATGTCAATCCCGCTGTCTTTTTTAAATTCATCAGCAAGGTAATTAATTAACCGTAAATCAAAGTCTTCACCACCTAAAAAGGTATCGCCATTAGTTGCTAATACTTCAAACTGCTTTTCACCATCGATGTTTGATATTTCAATAATTGACACATCAAAAGTACCCCCACCTAAGTCATAAACAACAACTTTTTGGTCGGCTTTGCTGTTTTTATCAACACCGTACGCTAATGCAGCGGCTGTTGGTTCGTTAATAATACGTTTAACATCAAGCCCTGCAATTTTACCTGCGTCTTTAGTTGCTTGGCGTTGTGAGTCATTAAAGTAAGCCGGTACGGTAATAACTGCTTCCGTTACTGTTTCGCCTAAGTAGGCTTCTGCATCTTTTTTTAACTTGCGTAGTAACTGTGCTGACACTTCTTGTGGCGAAAGCTTTTTACCGTTAACTTCAACCCAAGCATCACCGTTATCAGCCTTAATAATTTTATATGGGGCTAACTTAATATCTTTTTGTACTTCTTTGTCGTCGAATTTACGCCCAATGAGTCGTTTTATCGCAAATAAAGTATTGTCAGCGTTGGTTACTGATTGTCTTTTTGCAGGTTGCCCTGCTAACGTTTCATTGTTTGCATAAGCAACAATAGAAGGGGTGGTACGACTTCCTTCTGCGTTCTCTATAATTTTTGCAACACCTGCTTCCATTACCGATACACATGAGTTTGTTGTACCTAAGTCAATTCCAATAGTTTTAGTCATAATATTCACCTATTTCATAAAGCTTAATATAAAGGCCTGGTGCGCTTTGCTATGAAGTAGTGCGCAGTGTGACCCAATAAACAACTTGGTATAAACCTATTACTGTTTGCTTTTCGGTTTACGTTTGGTTGTTTTGTTAATGAGGCTATGATACGGAACTAGTAGCGATGCTTCTGTCACAAAAGTGACACTTAACACAATGTTTTTTTATTTATTTATCAGTTGTTTATTTTAGAGTGTAGCTGTAATTTTTAATTATAATTTTTGCTATATGGCTGTAATTAGGTAAAATAAAGCCATTATTATACGTTTCGATTAAGTTAGCTTATTTATGAAAGATGATGCTGTTCATTTACCACAAAAAGCAAGCCCTGTACTCGTAAAGCAAGCTAATCTTTTTTCTGATTTGCCGGCAAAGTTAATTGAAGACTTTCAGCAAGAGTTTCAATTAAACGAATGGCATAAAGATGATTACATTAATTCAGATATTTTAATGGAACGTTTTTTTGTCGTGATCGATGGTCAGTTAGAAATAAAGCAAAGTAATCCAGATACCGGTAGAGAGGCGACGTTAGACATGCTTTATGCTGGCGACTGTTTTGATTTAATAGTGCTATTTGATGACCAACCACATGATGTGATTATTTCGCCTCTTACTACGGTAAAGTTATTGTCGGTGAAGCTTGCAACAATGCGACACTGGTTATGGACTTATCCTGAATTTAATAAGCAGTTCATGCCTTACCTAGCTAAAAAAATGCGTGAAAAAGAGCAGCAAGCCAGTAGCTTAGTATTAAATGATGTAGCCACCCGTTTAAGTCGTATTATTTTACAGCATATCAATAAAATTAAATTTTATAACGGTACTAAAGAAGATGAGCACCACCATCATTTAGTTAATGGGTTAAATGATGAAACCTTAGCGCGAATGACAGGTTCAGTTAGGCAAGTAATTAATAAACAATTACAGCTTTGGAAAAAAGAAGGGACTATTGACAAAAAGCGCAATCAACTGATGATTAAAGATTTAGAAGCACTTGAGCAAGAGGCAAATTTTACTCAAACCTTACCCAATGTCCCTTTCGCAAAAAATAGTTAAAACTAGCGTTAAACACTTGGCGTTAACCATATCGTCATTATTATTGAGATTTAAATGACCAATAAAAAGCTTTTACCCTTATTGATCCTAATGGTTGTTTTTAGTCCATTAGCTATTGATATATTTCTACCTGCCTTACCTATTATGGCCCAAGAATTTTCAGTTCGTATGACGAAAATTCAGTGGAGTATAACGGTATTTATTTTAAGTATGGGGTTTGGTCAGTTAATCAGCGGTCCACTAGCCGATAGGTATGGTCGTCGTTCTGTTGCTTTGGGTGGCATAATCATTTATGGCTTGGCTTCACTCCTTTCTGTTTATTCAGATAGTTTAACGTTCTTTCTTATTAGTCGTGCAATACAAGGTTTTGGTGCTTGTGCTATTGTCGTTTCAGCCTTTGCCAGTGTGCGCGATAAATATAATGCTATTGAAAGTGGCGTTATGTACTCTTATTTAAATAGTGCAATTTGTTGTATTCCTGCACTCGCGCCTTTGCTTGGCAATGTTCTGACAGAATGTTTTGGCTGGCGTAGCAACTTTGAGTTTATGGTAGGCTATGCAGTTTTTGCAGGTTTGATTTTATTATTTACCTTAAAAGAAACAAGGCCAGAGCACACAGAAAATCCTAAAAAGATTATTACTATTACTAACTTTATACCAGTATTGAAACATCCAGTTTTTCTGTTTAATGCATTGCTTGTAATGCTATCTATGGCAATTATCATAGCTTATGTTAGTAGCTCTCCTGCTTGGTTAATGGTGAGGCTAGGTTTAGATCAACAGAGTTTTGTTTATTGGTTTAGTTTAAATGCTGTGGTTAATATTGTTGCTTGTTATATCGCGCCTAGACTTTTAGTTAAATTCGGTGCCAGAGTCACTATAGGTGCTGGAATGATCTTGCTGATTATTGCTGGATTATTAATGTTAGCCTTGTTAGCTTGGCAAACAGCTATTGCTTTTATGATCCCTGTAATGCTTAGCTCTCTTGGTTTTTCTTTGCTTTTAGGCACTTGTGCGGGACAAGCCCTTGCGCCTTTTGGAGAAAGTGCAGGTTCAGCTTCAGCACTGTTAGGCTTTGTGCAAATGAGTGGTTCGGCGGTTATTGTTTACTTATTACAATTATTACCGCTCAATGAAGCCGAGCAATTGGTGCTATTAATGCTGAGTATTATTCCAGTGTATTTAATATGGAAATTACCGCGAGTGAAAAAACATATCATGTTAGATCAGTCGTAAAAGAGTACCAGTTTCATTACTCTTTCTATGCAAAAAACTGTCAAATAGGAAATATTTCGCCTAATAAATGAAACTGGTATAAAAGCTAAACCAAGAGTTAACTCTTGGTTTTTTCTTTGTACCCCTGAGTGTTAGCGCCATTTGAATTAGTTGTTGATGCTTTTAACGATTGATAAAGCGTTTCTTCTTCAGTTGATAAAGCCTTTGGAAACACAATTTTTAATTTTACAAAAAAATCACCTGGCACTTTACTTGGTAATCCTCGACCCTTTAGACGCATTTTACTACCACTACTTATTAATTTAGGGATAGTTAAATCTATTTCACCGCTCGGTGTTGGTATTTTTACTTTATCCCCTAACGCTGCTTGCCAAGGAGCGATAGCAAGCTCTGTGGTAATGTCAGCGCCGTCAATACTAAATAATGGACTTGGGTTAAAACCTACCTCAATGTATAAGTCGCCATTATTTGATCCGCCTGCACCTTGTCCACCTTGCTTTTGCAGACGAATTTTTTGACCCGGCTTTATACCTTTAGGTATTTTTACCTTTAGCGTTCGTTCATTTGTTTGTGTTTGCCCATGCTCGTTTATACCTTGATCTCTAAGCGTAAAATTGCGGGTTGCGCCTGTATAAGCATCTTGTATATCGATCAGTATTTTTGTATGGCTGTCTTGACCTTTTCTGCTATTTTGGTTTGCGTGACGACCTCTACCCGAATGCTGGTTAGCGCTAAAACCACTACCAAATAACGACTCAAAAAAGTCACTGAAATCACCTTGACCACTCCCATTAAAATTACTGCCACCTTGATGAAATTGATCTTGCCAATTGGGTGGTGGAGTAAAGCCTGATTGACCTGCCTTCCAATTACTACCAAGTTGGTCGTATGCGGCACGTTTTTCTTTATCGCGCAATACCTCATAAGCCTCGTTAATATCTTTGAAACGAGACTCTGCATCTTTTTCTTTGCTTACATCAGGATGAAATTTTCGTGCGAGTTTTCGATACGACGTTTTAATTTCATCTTCGGACGCTGCTTTATCAACGCCCATAATTTTATAGTAATCTTTATAGTTCACAGTGACCTCCTGCGTGAAAAACTTAATCAAGGTGTTTACTTATTTTTATCGATAAAAAGGAAATGTTGATTAAGCTTCAATTAACCTAATTTATGGCGTTATTATAAGGATTGAAACAAATAATAATGTCAGTAATGTGACACTTATCACAAAACTATTAATACATACTGTTAATGTTACTAATTATGCGTGTTATAAACGTTATAGTCGATGGTGTTAGCTTACTACATACAGTACATTATTACCTTATAACAACGGTTAGTGTTATCCCTATATATTATAATTAAGGAAATAAAATGTCTTACACACTTATACACAATATTGAAGAACATAAGTACGAGTATCATATTGATGGTCAAATTGCTTACATTAGTTATGATGATCAAAATGGTAAAATGCATTTAACGCATACCATTGTGCCCGATGAGCTGTCAGGTAAAGGCCTTGCTAAAGTGTTACTAGAAGATGTACTTGAACAGATTAAAAAAGACGGTAAAAAAGCAGTAGCTAAGTGCACATATATTGTAAAATATCTTGAAAAAAATCCAGAAAAAATTGATTTGTTTGCCTAGCGCGTGTTGTTCTTTAGAGTACAAATTTCGTACGAATTAAACATAATTTAATTTGTATAATTTTGTTCGTTATAGCTTGACACGCCCGAATAGTGCTTACTTTGTTTTCAAGTAATTGGATTGATGTACATTATCTAGGCAGAATTAATACATTAGGTCTATTATTAAGTTACGGTGTAATTTCATTTCAATCTATATGGAATCGAGTAAAATTAATCATATAAGTCACGAGTTTATTATTAATGACCCACTTCATCAGTTGTTTGATGCGGTAGCTGCTATATCAGTGCAAGGTTATGATGAACAACGCAGAGTAATTTATTGGAACCTTGGTAGTGAATTACTTTATGGGTATTCTAAAGAAGAAGCCTTCGGCAATAAACTCGAAGATCTTATTATTCCACATGCAATGCGTGAAGGGGTTATACAAGCGCATAGTAAGTGGATAAATAAAGGAATAGAAATTCCCGCAGCTGAAATTACGTTAAATAATAAAGATGGTTCTGATGTTAATGTTTTTTCCAGCCATGTAATGTTTATTAATCAATATAATAAAAAACAAATGTATTGTATTGATATTGATTTAAAGGCGGTTAAAACAGCCCAAGCAGAGGCGTTATTACGTGGGAAGATGCTTGCCACTGTACTTGAGGCCACCCCTGATCTCTTCTTTTTAATGGAAGAAAACGGCACTATTATTGATTATCATGCAAGTGATAAAAGTTACCTCAGGCTACCTCCAAATAAATTTTTGGGTAAGTCAATGCTAGCTATGTTACCAAAGGCAATCGCCGCTGAATTTAAATTAAACCTAGATAAAGCTATTGAACAACAAGGCGTTGCAAGTTTTATTTATGAGTTAACTATGCCTCATGGGCTTGTTAACTTTGAAGCAAGAATTAGCCACTTACCTGAGCACAAACATGTAGTTACGATTGTGCGTGATGTAACCGAACAGCATAAGACGGCTGAGGTTATTCGCAAACATGCATATTTTGATACATTAACGCTACTACCTAACCGATTTTTATCACTTGATCGTTTAGACAAAATGTTACAAGAGGCTAAAAGACATAATGAAAAAGCCGCTGTATTCTTTCTTGATTTAGACGATTTCAAAAAGGTTAACGACACACTAGGACATGAGGTTGGGGATACCTTACTTAAAGAGGCTTCTAAAAGGTTAAATCAAGTTATTAGGGAGGAAGACACTGTTGGTCGCTTGGGTGGTGACGAGTTTATTGTGTTAACTAAAAGTTTAACCAATAAAAACAGTGCGTTATCAATTGTTGAAAAGTTGCTTAATGCGTTTAGAGAGCCTTTTAGTATTAATGGCCGAGAATTAATAATCACATTGAGTGTTGGTATAGCGGTTTACCCTGAAAATGGCACAAATGCTTCAGACCTTTTGCGCAATGCAGATACTGCGATGTATCAAGCAAAAGCTTTAGGACGTAATTCACATTCGTTTTTCACTAAAGAAATGAATGTGGGAATATTACGCAGGTTTGAAATTGAAGAGCAAATGCGGGGTGCGCTCGAACGTAAAGAGTTTGAGGTTTATTATCAACCTCAGTTTAATGTTGAAAGTGGGGCTGTTATTGGTGCCGAGGCTTTACTTCGATGGCATAACCAATCATTAGGTACTATTACCCCCGATGAGTTTATACCTATTGCTGAGCATACAGGGTTAATTGTTGATATTGGTCGGTTTGTAATTGAGCAAGCCTTAGACTTTTTAAACACATGGCAAATGCAAAGTAAGCAACACTATACGATGGCGGTTAATTTATCACCTCGCCAATTTAGAGATAATCAATTACTGTCATTTATTAAAAGTGCGTTACAGCAATCTAATATACCCGCCGAATATTTGGAGTTAGAAATAACTGAGGGTGTTTTAATGACAGGGCAATCATTTATTGATGATACGTTAGCTCAAATTAATGCCGCAGGAATAAAGCTATCAATGGATGACTTTGGCACGGGTTATTCATCATTAAGTTATTTACGCCAATACGATTTCGATGTATTAAAAATAGATCGAAGCTTTGTCAATGGAATTGCGCTTAATAAAGCTGATAGAGATTTGGTGAAAGCTGCCGTAGCGATGGCACATAGTCTTGACTTAATGGTAGTTGCTGAAGGTGTTGAAACTAAGGAACAGCTGACAATATTAGAAGAGTTTAATTGTGATTATGCGCAAGGGTATTATTTTAGCAAGCCATTACCCGCAAAAGCGTTTATTAAATTTGTTAACACATATACTTATAAGTTTGGTAAGCAATGAATTATCAGGCTGGGTAAACCTTAACAATTACAGCGTGATAATTTATAGATACTAGATGAATAAAGCAATAACCACAACAACCAAGGTGGTTATGCACAATATAAACTAGGTATACAAAACTGTATTTCTTCCTTTTAGCTTGGCTTGATTCAAATGTTTATCTGCTAGAAGGATCATTTGCTCAAAAGAGGTGATTTCTTTAGAGTTTTCAACCATTCCTATTGATGTAGTTATTGCAAGTTTTTGAGCTTCAAAGGGAATTTCGAGTGATTCAACCGAGCTTCTTATTCGTTCAGCAATAACATAGCCTAGTTCAGCTTCAGTAGCTGGCAGTAAGATAGCAAACTCTTCGCCACCAATGCGTGCGAAAAGGTCGTAATCTCTTATTAATTTATTTATAATCCTAATAACAGTACGGACAACTTTGTTTCTTCTCTTTTGCTACGATTAAACTCCGCTCTACCTTTTTCATAAAAGTAGCGTCTATTACGAATGCCTGTTAAATAATCGGTTGTAGCAAGTTGTTCAAGCTCTTGTGACATTACTGTAAGTTTATGTTCGTATTTTTTCTTCTCAGTTATATCAGTAACATAGGTATATAAATAATTGTTTTGTACAATTTGCTCTGTAACAATAAAGTGTGCACCTTGAGCGGTATCTGTTTCAAATGTGCGGTAATTACTTTTTCTTCTTTTTGATAAAGCCATTTCCATCCAAGCATTAAAATCCTCAGATTCAATATTGATGCCCAACTTGCTATTAAAGCAACTGAAACATAATTGTGAAAATGTTTTGTGAAGAGCTTCGGTTGCAGTAACGCCAAAAATTATTGCGAGTGCATCATTACAAAATATAAGCCTGTCTTCAGGATCGAAGATTCCAACACCATCATTTGTTAACAAAATTGATTCAATTAGGGTCTGTTGATCTTTCATTTTAGCCTCTGCTATAGACTATTTTTTAAGATAACAAGGCGAAAATGGTGCAATGTAGCATTCTCGGCTTTGGCATCCTGCGTCGCTCTACCTTCTGCATCCGTGCAGTCGTACTTTAACCATTTTTAACGATGTTAGGTTGAAAAATAGTCATAGCCCTTTGGGTTGCCTTGAAAAAGCGTCACTCTTTGTTGCCTACAGGATGTAGGTACTTAACGAGAGCAGGACGCGGCAGTTGTACTTAATGTGCATTTGGAACAACCAAACATTACATTAAGTGCCTCGACTGTCATCTTTTTCAAATGCAACAGAGCTATAAACTGAAAGATCAACAGACCCTAATATATCTTCTATTTTATTATTTAATTGTTTTGTCATGAACAAATACCTTTGCACTTATTTGTTTGTACTAGGCATTTTTTATATCTCTCACCTAGAGTCTATCGCTACTATATAGGATTTTGTAAAGATTGCATATTGTATGGTATAGGGTAATTAATTCTGTACGTTTATAGAGCTGCTACTTGGCTATTATGCAAAGGTAAACTTATGTAATACTCATTCCCTCAATGATAAAAGATAATATTTTAATAATATTCCATTAAACGTAACTTTAAAAATGATTTGCTATTGGCTTTTTCTGCGAATAAACAAGAGGATAAATATTAGTAACTATAGAACTTAAAACAAATTACTTTTTTGAAAAATTGTTCACGCTTATTACAACGCATAGTGGTAATATGACACTTACAAAATTAAGTTGTTTAGCTTGTCATGTTATCCTAAGGAAACACTTCATTGACTTTTGCACAAAGCACTTACTCAGAAGATAACACTTTTCTTTTTGAGTCAATCGCTACAGACATAGCAGATAAAGGCTTTAGCATTCGCCCTTATGCACTTCCTGAAAGCTTAGCCACTTTACTTTTACAGCATATTAATACGTTGTCAGATGACCAATTTAAGCGTGCAGGTATTGGTCGAGCTAACGATCACATGATCAACGATTTTATTCGCTTAGATGAAATTTGCTGGATAACAGGTACTAGCGATGCTGGAACTGCATGGATAAAATGGGCTGAATTATTACAAACCTATCTAAATAGGCATTTATTTCTTGGCTTATTTTCTTTTGAAAGTCACTTTGCTCATTATGCAAAAGGTGACTTTTATAAAAAGCACAAAGATGCATTTAAGGGTGAAGGTAACCGAGTGTTGTCTGTTGTCGTTTATTTGAACCCTAATTGGTCATCAGAAGATGGTGGCGAATTAGTTATTTATGACCAAAACACATCAGAATCATCTCTTCTTAATAATAACAAAATTACGGTTTCCCCAAGCTTTGGTACCATAGTGGTGTTTCTTAGTGAAGATTTTCCGCACGAAGTATTACCTGCACAACGTGACCGCTACTCTATTGCGGGTTGGTTTCGTTTGAATAACAGTATTGCCAATAATATTGATCCACCAAGTTAGTTCGCCTCAAGCGAAGGAGTAACATCTGGCCAAAGTCATTAAAGCGTTACATACACTAAATGAGCTAAAAATAATTAACCAAGCGCTTATTCCATTAAAAGCCTTAGCTGATAGAGACCTTGCGTCTATAAAAGGCTTAACAGGTAAGGTGTATACCCCGCATTTAGATTTATATATGAAAGAAAGTATAAATAAAGCCGAAATTTTAGCATGCTTAAAAAAGCAGGGGCTTATTCCCTTTACTGAAGTTGAGGTAATTAGTGATAAACTTAACGCATTACATCAACGAGTTAGAAGTAAAACGGTTGTTGAATACAATGGAAACAGTTATGAACGGCGCTATTCACCATTAAAACTGAGCAAATCTGGTAAAAATGTACATAAATGGGCAAAGTTTTGGCTGTTACTATTACCTAATGGCAAAGTTGACCGAGAGTGGGAACAACAAGTTCGAGAAATTTGGCCTACATACTTTTTAATTAGAACAATTGAGTTGTAATAATAAGTTTAATTGATGTGCTGTTTTTTAACGCTCTATATTCATCTTTTGAGGGGGGAATTAGGTGCATGTTGGTGCCTTAATTGTTAAATAAAAGCACCCAGGACAGCGTAATCAGCTGTTTATCTAAACAGCGTTGGTCGTTGCTAAATCGTCAACTAAGTATTTGGAAATAATAGTTTTAATATATTTTATCCGATTGGCCAAAATTGAGTGTTTGTTTGTACACATGTAAATGTGTTCACTAACAGCAATGTTTAAAGTGTGTATAGTGATTAGTTCTTGATGTTGAAAAGCTTTCGCAGCATGCAAAGGAAGCACAGTAAACCCAAGCCCTTTACTTACGGGCTCTAGTATTAAACTAATTTGATTTGAAAAACCTTTATGAACAAATTGATTGATATGTTCAAACTCGGGAAAGTTTTTACCCAGTAATAATTGCCCGTGGTGTTTTGCATCAGGGTGTTCAATAAACCCTAAGGTCATCAGCGTTTGCCAAGTAACTGATTTAACCTGATCTGAAGTCACCAAGACTAACGGCTCTAACGCTATTTTCTCGTACACGAGCTTGCTGATATTACTTATATTTGTTACCAACCCTAAATCAATCTCTCTATCTGCTAATTGCTGCTCAATACGCTGATTTGGCGCAAAGTTATAATCGATGATCAGATCAGGGAATGATTGTTGGGTTTCGAGTAAATAAGGATAAAGTTTTAAGCCAATGCTTCCTGGAGAGGCTATCTGAATAGTGCCTTCATATTGCTCGTCTTGCGTAATTAATTGTTCTAATTCTTCTGCAGACTTAAGTAACTCTTGGCCCTTTAAAAACAACTTATTACCAGCGTCACTTAAGGTAAACGACTTACCATCTCTTATGAGCAAAGTAGTGCCAAGTTGTTGCTCTAGCTTGTTAATATGCTGGCTTACGCCAGATTGTGTCATAAACAACTTTTCAGCCGTTTTAGTAAAGTGTCCTACTTGAGCTAGAGTGCAAAATGTTTGTAACCAATTTTGATTAATCATTACATTATGTACTTATTTTTATAACTAATGATAATTTTTGGTACTTTACCATAAGGCTTATACTTTCGCTATCAAATCAATTGAGGAAACATGTATGAGCAAAGCTTACCCAAGAACATTTTCGCATATTGGTATTTCGGTACCTAACTTAGAAAACGCAGTGAAATTTTATACTGAAGTACTGGGTTGGTACGAAATTATGAAGCCAACCGAAGTTGTTGAAGATGACAGTCCAATAGGGCAAATGTGTACCGATGTATTTGGCGCGCAATGGGGTAAATTTAAAATAGCGCATTTATCTACTGGCGATCGAATTGGGGTAGAAATATTTGAGTTTGTGAACCAAGAGCAGCCAGACAATAATTTTGAATATTGGAAAACGGGTATTTTTCATTTTTGTGTGCAAGATCCTAATTTAGAAGAGCTTGTTGGAAAAATAGTAGCAGCTGGCGGTAAGAAACGTATGGCAGAGCCTCGTTATTACTACCCAAATGAAAAGCCATATCGAATGATTTATATGGAAGATCCATTTGGCAATATTCTTGAAATCTACAGCCATAGTTACGAATTAACTTATGGGGCAGGGGCTTATTAAAAGAGAAGGTAAATTGAAAGTAGCTAGGTTTTGATTATAAAGCACTTCTGAACACAAAAAGTGTTTAGAAGTGCTTGTTTATTAGCAAGTTAACTTTCTCTAATAATATAATCAAAGGCTGATAATGACGCTTTTGAACCCTCACCCATTGCAATAATAATTTGCTTATAAGGTACAGTAGTAACATCACCTGCAGCAAAGATACCTGGCGTAGAGGTTTGGCATTTTTCGTCAATAACCACTTCACCATGCTTAGTTAATTCAACCACATCTTTTAAGAAACCACTGTTAGGTAATAAACCAATTTGTACAAAAAAACCAGATAATGCTTGTTGCTTAATATCACCAGTAGCTCTATCTTCATAAGAAAGAGCAATAACTTTGCCATTCTCAGCTAACACTTCTTTAGTGGCTGCATTTTTAATGATGGTAATTTTTTCATGCTCCTGTGCTTTTTCTACTAAAACTTGATCTGCTTTTAGCTCAGGTAAAAATTCAAATACGGTTACATGGTTTACCATGCCGGCGAGGTCTAGCGCGGCCTCAATGCCTGAGTTTCCACCACCAATTACAGCAACATCTTTTCCCTTGAAAAACGGACCATCACAATGTGGACAATAAGCGACACCAGCGCCAATATTTTCTTTCTCACCAGGTACACCAAGCTCACGCCATTTTGCGCCAGTAGCCAAAATAATAGTTTTTGTTTCAATAATTTCACCGCTAGAAAGGTGTAACTTATGCGGTGACTTAGTCGTTTCGTCTCCTTTTTCAATAGTCTCTACACGTAAAAACTCTTTTAAGGTGACATCATAATCGTTCAGGTGTGCCTGCATATTGCCGGTTAACTCAGCCCCTGTTGTTTTTGGGACCGAAATTAAGTTTTCTATACCGACAGTATCTTTTACTTGACCACCAATGCGATCTGCAATCATTGTGACATTTAGTCCTTTACGTGCTGAATAAATAGCAGCTGCAATGCCAGCTGGACCACCACCGATAACAGTTACATCTTGTAGAGGTAAGGCTTCACTCTCATTATCACCAACAATTTCAGGAAAGTGTTGAATTAACTTATCGACTAATTGCGCGGTATCAATTTTACCATTAGCGAATAACTCACCATTTAAATAAACACTTGGTATGCCTTGAATATTACGTTCTGTCACCAGATCTTGGAACAAGCCACCATCTATCATCTCACTACTAATGAATGGGCTTAGCACGGCAAACTGATTTAATGACTGTACAACGTCAGGACAGTTATGGCAGCTTAATGATACGAATACTTCAAAATGTAAAGACTCTTTGATTTTCTGAACCATCTTAGCCAGCGTGTTATCAAGCTTTAATTCAGTGCCAGAAGAGTGCAGTATCGCTAAAATTAATGAATTGAACTCATGGCCACTTGGTATGCCAGAAAAGTATATGCCATTATTCTCTTTGTTTACTTCTAAATAAAAAGTGATCGGGCTACGCAAGTTTTCGTCGCGCTCAATTAAGCTCAAATTGTCTGAAACTGAGCATAATTGTGTTAAAAAGTTAACCAATTCTGTACGTTTTTCGTGTTCACCAGTTTGAAGAACTAGTGCCACTTTGTTAGTCATATTTTTAGTATATGTTTTTAATGCGTTTAAAATGTCATTGCTTAACATAGTATTACCTTATTGCTGCAATCAGGGAAAAAGGGCGAGAAGTGGGGTTTCCCATTCTCGCCAGTACATTGGAGAGTTGTATAGCAATTGCTATAAATTGCTTAAATTTAAGTATGTTTAGATTTTACCGACTAGGTCTAAGCTTGGCGTTAACGTTGCTTCACCTTGTTCCCAAGCAGCTGGACATACTTCACCATCATTTTCGCGAACATATTGTGCCGCTTTTACGTTACGAACCATGTCTTTTGCACTGCGGCCAATACCACCAGCGTGAATATGAGCTACTTGAATAACACCATCTGGATCTGCTAAGAAAGTGCCACGGTGAGCCATGTGGTCTTCTTCAATCATTACATCGAAACCGCGAGTAATGTGTCCCGTTTGGTCACCAAGCATAGGGAATTTTATTTTTCCAATTGCTTCTGATGAATCGTGCCACGCTTTGTGTGAGAAGTGCGTGTCTGTTGAAACCGCATAAACTTCAACACCTAATTTTTGTAACTCTTCATATTGATTAGCCATATCTTCTAATTCAGTTGGGCAAACAAAAGTAAAGTCTGCTGGGTAGAATAAGAATATTGACCATTTACCTTTAACGCTGTCAGATGTTACTTCTACAAATTCACCGTTATGAAATGCTTGTGCTTTAAATTCTGGGATTAATTTGCCTATTTGAGCCATGAGTAGTTCCTCTTAAGTTTTACTGTTAAATAAAATGTTTTGGTTTGAAAGCGCTTTTGCTTTCGATGAGGCTATAGTAGATTGAACCTAGTGATAGGTAAATTTGATTAAATTGAATTTAATGTTCAATTAAATAGAATGTTATTGTGTGGACCTTTAGCTAATATAGGCTAAGTTTAATAAGGTATATTTATCAATAAGGATTTAATAATGACTAAGAAAAAGTTAACCACGGCAGCAGGCTGCCCTGTAGCAAACAATCAAAATGTTATGACGGCAGGTCGCAGAGGCCCGCAATTATTACAAGACGTATGGTTTTTAGAAAAGCTTGCTCACTTTGACAGAGAAGTAATACCGGAAAGACGAATGCACGCTAAAGGCTCTGCTGCGTTTGGAAAATTTACTGTTACCCACGACATCACTAAATATACAAAGGCTAAAATATTCTCCGAAGTGGGTAAAGAAACAGAGCTGTTTACCCGCTTTAGCACCGTTGCTGGCGAACGTGGAGCAGCCGACGCTGAACGCGATATTCGTGGCTTTGCCGTTAAATTTTACACCGAAGAGGGTAACTGGGATCTTGTGGGTAATAACACCCCCGTTTTCTTTTTACGCGATCCGTTAAAGTTTCCAGACTTAAACCATGCGGTTAAACGAGACCCTAAAACCAATATGCGCAGCGCTACTAATAACTGGGACTTTTGGACATCGTTACCTGAAGCCTTACATCAAGTAACGATCGTGATGAGCGATAGAGGCATACCGGCAAGCTATCGTCATATGCATGGCTTTGGTAGTCACACTTTCAGCTTTATTAATGCAAATAATGAGCGTTTCTGGGTTAAGTTTCACTTTCAAACACAGCAAGGCATTAAAAATTTAACCGATGCCGAAGCAGAAGCGATTGTCGGTAAAGACAGAGAGAGCCACCAGCAAGATTTATTCAATGCGATTGAAAATAAAGAGTTTCCAAAGTGGACGTTATCAGTACAAATAATGCCAGAGGCAGATGCAAACAAGGTCTCTTACAACCCATTTGACTTAACAAAAGTATGGCCGCACAAAGACTATCCGTTAATAGAAGTTGGAGTAATGGAGTTAAATTGTAATCCAGAGAACTACTTTGCTGACGTTGAGCAAGCAGCGTTTAATCCCGCTAATATAGTACCAGGTATAGGCTTTTCTCCAGATAAAATGTTACAAGGGCGATTGTTTTCCTATGGAGATGCACAACGTTACAGACTTGGTGTAAATCATAACCATATTCCTGTAAATGCTGCACGTTGTCCTGTGCATAGTTATCACAGAGACGGGCAAATGCGGGTTGACGGTAATCAAGGTGCTACCATTGGTTATGAGCCAAATAGTAAGGGTGAGTGGGCAGAGCAGCCAGACTTTTCTGAACCACCATTAGCTTTAGATGGTGATGCTGCACATTGGGATCACAGAGAAGATGATGATTACTTCTCGCAAGTAGGTGATTTATTTCGCTTAATGACACCAGAGCAACAGCAGGCTTTATTTAACAATACTGCCGCTTCAATGGCTGGTGTGCCTAACGAAATAAAGCTGCGCCATATTGACAACTGCAGTGAAGCTGATGCTGAATACGGTAAAGGAATAAAGGCCGCATTAGGTTTGTAAAATTGCTGTAGACGCAAAGCGGGTCATTGTTGGCTCGCTTTTAAATTGAACTATTTGACGATAATAAATGATTTCATTAAAACAATTACACTACGCATTAGCAGTTGAAAAAACATTACATTTTAAAAGAGCTGCTGAGGCATGCAATATTTCACAGTCAGCATTAAGCACGGCGATTACAGAGCTTGAAAAGCAACTGGGTGTCACCATTTTTGAGCGCAACAATAAACAAGTGTTACTAACCAATAAAGGTCAGTTGGTGCTAAATAAAGCTAAACGGGTAAAGTTAGAAGTTGATGAGCTTATGCAAATAGCTCAATCAAATTTAGACCCCTTTTCAAACCCTATGAGTATTGGTGTTATTCCTACTATCGGCCCTTACTTATTGCCTAAAGTACTGCCCAAAATGCGTCGGCAATATCCAAAATTCAAGCTTAAAATAATTGAAGAACAATCACATGTGTTAGTTGATATGGTTAGAAACGGTGAAATAGATGCCGCAATATTAGCATTGCCCTTTGCGATTGAGGGGCTAATGAGTTTTGAATTTTGGCAAGAAGACTTTTATTGGGTAAGCCATAAAGACGAAGTTTCTAGTGCTATGCGTGAAATTACCAGTGAGCAATTAAAATCAGAACGGCTGATGTTATTAAAAGAAGGACATTGTTTAAAAGATCATGCCTTAGCTGCCTGCAGGTTAAAAACTGACAACCAAGGTTCAGATTTTCATTCAGCAAGTTTACATACACTTATTCAGATGGTGGCAGGCAAGCTTGGCACCACTTTGGTTCCTCAAATGGCTCTAGACCAACTAATATATAATGAATCTGAGCTTAGCGCTGTACATTTGAATGAACCTGGCCCACATCGCACAATAGCATTGATCATTCGACCAAATTATGTAAGAACTGATGAAATTACTTTGTTAAAACGTATTTTTAATGAAGAGCTAAAGCAAAGTATCAAATAAGTTATAGCTTACCCTAAGGTCAATTATACTAAGCCCAGCTTAAGCTCTTATACCAATTAAAATAAGTAGTTGACCAATTCGGAGCATCGACAGGGAAGTTAGCACAAAGCAAATTGATGTAGGTGTAGTATTCTTCATCCATTCAATTGGTATTTTATTTCATCATCAGCTTATATCAAAAGGGTGAAGTAATGAATCATAATACCAATCTCACTAACTATGTGATCATTTCTACTGGCTAAAACAGTCAACTACTGCGTTATTTATTTTATAATTATCGCTACAAGGATGTAGCTTATGTGGGCAATGCTGGAGCATAATTGCCCTGAACAACTAGTTATGAAACAAACGCCTTGTATTTGACTGTTTTCACTGCGTATAAAATAGATCACTTAATTAATGAAACTGGTATAACATTCCATGGCTATTATTATTCATACAATCAAATACTTATAAAAGCCAATAACCCTGACTGAGGTTAACTACAATGATCACTGATTGATTTTTAAGCGTCAGGTTTCATTACACTTATCATATTTATAACATAATAAAAGTAGAGAAAATATAATAAGTACATGTAAAACAATTATTTGTATTTTTAGGCTTGATTTTTGCATTGTGTTGAATGTAATGAATGGATTCATAAAGTATATATACTCATTTTGCAATGAATTGCATTCAGTACTTACTTAAACTTATTAAATATGGAAATACGAACATTATGTTGAAGAAAATATTTACAACAGCTTTATTCTTGGTTTTTACTGCAATTGTTAATGCCACTCCAATAACAATTATCAATGGTTCATTTGACGTTTACGGCCTTGGTAATACAACATTAAATGCAAACGGCGAAGTAGTATCGGTTGATTTTAGTTTTAACAATCAACTTAATCCTGTTTTAGCTACTGGTGATTACTTAAACTACTTTACTAACAATTCTGTTTTTCAAGTAACTAATCCATTATTACTAAGTAACGTTATTGGTGTAGACTTATGGACGGTAGACGGCTTTACTTTTACAGGCACAAGTGTTGTTCAAAACAGTACTTCTGTATCTGGTTCAACAGGCCTCTATATTATTGGTGATGTATCACACAATGACTTCATTACAACATCAACACAGTGGTATTTCTCTACACAATTTTTAACAAACAATGCAACAACTCTTAAGAGCTTTTCTTCAACAGTAACGTCTCCGGCACCATCTACTGTTTCAGAGCCTGGAACTATCGCTATTTTAGCGTTGGGTTTAATGGGTTTAGTTGCTAGCCGTAAGAAAAAATCTGCTTAATTTAACGCTATTACCTATTTATTAAATTGGTAATAATAGTTAATCTGAATTCGGGGTAAGCTAAGTACACCAAAGCAAGATTTTTATATGCTTTAAACTTACACCAACTAGCCTGAATTCAAGTTAGTTTGTAAAAGAATCAAAGAATCAAAGCACCTCTCATCTTGTTAGGTGCTTTTTTATTGTTAATTATTACTTCTTGCTCTTACTGTAGGTGAGCGCCTATAAAAATTAGCATGAATTTATTGGCAAATTAATTGTTTTTAGTGTTCTTCTTCTGCTGCATAGTTTAACTTTTTAGACATTCCCCCAATACCGGCATTAAGTGAGTTTGTTGGGTCAAGCTTTTTATAGTTATCAGCTAATACGGGTTTAGCGTGGTAATGATGACCAACATTGTGCTCTGCAGGGTATTCTGCGCCACGCTCTTCAAGCAATTTAAGTAACGCCTTTTTAATCGCTTTAGAATCTTCACCTTTTTTAATTAGATAGTCTTGATGAAATACATGACATAAAAAGTGCCCATAATAAAGCTTGTTAATTATTTTTTTATTAAGATCTTCAGGTAACGATTCAAACCAGTTTAAGTCGTTCCGTTTTAAAGCGATATCAAGTGCAACAATAGACTCTACCTCATGATGGTTTATTGCAGCGTATTGCACCGCAGCGCCAGCGGCTGCAAAACGTAATAAATAAGCGGACTTTGCTTGTGCTTCGCTACAGAGAAAGTAATCCAATTCCTGATGCTTTATTGTATCTAAAAAAGCTTCTGTTTCGTCTTTTAGATGACCTTTAACAGTTAAAATTAATTGGTGTTCGTATTTTTCATTCCATTGTTGTAGCTTTTGCGGTGTTTGACTAGGAAATAATGATGCTAATTTATAAACAACCTTATCAACAATACCTTGCTTTAAAAAGGGCATACGCTGGCATACTGAATCGAGCTGCCGTTTAATATTAAAAAACTTAGGTAGCCAATTAGTGCCTAGCTTTTTGATCAGCAGAACGGTATCACGACCATAATTATCGGACAATTCAAATATGTCACGATGTAAATACTCTGCATACACGGGTAAATCACTTGCTTGCTCAAGCAATGTTTTCCTGACTGTTTGCAAGGCCTCAGTGGAATTAGTACCTAAATAAAAAGTGTGTTCTTTTTCATTTTTTAAAAAAGTATCTACTCGCACTGCAAAGACCGCTAACTTACCAGCACAGCCACTCGCTTGATTTAAACGCCTAGGATCTGCATTAAAACGAGCAGGAGTGTTGTCGCTTGTTTGGCGAACCCAATCGGCATATTCACGGTCAGATGCGAGCTTGCCTGTATTGCTAATATCGTCTTGTGAATATGCTTTATTTTGCAAGTTATTGAGTATCTGCTCGGGCGTATCGCCCAATTCTATATCTAACTCATTAACTAAGGTGAGTGAACCGTCATTGTTGATTTTAGCGTATAGAGCAAGCTCGGTATAAGCAGGACCACGCTCTACCAAGGCACCACCTGAGTTATTACAAATACCACCAACAATTGATGCGCCAATACATGAAGAGCCAATCACAGAGTGGGGTACGCGCCCATAGGGTGCTAATGCTTTTTCTAATGAAAATAGACTGGCACCTGGTAAAGCAACAATTTGGTGTTGTGGTGCTAGTACATGAATATCGTTAATTTGGGTGGTGTTTATTATTACTGTATTACGATCACACCCTTGTGTGGGGGTAGAGCCGCCTGTTAACCCCGTATTGGCTGCCTGCATGATAACAATAACATTTGCCTTTACACAGGCTTCTAATAATTGCCATTGCTGCCAAAGTGTTAAGGGTTTAACAACAGCGAGCGCAGGACCATGCCCTTCACGAAAGCCTTTACGATAAGGTGCTGTTTTTCGTTCGCTTGTTAGTACGTTACGCTTACCGACAATGGCTATAAAGCATGTAATTAATGATTGATGTGACATTAAATTAAACCTATTCACCTTATTTTCAGATAGATTATTAATATGCTAAGAATAAAAAGAGGCTAGCATCCTTGCTGCATTAATTTTCTTAGATTATAAGGGCTAACCAGTATTTCGCATACCAGTAGCAATGCCGGTCATACTAACCATAAGTAATTGTTCACACAATGGTTTTTTAGGATCTTTACGCAAACGTTTGAGTGCTTCAATTTGTAATAAGTGTAACGGCAATAAATAGGGCTGTCTTAATTGAAATGAGATCAAATTCCATTGATCACTCTCTAAGGTCTGAGTTTGTTTTAATAGTGTTAATAGCGTTGCTTTATCAGCAGCTAACTGTTTACGCAGTCCATCGCCCAATGGGTGTAAGGCGGGTTCAACTAAATTTTCATCATACATTTTTGATATTTGATTATCAGACTTTGTATAGACCATTTCTGTTAACGACACTCGGGCTCTAAAATATGGCCAATTATCTAGCATATCCTCAAGTGTATTGCTTTCCTTATCTGCTATTTCTGCTATAGCTTGACCAAAACCGAGCCAACTTGGAACAACTAAACGGTTTTGACTCCATGCGAATATCCACGGAATAGCACGCAAAGACTCTATACCACCGTCTGATTTACGCTTACTTGGACGAGAACCTAGCGGTAAGGATGAAAACTCTTGCTCAGGTGTTGCTTGTCTAAAGTAAGTAACAAAGTCGGCTTGCTCACACACATAATCACGATAAATATTACAACTTCGCTCGGCCATTGTATCCATTAAATCACGCCAAGTTTGCTTAGGTAATGGCTGAGGCTTAATTAAGCTAGCAAGTATTGCACTTGCATATAAATGAAGACTACGAACGGCTAGTTTTGGTAAACCAAACTTATAGCGAATTGTTTCCCCTTGTTCGGTTACTCTTAATCCGCCTTCAAGTGTACCAGGAGGTTGAGAAGCTATTGCTGCATGTGCAGGACCGCCACCTCGGCCAATAGCACCACCCCGACCATGAAAAAGTTTTAGGGTAACTTTATGTGCTTTTGCACAGGCAACTAGCGCTTCTTGTGCTTGATATTGTGCCCATGCAGCCGCAAGCGCACCAGCGTCTTTAGCAGAGTCGCTGTAACCAATCATTATGTGTTGATCACCATGAGTACGTTTAACATAATCTTTGTCATTAAGTAGAGCATCAAGTACTTTTGATGCATTATTTAAGTCATCGAGCGTTTCAAATAATGGTGCTATTGGCATATCCCAGCTAATACCAGTAGCTTTCATTAATAAATTTACGGTAAGCACATCACTTTGTTGGCTTGCCATTGAAATAACGTAAATTCCAAGCATTTCTTTAGGTTGATTGGCAATAAATGTGAATGTGTCTAGTACTTCTTGTGTTTGCTCGCTCCATGTAGCTTTAGGCAATAAAGGGCGGTTACTCTTTAATTCTCTTTGTAGAAACTCACACCGTTGGTGCTCACTCCATGACAAGTAGTCACCTAAGTCTAGCGCTTGCACTATTTCAGCAATCGCTTGGTCGTGAAATTCACTATGTTGTCGGATATCCAATTTAACTAAAGAGATACCAAAGCAGTGTACCTTACGAATTACATCAAGTAATAACGAATTAGCGCTTCGGGTAAGACCCGCTTCGAGTAAGCTCTCTCTGCATAAATAGAGCGGTTGTAGCAATTCATCTGGATTAGCAATAACACCGTCGGTATTATTGAGTTTTAGTGCTGCAATGCTCTGTTCCAGTTTATTAATAGTCTTTTGAAGTAAGCATCGGTATGGCCCAATGCTATTTATATCTGCAGTCATTAATGCATTACTCGCTTTGTGCATTGACAATTCGAGGTATAAATTTTGAAAGTCTAGTAAATAGAGCTCAGCGGCGAGTAAACGTGCTTGAATAATAGCTTGTTTACTTAAAGCTGCGGTTACATATGGGTTGCCATCTCGATCGCCAGCCATCCAACTAGCCATTGTAATTGGTGTCGCATTTAATGCTAAAGGTTGATTGGTCACCTGTTGACACAGCTGGTCTAACTCTCTTACAAATGTGGGTACAGCAGCCCATAAACTATCGCTAATGGCATTTAAGCCCCAACGAGACTCGTCTAATGGAGTAGGGCGTTGACTTCTGATTTCATTGGTACTCCAAGCTTGTTCAATTAACTCTTCAATACGGCTGTTTAGCTCTGGACCAGTTATGTCAAGCTGCTCAGCAATTTCATGATACTTATGAATAAAAGTACGACGATTAACCTCAGTTGGGTGAGCAGTTAACACAAGTTCGATGTGTAGTTTTTTAATGGCAGCTAAAAAGCGCTTAGGGTCTACATTGCCAAGCGCTTCTTTTAATGACTCGAGCGGATGAGGTAAATCTAATTCTGCTAGCCCTTGCTCGCTTATAGTATGTTGTTGCTCTGCTACATTAGTTAAATTTAAAAATTGGCTAAAAGCTCGGGCGTAAATAAGCAGTTCTTTTTCATCACAACCTTTAAAAAGAGCGTTTAGTTCATCAATGGCTGAGTCTTGTTGTGCTACGCCATCTTTTGCAAGTAACCGTACACGCTCAATATTATTTAACCAGCGCTGATCTGTGTCATTTGCAATCGTTTGTCCTAACACTGTGCCTAGCGCACGTATGTTTTGCGAAATGGTTTCTAACATAGGTGTATTTTCATCCTTACGTCGTATGTTTGAATGTTATTCATACTAAAGCTAATAATAAGCAGTGTCTAATCACTTAAAATAATATAACTAACAGAATCTTAAGTGGTATTAATTAATGTTAATGCGAAGGAGTTTTTAGTGTTTGAAATTGATTTAATCTGAATAGATGGATATGAATTGAATTTTACAACGTATTTGCTGCAATAGACTAAAGTTTAGTTTAACCGCTTAAATTAAAGATGAATTTAGTACATTCGTATTATTAGCTTTTAATTTAAATCATAAAATTCCATTGTTAAACGTTGTTTAAGTTATTGATATTGGTTATATTCTAAAAATATTAAAATGGATAGTTAAACTAGCATGTCAGGACAGCTTAAAGCTCAAATTGAAATTACCGATGTTTTTGAATTACTACCGGGTAAAATATTAGACGTACAACTTAATCATCCGCTACAAGTTAGGCTTAAACTACCTTTAATCGGTTATGTAATGGGACAGTACATCATTTTAAAATACCCTAGTGTGGTTAAAGATACAGATTACGAGGATGTACTTAAAGAGGGGAATGTGGCTATAGTGCGTTATTTACTTGAGGGTGATCAGGGTAAATGCTTTGCTTTTAGGGCAACGATACGCAATGTAACTAAGCGGCCTGATAAATTTCTTATACTAAATTATCCTAAGCGTATTGAAAATCGACAATTACGTCTGCACCAACGGGTTATGACGCACTTACCTGCGGCAATTTCAGTGACTGAAAATGATGAATCTACTAGCCAAATTCAAGGTATGATTGTTGATATATCACTAAAGGGTTGCGGCTTTACTTTTAAAGCGCCAAACGAAACAGTATCGGTAAACAAAAGAGATGTAGTAGTATTGATTAAGTATGCAAATGACGAGCAAATCAAAATTCCAGCGAAAGTTTGTAATAGCCGAAATGAGAAGGGGAAAGTGAGTGTTGGTATTCAATTTGCTGAAGGCGACAAACAAGTAGAAGCATTACTTGAAAACCTGTTTATCGACACCAGCATGATTTAGCTACTGAAAAATTTATGCACTAATTTTTTAGCGCTTTCATAAATTCTAGCGCTTTACTTACAGATACTTTAACATTATTTTCCATTTCAAATCGCTCTGAGGCTGGTAAATAAAATGCCATATCGACTTCATGTCTAATATAGCGCGTAGGTAATTGATTAAGCACTACGCAAGTTAAATCTGCAATAAAATCACTGTCGTACTTTTCTTCTAACTTTAATGCTGCAAAATGTTGTACAACTAATTTTTCATAATAATTATGGATATCATCGTATATTTTCATAAAGTTTCTCTGCTACAAAGTTTAATGATTTTTTGTCGTTATGTTAATCTAGTTAACCTGAGTTCGGGATAAGCTAAGTACACCAAAGCTAAGATTTTCGCGCGTATCTGCGTATAATTTGCTACTAATAGCCAGCTATTAGGTACACAAATCAGCCTTGATTCACACAAAACTTTTAGCATTGGTTGAGTTACAATGCACCTAGTACTTAAAAAAGTCACCTAAAGCACTGTAAACTATTATTTAAAATGTTTTTTATGCACATCCATTATCCCGAACTCAGGTTAGTTAAAGAGTAATGCTAGATTAATGAAAAAGCTAATGTTTTAGGATTAAGTAACCTGAGTTCGGGGTAAGCTAAGTACACCAAAGCTAAGGTTTTCGCGCGTATCTGCGTATAATTTGCTACTAATAGCCAGCTATTAGGTACACAAATCAGCCTTGATTCACACAAAACTTTTAGCATTGGTTGAGTTACAATGCACCTAGTACTTTTGAAAAGTCACCTAAAGCACTGTGAAATATTATTTTAAATCTTTTTATGCACATCCATTATCCCGAACTCAGGTTAAGTGGTTAATTTACGCGTTAACGCTTCTCTTGCATTTCAATCTGCAGCTCTATTTTTGAAATAGCTTGTCGACAACGCCCCAACCTTTGGTGAACAATTAATACATCATTAGACGCTTGAGCGCTTGCTTTAGGTGTTGCAAGCTTTAGCAATTGTTGCTTTTCTTCAAGTATAACTAACAATCTACGTTCAAACTCAATTGTTTCAGAGAGTTTAGCGTATAAGCTTTGTATGGGTTGAAATAGCGATTGTGCTGCCTTCTTATAGTTACGCTGTTTATTAGCACTTAGCGTAATATTATCGGCTTTATTAATGCTCGAATTTGCCTCAATAGCAGTGATAACAGAAGAAATTTGTTGTTCAATCAATATCAGACGGTGTTGAGATAACGCATTTTGATTTTGCTCAAGCAGTCGTTTTAGTTCATTACATTTTTGTTGTATTTCTTCAACATAAGGCACCAATAATTCACTGTTGGTCGAAAATAATGTTTCAGCAAAAAGGTGACTATCTTTACGAAGTTTATAGGCTTTATTCGATTTGTTTCTTGTGTCTATAGCTTCTGCTTGGCTATACAATGCATTAAGCACCACTTCTATTTTTGAAATTGCTTTATTGGTTAACATAAAGGCTAATTCCCCCAAGCTTGATAAGCAAGGTTACACGACATTATTACAACAACGGTAATAAAAAAGGGGCGAATAAAACGACTCCCAAACTTAATTGCGGTGTGTGCACCGACCCATGCACCAGCCATAATAAATAGGCCCATTGAAATGCCCAACAGGGCATTTACACTACCAAGATAAATAAAGGTTAGTAGACTACAAAAATTACTGACAAAGTTACCTGAACGCGCTAAACCAGAGCTTAATAGAATATTTATTTTATAAAGTGCGCTTGACGAAGCTGTCCAAAAAGCACCTGTTCCGGGTCCTGCAACACCATCATAAAAGCCAAGAACAATCCCTTGAATTGATTGTGTTACTTTAAGCTTCTGGTTTCGTTCAGGTAAAGTAGCCTCGGTAATAACCACGTTTTTAGCGAGCAAGGTGTAAATTGCAGTAATAATAATTAATACAGGAAGCGCTTTATCTAAAAAGCTTACGGGCATCTGGCTAACAACTAACGTGCCTACAATAGCACCGATTGCGGTAAATATAATGGACAAGCGCCAGAATTTTGGATCAAATAATTTTTTTCTATAAAAAGTAACTGAAGCAGTTAATGAACCAAAAGTAGCAGCAAGTTTATTGGTACCTAGTGCAATATGAGGGGGTAAACCTGCAGTAAGCAGAGTAGGTATGGTGAGCATGCCACCACCACCAGCAATGGCATCTATTAGCCCTGCAATAAAGCCAACACTACATAATGTGATCCATAAATTCAAATCCATTATCGGATCCATCAAACTACTCATATATATCAATTAAACTGCTAACAAGTTTAACATGAAATTAGGAATGTTTAGCCAGTTAATTTAACTTAACTTATGCCAAAAACACTATATTGTAAGCAAACTAAAAATTAACCTAGTAGTCTATCCTTTTGATTTTATGTTTGCAGTTTTATAAACAAATAAATTTAACGATGTTAATTGATAAAGCAATTTTCGATTTAATAGGTTATCACAAAAGTATAATTTTATATTTCCGCTGTCTTGTTAAACAGCGGTTCTCTTTAAAGGTGCAAAATTTCAATTGTTAAAAGTTGTAATAGCACTACTATTTTATACCATTTGGTATAACTTTTAGGCTTTAAATTGTTTGATATTTAACCGTTTTTTGAGGCTGATATATACAGTGCTATATACGAAATTCTTCTTTTTAATTGAGGTTGATGGCATTAATGCACTTTTTTACCTTAGGATATGATTTTTTACACTAGTTTTTTATCAAGTTGTTGAAAAAAATGGGTTTAAGTTTGTATTTTTTTTTGTTTAGCTGTGTTGTTTCTACAATGTAAACTTTTGCAGTGGTTTTTATCTTGTTGTTTTTGTTTGTTTTATTTTTTTTGTTTACACATTGTTGATTTTAACTTTATTTTATATACACAAATTATGTTGCTATATAGACTAGTAACTATTAGTATTTTAGCCGTTGATTTTGCCTTAGAGCAAAATATTAAAAAAAATTGAGTAAATAGCTCAATATTAAACACTAGAAACTACACTCAGTGGTTCAGGGAGAAAATATGTATAGCAATAGTAAAATAGCCAAGGCTGTTCGTTTAGCCGTAATGTTTGGTGCTGGTGCAACAGCTGCAATGACAACTACGTCATTTGCTGCAGGCGCTGAAGAAGGCGCAGACAAAATTGAAAAAATTCAAGTTACCGGTTCACGTATCAAACGTGCCGATATGGAAACTTCAAGCCCAATTCAAGTAACAAGTGCTGAAGACATTGAAGTATCGGGTTTTACGCGTGTTGAAGACATGCTTAACACTCTACCTCAAATTGAAGCGTCTTCTACTGCGTTTGAAGCTAACGGCGCAACTGGCCGTGGTGGCTTAGATTTACGTGGTTTAGGTCAACAGCGTACGCTTGTATTGATCAACGGTCGCCGTATGCAACCAGGTGGTGGCTCTTCAGGCTCTGCTGATATAAACAGCATTCCTGGCGCACTTGTACAACGTGTAGAAGTTATGACTGGTGGTGGTGCTTCAGTATATGGTGCAGATGCTGTTGCCGGTGTTGTTAACTTTATTATGAACGACGACTTTGAAGGCTTTAAACTTGACGTTAATGCCGGTGCATATCAGCATAATAACAACAACGGTTACATTCAAGGTTTAATGGATACGGCTGGTTTTGAATACCCAGAAGGGTCTTCAGGCTTAGACGGTGAAAACTTTGGTTTAGAACTTACCATTGGTGGCGACTTTGCAGACGGCAAAGGCCATGCAGTTGCTTATGCAACCTGGAAGCGTAACAATGAATTAAAATATGAAGCACGTGATTATACATCTTGTGCATTAAATGGCACAGCTTCAGCATGTGGTGGCTCAGGTAATGCGGTAAATCCTAACTTTTATCTTTCAAAACCATTAGCTAATGGTGGTTTCGATTGGGATAACAGCACCTATCAAACATTAGATAGTAATAGCAATTTTACGTCTGCTGCAGGTAATGTTTATAACTACAACCCTGTTAACCATTTTATGCGCCCAGATGAAAAAATCGCTATCGGGTCTTTCGTTGATTATGAAATTAATGACCATGCACGTCCATACATGGAATTTATGTACATGCGTGACCAAACCACTGGTCAAATTGCAGAGTCTGGTACTTTCTTTAACGAAAACTACCTTATTGATTATGACAGCCCATTACTTTCAGATGGACAGCGTGGTTATTTAACAGATACCTTCGGTATTGGTTCTGGTGACCAATTCGCAACTTATATTGGTAAGCGTAACGTTGAAGGTGGCGCACGTGCTAACCTTATTCAGCATGACTCGTTCCGCATAGTGCTAGGTTCAGAGGGTGAAATTAATGATACTTGGTCTTACGATGTAAGCATGCAAGTAGGTTCTACTACGGTAGATAACGTTTACATTAATGACTTCTTCGCACCACGCATAACTACTGCCTTAAGTGCTAGTGGTGAAAGCTGTGCAGCAACAGCAGATTGTATACCTTACGAAGTATTTACTTATCAAGGTGTCACGTCTGAGCAAGCTAAGCCATTAACTGGCACAGCGTCTATGGTTGAACTTTCAGACCAATTTATTTTTAGTGCGTTTGTTACTGGTGAGTTAGGCTTTACAATGCCTGGCGCAGATACTCCAGTTGCTGCTGTATTTGGTACAGAGTACAGAAAAGAAGAATACGAACGTATTGTTGATGAAGTATACGACAAAGGCTTATTATTAGGTCAAGGTGGTCCAACGAAAGGTTTAGTTGGTGGCTATTCTGTTAAAGAATTATATACTGAATTTAGTGTACCACTTCTTGAAGGTGTTGAGTTTGCTGAGTTGTTAGTAGCTGAATTAGGTTTCCGTTACTCAGATTATGACAGTATTGGTGCGCATGAAACATATAAAGTAGCCCTTGATTGGACACCAGTTGATGACTGGAAAGTACGTGCAAGCTATAACCGTGCAGTACGTGCGCCAAACATTGGTGAGCTATATGCAAGCCAAGCCTTAGGTTTATGGTCGGGTGATGATCCATGTGCGGGTGCAAACCCTAGCTATAGTGCTGCGCAATGTGCCAACACAGGTGTTTCTGGTTCACAATATGGTAATGTTGTACCAAGCCCGGCAGGCCAATACAATGGTTTCTTTGGTGGTAACCCTGACTTACAACCAGAAATTGCTGATACATATACTTTAGGTTTAGTTGGTCAAATTACTGATGAAATTGATTTCTCATTAGATTACTGGACAATTGAAATTGAAGAAGTAATTGGCACAGTTTCTGAAGATGTTACTTTATCGCAATGTGCTGAAACTGGTAACGCAGCATTCTGTGACAACATCAACCGTAACAATGGTGGCAGCCTTTGGGCTGGTACACAAGGTTTTATTACAGCAACAAACCTAAACCTTGCAAGTCGTAAATGGGAAGGTGTTGATATTAGTGGTTCTTATAACACTGAAATTAATGGACACCCACTTAGTGTTACTTCAATGACTACTTATATGATGACTAAAGAGTTTGAACCACTTCCAGGTACACCTGAAGCGATTTATGACTGTGCGGGTACTGTTAGCGCTAAATGTTTCCCTCAACCAGAGTGGAGACATGTTGTTAATGTAAACTACGACATGGGCGATTTAGGTTTTAATGCTAAAATTCGTTACATGGGTGCAGTTGATAACGGTGATTTTGATACAGATCCAGCAAAGGCCGATAAGAATGATCAGTTAGTTGGTACTGGTATCGGTGCACAAACTTACTTAGATTTAAGTGCTCGTTATACAGTTACTGAAAATGTTACTACACGTTTAGGTATTAACAATATTTTAGACAAAGAGCCTGCATTAACTGGTAATACTATGGATAATGGTGCGTTTTATGACCAATTAGGTCGTTATATTCATGCATCAGTTTCATTATCTTTCTAATAGTTAATTAGACAGTTAATTAGAAATAATCTAAAAAATGATAAAGCGGCGAGCTGAAAGGTGAGCCGCTTTTTTAAACTTCTAATACGTTATTATTTAATCTTTAGGAATATTACCTTTTTAAATAGCTATGAAATCAGACATAACAATCGACAATGCACTACAGTTATTAAACAACAATAAATTAGCACAAGGGCAAGAATTGATTGAACAGCTATTAACGCAAGACCCCGCTAATATAAATGCCCACAAGCTGATGGTTAAAATAGGTTTTACTGACCATAACTTAGCATTAGCCGAAAAACATTTAATTGCACTGCTAACACTTCAACCATTATCAGAACGCTTCTTCAGTGCCTTAACCGACCTTTATCAGCATCAAAGCCGATGGCAAGCATTATCAGCGCTTTATTTAGACTTATTTAAACGTCAACCCAACAATGCCACAGCCGCGTTTAACTGTGCTTATTACGCAAAACTGTCTGGAAATTTTGACCAAGCAATTAACTATTATCAAAAAGCATTAGCACTAGGTATTGATGACGACTTTGAAGTGTCACTAAATCTTGCAACAATTTATAGTGAACATATGTCTGCCCCTACCAAGGCTATAAAAATTTTAACTGAAGCAATTGAGAAACATCCGTCAGTAGATAGCTTATTATATAATCTTGCTAACCTCTATGAGCAGTTAGGCGATAAAGAAAAAGCAAACCATTATTTTAAATTGGCTTGCAAAGCGAACCCTAATAACTTTACTGCACTTGCTCGTCAGGCTGATATTTATAGGGTTAACAGTAAAAATGATCCGCTGATCAGCTTGTTGATCACTGCATTTAATAAGAAAAATATAGCAAATTCAGACAGAATTAACCTCGGTTATGCATTAGGTAAAGTACATGATGACTGTGGGGAGTACCAGCAAGCTTTCGACTATTACCAACAAGCCAATATGTTAGATAAACAAACATTGCCTAAATATAATCCTGATCAGGTTGAGAGACAGATTAATAAAATTATTACGACTTTTGATAAATCGTGGTTTGAACGTTTTAACACGATTACAACAGATCACGTTGAAAATGTGCCAGTATTTATTTGCGGAATGTTTCGTTCAGGTTCGACATTATGTGAGCAGATACTTTCGGCACACACTGGTATTAGTATAGGTGGTGAGCAAGAGTTTTTTCATCGGTTAGTTGTTAATAATTATCCAGAATTTCCGCTGAATGTGAGTGAGAATTTTAAGAAAAATAGAGACGAGATACTCGCTCAGTACTTAAACGAAATAAATCACTTTAGAACCAAAGGTGATCAATTAACCGATAAACGCCCTGATAACTTTTTATATTTGGGGTTAATTAAAACATTAATGCCAAAAGCAAAAATTATTTGGACTAAGCGCTCAATGCTTGATAATTGTTTATCTGTATATTTTCTCCGTTTAGGTGCATCAATGCCATACTCTACGGAATTTAGCAATATAGTGCATTTTTATCAGCAACAAGAAAAGCTAATGGCACATTGGCAGTCGTTATTTCCTGAAGATATTTTTATGTTTAATTATGATGAACTTGTTGAACAGCCTGAAGAGTGTACTCGTCAATTACTTTCATTTGTTGAGCTACCGTGGGAAGATAAATGTATTAATTTTCATTTGGCCGACAATCAGATAAAAACAGCAAGCGTATGGCAAGTTAGGCAGCCTTTATATAAGCGTTCGTCAGGCCGGTGGAAAAATTACCAAGAGCAACTAGCTCCTTTTATATCTTAATTTTCCTTAAGGTAATTTCTCCAACCTTAAATAACTTTAATTATTAAGTGGTTAATGAATATGACTTCTAAGATCAACAAATCTCAAGTTCACCCAGCTATTTCATCGAATCAACAACAACGCTTTTCATCAGCAGAACAGGCTTTTACTAAACAAGACTTTCAAACTGCGGAGTCATTATATCGGCAGCTAATACAAGAAAATGTACAAGTACCTAAAATTTATACTCAGCTTGCAATGTTGTGTGCAATGTCTAACAGAATAGCTGAAGCTAAAAGTTTATGGACATACGCGTTGACTATAGCGCCGGCGTTTGTTGATGCATTACTTGGGTTGGGCGATATATGTAAATATGAGAAGAACTTTATAAAAGCAGCAGACTATTATAAAAAAGTGATTGCGGGAAACCCACAACATGCCTTGGCGTACTTAAATTTAAGCTACTGTTATAAACAAATTGGTAAGCTTAATGACAGCATAACTGCATGTGAAAAAGCTTTGGCGATTGCGCCAAACTATATTCAAGCAAAAGAGTTTTTAGGGCAAGTGCTTATTACTAAAGGAGATTTAACTCAAGCTAAACAGGTGCTTAATAGCGTGTTAAGCGAAAATTCAAAAAGTGTGAAAGCACTTTATGCCTTGGGTAATTTACTAAAATCACAAGGTGATTTTGAGCAGGCGCGTGAGTGTTATCAACAAATTTTTTCTATTCAACCTGAATTTTCACAGGCACACTTTACTTACTCCGTAATTCACAAATATGTTGATAAAAACGACCCTCACGTAAGGTTGATGCAATCGCAATATCAAAAGCCTAATATAAATCTGGACAATAAAATACAGCTGTGTTTTGCATTAGCAAAAGCCTTTGAAGATATACAAGACTACGAAACTGCGTTTAAGTTTCTAGATGAAGGGAATAGCTTGAGGTTTGGTGGTTATAATTATCATATTGATTCAGATGATCTGTTTATTAAAAATATTATCAAAATTTTTAATAAAGAAGCAATCAGTGCTATTAATATTGAAACTGAAAGCTCTGAAATCCCCATTTTTATTGTAGGAATGCCGCGCTCTGGAACATCGTTAGTGGAAAAGATCTTGGCAACACATACCAAGGTACACGGGGCAGGTGAGTTAGAGTACTTTTTTGAGTTAGGGACCAGTGGTTTACTAAGTGAGACTTCAGACTTTTTATTTTTACCACTGAATAACTACGCTAAGAAAACGCTACAAGATATTGGTAAGGTATACATTGAAAAGATAAAAAGTCTCACTAAAGAAGAGAGTTATATAACTGATAAACTCCCCTTTAATATGCTGTTAGTGGGTTTAATTAAGTTAGTGTTACCTAATGCAAAAATTATTCACTGCGTGAGAGACGCGAAAGATAATTGCGTATCAATATATAAAAAGAACTTTACTACCGATAATTATCGCTTTGCCTATAACTTAAAGGCTTTGGGCCAATTTCATCGGTTATACACAGAATTAATGGCGCATTGGCACCTTACTTTTCCAGGAGAGATATATGATGTTCATTATGAATCCTTGATTTCGAATCCTGAAATTGAAATAAGAAAGTTAATAAAAGCGTGTGGTTTAGAGTGGCAAGAAGAGTGCTTAAACTTTCATAAGTCAAAGGCGGTAGTAACAACCGCTAGTGCATACCAAGTTAGGCAACCTATTTACAATAGTTCTGTTGGGTTATGGCAAAAATATGAAAGTTTTCTTTCCCCCTTGCTAAATGAGTTAGACAAGTCTTAATAGCAACATTTATCTCTAAAATTTATAAATGCGTTGTAACTAACCGTAAGCATCAGTTAGCGCGTTTAAATTTGTTGCATAGAGTTGCTAAGTAATAGAAAGTTAGCACTGTCTGGGGTAGTGTAAGTAGCTTAAATTATGGTTTAGCTGCACTGCCAGTTTGAATGTTTTTATTAATCAATTTATTGTTTGATAAATAACCCAGTTAAACAAAAGTACTTTATCTTAAAAGATAATTTAAATTAATAAAATTTGACTTACTACGAAAGAATTAGTAAAACAGTAAACAGCAATATTTATTGACTTGTAATAAGATTGTTTAATTATTAATTTCTTGACTATGCTTTACCTAAGTCAATATAGGAAAGCAGGGTAGATATCCTAGTTAATTATTGGGTATTTTATTCGCTGGTCGGCTTAAATAATTATTTAGAACAGTAGTAAATAAACAATCTTTTTAATAGGTCTTGGTTGACAGCTAGGCTGTCGTCTGGGAATATTGCATGGTTTTATTCTAGAGAAATTAAAACTTATAACATAATGGCAGATTATTAAATTTGCGTTAGCATAAAATTTGTTATCTAAATTCAATAGCAATTGGTTGGGAACTATGTCCAAATTAAGCAAAAAAAGCCTTATCGCTTCGACGATAATCGGCGCCTTAACATTATCAGTGAGCAACTTAGCAGCTGCTGATAAACTTTCAGATCTACAAAATGAAGAAGCGCGTATTATTAGTGCTTCTGTAAAATCACAAAAGAAAATTAACAGTATTTACGAACAAACCATCGATATGCTTGGTGAATACCGTAACACTGTTGATGAAGCTGAAGTATTGAAAGGCTATAACGATCACGTACAACGAATGGTTGACGGTCAAAAAGCTAACATTGCATCATTACAACAACAAATTGCAGGTATTGATAAAACCAAGCAAGGTGTTGTTCCGCTAATGTATAAGATGATTGATACCTTAGATAAGTTCGTACAACTTGATGTGCCAATGAACCTAGAAGCACGTAAAGAGCGTATTGAAAACTTACGTGACGTAATGAACGATTCAAACGTTTCTGTATCAGAGCAATTTCGTTTAGTGCTTGAAGCCTACGAAATTGAAGCTACTTACGGTACTATTTTTGATGCATACCAAGGTGAGTTAGACCTAGGTGGTCAAGTGTTAACTGCTGACTTCGTTCATATGGGACGTATCGCATTAATTGCACAGTCTCTTGATATGAAAAATGCTTGGGTTTGGAATAACCAATCTCGTTCATGGGATGAATTAGGTGACGAATACTTAAAATCTGTTACCGACTCTATTCGTATGGCACGTAAACAGTTGCCAATGGACTTAACTAAATTACCAGTATTTGCAGCAGGAGCAAAATAATGAAGAAAACTATTAATTTTGTGTTACTTGCCGCATCAATGACACTTGGTTTGTCTACAGCAGCTAACGCTAATGAACTAGACAAATTATTACAGCAAGTTAAAAATGACCGTATTTCTCAAGCAAAACTTGATAAAAAGCGTGAAGCTGAATTCACATCTGCACGTGCAGACAAGCAAGCTTTATTAAATAAAGCAAAAGCTGAATTAAAAGCACAACAAGAACGTAACAAGCGTTTAACGAAAGAATATGCGGATAATGAAATTACATTAGCGCAAAAAGAAGTTGAACTAGACACGGCTCAAGGTACATTAGGTGAAATGTTCGGTGTAAGCCGCGCAGCAGCCGCTACTGCTTATGGTCAAATTGTTACATCGATTGTAAGTGCTGAATACCCAGGCCGTGGTGAAAAACTTAACGAAATTGCCAACTCTAAAAAAATTCCAGAGTTAGAGCAACTAGAAGAGTTATGGATTGCACTACAAACTGAAATGACTCAATCAGGTCAGGTTTCACAGTTTAACGTAGAAGTAACTAAGTTAGACGGAAGCAAGTCGACTGAACAAGTTACACGTATTGGTACTTTTAACTTAGTTTCTGCAAACGGTTTCTTGAACTACAACGATGAAGTTGGTCAAGTTCAACCTCTTGCTAAGCAACCTGCAGGTTATATTTCCGATACTGCGTCAAAGTTTTTTGGTGAAACTTCTGGCTACCATCCTGTATATATCGACCCTTCACGTGGCGCTATCTTAGCATTAGAAACACGTAAGAAAACCCTAATGGAATTTTACCATGAAGGTAAAGAAGTTGGTTACGGTATTACGGTATTGTTAATTATCGGTATGTTGATTGCTCTTGAGCGTATGATTGTATTAGGCGCGGTAAGTGCAAAAATGAAAGCTCAAGAGAAAAATCTTGATCAACCGAATGAAAACAACCCTCTAGGTCGTTTATTGAAGGTTTATCATGACAACAAGGGTGCAGATTCTGAAACGTTAGAGCTTAAACTTGATGAAGCCATATTACGCGAAACGCCAAAAGTTGATCGTGGTATTAACTTAATCAAGATGTTTGCGGCGATTGCACCATTAATGGGTCTATTAGGTACGGTTATTGGTATGATCATGACCTTCCAAACAATTACATTATTTGGTACAGGTGACCCGAAAATTATGGCGGGTAACATCTCACTAGCACTTGTAACAACAGCGCTAGGTTTAATAGCGGCATTACCATTAATTCTAGTTCATAGCATTGTAGCTGGACGTAGTAAATCTGTACTTCACAAATTAGACGAGCAAAGTGCTGGTTTAATTGCTGCAATTGCAGAGAAGGAGTCTAACTAATGTTATTCCTGATAGAGCTTATCGAATCTGTCAGGAGTTTTGTTGCAACTGGCGGTAATGTACTTTACTTTGTCGCCTTTGCGCTCTTATTGATGTGGATACTAATGATAGAACGTTATTGGTTCTTATCAGCTAACTATCCTCAACTACGTGATGACATTATCGCACGTTGGGAAGCTAGAGAAGATACAACTTCTTGGTATGCACATCGAATCAGAGATACATGGATCTCCGAAGCGACAGAATTACTCGAACGTAACATGATTACTATTAAAACCTTGGTGGCAATGTGTCCGCTGATTGGCTTACTAGGAACAGTAACAGGTATGATATCTGTTTTTGAAACTATGGCTCAACAAGGAACAGGTAATCCACGTCTAATGGCAGCTGGTATTTCAATGGCAACAATCCCGACAATGGCGGGTATGGTTGCAGCATTATCTGGCGTATTTTTTAGTAGTCGTTTAGACGCAAAAGTTAAACTAGCTAAGGCTAAACTGGTTGACAGTTTACCTCATCACTAGAGAGATATTGTAATGGCACGTAAACGAACTCGTGAAGACGAAGAAGCAGCGATAGATATGACACCGATGCTCGACATCGTGTTTATCATGCTGATCTTCTTCATAGTAACTACTTCTTTCGTGAAAGAAGCAGGTATTGAAGTAAACAAACCAAAGGCGGCGAATCAAACCAAGCAAAAGTCAGCTAACATCTTTATAGCAGTTAGAGATACTGGCGAAATTTGGTTAGATAAGCGTCGTGTTGACATCGAGCGTGTTGCGGCTAACATTGAAAAATTATTAGCAGAGCAACCAACAGACGTTGTAATTGTCCAAGCTGACAAAGATGCCAAACATGGTGTCGTTGTTAAAGTGATGGATGCTATTAAAGAAGCAGGCATAGACCGAATTTCTATTGCTGCAGCTAAGGGGTAAAGTTTTATGGTTCGCTTTTTAGCATCAATACTATTAGGCGCCGTGATAACTTTTGGATTATTTTCTTTTATGGCCTTTCTTGTTTCTAGCGGAGATAGAAGCAAGGAAGAACAACAAGAAAATATCGTAGTAGAAGTTAATACGACACCACCTAAATCGTCAGCCGAGCAGCGTCGTCGCGTGCCACCGCCGCCACCGCCGCCGCCCAAGACACCACCAAAGCCTCAAGCGCCAGAGCCTGAAGCTAATACTAACACTGGGGGAGTTTCATTTAATCTTCCTAATGTTAATTTAGGTGGAGCTTCAACAAGTATAGCTGCACCCGGCGCGTTTGGTCGCGACGGAGATGCAACACCAATTGTGCGTATTGAGCCTAAATACCCAATGCAAGCTGCTAGAGATGGTAAAGAGGGCTGGGTTAGGCTTTCATTTACTATCAATGAAATTGGTGGTGTAGACGATGTTGAAGTAATTGACGCAGATCCAAAACGTGTTTTCGATAAAGAAGCAAGAAGAGCGCTTCGTAAATGGAAATACAAGCCGAAAGTTGTAGACGGTAAACCACAGAAGCAAACTGGGTTAACAGTACAACTAGACTTTAAGATGAATAAGGATTAATGGGGGATATATGAAAAAGATAGTAACATCTTTGATGCTATGTGCATCACTTGTAACCGTTCAGCTTCCTGTTTCTTTTCAAGTTGAAGCGGCTGGCTTAGGCGCTGATGAAAAACCAAAACGTAAAGTCTATTTACCCGGACCTACTGTAGGTAAAAAAATTGGTAAAGCATTTGAAGCATACTCAGCTGATGATATCGACGGTGCTTTACTTATTTTGACTGACATTGAAGCTTCTAAAGATTATGACAAAGCATTTGTTAATTTCTTTACAGGTCAAATGTTCGCGATGAAGGGAGATTCAATTAAAGCAATTGAATACTTAAAGGCAGCCGTAGCGCCTGATATTCTTAATGAAGCAGATCAAGGTAATAGTCTGAAGCTATTAGGTGACTTGCAAATGCAAGAAAAAGCCTATGCTGATGCGGTTAAAAACTATTACGCTTGGATGGACTTTACCGGTAAAGAAGACGGTGATGTTTGGACTAAAATTGCAAATGGTTATTATGCAATGAAAGCCCTTGATAAAGTGATTGTTCCTGCCGACAAAGCGATTGCAGCTTATGGTGACAAACATAGTACTAACCCATACGTTTTGAAAATAACTTCATATTATGAACGAAAAATGTTTAAAGAAGCGGTTGAGGTATTGGAAACAGTAGTACAAATCTTTCCTGAAAATAAAGCGTTTTGGGTTCAGCTAGGTCAGTTCTATACTTTAGTTGAAGATTATCCAAAAGCGTTACAAACTTTAGACTTGGCATATAAGCAAAACTTTTTAAAGAAAGAGTCTGAACTTAAATTGCTATCAAGTTTGTATCAGCAAAGTGATGTACCTCATACTGCGGCTTTATTGCTTGAAAAGCATATTAACGCAGGTGACATTAAGCGTGATGATACTAATGTTACGTCATTAGCGAATGCTTGGCATGCAGCTCAACATATTGATAAAGCGGCAAAATACTATGGTGAACTAGCAAAAATGACAAATGATGCTAAACACTACAGTAAGCAAGGCAATTTATTAAAGCAAGATGAGCAATTTAAACCTGCAATTGTTGCGCTTAATAAAGCTATTGAGTTAGGTGCTAAAGATAAAGGCCGTATTTATATGAGTATCGCCGAGTCACACTTTTACTTGCAAGATTATAAGCAGGCTTATAAAGCATTTGAACAAGCGGCTAAAGATCCTAAGACGAGAAAGTATGCAAGAGTATGGTTAACCCATACCAAAGATACTGCTCAACGTAAGGGTAAGTCCATTTAGTTTTGAACTACACTTTAAAAAAACCAGCTCTTCGCTGGTTTTTTTTTTGCTCAAATGTTTTAAAATCCAGATTAAACTTAAATTGCCTTCATAAATTTATTGCTAACCATATTGTGATCTAGATCAACTAATACTATTAAAAATGTCGTAATTAAGCTAGAATATGTCGCGTTGATTTTAGTTTCCCATTTCAGAACGGAGTTGTATAATGTCACATGACGAAAACTTTAAAGATAGCTCTTCTTTTATTCACTTGTTAGGAGCACTTGCTGCACTTTTTGCCACAGCTTTATTACCTATGTTAGCAGGTTGGTTTACTCTTCTAAGCTAAGTCTTATTCAAGTTCTTTAAACGGGGGATTGATTGATAATATGCAAATTCTAGTAGTAGACGATAAAGTAAACATTCATGAATCAATAATAAGCTTACTGCAACAGTATAATGTTGACGTTGATGTTGCGATTAATGGTCTTGATGGTTATGAAAAGGCGATCGTTGCTGATTATGACTTGTATATTATTGATCATTTAATGCCAATAATGGATGGCTTACAACTTGTTAAAAGTTTAAAGTCTCGCCCTAATACCGCTGATGCTCCCATTCTTTTCATGACAACCAAACAACTCAGCTATGTAGAAAAGTTAGCCGAGTTCCCACTGTTTAGTGCGGTTATTCATAAACCGATAGTACCTGAATCATTTTATCAAGTAATAAATCAGCTTTTACCTCAAAATACTGTGCGTCAGTCACTATAAATTTGCGTCGTTTTCCATTATTCTGTAGCAAATATAAATTAACTTTTTTGCTACACAATGACTGAAACTCAATTATCTATTCTTAAAGAAGCTATACACACAATTCCGGATTATCCAAAGCCAGGAATTTTATTTAGAGATGTTACAGGTATACTCGATAGCGCAGAAGCTTTCGCGTTAACTATCGATTTATTAAAAGAAAAATATAAAAACCAAGGCTTTACTAAGATAGTTGGAACCGAAGCGCGTGGTTTTCTATTTGGCGCACCATTAGCACTAGCATTAAATATTGGTTTTGTGCCTGTACGTAAACCAGGTAAATTGCCCAGACCTACATTTTCACAAGACTATCAACTAGAATACGGCACAGATACTTTAGAAATACATCAAGATGCATTAACTGCTACTGATAAAGTGTTAATAGTGGACGACTTACTAGCTACCGGTGGCACAATTGAAGCAACGCTTAAGTTAATTGAAAGGGTTGGCGCTAAGGCAACTGATGCTGCATTTGTTATTTCTTTGCCTGATTTAGGTGGTGAAAAAACGCTTGCTAAGTGCAAATTAAATGTTTATTCCTTACTACAGTACGCAGGCGATTAGGCCTAAGCTAATGTTGGACAAATAATGAGTTATCAAGTTTTAGCGAGAAAATGGCGACCTAGAAATTTTCAAGAATTAATGGGGCAAGAGCATGTTGTAACAGTGCTTAGCAATGCATTGTCGCAAAATCGTTTACACCACGCCTACCTGTTTACAGGTACGCGAGGTGTGGGTAAAACAACAATCGCTCGTATTTTTGCTAAAAGTTTAAACTGCTTAGAAGGTGTAAGTGCTTCGCCATGCGGCAAATGTGATATTTGCCAAGATATAGATCAAGGCCGTTTTGTTGACCTATTAGAAATAGATGCCGCTTCCCGAACTAAGGTTGACGACACTCGAGAAATACTTGATAACGTTCAATACTCACCTACAAGAGGCCGATACAAGGTATATTTAATTGACGAAGTGCACATGTTGTCGCGTAGTAGCTTTAATGCGCTACTTAAAACGCTTGAAGAGCCTCCCGAGCACGTAAAGTTTATTTTAGCGACTACTGATCCGCAAAAGTTGCCGATTACAGTATTATCACGTTGTTTGCAGTTTCATTTGAAAGCATTGATGGTTGAACAAATAAATAACCATTTAAATACCATTTTAGCCGCTGAACAGATTACCTATGAACCTGCTGCTATTTTGTTACTAGCAAAAGCTGCAAAAGGTAGTATTAGAGACTCGTTAAGTTTAACTGATCAGGCGATAGCGCAAGGGCAAGGTCATATAACATTAGCTAATGTTAGACAAATGCTTGGTGGAGTTGATGATAATTGGGTCTTTAAGATCTTAATTCATCTAATTAAAAATGACAGTCAATCGTTAATGGCACTGTCGCAAGAAATTGCCACTTATGCACCCAATTACAGCCGTTTACTTGCTGAGCTTATCCAACTATTACATCAAGTTGCAATGTATCAAGTCATTAACAGCCATTTTGACCTGCCGCCAGAGCAAGCAGAGCTATTAATTAAATTTTCACAAGCAATGTCACCAGATGATGTTCAACTTTATTACCAAATTGCGCTAACAGGGCGTAAAGACATGCCTTACGCTGCTGATGAACGCTCTGCTTTTGAAATGGTGCTATTAAGATTATTAGCATTTAAACCCCAAGTAGAGGTTTCACAACAGAGTGCTACAGTAAAACCATCATCAGAGGTTAATTTTGATGAAAGTGCGTTACCTTTAACTTCAATAAATCAACCTGTAGAAGCCCCTGTTGAATATCAAGAGCAGTCATCACAGCAGCAACTTACCACCGAGATGCTTTCAATTGAACAAGCAGCTCAAGATCTGCATGTTTTACCATATAACGCAAATAGTTCATCATTGCCTCATAAGGCGGTTGAATTAGCAGTTCCGAGCAAGACTGAGCCGTTAATTGATGATGAAACGTTACCCATTGCACCTTATAGCGATGCAGGGGATCAAGAACAACAGCCCAATAATAGTCTACCGCTTGATGACGATAGTCTTAATTCGACAACAGAAGGCGAGCTTAACCCCGTTAGTTATGACATTGTTAATCAAGCACAATCTTATAATAGTGAATCAGCTGCATCTGAGTCAGCGTCAGACATTAATGCAACTGATACCATTAGCACTGAACCTGAAAATTTAGCAACAGCACCAGAAGCTTTAATGCAGTCTCCAGTACAGTCAGTTTTAGCCACTCGTAATATGTTAAGAAGTCGAAAGAAAGCGTTGGAGAACGAAGGAAAAAAGTCTGATGGCGCCGATGAGCGTCAATTAGCGTCTAACGCTAGCAATGAATCAGTAAAAGAAAAGCCCGCACATGTTCCAGAGCTTGAAGCATTACCTGAGCAAGGTTTCACCCCTGAGGTTATAAACCCTGCTGAAATTAAATTTGCTAATCAAGTAGATCGCTGGGCAAATATGATCGATACCATGGAACTTGGTGGTAGATTAAGAGTATTAGCGGGTAACTCTACTATTTGTGAGTCATCTACTAATGATAGATGGGTTTTTAAGCTTAATCAGTCGGTTAAACATTTAAAGAGTGAAACCGCGCATCAACAATTAGAAGAAAACTTATCGTCATTATTAAATCAAAAAATATCGATTGTACTTGAATTGGTCGAATCGACTAAAGACGATCCATTTCAGATCCAAAGTCAGATTAATGACAAGCGACTGGAATATGCAAAAGAATTGATAAGTAACGACGAGGTTGTTAAAGCAATGAAAAACACATTCCAAGCAATAGTTTCAGAAGATACTATTGCAGCGCGATAATGATTAGTTGCACAGAGAGTTAATGGTTACTTGAAATTTTTTGATATAAACACTATTGTTCCCACATTAGAATTTTGGAGTTAAAAACTATGATGAAAGGTGGCATGGGCAACTTAATGAAGCAAGCCCAACAAATGCAAGCAAAAATGGCAAAAGCTCAAGAAGAAATTGCCAAAATGGAAGTTACAGGCGAAGCAGGTGCAGGCATGGTTAAAGTAACCATGACAGGTAACCACAATGTGCGTCGTGTTGAGATAGATGATAGCTTAATGGAAGACGACAAAGAAATGGTAGAAGACTTAGTTGCTGCAGCATTTAATGATGCAGTACGTCGTGTAGAAGAGCAAAATAAAGAAAAAATGGGCGCTTTAACAGGTGGTATGCAAATGCCCCCAGGGATGAAAATGCCGTTTTAACTCGTAAGTGTATGAAAAAGCCGACTTTAAGTCGGCTTTTTAGTTTTCTAAACTCAGGCTAATTGTAGGTCGTGCATTTATGCCGACAAAGGTGTTATTTTCAATTAGATTGGCGTTGATATTGATGGCTTATCGGTAATTGCTCTGGCATTAGCCTACTTCCGCCATCTTTGATGGGCTAAAGCCCAACCTACAAAGGACTATATTTGTAAGTCGTGCATTTATGCCGACAAAGGTGTTATTTTCAATTAGATTGGCGTTGATATTGATGGCTTATCGGTAATTGCTCTGGCATTAGCCTACTTCCGCCATCTTTGATGGGCTAAAGCCCAACCTACAAAGGACTATATTTGTAGGTCGTGCATTTATGCCGACAAAGGTGTTATTTTCAATTGGATTGGCGTTGATATTGATAGCCTTATCGGTAATTGCTCTGGCATTAGCCTACTTCGGCCATCTTTGATGGGCTAAAGCCCAACCTACAAAGGACTATATTTGTAAGTTGTGCATTTATGCCGACAAAGGTGTTATTTTCAATTGGATTGGCGTTGATATTGATAGCCTTATCGGTAATTGCTCTGGCATTAGCCTACTTCCGCCATCTTTGATGGGCTAAAGCCCAACCTACAAAGGACTATATTTGTAGGTCGTGCATTTATGCCGACAAAGGTGTTATTTTCAATTAGATTGGCGTTGATATTGATGGCTTATCGGTAATTGCTCTGGCATTAGCCTACTTCCGCCATCTTTGATGGGCTAAAGCCCAACCTACAAAGGACTATATTTGTAAGTCGTGCATTTATGTCGTCAGAGCTGCTTAATTTTAAAAAATCAACTGTCACATTGGCTCTTTTTATTGCTAATTACTGGTAAACCGTAATCTTTCCACTTGATAATACCACCCCTCATACTCGCTGCTTGTGTAATATCTGAATCGCTTAATATGCTAACTGCCAATGCCGACCGTCTTCCAGAACGACACAAAATTACAATAGGTTTATTAATGGGTAGCGCGTTTAATTTTTCACTGAGTTCACCTAAAGGGATGACTACTACGCCATCAATACTCACTTCAATAATTTCATCATGTTCTCTTACATCCAATAATGTAACTTTTGTTTGATTTTCGGCAACCCAAAGCGGTGAAACCTCATATACACCTGAATAGGTGAGCTCAACAGGCGCCCAAGTTGGTTGTTCAGGTAAGTACGACACTTCGCCACATGTTAAATTGGCTGGTAATGCAATATCAATAAACTTGGGGTGTTCTAGTAACATATTGTTCATATAACCAACAAAGTCTTGTTTGTTTGCGTTTCCTCCAATACGTGCATTGTATTGCTTTTCTTCAGCTACTGATGACGCGCACCGACCAGAATAGTCATGGGCAGGGTATATGGCGTAATTATCTGGTAATGTAAATATTTGCTGTGTAATTGAATCAAATAATTGTGCAGCATTTCCTTGTTGGAAATCGCTACGGCCACACCCTCTAATTAATAACGCATCACCGGTAAAAGCCAGTTTATGGCTATGACTAACTAATGTAATGCATCCATTTGTATGACCTGGTGTTGTTCTCACTTCAAGTGCTTCTTCTCCGAAGCATAAGGTATCACTATGTGCTAATGCTATATCTGTATTTTTAGCTTCTATTGCCTTTGCACAAGCTATTTTACTGCCAACTTTTTGCTTTATCAGCCATGCGCCGGTGACATGATCGGCATGACAATGTGTATCAATTGTATATTTTAACGTTAAGCCGAGCTCATTAATTAAGGCTAAGTCTCTATTGACTTGTTCGAGTACGGGATCAATCAATATCGCATCTTTACTTTTTCTATCGGCTAAAAGATAAGAGAAAGTGGAAGATTTTTGATCAAATAATTGCCTGAAAATCATAAGTTTGCCTTCGATAATAAGTAGCATACTAAGGTATAGAATATCCAAGTATAAGTTATACTCATTTAAATTAAAGCGCTTAGTTAGTTTGTAAGTAAGTTAAGGCTATTTTTTACTTTAACTTTGTTAATTTGATCGGTTTTTATTTCTATTAGTAGCTCTCGTATGTTTCATCTTTTAAGGGCCTGCGGTACTATAGTGATTTACTTTAAGTTTGTTAAAAGGCTGTTGTGCATGTCTCATACTTCGTTACCATTTCAAGCATTAAATATTGCGGTATTAACCGTTTCAGACACACGTGATGAATCAACCGATACTTCGGGGGGGTATTTAGTAAGTGCCCTACAAGAGTCAGGACATCAACTCACTGATAAAGAGATCGTTAAAGACGATATATATCAAATGCGCGCTGTTATATCGCAGTGGATTGCAAGTGAAACAATTCAAGTTATTTTAGTTACCGGTGGAACAGGGTTTACTGAAAGAGATTCTACTCCAGAAGCGTTAACACCATTATTTGATAAAACGGTTGAGGGCTTTGGTGAGTTATTTAGGCAGTTATCTTACAGTGAAATATCAGCCTCTACTATTCAATCTCGTGCTATTGCTGGCCTTGCAAATGGCACTGTAATATTTTGTATGCCGGGTTCTACAGGTGCTTGTAAAACAGCATGGCAAAAAATAATTCAATCGCAACTAGACGCAAGCCATAAGCCTTGTAACTTTGTTCCTCATTTATCAGTACCGTCAGCTAATAGCTGTGCTACAAGAGGGTAAGCTATGCTAACGCACGTAAATGAGCAAGGCCAAGCTAATATGGTTGATGTTACTGATAAAAGTAATACAGTACGTATAGCTACAGCACAAGGTGCTATTTCAATGAATAGCCAAACTATTGCTGCAATAAAAGATAACAGTAATAAAAAGGGTGATGTTATTGCCACTGCTCGTATCGCTGGTATTCAAGCCGCAAAAAAGTGTGCTGACTTAATTCCTTTATGTCATCCGTTAGCATTAACTAAAGTTGAACTTAACTTCGACATTAATGAAGAAGAACAAAAAATTTTTGTCTCTGGTATGTGCAAACTAACCGGTAAAACAGGCGTAGAAATGGAAGCACTTACTGCGGTTAGTGTGGCATTATTAACATTATTTGATATGTGTAAAGCAAGTGATCCATTGATGGAAATATCTGGCATTAAAGTAATGGATAAACAAGGCGGTAAAACAGGGCATTGGCAGCGCTAATGACTGACTATTTATTTGTTTAGTGTATTTAATTGACTCTTTGGCTTTAGCAGTTATAGATGAGGAATCTATGAATAAAATACTTTTTTTTGGTCAACTTAAAGAACGTTTAGGGTGTGCTAACACTCAAGTAGAGTTGCCATACCCAAGTTCAGTTGCACAAGTTAAGGCTAAGTTACAGCAACGTGGTGGTCTTTGGCTGCAATTATTAGAGCAAGGTACTGTGTTATCTGCGGTTAATCAAACAATGGCAAGCGACGACTATGTGATTAACACCGGTGATGAAATTGCATTTTTCCCCCCAGTGACAGGTGGTTAACTATGATATCTGTGCAGCAAAAAGACTTTAACGTAGGTGATGAGTATCATGCACTAATTCAAGATGCTCGTTCGGAAGGGGCCGTTGTTACTTTCGTTGGTTTAGTGCGCGATGTTAATCAAGGTAATTCGGTTAAAGAATTAACCTTAGAGCATTATCCAGGTATGACAGAAAAATCATTGAAAAGTATAGTGCAGCAAGCTAAGCAGCGCTGGGATTTAGGTAAGGTTCGAGTAATTCATCGAGTAGGGCAATTAGCGCTGAGTGATCAAATTGTCTTTGTGGGTGTAACCAGTCGTCATCGCGAAGTTGCATTTGAGGCTTGCCAATTTATTATGGATTACTTAAAAAATCAGGCGCCATTTTGGAAAAAAGAAAGCACTGAGCAGGGTGATAAATGGGTTGATTTTAATGATAAAGATCAACAAGCTATGTTACGTTGGCAAGAGTAATATGTATAAACACATAATTGGTACTTTTTTTTTATTAAGCCTATTTCAACCCTGTGCTATAGCCAAAGAATTACGTGTTGCGGTAGCAAGTAATTTTCATCATGCGCTCACTCTACTATCTCGTCAGTTTGAGCAAGAAACTGGCATAAAAGTTAAATTATCTTCAGGCGCTAGCGGACTACTTTATGCGCAAGTGGTTCGGGGCGCTCCATTCGATTTGTTTTTTTCAGCTGATGTAGAGCGCCCAGAGTTACTTGAAAGCCAAGGTTTAACAACTAATAGAAATACCTATGTTTACGGGCGTATAGCGTTATGGTCGCCTCAGAGCAAAGCAATTGTTGGTCAGTCGTTTTTAACTAACTTTGATCAACGATTAGCGATTGCTAACCCCCGGCTAGCACCTTATGGAAAGGCGGCTGAACAAACGTTAGCGTATTTAAAGCTAAGCACTAAGTTTAATTCAACCCTTATATTAGGTAATAATATTAATCAAACATTTCAATTTGTTGACTCAGGTAATGTGCTTGCTGGTTTTGTTGCCTATTCACTATTAAAAAATCAGTCAATTAATAATAATTATTGGCTGGTACCGCAAACGTTTCACGGGCCAATTGCTCAACAAGTTGTTTTATTAAAAGCATCAAAGCATAAAAAAGCAGCACAAGCTTTGCTTGAATTTATACTTTCTGCTTCTACTCAAACTAAATTACAAACAATGGGCTACAGCTCAGTAAATAAAGCAATTGCTTTAGGTGCTATTTAATGGATGCTTGGCAGTCTGATGCACTTGCGTTATGGCTAACTCTTAAACTTGCGCTATTTACCGTGGTTATTTTATTGATTATTGGACTGCCATTAGCATGGTGGTTATCGCGTTACCATGGTCGAGGCAAGTCTATTATACAAGCGCTCATTGCAATGCCATTGGTGCTTCCTCCAACGGTGCTAGGGTTTTATTTGTTGATATTTTTTTCACCACAATCTTGGTTTGGCAGTTTGTGGGTTACGGTAACAGGGCAGCAATTAGTCTTTAGTTTTACGGGTATTTTATTAGGTTCACTTATTTATTCTTTACCTTTTGTTGTACAACCACTCTATTCAGGTTTTTGTCAATTAGGACGCCAGTATGAAAGTGTAGCGGCCAGTTTGGGCTTAAATTCAACTAAACGCATGTTATACATAGTATTGCCTATGATAAAACCGGCTATTATTACTGCTGCCACACTTGGCTTTGCACATACGCTAGGGGAGTTTGGTTTGGTGTTGATGATTGGTGGTAACTTACCCGGTGAAACACAAGTAATGTCGATCGCGCTTTATAATCATGTAGAAGCTCTCGATTATGAGAAAGCACATGTGTTAGCCTTGATTTTATTGCTAAGCTCTTTTTTTAGCTTAATTTTATTATATAAGTTTAATCGTCCGTCTATGTTTGAGTCTTAATATGAAGTTAGCATTGTAATATGAGTTTATCGATAAAGCTCTGTCATCCCTTAGATAATAATACAGCGTCAGCTTTTGTGCTTGAGCTTGATTTAATGCTTTCGATAAAAGAACATGTTGTGGGTGTTTTTGGAGATTCTGGTGCAGGTAAGTCGACCTTGCTTAAACATATAGCGGGTATCGTTCAAACCAGGGGAAAGCAAATTGTTTACTATCAAGACGATATTACTGCGTTATTGCCCGAACATTCACCTTGTTGCTATCAAAATCAGCATGGCTATTTATTTTCTCATTTAACAGTGAAACAAAATTTAGCGTTGGTGCTAAGGCACGGAAATTATAGTGATACTGTGCCTTTTACTTTCGATGAAGTTATTAAATGGTGCAACCTTTTACCTTTACTTGAACAGAATATATCAACGTTGTCAGGCGGAGAAATACAGCGTATTGCTTTTGCCCGCAGCTTGTTGTCGGGTAAATCATTAATTCTATTGGATGAACCATTTTCAGCTTTAGATTGGCAAACACGAGAGCAAATGCTTAGATTGCTCCCTTGGTTGAAAGCCAATTATGGCATTGAATTTATAATTGTTAGTCATTCACTACGTGAGTTGAGTTTAGTCGCCAGTTATATTGTTATATTAAAGCAGGGTAAAGTGATTAAGCATGGCGTTAGTAATGAAATTATCACTCGTTATAGTCAAGGGCATGGCCAACAAGCGGTAACAGCTTTACGCGGTAAAGTTATTGAGCATATTGAAAAGTACCAATTAGCAAAAGTGTTACTCGATGGAGAAAATGAACAAGCAGTGACTGTGCATGCTAATGATATGTATCAAGGTAATGTGTTGTTATCACTTAACGCGAACAAAGTGAGTTTATCTAAAACTAAGCCAAGCCTCACCAGTATTGTAAACTTATTGAAAGTGACAGTGCGAAAGATTGAACGCCAACCAAGTGCTGCACTCATCACACTGGCATTAAATGAACAGTTAATTTTAGCTGAAATATCACTAATGTCGTTAGATAAACTGACATTAGCGATTGATGAACAAGTTTATGCCCAGTTTAAGGTTTTATAGTGCCTAATTGATATAAGTTGAGCTGTTAACCAGACTCCATCGCCAATATTGTTTTAATATCTAGTGTTTCTGTAAAACGTACCAAGCCCACTTCTTTATGAATACGAGCGTATACCGCCATACGATCTGATAACTCATTACCTTCATTATTGGCATGCCCTTTAACATGAGTAACAGTAACCTTGTCTTTAATTTCTTGGTATAAGCTGAAACATGCTTGTACTAATTCTGGATTTTTAATTGCCTCGCCATTTGCCTTTTTCCAGCCTTTATTTTTCCAGCCTACTGCCCATTTAGTTATGCTGTCTATTGAGTATTTAGAGTCAGATAAAACTTGCACGCTTTCATGTGTTAATAAGTATTGTTTAGCAAGTTTAAATGCAGCAAGCATTCCGTTTAATTCTGCTGTGTTATTTGTGCCATTAGCATTATATAAACCGTACCATAATTGCGTAAGTTTATTATGTTGATATACAGCTAGACCAGTTCCTGACTTACCTGGATTAGGCGAGCAAGCACCATCACAGTATATTTGAATGTCGGCTTTAATTACTGGAGACGCACTTGTTGATTTATTGCCTGATGCTTTAGTGCCAGAACTTATAGCCGAACCACTTTTATTTTTTGAACGGTTCATTAGTGCTTTGGTATAACTTGATTTAAAGGCGCCCTCTGCTTCTTCTTTTGAAGGAAACCCCATAAATTGAGCATCAGAACGTCCGGCTGTTAAGCGTTGCACAGTGCCCCAGTTGTCAAAAACGCCCGTTTTTTCACCTTTCCAAACAACGTAATGTTTTTTAGCCATGATCTATCCTTTAGTCATACGTTTGGTTGAAGAAAGTACGAGGTATATACCAATGATAAAAAATGGAATACTTAGCATTTGACCCGTATTTAAAGACACTTCTATTGAGTAAGCAGCTTGTTGTTGTTTGAAAAATTCAACAATAAAGCGAGCTGTAAAAGTCATAATTAAAAATAAGCCCAATAGCATACCACGGTTATTTTTAGCTGAGGTTGAACGATAAATTAACGTTAAAACGACAAAGATAATTAAATAAGCGAGCGCTTCATAAAGTTGCGCCGGATGGCGAGGTAAGTTATCAATACGCTGAAAAACGACAGCCCATGAAACATCAGTTACTTTACCAATAATTTCTGAGTTAACAAAGTTTGCACTACGAACAAATATACCAAAAAGCGCGGTAGTTATTGCTAAACGATCAAGTAACCACAGCAGGTCTTGTTGATGACGTTTACAATAGAAGTAAACCGCTATAATAACACCTAAGCCGCCACCATGGCTGGCTAATCCGCCTTCCCAGATAGCTAATATTTTTAATGGGTTTGCTAAGTAATACCCTGGATCATAAAATAAACAATGACCTAAACGAGCGCCAATAACAATGCCAATAACGGCATACATTAATAAATTATCTAGCTTATCAACAGGCTGCTTTTCTTGTATAAAAATCCACTTCATAAAATACAAACCAACGAATATAGCGCTGGCAAATAAAGCGCCATACCAATGAATAGTGAGGGGACCAATAGCAATAAGTACTGGGTCGATATTCCAAATAAAATGACTCAACAGATAACCTTAAAATGTGAAAACGTAATTAGCGCATAATATATCAAGAGTGAGCTATATTTGCAGCGGATAAAATAAGCAAAGGACATTTATTTTACTGAAATCTCGGTATGCCCTAACTGCCGTTCAAAGAAACCCTCTAAGAAGTTTAATAACAACCTGAGTTTTTTGTTACTTGCAGTGCCAGGAGGGAAAACACCATAAATATTGATATCATTTAACTTGTAGTCTTTTAACACAACTTCTAATGTTCCTGATTGTATTTTTGGCCAAGCATCATATGTAGGTATTCGTGCCAGTCCATTACCCGCTTCAACAAATGCAGTTCGCGCGGCAGCATTATTTGTGCTGATTGAACCTTTAGTTGCAATGCTATACGAACGACTCCCTTGCTTAAGTGTTAATACGCCAGAAGTAAGTTTATAAATTACCCATTGATGACTACCTAAGTCGGCTGGTGTTTTAGGGTAGCCATATTGCTGAAAGTATTCAGGTGCGCCACATAAACAGGTAGGTAATGTGGCTAATTTTTTTGCTTGTAAACCAGAGTCTGCTAACGGCGCGCCTCTTATGGCTAGATCAATCCCTTCTTTCATAATGTTAACGACTTCATCGGTTAACATTACATCTAATGTTATTTTTGGGTATAGCTTTCTAAAGTCATTTAATGCAGGCACCACCATTTGTAAACCAACATTTACTGGGCAGGTAATTTTTAATAAGCCTTCAGGTTCATTTTTAATGCTTTCAATTTGTTGATTGGCCGCGTTTGCTTGTTCAGCTATAACTTTGCAGCGTAAATAATATGCTTGTCCTGCTTCAGTAAGATTTATTGAACGTGTTGTTCTGTTTAGTAGCTTTACTCCTAATTGTGCCTCAAGCTTTTTTAGATGATAGCTAACTACGGCGCGTGAAAGGCCAATATGTCTTGCTGCACCGCTTAAACTGCCTTGTTCAATAACTTGAGCAAAAACGACCATACTTTTAAGTTGTTCAAATGAAATATTCATGTGTAATTACATTTCTAAACGTTAGAATATTATTGTATCAATTATTTGACTAATAAAGTTAAATTTCTCTACATTGTTAGTCTGTAACTATAGGACTATACTTGCCGCATTAAAGAAATAAAGCGATAAAAGGCGAAAAGAAATGACTAAAAAGGTATTAATGGTTCTCACATCGCATGATGAACTTGGTAACACAGGCGAGAAAACAGGATTTTGGGTTGAAGAGTTTGCAGCACCATACTATATATTTCTTGATGCTGGTGTAGAGGTTGTACTGGCATCGCCAAAAGGTGGTCAAGCACCTATTGACCCTAAAAGTCAGCTAGCTGATTTTCAAACATTAGCCACTAAACGTTTCGATAACGATACACAAACCCAACAAAAAATAGCTACAACAGTAAAGTTATCAGAAGTTAATGCAACAGATTATGATGGGGTTTTTTATCCAGGTGGTCACGGTCCATTATGGGACTTAACTGAGAGTGTTCATTCAATAGCATTAATTGAGCGTTTTTTAGCGACTAATAAACCTGTTGCCACCGTATGCCATGCAAGTGCTGCATTATTAAATGTAAAAGATAGCTCGGGTACATTGGCAATTAATGGTAAAGCGGTTACAGGTTTTACAAATGGTGAAGAAGATGCTGTTCAATTAACTAATATTGTGCCTTTTTTACTCGAAGATGAGTTAATTAAACGTGGTGGCGTTTATCAAAAAACCCAAGACTGGCATCCTTTTGCCGTTCAAGACGGCCTAATTATTTCAGGTCAAAATCCAGCAAGTTCAGCACTAGCGGCTGAAAAGCTGTTGTCACACATCAATTCTTAATATAAGTAGGTTTTTCAATGTTAAATTTCAGTTTTAAAAATGCAACGGCAATTCATTTTGGTGAAGGTCAAATTAAAAAAGTTACACGTGAGATACCCTTAACCGCAAAAGTATTAGTTATTTATGGTGGTGGATCAATTAAAAGTAATGGCGTTTACGACCAAGTTGTAACTGCATTAGCCAATCATACTTGGTGTGAATTCTCAGGTATTGAACCAAACCCAAAGTACGACACGTTAATTAAAGCGCAAACCCTTATTAAAAATGAAAATATCGATTATTTATTAGCGGTAGGCGGAGGCTCTGTTGTTGACGGTGCAAAATTTATTGCAGCTGCAGCATTATTTGAGGGTGATGATCCTTGGGATATTCTCGCGAAACAACAGCCAGTGAAACAAGCACTGCCATTGGGCGCTATTTTAACTTTACCTGCAACGGGCTCTGAAAGTAATGGTAATTCAGTGGTAACACGCGATGGCAATAAACTTGGGTTTTCTAGCCCGTTAGTATGCCCAACATTTGCGGTATTAGATCCAAGTGTGACTTTGTCATTATCAGATCGCCAAATTAGTAATGGTGTGGTCGATGCTTTTATACATGTAATGGAGCAATACCTAAATTACAGTGTTAACGGTAAAGTACAAGATCGCTTTTCTGAAGGGTTGTTAATGACGCTGATTGAAGAAGGACCGAAAGCATTATCTGAAAATTCAAAAGCTGATATTTCTGTTCGTGCCAATATTATGTGGTCAGCTACTATGGCTCTTAATGGCCTTATTGGTGCAGGCGTACCGCAAGACTGGTCTACTCATATGATTGGCCATGAGTTAACAGGTGCTTATGGCATTGACCATGCACGCACTTTATCAATTGTACTACCTGCGGTAATGAAAGTATGCCGAGCAGCTAAGCGTGAAAAACTTTTACAGTATGCTGAACGAGTTTGGCAGATAACTGAAGGTGATGAAAATTCACGAATAGATCAAGCCATAGCGTTAACTGAAAGCTTTTTTGAAACAATGCAAGTGCCAACCCGATTATCGCAAGTGGATATTGGTGAAGATAAAATTGATGGATTGATTGAAAGACTTAAACAGCACGGCATGATCGCCTTAGGTGAAAACAAAGATATTACCCCTGAAGTTAGTCGAAAAATATTGATGCAAGCGTTGTAAGAGCTGCCTCATAAATACACTTAGGAATGACAATGACAAAACAAAATATGACAGAAGTTATGTTATCTCAAACAATTGAATCTAATCGTCAAATACTGTTAGCTTCGCGCCCATTTGGCGCCCCTGACCCAGACAATTTTAAATTAGCAGTAACCGATAAACCAACCGCTAAACAAGGCGAAGTATTATTGCGCACGGTTTATTTGTCACTTGACCCGTATATGCGCGGTAGAATGAATGATGCCAAGTCTTATGCTGAACCTGTGGGCCTTGGTGAAGTTATGGTAGGTGGCGCAGTTTGTCGAGTTGAATCATCACTTAATGATGACTATAAAACTGGTGATTGGGTCGTGGCTTTTAGTGGATGGCAAGATTACTGTATTTCAGATGGTAAAGACCTGCTTAAACTTTCAGATAATTTACCTTATCCGTCGAAAGCGCTCGGTATTTTAGGAATGCCAGGTTTAACCGCTTATATGGGCTTACTTGATATTGGTCAGCCTAAAACTGGTGAAACCGTTGTCGTTGCAGCAGCAACGGGTGCTGTAGGAAGTTTAGTGGGGCAAATAGCTAAAATAAAAGGGTGTAACGTTATTGGTATTGCTGGCGGCGCTGAAAAGTGCGAGTACGCCGTTAATACGTTAGGATTTGATCATTGTTTAGATCATTATGCGGATGATTTTGCAGAACAGTTGTCCGCAGTAGCAACAGCAGGGATTGATGTCTACTTTGAAAATGTTGGTGGTAAAGTGTTTGATGCTATATTGCCGTTATTAAATAGCTGTGCACGTATCCCTTTATGCGGCTTAATTTCTCAGTACAACGCCACTGAGTTACCTGAAGGGCCTGACAGAATGGCAATGCTAATGGGGTCACTATTAGTTAAACGAATTAAAATGCAGGGCTTTATTGTTTTTGATGACTATGGTCATCGTTATGCTGAATTTAGCCAACAGATGTCAAAATGGCTAATGGCTGGTGAAATTAAAGACAAAGAGCACCTAGTAACAGGGCTTGAAAATGCTGTAGATGCATTTATTGGACTATTAGCAGGTAAGAACTTTGGTAAGGTGATAGTTCGAGTGGGGCCAGACGAACTTTCATAACGTTATACTACTGTGTATAAAGTAGAATACCTAATTAATGAAACGGGTATAACCCTTTTAGTTTTTACTAAGTGCCTGCTCGCACTAATTAACAAGCGACTAATACCAGCGCCATAATTAATGGGGTAATATTAGCTGCAATGACATTCATCACCAGATAAGTGGGCTGCTTTCCAATGTCTTTACCATAGGTTAACAGCCCCTTAAATACGATAAATGTAAGCGACGCAGGGATAAGTGACGCTAAAATTAGTAGGGGCAACTGGTGATAAAAATATAAAGCAATAATACTTATTACAGTAAGAATAGAAAAAAATAAATAGGTGTAATTAGCAAAATTTACCCCGTATTTAATTAAAATATGATTTCTACCTGCTGTTTTGTCAGCTTCAATGTCAGGGTACTGATTCAATAACAATAAGTTGCTTACTAATAAGAAAGGTACATAGGCCAGTTGTGAAGCCATTAAGTTAAGCGTACCGGTGACAACAAAGTAACTCCCCAACACAATTAGCAAACCAAACCCTAAGCCTGGTGCAATTAAACAAGCAAAAGGCAGTTTGTTTAACCATTTGGTGTATAACCAAATTATGGCCAACCCCACAATACCAAAACCTAAAATAACAGGCCCAATTGTAGTTAAAAAATAACAACCGATAAGGAAAACAACGAGAGAGCTACCAACTGATATTTTAAAGACCGTAGGGGCTAGCTCAGGCTGTTTTTCAAGTAAACCACTACCACCACTAAAAGGGGTTTTACTTGTGTTTAAATCTAAGCCACTTTGAAAGTCTTGGTATTCATTTAACGTATTAACTGAAATCGCCGCGAATAGAGCTCCAATAATGGCAAGGGTAAAATGTAAATAATTTAGGGGTACTTGTTGATAGAAAGCGATACTTGTACCAAAAAATACGCAAATAGGCGCTAAAAGTAAAAACTTTGGACGAATTGCAGGAAAAGATAAAAGAAGGTTTTTCATGTATTTAGTATAAGCCTATTGCAATACATAAGTTCGGAGTTGCATTAAATTTTTCGGTAACTTCAAGTTTATGTTTATGATTGTTATGGGAGTTTAATACAATTTTGAAGGCAATGTTAAGGCGAAGTGTGTTTTTTGACAGCAGATTTTAGTTTATTTACAAGCTCAGGATCACTATCTTTATTAATTGCTAAATAGAGCTCTTTGGTCCATTCAGGCAACTTTAAGGCATGCTCAATTATTGTAGGAGGTAAGTTTCTAGAGAGCAGCCTCTCTTTCATATGGTATAAATCTAGAAAAACAAAATCTACTTTTCCACTTAAAAATAAATTTAATTGGGTCTCTCTTGAGCTAACAACTAATAAGTTTTTATCTTCAGAAAAACCTTGAGAAATCAGATATTCATATGGGTAACTGTCTAAAGCAACCGCTGTTAGGTAGTGTTTAGCTTCATCTAAGGAATTAAGTTTTATATTACGTTTTTTCAAAGATACAAAACCATTTTCAATTTTGGTAACAACCTCTAACCAATGGAAGTATTGCTCCCTTTCTGGCGAACGTTGCATGGAAAACACTAGGGTGTTCTTAGTTTTTTTAGCACTATTAAAAGCTCTAGCCCATGGCACAATATAAAATTCGGGTTGTAAATTAGCATTTTGTAATATTTTTTTAACTTTTTGTGTTGCTATACCGTCAAGACGATTGTCTTGATAAGTTTGGAAAGGAGGGAAGTTTTCAGTAAAAACATCAACTTTTTGAGCATAGCTATACATTGGAATGGTACTTAGCGAAAGTAATCCATATACAATCAAAAAAGTTAACTTTGTCATTTATTTCTCAACACAATAATGCATTTAATTCTCGTGCCAGTTTAAAGTTGCTTTGTACATTTGTACAGTTTTATCATACTTTGTACTGTTTGTTTATTGTAGGGGCAAATTTACTGCAATTATCTAATACCAATCTCACTAACTATGTGATCATTTCTACTGGCTAAAGCAGTCAACTACTGCGTATAAAATAGATCACTTCATTAATGAAACAGGTATAAAGCTCCCCCTAGCTTTTGTTGGTTACCTTAAGTTATAGCACAGTTACTAGGAGCGGTTAAACTTTCGAGCTTGAATTTTGTTCAATCTAACCACTTTAACGGTTGTGCTATTACAAAACTACTCTATCACACTTAGGTACGCGTTCTTTTCTGTAGTAATACCACGACACAGCAAACAACAAAATAATAAAAGGTATACTAGAGAATACCACTGCATGCCATCCAGCTTTGAATAATACCCAGCCAGCGAATAATGATGCTGTTGCTTGAAAACCAAAAATAATAAAATCATTTATTGCTTGCACTTTATGACGCTCATTAGGCTGATAACTTTGGGGTAATAAAGAAGTACCAGTTAAATAAAGAAAATTCCAACCCACACCTAGTAGTAATAGTGCCCACCAATAATGCATAACCTGTTCACCAGAAAAAGCAATAATTGCAACTATAGTATAAATAATAGTACCTAACATTAGTAAGTTTGTTAAACCGATTTTTTTTACTAAAAAGCCGGTAAATAACGAAGGTATAAACATAGCAGCAATATGACTTTGAATTACCCATTTAGTGTCATTAATACTATGCCCTTGCATATGATGCATACTAATTGGCGTCGCCGTCATTAAATAACTCATTAAAGCAAAGCCTATGGCAGCTGCGGCAATTGAAACTAAAAAAACAGGCTGTTTTATTATTACCCATAATGGACGTGTAGCACTTTCGTTAGGTTGATGAATAATAGTGGGATTGTTAAATGCCAGCATCACCAACATCGCAATAATAACCAGTACGGCTAAAAATAAAAAAGAGCCTGAATACCCTAAGGGCGAGTCAATCCAATCTTTTGCCATTACAGCAACTTCAGGACCAATAAACGCGGCAAAAATACCACTTAACATTAAAATGGATAACACGGTAGGTATGCTTTTTTCGTCCTTTGTGCTTTCTATCGCAGCAAACCGTAATTGCTGAACAAAGGCAGTACTGAAGCCAAACATAACACTGGCAATAATGAAATATTCAAATCTTGCAATATATACTGCATAACTGGCAATTAAGCATGCGGTAACTGTTATAGAAAAACCAAATAGCGCAGCAAACTTTCTCCCTTTCTTGTTGGCAAGTAGAGCAGCAGGTATAGCGCCTGCGGCTACACCTAAAATCATAATAGTAATTGGCAATGTTGATAGTGTTTTATCTGTTACCATCTGAGCGGATAAAATCCCACCAATAAAAACAATAACAGGTGAGCAAGACATCACTAATGGTTGCGCTAAAAATAAAACCCAAATATTACGAGGTAAGGTAAATAGGCGAGATAAAATAATGGTGGTGATGATCAACACTAGTAATGTGATCAGAATATTTGACAGCATTGCGAGAGAGTTACTTTATAAGGTGAATTACTTGAAATGCTACCATAAAAAACTATTCACTGGTGAAGTTATAGCGCATTTCAATAGTACTGAGTTGAACTACCTATATTTTTAATTATGATTAGCATTAATAGCGCAAGCTTACAAAGTTGTTGAAACAGGTATTAGGGTTAACAATACGATGTTAAACTAAAGAAAATTTATTTTGTTATTGTTGATTATGAAATTTAGTCCTTTAGTACAAGAATTGATTGATACGTTAAAGTGCTTGCCTGGTGTTGGTGCGAAATCCGCTCAGCGTATGGCTTTTCATTTGCTCGAACGCAATAGAGCAGGTGGTGAAAAATTAGCTAATGCCTTAGGAAAGGCGATGATCCATATTGGTCATTGTCAGCAATGTCGTAATTTTACCGAAGACGAACTTTGCCAAATATGTCAAAGCCCTAAGCGTAAAATTAGCGAAACTATGTGTATAGTTGAAAACCCTGCTGATGTAATAGCGATAGAGCAAACAGGTGAATTTCAAGGACGTTATTTTATTCTAATGGGACATTTGTCACCATTAGATGGTATTGGTCCTGACGATTTAGGCTTAGATGTGTTGTCAAAGCAATTAGAAACAGGTCAGTTCAGAGAAGTTATATTAGCCACAAACCCAACGGTTGAAGGTGAAGCTACGGCTCATTACATTGCTGAGCTTGCAAGTAAATATCAATTAACAATATCACGTATTGCGCATGGTGTACCTGTAGGAGGTGAACTAGAGTACGTTGATGGTAATACTTTATCTCATGCTTTTTCTGGGCGAAAAAGTTATCAGTATTAGTGACTGTTTTAAATTTTGAATAATTTATTTTTATTTTTTTCTCTTGAAAAAAATCTCTCTACCCCCACATGTTAACTATCAATAGCGCTACAGCTTATCCTTTATAGTGATTAGGCTGTTCGTTTTAATCTCGTTTTGTTCAATCGTTAATTAGGAGATGTTTCAGATGGCTGAGACAGGTCAAACCCAAAATCATTCCTTTAGCACAGATGCGGCTAAAGTACTTAAACTAATGATCCATTCACTTTATTCAAATAAAGAAATTTTCTTACGTGAATTAGTATCAAATGCTGCCGACGCTTCAGATAAATTGCGTTTCAAAGCACTTTCAGATGACAGCTTGTTCGAAGGTGATGGTAATTTACGTGTAAGAGTAAGTGCTGATAAAGAAAACAATACCTTAACGATTTCAGATAACGGCATTGGTATGACGCATGATCAAGTTATCGAGCATTTAGGTACTATTGCGAAATCAGGTACCGCTGAATTCTTTTCGCAACTTTCAGGTGACCAAGCTGCTGACTCGCAGTTAATCGGGCAATTTGGTGTTGGTTTTTATTCTGCATTCATTGTAGCAGATAAAGTAACTGTTCGCTCACGTGCAGCTGGGGTTCTAGCTTCAGAAGGTGTTGAATGGGTTAGTGCTGGCGAAGGAGAATTCACTACTAGCACTATCGAAAAATCAAATCGCGGAACAGATATCATTCTTCATTTAAAAGAAGAGGAAACTGAGTTTGCTGATGATTGGCGCTTAAAATCAATTGTAACTAAGTACTCTGATCATATTTCAGTATCGGTTGAAATGTTAACCCCTGAAGTACCTGCCGTTGAAGCAGTTGAAGAGCAAAAAGACGCAGATGGCAATATTACTCAGCCTGCAGTAGAAGCAAAAGAAGCAGTACCTGCAAAGTGGGAGCCTGTGAATAAAGCTACTGCGTTATGGACACGTGAAAAAGCAGATGTTTCAGACGATGAATATAAAGAGTTTTATAAGCATGTTTCGCATGACTTTGCCGACCCGCTGTTATGGGAGCACAATAAAGTAGAAGGTAAAACTGAATATACATCGCTACTTTATATTCCAACAAAAGCACCATTTGATATGTACAACCGTGAAAAACAACACGGCTTAAAACTTTATGTTCAACGCGTATTTATAATGGATGATGCGGAGCAATTCATGCCCACGTACTTGCGCTTTGTTAAAGGATTGCTCGACTCAAACGATTTGCCACTAAACGTTTCTCGTGAGATTTTACAAGATAACAAAGTCACACAAGCAATTCGTAAGGGTTGTACAAAACGTGTTTTAAAAATGCTTGAACGTTTAGGTAAGAAAGATGCAGAGCAATACCAAGTATTTTGGAACGAATTTGGTCAAGTATTAAAAGAAGGCCCAGCTGAAGACTTTGGTAACAAAGAACAAATTGGTAAATTACTACGCTTTGCTTCAACTAATGAAGATAGTGCCATTCAAAACGTTTCATTAGATCAATACGTTGAGCGAATGAAAGAAGGGCAAGAGAAAATTTACTATGTGGTTGCTGATAGTTTTGAAGCTGCTAAAAACAGTCCTCATCTTGAAGTGTTCCGCAAAAAAGGCATAGAAGTCTTGTTAATGTCTGATCGTATAGATGAGTGGCTTATTAGTCATTTAACTGAGTTTGATGGTAAACAATTACAATCAGTTACTCGCGGCGGATTAGACTTGGGCCAAATGGATGACGAAGAAACGAAAGAAGCACAAGAAAAACTTGAGCAAGAATTCGATTCAGTTGTTACTCGTATTAAAGCATCGCTTGAAGGCAAAGTGAAAGAAGTTAAGTTGTCGCAACGCTTAACTGATTCACCTGCATGTATCGTTACTGACGAAAACGATATGAGTAGCCAAATGATGAAATTAATGCAATCAGTTGGTCAAGAAGTACCAGAGTCATTACCGATTTTTGAAATTAATGCTGAACATGAATTAGTTAAACACATCGCGGATGAACAAGACGATGACCAGTTTAACCAATGGACTCAAGTTTTATTTGAACAAGCAATGTTAGCGGAGCGCGGTAGTTTGAAAGATCCCGCTAGCTTCGTTACTCGTTTGAATAAATTGATGTTGAGCTTAACGAAATAATATTCAAACATCTATTTATATAGACTTTAGTATAAAAAGGGGCTTTTTTGCCCCTTTTTTAGTGTTTGACCAGTTTTGCTACTTGTTTGGACCCCTTTGTAAATGTATAGTATTTGCTTTTAAATAATCCAAGCGAACTAGCTAATTTTCACTTAGTAATATTAGTAATAATTACTTAGTACAACTGGTATTCATTATCCCAATTCATTAATAGTATAGGGCTACACTATATGCGTATTATTTTATTAGGTGCTCCGGGCGCAGGCAAAGGTACCCAAGCACAATTCTTAATGGCTAAATATGGCATTCCACAAATTTCTACCGGTGATATGCTTAGAGCCGCAATTTCTGCGGGAACTGAACTTGGTAAGCAAGCAAAAACAGTGATGGATGCTGGTCAATTAGTTTCAGATGAACTAATTATTGGTTTAGTTAAGGAGCGGATTGCACAAGACGACTGTAAAGGCGGCTTTTTACTTGATGGTTTCCCTCGCACTATACCTCAAGCAGATGCGATGAAAGAAAACGGTGTGGTAGTCGATAGCGTTATTGAGTTTGATGTGCCAGATGAAGTGATTGTTGAACGTATGGCTGGACGACGCGTACATCCTGGTTCGGGTCGTGTATATCATGTTACTTATAACCCACCTAAAACAGAAGGCAAAGATGATGAAACAGGTGAAGACTTGTTAATTCGCCCAGATGATGAAGAAGCAACTGTACGTAAGCGTTTAGGTGTATACCATGAGCAAACCAAACCTTTAGTTGAATATTATCAAGCTGAAGCAAAAGCAGGTGCATGTCAATATATAACGATTGATGGAACACAGCCTGTAGACGAAGTAACTGCATTGTTAGCGGCTAAACTTGGTTAATTGATAATTACAGTAAGACTATTTATTAAAAGCCTGCAGATGCCTGTCTCTTGATCACATTTTCAGATCAAGAGATTGGGCTAATTCATAGCCTTCAAGGATGGTTTGCAATTTAAACCATCCTTCCCATAATCGCTCCCACCCGACACGGCCATTACGTTTTGAATCGTGCCAACCCGCTAACTTCCCAAGGTTAATGTAAGCCCAATAAAGGCTTGGTGCCGTTGTCGGTGGTTTTGATTTTTCTCGTTTTGTCCATAGCAACTTCCACGCTAACGGACTTAAAACCGTTTCACAACTATGCTTTTCTGCTTCTTTCTTATTAAGGCCAAGGTAACGAAGTTGATGAAGGCGTGCGGCAATAAACGCTAATATCACAATCACCTTTTCTAAATTGTCTTTACTTTGCATACGTAAATCTTCTACTTGAGTACCGCCGCTTTTCCACGCTTTGTGGAACTCTTCAATTAACCAGCGTTTTTCATAGTAGGTCAATACTTTTTCGGCTTCCTCTTTGCACGTCACAGGCTCAGATGTTAACAGGTGCCAACTTAATCCTTGGTCATTGTTTTCTTCCTGACAACCCACATAATAGAGAGATACCGAAGCGCCTTTTTTATTCGCTGGCATTTTTACATCAACTTTGGCATAACGTATTTGACAAGAAGCCTCCCGCGCTTTGCGTCCGCCTTTTTGCCTCACCGAAACAATACGTTGACCTGCTGATTTTAACGACTCACTATATTGATAAAGTTTATTTTCACTTTGTTCAATGCAACGACTCTGCATTGAGCGCACGACAAAACGTTGCTGCCTCGCTGTTTTATAAGTCAGGTATTCAATAATATCTGACTCTCTATCACACACTGAAATTACCTTATTCATTGTTGAACCTAGACGGGGAGTCATCGCTTCTGATGCTTGCTCCCACTTATAGCTTTCTTTGTCTTCGTACGCTCGGCTGGCATGGCGATTATTTTGGCCGTACAAACTGACGTCTCGTGTCCATCGTTTTTGCTCAATCAGACCAACAACATGCTGCTGCTCAGGGGCAAATAGCAATACGGAATGAGCATGCATGCCACGCGAACGCTTATTCGAAGTGGTATGCCCCATTTCATCGCGAATCGTTTGATGTTTAAATTCAAGTGATGTGGTGTCTTCTAAAGCAAGTAGGCAATCATAATCTTTAACTTTTGCTGCTGTTGCCTTAAAGCCAGCCTCAGCTATAGCTTGAGCATCAATAGCTTTATTACGAGTAAAACGATAGGCCGCTTCAATATCGGCTGTGGACGTAGATGATTGCACGAGTGATTGCCCTAACTTGTTGGAAAGATTAGAGGCTAACACAACAAGTCGTTTAGCTCTGCGGGTATCGCCCAATTTTGCATGTAAAAATGTTTCTTCTGCCCATTGCTCTGAACTTGTTGTAAACATAGAAATCCACCTCATCACTGAATAAATGGATCAGATCACGTTCGGTACAATAAGTTCATAAAAAAATCCCTCGATTTTTATCAAGGGATTTGTGTAGGAAAGACAGGCAGATGCAGGCTTTTTAACCTGAGTTCTGGATAAGCTAAGCACGTCAATGTCACGATTTTTGCGCGTATCTGCGTTGCCTGCACGGACGTAGGTACTTGGTTTTTGTCTGGAACTAAAAAACCGTTAATTTGCTACTAATAGCTCGCTATTAGGTACGCAAACTTGCCTTGATTCACTCAACACTTATAACATTGATATATAACTACATAAGCAATACGATTGCTCTATAATAAGTAATTGAAAAATATAACTTTACCTGTGTTGATCGTACATCCGTTATCCAGAACTCAGGTTAACTACAGTTTCCGCCCTAACTTTTTTTCAATTTGTTTCTTTTCCCAGTCAGCCCCAAAAAAGCTAAACACTTCAAAAACACTAATTGCATGAGAAACTACGCCAATGCCCCAGCCAAATGCTGCCCATAAAACCCACAAATAACTGGGTGTGAAAGTTAAATTAAATATAAACAAACAAGCAATAACTATCACATACGTGGTTAGGTGACTATAAAACCCTTTTAAGTCTCTAACATATTCAATAGCTTGTTCTTCTTCAATGGTTAATTTTGATGTTGTATTCATTGCTAACTCCGGTTGTAAATCTGCTACTTGTACTTCAAAGACAGCCGCTAAAGATTTTAATGATTCAAGTCCAGCTGATTGTCCACGCTCAATTCGTTGAATGGTTCGTACACTTAAGCCACTTAGCTCTGCTAATTGCTCTTGTGACCACCCGCGTTGCAATCTTATTTTTCTAATAATCATTTTGTTCCTTAACTTTTGTTTCACTACGAGTAAATGGAGTAGTAACTTTTACCTAAAATATAATATATCACCACGACAAAGACGCGACACCCTCATGACAGTTGTTTTAAATCAATGGCTTACAATGTGTTCTGTTAAATGTTTTATTAAGTACACGCTTTGTACATTGAGATATGAGGGATACCATCTTCTAAGTACATTGCTGAGCAAGGAATAAAACCATGCTGTTGATAGAATGCACTTAAATGCTGTTGTGCTGATATTTTAATGTTTTGTCTTGGGAAGTATTGTTGACAGTAGGTTAAAGCTTTATTTATGAGTTGGTGACCGTAACCCTTTGAACGTACACTAGCTGCGGTTAATACTCTACCTATTGCTATGTGATCTGGATAACAGATGCCTTTAGCTAATATGCGTGCATACGCGACCATCTGCTTATTTTCATAGCTAAATAAATGCAGGGTATGTATGTCTCTATCTAAGTTATCTAAATCAGGGTAATAGCAAGTTTGTTCAACAACAAAAACATCAATACGAAGTTTCAAAGCATCATACAATTCATTATTGGATAGTTGATCAAATGTTTTGATTTGCCAATTTAATTGGGTCATTTGTATATCTACTTGTTTACCATTAACCCATTTTTTCATGGTATCGCGCTAAAGTGAAGTGAAAAGTAAAGGCAAGGAACTAATTACCCTACAACTTTAGTGCTGATTTAATATATGTAAAAAACCTAAATATTGTTTTTTATGCAAGTAGGCTAGCGTTTCTCTTTTGTAGTTTTCTGGACAAATTAATGGAAACTCTTTAGCAAACACTGACTTTACATCAGCGGAATTTAAAAAAAGCAAATAGGCAAGTGGCAGATAGTCTGGATTAAAGTCCTGCTGATAAACAGTAGTTCTTATTTCAGAAGGCGTATAAAAGTTTTTTACACCATAGTATTTTTCGAGAGTTGGTAACAGTTTGCTACCGTATTTTTTAATTGACCAGTACTTAAACATAAGCGTTCCTTGGCACGAAAAAAATTTCCATAATTTCTGGGAGGCGCATCATAGCGCTTTGCTTAACCTTACTCAAATAATATTTTGCTATAAGCCGACTAATTAGGGCGTGTTGGTCTTTGTTGTACATTTTTGCAGCGATTTATTTGGTGTTTATACAAGGCTGAACTTATGTAATGGGGTTGTTCCCCATAAATAAGTGAAAACGCCGTAGAAAAACCAAAGAGGCGCTGTCCTACGGATACGTTTAAACATGATTTACTTTTCGTTCTAGCTCATTTATGTAGAATACTACACTTTATTCGCTACGCCTCAATTAAATCATGTTTAATTCGTACAAAATTTGTACTCTAAAGATCAACACGCCCTAGTCATATTTGTTGTTATTAACATTGAATTCCTTTAAGTTTTCTGACTTCAGCGGTGAGATTAATGGTATTAATATTGGGTAAACTTTTATGTTAAGTGTTGAGTTTGTATATAGACAGGAAAGTAATGAAAAGGCCTGCTTGGCCTTTCATTATTATCGATGAGTTAAACCTAACTATGTACTCATTTCTACTGGCAAAAACAATCAACTTCGGCGCTATTTACTTAGTCAATATCGATACAAGGATGTCGTTTCTCTGGCCAATGCAGGAGCGTAATAGTCCTGAATAACTCTTTATGAAAATAAAGGCCTGGTATTTGGCTGTTTTCATGTGAATAAAAGTAGAACGGTTAATTAATGAAACTGGTATTATTTGTTATGTCGTTCCATCAATACTTGAGTAACTTCACTTAGTTCAATGTTTTTGTCTTGTAAAAGAACAAGTGTGTGATAAAACAAGTCAGCACATTCACCGAGTAGATCTTCTTTAGTTTCTGCTACGGCTGCAAGTGCCACTTCTACGCCTTCTTCACCTACCTTTTGTGCGATTTTAGTCGTACCACGTGAAAATAGATGTGCAGTATAGCTATCTTTTGGGTCATCATTTTTTCGACTTGCAATTACTTGTTCTAATTGGCTTAGAAAGTTTTGTTGACTTATTTTTTGCTCAGGAAAACACGACTCAGTGCCTAAGTGACAACTTGGTCCAACAGGAACGCAGCTAATTAATAGACTGTCTTTGTCGCAATCTGCTAATACTTGTTCAACATTTAAAAAATGGCCTGAAGTTTCGCCTTTAACCCATAATGCTTGTTTTGAACGACTAAAAAATGTCGCCTTACCAGTTGATAGCGTTTGCGCAAGCGACGCTTGGTTCATATACCCTTGCATTAACACCGCACCCGTTGCGTGATGTTGGATAATAGCAGGAATTAAATCAGCCATTTTATCCCATGCTAATTGCGACATATTCTCTTGATTAATTAACATAGTCTGATCTCTATTTTATTTTGAGCTAATTGTTGTTTTAATTCATTTATATCAATAACGCCTTTATGAAATACGCTAGCGGCAAGCGCGCCATCAACATCGGCTTGCTGAAATACTTCAGTAAAATGACTGATTTTACCTGCACCACCAGAGGCAATTAACGGTACGTTACATACGGCTCTTGCTTTTTTAAGTTGTATAATGTCGTAGCCTTGTCGAACGCCGTCTTGATTCATGCAGTTAAGTACAATTTCACCAGCGCCGCGTTTTTGTACTTCTTCAATCCAATCAAAAGTGTTCCATTGGGTTTGTTGAGTACGGCTTTCATCGCCAGTAAATTGATAAACTTGATAAGTGTTTAGTTCTTTGTTAAAAAAACTGTCAATACCAACAACAATACACTGCTGACCAAAGTAATCTGCTAAACGACTAATTAAAGTAGGATCAGCTAAGGCAGGTGAGTTAATACTAATTTTATCAGCACCCATCTTTAAGATTTGCTTAGCATCGTCTTCACTTTTAATACCACCAGCAACACAAAAGGGGATATCGATTACTTTTGCTATACGGCTAACCCAACTTTTATCAACTACGCGGTCATCTGAGCTTGCGGTAATATCATAAAATACTAATTCATCGGCGCCAGCTGCAGCATACTGTTGTGCAAGTGGTACAATATCGCCAATAATTTCATGGTTGCGAAATTGAACACCTTTAACTACTTTGCCGTCTCTTACGTCAAGGCAAGGAATTATGCGCTTAGCTAGCATGATTTACACCACAGTTTAAGTGATTGATTATATTTCATATTATTTGTTTTTCTTAGTTTTCTTATGTGTGTAGGATGCACTTTATTTTACTAGTGTTCAAAGAACGCTGAATATGAACTCATTATAAAAATATAAATGCATAATATGCAGTTATTTATGACTGGTAATATACAGTATTTCTAGCTCAAACTTAAGAAAAAGTGTTAATTAAATAGTTATTATATAGAACAATCTGCACTTCTTAACTTCGACATTGTTCAATAAAAATTAGCGCTTTGCTGTTATGAAAAAAATATGAAATTAAATGACAAATACTGCTGTGCGATCACCAAATTTATACGCTTTTACAATTTTTATACTTTGCATCACAACTGTAATAATTCCAACATAGTTAGCGTCAACCAACAAACCTCCTATACAACTTTATTATATTCACACTAAATCACTTTTTTTTGATTTACATCACTAGATAAGCTTAATGATATTGATTCGCATTTTGTTTTGTGTTTAAATCGCGCTAATTTTTTATAAGCCTATTTAATTTTTAAGGAATATCTCAATATGAGAACAACCAAGACTTCGCTGTCACTAGCCATTACGCTGGCCTTAGGATCTTTAAATGCAGTTGCTCAACAACAAGACATTGCTGAAGAAAACGAAAATAAAAAAATTATGCCTGCAATGGAAGTAATCAGCGTATTAGGCCATGCTAATTCGGTTATATTAGATCACACGGGCTCTGTTGTGGTTATTAATCGCCAGGAAATTGAAAAAATTCAACCACTTTCTACTGAAGATGTTTTACGTCGTATTCCTGGTGTAAATATTAAAAGCGAAGAAGAAACGTCGATTGTTGCAAACTTTGGTATACGTGGCTTATCAGCAAGTGAGTCAAAATCTCTTATGCTAGAAGATGGCGTTCCGGTAGCTCCAGGTTTATTTATTGGTAATGATCGCTATTTTAATCCTCGTATTCAACGTATAGAACAAGTTGAAGTATTAAAAGGTTCAGCCTCACTTCGTTATGGCCCGTCAACTATAGGTGGGGTGGTTAATTACCAAACAAAAACACCTGATGATGGTGTAATGCTTACTGGTCGAGTCGGTTCGTTTAATATGCAAGAGTTAAGTTTAGAAGCGGGTGGCCAAAGCCAATCTGGTGATGCTTTTGCGGGAATTGTTGCAACACATGCTTCTAGCGACGGCTTTATGGATAAAGGCTATGAAATGACAGATGTTATGGCTAAGGCTGGCGTTATTTTAAATCAAAATCAAAAGATTGGTATTAAAGTATCACGCTATGAAAATGACGCTGAGATCTCTTATCGTGGTTTGTTAATGGACGATTATTTAGCTGGTGCTGATTATAACCCAGGAGCGGATGATGTATTTTTAACAGACCGCACAGCATTTGATATTAACCATGAAGTCTCTTTCTCTGATCAAGCAACATTAAAAACGTTGGTGTATTGGAGCGAAGTAAGTCGTGATTATTGGCGCTATAATGTCGATACTGATGCCTCTAACTTAGCTGGACGATGGATTTATAAAGACACACTATCAGGTAATAATCGTTCATTTGAACGTGTAGGTATAGAAACTCGTTTACTATTAGACCATGATCTATTTGGTATGCCTGCAAATAGTGAGTTCGGTTTACGTTATATGCAAGAAGAATCAAATGATACACGTATTCGAGCAGTGCGCAGCTCTGATCGTACAGGTGTGAATGATCGTCACAGAATTGATTCAGCAGACAGTTTTGCCGCTCATGGGCAAACTCGTATTGAGTTAAGTGATCGTTTTGCTGTTACACCGGGTTTACGAGTTGAGTCATACGAGCAAAAACGTGTGATATTAACAGATGATAATAGTACCGCTAAAACTAGTAATACTGAATATTTGCCAGGTGTTGGCGTTACTTATAACTTAAACGAGTTTGCTCAGTTTTATGGTGGTGTATACCGCGCTTTTTCTCCAGCATCAAATGGTGTTGCTCTTGATGGCTTGACAGATCAAAATTTAGATGGCGAACGCTCAACTAACTATGAGTTAGGTTTACGTAGCAATCAAGGTGATTTTAGTTATGAAGTTGCAGCTTTTCTGATGGATTTTAGTAATCAGGTTGTTACTGGTAATAGCGATCCAAACTTATCACAGTCTAATGGTGGTAAAACTGAGCATGTAGGTATGGAGTTTATGCTTGGTTATAAACTAGGCGGTGGCTTTAGCATAGATAGTAACGCTACTTGGGTGCCTACCTCAGAGTTTACCAGTGGTGAAAATAAAGGGAATAGATTGCCTTACGCACCAAAAATTGTTGCTAATTTAACTTTTAATTATCAACTTGAGCATTTAAATACTGCGCTAACTGTTCATCACCGTGGTGAGCAATACGGTGATGCAAGTAACGTAGAAGAGATCCCAACAGATGCTGCAGGCGGTATTTGGGGCGGCTTAATGCCATCTTATACGTTACTAGATTTAACGGCACAATATAATTTAGCGACTAACTTGCGTTTGTTTGGCGCTGTAAAAAACTTGACAGATAAACGCTACATTACGGGGTTACGTCAAGGCATTTATGTTGGACCAGAGCGTTCATTTGAAATTGGTGTTAGTTATAAGTTTTAAGTAATACCAATCTCACTAACTATGTGATCATTTTTACTGCGTATAAAGTAGATCACTTAATTAATGAAACTGGTATAAGTGATCTCTTGGCCGGAACTTAAAGGATTAATGGCAAAGCATTGATTGTAGAGAAGGGTTATTCTCGGTAACTGTTCCTGCGTTAGCCTAACGCCCAGATACCGGTTGAGACCTTGTCAAAATCAAATAAAGCATAGTATGGGTAACCAACTATGCTTTATTTTTTATTAATAGGGGAGATCAGTTGGTAGCCTTTTCTTTGACAGCTATTTGCTTGAATCACCCTAAAAGTAGAAGTTATGGAAGTGGCCAACAATCAATAGCTTCTGCTAGAGTAAATTTACCTTCTAATAACGAACGGCCCAAAATTACCCCTGCAACACCTGTAGGAACAAGTGCTTTTATATCGTCTAAACTGCCAATACCTCCAGATGCCTGCCACTGAATTTCAGGGTAATTGCTACATAGCTCTTGATAGAGCTCAACATTGGTTCCAGTTAATGTGCCGTCTTTACTAATATCAGTACATAGCACATGTTTGATGCCCGCATGTTGATATTGTACTAGCAAATCTTCTAGATTAACGCCGCTGTCTTCTATCCAACCATGCGTTGGTAACGTTTTATTACCTTGAGCGTCAATTTTAATATCGAGTGCTAAAACAACTTTCTCACCGCCATACTTTTTTAACCATTCAATCACTACTTCAGGTTGTTTAATGGCCAGTGAACCAATTACAACGCGGTTTGCGCCAAGTGCCAGTAATTGCTTTACATCTTCTTCGCTGCGAATACCACCGCCAACTTGTATGATCATCGTTGGATGATTCACAAGGGTTTTTAATGTATCAAGCTGGCGTTTTGTGCTGTCTTTAGCACCGTCTAAATCAACAAAGTGCATCACTTTTGCGCCAGCATTTGCATACGCATTTTGTCGTTCACTTGGTGAATATTGATAGTTTGTTTTTTGTTCGTAATCACCTTGATATAAACGAACAACTTCACCATTGATCAGATCTATTGCGGGGATCATCATAAATTACCGCTCCTAATGTTATTCTTTTTCTCAATTACTACTTCAAAAGTACTCATTATATAATTATAAACTCCGTAATAGTTTATTGTTCCCACTTCAAATAGTGCTTATTTGAAACGGTTATTGAAAGTTATAAATTTAAAAAATTGTTGATTATTTTACTACCTAGTTCACTTGAGCGTTCAGGATGAAACTGACAACCGATAAAGTTATCTTTAGCAATTGCAGCTGAAAACTTTGTGCCATACTCACAACTTGCAACCGTAAACTCGCTAACTGGGGCAGCGAAGCTGTGAACAAAATAGAAGTAGTCGCCGACATCTATATTGTTAAATACTGGATGATTATTTACATTAATCAGCGTATTCCAACCCATGTGTGGTAAACGTAAGTTGTTAGCATTAAGTGCAACAATATCAGTCGGTATCAGCCCTAAGCATTCGATAGGTTGATTAGTTGCACCCTCAACTGAACTGCGCGCCATCAGCTGCATACCTAAACAAAAGCCTAATACCGGTTGAGTAAGTTGTTGTAACGTTTCAACTAAGCCTTTGGAACGAATGTTTTCCATGGCATGACGGGCACTACCCACACCGGGTAAAATGACTTTGTCAGCGGCTTTTATTAACTCAATGTCGTCAGTAACAATCACGTTAAAACCTAAGCGTTCAACAGCAAATTGCACCGATGATAAATTAGCGCACCCGGTATCGACAATTACATTCTTTGCTTTATCGTTTTTCTCATTAGGCATTTCTTGGTAAATCACTATAGCGTTCCTTTTGTACTAGGAAGTACATTGCCATTTACCGTAAGTGCTTGGCGAAGCGCGCGACCAAATACTTTAAAAAGGCTTTCGACTTGGTGATGGCAATTACCTTCGGTGGTTGATAAATGTATGGTTATTGCCATAGAGTCAGCTAAAGAGCGGAAAAAATGCGATACCATTTGTGTAGACATTGTGCCCACTCTATTATCAGTGAACTTAGCGTCAAACTCTAACCATGGGCGGCCTGATAAATCGATTGCACATTCCGCACGGCATTCATCCATTGGCAGTACAAAACCAAAACGGCCAATACCACGCTTATCGCCCAGTGCTTGTTTTAATGCTTGTCCAAGTGCAAGGGCGGTATCTTCAACGCTGTGATGTTCGTCAATATGATAATCTCCATCGACATTAACACTTAAGCTAAACCCGCCGTGAGTGGCTATTTGTTCAAGCATGTGGTCAAAAAAACCTAAACCTGTTTTGATAGTAACAGGGCTAATGCTATCTAAGTTAACTGCCACATTAATATCCGTTTCTTTTGTTGTTCGTACTACGTTTGCTTTACGCGGCGATGTTAATAATTGGGATGCGATCTCATTCCAGTTATTGCTTTCTCGACTATATAAAATACCTTTAATGCCCATATTTTCGGCTAATTGAACATCTGTTTCACGGTCGCCAATAACATAAGAATTAGCAAAATTTACTTTTCCTTGCTGTAGGTAGTCGCTGACTAAACCTAGCTTAGGCTTACGGCAACTACAATTTTCATGCTCAAAATGCGGGCATAATAAAACATCATCAAACATAACGCCTTGAGATGTGAATAAATCCATCATTTTATTATGCGGTAAATCAAAGTCTGCTTGCGGATAACTAGTAGTACCTAAACCATCTTGGTTTGATACCATTACTAAGCGGTAACCTTTGCTTTGTAGTGAAAGCAGTACAGGTAGCACATTAGGCTCGAATACTAGTTTTTCTAGGTTATCAACTTGTTTGTCGCTAACAGGCTCTTCAATTAAGGTCCCGTCTCTGTCGATAAATAATATGTTTTGATTTTTGGTATTAGTGGCCATGTTACTTCTCTGCTGCTGAGGTTGTAGTGTTAGCTGTAATGCTAGGTAATAAATTGATAAGTGTTTGCTTTAACAGTGACATTTCTCGTTCACTACCAATACTGATGCGCAAACAATTGCTAAGTTGTAGTTGCTTAGATTGATCTCGTATCAAAATGCCTTGCTGGCTAAGTGTATTAAACACTAGATCCTTATCTTCACAGGCAAATAGCACAAAGTTAGCATCGCTCGCATAAACCTTAGTGCACCATGGTTGCTCGTCTAACCACTCAATTAACTGCTTGCGCAGTATGCACGTTTCTTGTACTCGAATACGCATTTGAGCAATACCATCGTCAGTTAATATAGAACTGGCAATTTCAGCGATGGGCGAAGGGACAGGGTAAGGTGCGATAACTTTACTTAACATGCTGATAATGTCGCTACTTGCTAAGGTAAATCCACAACGCAAACCGGCTAAAGCAAAGGCTTTAGATAAGGTTCTTAATACAACTAAATTACTGTACTGGTTTATCCAACTAACAGCTGTTTGCTCAGGCGAAAATTCTATGTAGGCTTCATCAACCACCACAATGGCTGTATCAGCAAACATTTTGATGGCAGCCTTAATTTGCTCTGCAGGTAATAAATTACCTGTAGGGTTGCCGGGTGAGCATAAAAATACCACTTTTACTTTGCCCACTTGAGCTTGCAAAGCTTCTAAGTTTAATTGGCAATCAATTAAAGGAGCTTTGATAATGCCTGCGCCGTGATTTTCAGCGCTGATCGCATACATACCGTAGGTCGGGGGGCAAATTAATATACTGTCTTGATAGGCTTTACAAAAAGTACGAATGAGTAATTCTATGCCTTCATCAGCGCCACGTGTTGCTAAAATTTGTGACCTTGGTAGCCCACAATATTGTGCATATGCGTTAAGTAAGCTATCCGGCTGAAAGTCAGGGTAACGGTTAATGCAATCACTGTTTACTTGATAAATACCTGGACCAGATGCCTCATTCGCATTTAACCAAACTTTTGAATTAAACGACCCATTACCTGCCTGCAACCGTCTTGCAGATTGATAAGGCACCATTTCTACTAGCTCTTTGCGCGCTAGCTTGTTGGCAATACTCATTATTTTTTCTCCATGTTTAGCGTATCTAAACGAATAGTAACGGCTCGTTTATGTGCATCTAGCCCTTCAGCATCAGTTAATTCTTTTATGCATGGGGCAAGTGCAATTAATCCTTCAGGGGTAATTTCTTGCACAGTAAATCGTCTTGAAAAGTCAGCTAAAGACAAACTACTGATCACTTTAGAGTAACCGTAAGTCGGTAATACGTGGTTGGTGCCACTTGCATAGTCGCCAGCTGACTCAGGGGTGTAAGCCCCAACAAAAATAGAACCTGCATTGCGTAAGTTAGCTAATAAAGCTTGAGCATTGTCGGTTTGAATTATTAGGTGCTCTGGGCCATATTCGTTCGATATAGTGACAGCCTGACTAAGATCTTTACATAAAATTAAACGACTTAACTTTAGTGCTTCCTCGGCTATCTCTCGACGAGACAATAAGGCGAGTTGTATTGTTAATTCGGCTTGTACTTTAGTTAATAAAGCATGGCTGTTTGAGAGCAAAATAACTTGGCTATCAGGGCCGTGTTCAGCTTGTGAGAGCAAGTCGGCAGCAACAAAAGCTGCATTGGCATTGTTATCAGCAATTACCAGTACTTCCGATGGGCCTGCAGGCATATCAATAGCGAAACCAGCTACCTGTTGCGCGAGTTGTTTTTTAGCTTCAGTAACATATTTATTGCCAGGGCCAAAAATTTTATTCACTGGTTTTATTGTTTCGGTGCCAAAAGCTAACGCGGCACAAGCTTGCGCACCACCAACAGTATAAATTTCGTCAATTTCACAGAGCTGTGCTGCCACAATAATTTCATTGGCTATATTGCCTTGTGTGTCTGGTGGGCAAACTAAAACTGTGCGTTTACAACCCGCTAATTGTGACGGAACGCCTAACATTAATACTGTCGAAGGTAGTGGTGCACTGCCAGCGGGAATATACAAACCAACACTTTCTATTGCTTCAGTTTTTAAAGAGCAACGAACACCAGGTGTTGTTTCTACGGTTATGTCTTCGGCTACTTGTGCTTGATGAAAGCGCTTTATTTGGCTGTAGGCTGTTTCAATCGCCGCTAACCGTTCACTAGATAATGCTTTTTTCGCGTTCTTTATCGTATTTTCGGGCACTGTTAGGGTTGGTAGCTTTATACCATCAAATTGCTCAGTTAATTCAAATAATGCTTTATCACCATCTGCTTTTACTTTATTTAAAATATTAGCTACTTGGTGGGACAATAATGCGCTTTGTGCAATGGCAGGACGCGATAATACATCTTGCTTTGCTTGTGCATTTAGCGCTTGCCAATTAATAATTTCTTTAATCATGATCTATTCCGCATTAACTCATCATTTTTTCAATTGGCATAACTAAAATTGAGTTACAACCAAGCGCATTCAATTCTTCCATGGTTTCCCAGAAAAAGGTCTCAGTAGCAACAACATGTACGGCTACTAAATCGTCTCGACCAGCTAAAGGTAAAATAGTAGGTGTTTCTTTCCCTGGCATTAATGCACTTACCTCACTAATTTTATCTTTAGGGGCATGGAGCATTATGTACTTGCTTTCTTTGGCCTTCATTACACCTTGAATGCGTGGCAGTAGTGTGTCTAGTATTTTTTGTTTGGGTGCAGACAGCGGAGATGCTGTTTGAATTAAAGAAGCTTTTGAATGAAAAATTTCTTCTACTTCAACTAGACCATTAGCTTCTAATGTTGCGCCAGTAGAAACGAGATCACAAATACCATCGGCTAACCCCACTCGCGGGGCAACTTCGACCGAACCATTTAATAGACAAAATTCAACGTTTATGCCTTTATCACGAGCAAAGCGGTTTAGCAGTTGTGGATAGGTGGTGGCAAAACGTAAGCCATCCAAACTTTTTACACCTTGGTAATTAAAGCCTTCTGGCATTGCAATAGACAGTCTACAATCGCCAAAATTTAATCCTGTGGTACGAATATATGAAGACTTATTTCCCATACGTTCACGCTCAAGCGCTGTTTCTTCTAAGGTATTATCACCAACAATTCCAAGATCACAAACACCATCCATTACAAGCCCAGGAATATCAGAGCTGCGAACGCGCATAATATCGATTGGCATATTTGTAACATGTGCAAGTAAACGACGATCGCTAACGTTTAACTTTAATCCACAGCGTTTAAGTAATGCCTGTGTGTCGTCGCTTAATCTTCCTGATTTTTGCATTGCTATGCGTAGTCGAGTTTCTGTTGTCATTTTATAATTCCTAATCTATTGAATTTGTTGGTAATATCAATCTGTATAAGAAAGTGAATATTTCTTCAAACAGAGTGCTATAAAGTAATTTTTGTAAGTGTTTTTGGTATTACTTCCTGTATATACAATTTATCCGCCCCAAAAATGCGAAAACCCCCGAAAGAGTGGGACTCTTTCGGGGGTTTAGAAAACTGATATACTTTAATTCTAGTGCCGCTGAAAGGTCCATAGCCCTTCAGCGAATATACCTGAGTGGCTAATCCGTGTGATGGTGATGATGATGGATAGTAGTCAGGTTTAAAATCATTATGTTCTCTTTTAATTAACTGTTTATTTGGTAATTGATAAAGCAATGAAACTGCTTAATTTCACTGCAATAGCCTAATTGCTAAATACACTACTGTGAAATACGCTTCAGGGCAAGTGTTTTATGTGCTAACGTTATCAGTAATTGTTATATGTGGTTGATAAAACTTATATAGCTTCAGTTAGATTTAAGCGCTTTTACCCAATGATACAATTATAGTAATGCTATTTAGGCATCTATCTGCATTTTTTTTGACGACCCAAAGCAAGGTATTGGCTGTTAAACACGCTTTAATAAGCTCATAATTTTGTTACTAGGTGATATCTAAGATATGAAGTGATTAATAATAGTTAAATCTGACCATTATTTTTACGCTAAGTCATTTTATGTTTCGATAATCAGAATGAGAAGACAAAGAAATAAATTGATATAAGCTTTATGAAAAGCATCAACCTGCCGATAACCTAAGAAAGGTAGTTAAGCTTAGTATAATTATATGTAAGGGATACCCAGTGGATATTTTTACAACGGCGCTTACTAAAGTTGTGCCTGTGACTATTAAACCAGAGTCACTTAAAGTAAAAGCGTTATTTAAAGAGCAGGGCACAAAGGAGTTAAACGATGATGAAAATAAGTTAGAGCATCACGAGAGATATCACTCGTCGGCAAAAAATAAAGAAGAAAAAAGTTCATCTAAAAATAATAAAGAACACCCAGAAGAGAAAGACTTTGAAGAGGGCATTAAAGCGTCTGAAGATGTTATTACAAATAGAGATGAAATTATACACCCGAAAGACCATCAAGATAAAGACGAAGAAGACAGCCCTCATTTAGATATATTTGTTTAGCATACCTTTGTGTTGCTAAGTAGTACTGATAAATTTTTCAACTTTCTTCACTATATTTTATTACGCCGCTTTTAACACTATTTATAACGAGTCGCTCGAGTGATAAAGAAAATGGCGAACACAATAAGCACAAAATACCTTGGGACTATTGTACCGAATGTATATACCCAATTTTGAGGCGGCTCCATTAAGGAAAAAAAATAGATGCTTAAAGCAAAATATGGCAGCAATAGGGCAATATACGGAAAATAGCTTTTGCTCACATTTAAATGATTAATCAACAAAGCAAATACACAATAAATAATAATTAAAGGGAGGCCTATTGTAATCAGGTCGATCATTGCAAAAGTGAATATTGGGTAGTCTTTAACAAAAGGTGTCAAAATTTCAGCAGGAATTGCTATAGCAGCGCCAATACCAGCAATATAAACAGCGAAATATGCGTACAAGAGTCCTAGAAAAACACTTAATACTGTAATTTTTACTCGATCCATAAGTTATTACCTGTGAAATCCTTGTTCTAATAAGAGAAAAATAAATTAGCAATAATCTCTACTTTTTACATAGTTTTAAACTAAAGTCCACTTTAATACGTACTACATTAAACCATTCATTTAAAAATGAAACTAATGTTTTCAATATTTAAAAAAACTAACCCAATAAAGAAACTAAATAGTGCTTACGAAGCTAAACTTGAGCAAGCTATGCATGCGCAAAGAAATGGCGATATTAAATCTTATGCAATGATCACTGTTGAAGCTGAGTCGATAGCAAATAAGATAAAAGAACTTGAAAGCGCAGACAAACAATAAACCCAAGTCTGATATGCCATTTCTTTATGCTAAATGACATTAAGTAGGTAGGTGCGTAAATTCTTGCTGCGGATTTTAATGGTTTAAGAGCATACATTAGGGCGTGTTGAACTTTTGAGTACAAATTTTGTAAGAATTAAGCATAATTTAATTGAGGCGTAGCGAGTAAAGTGTAGTTATTTACATAAATGAGCTAGACAGCTTCCGCGTCCTGCTCACGCTAAGTACCTACTTCCATGTAGGCACAGCTTCCGCGTCCTGCTCACGCTAAGTACCTACTTCCATGTAGGCAACAAAAAGTAAATCATGTTTAAACGTATCCGTAGGACAGCGCCTCTTTGGTATTTCTACGGCGTTTTCACTTATTTATGGGGAGCAACCTCATTACATAAGCTCAGCCTTGCATAAACATCAAATAAATCGCTGCAAAAAATGTACAACAAAGATCAACACGCCCTAGTATTTTATTATGTTTATCGTATTTTGAGCACAACGTTATTGCTCAAAGATATTTTGAACTCGTCTTTTATCGCTCGCTATGTTTCACTAACTCGCATATTACAACAGCTTAGGTATATAATAACGCCAAAATTTTCTCGTTACCGATCCAATGACCCCAGTAGAGCACGCATTTTCCCTTTCCGGTATTTTAGCTAACGTATTAACTGCCTATTCACCTAGACAGGCTCAAATTGATATGGCACTTGAGGTTGAGCGTGTTATCAATAACAAAACAAGCTTAATTGTAGAAGCGGGTACAGGTACAGGTAAAACTTTTGCATATTTGATCCCCTCGCTGCTATCGGAAAAAAAAGTAATAGTGTCAACTGGTACTAAAAATCTCCAAGAGCAACTTTTTTATAAAGACATTCCTCTTATACGAAAAGCGTTAGCAACTAATGCCCAAATTGCATTATTAAAAGGGCGAGCCAATTATTTATGCTTATACCGTTTAGATCTTTATGCTAGAGAAAAAGGTCAACTTGATGCACAAATGCTAGCTGATTTTGTCAATATTCGTACCTGGGCTAATAGTACTTCCACTGGGGATATTGGCGAGTTAGAGAATGTTGCGGAAGATTCAACGATTTTCCCTTATGTTACTAGTACGTTAGATAACTGTTTAGCCAAAGAATGCCCAAACATTGAAGATTGTTATTTAATTAAAGCGCGTAAAAATGCTATTGAAGCCGATGTTGTTGTGGTTAACCACCATTTATTTTTTGCTGATATGGCACTTAAAGATACTGGTTTTGGTGAGTTGATACCTAAAGCAGATGTGGTAATATTTGACGAAGCTCATCAAATCCCTGATATTGCTAGTGAATATTTTGGTGAAGCATTTTCAACTCGTCAAATTTTAGATTTATGCAGCGACGTGTTGCAGCAATACCACACAGAATTAACTGACGTTAAACAATTATCTAAGGCAGCTGAAAAGCTTCAACGCACGGCACAAGAGTTTCGCCTATTATTTGGGCGTGATCCTGAGCGAGGTAATTGGCGTGATAAAATTAATCAGGCTCGCTTCGCACAAGTTTTTGCTGTATTAAAAGTGGATATCGACTTCTTATATCAGGTGTTAAAGCTTTGTATTTCTCGCAATGAAGCAATTGATAATTGTTTCGAACGAGCGGTTAATATTTTAGCTAAGTATGATCTGATGGCTAATGTTGAAACCGATGGTATTAGTTTTTGGTACGAAACAACACGGCGGCATGTGGTGTTACATATAACGCCATTAACAGTGGCTGATAAATTTAGTGAGTATATAAAGCAGTCTAATGCTGGTTGGGTTTTTACCTCTGCAACACTTGCGGTTAATGGAGGTTTTAATCACTTTTCTGAACAGCTTGGCCTTCATTCTGCTACCACGCAGTTACTTGATAGTCCTTTTGATTACTTAAATCAGTCGCAATTAATTGTGCCTCGATATCTACCTGATGCAAATCATGTTGGTCGAGCTCAAGCATTGGCTGATTTAGCTATCCCCCTGATTAATGCTAGTAAAGGCGGTTGTTTTTTATTATTTACCAGTTATCGGATGCTCAATTTAGTCGCTGAAATATTATCTGAACAAACCGACACACCTTTATTAGTTCAAGGGCAAATGAGCAAACGACTATTGCTTGCTGAGTTTATTGCAAACGAAGACGCAGTGTTATTAGCAACGGCTAGTTTTTGGGAAGGAGTTGATGTGCGTGGTGATAAACTCACCTGTGTTATTATTGATAAATTACCGTTTGCATCGCCTGATGAACCAATGCTACAAGCAAGAAGTGAAGACGTTAGGCGGCAAGGTAAAGACCCCTTTAGCGAAATACAACTACCACAAGCTGTTATTGCACTTAAGCAAGGAGTTGGTCGTTTAATTCGTGATGTAACCGACCAAGGTGTTCTGGTAATATGTGACGATAGATTAGTAAACCGTCCTTACGGACAAGTTTTTTTAAAAAGCTTACCTGATATGAAGCGCAGTAGAAACATTGCTCAAGCAAGTGAATTTCTGAATGCGTTACATCAAAAAAGCAAACCACACTTATAGAGAAAGCATTTGAACTATTTGGCAATAGATGCGTCAACTGAAGCATGTTCAGTGGCATTAAACTTTAACGGCAATATTTATCATCAATTTGAGTTGTGTCCTCAATCACACTCTACTGTGTTGTTGCCAATGATCGACAGTATATTAACTAAAGCAGGGTGTACCTTAGCCGAACTCGATGGCTTGATTTTTGGCCGAGGACCAGGCAGTTTTACCGGAGTGCGCATTGGCATTGGTGTAGTGCAAGGTTTGGCTTTTTCAGCCCAATTAAACGTGGTTGGCGTGTCTACCTTAAGAGCGATGGCGCAGCAAGCTTATGAGCAGTTTCAACAAACAAATGTAATTGCTGCAATAGATGCTCGAATGTCAGAGGTTTATACCGGCTACTTTTCTGTTAATGCTCAAGGGATTATGGAAGAAAAAATTCCAGAAGCAGTATTGCCGCCGATAAAAGTGGTAGAACATTATTCTAGTGCTGAAGTTACGTTAGCCGCGCCTGTTTATGGTGTAGGAACTGGCTGGGACGCATATCAAGAATTGTCAGTGTATAAAACTAATGCGGGCAGTCCTGAAATTCTTTATCCTGATGCACGATCAATGTTAACTATAGGCATGGAAGATTTTAAAAATGGCTTAGCTGTTTCTGCTGAATTTGCACAGCCTGTTTATGTACGAGATACAGTCTCTTGGAAAAAATTACCAGGGCGTTAAATAGGTGGTTAAGTTAAACAACCAAGCAGTGGTTGAAGTAGTAACTAAACTATTTTTCGCAGAAAGTTTGTTATTTTGCCAATATTTGATAAATTGATACTTATGCAAATTAATAATTCAAATACTAACCCGTTATTGTTGTCGAAAATAACAGGGAAAGTAGAGCAAACACAGAGCAAAACGTTGATTAATAATCAACGTGATCAAGCTCGTGCTAAAGAGCAAGATAACGAGAAAAATCAAGGGTCTCGACTTGATATTGATAAACAAGCGTTGGCACGAGTAGCACAATTTAATCAAGAGCGTACAAGCGATGTGAATAAAGTGGTTTCTGAGAAAAATGGTTATGACAGACCTTCTCAACAAAATCAATTTGCTGTAAATAGCTATCGCTCAGTCGAAAACATTGCACAAAGAGAGTCTATTCAACAAACCTTTGGCGTCGACTTGTTCGTATAATGAGCGAAAAAATAACATCATCTAATTCTATATTTATTCGATATTACTTTTATTTTGTGGTTCTTGCCGCAGTGATATTGATGCAAATACCTATTATTTCAATACCGTTTAAATGGCTAGAAAGTTATTTTCATGAAGTAAGTCATGGAATTGCTGCGTTAGCTACCGGCGGCGAAATTGTACGAATTCAGCTATTTGCTAACGGTGCCGGTTTATGTACAACATTGGGTGGTAGTACATTTTTTATTAGCTTTTTTGGCTATGCTGGCGCGGCGATATGGGGTGTTATTTATTACCTTATGGCAGGGCTTCACCACCGACTTGCACAAATATTCGCACTGATACTTATACTATTATTCATTGTTACTTTGCTACTTTGGAGTAGAGATATATTAACCATTGGTATTATTTTACTACTCTTGTCTTTAGTTGTTGTTAAATTAAGATATGGCCGATCTTTTTATTTGAAGTTGAGCTTGCAAGTTACTGGGGTTATGGTGCTATTAAATAGTATTAAAAGTCCTTGGTATTTAATTGACGGACGTAATATAGGTGATGGTAGTGCTTTAGCACAGCAAACGGGTATACCTGAAATGTTTTGGGTAATCTGTTGGTGTGTTATCACTATTAGTGGCATAGTATTGCTAGCAAAGGCACAAAAGAATAGTGAGCTTTCTAAATCGCATTAAAATAAAGGTGTTTAAATGAAGTTTAATATATTGATAAGTATAATGTTGATCACAACCTTGGGAGCTTGTAGCAATATCCCAGAAAAACTTTCAGTTGCAGATACAACCCGCTTAATTCCTTTTGAGTCTGCCAAAGCAGAGCAAGAAGCAAACATAGGCAATAGCGCACGTTGGGGTGGTGTAATTGCTAAGGTTACTAATAATGCTGATAACTCAATGCTAGAAATTGTTAATTTTCCTTTGACGTCGTCAGCTCGTCCAAAGCCTAAAGATGAAACGCTAGGACGTTTTCGTGTGTATTATAACGGCTTGCTTGATCCTGTTATTTATAAAGTTGGTAGAAGTATCACTGCACTAGGTACTATTAGTGCCCCAGAGCAAGGAAAAATAGGCGAGCATGAGTATTTGTTTCCCATTATTAAAGCATCAAATGTTCATTTATGGAAAAATATTGAAAAAGTGGATGTAAATCTTACACATAGCGGTCATTGGGGTTCAACAATGTACGGCCAACCATTTTATCCGTACACGTATTATCAACGCCCCATTGTTATAAAAAGAAGCCATGCTCAACAAAAACAACCCAGTAATACCAATAAAAAGTAAGTTGTTTTCTAACTAGGCGCATACCGCATGATACAAGAAGAAGTTAGTTTTAATTTAGGTGAAATAACGCTTAGAGGTATGGCTTGGGGTGATGAAAATGACGATATTATTCTTTGTTTACATGGTTGGCTGGATAATGCCGCTAGTTTTTTACCCTTAGCGCCTTATTTAAAAGATAAGCGTGTAATAGCCATAGATTGGCCAGGACATGGCTTTTCATCACATAGAAGCCAAGACGCGCATTATCACTTTATTGATTATATTTATGATTTATTAGCGTTATTTGAATTAAATCAATGGCAATGCCTTGATATTGTTGGACACTCAATGGGAGGAATGATTGCTTCAGCCTTTACTGCAGCATTTCCAGAGAGAGTCAACACATTAACCTTGGTAGATTCTATAGGTTTTATTAGTGCTACAGAGCAAGAAACCACACAGCAATTACGCCAAGGTATGCTGAGTCGACTTGCAAATGCAGCTAAAAAAAAGGCAATACATACAGAGCTTTCTTCAGCGGTAAAAGCTAGAGTAGCAGTATCAGATTTAAGTGTTGAAAATGCTGAATTAATTGTTAAACGAGGTATAGTTAAGCAAAGTGATGGTTTTGTTTGGAGCTCTGACAGCCGCTTGCGAATGACTTCACCTTATCGCCTAACACTAGCCCAAGCAAAACAATTTATTAGTGATATTAGTAGACCTGTTTTACTTATTTATGGTGATAAAGGTTTAGACATGGTAAGTGAAGGAATAACGTTTTTTGGTCCTTTGTTTAAATCTATTGTCATGAAAAAGCTTCCTGGAGGACATCACCTTCATATGGAAGGCCCGAAGAGGGTAGCTGAAGAAATTTCAGCTTTCATTAATCAGAATTCGTGTAATAATTAAGCAATAGCGCATTTTTTAAAGTAAAAGTGTAGACATTAGACCAGTATTCAAGTAAAACGAAATTCAAACGAGTGTTTTAAATTTTAGCCGCATCAAAAAGAATATTAATAACAGCTAAAATTCGGTTGAAATTAGAGGAGAGAGAAGTGCAAAAAATTTGGTTGGAAAAAAGCTATCCCCCAGGAGTTCCTTTTGAGATAGATCCTGATAAATATTCTTCTCTAGTGGAAATGTTCCATAAATACGTGGGCATTTATGCTGACCGAGCGGCGTTTATTAATATGGGTGCTGAAATAACATACACCGAGTTAGAGCAACAAGCTACTGCATTTGCGGCATATTTACAAAATGATTTAGGGTTAGTAAAAGGTGATAAGTTTGCCATTATGGTACCTAATTGTTTGCAATACCCTATTGCATTATTTGGCGCACTTTTAGCTGGGCTGACTGTTGTTAACGTAAACCCATTGTATACAGCTCGCGAATTAGAACATCAGTTAAAAGACTCCGGCGCAAAAGCGATGATGATTGTGGAAAACTTTGCTCATACGTTAGCTGAGGTAGTTGATAAAACACCAATTGAAAAAGTTATTTTAACCTCGTTGGGTGACAGACTCGGCTTTCCTAAGGCACAGTTGGTTAACTTTGTAATAAAGTACATCAAGAAAATGGTACCGAAATTTACGCTTGCCAATACGGTTAACTTTAATCAAGTGATTAGCAAGGGGGCTAATTTACCTTACACGCCAGTTGCTTTAACGGGGAGCGATCTTGCTTTTTTACAATACACAGGTGGAACAACAGGTGTATCTAAAGGTGCTATGCTAACACACCGAAATATGGTGGCTAACTTAGAGCAAGCTAAAGCGGCCATAAAGCCACAACTTGAAGAAGGTAAAGAACTCGTAGTTACTGCACTACCGCTTTATCATATCTTCGCATTAACGGCTAATTGCTTAACATTTGTTACTTTAGGCGGCACTAACTTATTAATTACTAACCCCCGAGATATGCCAGGTTTTGTGAAAGAGTTATCTGCCTACAAATTTACTGCAATAACGGGAGTTAATACACTGTTTAATGGTTTATTAAATACCCCAGGATTTGATGCACTAGATTTTAGCAACTTAAAAGTTTCACTCGGCGGTGGTATGGCCGTTCAACGACCTGTTGCCGAAAAGTGGGAGCAAGTAACAAAAACGCGCTTACTTGAAGGGTATGGTTTAACCGAGTGTGCGCCATTAGTCACTTTATGTCCTTATAATCAGCAGCATTATAGTGGCAGCATTGGTTTACCTGCGTCATCAACTGATATACGTATCGTTGATGAAGATGGTAATGATGTAGCACAAGGCGAGTCAGGGGAAATGTTAGTTAAAGGCCCGCAAGTTATGGCTGGTTATTATAACCGCCAAGATGCCACAGACGAAGTCTTGAAAGATGGCTGGTTGTCTACTGGCGACATTGCTGTGATGGACGAAAATGGCTTCTTTAAAATTGTTGATCGTAAGAAAGATATGATCATAGTTTCAGGCTTTAATGTATTCCCGAATGAGATTGAAGAAATTGCAGTGAGTCATCCATCAATCATTGAGGCAGCCGCTATTGGCGTACCTCATGAAGCAAGTGGCGAAGCCGTTAAATTGTTTGTGGTTGTGAAAGATCCTAAGCCTAGCAAAAAAGAGATAATTGCACATTGTAAGGCGGGGTTAACTAATTATAAAGTACCTAAATTTATTGAGTTTCGCGACGAGTTACCTAAAACTAATGTTGGTAAAATACTTCGTAGAGAATTACGTTAAATAACAGTGCATAATAACAGAGTTAAATAACCTGAGTTCGGGATAAGCTAAGTACACCATTGCACCTAGTACTTATAAAAAGTCACCTAAAGCACTGTAAACGATTATTTTAAATGTTTTTATGCACATCCATTATCCCGAACTCAGGTTAAATAAATTGAGAACGCCGGCAATTGTCGGCGTTTTTTGTTTATATTTTCGATTATAAAAGCGTTCTACGCAGTTGAGTATTACTGAGCGTTTAGTACTTTACCATTAACTGACTTACTATCTTCAGCCATTAAGTAAACATAAAGCGGCATAATTTGCTCTGTTGTAGCTAGTTTTTCTTGATCTTCCGCTGGGTATGCACTTGCACGCATTTTAGTGCGAGTAGCACCAGGGTTTATCGCATTGGTTCGCAGCGAAGAGTTTTCATATTCATCAGCAATAACTTGCATCATTCCTTCAATTGCAAATTTAGATACGCTATACGCCCCCCAAAAAGCACGCCCTTGATGACCAACTGTTGATGTAGTAAATACTAATGAGGCAATCTCTGACTTTAATAGAGCAGGGATTAGCGCTTGCGTCATTAAAAACTGAGATGTGCTATTAACTTGCATTACATCATCCCACGTTTTTTCATTTATTTGGGTGAAAGGTGTTAAGTCTCCAAGCATAGAGGCATTTAGTAAGGCGCCGTCAAGCTTGCCAAATTGTTCAACAATTGTGGCAGACATATCAAGATAGTGTTGTTTGGTTGCGCCTTTTAAATCAAGCGGAATAATGGCTGGTTCTGCACTACCTTGAGCAATAATCTCATCATAAACAGCTTCTAACTTTTTGACTGTTTTACCTAATAAAATAACAGTAGCGCCTAATTTTGCATAGGTTAATGCAGCTGTACGTCCAATTCCATCACCCGCACCGGTGACTAAAATAATTTTTTGAGCTAAGCAGTTTGTAGAAATAGAATAATCAAACATAATATAGTTAAGGTTGTAATAACGTAAGTTAATTTTACGCTGACTCAGCAAGAGAAACGAGTAAAAGTTACTATTGTTAAGAAAAAAGCTACTTTAGTGTAAAAAAGAGTGGCGAAATTAATGTGCTTGGGTTAAGTTTGACTGGTCCAACTTGTTTGACTGTATCGCGAATTATTAATAATTAGAGTCAATGCGAGACAAATAAGAGTATATGAACAACAGACACGTCTATGGGGAGATATGATGAAAAAGCTAGTGCTTAGTTTGGTTATTGCAAGCAGCTTAGGATTAACTGCATGTGAAAACGAAACAATAAAAGATGTAAATGACAAGGTTGCAGCAGGAGAGCCTGCTGTAACACCTTCTGCAAGAGTGGTATTTGACCCAACGGCAGGAAAGCTATCAGTACCTAATGACCTACTGTTTCAAGGAACAACTGATGGTACGCTTAATTTACCTGTGGATGATCCAACTGATGAGTCAGACCCATACGTAGCCTTAAGTGCGTTAGATGGCTGGTCGACGGTAAACCCTTTTGTTTTGGATATAGAATTTCCTGCCGGCCGCACTCTTGACGGCAACTCGGTGTTTAATTCTGATTCGGTACGAATTTTCGAAGCCATAATGGGTGGGGACTCTTCTGACACTGATTGTGCTTCGGTTGAACGTGGTTTTGCATGTAAAATTGTTCGTGAACTTACCTACACACAAGACTTTATTACGCAAAAGTCAGGTAATAGCATTGCAGTTGTGCCACTTAAACCATTGAAAGGCAAAACAACTTACTTAGTTGCGTTAACAAATAGTTTGCAAGATAGCACAGGGCAAGCAGTTGCAGGTTCTTCTACTTATGAATTAGTCCGACAAGATATAAGTACTAAACCTTTAGGTAGTGCAGCGCAGTTGGGTTTACAAGCAATTATTAATAGCTTTGAAAATGCTGTGTCTGGCTCAGGTGTAGATAAAGAATCAATTATTTATACATTTGCTGTAACAACTCAGTCAACGACAGATGTTTTATTTACTAATAAAGCGTTAATGGCCGCTAATGTACAACAGGGTGTTTTTCCAAGTATTGCGGTTTCAGATACTGGTGCTTCAGTTGCTGATATTTTAGCAGGTAAAATTCCTCCTTCATTAGTTCCGTTATTTTCTGCGGCAAACTATATGCAAGGCTCGATTACTTTGCCATATTATCTTGGTGTACCGAGTGCAAGTAACCCATTAGCGCCAGTAAACCAATGGTGGAAAAGCTTATGTGATTCTGGTGCTATGTTAGCAGGTTTAGCGGCTCAAAATCCTGCAGCTATTCCAGCCGCTCCTATTAGTGAAACTGACGCTAAGTGTATGGCTATTTCACAAGCAAATGGCTTGCCAGCACCAGGTTTACGTGATTTAGGTATAGACACTGAGCGTCATTTAACTAAGTTTAGCCCAGTAGCTAAACCTAACGCTATGATGCCAATTGCTGTACAGGTAACAACGCCTGATTTAGCTGTCGTTAATGGTGTAAGAGGCTCTATGGGCTTACCTTCAATTACTGAGCCTGAAAATGGTTGGCCAGTTGTTATGTTACAGCATGGCATTACCTCTAAAAAAGAAGATATGCTTCCTTTAACGGGGGTTTTATCGCTTTACGGTATGGCAACAGTTGCTATTAACCATCCTTTGCATGGTGAGCCTGAGTTAGGTGGTCGTGGTTTTGATTTAGACCCTACTAACCCTGGTGATGAGATTAATGCTTCAACGGTTTCAGCTATTCACTATATGAACTTAGGAAGCTTATTAACTACACGTGATAACCTGCGTCAAAGTGTGTCAGACATGGTGGGGTTACGTTTTGGTTTGAACTTCTTAATGGGTAGCGATATCAATGGCAACCCAATTAATGTTGATTCATCTAACGTTCACTTTTTAGGACATTCATTAGGTGCAATTACAGGCATGAGCTTTATGGCAATAGCGAATACATCCTTAAACCCAGCTATTGATCCTATGTTTAACGTGAAAAGTAATTCATTAGCAATGCCGGGTGTTATGGTAGCTAACTTCTTAATGGAGTCTGGTGCGTTTGGTGATGTAATTAAAGCGAATTTAACGTATGCACAATCTGCCGACTTTAAAGCGTATGTTGACACTTCTTACCCTTCAGGAGCAAGTGAGGCTGAGTTAGTTGCAACGTATAAAGGGTTTTATGCTAGCTTAACTCCTGATCAGCAAGCAGGTCTTAACGGTATATTCCAACAATTTGCTTTTGCAGCACAAACGGTAACAGATGCAGGCGACCCGGTTAATTATTTAGCGGCACTTGCAGCAACACAAACACCAACGCATGTTATAGAAGTTGTGGGCAACGGCGCTGATAATTTATCAGACCAAGTTATTCCTAATACTGTTTCAACAGCACCTTTTGGTGGTACTGAAGGGGCAATTGCATTATTAGGCTTACCTGCTATTTCAACTACTGTACAAGATGCCGATGGTGTATCAGGCGCAGTTAGGTTTACTGCAGGTCATCATGGTTCAATCTTAACACCTGCACCTAATAGTGCATCGCCAGATGCAGCAATGAGTGCAAAAGCAACGCAAGAAATGCAATCACAAGTTGTTAGCTTCTTTGGTTCAAATGGGAAAGCTATTGTTGTTACTGATGACTCTGTAGTGCAGTAATCGCAACTCATTAATAAAATGTTATAAGCCCTCTTTATTGAGGGCTTTTTTATTTTTTAGCCGATAGTAAAATAAATAATAACTTTAGTTTAATAAATTAATCCCCATATCAAAAAATAGAATTTGATTAATTAACTTCATTATATAAATGAATATAAAGCACGAAAACTTAATCAGCGTGTGATTTACAGGAGAAAGGTATTGGAATTTTTGTATGAGTATGGCTTGTTTCTAGCCAAAGCAATCACATTTGTTGTCGCTCTAGCAGTGATAATCGCAATAATTGCATCGTCCGCAATTAAGCAAGGGGATAAAAAAGGTCAATTAGAAATTACTGACTTATCCGAGCACTACAAAGAAGTAGAAGAGGAGGTTATCAGCCACCTTTTTACAAAAGAGCAACTAAAAGAAAAAGAAAAACGCGATAAAAAAGCGGCAAAAGAAAAAGCTAAAGCTGATAAAGCAGCAGTAAAGTCTGACACAGCTCAGCAACCTCGAACTTTTGTTGTTGACTTTAAGGGGAGTATTGATGCGAAAGAGGTCACCTCTTTACGTGAAGAGATAAGTGCAATATTAATGGTTGCTAAAAAGGAGGACGAAGTCTTTGTACGCCTTGAAACAGGTGGCGGTATGGTACATGGTTATGGCTTGGCTTCATCTCAGTTAGATCGCGTTAGACAAGCTAATATACCATTAACTGTGGCGGTTGATAAGGTTGCGGCAAGTGGTGGTTATATGATGGCTTGTGTTGCAAATAAAATTGTGTCTGCACCATTTGCTATTCTTGGCTCTATTGGAGTAATTGCACAAGTGCCAAATTTCAATAAAATATTGAAGAAAAATGATATTGAATTTGAACAAATTACCGCAGGGGAATTTAAACGTACGTTAACTATGTTTGGTGAAAACACAGATAAAGGCCGTGAGAAATTCTCTCAAGAAATTGAAGATACACATCAATTATTTAAAGACTTTGTTTCCGAGCACCGTCCAAGCTTAGATATTACTAAGGTTGCTACAGGTGAAACCTGGTTTGGAACAAAAGCGAAGGAAGTAGGCTTGGTTGATGAGATAATGACGAGCGATGATTACTTACATAAAGCAAGCAAGGTTAATCAAGTGGTTGAAGTTAAGTATTCAGTAAAGAAAGGATTAGCAGAAAAATTTTCAAAAGCAGCTTCTATGTCAGCTGAAAGCTTTATAAGTAAAATTTGGCAAAATAACCGTATATTCCCAAGTTAAAAGTAGTTAGGGCCTAGCATTCTAGGCCCTATATTTAATGCTTAATTACTGTTCTTATCTAAATTGTGAAAATCTATTTCTTCAATTTTTTGTCCCGCATTTGGGTTATCGAATACCTCGTGGTCAAATTGATTTTCTGATTTACTCACAATGAGCGTTACCATACTATCGCCAGTAACATTAACCGCTGTTCTGGTCATATCTAATAAACGGTCAACACCAATTATCAAGCCAATGCCTTCTACGGGTAGTCCAACCTGATCAAGCACCATTGCGAGCATAATTAATCCAACTCCTGGTACTCCAGCGGTACCAATAGATGCGAGTGTCGCAGTTAAAATCACCATTAAAAAGTCTGTAAGACTAAGATCCACGTTAAATACTTGGGCTATAAATACCGTTGCAACTCCTTGCATAATGGCTGTGCCGTCCATGTTTATTGTTGCGCCTAATGGAACGGTAAAAGAAGCGATAGAGTTTTTAGCCCCCATCTTTTTGGTTACTGTTTCCATGGTAATAGGAATTGTGGCGTTACTACTTGAAGTTGAAAAGGCAAACAGCACAGCGTCACGCATTTTCTTAAGAAAAGTAAAAGGGCTTAAACCGCTGAGCAACTTTAACATTACTGAGTAAGTGACAGTGCCGTGAATAATTAGCGCAAAAAATACCACAAAGAAATAACTGATTAAATTACCAAAAGCGCTTAATGATAAGTCTGTAAAAAGCTTAGCGAGTAAACAAAAAACGCCATAAGGGGCGATATTCATTAAAATGCCTACTAGGCGCATAACTACTTCATTAAGGTCTTCGAAGAGGCTTGCAATACGATCTCCGGCTTTACCAGACAACGCAATAGCAATACCAAAGAGCAGTGCAAAAACGATAACTTGCAACATATTACCTTGAGCGAAAGCAGCGAAAGGGTTACTTGGGAACATTTGAATAAACACTTGCGCTAAAGAAGGTGCTTCCTTACCGGTAAAGCTTGTGCTTGTTGTCATGTTAACACCTTCGCCAGGGCTAACTAAGAAAGCGAGCCCCATCGCGAAACTAATCGCAATAGCGGTTGTGAGTAAATATAATACAACTGCTTTGCCGCCAATACGTCCTAATTTCGATGTGTCTTTTAAAGAGGTAGTACCACAAATTAATGAAACAAATACAAGCGGTACAACAAGCATTTTCAAACTTGCAACAAATATTTTGCCTACAACTTCAAATATGCCATCAACAAAGAATGAGCGAATGGAAAAGTCGAACAAGCCTAAAGGAATGATTAAGTCACTGCCATCAGGCATTAAAAACTGTAAACCTGCACCTACCAATATACCAGCAACCATGCCAATTACGATACGTTGGGTTAAGCTTAATTGTTTTTTATTTGTCATATTATTTTTATAAGAATGTAGAATGAATGTAATGAAGCGTAGATTAACAGCTATTTTGTTGATTAAAAACCTAATGATTCACGGTTTTTTGCATTTGTTAGTGACCTTTTGGTTTTTTTTCGGTTAAGATAAGTAAAAAGTTAATAATAATACTACCAGGGAGATGCTTATATGGCGCTACTTCGACGCTTAAGTTTTATCATGTTACTACTGTCTTTTATCGGCTGTGGTGGCGGTGAAGGTGGCCTAAGTCCAGGTACCGGAACAGGTACAGGGGGAACTGATGGTGGTTCAACTGATGAGATAACGATTACTCTAGCTATATCAAATACTACCGTAACAGGGGCCTCGCCCGTAGATGTAACAGCAACGGTTATGCAAGGAGCTGTTGCTGTTGTAAATCGAGCTGTAACTTTTACAACCGATTTAGGAGCATTTTCACCCGCTTCAGGTACAGCGCTAACAAATGATAAAGGTGTTGCTACAATCACATTAACTGCTGGGAGTGTTCGTGGAGCTGGCGAGATATCTGCTTCATTAAGTTCAGGTGAAACTTCATCTACACCTCTTGGTTTTAATACCCAAGGCGATGACATAAATATTGGAGGTGATGTTAATATTAGTGTTGCCTTAGTCGATGAAAATGGTAATGCAACTGATACCATTACAGCATCGAAACCTGGCCGTGTAATCGCAACTGTTGAGGGTATTAATGCACCTTTAATTGTTAATTTCACCTCCACTGTTGGCAATATTCCAATACCTTCGGCTATAACTGATGGTAATAATTTAGCTATTGTAGATATTTTTGCCGGTGACACATTAGGTGCAGGTGAGGTAACGGCGCAAATAGCCAGTGGTGAGTCAGGCAAAGCGATATTTGTTGTAGGCTCTTCCACTGTCTCAATGGGAAGTGGGGAACCATTTGTTAAAGGCGTTGCTGATATTAGTTTAGAGCAAATTTCTGCTGGTGGTACTAGCGTAATTTCAGTTTCTATTGTTGATGATCAAGGTAACTTATTTACTGAACCAGTAAATGTTAACTTTTCTTCAAGTTGCTCTACACAATCTGTCGCCAAATTAAGTAGCCCAATCACTACATCAAATGGTGTTGCTACCAGTACATACTTGGCGCAAGGGTGCGTAGGTGAAGATCCTATAAATGTTACAGCTAATGCTGGTGGTATTAATTTATCAGCGTCTGGCTCTATCAATGTACTACCTGCAGATATTGGTAGTATTGAATTTGTTTCAGCTTTACCTGAAAATATTGGCATATTAGGCGCTGGTATTGTATCGGGTTCAGAAAGTTCTACAGTAGTATTTAAAGTAAAAGATACTGATGGAAACCCATACAACAACCGCGTAGTTAACTTTGCTTTGAATACCGATGTCGGCGGTATTAGTTTAAGCCAAGATAAAGCGACTAGTAATTCTGATGGTTTAGTGCAAACAGTTGTCAATTCAGGAACAGTTCCAACTACTATTCGTGTAATAGCATCTACAGTAGCACTTGACGGTAGTGTGGTATTTACACAATCTAGCCAGTTAGTTGTTTCAACAGGCTTACCTGACCAAGATAGCTTTAGTTTATCAAGAGGCGTTGCAAACCCTGAAGCATGGAACGTAGACGGTATAGAGGTTCCTGTAACGGTGCGTATGGCTGATGCTTTTAATAATCCTGTTCCTGATGGTACTGCCGTTAACTTTACCGCGGAAGGTGGCTCTATTGGTTCTTCATGTACTACTGAGAATGGCGTATGCTCAGTGATGTGGACGAGTCAGAATCCTCGACCGACAGGAAAAACTTTAACTCAGAGTTTTTGTACAGTTGCTGATAATAACGATCCTGCTATTTTTTGTGCCAGAGAACCTTTAGCTGATGGTAAAAACTATCTTGGACAAAAGTATGGCGGCCGAGTGACAGTATTAGCAACCGCAATCGGAGAAGAGTCGTTCCCTGATAAAAATGGAAATGGCCGTTTTGATGAAAGTGAATACACTTTGTTTAAAGGTTTAAATGTTAGTGGTATGCCTTATGACTTAAAGGAGGCATTTGTTGACCATAATGAGGATTATTTATACAACCCTGTTGAAGTGAGCACCGAAATAGGAGGGGAGTTAGAAGAGTTTGTAGACTTTAATAGTAATGGTGTGTTTGATACCCAAGACAGTGTTTATAATGGCGTTCTTTGTGGGTTCAATGACGTTACGAATCCAGGAACTACAATCGTTAATCAATACTGTGCAAATCCTGATGACGAACCGGACCCTACTAAGAAGTCTGAAAAAGTGTCAACAAATGTGCGTGGTTCAGCTGTTATTATAATGTCTGGTACATCACCTTATATAACTGTAACAGCAACTAATGACTCTATTGCACAAAGCTCGGCTGATTTTGACGCTGATGATACTACTTTGTACATAGCTGGAGAAAGTACTGGTACAGTCAGTATTATTATTGCTGATTTACATAACCAGCCTATGCCAGCCGGCACAGTTGTTACTTTTGTCGCGAGTGTAGGTTCCGTTGTTGGTTCTAGTAGTTATACTTGGCCTGGAGATTCTCGTAATGGTGGTACAGCTTTTAGTGTGGCGATTAAAGGCGAGGCTGAGCCAACGAGTGGACCATTAGAAATAAAAGTTGAAACACCAGGAGGTGTGACAACTGTATTTAGTGGTATTACAATTATTATTCAATAGTAATTATTAACATTATGCATCAAATAAAAAACCGCTAAATTAGCGGTTTTTTTATGTATTCAATTCAGAGTATAAGGTGTGACAAACTTTAGTTTTTATTCATTTGTTCTATTAAGAATGCTGATATTTGTGCACTTACTTTCAGTGTTTTTTCTGCGGCGCTAATGCCTTGACCTGTGCTATCGGTAAAAGGTGCTACTTCCATCATGTCGGCACCCGTAATAGGGTATTTATTAGCTAGCGACTTTAAAATGGCTAAGGCTTCATCAGGACTTAAGCCATCAGGCTCAGGTGTACCTGTTGCTGCAGCAAAACGTTCATCTAATGCATCTATATCAAAGCTAACGTATAGCTCGTCAATGTTCTCACCGTCTAATTGGCTATGAATATTGTCTATAACTGATTGTACGCCATTTTCTTTTATTTCATGAGCCCAATGTTGCTTCACACCAAAAGTACCTTCCCAGTGGCTTTTAGGCTTGCCGCTTGAGCGTATTCCTACTTGTATTAAGTGATGGTTTTCATGTAAGTCGTCTAAAATATGGGTACACCACGAGCCAAAACATAAATCGATGCCTAAACGCTCTACTAATAAATCGGTATGAGCATCAAAGTGGATGATAGCAGCGCGTTTACCTTGCTTTTTCTTTGCTTGTAGATACGCTTTAGTGAGCGGGTAACTAACTGAATGGTCACCCCCTATACCGAAAATACCTTTATTAGGGTAGGCAGCATAAAAGTCGTGTAACACGTCTTCAGTGATTGTTAGTGGACTTACTGCATACGCTGAATTTTCATCTTGATATAAAGCACGGCGGCAATTAGTAATTGTTGGATCATTTAGATACTTGTCGGCAAGTAAATGTGGGATAACGCGAATATCGCCTAAATCAAAAGTGTTTAAATTTGGATAGTTTTGTAACAGTGTTGAACGAACAAATAAAGGTCCCCAGTTTGCACCGCGTAATATGCCACCACCACAATCAGAGGCAATACCTAAAATAACTGCAGCAGAACCCTCATTTAAATGTTTGAGCGAGTTTAACCAAACTGTTTCTATATCGGTAGTTTGGCCATAAAGTGATTGATGTAACTTTTCTTTACGTTCTTTGGCTGTATTAACCGTAAATACACCGTTGCCGGGCGGGCACAAGCATTGGCTAACTTTTTGATAAAATAGTTCAGTTATGTTGGTTGTCATAGTAACTCTCTTAATAGTGCAATGATTGGCAGAAGGCTACCAATGCAAGGAGGTGTTTTGTCGTGATTTATTAATTACTGCGCCTTGACTATATTATTTAACTTCAACTCGGGATAATAAATAGCTCTTTAGCAGCTATTTTTCCTTACTTCTGTGATAAATACATAAACAATAGCATAACTATTCTTAATGAATTTGCCTTGAATTAAGAAAAACTATCAAGCTAGTGAGTTGCTACAACCACAAGTCTAGCAATTTCAGACCAGTAACTTATCTCTTAACCCGAGCTAAGGTTATTTAATTATTAGTTATTTTTATTATTAGCGATTATAAAAATCTATTATCAAGGTGTCGAAAACAATAGCATTATAGCGAATATAAATTAGATATTAAATGAAGGTATTTGTACGCTAAAAATTAAGCATGTAACAATTAATTGAATCTTATATGAAAATAATTTTCTTGTAAGCTAAGATAATTACAGATATATCTAATAGTAATTACAAATTTACATTATATAGTGTGTGTTTTAATCAAAGCGTTTACTATTTGCTCGCTTGTAAACCGTGTTGATTGATTTACATATTTGTTTCTGATTTTTTAATCAGACAATAGGAATTAAATAAGTTTATGGCAAAATCTCTGGTTATCGTCGAGTCGCCAGCAAAAGCAAAGACAATTAATAAGTATCTTGGTAAAGATTTCATTGTTAAATCAAGTGTCGGACATGTGCGCGATCTCCCAACGTCAAGTAATGGGAAAAAGGTAGCGTCTAAAAGCCCTGCAGAAGTTCGTAAAATGGCGCCTGAGGCTAAAGCTAAATACAAAGCAAAGCGGGACAAGTTAGCGCTTGTTAATCGTATGGGTATTGATCCTGAGAAAGACTGGGAAGCTCAATATCAAATATTACCTGGCAAAGAAAAAGTAGTTACTGAATTACAGAAACTGGCAGAAAATGCAGACACTGTTTATCTCGCAACCGATTTGGATCGCGAGGGAGAAGCGATTGCTTGGCACTTAAAAGAAATAATAGGCGGCAATGACGACAAGTTTAAACGCGTTGTGTTTAATGAAATAACTGAAAATGCGATACAACAGGCTTTTTCAACGCCAGGTGAGTTGAATATGCCTGGTGTAAATGCACAACAAGCGCGCCGCTTTTTAGACAGAGTGGTTGGCTTTATGGTGAGCCCGCTATTATGGAAGAAAGTTGCAAGAGGCTTATCTGCAGGTCGAGTTCAATCTGTTGCAGTTAAACTGGTTGTTGAGCGTGAACATGAAATTAAAGCGTTTGATCCTAAAGAGTTTTGGGAAGTAAATGCTGACACACTGACACAAGCTGAACAGCCTTTTGAATTAGCCGTAACTCATCATAATGGTACAGTTTTCAAACCGACTAATGAGAAAGACACTCAGCAAGCGTTAGAGAAATTAAAAGATGCTGCGTATAAAGTAAGCAATAGAGAGGATAAACCGTCTAAAAGTACACCCTCTGCACCGTTTATTACCTCAACATTACAGCAAGCGGCGAGTACTCGTTTAGGCTTTGGTGTTAAACGTACTATGGGCTTAGCACAACGACTTTATGAAGCTGGTCATATTACGTATATGCGAACCGACTCAACTAACTTGAGTAAAGATGCGGTTGAAATGTGTCGTGAATATATTGGTAAAAACTTCGGTGAAAATTACTTACCTGAAAAAGCGAAAGTTTATGGCAGTAAATCTAATGCACAAGAGGCGCATGAGGCTATACGTCCGTCAAACGTTAAATTAGAAGCTGCTTTACTCACTGATATGGAAGCAGATTGTAAAAAGCTTTACGATCTAATTTGGCGTCAGTTTGTTGCCTGTCAAATGACAGCTGCACGCTATACCGTATCTACAATCACAGTGTCTGCTAATGGATTTGATCTTAAAGCAAAAGGACGTGTAATGCAGTTTGATGGTTGGACGAGTGTTCATCCGCAGTTATCGAAAAATGATAACGACAAACATTTACCCGATTTAGCGATTGGCGAGCCGTTAACCTTGGTTAAGTTAAACCCTTCGCAGCACTTTACTAAACCCCCTGCACGTTTTGGTGAAGCTTCTTTGGTAAAAGAATTAGAGAAACGCTCAATTGGACGCCCTTCAACTTATGCTTCAATCATTTCAACTATTCAAGATAGGGGTTATGTCCGTTTGGAGAAGAAACGTTTTTATGCTGAAAAAATGGGTGAAATAGTTACCAATAGTCTTTCAGGCAGCTTTGAAAACTTAATGAGTTATAACTTTACTGCAGAGATGGAGCAAGAGCTTGACGAAATTGCAGAAGGTAAAATTAACTGGAAAGATGTATTAAATCAGTTTTATAAAAACTTTACTACACAGCTTACATTAGCTGACCAGCCTGTTGAAGAAGGCGGGATGAAAACCAACGAACCTGTTGTTACAGATATCGACTGTCCTACTTGCGGACGAAAAATGGGTATTAGAACAGCGTCTACTGGGGTGTTTTTAGGTTGTTCAGGTTATGCATTACCACCCAAAGAGCGTTGTACCACAACAATGAACTTAACACCTGGCGAAGAAGCCGTCAGTGTTTTATCTGATGATCAAGAAACTGAAGCATTACGGGCAATGCAACGTTGTAACAAATGTGGCACTGCAATGGACAGTTACTTGATTGATGAAACTCGCAAATTACATGTGTGTGGTAACAATCCTGAATGTGACGGTGTTGAACTTGAAAAAGGCACATTTAAAATTAAAGGCTATGATGGTCCTGTACTTGAATGTGACCGTTGTCAGGCAGATATGGAATTGAAAAATGGACGTTTTGGTAAGTATTTTGACTGCACTAACAGTGAGTGTAAAAATACACGTAAGCTATTAGCCAGTGGTGAAGCGGCTCCACCTAAGGAGGATCCGGTTCATTTACCTGAATTAGCGTGCGAAAAATCTGATGCTTATTTTGTGCTAAGAGATGGCGCTGCGGGTATCTTTTTGGCGGCGAATACCTTTCCTCGCTCTCGTGAAACTCGTGCACCTAAAGTGTCAGAACTTCAGCACTTTAGAGACAGAATTTCAGAGAAATTCTATTATTTAGCTGATGCGCCTGTTCAAGATCCTGATGGTAACCCTGCGATAGTTCGTTATAGTCGTAAAAATAAATCACAATATGTGATGACAGAAGTTGAAGGTAAAGCAACGGGATGGACTGCGACTTATCAAGATGGCAAGTGGGTAGAAACTTTACCTGTAAAAAAATCGCCAAAGAAAAAAGCTGCAGTTAAAAAGAAAAAATAAAGTTAAGCGTATTAACTTTATAAAGTGCCACTTACATATTAAGTGGCACTTTTTTATTTCTTTTCAATTGGTATTAATTATCCTCTTATGAAATTAGATAATTATTGACATTAATTCCAATGTCATTGAAACTCGCGTTAATTCGTTATAAATGAACTGCGTTAGTGTGCTTGCCTGTTGCAGCTAGTGTGATCTGATACCCGTTTCATCAATAAGGTTAACAATTTAATACGTCGAAAAAGCAATTAATAGCATGGTGTTTTTAATCACTTGTTGTTCAGGACAATTATACCAACCTCACTAACTATGTGATCATTTCTACTGGCTAAAACAGTCAACAACTGCGTTATTTATTTTATAATTAGAACAACTAGTTATGAAAATAAATGCCTTGTATTTGACTATTTTCACTGCGTATAAAATAGAGCACTTAATTAATGAAACTGGTATTATGCTCTAGCATTGTCCACTTAAGCTTTATCCTTGTAGCGATAATAATTAAATAACGTAGTAGTTGTTTATAGTAGCCAGTAGAATGCGTATAAATACACCTGTTGAATTTTTTAAACCGCAGCTACTATCTGCGGTTTTTTAGTTTGTCTACGTCCAAGTTAAGCTAATCGTATTGTTAAGGATATAGAATGTCTGTACCAGTCGCCTATTTAGCTGTTGTGCTAATTTGGTCAACAACCCCTTTGGGTATTGTCTGGAGTAGTGAAACAGTTGCACCAACACTTGCAGTGTTGCTACGCATGATTATCGCACTTGTGCCAGGCTGGCTTATTTTAAAGTTGTTTAAAATAGAACTCCCATGGCATCGACAAGCCTTTACTTTATATTGTTATTCTGGGATTGGAATATTTGGCGGAATGCTATTTTCATATTTAGCAGCAAGTTATATCTCATCTGGGCTTATGTCCTTAATTTTTGGAATTTCCCCTATATTATCGGGTGTTCTGTCAAAATATATTTTATCAGATGAGCCGCTATCGATAGCTAAACGTAGTGCTTTAGTAGTGGCTTTACTGGGCTTAGCATGTGTTTGTTATGATAAAATTTCACTAGGCGATCAAGCGTATATTGGCGTAATTCTTATTTTAATTGCAGTATTTTTCTTTAGCTTTAGTGGTGTTTTGGTTAAAAGTGTTACTGTAAAAATTAACCCTATGGCGACAACTGTTGGCGCGTTAATTATTGCGATCCCTTTATTTTTCCTTACTTGGTTTTTTATTGACGGTACTTTACCTTATGAGCAATGGAGTCAGCGATCGATATTGAGTATTGTTTATTTAGGCATTATTGGTTCGTTAATTGGTTTTATTGCTTACTTTTATGTGTTACAAAAACTAAAAGCGAGTACGGTTGCATTGATCACTATGATCACACCTGTTATTGCACTTTGGATAGGCTTAGTACTTAATAACGAGCTCATAAGTGTAAACCTTATTATTGGAGCATTATTTATCATTAGCGGGTTAGGTATTTATCAATGGGGTGAATGGCTATATAAGCGGATAACAATAAAACATAATTAATTTTACAATATTATGAAAGCAGAAATTAGTTTTAAACGTGCAACTACTGAAGATAAAGGATTCTTACTTGAATTAAGAAAGTTATCAATGGGGCAGCATTTAGCAGCAGCCGGGATTAATTTATCTGATGACGAGCACTTACAGCGGATAAATGAGTTTTTTCAAGAGTCATTTGTTATTCAATATAATGGCAAAAGTATTGGTGTGGTTAAGTTAGGCCTATTGCCTGATCGTTTACATATTAGACAACTACAAATACTGCCTGAATTCCATAACGGTGGCATTGGTAGTAAAGTGGTTACTCTAGTGAAGCAAAAAGCATCGGAGCGATTATTACCTGTTACTTTAAATGTCTTGCTAAAAAACCCTGCTAAGCGCTTATACGATCGTGAGGGATTTATTGTAGAAGGGCAGAGTGATTTAGAATATAAAATGCGTTGGCAACCTAGTTAGCGCTACTAAAAGCGGCAAATGCCGGTTTTAGTAGCGGATAAAGAATATTAAAATATTTTACCGTGACCTTTTACCGTATTTACATCAATACGTGTTGGTGTAATTGAACCATCTACTAAGCCTTGTGTAGCAATTGCAAGGTTCTCAATTACTTGGTGCATAGAGTTAAGATCTAAACTGTTAATATCATCAGATACTTGATGATAAAACTTATCTTTATCTAATTGTGTACTACTAAAGCTATGGGCAGGTACGCCTAAACGCGCCAAGGTTGCATTATCTGAGCGGTAAAATAACTTCTGCTCTGGGTAAGGGTCTTGATAAATTTTACCTTGTTTATTTTTCAAGTATTGATTGAGTATTTCACCTAAATTTGAACGCTCCATACCTGTCATCCAAACCTGGCCAGCACCAAACTTTGAAGGTTTACCTATCATTTCAATATTGATCATTGCAGTGATTGAATTAGGATCTATTTGTTCTGAGAAATAACGAGAGCCAAAGCCACCTATTTCTTCCGCTGTAAATGCAGCAAAGACTAGACTACGGCTGTTATTGCCTTGTTTTGCATAGTGTTGCGCTAAATTTATCACTGCCGCTGTGCCAGAGGCATCATCATCTGCGCCATTGTAAATAGTATCACCTTCACCATCTTTACTGCCTAAGTGATCATAGTGGCCTGAAAATAAGATGTTTTCTTCAGCTTTTGTATTGCCTTTCAATACACCGACAACATTGGTTAGTGCTTGCTTGGTAATACTGGTTTTGGCACTAACATTAATGTTGTTAACTTCAGTTTCATCGGTAAGTATAATAACTACAGCACCTTGATGATCTATATTTAGCTTGTTTAAACCACGTGCAAAGTAGCCTTGGTAACCTTTAAATATCTTACTGTGAGCGGTGTTCAATAAAACCAAATGCTTACCGCCGGTTTGGTTTATTTCACCAATTGTGGCACGAAAATTACCATCTTCATCAACTACATGGGTGGTAAAATCTTGTGGGTTTTGCCAGTCGATATTAGCAATGGTGCTTGCCATTGCACTGTTTGCTTGACTAATATCACTGCCATTAAGCGTCACTTGTATGGCTAACGGCTTTATGTTCATCACAGTAAAGCTTTGTTTAAAACCTGTTGAACCGGCTAAAGGAGTTAAGCCAATGTCTTTAAAACGTTTGCTGATGTAATCGGCGGCTTGGTCTATTTCAGCAGTAAAGTTACCGCGGCCTTTTAGTTCGTCGCTCGCTAAGTAAGTAACATCTGTTGTCATTTGAGCTAATGAGATATTACTGGCTGTGGCTGTATTTAAAGTAAAGGGCAATACAAGTGCCATTGCTAGATAGGAAGTTTTATTAGTAAATTTCATAACGTATTTCATTAATTTTTAGTGTGGTTACTATTGAAGAAAATACTGTTTTTTGCAAGTTTTTCAACGAGAAATACGGCTAATAACATGTTGAGAAGGTAGTTTACCTAAATTTGGGTTAGTTTCTTACTGGAGTTGCTCTATCTCAATTAATAAAGAATGCTCATTATTACTCAACCACAATTGTCCATCTTGAATACTGCATTGAAACTCCATTGTTCTACTGATCCATGTTGTTAATTCTTGAAGTATTTTATAATCAAATTTATAAATAGATAAATTACTGTAATTAGAAAGTTTATTTTTGTTCTGGTTAAACCACACGTCATTACTATGTGTATAGCAATAAAGGTTTACGCGCCTAGCTTTGTTACAGGCTTTTTTGATACGTTTTTCGTCTGGTTGCCCAAGCTCAATCCATAAATTAATTTGGTCTGAGTAGTCAATGTGCCAAATTACGGCTTCGTCTTCATCGCTTAGGCCTTTGCCAAAGGCTAAGTCAGGCTGTGCATTTAAAATATAGGCAATAACACGGGTCATTAGCCTTAAATCTGTTTCTGATGGATGCTGAGCTAAAGTTAACGATATAGTGTCGTAATAGTTACGATCCATATCTGATAAGTGAATAGTTGCTTTGTTTATTGTAGATTTTAGCGCCATAAATTACTGCATGTGATAAAAATCAGCCATATAATAATGTTTTTATAATTCAATTGGTATCTGTTATTTAAGTAATTATTGATATACATAAAAGCGGTTTTGCTCGATTAAGCAAGTGTTAAATATACTTTTTGCGGTTTCTTGGGTAATATTCGCGCCACTTATTTTTCATTATGTTGTAAGTTGTTCATGTTTTTTTTATTGCTGATCTTTATTGGTGCATTTTTACTTTTTCAAGTTCAACCCCTTATTGCTAAAGTTATTTTACCATATTTTGGCGGAGGGGCTTCTGTGTGGACAGCTTGCTTGCTATTTTTTCAAGCCTTATTATTACTCGGCTACTTTTATGCACATAAACTCTCTCAGCTTAAGCAAATAAAAACACAGTTTATTATTCATACCTTACTACTTACTGCGAGCTTGTTTGCATTACCTATTGGTTTGTCAGAGATAAGCTTAATGTCTGTTGATTCAAATTCTTTTATTAATCAACAACCTCTTAGTGCTATTTTACTTCAGTTAACTTTTGCGGTTGGGCTACCATATTTTCTATTATCGAGTACTGGCCCTTTAGTACAGAGATGGATAACGTTTGTTAAACAAGACAAACTGCCTTATCAACTTTATTCATTGTCAAACTTTGCCTCTTTACTTGCATTAGTCTCATTCCCTTTTTTATTTGAACCATTAATAGCTGCAAGCACACAATCTTGGCTTTGGTCAGCAACTTATTGTATTTACGTAGCCGTATTTGGTCGTGTTATGTATGAATTGTATGTGCAGCTAAAAGCTAAAGGTGCATTACTACGCATAAAAACAGGTGCTGATGAAACCGGGCTAGGTATAACCATTCCACTTCAATTAATTTGGGCTGCGCTAGCGTGTGTTGGTGTGATATTGTTGGTGGCTACAACTAATGCAATGACACAGAACGTTCCACCTGTGCCTTTTTTATGGGTATTACCGTTATGCCTTTATTTACTTACTTTTATTATTAGTTTTCATAGCCCTAAATGGTATGTAAGAGTTTATTTTTTTACGTTATTTAGCTTGTCGGCATTACTAGCTATTTTTATGTTTTTTATCGGATCTCAGTTTGACATAGTTTCTCAAATAGTGATTTATTCTTGTATTTTATTTACTGCTTGTATGATTTGTCATGGCGAATTAGCTCGTTTAAAACCTAATGCTAATGGCTTAACAAAATTTTATTTTTTAGTGTCGTTAGGTGGCTTTTTAGGGAGCCTTTTTGTCGCTTTTGTAGCTCAAAACGTGTTTGTTCAATTTCTTGAGTTTCCGTTAGCCATACTTAGCGTGTTTATATTATTTGTGTTCGCTAGCTTAATATCATCCACAAAGAAATCAGGTTTAACTGTTGTAAGCCTAACGTGTTTTATCGTATTTTCAGGTGTATTTATTTATGTTAATCAACTTTACGTTAAAACAGATATTTATAGTGCTCGTAATTTTTATGGAGTACTCAGTGTAAAAGACGTTGAGGTAAACGGTGAAGTAGAGCGCAGGTTAATTGATGGTACTACTTCTCATGGTACACAGTCCTTAACGCCTGAAAACCGTTATGTACCTCTGAGTTATTATCGTGATAAAACGGGTATTGCTATCGCATTTTCACAGTTACGATTATTTAAACAAGTAGAATCAACCTTACCGAGTCAGTTAAACGTTGGTTTAATTGGTTTAGGCGCTGGCACTTTAGCTGCTTATGGTAAAACAGGGGATAACTTCCAGTTTTTTGAATTAAACCCTGCTGTTATTTCTTCAGCTCAAGAATACTTTACTTATTTAAAAGATTCGCCTGCAAATATCGATATTATTCAGGGTGACGCGCGTGTATCGCTGAAAAATATGCTCGCAAAGCAAAATAAAAGTCATAACGACTTTAAAGCAGGTATAGAGCGTTTTGATTTATTAGTTGTTGATGCATTTTCAGGTGATAGTATTCCGCAGCATTTATTAACATTAGAATCTGTTAATTTATATTTTGAACATTTAAATGATTTTGGTGTTTTAGCGGTACATGTGTCAAATAGTCATTTAAATTTATTACCATTAATGAGAGGCTTGGCAAATAAACAAGGCAGTACTATTCGTTATTTTCATAGTGCAGCAGACAAGTCACACCAGCATGATACACAATGGGTTTTATTAAGCCGTAATGAAAAGCTAATGGAACAGACACTGATAAAGGCTTATCAAAGTACGTGGCCTGATGATGTTGAGTATGAGGTGTTGTGGACTGACAATAATAGTAGTTTATTGTCTGTGTTGAAATAATTATACCAATATCACTAACTAAGTGACCATTCATACTGACAAACCAAATCAACCGCCGTGTTATTTTTTAATTAAAACAAATAGTTATGAAGGTTGGTGCCTTGTGTTTGATCGTTTTTATTGCGTGTAAAGTAGATCATTTAACTAGGGCGTGTTGTTCTTTCGAGTATAATTTTTGTACGAATCAAACATGATTTAATTGAGGCGTAGCGAATAAAGTGTAGTTCAGCCTTGTATAAACACCAAATAAATCGCTGCAAAAATGTACAGTAAAGATCAACACGCCCTAATGAAACTGGTATTATCTTTATACGTAGATGTTAAAAGGTAGAAATAAGGAAGCGATACTTCCTTATTTTGGCTGTAAAACAAGGTAAACTGGACACAGTTTATGTATTACCACGTACCAGTGTTCTCCATTGAAAGCCATGGTTCTTGTGGAGGGAGTGGTTTATCTTTTTGCAGTAACTCAACAGATATTCCGTCTGGAGATTTAACAAATGCCATATGCCCACAACGAGGAGGTCGGTTAATGGTTACACCAGAGTCCATTAACTTTTGGCATAACTGATAAATATCGTCGACTTGAAACGCTATATGACCAAAACTTCTACCCGCTTCGTATGACTCACTAGTATCCCAATTATGAGTCAATTCAATTTCAGGCTCACCTGGCGCGGTTGCTAAATAAATAAGCGTAAATTTACCCGCAGGTACACCTTTTCGTTTAGTTTCCACTAAACCGAGTAAATTTGAATAAAAGTGTAATGACGCGTCAACATCTTTCACACGAACCATAGTATGTAAAAATTTCATTTGTTATCCTCTAGGGTCTGTTGATCTTTCAGTTTATAGCTCTGTTGCACTTGAAAAAGATGACAGTCGAGGCACTTAATGTAATGTTTGGTTGTTCCAAATGCACATTAAGTAACAAAGAGTGACGCTTTTTCAAGGCAACCCAAAGGGCTATGACTATTTTTCAACCTAACATTGTTAAAAATGGTTAAAGTACGACTGCACGGATGCAGAAGGTAGAGCGACGCAGGATGCCAAAGCCGAGAATGACTACATTGCACCATTTTCGCCTTGTTATCTTAAAAAATAGTCTATAGCAGAGGCTAAAATGAAAGATCAACAGACCCTTATGTAAATTAACTAGGGTGGGGGAGCCATACTTTCAATTCATCCTGAGTCTTGGTGTATTATAACTCAGACTTATGGACGTGTACTGTAGTGTATTTGCCTCAATAATCAAAGTTTGAAACAAGCAAAGTTATTCAATAAGTTATTGTTGCGCACGGTTACCTTGGTTTACGGTAATTTATCAAGATGGTAATAGGCATAACCGCCTTTATGTAATGTGATAAGCACTGAATCATTCGCCTTCTGGTATAAAAATGCTTTGAGCGGTAGTTGGTTTAGCTAAACTGTAAAATAGCCGCAAATGATAAAAATAAATTTATATATTTTTCAGTAATATATAAATTTAAATAAAATTAATTGTTGAACTGATTATTAATAAGAATTATTATCATCCGCATTAGTAATCAGTTTGAGTAATTTATATGTTTGTTTGTGTTTGCAACGGCATAACAGATCAACAAATAAAACAATTAGTTTCCGAAGGCGGCGTTGGCTCTTTACGAGAATTGAAGCAACACCTGCCATTAGGCAATCAATGTGGTACTTGTATAAAACTTACAGAATCTATTATTGATAACACGATTATTGATGAAAGCTTATTTATGCAGGTTGGTTAACGTAATACCAACCTCTCTATTCAGGTAATTATTTCTAGAGGTTATAACAATTAGCTATTGCGTTACTTATTTCATAATTATCGCTACAAGTATTTAATTTGTGTGGACAATGCAACGTATAATTGTTTTAGCACAGCTAATTTGTAAAAATGAATGCCTTGTATTCGACTTTTTCCAGTATGCTTCCTTGTATGTAAAGTAGACACGCCCTAATGTAACAATTATAAGTTAAGCTATTTCTATCTGTTTCTTATATCATAAACACGCTTATCTTAAGGTTTATCCTTTATCGTTTCGCTTTTCTCTCTTATATTCAATATAATACTATATACTACTTATTTATCGAAAAAATGAGGTTTCAATGAAAGGTAACTCTATTGTTCTTGCAACACTTAATAAAGTGCTTACCAGCGAATTAACATCTATTAATCAGTATTTTCTTCATGCTCGTATGTATAAAAACTGGGGTATTAATAATCTCAATGATAAATGTTATAAAAAATCTATTCTTGATATGAAGCAAGCCGACAAAGTAATTGAGCGCATACTCTTTTTAGAAGGTCTGCCAAATTTACAAAAGCTGTCGCCACTTGCTATTGGTGAGCACACACAGGAAATGATTAGCTGCGACATGGGTTTTCAAACGGCACAAATAAATGTGGTACGAGAGGCGATTACAATTTGTGAACAAGAGCAAGACTATGTTAGCCGAGAAATGTTAGATAAAATACTAAATGATGAAGAAGAACACCTAGACTGGCTAGAAACCCAGCAGTATCAAATTGAACACATTGGTATTGAAAAGTATATTCAATCTCAACTCTAATATAATGCATAGTTAAAAGGATAAATTATGAAAGGTAATACGAAAATTATTTCAGCTTTAAATAGTCTACTTGCCTATGAACTAGCGGCAATGGATCAATACTTTATTCATTCTCGTATGTATGAAGATTGGGGAATGAGTAAATTATTTGAGCGTATTGATCACGAATTTGACGATGAAAAATTGCATGCATCAATGCTTATACAGCGTATTTTATTTCTTGAAGGAATACCTGATATGCAAACCCGTACCGGCTTAAGTATTGGCAGTAATGTACCTGAGATGTTACAAAGTGATTTAAATGTAGAATATGCAGTTGCTAAAACACTTAGAGAAGCTATTGCTTTATGTGAGCAAGAAAAAGACTATGTGACGCGAGAGATACTAGAGAAGTTACTTGATGATACTGAAGTGGATCACGCCTTTTGGTTAGAGCAGCAATTAGGCCTAATTAAAACAATTGGCTTAGAAAACTACATTCAATCACAGCTGTAATAACGTAAAGTTTAGCTTTCACGCTAAGAAAGTCTTATAAAGCCGATAGTTAAAAACTGTCGGCTTCTTATTTTTTGATCAATATACTTATTTTTAGTACCTCCAGCTCCTTTCAGTTTAAGCTCACTAAATCTAGTTAATACCAATTGAAATAACTATTTGACCAATTGAGAGCATCGTCAGGGAAGTTAGAACAAAGTAAATTGATGTGGGTATAGTATTCTCCATCCAATCAATTTGTAACGTTATCACTTTTCTGTCGAACTCCCAAGGGCGAGTTTAAAAGGCTTAAACGCAGCATTATTGATTTTGATAAGGTCCCCACATGGAAGTGGGATGGTGGGGTAACGCAGGAACAGTTAACGTGAATAACCATTATCTGTAATTAGTGCCTTGTCTCTAAGTCTTATAATTCTCTCAGAATGAACAAATATTTTTTTTAATTGGTATAACATGTCGTTCGACTTATAAAGCGCACTTTTTATATTAATTCAATGGTGTTTATACCAAAAGATAAGCTATGTTAGCGACTGCTCTGTTAATTTTAATTATTAACTAAAACAATAAGAGGTAAAGCTTTCATGAATAAGAAATACTTAAACAAGTCTGTGTTGACCTTGGTGATAAGTACATTAGTCGTCGGCAATATGGCTATTGCTGATGAAACTGCCAACAATACTTTTACTTTAAAAGATGTATTTAATCTGGAATATGCTGCTAATCCGGTAGTAACCCCTGATGGTAAACACGTTGTTTACGAGCGTCGAAGCATGGATATTATGACTGATTCAATGCGTCGCAACTTATGGTCTGTAGCATTAGACGGTAGTAGTCATTTACCTATTTTATCTGACAGCAAAAACCACTTTAATCCAGTATTTTCATCTGATGGGACAAAGATGGCTTACCTTTCAAGTAAAGAAGGTAAGGTACAAGTGTATATAAAACACTTAGCCTCAAAAAGTACGACTCGTGTAACAGATGTTGAAATGAGCCCTAGTAATATGAGCTTTTCGCCTGATGGACAATATTTGGCTTTTGCAATGTTTACACCAACTAAAGCCAAGCCTTTATTTACTTTAGACTTTAAACCTCAAGGTGCTGAGTGGGCTGATAAACCTCAGTATATTGATCAAACCAATTTCCAACGCGACGGCATGGGAATGAACCGACCTGGTAATATGCAAGTGTATATTGTACCAACTATTGGCGGAACACCAAGACAGATCAGCTCTGGTGCACATGATCACACAGGTTCAATGGTATGGTCTAAAAATGGTCAACAGCTAATTATCTCTGCAAATACTAGAGATGAAGCAGAGTTTGATATGCTTAACAGCGATCTATTTAGTATCGATATAACTAACCTAAAAGTTACAAAATTAACTGATATGAGCGGACCAGAACACAGCCCTCAAATGAGTGCTAATGGCAACAAAATAGCTTTTGTTGGCAATGAAGATAATGGCAAGTCAAATCAGCTAAGCCAATTATACGTAATGAACTTAGATGGCTCTAATATTGAAAACCTAACAAGTAAATTAGACCGATCAGTTGGCGATATTACATGGGCTGATAACGATAAAGGTTTATATTTTAGTTATGATGATATGGGAAAGAAAAATGTAGCCTATGTTAGTTTGTCAGGTAAAATATCAAATATAACAAGCAATTTGGGCGGTACTAGCTTAGGTAGACCTTACACTTCAGGCGATTACGATGTAACACCTAATGGTAGTGTTGTTTATACTGCTTCTACTGGTAACCGTCCCGCTGACCTTGCTATCGTGAGTAAGAAGGGGAAAGTAAATCAACTGACAGATCTGAATGGTGATATTTTTGATCACAAAATAGTAAACAAACCAACATTAATGGAGCTGAAAAGCAGTATAGATGATAGAGCTTTACAAGCTTGGATTGTAACCCCTCCTAATTTTGATCCTAAGAAAAAATATCCACTAATTTTAGAAATTCATGGCGGACCACATACCGCGTATGGCCCAAGCTACTCAACTGAGGTACAGTTAATGGCTGCGGCTGGTTACGTTGTTTTATACGGTAATCCACGTGGTTCTACTTCTCAAGGCGAAGAATTTGCCAATTTAATCGATAAAAATTATCCATCACAAGACTATAACGACCTTATGGATATGGTTGATGCCGCAATTGCCAAAGGCTATATAGACAAATCAAACCTGTTTGTCACCGGTGGCTCTGGTGGTGGTACACTAACTTCTTGGATAATAGGCAAAACTGATCGTTTTAAAGCGTCGGTTGTTGCTAAACCAGTTATTAATTGGACAAGCATGATAGGTGCCTCTGATATTTATGCATTTATGAGCAAATATTGGTTCACCGACTTACCGTGGAACGATTACGAACAATATTGGAAGCGTTCACCATTGTCATTAGTTGGTAATGTAAAAACACCAACAATGGTACTAACGGGTGAGTTAGATGTGCGTACACCTATGTCTGAAAGCGAACAGTACTACGGTGCATTACGCTTACAAGGAGTAGAAAGCTCACTGGTTCGCATTCAAGGTGCTTACCATGGTATTGCCGCTAAACCTTCTAATTTAGCACGAAAAGTGGGTTATATTTTAGCTTGGTTTGATAAGTATAAAGACGGTAAAGATAGCGAAAATAAGTAATAGCGAAAACTAGATCTGAAATTTAAAGCCTCAATAGCTATTGTAGTATTGAGGCTTATTGCTTAATTCTTACGAGTTTACTCAACCTAATAGTCGCATCAATTTTCAATGCTCAAAGCCATGACAGTTCGTGTACTACTTAATATTGTCTTTTAACACATAGATCTCACCATCAAAACTTCCCTGAATTGTTAAGCCTTGCCCCGCTAATTCTTTAAGATACTCTATATGCTCTTCTGTGATATGTTGGCCCGGAACCAAAAGCGGAATGCCTGGTGGATAGGGAGTAACTAAACCGGCACAAATACGGTTGTTACTTTTGCCAATAGGTACAGATTCGCGCTCGCCATAAAAAGCATCGCTTGGAATACAAGCTAGGTCTATGGCCGGCAAGCTCTCCGGCAAGCGAGAGCGTCTTGTTGAAGCAGAGAGTTTAACCTTACCGCTGTCGAGTTTCTTCAACGCATTGTAAAGACGAATTATTTTCGAACGCGTACCACCAAGCGTTAGTAAAACCAAGATAGTGCTGTGCGTGTATTTCTCTATTTCTAGCCCGATTTCATCCAGCAGAAATTTATGAATATCTTTTAATGAATAGGGTAATTCGCTAATATCGATCAGAATTTTTAGAGGATCGTGACCCATGTTATCGCCACTAAAGTGCGGAAATATTTTCATAAAGTCTTGCTTACCTAACACTTTAATATGCTTGAGCGACGCCATCTGTTGTTTAAATTCATCGACATGGTTTAACAAGGCATTGAGCAACTTATAACCTTCCATTTCCAATTGCTTTTGGCACACGTCAAGCGACGCTATAAGCTGATACTTTGGTGATGTGCTAGCGTAAATACTGTAAATCTCTCTAAAAAAATCGGCATCGAAGTCTGGATCGTTTACATGAATATAAGACGCCTGAGAAAACGCTGATACCACTTTATGCGCTGAATGCGTAACATAGTCAGCCCCAGCATGAATGGCAGAATAATAGCGTAAGCTAGGGTGAAAAAGAGAGTAAGCAAACCAGGCTTCGTCGATAAACACTTTAATACCATATTTATGGGCAAAATCTACCACTTGTTTCAGATCGCTAAGTAGACCGTCGTAAGTGCATCCAGTGAGAACAAGTAACTTTGCATCGGTATTCTGTTCGATCGCAAGCTTGGTATCAGCTAAAGATGGTGGCGCGAAGATCCCATATTTAGGGTTTAAAATACTCGACAAGTAAATGGGAAAACTGGCTGATTGTAAGATGCCATAATGTACAGATTTATGACAATTTCGGTCTATGATCACTTTATCGCCCTTGCGAAGGAGTGTTTGCAAGATAATTTTATTTGAAGTGGATGATCCGTTCGTAACGAAATAGGTACGTTTTACCTCAAACGTTGCGGCAGCAGATTCTTGAGCACGGCCAATGGTATTGGTGCTGTCTGACAATGAACCTAACGAATCTACAGAAACTGAAAGATCGCCAACGAATACATTGCGGCCATAAAACTGATAAAAGTCTTTAATATAAGGAGAGTTTCTAAAGCTAGAACCACCGCTATGGCCAGGGGTGTGCCACGAATCGTTCGCTTCGCCAACATAACGGCGATATGCTGTCCAGAATGGGGTTTCAGAGCGGTCATCAAAGTCGTTGATCATATAACCTAAAATGGCTTCTGGATCTGAAATTACCTCGTCTTTAAAAAAGAATGACTCGATCTCCTCTGACTCGTTAACTATTTTTAGTCCTTCTGTATCTTCGGCGATAACATAAACTGGCAACTCGATACGGATCTTCTTCAACTGCTCGATAAAACGACTATAAATACGTTCGCCAACCTTGTTATTTACATCCCAACTAAGCACCACGGCTTGGATATCACCATCTTCTTCTACACATTCTAGTGCTTCTTTAAGCTCGATACGTTCAATAATATCGATATCAATATCACTTCGCTCAAAATTAGGTATCGTTTTCGACAGATTCGTTGAAAGTAATTGTAAAGTGACTGGGTCTTGCTCAATTAACAAGATACGAAGTAAAGGTAACATAGACGTTTTCGCAAAATATTTTATGATGTGCAATAGCATAACCAAAGGATTAAGACTTGTGAAATTAATACTTTGAAAATGTTACATTCATTTCGTATATTTCGCTGATACACCCATTCGAATAAAACATTAATAACTTCTGGTGATAAAGCAAATGATTTTTTGGTGGAATATGCATCTGATTAAACCTGTGTTAAAGATGAAAACGGATTGATAAAGATTCCAGATAACCACAAATAAGCTGAACAAAATTTTAATTTCTTATCGCCCAATAACGTAGATGTTTTAAGCTCACCTAGGGAGCTATGGTTTTAGGATTTAGGTTGAAGTTTAACAAATTTAAACTGTGTTGTAGTCAAGGAGCAAGCTAGTTAATGATAGAGACCACAAGACGACAATCACTGTTATAAATAGTGGAACACCTGAATTAATTCTTGCTGATTTGTCCGATAAGAAAGTTAAAAGTCTACGAGGAGATTGGGCTTATGGGCGTACTGATGCAACTCATTCAGATTATTTTTATGTTATAGAGCAACAAATTGTATCAAACTAATTTAAGCGACATTCGGAACAACTTGATATCCAGCTTGATAAGTTTAACGATACACAGGTTGTACTGCCACAAGAGTTTTATTTAGTAAATATAGATAACAATACTTTGTATTATGTTCTGGCTGAAAATCATCGTGAATACTTGCACGTTGTACCGCTGGGTAATAAATATTCACGAGCCAAATATTTGCTTAACAGCCTTTCTCGATTCGATGTAAGTCAGGGCATTATAATGGTGAGCGATATGGCAAGCCAAGAAGGCGATATTTATCGCACTGTCTATTGAATCGAATTGTAAATATGAGTGTGAAAGGTTATTCAGTCTTATCTTTAAACTCACATAAGTCTTCAATAATACATGCGACACACTTAGGCTTACGAGCCACGCAGGTGTAACGACCATGTAAAATTAACCAATGGTGTACATCAACCTTAAACTTAGCGGGTACTACTTTAAGTAGTTTTTGTTCTACTAGGTCGACATTTTACCCGTGGCCAATTTAGTGCGGTTTGACACTCTAAATATATGCGTGTCTACTGCTATGGTTGGCTAGCCAAAAGATAATAAAAGTAGATAAGCTCAACATTGAAGGTGTAAGTTAAAATATCTTATACTCAATTATATTCTTTATAAGTTAAGAGTTACCTGTTTTAATTAAAACTGTGGGCTATTTAACTTAAATAAAAGTAGGTAACTCGCTCGTTAAAATTATTAAACGTAAAATCACTGCGCCACTATATATACAGCCATCTTAATCGCTTTACAGAGCCTCGAATAAGGTTACAAGTTCCTCCCAAAAACTACGAGTTTCTATAGCGTTATCTCTTAACTGTTTTAAAACTGTGTCGGGATAAAAAACACCACTTTTGACGACAGCTCGTGGCGATTCAAGCACAGATAAATCATGTAAAGGGTTTATTTTGGACAAAATAAAGTCTGCGTTATAGTTCTCTAATATGTGACCAATTTGATTGTCTAAATTCAATGCTTTAGCTGGGTTAATCGTAGCGGCGGCCAATACGTCAAAAGCACTCAAGCCTGACTCATGCATTAAGCGCATTTCATTATGAGTTGCGAGTCCGTGCGGTGACAGCAATACGCCGGAATCAGAACCTACAAGTAACGTGATCCCTGACTCGTGAAAAACATTAGTAATATACTTTAAAAAAGTTAACGTTTTCTGATTGTGTTTCGCCATCTCCTTTGATGCGGTTAACCAACGATTTACCTGATTGTGTTTCGCTTCCAATGCGATGATGTCTGATGTGTATTCAGTAGGTATAGTTTCAAGGAACTGTTCTTTTTCATCACTAAGTTTCGTGAGTTGCTCATATATATTTAGGGTTGGCGTGAGCGGAACTCCAGTTGCTCTTGTTTCTTCAGCTATTTTGAATAATTTCACAGGAGCAAACTTATAGTTAAGAGGCCCTTGATAAATATCCTCTACGTGCTCAAAAGATTGGAACCCTGCGAGTGAAGATACTGGCATATCACCTGAGGCATGTGGACCATGTTTGGCAATGGGAAAATTTAGGATATTGCCAGCTTCAATAAGTGCTGTTAATGCTTCTTCATTCAAATTTCCATAGGCTTTTATTAAGTCATATCCTTGCGAATGATATTGCTTAACAGCCGCACTTGCTTGTGCCGCAGTATGCACCGAATGGTGAAAATATGCATCGTCATAGCCTGAAAGAATTGGGCTACTAACTGTTGCGTTACTGCCGATTAGCTCTCCATTAGTTACCTGATCTCTCCATTTTAATTGGCTAAGAGTTCCATTCATAATGCGTACATGAGTTACACCATGACTTAGTGCTAAGGTAAGTGCCGCTTTTTCATACATATGAACATGCATATCAATAAGGCCCGGCGTTATATACCCACCATTGCCATCGATGACTGTGATGTCTCTTGGCGAGTCTAGTATCGGCGAATGGGCAATTTTTTTTGATTTTTCCTTCACTTATTAAGATTGATTTATCGCGTTGAACCTTTCTGTTCTTAACATCAATAATATTGATATTGTTTAAGATGAATGTGTTTGAATTGTGCTTTAACTCAGCGCGTGCAATACAACTTATAGTAGAAATAATCGCGAGTAATGTGATAAATATTTTCATTGTTAACTCCTTTAAAAGATGAGGTTAAGTTAACAATGATTGCTTTTAAGAACGTCTAGTATCTTGCTTTTAGCCAGCTATCATCCTGTTCTTAGACTTTATATTTAGATTTATATTCACTTGGCGTCATGCTCGTGTAATCTTTAAAGACATTATTAAACGTGGCCTTAGAGCTAAAGCCTGCATCGGTATATAGGCGGGTGAGAGAGTAGTTAGAGCTAGCATCAAGTGCTTGGCAAATATGCTTAATCCGAAACTCATTGATGTATTCATTAAATGATTTTTTAGCAACAGTATTAATTGCTCGCGAAATATCTCTTGTTTGTAACCCCGTTAACTCGCTCACATCGGTTAGTGTTAAACGAGGCTTTAAAAACCATTGGTTGGTAATAATTAAATTATTCAACTCCTCAAAGGTCGAATGATAACTATCCTGCAATGGCTCCTTGTTGGGTTGCTCTCTATTGGTTTGAATTGGTTTAGGTAGTGATTTTTGCTCTACCAGTTTTATTGTTATGACCATGACAGCAAGCAACCAAACGCTATTGTTAATTCCTTGGCCAATAATATTCATTTCATAAGAAATAAAAGGTTGGCTATTCAGCCTAACTAAATCTAGTAAATTAAACAGAGCTGTCATGACAATAATCCAAACTAACCATTTAAAAGAGTATTCGTCAGAATCTGAACGCTCTTCGTCTAATATACGCTTGTGCTTTATCAGTAATGCAGCCGTAAAATAGGCGTAGACTAATCGCCAAATAGTTCCAATGGCTATCACGATAGAAACGTGTGAACTAAACAGCAATAATGGAGCAACTGGTAATAAATGGACCCAATCGTTTTTTTCGAGTTTTTCATTGGTGATATGTTTCGAGGCTAGATAAACGGCGGGGCCAAAGAGTAAAATAAATACAGGGCTGATGATATAGATATCACGAGTAATACCTGTTTCTTCTAGTAGATTAACAATGGTCGCAAAGGCAGTTAATCCAAGTAGTAGAGCAACACCATAGAAAGTTCCTTTTCGCCATAACAAAAGGCCACCCAATAAAGATACGCTGACAGTCGCTGCTTGAATTAAGTTAACAAAATTGAGTGATTCCATACCGTCTATTAAAGTAAAGATATATATTATTTTACTAAAAGTATCTCACGTATCTTAAGGCTCGTAAACGACTTATAAGATGAGTATTAATAAGGTAATGCCATTAAAAACATGTAACGAAAATTAAAATTTAGCTTAAGCCTACAACAATCGATTTGTTACTCTACTTTATCTTTAAACTCACATAAGTCTTCAATAATGCATGCGCCACACTTAGGCTTACGAGCCACGCAGGTGTAACGACCGTGTAGAATAAGCCAGTGGTGCACGTCTACTTTGAAATCTTTAGGGACAACTTTAAGTAGCTTTTGTTCAACGTCATCAACGGTTTTACCCATTGCTAACTTAGTGCGGTTTGAAACACGGTAAATATGTGTGTCTACCGCTATGGTTGGCCAGCCAAAGGCGGTATTGAGTACGACGTTAGCTGTTTTTCTGCCTACACCTGGTAATGCTTCAAGGGCAGCCCTATTTTCTGGTACTTCACCACCATGTAAGTCAACCAACATTTGGCAGGTTTTCATGGTATTAACCGCTTTAGTATTAAATAAACCAATGGTTTTTATATAGCTTTTTAAACCATCAAGTCCTAAATCAAGAATAGCTTGAGGAGTATTGGCAACAGGGTAGAGCTTAGCTGTTGCTTTGTTAACGCCTACATCTGTAGCTTGAGCAGAAAGTAATACAGCGATCAAAAGCTCGAAGGGGGTCGTAAAGTTTAACTCTGTGGTAGGGTTAGGGTTGTCATCTCTAAGCCTTGTTAGTATTTCTAATCGCTTTGCTTTATTCATTAGGTTATTGGTTCTTTAATTTTCAAAGTTTACGCGAACGCGCTCAATATTTTTTTCTTCTTTTATCGGCTGTAGCTCGAGTAAAATATTATCAATTTTATTTTTAGCTGCAATAATAAAGCCCATCGCGATAAAAGCGCCTGGTGGTAGTATTGCCAGTAAAAATTGACTATCTAACTTAAATACTTCAATACGAAGTCCACTTGCCCACTCGCCTAATAACAGCTCTGCACCATCAAAGAGTGTACCCTGACCGAGTATTTCTCTTATAGCTCCTAGGATAACTAATACGGCTAAAAAGCCTAACCCCATCATTAAACCGTCGAAACTTGCTTGTTTAACTGGATTTTTCGACGCATAAGCTTCTGCTCGCCCGATAATAGCGCAGTTGGTAACAATTAAAGGAAGGAAAATGCCAAGTGATTCATATAAGCCGAACGTATAAGCATTCATCAATAGCTCTACACAGGTAACAAAAGCTGCAATAATTAAAACAAATATAGGAATACGTATTTCCTTAGGTACCCACTGCCTTATTGCTGAAACAGTCATGTTTGAGCAGATAAGAACAAACATGGTGGCTAAGCCTAAACCGAATGCGTTAACAACAGTTGAAGTAACGGCTAGTAATGGACATAAGCCTAGTAGTTGTACAATACCAGGGTTGTTTTTCCATAGCCCTTGCCAAGCTAATTCTTTATATTCTGCTGGAAAACTCATGATTGCTCCTGACAATTACCTACTTCTTGAAAAAGTTGGTGTCGCTGGCTTTTAAAATATAATACCGTCTTATGAACCGCTTTTACTACTGCTCTAGGCGTAATTGTGGCACCAGTAAATTGGTCAAATACACCACCATCTTTTCTTACAGCCCAACGAGGATCTTTATCGTTAAGCACTTTTTTATTCTTAAAAGTATTAATCCATTGGTTTTTTCTAATTTCTATTTTATCACCTAACCCTGGCGTTTCTTGATGTTTAAGAGTTCTAACCCCCGTTACTGTGCCATTAACGTTAATTGCAACAATGAGTTTGATTTTACCGTTATAACCATCAGGAGCCGTAGTTGTAATAGCTGCAGCAACTGGTTGGTTATTGTTTTTAGCTAAATAAACTTTTTCTGGATCAGGACTTAACCGAGTGTCATTAATGATGATACAGGTATGATAAATATCATTATTATAAGAGTTCTCATTGATAATATGAGTTAAGGTGTTAATTAACTTATTTTCTTCTTGTGACTTTATTCTGTCTTTCGTAACTAGGTGAACAGCACTGATCACACTGGTGCAAGCAATAGCAAACAAGGCAAGAAGTCGGGCATTCTTTTCAATAGCTTTACGCATGTGTTGATCCTTGTTTAGTGTCCATAAGTTCGTGGGCGAGTGTATTGATCAATAAGTGGTGCTGCCATGTTACATAGTAATACGGCGAAGGCTACACCATCTGGATAGCCACCAAACTTTCGAATTACACATACAAGTACGCCAGCTAAACAACCGTATACAATCCTCCCCTTTACTGATGTTGCGCACGTAACAGGGTCAGTTAATATAAAGAATGCACCTAGCATGGTTGCGCCACTAAACCAGTAAAAGAGTGTTGAAGGATTGCTATCGGGGCTGATAAGAAATGCAACCAGACTAAAGATAAAGATAGTGGTTAAAAAGCTTAATGGGGCAGGGTATGCGATTGCTTTTTTAAAGAGTAAAAATATCCCGCCAATTAAAAACGCAATGTTTATCCAAACCCAGCCAATCCCCAGCCCTTGAGAAAATATTTTGTTTTGTAAGCTTTCAGTTACCGTCATACCTAAGGTGATGTTTGTTTTAACTGTATCTAATGGTGTCGCCATAGTTACACCATCTATATGCATACGTAATTGTGCGACTGAGTACCCCTCACGAGAGTAATCAGTAAAAATAACCGTTAGGGTATTAACAAAGTCTAAATTAATTGACATTAATGATGAGGGCGGTTGCCAAGATGTCATTTGAACAGGAAACGAAATCAGCAGCATAACATATGCAGCCATAGCTGGATTAAATGGGTTGTGCCCTAAACCACCATATAATTGCTTCACAACAACAATGGCAAATAATAGTCCTATTACTGTGATCCACCACGGTGCCAATGCCGGTAAACTTACCCCTAGCAAAACAGCAGTTAATATAGCACTACCATCAAATAACTCGAGTCGTATTGGCTTTTTACGTAACGATAAAACGATAAACTCAGCCGTTATAGCTGTCGCTATAGCTAGGGTAATATGGATAATATTACCCCAACCAAAAAAATACCACTGCGCTAAAATGCCAGGTATTGTGGCATATATCACTAAGCGCATAAGTGCTGATGTTTTACTTTGCACATGATTATGGGGTGAACTTGCGATCCAAAATGCCATATTATTTATTCGACTCTTGTTGTTTCTTTGCTTTCGCTTTTGCAACAGCAGCTGCAATACGTGCTTTTTTCTCTAATGCTGCATCATTTTCATTAGGTGCTGTTTGCACTTTATTTGAATTTGCTTTTACTTTATCTTCTGGCTGTTGCTCTTGTGCTTTGCTTTTTTCAGCAAGCTCATTCTGTGCAGCTGCTTTATTTGACGATAGCTTCTTGGCTTTAGCCTTGGCAATTGCTGCAGCTATTTTTGCTTTTTTGATTGCTTCAGGCGTTTCAGCACTATTAGCTTGGCTCGCTAAAGCTGTTGGTTTTTCAGGTAGTGCTTCAGATTTCACCTCAGCATAATCTGCAGTGCTTGTATCGGTTTCATTGGTTTTAGCTGCAGCGGCTAATTTTTTTGCTTTAGCTTTAGCGATAGCCGCTGCTATTTTATCTTTTTTAGATACTTCTATTTGTGTTGTTGGTGTTTCGTTTTTCGCCTCAGGTTTACTCACAACTTCACTGGAACTCATTGCATTACTTTCGCCTTCAGTTGCTTTCCCCCCAACATTATTATTAGTTTGTGTTGCCAGTTTTTTAGCTTTTGCTCTGGCTATTGCAGCCGCAACTTGTGTTTTTTTATTGTTTTGGCTTTCTGAACCATCAGCGCTATTTTTAGTCACACTTATATCTGCTGGCTTATTATCTTGGCTTCCTTGTGCCTTTTTAGCTTTAACTCGAGCCAAAGCTGCAGCAACAGCTGACTTTTCATTGTTGGCTTCAGTTGTGCCTGAATTCATTCTTGCTTTACGAGCTTCTGCTGCAAGGCGATGTTTTTCTTCACGTGCTAATTTTTCTCGTTCTAAGCGAACTTTACGTGCTTCAAAGCGTTGCTTGGCTTTTTCTGCTTTAATATCTAATAGCTTTTGTTGTCGAATTTCAGCTTTTGCTACACGATAATAATGAACAAGGGGGATGTGACTTGGGCAAACATAAGCGCAAGCGCCACATTCAATACAGTCGAATAAGTTTAAATCTGTTAAGGCTTGCTGATCGTTGGCTTTAGCGCTCCATTGCAACTCTTGCGGAAGCAACTGGCTTGGGCATACATCAGCACACTGTCCACAACGTATACACTGTACTTCTTTGTCGTTGTCAGGTATTTCAGCTTCATCAGGGGCTAATATACAGTTAGTTGTTTTAACTACAGGAACATTAAATGAAGGTAGACTAAAGCCCATCATAGGGCCACCCATTATAATGTGTTTTTTATTACCTTGGTGACAACCGCATTGCTTTAATAAAAACTCTATAGGTGAGCCAAGTAACGCCCAAACATTTTGGGGTTTGGCAACTGACTTTCCTGTGACAGTGACAACACGTTTAATTAACGGGGTATCGTTGATAATGGCATCGGCAATAGCAAAACATGTGGCAATATTTTGCATTACAATGCCTAAGGTACTTGGTAATGTTCCACTAGGTACTTCTTTGCCGGTTAATACCTGAATTAACTGTTTTTCTCCCCCAGTTGGGTAAATTACAGGTAAAACACATACTTTTACCTTATCTAACGTTTGAGTTGCTTTTTGTAACGCTAAAATAGCTTCGGGCTTATTATCCTCAATACCAATTAAAATCGTAGTGGGAGCTAACAAATGGTCAAGTATTTTTATTCCATCAACAATTGCAGCGCTTTGCTCACGTATCAAAAGGTCGTCAGCAGTAATATAAGGCTCGCACTCTGCCGCATTGATAATTAAATAATTAATGGTAGCTGCTGTGTTTAATTTTATATGAGTTGGAAAGCCAGCTCCACCCATACCTGATATGCCTGCTTGTGCAATTTTATCGATGATTATGTTTTTTGAAAGTTTTTGATAATCAGGACAAATCTCTCTATTGCGCCACTTGTCTTCCCCGTCTGGACTGATGAATATGCACAACTCACTTAAGCCTGAAGGATGCGCAATAATGGCGTTTTCAATCGCAGTAACCGTGCCGCTCGTAGATGCGTGAACGGGAACCACCATCGGATGTTCAGAAGCGGTTAGCGGTTGGCCTTTAAGTACTTTGTCACCAACCTTTACTAAAATATCGCCAGGCTCACCAATGTGTTGTTGAACAGGGATCCTTAATATTTCAGGTAGTGGTAACTGGCGAATAGGTTTATCTGTACTGAGGAATTTTTGCTCAGGTGGATGAATTCCACCATGAAACTTCCAAAACTTACCCTGCTCAATACGTTCAATTACTGATTCCACAATTTATACACCTAACTAATTTGTTCAACTGGGATGCTATTGAGATCCCATTGCCAATTGCGCGTGTTTTTGGCAATCGGTTGCATAATAATACAGTCAACTGGACACGGGGCTACGCATAAATCACAACCAGTACACTCGTCACTAATAATTGTATGCATTTGTTTGGTGGTACCAATAATGGCATCTACAGGACATGCCTGAATGCATTTTGTACAACCGATACAATCTTCTTCAATAATAAAGGCAACTTTAGGCGTGTTATCGACTTCATGACTTTCATCAAGTGGTTGAACATCTACACCAAGTAAGTCAGCAATTTTTTTGATAGTATCATCGCCACCTGGCGCACACTTGTTGATGGCTTCGCCATTAGCGACAGCTTCAGCATAGGGTTTACAACCAGGGTAACCGCATTGACCACACTGAGTTTGAGGTAGTAAATCATCAATTTGCTCTGCTAGTGGATCACCTTCCACTTTAAATTTTATAGAGGCAAAACCAAGTAGGGCGCCAAAGCTTAATGCTAAAGCACCTATAATTAAAATGGCGATTAATACACTCATTAAAGCTTCACCAGTCCAGTAAAGCCCATAAATGCCAACGACATAAGGCCTGCAGTAATCATAGCAATAGCTGCACCTTTAAATGGGGTAGGAACATCAGCATCAGCAAGTTTTTCTCGCATAGCTGAAAACATAATTAACACAATTGAAAAGCCAACCGCAGCGCCAAAACCATAAACGATAGATTCAAAAAAGTTATGTTGTTCGTAGGTATTAAGTAAAGCGACACCAAGTACAGCGCAGTTTGTTGTAATTAATGGTAAAAAAATACCTAATAATCGATATAAATTTGCACTCGTTTTATGAACTACCATTTCAGTAAACTGCACTACAACGGCAATAACTAAAATAAATGATATCGTAGTTAAGTACTCTAACCCCAAAGGGGCAAGAATATAGCTATTGACGATGTAGCTTAATAACGACGCTATAGTCATCACGAAGGTGGTCGCAAATGACATGCCTATCGCAGTTTCTGTGCGGGAGGAAACGCCCATAAAGGGGCACAAGCCTAGGAACTTAACTAAAACGAAGTTGTTCACTAAAACGGTGCTAATAAGTAACAGTAAGTAATCTGTCATGAAATAGTGGCTATTTATTTGACTATGCTGATTATTATCCGATTTTCTTAGCTAATAAACAACAGGTCAGGTGTAGGGTTATTGCAATTAATTATGATTCTGGAAAGTAATACTGTAAAAGCACCACTTTTTAGGGTGACTTACCATTGAAAAACTCACGTTAGAATTAATTAACGTGAGCTTGGTGTTATTAAATAACCCTAACTCTGGATAATGGATGTACGTTTAACGCATATAAAAGTTATACTATGCAATATTTTAGATTAATTTCCTTAGTACTAAGTGCAAGTTTACTACCAATGCTATAAGTGTTGTGTAAATCAGGGGTGATTTGTGTACCTAGTAACTGGCTATTATTAGCAAAGTAACGTAGTAGTAAATTAACGTTTTTTTAGTTCCAGACAAAAACCAAGTACCTACGTCCATGCAGGCAACGCAGATACTCATAAAGTCGGAGGTTTTGTGTACTTAGCTTATCCTGGATACAGGTTAAATAGGCTCAGGTTTGCCGATATAAAAGCCTTGGCAACCGTCAATAAATAACTTCTCTAGCGTAAACTTTTCTTCTTGTGTTTCGACACTCTCAGCTAATACAGTAATACTTAGGCGATGAGCTAAATCAACCATTAACCTCAAGAAGTATTGGTTGTTTTTATCTTCATCAATATCACGTGTATAAGTGCTATCCATTTTTATGAAGTCTGGTTTTAAATCTCTGAAAAATTTAAAAGAGGTTAAACCAACCCCAAAACGTTCAACTGTTAAACGAGAACCGACACGGTGAACCATATCTATAAAGCGTTTACTTGTTTTAATGTTTTGCTGTAAACCATATTCAGTGATCTCGAAAACTAGCTTCGAAGCAATAGCTGAGTCTTTAAGTAATCGACGTTCTAACCAAATTAAAAAGTGTTCATCATGAATAGTCCTTGCACTGAGATTTATACCAAAATGATGGTCAGACATATTCTTTTGTTTTATTTCTTCAATCGCTCGATCAACAATCATGCGGTCAATTGCTACAATTTTATCTAATTTTTCAGCCATAGCGATAAATGATGCCGTAGGTAGCATTTCATCATTTGAATTAAGAAACCTTGCCAACACTTCACTATAAACTTTATTATTTCGGCTACTTGGTTTTATATGCTGAACCAGCAACGTTACTCGTTGGTTTTCTATAACGCTATCAATCTCTTGACGCCAGTTTTGATTGCCATAACTGGCGCTACTACTTTCTAATATTTCGCTGTCTTTTTGCGCATACCACGCATTAATTTTTTTGGTTTGCGCAATGCTAATACCTGTGTCAACTAACGCTAAAAGTTCACCTAGCGGTTTGTCTGTATCAAAAGCAACAAGACCTGTATAGGCAACTGAGTCTAAATCTGAGGCTTGCTGGTAATGGTTAAACTGGTCTGTAAGTAACTGAGCGTATCGTTCAGCTTCCTGCATTTTTACGTTGGGCAAAATAGTGGCAAAGTCAGAGCTATTTAGGCGAAACAATTGTGCACCTTGATAACGTGCTACTGTACTTTTCATGATATCAGCGACTTTACAAATATAATTGTCACCTTCATTGTAGCCATGTATTTGGTTAATGGTTTGTAATTCAGAACAGCGTGTAATGGTCAAAACACCAAATTTTACCGATTCATTTTGTTGATCAAAAAACTGCACAAATCGACTTCTATTATCAAGTTGTGTTAGCGGCTCTACATAAGCTTCTTTTTCAAGTTTTGAAGTACCCTCAATATGTTTGTTAAGTAGTGCTTGTAGATCAGTTAATATAGTTTGAATACTTGGTAGATTTATTACCCCACTGTATTTACTATCTTTTTGCTTTGTATTAGGGCTTATAATGCGATTTATGCCTAGTTTAATTTGTTCACTAACTTGGGTGATCACTTTTGTGTAGCGATTTAAACTTAACCAACCTGCAATAATGGAGGCAACAATGCTAAATACAAACACAGCTATAATAAAGGACATCAGAAAGTTAATTTCGTTAGTGACACTTATCTGAAAGTTAATTGATAAGTTATCCTTCGTTGTTAAGCTTGTACGGCTAGGTAGAAGAAACTCTTCAAAAAAAGATAACGGCTTAGCTATCGCTAATAACGCATCTTGCTTGCTATTTTTTATAATTAAGGTTTTATAGTTAAAAGCACTGTTTAAGTGATTAAATAATTGCTGATATTCAATGTTTTCTATCGCTGTAATTTGAGTCAATAACACCCTGTGTTGCTGCTGTTGCTCAATAAAAAGTTGTTGAACTAAAAATACAGCAATGGCTGAAGTTGCTAAACTAAATAATAAGCCAAATATAATATTGCGAAATAACAACTGCGAATATGTATACATAGTTAACCTTGCATTCTTAAATTATTATAAATTAGTGCGATCTAGCGCTATAAGTTAGATTAATTCAATTGACTGAATAAGCAACTAAATTGTGTGTAAAAATACTTTTTTCTACATGTATTCAGATATTAAGTGCATTTATAGCATGATTAGTGGCTATTTCCTAAGCGAAATGTATTAGAGCAACTAGATAGCTGTAATATTACTTAACCTGAGTTTTGGACAACGGATGTGCGTGCGCTACCTATAAAGCTATATTTTTCAATTGTTTTTGTTAATTTAGTCGTATTTTTATTGGTTATGTATCAATGTTATAAGTTTGAGTGAATCAAGGCGAGTTTGCGTACTTAATCTCGAGCTATTACTAGTAGGTTTAACGCAGGTACGCGCAAAAGTCGTGACATTGACGTGCATAGCTTATCCAGAGCTCAGGTTACTTATATACAAATACTGGTAGTAGTGCTTATTTATAGTAAGCATAGTAAAAATCATAGCTATTTGTTGGATCAAGCATTTACTATGGGGTTGGGTTGTAAATTGCGACTTTATCGAAGCTGCAGTGGATATATTTGATTTGGTCTTGCGTAATGACTCGCTTCACTATATAATTCGCGGCATCAAAATATAGCAATATGTCACTGTAGAGTTAAAGGGTAACCTTTAAATTTATTATTGTTATCGCAAATAAATTACGTTTTTATTTGTTGTCGTGGGTTCAGTGAATAAAGCCCCGAATTTTGGGGTTTTTTTGTATCTTACGATTGGTGAGATACGTAAAATCAATATTACTGTTGGGCTATTAGCCCTTTTTTTGTTTATGGACTTTTATACCAATTGGACTAAGTAATTACACGGCTTAGCAATGTATTAACAGACTTTAATGGCCTTGTTACATTAAAGTAGTCAATTGATTAGTCCAAGTGGTATCTATTTATTGGAGAAGTTGATTGGCTAAGTTTGAGCATAAATTAACAGATATGTTACGTCCTGCTGTAGAAGAGGTAGGAAAAGAATTACTTGGGGTTGAATTTATTAGTGCAGGTAAACATTCAATTCTACGAATATTTATTGACCATGAAAATGGCATTAATGTTGATGATTGTGCAGAAGTTAGCCGCCAAGTAGGCGCTATTTTGGATGTTGAAGATCCTATTAGTACTGAATATAGCTTGGAAATTTCATCGCCAGGACTCGATCGACCATTGTTCGATTTACCTCATTTTCAAGAGGTTGTTGGTGAAACTATTAATGTAAAGGTTTCAATGCCACTTAATGGTCGAAGAAAATTTAAGGGCAAGTTAGTGTCTATTGAAAATGACACCTTGATAATAAAAGTTGATGGCGAAGAGTATGAGCTTGTCTTTAGCAACATAGACAAAGCAAATCTTGTACCTAATTTTGAATAATTAATTTGAATTAAAACGAATAACGTAAGGCTAAAAAGCATGAGTAAAGAAATATTACTAGTTGTAGATGCCGTATCTAATGAAAAAGCATTACCTCGTGAAAGTATTTTTGAGGCAATGGAAACCGCTTTAGAAACTGCCACTAAGAAAAAATATGAAGGCGACATTACAGTCAGAGTAAGCATTGATCGCAAAACCGGTGAATTTGACACTTTTCGTCGTTGGTTAGTTGTTGATGACTCAGATGAGCCAGTTGAACATCCATATTCAGAAATTGGATTGGCTGCAGCACAATATGATGATCCAGAACTTAACGTGGGTGACTATGCTGAAGAGCAAATTCCTTCAGTAACTTTTGACCGTATTACGACACAAACAGCTAAGCAAGTTATTGTACAGAAAGTACGTGAAGCAGAGCGCGCTTTAATCGTTGATGCATACCAAGACCAAGTCGGTGAGATAATTACTGGCGTTGTTAAAAAGGCAAGCAGAGACAGCATAATTCTAGACTTAGGTAATAACGCTGAAGCGATTATTTATCGTGATGATATGTTACCTCGTGAAGTGTTTCGACCAGGCGATAGAGTACGTGGTTTACTTTACGCAATAAAACCAGAAGCACGTGGGGCTCAATTGTTTGTTAGTCGCACAAAGCCAGAAATGCTAATTGAACTTTTCCGCGTAGAAGTGCCAGAAATTGGTGAAGAAATGCTGGAAATTAAAGGTGCAGCTCGTGATCCAGGTTCACGCGCTAAAATTGCTGTTAAAAGCAACGATAAGCGTATTGACCCAGTGGGCGCATGTGTTGGAATGCGAGGTTCTCGCGTCCAAGCCGTTTCAGGAGAATTAGGTGGCGAACGTGTAGATATCGTTTTATACGATGATAACCCTGCACAATTTGTTATCAATGCAATGGCACCAGCTGAAGTTGCTTCAATCATTGTTGATGAAGACAAAGGCACCATGGATATTGCTGTAGAAGAAAGTAATTTAGCTATGGCTATTGGCCGTAGCGGTCAGAACGTACGTTTAGCTAGTCAATTAACAGGTTGGGAACTAAACGTGATGACGGTTGATGCAATGAATGAAAAGCATCAAGCGGAAACAGATAAAGTGCTTTCATTATTTACAGATAAACTTGATATAGATGAAGATTTTGCCACATTACTTGCTGATGAAGGTTTTACTTCATTAGAAGAAATAGCCTATGTGCCAGTATCTGAATTATTAGAAATTAACGGTATGGACGAAGATATCGTTGAAGAGTTAAGAGAAAGAGCCAAAGCAGCTCTAACAACACAAGCATTAGCAAGTGAAGAATCACTTGAAAATGCGGAACCTGCTGAAGATCTTCTAAACCTTGAAGGTTTAGAGCGTCATTTAGCATTTGTGCTAGCAAGTCGTGGAATTATTACACTAGAAGACTTAGCTGAACAAGGTGTTGATGAAATAGCTGATATTGACGAACTAGATGAAGCGAAGGCCGGTGAACTTATCATGGCAGCTCGCAACATTTGTTGGTTTAACGAAGAATAACTATAGCCGGGAGAACTTAATAAGATGGCAGATGTAACTGTAGAAGAGCTCGCCAAAGACATTGGCGCACCGGTTGAGAGATTAGTGAGCCAATTGGCAAACATTGGAATGAAGAAGTCAGCTTCTGATTCAATCACTCAAAAAGAAAAAGAAGCACTTTTAGATCATTTGAAAAAGCAACACGGTGACGAGACATCATCAGAGCCAAGTAAAATGACGTTAAGTCGTAAGAAGAAATCAACGTTAGTGCTAGGTAGCGGTAGTAAAGCTAAGTCAGTACAAGTTGAAGTACGTAAAAAACGTACTTATGTTAAACGTACTGATATTGAAGAGCAACAAATCGCAGAAGCCGAAGAGAAAGCTCGTTTAGAAGCAGAAGCGAAAGCTGCTGAAGAAGCTAAGGCAAAAGCGGAAGCTGAAGCTAAAGCAATTGAAGAAGCAAGAGCAAGAGCCAATGCAGAAGCTGCTGCGAAAGCTAAAGCAAAAGCCGAGGCAGATGCTAAAGCAAAAGAAGCGGCTAAAGCTAAAGCAAAAGCTGTAGAAAAGCCAGCAGCACCCGCAGAAAGCGATGAAGCTAAAAAACTACGTTTAGCTGCTGAAAAAGAAGCAGAGGCAAAAGCAGAAGCGGAAGCTAAAGCCGCTGCTGAAGCTGCTAAAAAGCTTGCAGAAGAAAACGAAGGTCGTTGGAAAGAGCAAGAAGCTGAACGTAAAAAACATGAAAATGATATTGTTCATTTAACTTCTTCTAAATATGCGCAAGAAGCTGAAGATAAAGTTGACTCTGAAGATGAAGGTTCACGCCGTCGTCGTAAGAAAAAAGCAGCTCAAGACAATAGAAACAATAAGTTTGGTAAAGGTAAAGGTAAGAAAACTTTATCCGCACCACAAAGTTTACAACATGGCTTTCAAAAGCCTGCAGAAACTAAGCTTAATGAAGTACGAATAGGTGAAACAATTTCTGTTGCTGAATTAGCAAACAAAATGTCAGTTAAAGGTGCTGAAGTTGTTAAGGTGATGTTTAAAATGGGTGCTATGGCAACCATAAATCAGGTAATTGACCAAGAAACTGCAGCTTTGGTTGCAGAAGAAATGGGACGCGAAGTGGTGCTTGTTAAAGAAAATGCACTAGAAGAAGCGGTATTGTCTGATCGTGGTGATTCTGGTGAAGCTATTACAAGAGCACCTGTTGTAACTATTATGGGACACGTTGACCATGGTAAAACATCATTACTTGATTATATACGTGAAGCAAAAGTAGCTTCAGGCGAAGCTGGTGGTATTACACAGCATATTGGTGCATATCACGTAGAAACAGGTCATGGAATGATCACTTTCTTAGATACTCCAGGTCATGCTGCGTTTACTGCAATGCGTGCTCGTGGTGCTAAAGCAACAGATATTGTTGTTATTGTTGTTGCTGCTGACGATGGTGTAATGCCTCAAACAATTGAAGCTATTCAGCATGCTAAAGCCTCTGAATCACCTATTATTATTGCTGTTAATAAGATGGATAAAGAAACTGCAGACCCTGATCGTGTAAAAAGTGAGTTATCACAGCACGATGTTCTTTCTGAAGAGTGGGGTGGTGAGGTTCAATTTGTTCATGTTTCAGCAAAAACTGGTTTAGGTATTGATGACTTACTTGATGCTGTATTACTTCAGTCAGAAGTACTAGAGCTTACTGCTGTTGTTGATAAAATGGCAAGTGGTGTTGTAGTTGAGTCTAAACTTGATAAAGGCCGTGGTCCAGTGGCTACAATACTTGTTCAAGAAGGTACATTAAATCAGGGCGATATTGTGTTATGTGGTTTAGAGTATGGCCGTGTAAGAGCAATGCGTGATGAGTTAGGTAGAGACATTAAAACAGCGGGTCCTTCAATTCCTGTAGAAATTCTTGGTTTAAGTGGTGTTCCACAATCAGGTGATGAAGCAACTGTTGTTAAAGATGAAAAGAAAGCACGTGAAGTAGCACTTTATCGTCAAGGTAAATTCCGTGACGTTAAGTTAGCGCGTCAGCAAAAAGCTAAGCTTGAGAATATGTTCTCAGACATGGCTGAAGGCGATGTGTCTGAAGTGAACGTAGTACTTAAGTCCGACGTTCAAGGCTCTTTAGAAGCAATTTCAGATTCTTTAGTTAAATTGTCAACCGATGAAGTTAAAGTTAAAATTATTGGCTCTGGTGTTGGTGGTATTACTGAAACCGATGCGTCATTAGCTGCTGCTTCAAACGCTATTGTTGTTGGTTTTAACGTGCGAGCAGATGCTGCAGCACGTAAAGTAATAGAAACTGAAAACCTAGATTTACGTTACTACAGCATTATTTATCAATTAATTGACGAAGTTAAGCAAGCAATGAGCGGCATGCTTGCGCCAGAGTTTAGACAAGAAATTATTGGTCTTGCTCAAGTGCGTGATGTGTTTAAATCACCGAAAATTGGTGCAATTGCTGGCTGTATGGTAACTGAAGGTATTATAAAACGTAGCGCACCTATTCGTGTATTACGTGATAATATTGTTATCTACGAGGGTGAACTAGAATCATTACGTCGTTTTAAAGATGATGTACAAGAAGTTCGTAACGGTACTGAATGTGGTATTGGTGTTAAGAACTATAATGACGTTAAAGTGGGTGACCAAATCGAAGTATTTGAAACGGTTGAAATTCAACGCACGTTATAATTCTTTAATTTACGTTTAGTGTTTGAAAGGTGGGGGCTATGCCCCCATTTTAATCCCAATATTTACCCGTCGGTATTGTTGGGATTTTTAATTTATAGGAGTTCCCATGGCAAGAGAATTTGCTCGTACCGATAGAGTCGGTCAAGAGATTCAAAAAGAAGTTGCGATGATCATTCAACGAGAAGTAAAAGACCCTCGTTTAGGCATGGTAACGGTATCTGCAGTCGAGATCACTCGTGATCTTGCTTATGCTAAAATTTTTGTTACTTTCTTTACTTTAGAAGGGCAAAATATTGATGAATCAATAACTATTTTAAATGAAGCTGCTGGTTTTATTCGTACATTACTGGCTAAGCGTATTAAAGCGCGGATTATGCCTGAGCTAAGATTTATTTATGATCAGTCTATGGTTGAAGGTGTACGAATGTCGACATTGGTTGATCAAGCTGTGGCTGAAGATGAACGCCGCTCAGGTAGCGTAGAGTCTAAAGATGAAAACGATACAAAGGACGATTAATTAATGGCTAAACGAAGAAAAGGCCGTCCGATCAATGGTGTGCTATTACTCGATAAGCCTTATGAAATGTCCTCAAATCATGCATTACAGCAGGCAAAACGTATTTACTTTGCGCAAAAAGCAGGGCATACAGGCGCTTTAGACCCTTTAGCAACTGGAATGTTACCGATATGTTTTGGTGAGGGAACTAAGTTTTCACAGTTTTTATTAGATACTGATAAAACCTATCAAGTTACTGCAAAGCTTGGTATTCGCACAACTACAAGTGATGCTGATGGTGAGGTTGTCAGTGAAAAAACTGTAGATGTGTCAGAACAACAGTTAAATAATGCATTAGAGACTTTTCGCGGTACAAGTAAACAAATCCCTTCAATGTATTCAGCTTTAAAATATCAAGGGCAACCTTTATATAAGTATGCACGAGAAGGTATTGAAGTCCCGCGTGAATCGCGTGATATTACAGTGTTTAGACTTGATCTACTCCGCTTTGAAGGGGATGAAGTTGATTTAGATATTCATGTCTCTAAAGGTACTTACATTCGTACCATTATTGATGACTTAGGTGAATTGCTAGGCTGTGGAGCACATGTTGCTCATTTGCGTCGAAGTGCAGTAGGTAATTATCCGACTGACAAAATGGTGACAATGGCACAACTAGAAAAGTTATTAGAACAAGCGAAAGCTGATGAAATAGCACCGTCAGTATTACTCGACCCGCTCTTATTACCAATGAACACAGCAGTAGATGGATTACCTGCAGTTTATATTGATGATATGTCAGCTAACTTTTTACGCCATGGTAACCCTGTACAAGCTTCTGGGGCACCAGCTGACGGCTTGGTACAAGTATATGTTACAGATAGCCAAAATGCTGAAGAGCACGAGTTTATTGGTGTTGGAGTAATAGATAATGACGGTTTAGTAGCACCCAAAAGAATAACCGTAGTAGAAGCTTTATAGGCGCTAATGTTATAATTGATAAAAGAGTTGCTTTGGCTATTTATACTGGTAGAATACGCGCTCTTCATTATCTTGCTGAATTAGTGTTTGGCTTGATAATAATTTTTATACCTTCGGGTATTACTATTTAAACACTAAGGATTTATTATGTCTTTAAACGCCGCTGAAAAAGCTGCTATCGTTGCTGAATATGCACAAAGTGAAGGTGATACAGGTTCACCAGAAGTACAAGTTGCTTTGTTAACTACACAAATCAACCACTTACAAGGTCACTTTAAAGCGCACATCCATGACCATCATTCACGTCGTGGTTTATTACGTATGGTAAGCCAACGTCGTAAATTACTTGATTACTTAAAAGGCAAAAACGTTGAACGTTACACGTCTTTAATTGGTAAATTAGGTTTACGTCGTTAATTTCGACACAAACAGAATCATTAAAAGGAGCCTATAGGCTCCTTTTTTCTTTTAATACCCTTATAAAACTTAAAAACAAGCAATTTTACTTAATCTAACTGGCAAAAAGTGGCTAGGTAAGTATAATATGCCTGCGATTTTCAAATCGTATAAATTTTAATTGTAAATAATCCGAACTGTATAATTATCTGTTGTTCTCAAGGGTTTACGTTGAGTCAATAAATAATTGTACAGATTGGATACATCCGAAAAAATAAGGAACAATTTATGTTCAATACTGTTACAAAAACATTTGAGTTTGGTCAACATACCGTAACCCTAGAAACGGGTGCTATCGCTCGTCAAGCAACGTGTGCTGTTATGGCAAGCATGGACGATACTAGCGTATTAGTTTCTGTTGTTGGTAAAAAAGAAGCAAAAGAAGGGCAAGACTTTTTCCCTTTAACGGTAAATTATCAAGAGCGTACTTATGCAGCAGGTAAAATTCCTGGTGGTTTCTTCAAGCGTGAAGGTCGACCTTCAGAAGAAGAAACATTAATTGCACGATTAATTGACCGTCCAATACGTCCATTATTCCCTGAAGGATTTACAAACGAAGTTCAAGTAATTATCACTGTAGTGTCAGCTAACCCAGAAATTGCACCTGATATTATTTCATTATTAGGTACTTCTGCTGCTTTAGCTATTTCAGGTATGCCATTTAGTGGTCCTGTTGGTGCAGCGCGTGTTGGTTATACTGACGGTAAATACCTACTTAACCCATTACAATCTGAGTTAGCAACTTCACAATTAGACTTAGTAGTTTCGGGTACTGACTCTGCAGTATTAATGGTTGAGTCTGAAGCCGATGTATTATCTGAAGAAGTAATGCTTGGTGCGGTTGTATATGGTCATGAGCAAATGCAAACAGCTATCACAGCGATTAAAGAAATGGCTGCAGAAGTTAACAATCCGAAGTGGGATTGGGAAGCGCCTGTTAAAAATGCTGATTTAGTTGCTAAAATTGCTGAACTTTCAGAAGCACAAGTTAACGAAGCTTATCAAATAACTGAAAAGGCTGTTCGTTATGAAAAAATTGCAGAAATACGTAATGCTGTAATTGAGCAATTACTTGCTGACGATGCAGAGTTAAATGTTCAAGAAGCAAAAGACTTATTTCATGATTTAGAAAAAACTGTAGTACGCGGGCGTATAACTCAAGGTTCTCCACGTATTGATGGTCGCGATCCTGAAATGATCCGTGCATTAGATGTAATGACAGGTGTATTACCTAGAACTCATGGTTCAGCTGTATTTACTCGTGGCGAAACACAAGCATTAGTTACCGCTACTTTAGGTACACAGCGCGACGCACAACGTTTAGACACCATTATGGGTGAAAAAACTGATAACTTTATGTTGCATTATAACTTTCCTCCATATTGTGTGGGTGAAACTGGCTTTGTTGGATCGCCTAAACGTCGTGAAATCGGCCATGGCCGTTTAGCAAAACGTGGCATGTTAGCTGTAATGCCTTCTGCAGATGAATTTCCTTATGCTATTCGTGTTGTATCTGAAATTACAGAATCGAATGGTTCGTCGTCAATGGCTTCGGTTTGTGGTACTTCGTTAGCATTAATGGATGCAGGTGTACCAATTAAAGCATCTGTTGCTGGTATCGCTATGGGTCTAGTAAAAGAAGGTGAAAACTTTGTTGTACTTTCAGATATTTTAGGCGATGAAGATCACTTAGGTGATATGGACTTTAAAGTTGCTGGTACAACTGAAGGTATTACTGCACTTCAAATGGATATCAAAATTGAAGGTATTACTCAAGAAATTATGCAAATTGCTTTAAATCAAGCAAGAGCTGCTCGTACACATATCTTAAGTGTAATGGATGAAGCAATAAAGGGACACCGTGACGATATCTCAGAATTTGCTCCACGCATTCATACCATGAAAGTAAGTGTTGATAAAATTCGTGACATTATCGGTAAAGGCGGCGCAACAATTCGTCAACTTACTGAAGAAACAGGCACAACCATAGAAATTGAAGACGATGGTACGGTAAAAATTGCAGCGACAGATGGCGAGCAAGCTAAAGATGCAATTGCTCGAATTACTGCATTAACTGCTGAGATTGAAGTTGGCACTGTGTATACAGGTAAAGTAGTACGTATCGTAGACTTTGGTGCTTTTGTAAATGTACTTCCAGGAAAGGATGGTTTAGTTCATATTTCTCAAATCTCAGAAGAGCGTGTTAACGCAGTAACTGACGTACTTACTGAAGGCCAAGAAGTAACTGTTAAAGTACTTGAAGTTGACCGTCAAGGGCGTGTTCGTTTAAGTATGAAAGAAGCTGCTGAAAAACAAGCAACTGAAGCGGCTACTCCTGCAGAAGATGCTGCAGAATAAATTTATTCAATAATAAAACAATTTTGTTTTAATAAAAGGAGCTTCACAGCTCCTTTTGTATTGATATTAACTTTGTATTCAGAAAAAATTAAAACTTTAGAAGCCAGGTATAATTGTTAAAAAAACATCTGCTTTCGGTGAAGTTACTTTCTTTTGCTAGCTTAAATTAATAAACATACACTCAGATAGTTTAACTGATTAAATAACGTTATTTAAGTCGTTTAGCTTTTTCTAAATAATGTGATAAAGATTGTGTTTGGAATCAATTTAACGACATTGCTTTCACAACTTGTTACTAAAAAATTGGGTTAAGATTAAATTGGTTCGTTACTCGCCTTTTTATTGTCCGTCGTTTGGGTATATAATCGAGTTAAGTAGGTTAAAAGGTCAGAGCATTTAGTGAAATTATATTATCGTGTATTAATTCTTGGGCTTCTATTATCAAGTCAAGCGTGTTCATCATTATCACAAGAACGAAGTGTTTCAGGTCAACTGGTTATTGCTGAGCCTGTAGAAATTAATTATAAGAGTGAAATCGCATTAGCGCGCATGTCTGAAGTAATTCAACGTGCAGAAATAACTGACGATCAACGAGCTCAGCTCTTCTATGATCGTGGCGTTATTTATGACAGCGTTGGCCTGCGCTCTTTGGCGCGTTTAGACTTTAATCGTGCGTTGCGATTAAAACCAGATCTAGTCGAGGCTTATAACTTTTTAGGCATTCACTTTACCCAATTACAAGAATATACCCAAGCTTATGATTCGTTAGATTCAGCCATCGAATTAAACGCTGAACATGAATTTGCATACTTAAATCGTGGTATTGCACTTTACTACGGTGGACGACCAAGTTTAGCGGTAGAAGACTTAAAGGCGTTCCATAGTAATAGATTAGATGATCCTTATCGAGTGTTATGGTTATATTTGGCTGAACGCGAAATATCTACTGAGCAAGCATTAGCTAATTTACACAAGCGAGCCGAAAACATTGAAGATAGAGTTTGGGCGAAAGAGATTATTAACCTTTATTTAGGTAATATATCGCAAAAACGCTTTATGACTAACTTAGTTAAAGGTGTAAATACTAATAAAGATTTAAGTGATCGCTTATGTGAAGCGTATTTTTATCTCGGCAAAATTAATCAAATAAACGGTAACGTACATGATGCAGCAAATTTCTTTAAATTAGCATTAAGCACTAATGTTTTTGAATTTGTAGAGCACAGGTATGCCAAACTAGAACTTGATTTATTGAGAGAAAGCTCAGCAAATAAAGTATTATAGTGATTGTTGACTTCGGTGATGAAGAAAGTTTCGCTAGTGGCATGCTTAGTAATAGGGCTTGTTACTATCTGTGTATTTTTTTACTTACCTTTAATTCATTGGGCTTTAGACCGTCAACTCATTTCTACTGAAAACCTTAGTGTTTTAGCAAAACTGGATAAAAAAAATTACTATTTAACTCAATATCATTATAGTGAGATAGGTGACGATAACTGGCGTAAATCAAGTAGATATTTATCTGAATATGATGGTGATGTTGCTTACTCACTAGCTAACTATTACCGGTCTTTAAAAAAAGTTGACCATGCAATATTTCGCTACCAACAAGCTTTTGAGCTAGGTAATTTAAATGCAGCTCAGCCTTTAGCTAATTACTACCTTAAGCAAAAACAATGGTCTAAATCATTAGCAATTGCTAAAACGCAAACTCAACATTTTTGGGCCCAAGCACTTATCGTAAATATTGCAATCAGCCAAGGAAGTTTGTCAGAAATAACGAGTATTAAAAATCAAATACAACAAACTGAACAAGGTAGAGCGTTGTTTAGTACTTTACAAAAGTATCAAGTATTCAAGCCAAAGTTACCATCTAATATTGACTCGAAAAGCGACTGCTTAAGCTTACAGCTTTTTGCTACTACCCTTAACGATTTAAACCATGCTTCAGACTTAATATCTCAAATTAGTAAAACCGATGTGGGTCAGTACTTTTGCTTTCCAACACCTCGATATATTACCCAAAGTGAACTAGTGTGTCAGCATGCAGCAGATCAGGCTATCACATGCAATGAGGCAATATGGCATCAATATATTGGAAGTATTAATAGTCAATATTTAGGCGTGTTAGTACCAAAGGGCGGTGCAAATGTTCATTCTGGTATTGTATATTTAGACAGAAATGATGATGTTGATGTATTTAAGCATGAGTTGCTGCACCTTTTAGGGTTTGTTGATGAATATCCTCTCCCCAAAGACCATCCGTTTTGTCATAGTACACAAGCGAGTTCACATAATGTTGTGGTATTAGACAAGGCTCATCAGGGAGAAAGAAATCAAATCAGAACGAAAGTCTTAGAAAACGTACCTTGGGCAAAAATGATCAAATCGACAACACCCATTCTTCAAAAAAATACCACTGGTTGGCAAATTGGAACACCTCGTGAGCATGCGGGTGAAGTAGGGTTGTTCTTTGTTAATACTTGTCAAACCGACACGTTAATCTCAGTTAAACCTATAGCGAATGCTACAGCACTAACATATTTCGAGCTGCCATTACCTCCAGAATATAAAGCATTACTTTCAAGTAGCGTTCGTAAATACCTTATGCCAAGCTTTCATTATAACATCAGCGCAGCATTAGATGATAAGGGCGACCATATTGGTGCCCAAACGTGGCGAAGTGAGGCTGTAAAATTTCATAATTAAACCAACAGGCTTTACACTGGGTTTTCTACTTTTTGTGTAGCTTTTTCTTTTTCACTAGCATACTGTTTATCGTATTTACATGAAACGTATGTGGAGTGCTGTTCTTGTGTGTTTTGCCTTACTTCGGCTATAGGCCACATTCCTTCCACGTGTGACGATTTTTCGGTTACCGAGGGTGATAATTTTTTTTGTTTAGTGGCTAAATACCATGAAAATAATGTCATTATTATATCTCGCATTGTACTTTATATAGTTATAGTAGAATTTGAACAAAAGACCTAATATTTGCAGCGGAATTGGCCAAATAATTTAATCTATGTTTCAGGGGATATGTTACGTTATAATGATGACAATAATATTATGTTTACTTGTCAATTACCTACATGAAAAACTTTGAAATAAAGCAATTTAGACAGCAATTCCCTATATTAAAGACAAATGTAAACCACCACCCGCTTATCTATTTAGATAATGGCGCTACTACACAAAAACCTCAATGTGTAATTAATGAACAAAATGATGTTTATTGCCTTAGTAATGCAAATGTTCATCGAGCATCATATCAATTAGCTGCTGAGGCAACGGCTAAATTTGAACAGGCACGTATTACTGTTCAACAATTTATTAATGCCAGCAAATCAAGTGAAATAATTTGGACAAAAAGTTGTACCGAAAGTATCAATTTAGTGGCGCATTCTTGGGGGAGTAATCAATTAAACAAGGGCGATGTTATCGTGCTAAGTTATGGTGAGCATCATGCAAACATAGTACCTTGGCAAATCGTTGCTGAAAAAACTGGTGCAGTGATCAAAGTTCTACCATTGAATAAACAAGGCACAATTGCAATTGAGTCGCTGGTAGATATTATCTGTGAAAAAACTAAAATAGTATGTGTAAGCCATATTTCAAACGTTATTGGTAAAATTAACCCTATAAATAAAATCATTGCTAGGGCCAAGTCTGTTGGTGCATTAACATTAATTGATGGTGCGCAAGCTGTTGCAAACATTAGTGTTGATGTGCAAGCACTAGACTGCGACTTTTATGTTTTTTCTGCCCATAAAATGTATGGACCCACTGGGGTGGGTGTACTGTTTGGAAAAGCGCACTTACTTGATAGTATGCCTCCATATCAGGCTGGTGGTGAAATGATTGAACATGTAAGTTTTTCTGGGACGAGTTATCAGCCGTTGCCATTTAAATTTGAAGCAGGCACACCAAATATTAGTGGTGTAATTGCTTTTTCAAGAGCCATTGAGTTTATCAACGAGTATCAGTTAACAAATACCCATGAGTATAAAAAAACGTTATTAAATTATGCTTTCGAGCGTTTAAGCTCAGTACCAACACTCAAGTTTATTGTTGAAGGTAAGCCAGATATTGCACTTTTTAGTTTTACCTTAGCCGAAAACTTGCAAGATGTAGCAAGTCAGTTAGATTTGTTTGGCATTTCAGTTAGAGTAGGGCGGCACTGTGCCATGCCATTATTTGAGTTCTTAAATATTAATGGCTGTATTCGCCTCTCTTTAGCCCCATATAATACATTATCTGAAGTAGATGTTGTCGTTGATAAACTTACTTACTTAAGCAATATAAAAGACAGTGCTGTTAAACAGGCACAAGATAACGCTGGTGTTCAAGAAATAATAAGTACATTTCGTCAATTAAAAGGTTGGGACACAAAGCACCGTGAACTAATGTTACTCGGTAAAAAATTACCACGAATGCCTAAATCAAAGCGAAGTGACAGCACGCTAATACAAGGTTGCGAAAGTGCTGCTTGGTTAACGTATTCAAAAGATATTAATCATTTATATTATTTTCAAACTGATAGCGATGCTAAAATTATAAGGGGGTTGTTAGCGGTTGTACTTTTAGCTTTTAATGGGAAGTCAGCAGCAGAAATTCTAAATTTTGATATAAACAATTATTTTAGCCAGTTAGGACTATTAAAACATTTAAGCCCTTCAAGAGGTAATGGTCTGTTGGCAATAGTGGACAAAATTAAGTCAATTGTAAGCTAGCGTACCAATTTTATACTGAGAGTGCTTTTTTTAAGTATTTTTTTATACTTGCACCTACAGCAAAAAAGGCAAAACTAGCAGTAACATGTGTTGCAGCGCCAAACCCGTTATTACAATCAAGGCGTAAGGCACCTTCTTGCTGCTGTTTGCTATGGCAAACATTTCCTTTACTGTCTGGATACATTAACTGCTCTGTTGAAAAAACGGCATCTATAGCAAACTTACGTTTAATATTGCGGCTAAAGTTAAAGTCGCGCCTTAGCTGGTTACGTACTTTAGCTAATAATGGGTCTTGGTAAGTTTTACTTAGATCAGTAACTTGAATTTGACTTGGATCTGTTTGGCCACCGGCCCCGCCTATCGTCATAACCGCAATTTTTTGCCTTTTGCAGTGCGCTATTAGGGCAGTTTTTACATTAACTGAGTCTATTGCGTCTATTACATAGTCAAATGTTTGATCAATAGTTTCAGTTAAGTTTTCAAGGGTAATAAAGTCTTCAATACAAGTAACTTGGCAGTCGGGATTAATCTCATATATACGCTCAGCCATTACCTCAACTTTACTTTGACCTATAGTTGAGTTCAATGCGTGAATTTGACGGTTAATGTTGGTGATACAAATGTCATCAAGATCGATTAAAGTTAACTTACCAACACCTGTTCTAGCGAGTGCCTCAGCAACCCAAGAACCTACGCCACCAATGCCAATCACACAAAAATGCGCTTGTTGTAGTTTTTCTACAGCATTAACCCCATATAAACGAATTATACCGCCAAATCTTTCTTGATACTTAGACATAAACCCATAACATACTAAAAAAGTTGAGCGCAATTATATCAAAACGAAGCTATTTGACACCACAATTATCATTTTAATCCCTTACTCAAAATTTTTTAGAGAAAAAATTGAGTTAAATGACTAATAATTACATACAGTGTAAATATTTTGTTAAATAAATGTTTTTATAATGTTTGTATTATCGTGTTGTGTTTTTTATTTGTTTTATAACAAAGTAACAATCTGTATAAATATTCACTTTTTGATAAATAAAATTAGCATTTATTCAGTAATTATTGTCTTTATAAAATACAGAATGTATGCTTTTTGTGCTTGATAATGAGAGAAGATTAGGAGTGATGATCTACGCTAAACCTTTTTAAACTAATTCTTTGACTGCTTTAACTGCGTATAAAGTAGAACATTTAATTAATGCACTTGAAATAGTATGGGAATTAACGTTGAGGTAATAAAAAGGCCGCTGACGCCTGTCTCTTGATCACATTTTCAGATCAAGAGATTGGGCTAATTCATAGCCTTCAAGGATGGTTTGCAATTTAAACCATCCTTCCCATAATCGCTCCCACCCGACACGGCCATTACGTTTTGAATCGTGCCAACCCGCTAACTTCCCAAGGTTAATGTAAGCCCAATAAAGGCTTGGTGCCGTTGTCGGTGGTTTTGATTTTTCTCGTTTTGTCCATAGCAACTTCCACGCTAACGGACTTAAAACCGTTTCACAACTATGCTTTTCTGCTTCTTTCTTATTAAGGCCAAGGTAACGAAGTTGATGAAGGCGTGCGGCAATAAACGCTAATATCACAATCACCTTTTCTAAATTGTCTTTACTTTGCATACGTAAATCTTCTACTTGAGTACCGCCGCTTTTCCACGCTTTGTGGAACTCTTCAATTAACCAGCGTTTTTCATAGTAGGTCAATACTTTTTCGGCTTCCTCTTTGCACGTCACAGGCTCAGATGTTAACAGGTGCCAACTTAATCCTTGGTCATTGTTTTCTTCCTGACAACCCACATAATAGAGAGATACCGAAGCGCCTTTTTTATTCGCTGGCATTTTTACATCAACTTTGGCATAACGTATTTGACAAGAAGCCTCCCGCGCTTTGCGTCCGCCTTTTTGCCTCACCGAAACAATACGTTGACCTGCTGATTTTAACGACTCACTATATTGATAAAGTTTATTTTCACTTTGTTCAATGCAACGACTCTGCATTGAGCGCACGACAAAACGTTGCTGCCTCGCTGTTTTATAAGTCAGGTATTCAATAATATCTGACTCTCTATCACACACTGAAATTACCTTATTCATTGTTGAACCTAGACGGGGAGTCATCGCTTCTGATGCTTGCTCCCACTTATAGCTTTCTTTGTCTTCGTACGCTCGGCTGGCATGGCGATTATTTTGGCCGTACAAACTGACGTCTCGTGTCCATCGTTTTTGCTCAATCAGACCAACAACATGCTGCTGCTCAGGGGCAAATAGCAATACGGAATGAGCATGCATGCCACGCGAACGCTTATTCGAAGTGGTATGCCCCATTTCATCGCGAATCGTTTGATGTTTAAATTCAAGTGATGTGGTGTCTTCTAAAGCAAGTAGGCAATCATAATCTTTAACTTTTGCTGCTGTTGCCTTAAAGCCAGCCTCAGCTATAGCTTGAGCATCAATAGCTTTATTACGAGTAAAACGATAGGCCGCTTCAATATCGGCTGTGGACGTAGATGATTGCACGAGTGATTGCCCTAACTTGTTGGAAAGATTAGAGGCTAACACAACAAGTCGTTTAGCTCTGCGGGTATCGCCCAATTTTGCATGTAAAAATGTTTCTTCTGCCCATTGCTCTGAACTTGTTGTAAACATAGAAATCCACCTCATCACTGAATAAATGGATCAGATCACGTTCTGTACAATAAGTTCATAAAAAAATCCCTCGATTTTTATCGAGGGATTTGTGTAGGAAAGACAGGCTGACGCGACCTTTACAAAAGAACAATAAGGAATTAACGAATACTATCTATTCTTTAATGGAACAAATTCGCGGTTAACTTCGCCAATGTATAATTGACGAGGACGACCAATTTTCTGTCCTGCTTGTCCTAGCATTTCATCCCAATGTGAAATCCAACCTACTGTACGCGACATGGCAAATATTACAGTAAACATATTAGTAGGAATACCAATTGCTTTAAGGATAATGCCTGAGTAGAAATCTACATTTGGATAAAGCTTTTTCTCAATGAAATAAGGGTCTTCTAAAGCTACTTTTTCAAGGGCCATTGCTACGTCTAGTAATGGATCTTTAATACCTAGCTCTTGTAATACCTCATGACACGTTTCTCTCATAACCGTTGCGCGCGGGTCAAAGTTTTTATAAACACGATGACCAAAGCCCATCAGACGGAATGAATCGTTCTTGTCTTTTGCTCTAGCTACAAACTCGTCAACACGATCTAGGGAACCTATTTCTTCTAACATTGTTAAACAAGCTTCGTTAGCTCCGCCATGAGCCGGCCCCCAAAGTGATGCAACACCAGCAGCAATACATGCATAAGGGTTAGCACCAGAAGAGCCCGCTAAACGTACAGTTGAAGTTGATGCGTTTTGCTCATGATCAGCATGTAACGTAAATATTCTGTCCATCGCACGAGCTAAAACAGGTTTAACCTTGTAATCTTCCGCCGGAACAGAAAATAACATATGTAGAAAGTTTTCTGCATAGGTCAAATCGTTACGTGGGTAAACGAAAGGTTGACCAATGCTGTACTTATAAGCCATAGCTGCAATCGTTGGCATTTTAGCAATTAAGCGATGTGCGCTACGGGTACGTTGGTCTTGTGCATGAATGTCTAAATCACTGTGGTAAAAAGAAGACATAGCACCTACTACACCACATAACATCGCCATTGGATGCGCATCAGGTAAGAACCCTTGGAAAAAATGGGCTAATTTTTCATGTACCATTGTGTGGTTCGTGATGATACTTTTAAACTCATTATATTCTGTTTTACTCGGGGCTTCCCCGTTTAGCAGTATGTAACAAACTTCAAGGTAGTCAGCTTGCTTTGCTAGGCTATCGATAGGATATCCGCGATGCTCTAACACGCCTTTATCACCATCAATAAAGGTAATAGCAGATTCACATGACGCGGTAGCTAAAAAGCCTGGATCATATGTGAAATAGCCTGAGCTACCCAAAGTTCGAATGTCTATTACATCGTTTCCAGCACTACCTTTTAAAATTGGTAAGTCTGAAATAACTTTACCATCGATACTGAGAGAGGCTTTTAAATCAGCCATAATGTTTTATCCCCTATTTATAAATCTTGTCATCTGACTAATTGAAAGTTTAGTCAGTTTTTCTGAATATTCTGAATATAAAACTGGTCGTTATTCTACTTCAAAACACCCCCTAAAAGTCAAACCAATTGTGATATCATTCGACTAAAGTGCTATGTTTTTTAATTATCGATTAAAAAATAACCGCAAGCCTTTAAATTAGCTCGAAATTTGTCATATAAGAAAATTGTAATTGAAAATCATCACCTATATAATTAGTTTGATCTGGCTATATTTTTTAATATTTCAAGTAAGTTTATAAAATATAGCCTAATATCACTGGGGGGTTACTCATTTTTATACTTATTTTGAGTAACAATAAAAAATCGAAGTCTCTTTAGGCAACAATCGTGAAAAAACAACGTCCTGTAAACCTAGATCTAACTACGATAAAAATGCATCCCGCGGCACATGCATCTATATTACACCGAATTTCTGGTGTTATTATGGTATTTGCCATTGGAATTTTATTGTGGACACTATCATTATCTTTATCTTCTGCGGAAGAATTCGCCCAAGTAAAAGCATTACTTGATGGTTTATTCTTTAAACTCATCATTATCGGCATTCTTTCTGCTTTGATTTATCACTTACTTGGTGGTATTCGCCACTTACTTATGGACTTAGGCTACTTTGAAGAGTTAGCTTCAGGCAACATAAGTGCTAAGTTGATTATTGTTTTGTGGATTGTATTCACCGTCTTAGTAGGAGCTAAATTATGGTAACTAATGCAGCAACTGTAGGCCGTAGCGGTGTACATGATTTTATTCTTCTAAGAGCAAGTGCTGTTATTTTAGCCGTGTTTGTATTTTATATGCTTGGTTTTTTTCTCATTACGCCAGAAATAACTTATGATGTTTGGCTAGGCTTCTTTTCAGGTCTATGCACTAAAATACTAACAGTATTGGCATTATTTGCTTTATTGATTCATGCATGGATCGGTGTGTGGCAAGTATTATCAGACTACGTTAACTCTTCATTTTTACGTGGTGTATTACAATTTTTCTTTGCCGTTACACTACTAAGTTATTTAGTCGTGGGCTTATTAACAGTGTGGGGTGTGTAAGTGAGCGTTCCAATTCGTGAATTTGACGCCATAGTTATTGGCGCAGGTGGTGCAGGTATGCGCGCCGCATTAGCAATTTCTGAATCAGGCAAATCTTGTGCCCTGATTTCAAAAGTATTTCCTACTCGTTCTCATACAGTATCAGCTCAAGGTGGTATTACCGTTGCACTTGGTAATGCTCATGAAGATCATTGGGAACAACACATGTACGATACAGTTAAGGGGTCTGATTATATCGGAGACCAAGATGCTATTGAGTATATGTGTAAAACAGGCCCAGAATCGATTATCGAGTTAGAGAACATGGGCTTACCTTTTTCTCGTACCGAAGAAGGTAAAATTTACCAACGTCCATTTGGTGGCCAATCTAAAAACTTTGGTGGCGAACAAGCTGCTCGAACTGCAGCTGCAGCTGACCGTACAGGTCATGCTTTATTACACTGTTTGTATCAGCAAAATGTTAAAAACAAAACTAATGTTTACTCAGAGTGGTATGCCTTAGATCTTGTCAAAAATAGCGATGGTGCCGTAGTAGGTACAACTGCTATTTGCATTGAAACAGGCGAAGTGGTTTATTTTAAAGCACGCGCAACTGTTCTAGCTACAGGTGGAGCAGGGCGTATTTTTGCTTCTACCACTAATGCTCACATTAACACGGGTGACGGTGTTGGTATGTCTCTTCGTGCTGGTGTGCAAATGCAAGACATGGAAATGTGGCAATTTCACCCAACAGGTATTGCGGGTGCAGGAACATTAGTAACTGAAGGTTGTCGTGGTGAAGGCGGTTACCTCTTAAACAAAGATGGCGAACGTTTCATGGAGCGCTACGCGCCGAATGCAAAAGATTTAGCTGGCCGAGATGTTGTAGCCCGCTCTATGATGACAGAAATTAGAGAAGGTCGTGGTTGTGATGGTCCATGGGGTCCACACATTAAGCTTAAACTTGATCACTTAGGTCGTGAAACGTTAGAAAAACGTTTACCAGGTGTTTGTGACTTATCTAAAACATTTGCTCACGTTGATCCTGCAGTAGAACCTATTCCAGTAATTCCTACTTGTCATTATCAAATGGGTGGTGTGCCGTGTAATGTAAACGGTCAAGCTATTCAATTTAACCCGGAAACGGGTGAAGAAAAAATTATTGAAGGCTTGTTTGCTGTCGGTGAAATAGCAAACGTATCTGTTCATGGTGCTAACCGTTTAGGTGGTAATTCATTACTTGATTTAGTTGTATTTGGTCGTGCCGCGGGTAACTTCCTTGGTACTTACTTATCACAAACTCAGAGTGGCTTAGATGCTTCTGAATCTGATTTAGATGCAGCTTTAGCGCGTTATAATCGCTGGGAAACATCTACTAGTGGTGAAAACCCTGTTCAAATACGTAAAGATCTTCAAAAATGTATGCAGTTTAACTTCTCGGTTTTCCGTGAAGGAGATGCAATGGCTGAAGGTATGAAAGAGTTAACTGAAATTCGTGAACGCTTGAAAACTGCCTATTTAGACGATAAGTCATCTGATTTTAACACTCAACGTATCGAATGTTTAGAGCTAGATAACTTAATGGAAACTGCTTACTGTACAGCAAAAGCAGCTAACTTCCGTACTGAGTCTCGTGGTGCTCATGCTCGTGAAGATTTTCAAGAGCGCGATGATGAAAATTGGTTATGCCATACTATTTATACACCAAGCTCTGAAGGAATGTCGAAGCGTGATGTTAATATGGCCCCTGTTCACCGTGAAGCTTTCCCACCGAAAGCTAGAACTTACTAAGGAGCATTGACGATGAAACAAGTTTTTTCGATTTACCGTTACAACCCAGATGTTGATAATGCACCTTACATGAAAGAATATGAACTAGAAGTACCGGAAGGCTCAGATATGATGGTACTGGATGCGTTAATCTTGTTAAAAGAGCAAGATTCTTCGTTATCTTTCCGTCGTTCTTGCCGTGAAGGTGTTTGTGGTTCAGATGGTCTGAATATGAATGGTAAAAATGGCTTGGCGTGTATCACGCCATTATCAGACCTAAAAGCAAGTACTATAGTATTACGTCCTTTACCAGGATTACCTGTTGTACGTGATTTAATTATCGATATGACACAGTTTTATAATCAATATGAAAAAATTAAACCATACTTGATTAACGATGGTAAAGATCAACCCGCACGTGAACATTTACAATCTATTGAAGAGCGTGAGCAATTAGATGGGTTGTATGAGTGTATTCTGTGTGCGTGTTGTTCAACATCATGTCCATCATTTTGGTGGAATCCTGATAAGTTCATCGGTCCAGCAGGATTATTGCATGCCTATCGATTTTTAATAGACAGTCGCGATACTGCAACGGAAGAACGATTAGATGATTTACAAGATGCTTACAGCGTATTCCGTTGTCACGGTATTATGAACTGTGTTGATGTTTGTCCTAAAGGATTAAACCCAACAAAAGCGATTGGCCATATTAAATCAATGTTGGTTTCTCGCGCAGTTTAACAATTTATACCAGCTTATTAATAAGCTGGTAGTAAATTTGCTGAAAAATCGGTAAATTTACACAACAGAGCCGTTCTAAAGTAATAGTTAACGAATGTATATTACTTTAGAACATATTTGATTGGTTGCTTTTATCCCACTAAAGGAACAGGCAATGCCAGAAGGTGTAATGAAGGCTTGGATAGAGTCTTCCCATTTAAGTGGCGCTAACGCTGCTTATATTGAAGAGTTATATGAATCTTATCTAGATAATTCGCAATCTGTTTCTGCAGAATGGCGAACTGTCTTCGAACAACTGCCTAAAATTGAAGGTGTCGATGTTGAATATCGTCACTCTGAAATTCGCGAAGAATTTAAACAGTTAGCAAAACAAACCCAAAAAACGGTGATCGTTTCAGGTGGTAGTGATGCTAAGCAAGTTAAAGTTTTGCAGTTAATTAATGCTTTCCGTTTTCGGGGTCATCAAAACGCCAATATTGATCCGTTAGGGTTATGGCAACGTGAGAAAGTACGTGATTTACAACTTTCTCATCACGACCTGTCAGAAAATGATTTTGATAAAGAATTCAATACGGGTTCTTTTGCAGGTGGCCAAGAGTCAATGAAACTTGGTGATCTATACAAAGCACTAACCAAAACCTATTGTAGTTCAATTGGTGCAGAATATATGCACATGACATCAACAGAAGAAAAACGTTGGATTCAACAGCGTTTAGAATCTGTTCAGTCACAGGCTAAGCTATCAATTGAAGAAAAAGAAGAAGTGTTAAAAGGCTTAATTGCTGCTGATGGTTTAGAGAAGTATCTTGGCTCTAAATTCCCTGGAGCTAAACGTTTCTCTCTTGAAGGTGGTGATGCGCTTATCCCTATGTTGAAAGAGTTAATCACTCGTGCTGGCAACAAAGGAACAAAAGAAGTTGTATTTGGAATGGCTCATCGTGGTCGTCTGAACGTACTTGTTAACGTAATGGGGAAAAACCCATCAAAGTTATTTGATGAGTTTGGCGGCAAACACGATGAAATATTATCGTCAGGTGATGTTAAGTATCATCAAGGCTACTCTTCAGACTTTGTTACACCAGGTGGTAATGTTCACTTAGCTTTAGCATTTAACCCTTCACACCTTGAAATTGTAAACCCAGTAGTAATGGGCTCTGTGCGCGCACGTTTAGACCGCCGTAACTGCAGCCAAGGTGACTTGGTTTTACCCGTGACCATTCACGGTGACTCAGCAATTGCTGGGCAAGGTGTTGTGCAAGAAACCTTTAATATGTCGCAAGCGCGTGCATTTAAAGTGGGTGGTAGTATTAGAATAGTTGTTAATAACCAAGTTGGTTTTACTACATCAAACCCTGCTGATACACGTAGTGGCGAATATTGTACTGAAATAGCAAAAATGGTTTCAGCGCCTATTCTTCATGTTAATGGTGATGATCCAGAAGCGGTGATTTTAGCAACTCAAATAGCATTAGACTTTAGATCTGAATTTAAGCGTGATGTGGTTATTGATTTAGTTTGTTACCGCCGTCATGGGCATAACGAAGCTGATGAGCCAAGTGCTACACAGCCGCTCATGTATAAAAAGGTTAGAAAACACCCTACACCTCGCCAATTGTATGCGGCCCAACTTGATAATGAAGGTAGTATAAGTACTGAAAAATCAGATGAATTAGCCAATTACTACCGTAAGCTATTAGACGAAGGTCAATGTACAGTTGAACAATGGCGCCCAATGACCGAACATTCTGTTGACTGGACACCGTTTATCGGTCACAACTGGGATGATGACTATAAAAAAGAAATATCAGTTGAAAAGCTGAAAGAGCTTGCTGAAAAAATTTCAAGCTACCCAGAATCTTATCCGGTAAATGCTCGGGTCAAGAAAATTTATGATGACCGCGTAAAAATGGCATCAGGCGAAAAATTACTTGATTGGGGAATGGCTGAAAACTTAGCTTATGCATGCGTTGTTGACTCTGGCGAACGTGTTCGTATTACTGGTCAAGACTCAGGGCGTGGTACTTTTTTCCATCGTCATGCTGTTTTACATAATCAAACAGATGGTAGTCACTATGTACCATTAAAAAATATTAGAGAAGGCCAAGGCCCATTTGATGTAAACGACTCGGTATTGTCTGAAGTATCGGTTCTTGCATTCGAATATGGTTATACAACTGCAGAACCTGCAGGCTTAACCATTTGGGAAGCACAATTTGGTGATTTTGCCAACTGCGCACAAGTAGTATTTGACCAGTTTATTTCATCAGGTGAGCAAAAGTGGGGACGTTTATGTGGCCTAACTATGTTGTTACCTCATGGTTATGAAGGTCAAGGACCAGAACATTCATCTGCGCGTTTAGAACGATTTTTACAACTTTGTGCTGACCATAATATGCAAGTCTGTGTTCCGTCTACACCAGCTCAAGTATTTAATATGCTTCGCCGTCAGACTGTACGCCCTATGCGTCGTCCGTTGGTAGTTATGTCGCCTAAATCATTATTACGTCATCCTCTTGCTGTATCTTCACTTGAAGAGTTGTCGACAGGGGTCTTTCATAATGTAATTGGTGAAATAGACAACCTTGATCCAAAGGCCGTTGATCGTGTTGTATTTTGTAGTGGTAAAGTTTACTACGAGTTACTTGATCAACGTCGTAAGAATGAATTAAATAACATTGCTATTATACGTATTGAACAATTGTACCCTTTCCCTGAGCAAGAATTGCAAAAAGAGTTAGAGCAATATCAACACGTTAAGCAGTTTGTTTGGTGTCAGGAAGAGCCGCAAAACCAAGGTGCTTGGTATTGCTCTCAGCATCACTTTAGAGCAGCAATCCCTGAAGGTACTTATTTGACTTATGCTGGCCGTAAGGCATCGGCAGCTCCTGCTGTTGGGTATATGTCAGTACATGTTAAAGAGCAACAAGCGCTGGTTAACGAGGCGCTAACGGTTGAATAGACCATTTGTTTAGTAAAGATTTTGTGAGTAAGGAATAAATTAATGACAACCGAAATAAAGGTTCCCGTATTACCTGAATCAGTGGCCGATGCAACCGTAGCTACTTGGCATGTACAAGTAGGCGATAGCGTTACACGTGATCAAATATTAGTTGATATTGAAACTGATAAAGTAGTGTTAGAAGTACCAGCAACGTCTGACGGTGTTATTACTGAAATAACACAACAAGAAGGTGCTACCGTTTTAGGTGACCAAGTGATTGCAATTTTATCTGCGGGTGAAGCATCTGAAGGTAAAGCTACTGCAGATGCTAAAACTGAAGATAGCAAAGCCGATGAAAAGCCTGCAGAAAGTGCATCTAAATCAGCTCCTGCTGATATATTAGTGCCTGTATTACCAGAATCTGTAGCTGATGCGACAATTGCCACATGGCATGTTGCTGAAGGCGACTCTGTATCTAGAGATCAGGTGCTGGTAGAAATTGAAACAGACAAAGTTGTACTTGAAGTGCCAGCAACTGCTGATGGAGTAATGGGTAAAATTATTCACGCTGAAGGCGACACAGTGCTAGGTCAACAAAAAATTGGTGAAATGTCTGCGGGTTCAAGCTCAGCAGCAGAAGGACCAGCTGCAGCGCCTGAAGAAGCAATTAGCGCTGACGAACTAGCGAGTCCTTCAGTACGTCGTTTGATGACAGAAAAGGGATTATCAGCTTCTGATGTTAAAGGCTCTGGTAAAGGTGGACGTATTACTAAAGAAGACGTACAAGCCGCAGTTAATAAACCTGCAGCAGCACCTAAGGCAGCAGAACCAACTCCTACTGCACAAGCGTCATCTGCTCTAGGTGAGCGTACTCAGAAACGTGTTCCAATGACACGTTTACGTAAAACTATTGCGACACGTTTATTAGAAGCTAAAAACTCAACAGCAATGTTAACTACTTTTAATGAAGTTAACATGAAGCCGATTATGGATTTACGTGCTCAATACAAAGATTTATTTGAGAAAACCCATGATACGCGTTTAGGTTTTATGTCGTTCTACGTGAAAGCAGTTACCGAAGCATTAAAACGCTTCCCTGGTGTTAACGCTTCAATTGATGGCGACGATATTGTTTATCATAACTTTTTTGATATCTCTATAGCCGTATCAACACCTAGAGGTTTAGTTACGCCTGTATTACGTGATGCTGATCAACTTGGTATGGCGGGGATAGAAAATGGTATTCGCGACCTAGCGATCAAAGGTCGTGACGGCAAACTTGCGATGGCAGATATGCAAGGTGGCAACTTTACTATTACTAATGGCGGTGTATTTGGTTCATTACTTTCAACACCAATTTTAAATCTACCACAAGCAGCTATTTTGGGAATGCATAAAATCCAAGATAGACCAATGGCGGTTGATGGAAAAGTTGAAATATTACCAATGATGTATCTTGCACTTTCTTATGATCATCGTTTAATCGATGGTAAAGAATCTGTTGGTTTCCTAGTAACTATTAAAGAATTACTAGAAGATCCAACACGTTTATTGCTTGATGTTTAATCGCTTAAACAGATCGTGAAATAAATATTATGTTTTAGGCTATAGTATTAGCTCTATCGGCTACCGTCTTTAGAGCTTTTATACTATAATCAGACGACTTTTTTCGATGGTAACAATTTGTAAAACTTGTTGCCATTATCATCTACAGATAAATGGAAAAAACACCATGAATTTGCATGAGTATCAAGCGAAACAATTATTCGCTGAATATGGTTTACCAGTTTCTGAAGGTTTCGCTTGCGATACCGCTCAGGAAGCAGCAGAGGCGGCTGATAAAATCGGCGGCAATATGTGGGTTGTTAAAACTCAAGTACACGCGGGTGGCCGTGGTAAAGCTGGCGGTGTTAAGCTAGTTAAAACCAAGCAAGAAATCAAAGATTTCGCCCAAAACTGGTTAGGTAAAAACTTAGTTACTTACCAAACTGACGAAAAAGGTCAGCCAGTTGCTAAAATTTTAGTAGAAAGCTGTACAGATATTGCTAACGAATTATACCTAGGAGCGGTTGTTGATCGCGCTAGCCGTAAAGTAGTATTCATGGCGTCTACTGAAGGCGGTGTTGATATTGAAAAGATTGCTGAAGAAACTCCAGAGTTAATTCACCAAGCTGAGATTGACCCGCTAGTTGGCGCGCAACCTTACCAAGCACGCGAATTAGGCTTTAAATTAGGCCTTAATCCAACGCAAATGAAACAATTTGTTAAGATCTTTTTAGGACTTGCGCAAATGTTTGAAGATTTTGATTTCGCTTTATTAGAAATCAATCCGTTAGTTATTACTGACGAAGGTAATCTTCATTGCTTAGATGGTAAAATTGGTATTGATGGTAATGCTTTATACCGTCAACCTAAAATGCGCGCATTCCACGATCCATCTCAAGAAGATGAGCGTGAAGCACATGCAGCAAGATACGAATTAAACTATGTTGCATTAGACGGTAACGTAGGTTGTATGGTTAACGGTGCAGGCCTTGCAATGGGTACTATGGATATCGTTAATTTACACGGCGGTAAGCCAGCTAACTTCCTAGATGTTGGCGGCGGCGCGACTAAAGAACGTGTTTCTGAAGCATTCAAAATCATCCTTTCTGACGACAACGTTAAAGCTGTTTTAGTTAACATCTTTGGTGGTATCGTACGTTGTGACATGATTGCTGAAGGTATTATTGGCGCAGTTAAAGAAGTAGGCGTTAAAGTACCTGTTGTTGTACGTTTAGAAGGTACTAATGCTGAATTAGGTCGTGAAGTTCTTAAAAATTCTGGCTTAGACATCATTGCTGCTGAGTCATTAACTGATGCAGCAACTAAAGTTGTAGCAGCTGCGGAGGGCAAATAATGTCTGTATTAATTAACAAAGATACTAAAGTAATCTGTCAAGGTTTTACTGGTGGTCAAGGTACATTCCATTCAGAACAAGCACTTGAATACGGTACACAAATGGTTGGTGGTGTATCACCAGGCAAAGGTGGACAAACACACCTCGGTTTACCAGTATTTAACACAGTACGTGATGCTGTAGAAGCAACTGGCGCAACAGCAACAGTTATCTATGTGCCAGCCCCGTTTTGTAAAGATGCAATTTTAGAAGCTATTGATGCAGGCATCGAGCTTATCGTTACAATCACTGAAGGTATTCCAACTTTAGATATGGTTGACGTTAAAGCGAAGCTTGATCAATCAGGCGTTCGTATGATCGGTCCTAACTGCCCGGGTGTTATTACTCCTGGCGAAACTAAGATTGGTATCATGCCTGGTCACATCCACAAACCTGGTAAAGTAGGTATTGTTTCACGTTCTGGTACGCTTACGTACGAAGCCGTTAAGCAAACTACTGATGCTGGTTTTGGCCAATCTACTTGTGTAGGTATTGGTGGTGACCCAATTCCTGGTACTAACTTCATCGACGTATTGGAAATGTTCCAAAACGATCCTCAAACTGAAGCAATCGTTATGATTGGTGAAATCGGTGGAACAGCTGAAGAAGAAGCGGCTGAATACATCAAAGCTAACGTTACTAAGCCTGTTGTTTCTTACATTGCTGGTGTTACTGCACCGGAAGGTAAGCGTATGGGTCACGCTGGCGCGATTATCGCTGGTGGTAAAGGTACAGCTGATGAGAAATTTGCGGCTCTTGAAGCAGCAGGAGTTAAGACAGTTCGTTCTTTAGCGGAAATTGGTTCTGCGCTTAAAGAGAAAACAGGTTGGTAAGCGAGTAGCTTACAGCTTGTTATTCTTTTGAAAACCCGCTAACTAGCGGGTTTTTTGTTAATTTTGATCCAAAATTATTTGAGTTGTAATTTTTGTGAATTGATTTAAATGCGTGATTACTTTCTTTTTAGTCAGTTCTAAATTAGGTTCAATTTTGTTTCTTTTATGGTTTAACTCATTTCTTAAGCTTGAATATATTGTCTCCATTCTTCCATTAAAAGGGCTTTTTATTAGTTTTATTTTGGGGTTGAATTGTTTTATATGGTGTTCAACTAAGCGCTGTTCGTTTCCTAAACATTGTTGTAATACGTTATATAATAGTATGAATTTAGTTATTGGCTCTTCTTCCGATAATGCGACAGCTAATTGCGTGTTAATCACTATGTTTTCAGGCTTAATATCGGTATTAAATACATTATTAATGTCATTGCAATCAATTCGATTAAATTGCCCTTCTAAATTCATATTAATTTGGAAGGATTTATGTACTTTAAAAAGGCCTGCATTTTCCTCTGTTTTATACGGAAGAGAGCTTCCACATATCTTAAATTCTTTTGTCGGTATATTATGGATTATTGTCAACTGAGCAATATGGTTTTGAACTAATTTATTTATATGGGAATGATCATCTTCAGCATATATATTTTCAACATCAAGATGTATATTTAAAATACCGTTAGTACAATTTAAATGAACTTTTTTTATTTCTGTATGCTCGATAACTATCGCTTTTTGAAAAGATAAACTTTCATTTGTAAAACATGAGTAGTTTATTTGCCCCATTCATTTAGTCCTTTTAGAAATAATTATTTAATCGTTTATTGTAGTTGAATAGGAAAAGATTAAATACTTTATGGTTTAGTTTTCTTTTCTCGTTATATTGTCGCTGTGGCGACTACACCCAAAGGGAGGCTGCCTCCGGCCTCCCTTTGGAAACCCTCGGAGCTGCTGAAAAATGTTGTTCTTCATAAATAAATCAATAATCGAGCTAACGTTCAGAAAGCACATCCATGTGCTACTTCACTTTGCTGGCGTCCTGCCAGCAATAGCTGATATTGATTATTCATTCAGACATTTTTCCAAGCAGAGTTTTATGCTCCGTTCTAGCTTTTTTTTAATTGGTTGTTTAGCTCTTTGTTGTAGGTTTTAAGTAGAAAAATATTAACAATAGAAGTGAGCAGAGCGGGTTTAACCAATTCCCATCTCCAGCGTTGAAGTTTAAATTTTTAATAGTCGTTAACCGATGACAGCCATGGATGGCCGGAACTGACGCTGCGCAGGGACGAGCATTCGTCAGGTATCGGTTTACGGCAAAAATTTAAACTTCAGTTTTCGCTGAGCAGGGCGTCGGAGGGGTTCCAAGGGGAGGCACGGCGGTACGTCGCCCCTTGGGTGCTGCGGTCACGACCGCAATGGACTATAAAGAATAACCAGACTTAAAAAGGATTTCACCTACTAACGTTAAAAGGGCATATAGTTTGGGGTTAAATTCTTTATGGTTTAGTTTCTTTCTCTGATTATATTGTCGCTGTGGCGACGGCACCCAAAAGTAAGAGCGGAGGCTGACTCCGATCTTACTTATCTCCCTCTGGACTCCCTAGGCGCTGCTAACAAACGTGATCTTCCATTCAAACCAATAGTTCGACGTACCGACAAAGATCGCACATCCATGTGCGGCTTTGCCTTTGTCATCATCCTTGATGATAATACGTGACTATTTGGTTTTTATTTCAGCGTTTGTTCAAGCAGAGTTTTTGATCTGTTCTAGCTTTTTTTTAATTGGTGGTTTAGCTCTTTGTTGTAGGTTTTAAGTTGAAAAATATTAACAATAGAAGTGAGCAGAGCGGATTTAACCAATTCCTATCTCCAGCATTGAAGTTTGAATTTTTAATAGTCGTTAACCGATGACAGCCATGGATGGCTGGAACTGACGTCGCGCAGGGACGAGCATTCGTCAGGTATCGGTAACGACAAAAATTTAAACTTCAGTTTTCGCTGAGCAGGGCGTCGGAGGGGTTCCAAGGGGAGGCACGGCGGTACGTCGCCCCTTGGGTGCTGCGGTCACGACCGCAATGGACTATAAAGAATAACCAGACTTAAAAAGGATTTCACCTACTAACGTTAAAAGGGCATATAGTTTGGGGTTAAATTCTTTATGGTTTAATTTCTTTCTCTGATTATATTGTCGCTGTGGCGACTACACCCAAAGGGAGGCTGCCTCTGGCCTCCCTTTGGAAACCCTCGGAGCTGCTGAAAAATGTAGTTCTTCATAAATAAATCAATAATAGAGCTAATGTTCAGAAAGCACATCCATGTGCTACTTCACTTTGCTAGCGTCCTGCCAGCAATAGCTGATATTGATTATTCATTCAGACATTTTTCCAAGCAGAATTTTATGCTCCGTTCTAGCTTATTTATATTGGTAGACTCTTCTTTGTCTTTAGTGGTGATAGTTATAGAAACGAGTAGGGCGGATTTAACCAATTCCCATCTCCAGCGTTGAAGTTTAAATTTTTAATAGTCGTTAACCGATGACAGCCATGGATGGCTGGAACTGACGCTGCGCAGGGACGAGCATTCGTCAGTTATCGGTTTACGGCAAAAATTCATCCTTCAATTTTCGCTGAGCAGGGCGTCGGAGGGGGTCCAAGGGGAGGCACGGCGGTACGTCGTGCGACCACTGCCGTAATATAATGTGAAAGTATAATTAGGCTGCAAAGTATTTTAATCAGATAAATACCTCCCGACTCTGAATGTTTATTGTTGTGTAGCGAATAAGCTGTTTTTACTTAGATGATTTCAGTAAAATATTTATCCTTAATAATTTTTCAAGGGTTACCGATGAAGCGCGTTGTTTTATATGTTTCAGATAAATGTCCTCACTGCCGTGAAGCTAAAAAATATTTAGACGATAATGGTATTCAATATCGATTAACTAATGCAAAAATGCAAAAATGCAAAGAGGTAGAAAAGAGCTAGATGCGATCGGTGCCCGCTCTGTTCCGGCGCTTAAAGTTGGTAATGAAGTTATGATTGGTTGGGATCTAAAAAGATTCAAAAAATTGTATGGTGCAGGTTAGTATAATAAAGTTTAAAGAAATAAGCCGCGGGTAGCGGCTTAATAACGTTAAAACTATATGCTTAACTATCGCTAGTCCTTCGCACTGTCTCCATAACAATCGTTTGTATAAAAAGCAGCATAGCCAATTGTGCTTAACACCAAAGAAAAAGCCATAATCACGAGTATTGTTTGAAAAATAATATGTGCAGAGGTGGTAATTGAATGGTGTGCTATGAAAGTGAATAAAAAGGCTATTGGCAAAAACTTTATTACTTTGGATAAGTTTTTGTTCGCAATTAATGACACTGTTTTTCCTTCATAACGTTCATTTGTATAATAAGCCGCATATGAAAGGGCACTTAAAGAAAAGTATGCTGCCATTAAAGTAAATATTATTTGAAATATAATAATACCTGAAGTTGCAACTGAGTTGATTGATAACAAAATAAATAAAATAGCTGAAGGTACGCAAACACAAGCTCTAAATAAGTTTTCATTCTTTATTAATCTGTCATTTATAACCGTTTTCATTTAACCACCTATTTTTTTAGTTTTAATTATTAATGTTTAAATTGATAGTGCAGTTTGTTATTTAACCACTATTAGTACTTATATTAAACCTATAATTAAAATAATAAGTTAGATGGACACAATAAAGATGAAAAGTTATTTTATAATGCCTTATCAAAGTGGCTGTAGACCAATTTTATATGTTTATTACTCTTAATTATTTAATGAACACTTATAGCTTAAAAACCTCTAAAAAATATTCTCTTTATATCAAATTTGTTAAGCATTTTTTCCATTAACTCAAGATCAGATACGCGATCATTTAAAGCATCTAGCTTAAGCTCTTGCTGTATAATTTTTCTATCCTGTGCTTTATCTAAACCACCACTTGCAACAAAGTCTCTGATATTGTCAAGTTCACCTTTGTCTAACCAGACTCCACAATGAATACAGCTGTCAATTAGCACACCTGATATTGTTTTAAAGCTACGTCTAGACATCATTTTCTGACAATTCGCACAAGGCAGATAGTTTTCTGCCTTTTTAAGCGCAGGGCGCAGATATAGTGGGTTGCTGGCATTATCTCTATAAACGTCAAATTCAGAAGTTAATACAGAGAATTCGTCAGGCTCTAACCAGAGTCCTTCGCATTTATTACATTCGTCTAATTCAAAATTACGATAATGTTTAATCTTTAATGGCACTGTGCACCGAGGGCATTGCTTGGGGTTGTCCTCTTGTGAAATTTTCATACCGGCGTTACACATAGGGCAATTATGAACCTTTGCTTTGACAATATGCTTACAAGATAAACATTGTGAATGAACCATAGAGTTCCTTAATTCGCTTTCTTTAATCAAAGTTAGTTTTTAAATTATACAAAATCATAGTGTAATAGATATGTATATTCAATCATGGGATTTGTGAAGCGAATTAAGCGGCAGCACTTGCCAGTTGTTATCAAAACACTCAAGTGGGCAACTAATGTTTAAAATAACTGTTGATATTTAAATGACAATTAATTCTTGTAAATCTAAATAAGAATCATTACTATTTGTTTGTGTGGTAATTATTAAATTTAAAAGGAATGAAAATGCACTGGCAGCAGTTATTGCTTAAAGGAAACGATTTCTTCGAGGCTCAACAATGTTATCAAGCAGAATGTTATTATAAGTCGGCCTATAGCCAACTTGAAGGTCGATGGAACAAAGATGAAAGTTACGAGTCTCTATTGATGGCATGGATATGCGCATGTCATAACTTATCAACGTTATTTGAAAAACAAGGTGATCTTGAGCATGCCATTGGTTATTTGATAAAAGCATACCAACAGGCTTATTTTACTAGTCAAAATATTAGGGCGTGTTGATCTTTCGAGTACAAATTTTGTACGAATTAAACATGATTTAATTGAGGCGTAGCGAATAAAGTGTCGTTATTCTACATAAATGAGCTAGAACGAAAAGTAAATCATGTTTAAACGTATCCGTAGGACAGCGCCTCTTTGGTTTTTCTACGGCGTTTTCACTTATTTATGGGGAACAACCCCATTACATAAGTTCAGCCTTGTATAAACACCAAATAAATCGCTGCAAAAATGTACAGCAAAGATCAACACGCCCTAATGCAACTGACTCTTTAAGAGAATTAGCATTTAAGGCATTAAGTACAACGTTAAGTCCTATAATTAACTTTTCTACGACTCACCCAACTTGTGAACATTGCATAAAACAGTTGAAATGGTTACAGAAAACCCTTGAAGTTAATACTAAAACGTCACATTGAACAAGTTTTTGATAAATTTTTGTGTTTAGCGTATTCGTTAATTGCTGTTAATTTTGCTTATACACTGTATAACCCATTGTTTCATTTGCATTTCATTTAGTCCTCCAGAAATACGATCTATTTCTTTGCCTAGGTGAAAAAATATCAATGTTGGAAGACTTCTAATGTTTGCTTCAGCTGCAACTTTTTGAGCTTGCTCGGTATTAACTTTAGCAAAAAGTATAGTGTCAGTTGCTTGTGCAACTTTATTAAAAATCGGTGCCATGTTTTGGCATGGCCCACACCAACTAGCCCAAAAGTCTACAATTAGCGGTAAATCATTACGCTCTATGAAGGGGTAAAAAGAGTCATTAGTTAAATTAATTGGTATCGGTGAATAAATTGTTTTTTTGCACTTGCCACAGCCGGCCTCTTGATGATCTCGATTGTCTGGAATTCGGTTAGTAGCAAAACAATGTGCGCAGGTGATATTCATAACAATTTATTCCTTGAAGTGTTGAAAAGCTTGTCTGATGATTAAAGCAATATATTAATGGGATTGTCGTGGCTAGTAAAATAAGATTTAGGCGTTGTTCGACAAAATTAGTTGAACCTTAGTTTGTAATACCGGAATAACATTTTGTTCAAACCAGCTATTTTTCTTTAGCCAAATATTATTTCTGGGACTAGGGTGAGGAAGTACTATCTGATTGTTTTCTAGTAACCTTTCCCATTGAGCAGAAAGCTCAGTGATTGGGGCTTTCGAATTTAAGTGCCAGTTAATGGCATACTTTCCGAGTATTACGGTTAACGCTACATTGCTCAGTTTTGTTAATAGCTTATTCCGCCATGTGTCAGCGCAAGTCGCTATAGGAGGAAGATCCCCCGACTTACCTTTCCCAGGATAACAAAAACTCATTGGTAGTATGGCAAATAGGCTAGGGTCATAAAATTGCTTTTTATCGACACCAAGCCATAAACGCAGTCGTTCACCACTTTTGTCATCAAAAGGGATCCCTTTCTCGTGTGTAATTATACCAGGAGCTTGTCCAACAATTAGAATTTTGCTGTGCCCACTAGCTTGTAATATCGGTTTAGGCTCACAGGGTAAAATATCTTTGCATAAAGTGCATAATCTAATTTCTTTTAATAAATTTTCCATCACTTGCGATCCTTATATGTTGATACCTTAATTTAAATCAATATCAGTTAGGCTTTATTATTCTACTATACTGCATGAATATTAATTAAAAAGTGAAGTCTTGTGATAGAAGATAAACCAACAGGCCGTCAAATAAATTTTTCACATTTGCTTAGCTACCTTTTGTTAATGCTATCAACGTTAGGTATTTATGTAATTTCAGAGGTTATTCGCTTTTATCTGATTGCGTATGAGCTTAATTCAATGTTTATCTCATTTTGTGTTGGCTTTATATTATTCACGCCATTAATCAGTTTGCTCTTGCACCCCTTACTTTTTTCAAAAGAAAGCTTAAAGCAACGCTCACCCTTTAGCATTATGTTGAAAAATATTGGTTTGGTAATGGTGATCCAATGTTTGTTTTTCTTAATTTGGATCACAGATGCCGTTGCTGTTTATAGTATCTATGTTGATCAAGACTCGTTTTTAGCAAAAGCATTTAATATTACAAAAGATAATAGGGCAGACTTAACAAGTCACTTTTATTGGGGGAATTTATTACTCGCTTGGTTCTTCTCTTTACTATCTCTAGTGATTGGAGTGCTTCCGTGCTTGATTGCGCAACTTAATAATCAAGGAGTGGTTAAAAACTTTGTTATGGCAATTTCATTTGCCAAAAAGAATAAATCACTGTTTGCACTTTATGCATGTGTAATTGCTTTAGCTACTGTTATGCCTTTGCTTTATGCTCATTACCTCTTTGTAATTACCTTTCCTATTACACTTTTTATCATATTTTTTCATCTGTTTAGGCGTTACCGAATAGGCATATAAATTACTGTAGTTGTATAAAATAATGGTGATTTTTTGCTAATTAGTAGGAGATACAGGGGGGGTATTAATTTTATTTAACTTTAATTGAACAGTGTGAAATTGTTAGAAATGTTGCCATGGGCCTTAAGTTATAACGCTGCGGTTCGTCATAATCTTTAGGCCATGGCGACAAAAGCTATTAAATCTTATTCTTCGGCCTTTGCTGGCTCTTGCGGTTGTACTGTGCCACTCGCTAAATCTTCATTTGTTTCTTCAGCTTTACTTTCAGTTTGCGAATGACCTTCGCCACCACATTGTCCACAACAACTCATAGTTTTTCTCAGTTAGTTAATCATAGTGCTATAATACTTGAGTAAATTACTCGGGTATTGATTTGGATCATATTTTTATATGAATAAATAATTATAGCGATAGAGTGGTGGAAGCGAGTACATTAAGCCTAAATTTAATACCTTATAATCACTATATTGGCTAGTTTGATCTCAGTAATTAAAGTCGGGCATTTTAATATATGCTTGTTATGTTTAATTACTCATTTGATTCATTATATTTGAATATTAAATACTTAATATTTGCATTTAACTCTTTAATTTCAGATTGGAAAGACTCAATAACATTGAGCACTTGTTTTACTCTTTTGAAATTAAGAAGATGAAAACAGGAACCAAGATCCACAGACTAGCTAGTATGAAATAAAATAATACACTGAACATACCAAACAGTAGCAACTATCTTCTCAGGCAGCAATGAGCCACCACTTTGTAATTGCTTAATGTTTTTAATCTCTATATCAGGCTGTGAAGCAAACCAAAGATTGATTTTTGCTTCTAAGTCATAATCAGATTGGGGCTCTGAGCTAGGCCAGAATCGTTGCTTTGGTTTTAGAATTTTTGTGAATGTTTTAACCTCCATTTAGAATTTAACTCCATTACTCTTTAGTAACGTACTTAAAGTGGCAAATGATAGCCGATTTAAATAGGCGACGCAGGAGCAAAACCAACAGTTCTTTGTTCAGCTTTAAAGCCTTATAAATATGTTTAAACTCCTTCTAGGCCTTCAGCAAAGCCGAGCATAAAATCCAAACCTACAAAACCAAAAGTAATAGCTACTGCACCTAATAACATAAGGTTACGGTTGTTATTTTTATAACCGACAGTTGTTAATACAACAAACAATAAGAATAAAACGAGTTGAATAATATCCACTTTTAATACTTCCTGATTAGAATTAGGTATATTTCAACGCCCTAATGATGGGCGAAAATTTGTTGGGTAAAATGTTGAGGAACGAAAACAGCCAACTGTTTGTGTCCGACTTTAAGGCTCTTATAGGCCATTTTGCCATTTAATCTTTAGAAAATAGTTTATGAAACAACTCTTCAGATTTTTTGAGTCCTTCGTCTGTTAATACAACAGATTTAGCTTTACCAACAGGATCACAAATTAAACCTTTTGCATGTAACCGATTAGTCACTTCCCAATCAATTTGTTTCCATGCTCGAAAGTGATCATGCAAGGTAAGATACATTAAAGCTAAGGCTGCCTCATCAATTTTATCTTCATCAATATCCATAATTAACTCCAAAAGCCGAAGGACATATCACGCTTTTGTCCTTTGTGTGCTTTATTATCTAAGTTGTGTATCTAAGCTGTCAACAATTTCAGCCCAATCGGAATCTTCATAAATTGCTTCTTTAAGAAAGCGAGCTTGAGACTCATTCCAAAAATTCGCTTGGTGTAAAGGCGTACTTGCAGGTAGTCCTTTATGCGACTTGATAAAAGCTTCTATGTCTTTAGCGTTATTTGTTTTACCTAGTTGGGCAAATAAGCACGACATTGTGTGAACTGAACGATCCATAATAATCTCCTTCTTGTAATACCAATCTCACTAATTATGTGATCATTTCTACTTGTTAAAACAATCAACTACTGCGTTATTTATTTTATAATTAGAACAACTAGTTATGAAAATAAATGTCTTGTATTTGACTGTTTTCACTGCGTATAAAATAGATCACTTATTTAATGAAACTGGTATAACTTGAATGTTATCTTTAAAGGTAGCACTGTTGTTTATGTATTAACAGGTGCAGTAATATGTATAGGCAGTTAAACCCAGATGTTTTAGCAGAGTAAACCGCAGCAGCATTATATACCTCTAAAGTAAGTTATATCTACAGATAACCTGAGTTCGGGATAAGCTAAGTCACTGATGCTACAATTTTTGCGCATATCTGCGTTTAATTTGCTACTAATTGCCGGCTATTAGATACACAAATCAGGCTTGATTCGCACAAAACTCATAGCATTGATATATAACTACATAAGCAATACGATTGTTCTGTAATAAGCAATTTAAAAATATAACTTATCTGTGTTGATCGTAAATCCGTTATCCAGAACTCAGGTTATGTTAGGTTGGTGTTAGCGCTATGTAGATAAATCTATTAGCCCTAATTTGATTATGTTTTCACTACAAACTTTATACTGACTCTCTTCTTTAGGGTAGCTCCTACAAAGTGCAGGTCTTGCTTGGTAAACACTGCAATAAAAATTACCGTTTGATGAAGTTAAAAACTTACATTCGCCATTGTCTTTAAATTGTAGGAAGTAACCTGGCTTTTCATTTTGATCTGAGTAGCCTATTTGATCTAATGAAAGCTTAGTAAATTCAATTAACCTGTCAGTATCTTCTTTTGTCATTCGTACGAATGGAAAGTTTTTACAGCAAGTGCCACATTTAGTGCACACCTCGCTTGTTGGTTGAGTTGAGATAATTAAATTATCCTTGTTAATCAGGTGAAGTTGAAATAGTAAAATTGTGTATTTCTTGGCAATAAAGCGAGTAGACAAGGGTAATAGACAGGCGGTATGAGATTGCGGATATCGAAGATAATAATAATCTAATGACAAGATTATTGATGTAGTTGCCTCAATATGCATTTCAAATGAATAATAGCACACATTAAATGTGTGCTGCATAAAATTTATAAATTTAAATTTTTTATAAAACGTTCGATTTTCGGTATGTAGTAATTATTGTAATTAAGTGAAAAAGCCACATAACCAGCACGGCCTAACAGTTCATTTCGGGGTACAAACCCATAAACCCTTGAGTCTGCGCTGTTTCGGCGGTTATCTCCTAATACTAGGTAATGATCTTTGGGCACAATAACCGTTGAAAAACTTGCAAGGGGGGATTGCGCGTGTTTGTCAAAGCGTATGTTGCGTTTGTTACCATAAATGCTCTCTTGTTCAATGAAATCAATGCTCGTCTCATTGATTGAAGAGTATGATGCTTTTTGACCATTTATAGTCAACATATCGTTACTCATAGAGACACTGTCACCGGGTAAGGCAATAACACGTTTAATCAGCCGTTTGTCTGCTGCTTTTGAATTGAATACTATAATTTCACCACGTTGTGGATCGTTTAGTTGCACTATTGCAGTGTTTGTAAATGGAATACGGATATCGTAGGCCATTTTATTTACAGTGATACGGTCACCAACTTCGATAGTTGGCATCATCGAGCTTGTTGGTATGGTATACCAGTCAGCAACAGCACTTCGAAATACAGACATTAATACAATAAATAGTAATAATGACTTATTGGCATGTAGATATTTACCAATGTTCTTCTTATCTTTAACCATAATATTGACCTAATTTGAGTTGTTAAATATTTAATTGTTTGACATATTAAAGCTAAAGTATGTTCATTAAAAAATGTAACAAATGATTAATAATAATAGGTTTTTACAATAAACATCAGATCAAATTAACGATCTAATTTGATCGTTTAATGTATTATTACAAAACTAACTCATAAAAAAAGGTGATTATTTGTAAAATTATTGTTAGATTTAACTTAAAGGAAGTGTTTGTATCAAAATGTTACACTTTATAAACGTGTGATGATAGTTCGAACATTTAGTCGTTCATATGATAAATAAGATGCTTATTATGAAGAAATGGTTTTTTTCTAATGATGGTAAAATTACAGGTCCATTTGGTTTACAAGCGGCCAATGAGCAGGTGTCAAAGTATCCTAATGCTTTTGCATGGCATCCATCTTACGCACAGTGGATGCCTGTAAGTTGTGTTGATGAATTTGACATATTTGTCTCAGTGCCAACGCCTCCTAATGACGTGCCTAAAGAGCTTTATGAAGACTTTGTAGGTAAAGAAAGAGAGATGATCGCTACATTACAGCGTATTGATAAAACGTTGAGTGTCACAAACGATTCATTAAGCGAGCTTGATCAAGACATTGATGATGCTATCGAAGTTGCCCATAGCTTGAATGTTGAAGTGAAAACAACAATTGACAACATTGAACAACAATTTGCCGCACTTAAAAAGAATCTAGCCGTCGCTAACAAAAAGCCTTAAAGTTTTAAGGTTAATGCGTAAGTTTATTTTATTAGAAACATTTAGAAGAAGGATTGACGTCCATGAAGAAATGGTATTTTTCAAAAAATGGTGAAATTAGTGGTCCAATGGATCTTGCAAGCGCAAGAACGTTTGTCACAAAAAATGCTGATCTATACGGATGGCATCCCTCTTTTATTAGCTGGAAGCCGATTGGTGTTATAGGTGAGTTTAGCGATCTTGTTAATAATAATAACAGCGCGAATCAAGTACCAAAAGAGATCATTAATGAGTTTAATAATAAGAAGCTCGCGCTATCTGAAAAGCTTGCAATAATTCTCGACAATATAAAAGAAACTGAGCTATTAAAAGCTAAGCTGAAAAAGAAAATTAGCTTGTACAAACACTTAACAGAAGATCTAAATGAAGAAGTTCAATCAGCAATTGTCAGTATAGAGCAAAAATATTCAGCATTTTCAAAACGGCTATTACATTTACAAGATGTAGCAACTATCGCTACTAATGAAATTGAGCAGATCACTGAAGAGTTTAAAGAGCAAGTCAGTAATAAAGACGTAGAAATTGAGGTGCCGGCTGCTAAGGTACGAAAAATATCGACAACTTCTGATAATAACCACGCAGGTAACAAAAATGTCGCCGTTACTGCTGATAAAGAAGATACAGATATAGATTTTGACTTGGTAGAAGAAACAGTTTGCTTAATAGACCAAGACGAAACTAAAGAAAATAGTGCTAATGCTAAAGTAACGCCAAAAATTAAAAAAATATCAACTGAAACTGGTACTAAAAAAGCAGACGAGCAGGCACCGGCTCAAAAACGTATAGTCATTGACACAAAAGCACCTGACACGTATCGACAACCGATGAGAATAAATACTCAAGAGTACACAGATGTGCGTGTAGAGTCACAAGCTATACAGAGTGAGACTCAGGAGAAAAGCATATTAACTAGCCAGATCACTAGCCTAGAGAATGAGGCCCCTAATAAAAAAGGGCTGTCAGGTGTTAAAGGAATTTTCAAGTCAGTCTTTAAAGGTAATGAACCTGCGGCAAAGCTTTCATCTCAATCGAAGATGTCTGATGCGATAAAAGAAAGTAACGAGAAAGCTTATCATACCTCAGCAAACGATGAGATTGGCCAGATTGTCGAGTTAAAGTCAGCAGTAAATGAAAGTGAAATAGTTAGCGATGTTGATGACAGTGATGAGACTAAAAAAGCACGCCGTCGCAGAAGACGTAGATAAAAACAACATACTTTAACTATTAGTAAGCGGCTACTTTAAAATAAAGTGGCCGTTTTTATATTAATAAAGCGATAACCTCGAGTGTTACACTGTAATGAAAGTCCTTTTACTTAAGTTGCTTTTGGCTGCCTTGCTATCAGGTTGTAGCCATACAAAGATACACTTAGTCCATCAACAGCTTTCAAAAGCAAAAATTAGTAGTTTAGTTAACGCATTTGAACAAGAAAATATTAATGTTGTTGTATCTACGGCTGTAGTACCGAGTGAATTTCCTGATGTATCTTTAGCAATGAATCCGGGGTATTCAGACTTTGCATTGATAGAGAAAATTAAACAAACGTTAGCTATACATAGCTTGTCGGTTGTTCAGGAGTTTCGTTTTGCACAAGGTCAGCACTTTTATAACGGAAATAATATAGGGGTTTATTTAAAAGACAGTAGTAACCGTGTAATGCCAAGTTATTTGAGAACACAATATTGTAAATACGCTGACGCGACAATTCAATTTTCTAGTAATAATACATTTACTGTCGAATATGAAGCTAATAGTTTAGATAAAGTTGAAAAGATGGAGGACGCTGAACAACAATTAAGTACTATTCGTGGGCACTATGATTTCGATGGGAAAAAGTTATCGTTATTTTTGGAAAATGGTACTACACAACGATTTACTTATGCCAAAGAAGAAAAAGAAACACATTTAGGTCCACGCCAGGCCGATACTTTTAAGCCATTACAACTTCATCAGCAATCTGTTTTAAATTGTGAATTCTTAATTATTTATATGAACTAAGCAGGCTTGAGTGACTGTTCGATCACTACACACCTATTTCTGCCAAGTTTTTTAGCCTGATACATAGCCCTATCAGCCTTATCAAATAGGCTTTCCCAGCTTTCCTTTTCATTAAGTTCAGCAATGCCCAAAGAAACGGATATTGTAGGAAGGTAAGTATTGGTATGTTTCTGAAGAAGCTTAAGTTTTTCAACAGAAGCTCTAATTTTTTCTGCAAGCAGCTCTGCAACTTTGGTTGGTTTGTTATTCATTACAATAATAAACTCTTCACCACCAAGCCTTGCGGCGATGTCATCTGCAGTGATTGATTTTTTAATAATACTAGCAATTAATTGAATAACTTTATCGCCCACTGTATGACCAAATCCATCATTAATTTGTTTAAAATGATCAATATCAATCATGATAGTTGAATGTGTTTTAGATAAGTCAAAAGATTGCAGTTTAGACTGACATCCACGGCGATTAAGTAAACCTGTTAAAATATCTTCGGCAGCTTGATCCCTTGACTCATTTAACTGAGTGCGTAATAAGTTTACTTCAGCATAGGTATGCGTGAGTTCATCAGTTAGAGATTTTCGCTGGCTTTGTGAATTACTAATTAAGTTTATAATAAAACTTATTAAACTTTTTAGAGGCTTATGTTGTGTAAACTGGTTTAGTGCTTTATTAACTTTTCTTAAATTGAAAGCTATTTCTTTTTCATTAACAATTTGAGCGTCAATTTTTTTGAGTGTTTTAGTCAGTGTTTTTTCAAAAGGGGAGAGAATAAACGTTTCAATATTTTGTGCTGCACAGATATGTTCGTTGAATAAACATTCAATAAACACATTGTCTATTTGTCCATTATTGTTTAGCTTCTTTTCGATAGCAGACTTTAGATCCGTACTATCATTACTTACATAATGGTAGGTTACTGCATAATTAATAGGGTTAGGTATTAAGTCGTGATTAGCCATAAAAGCTAATGCTCTATCACTCAATAACTGTGCTTCTTTATAATTATTATTTGTTGTATACACGGATATAACCTTGCTAACTATATATCAAATAACACTGTGCAATGTGTAAGAGCATTAATGTACCTTTTTTGATAGTTCAATTACAGTTAAATTTGAACTAATGTCCATAAAATTATTGATAAAACAGACTATCATAAACCTACGATAGAAAAAATTAACGTTATCCGGTGTTGTTACACCCATTTATCAAGTGATTTATAGCAGAATCGGGCCAACCTATTTATTATTTTAATTAAAAGGTGCTATTGTTAGTTTCATCTAAACTAGGGTAATCATGTGAAAGACTATGGCTAATACAATTAAAATAAATGATAAAACATTTGAAATAGACGTACCTGATGACATGCCACTATTGTGGTTTTTAAGAGATCGCTTGGAATATACTGGCACTAAGTTTGGTTGCGGCGCTGGCCTGTGTGGTGCATGTACTGTTCACATTGACGGGCTAGCCATGCGTTCTTGTGTTTTACCTATAAGTAGTCTCGCAGGGAAGTCAATAACCACAATAGAAGGATTGTCTGAGAATGGTGATCATCCGTTACAAAAAGCGTGGTTAGATAACAACGTACCACAGTGTGGTTATTGTCAAGCTGGACAAATTATGAATGCTGCGAGTTTACTCTCTAGTAACCCTAAACCTAGCGATGAAGAAATAGATTCTGCTATGCAGGGGAATATTTGTCGTTGTGGTACCTATCAACGAATTAAAAAAGCGATTAAGTCGGTTGCTTATGACTTAGCGAAGGAGGTTTAAGATGAATCCTCATGTACTCGAAGCAATGTCGTATGCAAACGATAAACAGGCCTCAAAAAAACTTGAAACACTGAACAGCCAGAGCAGACGAAGTTTTTTGAAAGTTGCATCAATGGCAACTGGCGGTTTAGTTATTGGTGTTAGTTTACCGTCACTCGGCAAAAGTGATAATTCAGTAGGAGAAAGTGACTTTAATCCTAATGCTTATATTCATTTATTTGAAAATGGTGATCTTGTTTTATATTGTGGTCGTTGTGAAATGGGGCAGGGGATAAGTACTGCGTTACCTGGCGCTGTCGCTGACGAAATGGAAGCCGATTGGTCATACGTTACTGTTAAGCAAGGCGAGGGGAATAAAGAAAAATATGGTCCTCAAGCAACAGGTGGCTCTGCAAGTATTCGTGTAATGTTAGAGCCAATGCGTAAAGCTGGGGCTACTGCAAAAATGATGTTGATTGCGGCGGGCGCTAAAGTTTGGAAAACCTCTATTGACAATTGTTATGCTGAAAATCACTTTGTAATCAATAAAGTCAATGGTCAAACCCTTTCCTATGGAGAGCTAGCTACTTTAGCAGCAAATAGTGCTGTTCCTGAAAATCCTCAACTTAAAACTAAAGAGCAGTTTAAATATATAGGAAAGGCTCTTGATCGTCATGATCAAGGTATGGTGGTGGTTGGACAAAGAACCTATGGCGTTGATACTAAATTGCCAGGGTTAAAATATGCCGCTATTGTGCATTGCCCTGTGCTAGGAGGTACATTAAAAAGTGTTGATAAAACAGCTGCATTAGCATTCAAAGGTGTTTCACATGTGGTTGAAATAGAACGTTTGAACGTTCCTTTTGGCTCGGTTGGTGGTGTAGCAGTTGTTGCTGATAACACTTGGACAGCACAGCAAGCTGCTAAGAAGTTAGTAATTGAATGGGACAGCGGGCCAAATAACGTTTACAACACTAAGAGTTATAAAGAACAATTAGTCGCTAATGTTAAAAAACCTGCGGAATTAGTGCTTGAAAGGGGCAATTTAGCCAGTGCCTTTGACAATGCTTCCCAGAAAATATCAGCGACTTATACTGGCGGACATTTATGCCATGCCCCTATTGAACCAAATGCAAGTGTTGTTTGGGTTCAAAAAGACAGTTGTGAAGTGTGGGCTTCGACGCAAAGCCCTGAAGACATTCAAAAAGTATTAGCTGGTTTTTTAAATAGAGATGCTAAAGAAATTAAAGTGAATGTGATGATGGCTGGCGGCGCGTTTGGCCGTAAATTTAAATGTGACTATGTGCATGAAGCTGCAGCAATATCACAAGCGGTAAATGCACCAGTTCAATTAATTTGGTCGCGCGAAGAAGACATGCGAACGGGTTATTATCATTCAATAAATGCCCAACATATTGAGGCGTCGTTAGACAAAGACGGTAATGTGACGGGGTGGTTACACCGAGCCGCTTTCCCTGCGATAGCGTCTTTATTTGATCCTAGTTTAGATCGAGCGCCAGCCAATAGCTTAGGTGATGTTAATAATCACCCTTTTGGTATAAAAAACTTTAGAAGTGAAACTGGGGAGGCACCTGCACACACCAGAATAGGGTGGTATCGTGCTGTTTATGCTATCTTCTATGGTTTTGCCTTTGGCACATTCATTGATGAACTTGCACATAAAGCGGGTAAGGACTCATTACGCTTTTTAAATCAAGTATATGATGCAAATAAAAATCCAGAGCAGCAAGAGCAAGTACAACGTTCAAAAGCCGTATTAGCACTTGCAGCTGAAAAATCAGGGTATGGTAAAGAGCTACCTAAAGGTGAAGCTATAGGTCTTGCTATACATCATAGCTTTCAAAGTTATGTTGCTATGGCAGTTCATGTGAAAGTTGATAAAGATAATATTAAAGTACTGAATGTTGATTGTGCAATTGACTGTGGTCAAGTGTTAAATACCGACGGTGCAACAGCTCAAATGGAGGGGGCGGTCGTTATGGGAATGTCGTTATCGCTTTATACTGAAATAACCTTCAAAGATGGTGCGGTAGTTAATTCAAACTTTCATGATTACCCTGTGCTACGTATTAACGAAATGCCTAATGTAAATGTACATATTATTGATTCTGATAAAAAAGCCACCGGTTTGGGCGAGCCAGGAGTTGCTCCTTTTGCACCCGCATTAAGTAATGCGATATTCGCTGCTAGCGGCAAACGTTACCGTGATTTACCAATGAAACCAATGTCTGTATAAGCACTCGGGCTTCTTGAGCTTCGTGGTTAACCTTTCGAGATAAAAGCCAAGGTATTGTATATGCTTTGGCTTTTTATTAGGGCCTGATTTTTGGGTTAATATAATTATGCCAATCTCACTAACTATGTGATCACTTGTACTGGCTAAAACAATCAACTACTACGTTATTTATTTTATAATTGCCCTGAAAAACTAGTTATAAAAATAAATGCCTTGTATTTGACTGGTTTCACTGCGTATAAAATAGATCACTTAATTAATGAAACTAAAGATTAATTAGTGGTTTATAAAATCGGTTGTGTTACTTTTATACGCTTAACGTATTCAGTCACTGGTAATAAAGGACCTTTTAATTAATGCAGTACTTTCATTTTCCTTCCGTTAATATACGATCCATTTCACAAATTATTAAAGCTTCTCTTATTTCGCTTGGTATTTTATCCTTAAATGTTTCGGCTAGTAACTTTGAACAATGTCAAGTTAGCTTCAAAGAGTCAGCTAGCGAATTAGGGTATTCAGATTATATAACTAACGATGTTATCAATGCCTTATCGCCTATTAAACGCGTAAAACAGTTAGATAATAATCAGGCTGAATTTAGTGAGACTTTTGCTGAATATATTAATAAACGAGTGACAGATTATCGCGTAAGAGAAGGTAAGAAGAAGCTCAATCAACATAAAGAATTACTAAAGGAATTAACGAAAAAATACGGCATACCCGCGCAGTATTTGGTGGCATTTTGGGGGTTAGAGACAAATTATGGTGGTTATAAAGGTAAAATATCAGTATTAAATGCTATTGCTACTTTAGCTTGTGATAAAAGACGTAGCCGCTACTTTACTGGTGAACTCTTTAAACTTTTCGACTTAATTGATAGTAAAAGAGTTGCGGTAGAGCAACTAAAAGGCTCTTGGGCTGGGGCAATGGGGCATATGCAATTTATGCCTACAGCATTAAAAGCCTATGGTTTAGACGGAGATAATGATGGTCGTGTTGATGTATGGGAAAGCGAAGCGGATGCGTTAACATCGGCTGCAAATTATCTACATCAAATTGGTTGGCACACCAACCAGCGCTGGGGTAGAGAGGTAAAATTACCAGAAAACTTTGATTATACACAAGTAGAGCAAGACAAATTTTATCCATTAAATAATTTTAAAAACTTAGGTATCACAACTGTTTATCAACAACCACTTGCTAACTATAAAATCAATGCCGAACTCTTTTTACCTGCCGGGCATCATGGACCTGCCTTTTTAGTTTATCCTAACTTTAAAGTGATTATGAAGTGGAACCTTTCTAAAAACTATGCCACGGCGGTAGGCTTACTGTCTGATCGTTTAGTTGGCGCAAAAAAACAAACGTATGACCCTTTAGATAAAAAGCAACGATATACACGGGAACAGCTAAAGTTATTGCAAGCTAAATTACAATCTTTAGGCTATAAAACAGGCAAACCTGATGGCATTTTAGGCCCTAATAGCCGAAAGGCGATACGTTCATTTCAACTAGCTAATCAGTTAGTTGCTGATGCTTATCCAAGTCTTGCGGTGTTCAATGCGGTTGAATTAGATAAAACAGCGATTAATTAGCACGATTATATACCGTATTTTAACGATAAAGTAATTGAGCTAATGTGGTTTTGTCCTATGCTAGCAGTTAATTCAATAAAAAAGATAAATACTCGAGCTTTGTTGCTATTCGCCACTAATAACTGTTGTTATAATGCTAACCAATTGACTGTTAATTTTATACTTTTAGAGGTTCTGTAGATGTCGGAAGCTGAAAACCGTCCTACCAATTTTATTCGCCAAATTATCGATGCTGATCTGGAAAGTGGTAAACATACCAATGTACAGACACGTTTTCCGCCAGAGCCTAATGGTTATTTACATATTGGCCATGCAAAATCTATTTGCTTAAATTTTGGTATAGCACAAGATTATAATGGTTTATGTAACTTACGTTTTGACGACACTAACCCTGAAAAAGAAGATATTGACTACGTAAACTCCATTCAAGCGGATGTTAAGTGGTTAGGCTTTGAGTGGGCAGGTGATGTACATTATTCGTCAGGCTATTTTGACCAGCTTCATGGTTTTGCTGTTGAGCTTATAGAAAAAGGCTTAGCTTACGTGTGCTTTTTAAATGCAGAGCAAGCAAAAGAATATCGTGGCACACTCAAAGCGCCAGGTAAAAACAGCCCTTATCGTGAAACAAGCATTGCTGAAAATATCACACTGTTTGAAAAAATGAGAAATGGCGAGTTTAAAGAAGGTGAATGCACCTTACGCGCAAAAATTGATATGAGTTCAAGTTTTATGTGTATGCGTGATCCTGTGATATACCGCGTTAAATTTGCTCACCATCACCAAACTGGCGATAAGTGGTGTATTTATCCGATGTATGACTTCACTCACTGTATTTCTGATGCGCTTGAAAAGATTACACACTCGTTATGTACGCTAGAATTTCAAGATAACCGCCGTTTATATGACTGGGTAATTGATAATATTACTATTGATGCTCGTCCTCGTCAGTATGAATTTTCACGCTTAAACTTGGAATATACGGTAATGAGTAAGCGTAAATTAAACTTGTTGGTAGAAGAAAAGTTAGTTAGTGGTTGGGACGACCCACGTATGCCTACAATTGCAGCATTTCGACGACGTGGTTATACGCCAGCGTCATTAAGAGAGTTTGCTAAGCGTATCGGTGTGACAAAAATGGATAATACCGTTGAAATGGGTGTACTTGAAGCATGTATTCGAGAAGACTTAAATGACAATGCGCCGCGTGCAATGGCAGTACTTGATCCTATTAAATTAGTTATTGAAAACTACCCTAATAATAGTGAGGAAGAGCTGACTGTAAAAAATCACCCAAGTGATGAAAGCCAAGGCACTCGTATTGTACCTTTTGCTAAAGAAATATACATTGAAGCGGAAGACTTTAGAGAAGAAGCTAACAAAAAATATAAGCGTTTAGTGTTAGATAAAGCTGTGCGTTTACGTGGCGCGTATGTTGTTACGGCAACGCGTTGCGATAAAGACGAAGCTGGTAATGTTACTACTGTCTATTGTCACTATGATCCAGATACTTTAGGTAAAAATCCGTCTGACGGCACTAAGCCTAAAGGTGTTATTCATTGGGTAAGTGCGCAACATGCAGTTGATGCAACAGTGCGTTTATATGATCGATTATTTACAGTACCAAACCCTGGCGCAGCTGAAGATTTTCAAGCAGTAATGAACCCAGAGTCACTTATTGTTATTACCAACGCCAAAGTTGAGCCTTACTTGATTAATGCCCAAGCTGAACAGGCATTTCAATTTGAACGCCAAGGCTACTTTTGCTTAGATAATAAAGAGGCAAGCGAAGGTAACTTAGTGTTTAATCGTACGGTTGGTTTACGAGATACTTGGGCTAAAATTGGCGATTAGTGCTAAAGTTTAGCCACAGTTAAACCGTTTATTTTAAGAATAAACGGTTTTATTATTGCTAGAGTATTGATTAGGGTGAAGGTCATATTTGGTGTGTTCTTGCTTTTTTGCTAGTGCCGGTATACGCTAAATTAACGTTAGTTGTTACTCATTCTCAGAAGGATATTATGAATACTTTATATAGATGGTTAATTATTGCCGCTTTATTTATTGCAGCACTTGTTTCGTATAGCTACGGAATTACCGAAGGCGTATTTCTATTTGTAATTGCTGGCTTTGTTTTTGAATTAACATTTTGGTTTTCAATTTTTGGTAAGAAAAAAACACAAAAACGAACATAATGCACATTCTGAACTGTTAAAACCGGTTTGCACTTAGTATTGAATGGCTCTGTTAATGCTGATTAATTGTTCCATTTTATAAGTGAAAGCGATAAAATTACAACTATAAAAACCATACCGACACTTAAGGAAAAGTTAATGAAATATCTATTACCCTTCATTTTAATAATTTGCTTTACGCAAACAGCGTTTGCACAAGAGCCTTTAACCAAAGCGCTAGTTGAACAATATTTTAGAGCCACTAAAGATTTTCAACAATTAAAAACAACACATCCAGAACTTGCTAATAAAATGGATAACCTTACCTTAATGGATAAAAACCAGTTTTTATCAACAATGAAAGGTCTTTCATTTTATCCAGAAATTAATCGTGTAATAAAAGCAGCTGGCATTAAAGATTTAGAACAAGTGTATGACCTTAGTTTGCGCCTTATTGGCGGCTTAATGTCTATGAATATTGAGCAAATGCCTGAAATGGCTAACATTGATGAACTAATAGCAGCCAAGCAAAAAGTAGCTGAAAAAATGAAAAGCTCGAATACACCAGCAGAGGCACGCGATCAAATGTTACAAATGATGGAAACACAAACAAACAACATGATGAAAATGGTGAATTTAAGTAAAAATGCTTCAGCTGAAGATAAAAAATTTGTTAAAGATAATGCTGATTGGATCATGAAAAACATGCCACAAGATTTAGACGAACACTAAATTTTTATAGTGTAATAGTTGGAAAAGTAATTAAACAAATCAAAATAGGGCTAAATCCTGATTGGAGTTAGCCCTATTTTTTTAACGCCTAAAAACGCCAATAACTGTATAGCTAAATAAATGACTCAATTGTAGATAGGTTTTATTTAACCTTTAGTTATACTATTGCTTAGTATTACTGTTGGCCAACAATGTGAAAATCACCTTAAAAAAATTCATTCCATTTCTCTTTGTTATATTGTGGAGCACCGGCTTTATTGGTGCTAAATATGGCCTGCCTTATGCTGGTACCGGCGACTTTTTAAGTATTCGTACTGTCGGTAATATATTAATCTTTATCCTATTATTACTTTTATTAAAACAGCCAAAACTAAGCTTAAAACAAGTTTTACATTCCATGGTAACTGGTGTTCTCATTCATGGTGCATATTTAGGTGGCGTATTTGCTGCTATCGAACATGGAATACCTGCCGGCGTGACAGCAATCATTGTTGGTTTGCAACCACTGTTAACGGCTTTTATTGCAATGTATTTATTCAAAGAGCTATTAAGTCGAACTCAATGGCTTGCACTTGCCATTGGTGTATTGGGTATAGCTTTAGTGGTATCAAGCCAGGTTGACTTATCAAAAGTAAGTGTGGGTGCGTTGATTTATGCATTTATTGCTTTACTGGGAATAACTGTTGGCACCTTATATCAAAAAAAATTCTGTCAGCACCAACCATTATTACCTTCAGTATTATGGCAATATATCGCCAGTTTAGCGGTGTTTTTACCTTTAGCTTATGTACAAGCGGCCCCACAAGTTAGTTGGCAGCCTGAATTTATTTATACTTTACTTTGGTTAGTGATTGCTTTGTCGGCGGTGTCTATTTTATTACTTTTATATATGATTGAGCATGGAGCCGCGTCGAAGGTAGCTAGCTACTTTTATTTAGTGCCACCAGCTACAGCATTTCAAGCTTGGTTATTGTTTGATGAAAGGTTATCACTCGTTAGCATTATCGGGATGATAATATGCGTTGCGAGTGTTTATGTTATTACACATAAAACAAATAAATTGAATATAGGCTCTAAACCCTAGTATTTAGAGCCTCGGGATCTAGCGGTTACTAAGCTGTTGCTGCTTTCATCGATTGAATAAACTCACGTAAACTCGAAAGCATTGTCTGGTTATCAGCTAAATTAGCTTCAATAATTTTAACTACTGCCGAACCGCTAATAGCACCAGCTGCACCGGCGTTAATTGCCTCTTTCACTTGTTCTGGAGCTGATATACCAAACCCTATAACGGCAGGTGGTGCATTGTTGGCCTTTAGTGTTGCCACCAAATGGTCGGCTGGCGTTGTGGCTTTGGTTTCTGTGCCAGTAACACCCGCGCGACTTAACACATAAGTATAGCCCTTGCTGAAATTAGCAACGTTAATTAAGGTTGTCTCACTACCATTTGGCGGTGCAATAAATATTGGTGCAATACCACTTTTTAATGCTGCGGCTCTAAAAGGCTCGCTTTCTCTAATCGGCAAATCAGCAATAAGAATAGAATCTACACCAGCATTTGCCATATCTTGATAAAAATTTTCAATGCCACGGGCAAAAACAAGGTTACCGTAGAGTAATAGTCCAATAGGTATATTAGGTGCATATTCTCGAATTTCTTTTAATATACTGATACATGTATCAGTATTTATTCCTGACGATAACGCACGTATTGCAGCTTGTTGAATAGTTACGCCATCGGCGCTCGGATCTGAAAATGGAATGCCTAGCTCTAGCGCATCTGCACCAGCATCAATTAAGGTTTTTATGATCGCTATTGATTGCTCTGCATTTGGGTCGCCAATCATAACAAAAGGAATAAATGCACCTTCGTTTTTGGCGGCTAAATTAGCAAAACATTGCTGGTATCTGTAACCTATGGCTGAATGTTTTTGGCTCATTAGTTTTGCTCCTTCTGTATTGTCTTTGCAGTTTCAGGGTGTAATACCGCTTGTACATGAGCTAAGTCTTTATCGCCACGCCCGGATAGGTTAACTAAGAAGATAGTTTCTTCAGTAACACCTTCTGCCATTTTTAATGCTTGAGCTAACGCATGAGAAGACTCTAGAGCAGGTATTATTCCTTCGCAACTTGCTAGAGTCTGAAATGCTGCTAATGCTTCATCGTCATTAATAGGCACATATAGCGCTCGTCCAGATTCTTTTAAATACGCATGTTGTGGACCAACTGCAGGATAATCTAATCCTGCAGATACTGAATAAGACTCTTCGATTTGGCCGTATTTATCTTGCATAATGTAAGTGTAATTGCCGTGTAACATACCTTTAGTTCCCGCAGATAAGGTCGCACCATGTTGATGAGTATTTATTCCTTTACCACCAGCTTCAACACCAATAAGTTTAACCCTTGGTTCGTGAATAAAGTCATTGAACATACCTATTGCGTTTGAACCACCGCCAACACATGCAATAACGTAATCTGGCAGTCTACCTTCTTCTTCAAGTAACTGGACTTTAGCTTCTTCACCGATCATTTTTTGAAAGTCGCGTACAATTGTTGGGAAAGGGTGCGGGCCAGCAGCTGTGCCTAGCAGGTAATGGGCATTGTCATAATTTGCAGACCAATCGCGTAACGCTTCATTAACGGCATCTTTAAGTGTACCACCGCCTGCAGTAACAGGAATAACGGTAGCACCCATTAACTTCATTCTAAAAACATTAGGTTGTTGACGCTCACAATCAACTGCACCCATATAGACACGACATTTTAATCCAAGTAATGCACAAGCTATTGCGGTAGCAACACCGTGTTGGCCAGCCCCTGTTTCTGCAATAATCTCTGTTTTACCCATCTTTTTTGCTAATAACGCTTGACCTAATACTTGGTTGGTTTTGTGTGCACCACCATGTAATAAATCTTCACGTTTTAAATAAATTTTAGCGAGAGGGTTTGGCGTTAAATTACGCGTTAATGTTAACGGCGTTGGGCGGCCAGCATAACTTGTTAGCAGTTTATTAAATTCAGCTTGAAATGCATCATCTGTTTTAGAAGCAATAAATGCTTGCTCTAATTGCTCGAGTGCTGGAACTAGTAGTTCACCAACAAACATCCCTCCAAATTCACCAAAGTAAGCGGGTAACGCCTGTTGAGTCGTAGTTCTTTCAGTTTGATTTGACATATTAATAATTCCGTATTTGCGTGAACACAGCTTTAAGCTTCTCACGACTTTTAATTCCAGGGCTAGATTCAACACCTGAGTTGAGATCTAAACCATATAACTCTTGAGTGGTTAACAACTGTGTTGCGTTTGCAATATTGTTAATGTTAAGGCCACCAGCTAAAAAGCAGTGTGATAAATCTTGTTCAGTTTCCGATAACACTTGCCAGTTAAAGCTTTGTCCACTACCCGCACTTTTTCCATCTAACACAAAGTGGTGTGCGTTTATATTTAAGGGAGGGACAGACGAATCTACAGCGAGCGCCTTCCAAACTTGACAGTTTTTAGGAAGGTTTTCTTGTAACGATCTTATATAAGCTTCACTTTCATTACCATGGAGTTGAACTGCATGTAAGCTTAATTCTTTAGCTGTTTGAGCGACAAAATCAATAGGGTGATCAAGGAACACACCAACATAACGTAGGCTTGGAGTAGCAGTAACAATTTTTTGGGCAATTTCGTTTGAAACCCAGCGGGGTGATTTATTAGCAAAGATTAAGCCGCCATATTGTGCGCCACTGTCTTTTGCCATAGCAGCATAATCTGGTGAAGTTAATCCACACACCTTGTTGTTTCCATAAATGAGGGTGCGACATGCAAGGTCAATGTCATCTTGAGCCATTACCGAACTACCTACTAAAAAACCGTCAACTGCGGGAGCAAGCTCTCTCACTTGGTCGTTAGTATATATGCCAGATTCTGAAATGACGATGCATTCATCTGGAAAGCTGGGCGCAAAGTCAAAGGTTGTACCTATATTGGTTGATAAATCACGTAAATTACGATTGTTTATGCCAATTAACTTAGCCCCAAGTGCTATCGCGCGATCACGCTCCTCTGCATTCGACACCTCTGTTAAAATAGCTAAGTTAAGCTGGTGTGCTACTTTAGCTAGCGCTTGATACTCTGTATCGGATAAAACACTAAGCATTAGCAATATTGCATCAGCACCGTAAAAGCGAGCAAGGTACACTTGATAACTGTCGATAAAAAAATCTTTATTAAGTACAGGGCAAGAAACGGTATCTGTTACTATTTTTAAATACTCATATTTACCTTGAAAGTATTTTTCATCTGTAAGCACCGAAATAGCCGCTGCGTACTTGTCATATATCTGACAAATAGCTTTTACGTTAAAGTCAGGACGAATAAGGCCTTTAGAAGGCGAAGCTTTCTTACATTCTAAAATAAACCCCGCTTGTCCATTATTTTGCTTACGATCTAGCGCAGCATACATATCTTTTGTTGAAGGTGTTAATTCATTAACAAAGCTTGATAATGGCTTTTGTTTTTTCAATTGCTCAATTTCAATTCGTTTGTTAGCAACTATTTTCTCTAATACATTTGCCATTATTGTTGCTCTCCATTTGAGATAGATGCCATTAATTCAAGTGTTGTTAAACCTTTACCTGAAGCTAATACTTGAGAAGCTATTTCAGCTGCTTGTTGCAAATTATCCGCTTTGCCATGTAAATATAATAAGGCTGCACAATTAACAATAACTGCTGCATTATGAGCAGGCTGGCCATTACCAGATAAAACTGCTTTGATAATATCTGCGTTCTCTTGAGGTGTGCCTCCTTTGATATCATCAAGAGTGTATAGATCGTTTGATAAACCAAAATCAGTTGGCGTTATTATTTTCTCAATGAGTTCACCATTACGTATTTCTGTTACTTGTGTTGCACCATGTAATGCAATTTCATCTAAACCACTTCCATGCACAACCCAACCACGTTTAACACCAGTTAATACTAGGCTTTTTGCCATTGTTGGAATTAAGGTTGGTGTATAAACACCTAACAACATCACCTGTGGACATGCAGGATTAACTAAGGGCCCTAATATATTGAACAGCGTTCTTATCCCCATTGCAGCACGAACAGGGGCAGCATGTTTAAAGCCAGGATGATAGGCAGGGGCATACAAAAAGCACAAATTAGATTTTGCGATACATTCACTCGCAACTTCAGGCGCCATCACTAAGTTAACGCCAAGCGCTTCGAGTAAATCAGCGGAGCCAGACATGCTAGATACACTTCTGTTACCATGCTTTGCCATTTTTAAGCCGCATGCTGCCCCAAGAATAGCGGCAGTAGTTGATATGTTAATTGTATTAGCGCCGTCTCCACCTGTACCAACACAGTCAGCAACACCTGTAGGCTGCGCAGGAAAGTCTGCAGCGTAACTGCGAACGGCTATGGCAGCGCCAGAGATTTCTTCGGGGGTTTCCCCTTTCATTTTTAAAGCAGTAAGTACAGAAGCAAGTAAAGCCGAGTCTACCTTTCCAGCGAATACACTACTAAAAAATTCTTGAGCTTGTTGTTGGCTTAGAGAGTGCCCTTCAACAAGTAACTGCAGCACATTAGGCATGACATGCTCCTGATAAATTATTAAGGATTAACTGCTCAATACTTTGAGCTAATAAAGTACTACCGTAAGTGGTTAATATAGATTCAGGATGAAATTGAAACCCTAACGCGTTATCTTGTTCATGAGCAATCGCCATTGGTAATAATTTATTTTGTTCTGTTTCAAAATGTGCAATAAGTGTTAAACACTTTGGCATGTCGGTGGCGACTAATGAGTGATAACGAGCAACCGGTAATGGGTTGATAATATTCTTAAAAACAGTTTCACCCGTATGAGTAATACTTGAGGCTTTTCCATGTACTATTTCAGGGGCAGACCCAATAGTACCACCGTAGTGCGCTATTAATGCTTGATGCCCTAAACAAATACCTAAAATAGGGTATTTGCCAGCAGTTTTAGCAATCAGTTCCATCAGGCAGCCAGCTTTACTTGGTTCACCTGGACCAGGCGAGAGTACAATAATTACAGGATCTGGGCATTGCTCTATTTGCTTTACAATAAACTCTGCACTTAATGTGTTGCGATAAATTATTGGCTCAAAGCCTAAACATTGAAATTCATCAACGAGGTTATAAGTAAATGAATCTAAATTATCCAGCATGAAAATTTTTGCTCTAACCGGCTTTTTAATCGTTGTGGTATTGTGTTGGTTTATTGACATTAGCTCACCTCCTGTGACGAATGCTGACTTGTTGTATTTTCCATTGTTGCAGCTTTAATAACAGCGTTGATTACAGCTTGTGCCTTTTGCCTTGTTTCATCAGCTTCTGCTTGTGGGTTAGAGTCATAGACAACACCAGCACCTGCTTGAATATGAGCCACAGCATTTTTCACAAAAGCTGAACGAATAACAATACAGGTATCCATATCACCTTCACCAGTAATATAACCTACTGCACCGCCATAACTGCCACGTCGCTTGCCCTCGAATTGTCGGATTAACTCAGTTGCTCTTACTTTAGGTGCACCTGATAACGTCCCCATATTCATGCAAGCTTGATAGGCATGCAAAGCGTCTAAATCGTCAGACAAAGTGCCACACACACGCGATACTAAGTGCATTACGTGAGAGTAGCGGTCTACTTTAAGTAAATCTGCGACATGTCGACTCCCGGGTTTGCACACTCTAGCAACGTCGTTGCGAGCTAAATCTACAAGCATTATGTGCTCAGCAAGTTCTTTTTTATCTTGTCTAAGTTCTAATTCAATCCGGCAATCTAAATCTAATGAAAATTCACCATTTGCTTTATAGCCCCGGGCTCTTGTGCCTGCAATAGGATAAATTTCAACTTGTCTATTATGTTGTTGATATTTAATGGCTGACTCAGGCGAAGCACCAAACATACAGAAATCATCATCTTGTAGGTAAAACATGTAAGGGCTTGGGTTACTTTCTCGTAATGATAAATATGCGTTAAAAGTATCTTTACACGGCAAACTAAATGTTCTTGAAGGTACTACTTGAAAAATATCACCTGCTTTTATATGCGCTTTTAATTGATTAACCGTATTACAAAAATTTTCATCGCTAATATCCGTGATTACCTCTATGGGATGATTAAGCATAACTTCACGTGTTTTTGGAGGGGCAATATCACTTTCAACTAATGTTTTAATAGCAGAAAGTCGACGCGCTATTTCGAAATGACATTTACGTTGATTCTTGCCCGAAAAAACATTGGCAATAATTTCAGATGAACGATTTTCGTGGTCAATAACTACTAATGTTTCTGCCAAATAATAAACATAATCGGGGCAGCTATTTTCACCATCTTTAACGTTGGGCAGCTGCTCACTCATAGTGATCATATCAAACGCAAATGCTCCTCCTAAAAAAACAGCAAAAGGATGGTTGTTTTCATTTTTTAATTGGTTAAATACACGTAAACTTTCAAAAGGATTTATTGCTATTAATCGTGACTTTTCGTCAAGTGCCTGGTCAACCTCAGGGAAAACCGCAACAAGGGTTTTATCTTTAAAACTTATTAGTGCATGTTCAGATATGTGTTTAGCCGCAAATTCAACAGCTGCTTCACCATTTAAGGTTAATGGTTTGAAGCTGACAACATTGCCATTACAAACAATTTTTACAGCCGCATCAACTAGTAATAAACTTTTTAATTGGTGTTTTTTGTCAATTTCTGCCGACTCTAATAAAAGATTGTTGGTGTTGTTACCACAGAGTTTTTTGAATAAAGTCAGTGGATCGGCTTGGTATTTTGCTTTGCCAGAAAGCGTATCAACGCGACCAATTGCTAAATTGTCGTTTGGGTTATATATCGCTTTCATAATGATTTACCTGCCGCAGTAATAAATGGCTTGATGTCTGCCATTAAGGTGGCAAAGTCTTCAGCTGTTAACGCTTGGTGACCATCTGATAGCGCTTCTTTGGGATTTAAATGAGCCTCGACAATAATACCATCAGCACCGACTGCAACAGCGGCTCTTGACAATGGATTAATTAAAAACTTTACGCCAGTACCATGCGATGGGTCTACCAAAACGGGTAAGTGAGATTTTTCTTTTAGATAGGCGACTGAACTTAAATCTAATGTGTTTCGTGTGGCTGTTTCGAAGGTGCGGATACCACGCTCACATAAGATAACGTTTGAATTGCCTGCATTAATAATGTATTCAGCCGCCAATAATAATTCTTCAATCGTTGCGCTCATGCCGCGTTTTAACAATACCGGCTTATCTTGCTTACCAAGGGCTTCAAGTAAACGGAAATTTTGCATGTTACGCGCGCCTACCTGGTAACAATCAACGTAGTCGTACATTAATTGTGCATCACTAGGATCAATTATTTCTGAAACAACGGGCATGTTATATTTGGCTTTAGCTGCTTTAAGTAATTTAAGGCCTTCTACACCTAAACCTTGGAAGCTATAAGGGCTAGTGCGAGGCTTGAATGCACCTCCACGTAATAAGGGAATTTTGTGCTGTGTTAGCATTTGAGCTACGCCAAAGAGTTGATCTTGGTTTTCAACTGAACATGGACCAGCAATTACGGTAAAGTTACCACCCCCCACCTTTACACCGCCAATAGAAACCACTGAATCATGAGCTTGTAGCTCACGGCTTACTAATTTGTAGGGGCTTAATACGGGTTTTATTTCATCTACCATAGGATAGGCGTCAAGATGAAGTTGGCTAAGTACACGTTCATCGCCCAATGCGCCTAAAACGGTACGCTCAATGCCTGGCATATATAGTGGTTTAAGACCTAAACTGGCAATTTTGTCTAAAATTTCTTGCGCATCACTTTCTGATGCTTGAGGTTTTAATATGATGATCATTTTCTAAATCCTAATCTAGTTATTAATACCACTTCGTATCAAAAGGTTATGGTGTTTTATACGAAGTGGTCTAAGGCTTGGTCAACCGGCGTAAATAGGCTGAAGCCACCATATAAACCAACTTTTAACTCTGGTTGTTAACATGTTTAAATCCTAATAATTTGTTAAATATTGTATTTTTTAAATGCTAAAAATGAAAAAACCCGCTCAAAATAAGCGGGTTTTCGGAAAATTTTTACTGAAATATAGCAAACTATCACAACCCACTTATGTAGAGTTATGCCACCACCAAATCAAAGAAATAGTTTGTTTTACTTGTATCATTATCATTATTACCTGAGTAAAATAAGTTTTGCTAAAAATCCCCTATAGAAGAACTGATTATGTCGCTGATGTCAACCGAAAATTTATTAGACTTCTCAAACCGCCGTGTCGACCTACACAGTCACACGAAATGCTCAGATGGTGGGTTAACACCTCAAGAGTTGTTAGATAGGGCCGTTAACTTTCAATTAGATGCACTTGCGATAACAGACCACGATACGCTAGCCGGACTCGATATTGCGAAAAAGCATATAATAGATAAAAATCTTCCTATAACTTTGATCGATGGTATAGAAATTTCTACTTCATGGCATAATTTTGAGATACACATTGTAGGATTAAATATTGATGTTAAAAACGCTGAGCTTAACGCCTTAATTGGGCAGCAGCAGATTGCAAGAGAGCAGCGTGCAGCAAGTATGGGCGACAAACTCGTTAAGTGTGGCCTGCCTAATATCTATGAACAAGCGAAACTTTTAGCACAAGAGGGTTCAATTACACGCGCACATTTTGCTAAAGTTTTATTTCAACAAGGCCATGTGTCTACCATGCAGGGTGCTTTTGATAAATATATTGGTAAAGGTAAGCGCGCATTCGTAAAACCAACTTGGTGTTCAATTGAAACGGCTATTGACGTTATTCATAAAGCTGGTGGTAGTGCAGTGATGGCGCACCCTATACGGTATGATATGACAGCAAAGTGGTTGAGGCGATTAATCGAACAATTTAAAGCTGCTAACGGTGATGGCTTAGAAATTGTTTTACCACAAATGAATAAAGAACAACGAAAAAACATGCTAAATTATTGTTTAGAATATGATTTATATGCTTCATTAGGATCAGACTTTCATTATCCAAGCAAGTGGGCTGATCTAGGAAAAAACCTAACCTTACCCGAAAACTGTAAACCTATTTGGCTGCAATGGTAGCACGCTAAATTTCAGTTGCTATAATTTAAATGCCAGAAGAAGAGGACCCTTATTATGAGCCAATATTTTTATGTTCATCCTGAAAACCCACAAGGTCGGCTAATGAAACAAGCTGCAGAGATGATTGATCAGGGTGGTGTTATTGTGTATCCAACAGAATCAGGCTATGCACTAGGTTGCCATATTGGCGATAAAAAAGCGTTAGAGCGTATTTGTAGTATTAGGGATATCAGCAAAACACACAATTTTACTTTAGTGTGCAAAGATTTATCAGAGCTATCAGAATATGCGCGTGTAGATAATACAATATTTAGGTTGATAAAAAATAACACCCCAGGGGCATATACCTTCATTTTTAAAGGTACGAAAGAAGTACCTAAGCGGTTGCTTAACCCTAAAAAGAAAACGATTGGCATACGTATTCCCGAAAACCCTATCGCTCAAGCACTACTAGCAGCATTAGGAAAACCCATTATGTCTACGACATTAATTATGCCTGGCGAAGAAAGAGCTGAATTTGATCCTGAGCATATTCGTGATCTTTTAGAGCATCAAGTGGACTTAATTATTGATGGTGGTTATCTTGGTGAAAAACCCACTACTGTAATTGACTTCTCTGAAGGTAGTGGTGAGATTGTTAGAGTTGGGCAAGGAGATCCAACGCCATTTGACTAAAAAAACTTTCGGTGGGTTAACCCTGTTTTTAGATTTTACAGCGACTTGTTTGGCGTTTATACAAAGTTAAGCTTATGTTATGTGCTTGCTCCCCATAAATAATTAAAATGTCATAGAAGTACCAGACTAGACACTTTTTTTCGGATACGGTTAAACATGATTTGTTTTTGTTCTCTGCATGGAAGTAGGAAATTAATGTAACGTAGGAGCAGTTACCGAAAATCCCCCTCATACAACCAAAGCTTTGTTTCTATGCCCTTAAATTCTGGCTCAGAGAGCACTTAATTAATGAAACTGGTATAAATAATGAAAAAGAAATTTAAAGGAAATAATCAAATGGAAATAATGTGGTTAAAAACAAAACTAGCCTGCAGTTTACTCTTAATAACATTTAATATTCATGCTAATTCAACTGAAACTAAAAATATCAACAAGGGTAATCAATAAGCTAATAAAATTAGTAAATCTTGTGTGGTTGAAAGTGAAAGAAGTAAAAAAAGACGGTTACATACAGGAAAAGAAAGAGCTGATATTTTTGTTCAAATGGACTCATTTAGTGCTTATTTTGACGGTTTTAAAGAAAAGATGGATAGTGTGCCTACTGAAGATAAGTTAATTTATGCGTATGCATCTTCAGGAATAACGGCTATCGGACTTCAAACTACTTTTATGCCTATATTATTAGGTTATTGCAGTACAGATATAGCAATTAAAAATAAATGTAACTATGAAATGGGTAGTTCTGATGGGGGAAAAATCGTCTTGGAAACCACATGGAATAGTGCAATCCAATATACCATGACACAATCAATTGTCGATGCAGGAGCAACGGCTAAAATAAAAAAAATGATTGTTTCTACTGAATTACCCAACTACTGGAATGGTTCCATGACTATTTTTGATAAAGATGGTTCAAAGTCTGATTACACTTGGTCTAGAAGTGAGGATGGCACTGAGTATTTTCACTCAGAAAGTATTGGCGTTTCAAAAACTTCAAGTACAACTTTCACTGAATACTCTGATTGCTCCGCGGATGTTATATACACCAAAAAAGATATGGAAATAAAGGCTGATTGGGTTGTAATTAATGAAAAGACAACAGGAAAATTTAAATATTGTAATAAGAGGGGGTGTCGAAATGGGGATTGGTAAACGGGTTTTAAGGGCGTGATATTTAACTGCTGTGCATTGATATACATGTCATTGTGACATACTGTTGTTATTGAATATAAAAACTTAATATTTATCGAGCTTATAAACCTCTAACTAACTAATAAGACAGGTAAGAATAACGTGAATCAACATCAGTTGGGGGAAATGCAACAACAACAGTTGCCATTGGCTTTTATTCGAGGTGAAGCTTTCATAAATAAACCTCAAGACTTATTTATTCCTCCTGACGCACTGGAGGTTATTTTAGAAACGTTTGAAGGACCGCTAGATTTATTACTTTATCTTATTAAAAAACAAAAGTTTGATATTCTCGATCTTCCTATTGCTCCTATAACCACGCAATATATGCATTATGTTGAACTAATGAAAAACATAAAGATAGAGCTTGCGGCTGAGTATTTAGTGATGGCGGCAATTTTAGCAGAAATTAAATCACGTTTATTATTACCCAAGTTACAAGTTGAAGATGAAGAAGTTGATCCTCGTGCTGAGTTGATTAGACGTTTACAAGAATATGAAATAATTAAAAAAGCCGCTGACAGTATAGATCTTTTACCTAGAATGGAGCGGGACTTATTAAGCGTTAATACTAGGTTACCTGATAACTTACCAATGCGTGACAACGACAGCGACGTAGAACTAGCTGAATTAGTTAGTGCGTTAAATGCCGTATTAGAACGGACGAAAGCTTATGAGCATCATCATATAGCGAAGGAGTCGCTATCAACAAGAGAGCGTATGAGTGATATTTTAGCAATGCTTACTAACCAACAAGAAGATAACTTTGTAGCATTTGAACAATTATTTAACGTTTTAGAAGGACGCAACGGTGTTGTTGTAACTTTCTTAGCATTATTAGAGCTCATCAAAGATGATTTAATTGAATGTATTCAAGCGGATAATTATGGAAGAATTAATGTGCGAGCTAAATAATAATTTTGGCGGAAAACACGCATAATAATGGTAAACTAATGACAAGTTTAAGTAGGCATAAGTTAATACAATTGATTGAGGGAGCTATTTTTGCTTCGAGCTCTCCTTTGTCTTTAATCAAAATCAAACAACAATTACTGGTTGATTATAATGTTAATCACCAACAAGTTATTGATGCAATTGGAGAAATTGAAAGTGCTTACCAAACTAGGGCTATCCATTTGGTAGAGGTTGCCTCTGGATACCGTTTTCAAGTAGTCGAAGCGATCGCTAGTGAAATTGCAATTTTATTTCAAGAAAAAGCGCCCAAGTATTCGCGAGCAGTTTTGGAAACCTTAGCATTAATTGCCTATCGCCAGCCTATTACACGAGGTGAAATAGAAGATGTTAGAGGTGTTTCAGTAAGTAGTCATATTATTAAAACATTATTTGAACGTGATTGGATAAAGGAAGTCGGTCATAAAGAAGTGCCGGGGCGCCCAGCACTATTAGCAACGACAAAAGAATTTTTAGATTATTTTTCGTTAAAATCATTGGCACAGTTACCAGAACTAATGCCATTATCAGAATCTTCAATAAACGATATTAAAATAAAAGGAACAGATATCGTTAAAGAAGATAATACTCAAATAAGAGAGACAGAAACAAGCACTAAGCGGAATAAATAAATAGTCCAATTGGTATAATAGCTTAAGCTATGATGTTACTGACGTAAGAGAGTTATAATTCATGTCTGAAAAATTGCAAAAAGTATTAGCCCGTGCGGGCAAAGGTTCGCGCCGCGAAATGGAAACGATAATTAGCGCAGGCCGTGTAAGTGTTAATGGTAAAGTTGCTTACTTAGGTGATCGTGTAGAAGGTAGCGAACAAATTAAAATCGATGGCCATTCTGTTAGCTTACAAGCCAAAGACGATGAAATTTGTCGGGTGCTAATGTACAACAAGCCAGAGGGTGAAATGTGTACGCGTAAAGACCCTGAGGGTCGGCCGACAGTATTTGACCGTCTACCAAAACTTGATTCAAGTCGTTGGATCGCTGTTGGTCGTTTAGATATTAATACTTCAGGTATGTTGCTTTTTACTACCGATGGTGAACTTGCTAATCGTTTAATGCATCCTTCACGAAAAGTTGAGCGTGAATATGCGGTGAGAGTGTTTGGTGAAGTTAACGAGGCCATGCTACAACGCTTAAGAGCAGGCGTAAAATTGGAAGATGGCCCAGCGCGCTTTCAAAAAATAACTTACCGTGGTGGTGAAGGCCGTAATCATTGGTTTCATGTAGTGCTGTCGGAAGGACGAAATCGAGAGGTACGTCGCTTATGGGAAAGCCAAGAGGTGCAAGTAAGTCGATTGATCCGTGTACGTTATGGCGATATGGAAATGAAACGCCAATTACCTTCTGGCGGTTGGACAGAGCTTTCATTAAAAGAAGTTAATTATTATCGACAATTGGTGGGGTTACCACCAGAAGTACAAAGCAAAGTTAAAGTTGATGAAAAAGTAATGGATAACGCCAAAAGTCGTCGCATTCGTCGTTCAGTTAAAAAACATCAAACCAGACATCAGCAATCTACTCGCAGACGCCGAAGTTAAACGAAGTTTCGGTAAAGAACATAAGTATCAATAAAGTGCTTACTTATAAAATGAAATATGCCGTATGTGCAGATAAACGATGACTTTTTTGAGCCGCTAGCATTTGGCATGACAACGCAGTAGGAAACTTAGTGCAAAAGAAATACATTAATGAACAAAATGATTTAGTGGAGTTATGTCATCATTTAAAAAGTTCTGACGCTTTAATGATTGATACAGAATTTGTCAGGACTCGAACTTTTTATCCAAAATTAGGGTTACTACAAGTTTGTAACGGAGAATACCTTGCATTAATAGATCCATTGGCGGTTGATGACCTGTCGCCTTTTTGGGCATTAATAGCAGATGAATCAATAGAAAAAGTGGTTCATGCTTGCTCCGAAGATTTAGAAGTTTTCTTAACTCATGCTAATTGTCGTCCGAAAAACTTAATTGATAGCCAGATAATGATGTCATTCTTAGGGTATGGTTTATCAATAGGTTACGCTGCCATGGTAGAGCACTTTTTAGGTGTTTCATTAGATAAATCAGATTCTAGAACCGATTGGCTTAAACGGCCATTGTCTGATAGCCAAATTGTTTACGCACAAGCTGATGTCGATTACTTATATCAACTTTATCCTACACTTAAATCACAGCTGCAATTAACACCTTGGTTTGAAGCGGTAAAGCAAGAAACTCAGATGATGATCGAGCGAAAATATACGCCAACGGATGCTAGCCAACTCTATCGCAATATAAAAATGAGTTGGCGATTAAATGCTAAACAGCTAAATTTGCTAAAGCAGCTCGTTATTTGGCGGTTTGAGCAAGCTCAAAAAAGAGATATGCCTATTGGTTTTATTGCCAAGGATCATACGTTATTTGGTCTTGCTAAAGTCAATCCTAAAAGCATAGAGGTTATGGGAAGTATTGAAGGAGTAGAGCTTTTAGATGTGCGCCATAAAGGCAAAGCAATGTTAGCCGTTTTAAATTTTGCAAATAAAATGAGCGAAGATGAATACCCAGAGCCACTTAGCCGTTTAGATGAATATCCTGGTTATAAGCAAACGTACAAAAAAGTAAAGAATTTTATCGCAGAAATAGCAAAAGCGAATGAAATTGCAATTGAAAACTTAGCCTCAAAAAAACAAATAAATCAATTTTTGACTTGGCACTTTAACTTGCCAGGTGAGTTAATTAATATTGAACAGGTAGATCTTTTACGTAATTGGCGAAAGAGCCTATTTGGTGAACAACTTTTAGCGTTTGCAAAAGCTGAGTTTGTTAGCTAAGAAAAAATTGAAGTGGAAAAAAAAGCCAGTATTAACTGGCTTTTTTAAATGACAGAAGAATTATTAACTGTAAAACATTATTACGAATGTCCACTAGCTAATAAAATTAGCTGCTAACGCGTTCGTTAGCTGCGTCTATCAATGGTTGCGATCCAGTCTGAATAAGCGCTAGGTTATCAGACACAACACTCTTTGGTAATTTGCTAATTATCATTGAGCCTGTATCGATAGAACCCGCTGATGCGGCAAATTCTAACAAGTTTTTCCCATTACACTGAATACCATCAAAAATATTACGAATTTTTAATTTATTCGTCTTTAAAAAAGAACGCATGCGTCTCTTGTCGTCAGCAGCTACATATTCACATACGCTTTGGGCGATGTTAGCAGCTTGTGCCTGAGGTACAGATACAACAGACGTTAATGTTAAAGCAGTGATAGTAGAAACTAGTAATAATTTTTTCATTTTAATAACCTTTTAATTCATGAGTTAATAAAAGAAAAAACCACAGGATGTACCTATTAACTCGGTAACTCCGCTGTCATAGGTTATCGAACCCTTAGACCGGTGGTTTTGCGTAACACGTTTTCGCGTGTTTTGCCTTTTCTTTGTCTACTTTAGTATCGCGAATGGCTAAGCTAATTGCAAATTTAATGCTACTATTATTTGCTTTGAAGGACTTGTTATTTTGTAGTTTATTGATTTTTATAGTTATTAAGTTAACTCTAAGTGTTTAATTTGACTAAATGTACACATATCTGCAATCAAATGGTAATAAAAAAGGGCAGTAAAGCCCTTATTTATTAAGAATATCTTACAAAGTCTATAGGGCGTGTTGAACTTTCGAGTACGAATTTTGTACGAATTAAACATGATTTAATTGAGGCGTAGCGAGTAAAGTGTAGTTATTCTACATAAATGAGCTAGAACAAAAAATAAATCATGTTTAAACGTATCCGTAGGACAGCGCTTCTTTGGCTTTTCTACGGCGTTTTCACTTATTTATGGGGAACAACCCCACTACATAAGTTCAGCCTTGTATAAACACCAAATAAATCGCTGCAAAAATGTACAGCAAAGATCAACACGCACTAGTTTAAAACTGCATTTCGGGTACATTCTCAGGAATGACAAGCTCACCCGCAGTAAGTTTAACGATTTCTTCAACCGTTACACCGGGAGCACGTTCAAGTAAATGAAATTTACCGCCTTTAATTTCAATGAACGCAAGATCAGTAAGTACTCGTTTTATACACCCTTTACCAGTTAAAGGTAACGTACAGTGTTTTAATAGTTTAGATTCACCGTGTTTTGATGCATGTGTCATGGTTACGATAATATTATCTGCGCCGGCAACTAAATCCATTGCGCCGCCCATGCCTTTAATTAACTTGCCAGGGATCATATATGAGGCAATATTACCATTAACATCAACTTCAAAAGCACCTAATACGGTTAAGTCAACATGTCCACCACGGATCATTGCAAAAGACTCTGCAGAGTCAAATATTGAAGCGCCTGTTGCCATAGTAACAGTTTGCTTACCTGCATTAATGAGATCTGCGTCTATTTCTTCTTCTGTGGGAAATTGTCCCATGCCTAATAAACCGTTTTCTGATTGCAACATAACTTCCATACCTTTAGGTACGTAATTTGCCACTAAGGTCGGAATGCCTATTCCTAAGTTTACGTAGTAACCATCTTGTAATTCTTGTGCGACACGCTGTGCCAATTGCTCTCTTGATAAAGCCATTATTAACTCCTTACAGACTCTAGGTATTTACTTTTGGCGAATTGTGCGCTGCTCAATTCGTTTCTCAAAAGTGCCTTGAATTAAACGATCAACATAGATTCCAGGAGTATGGATATGATCAGGATCTAATTCGCCAGGTTCAACTATTTCCTCAACTTCTACTACTGTAATTTTTCCAGCAGTTGCAGCAAGAGGGTTGAAGTTACGAGCTGTTTTTCTAAATACTAAATTACCGTACCTATCAGCTTTCCAAGCTTTAACAATGGCAAAATCACCTTTGATAGCTTCTTCAAGAATGTAATGGCGGCCATTAAATTCACGTTCTTCTTTACCTTCGGCTACAGGAGTACCATAGCCTGTTGCAGTAAAAAATGCGGGTATGCCTGCACCGCCAGCACGCATTTTTTCAGCAAGCGTTCCTTGAGGTGTTAAAACAACTTCTAACTCACCGCTCATCATTTGGCGTTCAAATTCGGCGTTTTCACCGACATAAGATGCCACTATTTTACTGATTTGACGATCTGGTAGAAGCACACCTAAACCAAAATCATCAACACCACAGTTATTAGAAACGACAGTAAGACCTTTCGACCCTTTACGTTTGATTTCTGCAATTAAATTTTCAGGGATACCACACAAACCAAAACCACCTGCAATTATGGTCATGTTATCTTCAAGACCTGCCATGGCTTCTTCATAGCTTGACACTACTTTGTCAAATCCGGCCATTGTTTACTCCTTAGTAATAAAAAGGGACACCCAATAGAAGTTATTTATTGGGTATTATTTTAATATTTGTGCTCGATAGGCATTAGATACTTTTGAAACGGGTTTTTTATCAAGTTTATCGCTGATAAACCAACCTGCTTCGAGAAGTTTTTCTATATTAATACCTGTCTTTATGCCTAAACCATTTAATAGGTAGAGAACATCTTCAGTTGCCACATTACCTGAAGCTCCTTTAGCATACGGACAGCCGCCTAATCCGGCAATGGCACTATCGACTACCATGATCCCAGATTGTAATGCTGTGTAAATGTTAGTTAACGCTTGTCCATAAGTATCATGAAAATGTACAGCAAGTTTCTCAATAGGTATACGCTGGCTAACAGTGTCTATCATTGTTTTAACACTTGCTGCGGTGCCAACGCCAATTGTGTCGCCTAACGATATTTCATAGCACCCCATGTTAAATAACTTTTCAGCGACATCTGCAACTTTCTCAGGCTCAATATGACCTTCGTAAGGACAGCCAACAACACATGAAACATAGCCTCTTACGTTAATGTTTGCTTTTTTGGCAGCAAGCATTATAGGTTCAAATCTTGCTAAACTTTCATCAATTGAACAATTAATGTTTTTTTGGCTAAAGCTTTCAGATGCTGCGCCAAATATTGCCACCTCAGACGCATTAACAGCCATTGCGGCTTCAAACCCTTTCATATTTGGCGTTAATGCCGCGTAGGTTACGTTGTTAATACGGTTTAATTTTTCAAATACTTCGCTTGATGTGGCCATTTGAGGCACCCATTTAGGTGAAACAAAGCTACCACTTTCAATATAATTTACCCCAGCGTTCGCTAGTTGTTCGATTAATGCTAGTTTGTCGTCAGCGCTGATCAGCGTTTTCTCATTTTGTAAACCATCACGCGGGCCAACTTCAACAATTTTCACTTGCTTTGGTAATCGCATTTTTGTCACCATTATTTCTCAGTCTCTATTTCTGCTGTAAATGATAATAGTTCACTACCACCATCTACCATGTCGCCCTCCACATAAAAGAGAGTGTCGACGGTGCCGTTAGCTGGAGCTTTAATAGTGTGCTCCATTTTCATCGCTTCCATAATCATTAAAGGCTGATCTTTGGTAACGATATCACCTGTTTTTACCAACACACTGACCATAGTGCCGTTCATTGGCGCAATTAAGCCGTTTTGATCTTCTTGTGCGCTGTTGTCACCACAATCAGGCTTAACGTGAATAAAATTAAATACTCCATGCTGATGATAGAGGCTGATATGTTGATGATCTTGGGCAATAGTGGCAGAGCTTCTGTGACCATGATTACTAAACAATAACGTATTACCGTCTATTCTACCTTGGCAGTCATAAGTTCTCTCTGCTACTGTTATCAGATAGTAGATATCGCTGCCTTGTCTTTTCTGTTCTACAACTACTGGGTATTCAATATCAAGGTGTGATAGCGTTAAATGATGAATATGTGCTTCATTCAAGCGCCAAGCATTAGTCATATTCCATGGGGAATATGGGTCTGTGGTTTTAGCCGCAGCTTGGCTAGCTTTTTGTGCTTCAGCAAGTACAAGGTAAAGTGCTGCCATTGGTAGCTCTTCAGCTAGTTTTTGCGCATCGCTATGAAAAATTTGATCGTGATGTGTTTCAATAAAACCGGTGTCAATATTTTCATTTATAAAAGCAGGGCAGGTTGCCAAATTGTATAGAAAATCAATGTTTGTAGTTACGCCACTGATTCGATATTCAGACAATGCTTTGGCTAATCGTTGTAAAGCCTTATCTCTATTTTCGTCCCAGACGATCAGTTTGGCAATCATAGGATCGTAGAAAACGCTAACTTCGTCACCTTGTCTAACACCGGTATCAACCCTAACATGACGACTTTCTGTTGGTGGTTGTAGAAACGAAAGCTTTCCTGTAGCAGGTAAAAAGTCATTGTTAGTGTCTTCAGCATAAATACGTGCTTCAAAAGCATGGCCATGAATTCTTAATTGCTCTTGGCTTTTTGGAAGCTTTTCATTTGCAGCAACACGTAACTGCCACTCAACCAAATCTTGACCTGTTATCAACTCTGTTACAGGGTGCTCTACTTGTAAGCGAGTATTCATCTCCATAAAGTAAAATGAACCGTCGCTGTCAAGTAAGAACTCTACTGTACCAGCGCCTTGATAACCAATAGCTTTGGCTGATTTAATTGCAGACTCACCCATTTGCTGGCGTAAAGCCTCGCTCATACCAAATGCTGGCGCTTCTTCAATTACTTTTTGATGACGACGTTGAACAGAGCAATCACGTTCAAATAAATACACTGCATTATCGTGATTATCACAAAACACCTGAATCTCTACATGGCGAGGTTGCGTTAAGTACTTTTCAACAAGCATCGTATCATCACCAAATGAAGACTTAGCTTCGCGCTTGGCTGCGGCAAAACCTTCACTAAAATCAGCTTCATTCCACACTTGACGCATGCCTTTGCCGCCACCGCCTGCAGTTGCTTTGAGTAATACCGGATACCCCATATCATCAGCAGCTTTTTTGATCACTGCTTCTGATTGATCATCACCATGATAACCAGGAACCAGTGGTACATTTGCAGCTTCCATAATGTTCTTTGCTGCAGACTTTGAGCCCATCGCTTCAATCGCAGAAACAGGAGGCCCTATAAAGATAATGTTTTCTTGTTCGCACTTTCGGCAAAAATCGGCATTTTCAGAGAGAAATCCATAACCAGGATGAATAGCTTGTGCACCAGTTTTTACTGCGGCAGCAATAACTTTATCTCCTAATAAATAACTTTCTCTTGAAGGAGAAGGTCCGAGATAAATGGCTTCATCAGCCATATTTACATGAAGTGAATTAGCATCCGCATCTGAATACACAGCTACCGTTAAAATACCGAGTTTACGCGCTGTTTTTATAATACGACAGGCTATTTCACCACGGTTGGCGATTAAAATTTTTGTAAACATGGTGTTATCCTTTCTGGTCGGTGACTGAGTCAGAATTTTTTTCTGAGATTAGCCAATTAGCTGGACGCTTTTCAAAAAATGCAGTTAAACCTTCTTGACCTTCCGATGAAACTCTAATGCTTGCTATTCGTTCACTTGTTAGGCTTATTAGTGCTTCATTAATGTCTTGATAAGCAATATCTAACGCAAGCTTTTTAGCTTGCTTAACAGCTTCCGGGCTGTTGTTTAAAATAGTTGTTACCATAGAGTCTACTGTATTATCTAATTCGTTTAATGGTACAACTTCGCTAACTAAGCCTAGTTGTTGTGCTTTATCAGCAAAAAAACGTTCAGCGGTAATAAAGTATCTACGGCATGCTTTTTGTCCTATGGCGTTAATAACATAAGGGCTGATTGTTGCAGGGATTAAGCCTAGTTTTACTTCACTTAAGCAAAAGCTTGCTTTGTCACTAGCAATAACTACATCGCAACACGCTGCTAAACCCACGGCACCACCAAAAGCGGCACCTTGAATTTTTGCTATGGTTGGCTGTGGTAAAAAGTTTAAGGCTTTAAGCATATGAGCAAGTGCGTTGGCATCGGTTAAATTTTCATCTAGTGAATAACTTGCCATGCGTTTCATCCATGCTAAATCAGCACCAGCACTAAAACTCTTTCCTGTAGAAGCTAGGATCATAAGTTTAATTTCATTGCGACTGGCAATTTCCATAAAAACACGCGTAAGTTGAGCGATAATTTCATCGTCAAAAGCGTTGTGTTTATCTGGGTTATTTAATGTAACTGTTGCAACTCCGTAGCGGTCTACATCAAATAAAACTTTATCAGATGTAGTGTTCATACTTTGTTCTATAGATGATGTAGTCATTTTCTTTTCCTACATTCTGAAGATACCAAACTTGGTATCTTCAATAGGTTTATTTAATGAGGCAGAGATAGCCAAGCCGAGTACCTGTCTGGTTTCAGCTGGGTCAATTACGCCATCGTCCCATAAGCGTGCTGATGCATAATAGGGATGGCCTTGGTGTTCATAAGTGTCAATAATCGGCTGTTTAAACGCTTGCTCATCTTCAACAGACCATTGCTCGCCTAATTTATCTTTTTGATCTCGTTTTACTTGCGCTAATACTCCTGCAGCTTGCTCTCCGCCCATGACAGAAATGCGTGCATTTGGCCACATGAATAAAAAGCGAGGATCGTATGAGCGACCGCACATTCCGTAGTTACCTGCACCAAAACTACCCCCAATTAGTACGGTGAACTTAGGTACTTTTGCAGTAGCAACTGCTGTTACCATTTTAGCGCCATGTTTAGCAATGCCACCAGCTTCATACTGCTGTCCAACCATAAATCCAGTAATATTTTGCAAGAACACTAATGGAATTTTGCGTTGAGCACAAAGCTCAATAAAGTGAGCCCCTTTTTGTGCTGACTCACCAAAAAGTATGCCGTTATTAGCAATAATACCAACGGGGTAACCAAAAATATGTGCGAAACCACATACTAAGGTCGTACCATAAAGTGCCTTAAATTCATCAAAAGTACTACCATCAACTACACGAGCAATAACTTCACGAACATCATAGGGTTGACGAGCATCTTTTGGTACAACGCCATAAATTTCTTTGCTATCGTATAATGGTTCTTCAACGCTTTGAATATTCATAGTAACTGGTTTAACGCGATTGATATTGTTAATTGCAGTGCGCGCAATTTCCAGAGCATGATGATCGTTTTGGGCGTAGTGATCAGCAACACCAGAAGTACGACAGTGCACATCAGCACCACCTAGTTCTTCTGCACTGACCACTTCACCTGTAGCTGCTTTTACAAGAGGAGGGCCCGCAAGAAAAATAGTTCCTTGCTCTTTTACTATAATAGATTCGTCAGCCATTGCAGGTACATATGCCCCACCTGCTGTACAAGAGCCCATCACTACCGCTATTTGTGGTATAGCTTGGGCTGACATATTGGCCTGGTTAAAAAATATACGACCAAAGTGCTCTTTATCAGGAAATACATCATCTTGGTTGGGTAGGTTTGCGCCACCTGAATCAACTAAATAAATACAAGGTAAATTGTTTTCTTGTGCGATAGCTTGAGCGCGTAAATGTTTTTTTACGGTTAAAGGGTAATAAGTACCGCCCTTAACCGTTGCGTCATTGGCTACAATAATGCACTCTTGACCTGACACTCTACCAATACCGGTAATAATACCAGCCGCAGGAATATCATTTTTATATACGTCATAAGCAGCAAGTTGTGAGAGTTCTAAGAAAGGCGAACCTGCATCTAATAATGCATACACACGATCGCGAGGGAGTAACTTACCACGCGATAGATGGCGCTCTCGACTACGCTCACCACCGCCTAATTTAATTTTTTCTAGTTTACTTTTTAAATCGTTTACTTGCGATTGCATATGCTCAGCATTTTCAATAAATTCTGGGCTACGTGTATTTATTTTAGAAGTGATTTTAGCCACGGTATATTACCTTATTAGCTTGTTATTTATTATCAAATGAGAAGTAAAGTTATTGTGTAGAGTACATAAACGAAAGGTTTGGGTACTCTACTGTAATGATATTACTTTATTATTTTGAGTCGTTAAATAATTCACGACCAATTAGCATTCTGCGTATTTCAGAGGTACCAGCGCCTATTTCATAAAGCTTAGCATCGCGTAATAGTCGACCCGCTGGAAATTCATTTATGTAACCGTTTCCGCCAAGTAACTGTATAGCATCTAATGCCATTTTGGTGGCAAGCTCGGCAGAATATAAAATTACAGCAGCGGCGTCCTTTCTCGTTGTTTCACCACGATCACAAGCTTGAGCAACCATGTAGATATAAGATTTTGCTGCATTCATTTGGGTATACATATCTGCAACTTTACCTTGTACTAATTGGAATTCGCCAATCGATTGTCCAAACTGTTGACGGTCGTGAATATAAGGTACAACGAGATCCATACAAGCGTCCATAATACCTAATGGGCCGCCAGAGAGAACAACACGTTCGTAATCAAGGCCAGACATTAATACACGAACACCTTTGCCTTCTTCACCTAAAATATTTTCTGCAGGAACTTCACAGTTTTCAAAGACAAGTTCACAAGTGTTAGAACCTCGCATGCCGAGTTTATCGAGTTTTTGATGACGGCTAAAACCAGGGTAGTCACGTTCTACAATAAAAGCGGTAATCCCTTTAGAACCTGCACTTGTGTCTGTTTTTGCGTAAATAATAAATACATGGGCGTCTGGACCATTAGTGATCCACATTTTATTGCCGTTTAATATGTATTTATCACCTTTTTTGTCTGCACGTAACTTCATACTGACAACGTCAGAGCCTGCATTAGGCTCTGACATTGCTAAAGCGCCAATATGTTCGCCAGTACATAACTTAGGAAGATACTTTAGTTTTTGTTCATGGCTACCATTTTTACTTAATTGATTAAGACATAAGTTAGACATTGCGCCATAACTTAAACCAACTGAAGCCGAAGCTCTTGAGATTTCTTGCATAGCAACAACGTGCTCAAGGTACCCTAGGTTTGAACCACCGTATTGTTCCTCAACAGTCATACCTAATAGACCCATGTCACCAAATTTTTGCCATAAGTCCATTGGAAATTCGTTTTCTTTATCGATAGCTTCAGCGCGTGGGGCTATTTCGTCTCGGGCGAAAGCGTTAACTTGATCGCGGATCATGTCGACCGTTTCACCTAAATTAAAGTTGAGTGATGAGTAACGTGAAATCATGGTAAATCCTAATAATAATAAGTTGTTGGGGGCGTAATTGGCATGTTATTAGTACAAGTTATTTGTCAATTCTAGCCAGTGTTTCTTTACAATTTGCTTCTAGACCATCGAGCTCTACTAAAACGGCTTGTATATCATCAAGTTGCTGGGTTAAATCAGCTCGTTTTTGAGTAATTAAGTCCATAATAGTCACTAATTGAGTGACACTACTTTTGTCAGCGTCGTATAATTCAAAGAGTCGGCCAGTTTCAGCAAGCGAAAATCCTAAACGTTTGCCGCGTAGAATTAACTTTAGCCTAACTCTATCTCTTTGGTTATAAATTCTTGTTTGACCTTTGCGAGTAGGATGAATTAGCCCCTGATCTTCGTAAAAACGAATACTGCGGGTGGTAATATCAAACTCTTTAGCAAGATCACCTATTGAATAGGTAATTCGAGACGAGGTACTCATATTTTAGCTCTGTTTTTCTTTGATGCTCAAACCTTACATGAAGTTTACGTAAACGTAAAGTTTGAAGTATTTCACTTTAAATAAAAAAGTGATATTTGTGGAAATTTTACCGTACAGTTATTCTTCTTTGTTCAATTCACTTTCCATCTGGTAATAAAGTAGTATCTAATCGGTTTACTTTACGTTGGCGTAAACCTAATTTTTCAGCTAATCTATTGCCAATTTTTATCGTTATAAATGTGGAGTACCACTATATGTCTACTGTTGATCCTATTGTTATTGTTTCTGCTACCCGAACGCCAATGGGTGGTTTTTCTGGTTGTTTTTCTGCTGTGACCGCGCCTTCTCTTGGTGCTACCGCAATACGTGGTGCCTTAGATGCTGCAAAAATTGCCAATGATCAGGTTGATGAAGTTATTATGGGCTGCGTGTTACCTGCTGGTTTAAAGCAAGCACCGGCACGCCAAGCAGCATTAGAAGCTGATATGGCATTATCAACTACTTGTACCACAATCAATAAAGTGTGTGGTTCTGGTATGAAAGCAGCGATGCAGGCACATGACGCTTTATTAGCGGGCTCTATTAATATCGCAATTGCAGGCGGTATGGAAAGTATGACGAATGCACCACACTTATTACCTTCAGGTCGTTCAGGTATTAAAATGGGACATGGCAAAGTACTAGATCACATGATGACTGACGGTTTAGAAAATGCCTATGACGGCATAGCAATGGGCTGCTTTGCACAAGAAACAGCAGATGATGCCGGCTTTACTCGTGAGCAAATGGACGAGTATGCAATTCGCTCTTTATCTCGTGCTAATGCCGCAATTGAAGGTGGAGCATTTAAAAATGAAATTGCCTCAGTAACGGTTAAATCACGCAGAGGTGATGTCGTTGTTGATACTGATGAACAACCGGGTAACGCTCGCCCAGATAAAATTCCTTCGTTACGTGCCGCGTTTAAAAAAGACGGTACTATTACCGCTGCTAACTCTAGCTCGATTTCGGACGGTGCAGCAGCATTAGTAATGATGAAGCAATCAGAAGCAGAAAAACGTGGTTTAACACCTTTATGTAAAATTGTTGCGCATGCAATGCATGCACAAAAACCTGCCGAATTTACAGTTGCACCTGTTGGCGCTATGAAAAAAGTACTTGAAAAAGCGAATTGGACAACAGCTGACGTTGATTTATGGGAAATCAACGAAGCATTTGCTATGGTCACTATGTTGGCAATTAAAGAATTAGCGTTAGATGTTGAAAAAGTTAATGTTAACGGTGGTGCCTGTGCATTAGGACACCCGCTAGGCGCTAGTGGTGCTCGTATCATGGTAACTTTAATTCATGCGCTAAAAAATAAAGGATTGAAGAAAGGTTTAGCCTCACTTTGTATTGGTGGCGGTGAAGCAACGGCGATAGCTGTTGAAATGCTATAGCGTTATTTACCTTCTTATTTAGGTAACTTCATTTTTAAGCCGCTGAGCAGTAGTGCTCTGCGGCTTTTCTTTTACTCAGTGAATTTGACCATGTATTTAATTAAACAATCTAAAGACTTTATCACAACACCATGGAAAAATGGTTTAGGTGAAACAACTGAATTAGCGATAAATAACGGTGGTACTTTAAAGCGGTTTGATTGGCGCTTAAGTATGGCAAAAGTTACGAAAAATGGTGTTTTCTCAAACTTTGAGGGCTATCAGCGTCAATTAATATTAATTAATGGTAATGGTATTGAATTAACCCATAAAAATGTACTTTCATCAGTAGAATCAATCGACAGACTAGTCAATAAACTTGATATCGCTGAATTTGATGGTGCTAATGAAACTTATGGAAAGTTAGTTAATGGTGAGATCACAGATTTTAATATAATTACAAACACAAAGGTTATTGATAGTAAGGTTCAACTGATCACGCAACAAGCTGCTTTCACTATAATCGCTAATTGCTTGTTATTTATTTATAGCATAGAAGGCGAGGCAAGAGTCACTATGGCTTCAGTTAAAGGATCGGGTAAATCTGTTAGTACCGAAATTTTAACATTAGCTCAAGGGGAGTTGTTTCAATGCACTACCGACGGCTATGAGTCATTAGAGGTTGTTGGTCATCATTTAATTGTCATTCAAATGACAGGTTGAATGAATTAGTTGAAAATGAAAACCAATCAGATAAAGTGATTATATAATTTGAACTTAACATGCTAACAATGTTGATATCTGATCAGTTACCTATTTCAATAATTCCCAGTGATGAATTGCTAAAACAATTTAATTCGTTAGCTAGTGCTTGTAATAAATTAGAAGCACAATTTAATTTTCAAACGATGACAGCAGGCTGGTATGGCGACGAAGAACGTATTTTTACGATTTGTTTTCTGCTTGAAACACCAAATGATTTTTCAAACTATACCGAACAAAATAACAAACTAAGTTCTGAGCAAAAAAGTAATATAAACATAAAGTGCTATGCTGATGATGTTATCTGCTACCAAGAAAATGGTAGTTTACAACTCGATTGTATAGTTGCTTTAACTAAGAACGAACAGCAATTGTTTACAGCCAAAAAAAGCTTGTTGTTATCCTATTTAACCACCAAGCTACACAAGGTACTTAATTTAATTGCTAAAGAAAAAGCTTTAACTGAAATATAGTTTTTATGTTAATTATTATAATCTTTTTTGCTTTTAATTTACTGAGTTTTTAACGATAAAACCTGTTTAATCATTATTGATAAGTGGATTGCATACCTAAATAACTTATCAAGGGTGGTAAATGTTTTTGTACAATAAATTGCTCATTGCATGAACAATAAAACATTTGTTGATAATGCATACCAAGGTAATTAGCTGTTAGAATAAAAGGTTGTTCGAAACATTTGGGTGCTTTTATTTCTAATCCTGTCGCCAATATAGCGCACGTTTTACCTCGTAGCCTTCGACCCAACTCTTTATTAATGGTTAATAAATCTGATAAACGATCAAAAAATATTTTCATTTGTGCACTCATCGAATACCAATAAATAGGCGAGGCAAAGATTATATGATCGTAATTTAGGGCGTTTTTAATTAAATTCGCAAAATCATCATCTATATTCTTATGTTCATAGTCATACGGTGAAATTGAATAGTCGCTTAAATTAATAATATCTGCAGGTGAGTACTCTTGATAGAGCTTAACTAGTTTATGAGTATTTCCATTCGATCTTGAAGTTCCTAATATAATGACTTGTTTCATAAAGTACCTTGTGTAATTAACGTTCGCTGTTTAATTATTTTGAAGCTACCACATTAAATACCCGAGCCACCTCAAGAAGCAGAATCCAGCGTTTCACAGGCACTTAATATCGAGTTTGCAAAAATGGCAGTCCCTTTTAAGACGTAACAACGATGAGAGTAAGTGCCTGAGAAGCGCCTAAAAGTTTGGTTTAAAAGCAATTTATACTGCGTTATTCATTTTAACAATAGAACCACTATTACTTGTAATCAATACCTTGTCTAAATCGCTTTTAATTCCAACTGAAACTCGCGTCTTGAGGTGGTTTGGGTATAATCAAATGATTTTCTATCGTATTAGCTAAACGATTATTTATGCCTTGAATCTCTATATTGCTTAGGTGACATACCGATGATCTTTTTAAATAAGCGCGAAAAATAATAGGGATCACTATAACCAAGTGATTCAGCAATTACTTTAATCGTTTTATCGCTGTTATCGAGCTCACTGCAGGCTTGTTGCATTTTCATATTAATAAAATGTTGTATGGGGGCTGTGTCAGTTAGCTCTTTGAATTTCTTGGCAAAATGAAATTTAGATAATCGACTATAATGCGCTAATGTATCAAGGCTTAATTCTTGATGTAAATTATTACGCATTAACGTTTCAATATCGTCAATGTCAAAGGTAGCATTGCTTTTAAAAGCAGTAAGGCGCAACTGTAAAGCAAGAAAACTAAGTGCTTGCTGTAAAACGTGCACGGCATGTATAACATTTGTAGCGGTATAACCTCTGCTGCCAAGGGCGAGCAAATCATCAAAGTCGTTGATGATATTTGTGAGTAACCCGACGTTAGCTAAACCATCATCCATTTTCATTAATAATCTTTCGGCAAAGTCCTGAGCAAGGTTCCCTGTAAAATTTATCCAAAAGAAGGCATTGTTCTTGTCTGGTTTTGTAGAAAATAGAAGTTGTTCATCAGGCGAGCAGATCACAAGATCACCTCGGTTTACTTCTCGTTTTCTATTTTTATGGTCTACTATTGCACTACCAGATTGACAATATATTAAACAATGATGTCTCGCACTGAGATGATTTATTTTTACATTTTCTTGATGCGTGGTTTTCCCTAATGAGACTGGATAAGTTCCTTGTGTCAGAGGGTGGTTTTTAAGTTTGTTCAATAAGAACAAAGGAATAACAAGTCGGATGTCTTTGATGAAAACGGGTGAGTTTCTTGACTTATTATGATTAGAAATATTTAAAGACATCTAAAAACTATTTTTAAGTGTATCGATGCCAATATAGTCCATCAATTTAACAATAAAATCAATTTTAATGCGTTGAGATGCGTGCTTTAATTAATTAACGAAAATTGATAACAGCAAGACCTTACTAAAACTGCCTGTGTGCAGTAAATCGATAGTAAGCTTAAATTACAGACTTTATTAAAAGAGTATTTTAAATGACTACACAAAGATATCAGCTAAAAAACAAAATCCGCATTGTCACAGCGGCTTCCTTATTTGATGGTCATGACGCAGCAATAAATATTATGCGCCGTATTTTGCAATCGAGTGGTGCTGAAGTTATTCATTTAGGGCACGATAGAAGTGTTGAAGAGGTTGTTAACACCGCGATTCAGGAAGATGCTAATGCGATTGCGATGACTTCTTATCAAGGTGGGCATAACGAATATTTTAAATATATGTACGATCTTTTAAAAGAGCGTGGTTGTGAGCATATTCGTATTGTGGGCGGCGGTGGTGGTGTTATTTTGCCAGAAGAAATAAAAATGCTACAAGATTATGGCATTACCCGCATATATTCACCTGATGATGGCCGTGAGTTGGGCTTGTTAGGTATGATTGATGATATGCTTGAACGCTGTGACTTTAAAACAGGTACTAATGTTAAAAAAGATGATGTTGCTAATTTAAAGAAAAACGACAAACAGGCAATTGCTCGATTAATTTCAGCTGCTGAGAATGCGCCTGAAGAAAACAAAGCCGCACTAGATAAAATTCGCAAAATATCCTCAGTAAGTAAAACCCCCGTTTTAGGTATTACAGGTACCGGTGGCGCAGGTAAGTCATCATTAGTTGATGAATTAATTCGACGTTTCTTAATGGCAACACAAGATAGTAAAATAGCCATTGTTTCAGTTGACCCTTCTAAACGTAAAACAGGTGGTGCTTTGCTAGGTGACCGCATTCGTATGAATGCAGTTAATAATGACCGTGTTTATATGCGCTCTTTAGCTACGCGTCAATCAAACCTAGCGCTATCGCTTTACGTTCATGACACCTTAGATATTTTAAAGGCGACTGATTTTGATTTAATTATCTTAGAAACGTCAGGTATTGGTCAATCAGATACAGAAATTGAAGAGCATTCAGATGTTTCTTTATATGTAATGACCCCAGAATATGGCGCCGCTACTCAGCTTGAAAAAATAGATATGTTAGATTTTGCTGATATTATCGCGCTAAATAAATTTGATAAACGTGGTGCTTTAGATGCTCTGCGGGATGTAAAAAAACAATATAAACGTAATCGTGGCATGTTTGAAGCAGGTGATGATGAAGTGCCTGTTTTTGGTACAATTGCATCACAATTTAACGATCGCGGTATGACCGAGCTTTATAATGCGGTAATAACAGAACTAAATAATAAAGCTGGATTAGTTGTTGGCGATATTTTATCTACAGACGGGACATTAGCGAACAAAAGTAGTGTTATCCCTGGTAACCGCATTCGTTATTTATCCGAAATTTCTGAAAATAACCGTAGTTACGATGCTTGGGTTGAAAAACAGGCGAGAACAGCACAAAAACTTTATGGTATTTACAAAGCCATTGAAACAGCCAAAGAAACAGGTACCTCGGTATCAGATGACTTAGTAACTCAACTTGAAGCGCTCTATACGAAAGTAGAATTAGATTTAGATCCTAAAAATAAACTTTTACTTGAAGAGTGGGAAGCTAAAGTACAACGCTATAAAGATCCTGAGTTTAAGTTTAAAGTGCGTGACAAAGAACTATCAATCGAGACACACTCCAAATCTTTATCTGACAGTAATATACCTAAAATTAGTATGCCAAAGTATCAAGGTTGGGGTGATATTTTAAAATGGAATTTACAAGAAAATGTGCCTGGTGAATTCCCTTATACTGCGGGGTTATTTCCATTTAAACGTGAAGGTGAAGACCCAACGCGCATGTTTGCTGGTGAAGGTGGCCCAGAGCGAACTAACCGGCGTTTCCACTATGTATCAAAGGGTATGCCAGCCAAACGTTTATCAACGGCATTTGATTCAGTAACCTTATACGGCAACGATCCGGCTATTCGTCCTGATATTTACGGAAAAATTGGTAATGCTGGTGTCTCTATTTGCTGTTTGGATGATGCTAAAAAACTCTACTCTGGTTTTGACTTAGCCCATCATATGACATCTGTTTCTATGACGATAAATGGTCCGGCTCCCATGCTGTTAGGCTTTTTCTTAAACGCAGCAATTGATCAACAATGTGAGCGCTACATTATTGAAAATGGATTAGAAAAGGAAGTAGCGGCCACTATTACTAAAATTTATAAAGATAAAGGTTGTTCGCGCCCAACTTATCAAGGCGAACTGCCCGAAGGTAATGATGGCTTAGGCTTAATGTTATTAGGAGTGACTGGTGATCAAGTATTACCTCCAAAAGTGTATGAAGACATAAAGGCAAGAACGTTAACTTTAGTTAGAGGAACGGTTCAAGCTGATATTCTTAAGGAAGATCAAGCGCAAAATACTTGTATTTTTTCAACTGAATTTGCACTACGTTTAATGGGCGATGTACAAGAGTATTTCATTGAGAAGGGGGTTCGTAACTTCTATTCAGTATCGATCTCTGGTTATCATATTGCAGAGGCAGGCGCTAATCCTATTACTCAATTAGCGTTAACTTTAGCTAATGGTTTTACTTTTGTTGAATATTACCTAAGTCGTGGAATGGACATTAACGAATTTGGTCCTAATTTATCGTTCTTTTTTTCAAATGGGATTGACCCAGAATACGCCGTTATTGGTAGGGTTGCTCGTCGTATTTGGTCAAAAGCGATGAGAAACAAATATAATGCAAATCCTCGTGCACAAATGCTTAAGTATCATATTCAAACCTCGGGTCGTTCATTACATGCGCAAGAAATTGACTTTAATGATATTCGTACAACGTTACAGGCACTTTATGCCATCAATGATAATTGTAACTCATTACATACTAATGCTTATGATGAAGCGATAACAACACCAACTGAGGATAGTGTACGCCGAGCAATGGCTATACAATTAATTATTAACCGAGAATTAGGACTATCTAAAAATGAAAACCCTATTCAAGGTGCTTTTATTATTGAAGAGTTAACTGATTTAGTTGAAGAGGCAGTGCTTACGGAGTTTGATCGAATTAACGAGCGTGGTGGTGTGTTAGGTGCAATGGAAACAATGTACCAACGTGGCAAAATTCAAGAAGAAAGCTTACATTACGAACATTTAAAACATTCTGGTGAATACCCAATTATTGGTGTTAACACCTTTTTAAGTTCAAAAGGCTCTCCAACGGTAATACCTGATGAGGTTATTCGAGCAACAGAAGAAGAAAAAAATTACCAAATTGACATGTTAGCCAGTTTAAATAAAGCTAATGAAAATGAGGCGCAAGAACTACTTAAACGCTTACAAGAAGCAGCTATTAAACATGAGAATATATTTGAATTGATGATGGACGCTTGTAAAGTCTGTTCATTGGGGCAGATTGTAAACTCATTGTTTGAGGCGGGCGGTCAGTATCGACGCAATATGTAGTTGATAACGTCGTATATTACGCTGTACGTACTCAATTTACAGCGTAATAACACTATAGTCTAATAGAGCTAGACTAACTGATTACTTACACTTTATATCCCTTAATTACTATAGAGTTATTAATATGATCGTTCCAGAACGTTTTAATGCATTTAGAATCCATCAAGGTGAAGATAAAAAAATTAATAGTGGTTTTGAGCAAATAACGCTTAATGACTTAACTGACGGTGAAGTGGTGGTCAAAGTAGCCTATTCTGACATTAATTATAAAGATGCACTAGCGGCCACGGGAAAAGGGCGCATATTACGTACTTATCCACTGGTTGGCGGAATTGATTTATCGGGTGTTGTTGTTAGCTCAGTTGACAATAGGTTTAAAGCTGGCGATAAAGTTTTAGTATGCGGAGCACAATTATCTGAACTTTATGATGGGGGATATTCAGAATTCGCCCGCGTAAAAGCAGATTCTGTAGTTAACCTACCTGATGGCATAACCTTACGAGACGCAATGGCAATTGGTACTGCTGGCTATACTGCAGCACTTGCGATTCAACGCATGGAAGATAATGGCCAAATTCCAGAGCGTGGACCTATTGTTGTTACGGGCGCAACAGGTGGCGTTGGCAGTTTTGCCATTAATATGTTGTCTAATATCGGTTATGAAGTTGTCGCCTTTACTGGGAAAACTGAACAAGAAGAATATTTAACAGCCCTTGGAGCCAGTCGCCTTATCAGCCGACACGAGATTGAAATGGGGACAAAACCACTTGAAAGCATGCAATGGGGCGGTGCTATTGATAATGTTGGCGGTGAAACCTTATCCTGGCTAACGCGTACAACTAATGTTTGGGGTAATATTGCATCAATAGGACTCGCTGGTGGAATTACACTTGATACTACAGTAATGCCATTTATTTTACGTGGTGTCAGTTTGTTAGGTATTAATTCAGTTGAAATGCCACTGTCAGTTAGAGAACAGGGCTGGAAGCGTTTAGCATCAGATTTAAAACCTACAAAGCTTGATTTAATTGCAGCAACTACCATTGCTTTTAGCGAGCTACCAGATGCATTTTTAGCTTACGTCGAAGGTACAGTAACGGGCAGAACTGTTGTTGAAATTGACGCTAACTTATAGTTTTTAAGAGATAGACCAACAGATAAAATAGGTAAGGTACAATGCATCAAGACTTAGTGCTATTCTCAGAAGTACAAACAACAAATGGTAAAAAAATTGGCACAGCCCTGCTAAATTCAGAAAAATCGTTAAATGCACTCAACTTAACTATGATTGATTTACTGCTAAATCAAATCAAGCATTGGCAAAATGATGATGCTATTGCGGTAATTGTGCTATTAGGTGCTGGAGATAAAGCATTTTGCGCAGGTGGTGATGTCGTTAGTATTTATCATGATATTGTTGCAATGCGTCAAGGTGTTGTAGACGAAAGGCTCACTGATAATACAGTTAAGGATTCTTTAGGCGTTGAGTTTTTTACAAAAGAATACCAATTAGATCTACTCATTCATGAGTCACAAAAGCCAATATTCGTATGGGCTGATGGTTATGTTATGGGAGGTGGTATTGGTTTAATGGCAGGAGCAAGTCATAAAGTTGTTACTGAACGAACGTTAATGGCAATGCCTGAAGTTACAATAGGTTTATATCCAGATGTTGGAGCAAGTTGGTTTTTAAATCAAATGCCTAAAGGTGTTGGCTTATTTCTAGGTCTAACGGGAATGAACTTTAATGGAGCTGATGCGAAAGAACTCAAGTTAGCGGATTACCAAATTCAATCTACAAGTAAGCAATTAATACTTTATGAGTTTATTAATCTTCCTTGGGCAGATAATAATAAGGAAAATCAACAATTATTATCTGAATTACTTAATAAATATCAAACACTCTATGTTGAAAAGTCTCATTCAAATATTTTAGATCACTTAGCGGTTATAGAAAAAGTAACATCTGCTAGTGATATCATCACTATTTATCATGATGTTATCAACGAAAATATAGAGTCGGCTTGGTTTAATAAAGCACAACAGAAAATAAAACATGGCAGTCCATTGAGTATAAATTTGATTTATCATCAACTAAATAAGTGCGCAGGTTTGCCGCTGAAAGTGTGCTTTAAACATGAGTTAAACTTGTCGATGCGTTGCTGCCAACACACTGAATTTTTTGAAGGCGTTAGGGCTCTTCTTATTGACAAAGACAACCAGCCGCACTGGAAATATAATCAAATCAGTAAAGTTGATCCAAAAGAAGTTGACTGGTTTTTTACTCTAGTGAATCAACAAAATTAAAAAAGTTTTAAAATAATAGTAAAGGAAAGTAAATGAATTTAGCTGACAAGGTAATTGTAATAACTGGTGGCGGGCAAGGACTTGGTCGTTCTATGGCTCTTAATTTAGCTCAGCATGGCGCTAAATTAGCATTAATTGATTTAAATGAAGAGGCATTAAAAGAGACGGTAACCCTAGTTGAACATGCTGGCTCAAGCGCAAAGTATTATTTGGCGAATGTAACGAATGAAAGTGAAGTTGAAGCAACTTTCTCTCAAATTAATACTGATTTTAACGGTATTGATGGCTTAATTAATAATGCCGGTATTTTACGTGATGGAATGTTTGTCAAAGCTAAAGATGGTGTAGTGAGTAAAAAAATGTCTTTAGATCAATTTCAATCAGTCATTGACGTTAATTTAACGGGAGTGTTTTTATGCGGCCGCGAAGCTGCTGTTCACATGATTGAAAGTGGTAGAAAAGGCGTTATCATTAATATGTCATCAATAGCTCGTGGAGGTAACATGGGCCAAACAAACTATGCAGCCTCTAAAGCTGGTGTTGTTGCTATGACTGTTACTTGGGCAAGAGAACTTGGTCGTCATGGTATTCGTGTCGGTGCAATAGCACCTGGTGTAATTCGTACCGCGATGACAGATGCAATGAAACCTGAAATGCGCGATCGATTAGAAAAAATGAAACCTGTAGGGCGCCTTGGTGAAGCAGATGAAATTGCTCATACCGTAAAATATATATTTGAAAACGATTTCTTTACTGGCAGAGTAGTAGAAATAGATGGCGGTTTAGCAATGTAATTGTTGTTATACAAATTGATATTAAACACTGATAAAAGCGAGTTATACTCGCTTTTTTAATTTTAATGCTGAAAAGATAACATTTATATGAAGAATAAAGCACTTTTTCTCGATCGTGATGGGATCATTAATATTGATCATGGCTATGTCTATCAAAGTGAAAACTTTGAATTTGTTCAGGGTATTTTCTCCTTATGCCATCTAGCGCAGGAAAAGGGCTACCAATTAATTGTTATAACCAATCAATCAGGTATTGGTCGCGGCAAATATTCAATTGAGCAATTTGAAAAATTAACGCAATGGATGAAAAAGCAGTTTAGCTATAAAGGTATTACTATAAATGATGTTTACTATTGTCCACATCATCCAACAAATGCTAATAAAGAATTCCTTATTAAATGTGATTGCAGAAAACCTGAGCCAGGAATGATTTTACAAGCAGTGCGTGAACATAATATTGATGTTGGACAAAGTGTATTTATTGGCGATAAAGTCTCTGACATGCAAGCAGCTAAAGCTGCAGGAATAAATAATAGACTATTATTATCTAGCCAATACCATGATAACAATGAAGTGAAGGCACAGCGCGTTGATAATATTGCACAAGCATGCCTGTTTATTGTTTGATTTGTTCGTTAAATAAGCACTTAAACAAAATGCTTTAATAAATTAAAATTAACTGTTGACGTAGCGGCAAAAATCCCTAAAATGCGCTCCACTTCTTCAGGGAAACCCGAAGTAAGTGGATTTAAAATGTTTACTAAGCGCTTTAGCTTCTTAAACGGTTAACTAAGGTTTAAAAATGTTTTGATAAATTTAAAAACTTTTTAAAAAACCTGTTGACATTAAAATTCAAATGCGTAGAATGCGCATCTCGCTTAAGGCAAGGCCTACAGCGATAAAGTTAAACGAATGTGCTTTAACTTTTCTTCCACTTCTTGTAAGTCGAAGAATTTCTTTAACAATTAGTTATCATGCAATTTGTGTGGGCACTCACATTGATGTTGATTTTACCAGCTACTTAGGTAGCAAAAACAGCGCAATGAAGAAGTCACACAAATAAGTATTAATTTTCTCTCCTTTTATTAGGGAAGAATAATTAGTACGTTTTATGTAGTTATTCACTTCGGTGGATAACACGACAGAATTCATTGAGCAGCGAGCCTTTACTTAGGTAGAGGAGCGCACAAACGATTTTTAATTGAAGAGTTTGATCATGGCTCAGATTGAACGCTGGCGGCAGGCTTAACACATGCAAGTCGAGCGGTAACAGAGATAGCTTGCTATCTGCTGACGAGCGGCGGACGGGTGAGTAATGCTTGGGAATATGCCTTTAGGTGGGGGACAACAGTTGGAAACGACTGCTAATACCGCATAATGTCTACGGACCAAAGGAGGGGATGCTTCGGCACCTTTCGCCTTTAGATTAGCCCAAGTGAGATTAGCTAGATGGTAAGGTAAAGGCTTACCATGGCGACGATCTCTAGCTGGTTTGAGAGGATGATCAGCCACACTGGGACTGAGACACGGCCCAGACTCCTACGGGAGGCAGCAGTGGGGAATATTGCACAATGGGGGAAACCCTGATGCAGCCATGCCGCGTGTGTGAAGAAGGCCTTCGGGTTGTAAAGCACTTTCAGTTGTGAGGAAAGGTGTAAGGTTAATACCCTTGCACTGTGACGTTAGCAACAGAAGAAGCACCGGCTAACTCCGTGCCAGCAGCCGCGGTAATACGGAGGGTGCGAGCGTTAATCGGAATTACTGGGCGTAAAGCGTGCGTAGGCGGTTAATTAAGTCAGATGTGAAATCCCGGGGCTCAACCTCGGAACTGCATTTGAAACTGGTTAGCTAGAGTACTGTAGAGGGTGGTGGAATTTCCAGTGTAGCGGTGAAATGCGTAGAGATTGGAAGGAACATCAGTGGCGAAGGCGGCCACCTGGACAGATACTGACGCTGAGGCACGAAAGCGTGGGGAGCAAACAGGATTAGATACCCTGGTAGTCCACGCCGTAAACGATGTCAACTAGCTGTCTGTGGACTTGATCTGTGGGTAGCGTAGCTAACGCGCTAAGTTGACCGCCTGGGGAGTACGGCCGCAAGGTTAAAACTCAAATGAATTGACGGGGGCCCGCACAAGCGGTGGAGCATGTGGTTTAATTCGATGCAACGCGAAGAACCTTACCATCCCTTGACATCCACAGAAATTTCTAGAGATAGATTTGTGCCTTCGGGAACTGTGAGACAGGTGCTGCATGGCTGTCGTCAGCTCGTGTTGTGAAATGTTGGGTTAAGTCCCGCAACGAGCGCAACCCCTATCCTTATTTGCCAGCGAGTTAAGTCGGGAACTTTAAGGAGACTGCCGGTGATAAACCGGAGGAAGGTGGGGACGACGTCAAGTCATCATGGCCCTTACGGGATGGGCTACACACGTGCTACAATGGCGTATACAGAGTGCTGCAATACCGCGAGGTGGAGCGAATCACACAAAGTACGTCGTAGTCCGGATCGGAGTCTGCAACTCGACTCCGTGAAGTCGGAATCGCTAGTAATCGTAGATCAGAATGCTACGGTGAATACGTTCCCGGGCCTTGTACACACCGCCCGTCACACCATGGGAGTGGGTTGCAAAAGAAGTGGCTAGTTTAACCTTCGGGAGGACGGTCACCACTTTGTGATTCATGACTGGGGTGAAGTCGTAACAAGGTAACCCTAGGGGAACCTGGGGTTGGATCACCTCCTTATCTTGAAGTAAAACGGCTCAATGGAAATGCTTGCATTTCAGAGTGTCTACACAAATTGCAATGATAACTAAAGTAAAGAAGAAGTCCTAACATGTAAGCTTCGGGCAATTTATATAGGTCTGTAGCTCAGCTGGTTAGAGCGCACCCCTGATAAGGGTGAGGTCGGCAGTTCAAGTCTGCCCAGACCTACCAAATTACGCGAGATACTGCGTTGAATAAACACTCATGTGCGCGTTGCACACGTCGTATTTATTCGCCTTGTCTATCACGTAATTGAAGTTGCTTTAATAACATGTTACCCACTCTCTTTGAGTAAAAGAGGGGCTATAGCTCAGCTGGGAGAGCGCCTGCCTTGCACGCAGGAGGTCAGCAGTTCGATCCTGCTTAGCTCCACCACTTCTTCTAAAGGAAATAGAAACCAAACTTAAGGTATTCAGATGAATAGATTACGTTTGGTTTTTTAAACCACGGGTTAGGCGAATGCGTCCTAAAACGAACTCTTTAACAATTTGGAAAGCTGATATAAATACCGGTATTTATCAGGCAAATGGCGTGTCGCGCGCTCAAATGCATAATGATAACTACCCACAGCGAGTCAGATGATTTTATCGGTCATCGAACGAGCTGGTTAAGAGATAACTTGTTATCTGTTAACGAAAAATCTAATTCAAGTAACTCCATTATGACTACTTAGCAATAAGTACCATAACGAGTACGTGAAAATGTCAGACATACATTCAGTCTTGGTCTTGTCATCAAGACACCACAATAGGAAACTATTTGGGGTTGTATGGTTAAGTGACTAAGCGTATATGGTGGATGCCTTGGCAGTTAGAGGCGATGAAGGACGTGTTAATCTGCGAAAAGCTCAGTTAAGGTGATAAAAACCGTTACAGACTGAGATATCCGAATGGGGAAACCCACTTGCATAAGCAAGTATCTTTGCGTGAATACATAGCGTAAAGAGGCGAACCGGGAGAACTGAAACATCTAAGTACCCCGAGGAAAAGAAATCAACCGAGATTTCCTTAGTAGCGGCGAGCGAACGGGAATTAGCCCTTAAGTGGTTTGTAAATTAGTGGAATGCTCTGGAAAGGGCAGCGATACAGGGTGATAGCCCCGTACACGAAAATAAACTTATCATGAAATCGAGTAGGTCGGCACACGTGAAACGTTGACTGAACATGGGGGGACCATCCTCCAAGGCTAAATACTCCTAACTGACCGATAGTGAACCAGTACCGTGAGGGAAAGGCGAAAAGAACCCCTGTGAGGGGAGTGAAATAGAACCTGAAACCGTATACGTACAAGCAGTGGAAGCCCTTCGGGGTGACTGCGTACCTTTTGTATAATGGGTCAGCGACTTATATTTTGTAGCAAGGTTAACCGAATAGGGGAGCCGTAGCGAAAGCGAGTGTTAACTGCGCGTTTAGTTGCAAGGTATAGACCCGAAACCCGGCGATCTACCCATGGGCAGGTTGAAGGTTGAGTAACATCAACTGGAGGACCGAACACACGTATGTTGAAAAATGCGGTGATGACTTGTGGGTCGGAGTGAAAGGCTAATCAAGCCGGGAGATAGCTGGTTCTCCCCGAAATCTATTTAGGTAGAGCCTCGCACGAACACCATTGGGGGTAGAGCACTGTTAAGGCTAGGGGGTCATCCCGACTTACCAACCCTTTGCAAACTCCGAATACCAATGAGTGATATGCGGGAGACACACTGCGGGTGCTAACGTCCGTTGTGAAGAGGGAAACAACCCAGACCGCCAGCTAAGGTCCCAAAGTCATAGTTAAGTGGGAAACGATGTGGAAAGGCATAGACAGCTAGGAGGTTGGCTTAGAAGCAGCCATCCTTTAAAGAAAGCGTAATAGCTCACTAGTCGAGTCGGTCTGCGCGGAAGATGTAACGGGGCTAAACTATGCACCGAAGCTGCGGATTAGGACGTATCACTTAAGCTATTTAAGACTAACGTTTTTCTCATTGTTTTAGAGAAGAAAAACGGTCAAGCTCACCCGAACGTTGAGTTGGGAAGCGAAGTCAACAGATACCTTAAGGATACGTCCTAGTGGTAGGGGAGCGTTCTGTAAGCCGTTGAAGGTGAGTTGTAAAGCTTGCTGGAGGTATCAGAAGTGCGAATGCTGACATGAGTAACGATAAGGGGAGTGAAAAACTCCCCCGCCGAAAGACCAAGGTTTCCTGTCCCATGTTAATCAGGGCAGGGTAAGTCGGCCCCTAAGGCGAGACCGAAAGGTGTAGTCGATGGGAAACAGATTAATATTTCTGTACTTCTATATATTGCGAAGGAGGGACGGAGTAGGCTAGGTGAGCACGGCGTTGGTAGTCCGTGTGAAAGTATGTAGGCTGGAAACTTAGGTAAATCCGGGTATCCTTAAGGCTGAGATACGAGACGAGTGTCCAAGGACACGAAGTCATTGATGCCATGCTTCCAGGAAAAGCTTCTAAGCGTCAGATATATAGGAACCGTACCCCAAACCGACACAGGTGGTTAGGTAGAGAATACTAAGGCGCTTGAGAGAACTCGGGTGAAGGAACTAGGCAAAATAGTACCGTAACTTCGGGAGAAGGTACGCTCTCTAATGTGAAGCACTTGCTGCGTAAGCATCGGAGAGTCGAAGTAACCAGGTGGCTGGAACTGTTTATTAAAAACACAGCACTGTGCAAAATCGAAAGATGACGTATACGGTGTGACGCCTGCCCGGTGCCGGAAGGTTAATTGATTGGGTTAGCTTCGGCGAAGCTCATGATCGAAGCCCCGGTAAACGGCGGCCGTAACTATAACGGTCCTAAGGTAGCGAAATTCCTTGTCGGGTAAGTTCCGACCTGCACGAATGGCGTAATCATGGCCACACTGTCTCCACCCGAGACTCAGTGAAATTGAATTTGCGGTTAAGATGCCGTATACCCGCGGCTAGACGGAAAGACCCCGTGAACCTTTACTATAGCTTGACAGTGAACATTGCTCCTACATGTGTAGGATAGGTGGGAGGCTTTGAAACCGCGTCGCTAGATGCGGTGGAGCCAACCTTGAAATACCACCCTTGTATGCGTGATGTTCTAACCTAGGGCCCTTATCGGGCTTGGGGACACTGTCTGGTGGGTAGTTTGACTGGGGCGGTCTCCTCCTAAAGAGTAACGGAGGAGCACGAAGGTTGGCTAAGTATGGTCGGACATCATACGGTTAGTGCAATGGCATAAGCCAGCTTAACTGCGAGACAGACACGTCGAGCAGGTACGAAAGTAGGTCATAGTGATCCGGTGGTTCTGTATGGAAGGGCCATCGCTCAACGGATAAAAGGTACTCCGGGGATAACAGGCTGATACCGCCCAAGAGTTCATATCGACGGCGGTGTTTGGCACCTCGATGTCGGCTCATCACATCCTGGGGCTGAAGTCGGTCCCAAGGGTATGGCTGTTCGCCATTTAAAGTGGTACGCGAGCTGGGTTTAGAACGTCGTGAGACAGTTCGGTCCCTATCTGCCGTGGGCGTTTGAGAATTGAAGAGGGCTGCTCCTAGTACGAGAGGACCGGAGTGGACGAACCACTGGTGTTCGGGTTGTCATGCCAATGGCATTGCCCGGTAGCTACGTTCGGAACTGATAACCGCTGAAAGCATCTAAGCGGGAAGCAGGCTTTGAGATGAGTTCTCACTGGAGCTTTAAGCTCCCTAAAGGGTCGTTGGAGACTACAACGTTGATAGGTTGGGTGTGGAAGTGCTGCGAGGCATTGAGCTAACCAATACTAATTACCCGTGAGGCTTAACCATACAACACCCAAATAGTTTTGCGTGCTCGATAGAGACGTAAACGGGTTGTTTGTTTGACGAGTGCGATAAGCACAAATCACGTACTCAGTAGTGAGTTAGAGTGAATTAGATTGAATAACACGTATTTATAAAGCTTTCCGAATTAATTTGTAGATGGAGATACGTCGCTCCTAGCCATCCATGGCTTCGCGACATAAGTACATCCATGTACAAAACGTTTTTTGTCTAGCGACAATAGCACTGTGGTACCACCTGATCCCTTTCCGAACTCAGAAGTGAAACGCAGTAGCGCCGATGGTAGTGTGGGAGTTCCCATGTGAGAGTAGGACATTGCTAGACTTCTCTTTAAAAAAGCCCGATTCGAAAGAGTCGGGCTTTTTGCTTTGTGTGAAACGCAGTAGCGGCGGATGGTATAGCGTGTGGGTGTTCTTCTTTTTATGTGAGAGTAGGACATTGCTAGACATCTCTTTAGGTCGTTCCTTGCCATCCATGGCAGCTCGACATTAGTGCATCCATGCACGTCAAAAGCCCGATCCGCAAGAGTCGGGCTTTTTGCTTTGTGTGAAACGCAGTAGCGGCGGATGGTATAGCGTGTGGGTGTTCTTCCTTTTATGTGAGAGTGGGACATTGCTAGACTTCTCTTTAGGTCGTTCCTTGCCATCTCGGTAATTGATCCTGCATTACCCTAATGACTTACATCCTTGTAAGAACATGGCAGCTCGACATTAGTGCATCCATGCACGTCAAAAATCCATAGCTTATCCTACGGTTTTTTTGCTTTCTGTTACTCGCATCTTTATGATATTTGTGTATATACTACATATTGTAGTATTTAAGATAAACTATCGGTTTGTATTTAGGAAAGTGATGAAAAAAGCGCTAGAAACTCATGAAAAAAATAAAAAAATAAGTGATAAAGAAATCTACAAAGAAATATTTGATGCCATATTATCATTTCGTTTACATCCTGGTACCAAACTCACCGAAGATAATTTATCTAAAATATTTAATGTCGGTCGTACTACTGTTCGTAGCGCCTTATTACGATTGTCGCAAGATCATATTATTGAAATTCAACCTAATAAAGGTGCTTTTATTGCTACACCTACTACTAAACAAGCGATGAATATTCTTGAAGCCAGGAAGTTAATTGAAGTAGCAATTATTAAAGATGTTATTAAGCATGCTACAGCAAGCGATTACGACCTTTTAAGGCGAATCGTAAAAGCAGAACAAGATAATATAGATTTAGAACAAATTGTTGAAGGTATACAGTTAGGTGGAGACTTTCATTTGATGTTAGCTAAATTATCTAAAAATTCTACACTTGAGCGAATTGTCACTACTTTAATACCGCAAACATCTTTAGTTATTGTGCTGTATCAAACACCAGATTCGCCTAAATGCTCCTATTATCAACACTTCGAATTAATAGATGTGATGCAAAAAGGTCAAGTTGAAAAAGCTAGCAAGCTTATGTCTCAACATATAGATGGAATTACTAATCGTTTAAAACTAGAACAGAAGAAACCGATGAGTGATTTGGTAGATGTTTTTAAAAAGCACTAGTTATCCCTAAGTTACAGATTGATATATGAAAAAAATAAAAGTTACCAATGAAGCATTAGTAAGCCGACAACAAAAGGCACGTACGCTAAATATTAGTAAGATTCTAGAGGCAGCCGCTCAAGAATTTAAGCAGTATGGATTCAATGGTGCTTCAATATCTCGCATTGCAGAAACAGCGAAGTTACCCAGAACTAATATTCATTACTATTTCGAAAATAAATTAGCACTTTATGGTGCTGTGCTCACTCATATTACAGATTTATGGAATAATGCCTTTTCAGACATCAAGTCAACCGATGATCCGAGCGAAACTATTGCAAACTACATAGACGCAAAAATTGAATATTCACGTATTAACCCTACCGCATCAATAATTTTCGCCAGTGAAATACTACATGGAGCACCTCATTTAAGTGAGTATTTAAATACTGACTTCAAACTTTGGATTGCAGATAAAGCGAAGGTTATAGAGTCTTGGCAGTTGCAAGGTAAAATAGATGTTATATCCCCGTACCATTTGTTATTTACAATTTGGGGAGCAACTCAGTATTACGCTAATTCTGCTGTAGAAATTGAGGCAGCTTTTAATCGTGAACTTAGCTATGATGATTTTGAGCAAGCCAAAAAAACGATAAAACACATTATTCTCAAAGGATGTGGAATGACATATAAGGGATATGTATAGCGGCTAATTGTTTGTAAATTTGATGTTGTTTATCCCTTATTTAAACGTCCTGATAGCCTATATGCATTCTAAATTCTATTATAGGTTTTTCTCTGTCTAATACCAATCTCACTAACTATGATCATTTCAAATGGCTACAACAATCAACTGCTGATTTGTTTATTTACTTATTAGAACAAGAAAAATAGATCCTTTATTCGACAGCTTTACTATACATAAAATAGATCAACTAATTAATGAAGTTTGTATAATTATTTAAAAATATCCTTGTAAATAAATTCCGCTCTATGAAATTTATTTAGTACGAATTACTCTGAGAGTTTTTTTTACACACCCATATTCTTATGTGGTTATCTCTTACACAGTTTTTCATATCTTATGTTGTCACAAGTGAATAAAAATAGATGGTTCGATGAGTTTAGCGTCGATATGCACATTTCATCTTTTACACCAGATTCTTTTACTTAAGATTAATGTAGGGCCCAGCTTATGAAAAGTATTAGGCAAATATAGTCTATGCAATTACTGTTTGGATTGTCAACAATCTTGTATGCAATTACTGGTCTTTATTGACAGTTGGTGGTGGTTTGTTTACATTTATACGCATAAAATATAAATCTTATCGAGTTAGTAGAGCATGACCAAATACCTACAAAAAGAATCACTAAAGGTTGACAGTAATCTAGTTACATTTATTACAGATGAAGTTTTACAAGGTTTAGATATTCCAGAAGACCACTTTTGGCAATGCTTTTCAACAATAGTGCATGAATTTGGCGCTGAGAACAGAAAATTACTAGCTAAGCGTATATTTCTTCAACAGCAGATAGATGAATGGAATATAAAGTATCAAAATAACTTTGATTCAACGCAGTATAAAAAGTTTCTCGAAGAAATTGGTTATTTAGCGCCTGAAGGTGAAGACTTTAACATTAGTACATCTAATGTCGACAAAGAAATCTCAATACAGGCTGGTCCTCAATTAGTAGTACCTACGTCAAATGCTCGATTTGCATTAAATGCAGCAAATGCACGTTGGGGAAGTTTATACGATGCGCTTTATGGAACAAATGTAATTGGTGATGAAGATGGTTCACAAAAAAATACAGAGCTTAATCCTATAAGGGCAGCTAAAGTCATTGCTTATGGTCGAAAGTTTTTAGACGAAAACTTTCCTTTACTTCAAAGTTCACACTCGCAAGCAACTCGTTATTGCATTAGTGACCAGAAACTTTTGGTCTGTTTAATTGATGGAACTACTACTGAATTAAAAAGACCTAAACAGCTACTTGGAATACAGGGTGATAAAAGTAAGCCTAGTTCGATATTATTTACCCATAATAGCTTACGAGTAGCCATAGAGATAGATCCAAGCTCAGCCATAGGTAATATAGACACTGCAGGTATAAAAGACATCACGTTAGAGTCTGCGCTTACAACAATACAAGACTTTGAAGATTCAGTTGTTGCCGTAAATGCTGAAGAAAAAATTCATGTATATCGTAATTGGCTAGGTTTAATGAAAGGTGACTTAAGTGAATCTATAGATAAATCAGGTAAAGTAACTAAGCGAGTACTCAATAAAAACAGAGAGTATTATGATCTTTCTGGTAAAAAGTTTTATTTACCAGGACGCAGCTTATTGTTTTGTCGAAATGTAGGCCATCTAATGACAAGTCCGGCAATAATAGACAAACATGGATCAGAAATTCAAGAAGGGATTATGGATGCGATGATCAGCACATTAATAGCCTTGCATGATTTAAAAAAATCTAAAATTAACCGTAACTCTGCTAATGGGAATGTGTATATTGTTAAACCCAAAATGCACGGACCAGAAGAAGTGTCGTTCACGAACAAACTGTTTGGTGCAGTTGAAGATACATTAGGACTTGCTAGAGACACCATTAAAATTGGAATTATGGATGAAGAGCGTCGTACAACTGTAAACCTAAAAGAGTGTATAAGGGCCGTAAAAAGTCGTGTTGTTTTTATAAATACAGGATTTTTAGACAGAACAGGAGATGAAATTCATACAAGTATGCTGCTTGGTCCAATGGTTCCTAAAGGGGATATGAAGGAGCAGCCTTGGATTAAAGCATATGAAAATTGGAATGTTGATATTGGGCTAGCTTGTGGTTTCTCAGGTAAGGCTCAAATAGGTAAAGGAATGTGGGCTACACCTGATGAAATGGCTGGAATGATGAAAGAAAAAATTGCTCATCCTTTAGCTGGTGCTAATACCTCATGGGTGCCATCTCCAACAGCAGCTACACTCCATGCTATACACTATCATCAAGTTAACGTTAGTAAGATACAGGAAAGCATTGCTAAAAGGCCACGCGCTGATATCGATGACCTATTAACAGTGCCTTTATTAAATAACACTAGTAAACTTAGTCAATCAGCAATAGAGAAGGAGCTTCATAATAATGCGCAGGGCTTACTGGGATATGTTGTCCGGTGGATCGATTTAGGTATCGGAGCGTCTAAAGTTCCGGATATTAATAATGTTGGTTTAATGGAAGATAGGGCAACTTTACGCATATCAAGCCAGCACATTTGTAATTGGTTAACGCATAATATTTTAAGCAAATCTCAGGTTAACACTGCTCTAGAACAAATGGCGCGCGTTGTCGATAAACAAAACGCGCATGATCCTAACTATAAAGCTATGTCTGCTGATTTTGAAAAAAGCTTATCTTTTCAGACGGCATTAGCGTTAGTTCTCAATGGTAAAGAACAACCTAACGGGTACACAGAACCTTTGTTACATGAATACCGAAACAAACTCATAGCGGCAAAGCTTTAAGGAATAGAAATTATGAAATCAAAGCACACATATTATGCACCTACAGGTGGCTTACCACCACAAACACAATTATTGTCTGATCGAGCTATTTTTACAGAAGCTTATGCAATCATACCTAAACGAGTATTAACCGATATTGTGATCAGTTATTTACCTTTTTGGGAGAATATGCGGATGTGGGTTATTGCACGCCCATTAAGTGGTTTTTCGGAAACATTTTCTCAATACATCGTTGAAGTTGGAGCAGGTGGGGGGTCAAATAAGCCAGAGCTTGATCAAAGTGCAGAAGCCGTACTCTTTATTGTAGAAGGCGAAATGGATGTATGTATTGAAGATGAAAACCATCATATGAAAGCCGGTGGCTATGCATTCTTACCTCCTGGCTGTAAATGGACAATAAAAAATAATAGCGACAACCATGTGAAGTTTCATTGGATCAGGAAAGCTTACCAGTTTGTTGAAGGGATAAATGCACCAGAAGCTTTTGTTACCAGTGATCACGATGTAGAAGCAATTGAAATGCCAAATACCGAAGGTGTGTGGAAAACAACAAGGTTTACTGAGCAATCAGATATGCGACATGATATGCATGTCAATATTGTAACCTTTGAACCAGGTGGTGTAATACCTTTTGATGAAACGCATGTAATGGAACACGGACTTTATGTACTAGAAGGTAAAGCTGTTTATCATTTAAATGGTGAATGGGTTGAAGTAGAGGCTGGTGATTTTATGTGGCTACGCGCATTTTGTCCTCAGTCGTGTTATGCAGGTGGCCCTGGGCCGTTCAGATACTTACTGTATAAAGACGTTAATAGACATATGCCTTTTATTCGTCCCAAAAACTAATATCGCTCGAAAAGGCAGGTAGGGCAAACTTAATAAGTAATACCAGTTTCATTAATTAAGTGATCTATTTTATACGCAGTAGTTGACTGTTTTAGCCAGTAGAAATGTTCACATAGTTAGTGAGATTGGTATAAATCTACCTGCTTTATTGAGTTTGTACGTAAGCGCTGTGTTTTTGAGTAATGCTATCGATAAAAAAAACAATATTATAACTGCTTAGAATTAATCAAATAAAAAGCCCGTTATCTAGATAACGGGCTTTTTATTTTTGGAGTTACTTATTGCTATAATAAACTAGTTAATAATAATTACTTAAGTAGGTAGCTATTATTTACCTATTGACACTGTTAATTGAGGAAACTCATTAATTTTATCAATTACACTAACAACATCTTTGTGATTTGTTTTATAGTCGGCAATAACTACGGCACTTGTGGTAGCATTTTCAGCAAGAAAACTTTCAATTCGTGCCGGTAATCGTTCTATATCAACAATTTTATTGTTTAAACTAACGATACCGCTTTCAGTTATTTTAACAAGTACCATGGGGGTAGCAGCACTTGGGTTTTTATTTGGTTTTGGTTTGTTTATTAGCAACCCTTCTTCTTTAACAAACGATGTTGTTACAATAAAGAATATTAGTAAGATAAATACGATATCCAACATAGGTGTCATATCTACATCGGCATCATTATTTTCTATTGCCTTTCTTTTTCTACTCATGATGTTTCCCTTATAGTTTTCATTACTATGTACGAAAAGTTACGTAATAACAAAGAATATTTCAAATAAATGTAAAAATATAATAAAAAAGTAAAGTCTTGTTTGTATACGTTATAAGCTAAGATACAAAATAATTAGGTTTTTTTTGTTATCTGTATTGCCCAATCACATTTTCTATCGTCATAATACCAAACATTACTTTACGAATAAATGACTCTGAGCTACCAACTAAGTTAAAATTTGGGTGTTTTGACCATATTTTTTTTAGTTTTGTATCTAATTCGACCGCTTGTTGCTCAGACTCGTTTCTTATTGGGTTGTTGCTTCGAATATTCTCCCCTGAACGAGCTGCCGTTTCAAAAAAAATAACCGCATCGTAGCGAGAAAACTCTTCTTCTAATGTGGTATTCATTTGTGTAAAGAAATTATCTTCGCTATCTGGCCAATAAGCAAGACCATCAAGCGTACCTCGATCACACAAAATTAGACACTCAGGGTATGCTGCGCGCTGAATATCTTCAAGGTTTTTTTGCAAATTAAAAATTGCAGTTTGTTGCGCCTTTAATACGCTATTATTTGTTGAACGCTCAATCCCACCACTAAATATCATAGTTGCAGATTCGGGAACAGATGCAATTTTTCCTGAAAACTCACGACGTATAAGGTCAAGAGCTGTTGTTTTTCCACCCCCTGGACCACCTGTGATAACAATGCGCTTTTTCATATTCACTATATTCATATTGCTCTGAACTCTCTCAACAATAATAACGTTATAATTCACTGTTATCTATTAAATCGCTTAATTCACTTATCACAAAGCTAGGTAACGCAAATGCTGCAGTATGTAGTCTGGTATTATAATAGCTAAAGGTTAGTCCACTATCTTTTACTCTTTGTTCATTGAAATCATTAATCGGGTGATGTTTTTTAGACGCGAATGTAAAGCACCAAAGGCCACCAGGGTAAGTTAAATTGCTAAAGTTATATAAAAAACATTTTGGAAAAACACGATTAAGTACAGTTAATAATGATCTTTGAATATCAATTGCATACCAAGAAGACTCTCCTTGTGAAACCACAATACCGTCGTCAGATAAACAGTTGTATACGTCTTGATAAAACTCTTCGCCAAATAAGGGTTGTGCGGGACCTATGGGGTCAGTGCTATCAACAATAATAACATCGAACTTTTCACTCGTTTCTTTAACAAACTTAACGCCATCACCAATAACTAAATTAACTTTTTTATTATTAAGTGCACAGGAGGTTTGAGGAATATATTGTTTACAAGCATCAACTACCATAGCGTCAATTTCAACCATAGTGCACTTTTCTATGCCTGTATGCCTGATCACTTCACGTGCTGTTCCACCGTCCCCTCCACCAATGACCAACACATTCTTGGGACATGGATGTGTGAATAAAGGTAGATGAGTGATCATGTCATGATAAGCAAATTCATCACGCTCTGTTACCATTACTAAACCGTCATTAAGTAGCATTTTCCCATGACCTTTAGTTTCTACAATATCAACCGTTTGGAATTCACTTTTACCAGAAAATAATATTCTTTCAACTTTAAAGCGTAAGCCTAGATAATCTTCAAATGTCTCTTCGATCCATAAATTAGAGTGCATGGTTTTCTCCTTCAACGCTTAATTGAGTAGGTTGTGTAAATTGTAATTGGGGTAGAATAAAGTTTGCAAAATTAACGTGATAGCCATTAGGTAACGTTTTTTCTACTAACGATTTACTGACATAGTTTGCTTCTTTAAACGGTAATGTTTTTTGTGAGAATTCATGTTCATTAAAACTTAAAATATCAAAAGACAATGGTTTTAATATATCAATAAAAAGAGGTGCAACAACAATAAGGTCGATATTTGATTCGAAGCTAATATAACTACTACCTGCTTGTGGTGTTACATGAATGGTTAGGTATCTATCTTCCTTAATTGCATTTAAAGAATAGCCATACGGCTTAAACACAAAGTCATCAATAACGTAATCAGGCAATAATGAGTCAATAGATAAAAACTCTCGAATTTTTTCTGCTGATATGTTTGAAGACGTTAATAGCTCAGACGCTGTTTCACTAATTTGATAAGCAAGAAACTCATAAGTTTTGTCGTCGGGTAGTGCAGTAAAATCATTCTCATAATGAAACAGATAATTATGGTGACCATCTAGCTCGCCAAAACGGTAAGCACAACCTTTAATATATGGTGAAAGTTGCTTCATATCATCGCCAAAACAACTAGGTTGTGCGTGGGCAAAATATTCATTTTTACGTTGATAAGTGAGCTGCTTTATTTTTTTTGTTCCAACTTGTTGGATAAAGTATTCGATAGAGTTAACAAGTTGTGTTTCACCACATGTTAATATCAGTAGTCTGTCGTCCCAAACAAATAAACTGGATTCAGACAATAAAAAAGCTTTGCATTGAGGATTACTAATTGTGGAAAGTACTTGTGCTTTACAGCATGAAACCAGTGTTTTCCAGAAACTATCGGGTAGATCATTTAGCAAAGATATTTGTTTAAGATCTGTTTGTATTTCAGCTTTTTTTTCGGCGCCTTCAAAAAACAATAGTTAACCCTCTTTTTGTGTTGTTTATAACAATTTTTATTGATTAATTTAAGTGTTGATTACAAAATGAATTTTAGTATGTTTTTCAATAGTTAACAAACAAATTTATCATTATAATTTTTAAGAGAGATGAGGTTAAAAATAAAGTTGTAAAATAAATACAAATAACTAAAAATTTTTATATACTTTCTCTAATATTTTTGGATAATGCGCCAAGTTTTTTTCGCGTACATTTTCGCGTATATAAAGGTAAACTAACGTGACGATAATAAAACAACTAACTATTGACTTAGATAGTGTAGATATTCCATTTCAATTATCAAAAAGTGCTGAAGGCATACATGCTAATTGTATACATATTATTGGTTTTGAATATGACGGTACAGCTTGTTTTCGAAAGGGTACTAAAGCTGGGCCTAATGCGTTAAGAGCGGTGGCAGATGGTATTGAAACCTATTCGCCATACTTTAATGCAGATTTAAGTGACTATACCTATTATGATCTGGGCAACTTAAAGATTCGCCCAGCGCTTAATGCGAAAAGTGAAAGTGATGAAGCAGAAAAACACAGTATTCTTGAGCAGCAATGGCAATATGCGAGTGATGATTTCACTGAGCTGTTTTCTGATATTGATTTACTTAAAAATAAAGTAAAGATAATAACTTTGGGTGGTGAGCATTCTATTTCTTATGCGCCAATTAAAGCATATCTTGAGCAGTACCCTGATCTAGTATTAATACATTTAGATGCACATGCAGATTTAAGAGATGGTTATCAAGGATTTCATTATTCACATGCCTCTATTATTCGAAGAGTACTCGATCATTTTGGCGAGCAGCATCAATTAATACAGTATGGGATTCGTTCAGGTACAAAAGAAGAGTACCAATGGATGAAAGCAAATCAAACCATAAAAACATCGAGAAAGGAATTTTTAGATGCTGTAAATAATATTGCTAAAGATCGACCAATATACTTAACGTTAGATCTTGATTATTTTGATCCAAGCTTTTTCCCTGGCACTGGTACACCTGAGCCGGGTGGGGAAGACTTTCATTCATTTATTAGCTTATGTAAGCTTTTAAAAGAAAAGAATTTTGTTGGGTGTGATGTGGTTGAACTAGCACCTGAAATTGACAGCAGCGGTAATAGCGACGTTTTTGCCGCAAAAGTTGTTCGTGAACTTATATTTTGTTTAGCATAGTTGAGATAAAGCCTTGAGCAAATTGAACAATCCAAGTAACGAAGAAAAAATCAATGTTTCTGATGAGCTTAGCTCAGCTTGGACTATAGAAGACGCAGAAAAAACATATCGCGTTAAACGATGGGGTAATGGTTATTTTGATATTGGCGAGTGCGGCAATATTCTTGTTAGCCCTCGTTATGATCATCCTGATCTTAAAATTAACCTACGCGAAGTCATCGATGAAATGGTTGAAAGCGGTATTGAGTTTCCGGCGGTAATTCGTTTTCATGATATTTTAAGATCACAAGTTGAACAGCTTAATAAAACCTTTAGAGCGAAAATTGAAGAAGCCGATTACGAAGGTAAATACCTTGGTGTATTTCCGGTAAAAGTGAACCAAATGCGAGAAGTCATTGAAGAAATCGTTGATGCAGGCAGTCGCTTTAACTATGGCTTAGAAGCAGGTTCAAAACCAGAATTAATCGCAGCTTTAGCATACAATACTAACGAAAACTCTTTGACAATATTAAACGGCTATAAAGATGAAGAGTATTTACGTTTAGCTCTGCTTGGTTTAAAAATAAAGCGTAATATTATTATCGTTATTGAAAAGTTCAGTGAGTTAGTAAAACTCATTCCACTAGCAAAAGAGTTAAACATAACTCCTGTTATTGGCCTTCGTGTAAAAATGATGGTGAAGGGCAGAGGGAAATGGGAAAGCTCAAGTGGCGAACGTGCAAAGTTTGGTTTAAGTATTGCTGAAATATTAAACGCCGTAACGTTACTAGAAAAAGAAGGGATGAAAGAGAGCATTAAATTATTGCACTTTCACATTGGTAGCCAACTTACTGATATTCGTGCAGTGAAAGAAGCGGTTCAAGAGTCATCATTAATATACTCAAAATTAGTGCAATTAGGTGTGCCTTTAGAGTATGTAGATGTAGGTGGTGGCTTAGCTATTGATTACGATGGCTCGCAGTCAACGAATGACTCGTCATGTAACTACGGCTTAGAAGAATATGTTTCAGATATTGTGTATGGCTTTAAACAAAATTGCGATCTTGAATCGGTACCACACCCACATATTGTTAGCGAGAGTGGCCGAGCTATGACAGCGCATCACTCTTGCGTGATCACTCAAGTTATTGGTGAAATACACCCAAGTGGCACGCAGTATTCAACAAAGAAAGCGACTAGTGAGCACATTATTGTTACTAACATGCGTGAGATTGAAGCTGATATGGCGCAGGGCAACTATCAAGAAGTTTATAATGATATTTGCCAATTAAAAGAGCAAGCTTTTCAAGCGTTTAAGTTTGGTATATTTACGTTAGATGAATTAGCAAAAGTTGAAACTATGTACTGGCGTATTTTAAACAGTATTGAAAAACAGGTATCAACAGAGGAATTTATTCCAGAGGAGTTACGTGAAATTTCAACCATGTTATCGTCGCAGTACTTAGCTAACTTTTCTGTTTTTCAGTCTGCGGCAGACTCTTGGGCGATTGATCAAGTACTACCTATAGTACCTATCTCTCGCTTAAATGAAGCGCCGACGAAACTATGTAGTTTGGTTGATATTACCTGTGACAGCGACGGAAAAATAGATAAGTTTATTGGTGAAGACACAGTGGTAAGTAATATTCCTTTACATCAACTTAATGCCAATGAAGATTACTTTTTAGGGATCTTTTTAACAGGGGCATACCAAGATGTGATGGGCGATATGCACAACTTATTTGGCCGTTTAAATGAAGTACATGTCTTTAGTTACGATGATGACCCGAAAGACTTTTATATCGAAGAAACGGTAAAAGGATCATCCGTAGAAAATGTGCTTTCAACAATGCAGTATACGCCAGTTATTATGGCGCAAGTTATTAAGAAAGAAATTGATAAGCAAGTTCAACGTGGCAAAATAAAACCACGAGAAGGAGTTCAATTAACAGATTTCTATGAAGAGTGCTTAGCGGGTTATACCTATTTAAAAAGCTAAACCATTGAAGCTTGCTCTTTTGAGGTAATTAACCAAGAAAGAGCAAGCTTTCTTTTAGTTGTTTTAGGGCTTAAACCTAGGGCGTGTTGATCTTTGTAGTAAGTTTTTACAGCAGTTCGTTTAATACTCCTATAAAGCTAAACGGGTGTACGCCCGGTAAAAAAAAAGAACACAGTAAAAAACTGAATAGGCACTACCTATTAGAAACGTTTAAACCTGATTTATTTTTAGTTAGCGAAAGCGTAGAAATTACCTATTGTTCTCACGCTCAGTTGGAAAGTTTTTTAAGTATTATTTACATTTAAGGTTTGCTTGTTCAGCACACCTAGCTATTGCTTCTTCTTCAGAATTTCCGCCTAAACAAAAATCTAAGCGTATTGTCTTTTCTTCAGCTTGGTTTGGCTGACCTGAAATGTTTTTCCAACGCCACTTTTTAATGACCTTTTTAGCAGGTTTGAAAATACTATTCTTAGGAATAGAAGAAACTAGCTCTATACCTTGTGATTTACCGTCTTCATTAATTGTCAGCTTAAAGACTCCGCAGCCAGCTATACCTTTTATCGCTAGATCCATAGGGTATCTAGGGGTGACTTGTTTAGCTCTAATCCATGTCGCAGCAGACTTTTCAGGATTTAGGTGAGTAAGCTTAACGTCAGCATAGTTATTAGTTTGAGCCATAGCAGAAAACTGCAACCCTAATATTGAACTTAATATTGCGATTCTCTTTTTCATTTTTTCCTTCCTTGGTAATATTATCAATAGGTAAGCACACATCAAATTAACAAATTTGTTGCTAAAAGATCAACTTTTCCAAAAATTATTGCAATAAGTGCTTGATTATATAACCTTGAAATATCATGCTAATAAAGCTTAACTACTAACATTAAAGGTAAACTATGTTGGCACGAATTTTATCACTATTGTTTCTTGTTCAAATAAGTGCCTTATTAAATACTGCATACGCGCAAATCGACTATGTTAGCTTGCATGATATTGAATCACCTGAGCGTGCCCCACTTTTTTTAAAGCTAAATATCGTAGGCAGTGGTCAAAACTTACCTTTAAAGTTTACATTATTATCACAAAGCACTGAAACAGAAATGGCAGCGCATCGCCTGAATACATTTATGGTTAGACTCGCAAGTTTACGACCAGCAATAGGTGAAAGCTATATTCTAGTATATGAATTTAATGGCCAAGCTTGGGCGAAAGTACAGCAAGTAGATGTATCTAACGAGTTAAAATCAACGACCAACACACCTTCTGTAATTATAACCAATAATAATCAACAACATGCAGTACCAGTGTCTATTCAGCCATCTAGCACTGAACAAACCTGTTTGCTGGAACGTGAGCCTAAAGAAACTCTTTGGAGTATCGCTAATCGTTATAAAGATAACTGGCGTGTTAATGTTTTTAGCGCAATGATAGCCATCTTTAACACTAATAAAAGCAAGTTTAATCAAGGGCATATTGGTCACTTGATGGATAATGAATCGTTAACGTGTCCATCAAGAAAATCAATAGCTATGAGGGGAGAAAAAGAAGCAATGAGAGCTGAATTCTTCCGCTTAAATGAATTGCCTTTTTAGCTGCTTAAACGAAATTACAATAATCACATAGAAAACGTAAGAACCTACGCTATGGCTAACGCGGTAATCTGATGCTCTATATTGCAGCTATTGTGTAAACTAAGCTATATTATTAACCATAATTCAACAGAAGGAGTTGACGCATGGTTAAGCGAATTGTAATTTGTGCAGATGGCACATGGAATCGTCCCGAAAAAGACCTCGAAAAAGATTTTCCTACCAATGTTTTAAAACTGGCTCGTGCGATAAAACCAATCGGTGACGATGGTGTTTCTCAACAGGTATTTTATGATTGGGGTGTAGGCTCTTATTATAATTCTGTTGTCGGTGGAGCTACCGGCGCAGGCATACAAAAAAATATAAAAGATAACTATCGTTATATAGTACAAAATTATAATGACGGAGATGAACTTTATTTTTTTGGATTCAGTCGTGGAGCTTATACAGTCCGCTCGTTATGTGGATTAATTAATAATTGCGGTATTTTAAAACGAGATAAGGCACATTTAATTGAGCAAGCCTTTGAACACTATAAAAATGGTGATAAAGACTACGAACCCAGAAGTGCATTGTCTGAAATGTTTATCGCTGATAATTGTCATGCTAGCAAGTCTGTTAAGTTTGTTGGTGTTTGGGATACCGTTGGCGCAATGGGGATCCCCATTTCATTTTTGGGACTGTTTGAAGATGAAGATGAGTTTTACGATACTAAAATGGGATCAAACATCCAAATTGCTCGACATGCATTAGCCATTGATGAACACCGTAAAGACTTTACACCAACTATTTGGCAACCACGCAACAGTGTAGATATTAAGCAAGTATGGTTTTGTGGAGCTCATAGTAATGTTGGTGGTAGTTATGCTCCTGACGACGAAGATAGAGGGTTATTATCAGACATTCCACTGCAATGGATGATCAAAGAAGCCCAAGTACATACATTATTTGTTGAATCACATTTAGTTAATGAGCTAAAACCAAAAGTTACAGCAACCATTACAGAATCTAGAAAGTCGTTTTATCGTGTTAAACGCAAAGCTTATCGTAAATTACAATTAACCGATAAAGAATACAAACTCAAATTACATAGCTCTGTTAAAGCACGCTATGATGCAGACAAAAGCTATCGGCCAACAAACCTTGTAAATGAGATAAAATCGAATGGTTGGCCAATTTTAGAAGAGTAAACATTTTAATTGGTATTAATACTTGTTTAATTAAGTGATCTATTTTATACGCAGTGAAAACAGTCAAATACAAGGCATTTATTTTCATAACTAACCTTAGCTCGGGTTAATGATATATAGCATCTCGTATTTAATCTAATGCCATTAAATAAACTATATTATCACTTTTTATGTATGTTTTTATTGGGGTGTGTCGGTAGCTTATGGTCGGTTTTATGGCTGCGCGGTAATGTTTCTTTTAAATCATTTAACCCTTTTTTACGCATAGGAAATTTAGTGCTCTTTTGGAAAGTACTCAAATTACCAATAAAAATAACAGCTGAAATAACAATAACAACCCAAGCTAACCAGTTATCCATAATGTTCCTCGTTAATATTTGTGATGTATTGTTCAAAAATAATCGGCAAATTGGCTAAAATAGCTGCTTTACCTTCAATATTACTCAATTTTAGTGTTTGGCTGAGTAGGGGTAATGTTAATTGATCTTGATAATGCTGTGCAATGGGTTTATATGAAATATGCCAAGGTTCGATAGCAACACCACCTTGATCGTGCGCGTAAGGAAAAAAGAAACCAAACTGGTCCGCATTTTTAGCCAACCACAGAGATAGTTTATAAAAATACCCTTGAGCTTGATATTCCCACGGTTCTAATTGTAACGCGTGTTTATCCGGTAACAAGTTTGAAGCGTAAATGTCTATATCTGTACCCCAATGATGCCTACTTGCACCAGGTAAGGCTGAGAAAGTTAATATTGCCATTACTTTATCGGTATCGTTTAAATGCTGTATTTCTATCAGGTCATTATGTTTATTTCGAACGGCTAATTCACCGGTAAACTTTCTATTCCATATTGATAATTGTCGTTCAAAGCTGCGGTAACTGCTAGCAATAGTGAGTTCTAGTCCCGATTTTTTAGCATGGTTTACCATAGTGTTCCAAGGTTCTACAACACTATGATGTAATGCTAGGTTAGTAGGTAACCAAGTTAAATGGTTATCGCTTTTACCAAGAGCTTGACAACTACTGTACTGATTTAGGTTCACTTTACTATTTTTCATTATATCTAAGGAGCTAAAACATTAACGAGAGTCTGATAATAAATATCAGCTAACAAATTAAGATCTACACAAGAAACAGATTCATTAACTTGATGGATGGTTTTATTACATGGACCAAGCTCAATAACTTCGGCTCCGGTTGGTGCGATAAAGCGGCCGTCTGAAGTACCGCCCGAAGTTGAAAGTGTTGTTGTGATACCTGTTGTAGTTAAAATAGCATTCTCAACTGCATTGATAAATACCCCTGGTTCAGTAATAAATGGTTGGCCGTTGTAAGTCCATTGTATTTCAAAGTCGAGCTGATGTTTGCTTAACACAGCATTTACCTTATCAACAATCGTTTGAGCGCTTAGCTCTGTACTGTAACGCAAGTTAAACCAAGCGGTTAGGTGTCCAGGAACAACATTAGTTGCCCCGGTACCTGACTGTATATTGGAAATTTGAAAACTAGTTTCAGGGAAAAAATCATTACCTTTATCCCAATGTATTTGGCTGAGTTCTGCTAATGCAGGCATCGCTAAATGTATTGGGTTAGTAACATGCTCAGGGTAGGCAACATGACCTTGTTTACCGTGTATATCAAGTTCAGCAGATATGGAGCCACGACGACCATTTTTTATCACATCTCCAACTTCTTCGCTACTAGAAGGTTCCCCCACGATACAATAATCTATTTTCTCTTTGCGCGCTTCAAGGGTATCAATAACACGTGTTGTGCCATTAATAAAAGGTCCTTCTTCGTCGCTAGTTATTAGAAAAGCGATAGAGCCTTTATGATTGGGGTGGTTATTGACAAACTTTTCCGTTGCAATAATCATTGCAGCTAAACTACCTTTCATATCGGCTGCACCTCGCCCGTATAACATGCCATCGATAACGGTAGGCTCAAAAGGCGGAGTTTGCCAAAGCTCAAGGTTACCTGCAGGTACAACGTCGGTATGACCCGCAAAGCAAAATACAGGAGAAGTGGTACCTCTTCTTGCCCATAAATTGGTTGTATCTTCAAATATCATGGTTTCATTATTAAAGTCTAAAGGTGCTAAGCGGCTAAAAATAAGAGTTTGACAGCCAGCATCTTCAGGTGTAACCGAAGGTCGAGATATTAATGCTTTAGCTAATGTAATAACATCGGTGTTTGTAAATGCCATTAGTTAAAAATCACTTGATATTGTTCATCTTTAAAGCCTAGGTGTAATGTATTATTACTAAGTAGTACCGGTCGTTTGATCAATGTAGGCTGCGACAATATTAGTTGTTTAAATGTCGTTTCATTTAGATTGTTTTTAATTTCATCATCAAGTAAACGGAAAGTTGTGCTACGTTTATTTAACAGTAGTTCCCAGTCAAGTTTATTGGTAAAGTCGCTTACTAATTTTTCATCAATACCATCAGCTCTGAAGTCGTGAAACGTGTAGGCAATATTATTTTTATCTAGCCATTTAAGTGCTTTTTTAACGGTATCGCAATTTTTTATACCATAAACGGTAGTCATAACTTTCCTATTAAATTATTTGATATTGGTTTAATGACAATGCAGCTAAAGCCGCATCAACAGTTGTTGATTTTACTAAAATATAATCGGTATCGAAGGTAGATATAGCAAATATACTAATTTTTTCATTAGCGAGTATTGTTGAAATATTCGAAAGTATACCTGTGAGTGAAAAACCTAATGGTCCTACAACTTCAAATGCTCGCCAATCAAGTTCTTTTTCTTCACTTTCTATCGACACATCTTCTGGTAATACAATTGATATTTCATCGTTAGTTTTAGCAATAAAATACATTGATGCACTAAAAACATTCGGTGGAATGATACTATTAGGATGAAGGCTGTGAATAGCAAAAGTTTGTTGTAAAATTTTTAGTGTTAAATTAGCCATTAAAATGTGCTTATATGTTGGTTAAAAGTAATAATAATTACATAAAATTTAAACGTATTCTGGTTATGTTCTGCTTACTGTAAAAACGCAGAGTGTTATTGCAATAACCGTTGATATAACTATAACGACTTCTATTATAAACGACTAGCGCAAACAGAAATTATCTTTAGTAAAGTTAAGGTGATTTATATAACTTAGATAAATAGACCTTTGTTCGTGAATTCTTTTAGAACGTGCGGTAAATGCATGTTAAGTTTTTGTTTTTGGCTGTAATAGCATAAGCAATTGCTTTTAAATGTTTTCTTTATATCCACAAAACCTGTGGATATCACTGTGCACAACCTTTGGCTATGTTTGTATCTTACTGTAATTGTTTGGTTTATACGGTCGTTTGTTTTTTGGCTAGCCAAAAAACAAACGATAAAGTGTAATTTTAGCGTAAAAATGGCTGTTTGATAGGAAAAAGCATCTCTTTGACAAAAACTTCACTAAAGTATGAGCTATTTATGGTTAATTTACCTACATAGCTTAAAATTTAGCTTGTATTGCGGTAAGGGCAATAGTGTAAACAATATCATCAACAAGTGCGCCTCTGGATAAGTCATTAACGGGTTTACCCATACCTTGTAGCATTGGACCAATGCTGACTAAATCAGCCGAGCGTTGAACTGCTTTATAAGTTGTGTTTCCGGTATTAAGATCAGGAAAAATGAATACATTGGCTTGACCAGCAACAGGACTGTTTGGTGCTTTAGTTTTTGCAACATTCTCCATAATTGCAGCATCATATTGTAGCGGTCCATCAATAATAAGGTCAGGGCGTTTGTCTTGCGCAAGTTTAGTGGCTAGTTTCACTTTTTCTACATCGGCTCCATGACCAGATGTACCAGTGCTATAACTGATCATCGCTACTTTAGGATCTATCCCAAACTGAATTGCAGAGTCTGCTGATTGAATAGCAATATCGGCAAGTTGTTCAGCGTTAGGCTCTGGGTTTATTGCACAATCACCGTAAATTAATACTTGGTCAGGTAAAAGCATAAAAAATATTGATGAAACTAATGAACTATTTGGTGCCGTTTTAATTAACTGTAAAGCAGGGCGTATTGTATTTGCCGTGGTATTAACCGCTCCTGAAACTAATCCGTCTACTTGTCCTAGCTTTAACATTAATGTGCCGAGTACCACGTTGTCTTTTAATTCTTGCTTTGCAACGACATCAGTCATACCTTTGTGTTTTCTTAGCTCAACTAACGGGTTGATGTAGTTATCTCGGATGAGATCAGGGTCCGTAATAATTAAGCCTGAGGGTAAGGTTATACCTTGTTGTTCTGCTATTTTTAGAATTTGCTCTTTGTTGCCTAAAAGTTGGCACCGAGCAATGCCTCGTTCGGCACAAATTGCGGCTGCTTTAATTGTTCTAATATCAGTGCCTTCAGGTAAAACAATTAACTTATTAGCCTGTTTAGCTAACTCTGTTAATTTATGTCTAAATGCTGGCGGTGACATAGGATTTAATTGATTAGCTTTTTGTGACAGTTGTTCAATCCAACTAGGTGATAGATTGTCAGCAATATACTGTTTAACTCTGTCTTGACGCTGAATATCATCTTGCGGTAGCTCGGGCGTAAAGTTCATTAAATGACGAGAGGTTTGCCATGTATCCCACGGAACAGATAACACCGGAAGCCCAGCAGCTAAAGCATGTTCACATAGCGCCATTATGTCTTTATTAGGTAAATAACCATTTGTTAGTATTAATGCACCTACTTTTGTACCGTTAAGTGCCGATAAGCAGGTGGCAATAATAATGTCGGTTCTATCGCCAGGGGTAACAATTAAACGACTTGGCTGTATATGACTAACTAAGTTACTAACACTGCGTGCACAAAAGCTGATGCTACGAATACGGCGATGCTCCATATCACCTGCATTGATCACTGTTGCATTAAGGTAATTTGCAATATCAATAACTCTTGGCGCAATTAAATCTAACTCCCAAGCAATTGAGCCTAAAAGACTAAAGCCCTCATGATTAAATATCGTTAAATTTTGCCAAGGAGTGAGGTCGGGATTGTGTTCAAATTCATTTTCTCGCGGTAATAATCCAAATTCGTCTTTATCTGGTGAATTGAGCTTGTTAATAATACACCCGAGTAACTTTTTACTTTTTAATCCGCCAAAAGTTGCTGCACTAACTTCTATACGGTCTTCAAACTCTTCGGTACTATCGCTATCTGGAGAGGCTACAAGCACAATATTGCTTGAAAGTGCTTGTGCTACTTCCTTGTTAATTCTGCCAGCATATGGTTGTCGTGTTGTTGGAATTACCCCCTCAATAATTACTAGATCGTAATCTTTACTAAAGTGATTATAGTGAGCAACTATTTGCTCTAAAATTACATCGTGCTGACCATCCCCCATTTTTTCTTCAACATAACTTAGGGGAATAGAAGAGTCATTACCAGACCAACTAATCGTCTGGTTCTTATCTGCAAGCGAATTTCTTGATGGTTGGCTAATAGGCTTGAAATGTCCAACTTTTATCCCTTTTTGTTGACATGCATGCATAAGACCTAAAGTAACACTTGTTAGCCCCACACCAAAGCCAACAGGTACCAACATTAACCGATTCGCCATTTTATTCTCCTATACTTGTCAGTAATCGTTGTGTCTGCTCAGCGATAACCCATTCTTCGTTTGTTGGAATAACCCAACAAGCTCGACTATTTGTACTGTTAATATTACCTTGTTGGCCAAAACGTTTTTCTAAATTTAATTGTTCATCAACAGTAAAGCCCAGTAGCGATAACTGATTTAAAATAAGCCCTCTGATGGTGCTAGAGTTTTCACCAATACCACCGGTAAAAATTAAGCCATCAAGTGTTTGTAAACTTGCACTAAAGCTGGCAATTTTTTTAGCGATGCGATAGCAAAATACATCAATTGCCAGTTTAGCGCGTACATTACCTGAAAGTAATTCTGCTTCAATTGTTCTGCAGTCGTTACTAAGGCCTGAAATTCCAAGTAATCCACTTTCTTTGTTGAGTAAGTTATCTACTTGATCTAACGAGTAGCCGAGTTGATTAACCAGATAAAAGATAATACCTGGATCAACATCGCCGCTGCGTGTGCCCATAACAACGCCTTCAAGTGGGGTAAAGCCTAAACTGGTGTCAACACTTTTACCGTCAGCAATTACGCTAATGCTACACCCGTTACCTAAGTGCGCGCTAATTAAATTGCATTGTTCAAGAGGTTTGTTCAAATGAATACTTGCTTGTTTTGCCACGAAGTAATGACTTGTTCCATGAAAACCATATCGACGAATTCCATGTTCTTTATAAAGACTATATGGTAATCCGTATATGTAAGCTTTTTCAGGCATAGTTTGATGAAAGGCTGTATCGAAAATAGCAACTTGTGCTAAGTGTCCAAACACTTTCTCAGCGGCTTCAATTCCAACTAAATTAGCCGGATTATGCAAAGGCGCTAGTTTGGCTAGTTTATGTACTTGTTGTTTAACTTTTGGCGTAATTAAAGTAGGGTGGCAATACTTTTCACCACCATGAACCACTCTATGACCGATAGCCGTAATTTGATGAAATAGATGGTTGTTGTTAATGAAGGCGACTAATGCCGATATTGCAACGTCATGATCAAAGGGAGCCTTTAATGATAACTCTTGCTTTTCACCATTCATTTTAAAGGAGATAGAGGCATTGTTTAATAAAAGACATTGTGCAATGCCATTAAAAACTTCTTCACCACTGTTCGGCTCCATCAAAGAAAACTTTAACGATGAACTGCCACAATTAATAACTAAAACTAAAGACTTTTTCATATTTGATTAACTATTTAAATTTGTTAACGAAATTATAGCGTTTTTGAATTTAAATGTTTTGATACCAAACAATATTTTACAAAAAGATGTTAAAAACTAATGATTGTTTCTCTTTTTTGCAGATAATATGCTATCTTTTTGATAATAGTTACTCTATTTTTGTTGTCTATGAATATGAGCGTAATAGAAATTTTCAAATTAGGCTGTAAATATATGGATTTATGGCCAAATAAAGCTGAACTTAGCCAATATTTTGATGAGTATCGTGCTGTGCAGATTGGTAGATTTGTCTATCGGTATTTACCTGGCGTGGCGTTTTTTGTTTTTGTTATGCAATTATACTTTGGTGGCGCTAATATTTTAGCCCAAGCACTTGTTTACTTCTTTTTTATATTAAGTATCCCATTTCAAGCCGTTGTTATGCTAGGGGTGAAAGCCGACAAGTTTCTGCCGCCAGCGCTTGCTGACTGGTATAAACAAGGCGTTGCTAAAGTGAACGAGCAAGATGGTGACATTAAACTCACTCGTAATAAACCTCGCTACGTAGACTTAGCAACATTACTTAATATTAGCTATGCTAATTCACGTCATTCCCATTAACAATTAAATTTAACGTTAGTTTTTCTGATACAAGCGAATAATAAAGTCAGCTTGGCAGTTGAATTGTGTTTGTTGTGACAGAACCGTAACTGCCTCACTAGATGCTTTAAAGGCAAATGGTGTCATTGATAATAAATTTAAGAGGTCATCTGCAGTTTTTAGCACCATTGGGTAGCTAAGTCGTTGTTCATGAATTAATGAAAGTGACTGAATGACTTCCTTTTCATCATTATGCTCTTTTGCTGATTGATAAATGATCTCTTTTAACTCGTACAAATGGCGCTTGCCAGGAGTCACCGTTATTAAATAACCTTGATCAGCTAATACGCGACTAAACTCTTGCTCTAAAATTGGCGCGTATACCGATATAATCCAATGAAAAAAACCATCTGCAAAAGGAAGGTGAGAAAGGGTAGCAACACTAAACTGTGCGTTTTTGTGTTTTTTAGCCGCTTTCTTTATCGCTTCTTTGGCAATATCTACCCCATAAACATTGTTAAATGACGTAACATGTTGATGTGTGTAATAACCCTCACCGCAGCCAGCATCTAGTATATTAGTAGCATTTATCGCGTATTGTTGCTGCAAATCAACTAGTAGCTTTACTAAAGGTTGGTAATAACCTTTTGCTAAAAAATCTCTTCGAGCATTTACCATTGCTTTATTATCACCAGGTTGTTTAGAGTGTTTTAGCTGAACAGGTAAAAGATTGACATAACCTTCTTTCGCTTGATCAAAGCAATGATTATCGCAGCAGCGATAAATCGAGCCATCTATAACCAATTCATTCTGGCAGATAGGACAAAGGTAGTGAGCAAGGTTGTTCATTAATTAAAAGTTGACCAAATAGGTGCATGATCAGAAGGCTTTTCAATTCCTCTTAGTTCGTAATCAATATCAGACTCTATACATCTTGCGGCAAAGTTTGGTGTTGCTAATATCACATCAATTCTTAAACCTCTGTTATCGTCAAAGCCTCTTGAGCGATAATCAAACCATGAGTACCTTTCTCCCCTTGTTGGATGTAGCTCTCTAAAGGTATCTTTAAAGCCCCAATTTAATAGGGTTGCTAACCATTCACGCTCTTCTGGTTGAAAACTACATTTTCCTGTTTTTAACCAACGCTTACGGTTAATTTCGCCAATGCCAATATCAATATCTGTTGGTGAAATATTTATATCACCCATAACAACGATATTCTCTTCAGGAGAATGATTTATATTGAGGTAGCTCATTAAATCTTTGTAGAACTGTCTTTTATAAGGGTATTTTGTTTCATGAGATATATTCTCACCTTGAGGGAAGTAACCATTTAATACCGTTACTTTTTCTCCTGCCTCGTTGGTGGTCTGTACCATAATCATTCGCTTTTGCGATTCTTCTGTATCGGTAGGAAAACCTTTAATAACAACGTCAGCTTCTTTTTTACATAACATTGCGACACCGTAATGTGCCTTTTGACCATGAAAATAAACGTGATAACCCATTGCTTCAACATCAGCTAACGGAAATGCATCATTATGTACTTTAATTTCTTGAAGGCCAATAATATCAGGCTTGTGTTTATCTATTATTGCTTGAAGTTGGTGGAGTCGTGCACGTAAACCGTTAATATTAAAAGAGATGATTTTCATTGTTATTAATTGTGCCTATTAAAGTTTATTAACCAGTCCTAAATGTAATTTATTAGCTTGGTGTCAGATGTGTAATATATTTGATTTAGTGACTATAGCTCACTGTTAACTTATCTTTGTTAAAAACAGTCAAAGTAGCGACTAAAAAGAAAGTTCAACAGTGTATAGTATATTTGAATACTTATTTTAATTAAATCTAAAGCCGAAAAAAAATTAAGGAAAGAGTGAGTGCAGCATCTCTATTAATTCAGCTTTTTCGATCGGTTTTGCCAGATAACCATTAAAGTGTTTTTTGTATAGGGCTTTTTGCTCACTAAGCACATTTGCAGTTAATGCGATTATTATTTGATCATTATCTAAACGCTTGATTTTTTTACACGCTTCTACACCATCCATTTTAGGCATTTGAATATCCATAAAAATAATGTCGGGTGATATTTCTTTATATAAGCTTATTGCTTCTAGTCCATTATTAGCAATAACTATTGTTGCATTACAGGGCTCTAACATTGCGGTTGCAACAACCTGATTAATTTTATTATCTTCTGCCAATAATATTATTTTACCGCTGAGATCAGGATGTTTAAGCGCTTTAACACTTTTATTATTAGCTATAGCTTCTGCTTTTTTAAGTGGTAAGGTAATAATGAATTTACTACCAACATTTAATTCACTTTCTACTGTAATCGTCCCGTTCATTAATTCAATTAATGAACGGGTAATGGATAACCCTAATCCAGTACCACCATACTCTCTAGTTGTTGATGCATCAGCTTGTTCAAACCGTTTAAATAACCGAGAGATGGCTTCTTGTGACATACCAATTCCTGTGTCAGCAACAACAAAGACTAATGCTCCTTGTTCGTTAAGTGTTATATCTATTGTTATACCACCTTTATGACTAAACTTTATTGCATTAGCAATTACGTTTAGAAAAACTTGCCTCAACCGTACCGAGTCACCTAACCAATAGTTTTGTTCAACGGATAAATTGAAGGTTAAATTTAGGTTTTTGTCATTTGCGGGTATAGAAAGATCTGAGTGTAGACAAGTAATTAATTCATCTAATTCAAACGTTTTATTTTCAATAGATAACTTTCCTGCCTCTATTTTTGAAAAATCAAGAATATCATTAATAATCGTTGTAAGCGCTTTCGTTGAATATAAAGCAGTCTTTACATACTCTTGAGCTTTATTGTTAAGAGAAAGCTCTTGTAATAATTGCAACGTGCCAAATATACCATTCATTGGGGTGCGGATCTCATGACTCATATTTGCCAGAAATTCAGATTTCGCTAAAGATGCTTTTTCCGCTTGATTTTTTGCATCGGCTAGCGCTTTTTCATGGGCTATTTGTGCCGTTAAATCATAGGCAATACCTACATAACCAACCACTTCTTCGTTATTGTTTAGCATTGCGGTAATATTCAGTTTTACTTGTATGAACTTACCGGTAGCTGTTTTGTATGTCCATTGGTTAACGTCTGACCGCATCATTGAAGCCTTTAGTGCAAACACATCAAAATTAGCACCTACGGGCATATTTAACTCTTTAGATAATCGCTTAGCTTGCGCTATTACTTCCTCTTCAATGTGAAAAAGTGCAGGGGTTTCAATACCGATAACTTCAGCTGCTTTATAACCTAGTAATTTTTCAGCGGCAGGGTTAAATTCAGTAATTACCCCTTTAATATCAGTAGCAATAACGGAATAGCTCGCACTGTTTAAAATGCTACGCTGGAGCATATTTGTTTTAGCGAGTTGCTCAGTTCTTGCTTTTATTTCAGCCTCTAAAGATATATTGGCTTTTTCTAGTGCTTGTTCATATTTTTTGGCTAATTCTTTTTCGATATAAGCTTTTTGTGCTTTTCGGTAATAAACCAGTTGCCCAGCTAATACAGTTAACATAACTAACAAGGTTAATAAGCCGCCATTAAGCAGAACTTCGTATTTTTGTGGTAGCCTTAACTCATCAATAAATGCATTTGTACCTTCTAGTGTTATGTTCCAATTACGTCCCATTACACTTGCGTTGCTAGAAACAACGTAGTCAGTTATATCTTGTTCATTACCATAAGTAAAAAAAGTTAATGGTGCGCTATCACTTACATCAGTAATGCGTAAGTGGTTAAGGTCAAAGCTTTCGAGTGACTTTAAAACTTCGTCGATAAGTAAAGGTGAGTAGGTCCAACCTATCAATTCGTTTATGCGTTCTTCGCTATTAGTTGGCGCAATAATCGACTTATACACTGGCAATAAAATTAAAAAGCCTTGCTTAGCTTTTTTATTTGCTTGTACTAGAGTAATTGGACCAGTAAGTTGAACTTGATTGTTGCTAGCAGCATTGAGTGCTGCGGTTCTTCTCATGGTTTCAGAGCCAATATCAAGTCCAATTGCTTGTTTGTTTTTATCTTCAGGAAAAATATACTGGATAATAAACTGCGTTCTAACGTGATTGTTTGATAGCTTAACCTTAAAGTTGTTATCTGGCCGATCATTTTGTGCATCAATTAAAAAGTTGCTTAGCTCTTTGCGAGAAACACTTTTAATAAAACCAATGCCATTCGCGCCAGGAAGTTCTAATTGGTCATTATGGCTGTATGAATAGTTAGCAATTGTTTGATAATTTAAGTTGTCTATTCCTATCCCGTGAATAGCACTTCGTATAGCATTTAGACCATAATGATATAGGTCTAATCTATCGTTTATACCGGTTGTTATAACATTAAGTCTTTTATTTAATGCTTCAGTTACTTGACTGTCTAACATTTCAAGGTGTTTGGTATGATTAAATACAGTAATTGAAGTACCAATAATAATGATAAAAAGTTGAATAAATACCTGCAATGACAGATGTTTAATTTTTCTTGGAACTTTAATCACTCAGTAATCCTTTCATTTAAATCAATTAACTAGGTAGACGATACATCAACAGTATAGCAATAATCTGTTTTTTACACGTTTCAGTCAACTTTACATTCATAAGATCAAAGAATATGTATGGGCGTGTTGAAGTTAAGTCGAAATACTTTGTAACTTCTTTCTCGTTGAACTGTTACTTTTTCACGTTGAGGGTAATTGAGTTGTATAAACTATTTGGTATAGACTGACTGTATAAGTTATAACCATATTAGTAAAACTTATAACTATAAACTTACAACTAGGTCTTACTCACAATAATTACAACAAGGGAAAACTGATGGATAGACGTAAATTTATTAAGCTGTCTGGCGTTGGGGCAGGAGCATTAGCATTACCAATTTCTGGTATTGCTATATCTGCAGAGCAATTACTCGATAAGCCAATGGACATTGCTTATAAAAAGAAACTAGCTGATATCGCATTAAATGCGGCTAAGGCTAAAGGTGCAACTTATGCTGATGCACGTATTGGTCGATACTTGAATCAATTTATTACTACGCGCGAAGTAAGGGTAGATAATATTGTAAATACTGAATCTGCAGGTATAGGGGTTCGTGTTATTGCTAATGGAACTTGGGGTTTTGCTTCAACATCGAATATGACACCCGACAGTGTCGCAAAAACAGCTGAAAAGGCTGTTGCTGTAGCTAAAGCAAATGCTAAATTCCAAACGTCTCCTGTTGTATTAGCGCCAGTTAAAGGCGTTGGCGAAGTAAGCTGGAAAACACCCATTCAAAAAAATGCAATGGAAATACCTATCAAAGATAAGGTAGATTTGTTGTTGTCTGTGAACGATGCAGCACTTAAAAATGGTGCTAACTATATCTCTTCTATGTTGTTTTTAGTTAATGAGCAAAAATACTTTGCCTCAACAGATGGCTCATACATTGACCAAGATGTTCATCGTTTATGGGCACCATTCAATGCTACAGCAATTGGCGCGTCAGGCTTTAAACAACGAAGTGGTTTAGGTAACCCTGTAGGTATGGGGTTTGAGTACTTAGACGGTAAAGAAGAAGATAAAATTCGTATAACCGGTGCAAGTGTCGGTTATAAAAACTCTTACGATATGGTTGAAGATGCTGCCGCAGCAGGTCAACAGCTACAAGCTAAATTGAAAGCCAAATCAGTTGAACCAGGCAAGTATGACTTAGTGTTAGACCCTGCTCACTTAATGTTAACTATTCATGAATCAGTAGGACACCCTTTAGAGCTAGACCGCGTATTAGGTTACGAGGCTAACTATGCAGGGACCAGTTTTGCAACGCTAGATAAGTGGCGCAGTGGTAAGTTTAATTACGGCTCTGAAATTGTTAACTTGTTTGCTGATAAAACACAGCCTTATTCGTTAGGCAATGTTGGTTATGACGATGAAGGTGTTAAAACCAAAGACTGGGATTTAGTAAAAGACGGTACGTTAGTTAATTATCAAGCAACACGTGATCAAGTACATATGATTGATCAAAAAGAATCTCATGGCTGTTGTTATGCACAAAGCTGGCGTGATGTGCAATTTCAACGTATGCCTAATGTTTCACTTCGTCCAAACAAAAAAGATATTTCTGCCGACGACGTTATTAAAGATGTTGAAAATGGTATTTATATTGCGGGTCGTGGATCGTATTCGATTGATCAGCAACGTTATAACTTCCAATTCGGCGGCCAGTTATTTTATCAAATTAAAGACGGTAAAATTACCGAACAAATTGAAGATGTTGCCTATCAATCAAACACGCAACAATTTTGGAATAGTTGTACACAACTAGCCGGTAAGTCTGATTATCGACTTGGGGGCTCTTTCTTTGATGGTAAAGGTCAACCATCACAAGTAAGTGCAGTGTCGCATGGTTGTCCAACCACGCGATTTAACAATATTAATGTTATTAACACCGCACGAAACGTGTGATTTTGCCAAGAATAATACAAAGAAAGGAATAATTTTATCATGACTATATTTACAGAAAAACATGCTAAAGAATTGCTAAGTAAAGTAATAGCGTACTCTAAAGCCGACGAAATTGAATGTAACTTAAATGGCGAAGTCTCTGGTAACATTCGATATGCAAGAAATAGTGTTTCAACAGCAGGCGAACAAAGTGATTTAACGTTAAGTGTACAGTCAACTTTTGGTAAACGCATAGGTACTGCTGCAATTAACGAGTTTGATGACGCTTCATTAGAAAAAGTAGTGCGTCGCTCTGAAGAATTGGCAAAACTTGCACCTGAAAACCCCGAGCATATGCCAAACTTTGGTAAACAAAAGTACCTAAAAGCGAATAACTTTTTTGAAAGTACTGCTAACGTAACGCCAGACGATAGAGCGCAAGCGGCTGAAAATAGCATTAAACCATCTAAAGCTAACGACTTGGTTTCATCTGGTTTCTTGGAAGAGTCGATAAGAGCAACAGCCATTATGAATAGTGCTGGTGCTTTTGCTTATAACAAATCTAGTAATGTAGATTTTTCAGTTACGATACGTACTAAAGATGGTAGAGGCTCTGGTTGGGTTTCACGTGATTATAGCGATGTAGCATTGCTAGATACTAAATCAGCATCTCAAGTAGCTATTGATAAATCAAAAGGCTCGGTTGATGCAAAAGAAATGGAGCCAGGCAAATATACTGTTATTTTAGAGCCTGCAGCAAGTGTTGGTTTATTAAATAACTTAGTGAGATCAATGAACCAGCGACAAGCCGATGAAGGACGTAGCTTTTTAAGTAACAAGCTAAAAAAAGGTGAAAAAGGTCCAACGAATAAACTGGGTCAAAAAATGTTTGATGAGCGTGTTCATATTTACTCTGATCCAAACGATGCTTTAGTACCCGTTGCTCCATTTGCTGGTAATGGTTATCCAAGAAATAAAATTGATTGGATTAAAGATGGTGTGATCACTAATATGCCTAATTCACCTTTTTGGGCGAAGAAAACAGACACCGATTATGTACCAAGTGGCGGTCATTTTATTATGGCTGGTGGAAACGAGTCGCTTGAAGATATGATCAAAAATACTCGTCGTGGTATTTTAGTGACTCGTCTTTGGTATATTCGTGGTTTAGATCCGCAAACTTTACTTTATACCGGACTAACACGTGATGGCACTTTTTATATAGAAAATGGAAAAATTAAATACCCGATTAAAAACTTCCGTTTTAATGAAAGTCCAATTGTTATGTTAAACAATATTGAAGCTTTAGGTAAGCCTGAACGTATTGATGGTAATTTAGTACCACCAATGAAGATTCGCGACTTTACTTTTAGTAGCTTATCTGACGCTGTATAACAAGCCTAACTGAAAATAGGTTGGGTACTGCTACAGTACTCAACCTGATTTAAGGCCATATGAACAAACGTAAATTTTTAAAAGCACTTGCCGCACTGTCTGCTTCAAGTTGTTTGCCGATGTCTTTAAGTGTTAATGCAAACGGTGATTTTGACTTCTACTTTACGCGACTAAGTTACGAGTCGGGAGACTGGGAAGTCGATGAAAGAATGCCTGCGAATGTATTAAATTCCTTAATTGAATACACAAGTTTACGAGTAGACATAAAAGAACGCATTGTTCCTTTGTCTGACCCTGTAATGTTAACGGCCCCTTTTTGCTATTTAGCAGGGCATCGCTTAGTACAATTTACACCTGAAGAGACCCAAAATTTTAAACAATATGTTGAAAATGGCGGTTTTGTATTTGTAGATGACTGTAATCATGATATTGATGGAATGTTTGCCCGAACATTTGAGCAGCAAATGGCAACAATATTTGGCGACGATGCGTTAAAAAAAATACCTAATACACATCCTATTTATACCTCTTTTTTTAAATTTGATGGGCCACCGCGGACCTCAATAGAGCTAAATGGCTGGGGCGATGACTTAGTGCATGACTACCTTAAAGCTATTGAAGTAAATGGGCGAATAGGCGTGCTATATAGTAATAAAGACTTAGGTTGTGAATGGGACTTCGACTTTCGTAACAAGCGCTTTATGCGCGTAGATAACACCCGATTTGCTGTAAACATTGTGATGTATGCAATGACTGCATAATGCGTGTTGAGCGTGGCTCTATTTACCATAACGCATATTTTATAATTTTAATTATTGGTTAACTCATGAACGAACAAGAAGTAGAACAAACGTTAGCAAAACTGAATCAAGCTATTAATGAAATTGGTAAAGTTATAGTTGGTCAATCGCAGGTAATTGAAGAATTACTCATTAGTATTATGGCAGGCGGACATTGTTTATTGGAGGGTGTACCTGGTTTAGCAAAAACACTCATGGTAAGTTCATTGTCAAAAACCTTAGCGATGGACTTTAATCGTGTGCAATTTACGCCTGATTTAATGCCGAGTGATATTATTGGCACTGAAATATTAGAAACTGATCATGACAGTGGCGACCGATTTTTTAAATTTCAACAAGGTCCAGTTTTTACTAATATATTGTTAGCCGATGAGATAAATCGAACACCACCCAAAACTCAAGCGGCTTTACTTGAAGCAATGCAAGAAAAGTCGATAAGTTATGCAGGAAAAAGTTATAACTTACCCAAACCATTTTTCGTTTTAGCGACACAAAACCCAGTAGAGCAGGCTGGAACCTACTCTTTACCAGAAGCGCAACTTGACCGTTTTTTAATGTTTATTCGTGTAGGGTATCCTAGTGCTGAAGAAGAGATTGAAATTCTAAAACGAACAACAGGTAATATTGCGGCGACATTAATCGAAGTGCTCTCAGCACAAGAAATGCTTAACTTACAGTCGTTAACACGCGATGTTGAAATTTCAAACGCATTAGTGGCTTACGTGACTCAAATTGTCAGGAATACTCGTCCTGTAAAAGAGGGGGAGAATTCTCCCTGCAAATTAGTAGCTGATTATGTTCGTTGGGGGGCAGGACCTAGAGCCGGTCAAGCATTAGTGTTGTGCGCTAAAGCTAAAGCATTAATGTCTGGGCGGTATGCTGTTACAATTGCTGATATTGAATTTGTTGCACCTGCAGTATTACGTCACCGAATACTCCTTAACTTTCAAGCTGAGGCTGAGCAAGTTTCAACAGACGAGGTTATTGCAGCGTTACTGTCAGATACGTTAAAACCTGTTAGCGACTTGAGTTAATAGGTTGACCGCTATTGTGAATAACTTACTTGATCTTAAAGCATTATCACGCAGTAAAGATTTGCCTTTTATTGCGAGAACATTAGCTCAAGGTTTTTTACACGGCAGCCACGGCAGTATTCAACGCGGTGTTGGTATTGAATTTAGTCAATATAGAGCTTATGAACCTGGCGATGACTTGGCTAAGGTTGACTGGAAACTATTTGCGCGAACCGACAAGTACTTTGTACGTGAAGCTGAACGTGAAAGTGATACTTGCCTTTGGTTTGCACTTGATAGCAGTGCCTCTATGTCTCATCGTAATCAAGCGAACAAAAACAACTCTAACAATATAACTAAGCTTCAGTTTGCTAAGGTAGTTGCGGCAACTATTGGATATATTGCACAACTACAGGGAGATAGCCTTGGTTGTATTGCTTTATCTGCAGAAAAACCTACTTTTCTGCCAGCGCATGGCGGTTATAAGCACTGGCAGAAACTACTATTAACTTTAAATGCAATAAAACCATGTGATAACTTTCCTGACTATCAGCAGGTGTATACGCAATTACAAACAATGCGCCGTTCCGGTATCGTATTTGTTTTTAGTGATTTCTATCAAGCAAATGATGAAATTTATCAATTAATTAATCAACTTGTTGATAAACGAACGGAAGTTATTGCGGTGCAACTTGAGTCAAGTGATGAAATTAATTTCGACTTTGATGACGTTATCCGTTTTGAAGACCTTGAAAGCCAACAAGCGTATTTATTATCTCCAAAATTAGCGAAAAATAGTTACTTAGCCAATAGGGCTGCTTTCAATCAAGAGTTAAATAGTTACCTAAGTAGTAAAGGGGTGACGCACTGGCGGGTAGATATTGACCAGCCTATTGACGAAACGCTTTATCAATACTTAGCGGCAAGGCAAAGAGTGCTGTCAGTATGACCACGTCACTATTTTCTATAACCTCTTTGCAGCCATTAGCTTATTATGGGTTAGCTGCACTAGCAATTCCTGTGATCATTCATTTATTGAGTAAGAGCCGGGGCCGAATTGTTAAATGGGGTACAACCCGCTTTTTACCACAGTCAAAACCTGTAAAAATGTCAACAATCAAGCTTACTCAGCGGTTATTGTTGTTACTTCGTTGTTTAATTGTTTTATGCTCGGTTGCTATTTTATCTCAACCGTTTATTAATGATTATAGCGGCGACGAGACTTTTGTTTTAGTGAGTGAAACATGGTTTAAAGCGGCCACGCCTGAGCAGCGTGAGCAAATTAGTGAATACTTAACATCTTCTGATTTCAACGTGCTCTCATTACAAACTTTGGAAAGCTTTACAACATTCACAAACGTTACTGAAGTTGAGCCGGCTGAACCTTTAAATATATGGCAACAATTAAGTAAAGTAAGTAAAAAATTTAAACAGGCAAAAGAGATTTTAGTTTTTACAGAAGCTAATGCAATCAATTTTACAGGTGAAAAACCACTATTAAATCAACCAATAAAGTGGTTCATCACATCACAACAAAGTAGCCAACAATATTCGTTAAATTCACTGGTTCAGCAAGCATTTAAATTGATTATTTATGCAGAAGACGAACACAAAGAGGCGCTTAATTATTTATTGCCAGCACTAAACGCGATTCAAAAATTTAGTGTTCAACAACTCTCTATTGAAGTTATTGAGCATCCACAAAAATTGGTATCTGCGCAGCAACCAAATTGGGTGTTTTATCTGGCAAATCGCCCTATAACACAAGAGCTTATTTCTTGGCGAGCGCAAGGTACGCATATTTTTATAAATAACGATAATCGATTGTTGGTTAACAATTCTGAAGAAATTACTGTTAACAATGGTTTTGCGCTGCTCGCCCCCATTCGCTTTTATCAAAGTAGCCATTTAGAGAATACCTTTGATTCACAGCATGTAGAACATCAGGAAGATTTATGGGTATCTGAAGATAACAAACCATTATTAACTGTATTTAAGGTTGATGAAGCAACTAATACCAATGCAGGTAAACGCTATCAATTTGCCAGCATGCTTTCACCTAAATCGACTAATTTAGTGATTCAACCACAATTTCCTTTAGTGATACAAAGGCTACTTTTTGGTGATCAAATTAATTCATATCAAAAAGAAAATGATCAGGTTACAGCAGATAATATTAATCAGTTAACGGCATTGTTATATCAGCAAGCGATAGCACACCAAGCATTTTTGGATACGGTTTCTGATAAAGCTTATCGTATTAATAATACGATTGATTTTGATGCACACCAGGACATGCTTTTATGGCTGGGATTATTACTCGTTTTGTTAGTATTGCTAGAGCGGCTACTCAGTGAGTATTCAGTGTCTAAGCAGCTAGTGGTAAATAAAAATGAGTGATCGCGAAGTAATACAACGAAAACTGGCGGAATTAACACAAAAGCTAAAACGTAAAGCATTTGTAGAGAGCCTAATGTTAACCAGTGTTATTTGGGTGATAATTTGTTATTTAGTGTTGTATTGGTTTAGCTTCTCATGGCTTAGTATTTCCGCGCTAATTATTACTTACTTTGTTGTTGCGTTATTTATTGGTAAGTCTCAACTTTGCAGTAAGGTAAATCAAACGAATGTGCTTGAACATTTAAATCGGGTATATCCTCAGCTAGAAGAAAGCGCACAACTTCTTGTTGTGACTAGTGAAAATCTACCCTTACTTTTGCGCTTACAACAGAAAAAAATAACTACACAATTTATTCTTATTTTGGCTGACAAAGTTAAGCAACAATTAATATTTGGAGATTATCGTTACAAAGGACAATTGACTTTAGCGCTAGCTCTTATTGCAATGAGTGTTTTTTTTCAACCCTTAACACACTTGGAACATTATATAAATCAACGGGGTGAGCCTACGTCGACAGAAATTAATGAGATGCACTCGTTAAATCGTCTGGTTTCAGCAAAAGTTGTCATTGAGCCCCCTAGTTATACTGGTTTGTTAAACAAACAGTCAGATAATCTGAATATTCAGGGAATTATCGGTAGTAAAATAATGTGGCAATTAGCGTTTACTCAAAATAACCTTTCTTATGCATTGGTATTTTCTAACGGACAAGAGCTCGCTTTAACTGTAGATAATGGGTACTTAGTAGGTGAGTTAATTATGACTTCTACTGGACTTTATCAAATTAAAGCTGGCGCAGAGTTACTCCCACAAATTTATACGTTAGAAATGAAGAGTGATCTACAGCCATCAGTTCGTATTTTAACGCCTCAACTAACAATTACAGAAATATTAACGCAGGCAAAGCCTTTAATTGAAACTCAGGTACAAGTGTCAGATGATTTTGGTTTAAGTAAAGTTGATATATTAGCGTCTATTGCTAAAGGCTCAGGCGAAGCGGTTAAATTTCGTGATCAAGTGTTTGAATTTGATGATGTAAGTGCCAAGTCACTGGTTAAAAATAGTACAGGTCATAATATTGTCAATGAATACGTTAAGGTCTGGGATTTGACCGAGCTGGATATGGAACCAGGCGACGAATTATATTTTTCAGTTCGAGCTTGGGACAATAAAAGCCCTGAGCCTCAGTTAACACAATCAATAACTAAAATAGTACGTTGGTTAGAAGATAGCGATCAAGCGGTAATGGCAGACGGAGTATTGATTGACTTTATGCCAGAATATTTTAAAAGCCAACGACAAATTATAATAGAAACAGAGCAATTAATTGCCGATAGCTCGCTGTTATCAACAGTGGAATTTAGTCAAACTTCTGAGCTATTGGGAGTTGCACAAAGTGAATTAAAACAAAAGTATGGTCAATACTTGGGGGATGAATTTGAAGATAGTACAAGTGAGCAACCTTCATCCTTAATCCAGCATAGTGATGACCACGATGAAGAAGGAGAATCTGATAAAAGTCATCAGGACAAAGAAGCCCATGAAGAACAGCATCAGCATAACAAAAACAGTCAAAGTAGAGCTAATGAAGGCGTAGATACCGCCTATGAAAAAGTGTTAGCACAGCATGCTCATACACATGAAGATAGCGATGTTGGCTTGATGGGGAAGCAAGACCCCGTTGCTTTAATGAAGCGCTCGGTCGCTAACATGTGGGAAGCAGAACTCTATTTAATGTTATCTAAACCAGAGCAAGCTTTGCCTTATGAGCAAGAGGCATTAAAGTTTTTAAAAATGGCTCAAAAGGCGGAACGTATCTATGTTAAAAGATTAGGTTTTGAGCCACCTCCGGTAAATGAAGATAGACGGTATCAAGGAGATCTTGAAGAAATTGAATCTGTCTTGCAGGCGCAACATATTAAGGTCCCAACTAGTGAATATCAAACTTTGAGTGATGTCTATACATTGTTATCACATCCTAAGCTAGCAATTGAACAGCTAACCGCGCAGCAACGTGAGTTGTTTAGTCAAGTTAAAGCGTTATTTAATCAACAAGTGAGCACACGGCCAGCTTTAATCGAGTTTGTTGCAACTATCGAAAAAATATTATTAGGTAATCGTATTTACTTAACCGATTGCCAAGCCTGCATTGTGAAATTACGTGATAAAATATGGCAATTAATGCCGTCGCCAAAAGCAGTTATTTCAACGGTTAATCAAACATTAACAGTAGGCGATGCGTTAGCCGCTGATTATATTAACAATATACAGCCGTCGCTCGAGAATACACATCCATCTACGAATAAAGCAATAAATAGTACCGAAGAGGAGCCTTTATAATGTCTTGGTTCACCGCTTCACTACATTTACCAACATTTGACGCTGCTCATTATTTGTTAATGGTGTTGTCTTTTATTATGTTGGCTGTAATTTGTACTAAAGTTTTTTATCGTTATCGCGCTAAGTCTATGGTTAAGGCGATGTTAATATGTGCCGTTAATCTCGGTGCAATACTTGCGATGTTACTGTTAATTTTGCCTATTTATCAGACAAAAGCAGAAGCCGAGCATGCGATTATTATAACCAACAATACTGATGAGAGCCAAGTGGAAGAAGCGTTAAATCGTTTTAAGGATAGCGATCTTGCTAATCTTTATATTTGGATCGATAACGAAAATGATAGACAGGCTTTAATACCCATACTGACGCAAAGCCAACTCATAAACGACGTCATTTGGCTAACCACAAGTTACCCATTATTTGAACGCACACATCAGCTTGAGCAACTTTACCTTTATGGTGACGGCTTATTGCCTCAGCAATTAGCATCTATTAAAGCGCACTCACCTTATGTAACGGTCAATTACTTCCCCTCTCAAAAAGTACTCGGTATTGTTGAAGCTAAATGGTCCAAAAAATTACTGTTAGGTGAAAAAGCTCGCTTTGAAGCTAAGCTTCAGTCAAACGACACTAAAGCACTTTACGACGTCGAATTGACCGCTATTAACAATGATGTAATAGCAAAGAAAACCATTCGAGCTAATGAAACCTTTCGCTTTAACTTTGTCCCAAAAGCTGAAGGTATTAATGAATACTTCCTCAATGTTACTGAGATTAAGAGTAAGAAAATATTGGCGAAAGAAGTTATCCCGTTAGAGGTAGTGATGGGGAGGCCTCTTAATATTTTAGTTAAAACAGCATCTCCTTCATTTGAGATCCGTCATTTAAAAAACTGGATGGCTGAACAAGGCAGTACACTAACAATAATTAGTCAAACCAGCAAAAGTGCCTTTTTAACTCAAGCGGTAAATAGTGATGTTGAAAACAACATTGAAGTTAATAAAGAAAGTATCAGCACTGAGTATTTAGCCGCGTTTGATATGCTAATGCTTGATGGACGAAGCTTGGTTACGTTATCACTAACAGAGCAGAGCCTTATTATTAAAGCTGTTAAGAAGGGCTTAGCGTTGTTTGTTTTTGTTGATGAAACATTAATTGAATCAGGGCAAGCTAACGCGATAGTAGCGTTGCTTAAAACATTTAGCCGTATAGAAACTAAAAAAAACTATTCAGTTCAAAAACCTACACTGGTTCATTATAACAAAGACATCAGCGACACTTCACTTACAGCCAATAATATTAACTTATTCAGTAGTAACGCTGATACATTAGTATTCGATGACAATAATCAAACGCTAGTACTCAGTAAACCTTTGGGGTTTGGTGACATAGTGTTGAGCACGTTAAATACGAGTTATCAATGGAAGTTAAGTGGAAAGAGCCAAGACTATGGCCAATATTGGCAATTTATTTTTAACAAGGTCATTACAACTAAAAGTGAAAAGCATTGGCTAGCACCTACAGAGCACTCTTTATTATTCCCATTGGATAATATCTCGTTGTGCTATCTTACCGAAGAAGAAAAAATAACAGCCTATCATTTAGGTTTAGTGTACAAACCGTTAAAGCAGCCAGTAAACCTAGTGTCAAATAAAGCAATTGAACGTGACTCTCAATACTGTGTTGAGTGGTTTGCAAATGAAAGTGGTTGGCATCAGTTTACTTTATCAACAACTACTATAGATAACAGCATAGATAGACTGTTAACTTCTGAGCATTCTGATATCAAAAAAATTTATGTTAATGGTTCCAACCAATGGCTAGCTTGGCAACAATTAATAAAACGTAAAGCAACACAATCATTTTCAGATACAAGCTTGAAAAATGAAGCGGTTAATTTTGACAATGATAGTGCGCGTAACACGACTAAACAGCCACTAAATAAATTGCCTATTTGGTTTGTCTTTATCGCATTGTGTACTTTGTTGTGGGTAGAGCGAAAACGAGCGTAATTACTATTTTAATGGCTGCTATTAGAACAGCTTGTTTATCAATAGTTAAATAATAAGCAAATAGCTATTTATCGGTTATTATTGTTAAAGGTATTGAGTTGCTTGCCGATAACAAGACAATGTTAATTATTAGGCATTGTTGTGCAAATAGATAAATCACAAACTAACTTACTGATTGAAGAGCTACAATTAGGCGTGAAGCTTAATGAGTGTGTGCATAGCCAACGTCGCTATGACTTTTCTTTAATGCTTGCTATGTTAGTAGATAACGTTTGTGAGTTTAGCCAGTTCGGCTTACCTCTAACTGAACAAACGCCTAAAGAAGCTACAGAAGCGTCTTTAAGAAAGCTTTTAAATGTTATTCCGAACGCACCATTAGCGATAAGTTCATTAGACGATATAAAACACTTTCAACAAGGCCAGTTAGTTGCTGATAATAAGCTAGCAACAATGCGTTTAGTTAATGCGTTACAGCCAAAAGCAATCGCCTTTAGAAATGATGCTAAGCATATACCAAGTAGTGTTATGGCTAATACCTCACTTTATTGTCAACAAACAAAGAGTGGGGCGCCTAAAAAACGTTTACCTTTTAATGTGAATGCTTGGCTGAGTTCAGTGCAGGAAACGGTAGTTAAGTCACCGTTGATGGCTTAAAACCTTTATTAATTTCAGACTTTATTTACCACAACACTTTTTAAATTTTTTACCGCTGTCACAAAAACAGTTGTCGTTTCGTTTAGGTTGAATTAATTCAGTGTGCTCTGCAACATCGCCGTCTAAATAACGCCATTGATTATCTTCAGCAACAAAGCGGGAAGACTCACTCATTTTATAATAGTGTTTTTCATGGCGGTAATAAGCATCAAAATTTACTGTAGGCAATGTGTTAGGGCTAAATTGTTTTAATGTTATAGCCGTTGCATGATTAACCTTAAGTGACAGCCATTGTGTTGTTTGAGCCCAATTAAGAATGTCGGTTACAGTGTGCTCTTTATGTTTCTCTTTGGCGTAAGTATTAAATATATACTGGGCATTACTCGTCGCGTAGGCGCTATAACGAGAGCGCATTAATTGCTCAGGTGTTTCGGGGTACTTTTGTTCAAGTATAAAAGGTTGGCAACACATACTATAGCTTTCTTTTGAACCACAATAACAGGGCATAATATTCATTAAATTTGCTTGTATTTTAATGTGCTATTTTAGCATGATTTAAATTAAGCTGTGTTAAAAATCAAATAGGTAAAAGTAAAATAGCCTGCTAAACTTATTTGGTATACCTTGATTTTGTTAAATACTTAAGCCGTTTATAATGCTTGTCTAAGTATAAAAAAACTAACATAAGTAGATTGAGGTGTTTTATTCACCGATAAGCAATTTTAAACTTATGCTTGAATAAATAATTCTGTAGTATGAACCAATGTTACACATAGGCTAAGGATCATTAATTTATATTTATGTTAAATAAAGCGGTAATCCGCAAGCCATTATCTTTTATTACAGGAATGATGATTAGCCTAATCGTTATTTTTTTCCTATATTCTCAGTTTTTATCAAATCAGCTATCCGAAGAAGCAAAGCGGATCTTTTCCGATTTATCACATTCTGCCAATAGTGGCTATAAAGTTATAGAAAAACTCAATAACTTACCTTTTACCGACTGTACAGATGAACATTTACTGAGCATGAGAGAAATGCAATTTAACTCAAATGATATTCGAGATATTGGTTTCTTACAAAATGGCTTTTTAATTTGTACAACAGGTGCTGGCGTCTTAGATATACCATTAAAAGAGTCGACCCCCGATTTTACTTTAGATGGTCACGATTACTGGATAGATAAAAAATTAGAAACTTTTGATAATAAAGTTAAAGGTATTATCATTGAAAAAGGTAGCTACAATATTGTGCTCTCGTTCGAGGGTGTAATCAATGACTATGAAGAGGCTGTAGTTTATGAAATTGTCTTAAAAGATGATTACGAATTAACTCATCTTTATGGAGCACCGAATTTATATAAAAATGTAGCAGTAGACCCGAATGTAATAACGTTTGCAGGTTTCATAGCTCATTTTGCTGAACTTTGTGGCCCTGGTGGCGGTATTTGTTTGGCTGTAAAGAAAAATAATTTTACTGAGCTACAAAACCCACCTGTGCTTTTTGTTGTTATGTTACTGCTGTTTTTATCAGGAATATCAGCAATACACTTTATCGAGCTGCTTTTTTACCACCTTAGAAGCACCAAAAGGCGCATCAAGCTTGGCTTAGCTGCTGGAAGCTTTATCCCTTACTACCAACCCATTGTTGAATTAAACTCTGGAAAAGTGATAGGTTGTGAACTGCTTGCCCGCTTTGAAGATGGAGTGGGGGCACTTTATCCCGACGAGTTTATTTCGGTGGTTAGCGAATTAAACTTGTCTTGGATGATGACGGAGCTATTTATTCATAAGGCGCTTGATGACTTTAAACACTTAAAACCAGCCGATTCTACGTTTTATTTATCGGTTAATATTTTTCCAAAAGACATTAATAACGGCAATATTCTTAAAGGAATTGAGTTATTTCGAGCAGCCCAACCAAATTTACGAGTTTGTTTTGAAATTACTGAAGACGAACAGTTACAGTGTGGTCAATCGGGAGAAGCGCTCGATCAACTTTCAAAAAGTCGTATCCAAATTTCCATTGATGATTTTGGTACCGGATATTCTAACCTATCACAATTAAAACTGTTGGATATTGATACCATTAAAATTGATAAATCTTTTGTCGATGAAGTTGAAACAGGGGCTATTAGATCAACATTAATTCCAAATATTGTTGCTATAGCGAATAAGCTTAACGCTAATGTTATTGCTGAAGGAGTTGAAAACCAACTACAAGCAGATGAGCTTTTGAAAATGAACATAGTGTATGGTCAAGGTTGGCATTATGCCAAAGCTTTACCGATAGATGAATTTAAACAATATCTAATACAAAATAGCGATTTTACTTTTAATAATGATGAATCACTTTAACTTTAATTGATTAAATTTTTGAAATGTATTTATTATCCCACAATTACAGTTTTTCTAGGTAAGTTAACTGTACTTTGTGGTTTAACTTTAGATTTAAATCTCTTACTTAAAATTAGGTCAATTAACTGGTGCTCACCTATGGTTAATTGATGTAATTTTCCAATCCTCTTGGTATTGACGCTTGTAGCAGTGTAAAATACAGCTAAATTTTTCTAGTTATTAATTATCTTTCTATGTTCGAACTTAAATATCACACTCCACCTGAATGGGCTAATGTTGTTTTAGCTGATTTTGATGCCTTTTTACAAGATCATGCAGCGGCTGAAAAAAAAGCTTCAGGGATGGCTGTATCTATGTTATCGCATTATCCTGATCGCAAAACGTTGGTGCGTGCAATGACAGACCTTGCTATTGAAGAGCTTATTCATTTTAAACAAGTGATGAAGCTAATGCAGGCAAGAGATCTACAAATGTCTAACGACGAGAAAGATATTTATATTAAAGAGATACGTAAACTGTTTCGTCATGGTCAAGATGTTTTTTTCCTTGATCGCTTATTAGTTGCAGGAGTTATTGAAGCCCGCGGGCATGAGCGTTTTGCTCTAGTAGCTGAGGCGTTACCAGCAGGAAAAGAAAAAGACTTTTATCACGCTATTGCTAAATCTGAAGAAAAACATAAAAACTTATTTGTTGAATTAGCCTTAGAATACTTTGATAAAGACGAAGTCCATCAACGCTTGGAAGAGGTTCTAGTCGCAGAAGCAGAAATTTGCTCAAAACTGCCTTTTAGAGCCGCATTACATTAAGCTTTGTTGAACCGTGCAATACTAGGGTGTGTTGATCTTTCGAGTACGAATTTTGTACGAATTAAGTCGTACAAATTATGTAGCTTAAAGTTAATACGCTCAAATAGCGTTAAGTAATCGCAATTTATATGAAAAATATTGAAAAGTATTTAAATCACTATGCTGAGCCATGTATCGCTGCTTTACATAGTTTTCCGAGTGATTTGCGCTTTACACATAGTGTAGTGATCCCAGCATATAAAGAAATTGATGACTTCGTTGAGCAGTTTTTTACTTCAATACTTGCTAAGCAAAATGCCTTGATGGTATTGGTGATCAACCAACCCGACAGTGATTGTAATCAAGTCCCCCAAAAATCATTATTTGATGCGGTATGTAGCCGTGGGAATATTATTTGGCAAGAAGGGTTTTATAGCTTAGTACAAGTATATGGCTGTAACTCATCTATACTTATTCTTGATAGCTTTACTCTGCCAATACCAGTTAAACAAGGTGTTGGCTTGGCAAGAAAACAGGGAGTTGATACTGCTTTAGCGCTAATTGCTGATAAAATTATTTTATCTGAGTGGATATGTTCTACCGATGCTGATGCTAGTTTACCCGACGAGTATTTTAACGCGTTATCAACATTGTGTATTAACACTGTTGGTGCCTGTTATCATTTTTATCATCAATGTGAGCATACTGAAACTCATCAAGCTAATGCGCTATATGAAAGAGCCTTACACTATTATGTTGCAGGGTTAAACTATGCTGGCTCTAGCTATAATTTTTATACTATAGGTAGTATTTTAGCCTTTACTGCTAATGCCTATGCGAATGTCAGAGGCTTTCCCAAGCGTAGTGCAGGTGAAGATTTTTACTTATTAAATAAGTTAGCCAAACTTGGTGATATTACCTATTTAAAAGAGCATACCATCAAGTTAACCGCAAGGCGCTCAGACAGAGTACCATTTGGCACAGGACCTGCAGTTAACCATATTATTGAGTTACAACGTCAGCAACTAGACTATTGTTATTATCATCCACAAGTATTCGTTTTACTGAAAGAAGTGATAGTTTCATTTTCTTCACTTTATGCATACCGTAATGATCTCAATAAATGGTTAGATAACCTATCAATAGAGGCTAAAGAAGGGCTGTTAGCACTGGGATTTGAACGTTTTATTAGTAAACAAAACACCCAGAATAATACCAACGCAGCAAGTAATAGGCAATTTAACAAACAGCTTAATGTTTGGTTCGATGCATTTATAACATTAAAGTTTATTCACTTTATTAGAAATGATTACTGGCCAGACATACCATTAAATGAGGCAATAGATAAAGCTCCATTCTAACTAACCTGAGTTCGGGATAAGCTAAGTACACCCAAGCTAAGATTTTCGGGCGTAACTGCGTTGCCTGCATGGACGTAGGTACTTGGTTTTTATTTGGAACTAAAAAACCGTTAATTTGCTACTAATAGCCAGCTATTAGGAACACAAATCAGCCTTGATTCACACAAAACTTTTAGCATTGGTTGAGTTACAATGTATTTGCTGAAAAATATTAGTTGGCTTTCACTAAATAAAATAAACAGTCGTCTTTAGCAACATTCACATTGGCTGTTGCCATAAAAATTTTCATATTTGTAGCACATACTAACTGGTTGTCACGTAAAGTGAAGTATTCTGTAAGTACATCTTCATGTGCATCATTAAGCAGCTGAAAGTTATTTAAGCCTCGATCATCAACCCAACCAATCATTTGCCCCTTTCTTGCATTGCCAAAGTTAAACTGTTCAATTGTCGCTTTTAATGTAACACCCTCATTACCTTCATCATGCTCGCTAAATGAAAGCTCTACATTGTGTTTAAGTTGTAATCGAAATGGTTTAGAAATAATATCTACATTCATTTTTTGATCAAAATGATAAATACAACAACATGTTGTTAGTTGGCTAATACCTTGAAATGCGGTTTCATGTGACTGTTCATCGTTAGCACTACCACACTCTATTGTTAGAATAGGGCAGTGGAAGTTTTGCTCCATTAAACTACCAAGTTTAAGACCTGATAATATAATGCTATCGCAGAAAAAAGAGGTGAGTGTTAGTACTTCTGGTGTAATAATAGTGCTAACCGCAAATGAAGGTCCAGAACCAGGGGTGTTATGAAGATCGATCACACATTCAGGACTAACTTCTGTTATCGCCTGCTTCAGCATACTTGCTCTTAAGTAATAGCCATCGTCTTCTCGGCTATTAAAGCAACGATTAATATCTAAACCTCCTGGGTAGTAGCGATGTGTTAAAATAGGCGATTTGCTAGCCGCTTCTACTGAACATATTATAATACGAATGTTAGTCTCTGGTACGGGTAACCAGCTGTCAGAAGTTAACCAACGATGAAGAGCAATAAGGCCAGAAGGTTCATTGCCATGTAATAAAGTAACTATCACGCGGCATTTTTCTTGGTTCTTACCACTTATATCAATAATTGTAGGGCCGCTTAACGACAACAAAAATTGCTGATAGTCAGCCTTTAATGTTAAGCCATTAGGGTTTTTTAAATAGGTAATTTCACTAAAATCTATGTCCATACTTTTTCCAATGAGTGACAGGGTGGCTGAATTTAGGTACTAACATCAGCATAATATTATTACAGCTAGCTTCGCTTAATTTTGGTGGCTTACTCCAACAACTAAGGCCTTTAGCAGCCGAACAATAATATTTAAGGTATGATCTGCAGTCACCGTCTTTTTTGTTAACTTAGCACTAGCATGTCATACTCTAATGAACAGTGGTGTTGATTAAGGTCAACAAAAAGAGGTTTACTTGATAAATTATTAATGTGATGTTTGTAACACATTTTGAAGTAAATTTAATAGAACTACATTGTAAAAAGGCCTGTAGTATGAATGATTTAGTAAGTTCTGTTGTCCATCAAATTGAACAAATTGTTATTGGTAAGCAAACGCAAGTTAAACTTTCAATAGCCTGTATTTTTGCTAAAGGACATTTGTTAATCGAAGATCTGCCAGGGATGGGGAAAACAACACTCGCGCATGCACTCGCTGCTACATTAAATTTAAGCTACCAAAGGGTGCAGTTTACCAGTGATTTACTGCCATCTGATGTTATTGGCGTTTCAATTTATGACACAGAAAATCAAACGTTTAAATTACACCAAGGGCCTATATTTAATCAGCTCGTTTTAGCGGATGAAATCAATAGAGCAAGTCCTAAAACACAAAGTGCGTTGCTTGAGGCTATGGAAGAAAATCGTGTGAGTATTGATGGAAAAACCTATCAATTACCACAGCCTTTTTTTGTTATAGCAACACAAAACCCATTGTTTCACTCTGGCACCTATTCACTTCCTGAATCTCAACTAGACCGTTTTATGATGCGGATTTCTTTAGGGTTTCCTTCGGTTGAAGCAGAAAAACAAATATTATCCAATGCGTTTGGTGCTACCGACTTTAGCTCGTTGAAAGCATTTATAACACCAGAGCAACTTATAGAAATACAGCTAAAAGTTCAAAATATACACGTGGGAGAGGAAGTTTTAAACTATGTTGTGGCTCTTTTACAGCAAAGCAGAAATGGTCATTATGATGTGAATCCTCTATCGCCACGAGCAGGAAAATCGTTAATATCTGCTGCTAAAGCTTGGGCATTTATTGAAGGTCGAGACTATCTGTTACCTGATGATATACAAGCTGTATTTTCAGCTGTGTGTCAACATAGGTTAAACCCCGCGTTTGATATGAAAGCTGAAGCAACGAATGATTCGTCACAGCGAATTTTACATTCAGTTGATGCAATTTCACCATTGTTATCTTAACTGTTGTTAGTTAAATGAGCGTTATAGTAGTGATAAAACAATGGTTTAAACGGAAGTTCAACACCTGGCTGACTAAGCAAGTACCTAAGTCTCAGCAGCAGGTGCTTTCTCGGCGCAATATCTTTATTTTTCCAAGTAAGTTTGGGTTTTCATACTTGTTCTTTGTTTTATTACTGTTTATCTTAGGAACAAACTATCAAAACAATCTAATTATATTATTAAGTTACCTATTGGTAAGTGTTTTTATTACTGCGATGCTACAAAGCTTTAATAACTTATTGAAATTATCAATTTCAGTTAAAACACAACAACTATTCGGCTTTGCTGATTCACCAATTAATATTCCTGTTTTATTATCCACAACTAAAATTCGAATTGCTTATCAGCTATTCTTTCAATCGACTCATATTACCCAACCCCAGGATTTTTCAACTGATACAATGTGTTTAATTCCAGTTGTCCTTAAGAAAAGGGGACTTGGTATTTTACCGCGTTTAACAGTACAAAGTTATTATGGCTTTGGTTTATTTAGATGTTGGACTAGCGTTGATTTAAATACTTCTGTATTAGTTTATCCTAAACCTGAAAAACCTGCTCAAATAGACATTGAGAAGTTTTTAAGTACTAATGCGAATGACGTTTCAACGGATCATTTAAGCGAGGTGTTAACAACTCAAAATGGTGTCGATGAATTTAATGAACTTATTCCTTATAAAAGTGGCGAGTCATTAGGAAAAGTAGCATGGAAACATGTGGCTCGAGGACAGGGTTGGTATTCGAAAAACTATGATCAGCTATTGGATAGTACGCCTAATTGGTTATCACTAAGTGCTTTACCTCAAGCCCCCGTTGAGCAGCAGTTACGTTGGTTGTGTTATTTAATTATCGAGCTTCAAAAGCGAGAAAAAGTTTTTGGATTAATTTTGCCTACTAACACAATTTCGCCAGACCAAGGCTCACTTCATCACCATATTTGCTTAAAAGAGATCGCATTATATGGTCAATAAACGATATTCCTCCTTGAGTATTAACCAAAACATATTGCTACAAGAAAAGCTGGTGCAAGGTCATTTGTCTCTTTCTAAAAAGACTCAGTTACTATTAATGTGTTCACTAGGTTTGAATTGCTTAACCCTAGTACTTGAATTATCAGGTTGGTTAATTGCGTATATCGTTATTAGTTTACTTTGGCAAAGTAGTATTTATTTGAAATTGGTTGCACAACCAAATCGATTGATTAAATTATTAGTATCGATTGCGGGACTGTTTTTGTTGGCATTATCAGCAAAACAGCTTGGCTTACTGAATAGTATGGTACATTTGTTGGTGTTTTCTTATCTGCTGAAACCACTAGAATTAACAAGTAGAAAAGACTTTTATATTCAGGTGCTTTTAGGCATTTTTGTTTTAGTTACTTCACTTGTTTTTATACAGTCACTCTATTTTATGTTATTGGTTCTGTTGTTTTTAACGATTAACTTTATGCTGCTGTTCAGCATTTTTTATAAAACTGCAAGCCATAAAACACTGGCAAAAGGGGTTACAACTACCTTAATTAAAAGTATACCGTTAACGCTTTTATTGTTTATCGGTTTTCCTAAAATAGCACCGTTTTGGCAAATGCCTGCGGCTCAAAATGCCCAGGTAGGATTATCTGATGAAGTCAAAGTTGGAGATATTGCAAAGTTAGCATTATCGAACAAATTAGCATTTCGTGTTGAGTTTGACCAAGCCCCACCGAACTACCAACAAATGTATTGGCGTACGTTAGTGTTAGAAGACTTTGATGGTATTAAATGGTATCAGCGCAAAGACAACTATCAGAACCTTTGGCAGCAACAACTACAGGAAGAGCCTGATTTTTCTAGTATTATCGGACTTTCAAAATTGCCTTTAGTAAGTTATCAAGTCATTGTTGAACCTAATTTTCAACAATGGTTATTTGGTTTAAATATAATGACCAATGTGAAAAGTGAACAACAAACAGTTAATAAAAACCGAGACTTTACCTTAACGGCAAACAAAAAATTAAACTCTGTTACTAGCTATCGTGTTACCTCGGCGTTAACAGATCATATCAATATTATACTGACCCCAACTGCGAGAAATCGTAATTTGTTAGTTAATGAACGAAATAATCAAGCATTAGCTGACGAAGGCCAACGTTTAAGACGGTTATACCAAGATGATTTAAGTTTAGTTAAAGCTGTACTTACACGCTTTAATCAACAGAATTATCACTACACGCTCAACCCTCCATTATTAAGTAATAATAGTTTGTCTGAATTTTATTTTGATACCAAAGCAGGATTTTGCGAGCACTATGCTAGTAGTTTTACCTATTTAATGCGCTCGGCAGGTATTCCTGCAAGAATGGTATTGGGGTACTTAGGTGGTGAGTATAATCAACGAGGTAATTATTATAGTGTTTATCAAAGAGATGCACATGCTTGGAGTGAAGTATGGATTGCTGGCAGAGGATGGTTACGCATTGACCCGACAGCAGCAGTTAGTCCTGAACGGGTAGAAACAGGCTTTTCTGAGTTACTGCAACAAGAGCAAAACATGCTTTCAAGTGACTTATTTGCCTCATTTAATGCAAGTCAATGGTTTAACCAATTACGCTATATGTTTGAGGCAATAGATTACCAATGGACAAAGTGGGTTGTCGGCTATTCAATTAATGATCAAATTAATGTGATTAACGCATTATATTTAACATTCGTTCAACACAAGCGTCTTATTATTGCTATTAGTGTATTAATGTTGGCAATGATAGTCGTGTTGATTAGTTTACGGAAAAAGAATAAGGCTTCTCGCTTTCCAACGGAGGTACTTTTACTAAATAAATTAATCAAGTCAGCAAATAAATTAGGTATTTTGAAAACACCAACCTTAACTGCTGATCAACTAGCCCAGCACATTATTTCAGAAAAGCCTTCAGCTAGCGCTGCTGTTTTGACTTTTATTAATACCTTTAAAAAAGTCCATTATCAGTCGTTATCAGCAGATGAACGAGTTAAAGAGATAGATAAGCTTAAGCAACAATTTAAGCAATTAACTAGTCAGCTCAAACAAAGTGGTTGAGAGTAAAAAACACATGATACATTCCCTTTGTATTGTGTCAGCTTTCGTTCGAATCTATTTCTTGTATTAATCATAAAACTGTCACAAATTGGTGTTTTTATAAGGTTGTTTTAAGTGGTGGTAAATCAAATTTATTACTACTTAATGTTATTGGTTAATACTTTTATATAACTTTTCCTTCTTAATTTAAATTGCTATGTAAAGTAATAGCTTAGCGATAAACAGTGAAAAATTTGAACATTTGAGCGTTTTAAATTTGTATAGTGATCAAATTTTCGCTAGCTTTAGATTAAGGATTTTATCTAGGAGGTTACCGTTATGACGCATTATCGTTCAGATAGTCAAACACAGTATGATATGTCAAGGATTGTCTCTATAATTAGTTACTTAACTGTGGTCGGTTGGTTGCTGGCTATTGTATTACATGGTAAAAATCACTCCACTTTAGCTCGCTTTCATTTACGGCAGTCTCTTGGTTTAATTGTTACGGCAGCTATTTTATCTTTCATACCACTGCTTGGATGGTTACTGAATATTTTTGTTGCTATTTTTTGGCTTGTCGCATTTTATCATGCAACATTAGGTCAAAAGTTTACTGTTCCTGTTTTAGGTGAACTTTATCAAGAACAGCTTGATTTTATCCGTTAATAACTTCTAGTAAATCTAACTAGGGGCTGTTGATCTTTCCTTTTAGGCTCTGCTATAGGCTATCTTTTAAGATAACAAGGCGAAAATAGTGCGATGTAGTAATTCTACCTTAACGATTTTTTAACGTAGTTAGGTTAAAAAACAACCATAGCCCTTTGGGTTGTCTTGAAAAAGGGGCACTCTTTGTTGCTTAATGTGCGTTGGGAACAACCAAATTTTACATTAAGCGCCTCGATTGACACCTTATTCAAGTACAAAAGAGCTATAAACTGAAAGTTCAACAGCCCCTAATAAACCCGGTGTAATTAACTGAATTTGTCTAGAGTTATGAGCGCTTATGTGGTTAAATTTAGCTATGATTTATGTGAAGCGATAGAGCTAATTTGATACATTTATACCCCGCCAATAAAATGGAGAACTTATTAGCCCTACTTGATAAAATTCATCAGGTTTCTCCACTACCTGTTTTTGCTAAAGAAGTTATTGTTGTTCAAAATGCTGGCATGCAGCATTGGCTCAATATGTCGCTAGCGCAATCTAGACAAATCAGCTTAGCCAATGAGTTTTTACTGCCCGCACAATTTCTGTGGCAGTTAATGCGCTCTTTAGCCAGCGCTGAAAAAGTACCTGATCAGTCTCCTTATTCGCGTGAAGCACTTTGTTGGCGAATATATCAAGAGCTAGCAGTCCAAGATGTAATTGATAATGAATTATATCAGGAAGTTACTCACTATTGGCAACAGAGTGACAATTTCGATAGTAGTGCAAAGCAACTTAAGCGCTATCAGCTTTCTTGTCAGCTAGCCGATTTATACGAACAATATTTGATTTTCAGACCTCAATGGATAAATCATTGGTATCAAGGTGATTTTACTTTCCATGATAAAAGCGATAATAATGACGAGAGCTTCAAAAAACTGTCTGCGTGGCAGTCTGATTTATGGTTAAGGCTCACACAAGAAACGCCTTATAATCCACTCGAATTAATGCAAAGCGCTATTGATAATATCGAGGAAAACTTACACTTATTGCCAAAGCGTATCTCTTTTTTTGGGATTAATGCCATGGCACCAATGTGGTTATCCTTTATTAATGCAATTAGCGAGCATACCCAAGTTCACTTTTTTCACCTTAACCCTTGTTTTAATTACTGGGGCGATATTAAAACCCAAAAACAAGCCCTTCAGCATATGAACGAATGGACTGAAGGTTATAATGATATTTCAAAGCTAATTGGTAATCCTTTACTGGCAAACTTAGGTCAACAAGGACGAGAGTTTTTAGCTTTGCTGCAACAGTATTCCACTATTGATATCGATGTTTATCAAAGCTTTTTAAGTAATGATTCCAATAAAGAGGCAAAAAATAGCCTTCTTACCCAAGTTCAAGAGGATATTTTAACACTTACTGACGGTTGTTTGTTAAACAAGCAAGGCACTAAAACTGTTGATGATTCAATTGTACTTACCAGTGGGCATAGTGCCTTACGCGAAGTACAAGGCTTACATGACTGGTTATTGCATCAATTTAATGAAGACCCGAGTTTAACCCCAAAAGATGTGTTAGTTATGTGCCCGCAGGTAGAAGAGTATGCTCCTTATGTACAAGCGGTATTTGCTAGTGGTTGGCAAGATCTGTCAGGCGATATACCACCACTACCTTGTTCTATATCTGATAGGATCAGTAAAGAAAGTAACCCGTTAGTTATTGCTTTTACAGAAATTATTTCGTTACCTGATAGCCGGTTTAATGTCTCGCAAATTTTATCTTGGTTAAAAATCCCCGCTATACAAACTAAATTTGGCTTTACCAACGATTGTATTGAAAAGTGTAGCCAGTGGTTAAATGAAGCATGTGTTCATTGGGGCTTAGATCAGCCGCATAAACAGCAGGTCTTAAACAGTCATACTATTTCAGGCCAATTTACATGGCAATTTGGTTTTACTAAGTTATTACAAGGCTTTGCCTATGCTGATCAAGAGTGTTTGTATCAAGACCAAGTATTACTAGCAGATGTGGAAGGAAATGATGCATTAATCTTAGGCAACTTAATGTTGTTTATTGAACAGTTACAATTGTTTTCAACAACGCTGAGTCAACTAAGAACTCCACAACAATGGCATCAATATTTAACTAACTTATTAACCCAAACTTTTGAATTTACTGATGAAGTTGGCTTTGTAGCAATCAATACTGCGATAGAGTCGCTAGTTGAATATTGTGACCATGCTCAGTTTACTGACGCACTTAGCCTAAACATTATTAAAGAATTTTTAAATAACCACTTCAGTCAACCAGATGCAGGCCGCCAATTTATGGTGGGTCAGGTGACTTTTTGTTCTATGCTCCCTATGAGAAGCATTCCTTTTAAAGTGATAGCAGTACTTGGTTTGAATGACGGAGAATTTCCACGACAGAGGCAGCCACTTGGCTTCGACTTAATGGCATTAAAGCCAAGTATTATTGGTGATCGATCTCGAAGGGGAGATGATAAATATCTATTTTTAGAAGCCATAATATCAGCTCGTAAAGCGCTTTATTTGAGTTTTCAAGGACGTAACATCAAGAAAAACTCTCCTAAAGAACCTTCTGTTGTTTTAAAGGAGTTGATTAATTATTTAACACTAGCCTACGGTTGGCACTTTGATTACTCAGATAACCCCATTATCACTAGTGAGCTAGACGTTGCTGATAGTACTAATCAATTAAGGCAATTGCCTATGCAAGCATTTAGCTTGCGCAATTTTACAGGACGTTTCACAAGTTTCGATCCTCACTGGTTGTCGCTTGGGCAGGCATTAGCTAAATCTACAACGCTAGATAATAATATCGATAATAAATTGTTTTCACCGCTCCCGCTTTCTGAAAATGAAATTACACTTTCGGTTTCAGATTTAATCAACTTTTATCATCATCCTGCTAAACACTTTGCCAAAAAGCGTTTAAATTTATATTTAGATAACCAAACGGTTGAACTAAGCGATGTTGAACCTTTTACGCCTGACCGCCTTGAGAGTTATTTATACAATCAAGAGTTGTTGGCACAACATTTAAATGATTCCCCTGAACCTATTGAATCAAGACTCGCGCAGGTAACAGCTTTTGCTAAAGCGAGTGGTAAATTTCCAGCGTTACCAACGATGGATGAAGAGTTTCAAAAATGGCAAGCTAACAGCAAAAGCTTGGCAGAGGCTATCAAAAATGATGATGCTCAAAATGTTGACTCACTTGAGTTTATTACTGGTGAAATTATTATTCCTATCAAGAAAGGTAAAGATACTGCAGACATTATTTCGGTGACTTTACAGTACCAGCTACCAATTAAAGGGGAACATTGCATATTTTACCGTTCATCTGCCGCAAAAATAAAAGATAAGTTAGCACTGTACATTAGTCAGTTACTCATACAAACATTAAATAGTTCACATCCCGAGCACGGTTTATCAAATGTAGTAGCAACTATAGGTTTTTATTTTAATACAAAATCACAAAAGGTGGAGCAGTTTAAATATCAGTCGCTTAATGATACAGCGCATAGCCTAGAAGTGTTGTTGCAAGAGTATATTGCCGGGCTACAGCGCCCACTATTACTTAATGGCGAGCTAGCAGAAAAAGTAGTAAAAAGTAAAGGTATGGATCAAAACGCTTTAGAAAACTTCTGGCATGACTCTAATAACACTTTTTGCTTGGGTAATGATCCTTACCTGCAATATTTTTGGCCCCAATGCCCGCTATTAAATGACATTATTGACCCGTTAATGGCGTTATATCAGCCGATCTTCGCTCAGCTTAAACAGGTGAAAAAATAAATGACTAAGCCACTTGTCGCGCAATATTTACCATTAATTGGACAACACTTAATAGAAGCAAGTGCAGGTACAGGTAAAACCTTCAATATAACTCGTATTTACCTACGATTATTACTTGAAAGAAAGCTAACCGTTCAACAAGTATTAGTGATGACATTCACTAAAGATGCAACAGAAGAACTCCGCGGCAGAATAGAAGCTTTTATCCGTCAAGCACTTACACAATGGCATGATCTTGAGCAATCTGATGAATACTTTTCAACGATAGCTGAACGCGTAACTGAACCTGAACGTTTACTGCTATTGAATAGGGCATTGGTAAATATTGACGAAGCCGCTATTTTTACTATTCACAGTTTTTGTAAACGGGTCTTGAACCAACATGCTTTTTTAAGTGGTGTTTCTTTTAATGCGCAAATGGAAGTAGATAGCCAAGAGTATACTATAGAGGTTTGTAGAGATTGGTATCGACAACTTGCAGATCAAGCAGAGAACGATTTTTTAGCAATTGCCAGTTTTTGGGTAACACCTGAAACATTTGTACGACAGTTTACTAAAGCAATTAACCATTACTGTGTTCTCGATGTAATTGATGAAGAAAGTATAAAGCAGCAGTTTTATTCGGACGTTAAAGCCTCACTAAGTGCTATCGAAAGCGGCATGAATGCATTAACAACTCACCTGATTGATTGCAAAAAAGGGGTAGAAAAAGAACAAAGACAAGCTGAATTAGATCAATTAATTAAATGGCTAAAACAGGTGGTAACAGATTTTTCTTATACTGAATCTGCCTTTCCTGGTGCATTTTTAGATGGTCGAAGGTTACCTCGCTCTGAAATAAAAGCCGAGCTAACTGAAATACTACTGCCTGCAAATCGTCTTAAAAAGTCGATTACTGCAACGATTAAGGCGGTAGCTAAGGCAAAAGCTTTAGTTGTAGCACAGTCAGGCATTTATTTAATGCGCTCGCGGCTAGCTCAAATAAAACAAGAACAAAATATACTGACCTTTGATGATTTAATTACCACATTAGCTACCCAACTCAAATCTGGTAACGGTACAGCACTTGCTAATGCTTTGTTCGAGCAATACCCCGTTGCGTTAGTTGATGAGTTTCAAGATACCGATCCTCAACAATTTGATATCTTAACTGCTATTTATAATACTCAAGCCGAAGCCGGATTATTCATGATAGGCGATCCCAAACAGGCTATTTATGGTTTTAGAGGGGGTGATGTATTTGCTTATTTAAATGCGCGAGAAAAGTGTAATTATCAATGGGTAATGGATACAAACTGGCGGTCGAGTAAAGCGATGATAACAGGTTATAATCGTTTATTTTATGGCAATACATTAACTGAAGAGCCTAGCGATGTTTTTTGTTATAATATTGAATATCATCCAGTAAATCCTTCGCCTAAAGCTGATGAAAAAGAGTTGCTTGACCAACAATATAATGCATTACAGTTTGTTCATTTTGAATCGGAAGGTAAAAGTGCGCCAGCAAGCTATCGGCAACAATTAGCGCGTTGGTGTGCCAATGAAATAACACGTTTACTCTATCCTAATAAAGCTGTTAACCAGCAAAGTCTCACAGCAAAAGATATTGCTATTTTAGTCAGAGATGGAACAGAAGCAGCTGATATTAGAACAGCTCTTAATGAAGCCAATTTAGCTTGTGTATATTTAAGTAACAGAGCGAATTTATGGCAGAGTGAGCAAAGCAAACAGCTGCTGCTTGTTTTAAAAGGTATTTGCTATGTTGAAGATAATCATCAGTTTTTAGCAACATTAACTAGCCCTCTATTGGGGATAACGCCAAAAGCTTATCTTGAGCTGTTAGACAATGATATTCATTGGCAGCAATTGGCAGAGCGCTTTATAACTCTTCGTTCACTTTGGCGAGCTCGTGGTTTTATTACAATGGCGTTAAAACTATTACATGATCTATTTAAGTTTAAGCCTCAACAAGAACGCGAACTCACTAATATTTTGCACTTATTTGAGCTATTACAAAGTGCCGGTCAGCGCCATCAACAACCTGATGAATTACTGCATTGGTTTGAACAACAAGTTAATCAAGACCATACAGAAATAGAAGCTGAACTAAGGTTAGAAAGTGAAGAAGATTTAGTTAAAATAATAACCCAACATGGTGCTAAAGGCTTGGAGTATCCAGTAGTGTTTGTACCTTTTGCTACGCGCCATAAAGATCCTTTAAAAGTAGCACGAACAAATGTTGACTTAATAGAATATCACCAGGCTAACGGTCAGCTAGTGCTGAGTTTAGACGGTGCTAGCCAAGCTAAACAAGCAATGGCAGATGAACAATATGCTGAGTCTATACGGTTGCTATATGTAGCAGTGACTCGTGCAGAAAAGCGTTGTTATATTTTAACTACCAATTTTGATAAAAGTGAACTGTCACCGTTAGGGCAAGCATTATCTTGGCAGGCTGGAGAAGATATTCTTGAAAGTTTAGCTACATTAGCAAATGACAATCCAGAAAGTATAGGAGTAATAGCGGTAAGTGAAGGTGACTTACCTATAACAACTGCACCCAATAATATCGAGGTTATTTCAGCGCAAGCGGCCAGTTTTAGTGGAACAATAGAAAGAAACTGGTGGTTAAGTTCATTTACAGCTTTAAGCCGAAATTTACGTGATGTTGGTGTTTCTTCGCCTGATCGCGACTTGTTAGACGAAGCTTCTCTAATTGAACAATCTAAAAGCACAGCCGAACTTCGCTTTGATTTAGCTAAAGGTGCTAAAACAGGTAACTTATTACACGATATTTTAGAGTTGGTTAACTTTACTCACCCTAATTGGTTGCAGGCGTATACTGTCCCATTAATGCGCTTTGGTGACTTAGGTAGCGGTTACCATGAACATGATTTAACGCATTGGTTAAATGAAATTGTAACCACAGAGCTTGTTAAAGATAACCAGGAAAACGAGTCCCAAAATTTTTGTTTAGCCGACTTAAGCCATAGCCAAACCTTACGTGAAGCTGAGTTTTACTTTCCATTAATTAATGCCGATACCAAACGTTTAACTTCCTTACTCTCAGCTCATAGAAAGCGAGTAAATACTCAGATAAAGACTGGTGAAACAGTAGTTAATTATTCGCAAGTTTTCTTACCTAATATTGCTACTTTACAAGGGATGATGCATGGCTTTATTGATTTAATATTTGAACATCAAGGAAAGTATTATTTATGTGATTATAAAAGTAATCACTTAGGTAATAGCTTTAGTGATTATACTTTAGATAAATTAAGCCAAAGTATTCAAACGCATCATTACGATCTACAGTATTTGATTTACAGTGTGGCACTACAGCGTTTTTTGCAACAAAAAATTCCTGATTATTCTATAGAGGCACACTTTGGCGGCGTGTACTACTTATACTTGCGTGGAATGTCCCCTGAAAGTAAAGGTACTGGTGTTTTTTATTGCCAGTTAACGAAAGATGAATTAACACAATTAGATAATATCTTCGCAAATACAGTGTCTAAGCCAGAGTCTGAACATGATAATGTTGAATCTATTAAAGGAGCTATTGAATGAGTTCATTAATTGAAAATTCACCAGTCGCTCATCAGTATAAGAGTATGATAGAAAGTTTTTATCCTTATAAGAGCTTTAATCAGGCACAAGAGCAATTACACGATTTAGTACCTATTGATTATTTTTTAGCTAAAGAGCTAACTATTACACTTTTTATCTTTATAGGTTCACCTAACTCAGTTTTTACAGACGCTGAAGTTAGTTCTGAGGTACCAACTAATAAAGAAGATGTTTCTTTATTATTTCACTTAATTATTGCGATAAGCAAGGCAATACGAGCGGGTAATAGCTGTTTACCACTAAGCAATATTGCCGGATCACGCTTTTGCTTTTATGCTAGTGACAATGGGATAGTTAGTCATAACGGCTATGAATTTCCTTTAATAGTGCCCCTAAAAAACTTCCTTAGCTCATTAGCGTTAACACCTGATAAGAATAAAGCTATTGTTGTAACAGAGCAGGCCCTTTATCTTCGTCGTTATTATAACTTTGAACAGGAGTTAAACGATTTTATTGCTGACAATCAAACCAATACTCGATTAGCTTCACGCTTTGCTAGCGCAGCAATAGTACAATGCCTTAATGATCTTTTTAAAATAGAAGGAACAAATAACTGTGTTGATGAAATTGATTGGCAAAAAGTTGCTGTTGCTAACGCGTTAAATAAACGTTTATCAATTATCGCTGGTGGTCCAGGTACAGGTAAAACTTATACTGTTACCAAGCTACTTGCTGCCATAGTGTCATTAAATTCGCCTGAGGCATTAAAAATAGCGTTAGTTGCTCCCACGGGAAAAGCGGCGCAGCGTTTAACCGAATCGTTACTTAATGCCATAAGTGGCTTTAAAGGCGAGATAGCCAGTGAAATTCTAGATAAAATTCCTTATCAAGCACAAACATTACATAGATTACTGGGTGTTATTCCCAATAAAGTGAACTTTAGACATCACCAGGATAATAAATTAACGTTAGATGTTTTAGTTGTTGATGAGGTTTCAATGGTTGATTTGCCCATGATGGTCAGATTAATTCGAGCGTTACCAGAGCATTGTCAATTAGTATTATTAGGGGATGCAGATCAGCTTCCTTCCGTTGCTGTTGGTAATGTTTTGGCTGATTTAGCACCAAGGCCTCATAAAGGTTATAGCAAAGCGAATAAAAGCTATTTAACTGAAGTAACCCGCTTTAAAGGTTTTAAACCATTTAAAAACAATGCGTATGATCATATTACTTTTTTAACCAAAAGCCGACGTTTTGATTCAAAGGGACTAGTAGGGCGCATAGCAGAACTTGTCATCACGGGCGACGCTACCAAAAGTTGGAACTTACTTGCTGAGCAAGAAATACCAGCTTTGCTTTCATTAAATATCAATCAATGGTTACCACAGTTAGTGAAGCAGTATTATCTGCCACTAGCAAAATGCGAAGAATTATCAAAAGCTTTTAGCTTGTTTGGACAATTTAGAATTTTATGTGCCACACGTGTTGGCTTAGAAGGTGTAGAAAATATTAACCAACAAGTTGAACAAATTCTTTATAATAGCGGTAACACTCAAGCGAATAATCAGTTTTATCATGGTAAACCAATTATGATCACTCAAAACGATTATGGGTTAGGCTTATTCAATGGTGACATAGGTTTGGTTTGGACTAATGAAAAAGGTATGTTAATCGCATATTTCGAGCAGCCTAATGGCGAATATTTAACAGTATTACCGTCAAGGTTACCAAGTTTTGAAAGTGTGTATGCGATGACAATTCATAAAACCCAAGGGAGTGAATTTCAACATTTAGTTATGGTATTACCTCAGAATAAAGACAGTAAAATTTTGTCTCGAGAGCTACTCTATACTGGTATTACTAGAGCTAAAAAAGGGCTACAAATAGCAAGTGCTCAATCAACATGGTTTCAAAGTGTTGATACTCAAATTAAGCGTTATTCAGGTATACAAACGGACACTAATGAACATTAAACACATTAATAAAAGTAGATATCGTAAACATCTTAATCAGGTCATTATTGGCTTTATTGCAACTTTAGCCATATTGTCATTATTATTTGGTGCTGTTTTTATCCAGCTATTTGGTGTGACACCAGAGCAAATAGCAAATGGTGAAAGCAACTTCCGTTTTAATTTACTCGGCGTAGTTTTAGCACTAATGGTTTGCTCTGCAATATTATATAAGGTCCGTTTAAGTGATTACTTTACTGAAATATTCTATGTTTGGCAGGTTAAACAAGTACAGAATTTAATTTATCGTAAATTACGAAAAATTAAAGCCGCGGCGGATAATAACAACGAGAATGCTTTAATTATTTTACATTATTATTATGAAAGCTTAATTCAAGTCTATCAGTTAGACGATAACACTATCACTCTAACCGAATTAACGAATAAGCAGCAAGCGTTACACCAAAAGATTGAAGACAATGGCTTAACTATTACATCGTCTCAGTTTGACAAAGTTTTATTAAAAGAATTTTAATTTAAGTTATACCAGTTTCATTAATTAAGTGATCAATTTTATACGCAGTAGTTGACTGTTTTAGCCAGTAGAAATGATCACATAGTTATTGAGATTGGTATTACATATTATCCCAAATAAAGGAAGCTAAGTTCACCATGAAAAAGTTAAAAAATGAGTCGGCTTTATTAAAGAAAGCAATAATAGTTGGTGAGAAATACGCATTAAATAGAGGCTATAAAGGTTTTACAGCCACTAATGCCGCGAAAGAAAAAATAGAAGTAATATACCGTTTACTTGTTCAAGATAAATTAGTTCATCCTTTACCTGAAAGCGAAGAAAACTTGTTAAATATGAAACACAAACTTGCGTTGTGGATTGCAAAGCAACTACCAAGTGATCATGAGTTGCTAAAGTAGCTAACACTACAACTTATTGATTCTAAATGTCTTAAAATAATAAAGGGAATATAATGAATAAATTAATTGTTACAACACTCCTTGCGCTACCTATTATAGGCTTCAGTTCTGTGGGATATGCCGTAGAAAAGCCGTTTGCTATTGCGATACATGGCGGAGCAGGTACTATCGATAAATCACAGATGACAGCTGAGAAACGCAAAAAATATGAGCGTACACTCGAGCAGGCGTTAGAAGCAGGTTATCAGCTATTATCGGAAGGTAAATCAAGCCAGCAGGCGATTATCGCAGCTATTCAGATCATGGAAGAGTCGCCATTGTTTAATGCAGGCAAAGGCGCGGTTTATACCTTCGAAGGAACACATGAATTAGATGCTTCAATCATGGATGGTAAAACACTTAATGCAGGTGCTGTGTCTGGTGTTAAAACGGTTAAAAGCCCTATAGCACTGGCTCAACGGGTTATGGATGAGTCGGTTCATGTCATGTTAAGTGGCGAAGGCGCAGAAATATTTGCAAAAGAGCAGGGGTTAGCGTTAGTTGAAAATAGCTATTTTAATACTCAAAATCGTTACAACTCCTTACTTAAAGCGAAAGAAAAATTAAAAAAAGCACAAGATGCAAATAAAAATTATCAAGCGGCCCATCATTCATTACCTACAGAATATAAAGTGGGTACAGTTGGGGCTGTTGCATTGGATCAATCGGGTAACATAGCTGCGGGAACTTCAACTGGCGGTATGACAGCGAAGCGGTATGGACGAGTTGGGGATGCACCAATTATTGGCGCTGGCACCTATGCTAATAATGAAAGTTGTGCTGTGTCAGCAACGGGCCATGGAGAGTACTTTATTCGTTACCATGTTGCAGCTGATATTTGTGCTCGAATGCAATACCAAGAAAAATCATTATCGGAAGCTGCTGATACCGTTATAAATAAGGTATTAGTAACTGCAGGTGGTACAGGCGGCGTTATTGCAATTGATGCTCAAGGGAATATTGCTATGCCGTTTAATACTTCAGGAATGTATCGTGCGAGTAAAACGTCTAAAGGGGAAACCTTTGTTGGAATTTTCAAAGATGAAAAATAACTGTCAATTACTCTTGATTTTGATAGCGACACTAACACTTTTGGGTTGCTCTGATGATGTCGGTAAAGTGAGCCTAGGTTTATTTACCACTAAAGATGTGGTCATTGTTGCTAAACAAGACCCAATAGTGAAAGGCGTTACTTGCCATATCTCACATGTTGAAGCTGACTTAGACTTTTCTGATCCGTCTGATATGTCTATTGCATGCCGACAAACGGGGCCGATCACAGCCGAGCAACTTGTTCAGATAGATAAAACTAAAAATGGTGAGATTGTTTTCAAAGAATCAAAAAGTATTTTATTTAAAAGCCTGAAAGTTCGTCGTATTTATGATGCTGATAATAAAAGCTTAATTTACCTGTCTTATTCGACAAAAGAGTCAAGTGGCAGTCACCATCATTCATTATCAACTGTCCCCTTATATAAAACCGATGCATGGCAGTGGGCAACTACCAATGTAAATAAGTAAATTGGTAGACATTTAATTTGGCGACAATAATTTGAAAAATATAGGAATTATTTTCCAATTAGGTCTATGGTTAAAGAGCGTTTAGTTAAAATATAATTTGTATAATAAGTTGAGTAAAGGAACACCTATGGAATCATTACAAGTACAAGAATATATGAACCATTACCCCGTCACTTTTACAGCTGAAATGGCGGTAGAAGAAGCGTCGCTAAGGTTTTTAAAAACCAAACAGATTGGTGGCCCTGTGATTGATAAAAACCATCATTTAATTGGTTTTTTGTCAGAAAGTGAGATATTAGCTAAATTGCTAGAGTCAACGTATCACAATGTTCATTCGGCGAGCGTTAAAGACTTGATGAGAACAGATGTACTGACAGTTAAACCTTATGATAGTGTGATAGAGCTTGGTCAAAAAATGTTACAAAACAAACCTAAAGTTTATCCTGTAGTTGATGATAATGGTAACTTGCTTGGTACTATTTGCCGTAACGATGTTTTGTCTGCAATTGATCGTCATTTACGCTCTGGCTTTAAAGTTGGCGCTTAATCTCTGCTTACTATAGGCTGTATTTATCAAAGTAAACTGATAAACTTCACTTTTTGATAGTTTACTTTGAGTTTACCCTTTGTCTTCCTCTGTACTTCCTAACGATATCATATTAATTGAATCGCTTTATCAGCAATTAACGCAAGTTAAACTTGCTGATATTGGCCGATTAAAAAGCCGTTTGCATGGCGTTAAAAAAATCTCAACGCCTGAAAAACAACAGAAGGTATTGCGTACAATCGCAAAGCAGATAGAGCAGTCTATCGCGAGTAAAACATTTAAACTTAAGAATAAACCCACCATTGAGTATCCCGAAAGCTTGCCGGTTAGTCAAAACGTTGATGTAATTTCCGAGGCTATTAAAAATAACCAAGTGGTGATTATTGCAGGTGAAACAGGGTCTGGAAAGACCACACAAATTCCTAAAATATGTATTGAACTTGGGCGGGGGATTGAAGGAAAAATAGGGCATACCCAACCACGAAGAATCGCTGCAAGAACGGTTGCTACTCGTATTGCAGATGAATTGAATTCACCGTTAGGCTCTGTCGTAGGTTATAAAGTTAGATTTAACGACATGGTTGATGAAAATAGTTTTATCAAACTAATGACAGATGGCATTTTGTTGGCAGAAATGCAGACCGATCGATTACTGAGACAATACGATACAATCATTATTGATGAAGCCCATGAGCGTAGCTTAAATATTGACTTTATTTTGGGGTATTTGCGTTCAATTTTACCTAAGCGTCCTGATCTTAAAATTATTATAACCTCTGCGACTATCGATCCTGAACGTTTTGCTGAGCACTTTAAATCTGTTACCGGCGAGTTAGCACCCATTATTGAAGTGTCAGGTCGTACATTTCCTGTAGAAATGCGTTATCGGCCCTTAATTGAACAGGGCGACGATGTAGACATTATCTCTGGCATTATCAATGCTATTGAAGAGTTATCATTATTGCCTCAAGGAGATATTTTAATTTTTCTTAATGGTGAGCGTGAAATTCGTGATACGGCTCAAGCGCTTGAAAAAGAGAATTTTGCGCACACACAAATATTGCCTCTGTATTCGCGACTAACTGTGCAAGAGCAAAATAGAATATTTTTACCACACACGGGCAGAAACATTGTTCTTGCGACCAACGTTGCCGAAACAAGTTTAACTGTGCCAGGCATAAAGTATGTTATAGACCCTGGAACTGCTAGAATATCGCGTTATAGCTACCGCACTAAGGTTCAGCGGTTACCTATCGAGCCTATTTCACAAGCAAGCGCTAATCAGCGTGCCGGACGCTGCGGACGCGTTTCTTCAGGGGTATGTATTCGTCTGTATTCAGAAGATGATTACTTATCTCGTAGCGAATTTACCGATCCTGAAATTTTACGTACTAATTTAGCAACCGTTATCTTACAGATGCTTTCGTTAGATTTAGGCAGTATTAACGATTTTCCGTTTTTACAGCCACCTGATAATCGAAATATCAGTGATGGAATTCGTTTACTAGATGAACTTGCTGCTATTGAGCATCACGGTGCTAAAACACGGCTGACCGCAACAGGACGTTCGCTAGCAAAGTTTCCTGTTGACCCTCGTTTAGCTAAAATGGTACTAACTTCGGTAGACATGGGATGTGTAGCACAAGTCTTTATAATAGTTGCTGCGTTAAGTATTCAAGATCCACGAGAAAGACCCCATGAAAAACAGCAGGCGGCTGATGAAAAACATAGTCGTTTTAAAGATAAGCAGTCAGACTTTATTACTTTTTTAAACTTATGGCATTACTTAAACGAACAACAACGGGTGTTATCAAATAACCAATTTAGGAAGCTGTGCCAAAAAGAGTTTTTATCGTATATCCGCATACGCGAGTGGCAAGACATTGTTAGCCAACTAAAGTTGGCATTGAAAGATCAAAACATTGCTTTTACTTCACTCGACATGACGACAGACAGTGCTAATGACATTATTCATCAATCAATTCTTTCTGGTTTACTTAGCCACTTAGGCCAACTTGATGAAAATAAAGAGTTTAAAGGGGCACGTGGTACTAAATTCTTTATCTTTCCAGGCTCATCTTTAGCTAAAAAACCGCCTAAATGGATTATGGCAGCGGAGTTGGTTGAAACTAGCCGACTATTTGCTCGAATGGCAGGAAAAATTGAAGCACACTGGATAGAGCCTTTAGCAAAACATTTAATTAAATATAGTTATAGCGAACCACATTGGGAGAAGAAGCAAGGTGCGGTTATGGCCTTTGAGCAAGCCTCGCTTTATGGCTTAATTATTATTGCTAAACGTAAGGTTAATTTTAATAAAATTGAGCCACACACCTGTCGCGAAATTTTTATTCGCGAAGCGCTCGTTAATGGCGACTCTACTATTAATGAAAAGTTTGCTCAAAAAAATACACAGCTCATTGCTGATATTGAAAAACTTGAACAAAAAGCGCGCCGAAAAGATTTTTTAGTTGATGAACAACAGCTTTACGACTTTTTCGATACAAAGCTGCCAAGCACAGTAATTTGTCAGCGTAGCTTTCTCTCTTGGTGGAAAAATACCAAGCAACAACAGCCTAATCTATTGCTATTTACCAAAGCATTTTTATTAAATGAAAATACAGAAAAAGTCAGTAAGGATAAATTTCCCGATATATGGCAGCAAGGAAGCCTATCTTTACCATTAAGTTATCATTTTTCACCTGGTGATATTGATGATGGTGTAAGTGTTACTATTCCTATTAGTTTATTAAACCAAGTACAAAATATAGGGTTCGATTGGTTAATTCCAGCAATGCGTTACGAGCTAATTATTGCACTAATTAAAGGATTACCTAAAACATTAAGACGCAACTTTGTTCCCGCACCTAATTATGCAGAAGCCTGTTTGGCGGCGATTTCGCAATCAGATCTACTTTTTACTGAAGCATTAGCTAAACATTTATTAAGAATGACCGGGGTTCGTATCGAAAATGAACACTGGCAACAAATTGAGTTGCCAGTCCATTTATTGATTAACTTTAAAGTTATTGATGAAAAAAATAAGCTAGTTGCCCAAGGCCGTAATTTAGATAATTTAAAAGATAAACTACAAGGAAAAGTGAAAGCTTCAATCAAATCGGTCGCTGACAAAGGCATTGAGCGTGACAACATCGTTCAATGGAATTTTGATGCGATCCCGGTTAATTATCAAAAGAAAGTCGCTAACCTAACAATAAAAGCGTACCCAGCACTTGTCGATAAAAACAAAACAGTCGCTATCGAGCTTTTTGAACAACCGGCGGTGGCAGAACAAGCAATGATAGAAGGCTTAAGTAGGTTGGTACTGTTAAATATTCCGTCACCGTTAAAATACCTACAAGAAAAGCTGCCAAATAAAGCTAAACTTGGCATGTACTTCAATCCATTTGGTTCAATTAAAGAGCTCCTTGATGACTGCATAGTTGCTGCATGTCAGCAGCTGATTGAAGATCATGGTGAATTGGCAAGAGACGAGGCGCACTTCAATAAAACAAAGGACTATGTCAGAGCTGAAATTTCAGACTCTGTACTGCATGCGGCAATAACCGTTGAAAAAATATTGTCGTTAACGCATGACATAAATAAGAAATTAAAGGGAAAAGTATCGCTAAATGTTATTCAATCTCAGGGCGATATTAAGCAACAGCTTCAAGCGTTAGTTCATAAAGGCTTTATTGCTGAATCAGGTATTAAAAGGTTGCCTGATATTTTACGTTACTTACAGGCAATAATTAGACGATTAGAAAAGCTATCAATCGATCCTAATCAAGATAGATTAAAGTTATTAGAAGTAGAAAAAGTAACAGAGCGATATCACGTATTATTATCAAATCAACGAAAGGATATTCCTGTTGATAAAGCGATAGCTGAAACTCGTTGGATGATAGAAGAATTAAGGGTGTCGTTATTTGCACAAAATTTAAAAACGCCATTTCCTATTTCGGCCAAACGTATCATTAATTATATAAACCAGTTTTAATAACTATCTACTAAGAAAAATGGCCACTTCTTTATTCAAGGTAGTATAAGAAGGTTGGGTCTATTGACAGCGCTAAATTCAACCAGTATAACTGGAGTAAGTTTATACAATTAATGGAGTGGCAATGTTAAGTTATGACGATAAAAGAGACTTCTATCGCATGATGGTTAATAGTGAAGTTACTGTTACGATTATCGATGATGAAGCTGATAGTACTTTATTAGCAACATGTAGAGATTTAAGTGCTACGGGTTTAGCCATAGAAATGTCACATCCCATGGAGTTAAATACTTTAGTTAAAGTAAATATCGATTCTGCAAACAACAGTGTTCAATCATTAAATGTTACAGGAAAGGTTGTTAGGGTTACCGAAGAAACTGACGATAGTTATCTTATTGGTATTAACATTTCTGAAATTGACTAGATTAACCACGCCTTAGTGCGTGGTCATCATCAAACCAAACATACCTAGACTAAACCCAAGTAAAGCGCCGATCGGTGGAGCCCAATGGTTTTCAAGCTTTACCTGTGGAGCAATATCTTGAAATATTGAGTAAATGATCCCACCTGATGCAAATAACATAATAGCCGCAACAGTTTCAGGGTGCTGTGCTAGCCACAAATAACCTGATACGCCAAATACAGGTCCAAGAAGTGCCATTAGCGTAAATACGATAATTATTTTATACGGTTTATAAGTAGGCTTTGCGTTTAACTCTCGGTAGGCACTAAAACCCTCGGGTAAATTTTGTAATGCCATTAAACCAGCAAGTAAAAAAGCACTGCTGTTTCCAGTAGCAAAAGCAGCACCCAAAGCAATAGACTCTGGAATAAAATCAGAAAGCATTGCAGCCAATTGACTTGCAGGTGTATTAATCTTTTTTAGTAAAATATCGAGTAACATAAAGGCTACCCCACCCACAATAAACCAAATACATGCTGTTATGGGGCTGTGCTCGGCTATTCCCTCAGGAACAAGTACAAGCGCCACAGCGGATAGTAAAGCACCGCCGCCAAAGGCCATAATGCCATGTCTAAGTTCTTCTTCTAGCCACTTTTGCTGAATGTTTTCAAAACGAGCAATTAATGCCCCAAAAGGCATCGCAAGACCAGCGAGTAGTGTTGATAATATAACGGTTAAGAGCATAGAAGTTCTCAGCTATAGCGCAGTGCAATATTGAGCTAATTAACGCTGTATATTACACATTTTATCTATATATTAGCTAACAAATATAGTTATACCAGTTTCATTAAATAAGTGATCTATTTTATACGCAGTGAAAACAGTCAAATACAAGGCATTTATTTTCATAACTAGTTGTTCTAATTATAAAATAAATAACGCAGTAGTTGATTGTTTTAACCAGTAGAAATGATCACATAATTAGTGAGATTGGTATTAATCAACCTGACAGACTAATCCTTTTAAATAATATCCTTCAGGGTAATTACTCGAGACAGGGTGATCAGGCGCTTGGTGTAATCGATCAACAATGTAGGCGTTACGTTTGGCATCAAGCGCAGCATCTGCGACAATTTTTTGAAATAAGCTTGTTTCCATTAATCCAGAGCATGAAAATGTTAATAATATACCTTTTGGCTTTAATAGTTGCATGGCAAGCATATTAATATCTTTATAACCACGACATGCCCCTGTTAGCTGCGCTTTTGATTCTACAAATTTAGGGGGATCTAAAATAATCATATCAAAAGTGCGTTTTTCTGCTCTAAATCGACGGAGTAATTTAAACACATCTTCTTTAAGGTAAGAAACCTTGTCTTCGTTAATGTTATTAAGGGCAACGTTACGCTTAGCTGTGTCGAGAGCATCTTGTGATACGTCAACATTTATCACTTCTTTTGCACCTTGTTGCGCACAATGTAATGAGAATGTGCCAGTATAAGAAAAGCAGTTAAGTACCGTTTTGTCTTTTGCATATATACCTGCAATACGACGTGATTCTCTTTGATCAAGGTAAAACCCTGTTTTATGACCCTTTTCAATATCGACTAAAATTTTAATGCCATACTCTTCTATGATACATTCAGTGGATGGTTGCTCTTTGGTAAGCCAACCGGTAATAGGTGTTAACCCTTCTTTTTTACGAACATCAACATCAGATCGTTCATATATGTGACAATTAGGATAAAGCGTTTTTATACACTCTATTAATGTATAACGATGAAAATCAGCGCCAGCACTTAACAGCTGACAAACGATAAATTGATCATATTTGTCTATCGTTATACCCGGAAGCCCATCAGACTCACCTGCGATTAATCGATAACCAGTTAATTGTCCTTGTTCAATAAACCAATCTCGTCTTTGCTGTGCTTGTAATAATTTATTACGAAAGAAATTATGATCAATTTCTTCTTGTTCATCGAAAGTCCATATCCGAATACGAATTTGCGATTCTGGTGAATAAGCACCTCTAGCAATCCATTTTTCTTGATGATCATAAATATCAACAGTATCACCCAGCATTGGGTTTCCTTTGATTTTATTGATCGCTTTAGAAAATACCCATGGGTGTTTGCGTAATAAAGACTTCTCTCGTGAAACTTTTAAATAAACTCTTGCTGACATTTGACTATACTTATAGGGCTAAAAGGTGATCTGGGCGCAGTTTAATCTTTGATGGTCATTGGTGCAAATTTCTAGCAAATTTAATCTATATATTAGGGCCTGTTGATCTTTCAGTTTATAGCTCTGTTGCACTTGAAAAGGTGTCAAATGAGGCGCTTAATGTAATATTTGGTTGTGCCAAATGTACATTAAGCAACAAAGCGTGACGCTTTTTCAAGGCAACCCAAAGGGCTATGGTTGTTTTTCAACCTAACTACGTTAAAAATAGTTTAGGTAGAATTACTACATTGCACTATTTTTGTCTTGTTATCTTAAAAAATAACCTATAGCAGAGCCTAAAAGGAAAGATCAACAGACCCTAACTAAAGAGTATTTAATATGAATGTAAGTTACATAATCCATGTAAGTGGAAAAGTTCAAGGTGTTTACTTTCGGGCTTCAAGTCAACAAAAAGCAATTGAATATGGTATTAGTGGTTATGCACGTAACTTGACCGATGGCGATGTTGAGGTCTTATTGTGTGGTGAACAAGACAATGTTAATAAAATGCTTGAATGGCTTAATCAAGGCCCCTCAACGGCAAGGGTAGATAAAATTAATGTAAAACAAGTAGAATGGCAGCAATACAACTTTTTTTCAATTGGTTAATTTGGAGTTATCTTGCAATATATAGCGGTAAAGGATGCTCAAACGTTAACGTTTGAGCAAACATCAACACCAGAGTGTAATGATGATGAATGTTTAATTGAAGTAAAGGCTATTGGTATTAACCGTGCTGATATTTTACAAAAGCAAGGTAAATACCCGCCACCTTCAGGAGAGTCAGAAATTCTAGGGCTTGAGGTCAGCGGTGTCATAGCAAAAATGCCGCCAAATACTATGCTAAATAGTGAATTCTCGGTTGGTGATAGGGTGTGCGCTATAGTCGCTGGAGGTGGTTATGCTCAGTTTGCTAAAGTAAAAGTTGCGCATTTGATCAAGTTACCTATTCATTATAGCTTTGAACAAGGTGCGAGTATTGCAGAAGTGTTTCTAACTGCCTATCAAAGCTTATTTGCCATTGCTGAGCTACAACCTAATCAAAATGTATTAATTCATGCGGGGGCAAGTGGTGTCGGCACTGCTGCAATTCAACTTGCAAAGGCGATTAATTGTCAGGTAACGGTTACAGCAAGTAACACAGAAAAAATAAAAGCATGTCGCGCTTTAGGGGCTGACAACTCAATTAACTACCGTGAACAAGACTTTGTTACTTGGACAAAAGAGCATCAACCGAAAGGCTTTGATGTGATCCTAGATGTTGTTGGTGGCGACTATCTTAATAAAAATATAAACTGTTTAGCACTAGATGGAAAAATAGTTATTTTATCGATGCTAGGCGGACGGTATAGTGACTCGGTGGATGTTGCGAAACTTTTAATGAAAAGAGCCAACATACATGCGACGACATTGCGAAATAGATCTGACGCATATAAAAGTGAACTAATCGCTCAGTTTATGAAAGACTTTTATCCATTACTTCAATCTCAGCAATTAACGCCAGTAATTGGTCATATCTTTCATTGGCAAGAGGTAAATCAAGCTCATAGTGTTATGGAAGCTAATCAAAATATTGGAAAACTAGTATTAATGGTAAGTTAGTATTTAAATCTTAGCCTATTACTCGTCGATACTTTGAGATAAAATTAAAGTAAATCCCCAGTCAAATTGCAATTCGACCTAACCTTACATTTTTTATAGGCAAATTAAGGGTTTTGAAAGGTCAATAGTATATATGGGGTTAATAATAATACCAGTTTCATTAATTAAGTGATCTGTTTTAGCCAGTAGAAATGATCACATAGTTAGTGAGATTGGTATAACAATAGAGAATACTATGCATAAAGGGTTTATGGTTGTTTTTGACGGTAGTAATGGCGCGGGTAAAACAACAGTAATAAATGAGGTGGAGAAGTACTTAATCTCAAAAGGTTTAGCCGTTACATTAACCAGAGAGCCTGGCGGAACACATATTGGCGAAAAAATTCGTGAGATTATATTAGACCCTACCACACCAGAAATGTGTGATTTAGCAGAGTTGATGTTATTTGGTGCCGGTCGTGCTCAACATATACAAGAAAAAATTAAACCAGCGCTTTGTGCTGGTAACATTGTTATTTCTGATAGATTTGATGCTGCAACCTTTAGTTTTCAGCATTACGCACGAGGAATTGATCTCGACACCATTATTCAAATTAATAATTTAGCGTTAAATGGGTTTAGCCCAGAAATGAATATTATTTTAGACTTAGACCCCGTTGAAGGTTTAAAAAGAGTTAAAAGTCGCGGGGAAGGGCTTGACCGTTTAGAAGACGAGAAGTTAGAATTTTTAATTAAAGCCCGTAATGGCTATTTGATGCAGGCGAAGCAGCAGCCAGAAAAGTTTAAAGTAGTTGACGCCTCTCAATCTAAAGAAAAGGTATTAGCTGATGTAATCAATATTATAGATTCATTGATTAAAAGCAGTAAAAATGATGAGTAATGCTAATAATACGCAGATAATTGAACATCAGCGTTCACTCTCTCAATTAATACAACTAGAACGCATGCCTCATGCATTTATAGTTACAGGAGTTACAGGTACAGGAAAGTTAGCTTTATCGCGTTGGTTAATCAGTGTACTTGCGTGCGAGCAATGTGTTATGGGGTCAAAGGTAAGCCAGTTACCAAATGAACATCATGATATTTTATACCCTTGTGGACAGTGTAAGTCATGTCAACTACTTAGTGGTCAAGCTCATCCTGATCACTTAATTGTCGATCACATCGGTAATAATATTGGTGTTGACCAAATAAGAAAACTAACCTCTTTTTTTGAGAAAACAGCTTTATTAGGTAAAAGGCAAACCGCTATTATTGAATCAGCTGAGAAGATGACCGAATCTGCGGCGAACGCATTACTAAAAACATTAGAAGAGCCTAATGCGTATAGTCATATTATTTTATTAACAACTGAAATTGAACGCTTAATTCCTACTATTATTAGTAGATGCCGCCATATTGCGTTAAGAGCGACAAAGCAGACACTTAAAGGTAATGCCAATGGTGACACAGCGACAACTTTTGCTGGCTTTGCCTCTGAAGAAAATAGTGTAGATGCTGTTCAATACAATGAATTTACAACTTTATTTTACCAATTTATTGCAGAACCATCCTCACGCAGTAAAATATTAACGTTTATGCAAGCACAGCCATTATCATTAAGTTGGTGCGAGCTGGCTATTGTTGATTTAATGCGTTTTAATAATAACTGGCTTAATGTTTCACCAGATACCGTTATCGAAGAACAAGCACTTGCGCGCCTGCGTCAGTTAACACAAGATGATATTTGGCAATTACATACCTTGATCAGCGCTTGTAAAAAGCAGATACTAACCTTGACTCAAGCAAATAAAGATTTTCAAATAGAAAAACTACTTTCTGAGTTCAGATGTTTTTTAATTGAAGTATATGAAAAAAATAGGTAACACGTGGAAATAATACAACTAGAATTTGTAACCGAGCGAGACTTATACTTAGCTTATATGCCATTTTTAAAAAAAGGCGGCCTGTTTATTCGCACCACTGAATCTATTGATTTAGGTACTGAAATTAAGTTAATTGTTACTTTACCTGACTCGCTTGAAGAATCTGAAGTAGAAGGTAAGGTAGTTTGGGTTACACCTTTAGGTTCTCAGAATGGCACTCCATCGGGAATTGGTATTAGCTTTGTTGAAGACCCTGAAAATGTAAGAATCCAAATTGAAAAGTCAATAACTCGTTTACTTAACTCATCTGAGCCTAGCTTTACTATGTAAATAAAAATCTGAGTGTTTTTATATATAGTAAATCGTTAGCACTTCAATTTCCTATAAAATATATATTCCTAAGGAGTCACTTTGTTTATTGATTCACATTGTCACCTTGACCGTTTAAAACTTGAAGAGTTTGACAATGATCTTAATCAAGTAATACATAACGCAGAGCAAGCATTAGTTAGCCAGATGCTTTGTGTCAGTGTAACGCTTGCTGACTTTCCCCAAATGGTGGAAACAACTGAAAAATTTAATAATGTGTATTTAAGTTGTGGTACGCACCCATTAAACCAGGCAGATGAAGTTGACGAGAGCTTATTACTAAATTTAGCCCAGCATGAACGCGTAATTGCAATTGGCGAAACTGGCTTAGATTACTTTTATGCGCCTGAAACCAAAGCAGTACAAATAGATTCTTTTCGTAAACACATTCGTGTTGCTAAAAAACTTAATAAGCCATTAATTATTCATACCCGCGATGCTCAACAAGATACTTTAGCGATAATGAGAGAAGAAGGAGCTGAGCAGATAGGTGGAATATTGCATTGTTTTACAGAGACTTGGGAGATGGCAGAGCAAGCAATAGCCATGGGGTTTTATATTTCATTCTCGGGTATAGTAACGTTTAAAAATGCACATGAATTGCGTGATGTCGCAAAAAAAGTACCTAACGACAGAATACTGATAGAAACAGATGCGCCTTATCTTGCCCCCGTGCCACATAGAGGTAAACAAAATCAACCGGCTTACGTAGTTGAAGTGGCAAAACACTTAGCGAGTATACGTGGTCAGTCGGTTGAAGAGATTGCCGAAATCACTTCACGAAACTTCAACACCTTATTTAATTTAAGCTAACCTAATTTAACTTATACCACAAAGGGTATTACCTTTCTTTTTCTATAAAAATAGCCCGAAACAAAAGTTTCGGGCTTAGGGGTATGGCTCATAAGGAGATGAGCCGTGCGCTAACAAATTTATATACAGCCAAATATAAATAACTTGATGTTGCGAGCATCGGTTAATAAATAACCTGTATAATTAATTGTAGTGTAAAGTTATTCAAATGCTAATTAAATTTTAATATATTTTAACCTAATGACTTTAATCAGTTTATTTTACTGTTGAAGTGTTGGTTCACGAGTGTTTTTTAGGGTTAAGCACCGGAAATGCACATGTTATTCACAGCTTGTTGTTGGATTGGTGTACATGATCGTTCAACAAGTCGCCTTTTTGTAACAACTTCATATCATGCGGTATTGATATAATAAAATTGTCGACACTTTTTGCTTTATATGTCCGTTAAATAGCGGTTTGCGTTTGTTTTTTGCGCTTATTGTCCGACAATAACTTGCTTTCGTTCTTGACATAGATGTTATTTACGTTACCATTCTACTTATACCTAACTACTGTTAATCATTAATGGCATCTAATAATCCAACACAACAAATAGCAATTACTACGGCTGATAAAGTATTCCAACAAATGCAAATTGCTATTGTTGAAGGTGAAATTGCTTCCGGTAGTAAAATTAGTGAACCAGAACTTGCTAAACAGTTTCAAGTCAGTCGCTCTACACTAAGAGAAGCTTTAAATCGTCTAGAAAAATGTCACTTAATAGAACGAAAGGCTAATGTTGGTGCTCGTGTTATTGAGTGCACAATTAAAGGGTTACTTGATATTTATGTTGTTCGTGAAGCCTTAGAAGGAATGGCGTGTCGACAAGCTGCGCACAATATGACAGATGATGAGATTATAGAGATAAAAAAAATGCTGGCTCAGCATGCATCATCTAAAGACCTGCAAAATGGCGTTGCTTATTATCAAGAGCAGGGCGATCTTGATTTTCACTATCGCGTTATTTTAGGTAGCCACAACCAAGAGCTAATTAATATTTTATGTGGGCAATTATATCATCTTGTTCGTATGTACCGATGTCAGTTTGGTATGAATAGTCCAAGAGCAAGTAAAGCCTTTACTGAGCACTCTAGAATTGTTGAAGCTATTGCTGATCGCGATGGTGAGCTAGCCGAATTATTGATGCGCCGTCATATCGCAGCATCACGAAAAAATATAGAAAATAAAATAGCACTTAAAGATTCTGCAAGTGCATAAACTCGTTAAGAAATAAGGACAAGTTATGTCTACGCTAAACTCTAAAAATCTATCACCTGGTGCAAAGTTTCGTCAAGCGCTAGTCAATAACAAACCATTACAAGTCGTCGGCACTATTAATGCCTACTGCGCTATGATGGCTGAGCAATTAGGCCATCAAGCTATTTATCTATCTGGTGGTGGTGTTGCTAACGCCTCTTATGGCTTACCTGATTTAGGGATGACTTCACTTAATGATGTTATTGCTGATGTACAACGCATAACATCAGCTTCAAGCTTACCCTTGTTAGTTGATATTGACACAGGTTGGGGCGGTGCATTTAATATCGCTAAAACTATTCGTGATATGGAAAAGGCTGGAGCTGCAGCTGTTCACATGGAAGATCAGGTTGCACAAAAACGTTGCGGTCATCGTCCAAATAAAGAAATTGTTTCTACAGAAGAAATGGTAGATCGCATTAAGGCGGCAGTTGATGCTCGTATTGATAAAGACTTTTTTATCATGGCGCGAACAGACGCTTTTGCACAAGAAGGTTTAGATGCAGCTATTGCCCGTGCTAAAGCTTACGTAGCTGCTGGCGCTGATGGAATTTTTGCAGAAGCTGTACAAACTGAAGAACATTATAGAGCATTCACTGAGGCCTTAGATGTCCCCGTTCTTGCAAATATAACTGAGTTTGGTCAAACAGAGCTTTGGAACAAAGAACAATTAGGCCAATGGGGCTGCGCTATGGTGCTTTACCCATTATCAGCATTTAGAGCGATGAATAAGGCAGCTGAGTTAGTTTATAAAACATTACTAGAAGACGGTGATCAAAAAGCGGTAGTCGATACAATGCAAACTCGCATGGACCTCTATGACTACCTAGGTTATCACGATTACGAACAAAAACTTGATGCGCTATTTTCTGAAGGCAAAAATAAATAAACGTTTGATTTTTGGTATCGCGTAACTAAAAGTTAAATTATAAAATTATATAAAGTATATGAATATTAGGGAGTTAACATGGTTGATAAAAAATTAAGTGGCGCAGGCTTGCGTGGCCAAAGTGCTGGTGAAACCGCATTATGTACGGTAGGAAAATCAGGCAGTGGCTTAACCTATTGCGGATATGATGTTTCAGACTTAGCAGACAACGCAACGTTTGAAGAAGTTGCATATTTACTTTTTAATGGTGAACTACCGACACAAACGCAGTTATCTACTTATAAGAGTGAATTAGCTGCAATGCGAGATTTACCTCAAGCGTTAAAAGAGGTTTTACAGCGTATACCTGCTAGTGCGCATCCAATGGATGTTATGCGAACAGGCGCGTCATTTTTGGGTAATTTAGAACCAGAAGAAAACTTTGACCAGCAACATCAAGCAGCAAATCGTTTATTAGCTGCTTTCCCTGCGATAATGACATACTGGTATCGTTATTCGCATGACAAAGTAGAAATTAACTGTATAACCGATGAAGACTCTACTGGCGGCCACTTTCTCAAATTGTTAACAGGTAATACGCCTTCTGAGTTACACCGTCGAGTAATGGATGTTTCGTTAATTTTATATGCAGAGCATGAGTTTAACGCCTCTACCTTTACTGCTCGCGTTTGTGCTTCTACGCTATCTGATATGTTTTCATGTGTAACAGCTGCGATAGGATCTTTACGTGGCCCATTACATGGTGGCGCTAACGAAGCGGCAATGGATATGATTCAAACATTCAAATCTCCTGAGGATGCTAAAGTACAAATGGCAGGAATGCTTGAGCGAAAAGAAAAAATTATGGGGTTTGGTCATGCTGTTTACAGCACATCTGATCCGCGTAACGTTATTATTAAAAAATGGTCTGAGAAATTAAGCCAAGAATTTGGTGATAGCGCTTTATATGACATTTCTGTTGCTTGTGAAGAGTTTATGTGGGACACCAAAAAACTATTTTGTAATGCAGATTTTTTTCATGCATCTGCTTATCACTTTATGGGAATACCAACTAAACTATTTACACCAATCTTTGTATGTTCGCGTTTAACTGGTTGGGCTGCACATGTAATGGAGCAACGTTCGAATAATCGTATTATTCGTCCATCAGCTGATTATATTGGCGCAGAGCCACGAGCTGTTAAACCTATTGATCAAAGATAGTATTTATTCGTACAAGTGAGATGAACTAACTATCATAAGTTGAACATTAAGATGTTTTCAGTGTTTTTGCCTGATTATCATTGTTTTTTAATTGTAGGTCGGCATTTATGCCGTCAGCTAACTAGCTTTTAGCTAGTGTGGATAATTGATGGGCTTATCGGTAATTGCTCATGCATTACCCTACTACCGCCATCCTTGGCGGCAAAGCCCAACCTACAAAAAATTGATAATTTCGCTTAATTTTTTATGCATGATTATCATTGTTTTTTTAATTGTAGGTCGGCATTTATGCCGTCAAATAGCAAGCTATCAGCTAGTGTGGATAATTGATGGGCTAAAGCCCAACCTACAAAAAATTGATAATTTCGCTTAATTTTTTATGCCTGATTATCATTGTTTTTTAATTGTAGGTCGGTATTTATGCCGTCAACTAGCAAGCTATCAGCTAGTGTGGATAATTGATGGGCTTCTCGGTAATTGCTCCTGCATTACCCTACTACCGCCATCCTTGGCGGCAAAGCCCAACCTACAAAAAAATGATAATTTCGCTTAATTTTTTATGCCTGATTATCATTGTTTTTTAATTGTAGGTCGGCATTTATGCCGTCAGCTAACTAGCTTTTAGCTAGTGTGGATAATTGATGGGCTAAAGCCCAACCTACAAAAAATTGATAATTTCGCTTAATTTTTTATGCATGATTATCATTGTTTTTTAATTGTAGGTCGGCATTTATGCCGTCAAATAGCAAGCTATCAGCTAGTGTGGATAATTGATGGGCTTCTCGGTAATTGCTCCTGCATTACCCTACTACCGCCATCCTTGGCGGCAAAGCCCAACCTACAAAAAATTGATAATTTCGCTTAATTTTTTATGCATGATTATCATTGTTTTTTAATTGTAGGTCGGCATTTATGCCGTCAGCTAACTATCTTTTAGCTAGTGTGCGTATTTGATACGCTAAAGTCGAACTACATATAAAGTAATGCTTTTTCTTGATGTATAACCCATGAACTATCAATAATTAGCAATAAATAGTTATCAAGAAGATGTTTATACCGCAGGTATAGGCATTTTACCTTTTAAACAAAATTTGTAGGCAACAATATGAATTATGATTATCGCAAGCCACTCCCAGGCGCAAACATAGACTTTTTTGATACTCGAGAAGCTGTTGAAGCAATTCAAGCTGGCGCTTATGCAAAATTACCTTATACCTCTCGTGTACTTGCGGAACAATTAGTACGTAGATGTGATCCTGCAAAGTTAACAGCGTCACTGAAGCAGCTGATAGAACGTAAACAAGATTTAGATTTTCCTTGGTATCCAGCACGTGTTGTTTGTCATGACATATTAGGGCAAACCGCATTAGTTGATTTGGCTGGTTTACGAGATGCAATTGCTGAGCAAGGTGGTGATCCTGCTAAAGTAAATCCTGTAGTACCAACGCAACTGATTGTAGATCACTCGCTAGCAGTGGAACATGCGGGTTTTGATCCTGAAGCATTTGATAAAAATAGAGCGATTGAAGACAGACGTAATGAAGACAGATTTCACTTTATTGAGTGGACTAAAACCGCATTTAAAAATGTTGATGTTATACCTGCGGGTAATGGCATTATGCATCAAATTAACTTAGAGAAAATGTCGCCAGTTATTCAATCAAGAGATGGTGTTGCCTTTCCAGATACTTGTGTTGGTACAGATAGCCATACTCCACATGTTGATGCACTAGGGGTAATCGCTTTAGGCGTTGGTGGTTTAGAAGCAGAAACGGTTATGCTAGGTAGACCATCTATGATGCGTTTACCTGATATTATTGGGGTTAAACTGACCGGTCAACGTCAAGAAGGTATAACCGCTACTGATATCGTTTTAGCTATTACTGAATTTTTACGTAATGAAAAAGTAGTTTCAAGTTACTTAGAGTTTTTTGGTGAAGGTACTGTAAATTTAACAATTGGTGACAGAGCCACTATTTCCAATATGACACCTGAATACGGTGCATCAGCAGCCATGTTTTACATAGATCAACAAACTATAGACTACTTGAAGTTAACAGGTCGTGAGCCTGAACAAGTTGCCTTAGTTGAAACATATGCTAAGCATACAGGCCTTTGGGCAGACGATTTAGTTGAAGCTCAATATGAACGAGTTTTAGAATTTGATTTATCAAGTGTATGTCGCAATATGGCTGGCCCTTCAAATCCACATCGCCGACTTCCTACTACAGAATTAGCTAAACGTGGTATTGCTGGTGAGTGGAATAAAACGTCTGAATTTATACCTGACGGTGCGGTTATTATTGCCGCTATTACCAGTTGTACTAATACTTCTAACCCAAGAAACGTTGTAGCTGCTGGTTTAATTGCTAAACGCGCTAATGAATTAGGTTTAATTCGTAAACCCTGGGTTAAATCATCTTTTGCACCTGGCTCAAAAGTAGCAAAATTATATTTGGAAGAGTCTGGCTTACTAACTGAAATGGAAAAACTAGGTTTTGGTATAGTTGGGTATGCTTGTACTACTTGTAATGGTATGTCTGGTGCATTAGACCCTGAAATACAGAAAGAAATAGTCGATCATGATTTATATACCACAGCGGTTTTATCAGGCAATCGTAATTTTGATGGACGTATTCACCCTTATGCCAAACAAGCTTTCTTAGCATCACCTCCACTCGTTGTTGCTTATGCAATTGCTGGTACTGTTAGGTTTGATATTGAGCAAGACGCTTTAGGACTAGACAAAAATGGTGAGCCAATTACCTTAAAAGATATATGGCCTACCGATGCTGAGATAGATGTAATTGTGAATAAATTTGTTAAGGCTGAGCAGTTTAAAAAAGTGTATACGCCAATGTTTGATTTAGGTGCGTTTGAACCGGCCGAAAGCCCATTATACGATTGGCGCCCACAAAGTACCTATATTCGCCGACCTCCATATTGGGAAGGTGCGCTAGCTGGTGAATGTGAAATGAAGGGCATGAGACCACTCGCTGTATTGGGTGATAATATTACTACTGATCATTTATCACCTTCAAACGCCATTATGTTAGACAGTGCTGCAGGCGCTTATCTAGCGAAAATGGGGTTACCTGAAGAAGACTTTAACTCTTATGCAACGCATAGGGGGGATCATTTAACGGCGCAACGAGCAACATTTGCAAACCCTAAGCTTTTTAACGAGATGTGCCGAGATGAAAGTGGCGAAGTAAAACAAGGCTCACTCACGCGTATTGAGCCCGAAGGTGTCGAAAGTCGGATGTGGGAAGCAATAGAAACCTATATGGAGCGTAAACAACCATTAATAATAATTGCTGGTGCTGATTATGGGCAAGGGTCATCACGCGACTGGGCAGCTAAAGGTGTACGTTTAGCGGGTGTTGAAGTTATTGTAGCGGAAGGCTTTGAGCGTATACATAGAACTAACCTTGTCGGTATGGGCGTTCTGCCATTAGAGTTTACAAACAACGAAACGCGACATACCTATGACATTGATGGTAGTGAAACTTACGATGTGGTAGGTGAAAACACGCCAGGCGCACTACTTAAAGTTGTAATGACACGTCGCAATGGCGATGTTGTCGAAATACCAGTTAAGTGCCGTATAGATACTGAAGAAGAATTATCAGTGTATGAAGCAGGTGGAGTGCTTCAACGTTTTGCCCAAGACTTTTTAGCATCTAACCTTTAAAAAAAGGTTTGGCGTTACTTTAGTAAGTTGTGAATTAACATTCGCAACTTATATTACTCATTTTATTACAGCAGGATCATATAAGTGACATATTTACCGCAATTAAAAATACCAGCAACGTATATGCGTGGTGGTACATCTAAAGGTGTATTTTTTAACTTAACTGACTTACCTAAATCAGCGCAAGCTGCAGGTGAGGCACGCGATAAGCTGCTACTGAGAGTAATAGGTAGTCCAGATCCTTATGGTAAACATACTGACGGAATGGGGGGAGCAACATCAAGTACGAGTAAAATAGTTATTTTATCTAAAAGCACTAAAGATGATCACGATGTTGATTATTTGTTTGGTCAAGTTTCTATCGATAAGCCCTTTGTTGATTGGAGTGGTAACTGCGGTAATCTAACGGCTGCGGTGGGTTCCTTTGCCATTAGTAATGGACTGCTAAATGCTGATCGTATACCTGATAATGGCATTGTTGAAGTAAAAATTTGGCAAGCCAATATAAACAAAACAATTATTGCCCATGTACCTATCGTTAATGGTCAAGTACAAGAAACTGGTGACTTCGAACTTGATGGTGTGACTTTCCCAGCGGCCGAGGTGCAAGTAGACTTCGTTGCACCTGTTGAAGCGAGTGAGGCTATGTTTCCTACGGGAAATATTGTTGATGATCTTGTTGTTGAAGGTTTTGGTACATATAAAGCGACAATGATTAATGCAGGTATTCCTACCATCTTTCTTAATGCTGACGCGATAGGTTATGAAGGTACTGAGTTGCAGGACGCAATTAATAGCGACGATAAAGCATTAGAAATGTTCGAGACTATTCGCGCATATGGTGCGGTTAAAATGGGGTTGATTGATAATATAGCCGAAGCAGCGGGTCGACAACATACCCCAAAAGTTGCTTTTGTTAGTCAAGCTCAAAATTACATTACATCGAGTAATAAACAAGTAAATGCCGAGCAAATTAACCTACATGTACGTGCGCTTTCTATGGGGAAATTACATCACGCTATGATGGGTACTGCCGCAGTTGCTATTGGTACTGCCGCAGCAATCCCAGGCACATTAGTGAATTTAGCTGCTGGCGGAGGTAGTTTAAATTCAGTTGTTTTCGGCCATCCTTCTGGGACATTAAAAGTTGGTGCTGAAACAGTTAAGTCAGGTAACCAATGGCAAGTGAATAAGGTAACAATGAGTCGAAGCGCTAGAGTATTAATGGAAGGGTGGGTACGTATTCCACAAAACCTTACGTAAATTCATATTTAACGATCAATATAATGTGCTATTAGCGAAACAACACTCGAATTAATTGGTGGTAAGGTGTTGATACGCCATTGTTGTATAAGCTTACAAATGTTCATATTCCGTTCATTCACAGTGCGTTATAGTATCCGTTAAATATTGTTAACAAAGCAAAAGGAAATTATATGCTAATTCGTCATTTAACTTTAGTTTTAGGGCTGAGTTTCTTATCAGCAATTGTTCATGCAAGTGATAGTGGAATCGAAGTTGTTGGTAAAGCAGCAATTAAAGCTGTACCAGATCAATTTTCGATTACACTTGAGATTAAACAACGTGGTGTTGTTGCCAGTAAAGCAAAGGCAATTGTTGATAATAAAAGCCGTTTAGTAATGCGTGAGTTATCTAAGATTGGTTTTGAAGACAAAGCAATAGATTCCTCAAAAATTATTATGTTTCCAGTATATGAGAAACCTTCGATAGTCATTGATAATTCAATAGCCAAAACTCGTATGTCAGACAATCAAAAAATTGAAACACCACTACACGTGTTAACATCTGAAAAAAATAGTGTGGTGTTAAGTTATTTTGATGTTACCAGAACTTTTATTATTGCTTTTGATGATCTAGCAAAATACGATCAATTGCTTGATGTTGTTACTAAAGTAGGAGTAAGCCATATATCCTCTTTAACAATGTCATACAAAGATAGTGAGGCGATTTATCAGCAGGCTCTTGAACAAGCGCTACAGAACGCTAAGAATAAAGCTCAAACTATTGCCAAACAAATGAACGTTAAATTAGCTGGATTAACATCGTTAAAAGAAACTGGTTATCATGCGCCACAAGCTTACGCAATGATGAGCGAAGCCAGAGGTTTTCGTTCTAGTGTCTCAGAAAAAGAAGTTTCCGCTCAAGTTATCGCCAACTTTGCGATAAAATCTAACTAAATTTATCCATTTTCCGTGATAATGCTTTAACTAAATGCATTATCACGGTATCTTATGCGCAATTTTAATCATTAGCAAAATAGCATGAAAAAAACAGAATTTTATCGGCAACTTATTGCGCAAGCTGAAGTGTTAATTGCGGGTGAAAAAGATGTTATCGCTAATATGGCCAATATCAGTGCCTTATTATTTGAGTCTTTAGAACACGTTAATTGGGCTGGCTTTTATCGGATGATCGATCAAGAGTTGGTATTAGGACCTTTTCAGGGTAAAGTAGCGTGTATACGCATACCTGTTGGAAAAGGTGTTTGTGGTACGGCTGTTTCAGAAGGGAAAACACAGCGTGTTGCTGATGTTCACCAATTTAGTGGGCATATAGCTTGCGATGTAGTGAGTAATTCTGAAATTGTTATCCCTGTTTTATATCAAGAGAGAATTGTTGCGGTATTAGATATTGATAGCGTAGTTTTTTCTCGTTTTGATGAAGAAGATCAGCAAGGGTTAGAAGCTTTAGTTCATTGCTTAGAAAAAAATATCGCCACTTATGGTGATCAATAACCATGAAGGAATTTATTGATATTCATGATTATTTAATCTCAGAGGCTGTTGTTGGTGATTGGGATGGTGATGAAGAATTAGTTTGTGAGAAAATAAATGAAATTTATCATACTCTCTATGACTATGCAGAAGAAGATATAGCACCAGAAGAGTTAACATTTTTGTTAGAGTTGGTGTGGGAACATTGGATTGGGCAAGATGTTTTGCCTGAATTAGAAAGTGAAGATATTAGCGATTGGTGCCACAATTTATTAACCAATCGTGACCAATATCTTACCGATTAAGATTAAAGAATTTAAGTTGTTTTTATGGAAACTAAGCGTACAAGTACAAAAGAAATTATCGCCTATTTAGTAGAAAAATTCCCAGGGTGTTTTTCATTAGAAGGGCCAGTCAAGCCACTAAAGGTTGGTATATTCCAAGAGTTAGCAGAACAACTTGCGGATGACGAAACCGTCAGCAAAACTCGTTTACGTCAAGCATTAAGGCACTATACGAGTAGTTGGCGCTACCTTAAGGCAATTAAATTAGGTGCTTTTCGCGTAGACATTACAGGTACTGAAGTTGCTGAAATCGACCAAGCACAGGCTGATTACGCAAGCAAAACATTAAAAGAAAGCCAAGAAAAGTTTGGTAACAAAATTAATAAAGACAAACCAGCGAAAAAACCTTATAAAGGTAATAACAACGCAAGTGAGAAAACAACCAGCAAACAGCCTAAACCTAAAGACACTGAAAAGTTCAAATCAGTTAAAGCAAAAAAAACAGCGCCTGCAAAACCAGCTGTTAAGCTTAAACCTATCGAAGATAGTGCATTAACAGTAGGTAATAAGGTGAAAGTTCAACTTGGTAATTCACCTTTAGATGCAATAATTACTGAAGTAGCGGGTAAAGATGTTAGCGTACAGCTTAACTCGGGCATGGTTGTTAAAACACAAGCAAAAAATATTTTTACTGAATAATTTGGAGTAACAGGCATGCTTAAAATCTGTCGTATCGCTGTAGCCGTATCAATATCAATAGCTAGTGCAACTCTATTTGCACAGCCTAAAGATGTTGAAGAAACGACGTTACCGACTTTAACACCTGAAAGTCAGCATGCCACATCAAGTAAGCGGATTACTGCTCAATTTACTCGTGCGCACTACAAACCCGTTGAAATTAATGATGAGCTATCAGGGCAAATTTTTGATCGCTATATTGAGCAACTTGATTACAGCAAGAATGTTTTTTTATCTTCAGATGTGGAATCTCTCAAAAAGTATCGTTTAGAATTTGACGATGTGGTTTCACGCGGTAAATTAGACAGTGCTTATGAGATTTTTAACTTTAATATGCAACGACGTATGGAACGTTACCAGTATGCGATTAGCTTACTAGACAAACCATTCGACTTTACTATTGATGAGTCTTATTCATTCGACCGAGAAGAAGCCGAATGGCCAACTTCAGTTGCCGAGTTAAATGAGCTATGGCGACAACGCGTTAAGTACGATGCGCTAAATTTAACGTTAGCAGGTAAAGAGTGGGAAAAAGTAAAAGAAATACTCACCAAGCGTTATAAATATGCAATTAAACGTTTAAAGCAAAGCGAAAGTGAAGATGTTTTTCAAATTGTAATGAACAGTTTTTCACGCGTTGTAGAACCGCATACCTCTTATTTATCGCCAAGAAACGCAGAACGTTTTCAAATGGATATGAACTTATCCTTAGAAGGAATTGGTGCGGTCCTTCGTGCTGAAGAAGACTATACCGTTATACAAAGTGTTGTTACAGGTGGCCCTGCTGATAAGTCTAAGCAATTAAAACCTAAGGACAGAATTGTAGGTGTAGCACAAAAAGATGATGACTTTGTTGATGTAGTAGGGTGGCGTTTAGAAGATGTAGTTGACCTTATAAAAGGCCCAAAAGGTAGTAAAGTTAGACTACAAGTACAAGGTGATGTTGATAACAATGACGATACTATCAAAGTGGTTTCAATTGTTCGTGACAAAATAGTGCTAGAAGACCGAGCTGCTAAATCAAAAGTTTATTATGAAAAAGAAGGTGATGAAAATAGTAAAAAGTTAGGTGTTATTACTATCCCTAGTTTTTATAACAACTTGTCACGCGATGTTAAAAAAGAAATCGACAAACTCAAAAAAGAAGATGTGAAAGGTATTATTGTTGACTTGAGAGGCAATGGTGGCGGCTCATTACCAGAGGCAACTTTATTAACAGGTCTATTTATTGATAAAGGACCAGTGGTTCAAGTACGAGATGGCGCCAATCGAATAGCGGTACAGCGCGATAAAGACGGCATTAGTTATTATGATGGACCATTAACTGTTATGGTAGATCGATATAGTGCTTCGGCGTCAGAGATATTTTCAGCAGCTATTCAAGATTATGGTAGAGGAATTATTGTCGGTGAACATACCTTTGGTAAAGGCACTGTTCAACAACATCGACCATTAGGCCGTGTTTATGATCTTTATGAAAAGCCTTTTGGTAGTATTCAATACACCATTGCAAAGTTTTATCGTATTAATGGTGGTAGTACGCAACACCGTGGTGTACTGCCCGATATAGCGTTTCCTACAGCTGTTGACCCTGAAGAATGGGGTGAAAGTAAAGAGAAAAACGCATTGCCATGGGACCAAATACGTAAAGCAAGATACAGCAAACTTGATGATATGGAACCAAGTATTGCTTACTTAAGTGAACTATATGAAGAACGTATTAAGTCTAATCGCGAGTTTAACTACTTACTCAGTGATATTGAAGAATATAAAATAGAAAAAGAAGATAAAACAATTTCGTTAAATCTTGCAAAGCGTAAAGCTAAGAAAGAGGAGCGCAAAGCTAAACAGCTACAACGTGCTAATGAGCGACTTGTTCAAATGAATAAAGAAAAAGTAGAGTCTTTAGATGATTTACCTGAAGAGTTAGAGGAGCTTGACCCATTTTTAGATGAAACAGCCCGTATAACTTTTGACTTTGTTTCTTTAGGTCAACTCGCGAAAAAGTAAATATACTCAATCTTCTTGTACAACCGCCTGTTTAGGCGGTTTTTCTTATCGTTTGATTGAAAACCTTAGAAAATTTTATTAAAAATAAAATAGATATGTTTTAGATTCATTCACAGAATGTGAATAATTACTTATAAAGTCCGTTGTGTAAATGGTTAGAGAAAATAAAAAAGCTTGCAACCACAGTAAACACAAGGCATGTTAAGAGCCCTTTATACCTGTGGTATAACTTTTATAAATAAAAAAATAAATAATAAAACGTTAAGGTAAAATTTCTTTTATGTCAGATTCTAGTCAAATTAACCCCCCAAGCTTTCTTGATTCATTTATTCCTGTCATTGCTTTAGTTGTTATGCTGTCGACAGGGGTTATTTACTTTGGTGATAACTCATCTTTTGGCCCTAATCAAATTGCTTTATTACTCGCGATGGGTATCGCCGTAGTTATTGGCTTAAAAAATGGACACAATTGGTCATCTATTGAAAAAGCGATTGTTCACGGAATTTCAATTTCACTAGGTGCAATTTTAATTCTATTGGCAGTGGGCTCTCTCATAGGAACATGGTTACTCAGTGGCACTGTGCCAACAATGGTCTACTATGGCTTAAAGATTATAGATCCGAGCTGGTTTTATGCAGCAACTTGTTTAGTGTGTGGTATTGTTGCAATGAGTATCGGTAGTTCTTGGACAACTGCCGCAACTGTAGGTGTTGCCTTTATCGGTATTGCTACAGGCTTTGAAATGTCTACTTCTGTAACTGCTGGAGCGGTAATTTCTGGTGCTTATTTTGGTGATAAACTCTCTCCTCTCTCTGAAACCACAAACTTAGCTCCCGCAGTGGCAGGAAGCGAGCTATTTGAGCATATCCGTTATATGTTATGGACCACTATTCCATCTATTTCGATGGCATTAGTTTTATTTTTATTAATTGGTTTCAACCACTCAACAGAAATGCCAGTTAATACCAGCAGTATTGATACCCTTATCGCTACGCTTGATTCTACTTACAAGATAAACCCATTAAACTTAATACCACTTGGCATTTTGTTATTTATGGCTTACAAAAAAGTTCCAGCTTTTCCGGCTGTTTCTATTGGTGCAATAATTGGGGCCATTTGGGCGCTAATTTTTCAGCAAGAATTAATTTTAACTATGGCGAGTGAAGGAATCTCAGGTGCTAAAGCCTATATTATGGTGGTTTGGACAGCATTTTTTGATGGGGTTGTTGTAAAAACAGGTAATAGTGAGATTGATGAATTATTAAGCCGTGGTGGTATGTCAAGCATGCTTAATACTATCTGGTTGGTAATGTGTGCATTAAGCTTTGGTGCAGTGCTTGAACATCTTGGTATGTTGAAAAAGTTTGTCGATTCAATTTTATCAGCAGCTAAGTCTACAGGTAGTTTAATAGCAAGCACAATGGCTACCTGTATTGGTACCAACTTGATCACAGCCGATCAATACATGTCAATCGTAATGCCAGGAAGAATGTTCAAAGAAGAGTATGCTCGAAGGGGCCTTCATCCTACAGTGCTAAGTCGAACTTTAGAAGATTCAGGTACCATTACTTCGCCTTTAATTCCATGGAATACCTGTGGTGCCTTCATGTTTGGTGCATTAGCATTAACGTCTTATGAGTATATATATTACTGTTTCTTCAACTTAATAAACCCAATAGTGGCGCTTATTTATGGTTATACAGGTTTTAAAATAAAAAAAATGGTAACAAATAATACTTAATTAGAAAGTAAAATATTATTTAAGAAAGCCTGTGATAACCACTGAATATAAATTCAATCGGCTTATTCCAGGCTTTTTCTGTTTCACATCTTTGTATTACCATGGAGATTTAACCGTCTAGTTGGTAATCATCCTTCAGGGGGAATTTAATGTCTGATTTTACTGCACGTTACTTAAAAGACTATCGTCCTAGCGAATTTACAATTAATACAATTGACCTAACATTTGAGCTAGATGATCATAAAACTATTGTCACTAGTGAGATGTCGGTCACAAAAAAGTCTACAACCGCTAATAAGTTAACTTTAGATGGTGAGCAACTTAAGCTGATTGCTGTATTTTATAATAATCAAGCATTAGCCCCTTCAGATTATCAGTTAAATGATGATAGCTTAACGTTATCCATAATTGATTGTGAATCAACAATTAAAATTATTACAGAGATTGATCCCGTTAATAACACGTCCTTAGAAGGCTTATTTAAGTCAGGTGGAGCTTTTTGCACGCAATGTGAAGCTGAAGGCTTTAGAAGAATAACTTATTATCTTGATAGACCCGATGTAATGGCGAGGTTCACTACAAAAGTTATCGCGGATAAAACCTTATACCCATTTTTACTTTCTAATGGTAATAAAGTGTCAAGTGGCACTTTAGACGGTAACTTTCATTATGTTACATGGGAAGACCCTTTCCCTAAGCCTAGTTATCTATTTGCAGTAGTTGCTGGGGATTTTGATCTGCTAACAGATAGCTATGTAACTAGTTCAGGTCGAGATGTACGCTTAGAGATTTTTGTTGATAAAGGGAATAAAGATAAAGCCCATCATGCAATGGCATCGTTGAAGCATTCAATGCGATGGGATGAAGATACATTTGGTTTAGAATATGACCTAGATATATACATGATTGTTGCTGTTGATTTTTTCAATATGGGGGCGATGGAAAATAAAGGGCTAAACGTTTTTAATAGTAAATTTGTGCTAGCAGATAAAGAAACGGCAACAGATACCGACTATTTTAATATTGAAGCTGTTATTGCACATGAGTATTTTCATAACTGGACAGGAAACCGTGTAACGTGCCGAGACTGGTTTCAGCTAAGTCTAAAAGAGGGTTTAACGGTATTTCGTGATCAACAATTTAGTGCTGATATGCATTCTGCAGCGGTCACAAGAATACAGAATGTGCGTGTGCTTCGTTCTCAGCAGTTTGCTGAAGATGCAGGGCCAATGTCGCACCCGATACGCCCTGAAAAAGTTATTGAAATGAATAACTTTTATACACTGACTGTGTATGAAAAGGGCGCTGAAGTCATTCGCATGCTTCATACGCTTGTCGGACAAGAGCAGTTTAAGCAAGGTATTGATTTATACTTTAAACGCTTCGACGGCCAAGCGGTAACTTGTGAAGACTTTATTAATGCAATGGCTGATGCTGCTAGTATAGATCTAACACTATTCAAGCGCTGGTATAGCCAATCAGGTACACCATTACTGACTGTAGAAGAAAACTTTGATGAACAATCTAAAGAATATACCCTTTTAGTTAAACAAACTAATCATCCGACAAAAGACCAACAGGTAAAAGCAGCGTTACATATTCCAATTGCAATTGAATTGATCAGTGAATGTGGTACTAAGGCTAAATTATTAGAGTTAAAATCCAATAGCGAACAGTGGCACTTTAATGATTTTAAAACCAAGCCAATAGTTGGCTTTTTAGCTGGTTTTTCTGCGCCAGTAAAAGTGAATTTTACGCAAAGTAATAATGACTTAGCAACTATTATGACCAAGGCAGATGATGAATTCTTACGTTGGGACGCAGGACAGAAGCTATACGTTGATACAATCGCAAAACTGATTGCGGATGAAAATTATCAAATACCACTACAATTAATTGATATTTTAGCGGTGCAGCTGAAAAGTGACAGCGACCTTGCATTAATTGCAGAGCAATTTACGTTACCAAATTTTCATGAGCTTGTTGAACAATTTAAACCTGTTAACCCAATAGTACTGCTTAATGCTATTGAACAATTAAAAACTTTTATTGCTCAAGGGCTACAGGATGAGTTTCTTGCAATCTATAAAAAACACGCTGATAAAATATACCAAAACCATGCTGATGCAATAGGGGAGCGTGCTATTAAAAATATGGCACTATCGTATTTAATGACCTTAAGCAGTTATCACGACATTGCTGAGCAACAGTATGCAAACTCTGACAATATGACTGACAGCTTAGCTTCACTTAATAGTGCGGCAACAAACGGTATAGCCGCATTTGACACTATGATGGCATCTTTTGAGAAACGATGGTCGAGAACCGCGTTAGTAATGGATAAATGGTTTAGTTTACAAGCTGCATACAAAGGAAATGATGTGTTCGAACGACTGACTAAGCTTAGTCAACATCCATTGTTTAGTTTGAAAAATCCCAATAGAGCCCGATCTCTAATTGGAGCGTTTACACATAGTAACCCACGATTTTTTCACTGTTCGACAGGTAAAGGCTATCAGTTTTTAGCCGATCAAATATGCAAGTTGAATGACATTAATCCACAAATTGCATCAAGATTGATCACCTCGTTGATTCAATTTAAAGATTTTGATAAAAATAGACAAGAACTAATGAAGCAGCAATTAGTGAGAATTTCAACACTTTCCTCTTTATCAAAAGATTTAAAAGAGAAACTAGATGCGGCTTTAAGTTAACAACTTTTAATATGTTACCAACGTTAAAATGAAATATTACTTTTCAATGAACATGACAAGGGACGAGATAATGCCATACTATCAAGGCAAAGCCTTGTCTATTGTCGTGCGCGCTGAATGTGGGCTTAAAGTACAATTTCCCGCGATGCATATTAGAAAGTATGTAACTTTGGCAGGGGTACAAGGCCGTTTTTGCTTGGAAACAGTAAATAATAAATTTATTTCTCTAACAAAAGTTAATTATTAGAGTTTATGCTTTAAACGCTGGTCTGACCAATGATGCTTGCTCGGTTTATCATCAATCTATAAAGACCCGTACCAATAATACTGTTAGCTAAGTGAATAATGTAAGATGTGCACTAATTTAAACAAGTGTTTTAAACGGGGTAGCTAATTGTATCTTGACAGTATTTGAGCGCTTTATATACAAGGAACTCATCTGGTCAGATTAGTGCTTGCACCCCTGCCAAAATGATGCAATTATTGTTTTATACCACTATAGTGGATAAATAGAATTATAATACGATAAAAACTGTTTCAGGTCTGGGGAGAACATAATGAGACAAAGTCCAATAACAAGATTTATCAAAAAGCCATTGGCAGTAAGTATTACTACTGCCATCTTGCTTTCGCAAACGGGTCAAGTGAGCGCGGCTAATTTTCAATTAGGCGATTTCGATATTAGCTTTAACTCTACTTTTTCTGTAGGGGCTAGCTTTCGTACCGAAAATAGAAATTGGGAAGATCACGTTGGTATTTCAAACAATGTTAATAATGGTCTTGATTTTTCTCAGTACCATCCAGCATTAAATCCAAACCCTGCAAGTAATACAATATGGCAGGGTGAAGGTAGTTATTCTAATAATGGTGATTTGGGGAATTTAAACTTTGATGCGGGAGATACATTTTCACGTTTGTTTAAAGGTACTCATGAATTAGATATTCGCAAAGACAATGTTGGTGTCTTTTTGCGTGGTATGTACTTTTACGATTTCGAAATGATGGATAACGATCGTCCATGGAGCAATGTTGTTTCTGGTGAAAAGATAAATCCATGTCGTGACAGTGAAGCTAAAGATCAAGTTTGTCGTGATATTAGATTACTTGATGCCTATTTTTATGGTGATTTTGATATAGGTGAAATGCCTTTTTCAGTGCGTATAGGTCAGCAAGTTATCGGATGGGGTGAAAGTTTACTTATTTCACATGGTATTAGTGAAATTAACCCTGTCGATATATCTCGTCTTAAAGCACCAGGTGCTGAATTAACAGAAGCATTCATCCCATTTGGTGCTGTTTGGGCCTCTTTAGGGATTTCTGAAAACTTCAATATTGAAATGTTTTATCAATATCAGTGGGAAAAAACAATTTTACCTGCACCAGGTAGTTACTTTTCTACTAACGACTTTGCCGGAGATGGCGGTCATTACAACAATATTCAACTGGGCTTTACTGGTAACCCTGATATTGATTTAGATACCCTTACGACCGGAATGAATCAATTGGGTGATATGATGCGCTCTGGAGACCCTGCAACAATGGGCGCTGCTGGAGCAATGTACATGGCTTATCCAACTAAGCTTACATTGAAAGCGCCAGGTGCAGCCAGTACTTTAGACCCTGAAGACGGCGGTCAATACGGTATTCGTTTATCTTGGTATTTACCTGAGTTAAATGAAACTGAAGTTAGTTTGTATTATGTTAATTACCATAGTCGTCGTCCATTCTTCTCAGGTAAGACAGCTGATTTCTCGGCTGCATCAATAGCATCAGATTTAGCATTTTTAGCGTCTAATGAGATAACTGAGCATAATTACCATGAGTTAGGTACTTTCTCTCAAGTACTACTTGCTTATCCTGAAGATATTAAAATGACAGCATTAAGTTTTAACACGACTGTAGCTGACTTTGCAGTTTCGGGTGAAATTACTTATCGCCAAGACGAACCACTTCAAATTGATGACGTTGAGCTATTGTTTGCCGCTATGCCACAGCAGTTAGCACACCCTGACTCTGTAAATTATCGCCCAGATCTTGATGGCATTTCACAAATGGATGTATTTGCACCAGGGGAAACAGCACAAGGGTATATTTTAAGCGATACTGTTCAAGCACAAATGGCGTTCACCCGTTTTTGGGGACCTTCTATTGGCGCTAGTCAGTTAACTACATTGCTTGAAGTTGGCGGTATAAATATTAATGATATGCCAGACCAAGACGTACTTCGCTTAAATGGCCCAGGAACTGCTAGAAATGGCGGAATTGCAGGCAAAGAAGGGCTAGAAGTTGCACTTCAAGGTGGAAGAGAAACTAATCCTTTCCCTGATGACTTTGCTTGGGGCTATAAATTTGTTGTTAAGTTAGATTATACCAACGTGGTTGCTGGCATTAACATGACACCTAAGTTTATTTTCTCTCATGACGTTAGTGGTATAACACCTGATCCTATTTTCTTATTTGTTGAAGACCGTAAGTCACTTTCTGCAGGGATTACCTTTGACTACCAAAGTAAATGGTCAGCCGACGTTACCTATAACAGCTTTTGGGGTGGTGTAGGTACAACCAATCAAATTGAAGACCGCGATTATGTGTCTTTCAATATAAAATATTCTTTATAAGGGCAGAATCAATGAAAAAAATTACATTGTTATCATTTGCTATGTCTTTAGCGTTTTCAGGCGCTAGTATTGCTAAAGTCGATACAGAGCAAGCAAAGAAGTTATCGGGCGAACTTACCCCAATGGGTGCGGTAAAAGCAGGTAATGCCGACGGCTCAATTCCAGAGTGGACAGGCGGTATTACAACCCCACCAGCAGGTTATACCGTTGGCGATCACCATTTAGACCCTTATCCGAATGATAAAGTGAAGTACACCATTACTTCAGCAAACGTTGCTGAATATGAAAAGCTTCTTACACCGGGTCAAGTAGCACTATTTAAAACGTTTCCAGAAACTTATAAAATGAACGTTTATCAAACAAGACGATCTGCGTCTTATCCTGAGTTTGTATATCAGGCAACCATTGATAATGCTACCCGTTCAATGTTAGTGCAAGAGGGTAATGGTATAACTAAAGCTGCCGTAGGTGTTCCATTTCCAATTCCTGCGAATGGTTTAGAAGCTATTTGGAACCATATTTTACGTTATAGAGGTGAGGCTATTGTTCGTCAAGGCGGGCAAGTTACACCAACATCTTCAGGAAGCTACACCTATGTAGGTTTTGATGATCAGCTGATGTTACCGTATGGAATAGAGGGCGCTTCACCTGAAGACTTAGAAAAAACAAATATTCTTTTTAAATTTAAACAAAAAGTAACAGAACCATCTAAACTAGTAGGTACAGCATTACTTGTGCATGAGACGATGGACCAAATTAAAACGCCTCGTCAGGCATGGATATATAACAAAGGTATCCGTCGAGCACAAAAAGCGCCGACTGTTGCCTATGATGCCCCAGGTACTGCTGCGGATGGATTAAGAACAACAGATGACTTTGATATGTTCAACGGTGCGCCAAATCGTTATACATGGACATTAAAAGGCAAGCAAGAGCTCTTAATCCCATATAACGACTATCGTTTGCACAGTGATAAACTAAAATATGCTGATATTATTCGTCCAGGGCATATTAATCCTGAACATGTTCGCTATGAGAAACATAGAGTTTGGGTAGTTGAAGCTAATTTGAAAGATAATACCCGTCATATTTATAAAAAACGTGTATTCTTTATCGACGAAGATAGCTGGCAAATTGCTGTTACCGACATATATGATGAGCGTGATGAATTATATCGCGTTGGTGTAGCACATGGATTAAACTATTATGAAGTACCCACACAGTGGTCAACTTTAGAAGTTTTTCATGATCTGCAATCTAAGCGTTATATTGCAATGGGTTTAGATAATGAAGCGAACATGTATGACTTCTCAGCTAAACTAAAAGATGTAGACTTTACATCGAGAGCGTTACAACGAGACAACCGTTAGTTAGTAACTTTCATTTGAAATGGCTGGCTATTGTCAGCCTTTTTTATGTGCATGTATTAGGATCAAACATTTGATGATAAAAATACTTCTTCTGATCTTTACGATCATCTTGTCGCAAGCTACCCAAGCAACTACATTAACTGCTGACGCAGTTATATCTCCCTTAGCTAAAGACTCTCTACTTTTAGACATTAAAAATGTTAATGATCAATTTTTAATTGCTGTTGGTGAAAGAGGGCATATATTACGCTCTACCGACGGTAAGAATTGGCAACAAATGCCTTCACCGACACAAATTACATTAACATCAGTTTTTTTTGTGAACTCTTCACTAGGCTGGGCTGTTGGGCATAATGCCACTATTTTACATAGTAATGATTCAGGTTTTACTTGGACGGTGCAAAATCAAAACCCTCAGCTCGAAGTTCCATTTCTAAACGTACATTTTAAAGACAGTAAAGAAGGTGTTGCTGTTGGTTCTTATGGTTTATATTATCGAACAAAAGATGCTGGCCTTACTTGGCAACAAGAGTTTCATTTAACATTGTTGACCGAAGAAGACCTTGAATACCTAGATGAATTAAAGCGAGATGACGAGGCAGTATACCTAACGGAACGTTCACGAATTTTGCCTCACTTTAACCGCTTTTATCAAGATGGCCGAACGGTATATTTAGTTGGTGAATTAGGTTTAATCGCCAAAAGTAATGATTACGGGGCAAACTGGGAACGTTTAGCCGACGTTTACCAAGGTTCCTTTTACGACATTCATCGCACCAAAAAAGGTAACTTATTAGCTGTAGGCTTAAGAGGCAATGTTTTTAGAAGTGTTTCTAATGGTAATGATTGGCTCAATAGTCCTGTAGAGACAACCGCATTATTAAATAATATTGTGCTTTACCAAGATAACGTTGTCTTTTTATTAGGTAATAATGGTGTACTCTTAAAGAGTGTTGATGACGGTATTACATTTACAATGAACACACAGGCAGACGGAAAAGCATTATTGGCGGGCGCTATATTTAAAGATAAATTAATTGTTGCGTCTGAAGTAGGTATTAAAGTATTACAGGTTACCCCATAAATGAGACCAATTGATCACATAATTAATCGCATTGAAGTTACTGTTTTCAGGCATAGAGTGTTTGTAATCAGCCTATTCTTATTGATGTCACTATTTTTAGGGTATCAAGCAACACAAATTAAATTAGATGCATCGTTTACCAAAAACATCCCGTTAAACCATGAGTATATGCAAACATATTTAAAGCACAGAGCTAACTTTGGCGGTGCTAATAATGTGTTGATTTCAGTATGTAATCAAGACGATGACATTTTCAATAAAGAGTTTTTTACCGCTCTTAAAGGTGTCCATGACCAGTTGTTTTTTATTCCTGGTGTTGAGCGGACCCAAGTTAATTCTTTATTTTCTCCTAGTACTCGGTTTATCGAGGTTGTTGAAGATGGTTTTGCAGGGGGGCCTGTTGTACCTGCAGACTTCGTAGCCGACGAAGAAGGTTTAGCCATAGTTAAAGCAAATATTGAAAAAGCAGGAATTGTTGGTCGAATTGTTGCGGATAACTATAGTTGTGCAATGGTTAAAGCTGTGTTGATGGAAAATAATCCAGATACTGGCGAAAAGCTTGATGTTATAGCATTAGCGTCAAAACTTGAAAACGATATAAGAAAGCCCTATGAAAAAGACGGTATTACCGTACACATTATTGGCTTTAGTAAAATGGTTGGTGATATTGCTGACGGTGCAAAGGGGGTTGTTACCTTCTTTTTAATCGCAATTGCGATTACGACGGTTATGGTTTATCTCTTTTCTAAATCAATCGCACTAACACTATTACCTATCGCTTGTTCGTTAATCGCCGTTGTTTGGCAATTAGGTTTGTTATCAACACTTGGTTTTGGTTTAGATCCAATGTCGATATTAGTGCCATTTTTAGTCTTTGCTATTGGTGTTAGTCATGGTGTGCAAATGATTAATACGATAGGTAAAAAAGTATCACTTGGGATGAAAAGTAAAAAAGCAGCTAAATTTGCTTTTAGGACCTTAATAGTACCTGGAGGCATAGCCTTGCTGTCTGATACTGTAGGTTTTATCACCTTATTATCGATAGATATTGGTATTATTCGCGAGCTTGCAATTGCAGCCTCACTTGGTGTTGGCGTTATAATTTTAACTAACTTATTGTTGTTACCTGTACTCGTGTCTTTTATCAACATTCCAGTTAAGAAAGTTAAGCCTAAAAGTAAATCTCAGATGGGTTTTCAACAAGCACAGCAAGAGCATTTGTTATGGCGATTTATGCAGTCATTTAGTGACCGCAAGGTGGCAAGTGTTGTTTTAGTGATTGCCGCGATACTTTTTGGTCTTGGCTTTCATTATTCAAAACAGCTTAAAATTGGTGAGCTACATGCAGGGGCACCTTCTTTGCACGAACATTCACGCTATAATCAAGATACCTTCTTAATTACCGATAGATATGCCATTAGTGTTGATTATATGTCGGTAATTGTTGAAACCAACGCTAATGCCTGTACAAATCCAGAAGTGTTAAAAACTATGGACGGTTTTCAGTGGCGTATGGAAAACATCGAAGGTGTTCAATCAACGGTAAGTTTGCCTTCTGTAATGAAAATAATTAATGCAGGTTATTACGAGGGTAATTTAAAGTGGCGTATCATATCACCTAATCAATATGCATTAGCGCAAGCTTTATCAAATGTTCCTAGCTCTACCGGATTACTTAATAACGACTGTAGTGTTATGCCTGTTATTCTGTTTTTGCAGGACCATAAAGCAGAAACAATCAATAGAGTTGTAGATGCGGCTAAAATAGCGATTGATGATTACAACAACGACCTTGTAACATTTAAACTTGCTTCAGGTCCTGTAGGGGTTATGGCTGCAACTAATGAAGCCGTTGAAGAAGCACAAACCCCCATGATGTTATACGTTTACGGCGCAGTAATTATTTTATGCTGGTTAAGTTTTAAGAGCATAAAAGCAGTCGTTTCAGTTGTGGTACCTTTATACATAGTATCAACGTTAGCTCAATGGTTGATGACAGTGCTTGATATTGGTTTAACTGTTTCTACATTGCCAGTAATTGCTTTAGGTGTGGGAATAGGGGTAGATTATGGAATATATATTTTATCTACAATGAGTCAAAGGCTAACTGCCGGTGATAATATTCAACAAGCTTATTTAGCCGCATTAAAAGAAAGAGGAACTGCAGTGTTAATCACTGGCGTAACTTTAGCTATCGGTGTTTCAACTTGGTTTTTCTCTGATTTGAAATTCCAAGTCGATATGGGAATTTTATTAACGTTTATGTTTTTAGTGAATATGTTGGCAGCGGTAACTATTTTACCTGCAATTGCCGCATTTTTATGGAAAAATCAAAAATAGTTTAAAATAAATTATTTCTATATTAGTGCATAAATAAACAAGAAAATGGCCGTTTGGTCATTTTCTATTTATAAGAAGTGAATAAAGCCTTGTTTATTCAGCTGCAAACCCTATTTTAAAAGACCAGTACAAAAAATAATCCTCGCAAAAGCCTAAAATACTTAATAAGATCGTAGATGTAGTCTATTATTTTTAGACAGCTATAAGAATATACAACAAATTATTTAAGTGTTTTATCCAAAAAGGAAAAAGGCATGGCGTTAGTAGATGGGTTACCCTCTGTAATATTGTCGAATGTATCGCAATTAATAGAGCAGAAAGTTCCGGCAAAAACAGCTCCGTTAGTGAAGCAGTTTGCTGAACTCTTATATAGAAATATATCAACACTTGATTTAGCACATAGAAATGATAGCGATATGTACGGTGCTACCTTAAGTCTATGGAAATCATTAAATGATCACCAAGTAAATACACCTGTAATTAAAGTATTTAATCCGATGGTGACTAAAAACGGCTGGAAGTCTAGCCACACCATTATTGAAATTATCACGGGCGATATGCCATTTTTGGTTGATTCAATTCGCATTGCATTAAGTCGTTTAAACCTTTCACCTCATTTAATGTTGAATAGCCCTATTAAGCTTGTACGCGACAGCAACCACGGTATAACACAGTTGTCGGCGGCAGCAGATAAAAAGATAAAAGCAACATCAACAGAAACAGTTTTTTTTATTGAAATTGATCGTCAAAGCGAACAAGCTGCACTTGATGAAATTAAAGAAGAGCTAGAGTCAGTATTACGTGATATTTCAATTACGGTTAATGACTGGGAGGCGATGAAAAATCGTTTAGAAGATGTTATTAACGAAACGTCAAAAGCTAAATTGCCCTGTGGTAAAAAAGAAAAAGAAGATGGCTTAGAGTTTTTAAAGTGGATGCTAAATAACAACTTTACTTTGCTTGGCTATCGTTCTTACGATATTAAAGTATTAAAAGGGGATAAGGCATTAGCAGCCGACGAAAAGTCGAGCTTAGGCCTTATGAAGCAGTCAATAGGTACACCAGAGCGGTTAATATCATCACTAGGTGAGCCTGCTCGTCAGTTAGCTTTAGGTGACAACTTACTTATATTAACTAAAACCAATTCTCGCTCACGTGTTCATCGTCCTGCACATTTAGATTATATTGGTGTTAAGCGCTTCGACAGTAACGGTAAAGTGGTTGGCGAAGAGCGTTTTGTAGGTTTGTTTGGCTCTGCTTATTACACTAATAGCGCACTTGATTTACCCCTGATTAAATCAAAAGTATTAGCTGTTTGTGAACTTTCTGGCTTTGCTACAGGTACACATGCATACAAAACATTAATTAATATTCTAGAAACGTATCCTCGCGATGAAATTTTGCAAACAAGTATTCAAGAACTTTTACAAAAAGTTATGGGTATTTTTCAAATGCAAGAGCGTGACTATTCAGGCTTATTTATTCGTCGAGATGCTTTCGATCGTTTTTATTCATGTATGGTCTATGTTCCAAGAGAACGCTATAACACGCAGTTACGAATAAAAACGCAAGAGTTATTACAGCAAGCTTTTGGTAGTGATGAACCTGTTGAGTTTACTACGTATTTCTCTGAATCAGTACAAGCTAGAACACATTATATTGTTCGTGTTAAATCAACAAAAGCAGATATTAACGTGAAAGAAATTGAAAAGAATTTAAATGAAGCTGCTCGCAGCTGGGACGATAAACTTGCTTCGGCCTTAAACTCTAACAAGGGTGAAGAAGCCGGTAAAGCACTTGCACGTAAATACTCAGGATTCCCTCAATCTTATAAAGATGAGGTTTTGCCGGGTTCAGCAATCGTCGATATTGAAAAACTTGAAGCGCTTACCCCTGAAGATAACTTAGAAATGTTATTTTATCAGCCTCAAGAAGAAGAAGCTGGAAGCCGTTTTGTTAAGTTAAAACTGTTTCATTGTGGTGAACCAATACATTTGTCTGATGTTTTACCAATGTTAGAGCATTTTGGCTTACGTGTAATTGGCGAAAGTCCATTTGCTATACGTACATCAGAAGGTGAAACCTGTTGGATATTAGACTTCTCAATGCTGTTAACAGGTAAAGAGGAATTTAATTTAGAGAAAGTACAAACATTATTCCAAGACGCTTTTGCAAAAGTATGGAGTGGTGAGTTAGAGGATGATGGCTTTAACCGCTTAATATTAGGTGCTGAGCTTGGTGGGCGTGAAGTGTCGATTATTCGAGCTTTAGCTAAATATGAGCGTCAAATCGGCGGAACATTTAGTCAAAGCTATATTGAAGATACCTTTGCCAACTACCCTAAAATTGCTGGATTATTAATTAAATTATTCTATGCGCGTTTTGATCCAAATCGCAAAACCAATAACAAATTAATTCAACGATTCTTAGCTGATATTGAAGCGTCTTTAGATAAGGTTGCTAACCTTGACGACGATCGTATTATTCGTCGTTTTGTTGAAATTATAAAGGCAACAATTCGTACTAACTACTTTCAGCCATATGCAGACAATACTTACAAGAGTTATATATCGTTTAAAATTACACCTCGAAAAATTTCTGATATGCCACAGCCAGTACCAGCATATGAGATTTTCGTTTATTCTCCACAAATAGAGGGTGTACATTTACGTGGTGGTAAAGTTGCTCGAGGCGGATTACGTTGGTCAGATCGTAGAGAAGATTTCCGTACAGAAGTTTTAGGGCTAGTTAAAGCTCAACAAGTTAAAAACTCTGTTATTGTTCCTGTTGGTGCAAAAGGTGGTTTTGTTTGCAAGCAGCTTCCTAAAGGTGATAGAAACGAAATTTTCGAAGCTGGTAAAGAGTGCTATCGTACATTTATCCGTGGTCTATTAGATATTACTGACAACATTGTTAATGGTGAAGTCGTTCCTCCTGCTAATGTTGTTCGTCACGATGATGATGATCCTTATTTAGTTGTTGCTGCAGATAAAGGTACCGCAACATTTTCAGATACAGCAAATAGTATTTCAGATGAGTATAACTTCTGGATGGGTGATGCTTTTGCCTCTGGTGGTAGTGTTGGTTATGACCACAAAGGTATGGGAATTACTGCACGAGGTGCATGGGAATCTGTTAAACGTCACTTCCGTGAAATTGATATTGACTGTCAAACAACAGATTTTACTTGTATCGGCATAGGCGATATGGCCGGTGACGTATTCGGTAATGGTATGTTGTTATCTAAACATATTCGTTTACAAGCGGCGTTTAATCACATTCATATTTTTATTGATCCTTCACCTAATGCAGCGACTACCTTTAAAGAGCGCGAGCGTTTATTTAAAACACCAGGTTGTACTTGGGAAGATTTCGACCAATCGTTAGTTTCTGAAGGTGGTGGATTATTCCATCGCTCAGCTAAATCTATTGAATTGTCGCCGCAAATCAAAACAATGTTGAATACTAAAAAACAAAGCATGTCTCCTAATGAATTGATTCAATCATTATTGAAGATGAAAGTTGATTTAATATGGAATGGCGGTATTGGTACATACGTAAAAGGTAGCAAAGAAAGCCACTTAGATGTTGGTGACAGAGCTAACGATGGTTTACGTATTAATGGTGCTGACTTACAAGCTAAAATAGTAGGAGAGGGTGGCAACTTAGGCTTTACTCAATTAGGGCGTATTGAATACGCAGCTAAAGGTGGCCGCATAAATGCTGACTTTGTTGATAACGCAGGTGGTGTAGATTGTTCAGATAACGAAGTTAACATTAAAATTTTATTAAACGGTCTTGTTAAAAATGGTGATTTAACCGTTAAACAACGTAATAAAGTGTTATACGATATGACTGACGAAGTTGGCAATATTGTAATAAACGATTGCTATCGTCAAACACACTCAATTTCTATTACTGCATTACGTGGTGTTAGCCAACTTAAAGAGCAAACCCGCTTTATTAATGAAATAGAACGTTCAGGTAAACTTGACCGTGCGCTTGAGTTTATCCCAAATGATGATGAAATTGCAGAACGATTAGCGCAAGGTAAAGGCTTAACTCGCCCAGAAATAGCAACATTACTTGCCTACTGTAAAATGGTATTAAAGGAAGACTTGGTTTGTCCTGAAATAACAGACAACCCTTATCATAACAGCCTGTTAATTGAGGCGTTTCCAGAGCCATTACAGAAAAAATATAGCAAGGATATGCAAAATCATCCGTTAAGGGCTGAGATTATTGCAACCAAGTTAGCGAATAAAATTGGTAACGACATGGGGTTCAATTTCGTTAACCGCATGAAAGAAGAAACAGGTGCATCGGTTCATGAAATAGCTAACTGTTATACAATGGCTAGTGAAGTATTTGAACTCTCTGATATTTGGTTAAAAATTACCAACCTTGATAATAAAATATCAACATTGGTTCAAACAGAGATGTTATTCCAATTACGTCGCACAGTTCGAAGAGCAACACGTTGGTTCTTACGCCACCGTAATAAGTCATTAGATATTGCACAATCAATTGCTTTTTATAGTGCAACATTTAAAAACATGGCTAAAAATGTTTCAACTTACATGATCGCAGACGAAGCAGCTCAAATACTACGAGTAGAAACCGACCTAGCAAATGCTGGTGCGCCAAAAGCGGTAGCTAAACGTATTGCACAATTGAGCAGCCTTTTTTCAGTAATGGATATTGCAGAGCTTGCTGATAACGATGGTCGTAATGTTGACATAGTTGCCGATGTTTACTTTAAACTTGGTGCTAGACTTGATTTACATTGGTTCTTAGATCAAATTACTAAGCAACCGGTATCAAATCATTGGCAAGCCCTTGCAAGATCTTCTTTTAGAGAAGAACTTGACTGGCAGCAGCGTTCAATTTCATCGGTAATACTACGTTGTGAGCCGAAAAGTAAAGATGTTGATGCGATGCTTGATAGCTGGTTTAACAATAATGAACAGCCGCTAGAGCGCTGGTATCATATTTTAGATGACTTTAGAATTGGTCAAACACATGAATTCGCGAAGTTTTCAGTCGCATTACGAGAATTAATGTTGTTAAGTTTAAACTGTGATCCAACAAAATAAATGATAGAATCCCCACATAAACGTGGGGATTTTTTTGTCTAAAATTTATCTAATTCACAAATATTAACAATGTTATACCAATTAACGCTATTGGTATTATTGAGGTACTATGCTTTACTCTGCTGTTCGTAAAATTCTGTTTCAACTTGACCCTGAAGTAAGCCATGATCTTACGATTAAAAGCCTTAAGAATACAGGTGCAACCCCATTTAACTTTGCTTACAAACAACAAGTGCCTAGTAAGCCTGTACAAGTAATGGGTATTCATTTTCCAAACCCTTGTGGTTTAGCGGCAGGGCTTGATAAAAATGGCGAGTGTATTCGAGCTTTTGAAGCCATGGGATTTGGCTTTATTGAAATTGGTACAGTAACACCAAGACCACAACCGGGTAACGAAAAACCACGTATATTTCGTTTAACACAAGCAAATGCAATTATTAACCGCATGGGATTTAACAATAAAGGTGTAGATTACCTTGTTGAACAAGTAAGAAAAGCAAAATACCGAGGTGTATTAGGTATTAATATAGGTAAGAATAAAGATACACCAGATGATAATGCAAAAGATGATTATATATACTGCATGCGTAAGGTCTATAATTTTGCTTCCTATATTACCATTAACATTTCATCTCCCAATACCCCTGGTTTGCGTTCATTACAATATGGCGACGCCCTCAATAATTTGCTGTCTTCACTAAAAGCTGAGCAAACAGCACTTGCTGCGCAATATGATAAGTATGTACCTCTAGCGGTAAAAATAGCCCCCGACCTTACAGAAGAAGAAATTGAGTCAATTGCGCAATGTTTAATTGAAAACGATATTGACGGTGTGATCGCAACTAACACCACTTTATCAAGAGAAGGTGTAGAAGGGCTTGAACATAGCGAAGAGCAGGGTGGTTTAAGTGGCAGGCCAGTTAAAGATAAAAGCACAGAGGTAATAAAGTTACTAGCAAAAGCATTATCGGGTAAGTTACCCATTATTGGAGTTGGCGGTATTGCTAGCGGTAAAGATGCAAAAGAGAAAGTTGAAGCTGGAGCCTCACTGGTACAAATATATTCAGGTTTTATTTATCAAGGACCTGAGCTTGTAAAAGACGTTGTTTCTGCTATCTAGAAGCAATAAGCTTTAATTTATTATTACGCGGCAACACTAAAATGTAAGTTTAAATTACAACTTAATTTTTAACTCGAATAATTTATACCAATTGAAGCAATGCTAGTCGAAGGTTGTAGTTTAGTATTCGAGTTAACTTGATCGTACAGTTGATTAGGTTAGAAAAGATAAGATATAGACGTTAGTCCTAACGTATCTAGCGAGAAGTTCTCTAACATGAAACTACCGTCTTTCTTTAGATTCTAAGCTTCATAATTCAAAGCCATATTGGGGAAAATATTAGCAACAATCTAAAATCCAATCACTTATTGCTTGTATCAATGAAAAAACAGGTTGTTTGTTAATGCTCTTGCATTGTCCACATAAGTTAGACCCATGTAGCGATTATTATAAAATAAATAACGCAGTATTTGACTGTTTTAGCCAGTAGAAATGATCACATAGTTAGTGAGGTTGGTATTACCTATCAATTGGGCTTAAAGTTCCTGATGAATGTTGACCAACGACATGTGTATATATTTGTGTAGTCTTTAAATCGTTATGTCCTAACAACTCTTGTACCGTTCTAATATCAGCTCCATTTAACAATAACTGAGTTGCAAACGAATGCCGAAACGTATGTGCTGTAACATGTTTTCTGATACCCGTCTTTAAAACAGCAACTCTTAGCGCTTTGGTTAATGAAGTCCAATGTAAGTGATGACGACAATAGTAACCATCTGTTGGGTGTTGACATCTCACGGTTGAGGGAAATAAATACTGCCATTTAAACTGCGTAATAGCTTTAGGGTATTTTCGTGCTAATCCAGAAGGTAAACTAGTTTTTCCCTCACCTTCAGCTAAGTCTTTATGATGCAAGTCTTCGACTTTTTTTATTTGAGATTGAAGTGATTCTATAAGTGTTTTTGGTAGTAAGGTCATTCGGTCTTTAGCCCCTTTACCTCTAAAAACGTAAATTGAATTACCATCAAAATCAATATCTTTTATTCGTAACCTCAATAACTCTGCTTTTCTTAATCCACAGCCGTATAACAAGCTAAACATAAGATGATAAGGATGTTTTAGTTCATTGATAATTGTAGTTGCTTCCTGATTTGATAATACCATAGGCACTCTGGTCGGTGCTTTTGCTCTGACCATATTAGATAATAGAGTAAGCTCGCGCTCAAACACATGCTTGTACATAAAAACGATTGAGCAAAGTGCTAAATTTTGAGTTGAAGCAGTAACTTGTCTATCAACAGCTAAGTAGGTTAAATAGTTACTAACCTCTTGTTCTCCCATATCTTTTGGGTGACGCTTTTGGTTAAAAAGAATAAATCGTTTAATCCAAAGTAAATATGTTTTTTCAGTTTGAATACTGTAATGCTTCGTACGAAGGATATGGCGGATACTTTCAAGGAAAGGTGATGTAGACATAATTAAAACCTATAGCTGTATTTATATACAGTTATAGGTTTCAATTATATAAAGATCAAATAAATTTCTTAATTTGATATTACTGAGAAGTCTCAGTAAATGACCAAATGATAAGAGTACTATAAAATAATCAACTTAAATTATTGAATAATATACTTTTATTTTTTTCTTGTTGGCTGGATATTACTGAGGCTTCTCAGTAATATTCGAACATAATCAATTATAGTTAAATTAATATTTATAATTTGTTGAAATTGTGGAATATTAAGAGATAATAAATAAAAAATATGGAACGGACATTACTGAGAAGTCTCCATAATAAGCTGTTATGTGCTTCAAGGGAGAATTAGGTTGGATACCAAAGTAATATACGTTGAAAGAGATAAGCACTATCTAGAGTTTAACGATTTATTCGAAGAATACGCATCAGATTTGCCCGAGGAAGTTCGCTCGAAAGTCGTAGGACAGTTATTTGAGTTACCGTATTTTCATGGATTTATTTGTTTTGTGAATAATCAGCCAGCGGCGTGCGCTGTATGTTACGAGTCGTTTTCGACATACCGTTCCATGAAATTACTCAACGTTCATGACTTTATGGTTTCAGAACGTTATCGAGGTAAAGGATTGGGTAAGATTCTACTGAATGGTATTGAGCAATACTGTAACGCCAATGAGTATTTAAAAATCACCTTGGAAGTAAACAATAACAATACAGTGGCTAAAAAGTTATATCAGTCATGTGGTTTCGAAGATTATCAAGTTGAGCAAAAAGACTTGAATCATTGGCAAAAGTACCTCGTTTAGCACGCACATAACAAACGCTTCAAGGCGGATTCGCAACGCTCGGCGGTTTTGGTTTGATTCAGTTTTCGTGTTTACGATGTAATAATTGAATTTCGTGGTAGCGTTGCTCACCACTTAAGCGGGCGTTATAAACCACAAGGAGAGTTCATTTGAATATTAATGCTACGTTGCTCGGCGAGTTCATCGCTTTATTCGCCTTAATCATGGGTGCAGTCTGTTATTACCTTGGCCGTCGTAAAACTCAAACTCCAATTTTGGCTGGTTTGCTCGGTGTGGTACTTTCAATCATTCCACCGTTTGGCTTAGTTTATTTGGTGGTGCTAGTGCTTAAAAAAGATGTAGGTTCAACATCGGCAGCAGTAAGTGGGTAAAGTGGTTTATAACAAGGCCAGTCACGGCGACGCCTTTTCCGCTGCGGCTTCGCCTTCACTACAAAGCCGCGCATGCTGGCTGCGTTATGTACTCAAGGAAGGTGCGTGTTTTGGGATTTATAAATGTACATATAGCGTTAGGGATATTAGCTTGGCCTTTTCTAGCTATGATGGCAATGTTTCTCGTAGCAGCACCTAACTCCGCAAGCAATCCACTTGTTATAGGGTTATTTTTCTCAATGTTAGGCTATCCCATACCTGCAATCTGGGGATGTATTCTATTTTTTAAGAATAGAAAAAAGGGTAACGATAAAATCAATATGAAATATACGCTCATTGGCGCATCAGGTTACATTGCTATGTTTGTACTTTTCTTCTTACTTGAACTTATAAGAGTATTATCTCAGAGTACATAACAAGTCGTTAAAGCAGGACAAATAACAGTTGGCTTTTGCTCCTGCGTCGCTTATTTTAGCCAACATATTATTTGCCTCTTAACGAGGCGTTAGGGCTCTTAATTGCGTGGCATTTTCTGCTCTTTAGTTCTTTTTTATCTAGTTTGATAGTGCTTTTAGTTCTTCTATAATGTTAAGGGCACTTTCTGTGTTTTTAATGTGCTCTGGAGAGCTTCCATTTGCTATAGCTGAAGCTAGTCTTTTACGCATAGATGCTAATAAATCATATTTAACTTCTGGATCTTGATTCATACTAGTAGGTGCCATTAAGTATAAGCCATCTTTTGAAGATATTAATTTATTGTCAGTTAGACTTGAAACCATACTGCCTATTTCATTTTGTGATATGTTTTTAACATCATACTCATCGGCAATTTTCTGCCAATTACTTTTGGCATTAAAACCTGCATTGCTTATACTCACTGTATCGGTTTTTGTTGTTGTTTTATTCTGAATAGTAGTGCCCGATTCGTGTTCCGAAGTATTAGAAGCTATATTTTGGATTTGATAAATTTGATTTGCTTGAGCATTATTATTTATGTGCATTAAAATTCCCTTATTAAATATAAAACCGGCAGATGCGATGACATGAAAGCAAAAAACAAGCCAATAATAATTCTTTGGTGGTGTTGGCTATGAGTGTATTTAGTAATTAATTTACGGTCTTGTAGGAAAATTATTGCCGCTTAAAAAATTATATCGGAAATGTTTGGCACATAACCAAGCCCTAACAAGAAAATCAACAAGGACTTAAAACAGTTGGCTTCCTTCGCTGCGCTCGGTAATATAGCCAACAATTTTAAGCCTGTTATTTAGGCGTTAGTTTACAAAAAGGATTTTGGTAGTGTTTGAAAGTATTGCGATCTATTCAGGGTTAGTTGCAACAATCTGGATCTTCATTGGTGTTTATGTTGCGAGCCGATTTTATAATGGTTACAGCCATTCTAAACAATTTTGTAGTGAATTAGGCGCAACAGGCAGCCCAACAGAAAAATTGTCTCCCTTAATTAATAATTACCCTCTAGGCTTTTTCTTTTGCTTTTTCGGTTGGTATTTGGCGCAGCTATCAAGCGTTTCAATTTTAGTAAATATTGCGGGTTGGTTAGTTATAGCTCATGGCATTGGTACATGGGTAGCAGGGTACTTTCCTATGGACGCTGATCCATTTACTAAAAATCCAACTTTTAATTGTAAGGTACACTCTTGGGCTGGTTTTATTATGTTATTGTCGCTAGTTGTAGCACCAATATTAGTAGCTATAAGTCCAACAACAGAAATTATCCCACTATATTTCCGTATTTTTTCAGTTGTTTCTGTTATCGCTGCTGTTTATTATCTATTTGCTATGGCTAAAGCCTTAAAATCTCAAAGTAACCCTGGAATTCATCAACGTATTTCTTATGGTTTTCAGCTAATTTGGCTAAGTGCCTTTTCATTAGTGTTAGCGTAATTGTAAACTAACAAGCTGTTAAACAAGGACAAAAAACAGTTGGTTTTTGCTCCTTCGTCGCTAATTTTAACCAACTATTTTTTGCCTGTTAACAGGGCGTTATATGCCCCAAGGAGGTTAAGCATGGTTTCAGAAATGGAGTTTCCATCAGAAACAAAAATCAATGGTAAAGAGCTAAATTCATATTATAGAGATGCCTTTAAGTTACAGGTTAATAAAACTGAACTTGATGCGAAAAATGTATATCACAGCATCTTCGGTTTTTTGCCTAAACCAGTGCAGTTAGCTTTATCATTTCGTAACTCTATTGTTAAACACTTCGGCTTTTCCGCTAGCAATACGGAAATGGCTTTACCATTAGAAGATATTGAAGCGGGTAAAAAAGCAGGTTTTCTTATTATCGAGTCAGTAGAACCGACAGAAGTTATTTGTGGTGCATATGAACCTAATATGGATATGTGGCTTTCCGTTTTAAAATTATCAGACGATGAGTTTGCAGTATCTACTTTAGTAAATTTAAAAACTAAAACTGGAAAGGTGTATATGGCATTTATAAAGCCATTTCATAAGGTTGTGGCTAAATACTGTATTAAGCAAGCGCTCAAAGCAGGTCGCATATAACAAGCCATTGCAAAGGACTTTTAACAGTTGGCTTCCTTCGCTGCGCTCGGTATTATAGCCAACAATTAAAAGCCTCTGAATGGGGCGTTAGGGCTTTTAATTTATAGATTGTATATTTGGTGACAAAATATCATAAAATTCCTTTTTTGTGATTAAGCATAATAGTTTACATAATTAGAGGTTAATTCAACCAGTTTTGTATAATTTTCTGGTGAAGTAAGTCCCTTGCTTCCCCAATTAGCAGACATTTTATATAGCTCAGACTGTTCATCTTGCATCTTAACAATACTCATTAAAATATCCTTATTACTTTTTCCTTCTGCACGTCCCTGACTAATTAAATTTTGCTCTTGATCCAAAACATTACGATGCTCTTGATCCATTTGACCTTGTAAACGACCTATTCTAGCGACTAATTCATCCCCATTTTCGGAATTCATAATTTCCCTTAAATTGATAACAGCCATTGATGGCATTCTTCCTGTTAATGAGTTAACTTTTGCTTCAAGCTCCTCAGGGGAGGCTGTTTCAATGAAGGAAAGAGTATTCTTTCGAGTATCAATATTATTGGTGTTTTCATAATTTTTAGGGATGTTTCTTACTGTTTCTTCCGTTTTATTAGTATTCGTTTGTGTCTGTTGTACGGTATAATTTTGTGAGTTAATCGAAGTTATCATTATATTGTCTCTAATATTAAAGCTGCCTATTACATATATGCGGTTTTTATGCCAATATTAATGCTATATTTTTCACTGGCTTAAATGTATAAATAGAGGAAAATAATTGCCGCCTAATAAGTTATTATGGCAACTCTTGTGCGCTTCAAGCCCTAACAAGGGTTTTCAAGTCGGACAAATTACAGTTGGCTTTTTGTTCGTGCCTCACTTATTTTAGCCAACTGCAATTTGCCGCTTAAAACGGCGTTATATTTTAAAGCAAAGGTTCACACTATGAATCATGAAGAATTAGTACGAGCGATTCAACGAGTTGGTATGGGTACATTTGTTAAGTACTTTGAGGCCTTTTCTAACGAGACCAAAGAATCCGATGACTTGGTTGATGCTCTTATTAAAATTGAAGGGTATGGCGATGACTCCGCTAGAACAAAAGTTAATTCTGCTCGTAGAATTCTAAGTTGTAATTTAGGCCTAGAAGCTCTTGAGATAATATCAAATAGTCAAAATGCCGATAGCTGGGTTGTTCCCAAAGCAAATTTCTTAAAGGCTCAAAATGCAATTTAAAAATATAACTTATGCTCTTGCACTTATCAGCTTACTAACTGGGTGTGTCACTACAACCACTGGCCCAATGCCTGCTGGTAAAAATACTTATGTTATGTCTCGCCAAGAAGGTGCATTTCCATCGGGTAACGAGCCATTAATGGCCGAGGTTTTGGCTGAAGCTAGTGTTTTTTGCTCAAACCAAGATAAAGTATAACTAGGACAGTCGCTTATATTTGAATAATACAAATCACTGAACTAAGGTTAATATCTAATCAAAATTCAAGGATGGTATTATGACAACAGCGAGAAAACAGTTAATTAGCTTAACCGACACCCCTTATTATCATTGTATTTCTCGTTGTGTACGCCGTGCTTTTTTGTGTGGTGAAGATAAAAATACAGGTCAGAACTTTAACCACAGGAAAGGCTGGGTAGAAGAAAAACTACTTAGCCTAACTCAAGTGTTTGCTATTGATGTATGCGCTTACGCTGTGATGAGTAACCACACGCATACCGTACTGTTTATTGATGAAGACACCGCTAAAGGTTGGTCAACCAAAGAAGTGCTTGAACGCTGGCATCAATTATTCAAAGGCACACTACTCACACAGCAATATTGTTGTGGTGATGAAATTCCCGACTATTTAATGTCCTCATTGCTTGAAACAGTTGAGGTATATCGCAGCCGTTTAATGGATATTAGCTGGTTTATGCGCCTACTAAACCAAAGTATTGCCACAAAAGCCAATAAAGAAGATAACTGTACAGGGCATTTTTGGGAAGGACGTTTTAAATCACAAGCGTTACTTGATGAAGCCGCCCTTGCAGCTTGTATGGCCTATGTTGATTTAAACCCCGTGCGAGCCAATGTAGCTAAAACACCAGAAAGCTCAGAGAATACTAGTGTCAAACAACGCGTAATATCAGCTAGAAAAGCGACACAACCAACACTATTATTGCCTTTTATAGGCAACCCACGCCAAACCATGCCAAAAGGCTTACCGTTTGAGCTTAAAGACTACCTTGAACTCATTGAGCTAACAGGGCGCTGTATTCGAGAAGACAAAACAGGGTATATTGACAAACACCAACCAGCACTGCTAACAAGGCTAAATATAAAGCCTGAAAACTGGTTAACGTTAAGTAAAGATTTTAGAAAGCTCTTTCATGGCGCTGTAGGTCATAGCGATGTATTAACTGACTATTGTGAACATAAAGGGTTAAAACGACGAGCCAATGTTAACCGTTGTACTAAATTGTTAGCATAGTATTAAGCAAAACTTTTAGTACTACCACTTAAATCCCACCAACACATCAAGCCTGATGTAGTAGTTATGCTTAGAAAACAGTGTTTTTCTACTTTGACTGTAACTTTGCCCAATGTTTTTCAAATTAAGTTTATATTCTTAATCATTGAGTTTATTTTAAGCTGTTTATTAGCTTGCATGCTGGCTTTGTTGTAGGTAATTTATAAGCGAGTGTCTTGATTGATTTTTATTAATTTTCTAGTTAACTTACAGTATTATTATTAGCAGTAAATATTTAAAAGGGAAGAATGAAGTAGATGGCTCGCTGGTACAAATATATTCAGGCGTTATTTACTAAGGAGATAATTTAGTTGCAGAAGTAGCTTCAACGTTTTTGTGTTGATGTTGTCATAAACTACCTGTCTAAAGTTTAAGTAAAACACGTATTGTTGTATCTTATCCTTTCAGGTTGGTATTAAAAAATAATTAAGGTCAGTTGTATGTTGAAGTTGGACACCATTCAAAAGAAAATTCTCTTTGTTATATCTAGTTTTGCTATTGTTGTTATTTTTGGCAGAACCGTTTTATTTGCCAGTAGTTCTTACCAAGAAGTTAAAGATGACCTTCAGCAACAAATCGTTACTCAACTTGAACGCGATAGCTTAAAGCTAACAAGCTATTTTATGCAATATGCACGTGTTGTTGACACCTTTATTAATGCACCTGAAGTTATTGATTGGATGCTTAACCATAAGGAAAGAGGAGCATTTACTGCGGCTGATAAACAATATGATAGTTTAAATCGTGTCTTTCATACTATTAGTGACCGAGATGAAAATATTTTATCTGCATTCTACGCATCTGAAGCAACTCAAGAGTATATGGCAGAGGGTCGAATAACAGGAGTGCCTGACGAAGGTCATGAGTTTGATGAAGAAAAAGGCTACTTTGTACGTAAAAGGCCTTGGTATAATCATGCAGTAGATTTCAAAGATATGTTAACAACACCGCCTGCTGTTGATGCTATCACAGGCGCAATTTCAGTTTCATTAGAACAAGCAGTCTATGTTAATAATAAATTACTAGGTGTTGGTGGTATTGATATCTCTTTGAACAATATTAATAAGCTTTCATCAGAGATCAATTTTAAGGGACAAGGTTTTGCGGCATTGTTTGATGATAAATGGCAAAATATTACATTCCCAAACACCATCATAAAAAAAGATATAAATACTCCCATCGAAAAATATGATGAATTACAAGGGACTATCGGCCTTAGTTCATTATCAACAGCTGACCCTCTTAAGATGACAGAAGTTACTATCAATGAAACTAATTATTACGCAGTAACTATGCCTGTAACAACTCAAATGCCTAAAATGACTTGGCATCTTGCTTTATTTATTCCTATTGAAGTTATTGAAAATCCGGCCAGAAAAGCTGTAACTAACGAAATTATAATTAGTATAGTAATATTAGTAATTACTTTGACTATTCTGACAATTATTACTTCAATTGTGAGTCGTCCCCTTAGGAGGTTAACAGATGCTTTCGCTAGTGTAGCGGAAGGCGATAGCGACCTAACACTAGTTATTGATGAGAATAGTTCAGACGAAACAGGTAAATTAGCTAATTACTTTAATATCTTTTTAGCGAAGCTTCGAGAGGTTATCTCCGGAGTAGCTTTAGATAAGGAAGGTGTATCAACCGCTTCAGCAAAAGTAGAATATGTATCACAGCAACTAATTGAAAAAACCAATGTAAACAAACAAGCATTGAGTACGGCGAGTGTAGCGGCAACACAATTGGCTGCGAGTGCTGGTGAAATTGAAAACAATGCGATGAAGACGTCGAATGCTTCTACAGATATGCGAGATAAAACTGATGAAACTATCTCTTTGGCTAAAGAAGCTGTTACTAATATGCAACTGCTTGGTGATAAAATAGAAGCTGTAAATACAATTATGAAAGACTTAGATTCAGCGTCTGCTAATATCGGCCAGGTAGTGGATGTAATTAACTCTATTGCGGATCAAACAAATTTATTAGCGCTAAATGCTGCAATTGAAGCTGCACGGGCTGGCGAACATGGAAGAGGGTTCTCAGTTGTTGCTGATGAGGTCAGAGGGTTAGCACAAAGAACCCAAGAGTCTACAAAAGAAATATATACTGTAGTAGACGACTTACAACGTAAAATAACGCAAGCTGGTACAGGTATGTCGGAAGGGATTGAGCAAACTAAGAAAGTGAGTATGAATATTGCGACTTCTGGAGAATCAATGGAAGAAATCGGGTCACTATTAGATACCATTCAAGATGATATGGGACAAGTTGCTACAGCTTGTGTGCAACAAACTAAAGCCATAAATGAAATTAGTGAAACGATGAGCGAAGTTAACGACTTTTCTGAGGAAAGTACGTTGTTAATTCAAGATTTAGGTGTTCAAGCTGTGGAACTGAAAAATGCCGTAAATGGTTTAGAGCGTCAACTAAACAAGTTTACTTATTAGTAGTTAATTTAGTTATTTTAATATAGCCTAACTGAAGTAGGGGGGGGTACTCTAAGTGCAGTATTTAATAGCCAAAATTGTCTATGCGTTACTACACTAACCAGGAGTATTTCACCCCTTAATCAAGGTTGAGACTAGGGCATACCAGTAAATTATTGCAATAAAAATCAAACCAAAAAACGTTTAAAGCTAATTTTATATTTATGTTTTACATGCTCTTTTTCAAGCTAATAAATAGGCTTGAAGTTATTATTTAACCTGCTATATTGAGCTCTATGAAAACACCCATTGTCTTACTCAATATCATTATATTTTTAGGGAGCTTCGCCCTAAAATTTCCCGTTTAAACGGGCATTTTACTGCCCAGACAGTTTTTACAGTTAAAGATAATTTCCCCTGAATTGTTTATAAAGTTATTTTTACTCAATATAAATTTGTTTTACGCGCTATTTCTGTGGACGTATATCACAAGTGTAGTGCAAAAATTTTAGTAAGGAGGTTAAGCGTTTAATTTTTCGATTTGTTAGTTTTATAAAACCATATGTTATTAATCTGATAGTTACTAATAGGTGATAAAATGTCTAAAAAAGATAAGAAACAACCTGTATTGACGTTAAAAGAGAAACGTAAATTGAAAAAAGAATCAAGTAGTAATGAAGTTGTAAAACCAAGAAAACGTAAAGGTTAAATTTATAAAGCGCCAATTTAATTGGCGCTTTTTTATTATAAATTAATTAATTTGACCAGGCGCCAAAGGTTTATTCGCTTGTAATTTCAACTGAGCCTCTAGTTGTTCAATACGCTCAATAACAAGCTGTAAAGAAGTGTCTACTTGGTTAACTGATGTTGCTACTTCCATTTGTTGTTTGTCACGTATGTCAGCTTTCTGACTCAGCGAGTTTACTTGTTTTAGGAGGGTAGCAAGTTCATTTTGCATTTTACTTGAAGCAGATATTTGCTCAGAAATTGCATTTAAACTAAATTCTGTTGATGTTTGTTTTTCTTGGATTTCTTTAACAACAGCCAAACTAGCGGTATTTTTTAAACTGTTAATATTACTGTTTACGCTTTTATCTAATGCTATCGACTTTGAACGTAATTCCTTTATTTCACTTTGGTTTCGTCGCCATGCACTTGCCCAAAGTTTATCCATTTCGCTCCATAACTCATTAGACTTTTCTGTTAATGCTTCAAGCTTAACTTTTAGCGCTACTGTAGATTCACCAATTTCTTCACCTGTTGCTGATAATTGTTGCTCAAGTTGAGCAATACGCTGTTCTGCATCCGTTTGTATTTCTTTTAACTTGGTATTTTCTAGATAAAACCAATAGCTTGCACTTGCTAAGGCAATATATACTAGTATTAATGCAAATTTGTTTGCAAATGAAGCTTTCCCTTTTGTACTATTTTCAGCTGTCGGAGGTGGTGTTGGCGAGCCTCCTTTGCGCGTATTAGAACGTGTAGATTGAAATGATTCAACCTGATCAATATCAGGCGTGATGCTGGTAATTTCTGGTTCTATTCTATTAGTCAAAATGCTTTCCTATTACTACAATGGTACGAAAAAATAGCCGCTATAACTTTAAAGCAAAAGTGCTTAGTTTTTAACTAATAATTACAATTAATTCAAATAAAAAGTCGAAAATAATTACTTATCTTCGACTTCGTACTAAAAATACAATAAGTGCTGTATTTTATAGCTTAGTAACTATCGTTATGTACATTTTGTACAGCACGCCCAGATGGATCAGCCATAAGCCTAAAGCTTTCATCCCATGCAAGAGCTTCAGGTGTACTGCAAGCAACTGACTTACCGCCTGGTACACATTCCGCGGCAGAAGGAAGTGGAAAGTGTTCTTCAAAAATGCTGCGATAAAAATAGGCTTCTTTGGTGTCTGGTGTATTTAATGGAAATTTAAACTCAGCACTGGCGAGTTGTTGATCGGTCACTTGACTTTCAACATGAGCCTTTAAACCATCAATCCACGAATAACCAACGCCGTCAGAAAATTGCTCCTTTTGACGCCATAAAATTTCTTCAGGCAAATAGCCTTCAAAAGAAGATCGTAAAATTGCTTTTTCCATTTTACCATTGCCGCACATTTTATCAGCGGGGTTAATACGCATAGCCACATCTAAAAAGCTTTTATCTAAAAATGGTACGCGGGCTTCAATACCCCATGCAGACATAGATTTGTTTGCGCGTAAGCAATCAAACATATGTAGCTTATCAAGTTTACGCAGTAACTCTTCGTGAAACTCTTGAGCATTGGGTGCTTTATGAAAATACAAGTATCCACCAAATATTTCGTCAGCGCCTTCTCCTGATAGCACCATTTTTATACCCATCGCTTTAATTTTACGAGCCATTAAGTACATAGGGGTAGAGGCACGAATTGTGGTAACATCGTATGTTTCAAGGTGATAAATCACTTCTTTAAGCGCATCAATTCCTTCTTGTGCTGTAAATACAACACTATGATGAATAGTACCAATGCTATCAGCTACTTTTTGAGCTGCTATTAAGTCAGGTGAGCCAGCTAAACCACAGGCAAAGGAGTGCACTTTTGGCCACCATGCTTCTGCTAAATCATTATCTTCAATTCTTCTCGCAGCAAATTTTTGCGTAATAGCTGAAATTAAAGAGGAATCTAAACCGCCTGAAAGTAATACACCATAAGGAACATCGGTCATAAGATGACTTTTTACTGAGTCTTCTAATGCTTCACGTAACTTTGTTTTATTAGTAAAGTTATCTTTGATCGCAGAGTATTTTTGCCAGTTACGCTGATAATACTTTTGAACTGTACCTACGCGACTATCTAAGAAGTGACCAGGAGGAAACTCAGATACAGTTTTACATACAGGCATTAATGCTTTCATTTCTGACGCAACGTAAAAGTTGCCTTCTTCGTCGTAGCCAGTATAAAGCGGAATAATACCAATGTGATCACGTGCAATTAAATAGCTGTTGTCTATTTCGTTGTATAAACAAAAGGCAAACATACCTTGTAGTTTATCTACAAAGTCTACACCGAACTCTTCATATAACGGTAAAATAACTTCGCAGTCAGAGCCCGTTTGAAATTCGTAGTCAACCTTTAGGTTAGTGGCTAATGCTTTATGATTATAAATTTCGCCATTTACGGCTAATATATGTGTTTTAGCTTTATTATAAAGAGGTTGTGCACCATGCTCAGTGTCAACAATAGACAGGCGTTCATGTACTAATATTGCATGCTCATTGTTGTATATGCCTGACCAATCAGGACCACGGTGACGTAGTAATCGAGAACATTCTAGTGCTTTTGGACGTAAAGCCTCAGCACCTGTTTTTATATCTAAAATTCCAAAAATCGAACACATTGAAGCGCTACTCCATTTTGTTAGACGTTAGTAAATAGGCTCACTAACAAGGTTACAGTTTGTTTTATATCTATAATAATTATTAGAAAATATTATGTTTAAGGTGTTATTTCGGCGAGAGATTTTGAAGACTTTCACTAAAACTACAAATAAACAGTTAGCATTAACTTAACTTCTGTTTACACTTGTTAATGTGCCAGTATTAGAATAAAAATCAACTGTTATTTCGCTTTTCGTTAGTTAAAATAAACATATAAAAGATTATTAGCGATATAATACCAATCTTACTAACTATGTGATCATTTCTACGGGCTAAAATAGTCAACTACTGCGTTATTTATTTTATAATTATCGCTACAAGGATGTAGCTTATGTAGGCAATGCTGGAGCATAATTGCCCTGAACAACTCGTTATGAAAATAAATGCCTTGTATTTGGCTGTTTTCATTGCGTATAAAATAGATCACTTAATTGATGAAACTGGTATAAAAGCCAATTTATTACTAATAGAGAGGGTATTCTTTGTTTTTCGTGGCTTGTGTTAGCTTATGTAATCTACTAAGTTGTTACCCATCAAAAATTAATAAACTGTTTATCTTTTAATAACGACATCTGAGTTTAATATATGAATTTTAATAGGATACAAAGCAAGCAAATGTTAGTTAATAAATTTAAACCTGCACTTATTTTTACCGCAATAGTTGCAGGCACTTTGCTACATAATCCCCTTGCCCTTGCTAACAACATGAATGAGTTGACTGTTGAAGAGGGCCGTATTGCATTGGCGCAAGAAACTATGCCACAGGTTTTTACTCGGCTAGAAAAGCGTTATCAGCTGTTTGTTGAGCAAATAACAATTGCAAGAAACTATACTGCATTAACTCAGCTTATTATTCGTCATGGAACTGGCTTGTGGAAAGACGCGGTTTCAGACTTTTCAAAGCAAAGCCAAATGGATGATCGATCACTGTATTGGACTAGACTGCAAATGCAAGCGGCACTGCGTAAAGCAAAAGTGTTTAATGACTTATTACCAATGCAACAAGAAAAGATACTATGGAGCTTCGAATTATTGTCTCGTGGTCAACAAGATATTCGTTTTGATCAAGGTACACATAAAAAAATACTGGTTACAGGCTTTGATCCTTTCTTTTTAGATAAAAATATTAATCAAAGTAATCCTTCTGGTATTGCTGCATTAGCATTAGACGATTTAACGCTTAGTTCAGATGGTATAAAAGCTGAAGTTGAAACGCTTATTTTCCCTGTTCGTTTTGAAGACTTTGATCAGGGTATGGTTGAAACTTTACTTGCACCTTATATGAAAAACGTAGATATGATTGTAACAATTAGTATGGGGCGAAAATCATTTGACTTAGAAAGGTATCCTGCACTTAGACGAAGTGCAGAAGCCCCTGATAATTTAAATGTGCTAACCGGAGCTAGTGCTAAAAACCCTTTAATTCCCTTATTAAATGAAATGCCGTTAAAAGGGGAGGAGTTTGTTGAGTTTAGTTTGCCTGCTAAAGCAATGCAGCAAGCTAAAGGATATTTTTCTGTTAATGATAATAACAAGGTAAGCACTTTAACGGGGACATTCGACGCTTCATCTTTAAAACAACTTCAAAATGAAACTTCAGTAGAAGGCTCTGGGGGAGGGTATTTATCTAACGAGATTTCTTATCGAAGTATATTACTGCGAAACAGTTATAATCCATTATTACCTGTCGGCCATATTCATACACCAAGAATTAGCGCTTATGACCCTGTAACATCTGAAAAAATAATTAAACAAATTAAACAAATGCTGACATTAGCAATTACTGAAATATAGTAATTCTTGAAATAAAAAAGGTGCTAAATAGCACCTTTTTAAGTTAGTTAACCTGAGTTCTGGATAAGCTAAGCACGTCAATGTCACGATTTTTGCGCGTATCTGCGTTAAATTTGCTACTAATAGCTCGCTATTAGGTACGCAAACTTGCCTTGATTCACTCAAAACTTATAACATTGATATATAACTACATAAGCAATACGATTGCTCTATAATAAGTAATTGAAAAGTATAACTTTATCTGTGTTGATCGTACATCCGTTATCCAGAACTCAGGTTAGTTAATAATTCGATTAAATGTTATTAGTTACATCTACAGACAGTTTTAGTTTTTGACCAGGCTGTAAATATTTATTTCTGCTAAGTTTATTCCAGCGCTCAATATCTTTAATGGTAACGTTAAATTTATCTGCTATACGAGCAAACGAATCGCCTTTACGGACACGATAAATAATATTGCGCATAATTGAACTTTCGTTAGGCTGTTGTGTTGCAGCAGTTGTTGCTATAGCATTTTTTTGCCAGACAACTAACCTTTGGCCAAGTTTTAATGTGTCGCGTGGTGCCATTCCATTCCATTTGGCTAAGCTTCGGTAGTCAACCTTATATGCACGGCTAATATCCCATAAAGTGTCACCAGCCTTAACCGTGTGGTACTTTTTAATGCCTTGTTGGGTTTTGTTTTGTTTTGCTTGTAGGCGCTGAGATTTAGATAATATATATTTATCAGCGGCCTCTGAAGCAACAGGAATCAATAAATGCTTCCCTTCGCGTATTTGAGTACCTCGAATATTGTTTACCTGCTGAATAACACCAATGTCCGTATTAAACTTTTTCGCTATTTCGCCTAAGCTATCGCCTCTGCGTATTTGATAGCGCTGCCACGATAAGCGGTCTTTCGAACTAAGCTTAGCTAGCTTTTGATTAAAAGCGTCAATTTTAGAATTAGGTAATACAAGGTAATGCGGCCCTTTAGGGTCGGTCGCCCAGCGATTATAACCGGGGTTTAAATGCTGTAATTCCTTTAATGAAATATCGGCTAATTCAGCCGCTTTAGCTAAATCTATTTGTGAGCCAATATCAACTTGACTGATCACGCCAGTGTTGTGTAATTCGTATAACTTAACGCCAAACTCTTCAGGCCGTTTAACTAAATCAACTAATGCTAATAATTTAGGTACATACGCGCGAGTTTCTTTAGGTAAATCTAATGACCAAAAGTCAGTTGGCATATTGCGACGTGCATTATTTTTTACGGCGCGTTTTACTCTTCCTTCCCCTGAGTTATATGCAGCTAGTGCTAATAACCAATCGCCATCAAAGTATTTATGTAAGTACTTTAAGTATCCAATAGCTCCCTTTGTTGAAGCAACTACATCTCGGCGGCCGTCGTACCACCAGTTTTGCTTCATACCAAAACGTGTACCTGTTTCAGGTACAAATTGCCACATACCAGAGGCTCTACCATGCGAATAGGCAAAGGGATCAAATGCACTTTCTACGATAGGAAGTAATGCTATTTCAATTGGAATATCGTTAGCTTTAAGCTCTTCAACGATAAAGTGTAAAAAAGGCTCGGCACGTTTAGCGACTCTATCTAAATAAGATTGATTTCGACTAAACCAGTTGCGTTGTGAAATAACGCGCTTGTTTTGTGGAATATCAAAAGTTATACCGTCTCTTATTCGTTGCCAAAGATCATCAGTTACGTAGGTTTCATTGTCTGTAAGGGTAATCTCAACATCGTCTACAGGGTGAATAACATCAACAGCACCATCGGCTGTTAATGCTTCAGTTATGTCAATAGGTGAGGCTACACTCTCCTGATTAATAACGATATTAGATTTGTTTTCTGTTTGTTCTAGCGTTGACTGACAACCGGATAAAACAAGCGCAGCGGTAATGGAAAAAGTTAAATACTTCATATATTATTGTTCAATTCAATTTGGGCAACAGTGTTACTTATTTAGGTAGACTATTCAACAATAGTCAGTAGTTGGTGTTAAAAATTATCTTTCCATTTTCTGATCACAGTAAATGTCTCTAGCCCAGCTTCAACAGCCTGCCCGCCATATTCTGTAGCGCTACTCATAATAGTTTGCTGAAAGCATCGTAAAAAAGGGTTAATTAAATTTTCTTTGCCGATTGTACTTGGTAGCGTTATTTCATCTTGTTCACGCATTACTCGTACTTGATTATAGTAGGCAATTAAATCAAGGTTATCGGGTTCAACTGCTAAAGCAAAAGATAAATTTGCTAGTGTATATTCATGGGTACAATAAACACGTGTTCTCGCAGGCAATTTGCTTAGCTTATTTAACGAGTTATACATTTGCTTGGCAGTTCCTTCAAAAACTCTACCACAACCACCCGAAAATAATGTGTCTCCACAAAACAGAATATCGTCGCAAATAAAGGCTATATGACCTAATGTATGCCCTGGTAGATCAATAACAGTAAAGCTAAGGTTAAAATGTTTTAACACTACAGTATCGTTTTCTACAAGTTTTATATCGCTAGCCTTTTTTGCTTCAATTGCTGGACCATAAACAGTAAGCGGCCATGTTTTTTGATTACAGTAATCGCGTAAAGCATCTACTCCACCAATATGGTCGTTATGATGATGCGTAATTAATATGGCATCTAGCTGTAAATTATGCTGTTCGATATAATCTATACAAACAGTGGCATCACCAGGATCAACTAAAACTAAAAAGTTATTTCCTTTAGTTGTAATAGCCCAAATATAATTATCTTTGAACGCTTTAATGGGATTTATATTAATAAGTTCGTTAGAATTAGTTGGCACTGAATTATATCCTCAATATACTGATAGCTACAGTATACTAACATTTGATATTGATGAAACCAGCTTTAGCTTTTAGACAACCCCATTATCCTAAATCATGGAAAAATTTACCTAATGGTGAATTGATTCTTGATAATATAGATCAAGCATTAGCGCCTTGGTGGCCTAAGTTTTTTGGTTATCATTTACTTAAAATAGGTGCATTAAGTGGCAGCGTAGACACTTCATTATCATCAATTAAACATCAAATGGTTTTGGCTGAGGCTAAACACAAAGCAGACATTACCGCAGATATTGATGATTTACCCTTGTTAGAACACAGTATTGACGTTTGTGTGTTAAGCCATGCATTAGAGTTTTCAGTTGACCCTCATCATGTTATTCGTGAGGCAAACCGGGTATTAATACCTAATGGTTATTTAGTTATTACCGGTTTTAATCCCTTTAGTTTAGTTGGTTTAAATAAATTAATGCCTTATCGCCGAGAAGTTACACCTTGGAGTGAACGTTTTTTTTCACCGATGCGAGTAAAAGATTGGTTACACCTAATGGGGTATGAAATTTTAGATGATCAACGGTGTTTACATTCAACGCTTGTTGGTAGTATTAGCCAAGGTATAGTAGCGCGTAATTGGCGTAAATTTGCAGAGCATTACTTACCTAACTTAGGCTCAGTATATGTTATTGTTGCTAAAAAAAGGGTATTACCGCTCACACCAATTAAGCCTAAATGGAAGTTAAGAGCTAAGTTAGAAGCTGTTAATGCCTCTACGATGAATTCATCTTCACAAAATAAAAAATCTTAATGGAAAAAATATGTTAAGCACTAACTTTGAGCAACACCTCAATCAATTACTTAAACCTGAACAAATTAAGGACTTTTGCCCAAATGGGTTACAAGTTGAAGGTAAAAAAGAAATAAATAAAGTCATTACCGGTGTTACTGCCACTCAAGCATTAATTGAACAAGCTATTAAAGAAAAAGCAGATGCTCTTGTGGTACACCATGGCTACTTTTGGAAAAATGAGTCGTATGTCATTAGTGGTATGAAATACAAACGTATTAAAGCATTAATTGAAAACGGAATAAGCTTGTATGCTTACCATTTACCACTGGATATTCATCCTGTTTTAGGTAATAACGCACAGCTAGCAAAGCTATTATCAATAGAAGTAACGGGCCCTTTAGAGCTTGAAAATCCGTTAAGTGTTGCTATACAAGGTAAGCTTGCAACGGAAACCGATGGGGAAAGCTTTGCACAGCTTATTTCAACGCAATTAAACCGCCAATGCCTGCATATTGCACCACCCTCGAATAAACATATAAAAACTGTGGCTTGGTGTACTGGCGGAGGGCAAGGTTACATTGAATTAGCCGCTGAGCTTGGTATTGATGCGTTTATAACTGGCGAAGCCTCAGAGCAAACAACACATGTGGCAACAGAGATGGATATTCACTTCTTTGCAGCAGGACATCATGCAACAGAGCGCTATGGTGCAAAAGCATTAGCTGAGTATATCAATGAGAACTTAGCCATAGAAGCTAAGTTTATTGATATTGATAACCCAGTGTAATGAGGGCGGGTTTTTATTTTGTGTAATGGTATTACAGCGGTTAAAACAATGCTTTTAGCCACTGTACCAATTGACCAACATACTCATAAGTTGCGTTGGTACTTCTCGATAAACTTTGAACATTAGGTACATAATAGCCCCAGGCTTTATCATCATCAAATCCTTTTACCCATGGGCTAGCCGGTGCTGGAATGGCATTAACGCCTTGCTCGGTAAAGTATTTCAGCGCTCTTGGCATATGGTCTGCATTGGTTACTAAGACAACATTTTTACCCCTAACCCGGGGCGCAATTAGCTCTGCTTCTTCTTCTGTATCTTTTGGAAAAGGCTCTACTATAATTTTTGCTTGGTTTACCCCTAATAGCATCGCCGCTTGTTTGACTTTTTCTGCGTTTGCTACAGGGTCACCGAGTGCCGCGCCTGATGTAATAAGTGTTGCTTCGGGGTGAATGCCTAATATTCGTATACCCTCAACCAAACGTTGTAACGAGCAAGCTTTAAGTTGTGAAGTGGCGGGTAGGGCATCATCGGTAGTATGACCGCAACCTAAAATAACAATATAGTGAACAGGGCTAGCTGAACGTGTAAATGCTGAATATTGGCTCTCTATTGGCAACATAAAACGATCAGATAAAGGAGACAAAGATGCCAATAACAAAATAACAAACCCTGTTACCATACATTTGAAGCTATGTTTAGGCTTTCTATGAAATAAAATAAGTGAAATTAAAAGTAATAATAAAACAATAGAAAGCGGCATTATCATTACAGTTGCAACTTTTTTTAAGAAAAATAAATCCATAGCAATTAGTTTGTATCCTTTTGTTATCTGTACCCGTTCCACTTGAAGATGCTCGTTTAAGGAAGTCTGAGCTACTCATAATCAAGGCGCAATTTTTTACTAATGGTTATCTCCTTAAAAAGAAATGCAACGCAGGATCAGTTACCGAGAATAACCATTCATTTCAATCATTGTTTGTCAAAAACGTTTCTAATTCCAGCTAAATCCCGCACATTCAAGTGGAGCGAGTTTATCTGTAGTGTATATAACTTAATATATCACTTAGCTATTATTAAAGCCTAGTGATGCCTCTAGTCCTTATAGTTAAAATGTGCGACCTAATGTTGGCATTGCATATGAAAACTTCTAGGTAATAATACACTAAAAAGACCATTGATATTCGTACTATATTAATGTTTAATATCGATGTCTTATTTTAGAATAATTACTCAATTTGTGTTGGGTTTGAACAACTTCTATATATTAAGCACCAGAAGAGGTGCGTTAGCCAGGTAGTTTTCGAGAGGAGCCACAACTCCAATGAATGAAAATGAGGGGGACTAACGCCGAGGGCAACAAAGCTTGTGGAGACGAGTTGCTCGGTCGCTAAGGTTGAATCCTTAGGATTGTCACCGCGGTTCAACTTTTAAATTGAGTCGCATAGGGTGGAGAGCTTCTGGCTGAAAAGACAAGCTGCTCGCTTATATACGCACCTTTCCACTCAGTCATGCTCTTCCTTGTATTTATATAATAACTAAATGTTATACACATTTAGATTTGGGAGGTTTAGTAAATGTCAAAATTAACAGTTGCCAAGTTCGGTGGAACCAGTGTTGGTGATTACCCAGCAATGTTGCGGTGCGCAAATATTATAAAAAACGATACGGGTAATCGTGTAGTTGTGGTTTCAGCAAGTGCTGGCGTTACTAATTTATTGGTACGTTTATCACAAGCTAATTTAAGCTCATCAGAACAAGTTAGTATTATTAATCAAGTGCGTGATATTCAATATAACATCACTCAAAACTTAGTTAATCAGGCAGAACTGAATCAAGAAGTTGATGGCATATTAGTAGAACTTTCAGAGTATGCCAAGCTGCAATCAGCGGAAGTTAGTTCGAAAATTGCTGACACTATTTTATCATTTGGGGAGCAGCTAAGCTCACGTATTTTCGCTCAAGTATTGAAAACGGTTCAAGTTAACGCGCAATATTTTGATGTTCGCAGTGTCATGCAAACTAACAGTTCTTTTGGAAAAGCGGTGGTTGATACAGAGAAACTGAAACAAAACTGTCATCAACTACTTGTACCATTACTAACGAATCAGGTTGTTGTTACACAAGGGTTTATTGGCAAAGACTATGATAATAATACAACAACGCTAGGACGAGGTGGGTCTGATTATAGTGCCGCGTTACTAGCTGAAGCATTAAATGCTGATAACTTGGCGATATGGACAGATGTTGTTGGAATATTTACCACAGACCCTAGAATTACCGATAAGGCGAGGGCGATTAACGAAATTAGTTTTGGCGAAGCAGCAGAAATGGCAACATTTGGAGCAAAAATTTTACACCCAGCAACGTTAATTCCTGCGATGCGACATAATATTCCGGTATTTGTTGGTTCCAGTAAAGAGCCCAACAAAGGTGGAACTTATATTCAAAAAACAGTTAGCTCAACTCCAACGTATCGGTCAATAGCGCTTCGACGTGAGCAAACATTAGTGACGGTAAAAAGCCCTGCAATGTTACATGCAAGTGGGTTTTTAGCAAAAGTCTTCAATGTATTGGCTAAGCACCAGCTAAGTGTAGACTTGATTACTACTAGTGAAATTAGTGTAGCCATGACTTTTGATAACCCAACGGGTACAACACAAGCATTGCTAAATTCAACAGTTGTTCAAGAGTTAGAAAAATTATGTGAAGTTTCCGTTGAAAATGGCTTATCCTTGATTGCTGTAATTGGCAATAAAATGCAGCAAAAAAGTGGAGTGGGGAGTTGTATTTTTGATACGATTAGCGGTATTAATGTTCGTATGATTTGTCATGGGGCAAGTGAGCATAATTTATGTTTTTTAGTTAATGAAGAGCAAGCTAACTTAGCGGTTGAGCAACTACATAAAGCATTTTTTGAGCAAAACGTGAAGCCGACGGAATTAGCTACAGCAAGCTAAACTCGCATGAGTTTTCATTTAAAAAGAGTAAACGTATGAACATTTACTCTTTTAAAATACTGTCAACTTTACTCATATGAGATGGGGTCAATCGCGTTGTTGTCTCTAAAGGCTTCTAATCGTTCTTGGCATGCTCCACATTTACCACAGGCCTTATCTCGTCCGTTATAACAGGTCCAAGTATTACTATAATCTAACCCCATTGATAAACCATCGGTTAAAATTGCGCTTTTAGATACAGTTAAATATGGGCTGAAAATTTCAACTGCATCGTAATTAGCAATTTGACAAACATCATTCATTTTTTCAACAAATTCAGGTCGGCAGTCTGGGTAAATATTATGATCACCAGAGTGAGCACCATAATATACTTGGCTAGCTTTTACTGAGACTGCGTATGCAACTGCTAATGAAATTAAGATCATATTACGGTTTGGCACTACAGTTGACTTCATGTTATCTACTTCGTAATTACCCTCAGGGATTTCAATGTCATCAGTTAGTGAAGAACCCGCTAACAGTTGATTAATTGCCGAAATATCAATAACTTTATGACTTACGGCAAGTGATTTACAGACCTTGCTGGCGCATTCAAGCTCTTTTACGTGGCGTTGTCCATAGTCAAAGGATAAAGCAAAAACTTCTTTTCCATCTTTTAATGCGCGATTAAGCACGGTAAATGAATCCATGCCACCGGAAAAAATAACAACAACTTTGTTAGTCATTTGTAAGCTCTCTTAGGTATAATATTTATCGCGACATTTTACGTTAAATTACCTAGGCATTAAAGCAAAGCGTTAAACTATGACAACAACCAAATACAAAATTAATGAATTATTTCAAACTATTCAAGGAGAAGGGGCATTTACCGGTCAGCCTTCTATATTTATTCGGCTACAGGGTTGTCCTGTAGGTTGTTCATGGTGTGATACCAAGCATACATGGGAGATAGATCCCAACCTGATCATTCCATCTAATGATATGTTAACTAAAAAACAAGAATCTGAGCATTGGTCGCATCTAACTGCAGATGAAATGGCCAATATTTTTAGTCAGCAGGGCTATAAAGCTAAGCATATTGTTATTACTGGTGGCGAGCCTTGTATGGTTGATTTAACGCCGTTATGTGACACCTTTGAAAGGCTTGGTTACTCTTGTCAAATAGAAACATCAGGCACTTTTGAGATACTTACCACTGAGCGCTGTTGGGTAACTGTTTCTCCAAAAATAAATATGAAAGGTGGTTATGCTATTTTAGAAAGTGCGATGCAGCGTGCCAATGAAATTAAACACCCTGTTGCAACAGAACAGCACGTTGACGATCTAAAGAAGCTTTTGTTAGATCATAATGTTAAGCACACACCAATTTACTTACAGCCTATTAGTCAAAAACAACGTGCAACTGAGTTAGCGATACAAACCTGCATAGACAATAACTGGCGTTTATCTGTACAAGTACATAAATACATAGGGATAGAATAAGCTACTCACTTTGGACCTAGTTGCTAGGTCCTAGGAAAACTCATACTGATGGTAACTCCTTGCGGATTATGATGATTAGTGGCTGTAATTTTACCTTGATGAAACTGACAAATTAGTCTGGCTATATATAAGCCTAAACCTAAATGCGGTTGGGTATCTTGACTCCCTTTTCTTACTGACACCATAGAATCGAATAAACGCTCATGCATCTGTTCAGGTAAAAGTTGTCCGTTATTACTAATATGTACAACCACTTCTTTACTATGGTATTCAGTTGTTATAAATATTTTTTGGTCAATACTAAACTCTGCAGCATTAGCAATCACTTTATCGAAAAGCTGGGCGATATGCTCTGGTGAACCATTCATGCTAAGTGCTTTATCGCTAGGTTTATAATGAAAATTAATTGTACTATAAACTTGCTGATACCCTTGAATACAACCATTTAATACTCGATTAAAATCGAAATTTACTCGTTCACAGCTCACTAACATTTGCTCTATACGTGTAGCTTCGCTCATACTGGTGAGAATTGCGTTTAGTCTTGCAATCCCTCCTTGTGCTCTATCTATATATTGTTGACTTTGCTGGGGTATATCATGTAATGATAGGTTTTCGAGTGACGTTCTTACTACGGCTATTGGAGTGCGTAATTCATGAGATAACCGCGACGACATTCCCTCCAAATAGTGATTATATTGACTTAAACGGTTTACAACTTGCGCGAAACTACGTGAAAGATCTCCTATTTCATCATTTGCTGTTGAAGCCGTTATACTTGCCGTAATTCGTCCATTTTCATCAATGGCATTCTCAGCCTGATTTCTCAACTTGCTAATACGATTGGAAATACGAGAAGCAAATAATAAAAAGACCACAGCACTAATGAGTAGAATTGCAATAATAGCGCTAAATAATTTTTCTAATGCTTTGTTTCTTAATGTTCTGATACCATTTGTTGTTTCTTCAACAATAACCGCACCGTGTACCTGTTGATTGATAAAAATAGGGTAAGCCGCTGATAATACGACTGCTTGTTGGTCTTTTGTTAATCGCCATTGAGAGGAAGGGTCACCAATAAGTGCCGTTTCTATATGTTGGCCAGTTAAATTTTGTGTATCATACAAATTATCAATAAACGCCTTTGGTGGTTTTGTAAGAAATTTATAATACAAAGGAATTAACCAATTCTGCTCAAGTTGTTGCCAAGGACTTAAATTATTACCGTTTGTATTGTCATCAGGCAAACGAGTACGTTGCCACACACCACCGGCTTTAGTTAAGTCGCCAGCACTGGCTAATACCCGTTTATGTTGATCAACCACCCAAATACGAGAATTAGTATGGCTCATACCTTTTACAATGCGCTCTATTTCAGGTGATGGCACAACAATTGTGCCCAAGGTTTCTTTTTGACTAGGGTCGGCAGAGCCAATGCTAGAAGATATTCCCTCAGTTGTGCTGTCAACATCGTGTACAGCAAAAGCAATTTGATCACCAACATGAGTGAGTGGTATTCGTAACTCAATATTGTAGCCTTGGGGAGTTGTTAGCCAATGTCCTTGTATAAAGTTGGCTACCTCTGGAAAGGGGCCCGATAGATGAGTAATACGGTAGCTATCTAACCAACCAGATTGTTTGTTAGCAATAATATATCGATTGAAAACGCCGCTATTATCGACCAAAGCTATTTCTAAATGGTCATTATTAACAATACTTTGTGCATTTGTCGGCCTGAAAACTACTTTGTTATCAACAACACTGATAAATAAGTATAAATACTTACCATATTTAGCGATTGTAGCTGTGAACATATGTTCGGAGTTTATATTCGCGAGTAGTGGGTTAATACTGTTTTGTTGGTTGTATAAATGAATTCTATTTTCATAATTTGGCCAATCGTTAGGCAAACCATCTAATTGAATCGCTTGCTTTAATTCATAACCATAAAAGTCTTTCCCTTGTTCAACACTGGGTAAAAAGCTTGCTTGGTTGTTAAATAGGTTGGGCCTTTCATGCAAGGCAGTGGCTAATGCGCGAGCTGTGCCTAAAATAGTTTGTTCTTGGCCATAACGTAGGTATTTTTCCATTTCCCACACATATTGATAGCCAAACCAAGGGATGGTAAACAAAACACTGGCGAGTAATAAGAGTTTGGCTCTAAGCCCAAATCTAATGCGCATTATAATAATTCACTTTACTCTTGGTCAGTTACGGATGAGGTTATGTGATTGGTAGCGTTGCTGTTGGCGGTATTCCAACGATAACCCATACCGTAAACGGTTTCTATACAGTCAAATGTTTGGTCGATTTTAATAAACTTTTTTCTAATTCGTTTTATATGAGAGGTAATGGTGCTGTCATCAACAAATATTTTTGACTCGTTCATTAATTGTTGTCGACTTTTAACAAATCCCGGGTTTTTCGCTAATGCGTGAACCATCCAAAACTCAGTAATGGTAATATCAAGTGGCACAGACAACCATGATACTGTCATGCGTTGTACATCAATCTCTAACTGCTCTAAATTAAGTATATGCTCTTTAGCCGATGGTTGTTTAAGTGCATCTTCTCGTCTAAATAATGCTGCAATACGAGCAGTTAAATGCGGCAAGCTAATATCTTTAGTTAAATAATCATCAGCACCTATGCGAAGGCCTGAAACAGTATCAACGTCATTATCTCTAGCAGTTAAAAAAATTATAGGTAAGGTACTTGATAAGGTGCGTAACCATTGACATAAAGTAAAGCCACCATCGTATTCTTGCTCTAAACCAATATCTAAAATAACTAAGTGAGGTAATTGTAGAGTGAAAGCTTGGGTAGCACTTTCACGATTGGCAAAGGTTTGCACTTGATAACCTTGTGCTCTTAGTACATCGGCATAGTTTTCTCTGATAGCGGCTTCATCTTCAACAATAGCAATTCTTTTTGACATATATATTTAGGTATTAACAAGTGATATTTATGGGTGAACTATAACGAATATTATTAAGTGCGTCTTGTTAAAGACGATATTGCCATAATCTTGCCACAATTGACCTTCATATTGCCATTTTTACAGCGTATTAAAGCCAAATTCCTTTGTTTAAATAACGTCATCGAAAGCTAACAGCAAATAATCGTTTGCTGATCAGCTTCACGCATAACACTTAACATGAAAAAGGAAATAGTATGAAAACTTTTACTAAAAACGCAATTGTAAACACTATGGTTATTGCATCTTTAGCAGCAAGCCCTTTAATGGCACAAGAGAATGCCATCAATGAAATAGAAGCACAAACCATTATGTCTGCGGGTGACAAAGAAGGAGTTGGTTTCGGGGTGGGTGTGGTACTTGGTGCAATATTTGGCGGACCAGCAGGCGCACTTATTACAGGGATCGCAGGCAGCCTTGTAGCAAAAGAAATTAACGCAAAAGAAGAAATAACTTACTTATCGAGCGCCATCGTACAGGAACAGCAAGCAAAAGCGGCGTTAGATGAAAAATATGCACAACAGCTTGAGGCACAAGAACGAGCTTTTAGTAACCAAATTGCTGCGGTTAAAGCATCATTATCTCAGGCCAGTAAATTACAAGCAGAAAACTTATTAATGAGTTTACAATTCTCTACAGGATCTAGTGAAATACAAGCACATTATGAAGCGCAAATAGACGCTTTAGCTAGACTTTTGGTTCAAGCAAAGCATTTAACAGTCGATTTATCGGGGTATACAGATTTACAAGGAAACAGTAAAAACAACCATGCTTTGTCTATTGCGCGTGTTAATTCAGTTAAAAAAGCCTTAATTGATAATGGTGTGGCACCAGATCGTATTAAACTTTATGCATTTGGCGATAACTCGCCGGTGGTAGCAACGAATGAGCAAAAGGTGAGCTTTTATGACCGTAGAGTGGTTATTAAACTTAGTTCTAACGAAAACAATATCGAAAATGATCAGCACGTAGCAAATAATTATTAAACATTAACGCTTACCAATGGTTCTTTTTATAGTGAGTAAATCTTAAACTTAAATAGGAGGTGTAAACTAAACATATTATAGCGATGTAACTTTTAGATAAGGGCTAGTAGCTCCCATACTACTGGCCTTATTTAATTTTTCTAAGAAATAGGGCGTGTTGATCATTCGTGTACGTATTTTGTACGAATTAAACATGATTTAATTGAGGCGTAGCGAGCAAAGTGAAGTTATTCTACATAAATGAGCTAGACAGTTTCCGCGTCCTGATCACGCTAAGTACCTACTTCCGTGTAAGCAACGAAAAGTAAATCATGTTTAAACCGTATCCGAAGGACAGCGCCCCTTTGGTTTTTCTACCACGTTTTCATATGTTTATGGGGAACAAGCCCATTACATAAGTTCGGCCTTGTATAAACACCAAATAAATCGCTGCAAAAATATTCAGAAAAGATCAACACGCCCTAAATCTTTTGTATTTGTTTTTATTATATCTACTATACTGAGTTAAACATGACAATAGTTGTAAACCGTTTATTTTACTCGTTAATTGTTTATAGTAGGTGAGCAGATGAAAAAGGAATTACACAGCAAGTTAACTTATCTATTACTTGGGGTATTATTTTTAACACCTCAGGCTTATAGTCTTAATTTAGCAAGGGAGGCATTGCCGTATGTAGCACAAACAAAGCAAAATAAATTGATTTTTGGCACTACCAATGGATCTCATACATTACTTTTCAAGCAAGCCGATCTAATTTTAACACACGCTTTTGCACAGTTAGGCTATCAATTTTCATTAGTTAATTTACCCAATAAACGAAATTTATTATGGGCGAACGAGGATAAAATTGACGGAATTGCTTTCAGAGTCGATAACTTTGAAAATATATACGCTAATTTGGTTCGTGTTAATGAAACAATATTTTCTGTTGAACAATGGGTTTATAGCAAAAAAACAATTGATGTAGATGGTTGGGAAAACCTTTACCCTTATACTGTTGCTTATGAACAAGGTACACTATTTATTGAGGAAAATAAGGATTACTTTCAATATTTAATGCAAGTATCTTCAACAGAACAGGCGTTTGAATTAGTTTATAAGGATAGAGCTGATTTTACTATAACCAGTAAGTCAACGGGCGATCTTATCCTTAAACATCATGAGAACTACAAGGGAAAAATTATGCGTCAAAGCCCTGCATTAGTTGAAATACATATGTTCAGCTATTTACATCAAAAACATCAAGCTATCGCAATTAAGCTGGCGGAGGTGCTAAAGGTAATGAAAGAGAATGGAGAGTATAATCAATTAATACAGAGTATAAACTAATTCATTTCAGTTCGAGCCTACAACAGATTTTTGAACATTACTAACCAATGTAAATAAAGTCCGTTAAACTGTCTTCGATTTAAATCATAAATCGATTCAAGAGCTTTTCAAATTTCTTATCGGCATTATCTCTTTTATGGTGCTCCTTCTAGCGAACATAGTATCCTAGATAGCTGTTTTAAATAACAAGTTAAGCATTAATTGTTAGTGCTTTATCACTTTATAAGGCGGTAAGCTGTTTAATAAATCTTTACCGTAGCGTTTTGTTAGTAGGCGTTTGTCCATAATGGTTATCACGCCGGTATCTTTTTCATTACGAAGTAATCGACCTGTTGCTTGCACTAGTTTTTTTGAAGTGTCAGGTACTGATAGCGACATAAATGGGTTACCACCTTTTGCTGTAATGAACTCTGCCTGTGCTTCTTCAACTGGAGAGGTAGGAACAGAAAATGGCAGTTTAGTAATAATTAAATTTGTTAAATATTTACCGGGTAAATCAAGTCCTTCGGAAAAACTTTGTGTACCAAAAATAATACTGGGTTTGTCTTGGTCACACCGTTTTTTGTGTGCTTCAATAATATGCTGTCGAGATTGCTCTCCTTGTACTTGAATCTCCATTTTGTGCTTTTTGCGTAACGACTTTGCCACTTGCTCCATTTGCCAATACGAAGAAAAAAGTACTAAAGTTGATTTATCTTGTGCAATTAATTCAGGTAGCTTTACAATAAGTTCATCAGTAAAATTCGGTGCACTAGGTTCATTATCCATATTAGCGATAATTAACGAAGCATTATTTTTGTAGTCAAAAGGAGAGTCTACCTGTTGGTATTGACTGCCATCGTTTTGAGATAATCCTACTTGTCGTCTAAAGTGATCAAAAGAATTAAGTGCCATAATGGTTGCTGAACAGAGCACGGCACCCTCGCATTTAGACCAAAGCATATCTTCTAAAGCAAAACCAACATCTATGGGAGAGGCTGAAACTATATAGTCTTGTCTTTTCCCTTCTACTTTTTCAATCCACCTTGCTAATGGTGCACCTTTTTCATGATCTGTTTTAGCGTACATCTGCCAAAGTGACTGAAAATTTTCTAAACGTTGTAACATAAACCCAGCTTCAGCTAACAAAGGCTCAGCTAAATACATTTGGGTATCACCGTCTTTGGTAGATTCCATCAACAAATTATAAAGCTTGTTAGTATGTGTAATACACTTTTTGCTTAAGTCGGCTAAATCTTCTGCCCAATGTTTTAATGTTTTTGGAATAATACCATTGTTGAAACGATATATAGCATCGTCACTTTCCTTAATTGAAGCAAAGTAAGCTGGTGCATTATTGTCAAAGAACGTAACTACTTTTTGCATCTCAATAATAGTGTCTTGACAGTCATCACCTAGTTTTAACGCTGGAGAAATTGCCGATTGAGACTTTACAAGAGCAGATATTTTATCACCCGTTTCTTTTAATTTGGTTAGCCATTCTACTGAACCTTTAGCAGCCACATTAGCACTTGAGTGGTCTCTAGTTATTTTAGGTAAGTGGTGGGCTTCATCAATAATGTAAAAAGTATCCTCTGGTGGTGGGAGTATTTTACCACCACCTAGGGCTAAGTCAGCCAATAACAAACTGTGGTTTATGACTAATACATCTGCTTCGTCCATAGTTTCTCGTGCTTTATGAAACGGGCAATGACTATGTTCAGATAAATGTTTTAAACAACTATGTTTGTCGCATTGGATTTGCAGCCAAATGTGATGTGGCACAGGATCAGGCCAAGAGTCAAGATCGCCAAGCCAACTACCATCGGTTAATTTTTTATGCATGGTGTTGAGTGTTCTAACATCAAGTGCACTTGGCTTTTGAGCAAAAGTAAAACCTGCTTGTGGGGTTTCGTCATTTGAAACCGCACAAGACAGTTTTTGCCGACAAACATAACGTTGACGACCTTTTACTAGTGTAAATTTGAAGTTAAGTCCTGAATTTTTCTTTAAAAAAGGAAGATCTTTATCAACCAATTGCTCTTGTAAAGCTACTGTTGCGGTTGAAATACATACCTTTTTATTACGTGATATGGCTAATGGAATAGCGCCCAAACTATAGGCCAGTGATTTACCCGTGCCTGTTCCTGCTTCGATAGTGATTATTTTACGCACACTATCGTATTCACCAGCTAAAGTTTTGGCTATTTCGGCAATTAAAAATGTTTGTTGTTTTCTTGGATTAAAATTAGGTAAATTTTCACCAATAGCTTTATAAGACGAACGAATGGCTGTTTTTATTTTATCACTTAACATTAGCTAATGGTTTCCATTAAAGACGCTATCAATTACACTACTGGTTATATTAACAGCTTTTTAGTAAAGAGCAGAATTATTAATGCAAATTTCTGCAGATAAAACTTCTTTATACACCGGTGTAGGCATTTTATTAACTCGACAGGTTATTGATACACCTGGCGGTACTTTAGTGTATTTGTGGATTAAAACTACAACCGGACCTGTTAAGTTAGAAATTAGTGGTGAAAAGCCTGTTTTTTTTATTGAACAAAACAACAGTGAGCAAGCACAGCACTTAATTACCCGTTCAAAGTTACTTCAAACCCAGATTAAACCATTAGCGTTAAAAACATTTACTCAACAAAATGTTGTAGGCGTGTACTTTAATAAACTACGTGACTTTTATTTAATCAGAGATTTGTTTAAGCAACATAATATAAAATGTTATGAAGATGATTTAAGGCCTGACGATCGCTTTTTAATGGAGCGCTTTATTACTGGCCAAGTTTCATTTATTGGGAAGGCTATTGCTAAAAAAACTGAAACTGATCAACGGCTCACATTAAATACAAGTAACTACCAATATTATCAGGATGTTAAGTGTAAACGTTGTGATGAGCCAACGCTTCTTTCAACAGATTTACTCAATAGTGTCTCTCTTGATATTGAATGTTCAATGGAAGGGGAGCTTTACTCTATCGGGTTATACAGTAAATTAATGCAAACGGTATTAATGATTGGTGAACCTAAAGCCTTAACTGAAGACATCAACTTTGATCTTGTTTGGGTGCCTAATGAAAAAGCATTATTACACGCGCTAAACCAATGGATGAATAGATACGATCCAGACATTATCATTGGTTGGAATGTCATTAACTTTGACTTTTTGTTATTAAAAAAACGATTCGACCACCATAACATTACTTTTACTATAGGGCGAGATGGGTCTAAACCCCGGTGGCGTAAGCATGCTAACAGTGAACAAAACTTTATCGACATAGCAGGCCGTGTAGTAATAGATGGCATAGATATGCTCAGAAGCGCTACTTATAGCTTCCCTAGTTTTTCACTTGATTACGTGGCAAATACATTGTTAGGAATTGGCAAAAAAGTTGATGATGTTGACAACCGTGTTGCAGAAATTACTGATAATTTCAAACACAATAAGCTCGCTTTAGCAAAATATAATCTTGAAGATTGCCGTTTAGTTAGCTTGATTTTTGATAAAACCTTACTCTTAGATTTTGCCATATTAAGAGCCCATTTAACTGGGCTAGCGCTTGACCGTATAGGTGGGTCAGTTGCTGCATTCACCAACTTATATTTGCCCAAACTCCATCGAAGTGGCTATGTTGCACCGAATATGGGAGATGGTTTACAAGGGTTAGTTTCCCCAGGTGGTTATGTAATGGACTCTGTACCTGGCTTATATCGAAATGTACTTGTACTGGACTTTAAAAGCTTGTACCCGAGTATTATTCGTACTTTTAAAATCGATCCTATGGGGATGATTGAAGGGCTAAAAACGCCAGAAAGTAGCATCGAAGGCTTTGACGGTGCATACTTTTCACGTGATAAGCACTTTCTTCCTGACATTATTAAAAGTTTGTGGTCAGAGCGTGACAAAGCAAAAAAAGATAAAAACAGTGCCTTATCCCAAGCGATAAAAATTATTATGAATTCCTTTTATGGTGTTTTAGGGTCTACGGGTTGCCGATTTTTTGATCCGCGTTTGTCAGGCTCAATTACTAAACGTAGCCATGAAATATTAAAAACAACCAAAAAATGGATAGAGCAAGAAGGCTATCAAGTCATTTATGGTGATACAGATTCCATTTTTATTCACGTAGGTGAAGATAAAAGTAGTAAAGAAAGTCAACGGCTAGGTAAAATATTAGCGAAACTGATAAACAACAATCTAATAAATGAATTAAATGAGCGCTTTAATGTAACAAGTGAGTTAGAAATAGAGTTTGAAACATACTTTAGCCAATTCTTCATGCCAACAATTAGAGGGTTGGAAATAGGAAGTAAAAAACGCTATGCAGGCCTAGTTGAAAAAGCAGGAAAACAACAATTAATTTTTAAAGGTTTAGAAAGTGTACGTACCGACTGGACCGAGCTAGCAAAAGAATTTCAACGCACGTTATACCTAAAAGTATTTAACCAAGAATGTGTGGTTTCCTTTATTAAACAAACGGTTGAAAAAACTTATGCAGGAGAATTTGACGATAAACTGCTGTACCGCAAACGTATTCGTCGCAAACTTAACCATTATGTTAAAAACATACCACCTCATATAAAAGCCGCACGTTTGGCAGATAAGTTTAACAAAGAGAATAACAAACCATTGAAATTTCAAAATAAAGGTTGGATAGAATATTACTTAACCACTTCAGGCCCTCAAGCTAAAGGCTACGTTAATGCTCCATTAGACTATCAACTTTATGTAGAGCGGCAACTTTCCTCAGTTGCCGACGCTATACTGCCATTTATTGGTACTAGCTTTAATGAAATAACAGATGCACAAATGAATTTATTTAATTAAGGAACTCTCTGTTTTTATGTTGCTATTTATTCATAAAATGATAATTCTTAGCTTTTTAATATTTTTCTTGCTACCTTTAACTTTATCCAAGATTTTATATACTTAACGGCAGTTTCTACTGAAATTAACTGTAGAATGTATAAAATTGAAAGTGTTGAATTGCATTAAAACTAGGTGGGTTTATGATTTTATTACAATGGAACGGTGTGCAATTTAAGTCATTAAGCAATTTTATTGCGTTGGTTTTCTGCGTTTTTGTATCAACTCAGTTGTTCGCTAGTGAAGTGGTAACAACAAATATTACTGAGGTACCAGTTACGTTGCCGCAAGTATATGAAACTTATAGCTATGAAGAGAAAGTTGATTGGTTAAAACAAGCAATTGATAATAGTAAGAGTCGCGATAACATATACCGTTTAACGACAGAGCTTGTTTTTCAATACGACTTAAATAATGAAACAGAATTAATTCGCTCGACTTGTCAGTCACTCCCTCCTGAGAGTAAAGACCTAGATTACCGCTTATTATGTGTAACTGCGCATGTAGATAATGATGAAACTAAGCTAAAAACGCTTGTTGTACTGCAAAAAGATGCGCTCGAAGCTGACAATATTAGAGTTGCAGCAGAATCATCTAGTACCATCGCATGGATCTATTCAAGTTTTGGCGAAATAGAGCAAGCTTTTCGAAATTATGAAATTGCTTTACCGTTAGCAGAGTACGCGAACATATATTTGTTTAATGATGTAACACTTAACTTGGCCACTCTTTATATTGTACATGGTGATAGTGAATATGTAGAAAAAGGGATAAGTTTAATGCTTGATGCAATTGAACGTGTCAACAATTTACTCCTAGATGATCCAAGTGCTTCAAGGTATGTAGAGAATACACTCGCAAGAATTCATTTTAACCTAGGTATTGCCAATACCTTTCATCGAACAAACTATCCACAAGCATTACATTATTTTGGGCTTATTGATCCCGAACTTACAGAGCTAAGACAATCTGTTTTAGTGTTTTCAAGTTTAGCTTATGCAGAGCTTAATAATTTTGAAGAATCTAAAGCGCTATTAGCTCAATCTTTTCAAGTACCTAGCAGCCAAACGTTTAACTCGGATTATTTGAAATGTTATCAAGAGGTTATCAAAGTTAAACTTGATGATTCTACTGAAATTGAGCAATGTCACTTACTCAGTGAGTCAACATCAGTTGAGGTGCAACAAGACCTTTTAAAACGCATGATTGATGCCGAACATGCCGAGCTTAGTTTAATAGGCCTACAGAAGCTTTACTCATTATACATAAATAGCCTATTACCACTACTCAAACAAAATTCAGGTAAATCAGCATCGCGCACTGAGTTAACCCGCCTTCAGCAGGAGTCTCGTTTAAAGGGCGAACTAATTAATAAAGAAAAAGCACTTACAGCTGCAGAGCAGGAAAAACTAGCAAGCCAATCTAACCTGACGATAGCAATAATTGCTGTTTTTATTCTTCTTTTACTTATGGTTGTATTGCAGTTAAGACAAAAACAGAAATTGGCAGATCAGTTCGCCCAAATGAGCTTATTTGATAAACTAACAGGTCTTAATAATAGGCATTATTTCGAACAAAATATAAAGCGGGAGATGAGATTTGTTAAACGGGCTATAGAAGGTGACAGATACACGCCAATTGCAATCTACCTGTTTGATATTGATCATTTTAAAAATGTTAATGACACCTACGGGCATGATGTGGGTGATGAGGTATTAATTGAGTTTGCGCGAAGAATTAATGAGGCTATTAGGGACTCTGATATGTTCATACGCTGGGGTGGAGAGGAGTTTCTATTGGTTGCAAGACTGTTTGAATTAGATGATTATTACGCAATTGCCGAGCGAGTAAGGGGGGCTATTAGCGACACAGAATTTGAGCTTGAAAATATGCTGAAACTCAAAGTGAGTTGTACTATTGGTAGTGTCATATTCCCGAGTTCACCTGAAGATGATCTCACTAGGCCTTGGGACCAATTAGTAAAACTAGCAGATAATGCGCTTTATATGGGCAAAAGACAGCAACGTGATTGCTGGGTTTGTGTAGATAAAGTCATAGCTGAGGAGAATTTTAGCTTAGTGCTATCGCAGGATTTGGAAGATTCCATCAAAGATAATTTAGTGGAAGTAACTCACTCAATTAAAGAGTTTGACCGCTCATAATGAAAAATGCAGGTAGGGAGCGTCTTGTTCCCTACCTTTGCATTAACAACGTCATGTCATTGTCTAATTTAAAAGACTTAAATAAGTACAACAAATATCGTAAAGTTACACAGCTATACTTTGTCTTTTTAATATCACTTAACCAATCGAGTTATCATAATGTACGACTTTATTATTATTGGTGCTGGCTCAGCAGGATGTGTGTTAGCTAATCGTTTAAGCGCTAATCCTGACCATAGTGTGTGTTTAATAGAAGCTGGCGGGAGTGATAAAAATTATCTGGTTCGTAACACTAACCCGTTAAACATGCTGATGTTAATGAAAAGTCGGCAGTATAATTGGGGATATAAATGCCAACCAGAGAGCAGAACAGGTAATCGACAATTTTTTTGGCCTAGAGGTAAAGTACTAGGTGGCAGTAGTTCTATTAATGCAATGATTTATACCAGAGGACATCCGTGGGACTTTGATCACTGGGCGCAAATTGGTAATCAAGGTTGGAGCTACAAAGATGTATTACCTTGGTTTAAGAAATCGCAACGATGGTCGCGAGGTGCAAACTACTATCATGATAATCAAGGGACTATGGATGTAGTTGATACAAATTTTCACTTTCCAACCAGCAAAGCATTTGTAAATGCCTGTGACGAAGCCGGCTTTCGCATAAGTAACGACTTTAACGGCGCACAACAAGAGGGGTGTGGTTTTTTTCAGGTAACCCAAACACCGAGTGGACATCGTGCAAACTCAGCGTACTCCTTTTTAGATGATGTACTTGAACGAAAAAATTTAACCGTGCTAAGTAATGCTCATGTTACTAAAGTAATTTTTAATGGTAAACGAGCGACGGGCGTAGAAATTAGCAGAGGCGCAAATAAAGGTAAGTTTGAGCAAATTCTAGCAAGTAAAGAGGTGATTTTAAGCGCAGGAGTTATTAACACTCCTCAAATATTAAAGCTCTCTGGTATAGGTTCTGCTAGTGAGTTAGCACACCATAATATTCCGTTAATACATGAGCTATTGGGTGTTGGTGAAAATTTACAAGACCACCCAGATGTAATTGTTCGTTTTTTGAGTAAAGCAGGTGGTGCTTTAACCACTTCGTTCTCGTTGGACACATTGCAATTTTTTAAAAAGGTTCTGTTTAGCAAAGATTTTATTTATACACCCACTGATGCTGGTGGTTTTATAAAGTCGAGTCCAGACGAACCTATACCAGATTTACAATTGCAATTTGGTGCAGTACGTATGCAACCACATGGTGAAGGTTTATTTACCTCAATGAAAAGTGGCTATGTACTTCATGTTTGTCATTTACGACCCGAAAGCAGAGGTAAAGTAAAACTAGCAAGTAAGGATCCCTTTGTTGCGCCAATCATTGAAGCAAATTATTTCGAAAAAGAAAAGGAACTTAATGCGTTAGTTAAAGGTGTTAAGCTATGTAGAAATATTCTTAATCAGCCAGCTCTGGCAAAGTTTAATGGTGGGGAAGAACTACCAGGTATTGATGTACAAACAGATGAGCAAATAAAAAACTGGATAAAACATCATGTAGAAACTGTTTACCATACAGCGGGCAGTTGCAAAATGGGCAACGATAAAATGGCTGTCGTAAACACTGATCTTCAGGTCCATGGAGTTACCGGTTTGCGAGTTATTGATGCGTCAATAATGCCAACAATCACCGGTAGCAATATTCATGCGCCGACGGTCATGATAGCTGAAAAAGGTGCTGATAAAATATTACAGCTATGGCGCTAAATATACTTTATGGCCATTTTAATTGAATATTAGGGAATTGTATGAATCTTAACCAAGTTACTTTACCTGTAGACAACATGAATAAGGCAACACGCTTTTATTTGGCGCTTGGCTTTACTCAAATTGTAGATACAGAGCACTATGCAAGGTTTCAGTGTCCTGTTGGTAATGCCACCTTTTCATTACTGCTAGAAACAGCGCCATTTACCAATGGTGCTGTTATATATTTTGAACATGAAGCATTAGATGACTGGGTAAATAAGTTAAAATCACGAGGAATTAAATTTGTACAAGAGCCAACCGAACAACGTTATCTTTGGCGAGAAGCCGTGCTATTTGATCCGTCAGGCAATAAAGTTAAACTTTATTGGGCTGGTGAAAATAGGATCAACCCACCATGGCGTGTAACTAAGCAGCTTTTATAAATAGTCTGTTAGCCAAATTAATGAGTTCAAATAGGTGAAGCATGTCAATTAATCGATCACGACTTGATCGTTATATTAGTGAAAAACTTAATATTAGTCGACGTGATGTACGTTTACTAGTGGCGCAAAAGCGTATTGTAGTTGACGGTAAAACTACAGACGATATTAGTTTAATTATCAATAAATTTTCTCATATCGAATTTGATAGTAAAGTTCTACAAGCAAATAAAGCGAGCTATATAATGCTTTATAAACCAGTAGGAGTAGTAAGCGCAACAAAAGACGAGCAACATAAAACGGTTATTGACTTACTTACTTTCCCTGAAAAATCAAGCTTACACATTGTTGGACGTTTAGATTTGAATACTTCTGGATTAGTATTGTTAACTAATGATAGTCGGTGGTCTGAACGATTAACAAAGCCAGAAAATAAAGTTAAAAAAAGGTATATCGTTACCTTAAAAAATCCATTAACACCAGATTATATAGCAGCATTTGAACAAGGTATGTATTTTGCTTTTGAAAATGTTACGACTCGACCAGCAACCCTAGCAATTTTATCTGACTATGTAGCGCAAGTTGACTTAGTGGAAGGGCGGTATCATCAAATTAAACGGATGTTCGGGCGCTTTCGCAATCCCGTTGTTAATTTACATCGTCAATCAATTGGTAAATTGGCGCTAGATAATAAAATTAAAGTCGGAGAAAGCCGGTATTTAACGCCGTTAGAGATTGAGCAGATAGACACTTAAAGCCAAACCACCTTAAGAGGCGAGTTTCAGTTGGCATTAAAAGTGATTGAGACAAGGCATTGATTGCAAGTAATAGTGTGTCTATTATTAAAATGAATAAGGTAGTATAGATCGATTTAAACCAATCTTTTAGGCGCTTCACAGTCACTTACTCTCATCGTTGTTTCTTCTTAAAAAGGACTGCCATTCTTGCAAATTAACGCCTTGATATTAAGTAACCTGAACTCGGGTTAAGCAAAGTTACTCAGTAAGCTATTTTTGAGCCTATCTACGTTGAATTTGTTGCCAATAGCCCGCTATTGGATCAATAAATTCGCCTTGATATTCACAAAACTATCAATACTGAGAAATAAAGGTTAACTGTTTTAAACAGTGAATAAAATAATGTTTTATGTGAGAAAATCAACATTCATTAACCCGAGTTCAGGTTAAGTACCTATGACACGCTGAATTCTGCATCTTGAGGTGGCTTGGGTATAAACTTACCAATCCCCATTTCTCAGTCAACTATTAATCTAAAAACGGTTAAAAAGTAATAAACTTATTGTAATTGGCGTTTTGGATGGCTAGACTGCTAAATAATTCATTACACATTATGGACAACGATTTAAGCTTAGATAGGATTAGTTGGTCGAAAAAACCAGCTTTTACCTTGCGTATCCTTTTCTGGCATATACCAATAGAACAACAATTATTATTAGGAGTTAAATAGCATGAGATTAGAGTCAATTGCCTTACATGAAGGTTATAAATCAGAAGAAACAACAAAATCTGCTGCCGTACCAATTTATCAGACAACATCTTACACCTTTGATAATACTCAACACGGCGCAGATTTATTTGACCTTAAAGTACCAGGTAATATTTATACCCGTATTATGAATCCAACTACTGATGTATTAGAAAAGCGCATGGCGGCTATGGAGGGTGGTATTGGTGCATTATGCGTAGCTTCTGGAATGGCTGCTATTACTTATGCTATACAATGCCTCTGTGAGGTTGGTGATAATATTGTAAGTACAAGCGAACTCTATGGCGGCACCTACAACTTCTTTGCACACACCTTACCAAGACAAGGTGTTGAAGCACGTATGGTTTCGTATAATGATTATCAAGGCTTTGAAAATGCGATTGACGAAAATACAAAAGCAGTATTTTGTGAATCTATTGGTAACCCTGCTGGTAATGTTGTTGATATAACTAGACTAGCGGAAATTGCCCATAAACATGGTGTACCATTAATTGTCGATAATACGGTTGCAACCCCTTATTTATGCAGACCTTTTGAGCTAGGCGCAGATATTGTAGTGCACTCTCTAACTAAATATATTGGTGGCCACGGCACTTCAATTGGTGGTGTTATTATTGACTCAGGAAAGTTTGACTGGGTTGCGAATAAACAGCGCTTTCCAATGTTAAATGAGCCAGATCCTTCATACCATAACGTAGTTTACACTGAAGCATTGGGGCCTGCAGCATATATTGGCCGTTGTCGTGTAGTGCCTTTGAGGAATACTGGCGCAGCGTTATCACCTATGAATGCTTTTCAGATTTTACAAGGTCTTGAAACACTAGGTTTACGTATGGATCGGCATTGTGAAAACGCAGAAAAACTTGCCGCATACTTACAGCAACATAGCAAAGTTACATGGGTTAATTATGCAGCATTACCTGATAGCCCTTATTTTGCAAGCGCTGAAAAAATAACTAGCGGTAAAGCTTCAGGCATTATTAGCTTTGGGGTTGAGGGCGGCATTGAAGCATGCGCTAGGTTTATAGACTCACTTGAAATGATCTTACGATTAGTTAATATTGGTGATGCTAAGTCACTTGCATGTCATCCTGCATCAACAACACATCGCCAGTTGAATGACAAAGAACTGGCATCAGCAGGTGTTAGTGCAGACTTGATCAGAATATCGGTTGGTATAGAGCATATTGATGATATTATTGCAGATGTAAGTCAGGCATTAGATAAAGCGTAGTTTTATAACTGCTTAAGCGTTAGATTATAGTCTACTTTATTAAAAGTAGACTTAATTAATAATAATTGGAGTACAATTTTGAAAAAATTACTACAAGTTGATTTTGATTTTTCAGGCCCTTTTGGTGAAGAAATGTCGAATGCTTTGTTAGGTTTAGCTGAATCTATTAATAATGAAGCAGGTGTTATTTGGAAGATTTGGACAGAAAGCGAAAAAGATCAAATAGCCGGTGGTGTTTACTTATTTGAAGATGAAGAAAGCGCAAAAGCCTATTTAGCAATGCATTCTGCTCGCCTAACTGAGATGGGAGTAAAAGGGGTTAGAGGTAAAATATTTGATATTAATATGCCTTTATCGACGATCAACAAAAGCCCTGTCAGTTAATCATGATATGACATCATTTTTATAATTACAGGAAATTACTCGCTCAACTAGGTTGGGTATTGTTTTACTATTGGGTCAACACAATGAAAATGTCCTTTATTCTTTTTATCAGTGCCTTAGTTGTATTTAATGTGAATGCTCAGACTAACAATCCAACCCTCGCCACGCAAAAAAATCAAAAGATTCAAGTACTCAATTTTGGTACATTTCACTTTGGCACAACACCTGATGCAAACAGTACTGAATTTGATGAAGAAGATGAGAAATCTCAAAAAGAAGTAAGAGCGCTCTCAAAAATGCTTGCTACTTTTAAGCCCACTATTATTTGTGTTGAAGCTCTCCCTGAGGAAAATGAACAACTTAATTTGTTGTACCAACAATTTGTAAAAAATCCTGAAAAGTTAATCACTTCTGGTGGTGAAACGAGTATGGTGGCATTTGATGTAGCTCGACTGAATAATATTGAAAAAATTTATGGTATAGACAATAAAATGAATTACAACTACAGCGTGGGTGATTTTTTTGAAAGCAGCCCAGACTATACAAACGCCATAGATTCAGAAACATACCTAGAAATAACCAATACCCCGTTTAAAGATTATCCAGAAATTGCAGCGCTAGATGAACAGTACGAAACCTTGTCATTAATTGATAAATTAAGGCTAATTAATCATCCTGTAAAACTTGATGCGTCGATCAATGCTAATGCAGATAAATTATTATATGTAGGATCAGAAAATAATTTTGAAGGTGCTGATAATGCAGCTGTTTTTTATCATAGAAATATGAAAATTTATTCTAACCTCAATCGTATCAAAATGGATGAAAATGACCGTGTTTTTATTCTAATGGGATCTGCTCATACTGCGTTTTTGAGAGAGTTTATTCAAAGAAGTCCTAAATTTGAAATGGTAGATACCTTAGACTATTTAAAAAAATAATAAACATTGTTTATGTGCAGTAAATAAAGTTTTTATTGCTTTAGTTATTCGTTGATTTAATTGAAGAAAATGTAGTTGTAAAATATTACTAAATAATAATTGCATATTCTAAAAAAGGTGCTAAATTTAGCGCGTTATGCTGCTTCGTCGATTAACACGAACTTAAAATCCGTCCTACATCTACTGAAAATACATCTTTAAAAATTAGCATAACTTGGCAAAACATATGGCTTAATTTTTGAGGGTTACCAACTGTGTATAAAACGCTTATTGTTGTCGATAATGAACAAATTGATCTTGGTGAAGGTCGATCAGACGTTATTAGTTTTGAAAAATATTTACGTGAATATCCTAAATTAAATGAGCCTAAAACGCGCATTATCAATTTATGTGATACAGAACAATATTTAAGTAAAGGCTATTATTGTTCGTTACTTGCAGAAGCACGTAATCATTTTGTATTACCAAGTTTAAAAACTATTAATGGCTTACGCAATATTACTCACGATAGTGATAGTACCGCAGTGTTCTCTCACTTATTGAGTGACTTGGGTACGGTTATTAACAAACAAGTATGGTTTGGAAAAACCGATAATAGAGAATTCGACAAATTATCAGCAAAACTTTTCGCTTTATATCCAGCTCCATTACTTAATTTGAATGTTCAATCGCTAGACGGAAAGCCTAATATAACGATTACTCGCACTTCATTTTCCGAGCTTGATAAACAGCAACAAGAAAGCTTTTTACAACACCTTGATGATTTTAAACAAACCGTGTGGCGTATTAACAACAAACGTAAAAACTTTCGCTGGGATATGGCCATTTTGGTTGATCATGAAGATAAAGTGCCACCAAGTAACAAAGAGGCAATATCGCGCTTTGTAAAAGCTGCGAGCAAGTATGGTATTAACGCAGAGGTTGTAAGTATTGAACAACTTGATGACATAGCACATTACGATGCCTTGTTTATTCGTGAAACTACCGCAATTGATCACCACACTTATCGTCTAGCACGTAAAGCGGAAGACTTAGGTTTGGTCGTTATCGACGATTCAGCTTCTATTTTACGTTGTTGTAATAAAGTGTACTTGCATGACGCGTTTAATTATAAAAAAGTACGTAGCCCCAAAACTCAAGTGGTTAGTGATCAAAGTGCTGAAACCATAGCTTTCTTAGAAGGTATGTTTAATTACCCTGTAGTATTAAAAATGCCTGAGGGATCATTTTCTAATGGTGTATTCAAAGCTAAAGATCGTGCTGAGTTAACAACTAAGCTCGAAGATATGTTTAAAGTAAGTGCATTGGTTTTAGTACAAGAATATTTATATACAGAATTCGATTGGCGCATAGGTGTATTAAATGGGCGTGCTATTTATGCTTGTAAATACTTAATGGCCAGAGATCATTGGCAAATTTATAATCATAAAGCTAAACGATTCTTCTCTGGCGGTTTTGAAACACTTCCAACATTTGAGGTGCCAAAATATGTACTTGATGCAGCGCTTCGCGCAACTAGTGTTGTTGGTTCAGGGCTTTATGGCGTTGATATTAAGGATGTTGATAATAAAGCGTATGTACTAGAGGTGAATGACAATCCAAGTATTGATTATAAAGTTGAAGATGCTTACTTAAAAGATGAGTTATATATGCAAATTATGGCTGAGTTTCATCGTCGCTTGGAAGAGCGTGGACGCTAATTAATGGTAAGTACAACACTGGAATTTAACTACCGCTTTGCATCACTGGCCGATCTTGATGCTCTTGTTGTATTAGAGAATAACTGCTTTGTATACGACAAACTAAGTAAGCGTAGCTTTCGTCATTGGATAAAAGCCAATACAGGTGTTTTATTAGTGGCAGAAACTGTTGCTGAATTAAATAAAGAAGTTGTTGGCTATGGCTTAGTTTGGTGCCATAAAGGTACACGTTTAGCACGTTTATATTCACTTGCAATAAGCCCAAAATGGCGTGGTCAAAATATTGCTAAACAGCTACTGACAAAACTTGAAACTGAAACATTACAACGTAAGCGATATTTTTTACGACTAGAGGTTTCTAAAACCAACGTTAGCGCCATTAGTTTATATGAAAGTTTAGGTTATCGGATTTTTGGAGAGTTTAGTGATTATTATGAAGATCACAGTGATGCTTACCGTATGCAAAAACAATTATTGCGTAAACAGGCATCTGATTTTCAAAATTCTACACAGTGGTATCAACAAACGACAGAATTTACATGTGGCCCTGCATCTTTGATGATGGCAATGAATAGCTTAGATAATCTGTTAGTAATGGAACAACGTTTAGAGCTCGATCTTTGGCGTGAATCAACAACTATTTTTATGACATCGGGTCATGGAGGTTGCCATCCTGTAGGTTTAGCTAATGCTGCAAAGTTGCGAGGCTTTGAAGCTAAAGTGTTTCTTAACCAGCAAACGCCTCTATTTATTGATGGTGTTAGATCTCTGCATAAAAAAAACATTATGGAGCGTGTTCATCAGCAATTTATGGAAAATGCAGATATACAAAAAGTAGGGGTAGAGTTTTGTGATATTGACCAACTTCATTTAACAAGGCTACTTAGCGAAGGTTATGCCATAATCATGCTAATTAGTACTTATCGTTTAGACGGCAAAAAGGCACCACATTGGGTGACAATTACTGGTTTTGATGAGCTTTGTTTCTATGTCAATGATCCTGATTTAGATGAAAAATATCAACTGCCAATTGACTGCCAATACTTACCTATATCTCGTGAGAACTTCGATAAAATGTCGATGTTTGGTTCAGGTAAGCTTCGGACAGCCGTTGCGTTAAAGTTAAGTGAAAGTACTAGGGCGTGTTGATCTTTCGAGTACAAATTTTGTACGAATTAAACATGATTTAATTGAGGCGTAGCGAATAAAGTGTAGTATTCTACATAAATGAGCTAGAACGAAAAATAAATCATGTTTAAACGTATCCGTAAGACAGCGCCTCTTTGGTTTTTCTACGGTGTTTTCACTTAGTTATGGGGAACAACCCCATTACATAAGTTCAGCCTTATATAAACACCAAATAAATCGCTGCAAAAATGTACAGAAAAGTCCAACATGCCCTAATTCGGTTAATTAAATACCTGCGAAGCAATTTAATTAGCCGTCAAAAGTAATCAATCGCTAGAAATAGTCTATTTATCTCTTAAACATGATCTTTAGAATGAGCTAGTGTAGTCTTTAAGTACCTACAGAGTGTGATTATATGTAAGCGTCGGTTAAACCACACCTTTTCAATAATCGCCAAACTAAATAAACTCCTCAATAATTTACTATTGAGGATATATCATGACCCGAAGAACGTTAGATGATTGGACGAAACTTATTGAACAACAAGCCCAAAGTGGCTTATCTATTCTTGCTTTTTGTAGGCAACACCTGATACCTACGTCAAATTTTTATAAATACCGACATAAAATTGAACACCTCAATCAAACATCGGGTTTTGTAAAAGCTAAGGTAGCAACAAAGGTAACAACTCAACCTGCCGATGCAACAATACACATAGTCTTTGGTGACACAAGGTTAACGCTACCTCATCATTGCGAGCCAACATGGTTAGCTGAACTTATTAAAGCGTTACACGCATGAAGATGTTTGTTGATGTGCCAGATGTCTATTTACACCGCCAGTTTGTCGACTTTCGCAAATCCATTAATGGTTTATCGGCTTTGCTCGATAGTGAGCTGCAATTACCCGTGCTCTCTGGGGCTTTGTTTGTGTTTTGTAATAAAGGTCGCGATAAATTAAAAATTTTGTATTGGGATCAGACGGGTTTTGCGCTGTGGTATAAACGCCTTGAGCGAGATAAATTTAAGTGGCCAACAAGGTTAACTGAATCGACCATGGAGCTCACCGAGCAGCAATTACATTGGCTGTTATCTGGCTTTGATGTGGTGGGCCATCAAGCGATGAGCCTCGATAATTTGTCCTTATAACCTGCGATCATAAGCAGCAGTTATCGATCACGAAATAGTCTAGGTAATAACAACAACTTAACCATTTACTCTGGTAAAATAACTGCATGAATACCAAGACTAAACTTCACCAACGTATTGCTCAGTTAGAGCGGTTATTAGCAGAAAAAGACGCACGTTTACTGTTCCTTGAAGAGCAGTTTCGCCTAGCGCAGCAAAAACAATTCGGTAAAAGTGGTGAAGGCTTTGCAGGTCAAGGGGAATTGTTCAACGAGGCGGAAGAAATCGCTGTGCTTGCTGAAACTGAGCAACAAGACATCAGCTATCGCCGTAATAAACCAAAGCGTAAACCCTTACCGAAAGACTTACCACGGGAAGTGGTGGTGCATGATATTAGCGACGCTGAGAAAGTGTGCGTTTGTTGTCATGCTCAATTACATAAAATCGGTGAAGACATCACTGAAAAACTAGACTTCATCCCGGCACAAGTCAAAGTTATTGAACATGTTCGCCCTAAATACGCGTGTCGTGAATGCGAAAAAACAGGCACTAGCAACCCGATTAAACAAGCGTTGATGCCAGTAAGTCCTATCCCTAAAGGCATTGCTACTGCAAGTTTACTGAGTCAACTCATTACCAGTAAATATCAATATGGTTTGCCTCTTTATCGCCAAGAATCATTATTCAAACAATACGGTATCGCGCTCAGTCGCCAAACAATGAGTGATTGGATGCTCAAATCAGCAGCGTTATTTCCCCCGCTCATCAAACGGCTTAAGGAAGAATTACGAAAACAAGCAGTGATACATGCCGATGAGACTACGGTCAATGTCATCAAGTCTGACAAAATAAAAAGTTACATGTGGTTGTATTGCACGGGCACGGATTCCCCCATGCCCACTAGTTCAATCCCAAATATTATCTTATACGATTATCATGATAGCCGTGCAGGTCGCTGCGTGGTTGATTATCTCGACGGCTATTCGGGCTACCTTCAAGTTGATGGTTATCAAGCCTATCATCAAACCCAAGCAACCTTAGTGGGTTGTTGGGCACATGCGCGGCGTAAATTCATTGAAGCCAAACAAGCACAACCCAAAGGAAAAAGTGGTAAAGCTGATGTGGCGCTAAGTTATATTCAAAAATTGTACGGTATTGAATCGCGTTTTAAAAATACAACTCCAGAAGAGACTTACGAGGCTCGCCAAACTCAAGCCAAACCGATACTAGATAAATTACACGGTTGGTTTACTCAACAAAATGTGTTGCCCAAAAACAAATTAGGTGAAGCTATCACGTATCTGAGTAATCAGTGGCCAAAATTGGTGGGTTACCTCGAAGACGGTCGCTTGAGCATCGACAATAATCGTGCAGAGCGGGCAATAAAGTCCTTCGTTATCGGACGTAAAAATTGGTTGTTTAGCCAAACCGCTAACGGTGCCGATGCGAGTGCTGCACTGTATAGTATTATCGAAACCGCTAAAGCTAATGGCTTAGTTCCATTTGATTATGTCAAGCAATGTCTTGAAGAGTTATGTAAACCACACCCTGATATTGACGCAATATTGCCGTGGAACATCAAGCGTTAGTCAGTAGAAAATGATAATGCAGAAATAAAAACGAAAGGTAAAACAGAGGTAATCATCCGTGATCAACACTCCCTGTTTACTTCATCCCTCATAGCAATCCTCGCTACATCACCTCATCCGTAAAGCTTCCCTAAACAAGCATCCAGCTTGCTGTTGTTACCAACTTTTTAAGTCTAGAATAAGGATGAAATATTGCAAATAATGCTGAATAAAAAATTTAGGTGTGGTTTAACCGACGCTTACGATTATATAATTACACTCGCATTTAAAACACTATAAAGCTTACCCATTACCACTAAGGACATTGTGATGAAGTTTAGTCATTATATAAAACTGTTTAGCCTTTTATTGTTGCTATCAACTTCTGTACATGCAGAATTTGAACGCAAAATAGCTATTGATGAAAGTATTACCACAAGTCACAGTACTTCTGTGAAAGGTAAGAAATTCGATTACACTGCAACTACAGGTACTCAGCCTGTATGGGATGAAGAAGGTAATCCAACAGCAACCCTTTTTTATACCTATTACCAGCGTTCAAAAGTAAAAGACAGAGCTGCTCGCCCATTACTTATTTCATTTAATGGTGGACCAGGCTCAGCATCGGTTTGGATGCATATTGCCTATACTGGTCCTAAAGTACTTAACGTCGACAGCGAAGGTTATCCGTTACAGCCTTACGGTGTTAAACCCAATGATTACTCAATTTTAGATACAGCGGATATTGTTTTTGTTAACCCTGTAAATACCGGATATTCTCGAGTGTTACCGAACAAAGAAGGTAAAATGCCTTCAAAGGCTGAACAAAAAAGTATGTTCTTTGGCGTAAATGCAGATATAAAATATTTGGCTGATTGGGTGAACACTTTTGTTACTCGTAATAATCGCTGGCAATCCCCCAAATATCTTATTGGTGAAAGCTATGGCACCACACGCGTTGCTGGTTTAGCACTTGAATTACAAGCTCGCCAATGGATGTACCTTAATGGCGTTATTTTAGTTTCGCCCACAGAAATAGGCATTAAACGTGAAGGCCCTGTGGAAGCTGCAAATCGCTTACCTTACTTTGCAGCAACAGCTTGGTATCATAAAGCGTTAGCTGAAGACCTACAAAACCGTGATCTGTTAGAAATACTACCAGAGATAGAAAAATTTACCGTAGAAAAATATTTACCCGCACTCGCAAAGGGTGGGTTTATTGAAGCCCAAGAAAAGCAAAACATTGCAAAGCAGGTATCACGCTATTCTGGTTTGTCAGTACAAGAAGTATTACGTAATAATTTAGATATTGAAGCGTCATATTTCTGGAAAGAAATTCTTCGTGATCGTGAACAAACTGTTGGCCGTTTAGATTCAAGATATTTAGGTATTGACGAGAAAGTAACCGGTAGCAGACCAGACTATAATGCTGAGTTAACGTCTTGGTTACACAGCTTTACCCCAGCAATTAATTACTATTTGCGTGAAGAGCTTAATTATAAAACTGATATAAAATACAATATGTTTGGTAATGTTCATCCGTGGGATAGATCGAATAATAGAACCGGAGAAAACTTACGCTTAGCCATGGCACAAAATCCCTATTTAAACGTAATGGTTCAATCGGGTTATTATGATGGCGCAACCAATTATTTTGATGCTAAATACACATTATGGCAGCTAGACCCCAGTGGTAAAATGAAAGATAGATTGTCATTTAAAGGTTACAAAAGTGGTCATATGATGTATTTACGTTATGAAGATCTTAAAGCGTCTAACCAAGATATTCGTGAGTTTATGCAAGCAACTTTACCTGATAAAGGTACACCCGCAAAATATCACTCAAAATAGATTCACATCTTCTGCAATAAAGGTTGTTGGTCTAGTTTAATAAGAGACTAGCAACCTTAATATACTCATATTGCGTGTTTTATTATTTACTGCATTTTCGCTTCTTTATGAGGAGTGACTCTATTACTTCCGCCGAGCCTTTTACAATATTGAATGCTCAGCTGAAATAAGATCAACACGCCCTAGTAATTACGACATTAAAAATACTGCCCAAATTAGAATGAGTATAGCGATCAGCGATATTGATCAAACTAAAAGCTCGCGTACTTGCTCAATTCCTGCTTAAATTACACAATTAGACTATTGTAGGAGAACACTTTGAATAAACTTATTTTTGCTGGCCTTATTTCTTTATCTGCCTTATTAGCTGGTTGCCAATCGAACATAAACACACAAGACATTGAGCAGGAAACTATTAATACGGCTACACTCACCTCAGCTTACTGGAAACTTACACAACTTAATGGTAATGCTGTAACTATGCAGCAAAATCAAGACCAAGAACGACACATGATTATGAACGCGGACGATAATCGTCTATCTGGTTTTTCTGGTTGTAATAGTTTTTTTGGTGAGTTTGAAGCAGAAGAACTACTTAAAGGGGAAGGGGAATTAAAGTTTGTTGGTGTTGCATCAACCAAAAGAGCTTGCCCTGATAGTAACATTAACGAACAAACGTACTTTAATGTATTAAGAGATACTGCTTTTTATCAAATTAATACAAACTCATTAACACTACTTAACAAACATAAAAAAGTAATAGCGCTGTTTAATGCGGTGTATTTGTAAATACTGACCTTGTCTTTTATAAACGTGACTTAAATTTGCACATGGATGTGTAAGGTTTAATTAATGTTTATTCTCTGGTTACTACTTAACCTGAGTTCGGGATAAGCTAAGTACACCAAAGCTAAGATTTTCGCGCGTATCTGCGTATAATTTGCTACTAATAGCCAGCTATTAGGTACACAAATTAGCCTTGATTCACACAAAACTTTTAGCATTGGTTGAGTTACAATGCACCTAGCACTTATAAAAGTCACCTAAAGCACTGTAAACTATTATTTTAAATGTTTTTATGCACATCCATTATCCCGAACTCAGGTTACTTAAGAAAAACAATAACACCTTTTTATTACAGTGCTCGTCACCGCACATACAATTATTTGGCTTAAAAGCGTTTTTATCTACACCAAACTTGGCCGCGAAAAGTCAACAGCTTTAGTTGAACCAATACAACATAATTTACCAATAGTGTTAATTACCATGGTGATAAATTCGTTGTAATTTTACTTTTAGATGGCTAGACTGCCAACTGTTGTTTTAATTTATGTTTAATACAAGATGACACTTATTAATACTTTCGCCAAAGCAGGGTAAATTATGAAAAAAGAAACTAAAATAATCAATGCTGGCCGTCAGTCTAAATGGACTAGAGGCGTCGTTAATCCACCCGTTGAGCGTGCCTCCACTGTAGTGTTTGATTCTGTTAAACAAATGAAACACGCAACTTCAAATCGTGGTAAACAGGTTTTATTCTACGGCCGCCGAGGAACAACTACCGCGTTTGCTTTTGCTGATGCAATGAATGAGTTGGAGGGCGGAGCAGGTTGTGCTATTTATCCTTCAGGTACTGCCGCTATTACCAATGCAATTTTGGCGTTCGTTAAAACGGGTGATCATATTTTAATGGCTGATAATACTTATGAGCCGACCCGTGATTTTTGTGAGAACGTGCTTAAACGCATGGGTGTTGAAACCACTTATTATGATCCTATGATTGGTGCAGGCATTGAACAATTAATTCAAAGTAACACTCGTATATTATTTTTAGAATCGCCAGGTTCAATTACTATGGAAGTACAAGATGTGCCTACCTTGGCTAAAATTGCACACCAACATAGTTGTATTGTAATGTTAGATAATACTTGGTCTGCAGGTGTTAATTTTCAACCGTTTGACTTTGGTGTAGACATTTCAATTCAAGCTGCCACTAAATACATAGTTGGCCATTCGGATGTGATGTTGGGCACAGCAACAAGTACAGAAGAGTATTGGCCAACATTGCGTGAAAATAGCTACCTAATGGGGCAATGTACATCACCAGATGACTTATACCTTGCTTTGAGAGGTATTCGCACACTTGCTGTTCGGCTAAAACAGCATCAAGAAAGCACATTAAAAATAGTAAAGTGGTTACAAACACGTGAAGAAGTAGGAAAAATACTACATCCTGCTTTTAATTCTTGTCCTGGGCATGAATTTTTTCAACGTGATTTTACAGGCAGCAATGGCTTATTTTCATTTGTACTTACTCGTGGAAACCAGCATTCATTAAATGCCTTACTTGATGGAATGAAACATTTTAAGATGGGATACTCATGGGGCGGATTCGAAAGCCTTATTTTAGGGGTTACTAATGTCAGTAGAACCCGTTCGGTAACTACGTGGGATGATACCTATCCATTAATTCGTTTGCATATAGGTTTAGAGAATGTTGATGATCTTATCGAAGACTTAACTCATGGGTTTGAACGATTAAACCAAACACTTTAATAAGGTTGTTCTTATGAATGTTGACTGGCAAAAATAGAATGAAATTAAATTGTGATCTTGCTGAGATAGATAATGGTGTTGCAGAGTTGGTAATGCCCTTTATTGATATGGCAAATATTTGTTGTGCAGCACATGCAGGCAGTACAGCGTTAATAAAATCGACCTTGAAGCTAGCTAAAAAGTATCAAGTGGAAATTGGCGCACATCCAAGCTACCCTGATCGTGAAAATTTTGGTCGAAAGTCGATAAATATTTCAAAGCAAGAGCTTACTGAAACCCTATACCAGCAAATTAGTTTAGTGTGTCTGCTTGCACATGAGAATGGACAAGAAGTGAGTTACGTTAAACCACACGGCGCGCTATATAATGATATGATTAATGACGAACAGTTATTTATATTGATCTTAAAAGTGATTGAGCAAATAAATTCGTCATTAAAGTTGATGCTATTGGCAACTCCCAATAACCAACATTTTAGACAATTAGCGAACGCTTTTGGTATTGAACTTATATTTGAAGCATTCGCTGATAGACGCTATACAGATGATGGTTTTCTGATGTCACGTACCGTAAGTGGTGCTGTGCTCAATAAAGAACAAACTTTAGCTCAAGTACAGCAATTAATTGCAACCCAAACCGTTGAAACCTCTGGCAAGCGCTTATTACCGTTAAATGCACAAACTGTATGTGTACATGGTGATAATAAAGACGGTGTGGACCTGATCAAAGAACTAAAGGAACTCTGTCATCAGTAAGTCATTATTAAATAAACAACCAAGGTATCAGTATCATTGTGAAATTGCCGGTGAAAATGCTTTTATCATCTATTTCACCCTTGCCGCAAGTGTAAACAATGAAAAGAAAAATGCCGATATAATTCGCTATGTTGCTAGCATTTCACATAAAGTACAGCTTAAATTAGCCAATATTGTACTAAACGTGATCCCTGCATATCATAGTTTATTAATTGTTTTCGACACAGATAAATCAAGCTTTAACCAATGCCAATCTTTGGTTGAAAACCTGATGTTAAACAGCAATCAACAGCTTTATAGTGTGAATAGTTTATCTACTAAAACTTTAACATTACCTATTTATTATGATGAAAGTGTTGGCCCTGATTTAGCACGTATTGCAAAACATGCAAAGCTTACGGTCGCAGAAGTCATTAACTTACATCAACAAGGTACTTACTACGTAAATGCAATTGGCTTTGCCCCTGGTTTTGCATATTTAGGGGAGGTGAATAGTAAAATTGCTATGCCAAGACTAACAAGTCCCCGTTTAAGTGTTCCTAAAGGTGCTGTTGCAATTGCAGAACAACAAACGGCTATTTATCCTGCATCATCTCCTGGTGGTTGGAACATCATAGGTCGTTGCCCATTAACATTATTTGATATAAATAAAGAGCAACCAATGTCGTTTTCTTTAGGTGATACTGTTACTTTCGATTCAGTAGATAAAAATACGTTTTTATCGCTTGGCGGTGAACTTTAATGCAAGGTTTTATTGTTGAAAAATCAGGTGTTCAAAGTATTTTAGTGGATAGCGGACGATTCGGTCAGGCTCATATTGGACTTACTCAAGGTGGACCTGCAGATGAAAATGCATTTTATTGGTTAAATCGGTTACTGGGAAATAATAGTAATAATACCGCTATTGAGTGTAATTTCGGTGGCTTGTTATTACGTTCAACTTCAGATCAAACTATTGCCGTAACCGGTGCTAATGCGCCTTTATTTATCAATGGTCAACGAAAAGCTACATGGTGTAGTTACCGTGTTTCAGCTGATGATTTGATTGAACTTGGCCATGCTAGTAAAGGCGCTATTGTATATTTAGGCGTTAATAAAGGTTTTAACATCCCTTTACAGTTCGGTAGTAGTACAACGGTTGTTAGAGAAAATATTGGTGGGTTGTCGGGTGAGCCGCTAAAGATAGGTGATATACTTCCTATTTTCGACGTTGAAACAAAACCCTTACTGTCAATGCCAAGAAAACACATCCCAAGTTATCATCAACATTTAACATTACGCCTTATATTAGGGGCTCAGCATAGTTTTTTTTCTGAGCAAGCTACAAAAACACTGTTTAATTGTGAGTATGTTGTTTCTAAACAAGCTGATCGTATGGGATATCGCCTTGAAGGGCCAGCTTTACAAGCATCAAAGTCTAGCATGACATCTGAAGGGATCGCTTTTGGCGCAGTGCAGGTGCCACCCAATGGGCAACCAATAGTGTTACTTTCTGATCGACAAACATTAGGCGGTTATCCTAAACTTGGCGCTATTTTATCAATAGATGCTTATCGTTTATCACAATGTACCGCGGGTGCGCTTGTGTACTTTCAAGAAATATCGCTAAATCAAGCGCAAACCTTTCTTGAAGAAGAGCAACAAATTCGACAATTAACGCTATTTAGCCATCAGTAATCATTAGGCAAACTAGCATCAGTTATAGTTATAGTAGGTATCCGATAGGTCTCATTTTAGGGTTTTTATGAACACAAGTATTATTTCCAACGCAAAAGGTGATTATTACATCGGTATAATGTCAGGTACTAGCCTCGATGCTATTGATGTTTCATTGGTCAAGATAACGGATAATCAAACTCAGTATATAGCTGCAATTGAGCGGCCCTTTGATGAAGAGCTTAGAGGACGATTATTATCACTTTGTCAAGATGGTAACATTCACTTAAAAACATTAGGCGAGCTAACCGTAGAACTAAGCTTGGCTTATGCTGATGGCGTTAATTTGCTATTAAACAAGCACAATATTAATCCGACAGAGGTAATGGCAATTGGTTGTCATGGACAAACTGTTTTTCATTCACCTCAGGGCGAATATCCTTTTTCAATGCAATTAATTAATGCGAGTGTGCTAGCTGCAAATACAGGCATTACTACCGTATCTGACTTTCGTAGTATGGACCTTGCTTTAGGTGGCCAAGGCGCACCTTTAGTGCCAACGTTCCATCAAAGTTTAGTTGGTAGTAACGATGAAGCCGTATTTTTAAATATCGGCGGTATAGCCAACCTCTCAATAATTAGCCCTAATAAGTTAGTTGGTTTTGATACAGGCCCAGGGAACATTTTAATTGATAGTTGGGTACAACAAAAATTTTCAATAAAATATGATGATAATGGCAGCATAGCAAAACAAGGAATAGTTATAGCCCCGTTGTTGAAAAATATGTTGGCTGATGAATATTTTAATAAAGTTGGTGCTAAAAGCACCGGGCGTGAATATTTTAATATTCAATGGTTATCGACTCATTTAGCTAGCTTCCTTGACACTGAATATAAGAATAAACTAAGCAATGAAGATGTCTTAGCGACTTTAGTTGCTTTAACGGCACAATCTATTGCAAGAGCGCTCTCTCATTTATCAGGCAGTACAATCTATGTTTGCGGTGGTGGTGCTAAAAATGGTTATTTACTTGAGCAGTTAAGTTTATTACTGCCAGATTGCACAGTAACTACAACCGCTACACTTGATGTTGATCCTGATTATGTTGAAGCCATGGCTTTTGCGTGGTTAGCTTATCGGTGTGTTAATCAACTGCCAGCAAATGACACTCGTGTAACAGGGGCAAGCAAAGAGGCAATTCTCGGACAGATTACTCAAGTAAACTAATACAGGCCTGAAGTTACTTCTAGGTAATGCGACTGGAAGTCTTCTACGTACTCATGCTTTTATTTACTAACTTTTTAACCTTAGTGATAACAAAGCCGCAATGCCAATGAACAGGGTAGAGATCCATAAACATGCTGTTAAACCATAGGCTTGGTATATCCAACCTGATAATATTGTACCTATTAGCCGCCCCATAGCATTTGCCATGTAGTAAAAGCCAATATCAAGTGATACACCATCACTGCTAGCATAACTTACAATAAGGTAACTGTGTAAAGCCGAGTTAATGGCAAAAATAGCGCCAAATATCATTAAGCCAATAATAATGGATGCTTGAATGTGAAAATTGTAATGTAATGCTAAAGCAATAGCGGCAGGCACTAAGGTTAAATAACTTGCCCATTTAAAAGCGCTCTTACCCGTTGGAGCATTACCTTGTTTGATGCCGTTAATATATGGTGCTATAGACTGTACAATGCCATAACCAATCACCCAGCTTGCCATAAAGCCACCTACCCACCAATGATCCCAACTAAAGGTTACGGCTAAAAATACAGGTAATGCCACCACAAACCAAACATCTCTTGCACCAAACAAGAACAATCGTGCGGCAGAAAGAGTGTTTATTGACGAGCTTTTTGAGAAAATATCATTAAATTTTGGCTTGTTAATAGCTTTACCTAAATCTTCTTTTAGGGCTAATAAACTAAATAACCACACTAAGGTTAACAGCGCAGCCATAAATATTACTGCTCCTTTAAATTCAAGTGTGGTAAGCAATACCCCACCAAGAAAGAAGCCAACACCTTTTAACGCATTTTTAGATCCTGTGAGCATAGCGACCCACTGATATAGCTTGCCTTCTGCTCCATTCGGGACGAGTAGCTTTATTGCGCTTTTCGCACTCATTTTATTTAAATCTTTAGCGATACCTGATAATGCCTGTGCTGCCATCACATAAATTATGGTTAACATGTCGGCAGGTACAGCTAGCATGGCAAGTGCTATAATTTGTAGAATTAAGCCGGTATTCATGGTTTTATTTAAACCCAGCCTTGCGCCGAGCCAACCACCAATAAGGTTGGTGATCACACCAAAAACCTCATAAAACAAAAACAGCATAGCAATATTTAATGGGCTGTAACCTAATTGATGAAAATACAGCACAACTAGCATGCGTAATGCACCATCAGTTAAGGTAAACGCCCAATAATTTCCGGTGATCACCAAATACTGTTTTACTTGGTCAGGCAACTTAGATGATATTTTTTTTAGTGATAAAAGCCCCATGCTTTATTGACTCTTGTCAGCCAAGCCGACCATACGCGCTAATTCAGCGGTTCTGTTAGCATAGCCCCATTCATTGTCGTACCACACATAGAGTTTTACTTGTGTGTTATTGATCACGATTGTTGATAAGGCATCAATGATGCTTGAACGAGGATCCGTTTTATAATCAATAGACACCAGCGGACGTTGTTCAAATCCCATAATGTCTTTTAATTCACCTTCAGCGGCTTGTTTCAATAGGTGGTTCACTTCTTCTATCGTAGTTGTACGATTAACTTCAAAGACACAATCAGTTAATGATGCATTGGCTAAAGGAACGCGTACGGCGTGACCATTTAACTTGCCTTTAAGCTCAGGAAATATATGTGTAATAGCCGTAGCAGAGCCCGTAGTTGTTGGAATTAAACTCATACCGCAAGCGCGTGCTCGGCGTAGATCTTTATGAGGGGCATCTAGTATGGTTTGGGTATTGGTAATGTCGTGAATAGTCGTCATTGAACCATGCTTAATACCTATTTTTTCATGGATTACTTTTACAACTGGCGCTAAACAATTAGTTGTACATGAAGCCGCTGTTACAATTGGGTGGATTGTTTTATCGTATAAATGCTCATTAACACCCATAACGATATTTAAGACGCCATCTTCTTTTACTGGAGCGGTAACCACAACACGTTTTACGCCTTGATCTAAATAGGCCTTTAATAAAGCTTTGGTTTTAATTTTGCCCGACGCTTCAATAACAACATCACACTTGGACCAATCGGTCTCTTGTATAGCTTTATTTTGTGTGCAAGGAATAGCTTTGCTATTGCCTTTATCCATATCTTTATTATTTAGAATAATAATTGAATCACCTTGATGAGTTGCCTCGTGGTGCCAACGACCGTGGACTGAATCAAAGGTCATTAAATGGGCAAGAGTTTCAGCATTTCCAGCAGGATCATTAATTTGAATGATTTCTATGTCATCCCAATCGAACGCTGCTCGCATGGTTAAACGTCCCATACGACCAAAACCGTTAATACCAATTTTTATTGTCATTTTCACTCCTACATGACTAAAATTAAATCAATGAGTAATAATTATCGCTTATCGTTAGCAAATTATTAATTTATAAATAGGAGATTTTATCCAATTTATGTGACAGATTAATTATACGCATAAGTAATACCATTAATCTCACTACTATGTGATCATTTTCTACTAGCTAAAACAATCAACTGCTGTGTTACTTATTTTATAATTATCGCTACAAGGATGTAGCTTATGTGGACAAGACAGGAACATAATTACCCAGAACAACTAGTTATGAAAATAAACACCTTGGTTTTGACTGTTTTTACTGCGTATAAAGTAGATCATTTAATTAATGAAACCGGTATAAATAAGTAAAAAGGTTAATTGATCAGAAAGCAAAAAGGCAGCCATTTAGGCTGCCTTTTCTAATGTGGTGGGTGTGACTGAATTCGAATCAGCGACCTCTTCGATGTCAACGAAGCGCTCTAACCAACTGAGCTACACTCCCAACGTACCTAATAAAAACTTGTTAAATAAAGCTAGGTAAAACCTTATTTATTTTTACTAACACTGTAACTATTTTAAATCAGCGTAATATTTCAAGTTGAATCAATCAACGGAGCGCTATGTTAGCGATCTGAAAAACGAGTTGCAAGTTGTTTTGTTAAATTATCTTTAAATTAAATAAAATTGATTATTTATGAGACGATTAGTGGTTCTTCGAGTCTTTTTTGAACAACACGTAATCGCCATGCTAAAAGTACTGCAGCTGTAGTTAAGCCTATAATGATACCAATCCAGAAACCATAAGGACCAATTGGCTCGATGACCCAATTGGTTAACCCCAATATTAAACCGATACTCAAACCTACAACCCAATAAGAAGTGAACGTAATATATAGTATTGACTTTGTGTCTTGATAACCACGTAAAGCGCCTGCTGAAATCACTTGAATTGAATCGGAAAACTGAAATAAAGCTGCTAAAAACATCAAGCTAGCGGCAAGATTAACTACCTCTATATCTGTTGAATAGATAGTTGCAATTTGTTCTCTAAAGGTAAGAGAGAGGGCAGCTGTAAGTATTGCTATTAAAAGTCCAAGGATAATAGAGTGTTTGCAAAGCGCTTTTGCTGCGGTTAAGTTGTCATTTCCAACAGCAAAACCAACTTTTATTGTCACAGCCATAGCAATACTTAAAGGCACCATAAATACTAAGCCCGAGAAGTTTATTGCAATTTGATGACTTGCCACTACCTCGGAACCAAAAGGAGCTAGCAATATCGCGACGACAGAAAATAAGCTAACTTCAAAAAGTAATGACATTGCTATAGGTACACCCAAAACTAAAATCGCTTTAATTGCATTAATATTTGGCCAGTAAAACTTTCCTAATAATGATGCATGTTTAAGGTTTCTGCTGGTTAGACAATATATAAGCATACCGAAAAACATGACCCAATAGACAATTGCAGTCGCCAGGCCACAACCCGCACCACCAAGTGCAGGGGCTCCGAATTCTCCATAAATAAAGATGTAATTAGCAGGTATATTGATCAATAGACCTAGCATACTAATGATCATCGTTGGTTTAGTATGTGATAACCCTTCAGCATAATTGCGTAAAACAATATATAGACAAAAGCCAGGGCCACCCCAAACGATATAACCCAAGTAATCGAACATTAGCACTTTAAGATCTTGTTCAAGACCAACTTTTGCAAATAATATTGGCGCTACAAAATAATAAATTGCAATTAAGCTGAGCCCTAAAAATAAAGCAATCCAACCAGTTTGAAAAGTTTGATCGGCAACTTCATCATATTTTTTTGCACCAGACAGTTGTGAAACTATACTTGCTAAGGCCATGATTAAGCCATAAATAGTGAGGATTAACGGGAGCCAAATACTACTTGCCACAGCAACAGCAGCCATATCAGTTGCACTTACACGGCCTGCCATCACTGTATCTGCAAACCCCATTAAATTTTGAATTAGTTGTGCGATAAGGATAGGGTAGGCGAGTTTCATTAAACTCTTGGTGTCTTTAAAAAATGCGCTAACGTTCATGAAACCCTGATAAAGTTACTGATAAAAATAAAGATAGATCATATAGGTTTAATTTGTTACTGCAAAGCGATGTTATCGTTATTTTATGTGATATACAGGTCTTAATACTTAAATTATACGTTTAAAAGACTTGCTCATCATCGCTATCAATTGCTAGTTGTATTTTTTGATGATAATCGTCGATATGCATATTAAGATGGATTTCTCGACAACATGATGGGCAATCTTCGTAATAATCTTGATCGCCAGCCGAAGTATCTAACGATACAAATAGGTGATGGCCACAATGTGGACATTCAATGCGTTGCTCTGAAAGATTGCTAGGCATAGCCCCTCCAAATATTGAAATACCTAATACCCGTTTCTTTAATGAAACAGGTATTAATTATGGTAGATTTTAGATGGATTGCGAATTTTCAATTTTAAAAGATTATCACAGTACTGTGCGCGAGTGATTAAAGTTTTTTTCTGCTAGTTACAACCAGTTTGGTTATGACTACTTGTTGACAATATCAGGCAGGTTTTGCCCTTGAGCATTTATTAGGCATTGTTCTAAGGCAGTAATTAATTTATTTCGGTCATGATAGTGTTTAATTTCGTCATTTGCCAAATTACAATTTATGACAGGAACTATTTTTGAAGTCGTTTGGTCACCATGGCAAATAGCAGAATCTACCGGTAAGCAACCAATATTGTTTTTGATCCAAGTTAGCTTTTCATCAAGTGATAGCTTACCAGCAGGGCTATTTTCTTGAACGATGTTGTCGATAAAGACACAATGACCATTACTCGTATTAATAGCGTTAACAATATCTCGAATCAATAAAGGGGGAATGACACTAGTTAAAAAGCTACCCGGCCCTAAAATGATTAAATCTGCTTTTTCAATAGCAATTTTAGCAACGTCTAGTGTTTTGACAAGAGGGGCTAGCATTAGTTTTTCTGGCATTACTGGCATTTGGTCTACTGACAACTCACCAACACGGCATCGGCCTTTAGGATAAAAAGCCATTAAGTCAGTAGGGGTTTCAGACATAGGCAAGACAGGTGTTTTTACTCGCAAAATTCGACGAACAAGTTTGATAGAATCTAACGGCCTCGATTGTATCTTACCTAAACCGTATAAAATTAAATTACCTAGATTATGACCGCCTAACTCATCTTCACCGTCAAAACGGAAATCAAATAACTGGCTTCCAATTGAGTTTCCATCAACTAATTGTGTAAGGCAGTTGCGTAAGTCACCCCACGCAATTGAGCTTGTGCGCTTTCGAAGACGTCCTGTAGACCCACCATTATCTGTGGTGGTAACAATACCCGTTAGTCGTGTTTCTAGAAAAGAAAGTGTTGAAAGCACTCGGCCAAGGCCGTGACCACCACCAATAGCAACTACATTTAGCTTTTTTAACGGCATTGAATACATTCGTATAGTGAATAAGTGTCTACAATAGCGTTTATTAGACAAAAAATAAAGTACACTTTAGTGTATGATAGTCCAAGAAACTAAAGGCTTGTTTTAAACGATTAAACTGCAATCTTTTTAATTGCGAACACTTTGCATATTATCATAGCTAATTTTAGATTTACATTGTCATAGCTCTAAGCGATTGATTATATAAATTTTAGTCAAGTTGTTGCTTTACTAATCACTTGAGCCGCATTTGGCAAAAAAAAGACTATAATGTTAAATTAATAGTTGACAGTAGAAGGGGCTCTGCTTAGAATGCGCCTCGCTTTCAACGAGTAGATATTGGGCTTGTTAAGCAGCAAATTTTGATACTAGGCCATCAAAGTTTGTGAATAAAGAGGGGCTATAGCTCAGCTGGGAGAGCGCTTCGCTGGCAGTGAAGAGGTCTGCGGTTCGATCCCGCATAGCTCCACCAAAAATATAAACTTTGAATATGTTAAAGTTTAATGATTAAGTATTAAATATATGTTTTTATTTAATCGACACTAATTTTGCACTTTAATTATATAGTGCAGCTATATTGACTTAGCTTCTAGTTATTTCGATATATAAAAATTGTGTCCCTATCGTCTAGAGGCCTAGGACACCGCCCTTTCACGGCGGTAACAGGGGTTCGAATCCCCTTAGGGATGCCACATTAAAAAGGGTAGAGTAATCTAGGTCTTACTTTATCCTTGGTTATTGCTTATAGCATTTATATAAGTAGTAAACTAAAACTGTTTTGACGTGTAATTAGCATGCTAATTACTTGAATAAAGGTAACTTTATTCAAAGCTCACGTTATTAATGTTTCGGTTAAATGGAATATTAGTAGTGAACCAGAAAGGTAATACTTTTCTCAAGAGTTTCTGCGTCCCTATCGTCTAGAGGCCTAGGACACCGCCCTTTCACGGCGGTAACAGGGGTTCGAATCCCCTTAGGGATGCCACATTAAAAAGGGTAGAGTAATCTAGGTCTTATTTTATCCTTGGTTATTGCTTATAGCATTTATATAAGTAGTAAACTAAAACTGTTTTGACGTGTAATTAGCATGCTAATTACTTGAATAAAGGTAACTTTATTCAAAGCTCACGTTGTTAATGTTTCGGTTAAATGAAATGTTAGTAGCGAACCAGAAAGGTAATACTTTTCTCAAGAGTTTCTGCGTCCCTATCGTCTAGAGGCCTAGGACACCGCCCTTTCACGGCGGTAACAGGGGTTCGAATCCCCTTAGGGATGCCACATTAAAAAGGGTAGAGTAATCTAGGTCTTATTTTATCCTTGGTTATTGCTTATAGCATTTATATAAGTAGTAAACTAAAACTGTTTTGACGTGTAATTAGCATGCTAATTACTTGAATAAAGGTAACTTTATTCAAAGCTCACGTTATCAATGTTTCAGTTAAATGGAATATTAGTAGCGAACCAGAAAGGTAGTACTTTTCTCAAGAGTTTCTGCGTCCCTATCGTCTAGAGGCCTAGGACACCGCCCTTTCACGGCGGTAACAGGGGTTCGAATCCCCTTAGGGATGCCACATTAAGTAATAAAAACGCCGACAATATGTCGGCGTTTTTATTTGTGTTTTTAGTCTTCTCCCTCGCACTTATACCAATTGAAATAACTATTTGACTAATTCATAGCATCATGTACGTTCATGAGTAGCGTTAATTGGTAAGCTGATAAAGTCTCCGTATGCCTCTATTAAGCCTTTGGTAAATGTATTCGCTTTACTGACCATATAAATGGGCCTTTTAATTACCAGTGGGCAATCAATAATAAAGAGTTCATTTTTTTTGATATAAGGCTCGGCAAGTTCCATTGGTAAATAGGCAAAGCCACCTTTTGATAAAATAACCTCTAGTGCGATCATCGCGGTAGAGGTTTTAAGTATTGGTTGAAATTTATGATGTTGAGCATGTTCTTTGGCAAATGTTAGCCCCCAATCAACAAAGATGTAATGGTCTAAAATATCTTTTTGAATCTGCGATGAACCAACAAGTGCTAGCTCAAAATGTGCAATTAATTGATTGTTGTAGCCTTCGTCTTTGATTTGATCTGTGAGTAAGCCTATATCAATAGTTTTGTCGCTTAATTTACGTTGTATAGCCTCACGTACCGATATTTCGGTGCCTAATGATACATGATCAAAAAATTTAATAGATTCATGAATACGCTTACTGAAAAAAGCATCCCATATATTAGGTGTTGCAGCTATATTGAAATTTATTTTTTGTTGCTGGGTTTGGGCAAGCGATTGTTTAGAATACTCTAGTTGCTCCACTATTAAATAAGCATGTGAAAGTAGAGCTTCTCCAGAAGGCGTTAATTTTAAGTTATTTTTATTACGAATGAATAACGCTGTTGCATAATATTCCTCAAGTTGTTTTATACGAGCACTAACTGCTGCTTGTGTAATAAACAAGTTTTCAGCTGCATGTCCAAAATGTTTGGTTTCAGCAACTTGTATAAAGGTTTTAAAAAGTCTGATATCCATTTAAATAAGCTTATTTAATTAAAGTATGCCTAATTTAAGCAAATCTTATCGATACGACAAATTATTTTTGTTTTCTTGATGTTTAAAATTCAATTACATTCAGCCAAAGATAATACGGTGTAGGAATGAGGGTTTAACAATTCCATAAAAATGAGTAAAAAGTACATTACTCTATAAGTTATGGAGCTTAATACCAGTTTTATTAATTAAGTGATCTGTTTAGCCAGTAGAAAAGATCAAATAGTTAGTGAGATTGATATAACACTCATTATCAACACATAATTTTTATGTGAGGTATAAAAATGGATACGACAATTAGAATAGGTAGTCGAATGTTTTTGGGTGACATTACATTTTCACATGGAATATCGCGAAGTGGTTATTTTAACAAGCGAGAATCTTTAGACTTAGAAATGTATGGTTTAACACTTGAAGGTTTATATTCTGGTGTTTTATCACCTACTAATGAAGAAGAGCAGCTGTTTGTTGATCAGGTAATGGTTGATGAACCAAGTAATGTTTATGCGGTAAAATTGTGGAAGAAATACTTGGAAGCGATACAAAAATCTAAGCGACGCCACGGCTTTATGGCAAGTGAATCAAAAAGCTCAGCACCGGCACCAGCATTAGCTGAAGTAGAAATGGACGACTTCTAAAGTTATTACTTTTTATCTAAACTAGAGCATTAGGTATTTTAACCCTAGTGCTCTAACAAAAACTTTAACAACACGCTCTATTCTTACAGTGCCTGTTTATTAATTAATTCCATACTCTCTTCGGCGAAACCAACACCAGCCTCGGTATAAAAGTTAAATACTTTATCAACACCAAAATTTTCAAGTTCATCTTTTTCATCATCAAAGCGAGCAATAGCAGCAATTTTACCTTTGTATTTAATCCGTTGAAGTTGTGTAGTAATACACATACTGTCTTGTACCGAAGGTAAGGCTAATAAAACAAGCTTTATACCGTCGAGGTTTATATTTTCCCAAAAGTCAGCGTCTTCTGCATCACCCGTATAGGCGAGAACGTCATTTTCATTTAACCACGCAACCTTAGCTTTATCTGTGTCTAATCCCCAAACTTTATTAGGGTTATGCGAATTAAGTGCTTTAAATGCTCCCATGCCGACACGACCCATGCCAATTATGATAATTGGGGCATCAGTAGGCTGTATAAAATCGTCTTCAGGTAGTCGTGTATTAGATTCATACTTTTTAAACCACTCTTTATGATCAGAGAAAAAACTATGGGCATAATTATAACAAATATTAGTAATAACAAAGGAAAGGGCAACAGCAAGTGAAATTATGATCAGCCATTCTTCGCTTAACCATTGCTCTTTAACACTTAACGCACAAACAATGAGCCCAAATTCACTAAAATTTGAAAGGGTTAATGAGCTTAAAAATGCCGTTCTTCCACGTATTTTAAGTTTGAGTAAAATAAAGAAAAACAATGCAAACTTAACTGGCAATAACATAAGCAGTAAAAGTGAGGTCCCGAACATCTCCCAGGTAGGAAGCGCCGTAAAGCCAATAGATAAAAAGAAGCCGATTAAAAACAGGTCTTTGAAGCTTAATAAAGATTTACTGATTTCACTAGACTTACTATGAGAAGCAATATAAACACCAGCCAGTAGAGCTCCTAAATCGCCCTTAATATTAACTAGTTCGAATACTTCATAGGCACCAAAGGCGATAAAAAAACCAAAAAGTGGTAATAGTTCGCCATGACCAGCTTTATCAACAAGCTGTGAGATCACTTTTTTAAAAGGTATAACAAGAAGTAATAATAAGGCCCAGTGACTGGGGGTTTTTCCTGTAGCAAGTACCAGAAAAACCACCGCGATGACATCTTGCATTACTAGAATAGCAATCGCTAGCTTTCCATGCCTTGTTCTCATTTCTCCGTGGTCTTCAAGTAACTTTACAACACAAACAGTACTACTAAAGCTTAAGGCAAAAACAATTAATGCCGCACTTACCGTTGTTAAGTTAATGGCGTATGCCAGTGAGATGATGGCAAAAAGCTTTAACGCAATAAGTGCAAAAATAATCCATAAAGCGGTATGAGAAAGGGTGCTTAACCAAACTTCCTTTTTGAGTAAATCTTTAATGTTTAATTTAAGCCCTATTGAAAATAACATTAACGTTATTCCCATATTAGAGAGAGCCATTATTGTATCATCAGCTTGAAAGCCTAAACCAAATAGTAAAAAGCCTGCAACTAAATATCCAATTGAAGGTGGTAAAGAGATCAGCTTACTTATAAGCCCAAAAGCAAAAGCGAAAAATATCCAAATAAATTCCATCAGTTTAATTCATCATTTGTTTAAGTTGTTCACCAACGTAAGTGGCAATTAAAGGCTGAGCTTCTTTATTTGGGTGAATGCCATCAGCCATCATTAAATTTGGGTCCTGTGCTATTTTTTCCATAAAAAACGGAAATAAAGTAACTCCTGTTTCTTCTGCTATATCATCATATACCTTTTCAAAAAGGGCTAAATAGCGTGGTCCATAATTTGGTGTAATTTTAATTTTAATTAATGACACTTTAATGTCACGTTCCTGAGCCATAGAAATCATTTGTAACAAATTGCTTTTAATCCGTTTAGGTGCGTAGCCGCGTAAGCCATCGTTGCCTCCTAACTCAATAAGTAAATGATCAACTTTTTCGTTCGCTAAAATGGCAGGAAGTCTAGATAAACCGCCACTTGTTGTTTCACCACTAATACTCGCATTTATCAAGCGATAAGGTGCTTTTTCATCCTCTAAGCGCTCGTTTAAAAGGTATGCCCAACTTTCTTCAGGTGACATTTGATAACCGGCACTAACACTATCGCCTAACAGGAGAATTGATTGTGTGGCCCAAGCAGTGTTAAATACCGTATATAGAGTGATCAATAAACTAAAATAGAGTGGATACTTTTTCATGCCGTTAGATTCCGAAGTTATTTTAAAAGTTAGTGCCTTAACCAAGTCAGTCCCTTTAGAAGATAAAATATTAGAATTATTACAACCTGTAAACCTTAGTGTTAATGCAGGAGAGTCTCTTGCTATTGTTGGTTCTTCTGGTTCAGGTAAAACTACCTTGTTGTCTATTCTTGCTGGGCTTGATATTCCGACTAAAGGTGAAGTTTATCTTAAAAACTACCCATTACACCAGTTAAATGAAGAACAACGTAGCCAAGTTCGTGCAGAGCATGTTGGGTTTATTTTTCAACAGTTTTTATTAGTAAATAGTTTAACTGCGCTTGAAAACGTTATGCTACCAGCAGAACTTGCCAATTTACCTGATGCCAAAACAAAGGGACTTGAGTTGTTAAAGCAAGTGGGGCTATCTGAACGCGCTTCACACTATCCATCGCAATTATCTGGCGGTGAACAACAACGTGTTGCTATTGCCCGCGCATTTATCACCCGCCCAGACATACTATTTGCTGATGAACCTACCGGTAATTTAGATGCTAAAACAGGCAAACATATTGAAGATTTATTGTTTGAATTAAATGATAAATTAGGTACAACATTAGTACTTGTTACGCACGATGCTAAGTTAGCCGCTCGCTGTAAACGCCAAGTAGTAATGGATAGTGGTTTCTTAACAGAAAATAGGTCTAAAGAGAGTGTTCAAGGCAACATAAGTGCTGCTGAGCAAGGCCATTTTGCATCAATTAATGAGTGAGCATAGCGCTATGGAGATTAAAAAGAATAACCGATGGCTCAGCCACTCACTGCGTTTATTAAAAAACGAGCTACGCCGTGGCGAGCTCACTATAATATTTTTAGCTATTGTTCTTGCAGTTGCTACCGTTTTTTCACTTTCTGGCTTTACTGAACAAATCAAGCAAGCTATTGCTACAAGTAGCACTAATACCATTGCTGCTGATCGGGTGTTAAGACTAAATTCACCGATTGATCAGGAAATACTAACCAAAAGTCAAACGCAAAAGTTACGCGTTGCTAGAAAAATAGAAACAGAATCAATGGCTTTTGCTGGTGACAATATGTTGCTTGCAGAAATAAGTGCAATTTCAAATGAGTATCCACTGCGCGGAGAGCTGCGGATAAAGGAAAGTAAAGCGCAAGTTGAGTCTACTATTGTTAATGCTCCTCCGGTGGGGAGTGTTTGGGTTGAAGCTACTGTGTTAAGTAGAATGCAAGTTTCGCTAGGAGATACTATTGAAATAGGGGTGTTGCCACTGACTATTGCCGGTATTTTAACCGATATCCCCGATCGTTCATACCGCGCTTTTATTGCTGGGCCGTCTATATTTTTGCATGTTGATGACATGATGAAAACAGAGCTTATACAGCCAGGTAGTCGTATCAGCTATAAATACTTATTTGCTGGTGAAAATGACGATATTGAAACGTTTGAACAATGGCTAAAGCCACAATTAAATGATACTCAACGATGGTACGACGCTAAAGCTGCTCAAAATAGGCTTTCACGAGTACTTGACGGCGCAGAAAAATTTCTTTCATTAGCTAGTATGCTAGGGATTGTTTTAGCTGCAGTTGCAGTTGCTGTTGCAAGTCGAAGGTATGGTCAAAGACATCAAGCCACTGTTGCTGTATTTAAAGCATTAGGCGCTACAATTAACCATATAGCAAAACTTTATATTTTACATTGGGGCTTATTAAGCTTACTTAGTATTGCTTCGGGGTTAATTGTTGGTTATGGCCTTATTTTACTTGGCCAAGATGCAGTAAAAAACTTTATAGAACTTGATAATGCTACGCTAAGCTTAACACCATTTCTTACTGCAATAATTACAGGTTTACTTTGTGCTATTGCTTTTGCAATACACCCTATTAGTGAGTTAATTAAAACCTCACCATTGTTAGTAATAAGGGGGATTGCTAACAAAGCAGGCAGAAAAGTTGGTTTACATCAGGTAATACCATTACTTGGCTTATTCGCATTATTACTTATGTTCAGCCAAGACCTTAAAATGAGTGTTGCATTATTGTTTGGCGGTTTACTAGTTTCATTAATTTTACTTGGTTTTGGCCAATTGTTAATGTCAGCAAGTAGAAGCGCTGGCACCAGAGCTGGGAAATCTTTGCATTTAGCATTAGCTAATTTAAAAAGGCGCGCTAACGAAAACAGTGTTCAATTAGTTAGTTTTACCATTGCTATACAATTACTTTTGTTAATTACAGTTATGAAAACGTCGATGCTTGAAGAGTGGCAACAGCAATTTCCAGAAGATACTCCAAACCACTATTTAATAAATATTACCGATCAGCAAATTAAGCCGCTTACTGATTTTGTTGAATCACAAGGTATAGCGCATCAAGGCTTTTATTCAGTGTATCGAGGCAGGTTAGCCGCGATAAATAATGAAAAAACTATTGCAGTAGATAATAGAGATTCAGACGATACTTACGAAGATTCGAGACAAGTGAAAAGCTTGAAGAAAAATTCTGAACAAAAGAAAGAAGGGCGTCGCGGAATGGGACGCGAGCTGGGTTTAACCTGGCTTAACGACATACCTAATGAGAATAAAATTCTAGAAGGAAAGTGGTGGAGTAGTGATGATACAACACCGCAAGTGTCTATCGAGAACAATGTTGCCGAGCGGTTAGATATTAAACTAGGAGATGAGCTAACTTTTACTCTTGCTACCGACACTATTACAGTACCTGTTACAAGTATTCGTGAAGTTAATTGGCAAAGCAGACAGCTAAACTTTATTATGGTGTTTAATCAGGTTGTGCTAGCAGATATTGAATCAACTTCAATTTCTGCTTGGATGGTACCAGATGATAAAAAAGATGATGTATATCGTTTCTTAGCTAACTACCCAACAATCTCTATTATGGATTTTGGTGCTATTATGAAGCAGCTTAATAACATGATAGAGCAGGTATCTGTTGCTATTGAACTTATTTTAGTGCTAGTAATTTTAGCGGGTAGTTTAGTATTAGTTGCGCAAGTACAAGCAAGCATGGAAGAGCGTGAACGAGAACTTGCTATATTGCGTACGCTTGGTGCTAAAGGTAGTTTACTACGCAATAGTGTGCTTTTTGAATTCGTTGCCCTTGGTGCAATTGCGGGCTTAATGGCGAGTGTTGCAATGGAAATAGCGGTTTATATATTACAAACACAAGTATTTAATATGACGCCGAGCTTTCACTTTAACGCATGGTTAATAGGTATTGTGGCAGGAGGTGGCTTTGTTGGTGTTATGGGTATGCTTAGTTGTTGGCGTTTGTTGTCACTGTCAAGTGTGACATTGATCAGACGTACCATGTAAAAATTTGAGATACAAATTAAGCCTTCTATTTTAATTTTCAGATACAATAGCAGGCATAAATAAAATAATAATGGATTTTAATTAGTTTATGTCAACATTAGATTATAAAAGTGGTGTTTTTAAAGCATTACTCGTAACCGCAGCACTTTTCGTTGTGCTTGCCGGGATAAAAACAGCTACTAATATATTGGTGCCTTTTTTGTTATCGGTTTTTATCGCGATAATTTGTAACCCCTTAGTTAAAAAAATAGAAGGCTTTAAAATACCTAAACCACTCGCAGTAGTGGGAGTGATTATTGTTTTTGTAGTGATTGTAATATCGTTAGCAGGCTTGGTTGGTTCATCATTAACAGAGCTATCAAGGCTTTTACCTGAATACCGTGAACAATTAAAAGGTGAATACATTTGGGTAATAAACCAATTAGCAGCTTTTAACATTACCCTGTCATCTGATTTATTAGTCGAATACTTTGACCCAGGTGCAGCGATGGGGCTTGCTGCAGATATGCTAAGCGGCTTAGGCGCAGTAATGGCCAACCTTTTCTTGATTGTCATTACTGTTATATTTATGTTATTTGAAGCGCCATCGTTACCCCAAAAGGTACATTTAGCGTTAGATGATCCCGAAATGAGAATGAAACAAATTGACCAATTTCTGTCCTCGGTCAATCATTACCTAGCAATAAAAACTTTAGTAAGTATTGCAACAGGTGTTTGTGTATCACTGATGTTATGGGCATTTGGTTTAGATTTTTATCTTTTATGGGGAGTATTAGCTTTTTTACTCAACTATATCCCTAATATTGGTTCTATAATCGCTGCAGTACCTGCAATGTCATTAGCTGTATTGCAATTGGGCATTGCACCCGCTGCTTTTATCGGATTAGGGTTTTTAGGTATTAATACCGTTATGGGTAATGTGGTTGAGCCTCGCTATTTAGGCCGAGGTTTAGGGTTATCAACCTTAGTGGTCTTTCTCTCTTTAATCTTCTGGGGCTGGTTATTAGGTACCGTTGGTATGTTGTTATCTGTGCCATTGACCATGATCATTAAAATAGGCTTAGAAAGTTCACAAGATGGTAAGTGGATAGCCATTTTACTTTCTGGTGATGTAGAAGAGCAGATAAAGGCCAACTAAGCATTTCCAAATACGCAACACAAAACCAATGACCAGCAAATAGTGTTTTTCTTTGAAATAACCACGCTTTATATTTACTGTTAACACAAATCCGCCTTTCTGAAAGAAAGGCGGCAATTTGCCTCATAATAAGGTGTAGTTGTTTTGCTAGTTTGGAGTTATTAAATAACTTTAAACGAGTAGAAAAAGGAATACAGATATCTGGTTTCTGATTGTCATGTTAATTATTTTTAAAATCCTTTTTATTTTAACTGTATGTAATTACAGTTAAGGTGTTTTCTCGGTTTCACGCAAAAACAACTGAACATTAAAATAAATTTATTTTAAAATTTAATGCATTACGCTATATTGTTAAATTATTTAAAAATTAAGGAAAATTGATCGTGGTATGTAATAGACGAGAAAAATTCCTTTTATTAAAGCTGTTATGTGTATCTTTAGACAAGGATGATTATTATGAAATTAGTTAAAAATCTAGCAATATTCTCAGTAATATTGGCTTCAACAGTTGTGTCTGCCAAACACCTCTCTTTAAAAGATATAAGCCCTGTTGTTATAGCTAGTTCTCCTGTAGCTGGAGCAACAACTGTTGATCCGTCAACCAACGAAATAACTGTCGAGTTCAGCAAAGAGATGATGACCAATAAAATGTGGTCAGTTGTTACACTAGCAAATGCTCAATTTCCACAAATTACAGGGGATGTTTATTTTAAAAATGATCGTACATTTGTTATTCCTGTAAAATTAAAAGCAAATACCGTTTATGCATTCAGTATCAACTCAAAGAATAAAAGTGGTTTTAAAGGTGTAAATGGTAAAGCAGCGCAACCTTACATTATTTCATTTAAAACAAATGGTAAAAAGTAATAACAAGGACAGTCGCTTATATTTAATAACAAGGACAGTCGCTTATATTTGAATAATACAAATCACTATTTAATAACAAGGACTTTAATAACAAGGACAGTCGCTTATATTTGAATAATACAAATCACTGAACTAAGGTTAATATCTAATCAAAATTCAAGGATGGTATTATGACAACAGCAAGAAAACAGTTAATTAGCTTAACCGACACCCCTTATTATCATTGTATTTCTCGTTGTGTACGCCGTGCTTTTTTGTGTGGTGAAGATAAAAATACAGGTCAGAACTTTAACCACAGGAAAGGCTGGGTAGAAGAAAAACTACTTAGCCTAACTCAAGTGTTTGCTATTGATGTATGCGCTTACGCTGTGATGAGTAACCACACGCATACCGTACTGTTTATTGATGAAGACACCGCTAAAGGTTGGTCAACCAAAGAAGTGCTTGAACGCTGGCATCAATTATTCAAAGGCACACTACTCACACAGCAATATTGTTGTGGTGATGAAATTCCCGACTATTTAATGTCCTCATTGCTTGAAACAGTTGAGGTATATCGCAGCCGTTTAATGGATATTAGTTGGTTTATGCGCATACTAAACCAAAGTATTGCCACAAAAGCCAACAAAGAAGATAACTGTACAGGGCATTTTTGGGAAGGACGTTTTAAATCACAAGCGTTACTTGATGAAGCCGCCCTTGCAGCTTGTATGGCCTATGTTGATTTAAACCCGGTGCGAGCCAATGTAGCTAAAACACCAGAAAGCTCAGAGAATACTAGTGTCAAACAACGCGTAATATCAGCTAGAAAAGCGACACAGCCAACACTATTATTGCCTTTTATAGGCAACCCACGCCAAACCATGCCAAAAGGCTTACCGTTTGAGCTTAAAGACTACCTTGAACTCATTGAGCTAACAGGGCGCTGTATTCGAGAAGACAAAACAGGGTATATTGATAAACACCAACCAGCACTACTAACAAGGCTAAATATAAAACCTGAAAACTGGTTAACGTTAAGTAAAGATTTTAGAAAGCTCTTTCATGGTGCTGTAGGTCATAGCGATGTATTAACTGACTATTGTGAGCATAAAGGGTTAAAACGACGAGCCAATGTTAACCGTTGTACTAAATTGTTAGCATAGTATTAAGCAAAACTTTTAGTACTACCACTTAAATCCCACCAACACATCAAGCCTGATGTAGTAGTTATGCCTAGAAAACAGTGTTTTTCTACTTTGACTGTAACTTTGCCCAATGTTTTTCAAATTAAGTTTATATTCTTAATCATTGAGTTTATTTTAAGCTGTTTATTAGCTTGCATACTGGCTTTGTTGTAGTAATTTATAAGCGAGTGTCCTTTGTTATTTCATGAGAGAGTCTAAAATTGTACTGTAAACTAATAATAATTTTCTTTGTTTTCTTAACGGGATGTGCAAATACAAAAGTTCATTTATATACTAAGTATTTATCAGAAAATGAATCACAGGATATAATTAAAGAGCTTGAAAGTAATAATTTTACTGTTATTGAAAATACACTTTCAATTCCCGATGGTATTAGAGAATCCACTATAATTTACTCACCTTTTCTCAAGAACAGAGAAGATCTAAGTAATGCTTTAGATTCATTATCTAAAGTAGGATGGTCAGAAATTAGATTAGAATCTTTAGTTAAAGGTAACCATTGGTACGGAAAAAACAGCTTAGGTTTAATTTTGTTACCTAATGGATTAATTAATAGCGACTGGGAAATGAATAAAGGTTTATCCCATAAATATGTTGGCACTGATTGTGATTCTCAAGTTGAGATAGATATACAAGACAATAATCTCTATAAAATAACCTATACAGACAAAAATCAAATAAAGGTAAAACAAGGCTCCTGGAAAATTAGTAGCTATCCTTATTTGGAACTTTCCGCTGAAAACGGTTCTTTGCCTATGTATTTTGAAGCTATAAAAAGAACAGAAGAAGATCTTATTGGTAAGGTCAACATTGTTGAGATTAAGCCAATCCAAAGCTACCAAATGTTTTCTAATTGTAATTTCAGTTATGGTTTGAGAAATTGAGAAAATAGGCCTAACAACACGCCCTGAGGTGGACCGCAAAGCCAAATAACTACAAATAACTAGGACAGTCGCTTATATTTGCTGGTTTTTCTTGAGCCATAATAATGAGGAGGGTCTTGAAATTTGCCAATACTCGCGCCTTGTAATACCCACTTTTTAGCATGACGTTGCATAGAATAAAAAAGCCTTTAATATATTGATTTTAAAATGATAATTTTATTTTGTGATCTTTATAACAAAATAGTTGCTGTCTAACTAATATTCAATAATAATTGCGCACTTTTTAAGTGTAGCAAGACGATGGTTGCAGCCAAGCCAACCCCCGTGATTTGGAGTACAATATGAGTGACTTAATAGGCATAGCCATCTTAATATTATTTGGCGCTTTGTTTGCCATGTCTGAGATTTCCATCGCAGCTTCGCGTAAAATTAAGTTAAGAGTCATGGCCGCTGAAGGTGATGAAAAAGCCGAAGCCGTAATCCGCTTGCAAGAGCAACCAGGCAGCTTTTTTGCCATGATCCAAATAGCCCTAAATGCCATCGCCATCTTAGGCGGTATAATTGGCGAACAAACCCTAACACCTTATACATCTAAGCTGGTCGCGCTTGTGTATACTGGCCCTTTGGCAGAGCAAATTAGTTTCTTGATTTCGTTCTTAACCATCACATCATTATTCATATTGTTTGCCGATTTATTGCCGAAACGCATTGCTATGATAATGCCAGAAGCCGTCGCTGCAAAAATCGTTGGTCTGATGAACGTTATTACTTATGCATTAACGCCGCTTGTTATGTTGTTTAACAGCATCACTAACCTCATCTTACGTATTTTTAAAGTGCCGATGTTGCGTGTGGATGTGGTTACTACCGAAGACATTGTCGCCATGATGGACGCGGGTGCAGAGCATGGATCGTTGCAGCAACAAGAATACCAACTACTAGGCAACGTGTTCGAGCTTGAGGGCCGCACTTTGCCCACAGCTATGACTACACGAGACGCCATCGTTTACTTTGACATCAAAGATGACAGCGCAACTATAAGTGCCAAGATCCTAGAGCACCCACATAATAATTTCTTAGTGTGTGACGGTCACTTAGACCGTGTCGTTGGTTCGGTCGAGTCAAAACAAATATTACGCCAACTTCTTAAGGGCGAATCCGCCCATTTGCAGGACAGCATGATAAATACTGAACTGTTTTACTTACCTGAAACCCTAACCCTGTCAGAAGCACTAAACGAGTTTAAATCTGCGATGCAGCCTTTTGCTATAGTGGTTAACGAATATGCTATGGTTGTCGGTCTAGTGACGTTAAAAGATTTGATGAGTAGTTTTATGGGGGACCTAGTTACTATTCACGGCGAGCCACAAATTGTTCAGCGTGATACCAATTCTTGGTTAGTTGATGGCGTGACGCCCATAGTAGATCTAATGAAACTTCTTGAAATCGACGTATTCCCCAATAATAATCAGTATGAAACCCTTGCCGGATTCCTGATCTATATGTTGAAGCGCATACCCAAACGCACCGATTACGTGATCCTCGACGGTTATAAGTTTGAGGCCATAGACGTTGATGGTATCAGAGTTGAGCAGCTTTTAGTCACACGCATGACCGAACCTACGGTAGCAACATCTAACGATACGAATGTCGTTGCCTAAGCCTTTTTTACTCGGTAAACGTTATTTTCAACAAAAATAAGAAGGACAGTCACTTATATTTATTGATGGTATCAGAGTTGAGCAGCTTTTAGTCACACGCATGACCGAACCTACGGTAGCAACATCTAACGATACGAATGTCGTTGCCTAAGCCTTTTTTACTCGGTAAACGTTATTTTCAACAAAAATAAGAAGGACAGTCACTTATATTTAATTGACTATTTAACAATCTAAAATTAAAGCCGCTAAAAACGTAAACACTTTTATTGTTAAAAATAATATATAAAACGGGTAATTCTACAGGGTCGTTAGGCGAAATTGTTTGTGGCTACGTTCACAACTTTCTTTAATATCATGCTTATCTTATTTTAATGATCCAAGATTCGCCAAAGTGGCTTTAGTAATTTTATTACTAGGGTCTGTTGATCTTTCAGTTTATAGCTCTGTTGCATTTGAAAAAGATGACAGTCGAAGCACTTAATGTAATGTTTGGTTGTTCCAAATGCACATTAAGTAACAAAGAGTGACGCTTTGTCAAGGCAACCCAAAGGGCTATAACTATTTTTCAACCTAACATCGTTAAAAATGGTTAAAGTACGACTGCACGGATGCAGAAGGTAGAGCGACGCAGGATGCCAAAGCCGAGAATAACTACATTGCACCATTTTCGCCTTGTTACCTTAAAAAATAGTCTATAGCAGAGGCTAAAATGAAAGATCAACAGACCCTAATAGAAAACTTTTAGTTTGTTCTATTTATCTTTGGGGTGAAACAATGTTCAACGTAACAAATAAAGCTCTCACGTTTGATAATATCAAGAATAATAATGACAGACGCTTATATTTGTTTATTGTTATTTTTTGTTACTTTTATATTATTCTTTAGCTTAACGTTTTTGTTACACTTTTATGATGGTGAAACTAAAAATTTATAATAATGAAACTAAGTCTTTTAAGCCTGTTCTTTATTTCAGGCATATTAACTGCCTGTGGTAGTGCAAATAATATTTATCGAGTCGACGGAGCAGATACCATAACCCCCTTGCATAAGGAGGGGCAACGCAAAGGTCGCTACCATAATCTTTATCCCGGCGAAAAAAACTACCCAAATAACTGTGAAAGTAACTGCTACCCAAGTAATGCCCATTTACAATGTGAAGATGGAAGTGAAAACTGCCTGTATGTAGGAGAACAAACTATTCCAGCACTTAAAACTGGATTTACTGTACGTTGGCTAGGCCATGCAGGATTTATGATCAATACGCCTAACGGCCAACATGTCGTTTTTGACCCTGTAAAAGATCAGTTTGACTCACCAGTTGATTTAGCCTTTAGGTTGTCATCTGGCTTTTATCGAAAACCCGGTGACTGGTTAACACAGAGCGAATTAGCAAACTTGAACGCAGTTATCTATTCACACCTGCATTATGATCATTTCAATAAAGCCGACATTATAGAAATAGGTAATCAACCACGCTACCTAACTGCGCTCGGCATGGCTGATAATTTCCCTGATGGGGGTTTTAATATTAGTGAAATGGCGTGGTTTGCAAAAACAAACATCGATGATTTAACCATTCATGCAGTACCCGCCCATCACTTTAGTAGCCGCGTATTAGTTCCCTTTATTTATGAAGACAATGATAAAGATTTATGGAATGGATGGTTACTTGAACAAAACGGCAAAACGCTATTTTTTGCAGGTGATACTGGCTATTCAAATCATTTTAACGATATTAAGCAGCGTTATGGCGATATTGATATTTGTTTAATGCCTATTGCGTCGTATTTTCATGCAGAAAGTGCTAAATGGTATCGTTACGTTCATACCACGCCTGAAGATGCTCTAACTGCAGCACAAGACCTTAATTGTAAAGTGATGATCCCATGGGGCTTTGGTAATTCAAGTTGGAAAATGGGTGATCACAGTAGTCATTCAGCATTATTGCGTTTATTGCACATGCACAATGAAATGGACTCCCAGGTACCTCTCTATATTTTAAAAGAAGGTGAAAGTATCGTGCTTTAAGAGAATTTAAAAGGGCAGTCACTTATGTTTTATTGACTGCTTAATAATGTAAAATGAAAACCGCAGTTAGCGTATTTTAATTAAAGTAATATGTAAACTGAGTAACTTAAAAGCCCAACATGTTTTAAAATGAGTATATAACTAGGAGCTATAAAATGGATTGTAATAAAGCTAAACAAGCGAACATCGTTATTTCAATAGTATTTGCACTCGCAATGCTACTGACCTCATACTTCATCGCGGACAAAGACTTATCTCAAAATATTGTTTTTATACTCATTATAGCTTGGTTTGTACCATTCTTTTACTTGAGTAATAAGAGTAAATAAACAATAGCTAGGACAGCCACTTTTTCTGTTAAATCAAAATTAACTTTAATTAAGGTTATTTAACTTGTTTAGTATTTTTATTTCCTAACCTAAATTTACCGTCAGAGGTAAACTGCACCGCTTGTTGGCGTTTTTTACCAATAAGTATAGTGCCATCATCAACAAATAGAAAATTCTTCCAACACCGTTGAAAAGTAATCCAAGTAGTTTCTAAAATTAATTGTCGGTTTATACAATAATAAACAGCGGTGTTATTATCCCAGTTTAAGTATTCGGTAATGCTTTCTGGAAGTTCAGGCGTGTCTGATTCCCATCTGTTTTCCCACTCGCCATTATCAAGCCAAGACTTTTTATTAGCAGGCCAGTCACCCTTTTTAAAAAAGTCAGGATGGTCAGCTTGTTTACTAATAAACTCATCCCATAAACTGTTGGCACGATTTGAATTCATTGGTTTAATTAAGCTTTTAGTTTTTTCATCTAACGGCATACTTTGGTGGCGAAAAATCCATGCATACTTGAAGTCATCGAGCTTAATATAGTTCATTAATTACCTAATTAGTTGACGTGAAATGAGTTTGTCATTTAACTAGGCTTTATATAGATATTTATTTATTAAAGCAACTTTAATTATTAGGTAGATATTACTCTTGCTCTAGTAAAATGTACTGGTTTAATATTTAATAGGCTTTTAACGTTAAACTTTAAAACTCCGCTGTTTAACGTGAGCATATAGGAGTTATTAATAAAAAAGGACTTATCTATGAAAGATATTTTTTTCTTTGATTCAATGTTAACCCCCAAAATAATTACCTTTGTTTATTGGTTGATGTTATTTGGTACGGTTGTTTCAGGGTTGGGCGCTATGTTTACTGATTATGGTGGCGGTTTCTTTGCTGGCTTGGGCATTATTATCGGTGGGGCAATTGGCTCAAGAATTTGGTGTGAATTATTAATTGTACTGTTTAAAATTCATGAAAATCTGCAAAAAATCGCCAATAAATCTGAGTAAATAATTTAGGGTCTGTTGATCTTTCAGTTTATAGCTCTGTTGCATTTGAAAAAGATGACAGTCGAGGCACTTAATGTAATGTTTGGTTGTTCCAAATGCACATTAAGTAACAAAGAGTGACGCTTTTTCAAGGCAACCCAAAGGGCTATGACTATTTTTCAACCTAACATCGTTAAAAATGGTTAAAGTAGAATGCTACATTGCACCATTTTCGCCTTGTTATCTTAAAAAATAGTCTATAGCAGAGGCTAAAATGAAAGATCAACAGACCCTAGTAGTGCGGTGTAAAATTATTTAATGCGTTAACAAGCGTTGTTAACGCATTTTAATCTTATTATCAGTTGCTAACAAACTCTTCCTGCCTAATGTTTTTATAATACCAATTTCACTAACTATGTGATCATTTCTACTGGTTAAAACAATCAACTACTGCGTTATTTATTTTATAATTATCGCTACAAGGATGCAGCTTATGTGGGCAATGCAGGTGCATAATTGCCCTGAACAACTAGTTATGAAAATAAATTCCTTGTATTTGACTGTTTTCACTGCGTATAAAATAGATCAATTAATTAAACTGGTATAACAGCATCTACAATTTTCACAAAATATCGTATAAACCATGTAATTCGTCTTAAATGTAAAGCTATGTAAAGGTAATTGTTTCAAAATGAATGTATTAGTACCATTTAACTGAAATATTAAGTGGTGAAATGCTACTTCTTTTACAGGTAGAAACAATCCAGATGAGCCGTACTAAAAAATTTAAATATCTACTACCAACAATTGCAGTATTATCAGCGTGTGCTGGCCCAAGTGCTGTTACAGATAATGTAAAGCAGTTAACAGCACCGAGTAATTGGTCAAGTGAACGAGACGCTTCAAGTAATATTGAAGATAATTATATTGAGATTAATAATTGGATCAAAAGTTTTAACCACCCACAGTTATCACAACTTATTATTCAAGCGACTAAAAACAATTATAATTTTAAAGCGCAATCAGCGAAGCTAGCCATAGCTAAATCACGCATTCAAGTAGCTGATGCGTCTGATCTTCCTGAGTTATCATTATCTTTAGGGCAGTCTCGCCGTAAATCAGTTTCAACTGATGAAACTAACTATACCAATTCAGCTGACATTAACCTGCAATTAAGTTATGAATTAGACCTTTGGGGTAAGTTATCTGACGAACAAACAAAAGCACAACTAAATTATGCCAGTGAATTAGCCCAATACCAGCAAGCAGAACTGAATTTGGTTGCTGATGTGAGTAAAGCTTATTTTAACTTAGTAGAAGCAAAGTCATTACTTTCTTTATACCAAGAGCGTGCAAATAATTTAAAAAATAATTTAGAGATGATTCAGTCATCTTACCGCTTAGGGTTAAGTGATGCGTTAGATGTTTATTTAACTCAGAATGATGTTAGTAGAGAATTAGCAAGAATTGCTGAACAACAGCAACAAGTTGCTACAAAAGGCCGTGCATTAGAGTTACTACTTGGTGAATATCCTGATGCAGATATTACCTCTGATGTTCAATTAACAAGTTTTGATACCCAAATAACCCAAGGTATACCCTCAGATATTTTGACTAGACGTAGCGATATTATGGCTTCGTGGTATGAATTAATGTCATTAGATGCAAGTTTAGCAATTGCTCATAAACAACGCTTTCCCCGTATTTCGTTGACGGCATCAACCGGTGACAGTGCTAATGAGCTTGGTAATTTATTAGACAGTGGTGCAATGGCTTGGTCACTTATTGGCAATTTAACTATGCCATTATTTAATGCTGGTCGATTAGCAGCACTTGAAGAACAGGCGCGTTTAGCCGTTGTTCAAAAAGAGCAACTGTACCTACAGCAAGTTTATCAAGCGTTTGCCGAGGTTGAAAACACCCTTGCTAATGCAAAAGCACTAAAGGAACGGTTTAACCATTATGAGAAAGCAAAAGATAATGCTATTTCAGCCGAAACTATTTCTTTTGATCAATATTTAAAAGGTCTTGTTACTTACACTACTGTTCTAGAGTCACAACGCCGTGCTTTTGATGCACAGTCAACCTTAATACAATTGCAAAATCAATTATTAGCTAACCGTATTTCATTATTTGTTGCTTTAGGTGGTTCGCCATTTAGTGAGTCAGCTAATTTACAGAGTAAATAAACATGTCTTTAAAAATTAAAAAGTTAATCCCTCTACTTGTTATTACAGCTTTTCTGTTAACTGCTTACATTGTTAGCCAAAACCCACCTCAAACTAAACGAGGTAGACCTAGTTCAGCGCCGCAATTGACCGTAGATGTAGTAACACTAAAAAAAGCTGATACAACAATCTTTATCAATAGTTATGGCAAAGTAAAACCAAGAACTCAAAGTATTTTGTTGCCGCAAGTCTCAGGACAAATTATGGAAATTAGCCCAAATTTTAGAGATGGTGGCTTTTTCGATAAAGGCGATATGTTGTTAAAACTAGATGATAGAGACCATAAAGCTGAAATTGAAATAGCTAGATCGGCGCTTTTTACTGCTAAACAAGCATTAAGTGAGGAAAAAGCCAGAGCAGAACAAGCTAATCAAGACTGGCAACGCCTAGGTAATAAAGGTGTTGCTTCTGATCTGGTATTGCGTAAGCCACAATTAATGTCAGCACAAGCAAAAGTATCGTCTGCAAAAGCGAGTTTGGCAAAGTCAGAATTAGCGCTAGAACGTACTAAAATTAAAGCGCCATTTACAGGTAGGGTGTTGCGTAAAGAGGTTGATGTGGGCCAAGTGGTTTCATCTGGTACTAAATTAGCTGAGATATTTGCGGTTGACTATGTAGAAGTTCGTTTACCTATACAAAATAAAGACCTTTCATACATTGATTTACCAGAAAATAATCGTTTTCAAGGACAAGTAAGTTATCAGCCTGAAGTTGAGTTATCGTCAGATATTATGACAATAGCACAAACTTGGAAAGGGAAGGTAGTGCGCACCGAAGGAGCGTTTGACACAGCCTCACAGCAATTGTTTGTTGTTGCACAAATTGATGATCCTTACGGGATTAATCAATCTGAAGGGTTACCATTAAAGATTGGTCAGTACGTTAAAGCAAAAATTAAAGGAAAAGAGTTAAAAAATGCTTTAGTGGTACCTAATCAATCAATTTACCAAGGCAGTTACGTTTATATTGTTGATAATAATGTCTTAAAAAGAAAAGAAGTCTCATTAGCATGGCAAAACGACAAAATTGCTATCATTCGTTCAGGGTTAACTGAAGGCGAGCTTTTGGTAGTTACGCCTTTAGGACAAGTTAATTCTGGCACTCCAGTTGCCATTAATGCTAGAGATGGTGTTGTAGTTAAACCGACTAAACAAGCAAGTGGTAAAGCAACTAAAGGTACAGGTACAGGTAAAAGAAGTGAAAACAACCAACGTAAATCTGCCGAAGGTGAACAATTATGATAGCTTGGTTTGCGCGTAATCATGTTGCTGCTAATTTGTTAATGATCACTATATTTTTATCAGGATTATTTTCATTAAAAGGCAATATCCCACTAGAAGTATTTCCTTCATTTGAGTCTGATATAGTTAATGTAAGTGTTTCTCTGCGAGGTGCAACACCAGAAGATGTTGAACAAGGTGTCTCCATCCGTATAGAAGAAGCAGTACAAGATCTTGAAGGGATCAAGCATATTTCATCAACATCTGTTGAAGGTTCAGCCCGTGTTCGTATTGAGGCAGAGTCAGGCTATGATGTTCGCGAACTATTGTCAGATGTTAAAAGTCGTGTCGATGCCATTAATACGTTTCCTGTAGAAGCGGAAAAACCAACCACTTCAATTTTACAACGTACCAGAGAGGTTATTTCGGTTACAGTTTCTTCAATCTATAGTGAAAAAGAGATCCGAGAATTTGCGGAAAAAGTACGTGATGACTTAATGACCTTACCTGAAATAACACAACTTTCATTAGATGCGGTGAGAAATTATGAAATTAATATCGATGTTAGCCAAGATAAATTAAACCAATATCAAATTACCATAGCTGATATTGCTAACGCAGTAAAAGCGAGTTCACAAGACTTATCCGCAGGTAATGTTCGTACAGAAGGCGGAGACGTTTTAGTTCGCTCGAAAGGTCAGGCATACCGCCGTGATGAGTTTGAACAAATTATCATTAAGACAAACGAAGACGGTACTTTATTGCAATTGAGCGATATTGCCACCGTTAATGATGGCTTTGAAGAAACACCATTAAGAGCGCGATTTAACGGCAAGCAAGCGGCAATGATCGAGGTTTATCGTATTGGAGACCAAAGTGCTATTGAAGTTGCTGATGCAGTTAAGGCATATATTGACAACAGACAAGCAACATTACCTGAAGGGTTTAACCTTGGTTATTGGCGAGACAGCTCTGAAATTGTTAAAAGCCGGCTCAACACCTTGATCACTAATGCCTTGCAAGGTGGTTTTTTAGTTTTACTACTCTTGACCTTGTTTTTAAGACCATCTATAGCTTTTTGGGTGTTTATTGGTATTCCCGTAAGCTTTATGGGCGCGTTTATTATGATGCCTTTCTTTGGGATTTCTATCAACGTAATGAGCTTATTTGGTTTTATTCTAGTACTTGGCATTGTAGTTGATGATGCTATTGTTACTGGTGAAAATATCTACCGGCATACCCAAACTGCAAGTTCTGGATTAGAAGCTGCAATCAAGGGTACCGAAGAAGTGGCTGTGCCAGTTACTTTTGGCATATTAACAACCGTTGCGGCATTTCTTCCTTTGGCATTTATTGAAGGTATGCGAGGGGCAATGTTTGCGCAAATTCCAGTTATTGTTATACCTGTACTTTTATTCTCGTTGATTGAGTCTAAGTTTGTATTACCGTCTCACCTTAAAGGCTTGAAACTACGTAGTGAAAAGACCAAACAGTCGAAACTGAGTGCTTGGCAAGAACGTTTTGCTGATGGCTTTGAAAATGCCATATTAAAATATTATTACCCTATATTAAAAAAAGCAGTATCGAATAAATTAACAACACTGGCCCTATTTGTTGGTGTGTTTGTACTTATTTTAACCTTTATTACTTCTGGTTGGGCAAAGTTTACCTTCTTCCCTCGTATACCAAGTGAAGTGGTTAGAGCAACGTTAACTATGCCTGTTGGCAGCTCTTATGACGTTGTTGATGGGTATGTTGAGCGCATGGTTAATGCGGCTAATGTCTTGAAAGAAAAATACCAAGATGAAGAAGGTAATAGTATTATTTTAAACAGTATGGCAATTACACGTAATGAAACTGGCCGAGTTATGTTTGAAATATTACCTGCCGATATAAACGAAACAGGAATAGGATCTCAGCAGTTAGTCAGTGAGTGGCGTCAACTAATTGGAACTATGCCCGGCGCTGAAAGTTTAAATTTTCGGGCTGAAATTGGACGTGGGGGCGATCCGATTAATATTCAATTAAGTGCAAATGACTTATCAACACTTAAAGAAGTGTCGGCTCAAGTGCGCCAACAAATAGCGACTTATCCTACTGCTTTTGAAATATCAGACAGCTTATCTAATGGTAAAGAAGAAATTCAAATCGAATTAACTGATCAAGGGCACGCTCTTGGTCTAACAAGATCAGTTGTTACTAATCAAGTGAGATCAGCCTTCTTCGGTTCACAAATTCAACGAATTCAGCGCGGTCGTGATGATGTTAGGGTGATATTACGCTATCCGTTATCTGAGCGACAATCTTTATCAAATTTAGGTGAAATGCTAATAAAAACGCCTAATGGTGGACAAGTACCATTAGCACACGTAGCTACATTTAATCCAGGTAAAAGCCCATCGGCCATTAATCGAATAGATAGGTTTAGAACAGTGAATGTTACCGCCGATGTTGATAAAACAGCGACTAATATGACCGTACTGAATGCTGATTTGAAAATGTATTTAGATGAATTAATGAATAAGTATCCAGGAGTTAGCTATACCTTTGAGGGGGAGGCTAAAGAGCAAGCTGAGTCTTTCAGTAGTTTAGGTTTTGGGCTCATGTTCGTGTTTTTCATTATTTATTGCTTACTAGCGATACCTTTTAAGTCTTATATTCAGCCGTTAATTGTAATGTCGGTTATTCCTTTTGGTGCAATTGGTGCAGTACTTGGTCATTGGATTATGGGGATGGACCTTACCATTATGAGTATTTTAGGTTTAATGGCTTTAATTGGTGTAGTGGTGAATGACAGTTTAGTACTAGTTGATTTTATCAATAAAAAACGTGAGCAAGGTATGGCGCTAATGGAAGCTGTTTTAACAGCAGGGCAGTCTCGTTTTAGACCCGTTATGTTAACATCGCTAACCACATTTTTTGGTTTGATGCCGTTACTTTTTGAAACGGCTACCCAAGCACAATTTTTAATTCCTATGGCAGTATCTCTTGGTTTTGGAATTATCTTTGCGACCTTTATCACCTTAGTGCTTATTCCAGTTAATTACATGTTAGTTGAAGAGCTAAAGCGTTATACAAAAAAGGGTACTGAAGCATTAAAATCAGTAACCGCTTAACTTATACATAAAGGAGTGTTGCTTTTGTGTTTTAATAGCAATACTTCTTTATCATTTATGGAGCGTTAATTATGGCTGAAGAAACCATATTTTCTAAAATTGTAAGACAAGAAATACCAACCCCACTGTTGTATCAAGACGAGCTAGTGACTGCATTCCGTGATATTTCACCGCAAGCTAATACGCATATTTTAATTATTCCCAATAAGTTAATACCTACAGCGAACGATATTGAAGAAAGTGATGAATTAACTATGGGCCGAATGTTTACTGTTGCTAAAAAGTTGGCAAAAGAAGAAGGTATTGCCGAAGATGGGTATCGATTGATTATGAATTGCAATCAACATGGTGGACAAGAGGTCTATCATATTCATATGCATTTAGTCGGTGGTCAACCATTAGGTAAAATGCTTGACCTGTAAGATGTATAATAATTCTGTTGTTATTTAAGTATCTCAATAGGTAATTAACCGTATTATCAACAAAGGCTGTACATTTAACCAAATATTGATAATATGCTGCACGAACCAAGGGGTGTCCTTACTAAGTTTACTTTGTAACGGGCTGAGATGTGATATTTGCAAACCCTTTGAACCTGACCCGGATAATTCTGGCGTAGGAATGGTTAGTGTTTTCTATATTCTTATAACAGAATAATGGATCACACTTTTTATCTTATGCCAGTAATGTGTATTTACCAATTGAGATAAACATGACATTCAAAAAATCTTCATTAGCAATTGCCATTACTGTTTCACTTTTCACCCCCGTTTCATTTGCGCAATCTACCGAGCAAGCCGTTGAAAAGATCACAGTAACGTCAAACTTCAAAAAACAATCATTAGCAGCAACACCAACAAGTATCGCTGTCATTAATCAGCAACAACTTCAAGACCAAAGTGTTCAGCACTTTGATAACGTATTATCAAGTATTGCAAATGTTAATTTTGCTGGCGGAACATCAAGACCAAAGTATTTTCAAATAAGAGGCGTTGGAGAGCGTTCTGAATATAATGGCGCTCCTAACGCTTCCGTTGGCTTTATTGTTGATGATATTGATTTGTCTGGCTTAGGAATGGCCGCAAATTTATATGATGTTAGCCAAATAGAAGTATTAAGAGGCCCACAAGGCACTCGTTTTGGTGCAAATGCGTTAGCCGGTCTTATTTATGTTCAATCGAATGAACCTACCGATGTTGCAGAGCACGGAATAACTTCCAGTTTCGGTGATGACCAGTTACTGACTTTATCAGGCTTTAGTTCCGGAGCATTATCTTCTAATGTAAATTACCGAGTAAGTTTAGAGCATCACCAGCAAAATGGTTATAGCAATAATTCATTTTTAGACAAAGATGACACTAATAATATTGATGAACTAACGGGCAAAATTAAAATTAATGCGCAACTTACCGATGAATTGGCGATCAAATTTACCTTATTATTCGCTAATATGGATAACGGTTTTGATGCATGGACGCTAGACAATAACGGTTTTCAAACACTAACTGATGTACCAGGTGTTGATAATCAAAAATCTATTGGTAGTGCTTTAAAGTTTGAATATACAGGCTTTGATACAATTGACTTAACTGCTATTTCGAGCTTCACCACAACAGATCATCAGCATGCTTATGACGGAGACTGGGCAAATCCTGAATATTGGGCAAGTAAAGAGTGCCTTGATGAATACGATGAAAATGGTAATGGCGAATACGATGATACGATTGCTTGTGTGTATGATTACCTTTGGGACAAAAAAGCGGAACGCGACGTATTATCGCAAGAGTTTCGCTTTAGCAATAAAGATAACAATAAATTATTTGCTCAAACAACGGATTGGTTGCTAGGAATATATGTAAGTCGACTCGAAGAAGATAACATTACCGAAGAAATGTACAATGGTTGGGCATCCGACACAATATTTGCACACTATAAAGCGACTAATTTGGCAGTGTTTGGACAGCTTGACAGTGAATTGACTTCAGGTTATCAGCTTTCAGTTGGATTGCGAGTTGAAAAACGAAGTAGTGACTACAACGACTTTACATTAAGCGGTGGGATTGGAGATGTCTTTTCCCCAAGTGAAACTATGTGGGGCGGTCATATTGCGTTAAGTAAACAACTTAATGATCAGCATAATGCCTATATCAGAGTTGCGCGGGGCTATAAAGCTGGTGGTTTTAACATGGGCCTTCCTACACAATTAGCTAAATTTAAAGAGTTTGAGACCGAAACATTACTCAATTACGAATTCGGTCTAGACTCACAATATTTTGAAAAACGCTTGAGCTCACGTTTAGCTATTTTCTCTATGGATCGACAAGATCAACAAGTTAATGCCTCACAGCAAAATCCAGATAAACCACAGCAGTTTACAATTTACACGGCTAATGCAACAAGCTCTTCAAGTTATGGTATGGAAATGGATGTGTCATGGCAGTTAACCAGTGACGTTGTTCTTTATTCTACACTGGGCTATTTACGGGCAAAATATGACACGTACGCCTATTTTGACAAGTATGGGAGCAGCATTGATATATCAGATCGTGAATTAGCGCATGCGCCCAAATTTAGTTATAGTTTTGGCGGTACTTATCGAAATGATTCTGGCTTTTTCTTTAATGCGTATGTTGCGGGGAAAAGTGGTTTTTATTTTTCGGATAGTCATTCTGAGAAAGCAGATAGTTCATCGACAGTTAATGCACGTTTAGGTTACGAAACTAACGATTGGTCTATTTATTTATGGGGTAGAAACCTGGCCGATGAAAAAGTTGCAACACGCGGCTTTTACTTTGGTAATGAGCCTGACATTGGCTGGGCTGCTAAAAAATATCAACGATATGCTGCCCCCAGACAATTGGGCGTTACATTTGATTATCAATTTTAGTTTTTATTAACGTGACAGAAGGCAATATAATGAATATTTCAATTGAAATTAGCTTATACCCATTAGCGCAAGAAAAATTTAAAACAGATATTTGGGCTTTTATACATAAATTGCGCGCTATTGATGGCTTAACCGTTGTCACTAATGGCATGAGTACTCAAGTATTTGGTGACTATGACTTAGCGGTAAAGCATGTAATGGAAGAAGTTAAGCTAGTACATCAAACCATTGATAGCGCGGTATTCGTGTGCAAATTCATCTCTGGTGACCGTTCTGAAGTAGAAGCTGAAAGTTAATGGCTGATATTGTTCATTATTATGCTAATTTACCGCTAGTTGAATGGCTTGCGGTAATTAGCTCATTATTATATGTAATTCTTGCAGCGAATAATAATATATGGTGTTGGCCCGCCGCGCTGGTTAGTACCACATTATATACGGTGATCTTTTATGAGTTTTACTTATGGTCTGACAGCTTATTACAGGTCTATTATTTTGCCATGGCGATATATGGTTGGATATGTTGGCGTGAACATACAGCTAATGGTAACGAAAAACCGTTACTAGCAATTAACCAAAAAACAATAGGGTTTCATATTAAGGCCATACTTATCTGTGGTGTTATTTCGCTATTAGTAGGTTGGTTGATGGCAAATTTCACACCAACGCATTTCCCATATTTAGATGCAGTTACTACCATATTTGCGTTATTTGCTACGTATTTAGTTACACAAAAGGTTGTTGAAAACTGGTTATATTGGATCGCTATCGATTTTGTTTCTATTTACCTTTATATTGAAAAGGCATTAATCCCTACAGCGTTTCTTTTTGGTTTTTTTGTTGTGTTTGCTACTTATGGTTATTTCAAATGGCGCAGACTTTTAAACATCACCGAGGAACCTACTAATTATGCTAGTAGCACAGGGTAGGGTAACTTGATTAATATTATGGAGACACTACAAAATTTAGTGTTTTTCAAAGATAAACATATTAGCAATGTTATTCCTATTGCAACAGGGTACAGTCAAGACACATTCGCAGTGTATTGCGATAAAAATGATGTATATTTTGCAAAGTATTTTGACTCTGAAAATACACATTTTGCCGCTATAGAAAAAGAAGTGCTTCACTTGACCACTGATAACCCTTCTACACTAAAATTGCTTTACCATGATGTACATTGGCTAGTCACTCCGTATTTAAAAGGTGGTAACTTAGCCAATAAAGTAATGGCTATTGACAAAAAAGTCACATTAACGATAGAGGCGATGTTAAGTTTTCAAACAACACTTATAGATTCAAAGCTGATAAGCCCTTTAAATTTTTCATCTATTCTTAGCTTTTTTACGCATAGGATTAACTTAAGCGCATCACAAAAAGTATTACTTAAATCGATATTAATAGATGAGTTGCTAATCGATAATGCGTCGTATGTTTTGTGCCACGGTGATCTAAATTTTACGAATGTTTTGATAACTGAAACACAGAGAGTTAATCCGACTTTGATAGATTTTGAGTGCTGCTGCTATGCTGAAATTGAATATGATTTAGGTATGATGATCGCAATTAACAACCTAGTTAAATCTACTGATCTACAAGTAACATTAACTAATATTGAAGCGTATTTAACTACAAAATTAATCAGTATCAATAAACAAAGGGTTACGCGTTACTTATTAAAATCGCTTTTAATCAATGGGTTATGGTATTTAGACAAGTATAACGTAACCATGGACAAACAGTGGCTATATTTAGCATTTGAACAATTTAACCAAGCAGATGTTGTTAATGGTGAAGGCAATATTATTAGCACCATGTTTGAAGGTGTATTTTAACCTGAGGTAAATGAGACAATTAGCTTGAAAGATACGGTCAGTAACAGTGCGTTGTTTATTTCAATGCTCCATAATTAACCCTATGATATCTATTGAGCTGTATCCGTGAATTGGAAAAACATTATTGAAAATAAAGACCGATTATTTTGGTTAATGCACACCGGCGGATGGCTTGGTTTTGTGTTGATCCATTATTTGAGCTCTTTACTTCATGATCTTCGTGATTTGTTCGTTATTATAATTTTCTTAAATGCATACGCAGGCTGGATGTTCAGTATTCCACTGCGCTATCTTTACCGTAAAATTTGGAATTCCACGCCTTTAAAAATAGCATTAACGGTACTATTAGCCTCTTATTTTACTGGTTTGCTCTGGCAGATTGTCAAAAACATTAATTACTGGGAAATTTATAAGCACGGATATAGGCCAGAGTTTTTAATTCATTACCTTAAGAATTCGTTATTTTCTTTTTCAATTATGCTGTGTTGGAGTGTGCTTTACTTTGGGACTAAATATTACCAAATGCTGCAAACAGAGAAGCAAAATGTCCTACAAGCAAATAGTGTAGCTCATCAAGCCCAACTCAAAATGCTACGCTATCAATTAAATCCACATTTTTTATTTAATACGTTAAACGCAATTTCAACGTTAATATTGGTTGAAGACAATAAAACAGCAAATGGTATGGTAACAAAACTTAGTGAATTTTTAAGGTATTCGCTTGATAAAGACCCAATGAAGCGAGTAACACTTGATAATGAAATTGATGCATTAAAGCTATACTTAGGGATTGAAAAGGTGCGTTTTGAAGAGCGCTTGAAAATAGAGATTAATATTGCCTCAGACTGCAGACAAGCGTTAGTTCCTAGTATGATATTGCAACCGTTGGCAGAAAACTCAATTAAATATGCTATTGCTGAAAGAGAAGAAGGTGGCACAATTACAGTAAGTGTAAGTCGTTTTGGTAATGATCTTTTAATAGAACTGTCAGATGATGGCCCCGGTGCTAATATTGTTGATGGTAATATTTTCAGAGATAAAGGTGTTGGTTTGGCCAATACCAGAGAAAGGCTACAAGCGCTTTACCCTGGAAATTTTTCATTAGTTATTGCCCAAAATAATCCAAATGGTGTTAAAGTTAACATCAGACTGCCATATGATAATGGAAATTAGTAATGAACAAAGCGTTGTCAACAATTATTGTTGATGATGAACCGTTAGCTCGTAAGGGTTTAGCCGTTCGTTTAGCTGAGCACAAAGACATTAATATAATAGCCCAATGCAGTAATGGTCGAGAAGCAATTGAAGCGGTAAGAATACATCAACCCGACTTAATGTTTTTAGATATTCAAATGCCGGGTTTAAATGGCTTTGAGGTTATGCAATCTATCATCGACCAAAATTTAACCTTACCCATGGTTGTTTTTGTTACTGCATTTGATCAATATGCACTTCAAGCGTTTGAGGTACATGCACAAGACTATTTATTGAAACCAGCGGATGAAGAACGATTATCTCAATCGCTAGATAAAATTAGAGAAAAACGTCAAAGCCAACAAAATGCCGAGCACAAATCGAAATTAGTGCGTTTGGTCAGTAATGTTACTGGTAATGACTATCACACAATATTGAAAGAGCTAGAATCTGATCTTCCCGTTTCTATTACCAGTTATTCTGATGTGCTTGCGATAAAGGATGGTGGTGAAGTTAGTAGGGTGCCAACTAAAGATATATTATGGATTGATGCAGCGGGAGATTACATGTGTGTTCATACTGAAGAAAATACACATATCTTAAGAAAAACAATGAAACAGCTCGAAGAGTTACTGGACCCTAAACTTTTTGTACGTAGTCATCGTTCTACTATTGTGAATAAACACTATATTGGTAAGTTTTGTAGTCAACTTAACGGCGAATACTTTTTAGTAATGAGTAATGGTAAAGAACTGAAGGTTAGTCGTAGTTACAAAGACAAAGTTAAACAAGCCGTTAACGAATAGCCAATTTACTTTAAGTTGGCTTTTGAATCTAACTCCCGGAAAATTACAGCTTTGTCCTGTTTGTTGATTAAGGACAACAAACATTTATAAATAGATCTATTTTTATTTATAAGTGTAAAATCAATAGTAATATAGCCCTCTAATTTTAAAACTAAGTGAAAACATGACAGTTGATTTAAATAGCCGTTATGGCCTAAGTGCCGTACATAGTGAAGTGGTAGATGCGTGTAAAATTATTGAGCCATGTAATGCTTTAGATATGGGATGTTCTAGCGGGCGAAATGCACTTTACCTTGCTCAGCTTGGGTTTGATGTTACCGCAATAGATATTAACCCTAGTGCTATTGCTATGTTAGAGCGTATTTGTAGTGAAGAAAAGCTTAATTCTATCCAGACTCAAGTAAGCGATATAAATAATGCTAGCCTTGATACTAACTATGGTTTTATATCCTGTACCGTAACCTTAATGTTTATCGATCCGTCACGCTTTGATGATATTATTGCTGATATGCAAAAGTCTACGTTTGTTGGCGGGTATAATCTAATTGTGTGTGCGATGAATACCGAAGAACATCCTTGTCCTGTTCCATTTCCTTTTACCCTTAAAGCAGGGCAGTTACGTGAAGTGTATGACGGTTGGGAACTTATTAAATACAATGAAGACTTAGGTACAATGCATAATGGCGCCCAATTGCAGTTTGCTACTTTACTAGCTCGTAAGCTTAGCTAATAAATATTTGACCAATTCAGAGCATCATCAGGGAAGTTAGAACAAAGTAAATTGATGCAGTTGTAGTATTTTCCATCCATTCAATTTGTAAAGTCATCACTTTTCTGACGGGCTCTCAAGGGCGAGTTTAAAAGGCTTACGTAGGTGCAGTTAACGAGAATAACCATTATCTGTGATCAGTGCCTTGCCTCTAAGCTATTTAATGTTGCTGAATGAACAACTATTTTTTCAATTGCTATTAGATTTAACCTTGATTTGATACTGATAAAATATCATGTTGCGCTTTTATTAGTCGCTGACTTACTTCTTTCGTTTTTTGGGTTGCGTGTTGAAGTAAAACCGTAACGACAGCACCATTACTTTCTCCGATCATTATCCCTGTTTTATCTTCTGTGATCGCTTGTACAGCAGCTATACCAAGTTTGGTAGCTAAAATGCGATCTTTAGCCACAGGTGCACCACCACGCTGTATATGCCCTAATATACATGGTGTACAGTCTATGCCAGTTTTGTTTGTTATTTGAGCTGCAAGGTTTGTATTTCCTTCGGGCCATAAATTTTCTGCTATAACGATTAAATAGCCCGCATGACGATTTTGTTGAACGACTTTAATGTCATTACTTAAGTCATTAAGGCGTGCAGCTTGATCAGTACAGTCAAAGTTCTCAAATGATAATATCTGCTCAGCTGCAGTGGCAATTCCTACATTAAAAGTAATATGGCCACTTCTACGCCCCATCACTTCTACTAAAAATACACGCTCAAATGCATCAGCGGTATCTCTGATCTTATCGATAGCTTCAATTGCGGTATTTACAGCTGTAGAAAACCCAATAGTATAGTCGGTTTCGCAAATATCATTATCGATAGTGCCGGGTATACCAATCACCTGACCTTGCCAATGTTTTGCTAACTTGATTGCGCCTTTGAATGAACCATCGCCACCGATGACAATGAGCGCATCTATTTTATCATTTTCAAGGGTAAGAATAGCCTGATTAACTCCCTGTTCGCTGTGCATTGCATTGCACCGTGCACTTTTTAAAATAGTACCTCCACGGCCAATAATACCGTTAACATCAGCTAATTTAAGGCTTTTACACTCTCGATTAATTAAACCATTATAACCATGATAATAGCCAATAAGGTTATAGTTATAATGATGGGCACTTAAAACAATTGCACGAATTGCTGCATTCATTCCAGGGGCATCTCCACCACTTGTAAGTAATGCGATATTTTTCATGATCTAACGCTCGATTATTGAATTAAATTAAGGAGGTTAAGCCAATTTAATCTATTGCTGCTTTAATTACCATGAGGAAATAGGGGAGTTACTATGCTTCTATTAAAGAGTAAAGTTCAAGTGGCTTAGGTTTTAGTATAAGTAGCTGTACTAAAATATGAATAATATAGGTTAAAAAAGCTGGGTCTATTGATCTTTTAGGCTCTGCTATAAGCTATTTTAAGATAACAAGAGGAAAATAGTGCGATGTAGATATTCTATCTGAACTAACCTGAATTAGGGATAAGCTAAGTACACCAAAGCTACAATTTTATGCAGATCTGCGTTTAATTTGCAACTAATAGCCGGCTATTAGGTGCTCAAATCAGCCGTGATACAAACAAAATATAGCATTGGTAGTAAATTTGCACTTAATACTAAAAAAAAGAAATAATCTAAAATATTGCAAAGTATGATTTTTATCTTCGTTAAACGTACATCCATTATCCCGAGTTCAGGTTAACTATTTTTAACGTAGCTAGGTTGAAAAATAGCCATAGCCGTCTGCGTTGCCTCGAAAAAGCGTCACTCTTTGTTGCTTAATGTGAATTTGAAACAACTAAATATTACATTAAGCGCCACGATTGACAGCCATTCAAGTGCAACAGAGCAATAAATTGAAAGATCAACAGACCCTATATTATTTGTTATTAAATTTAGTGATCACTAATACCTTCATGGTGTTTGTAGCACCCACTGTTTCCATCATGTCTCCATAGGTAAATATAACTTTATCACCTTCTTTTAAATCTGCTTTTTTAACAACTGCGGCGAGTACCTTTTCCGATAAATCGTCGTTTGTACATGGCGTAGAATCGAAATATAAAGGGTAAACACCTCGATATATAGCAGAGTTATTTAACGTTTTTTGATGACGAGACAATGAGTAAATAGGTAAGCCTGAAGTAATACGTGACATTATTTTACTTGTTTGCCCTGATTCAGTTAATGAAATAATTGCTTTAACACCGTCTAAATGATTGGCAGCATACATAGCTGACAAAGCAATAGTCTCAGACACTTCAGTGAAGGTAAGTTCCATTCTGTGATTAGAGATATTGACAGAACGATGAGTTTCCGCACCTACACAAACAGAAGCCATCGCAGTTACCGTTTCAACAGGGTACTTACCTGCGGCAGTTTCAGCAGACAACATAACAGCATCAGTACCATCTAGTACCGCGTTCGAAACATCCATTACTTCGGCACGGGTAGGCATGGGTTGCTCGATCATTGTTTCCATCATTTGTGTTGCTGTAATTACAGCACGGTTTAATTGACGACTTCGTGCAATTATATGCTTTTGCTTTCCAACTAGGGCAGCGTCGCCAATTTCAACGCCTAAATCACCACGGGCAACCATAACAACGTCTGATGCAAGTATTATTTCATCTAATACCTTATCATCATTAACGGCTTCAGCCCGTTCAATTTTTGACACTAAACGTGCATTACAATTAGCTTCTTGCGCTAATAAGCGAGCCTCACGCATATCGGCAGCATCACGTGGAAATGATACGGCTAAAAAGTCGACATCAATTTTTGCGGCTAATTTAATATCTTCTTTATCTTTTTCTGTAAGTGCAGGAGCAGTCAAACCACCACCTTGGCGATTTATCCCTTTATTATTTGATAAAGGGCCTCCAACGGTAACTTCGGTAAATACAGAAGCACCTTCAGTGCTTAATACCTTTAATTGAACTCGCCCATCATCTAACAATAAAATGTCACCTGCATGTACATCTTCGGGCAGCTTTTTATAGTCAATACCTACTTTTGTTTGGCATCCTTCACCTTTGGCTAAATTTGCATCTAATTCAAACTTTTCACCTACGGCTAATTTTATCGGGCCATCTTTAAACGTAGATATTCGAATTTTAGGTCCTTGTAAATCACCTAATATTCCAACATAAATACCTAATTCTTGAGCAAGTTCTCTAACCATAACTGCTCGGGCTATATGGTCTTCAGGGGTGCCATGCGAAAAGTTAAGTCTTACCACATTAACGCCAGCGGCCAGTACTTTTTTGAGAATTTCACGGTCTTCTGTTGCTGGACCTAAGGTGGCAACAATTTTTGTTCTTCTAGGCATTTTAATCCTTACAATTTTGTTCAATTAATTAATAAGAAAAATAGGTTTTCTATTCTTTGCGTTCAAATCGTGAGCTTCGTAAGCTATCTTTTACTTTTTTCAAATTATCTCTAAACTTAGTGCCGCGTCTTAGCGTAAACCCTGTAGCTAATACATCAATTAAAGCAAGTTGAGCTATACGGGAAGACATCGGCATATATAAATCTGTATCTTCAGCAACATCGATTGATAAAACGATATTACATTCTTTCGCTAGCGGTGAACCATTTGTTGTTATCCCTATTACTGTGGCATCATTTTCTTTAGCTAAACTTGCTACTTCAACCAATGACTTTGTTCGTCCTGTATGAGAAATAACAACAACAACATCACCTTGACGACTATTAATAGCACTCATACGTTGCATTAATATGTCATCAAAATAAACAACGGGAACGTTAAAACGAAAAAATTTATTTTGTGCGTCATGAGCCACTACGGCAGAAGCGCCTAGGCCAAAAAAAGAAATTTTATTAGCCTGTGTCAATAGATCTACTGAGCGATTTATTGTTGAGGTGTCTAAGCTTTTACGCGCTAATTCAAGATTTGCCATTGTTGATTCAAAAATCTTTGCTGTATATTCTTCAGCTGAATCATTTTCATCGACATGTCGATTAACATAGGGTGTGCCGTTTGCTAGGCTTTGTGCCAAATGTAATTTAAAATCAGGGTACCCTTTAGTATCTAAGCGCCGGCAAAAGCGATTTACAGTAGGCTCACTTATATTTGCTTGCTTAGCTAACGAAGCAATACTCGCGTGAATTACTGTGGTTGGTGATGACAATATCACCTCGGCTACTTTACGTTCAGATTTACTGAATGTATCTAGTTCATTAGCAATTTTTTCTAAAATATTCATCTGGTATAGCCCTAGATCTTTTATCTACTGTAATTTATTTTCTGTTGTAATAACAGTATTTATGAAAATTTATTTCATGATTTGGCCTAATGTAATTCAAAATGGTATTTTATTGCAAACAGATATTACAACAAATAGAGATTTTCTTAGCGCTAGCCTATATATAATGAGTTAAAAAGCCTTGTGTAGTAAAATTACAGAAAATACTTTACTGAAGGTGAAACTCACGCTAAATTAGTGTATAAATGTAGTTTAGTTTCATTACCAGATAAAATTTGAGAAGTGAATTATGGAAAATTTTGATTATCAATCAGCGAGTGAGATTGTTATTTTTGGGGCGTTAGGTGATTTATCACGTAGAAAACTATTACCTGCCTTATATCAATTAGATCTTGCTGGCCTATTAAACCCAGCGAGTCGTATTGTTGGGGTTGCTCGTCAAGAGCATACACCAGAAGAGTTTGAAGCTCTGGTTTTAGAAAATTTACATACTTTTGTTAAAGAAAGTTTGGATCAAGAAACTATAGAAAGGTTTAAAGCACGCCTGGTATATCAAACACTCGATTTTAAACAAATAGATGCTTATGAAAATTTAAGCGAAACCTTGGCTAATGGCCATGATACTCGTGTTTATTATTTCTCTACGCCACCTGATATATATGGAGATATTGGTAGTGGACTTAATGCAGCAAATCTTATTTGTAGTAAAGATCGTGTCGTAATGGAAAAGCCTATAGGGCATTGCTTAGCATCCTCAATTGTAATTAATGATCATGTATCTAAGTATTTTGCAGAAAGCCAAATTTATAGAATTGATCATTACTTAGGTAAAGAAACCGTATTAAATTTACTTGTTCTGCGTTTTGCAAACTCATTATTTACTAATAATTGGGACAGAAACTGTATTGATCATGTTCAAATTACAGTGGCTGAAAGTGTTGGTATTGAAGGTCGTTGGGGCTTTTATGATGAAGCAGGGCAGATGCGAGACATGATACAAAATCATTTGTTGCAAATATTGTCATTATTAGCAATGGAGCCTCCTGCAGATCTAGGTGCAGATAGTATTCGTGACGAAAAGCTAAAGGTGCTTCGTGCGTTGGTGCCTATAACGCGATTTAATGTAAAAGATAAAACAGTTCGTGGACAATACACTGATGGTTTTTTAAATGGAATTGCGGTACCAGGATATTTAAATGAAGAAGACTCTAACGAGAATAGTAATACAGAAACCTTTGTTGCAATAAAAACTGAAATTGATAACTGGCGATGGAAAGGGGTTCCCTTTTATTTAAGAACCGGAAAACGGATGCCAGCAAAACATAGCGAAATAGTGATTCATTTTAAACAACAGCCACACAATATTTTTAAAGACAGCTATGCTGATTTACCTTCGAATAAACTCACCATTCGACTGCAACCAGATGAAGGGGTTGAGTTAGAAATGATGAATAAAATTCCAGGTATCGCATCACAAATGAAAATTCATGAAAATAAACTCGATTTGAGCTTTTCTAAAACTTATAAAAACACGCGGGTTGTTGAAGCATATGAACGTTTAATGTTGGAAGTGATCAATGGTAATCAATCTTTATTCGTGCGCAGGGATGAAGTTGAAGCTGCATGGAAATGGGCAGATGGCATTATCGAAGCTTGGGAGGACACTAACGAAGCACCAAAACCATACCCAGCCGGCTCTTGGGGGCCAGTTTCTTCAATTGCTTTAATTGCACGCGACGACAGACAATGGGTAGAATAAAATGTATCAAATTAATGAATTTAAACAACGTGAATCTCTTGATCAAGCACTTGCTAGTAAAGTAGCAGATATCTTAGTTGAAGCAGTAAAATCTAAAGGTAAAGCAAGTATCGCTGTATCAGGAGGTTCAACCCCTAAAGGTTTTTTTAAGGCGTTATCACAAATAGATTTACCATGGGCCAATATTACCATTACCCTAGCAGATGAACGTTGGGTAGCGTTTGATAGTGCCGACAGTAACACACGGTTAGTACATGAAAATTTACTGCAAAATAAAGCCGTTGCGGCAAACTTTTTTCATTTAAAGCAAGACAATATATTATCTGAAGAAACATTAGCTGATTTAAATGTTGCAGCAGCGTCAATGTTATTACCGCTTGATGTCCTTATATTAGGTATGGGAGAGGACGGCCACACAGCGTCATTGTTTCCCTGCAGCGACCAAATTGATGAATGTTTTTCTACATCAGCTCCTTTATTAAGGGTTTTACCTAAAACCGCACCTAACGAACGTATTAGTTTTAGCTTTTTGTCTTTAAAAGAAAGTAAAAACATTTTCCTCCATATCAGCGGAACTGGTAAGAAAGTAGTATTAAATAAAGCGTTAGCGGATACCAACATTAAAGAAATGCCAATTAGGGCATTTATACAAGACCCTGAAATTAATACACAAGTTTTTTGGGCGGAGTAAGTAATGAATAAAAAGATTTTAGCGATTACAAATAATATTATAGAACGTAGTAAAGCGACTCGTGCTGCATATTTAAAAAAAATAGAGGCACAAAAGTCACAAACAGTGCATAGAGCCAACTTATCATGTGGTAATTTAGCCCATGGTTTTGCAGCATGCGGCAAAGAAGACAAGCAAATACTGAGAGGGCTTAATCACTCAGATATTGCGATTGTTTCTGCCTATAACGACATGTTGTCGGCACATCAACCGTATGAGGCTTACCCTAAAATCATTAAACAGGCTATCCGTGATACAGGCGGTGTAGCGCAATTTGCAGGTGGTGTTCCAGCTATGTGTGATGGCGTAACCCAAGGCCAACCGGGAATGGATTTAAGCCTGATGAGCAGAGATGTTATTGCGATGTCTACTGCAATTGCTCTGTCACATAACATGTTTGATGGCGCGGTTATATTAGGTATTTGCGATAAAATTGTACCGGGCCTATTAATCGCTACTATGACGTTTGGACATTTACCTACTGTATTTATTCCTGCTGGACCAATGCCTTCAGGTATTCCAAATAAAGAAAAAGCACGAGTACGCCAACAGTTTGCTAAAGGTGAGATTGGTGTTGAAGAGTTGCTTGAGGCTGAGTCTGCATCTTACCATAGTCCTGGTACTTGTACTTTCTTCGGCACGGCTAACTCAAACCAGTTAGTAGTAGAGGTTATGGGGTTGCATCTACCAGGAGCTTCTTTTGTATCACCTAATACACAGTTAAGAGAAGAGTTAACCAAGGCTGCATCACGCCAGGTAACGCGTTTAACGCAACAGTCAGGTAATTACATGCCTGCAGGAAAAATGATAGATGAACGTTCGATCGTAAATGCCATTGTTGCTTTGCTAGCCACAGGCGGCTCGACAAACTTAACAATGCACATTATTGCTTTTGCTAAAGCCGCAGGTATTATCGTTAACTTTCAAGACTTTAATGACTTATCTGATGCTGTTCCGCTTATTACAAGAATTTATCCTAACGGGTCAGCAGATGTTAATCACTTTCAACAAGCAGGTGGTATGGCATTACTATTCAAAGAGTTGCTTGGAGCCGGCCTACTTCATGAAGATGTTGAGACTATATGTGGACGAGGGCTTACTCAATATACTAAAACACCTGAAATTAAAGATGGTGAATTAGTTTGGTTAGATACCTTCGATCAATCTGGTGATCCTGCTGTTATTGCGACTACAGAAAAACCTTTTAAAGCAGATGGTGGTCTAAAAGTACTTAAAGGTAACTTAGGGGTTTCAGTGATGAAAACCTCATCTTTACGCGATGGTAGCTTAATTATAAAAGCTCCGGTAGTTGTTTTTGAAGATCAGCATGAATTAGATATTGCTTTTAATGCTGGTGAACTTAATAGGGATTTTATCGCCGTAGTAAGGTTTCAAGGTCCTAAGGCTCGTGGTATGCCTGAGTTACATAAATTAACCCCACCACTTGGCGTACTACAAGACAAAGGTTTTAAAGTTGCTTTAGTAACCGATGGTCGTATGTCAGGTGCATCAGGAAAAGTTCCTGCAGCGATACACCTATGCCCAGAGGCATTAGATGGCGGTTTGATCGCAAAAGTACGTAATGGAGACATGATAACGTTAAATGGCGAAACAGGAGAGCTAATACTTGATGTGGATGAAACAGTACTTGAAGAAAGAGTGTCATCTAAATTTCAAGTTAATGGCCATCATGAAGGGATGGGCCGGGAGCTATTTGGTTTTATGCGAAGAAGCTTAAGCTCAGCTGAAACTGGAGCCTGTTCTTTATTTGATCACTAATTTAAATGATGAGCAGATAATAAATAAATCGTGAAGTGAAAATCGATGTAAATAGAAGGGCTTTAAGTCTAATTAATTATCTCAGCCATTGTGATTATTGAGCCACTTCTATATGTGTTAAATATTTCGATTTTCATCGCCAATATAATAAAGAGGAATTATGACTGTAGTTAGAAATTGGAAGGTTTCCCCAAAAGACCTGTTTGAAATGGGGCCGGTTATCCCTGTACTTGTAATTGAGAATGTTGAAGACGCACTACCTATTGCTAAAGCTTTGTTATCTGCAGGGATCAAAGTCTTGGAAGTCACTTTACGAACTCCTTCAGCTTTTGCTGTAATCAAAAAGATAGCACAGGAACTTCCTGACGCTATTGTTGGTGCAGGCACTGTAACTAATAAGGAATTGTTACAACGTTCAATTGATGCTGGTGCAAAGTTTGCTATTAGTCCTGGCTTAACAAAAGATTTGTTACAAGCAGCGAACGAAGGCGAAATACCATTAATACCAGGTGTTTCATCAATTTCTGAATTAATGGATGGTATCGATTTAGGTTATGATCATTTTAAGTTCTTCCCAGCTGAGGCTTCTGGTGGCGTAAAAGCAATTCAATCTATAGGTGGTCCATTTCCGCATATTAAATTTTGCCCAACCGGCGGTATTAATATTGGCAATATACGTGATTATTTAGCATTGAATAATGTAATATGTTGTGGTGGCTCTTGGTTAGTTTCAGACGAAATTATTGCTAATAAAGATTGGAAGGCAATAAGCGCACTTTCAAAACAAGTGTTATCGCATGTTAACTAACTAAACAAATAGATAATATCTATCAAGCCAAGTAAGCTGTTAGGTATTACATGGCTTGATTCAACAGTGAAAAAATCGGCAACTTGTGTTGCCGTTTTCCTTTACTAGTAGCAATGCTTATCCATAAGAGAATGCTGTCAGTAAGTTATAAAAATAAATGCCTTGTATTTGACTGTTTTCACTGCGTATTAAATAGATCACTTATTTAATGAAACTGGTATTAACCTGAACTCGGGATAATGGATGTACATTTAATGTCCGGCTATAAGAAGCAAATTGAACGCAGATACGCATAATAATTGTAGCCTTGCTGTACTTAGCTTATCCCGAATTCAGGTTAGTTGGGTATTGAAAGCGTTGCTTGCTATTTAGAAATATAAGAGACTAAATCTAATACTTTGTTTGAATACCCTATCTCGTTATCATACCAAGAAACAACCTTAACGAAAGTATCTGTGAGTGCTATTCCTGCACCTGCGTCAAAAACAGAAGTACATGTCTCCCCAATAAAGTCATTTGATACAACGTTATCTTCTGTGTATCCCAATACACCGAGAAGCTCGCCTTGAGAAGCTAATTTCATTGCATCACAGATCTGTTGATAACTTGCAGGTTTTTCTAGATTTACCGTGAGGTCAACAACAGAAACATTTGGTGTAGGTACTCTAAATGCCATACCTGTTAATTTACCATTTAATTCAGGTATTACTTTACCTACAGCCTTTGCAGCTCCAGTTGATGAAGGAATAATGTTTTGCCCAGCACCCCGGCCACCTCGCCAGTCTTTAGCGGATGGTCCATCAACTGTTTTTTGTGTCGCTGTTGTAGCGTGCACAGTTGTCATTAAACCGACTTTTATTCCCCAGTTATCATTTAAAACCTTTGCGATAGGCGCTAGACAGTTAGTAGTGCAAGAAGCATTTGATACAATATCTTGTCCTTTGTACTCAATATTATTAACCCCCATTACAAACATTGGTGTGTTGTCTTTGGAAGGTGCAGTAAGTACAACTTTTTTGGCACCAGCCGTAATGTGCTGCCGTGCTGTTTCGTCTTTTAAAAATAAACCTGTAGCTTCAACCACCACGTCAGTGTTTATTTCATCCCATTTCAAGTTTTTGGGGTCACGTTCGGCACTAACTCTGATAGGTTTACCATTAACAACTAACTTGTTTTTAATTACTTCGACAGTACCATTAAAACGGCCATGAGTTGAGTCATACTTTAACAAATAGGCCATGTAATCTATATCTATCAGGTCATTAACACCTACAACTTCAACATCTGTGCGCTCTGTTGCTGCTCTAAAAACAAAACGGCCTATGCGACCAAAACCGTTTATACCAACTTTAATAGTCATAAAAACTCCATGGGAAATACTGTTGTAGTAAAATTACACCATTTAATAAAAATATCAAGTAAAAATAAGGTTTATGCTTTGTTTAAGCAGTTTTTTTTGATTGGATGTAGTATTGTTACGTATTGTTGTTGTTTAAAGTAATGGCACAATGCCCGTTGGTATAAAATAGCTCAAATCCGTGTTAAAATAATGAAAATTTAAAATAAAATTTTGGATGTTTTTTATGGTTCAAAACACTGAGTGCGATATTGGGTTTGTTGGCTTGGGTGTCATGGGGAAAAACCTCGTACTAAACCTAGCCGATAACGGATATACTGTTGCAGCTTTTGACCTTGATAATGAAAAAATAAAAACAACAATAATCCAAGAGAAATATGAAAGTAAGCAAGATAAAGTACGTGTTGTTGGTTGTGCTTCTTACGCTGAGTTATTGACTAGTCTTAAATCACCCCATTTAATCGTATTATCTGTTCCTGCCGGATATCCTGTGGATCAAGTTTGTGAGTGTCTTATTAATGGAGGTATCGAACCTTGCGATATTGTCATAGATACAGGTAATAGCCTATGGACAGATACCGTTGAACGTGAAAAAAAATATAAAGATAATTTTATTTTGTTTTCATCAGCTGTTTCTGGTGGCGAAGTAGGGGCGAGATTTGGTCCTTCGTTAATGCCTAGTGGTTCTGAATATGCTTGGACAAGGATCAAACCAATTTGGGAAGCTATTTCAGCCAAAGTTGACCCAGAAACTGGTAAACCTATTAATCGTAATCATCCTGGTGAAATTGTCAACTATGGAGAACCATGTACTACTTACATTGGCCCTGCAGGTGCAGGGCATTTTGTAAAAATGGTGCATAACGGTATTGAATATGCTGATATGCAAATAATTTGTGAAGCTTACCAAGCATTACGCGATGGATTACAATTATCTGCTGACGAAATAGCAAATATATTTGAACAATGGAATAAAGGCCCATTAGAAAGCTACCTTATGGAAATATCAGTCGATGTATTACGTCATAAATTAACAGTTAATGGTAAGCTAACTTCTGTTGTTGATTTAATTATTGATAAGGCAGGCCAAAAAGGCACGGGATTATGGACAGCAATTAGTAGTTTAGAGCTCGGTACCCCTGCACCTACCATCGCGCAAGCAGTTTATGCACGCTCAATGTCAGCGATGAAAAGTGTACGAGTAAAAGCTTCTTCATTATTAACAGGCCCTGACGTTAATGAGTTAACAGAACAAGAAAAAGCTGTTTTTATAGAAAACCTCCATGACGCTGTTTATTGTTCAAAAATATGTGCTTATGCACAAGGGTTCCAATTAATGAAAGATGCTCAGAAAGAGCAAGGCTGGCAACTTAATTTTTCGAGTATAGCTAAAATATGGCGAGCAGGTTGTATCATACGTGCTGTCTTTTTACAGTCAATCACACAGGCGTTTGAGCGAGAGCCTACATTAGAAAGCTTATTAGTTGATCCTTATTTTGTAGAACAACTGAATAAGCATCAGCTTAATTGGCGAAGCGCTATTGCTTCTATATCCTTACTTGGTATACCAGTAGGAGCTCTGTCATCATCGTTAGCATATTTTGATTCAATGCGTAGTAATGTTCTACCGGCTAATTTATTACAAGGACAACGTGATTACTTTGGTGCGCATACTTTTGAAAGGGTAGATCAGGTACAAGGTAAGAAATACCACATTGAATGGGCAACAGCTAAAAAAGAAATGAAGGAACTATAACCTATGACTAAAGATCCCTACAAAGATAAATTAAGTGACGACGCTTATCGTGTATGTCGTTTAGCTGCAACAGAGCAACCTTTCTCAGGAAAATACAACGATCACTGGTTAGATGGCGTATACCATTGTGTTTGTTGCGACCAACCATTATTTCAGTCTTCGAAAAAGTTTGATGCCGGTTGTGGCTGGCCAAGCTTTTATCAGGCAATTGAAGGAAACGTTAACTATTTACCTGACCATTCACACAATATGGTGAGAACAGAAATAGAATGTTTACAGTGTAACTCACATTTAGGTCATGTATTCGATGACGGGCCTAAACCAACGGGTAAACGCTACTGTGTAAACTCATTGAGTTTAACCTTTGTTGCAAAATAAGTGCTTATCCCTAGAGCACTAGGAAGTTTTGCGTTCGAAGTATTATAAAGTAGCAAAATGTTTACAATTTAGCCAAAGCAATACGATGGAAGTGAGTAAAAACTTGTAAATTAATTCTTTGTAACCTGTAGAGAATTATTTCATGTTCTATTACAATAGCGCCGCATTTTGTTATTTTATCTATAACAGGATAAAAATAGCTTACCGTTCATTTGACTGAAATAAAAAGGTTTACGTAATGACGTCTCATCTCGAGGAAGAGTATCAAATTAGTTGGCAAGAGCGCCAAACATTTGCTGAAAATATGCAGCCGATTATTGGACAGCTTTTTAGAAATAAAGGCATTGAAATTTCGGTATATGGTCGTCCATTAATGACGGCTACTTCAATTGATATTATCAAAGCACATAAATCAGTTGCATTGCATGAAGAAAGCAAGCTTCGTTTGCGAGAGAGTTTTCCTTTTGTTGAAGCATTAAGCAAAATGGATTTAGCCCCTGCACGTATTGATGTAGGTAAGCTTGCTTACCGCTATTTATTTCAAGGCGGAGCAAATGGACTTTCAATTGAACAATATTTAGAAAAAGAACTTGCTGATATTGGAAAGTCTGCAACAGCACCTACCTCTAAAGATGTTGTTTTATATGGTTTTGGCCGTATTGGTAGATTACTTGCTCGTTTATTAATTGAGCGTGCGGGACCAAGTTCAAAGCTTAATTTACGTGCTATTGTTATTCGTCCAGGCAGTGAAGGGGACTTAGCAAAGCGTGCTAGTTTACTAAGACGAGATTCTGTACATGGTGCATTCAACGGTAGCATTACTATTGATGAAGAGAATAGCGTAATAAAAGCTAATGGTGCCTTTATTCAGGTGATATACGCCAAATCACCTTCTGATATTGATTACACAAAATATGGTATTAACAATGCCTTAGTCGTTGATAATACTGGTATTTGGAGCGATGAAGAAGGTTTAGGACAGCATTTACAATCAAAAGGTGTTGATAAAGTATTACTAACAGCACCTGCAAAAGGCGATATTAAAAATATTGTTTATGGCGTAAATGAAAATATGATTTTATCTGAAGATAAAATTATATCTGCAGCTAGCTGTACTACAAATGCAATCACGCCGGTACTTAAAGCGATAAATGATGAGTTTGGTATACGTAATGGTCATGTTGAAACCGTTCATTCGTATACTAACGATCAAAATTTGATTGATAATTATCACAAAGCACCTCGCCGTGGTAGAAGCGCACCATTAAATATGGTGATCAGTACAACTGGTGCAGCAAAAGCTGTAGCTAAAGCACTTCCTGAGCTTAAAGGCTTGTTAACAGGTAACGCAATCCGAGTACCTACGCCTAATGTTTCAATGGCGATAATGAATTTAAACCTTAAAACAGCTACTGACAAGCAAGCGTTAAATGATTATTTACGCAATATTTCATTAAATTCAAACTTACAAAACCAAGTAGACTATACAGCCTCAACTGAAATTGTTTCGACAGATTTAGTTGGCTCACGTTACGCAGGTGTTGTTGATTCACAAGCAACAATTGTAGATGGTGATCGTGCTGTACTTTATGTTTGGTATGATAATGAGTTTGGTTATAGCTGCCAAGTAGTGCGTGTAATGTTAGAAATGGCGGGAATTCAAGTGCCTACATTACCCGTTATTTAGTTCTTTATTTTGTTTTTAAGAAGGCGCTTGTAGCGCCTTTTTTATTAGCGAAATTTTAAAAACTTCTAAAGCTTTACAGAATAATGCCGATAAACTATTAATAGCAATCTCACTAACTATGTGATCATTTCTACTGGCTAAAACAGTTTACTATTGCGTTATTTATTTTATAATTATCGCTACGAGGATGTAGCTTGTGTGGGTAATGCAGGAGATAATTGCCCTGACAACTAGCTATGAAAATAAACGCCTTGCATTTGACTGTTTTCACTGAGTATAAAATAGATCACTTAATTAATGAAACTGGTATAACATGTTCAAGAGTCAGCTGATCAATATAGGAGGCAAAAAATGGCGTTAAGTATGAATACAACAACCCCAGTTAACACTGAAACAGCACACGGTATTAAAACGGCTAACTTAGTTAAGGATCAAACTGAAGTCGAAGGCCAAATGGCCTTAGATTTAATACAATCTGCAAATATTAATACCCAGTTAGCTGCTCCAGCACCCGTGGGACATAAGGGCCATATTATCAACATAACGGCTTAAAATAGTAGTACTAAATACATCGAGCAGGTTTGGGTAAACCTGCATATTTTGTGGCTTGTTTTGCTGGTCCTTCTGGAAATAAACGGTATAAATACCGACTACTTGCTTTTTCTTCCCCAAACTCTGCTTTCATCGCCTTGGTTAATGCCCTTATAGCAGGTGAGGTGTTAAAGGTGAGATAAAATTCACGTACAAATCGAATAACTTCCCAGTGCGCTTCGGTTAGCGTTATTTTATCCTGCTCTGCAAGTACTAATCCCAACGCTTCATTCCACACAGTATGATCCAATAAATAGCCCTGTGCATCTGTTTCAAAAGTCTTGTCGTTGAATATAATCATTATTGCCAAGTGATCACGTTGTTGTGGTTAAATAATAAATCAAGTAAATCACTGTAGCTAATTAAGTTTAAATTAGTTGTTGGCAACGACCTCGCTCGCATGTGCGGCTCTATTGCAAAACATTGAGTGTATGGCACTTTGATTTGAATTTCTTTAATAAAGTCTTGGTTAACATTGTAACACCCGTCATCTAGCAGCACTATAACATCGTCAGGGGCTAAGTTAGTTAAAGCTAGTGTAATTGTGTTGTTTATGAGTACAGAGTCTCTAATTAAGTGTAGGGTAGTCATTAGCAGCCTTAAAAGGTTAGTAGTACATCATGTTGATGGAGTAAACGAGAAAACTCATGAGTAGTTATCACATTTACGTTACCTATATGAAAGTCAGCTTTGATATTTCGATCCGCTAGACTTTGCTGACAAATGTATACTTTTTCTAGATCATAAAACTCAAATGCTGAGAATGTTTTTAGAAAATTTTTTACATTAATTATTTCGGGCTGCTGTCCACTTATTAATTGGTATACACCATCGCCTTGAAAAAATAAACTCGTTTCTTGTTCGTAGCTACCATAAATTAACGCTACATCAAGTGCCTCTTTTGCTATCGTTTTAGCAAAAGGAGCTTTTGTATTTACAATAGCGACTGTTTTAGATTTTACGCTCATTATAACTGCACCAATCTATCGGCTTGACTCGTTAACATTACTAATTCACCAAGGCCCGAAAGGGTGAATTCATGATGTAATAATTGCGTTTCTTCTGCAGGGTTAATTAACCCGCGTTTTTCTGCAGCAGTTGCACATAAATGTAATGGTATACTATGCTCTTGGTGAAGTGCTTTCCATAACGCTGTTAATTGTAATTCGTCGCTTGGCACAGATAAAAACTTACTGGCATTTAATACGCCATCTTGATAAAAAAATACACCAGAAATAGTAATGTTATTGTTAATCGCCTGCTCAATTAGTTTATAAGCAGTATGAGTTATATTAGCTGTTGGTGAACTAGTAACTATTAAAGCGAGTGATTTAGTCAATCTAAAATACCTTTATAAATTTAAGATAATAAAAAAGCCTCGCTAAACGAGGCTTTTTATTATAAATCAATTTACTGTAAATGTTTAATCATCACCACCGAAAGCGCCTAATAAATGCAACAGGCTAGTGAATATATTATAGATGTTTAAGTATAGAGATACAGTTGCGCGAATATAGTTACGTTCGCCACCATTTATGATGCGACTTGTATCAAATAAGATCAAACCTGACATTATTAAGATAATCGCAGAGCTAATTGCTAATGAAACAGCAGGAACTTGGAAAAATAAATTTGCTATAGCTGCAATTATTACCACAATTAAACCAACCATTAAAAAACCACCCATAAACGAGAAGTCCTTTTTACTGGTTAACGCATAACCTGATAATGAGAAAAAGATAAGGGCAGTTCCGCCAAGTGCTTGCATTATTAAAGAGCCGCCACCGGGTAACGAAGCATAATAGTTAAGCATTGGCCCTAGAGAAGCACCCATCAAACCAGTAAATGCAAATATCCAGAAAATACCGCTTGCTTTATCTGCCTGTTTATTAACAACAAATAATAAACCAAAAGCGGCTAATGTCATTACAAGGGCTACCATATGAGATAAACCCATCGCCATTGAGATACCTGCAGTAACAGCACTAAATGCTAATGTCATCGACAAAAGCATATATGTATTTTTTAATACTTTATTGATTTCAATTGCAGAGCTTTGGCTCGCTGTTTGAAAACCCATATTTGATTGCATAAACATTCCTCTAAGAACTTCATTATATAATTATAAGATAAGGTCTTTTAAGTAAAGTTCAAGTGCTTTCAAACATTACTTTAATACCTTGTGACATATTATGGCATGCGATATTTCAAATTACTACGCTATTGTTGCTTAAACTGATCAATAATTTGTTTCCGTCTGTAACAGGATATACTATGCCCATTAATTAAGCCGCAAGCTTGAAGGTATGCATAGCAAATTGTTGAGCCTACAAATTTAAACCCTCGTTTTTTCAAATCTTTACTTAAGATATCAGAAATTACAGATGTAGTAGGTGCGGCGGTACTGTCATCAATATTGCTTACTAACGTTTTATTACCTACGAACTGCCAAAGGTAATTACTAAATGAGCCAAATTCTGATTGAACAACAATAAACTGTTTAGCATTATTAACTGTCGAGGTAATTTTTAGCCTATTTCTAATAATCTCACTATTAAGCATAAGCGCATCTATTTTTGTTTGATCAAACTGGGCAACCGTTTCGATATCAAAATTGTAAAATGCTTTTCGGTAGCCTTTACGCCTTTTCAATATCGTGTACCAACTTAATCCAGCCTGTGCAGACTCTAAAATTAAATTTTCAAATAAAACTTTATCATCATGTGTGGGAATACCCCATTCGTTATCGTGGTATTTAACATAATCAGCTTTTTTTATATCAAGCCAAGAGCACCTTATTAATTTGTTATCGTTCATAAAAACCTTAAAACTGATTGAATCAACACCAAAGTGCTTAAAAAAATAGCAAACGCACTAAAAATTTAAAATTACTCTTTACAAGATAATTTCGACACTTTAATATTCGCCTCGTTCAAAAGCAAATCGCTTTTTAACCATTGGTGAGATGGCTGAGTGGTCGAAAGCACCGGTCTTGAAAACCGGCAAGGGTTTGTAGCCCTTCTAGAGTTCAAATCTCTATCTCACCGCCACATTCTAAGAAACCGCTAATTTATTAGCGGTTTTTTTTCGTCTAAAATTTACTAAACAGTATAATTTGGTTTGTAGCGCTAAACCTTCGAGTAGAGTTCAAATCTCTATCTCACCGCACATTCTAAGAAACCGCAACTTTAACGAGTCGCGGTTTTTTTTCGTCTAAAATTTACTAAACAATATAATTGGGTTTGTAGCGCTAAACCTTTGAGTAGAACCAAAATAATTGTTTGCCTAAAGGCCAGCATAAATCGCAATATGTAGGTCGGTATTTATGCCGACAGAATAGTTTGTGATAAGTGATGGCCTAAAGGCCAACCTACAAGGCAATTGCTTAAAGGCCAGCATACATCGCAATATGTAGGTCGGTATTTATGCCGACAGAATAGTTTATGGTAAGTGATGGCCTAAAGGCCAACCTACAAGGTAATATGAAGTTTCGTTTAAAGTTTATAAAGTAGTGTGGGTTTGTAGTGCAATACCTTCGAGTAGAGTTCAAATATCTATCTCACCGCCATATTTAGAAAAATAATCAACTGTGGTGGTCTAAACACACTCCTACAATTTAAATATCTTTTAAATATTGTTAGTGATTATTGTAAATTAATTGTATTTAGTGATAAAAATAAACGTGTGTACATCAAAAGTATTGTAATTTTATGTGGTTATGTCATAAATAACGAATATTTAAACTATTGAATTGAGTTAGTCTTTGAAAGAGAAGGAAAAAATTGCATTATTTATAGATGCAGATAATGCACCTGCAGCAAAAATAGATGTAATATTGTCTGAGCTTGCTCGTTATGGTGTGGTCAACATTCGTAAAGCATACGGTAATTGGAAAAGCCAATGTATTAAGCCTTGGGAAGATGTTCTTCACGAATATGCCATTCAACCCATTCAGCAATTTGATTTAACTAAAGGTAAAAATGCCACTGACATTGCGCTTGTTATTGATGCAATGGATATTCTTTACACCAAAGATGTCGATACTATTTGCTTAGTTTCTTCTGATTGTGATTTCACCCCTCTAGTTACGCGTGCGCTTGCTGATGGTAAGTTCGTTATAGGTTTTGGTGAAAGAAAAGCACCAAGTGCGTTTGTTAATAGTTGTTCTAAATTTTTGTACCTTGATGATATAGAGCAAACGGAACAGCCAATTCAAAAACGTAAACCGAGTATTAAAAGCGATACACGCTTAATGAACATGTTACGTCAGGCAGTTGAAGCATCAGAAGAGGATGATGGTTGGGCACAATTAGGGCCAATTGGTAAACATATCTCTAACCATGCATCTTTTGATCAACGTAACTATGGTTTTAAAAAGCTAAGTGATCTGTTCGCAGCGATCGATTTATTTGAAATGAAGCGTACTAATGGATCTGTCACATGGGTAAAAGACAAACGTAAACATAAGTCAGCTTAAATAGGTTGATCAAATAATCTAACCACGAGAGTGAACTTTATTGAACCTGAGCCCTAGATAACAGATGAAAGAGTAATACCTATAAGGCTATATTTTTCATTTGCTTACTGTCAATTAATCGTATTTCTTATTGGTCATATATCTATCTGATTAGTGAATCAAGGCAAGTTTGGATACTTAATAGTAAGCTATTAGTAGTTAATTTACGTTTTTTGGTTCCAGATAAAAACCAAGTGCTTGCGTCTATGTAGCTAATGCAGATAACTTCAAAAATTGTGATATTGACGTGAACAGCTTATCCATAACTCATTTACTACCTTTCTACCTAGTTTCTTTCATCAACTTAGTATATCTAATACTGTTTTGAATACAGCAATGCTGTTTGATGTTATAAACAACTTATACCAGTTTCAGTAATTAAGTGATCTATTTTATACGCAGTTAAAACAGTCAAATACACGGCATTTATTTTAATAACTAGTTGTTCAGGGCAATTATGCTCATGCATTACCCACATAATCTACACTCTTGTAGCGATAATTATAAAATAAATAACGCAGTAGTTGATTATTATAACCAGTAGAAATGTTCACCTAGTTAGTGAGATTGGTATTACTTACTATGTGAAGCTTTCTATTAGCTAAAAACAAAACTATCTTTTCTTATTAATTTGACGCTATAACAGTGGGTTATGAAAAAAGATCGTTATGTTTAATTTTTTTTGTGCCTATCTTTTTTTTCTTTTCAATTAAGAAATATAAATCTGACACTTGTGTCAACTTTCAAGTCTGTTATATTAATCGTATCGAAAGTTAAGTGCTTTGAGACTAGCAAGAACGATAACGGACCTAAATATGACAAACAGCACAATTCATTTTCTACTAAACAATAAACGTGTGACCATAGAAAACATTGATCCGAATTTAACAATTCTTCAATATCTTCGTGAAATACAATTTAATACTGGCACAAAAGAAGGTTGTGCATCTGGTGATTGCGGAGCTTGTACTGTCGTACTTGCAGAGCTAGATGCTACAGATAACACTAAACTTAATTATCAGTCTATAAATTCATGTATAACGTTTGTTGGAAGTCTACATGGCAAACAATTAATTACGGTAGAAGATTTAAAAGACGGAGCTAAACTACATCATGCACAGCAAACCCTTATAGATAATCATGGAACACAGTGCGGGTTTTGTACACCTGGTTTTGTTATGTCATCGTTTGCGCTGCATAAACATAATAAAAAGCCAACGCGGGCAGAGGTCCTTGAAGCGCTAGCTGGCAACCTTTGTCGATGTACGGGCTATCGATCTATTATTGAAGCCGCCCTTACTGAAAGTGTAGCGGTTGAATCGGATACTTTTGCGCAACATTATGAGCAAACAGTTTCTGCACTTACTGAACTACAAAAACTACCCACACCTTGCTTAATTGGTAATGGCAATCGTTATATCGCACCTAAAGACATTGGTGAACTCGCTCATGAATTAATTAACGAACCTAAGTCAATATTATTGGCAGGGGGCACAGATTTAGCGTTATCTGTAACACAAAATTTAGCCATTATTAACTCACTGGTTTATGTGGGCGGTGTTAAAGAGCTTGCTAAGATTGAAGAATCTGATAGTGAAATTATCATAGGCTCAGCATTACCCTACAGTAAATTTATTGATACTTTACATCATTACTATCCTGACTTAGGCGAAATGATAGAGCGTATTGGCTCTAAGCAAGTACGAAATAATGGTACATTGGGCGGCAATATTGGTAACGCGTCACCAATTGGTGATATGCCTCCAGCGCTTATAGCACTTGGTGCTACAATGACATTACATCGAAATGGAGTTGAGCGTACCATGTTAGTGGAAGATTTCTTTATTGATTATAAAAAAACATTACTCAAACCTTCTGAGTTTATTAAATCAATACAAATTCCTAAGCCTCTAGCAGGTCAAACTTTAAAGCTATACAAAATTTCTAAACGTTTCGACGACGATATTTCAGCAGTATTAGCTGCAATATTTATTGAACAAAAAACTCAAAACGCTACAGGCTGCATAGATAATACTATTACAGAAATCCGTATCGCTTTCGGAGGAATGGCGGCAATACCCAAACGCTCACCGTCAACTGAAGCCGTTTTAAAAGGCAATGTATTAACGCAAACATTAATAGAGCAAGCAAAAGAAGCGTTAACTACAGACTTTCAACCCATGTCAGATGTTCGTGCATCTGACAAATACCGCATGACTGTCGCTCAAAATTTGATCGAGAAATGTTACCTAGAGCTTCAAAGTAAAACGATAGAAACACGAGTGGTAAATTATGCGTAGTCTAATTAATGTAAAAAAAGCAAATTCAAATAGTAACGAAAGCCTTCATAGCGAAAGTAATAATGTAGGTTTAGGTGGTGTAGGGCGCTCAAAAAAACATGAAAGTGCAGATAAGCAAGTGTCTGGTGAAGCTATTTATATAGATGACAGGCCATCTTCCCGGGGCGAGCTACATGCTGCTGTTGGGCAGTCTGAACACGCCCACGCAACAATAGTTTCTATGGACTTATCTGAGGTAAAAGCCGCAGAGGGTGTTATTGCTGTTATCACTGTTGATGATGTACCAGGGCATACAGATATTGGTCCGGTTTTTCCTGGTGACCCTGTACTTGCGCTTGGTAAAGTTGAGTATGTCGGTCAACCGTTGTTTGCTGTGGCAGCGACCAGTTATGATTTAGCGCGTAAAGCGGTTAAGTTAGCAAAAGTTGAATATCAAGTCCTTGATGCTGTATTAACAGTCAAGGAAGCATTGACTAAAAAGAATTATGTTCGTCCTCCATTTACCATGAAACGAGGTGATTCTGATAAAGCTATTGCAAATGCTGAACATCAACTATCAGGTAGTATTCTTGTAGGTGGCCAAGAGCATATGTACCTTGAAGGTCAAGTCTCTACAGCTGAACCTACTGAAGACGGTGGCATGAATATTTATAGTTCATCGCAGCACCCAAGCGAAGTACAAAAACTGGTCGCAGAGGTATTAGCTATTCCATTAAATAAGGTGCTTGTTGATATGCGCCGTATGGGTGGTGGTTTTGGTGGTAAAGAGACTCAAGCAGCACCTTGGGCATGCATTGCGGCTTTACTTGCTAATATCACTAAGCGACCCGTTAAATTTAAATTAAGTCGTATGGATGACATGATAATGACAGGTAAGCGTCATCCATTTGAAAATAACTATACTGTTGGCTTTGACAATAATGGTCAAATTAAAGGGATTAATATTGAGGTTAATGGTAACTGCGGTTACTCACCTGATTTGTCGGATGCAATTGTTGATAGAGCTATGTTTCACTCAGACAATGCATACTTTTTAGATCAAGCCAGTGTAACTGGCAATCGCTGTAAGCTAAATACTGTGTCACATACGGCTTATCGTGGTTTTGGTGGACCTCAAGGTATGATGACGATTGAAATGGTAATGGATGATATTGCCCGTCATTTAGGAAAAGATCCCTTAGCTATTCGTAAAATTAACTTATACGGGAAAGATGATCGCAATGTTACTCATTACCATCAAGATGTTGAACACAACAATCTTGCAGAAATAATTGATACATTAGAAGAAACCTCAGATTACCAAGCGCGCCGTAAAGCTGTAACAGAATTTAATTTTAATAATAAAGTTTTGAAAAAAGGTATTGCGTTAACACCAGTTAAATTTGGTATTTCATTTACCGTTCAACATTTGAATCAAGCTGGTGCTCTCATCCATATTTATACTGACGGTACTATTCATTTAAATCACGGTGGAACAGAGATGGGGCAAGGGCTAAACACCAAAGTTGCCCAGATTGTAGCTCATGAATTTCAAGTGGATGTGGATACTGTTGCTATTTCATCTACACGTACAGATAAAGTACCCAATACATCGCCAACTGCAGCATCATCAGGCACTGATTTAAATGGTAAAGCGGCAGAAGCTGCAGCAAAAACTATTAAACAGCGTTTAATTGATTTTGCATGTGAAAAATACGCAATAAATGCCAAGCAAGTTAAGTTTGACAATAATCATATTATTGCTGGAGAACAACGTTTTAGCTTTGCTGAGTTTATACAGCTTGCTTATATGGAAAGAGTGTCTTTATCTTCTACTGGTTTTTACAAAACACCAAAAATTCATTTTGATCGGGCAACAGCAACAGGGCGACCATTTTTTTATTTTGCCACCGGTGCTGCTGTGTCTGAAGTTATTATTGACACACTAACCGGTGAATATAAAACGTTACGAACAGACATATTACAAGATGTTGGACACTCAATTAACCCTGCAATTGACATTGGCCAAATAGAAGGTGCATTTGTTCAAGGAATGGGGTGGTTAACAACTGAAGAATTAGTATGGAATGAGCAAGGGCGCTTACTTTCAAATAACCCTGCAACGTATAAAATCCCTGCTATTAATGATGCACCTGCAGATTTTCGTGTGGCATTAGTACCCGATGCCCCTAATCGTGAACATACAATCTATAACTCAAAAGCAGTAGGTGAACCTCCGTTTATGTTAGGGATATCTGTTTGGTCAGCATTAAAAGATGCAATTGCCAGCATCGCAGACTATAAACAAAGTCCTATACTTGATACACCTGCAACCCCCGAGCGCGTACTTTGGGCGGTTCAGGCCATTAAAGCAAAAGAAGTAAGTAAGGATCGTTAGTATGAATAGCGCTAACAACAATAAATATCATCGTCATACCAGTGAAACAATGAACTGGAACCAGGCAAGCCTGAAATTTAGTCAACAGGGTAAAGCGTATGTGTTAATTACCATTATTGGTGTAAGTGGCTCTACCCCTCGCAATAGCGGTACTAAAATGGTGGTTTGTCAAGGTGAGGCTTTCGATACCATAGGTGGTGGTCATTTAGAGTATAAATCTATAAAACAAGCACACAAGCTGTTAGCTCAAAATAAAGACTGTCAATTAATTGAGCATTATCAATTAGGCAGCCAATTAGGGCAATGTTGTGGTGGCAGCGCGAGTATATTATTTGAATGCTTTGCTGCTAATGCCATTCATATTGCGGTTTTTGGTGCAGGGCATGTCGGACAAGCCTTAATTCCTATATTGGCACAATTGCCATGCCATATTACCTGGGTAGATAACCGCGAGGCACAATTTCCTAGTAATGTTGAACACTATGGCAACGTTACCCAGGTTATTACTGATGAACCAAGTAGTGAAGTGGCTAATATGGCAACTAATACACTTTATATAGTAATGACACACAATCACCAACTCGACTTTGATATAAGTCTTGAAGTATTAAAACGTGAAGATTTTCACTACTTGGGTTTGATTGCTTCAGACACCAAATGGCGTCGCTTTCAACAACGCTATAAACACAGAGAAATAAAAAGCTCGCTTGTTGAAAAAATGAACTGCCCTATAGGTCTTGACCAAGTCGCTGGTAAATTACCAATGGAAGTGGCGGTCAGTGTCGCAGGAGAAATAATACAATCATATCAGTCACTATTACCAAACATGCAACTGTCAGGTAAACGCGCTAAAAATTTAAACAAGGGTATCGCTTGGAAAGAAGTAAAGGCTCTGCTTTCGTCACAAAATCTTGAGCAACTTCTTAAGCAAACAATAGAGCACAAAATACAAACAGAGACGGCAAGTGGAGTACACAAGTGAAACATTTTGCACTAAAAAGTAAAAATGTCATTATTGAAGATCAAATAAAACCTGCATTAATTGAAGTTAAAGGAGATTTTGTTCACGCGATACATGCCTATAATCACTCGGTAGATTGTCAGACTAAAGATTTTGGTGACTACGTAATAATGCCTGGATTAGTCGACTCCCATGTACATATTAATGAACCAGGTCGAACTGAATGGGAAGGTTTTAATACAGCTACACAAGCAGCAGCAGCCGGTGGTATAACAGCATTGGTTGATATGCCACTAAATTGTATACCTGTAACAACAACTAAGGCTGCCTTTCAAGAGAAGCTAGACTCTGTAGATGATAAGTTATGGGTTGATTGTGGCTTTTGGGGAGGGGTTATTCCTCAAAACATTGATGATTTAGATGATTTATTAAATGCTGGAGTATTAGGTGTAAAGTCTTTTTTAATTGATTCAGGTATTGATGAGTTTCCTAATGTTGAAGCGAAAGACATCCGTGCGGCAATGCCTATTTTATCAAAACACGACGTACCTTACCTAATTCATGCTGAATTAGATTGTGGTGGCTTTAACGATGTTGTAATTAACGAAAAATATAATAGCTTTTTAGCGTCACGTCCAAAAAAATGGGAAAACGATGCGATTTCATTAATGGTTGATTTGGCGCGTGAGTCGAAAGATAAAGGTGATAACTGTAAAGTACATATTGTACATTTATCGTCTGATGAAGCGTTAGATACAATCGAACAGGCAAAAAAAGAAGGCTTGCGTTTTACTGCTGAAACTTGCCCACACTATTTAACCATAGCCTCTGAGAGTATCCCAGATGGCAAAACACTATTCAAATGTTGTCCACCAATAAGGGAAAATCAGAATCGAGAGCATTTATGGCAAGCGATCACCGACGGGCGTTTAAACTTTATTGTTTCCGATCATTCACCTTGTACGCCTGAATTAAAACATATTGATACCGGTGATATTGAAAAGGCTTGGGGCGGAATTTCAGCATTACAATTTGGTATTTCTTTAATTTGGACGGAAGCAAAACAACGAGGTTTTAATTTAGTAGATATTAGCCGTTTAATGTCGACAGAAACCGCTAAATTTGCAGGCTTAGACTCAATTAAGGGAGAAATTAAAGTAGGTAATCATGCAGACTTTTTAGTATTTGATCCTAATGCAGAGTTTGTTATTACAAATGAAATGATAAAACATCGCCATAACATTACACCTTATGCAGGACGCTCTGTTACAGGGCAAGTTCAGCATACATTTGTAAGGGGGCACCATGTTTGTCAACAAGATAATTTTATCAATACTCCAATAGGTCGTCCTTTATTAAAAGGGCAGCTCTAAGTCGAATTAGTTAGCAATATTGACACAAGAGAAAATTAATGAACTTACATATTTTAAATAGCGCTACAAAAGAACAAGCAACCCATAGTTTTATGCAATGTTGTACATCAAGTGCCTGGGTTGAAGCAATGGTGGCAGGCCGGCCTTATGCTGACCGTGACAGTGTAATTAAGCAAGCAAGTACAGTGTGGGAAAACTTAGCAGAAGTAGACTATTTGGAAGCTTTTGAAGGACACCCACAAATAGGTAATGTAGACACATTACGTGCCAAATATGCTAACACAAAAGAATTAGCCAGTGGTGAACAAAGCGCGGTAAACGATGCTTCTGAACAGGTACTGATAAATTTAGCGAAAGGTAATGCTAACTATCTTGCAAAATTCGGTTTTATTTTTATTGTCTGTGCAACAGGTAAAAGCGCTGCAGAAATGCTTGCGTTGTTAGATGCGCGTTTACCTAACGACAAAGCAATAGAGTTAGCAAACGCAGCAGAAGAACAACGAAAGATATTTAACCTTCGATTGGAGAAGCTATAATGAGTCAAATAACAACACATGTACTAGATACTACGCGCGGCAAACCTGCAAAAAGCTTACCGATCACCTTATTTGCACAAACAGCTAATGGTTGGCTAGAAATCGCCTCTGGCGTTACTAACGAAGATGGGCGGATTGCAAACCTACTCGACAAAGAACGTGTTCTTGATGCTGGTATTTATCGTATGCACTTTCAGACAGCTACTTACTACGAAAACAATAACGAAACAGGTTTTTACCCGTACGTAGATATTGTATTTGAGCTTGATAGCGCTTCACACGATCGTAATAGCCACTATCACATTCCTTTGCTTTTAACTGCTTTTGGCTATTCAACATACCGTGGTAGTTAAACCAACCCTATGTGCATTTTATAAGGCTATATAATGACAAACATGTTGAACGTTATAACACCAAAACCACTGACGAAAGATACATTTAGTGCTTTTGGCGATGTAATCGAAGCCAGTGAACAGGTAAAAAGTTTTTCAATTAATGATGGTTTTACCCAGCGTTATCATGATCTGGCAAAGGTGGATGTTAGCGATAACAATGGTCACCCATTAATTAGTATATTTAGGTCTACTCCACTAGAGCAGCCTATCGCAATTCGAATGATGGAACGACACCCGCTCGGTAGTCAGGCATTTATTCCTATGGGTGAAAACCCTTATTTAGTAGTAGTTGCGCCTGCTGGAGACTTCAATATAAATAATATTGAAGTCTTTATTGCACAGGCAAACCAAGGGGTTAATTATCACAAAGGCACTTGGCATCACTTCTGTTTAGCTTTGGGTAGTATAAGTGACTTTTTAGTGGTTGATAGGGGTGGTGATGGTGATAACTGTGATGTATTAAAGCTAGAAGGCTCACTAGTAATCGCAAAAAGTTAAACGATCTTAATGGTCCTAAGAATAGTTATCTGTTCATAGTGGCTAATTGGCTAGCAAATACAAAAAACTAGCAGTACATAAATAATGAAAATAGGTGAAACAATGTTAAAAGTATTTCGCGGAGAGTTATTACACTTTTTAGCTGAACCAGCAAAAGTATCTCTGCAAGACAGCTACCAATATATTGAAGATGGCTTGCTGATCATTAAAGACGGCCTTGTAGCCGAGGTTGGTAAAGCTGTTGACTTATTACCCACTTTGGATGAAAACGTAGACATTACTCATTACAAAAGTGGGTTGATCATGCCTGGCTTTATTGATACTCATGTCCATTATCCTCAAACTGAAATGATCGCCTCTTATGGTGAACAGTTACTTGAGTGGTTAGAAAACTATACGTTTCCATTTGAACGTCAATTTTCTGATTTGGCGCATGGTAAGAAGGTGGCTGAATTCTTTTTAACACAATTACTTGCTGCAGGTACAACAACCGCTTTAGTGTTTGGTACTGTGCATAAAGAATCGGTTGAAGCTTTTTTCACAATTGCACAACAGAAAAAGCTTCGTATGATCTGCGGTAAAGTCTTAATGGATCAAAACTGCCCAGATTATTTATCAGATACTGCACAATCAGGTTATGACGATAGTAAAGCATTAATTGAAAAGTGGCATAACGTTGATCGTTTACAATATGCGATCACTCCTCGTTTTGCACCAACGTGCTCTACCGAGCAATTGAATAAAGCAGGGCAGTTGTTAAGGGAAAATCCAGGAGTTTATTTGCATACGCATTTAAGCGAAAACCAAGCTGAAATAGCTTGGGTAGAAGCACTTTTCCCTGATAGTGATGGTTATTTAGATGTTTACGACAAAAGTAAGTTACTTGGGCGTAGAAGTGTATTTGCACATGGTGTGCATTTGCATGACAGTGAATGCAAGCGTTTAGGCGAAACTAACTCAGCCATTGCATTTTGTCCAAGCTCTAATTTATTTCTAGGTAGTGGGTTATTTAATCTACAACAGGCACAAAAGTTTGATGTTAATGTTGGTTATGGTACTGATATTGGCGCTGGTACAACATTCTCTATGCTAAGTACCCTAAATGAAGCATACAAAACACAGCAACTTCGTGCTGAAAAGCTCGATCCATTTCAGTCTTTTTATTTGGCAACTTTAGGTGGCGCAATTGCGCTAGATTTAGAAGGAACTATTGGCAATTTCACCAAAGGTGCTGAAGCTGATTTTATAGTACTTGACTACTTCGCAACACCTTTGATTGCTAGAAGAATGAAGCACTGTAAAACACTTTCTGAAAAGCTATTTATTCTAAGCATGATAGGCGATGAACGGCATATTAAGTCGACCTATATCATGGGTGAAAAAGTATAGTGATATTAAAGCAAAAATTATAACAATAAAAATGCTTCATAAAGAGAAGCGAATCAATAAACAATTAAGGGATATTATGGATCCATATATTAATGAATGGCTTAACTTAGTTATTCGCTTTGCACATCTTATTACTGGAATCGCGTGGATTGGTGCTTCATTCTACTTTGTGTGGTTAGATAATTCTCTAGAAACACCACCACAATGGAAAAAAGATAAAGGGGTAGGCGGAGACTTATGGGCAATTCATGGTGGCGGATTTTATGAAGTTGCCAAATATAAACTCGCCCCAGAAGAGATGCCTAAAACCTTGCATTGGTTTAAATGGGAAGCCTATACAACTTGGATAACTGGTTTTTTGTTACTTTCATTAATGTATTATGTTGGCGCTGAATCATACTTAATAGATAAACGAGTGGCCGATTTAACACAGTTTCAAGCCATAATAATGGGTATAGGCTCAATTGTGATTGGAGTAGGCGTTTATGAACTGCTAGTGAGAACCAAGTTGCGTAATCATGGCATTATCTTAGGGTTGATTTTGATTGCTGTTGCCACAGCGTTATCTTATGGTCTTACACAAGTGTTTAGTGCGCGAGGGGCATACATGCATATGGGAGCTATTATCGGTACAATAATGGCTGGCAATGTGTTCTTTGGTATTATGCCGTCACAACGCGCGCTTGTTAAAGCGGTTAACGAAGGGCGAGCGCCTGATCCTGCTTATGGACTTAACGCTAAGGTTAGATCAACTCATAATACCTATACTACACTTCCTATTATTTTTATTATGATCTCAAATCATTACCCTATGACGTTTAATCATCATGCTAATTGGTTAGTGCTAATTGCAATTATTTTAATCACCGCTTTGGTCCGTCAGTATTTTGTATTACGCCACTTTGGCAAACAAAAGCCTCTTGTTCTTGTGGGTGCTGTAATTGCCACTATCATTCTTGCTTTTCTCATAGCACCAAAGACGACACAATTAACAAAAGCGCAAAAGCATCAAGTAGTTTCGTCTAAACAAGTACTCTCAATTATTGAACAACGTTGCAGCTCTTGTCATTCCGATAATAATACTGATGATGTTTTTAAAACAGCGCAGGCAGGGGTTATCTTTAAAGATATAGCTTCTATTGAACAATGGGCTCCTAGGATCAAAGCACGAGTCATTGACGCGAAAGATATGCCATTTATGAATAAGAGCCAAATGACAGAAGAAGAGCGTAATACACTAGCTATTTGGTTAACTAATGCATCTTTGTACTAGGGCGTGTTGAACATTCAAGTACGAAATTTGTACGAACTTAACTTGATTTGATCGAGGCGTAGCAAGAAAAGTGTATTTATTTTACACAAATTAGCTAGAAAGCTACCGCGTCCTGCACACGCTAAGTATCTAGTTCTATGTAGGAAAAAGTAAATCATGTTTAAACGTATCCGAAGGACAGCACCCCTTTGCTTTTTCTACAGCGTTTTCACTTATTTATGGGGAACAATCCTATTACATAAGTTCAGCTTTGTATAAACACCAAATAAATCGCTGCAAACTGTACAGCAAAGTTCAAAACGTCCTCAATAGCAGAATCGATTATTAGGGGCTGCTGAATTTTCGCTCGATAGCGCCCCAGCTAGCGGTAAGTAGCTTGTTGTTGTTTGCACCAACGAGTGACATTTTCGCAGCATTAAAGCAAATGCATACTGCATTATTTTCAACATTATTGAGGTTTGGTTTTTATTACCTTTGAGCAACAGTATTGGCCATTAACTTTATGAATAAAAGACATCCAGAATCTAGAATACAGGTAATTGATAGAGCGGCATTATTACTTGATGCCTTATCTCGCTATAGCATGTCAGTTAAGTTAAAAGTACTAAGTGCTGATACAAATTTGGCACCTTCAACTGCTTTTCGCATATTACACTCATTGATAGATAATCACTTTGTTGAAAGAGATTGCTCAGGTAGATATCGTTTGACTGGACGATTAATGCGTGCAAGCAATTATCAAATAGAAGGAGTTGACTATCGTAAAGTTGCAATGCCTTTCATGGATAAATTAAGAGATAAGTTTGGTGAAACCATTAATCTTACAGTACGAGAAGGCGATGTTATCATTTATCTTGAAAAATCGATTCCTAATAGAATGATGCATATACAACAAATTATAGGTAGTCGTGCACCACTACACGTAACAGGCGTCGGAAAAATGATGTTAGGCCTAGAAGGTAGGCAGGGGATAGAGCGATATGCTCAGCGAACAAATTTACCTTCTTATACGCGAAATACATACTCTACTTTAGAGAACTTAGCCGTTGAATGTAGCCGATCGATTAATCAAGGGTATGCTTTAGATAATGAAGAAGCAGAAATAGGCGTAGGATGTATAGGCGTTCTTCTATACGATAGGTATGGCGAAGTGGTTGCTGGTCTGTCAGTTTCTGCGCCAATTGAGCGGCGAAAAAACACATGGATCAAAGATATAGTTAAAACGGGTAAGCAAATATCAACAGCGCTAGGTTATATAGAAAGCCCAAAACCCTAATAGATTGAAACCCTAAAAGCGAATACCTTTATAGCTGTTATTTCAGCCGTATTTACAAAGTAGATGTGAGCTCAAGCATGCGCGCTACAAGCATTAAAAAACAGCTTATTCACTTGCTGATTAATCAACCTTTTGTTTACGTTCGTACTTTATGTTAAGAATTGTTTTTAATATAGGTCAACGCCTCTAATCTAGTATTAAATACATGATTTTCTGGTATATTTTTAAATAGATTTAACTTGTCAAAATCATTTCTTACCCGCTGACATACACTAGATAATAAAATTTCGCGTCCTTGCTTTTGATAGCTTAAAATAATTTCCTCAATAGCTATTGTACTAGTGATCCCAACGAATAAAGCATCAGTAAAATCGATCAGCAGTATTTTATTTTGATTAGCCCTTGTTACACTCTGCTTTAAACCTCTAGCAACTCCGAAACCAATAGGGCCAGAGATATTCAATATTAAGACACTGTCTTCAATTGATTCTAGCATTTGCTTTTCAGGTGCTGAAAGGTAATCAGCATCTTTTGCCGTAGATAAATTTATATTATCTAATTGGATTTCTGATAATCGTCGAATAGTAACAAGATTAGCAATAAAAACGCCGATCAATACGGCAGTAACTAAGTCAAAAACCACCGCCATAACCATGGTAGAGATCATTAGACATGCGCTGAATAACGGAACTTGATGAAGCCGTTTGAGAAAATTCCAATCAATTATGCTAATGCCAACATGGGTAAGTATCGCCGCTAAAACAACCACTGGAATATAGGCAGTATATTCACCAGCCCATAACACAATTAATAGAATAAAAACTGCATGTAAAATGCCAGATAAGGGGGTTGTCCCGCCGGCCCTTAAATTTGTAACGGTACGCATTGTTGCACCACCACCAGGAAGCGCGCCGAAAAGCCCTGCGACAACATTACCAATACCTTGGCCAACTAACTCTTGGTCTGAGTCATGTAAATCATTACTGATACTATCAACTGTTAAAGAAGTCATTAATGAATCTAAGGTACTTAATGTGGCAAGTAATAAAGCGGATTTAATCATTTCGCTTGCTAAACTACTTTCCCATACGGGCATATTAAAATCAGGAAGTTCACTAGAGATAGCACCAACAACGGGGAGGTTAACTCCTGTTAAAATATAAAATACTGTAGCACCTATAACAACAATAATACTGGCTGGCACAATTTTGCTATATTTTTGTGGCCAAAAGAAAAGTACTAATAAACACATAGTGCCAAGAAACATAGTTGGATTTAGCAGCGAATTGATTGCTAAATTAACGTCATCAAGCGATACGCCAAATAAGGGCTCTATTTGAGACAGAATAATTAATACACCAATTCCTGAAGTAAATCCTGATATCACCGGGTATGAAACCAAAATAAAGTACTTGCCTAACTTAAAGAATCCAAAAAGTATTTGTAATACCCCTGCCAAGCTGACAACAGTAAAGGCTAATGCAACACCGTTTTCAGGAAATTGAGCAATAAAACTAGTTAAAATGGCTACCATAGCAACGGTTAAACCGGTATTAGGGCCAGAAATTTGTTGATTTGTGCCACCAAAAATTGAAGCGAATAAACCTGTTATTACTGCACAGTAAATACCCGCACTAGCACCAGCGCCAGAAGTAACGCCAAAAGCAAGTGCGAATGGGAGTGCAACAATAGTTGATGTAAGTGCGCCAAATATGTCGCCTTTAATGGTATGTTTATTAAAATGTGATAAAGAAAGCATAGCTACCTGATTGTTAAATTTTTAATGTACTTTTTTAATATTATTATCCGCTAAAATACCAGACTGATCTTACACCAAAATACAATTACTTGACACTATTGACAAGTTTTGATGTTTAAGTATAGGATTAAGGCGCTGAGCATAAAATAAACAAGCATAATTATAGATATATAAAACATAAATATAATTATAAAAACAAAATGTTAATAAAAACGTTGGTATATTATAACTCTAAACGATTTACCATAACTATCGCATCTCATATTGGTTCCACAATGTGAACTTTGTATAGTGTTTTAGTTATTTACTTTGATTTTATTTATATTTTACTTGTATTTTATTTAATGCGTAAAAATGAAGGAGGGTTTTAACACAGCCTCTTTTTAATATCAGTACAGTCTTACTATCTGTATTAGTAGCAAGGCAACCTAATAGGTCAACCATTTAATAAAGATAAGAACAAACGACCTTAATAATCAATTGATGAGAGAACTGTAGTTATGGAACAAGTTACCAAGAAAGGGGAAGGGCTAGGTTTAATAGAACGATTTTTTAAGCTGTCCGAACATCGAACAAATATTAAAACCGAATTAATGGCAGGTCTGACTACTTTTGTGACCATGTCCTACATTATGTTTTTAAATCCTATAATTATGTCGAAAACAGGTATGCCTTTTGATGGCCTATTTCTAGCGACATGCTTAGGAGCTGCAATAGCTACCATTATGATGGGGCTTTATGCTAATTGGCCAGTTGGACTGGCACCGGGTATGGGATTAAATGCTTTTTTTACCTTCTCAGTTGTTGGAGGTATGGGCTATAGTTGGCAAGTCGCCCTCGGTGCAGTATTTCTGTCAGGGGTAATTTTTGTTTTTATGAGTGTTACAAAGCTTCGTGAGTGGATGTTAGACAGTATTCCCCTCAGCTTAAGACTTGCTATGACTGCAGGGGTCGGATTGTTTTTAGGCTTTCTTGGATTACGTTTCACAGGTATTGTTGTGCCTGATCCTGACAACGTAGTCGCACTTGCAGATCTCACTCACTTTGGTTTTGGCGACTTCGGCGCAGAAGCACCAGCACTGGGCTTTTTAAGCTTTTTGTTAATATCTGTATTAAGTTACCGCAAAGTATTTGGTGCCGTTATTATTGGTATTGCTGCCACAACGTTTATCGCATTTGCAATGACGTGGGTACTGCCCACCGAATTTTTTGTGGTTGCTGAAAGTGCTAAGTCATTTGCTCCTGCTACTGGTTTTGTTAGCTACAATGGTATGCTTGCTATACCTAATTTTTCTGCCTTAGAGCCAATTTTTTGGAAAGCAGATATCGTTGGTGCTTTAGAAGTTGCATTAATTCCGGTAATTGTTACCTTTCTATTTGTAAATATTTTTGACACTGCAGGTACATTAATGGGAGTTGCCGAGCGTGCTAAACTTCAAGATGAAAATGGAAAAATTAAAGGTTTAGGTAAATCATTAAAAGCCGACTCTGTATCATCTGTCATTGGCACAGCGTTTGGCTGTCCTCCTGTTACTTCGTACGTTGAATCTGCTGCTGGTGTTGCTGTTGGTGGAAGAACAGGTTTAACAGCAATTACTATCGGTCTTTTATTTCTTGCCGGTATGTTCTTTCTACCACTTGCACAAATGTTACCCGGGTTTGCCGTTGACGGAGCGCTTATTTATGTAGCAATGTTGATGATGAGCTCGCTTAAAGCATTAAACTGGGATGATTTAACTGAATTTGCTCCTGCGATTGCTACCACGGTCATGATGGCATTTACATTTTCTATTGCTAACGGTATCGCTTTTGGTTTTATTACCTACACAGTATTGAAAGTAGGTGCTGGTAAGTCTAATGAAATATCTGGCGGTGTATGGGCGCTTACCGCTCTGTTCGTTGCTAAGTTTATGTTCTTAGGTTAGCTAATAGGCTGAACCTTATAAACGCGCTATTGTTAAAGCCTTTCATCAGAAAGGCTTTTTTATTTAAATATAAGAACAAGCCTTATTGATTGGCTACCAGTATAATTTGGGTTAAAAATAATAAAGGCTGGCAAGCTTAACGCTTGCCAGCTAATATACTTCATACAGTCTGTATACTTTACCGATGATATGCTTAATCTGCACTAGGAGGTGTTGGATCTTCTTCAATTGGAACAACCTTTCCAATATAGGGAAGATGGCGATATTGTTGAGCATAATCTATCCCGACACCTACAACAAATTCATCGGGAATAACAAAGCCTACCCACTTTACGTCTACGTGTTGTTCACGTCGAGTTGGTTTGTCTAATAGAGTGCAAATCTGTATAGAATTCGGTGCACGTAGATTTAATATTTGCAAGACTTTACTTAAGGTATTACCGGTATCAATAATATCTTCAACGAGTAATACGTCTTTACCTTCAATATTGTCATCTAAATCTTTCAGTATATGAACATCTCTAGAGCTTTCCATATTATTCCCGTAGCTAGAAGCAGTGAGAAAATCTACACTGTGACCCACTTCTATAACTCGTGCCAAGTCAGCCATAAAAACAAACGAGCCTCTTAATAGACCAACCATTACCAAATTTTCGCTGTCTTGATAATGGGCTGATATTTCTTTACCGAGTTGAGCTACTCTTTCTTTAATGGTTTGTTCTGAGATCATTACCTCAATTTTGTGCTTCATAATTACTTCTTTTTATTTCACAATGTGAAAACTGTTATATGATTGAATTAGCGATAAGCTTATTGGTTTAATGCATCTTCAAGTGCAGTTAAACATAATGCAACATTTTCGCTTCTTGCGGCATAACCCATTAGACCTATTCGCCATGCTTTGCCTGCAAAATCGCCTAAACCTGCGCCAATTTCTAGGTTGTAATGATTAAGTAAATAGTTTCTAACTTTAACATCGTCTACGCCATCTGGAATATAAATAGCATTTAACTGTGGTAAGCGCTCTTCCTTTGGTACGATAAACTTTATACCAAGCTTTTCAAGGCCTCTAGCTAAGTCTTCATGTTGTGCTTTATGACGATCCCAGCTATTTTCTAGGCCTTCATTATGCAAATGAAGTAATGATTCATGTAACGCATATAATGAGTTTACAGGTGCTGTGTGATGGTAGCTACGCTTGCCTTCACCAGACCAATAGCTCATCACTAAAGATTGATCTAAAAACCAGCTTTGAACTAATGTTTTTCGGTTTTTAATAACACTTACTGCTTTTTCACTAAATGAAAGTGGTGATAAACCAGGTACACAAGATAAACACTTTTGTGAACCTGAATAGATTGCATCAATTCCCCATTCATCTACTCTAAGCTCAATACCGCCAAGTGATGTAACTGCATCAACAATAGATAAACAGTCATGTTTATGGGCAAGTGCGCAAAGTGTTTTTGCATCTGAAACTGCTCCAGTTGCTGTTTCTGCATGAACAAATGCAACAAACTTTGCATCGGGATTATCAATAAGAGCTTGCTCAACTTTGTCAATTTCAACCGCTCGACCCCAAGTTGTGTCTACTATTATTGGTTCGGCATCTACACGAATAACATTTTGAACCATACGGTCGCCAAAAACGCCATTGCGACAAACAATTACTTTATCTCCCGGCTCAACTAAATTCACAAAACAAGCCTCCATGCCCGCTGAACCTGGTGCAGACAATGCGATTGTAAACTCATTTTTTGTTTGAAATGCGTACTGTAGTAAAGCTTTTACTTCATCCATCATGCCAATAAACAATGGATCTAAGTGACCTACAATAGGTCTTGATAAAGATGATAAAACTTGTGGGCTAATGTCCGATGGACCAGGTCCCATTAATATTCGTCTTGGTGGGTTAAAAGATTGAAAGCTCATTATTTTTTACCTTACAAAGTTAAAGTTTAGTTAGTTTTACAACTAGTAACAAACCCTATCAGAGGTGTCAACAAATGTTGTTTTCCAAGTTTTCTCTTTTTCTGTAAGTTTATTCTGATGCTTAAAATAAAAGTTGACAGTGATGTCAGGATTTGCAATTTTACATTGATGGGAAAAACAAAGTTACTTAGTCGTGTTTGCTCATTTTAAAGACAAGCATAAATTAATAACAATTATGATAATAATTTTTATAACAACATAAATAAAGTAAGTAAGGGTATTATATGAGTATTAAAAACACGTTAAATGCTGCAGCTATTAGTGCTGTAGTAGTAACTGCAGGGATCAGCAACTTGGCTCAAGCAGAAACTTGGAGCACTACTGAAGTACAATTACAAGCGTTTGGTGAATTAGAGCGAGTTGGCACTGGTGGTACTGCCGATACAACCATTATTACTTTTCAGCATGCAGGTGGTTGGGAGTATGGTGATAACTTTTTCTTTATCGACCATTCGCGCTATAGCGTTAATGATGATGCAAACTTTCCTGTTACTGATAGCAGTGAACTTTATGGAGAATGGTATTCGCACTTTAGCCTTGGCGCGATTACGGGTAATAAAATAGCATTTGGCCCAGTAAAAGATATAGGTTTGGTCGCTGGTGCGAACTTTTCACCTGAAGTTAATAGTGTTTGGGTATTACCGGGTGTTAGGTTTTCATTAGATCTAACTGGTTTTGCTTTTGCTCAAGTTGATGTAACAAGTTATATACATCAAGGTGGTGGAAGCGCAGACTCTTCAGTATTTACGGTTGTTGATGAAGATACTAGTTTTATGATTGATTTTGCTTGGGCTTACCCGTTTAAAGTAGGCTCAACAAGCTGGAGTATTGAAGGTCACTTAGAATATATTGATGGTCGCACTCAAACGAACAATTTTGGTACAACTGAACTTGAATCCTGGATTTTATTCCAACCCCAAGTGCGTTTAGATTTAGGTGAAGTGTTAGGTAATAAAGCTGGTAGATTATTTGTAGGTATAGAATATCAGTACTGGAAAAATAAACTAGGAGAGAAAGGTACTAATGATAATGCAGCACAGTTTTTAGCCGTATGGCGTTTCTAATTTACACTGAATATACCCACTCCACTTGTTGGATGGGCAGAGTTTTTTAAACAAGAAACTTCAAGTATTAATATTTTTGTTTAAAGGTAGCTGTTGCTAAAATTCAGCTACCTTTTTTAATCGTTTGACTTTTTTCCGAGATAGATAAAGTGTTATTAACCGGCTATTTTTATAAAATAACAGAGATTATCAGTGTGTTAATGGTCTGCAGCTAGCTATTATTGCTTTTAAGCAACTCTAATTTAACTCCGTTTTAAATATTATTTTCCTATAGCGTTGTCTAAATGTTGTTCGGGTTATTGATTTAGCTCAAGTGAAGGTGAATCAAATCTTTAAATCAGTTTTTACGTTAGCTATTATCATGTAAGCGTGTATTATATTTCTATATTGTTTAGTAAAATCATTTATTAAGGAAGTTATCATGGCAAAGCAGTTATATGTAGTTGGTGTAGATGGCAGTGAATGGAGTAAAAGGGCAGTTAATCGAGCTATTTCATTAGCCGCTGAAACTGGCGCAGATGTTAACCTAGTTTATGCGTATGAGTATACTTCTGGTAATCCTTTGGCCACTAAGGGAATTATTCCAGATAGCGTAGATAAAGTAGCAGAAGAAAAGAACATCATTGACACCATACTTCAACCTATGGTTGAAAGTGCCGCTACCCCAAGTGTAAAGGCTAGTTGTGTTGTATTATGGGGTGAGCCGGTAGAAAAAATTCATTACTATGTTAAAGAGACAAAAGCATCAATGCTTTTTGTTGGTAGAAGAGGGCGCTCACGAATAGCAGACTTAGTGTTAGGTAGCGTTGCTAATAAACTTGCACATTATAGTGGCATACCGGTTGTTTTAGTCCCTTAATTAAAACATAGAAAATTATCTTACTTGATTACTTTTTAGTGCTACACCGCTATAAATTGAAGGTTATCAGGTATTAGGGCTATTCATTCGAATAGCCCTTTTTGTTGTATATAATATGGTATTAATTATTTTTTGACATAAACTTTGTTCGATTATTCATGGAATTAATACCGACTATCACCAATACTGTATTAGTCTAATAAGTCGTGATCGATTAGCTTAAGAATTAAGTTCGGGCTATTCGCTCTACGTATTGTCGCAATAAAAGAGGCCGCTATTATGTACAAAAACATAACAATCCCCCAAAATGGTAATGAGATTAAGTTAGAAAATGGAAACTTAATTGTTCCTCACAATCCTATTATTCCTTACATTGAGGGCGATGGAATTGGTGTCGATGTAACGCCTACAATGATCACTGTAGTGAATGCCGCTGTAGATAAAGCATATAACCAAGACCGAAAAATTCATTGGATGGAAGTTTATGCTGGAGAAAAAGCGACCCAAGTTTATGACAGCGAAACATGGTTACCCGATGAAACATTAGCGGCTTTCAAACAATATAAAGTTGGAATAAAAGGGCCATTAACTACCCCTGTTGGTGGTGGTATGCGTTCGTTAAACGTTGCCTTACGACAAGTGCTTGATCTTTTTGTATGTCAACGTCCGGTACAATGGTTTACAGGTGTACCAAGTCCAGTTAAAAAACCTCAAGAAGTTGATATGGTTATTTTTAGGGAAAACTCTGAAGATATATATGCCGGTATCGAGTATAAAGCAGGTACAGAAAAAGCTGAGAAACTTATCGACTTTCTAATTAATGAAATGGGTGTTAATAACATTCGCTTCAGAGAAAACTGTGGTATTGGCATTAAACCTGTGTCTAAAGAAGGTACACAACGTTTAGTAAAGAAGGCTATTCAATACGCTATTGATAACGACAGAGAGTCGGTTACCTTGGTTCATAAAGGTAACATTATGAAATATACCGAGGGTGCTTTTAAAGAATGGGGTTATGAAATTGCCAAAGAAGCATTTGGTGCTGTAACACTAGATGGCGGTCCTTGGTGTAAACTAATAAACCCTAAAACGGGTAAAGATATTATTATAAAAGATGTTATTGCCGACGCAATGTTACAACAAATATTATTAAGACCTGCAGAGTATAGCGTGATCGCAACGTTAAACCTAAATGGCGATTACTTATCTGATGCTTTAGCCGCACAAGTTGGTGGTATAGGGATTGCGCCTGGCGCGAATATCAGTGAAGAAATAGCTATATTTGAAGCCACACATGGTACTGCTCCTAAATATGCGGGTTTAAATAAGGTTAATCCTGGTTCAGTAATATTATCAGCTGAAATGATGTTACGACATATGGGATGGTATGAAGCTGCAGATTTACTTTTAAAAGGAATGTCTGGTGCAATTAAAGCAAAAACAGTAACTTATGACTTTGAACGTTTGATGGATGGTGCAACGTTAGTTACATGTTCAGAGTTTGGAGATTGTATTGTTGATCACATGTAAAGGCTTAAAGCGGTCTTATACCAATTGAAATAAATAGTTGACCAATTCAGAGCATCGTCAGGGAAGTTAGCACAAAGCAAATTGATGCAGGTGTAGTATTCTCCATCCAATCAATTTGTAACGTTATCACTTTTCTGACGAGCTCCTAAGGGTGAGTTTAAAAGGCTTATACGCAGCGTTACTGACTTAAATAAGGTCCCACATGGAAGTGAGATAATAGGGTAACGCAGGAGCAGTTACCGAAAATAACCATTATCTGTGATCAGTGCCTTGCCTCTAAGCCTTTTAAATCTCGCTGAATGAACAACTTTTTTTAATTGGTGTTATGAATTAAGTACTCTACTTTGGCGGCAAGAAAAACAGTAAAGTTGAAGGTATTAATTTTTATAGCTAGTTGTTCAGGACAAGTATTAAATGAATAACGCATTACTTGATTGTTCTAGCATGTAGAAATGATCACCTGCTTTGTAGGCTGATATACTTGATACAATAAAAAACACAGCAAATGCTGTGTTTTTTCATGAGCGTTAGTATCTGAAGGTTTATTCTATATCATCGATTTCAGAGGGTGTTATACTTGCTGCATGATGTCCTTTAGGACCTGCATTTAATTCGTAGTTTACATCCTGTCCCGCTTTTAATGTACGATAACCATCCATTTGGATAGTAGAATAGTGGGCAAAAATATCTTCACCACCATCTTCAGGACGAATAAAACCAAAACCTTTTGCGTTATTAAACCACTTAACTGTACCGTGAGCCATACATCAACTTCCTTCTCTATTTCTCGGTATTTAGGTATGCTTCCCCAAAAAAAGCATTAAAGCTATAATGATGTCTAAAATTTAAACACCACCTTAAATCGTAGATGGATATTTGAAATAGTCAAGCATAATCACCATATTTTTACGAAATTAATAAAAATATAATTTAAATTTTTAAAGCAAAATTATCAGGTCGATACTAATATATAATTATGAGTAAATGGAAAGAGTTAGTCGATAATCAGGTAGTACTTGATGAAGAGACGATTGAAAAACACCAAAAGCCCCCAATGTATAATGTTATGTTACTGAATGACGATTATACGCCGATGGATTTTGTCATTGAGGTTTTACGTAAGTTTTTTGGAATGAATGAAGAGCGAGCTACTGACATTATGTTAGACATTCATTATAAGGGTAAGGCGCGTTGTGGCACGTATACTGCAGAAGTTGCAGAAACAAAAGTTAGTCAAGTTTGCAATTTCGCCTTAGAGCATCAACACCCGCTAAAGTGTATGATGGAAAAAGCGTAATTTCACGAGGTTTATAGTTGGAGTAGCCTATGTTGAACAAAGATTTAGAAGTTTCCCTTAATTTGGCATTTCGTCAAGCTAAAGAGTCGCGTCATGAATTTATGACCGTTGAGCACTTATTGCTTGCATTACTCGATAATCCGTCTTCAATTGACGCATTAAAAGCTTGTGGTGCAGATATGGTTAAGATCAGAAAGGAGCTATTTGGCTTTATTAGTGAAACTACCCCCGTTATTCCTGAAGGTGAAGAGGAAAGAGAAACTCAACCAACATTAGGTTTTCAGCGCGTATTACAACGAGCTGTTTTTCACGTGCAATCATCAGGTAAAAGTGAAGTAAACGGAGCGAACGTTTTAGTTGCTATTTTTAGCGAACAAGAGTCTCAAGCTGCATACTTTTTGAAAAAATCTGATATTAGCCGCTTAGATATCGTCAATTATATTTCTCATGGAATAGCAAAAATAGAACGACAAGATGGTCTAAATCAAGATGAGATATCACCCCAAGTTGAAGATGAACCACGCACAATTGAAAATTTTGCTATTAACCTCAATGAAGAGGCACTTAAAGGCAAAATAGATCCGCTAATTGGCAGAGACAGTGAGTTAGAGCGTACCCTGCAGGTTCTAGGTCGTCGAAGAAAAAATAATCCATTATTTGTTGGTGAGGCTGGTGTTGGTAAAACCGCAATCGCCGAAGGATTAGCTAATTTAATTACTTCAGATAAAGTACCTGAGTTTTTAGCTGATACTACAATTTATTCGTTAGACATGGGCGCACTACTTGCTGGCACTAAGTATCGTGGCGACTTTGAGAAACGTTTCAAATCATTATTAAAAGAGCTTGAGGAAGAAGGTAACGCCATTTTATTTATTGATGAAATTCATACCATCATAGGAGCAGGTGCTGCATCTGGTGGCATGATGGACGCATCAAATCTAATAAAACCGTTGTTATCCTCAGGTAAGTTACGGTGCTTAGGATCAACTACGTATCAAGAATATCAAACAATCTTTGAAAAAGACCGTGCACTTGCACGCCGTTTTCAAAAGATTGATATTGTTGAGCCTAGTGTTGATGATACAACTAAAATACTGATCGGATTGAAAGAAAAGTACGAGTCACACCATGGTATACGTTACACAAATAAGGCATTAAGAGCTGCTGCACAGTTGTCAGCAAAATACATTAATGAAAGATTCTTACCCGATAAAGCCATTGATGTTATTGATGAAGCTGGTGCGAAGCAACAATTAATTGCAGCGTCTAAACGTAAGAAAGTAATCAACAATACAGATATAGAAACTATTGTTGCTAAAATGGCGCGCATTCCTGAGAAGTCGGTTTCAAGCTCCGAAATTGATAGTCTTAAAACTTTAGATAGAAACTTAAAACTTGTGGTGTTTGGGCAAGATCATGCCATTGATGAACTATCATCAGTTATTCGTTTATCTCGTGCAGGCCTTGGTAATGAAAAGAAACCTGTTGGGTCATTTTTGTTTGCTGGGCCTACAGGCGTTGGTAAAACAGAAGTAACTCAACAATTAGCAAAAATATTAGGTGTTGAGTTATTACGTTTTGATATGTCTGAGTATATGGAGAAGCATGCGGTCAGCCGGCTTATAGGCGCTCCTCCAGGCTATGTAGGATATGAACAAGGCGGACTATTAACTGATGCGGTAATTAAGCAACCACATGCCGTTGTGTTGCTTGATGAGATAGAGAAAGCACATCCAGATGTTTTCAATATTTTACTTCAAGTAATGGACCACGGTACATTAACTGACAATAACGGCCGTAAAGCTGATTTTAGAAATATCACCTTAGTGTTAACCACTAATGCGGGAGTTACTGAAACTATTCGTCAATCAATTGGCTTTAAGCAACAGGATCATAGTATTGATGCTATGGATGAAATTAACAAAATTTTCTCTCCTGAGTTTCGTAACCGTTTAGACAACATTGTTTGGTTTAACCATTTAAGTACAGAAGTAATATACCAAGTGGTTGATAAATTCCTTGTTGAATTACAAGCATTGCTTGATGATAAAGGTGTGTCGTTAGAGTTATCGAAAGATGCGAAAAAATGGTTAGCAACACATGGCTACGATAAATCAATGGGCGCTAGACCTATGGCACGATTAATTCAAGAGCAGTTGAAAAAGCCGCTTGCTAATGAATTATTATTTGGTGAGCTGAAAAATGGTGGTGTAGCCAAAGTTTCTGTTAAAAAAGATAAGCTTGTTTTAACGTGTGAAAACAAAAAAGAACTTGTTGAGCACTAAACGTTATTAAGAATATAAAAAAACCTGCTAGATAGCAGGTTTTTTTTATAACTTAATCGTTATCTAGCACGGAAAATAATGCGGCCTTTAGATAAATCGTATGGCGTTAATTCAACCGTAACTTTATCGCCGGTTAAAATACGAATATAGTTCTTACGCATTTTACCTGAAATATGAGCTGTAACAACGTGTCCATTTTCTAATTCAACACGAAACATAGTATTTGGTAAGGTATCTAAAACCGTACCTTGCATTTCAATATTTTCTTCTTTCGCCATTGGGCGTTAAACCTCTATAAGTGTGCATAATATTAAGTGAAGTAATTCATTACCTACTTGGCTAGATTTAAAAGGCTTATAGGCATAATTTGATAATATATAAAATTAACAAACTAGGACCATATGGGTATGCATAATTTAGGGGGAATAGTAACTTCCTCAAAAGCTATAACACTGCATATAAGCCTTTTAAACTCGCTTTGTTTTGGCGCATTAACGAACTGATGACTGAATTAAATTAACAAAAAATAGAATTGACTATACTTGAAAAATTTAGTTTGTATTAAGCTCGCTATAAGTAGCGCTAAGTAGATTAATTATTTAATTCATTTACTATAAATAAAAAACTGCGCAGATCATGCCGAAATGTTCGGCTAATGTAAAGCAATCAGTCTATTTATTTACAGTTTGCCAACAATTATCTTGCAAAATTTGATGTGGGTAATAGCGATTTTTGTAATTCATCTTTTTACATTCGTCTATTTGATAACCTAGATAAAGGTGTTTTTTCTCCATTACCTTAGTAATCTCTATTTGTTTGAGAATAGCAAAAACCCCTAGGCTAGATGACTGTAATTTTGGTTGGTAAAATGTATATACAGCAGAAAGTGCATCTAGCAGAACGTCAGTAACAGCAACAGCTACAAGAGTATCGTTACTATAAATTTCAATAAATAATTGTTGAGTGATATTGTTACCCAAAAAGCTATTAAATTGCTGTAAATTTGCAGGGAACATGCTGCCATCACTATGAAGTGTGTTGATATACTGTTCGTAAAGTGGGTAATAACTTTCTGAGACGTTTGAAGATACTTTTATGTTAAATGATTGGTTTTTCTTTAACACACGTTTTTGACTCTTCGATGGTGTAAACTGGTCAACTATCACTCTTAATGACTTACATGCACGGCAGTTTAAACAATAAGGGCGATATACTTGGTCACCACTTCGACGAAATCCTTCACTCATCAACCATGAATACTTTTCAGTATTGTGTAATCGAGAGTCAGTCGCAACGAGTAAACGTTCCTGTTTATCAGGTAGATAATTACAAGTAAAGCTCTCGGTTATGCCAAGTTGATAATTTTCACTCATAGATTCTATGCCGGTTAATTATTTGGACATGTTATTTAATAATAACTTTTCTTGGTAACCAAAAGTCTTTAGGTAAAGTCGTTTTAATTGCTTTATTCTTAATTAACATAAATTGATCACGAGAAATTTCAATACATCCCATAGCATTTAAGAAAGGGTTTTCAATTTGGCAATCAAAAAACGTTATATTTTGAGACGCTAATAACTCATTAAGTGTGATTAATGCAACTTTTGACGCGTTGTCTTTAGTATAAAACATAGACTCACCAGAGAAGTAGCCATTAATAGCAATACCGTATAACCCCCCAATCAGTTCTTGTTCATCCCACACTTCAATTGATTGTGCATACCCTGCGTGGTGCAAATCAATATACGCTTGTTTCATTTCTTCTGTGATCCATGTACCTTCTTTTCTAAAAGGTGCATTTGCGCATAAGGTGATAACTGCTTCAAAAGCCAAATTTACAGAAGTCGTATAATGTGTTTTATTAAGAAACTTTCGAGTAGTGCGGTTAATTATTAATTGATCAGTCTTTATGATTGCACGAGGAGTAGGGCACCACCATAAAATGGGCTGCTGATCGTTGTACCAAGGAAATATTCCGTTAGAGTATGCTTTGACTAATCGTTGTACTGATAAGTCACCACCGATAGCAAGTAATCCATTAGGGTCGGACAAAGCGCTATCGTATGGTGGGAAGTTCAGACTTTCCTGCTCTAGCCATTGGAGAGTCTGAGACATTATCTTAGTTAGACTGTTTAGCGTCTAAATAACGTTCTGCATCCAATGCAGCCATACAGCCGGCACCAGCAGATGTGATTGCTTGGCGATAGATATGATCGGCTACGTCGCCGGCAGCAAATACTCCTTCAATACTTGTTTGCGTCGCATTACCATTAGTACCGCTATTAATAGTTAAGTAGCCATCTTTCATATCAAGTTGGCCTTTAAAAATATCGGTATTAGGCTTATGGCCAATAGCAATAAACACACCACTTAACGCTAATTCTTCAGTTGCATCAGAATTTGTTTCTTTTAAACGTACTCCTGTAACGCCCATGTTATCACCAAGCACTTCGTCTAACGTGCGATCTAAGTGCAGGGTAATGTTACCATTTGCTACTTTATCCATTAAACGATCAGTTAGTATCTTTTCACTGCGGAATGTATCACGACGGTGCACCAGATGAACTTCTGACGCTATATTCGATAAATACAGTGCTTCTTCAACAGCAGTATTGCCACCACCAACAACGGCGACTTTCTGATTGCGGTAAAAAAATCCATCACAGGTAGCACAAGCTGAAACACCTTTACCCATGAAAGCTTCTTCAGAAGGTAATCCAATATACTGAGCTGATGCACCTGTACAAATGATTAACGCGTCACAAGTATAATTACTGCTGCCAGTAAGCTTAAACGGGCGTTGTGTAAGATCAACCGATTCTATATGGTCAAAAATTATTTCAGTATCAAATTTTTCGGCATGCTTTTGCATACGGTCCATTAATGCAGGGCCAGTTAAGTCATCAGCATCACCGGGCCAATTCTCTACATCAGTTGTGGTAGTAAGTTGTCCACCTTGTTGCATGCCTGTGATCATTACGGGGTTTAAGTTTGCGCGGGCTGCATAAACTGCTGCAGTATAACCAGCTGGTCCTGAGCCCAATATGAGTAACGGGCAATGTCTTGCTTCGCTCATGAATTACTCCAAAGTAAGGAAATGATAAACAATATCTAGTTGATTGGGATTCTAAGTAATAAACTCAAGTGGGTACAATAAGTTTTCATTAAAAATATCAGCGAAATGCCTAAATTGCACAATTAATTTTACGAAAAGGTAAAAATTGGTTACTTATTGTACTCGGGCGTGTTGATCTTTCGAGTACGAATTAAACATGATTTAATTGAGGCGTAGCGAATAAAGTGTAGTATTCTACATAAATGAGCTAGACAGCTTCCGCGTCCTGCTCACGCTAAGTATCTACTTCCGTGTAAGCAACGAAAAGTAATACCAGTTTCATTAATTAAGTGATCTATTTTATACGCAGTGAAAACAGCCAAATACAAGGCGTTTATTTTCATAACTAGTTGTCCTATTTATAAAATAAATAACGCAGTAGTTGACTGTTTTAGCCAGTAGAAATGATCGCATAGTTAATGAGATTGGTACCGCACCTACAAAAAAGCCGTTATCACGGATAACGGCTAAATAAGTAGTTTTTGAATTAATTATAAAGTGGCTAGTGCTACTGCAGGTTCAACAAATTCATAACCTAAAACATCAGCTACTGGTTTGTATGTCACTTTACCGCCCAATACATTTAATCCATTCATTAAATGTACATCGTCTAAGAGCGCTTTCTTAGCGCCTTTATTAGCAATAGTTACTGTAAATGGCATAGTTGCATTAGTTAATGCTAGTGTTGACGTTCTTGCTACACCGCCTGGCATATTGGCAACACAGTAATGAACAACACCATCAACTACATATGTCGGATCTTGATGCGTAGTGGCTCTAGATGTTTCAAAACAACCACCTTGGTCGATAGCAACATCTACTATTACTGAGCCTTTTTTCATCATTTTGATGTGTTCTGCTGTTACTAACTTAGGTGCTGCTGCACCAGGAATAAGTACTGCGCCAATAATTAAATCAGCATCAACAACAAGTTGGTCCATAGCATCAGCAGTTGAATATACCGTTTTTAAACGGCCATCAAACTCAGTGTCTAACTGACGAAGACGAGGTAAAGAACGGTCTAAAATAGTAACGTCTGCGCCCATACCCACAGCCATACGAGCTGCTTGGGTACCTACTACACCACCACCAACAACAATAACCTTAGCTGGTGCAACACCTGGTACACCTCCTAATAATGCGCCTAAGCCGCCTTGTGCTTTTTCTAATGCATGAGCACCAGCTTGAATAGACATACGGCCTGCAACTTCAGACATTGGCGCTAACAATGGTAATCCGCCTGTAGCGCCTGTAACTGTTTCATATGCAATACAAGTTGCGCCTGAAGCAATTAATAATTCAGTTTGTACTGGGTCTGGAGCCAAATGTAAGTACGTAAATAATATTTGGCCAGGGCGAAGCATTTTACATTCATTAGGCTGTGGCTCTTTTACTTTAATTATCATATCTGCTGTAGCAAATATTTCTTCAGGCGTATCAATAATTTTAGCGCCTGCTGCGATGTATTGATCGTTATCAAAGCCAATGGAAGCACCACCATTATTTTCAACAATAACTTCGTGGCCATTAACAATTAACTCTTTAACGCCAGCTGGAGTCATGCCTATGCGATATTCGTGGTTTTTAATTTCTTTTGGTACACCAATAATCATAAAATAATCTCTGTTAACTTGTTGTAATATTTGCGCCTAGTATAATTAAAAATATACGGATTAACCTATCGAATTTTTTCAAACTACGATATATTATTCTATACAACCTGCTTTTTATGGTGTTTTATAAAGTGAAAGGTCATTCAAATAAATCGTTAGATAGAATCGATCGTAACATTTTAGTTGAGTTACAAAAAAATGCGAAGCTTTCTAATGTCCAATTATCAAAAAGTGTAGGGTTAAGCCCAACACCTTGTTTAGAGCGCGTAAAAAAACTTGAAAAAGAAAAGTACATCCTTGGCTACCAGGCTATTTTAAATCCTGAATTACTTGATGCTGCATTACTTGTTATTGTAGAAATAACATTAACCAAAACAAGCCCAGATGTATTTGACGACTTTTCAAAAGCCGTACATGGTTTAGACGTCATTCAAGAATGTCACCTGGTTTCGGGTGAGTTTGATTTTTTGTTAAAAACCCGGGTAGCAGATATGAATGCTTACCGAGAATTACTTGGTGATACACTTCTTCGGCTTCCTGCTGTTAGCGAAAGTCGAACTTATGTAGTTATGGAAGAAGTAAAATCGTCGAATATTTTGCCAATTAAGCGTTAACGCAGTTAAATTAACCGTTAAAGCATTTTATTGCATGGCATTGTTTGGTACTTTACACACATATATAATGAAAATTTGGATTCGGTGACACATTTGTCTGATATTTCTCCCCCGGTAAAACTTAATGGTGTACAACGTCTGCTCGAGGCTGGTTTATTAGTTTCGTGTGTTTTAGCTATGTATATAATGCTAGCGTTGTTTAGTTTCGATGCTGCAGACCCCGGCTGGTCACAAACAGGTTACCAAACACCTGTTCGAAACTTGGGTGGAGCTGTTGGTGCCTATATTTCAGATATGCTTCTCAATGTGTTTGGTATGGTCGCTTATACACTACCTTTTGTAATAGCGATTGTTGGTTGGTTACTTTTTCAAAAATATTACAAACTTGTTCAGCTTGATTATTTAACATTAGGGCTTAAGTTCATTGGGTTTATCATGTTTTATATCGGCATTACTTCGATTGCTAGTATGAACTTTGATGATATTTTTTATTTTTCTGCTGGTGGTATTCTTGGGGATGTCTTGAGTAACTCTGTATTACCTTACTTTTCGTTTGTCGGTAGTACGCTGCTTTTTTTAACTTTTGTATTATCTGGTTTTGTATTAGTAACAGGAATTTCCCTACTAAAATTAATTGATGCTTTAGGTGAAACAATAATTAAACTCGCACTTAAAGCAACCGCATTACCACTATGGATAAAAACGAGGTTTGATAGCAGACCCGATAATAATGAAAACGAAAACTCGCCAATTAAAAAGTCTAAAATTGATAAAAACACATTAACGTCAGCTAAACCATTAGCTGGAAATGTAGGCGATGTTGATCAGGAAGATGTTCATCAAGCATTCTCTTCTTTAAGCCCACGAGAGAATCAACAAATTATCTCAACAAGTAAAAATGATAGCCCATTTCAATTAGACGATGAAATAGAGCCTTTTATTAATATTGATGACTTAATGGGGGAGCCGTTAGCGATTAATGTTCAAGAACATGTCAGTGATGATGAGATCAACGCAGCTTTTGAAAATGTTGAAAAAATTGACGTTTCACACAACACACACAAGAAAGTGATAGTAAACCCCGAAGCGCATGAACAAATGGTGATGCCTTCAATTGATTTACTCGACCGACCTGATAAAGCCGAAAACCCTATCGATGAAGAGCAATTAACACAAGTGAGTCGACTGGTTGAAGCAAAGTTAGCTGAGTTTGGTATTCAAGCCAATGTTGTTGGTGTTTACCCAGGTCCTGTTATCACTCGTTTTGAACTTGATTTAGCACCAGGTGTAAAAGTAAGTAAAATTTCTAACCTTTCAAAAGACTTGGCACGCTCGTTATCAGCTAAGGCGGTACGTGTTGTCGAAGTTATTCCAGGTAAGTCAGTAATAGGGCTAGAACTACCTAATAAACATAGAGAAATTGTATATTTAAGAGACGTATTAGCCAGCGAAAAATTTGAGCAAGCGTCATCATCATTGACCATGGCAATTGGTCATGACATTGCAGGAGAACCTGTTATTGTAGATTTAGCTAAGATGCCACATTTATTAGTTGCTGGTACAACTGGCTCAGGTAAGTCTGTCGCTATTAATACTATGATATTAAGTTTACTTTATAAATCTTCTCCAGAAGATGTGCGCATGATAATGATCGATCCTAAAATGCTAGAGTTATCTGTTTATGAAGGAATACCACATTTACTTTCTGAGGTGGTAACCGATATGAAACAAGCGTCAAATGCATTGCGTTGGTGTGTAGGTGAAATGGAAAGACGTTATAAAGTAATGTCTGCATTAGGCGTGCGTAACTTAAAAGGCTACAATGTAAAAATTGCTAATGCAATTAAAGCAGGGGACCCGATTATCGACCCCCTGTGGCAACCTACAAGTGGACTAGATCAAACGCCACCATTACTTGAAAAATTACCAAGCATTGTTGTTATTGTTGACGAATTTGCCGACATGATGATGATTGTTGGTAAAAAAGTTGAAGAACTAATAGCCCGTATTGCCCAGAAAGCACGAGCAGCAGGAATACATTTAATTTTAGCTACACAACGACCATCGGTTGATGTGATTACCGGATTAATTAAAGCTAACATTCCAACGAGAATGGCATTACAAGTTTCATCTAGAATTGACTCTAGAACAATTCTAGATCAACAAGGAGCTGAACAACTTCTTGGGTATGGCGATATGTTTTATTTACCACCTGGCTCAGGTTTACCCACGCGTGTACATGGCGCATTTGTTGACGATCATGAGGTTCACGCCGTGGTTAAAGACTGGAAGTCTCGAGGTGAACCTAATTACGTTGATGAAATATTATCTGGTGAAAACGAACAAGATATTTTACTGCCAGGGGAAAGCTCAGAAGGAGATGAAGAAGAATTAGATACGATTTATGATGAAGCTCTACAATTTGTAACTGAAACTAGACGGGTTTCTATTTCTAGTGTTCAACGAAAATTTCGTATTGGATATAACCGTGCTGCACGTATTGTTGAACAAATGGAAATTCAAGGAGTCGTATCTACTCCAGGTAATAATGGCGCTAGAGAAGTGCTAGCTCCACCGCCAATTAAGGATTAATCAGAGTGTTAAAGCAAACAACTATTTCATTAATTATCACAACAGCACTTAGCTTCTCAGCAAATGTTTATTCAACTGAAGCAACAGCTAATACCAAGGCTAGCGCACTAAATACAGTTAGTGCTGAAAATGACAATACGGTAAAACAATTGCTCAAAGCAATGTTAGCGAAAGTGCATCAATTTAGTGCTAGTTTTGTACAACAAGTACTTGATGAAGAAGGTAACCTACTTCAAGAAGCAACAGGGAAATTAAAGGTAAGCAAGCCAAATTTAGTTTATTGGTTTACTGAAGAGCCTAACGAATCTCTAATTGTATCTGACGGTGAAACACTATGGTTTTATGACCCTTTTATTGAACAGGCAAGTGCTTATGGCATTAATCAATCGATAGCTAACACACCGATATTATTATTAAGTAATAGTAATGAAGAATTATGGCAGCACTATCAAGTAATTAAAAAAAGTGACACCCATTATCTCATCCATTCAAAAGATGAAAATAGTAAAGTTAAATCTTTAGCCTTATATTTTAGTGAAACTATTGCGAATCAACTCGTTGGCTTTGATATTATTGATTCAACTGGTCAAATAAGTAAAATATCGTTGAATAACATCGATAGTAAAACCCCATTAAACGATAACACGTTCATTTTCACATTACCTGACGGGGCTGATTTAGATGACCAGCGGTAATGGTACGTTAGATTTAACTTTTACTGCTGATCAACAGTTTCAACCATTAGCTGCACAGTTAAGGCCCAATACTTTAGCTGAATATGTTGGTCAAGAACACATCCTCGCTCCTGGTATGCCACTCACTCAAGCGATTGAGCAAGGTAAATGTCAATCGGTTATATTTTGGGGACCGCCAGGTACTGGCAAAACTACCTTAGCAGAAATTATTGCCAGTCATGCTGATGCAGAAATAGCAAGGGTTTCCGCGGTAACAAGTGGTATTAAAGAAATTAGAGCTGAAATTGAAAATGCCAAGCAACGTATAATCCATCAACAAAAACGTACGGTACTTTTTGTTGATGAAGTACACCGCTTTAACAAAAGTCAGCAAGATGCTTTTCTACCTCACATAGAGGACGGCACCATTATTTTTATTGGTGCTACAACTGAAAACCCTGCATTTGAATTAAATCAGGCTATTTTATCTCGCGCACGTGTATTTACCTTAAAAAAATTAACGACTCAAAACCTTGAAAATGTGCTCATCAGGGCCATAAATCATATTGCTGAAACTCAACAGATTAACGTTAAACTTCAAGGTAAAAGTAAAGCTCAACTTATTGCAATTGCCGATGGAGACGCACGTAGGTTGTTAAACTTGGTTGAAACCTGTATCACTTTCGCCGACAAAGATAGTAATGCCACCTCTGCTACAAAGGAAAAGAACCAAGAAGTTGTCCTGACAGAACAACGGATCGCCGAAGTAGCAGGCAGTAAAGTTGCGCTCTATGATAAAAATGGCGATGCATTTTATGACCTGATAAGTGCATTTCATAAATCCGTGAGAGGATCAGATCCCGACGCTGCATTATATTGGTATGCCAGAATATTAGCAGGTGGGGGCGATGCGCTATACGTAGCTCGTCGTTTACTGGCTATAGCAAGTGAAGATATAGGCAATGCAGATCCACGAGCGATGCAACTTGCAATTAATGCGTGGGATACTTTTCAACGTGTAGGCCCTAGTGAAGGTGAAAGGGCAATTGCTCAAGCAACTGTTTATATGGCATTAGCGCCTAAAAGTAACGCAGTTTATGTTGCATTTAAACAAGCTAAGGTATTAGCGGCGCAAACATCCCACTTAGATGTTCCATTTCACTTGAAAAACGCAACGAGTCAGATCACAAAGAATCTTGGTCATGGTCAAGAATATAGGTATGCACATGATGAGGTTAATGCCTTTGCAGCAGGAGAGTGTTATTTCCCTGAAGAACTTGCTCAAACTTACCTTTATCATCCCACAGAACGTGGGTTAGAAAAGCAATTAAAAGAAAAACAAAACTATTTAGCACAATTGAACAGGCAGAGTGATGAGCAACGCTATAAGTAACGCAACACTTTATTTCACAGTTGCCATTGGTGGGGCCTGTGGCGCTAGTTTGAGGTTTTACTTTTCCCAGTTAATTCTAAATTGGCTAGGAAAAGGTTTCCCTTTTGCTACGTTGGCAGTTAATATTTGCGGTTCACTGGTTATGGGCACGCTTTATGGCTTAATTGACCAAGGAATAATTGAGGTTAGTATTTATCGAACCTTGATAGGTATCGGCTTTATTGGCGCATTTACGACATTCTCAACCTTTTCAATGGATACTTTGCTGCTTATTCAGCAAGGTGATTTATTAAAGGCGATGCTTAATGTAATTTTAAACGTGAGTTTATGTGTTTTTGCCTCAGGAGTAGGATTGTATTTAGTGACATTTTTTAACAAATGAACAACCTAAATACTTTAGGGTCTGTTGATCTTTCCTTTTAGGCTCTGCTATTGGTTATTTTTTAAGATAACATAACGTAGTTAGGTTGAAAAATAACCATAGCCCTTTGGGTTGTCTTGAAAAAGCGTCACTCTTTGTTGCTTAATGTGCATTTGGAAAACCAAATATTACATTAAGCGCCTCGATTGACACCTTATTCAAGTGCAACAGAGCTGTAAATCGAAAGATCAACAGCCCCTAGACAAAACAATTAAATAATACCCATTGGCATAACTGCCAATATTTTTAAAAGTAACTAAATAAGAAACGTAATTCATCATGCTTGATCCAAAACAACTTAGAACAGATATAACTACCGTAGCTGAAAACTTAGCAAAAAGAGGCTTTTCTTTAGATATAGAAGCCTTCAATCTATTAGAAGAGCAACGTAAAGCAATTCAAATTAAAACCCAAGAGTTGCAAAATCAACGTAATACTCAATCTAAGTCTATCGGCCAAGCTAAAGCTCGTGGTGAAGATATTGCACCTTTGTTAGCTGCAGTAAGCCAGCTCGGTGCTGAACTTGAATCAGCAAAAGATGAACAAAACGATGTACTTGCAAAAATTGATGCTATTGTTAGTGCTGTTCCAAATTTAATCGACGAGTCTGTACCACAAGGTGAAAGTGAAGATGATAACGTAGAAGTTAAACGTTGGGGGACTCCGAGAACGTTTGACTTTGAGATTAAAGATCACGTTGATATTGGTGCTTCTCTAGGTAAAGGTATTGATTTTGAAAGCGGCGCTAAAATCGCAGGTACACGATTTGCCGTAATGCGTGGGCAAATTGCAAAGCTTCATCGAGCATTGTCACAATTTATGCTTGATATTCATACCGAGCAACATGGTTACCAAGAAATGTACGTTCCTTATTTAGTTAATCATCAATCACTTTATGGAACAGGGCAGTTACCAAAGTTTGGCGAAGATTTATTTCATACAGACTTAGCTAACCGTCAATTTTCATTGATTCCAACTGCTGAAGTACCATTAACTAACTTAGTTCGAGATGAAATAGTAGAAGAAGATGAACTACCAATAAAGATGTGTGCTCACACGCCTTGTTTTCGTAGTGAAGCTGGTTCGTCAGGACGAGACATTCGTGGATTAATTCGTCAACATCAATTTGATAAAGTAGAAATGGTACAACTAGTAAAACCCGAAGATTCCTTCAATGCACTTGATGAATTAACAGGGCATGCTGAAAAAATTCTCGAATTATTAGAATTACCTTATCGTACCGTTGTTCTTTGTACCGGCGATATAGGTTTTAGTGCGACTAAAACATTTGATATAGAGGTGTGGTTGCCGGCCCAAAATACGTACCGTGAAATTTCTTCATGTTCGAATATGGGTGACTTCCAAGCCCGCCGAATGCAAGCACGTTTTAGAAATAATGAAACTAAACAAACTGAGTTGTTACATTCTTTAAACGGCTCAGGTTTAGCGGTAGGGCGCACCTTAGTTGCAATTTTAGAAAACTATCAACAAGCCGATGGCAGTGTCGAAATTCCAAAAGTGCTACAACCATATATGAAGGGTGCTACACATATCAGTTAAGACCTGTCTCCTAAAGAATTTTTTATTCAATTAAACGGTCTTATACCAGTTTCATTAATTAAGTGAACTATTTTATACGCAGTTAAAACAGCCAAATACAAGGCTTTTATTTTCATAACTAGTTGTTCTAATTATAAAATAAATAACGCAGTAGTTGATTGTTTTAGCCAGTAGAAATGATCACTTAGTTAGTGAGATTGGTATTATTATCATAAGGCCGTTTAAAGGACATATCATTGATCAAAAATTTATTAATTCAAGTCACTGTTTTCTTTTTAATTTTTCAACTACTTTCATGGTATAAAACCAGTGATATGCTCTCAACTGATTCAGCAGTTGAAAGTTCACCTGTGTTAATGACGACTGCCGGAGAGGAAATACGCTTAGTTGCAAAGGATAAAAACCTTGTTCTGTATTTTTTCGCTCCTTGGTGTAGTATTTGTCATGCAAGCATTGATAACTTACAAAAACTCTATGAAAAAAATGAACATTTAGATGTTATAGCGGTAGGTTTAGATTACACATCAGAACAAGAAATTTATGACTTTGTTCAACAACACCAACTAACATTTCCAATAGCACTCGGTAATGAACAAATAAAACAACAATTTAAAGTTTACGCATACCCTAGTTATTATATTATTGATGAACATAATTCCATCAAATCTAAATCTGTTGGTTATTCAACAGAGTTAGGGCTGTATTTAAGATCATTTTAGGTCTTCTGATCTTGATAACGATTGTGTACACTTAGCCTTTCATTTTAACAACAAGTAACTCTTTTCATGCAAATAACATCAAATTTTGATAGTGGTAATATTCATGTTGTTGCCGCAGAGCGTGCTGATGATATTCAATTAGAAATAAAAAAAGATCATCAATCAGATTATTTTCAGTGGTTTCATTTTAAATTACATAACCTTGAGCACATAGAGCATACGCTTAAAATAACTAATGCTGGCCAATCTGCGTATACAGACGGTTGGCCAGGGTATCAAGCAGTTGCCTCTTATGACCGAGAACATTGGTTTAGAGTGCCAACAGAATTTGATGGACAACATTTAACCATCAAATTTACGCCAGAGTATGATTCAACATACTTCGCATATTTTGCTCCTTATAGCTACGAACGCCATCAAGATTTAATTCATAACGCCCAACTCGACATTGACTGCCAACTACAAGTATTAGGGCAAACAATCGATGGTAGAGACATCTCTTTGTTGAAGATAGGTGAAGAGGGTGAAGGTAAAAAAACAATTTGGTTAACAGCTCGCCAACATCCAGGCGAAACGATGGCTGAATGGTTTATGGAAGGCTTTTTAGATCGTTTACTCGACGAAGATGACGGCGCTGCTCGTGCTTTATTAAACAAAGCCGTTTTTTATGTAGTTCCTAACATGAACCCAGATGGTTCTGTAAGAGGGCACTTAAGAACAAATGCTGCAGGTGTAAACCTTAATCGAGAATGGGCACAACCAACTATAGAGAATAGCCCTGAAGTATATTTAGTACGTGAAAAAATGCGCCAAACAGGTGTAGATATGTTTTTAGATATTCATGGTGATGAAGCGTTACCTGTAAACTTTGTGGCAGGTTGTGAAGGTAACCCTTCATACAACGATAAATTAAAGTCGTTAGAAGAAAAATTCAAATCAATACTATTAAATATCACGCCTGAGTTTCAAGATGATAAAGGTTACGACAAAGATGAACCTGGCAAAGCAAATTTAACTCTCGCTGCTAATTGGGTTGGAGAAGAGTTTAAGTGTCTATCTTATACCGTTGAAATGCCATTTAAAGATAATGAGCTATTACCTGATCTAAACGTTGGTTGGTCAGATAATCGTAGTAGTTTGTTGGGTAGAGACGTATTGTCTGCAATTTATCATGTGGTAGATGACTTAAGATAAAACAACCAATAATAAAAATAATAATTAGGAGTTAAACAGTGCAAGAGTTAGTAAATACACTCAATAATTTTATCTGGAGTCCAGCATTAATCTATTTATGTTTAGGTGCAGGTCTTTTCTTTTCAGTGATTACACGTTTTGTTCAAATACGTCACTTTCGTGAAATGTGGCGTCTGCTTTTATCAGGTAAAAGTTCCAAACAAGGGATTTCTTCATTCCAAGCACTAGCCGTTTCTCTATCAGGTCGTGTTGGTACTGGTAATATCGCAGGTGTTGCTGCTGCAATCGGCTTTGGCGGACCTGGCGCTGTATTTTGGATGTGGGTAGTTGCATTTTTTGGCGCAGCAACTGCATATATAGAGTCTACTAATGCGCAAATATATAAAGAAGAAAGTGATGGTGTATACCGAGGTGGTCCCGCTTACTATATAGAAAAAGCAATGGGACAAAAATGGTACGCTTGGATTTTCGCTATTGCAACAATTATTGCCTGTGGCGCTTTATTACCAACAGTACAATCAAATAGTATTGGTGAAGCGGTCGTTATGGTATTTGGTAGCGGCGACTACATTGATACTGCTTTTGGTGAATTAGCATTAACTAAAGTGTATACCGCTGTTTTTATTGTTTTAATTCTAGGTTTTATCATTTTTGGTGGTGTAAAGCGTATTGCTCATTTTACACAAGTAGTTGTACCATTTATGGCTTTAGCTTATATCATTATTGCATGTACAATTATTGCCCTGCATTTCGACCGATTACCTAGTGTAATTGCCTTAATATTTAGTGATGCGTTTTCACCTATGGCAGGTGTTGGTGCAGCAATTGGTTGGGGTGTTAAACGTGGTGTGTATTCTAATGAGGCTGGTCAAGGTACTGGTCCTCATGCCGCGGCTGCAGCTGAGGTTGAGCACCCGGCACAACAAGGTTTAGTGCAATCTTTTTCAGTTTACATTGATACCTTGTTCGTTTGTTCTGCTACTGCCTTTATGATTATTATCACACAGTCGTATAACGTACAGTTAGAAGGTCAGGCTAACTTTATTGTACAAAATATCGCTGGTGATATTGCAGCTAATAGTCCTGCATTTACACAAATTGCTGTAGAAAGTGTACTTGAAGGTTTTGGTAAGCCATTTATCGCATTAGCGTTATTTTTCTTTGCCTTTACTACTATTCTTGCATACTACTTTATTGCTGAAAACAATGTCGCTTATATAAGACGTACTGTAAAAATTCCAGGGCTAATTTTTGCGCTTAAAATGCTTATTATGGTTGCTGTTTTTTATGGCACGATAAAAGCTGCTGATGTTGCTTGGGGCATGGGTGATGTTGGTGTTGGTATAATGGCTTGGTTAAATATTATCGGCATTCTTATTATCTTCTTTATGTCGAAACCAGCAATTAAAGCATTAAGAGATTATGAACGTCAGCAAAAAGATAATGTTGAGGTTTATACATTTGATCCTAAGAAACTTGGCATTAAAAATGCGACTTTCTGGGAAAACCGAATTAATAAAAACGCACCTTAACAAGTTTTTCTATCAGAAGTTGAATCAATAAGGATATAACTTCTGTTTAGATCAATAGATGTTAAATAATTTATTAAAAAGCGCCCAATGTGGTGCTTTTTTTTGTAGAATAACCCCAAAATTTTTTAACGAGGTAATTATGGCTGTAATAAATTGTCCAAGTTGTAAAAAGAAAATATCTGATAAAGCAAAAACTTGTTCTCATTGCGCAATTGATCTTCAAAATTTAGATGAAGAAAAGCTGCAAACATTGTCGAAAGTAAATGTTATTAACAAGTCTCAACGATTAATGACACATTCATTTATTGCAATGTTGCTATTTTGTGGTGGCTTTTTGTTATTTTACTGGCAAGATGTGCAGCCTGGAACTGTAGAATATGCATTGTCAGTGGTTTGTGCACTGGTTGGCTTCGTTTGGTACATAGCCACACGTATTCGATTAATCTTATTAAAGCGTAGTAGTAAATAATATGGATCTCATCAACGTTGTTGAAAACATGTCTGAAGATATGTATTTGCGTTTAAAGCATGCTGCTGAAACGGGTAAATGGCCAGAAGGAAATGAAGTAGGCAAAGAGCAACAAGAAAATGCATTACAGTTAATTATGGCTTATCAAGCTAAGCATTTAAATTCAGATGAAATATTAACTGTAGGTTCAAATGGTGAAATTGTTACGAAAACTAAGCGAGAGCTTAAAGCTAGTTTTGCTAAACAAAATGAAGCAATCGCAAGGTTCACAGATTTATGATTTTTTCTAAATTATTCAAAGAAAAATGGCAGAGCAAAAATGCTAAAGTAAGGCTCCAAGCTTTAACCGAACTTAATGTATCGGAGCCTTCAGACAAACATATTTTGGTTGGATTAATTGAATCAGATCCAAGTAAAGATGTTCGTCTAAGTGCGTTGGCAAAAGTTAATCAGTTTTCAACATGGTTAGATGCTAGCAATAATAATGATAACCAGAATGTTAAGGCACTTGCTCAGCAAAAAGTAGAAGACATTGTGCTTGGTCTCGATGCCATAACACTTGATAACAAAGAAAAATTTGCATTTTTAGAACAACAACCTAACCAACAGTTACTTGAAAAATGGCTTTTCCAAGAGACTAATTCTAATTTGCAAATTACGCTTTATGAATTGCTTAATAAACCGCAACTCGCGGTAAAGCTATTTAATAAAAGTGATAATAGTAAATTACAAACCTATATTGTAGAACACGTTGATGATATTGCTTTATTAGAAAAATTAGCTAAGAAAACAGAGCTTAATGAAGTTACCTCTGCTATAAACGATAAAATAGCGGCATTAGTTGAAGCTAAAGAAAAGCCGATTAAATTAGCTAAGCAAGCGCAACTGATATTAGCTAAATATTTAGCGCTTAAAGATATTCCTATCTATCAGGATATGATAGTTAAAAAAGATGGAATAATTGGTCAATGGAATGAATTAAAAGCAGATTTTAGTCTTCTCTCTGAAGAGGAGGTCACTAGCTTTAATCTTAAGTGGCAGACTATTGAAGCACAATTATCAAAAATCTTTGCAATTAAAGCCGAAGATTACAAGCAACAACAAATTGAATTAAAGTTAGCTCAGGAAAAGTTAGCACAATCAAAAGCTTTTCATGACAATGTTACCCAACTGAACCAAAAAATCACCACTGCAATATACGAAAATACTGAAATTGATAAGGCACAAGTTGAGCAGTTAATTGATCAACAACTTAATGCATTATCAACATCGATCTTAGATGACTCTGCAAAAGCACGGTTGAGCGCATTATTTAAACAAGAACAAACTAAGCTCCTACAATTAGATTTAATTGCGGAGTCAATTACTAGTGCTACACATTTAATTTCTCAGTTATCGCAAGTGGCTATACCTCAATCAGTTGAACAATATACTGACAAACTTAATTTCTACAAAAACTGGCAAAAACAATGGCGTAAAGTTAATAAAGACTCTTGTTATTTATTACCTAAGAGTATTACAGACTCGTACCAGGAATTAACAACACAGTGGAATGAAGCTAACTCTCCGTTTGAACGAGCGCTTTTACTTCAATTTAAACATGTAAAAAATAAATTTGCTGATGTAAAACGGTTAATCAACAGTGGTAAATTTAATGCGTCGTTTGGTGTATTCAAAAAAGCTGAAAAGTCATATTTACAATTAACTGAGCAACAACAGCAGCACTTAGCGAAAGACTACTTAGCTTGCCAAGATAAAATTAATGATCTGAGCGACTGGGAAAGCTATGTAGCTACACCAAAGAAACTAGCACTGTTGAAAGAAGCACAAGCAATAGCTGAAACACCTTTAGCTAGCCCTTTGGAGCAAGCTGATAAAGTTAAAAGTTTTCGTAAATTATGGAATTCTTTTGGTCATGCACAAGCTGATCTTAATGATGAGCTTAATACTGCGTTTAATCTTGCATGTGAACAAGCATTTGCACCTTGTCGTTTGTTTTATAGCGAGCAAGAGAAGCTGAGAGAGCAACACCGATCAGATCGCGAACAACTCATTACTCAAAGCAAAGCTTTAGCAATGAGAGTGACAGAACAAGGCGATATTAATTGGAAACAATTGGACAGTGACTTAAATAAGTTATTACAAAAATGGCGCAATGCAGGAGAAGTTGATAAACAACAATATCATCGCTTAAATAAAGAGTTTACGCTTGCAATTAAACCAGTTAAACATTCGATAAACGAGTTTCATCAAACTAATGCACAAAAGAAGCGAGCATTGATTGGTGAAGCAGAATCTTTATTAAAGCTAGATGATAAAGAGCAAGCATCTCATGCTATTAAACAATTACAGAAACAATGGCGAGATATTGGCTACAGTGGACCGAAAGAAGAAAATAAACTGTGGAAAGCATTCAGAGTGTTTAATGATCAAATATTTGCTATGCGTAGTCAGCAGCAGGAAATTACAATTGAAAGTAATAAACTAAAACTGAATGAATTATCAATACAGCTTACTCATTTAGACGCTCAGGCTGAAGGTCAAAACTCTTTAGTGCAAATAAAGTCGTTTATTGAAGAGATTGATCTATTAAAAGAACAGCTAACAGTATTAAAGCCACAAAGTAATGATATGTTAGCTCAGGTAGCTGCTATTACTACTAAATTAAATAATCAAAAAAGTGCGCTAGTTAAACATAAAAAAGAAGCTACCTGGCATACACTATTTGCAATTATTAATAATGCAATAGAAAATGAAGTAGATTATGACGCTGATGATCAGTTTATTAAGCTAGACACAAAATGGAAAAAACAACTTAAAGCGATACCAAAAACCGAAGCAGATTCAGATCGCCGCAAAGAAATGACTGTTGCGCTAGAGCTAATTGCAGGGGTTAAACCCCCGGAATCTGATCACGCACTAACGATGAAAGTACAAGTAGAATTAATGCAGCAACAACTTACTAATAAACAAGTTGTTTCATTAGAAGGTATATTCAGCGAGTGGTTAATGCTAGGAAAACTAACTCATGAAGACTTGCCACTAATTTCACGAATTCGACCTTTGTTTTTGATATAAGGTTAATAAATGGCTTTTAGCTTTTAGTTAAAAGCCATTTGTTGTTACCTCGTTTAATCGGTAATTTCGCCGCGCAAATTAGTACCCATTTGTAGTTTTATTTGTGCGATTGATAAGTCGCTACTGAGTAAAAAGTGTAACTTTGTTAAAGCCGCTTCTAACGTCATATCTCCACCACTTATTACACCACACTGGCTTAATGCCGAACCTGTAGCATAGCCACCCATATTAACGGTACCTCTAATACATTGGCTACAATTAACAATAATAATACCATTGTCAATTGCCGCTTTTAAGCAAGACAATAACGCCTTACTTTGAGGCGCGTTGCCAACACCATAACTTTTTATAATTAACGCTTTAACTGGTTGTTTAATAATATTTTCAATTAATTCAGCACTTATACCAGGGTAAAGATGAACAACACCAACAGGTTGTGGTGTCATTTGATGTAAGCGGGGACGCTTACTTATTCCATCACTTAATTTACCGGCAATTACGCGAATATTTATACCTGCCTCTAGTAACGCAGGCATATTTGGTGAATCAAAAGCATCAAAGCCATCAGCATAAGCCTTAATGCTTCGGTTGCCTCTAAATAATTTATTGTTAAAAAACAAGCCAACTTCGTTAATAGGGTAGTTAGCTGCTATATATAAAGCATTTAATAAATTCTCCTGCCCATCGGAGCGTAATTGGCTAAACGGGATCTGCGACCCTGTTACAATTATCGGCTTTGATAGGTTTTCAAACATAAATGACAGAGCAGAGCTAGTATAGGCCATGGTATCTGTGCCATGTAAAACTACAAACCCGTCATAATCATCATAATGTTTGTCAATATCATTAGCGATTAACTGCCAGTCATTAGGTGTCATATCAGAAGAATCAATTAATGGTGAATACTCATTAATTGTAAATTCTGGCATTTCTGAGCGATGAAAGTCGGGTACTTTCATAATTGATTCAGTTAAATGGCCCTTTATTGGAACGAACCCCTCTTTACTGGCCTTCATTCCAATGGTTCCGCCGGTATATGCTATATATATTCTTTTTTTCATTATATTCTTATATCTCACAGGTCAAACAAAGTGAGTATATTCCTTGTGGATCATTCAATTGCTCAACAGCGCTAAATTCAGCAGCAAGCTTGTTAAGTAACTTTTTAATAGGTCCCGTTGAGTAGGGCGAAGTGCCTGTTTCTTCGGGCAAATAGACTAGTGCTTGTCCAACAAGACTTTCTAAAAATTGGTCTCTTGGCGATAATTCTTTTTCTACAATTAGCGTATCGAAACTATCTAATTTAGCGAGTTCAGCAGCAATGTTAATGGCGTCATTCATATCGCCAAGATCATCAATTAACCCTAACTCTTTTGCCTTTGAACCTGTCCATACTCTGCCTTGGGCAATAGTATCTACTTCTTCTAATGTTAGGTTACGATTATTGGCAACTAATGTAATAAAGTCTTTATAGCCACGCTCAATACCCATTTGAAATATTTCATGCATTTGTGGGGTAATTTCTCGCGTTAAACCAACACCGGCAAACTCTGTAGTAGCTACACCATCAGTGTGAATACCTAATTTACTGAGTGTATTTTCAAAGGTCATAAAAAAACCAAAGATGCCAATAGAGCCTGTTATAGTAGTTGGGGCTGCAATTATTTTATCAGCAGGAGCTGAGATCCAATACCCACCAGAAGCAGCGTAAGTCCCCATAGAAGCCACCACAGGCTTACCACTTTTTTTCAGTAATTCAATTTCTTGCCTAATTATATCAGAGGCATACGCGCTACCACCAGGGCTATCAACTCTTAAAACAACCGCTTTTACTTGTTTGTTTTCACGCGCCTTTTTAAGTAATGCCGCTGTGCTGTCGCCACCAATTGTACCTGGTTTTTGTTTACCATCTAAAATGGTCCCTTTAGCAACAACTATTGCCACTTTGGCTGTTGTAGGATTAACAATTGGGAAAATAGGTTTTATTGTTTTTAAGTAGTCTTCGAAACCAATATGTTGATATTTTTCGGTACCGACTAACGCGGTTAAATCTGACAACTCTTGTTCGCGAGTTTTTAGGTGATCAACCCATTGGTTATTCAAGGCGTAATCAGCAATTTTACCGTCTACAGCACGTAATTTAGTAATAATATCTGACAGGCTTTCATCGAAATTATTAACTGAAAAACCGCGCTGTTTTGCTACATTGTTTTTGTAATGAACCCATAATTCATCTAACCATGCTTTATTAGCTTCTTTTGCGGCGTCTGACATATCATCACGCATATAAGGTTCTACAGCTGATTTATAAGTACCTACTCTAAAAATGTGTTGGCTAATCTCTAACTTGTCTAATGCAGACTTAAAGTAAAGTTGATAGCGACCATAGCCGTCTAGTAATAAGTAACCATTGGGGTTCAACCAAACTTCATCAGCAAAACTTGCTAAATAATATTGGTTTTGATCGTATTGATCGCCAGTAGCAATTATTTTCTTGCCTGATGCTTTAAAATCAATAAGTTGCTTAGCTATCACATCTAGCTTCGTTAATCCTGAACCAGTCATTCGTTCTAGCTTTAAAACTAATACTTTAACCCGATCATCATTTTTAGCATGTTTGATCACATCAACAATATCATTGAGTAATACTTCTTGGTTTTGTGGCGTTTGATTAAATGCTTCATTAACAAAGCTATCAAGCGGGTCAACTAATTGCTTTTGTTCAACTACATCGCCTCTTATATTTAATACAAGTGCAGTTTCGTTTGGTACGATAATTTTGTCGTTGTCTGAAGTTAAAGCCAAAATAAAAACGAGTAATATGGTAAAAAAAACTAAGTTTACTATCGTTTTACGTAACGTATTTAATAGGCTAAAAATTGATGAGAATAACCTACCTATACGGCTAGGTTTTTTACTTGTATTTGTACTCGTTTGTTCATTCATATTTACGTGCTTTTCTTTGTAAGTCGATTTATTAGCTATGCTACTGAAAATTTGTCGTGCTGAGTAGTTTCTTTTGTAAATAAATCTTAAACATGTATTTACTCGGCAGGTATTTCGATCACAATGCATAATTTAACGCAGAACCAAGGTGACTACTAATTTGCTTTATATTCTATATAATTAGCAATATAAACTTAGGTCGCTTATACATATTTTAAAGGAAATTATTTTGAACGATAGTTTATCATTGCTATTAACTCGCCAGTCTACGGCAAAACTCTGTCCGCCAGCACCAATTAGTAACGAAATAGACAAGATTATTGCCGCAGGTATGAGAGCACCTGATCATGGGTGTTTAACGCCATGGCATTTTACGGTTGTACAAAACGAAGGGTTAGATACATTAAGTGATATTTTTGTAAAGGCTATCTCAACAACAGAGACAGACCAAGCAAAATTGGATAAGGCCGCTAAAATGCCGTTTAGAGCGCCGCTAATAATAGTTGTTAGCACTGATTATAAGTCTCACGACAAAGTGCCTGAAAAAGAGCAGTTTTTAGCTGCTGGTTGTGCATGTCATGCAATGCAAATGGCTTGTGTTGCATTAGGATATGGTGCTATTTGGCGTTCAGGTGCTATAAGTTACAATGAAGACGTTAAGACAGCACTTAATGTGTCACCAGAAAACGATATTGTTGGGTTTCTCTATATAGGCAGTATGCCAAAAGATTATTTAGTAAAAGGTACAAAATCGACCGAAGGCATAGTGAGCTATCTATAGTAATCATATTACAGTTAAGATTACACATAAAAAAGCCCGCTCATAATCAATTTTTTAGCGGGCTTTTAAACGATATCGCGATTTAGAACGATGCGTTATTTGGTGTTCTAGGGAATGGGATCACATCTCTAACATTTGATACGCCCGTTGCGTATGCAACTAAACGTTCAAAGCCTAAACCAAAACCTGAATGAGGCACAGTACCGTACTTACGCAGGTCTCTGTACCAACTGTAATCATCTTTGTCTAAATTCATTTCAGCTAAACGTTGATCTAATACATCTAATCGTTCTTCACGTTGACTACCACCAATAATTTCACCAATGCCTGGTGCTAAAATATCCATTGCAGCAACTGTTTTACCGTCATCATTTAAACGCATGTAAAATGATTTAATATCTTTCGGATAATTTTTTAACACAACAGGGCCATTAAAGTGTTCTTCAGCTAGAAAACGCTCGTGCTCTGAGTTTAAATCTACACCCCAAGATACTGGGTTTTCGAATGTTTTACCGCAGTTTTCTAAAATAGTAATAGCATCTGTGTAGTCAAGTCTAACAAAATCAGAATTAACAACCGAATTTAAACGATCAATAACTGTTTTATCTACACGTTGTTGGAAAAAAGCGAGGTCGTCAGCACGTTCTTCCAGTACCGCTTTAAATACATATTTAAGCATTTCTTCAGCAAGATCTGCGGCATCAGAAAGATCAGCAAAGGCGATTTCAGGCTCTACCATCCAAAACTCGGCTAAATGACGGCTTGTATTTGAATTCTCAGCTCTAAAAGTAGGCCCGAAAGTGTACACCTTTGATAAAGCACAGCAGTAAGTTTCAACGTTAAGCTGTCCAGATACGGTTAAAAATGTTTCTTTACCAAAGAAGTCTTGGTTAAAGTCAACTTCACCTTTATCGGTACGAGGTAAGTTTTCTAAATCAAGTGTACTAACACGGAACATTTCACCAGCACCTTCACAATCGCTGCCAGTGATAAGGGGTGTGCTGATCCACAAATAGCCCTTTTCGTGAAGAAAACGATGTATCGCTTGTGCAAGAGAGTTACGAACGCGAGTAACAGCACCACCTAAATTGGTACGAGCACGTAAATGGGCATGTTCACGCAAAAACTCAATACTATGGCGTTTAGCTGCCATTGGGTAAGTATCAGGATCTTCAACAAAGCCAAGAACCTCTACTTTAGTTGCTTGGATCTCAAATGCTTGACCTTGCCCCGGAGACTCTACTAATGTGCCAGTAACAACAACAGCCGCACCCGTTGTGACTTTGAGTATATCTGATTGATAATTGTCTAATTCACTTGGCACTATAGCCTGTATAGCATCAAAGCATGAGCCATCATGAATGGCTAAAAATGAAATACCTGCTTTTGAGTCACGACGAGTTCTTACCCATCCGTGAACAGTAATTTCTTGATCAACTGGGTGTTTACCCGTTAATACATCAGTAATTGCTATAACTGACATTTATCAACCTCTTTATTTGTTAAATGTTCTTCTATATTTTGGGGATGATATGTTACCTTGCTTATTGTGTTTAACAAGTAAAAATTGACGATAATAGGCCGTAAAAGTTAAAAAACTTGCTATAAATAAAATTTATTAAAGGTTGCTAGTAAAATGCAAGATAAAGAGCGCCGTAAACAAATGGATATTTGGACCCTGATCCTTAAAGGTTCAGCTATTATTAGTTGGTTATTATTCACCTTTGCTTTGGTCATGTCTTACTATGCTGCTCCCGATAACCAATATGGTGTACTTCGGTATCATGGCATTGAGGTAAGAAAATTTTGGTTAACGCCTTTAACAGGGTATCTCTATATTTTATTATGGCTAAGTGCTTTGATAAGTTATGTGAGCATTATATTAAACCGATTTCGTTCTCGTAGAAAAACAGATCACAAATACTTTAATTCGTTACTACTTTTTATCGTATCTGTTGCGTGGATCGTATATATATTGGTGCAAATTGTTACAAAGGGATCGGGTTAGTTATTATATTTATCATTGTAGTGAATAGAAAAAGTATAAGGATGAACTTTTATGACATTTAATGAAGCACTTAATATTAAGTCTTTTAAAGTACCAAAAATAAAACCAAGTTATATACAAAGCATTGTTGCTATTGTATTGCTACTGATACTGCTACTAATAGTTTTATACCAATATAAAACAACTAAAGCCGAGCAAAATCAAAGCTTAGCAGTTATTTCAAATCCCAAAATAAATGACATCTACTTTGTAGATTATCGGTTACTCAGTGATAAGTTAAGACCAACAGAAAAATATCGTATCGCAAAGGTTGTTGATATAACCGGTGATATAGTAACGCTAGTCTATAGCGCACTCTTGTACCAACGCCAAAATGCCGCTATTAACAGCATTTCTTATGGGCAACTAAGATATAGCGATTCCTTTGAAACTAAGCGGTATAATTTACCTCTAAGTGAAATTAAAAATATGTATTACAACAACGTAATATATTTAGCAAAACGACCAGTTAGAAAAAAGTTATTTGGGAATTTAGTTGGACCAGAAAAGCCTAGGGCTGTTAGTAGTCATTTAATTTATGGGAAAAAAGAAAATATTACTGGTGAGTCTTATTTAAATGAACGCTTTAGTGAAACTAATTTAGCATCTGCTTTTGAATACTTTCAACAATCCGCAGAGCTAGGTTATGCACAAGGGCAAGTTAACCTAGCCGAAATGTATATTAATGGTCGCTATGTAGAAATAGATTTCAAAAAAGCACTCTTTTGGCTTGAACAAGCATCATTACAAAGCTATAAACCTGCAATTTTAAAATACGGCATAATTTGCAAACAAGTGAGTACTTGTAATCTAGCTGATTTTTACCATGGGCTAACAAACTTTGGTGTTAATATCAAAGTGAGAAAATTAGACTTTACCCTTGATAAATAAAGGATAAGGATAAAGCTAAGTTCTGCATTAAGTATTAGGTCAAGGTTAATACTTACTTGCCCTTATCAAAGCAATTGTCTTCATCAAGAACAATAGATATGGCTTTAGCAAGTTGTGCAAGTTCATTAGCTTTAATAATTAGCGGTGGCATTATATAAATAAGCCGACCAAAAGGGCGGATCCATACACCTAATTCAACGAAACGTTTTTGTATCGTCGCCACATTAACATTTTGTTTAACTTCTACTACACCAATGGTACCTAATACGCGTGTAGCTTCTACTCTTGAGTGGTTTGCCAGTGGTAGTATCAGTTTAGTTAAGTGTTGCTCTATTTGCGTTACAGTTGTCTGCCAATCACTTGATATTAAGAGATCAATGCTAGCATTTGCTACAGCACAGGCTAATGGGTTTCCCATATAAGTTGGGCCATGCATAAAACATCCTGCTTCCCCGTCACTGATCGTATTAGCAATGTGCTCAGTAGTTAATGTAGCGGCCAAGGTAAGGTAACCACCAGTTAAAGTTTTTCCTAAACACATAATATCGGGTGATATATCAGCCCAGTTACTTGCAAACAATTTACCGGTACGGCCTAATCCGGTCGCTATTTCATCGCAAATTAATAAAATATCGTATTGATCACACAACTGCCGGCAGGCTTTTAAATATTCAGGGTGATAAAAATTCATACCACCAGTACCTTGAACAATGGGCTCTATAATAAACGCTGCAACTTCTGTGTGATGTTGTTCAAATAATAAAGACAGCTCATCAATGCAGCTTTCATCCCAATCATTATTAAAGTCGCACTGAGGTTGTGGAGCAAAAATGTTTTTCATCAATACTTTATCAAATATTTGATGCATTCCGGTTACAGGGTCACATACTGACATTGCCGCAAATGTATCACCATGATAGCCATTTTTAACGGTCATTAAACGATTTTTAGTATTAACCCCTTTACTTTGCCAATACTGAAACGCCATTTTTAATGCAACTTCTACGGCAACTGATCCCGAATCACTTAAAAAAACTTTAGTTAGTATTTTAGGCGATATATCAACAAGTTTACGGCATAAGTCGATAGCGGGTTGGTGTGTTAATCCACCAAACATTACATGAGAAAATTGCTTGCTTTGAGCTATTAGTGCTTGGTTTAACTTAGGGTGGTTATAGCCATGAAGCACCGACCACCATGAAGACATACCATCTATTAAATGCTCGCCACTTGAAAGTTCAATGGTAACGCCACTGGCAGATTTAACATGATAAGAAGGTAACGGTTTACTCATTGATGTATAAGGGTGCCAAATATGTTGGCGATCAAAGGCTAAATCATCTGTATGTTTATTGGTCATTAGTAAACTTAGTTTGAGAGTGGTTGTTGACATATTCGTTGTGATGCATAGACTACCGCTAAAAGTTTACTTATTCAATTCCATTATTCTAGGTCGTTAACATGTCTTTAAATGCCAACAATTCAAAAAATGTTCAATTTCAAGTTCGCCATAACTGGACACAGCAAGAAGTCAACGCACTATTTGACTTACCATTTAATGATTTAATGTTTAAAGCACAAGTAGCGCATCGTGAAAACTTTAACCCTAATGAAGTTCAAGTAAGCACATTGCTTTCAATAAAAACAGGTGCTTGCCCAGAAGACTGTAAATATTGCTCTCAAAGCGCCCGATATAAAACGGACATTGATAAAGAGCGCTTAATGGAGGTTGAAAAAGTCCTTGAAGCGGCACAAAAAGCTAAAGAACAGGGCTCTACACGTTTTTGTATGGGCGCTGGTTGGAGAAACCCTAAAGCTCGCGACATGCCTTATGTGGTAGAAATGGTAAAAGGGGTAAAGTCTTTAGGACTAGAAACGTGCATGACATTAGGCATGCTTGATAAAGACCAAGCGAACGAACTACAAGATGCAGGCTTAGATTATTATAACCATAATTTAGACACATCACCTGAGCATTACAACCAAATTATTACAACGCGGACCTTCCAAGACAGGCTTGACACATTAGCAAACGTGCGAAATTCAGGAATGAAAGTATGCTCAGGCGGTATTGTAGGTTTAGGGGAAAAAGCCGAAGATAGATCGTCGTTGCTTGCTCAACTTGCTAACTTATCACCACAACCAGAAAGTGTACCAATTAACATGCTTGTTAAAATTGATGGCACGCCATTAGCTAATGTAGATGACTTAGATTCTTTCGACTTTATCCGCTGTATTGCTGTTGCGCGTATTATGATGCCAAAAAGTCATGTAAGACTTTCAGCTGGCAGGGAAGCAATGAACGAACAAATGCAAGCAATGTGCTTTCTTGCGGGAGCTAACTCTATCTTTTTTGGCTGCAAGTTATTAACCGCGGCTAATCCTGAAACTAATGCTGATGTAATGTTATTTAAAAAACTTGGTATAAATACCGAAACCATTAAACACGATATTGATGACGAGCAAGTGCAAGAAAAATTAACTCATCAGGTGATCAATAACCAACATAGCGATTTATTTTATAACGCTGCGCAGTAATGGCTTGATGAGCTTTAAATTTCTAAAAGAACAAGTGAGACAGCAACAACATTTGTCGTTGTTTCGTGAGCGTTCTTTAATTACCGCTCAAACAGGCACAGAGATTATTGTCGATGGGGAGAAATATCTAAACTTTTCATCTAACGATTACCTTGGTTTGAACCAACACAAAGACATTAATAAAGCCTTAATCGAAGGTGTTGATCGCTTTGGGTTATGCGCTAGTGCGTCAAGTCTAGTCACTGGCTTTAATTATGCTCATCAAGCATTAGAAGAAAAAATATGTCAGTGGTTAAACAAACCTAGATGCTTGTTATATGCCAGTGGTTTTGCCGCCAACACTGGTGTTATTCAAGCATTAGCTCAAAATAACGTTAAATTTATTTTAGATAAGCTCAGTCATGCTTCATTAATTGACGCTGTTATTAATGATAAACAATCTTTTAAACGTTTTGCACATAATAATTATGAACAGTTAGCTAGAATAATGGCAACGCAAAATGATCATAATCAACTTATTATCAGTGAAGGCGTATTTAGTATGGATGGAGACAGTGCTGACATTGTACAATTAAATACATTAGCACAAAGGTATAATGCTAAAACTTATATTGATGATGCCCATTCAATTGGTGTAGTAGGCGATAAAGGTCAAGGCAGTAGCTATTATTGTGAAAGTGACTTAACCATGGCAACTTTTGGTAAAGCCATTGCTACTAATGGTGCTTTTGTCACCTGTGATGAAGATATGTATCAATTTTTAGTAAATTTTTCTCGTCATTACATATATTCTACAGCAATGTCTCCAGCAGTTGCTTGGGCAACAATTAAGAGTGTTGAATTGATTCAAAAAGAAACTTGGCGAAGAGAAAAAATAAATCAGTTAAGCCAATTATTTATTAAAATGCTCAACGATAATATAACACTTGTACCAACATCGTCTTCAATTCATGCAATTGTTATTGGTGATGCAGAACAAACATTGATGGCAGCACAAAAACTAAAAAGAAAGGGGATTTGGTTAACACCAATACGTCCGCCTACAGTACCAACAAACAGTTCTCGGTTACGTGTTACTATTTGTGCTCACCATAATGAGCAAGATATCAAATACTTAGCTCAAAGTATTAATGAGGTTGTAATTTAATGCCCGATGTAAAAAACCGAATAAAAATAGCGCGTTCATTCGGTGATGCTAGCAAGTCTTATGATATTTCTGCGAGGCTACAACGCTTCACTGGCAAACATTTACTACCTTGGTTACCAGAAAAGCAAAATATCACTGTGTTAGATTTAGGGTGTGGAACAGGATATTTTTCTGATTTGTTAGCAACTCGGTATGAGCGTGTTGTAGGCACCGATATCTCATTTAAAATGCTAAAGTATGCAAAAGAAAGTAGAAAATATAATATACGCTGGGCTCAAGGTGACGCTTTCAAACTTCCATACCAAACCGGGAGTATAGATGTTGTTTATTCCAATTTAATGATCCAATGGTGCGAGCCTATTGATAAAGCGTTGCAAGAAGTAATGCGTATTTTAAAGCCTGGTGGGTTATTTGTTGTATCAACGCTAATTGACGGGACTTTACAAGAATTAAAAGCATCATGGGCCCAAGTTGATAACGACAAACACGTTATTGATTTTCATACAGAAGATGAACTTAACCAACTATTTAATATAGGGGCAGCAAATAAAGTAAAACATCTAAGTAAAGATATTGTTTTAGAGTATGAAAGTGTTAAACACTTAGCTATCGAATTAAAAGGGCTTGGTGCTAATCAAGTCCCTAAAAAATTAAGTAAAGGACTCGCTGGTAAAGAAAAGTGGAAGAAAATGATCGAAAGTTATCAGAATTTTCAAGAGCCTAGCGGTATTTATCCTGCAACGTATAGTGTTTATTCAGCTTTAATTATTAAGACATCATCATGAAAAACTACTTTATTACTGCAACAGACACAGATGCAGGTAAAACTCACTTTGCCAGAGCGTTCATCCGTGCATTAGTATTATCTAACCAAAAAGTAGCGGCGTATAAACCTATATCTGCAGGTTGTTATTGGCAAGGTAAACAATTGATCAATGAAGATGCTCGTCTTTTACTAGCTGAAGTAAATTGTGATCAAACCATTAATCAGGTAAATCCAATTGCCTTTGAAGCACCTATAGCACCTCATATTGCAGCACAAAATAAACATATTAAGTTATCTGTAGCAGATTGTGTGATCGGGTATCAACTAGTTGAGCAGTCAGGGGCAGACATCATTGTTACGGAAGGTGCAGGAGGTTGGCGTTTACCTTTGGGTAACAACCAATTTTTATCTTCATTTGCCATAAAAACTAATCAAGATGTTATTTTAGTCATCAATATGAAGTTAGGTTGTTTAAACCATGCTTTGCTAACCTATGAAGCCATTAAAAATGACCAACTTAATTGTGTAGGTTGGGTTGCTAACTGTCAGCAGCCAATGTCATATTTAACCGATAATATCAATGAGTTGATGGCATTACTTCCGGCTCCCTTACTCGCTACTTTTGTAGAAAATGAGAGCATTGAATCAGCAGCAAAGAAAATAAACCTTTCTCTGCTGCCGCAATAAAGCTGATACCAATTTGTTTCAGAAAGTAGTCACTTCTTTATACGAAATGGTATTACTGTATATTAATTAAAAGTTAACGTATCGCCAGCCTTAAACGTTAACTTTTTGCCTGCTTTAAATATATACCCATCATTTTCACCAATTAATGTGACTTTATCATCCACACACTTAAGTGCTGTGCCTTCCACAATACCAATGATAGTTGTTGTTGGAGATACCACCATAAACTCTTTTAAACGCTGCTCTCTAGTTTCACCGTTGAACCCTGGCGGATTAAAGTCAGTGTAATGAGGGTTTAATTGAAAATTAACTAAGCTCAGTGCGTTAAAACTTTTCGGCTCTACAATTGGCATATCATTTGTTGTTTTGATTGATAATCCTGCAACGTTTGACCCTGCACTCCAACCAATATAAGGGGTACCTTGACCAATTTTAGTGCTAATGGCTGTGAGTAAATCATTGTCATAAAGTAATTCTAACAATCTGAAAGTATTTCCTCCGCCAATCACAATAGCTTCAGCAGACATTATCGCTTCAACGGGATCAGTATATTGATGAATACTCGTCACATTAATTTCTATTGACGATAGGGCATTAGTCACCATCTCAGTATATTGGTCATTCGATACTGTGACGCCCGCGTAGGGTATAAATAAAATCGCTCTTACATCTCCCAAATGAGATTTGATCATAGTTAATGCATGGGTTAAATAATCAGTATTTCCAACACGAGAGCTACTTAGCAATAATAAATTTTTCGTTGATGACATTTTAAAACCTCTGTTCTAGTTTGTTCTATTTTTATTTAGCAATTCAATACAAGCTGTTGCAATAAAGCCTGAGCGGGTTTTATAGTCTGCACTTTTACTTACCCGATCATCAATTCGATTAATTAACAGCTCAGGTAAAGTAACATTAATCTTATGACTTTTTCCCAAGTAGGGAACAATATCAAAATCTATTACCGCCCAGATAACATTGGGTTGATTTGCCATTAACGAATCAATTGAAGAAGCATGCGGAATATTTTCACCATACTCAGCCAAAATACTTAAATGGTTGGCAATCACCTCAGTAATACCGTCCATCACTACTTCAATTGAATGACCTTTTAACTTACAGCCAGGTAAGTCGGGCACAGTTAGTTCAAAGTTATCATCACTGATTAACTTAATTATTTTCACAGGGTACTTCATAAAACCTCCAATTATCAGCCCTTGTAAGTATAACTCTAACAACCCTGCGTACGCAATCATATAATAACCCTGACAACCCTTTCATTAGATATTGCGGTAACTCCAGTAACTCTAGGTTTGGGGTTGATGGCAACCCTAATAACTCTGATTTGATGAGTGTGTAATTGGTCACTATTTAAATTAATCACTATAAACAGTAAAGAGAAATTAAATTAGTTAATAAATTTATAAATAAATAATGTCTTTAGGCGCAAGGTGTGTATTACAACTGAGTAGTTGAATTAAGGGTTGTTAGGGTTGTTTATAAGGGGAAAGGTAGTAGGAATTTATATAACAGGCTTTTAGAACAGAGGTTGTCTTTTAACAGAATAAGCGGTTATTGTTGCGGTTATAGGTATTTACTCTTGCATTATCTTACTATCAGGATCTTTGGTGGCAAGGCACAACTTACAAAACATGGAAAGGACCTAGAATCTAAAACTTTATTTAGGATGGGTCATAAGTTATAAATAAAAAAACTCAGCAAATGCTGAGCTTTTTAGCGTTACTTCACAAAATCATCAAAGGCGCTTTATCGGTTGCGGTATAGTAAACTACTTTATTTCATCTTAGCTGAATTGTTAGCCAGCTTTTCAGAAAGCTTATAAACGACAACAAAGAATAATGGAACAAAGAAAATAGCCAAAACGGTAGCTGAAAACATTCCACCAAAAACCCCCGTACCAATCGCGTTTTGGCTGCCTGAGCCTGCTCCTGTACTTAATACTAAGGGGGTTACACCCAACATAAACGCGAGCGATGTCATTATAATTGGTCGTAAGCGTAGTCGAGCGGCTTCAATAGTTGACTCTATTAAGGTTTTCTTACCAACGTTTTCTTCATATAAGGTGCGCGCGAATTCAATAATTAAAATAGCGTTTTTAGCGGCTAAACCAATCGTTGTTAATAAACCAACCTGGAAATAAACATCGTTAGATAAGCCTCTAGCAAGTGCAAACGACAATGCACCTAAAACACCAAGCGGTACAACCATCATTACTGAGAACGGAATACTCCAGCTTTCATACAACGCGGCTAAACATAAAAACACCGCTAGAATTGACAGAGCATAAAGCATAGGGGCTTGTGAACCCGACTCTTTCTCTTGTAATGACATGCCTGACCATTCAAAACCAATACCGTTAGGCAAGCTTGATGCGATTTCTTCCATTGCTTGCATAGCGTCACCTGTGCTCAATCCTGGTGCTGCTTGTCCTAATACTTGCACAGAAGAAACACCGTTATAACGTTCAAGTTTAGACGGACCATAAATCCATCGAGTGGTACTAAACGCAGTAAATGGCACCATTTCACCTTTATTATTGCGAACATACCAATATTTAAGATCGTCAGGCATCATTCTGTAGGGTGCATCAGCTTGTACATAAACACGTTTTATACGGCCATTATCAACAAAGTCGTTAACGTAATTAGAAGCCCATGCTGTAGAGAAGGTTTGGTTAATATCAGCAAGTGATATACCTAAAGCCATTGCCTTTTGTTGGTCAACGTCAATTTTAAATTGAGCTGTGTCTTCTTGACCATTAGGACGAACACCTACTAAACGTGGATCTTGTGCTGCCATGCCTAGTAATTGATTACGTGCATTAATTAATGCTTCATGTCCTAGGCCAGACATATCTTGTAGTTGAAAATCAAAACCAGATGAGTTCCCAAGTTCACGAATAGCAGGGGGGACAAAAGCAAATGCAATGGCATCTTTATATTGTGAAAACACTCCCATAGCTCTCGCCGCAATCGCTTTAACATTTTGCTCTGGTTTACTACGCTCTTCCCAATCTTTCAGTTTAACAAACACTAAGCCAGAGTTTTGTCCACGGCCACTAAAACTAAAGCCAATAACGGTGAAAATTGACTCAACGTTTTCAGCTTCATCTTCTAAATAAAACTTTTCTATTTTATTCATCACTTCAGAAGATCGCTCTTGGCTAGCACCTTGAGGTAATATTACTTGCGTAAACATCGTACCTTGGTCTTCATCAGGTAAGAATGAAGTGGGTAAACGACTAAACAAAAAGATCAAACCTATAACTAATAAGCCGTAAATCAACATATAACGAACTGTTTGCGTCAGTATTTTACCAAGCACTGTTTGATAACGTTTAGTTGAACGATCCATAAGGTTATTGAACCATGCGAAAAAGCCTTTTTCAGGTTTTTTATGTTGATCTACAGGTTTTAACATTGTGGCACACAGCGCTGGCGTTAAAATTAATGCAACGACTACTGAAAGTAACATTGATGATACAACGGTAATAGAAAACTGTCGGTATATAACACCGGTTGAACCACCAAAAAAGGCCATGGGCACAAACACTGCTGACAATACTAATCCAATACCAATTAGCGCGCTGGTAATTTGTTTCATAGATTTTCGCGTTGCTTCTTTCGGTGATAAATTATCTTCATGCATTACGCGTTCTACGTTTTCAACAACAACAATAGCGTCATCCACTAATAAACCAATTGAAAGTACCATGCCAAACATTGTTAAGGTGTTAATTGAATAACCAAACATCCATAAAATAGCAAAAGTGCCTAATAAAACTACTGGAACAGCAATGGTTGGAATTAAGGTTGCACGAAAATTTTGTAAAAATAAGTACATTACTAGAAACACTAAAATAACGGCTTCTATTAATGTATAAACAACACCTTCAATAGACAATTCAACAAAAGGCGTTGTGTCGTATGGAAACACGACTTCTATTCCATCAGGAACCAAACCACTTAATTCATCCATACGCTTGCGAATTGCGGCTGCTGTTTCAAGTGCATTTGAGCCTGATGCCAGTGAAATACCTAACCCTGCAGATGTATGATTATTAAATTCTGTTAATAATTGGTAACTTTCGCCACCTAACTCAACACGAGCGACATCTTTTACTCTAATTGTTGAACCATCAGGATTAACTTTTACTAATATATTTCCAAACTCTTCGGCCGTTTTTAAGCCAGTTTCAACAATAATACTGGCATTAATTTGCTGTCCTTTTATCGCAGGTGCACCACCAAGCTCGCCCGCTGCAATTTGTGCATTTTGACTTTTTATTGCATTAGTAATATCGCTACTTGTAACGCTATGCTGAGTCATTTTAACGGGGTTTAGCCAAATACGCATTGCGTACTGAGAGCCGAAGAACTGAACATCACCAACACCATTTACACGACTAATTTGATCACGAATATTTGCTGCAATAAAGTCTGAAATATCATAACGGGTAGTATCTTCATCGGTCGAATAAAAACCGATAACCATTAAAAATCCAGAGCTAGATTTAGCGACCCTGATTCCATTTTGTTGAACTTGTTGCGGCAATAGCGGCATTGCTGTTTGTAGTTTGTTTTGTACTTGAACTTGCGCTGTATCTGGATCAGTACCCGCAGTAAATGTTAACGTGATGTTTGCATTACCGCTAGAGTCAGATGAAGAGCTAATATATTGAACGTTATCAATACCTGTTAAGCTTTGTTCAATTACTTGAACAACCGTATCTTGAACGACTTCACTTGAAGCACCTGAGTAATTTGCAGAAACAGAAACAGAAGGGGGAGCAACGTCAGGGTATTGAGCAATAGGTAATTGGTTAATAGAGAGTAAACCCGCCAACATGATCATTATTGCAATAACCCATGCAAGAATAGGGCGGTCTATAAAAATTTTAGCCATTCGTTACTCCGTACCAACATTTGATTCAACTGGAGATACAGGTGCGCCTGGCCTAATCTTTTGCAAGCCTACGGTAATTACTTTATCTCCTTCATTTACACCTGACAGCACCAACCAGTTTTCATTGATTGAGCGGCCTAATGATATTTGACGAAGTTCAGCTGTATTTTCGCTGGTTAACAAATATACACTTGCTTCACCCTTACGGTTAAACATTACGGCTTTTTGTGGCACTAAAATAGAATTTAAACGCTCGGCTTGTGACACGTCAACTCGTGCAAACATGCCAGGCATTAAATTTTTATCTGAGTTATCAAACTCTGCACGCATCGTTACGGTGTCAGTACTTGGGTTAACTTGTACTTCATTAAATAACAATTTACCTTGAATAATTTTCTTACCTAATTTCAATTGAACATTACTGTGCTCTAGCTCAGATAACTCACCAGAGCTAAGGCGTTGTTGAAGTTGGTTAATTTGTGAACTCGCTTGTTTTAAATCAAAATATATAGGGTTTAATTGGGTAATAGTAGCAAGTGCATTACTTTGACCACCAGATACTAGTGCACCCTCAGTAATATTTGATTTACTAATTTTTCCCGAAATAGGAGCGAGCACACGAGTATAAGTTAAATCAATCTCTGCTTTATGTAATGCAGCTTTATTCATTGCTAGCTCTGCTTGATAAGCTTTATATTGCGCTTGTGCTTGGTCTAGGTTTTGTTGGCTAACAGCATTATCTTTAATTAACGTTTGGTAACGCTTAAGCTCAGCTTTTGCAGTAACTAAGTTTGCTTGTGTTTGGGCAAGCTTTGCTTTGGCTGAAGCAACATTAGCTTGATAAATAACATCATCTATCTGATACAAAGTTTGGCCAGCCTCTACATAACTACCCTCAACAAAATGTCTTTTTAAAATAATGCCAGTAACTTGTGGGCGTATTTCTGCAACTTTTGAAGCGACTGCTCGTGCGGGCAGGGTATCAATAAATGGTACGTTTTCAGCTTTTAATGTAATTACATCAACCTGCTGAGCAGGTCTTGCTTGCGGTGCTTTAGCCGCATCGCTTGGTTGACATGCTACTAACGATACAGCAAGTGCTGATGACAGCATTAATGTGCTGATTTTAAACTTCATACAAACCTCTAGTGTTTTAAATTCAAAACTAAATAAATAAATTTGTGCTTATGCTATTTGATTACACACTTGAATAAATAGTTGATTAATGAAAGTATATAAACATACATTCGTGAATGTTTTGTATTTTAAAAGGATATTCACTACAATATCAACCATTAATTCCGTTAGATTAAAACTATTTGTAACTTGATATAACAAACTAATGGTATGAACTTTTTGTTAAGTGAATAATTTCATTTAACCTAGCAGTATTTGGGGTGTTATATGGCAAGAAAAACCAAAGAAGAAGCAATTGAAACTCGAAACCTTTTATTAGAAGCAGCGGAAGTTGTTTTTTACACAAAAGGCTATTCTCAAACCACATTAATGGATGTGGCAGAGCATGTAGGTATGACACGCGGTGCTATTTATTGGCACTTTAAAAACAAAGTTGACCTATTTGAAGCAATGATCGAACGTGTGAGATCGCCATTAGAAATGTTAGGCGAAGAGTGTGCTGATGAAAATGAACCTGATCCTTTAGGTAAAATACGTGACTTTTCAATATTATTCCTTCGCCAAATTAGCCAAGATGAAAGAAAAAAACGTGTGTTTTCTATATTATTTCATAAGTTTGAAATGAATGGACAAGCTGAAGAGTTAGAAAAAAGGCAAATAAAGTCTTTTATCGACAGTACTAACCGTATTGAACGAGCATTAAAAAATGCAATGAACAAAGGGCAATTACCAAAAGACCTTGATGTTCACCAAGCTGCAATTGTAAAACATGCTTATTTCGCTGGGTTAATTAATAACTGGTTATTCTTACCTGAAAGTTTTGACTTAGGCTCTATGATTGAACCATTAGTTGATAGTTATATATTCTTACTACACAACTGTCCAAACCTTAGAATAAAAACCTAATAATACCAGTTTCATTAATTAAGTGATCTATTTTATACGCTGTAAAATTAGTTCAATACAAGGCATTTATTATCATAACTAGTTGTTCAGGGCAATAATGCTCCTGCATTGTCCACATAAGCTGCATCCATGTAGCGATAATTATAAAATTATTAACGCAGTAGTTGATTATTTTTAACCAGTAGAAATGATCACATAGTTAGTGAGATTGGTATAAGTCGTTTACTCAGAGTAGAGCAACATGAATTTTTAAATGCTAGATAAATTAATGATACAGGGTAGTGTAAAAATTTACACATTGTAGATACAAAAAAACCTTGTATGAACAAGGTTTGATAATGAAAAATTGGTCGGGATAGCAAGATTCGAACTTGCGACCTCACGTCCCCCAGACGCACGCGCTACCAAGCTGCGCTATATCCCGATTAATCTTTCTTTGCTCTTTCAAGCAAGGGGTATAATAATGAATAATCCCCACTTTGCAATAATTAACGTACCCAAGGCTTACTAACTGCTTATTTATTCGTCATTACTAGTGTTTTGGCTAAATCGTTTAATAAAATTCACACCATCTATTAGTAATGGGAAGTCTGATTTCACCGTAATAGGTGATTGTAATTGTCTTGAATAACTTTGAAAATTACTGTTTTGATCAATAAATACTGATTTGTCTTTATTAAAAACCATTACACCTTCATCAATGGTATTAGCGATTACTCGATCGTGTGAAAGCGCTATAAAATCTGTACCATTAATCGTCATATCTGACGATAAGTTACAGTTAAACCAGTGTTTAAGTAGTGTTGGTGATATATCGAACTGACTTGTTAAATAATTAATGTTTTTGTTTTTAATCTCTGGATGTATAAAAATGCCAGGTTTTATAGCAAAACGATTAATTGGTTGTTGGTTACCAATAGAGTTGATCAAAATAATATCTTTGTCTTTGCTTGCTTTTTGTGCAAGTAATAATGCATCAATAAATAATTCAAATTGATAGCGGTCTTTTTGCTTAAAGTAGTAAACATGTAAACCAGCTTGCTTTTTATCAAAGGTTTTATTGGTAATAAATTTTCCAATATTTGTGTGACTTTCTACTTCGTTAAATAGCGAATTAAACCAGTTTGGTAGTTGCGCAGGTGATGATTCATCGGAAATAACGTGTAAAAAGCTAGCTAATTGGTTTTGCTCAAGTGCTTGAAAAATAAGAGGCGACTTTTCTTTCTTAACCAATTGATTTTTATAGATAGTTGGCAGGCCATAAAATAAATTAAACAACGCATCGTTTGGTAACGCGTTATCAATATGGTGAGCTAAATTGGCTTTTCCTGTACCAGAGCGTTGGCTAAATTGTAATATTTGCTGCTCTGTTAACATCTCTTCATTTAGCACAATATAAGTTGAACGCTGTGTATGCTGCATTTGGCATTGTTGAGTTAGCAGCGGATATTGAGGAGCTAACTTAGTAAAGGTTAAAGGACTATTTTTACGCTCAAAATAATCAGCTTTATTAAATAGATCGTATTTTGTCAGTAATGTTTTAGCTGTGGTTGGGTAAGATAACGGTAATACAGTATCTTGCCTTAAAATATCATATTCTAAGTTAGCATCGGCCCAAATATGGGTAATGTGACTAAAGAAGAATGAAAATACCAAGCCAAGCACAAAGTATTTAGCAAAAACTGTTTTTTGCAAATCTCTTAAGTGTTTCCAAGCGTAATTACTTACAACGAGTTCAACACTTAAAATCACCATTGTTGTTAACAATGCGATAAACCAAAATAAACGTGAGTTATGACTAATTAAATTAGCAATTAGCTCAATAATTTGGTCACTTGATGACGCATTTAAATGATAGCCTAGCTGACTATAAACATAGGCATCTAGAAGCAGTAGCAATAAGCCAATAGTAAAAAACACGCTTGAAACACCACGTATTAAACGTGTTTTAGGATAAATTAGGGTGATCGGGAATATTATTAACAAAAAAGCAATAAAGGTTAAAAAACCAATATGGCTGATCCATGTAAAAAATAAATACAACTTACCAAGTATTGTTTCTGGTAATGGTTCAGCAACAAGATAGGTTAAAGATAAAATGATAGCGACGACAATATTGAAGAAAGTGAACCAATGTCCCCAGCTAATTAAATGAAGCAGTCGTTTGCTATAAGTTGAAGCGCTAGAAGAAACCATTATAAATTATAATTCTCATATTTTTTGTGCCTTATCTTATACAGATAAGTACATTACGGCGTATTTACCATTCTGCTAACTGTGCTTTTCTTTGTTTAGATTAAAAACTAATACCAGTTTCATTAATTAAGTGATCTATTTTATACGCAGTAAAAACAGTCAAATACAAGGCGTTTATTTTCATAACCAGTTGTTCTAATTATAAAATAAATAACGCAGTAGTTGACTGTTTTAACCAGTAGAAATGTTCACATAGTTAGTGAGATTAGTATAAACACACCGCTGCAAAATAAACATTGAAAGACAAACACGCCCTAGTTATTGTTTTTATTATTTATATTCTATTTTATAGATTGTTTTAATGCATTAGTAAAGTTGTTTACTATTGTTTCACGTTGGGCTTGTGGCACTTCATTATTAAGAATGTCAGTGATAGTATTGCCCAAGCACATCAGAGCTAAATCGGGTGTTGCTGATTCTTCAACTAACACATTTAATAATGCTTGAATGATTTTTTCTACACGTTCGTTGGAATACTTAGATACAATAGGCATAAATTTACTTTAATAGTTGGCTTTATAAAAACGCAAGTTTACCAAAAGCCACCGCAAGATAATACTGACCATTAACTATGAGCTTAATAATTTCTAATATTGCATTACATTTTTTGTCACAAAAAACCGAAACAGGTGAGGTAGAATTACGATTCGGCCCTGAGTCAATTGCGATCACACCAAAAATCGAAGATTTCACTAATGGTTTACACACCCTTTATAACAGCAAAGGAAGTAAAGGGTATGGAAGGTTTACCGATCAAGTAGAACCAAGTGAAACCCCACGCTTTGTTGATATAATGGAATCGTATTTTAACGAGCAACTTTCATTTAACGATTTTTCACAGCAGGCTGCCAAAGGTTTAGCAAATGAACTAACTAAATATGATTTAGCAGAAACTGGCTATTTAGTGTTAACACATTATGAATACATGGGTGGGCGCTATTTATTAGTGGCAGTCATTCCTGTTTCAGAGCATTATTCGGTTGATCAAGAATTAACTATTTCAGCAGCTAAGCATTTAGATATTGCTAAGCTGCAATTAGCCGTAAGAATTGATTTATTTGATTATCAACAAAACCCTGATAGCAATCGTTATGTTTCTTTTATTAAAGGGAGAGCTGGTAGAAAAGTATCTGATTTCTTTCTAGACTTTTTAGGCTGTGAAGAAGGAATGGACTCAAAAGTACAAACTCAGGTATTAGTACAAGCGGTTGAAGACTTTGTTGCTGTTAACCAGTTTGACCCGCAAGAAAAACAACAAACCCGTAAAGAGTTGCTTAATTACTGTAAAGAGCAAAAGGAGTCAGCTCAAGAAGTATCTTTAAAGGAGGTAGGTAAAGTTGTTTCAACTGATCAAGAAAAAGATTTTTATCAATTCTGTCAAGAACAAGCTTACCCATTAGAAGAACAGTTTCCACATGATCAAGCAATTGTAAATAAGGTCACTAAATACTCAGGCTACGGAAATGGTATCAGTATTAGCTTTGAGCGCAGTCACTTTGGCCAAGATATTGTTTATAATAAGGCAAATGACAGCTTAACAATCTATAAAGTACCACCAAACTTGAAAGAACAATTATTAGCGTTGTTATCTTCGAACGATAACGACAATACAGAATATTAGGGTCTGTTGATCTTTCCTTTTAGGCTCTGCTATGAACTATTTTTAACGTAGTTAAGTTGAAAGATAGCATAGCCCTAAAAATTAACAGACATAAAATTTTTTATGTAGAAAAGTAAGGTTTTCAAATGACTACAATTTCCATTACTCGTCCAGATGACTGGCATGTTCACTTAAGAGATGGTGATGCACTCACCACTACAGTTAAAGATATTAGCCGCTATTTTGGTAGAGCGATTGTTATGCCAAATTTAGTGCCTCCAGTAACTAACGCATCGCTAGCAAAAGAATATCACCAACGGATAATGGCACAGTCGCCTCAAGCTCATTTTACTCCATTAATGGTAATCTATTTAACTGATAGCACTACTGTAGAAGATATTAAGGCAGCCAAAGCGTCAGGCATTGTATATGCGGCAAAACTTTACCCTGCAGGTGCCACTACTAATTCATCATCTGGCGTAACTAAAATAGATAATATTTATCCAGTACTTGAAGCGATGCAAAATATTGGTATGCCGTTGTTAATTCATGGTGAGGTGACAACGCACGATATTGATATCTTTGATCGCGAGCATATTTTTATTGAAACAATTTTAGCGCCGTTAGTGGCCAAATTCCCTGATCTTAAAATTGTGTTAGAGCATATAACGACCAAGCAAGCAGTTGACTTTGTTAAAAGTGCAGGCAGAAATGTTGCCGCTACAATTACGGTACATCATTTATTATATAACCGTAATGACATGTTAGTAGGGGGCATACGACCACATTATTTTTGTTTACCTATTTTAAAACGAAATATTCATCAACAAGCATTAATAGAAGCCGCTACCAGTGGTAATAGTAAATTCTTTTTAGGTACTGACTCAGCACCGCATCCTCAACACGCGAAAGAATCAGCTTGTGGTTGTGCCGGGGCTTATACTGCTTTTGCAGCTATCGAGTTATATGCTGAAGTATTTGACCAAGAAAATGCACTAGACCAACTTGAAGCTTTCGCAAGTATTAATGGACCAACATTTTATAACCTACCTGTAAATACTGATAAAATCACCCTAAGTAAAAAGTCGTGGTCGGTACCGGCAACTATGGCCTTCGGTCATAATAATGTTGTACCTGTTAGAGCAAGTGAAACTATTGCCTGGCAAGTAATTTAAGGAAAAGCAATGCAACTTTTTGTAGATGATTTAACCGTAATAGACTTTTCGTACGCATGCCCCAACCGAGGCATAGTAGGCGAAAGTTGGATTGTAGATGTATTATTAAAAGGTGACTTAAACGAACAAAGCATGGTGCTTGATTTTGGCGTGGTAAAAAAACAAATTAAAGCGATTATAGATGCAGCAGTTGATCATAAACTGTTATTACCTATATTGTGTGAAAGTGTTACTGCGACTACTTCTAAACATAGGGATGGTCATGAATATATTGATATCACATCAAAGGTAGGCAACTACTTTTTACATTCACCATCTTGTGCTTTTGCACATATCAATGATAAAAAAATTACCATAAAAAGTGTTACTGAACATTTAACTAATATTATATTTGCTGAGCTACCTAAGAATGTTCAAGGTTTGGTATTGAAGTTAAGGGCTGAAGTTATTCCTAGTGATTTTTATCACTATACTCATGGTTTAAAGCTTCATGACGGTAATTGCCAGCGTATTGCGCATGGTCATCGATCCAAAATTAAGCTTTACGAAAACGACAAGCGCTCAGAAACATTAGAGCATTTTTGGTGCCAACGTTGGGAAGATATTTATATTGCTAGCGAGTCAGATAGAGTGGCGAAAGAAAGCATTGAGCTTTCACCAAATGCAATGCAAAGCCTTACTGATAATCATCAGTATTTTGCTTACCATGCTCCCCAAGGCAGATTTGATATAGCTGTGCCCTCTAATAAATTAGAAGTGGTTGATTGCGACTCTACTGTTGAGTTGTTAGCTGACTATATTGCCCGACAATTAAAAAAAGCAAAGCCAGAAAATAGTTATCAAGTAGTAGCGTATGAAGGTGTTGCCAAAGGGGCTATAGCGAATGTTTAGGCGCATAACACCTTATTGTTGCTGTGTATTAGCCTTATTAACGTTAGTTAGTTCTGCAAGCCATGCTGAAATAAAGTTGTCAGGAAATTTTACCCAAGGCGGGCTGATTATTGGTAAAACAGAGCCTGGCAATTCAGTACAACTTAATGAGCGCATATTAAAAGTATCTAGAAACGGTGATTTTGTCTTTGGTTTCAGTTGGAACGATACAACAACATATACCTTAACCGTTACCGATGAAACAGGAAATAATGAGCAAAAAACATTTACGCCTAAAGCCAGACAATATAAACAAAGCAATATCAAAGGTATTGCTAAAAAAATTATGAATCCAGCCCCTGCAGATGTTGAACGCTCGGCACTTGACAGAAAACTAACGGTACAGGCCAGAGCTAACGATAGTGATTTTACCCATTTCGCAGAAGGCTTTAGCGCCCCAAGAAACAGTAAAATTACAGGAGTTTTTGGAAGCCAACGTTTATTTAATGGCGTGTTAAAAAGTACGCATTTTGGACTTGATTACCGCGGAAATATTGGAGCACCGGTTAAAGCCCCTGCGAGTGGCACAGTTGTGTTGTGGGTACCTGATATGTTCTATTCTGGTGGCACATTAATTATTGACCATGGGCATGGGATTAACTCAACGTTTTTGCATTTAAGCGATTCTTATGTAAAAGTAGGGGATGTTGTGCAAAAAAACGACGTTATTGCAGAAGTTGGCGCTAGTGGTCGAGTCACTGGGCCTCATCTTGATTGGCGGGTTAATTGGTTCAATGTACGCTTAGATCCTCAGCTAGTGCTAGCTACCTTACCAATAAAGTAATCAATATAACCCATATTAAAGAATAAGGAATGTTTTTTGAAAAAGTTGTTAATTGTTTTTTTATTAGTGCTTTCATCTCAACCTATAGTGGCCAATACAGTCGATGATAAAACATTGTCGGTTGGTTGGGAGCTATGGTATCCCTATCAATACCGAGATGCACAGCAAAAGCTAATTGGCTTAGACCTTGATATTTTCAATGAAATTATTAAGCGAATTAACTACAAAGTTAACTACACAGAGATCCCTTGGAAGCGTCACTTAAACTATATCAAAACAGGTGATATGAACATTGCCATGGGTGCGTCTTTCAACGAGGAACGTGCTAAGTATGCTTTATTTTCTGAACCTTATCGCATTGAAACTGTAAAGTTATTTGTTCGCAAAGGCTTTGCTGGTAAAATTAAACTTAAGCACTTAAAAGATCTGAGTAATAGTAATTTTATGATCGGTGTTGAAGGCGGTTATTATTATGGTAAAGACTATGAAAAACTTATTAAACAAGCCGCTTTTCGCTCGCACATCACAGAGGTTTTAGACTTAGAGCAAAATATAGATTTATTAATGAAAGGGCACTTAGATGGCGTTTTAGTAGATCCTTTCACTATGCAGGCCTTCATTAATAAATATAAAATGTTTAATGAATTTGAGCAACATAAACTACATATTTATGCTGATGATATTCATATTATGATAAGTAAAAAGTCTAAATTTAAAAATTTAATGCCAAAAATTAATGGAGCGATATTATCATTGAAAAAAGATGGCACATTAGATCAATTTTTTAAAAGCTGGAATAGCCTAGTCAGCTCTAATAGTCAAAGTATTGCTCAGCAATGATCAGCTTAGCGCTCACAAATACTATTTTTTTGTAATGTCAGCTATTGCTTTAATTATTATGTCTGGATGTTGAAACACCACCATATGATCACTGCTTATTAATGGAATATATTGCCCTCCAGATTGTTGGCTAATCAACTTACTCCACTGTGTCCCTTCTTGTTGCCATTTTTTCAATGAATTGATATTTTCTGGTTCTGCCTTTTCAATATCGTATGACTCAAAATCTGAGTCTATAACGGTAATAGGGACGTTCGTTGATATAACGGTATTGTCTATATTAACTAAGTCATCATGATAATTAATAACTTCTTTTGCTCGTGTAAGTTGTTTATTTATATCAACACGGCCTTGACTGATTAAATCAAAGTATGTCCAATCCATGTCCTTTTCATATTTTTCAGGTATTAAGGCACTCACTGTCGTGCGCTCATTTGTTATTTTTTCAACCGTTCTCGCAGTCCAACCAGATTGGGCAATATGAGAAAGTAATTTTTCACCGGTTTGTCGATACCATGTCACAGGCCAATCTTGATAAAGGCTAATTGAATGAGGTAACAGTATATCTGGGTCAATCCACACCATACCTTTTAGATGCTTAGTCATATTAGCATTGGGTAAGCTTTGCCAATTAAGCGCTGTAATATTAGCACTAGCAAAACTAACGATTATTAACTCTTTTTCATCAAGTAATTGCATTATGTTATCAAGCGGTTGGGCAAAAGCGCGGTAAGACGGCTGTTCAACGGAGCTGCTAAAGCCGTTACCAAATCGCTCAATTGCGTAAACTCGATTAGATTTAGCAATTAATGGCTGTAATAGCGCAAACCATGCGCTGTCACTATGATAGTTTTTATTAAAACCAGAAAGTAAAATAATGGCTGGACCAGAATGTTCAAGGCCCATACTTCTTACATGAACGTCTTTATTGTGCTCAATACGATACAGGCTAGAAAAGTTATCAAGCTTTTTGGTACTTACTGAGTCAAAGAAGTTTACAATTTCATTTGTGGTATTAAAGTGTTCAAACTCCCAACTATGCGTACCAGCTTTAATTGCAACAAGTTGAATATTATGCTTATTATTTTTATAAGTATATTTAGTAGCAATTTCATTTTCTTTAATAACAGCTTTGCTATTGATTTGGTTGTTTTTAGCAATTAATTTAATCGCAGATTGACTGGGTATAAGACCAAAGCCAACATTATTTAAGCCTGAGTAAGGAAATGTTTTGTCATCAGTGCCATGTATCATTAAATAATTTGTATTATATTTAGGAGCACAGTTTTTTGATAATGGCTCAGACATTGAAGATGCTACTGAAGCTATCGCAGTAAATTTTAATTTGCTATTACACATCAAATTCTGCACAAATAAGCCGCCTTGAGAAAAACCAGCAGCATACAGTTCATCTTCAATAATATTGTACTTAGACTTTATATCAGCCACTAAGTTTTCAATATAACCAAGGTCATCAACCCCTAATCTATAGGGTTTATTGCAGTTGCAGCCTTCATTCCATTCATCTAACTCAGACTGCGGGTATACAACAATATAATTACTAGAGGCTGATTCAAAGGCGGATAAGGCAGCCATGAGTTTTGCATTTTGCTTTGCGCCATGAAAAGCAAGCAGAAGTTTATATGATTTATTTTTATTAAAGCCTTTGTTAGGCTCAGCAAAGAAATAACTACGACTATTTAGTTCTACTTGATGTAGGTTGTTTGGATAAAAGTTTATACCTGACTTTTTTTCAATACTATTGCAGCCAGCAACCACTGATAATGTGAACGCTAAAGTGATAATTAAATTCAAACGCATTTTATTTTTCTCGTTATTAAAAACAATACTGCCTGATTAAATCAAATATGGCTTAATAGAAACACATGAACAGCTGATATTATTATGATTTTTATATAATGCTTTAATAATGAAGTTATAACAAATTGAAATACATGTACCATTTAGTAAGTTTTGAAGGTTTTCTCTTTTTAAAATCAAAAAACGTCAAATTGGACCAAAGCAATAAAAACGGAAAGTTCTATCGCTTAATGGTTTAGTTTTTATTTGGGTAAAGAGGCTGTAATGGAAGTGGTTTGTGGCCAATAATAATTGACCACTTAAGATAAACACGACTGATTAGAGTAAATCTTTAGTGTGGCTTGTTACTTACATAATAAGCATTTATTGCTTAAGCTGAAGCTTGAAGGCTTTACCTATAAATATATTTAATATGCTTTAATAATGCCTAGAAACACGGCGTAAAACTGTAACGCGTTACAGCTAAAAACGAGTTAAGTACCTGTTTACATTACAAAACGTTTGTTAGTGCTACACCCAAGCCAAACCTGGTTTGACGGTAGTTATAATCAATCAAACTATCACCATAACCGGTAAATGCTGTAGCATAACCTCTTAGTTTGCCCCAAAGCGGGAACGTTATTCCAAGCTCTGCAGCCCCATATTTTGTTTTAAAATTTTGACGACCTAAAACACTAAACTCAATAGAGTCCCATTTATATACCATGCCAAGTTCAAACTTTCCTAAATAGTCTTCTATGTCAGGGTTATCATCGCCACTAGGGTCTAGAGGATATCGTTTTTTGTCTTCTGCCAGTCTTATCCAAGGTTTAAAAGATAAGGCAAACTGGTCTTTTTCAAAAAGAAAGCTACCAAAAATGCGATTCCAGCTTCTAGAGTATTCTTTTGATTTACCATTTGACTCATGTTCAATACCAACAGTAAAGCCTGTATTACCACCAAAAGGGTGCCAATCAAGTGGCGCTAAATAAAAAAGCTCGGGCTTATAATTTGTTTCTCTAAAGGGCTTTGAAATATTACGAGAGTATATTTGCCACCATGCTTTTAATGTAAAGCCTAGGTAAAGGCCATCGCCAGGAATCAATAGCTTGCGATGATTAAGTGGCACTTTAAAACTCAGCTGAAAATGAGCTTCAACGTCACTTAAGTTATCTTCATAGCTTTCTATTGAGTCATAAGCTCTAATATTTATCGCACTGGTAGAGTAGGCAGGTAAAATATAGTTTATTTTATGTGGTGTTATTACATAAGGATTAAATTCAGTTTCTTTCTCTGTGAGAATTCGCCGAGAAATAACACCTAACTTAATATCTTTATTTTGCTGGACGCTAATTTTAGTTAACTCATCTTTAAACTGTAGATCTTTATTACACAAAACCCGTAGTTCTTTTAATGTTAGATCACCTCTGGCGTTTTCAAACCTTTCCATTACACATGATCTCAGTGGGTTTTGCTTAACCTCAGCTTGCTCAGCGAGAACAGGGGCGGAAATAGCAACTAATGGTGTAAACAGTGAAAGGGTAAAGCGTTTTAAAGTCATGTAAATAAATCTTATCTTCTTGATTCAGAGAGTTTATATTAGATCGTATTTATTAGGGTATGTAGAGTTTTACTGTACAAAGTGCAACAGGTATGCAAGTCAATTTTAAACGAATCTAAACAATCGATTACGGCGTTATTTAATTACTATTTATCACTAAAGCATGTAGCTTATGGAGACAATGCTTTAGCATAATTGTCCTGAGAAACTAGTGATAAAAATAAGTGCCTTGTATTAGACTGTTTATGCTGCGTATAAAGTAGATCACCTAATTAATCAAACTGATATAAAATAGTTATCAGCAAATGTTAAAATGCTTTTTGCAGATTATACATTAAATTTTACTCGATAAAGTACGATTTTTATTAATATTATGACCTTAATCTCAATCCGAAATTAACACTTTATAAGGAAAGTCTTTGTTATCACGTTTATTTGCTTTTATGCCGGGCTTAAATACCTTATTTAACTATGAGCGTAAATGGTTTGCAGATGATGTTAAAGCCGCTCTATCAGTTGCTGCTGTTGCATTACCTGTTGCTATTGCATATGCACAACTTACTGGTGTAAATGCTGCAGTTGGTTTGTATTCTTGCATATTACCCATGATGGTTTATGCCTTGTTCGGCACATCAAAACAATTAATTGTTGGCCCCGATGCTGCTACTTGTGCAGTAATTGCCGCAGTAGTAACACCACTCGCCGCAGGCGATAGCGTTAAGCATTGGCAGTTAGTTATTACCATGACAGCGATGACAGGATTTTGGTGTATTATTGCGAGCCGATTTAAACTTGGTGTATTAGCTGACTTTTTATCAAAACCCATTTTAATGGGATTATTAAACGGCGTAGCAATTACAATTATTGTAGGTCAATTTTCTAAAGTCTTCGGTTTTACTTTCGACGAAAAATACCTACTTGAGCGCTTGGGCGGAATACCTACTTATTTAGCGCAAGCCCATATTCCAACCATAATAATGACATTAAGTACTGTAGCAATTTACCTTGGCATGAAACGCATTAAACCTACATGGCCAGCTTCAATGTTTGCAATTGCTTTAGGGGCAGTTTTTGTATGGCTTTTTAATTTAGAGCAGTTTGACGTTAAAACTATAGGCCTTGTTGATGGCGGGTTACCTTTATTTCAAACACCAAGTTTTGATGTAGGTATAATACGTGAACTAGTTATTCCTGCACTAAACTTAGCTATTGTTAGCTTTGTTAGCATGATGCTTACAGCACGTAGTTTTGCATCAAAAAATGGCTATGATATAGACGCAGATAAAGAATTTATGGCTTTAGGCATTGCTAATATTACTTCGGCATTATCGCAAGGTTTTGCTGTTAGTGGCGCTGACTCTCGCACCGCAGTTAATGATTCAAACGGGGGTAAAACACAGTTAGTATCGATAATTGCAGCTAGTATTATTGCCGTTATTGCTATTTTCTTAACAGATCCACTTGAATTTATACCAAGTGCCGCATTAGGTGTAGTATTAATTATCGCATCAATTCATCTTTTAGATTTAAAAGCGGTATGGAAATTAAGATTACGCGACCGACAAGCATTTTATTTAACCTTAACCACTTTGCTGGCTGTATTATTTATTGGTGTTATTCCTGGTATTACACTTGCGGTATTGCTTGGGTTATTTCAGTTTATTAGAACAGTTATGCGGCCTACAGACCACATACTGGGTGTAGACATAAATGGTGTAGTGAGAACATTAGATTCAAGTGATAAAGCTAAGTCGGTAGATTCTATCTTTATTTATCGATTCAACTCCCCGTTAACTTACTTTAACTCTAGCTACTTTAAACGTAGATTACTTGAACAGTATGCTAGGCAAAAAGATGATATTCAATGTGTAATTATTGATGCCGTGCCTTGTTTTACCCATTTAGATTTAAGTGTTATGGCGATGTTGTCTGACTTAAATACTATTTTTAGAAAGCGTGGTGTACGGCTAGAAATAGCAGGAAGAAAACGTCAGCTATTAGCTTGGTTTGAAATAACAGACATAAAGTCTGGCACTGAAGGGATTTATGTACATTCTGACTTATATTTGGCGCTACGCATTAATCAAAGAAAAATAGCCGAGCAACAACATAGTGAGGAAGAAAGTGAGGAAGAAAGTGAGGAAGAAAGTGAGGAAGAAAGTACTCACAATAATGCAATAACGGCAGAATAATTATAAACACATTAATTTATAATGGGTTAGGGCATAATGACCTTTGAGGTAAAAATTTTGATATGAGATAATCGAGCTTGTTGTATACGAGTATATGTTCATAAGAGCGTCTGTTGATATTTCATATTTCTCAGCAAACAGCTTACGTCACAACAGACTTATCAATTTAAGATATTTTTATTATCGTTTTATTTAATTTAAGGTAAATAGTGTAATGACAGGAACAAGAGCACAAGTTAGAGAGTTTTTACTCGCATGGTTTGAGCAATATATGCCAGGTAATGTGTTTTTATGGTACGACACGCTAGTGATTTGCTGGATTGCACTGTTTGCTATTGTGTTACATTTTATTTTAAGACGAGTTGCTAATAAGTTTTTAAAAGAAAACTTTCTTGATCAATCAAACGTTAAACTTAACAACACCGCAACAGAGTTAACCTTTCAACTTGTTAAGCGTTTATCTTATGTTCTACAGGGCGCGATAGTTATTATACAAGCAAAGCTTTGGATTGCTGAAGGCACCATTTTTCTACATTTTGTAGAAGTAGTGGTTAATCAATGCATAATTCTATTTGCCTTATTGTCACTATTTACTTTGTTGGATATTTTCCAAGCAGTTTCTGATAGAAGAGCGAAGCGTGCTCACTTTCCAATAAGAGGCTTGTTGCAAACCATTAAACTTATTGCGAGCGTGTTAACTACAATTTTAGCTGTTTCATTATTAATGGATAAATCGCCACTTATTTTATTAAGTGGTTTAGGTGCATTATCGGCAGTAATGTTACTAGTGTTTAAAGACCCCATTTTAGGGCTAGTTGCTGGTATTCAATTATCAGCAAACAACATGCTTGCAGTAGGTGATTGGCTAGAAATGCCAAGATATGGCGCTGATGGTGATGTTATTGATATTGCACTAACAACCGTAAAAGTTAGAAACTGGGATAAAACAATAACCACAATTCCTACTTATGCACTGATATCAGACTCTTTTAAAAACTGGCGGGGCATGTCTGAATCAGGTGGGCGAAGAATAAAACGTAGCATACATATAGAAATGAATACGGTTGGTTTTTTGAGTAATGAGCAAATAGCTGAATTAAAAAAGGCAGATTTATTGTCTGATTATTTAACACAAAAACTAACTGTAATAGAGAAAGAAAATTCAACCAAAAAAGCAGATATGTCTAATATGCTAAATGGTCGACGACTGACTAATGTTGGTACATTCAGACATTATTTATTATCGCTTTTAAAGAAACATCCTCATATTCATCAAGGAATGACATTAATTGTTCGACAACTTGAACCTAACAGCGATGGCTTACCTATTCAAATATATGCATTTACCAATACCACCAACTGGAATGAATATGAAGAAATTCAATCTGATCTATTTGATCATGTATTAGCAATATTGCCAGCATTTTCACTTAGAGCCCATGAATCTCCAACGGGCAATGATATTCGTTTGCTTGCTAAATCGACAAATTAAGAAAATGAGTTAACTTTTCATGTTATCAGCTAATATAAGCTAAACTGAAAAGTTAACGTAATTAAATAATCCTCGCGCGTTAGATGATATAGCTAAAGAAAAAGTGCTCTTTATCTAACTTAACCCTATTTAAAAAGAAGCTTTTATATGTCGTTATTAAAATCTAGGTATGTTGCTTTTGCCACCGTTATCTTGCTGTTATTTTTCTATTTTTATATGCATTTAGCGATGCTTACACGCCAAGTTCATCACGTGGTGTAGTGTCAGCACATGTGGTTGAGCTTTCTCCTCGTGTTTCCGGGCAAGTAATAAAGGTTCACATTGTTGATGACGCAGTAGTTGAAAAAGACACAGCATTGTTTTCAATTGATGCGTACCCTTATGAACTTGCTCTAAAGCAAGCAGAAGCAAATTTAGCTATTGCTTTGCAAAATATAAACGCTTCTAGTGCTTCTATAGTTGCTGCGCAATCAGCTGTTACTCAAGCCCGTGTTTTTAGAGATAATGCTAGAGCAGAGTTACAACGAATTGAAAGATTAGAAAGTAGGGGGCTAGTTTCACAAGTTCAGGCAGACAACGCACGTTTATCTATAGCGGATGCAGAAGCACGGTTAAATACCGTAAAAGCAAACTTACAAAGTGCTCAAGCTTCACTAGGCCCAATAGGTAAAGATAACCCAGCCATAGCAGCAGCTTCAGCAGGTCTTGCAAAAGCACAATATGACTTAGCTTCGACAACCGTAAGAGCGCCACATAAAGGGGTAATAACCAATGTTAGGCTATCTCAAGGTCAATTTATTGGAGCCGGTAGCCCAGCAGTAACGTTTATTGATGCAACCGCCGCTTGGATCACACTCGATTTAAGAGAGAATCAACTAAGATACGTTAATAAAGATGATCCAGTCGATGTACTTTTTGACGCTTTACCCGGAAAAATTTTTAAAGCAAAAGTAGCGAGTATTGCATGGGGTATTAGTGCAGGCCGCTCAACACAGAATGGACTAGTTGTTAACCAACCTGAAAGTAAATGGTTTGAACCAGCAAGGCGGATCCCTGTAAAAGTAGAGTTGATCGACGGTGTAGAAAACTGGCCTAAAACAGTAAAAGTTGGAGGAAAAGCACACGCAATTGTTCACGCAAAAGGAACAAATAACTTTTTCAGCTGGAGCGCTAAACTGCTACAAAAAATGCGATCGTGGACATCTTATTTGTATTGAGTAATAAACTATGTATGTAACACCTTCACCTAAACGAGAAGATGATCCGCTTTATGCCATTCGATTAGCATTAACAGGTATATTTGTATTTATCGCTGTAGTACTTTTAGACCCAGCACTTCCGCCTATTATTGCAGCATTGCCAATAGGGTTAATTGCAGCTCAACGTAAAGCTTTTAACCTAATTAAAGCGGTTGCCGGACCTATTGCCATGATAGTAATGGTATTGATTATGAGCGAAATTGTTGGCTACCTTAGACCGTTACCTGTTGTTTACGTGTTGTCTGTATGGCTTATTTACTTTTTTGGTTTTTATTTAATTCTTAAAAGTGGGGCGCAAGCAGGTATGTTAATTATTGTTACTGCTGTATTAATGTCTGTAATGGGAATGCACGGAAGTACAACGTTACTTGTAATGCGCGACGGTTTTATACAAGCATCATTAGTGGCATTAATTATTGGTCCATTAGTCTACTTCCTACTCCCGGCTAAAACCAAAGAAAAACATGTTGATGAACCCCAACCACATCAAGGAAATATTGTAGTTGGCGCATTGATAAGAGCTACAGTGTTAATTGGATTAAGCTTCTGGCTTTATGCCGTTATGGAGCCATCAGACATGATGCTAGCAGTTATTGCCACTATGGTGATCGTTTTTCCAACACGTAACTCAATGTTTTTCGAAGCCTATCAACGGATCAGAGCTACGTTTTACGGGTCTAGCCTGGCACTAGCTATATTGATGATATTCACTATATCGCCTCATTTACCGATATTGTTAGCTTTAGTATTTCTTGGTGGTTTATGGCTTGGCACAAAAATGCTAGATAGCAATAGACCAAGTATGGTTTATCAATACGGCTACTCAGTAGCGCTGGCATTAATAGCAGGAGCGATATCAGCACAAGATCCAGCCTACGCAACATTTACACGACTTGTATTAACAATTACCGGTGCATTAAGTGCCGCAGGCCTTGTTGCAATACTCGATTGGATATTTAACTGGGCGCCAACAATAAACAATAACACAACGGCTTCTCCGTTAAATTAACGCAGTATTTAGCCTATTATCATCAAATAACTTCTGTTTATATAAATTAACAGAAGTTATTAATTAACCTTTCTCTTTTTACCACTTTCAGCACGTTTTTTGTTTTCACTTTGAACATAAACCGTGCTTATAATTCTATTTGTTTCAATGTTAAATCTATATTGTGCTTAAGTTCTATAGGTGCCTGATATAGTAAACTAAACTTAATTTATTTACTCTTTTAGATGGTCTTTTCTTTTAAATTCACCGCCAAAATTTGTATGTAATATATTGTTCTAGATCAATAAATGTAAACAAATTGTAATGCTATATTAAAAATTCACGGAAGGCAGTAAAGCACTATGGATGATTATATAACCTTCTAGGAATAAAACATGAATTCGACTTCAAGTAAAGAAATGCCTTTAAGTGAATCAGATATGTTACTCTCGATTACAGATTTGGAAAGCAAAATACAATATGCAAATCCCGAATTCTGTTCAATAGCCGGTTATACCCAAGCCGAATTGGAGCAACAACCACATAACCTTGTCAGACACCCAGATATGCCTAAAGCTGCATTTAAAGATATGTGGTCTTTTTTGCAAAAAGGTAAGCCATGGATGGGGCCGGTAAAAAACAAATGTAAAAATGGTGATTATTATTGGGTGAATGCTTATGTTACCCCAATCAAAGATTCATCAGGTAAAAGCATAGAATACCAGTCTGTACGAACAAAACTAGACGATAATGTAAAACAACGAGCAAACACACTATATGCTAAATTAAGAAAAGGAAAGTCGCCCTCAATACTAAAACTTCAATCAGATCAAACTTTATGGTTTCAATTGGTATTAATCTTATTTACGTTTGTAAGTTTAGCATTAATGATATATACAGCAATCCATCTGCTTGTCACAGGTCCACTCTTTATTATATCTCTTTGTACCTCGTTGATTTTTAGTAATTGGAGGCGAAAATATAAAAGTGTTTTAAATGCAGCAGATGATACGTTTGATAACCCCCTAATGAGTTATTTATATTCAGGCACAAATGATGCGATTGGGAAAGTTCACCTTGCTTTAGCTATGAGAAAAGCTGAGGTAAATGCTGTTGTTGGTAGAGTATCTGATGTATCAATTAACGTTAGAGCCAACGGAGCAATTACGGCAGCACAAAGTGAGTTAGTATCCGATAAACTAAGTGAACAAAAAAATGAATCAGCACAGATCGCGACAGCAATCCACGAAATGTCTGCTACTATTTTAGACTTAGCCAAAACAATTAATGAAACAGCTGAAGCAGCTGAACAAAGTAACGAAATAACCAAGTTAGGGCAAAGTACTATTGTTACCTGTGTTGATGCTATTAATGAGTTATCGGTACAACTTTCTGAAGTTGATACCATGATCACCAAGCTCTCTCAAGGAACTAAAACAATAAATACTGTTTTATCAGAAATAAGCAGTATCGCTGATCAAACAAATTTACTGGCATTAAATGCAGCCATTGAGGCAGCAAGAGCAGGAGAACAAGGAAGAGGGTTTGCTGTCGTTGCTGAAGAGGTGAGAGCTTTAGCAATGAGAACACAGCAATCAACCGAGGAAATTAGAAACTTACTTACCCTTTTACAATCAGATTCTGATAATACTGTAGAAGCTATGAATAGGGGCAATACATTGTCAGCTAGCTGTGTTTCGTTAACAAATGAAGCAGGTGAAGCTCTTTATAATATTCATAGAGCAGTTTCTTCGATATCTGATGCAACAGCTCAAATAGCAACTGCAATTGAAGAACAATCGGTTGTTTCAGAACAAATGAGCCAAAATATAGTACGAATAAATGATATATCTGTTACTTGTGAAGAAAGCGGAAAAGAGTCAAGCGCATTAACTTCTGAACTACTCAACAAGCTATCAAGCCAAGAGGCATTAATAAAACAATTCAAACGCTAGGTTTAATTCAGGATAACCTAATTCGTCAATGAAGTAGCAATAATGAGTAGCTTAGATTATTCAGGGTTTAAGTTATTGAGCTTTTAATTCCAGATTTACAGAGAGAAGTTATTAATTAACCTTTCTCTTTTTACCACTTTCAGCACGTTTTTTGTTTTCACTTTGAACATAAACCGTATCGGTAGTTGCCATACTGGCATGCCCTAAATCTTCAGAAATATCTTTAAGAGGGCGGCCACGCTCTATTTCCATACTCGCACCAGTGTGACGTAGCCAATGAGCTGAAGCCTCTTTAAGTTTTAATGCTTTCGCAGGGCCTTCACTCATTCGCATATTATTATAGGCTTGATCAAAAACTTGTTGTACTAAACGACGTAAATGCCGTGACGTCATGCCACCTTGGCCACGTACCTTTTCAACTAATACTGTGTTTTCATTACTTGATGGTAAGCCTAATAATCCGCGTGAAGCTCGATAGCGTTCTAAAAATGGTAAAAAGTCAGTAGGCACAGTAATATCACGAATTTTACGGCTTTTACCAAATATTTTAAGCCACCAGTTTTGATCGTCATCCTGCCAAAAATGTCCCATAGATGGCGACCAAGAAGAACGTTCTGACAGTTCAGAAATCCTTAAAAAAAGCGTTTTTAAACAGGCAATTATAAACAAATTACGTTCAAAAATAGCATTTTCATCAGCCATTTCAACAGCCGTATCTAGTACATATTGCCATTGAGTAGCTGTTAAGCGTTTAATCTCTTTAACTTGCGAGTCGATAATAAAGTGACGGCAATCTTTTTTAGCAATTTGAGCAGGATTACCAATACAAATATCTTCAGCCATTAAATGATTATAAAATGCAATAATAGCGGTAAACATTGATGTTAGCGTTTGCTGAGATGGTCGATATTTTTTCTTATCAATAATATAGTTAGCTTTTAAACTTTTTGGCGCTTGAATTTTAAAGGGAAACCAAAGCTCATTAGCTGCCGAGTAACCATTAGTAATATGAAAACGTTCTTGGTTTGATGTGCCAATCCAAGTAACTGGTGGCTGCCAACAAAAATCAGCGTATTCTAAAAAGTCAGATTTACGTAATTGATCAATAGGTTTTTGTTTAACAATAAACGACCATAAAATAAAACGTTCAACGTCATTCCTAAATCGGTCATAAGTGTGTTCAGATTTATTACGACCAATATAATCGAGAAATAACTTTCCCCAACCAAACTGTTCAAGCCACCAAGGTTCATTGTTGGAGAACATCTTCGCAAGTTCAGGATAATCTTCAAGATCGAAATCACGTAGATCAAAGTACGTTGGATACAAAGGAACTGGCTTTTTAAGCGACATTAATTAAATACCTTAAAACATAATAAATAGAAAACTACACAACTCATAATCACAAAGCATGTACTTATGAAGCAAAACCTAAAATTATCACCACATATAAAACAGATTGTTTTAGTTTTAGCGAGTATTTAGGCATTAAGCGCAGTTTAATTGATTCTATATACTATGTCCAATACTGAAGAGTATCGGACATAGTGAGGTGTATTTATTGAAATAGCACTTACCTTATCTTTTGGTTAATCCCAATTAAGCACTGGATCGGATCCCGTCTTCACTGGTAATCCATATTATTGAATTAGTTAAGTTATTTTATGTTTTAGCTTACTAACATTTTATCGTTTGCACGTTAACAACTAGATCTTCTTTTGCGTTAATTCATGCTCTACTACGTTCATGAAATTTATTTTGGTTATATTTCCTCAAAGATTTTACGTAGCATTTGACACTTATTAGGTATATTAATAATTTTAAGGGATAGCCTGTATGCAATCCATAAAATTGACTACCTCGATCGTCATTGCATTGTTCAGGTTTTGGTGAACAATTAATAAAATCACAGAAAATTAAATTTTCCGAAAGACCGCTCTAATTTCTCGTTGCTTGTATTTTAACAATAAATAATCCATATCCCCCCTTTCCCCAATAACTGAATGGGTGCCATAAAATACATTTCTTAAAGTGTAAGTTCAGGTTCTAAGCCAGCTTCTACCTTATTGTTTACATTCGAATATACCGTGTTAAGTTTGGTAATAATAATGGCTAATTGCTTTCGATTTTCTTCTAAATCATTAGAGCCTAATTCCATTTCAGCGAGTATCTTTTCAAACTCTTTGAGCTGAGGAGCAAAGAAATCAAAAGTTTTTTCGTCATCACTCATTAACTCATATAGCTCTTTAAATGTACCTTTTAGCATATCTCCAATATCATTTTTAATATCTTGAAGTTTCTGCTCTTGCTCTCGCTCTTGATAGGCACTCATAAGGTCTGAAATAACACTAATCGCTGCGCCAATAGGACCTGACCATTTGCTTAAATTAGCAGCAAGTTTAGATGCTTCCCAAGGTTTGAATTTAATAACTACACCTAAGTTACCTAAAATATCTCTTGCAGTAAAAATAGCTGTTTTAATCGAGTCTACGGGAATTTTTGATATACTTTTTGCTACGCCGCTTGCTGCATTTAGTGAGCTTTTCGATAGTGAATTAATAAAGGTTTCACTTGTGTCTAAATGCCTTCTTATATCACTACCAATTTGGTTTGTGATTTGGGCGGATTGTTCAAAATAACGATCAATTGTCGTTTTGATTTTCAAGTTCAGCTTGTAGCCAATATCGTCCCCGTTATAGCCAATCTCATCCTCTAAAAACGGCTTGATATCTTCTAATGATAGTGCTCGTAATTTTGAAAGTAGTTTGTTTTCAATAACATTGAGCTCTTCATACAGTTCACTAGATAGGCGTTTTACTTGTTTCTTACCGCTAATAATATCTTGTGCTATTCGCTCTGTTTCTTGTTTGTTCTGCTTAAAGTATGCATCAAGAGTATCTAATTCCTGGCTAGCATCTTTTACTTTGTTTGATATAAGGTCACTCACGACATCCATACCGGTCTTAGCAATGAGAGCTTGTGGTAAATTACTGCTGAGGACGTCAGTTGTCATTGATTTAAGGTGATTTATTCTTGAGCGACTTTCATAATGCTCAGGTTTTGAGAACCAAAACTCTAATCCTCGTCCGCCAGGGTTCGAGGCCATACACACCATACGTGTATTGCTTAATTCATCGACAGATAAGTTTGCAGCTCGAACAAGTTTTTCACCTAGTGTACTTTTCTTTATCTCTGCTTGTTGATCAAACATAACTTGTTCAGTTAAATCTGTTACTTCATCCATTTTATTAATCACAAATATAGTGGATGAGAGTTTGTTTAGGTCTCGTAAGACCCATTTAACTATACCATTATGGCTTTCTTTTAAGGGATTAGTTGCATCAACCACATACAATACAATGTGAGCTTCAGATATATATTGCTTTGTAAGATCGCTGTACATAACTTGGTTGCCATTTACTTCTTTCTCTTTATCACCAAATAGACCAGGAGTATCAATGATTTCACATTTTTCCGGTAAGCCTTCAGGTTTGTATACAGCTATACGATCTGAAGACTCGTTAATGTCTATATTCATATCATCCATAATGTGGCCAAGCCAAGAAGCTATCACACTGGTTTTTCCATCAGAAAAAGCACCTAATAATGCTATTTTCAGCACATCATCATTAATTGAATTTAAAGCTGACTTAATTTTTTCAAACCCATCATCTACATCCATCCCTAAAGATGACAGTTCCTTCAAAATACTTTCTAATTCTCCCAGCTTCTCAATAACTGCCTGTTTTTCTATATTAAATTGCTTGAATTGTTCCATACGGCATCACTTCCACTTTTTCTGATAAATTAGTCATTATTTTTATTTGTTGATTAATAATTTCAATAGGGTCATTAACACTTTTTTGAAGAAGATCAACCTGTTCTTTAATTGGAGATATTATGTTGTCACTGACATCATTAACAACTTGCTCAAGATCCTCAGTCACCTTATTTAGGGCTGGATCGCGAGCATCGTCAATTCTAGTTTGAACCTTAGACTGGGCTTTTCTAATTCTCTTAGCTTTACTTGTGAAAACTGATAACAAACTAGAAAGTATCCCAACAACTGCTCCAGCAATAGCACCCACAATATTTCCAATTCCCGGAAATGCTGTACCAATGGCAAAACCTGATAAAGCATAAGATGCAATATTAAAAGCAAACTTACCGAAGTCTTTTAAATCAAAACCCATTTCTATTTCAGAAGTTTGAAAGTTTACTTTATTTAGAGATTTGATTTTTTCTACATCAGTTTGAAATTCAACTCTTTGAATGTCTTCGATAAGACGGACCATTGCAGTTTTTAAGTCCTCTAGCAAAACATCAACGCAATTTTTGAAGTGCTCGGAGAACTCATTTTCTAAGTTTTTTTGGCCTTCATCGCTTGCTCGTTTTAATTGTCTAGATATAGTGTCTTCATCTCCAAAGTTATCTTCAACAATATCATCGGCCTTATTTGCAAGATTAGAAAAAAACTGCTCAAGTAAAACTTTCCTGCCATTACATAAACTTGTTTTAAATGAGGTAAATTTATCATTGATAGAGGCTTCACAAGCAGAGAATTCGGGTTTGATCTTTTCAGAGAACGAGTAGTAATCTGACAACAAGCTATTCAATATCGATGAGTTTTCGTTGAGTAATTCTTTTACTTTCTCTTTATTACTTTCAACGATGTCTTCACGAAAAGTTGCAGCCTTATTCTCTAAAACATTAGCAACATTTTTAATGCCACTAAATTCTTGCATGGCTTCATGTTTATGAAAGTGCTTAAGAAAGTTTCGTTGTTGGATTATAAGGTCATTTTGTCTAGAGGGATGAATTGTTGATATATTTTGCTCTGTTTTAGCCAATGAAGAAAATGCCAATAAACCTTGAACACAATGAGCTGGTAAAAGCCTTTTTTCACCAATACATTGCTCTAACACCTCGGTGGTTTGCAATAGACCTGTATTGTTATGCTCATTACTCAGAGATATTCTATCTTCCTCAAACTCATAAGAGTCAGCATTACCCCTTACGTTCAATAAAGGGCAAACCTGTGTTCCACGATTTAAATAGCTTTTAATCTTTTCTGCTGTAACTTTTTCGGGCTTTTTATTGGTTCCGTTAACGTAAAAAACCAAATGGGCCTTGGCTACAGCTTGTTTTACCATCGTTTCATATTTTGATTCGTTACCTTCAATTCCTGGAACGTCAATCAAATGAAATTTTTTACCTGAATTACTTAACACATAAGTTGTATTGCCTTGAGTAAAGTCAGCTTTACCTGTACCAATGATAGTTCCATCTGTTCTAAACATCATGCTATGTGAATCAATAACATCCTTGAAAGAGTCAACAAGCAAATCAATTTTCGTAAAGGTTTCATTCACCAAATCTTTTTTATTTAATTTTTTTTCATCATCACTAATCTTTGAGGTATCAGAAGGCGTGACCATTGAAGCATCTGTAGCGAAATTCATATTAGCCTCCAAACATAATCCAACACAAACTAGTTAACCCAGTTCCTAATAAAGCTCCCACAAAAAGGCTGATAATATTTTTTTTCTTAACTCTTTGAGAAGATTCTAGTCGAATGATATCGGTTATTTTAATAACTTCATTTTGCAAAGATTGATACTGTGTAGTCTGTGTTAGGGCAACCTGTTCAATATAGTTTTTCACAACCACCACATGTTCTTCTAATGTTTGCTTTGCTTCATTTAAATCATTAATGTTTGAATTGATTAAGTTTTGACGAGATTCTTCATTAAACAGAATGCGAAGAGACTCAATAATTGTACTTTTGCCAGCATTAGTTTCACCAAAAAATGCAATAACAAAGTTTTCCCATTCGGCATTTTCTTGCAATAGCCCTAGCTCACTATCAAAGTGGCTTTTGATTGATGCTAGTTGAGCAACAATACCACTGAGTTTTTCTTTACCTTCTTGGTTATCTAACGTTAGAGAGGAAAGATCTCCTTGGGTACTTTCTAAGCTGTCAGAAATATCCTTGTATAACCTATTAAACTGTACTGCTTGCTCCATGTTTTTCCCTTATTAATAAATACTTTTAACTACTTAAAATTCATCACTGATGCATACACCAAATGTTTTCTACCATTTTCAATATATGGCTCAATTACTTCGCCTTCGTTAATCAACAGAAGAGGACGAAAGCTCCCCTTTAAATCACAATGATTGTTAAATTCAATTTCTGCGTAAGATTGAACATCAGTATTTTTAAACATGCTAAAATAGTCTCCTTCCCAACGACCTATTAACAATTGGTGATTATCAGCTACATAAAAGCGCCCGAGTTCTAATTGCTTAATAGCAACGTGGTTAATCGGTAATTCAGTCTGACTCAGTGATATTTTTTTAAACGGCTGAAAACAGCCTTCTTCGGCTGTAAAATATGGTTCAAATTTAATACCAGGTTTGGTCTTTTGTTTTGTTCTGAAGCTTCCGTTATACACTAAGTAATTGGTAATCACTTCAAAACTATTGCCATTCCAGCGACCAACATTGCCATTACGCCCTCGACCAACATACCAACTTCCTATCAAAAGCTTTGTGATTGGCAATTGCTTGTATAACAGAACCTCGGCTCTTTTAAGCTCTGTCATTACAACCCAACACTGCGCTGCATGCTCTGTGTCCAAGAGGCTTTAAATGCACTATCTCCAGCAAATAACTTATACAGCTCTAGCTCATCTTTACGTCTTGCTAGCATCACTTCTTTAAGCATTTTTTCAAACGCTAATTCTCGGTTATGTGGATCAGGGTTGTTTTGGTATTTAGCTTCAAAATCAGGGTGGCTTTTTACGCTTTCAGCAATGTTTATAAATTTAACTTTCTGTTCTTCAGGTGTTGCACTCCAGCCTTGAAACCATCTTTCGTTAAAGTTTTTGATTATCTCGTCTAATGGATCTTTTTCATCATCACCGCCGTGAGCACCACGAGGGTTTGGGTTTTGTGGGTCTAACTCAGTTTCACCGTCATCTAAACCAATGCCGTAATTAAGTTTTACACGCTGTAAGCCGTAAGAACTTAAATCTACGGAATCTAACAATGCATCAAGTTTTTCTGAATCAGGATCTTTAACAATTAACTTTGAAATTAAGAACTTAAGGAACCAAAATAGCTTTTCCCAAGCAACAATTTCATAAGGCATTATTGAAGCCATTTGCCCGTAAATCTTCACAAATTGCTTAGCTTTGATCTTAAAATCGACTTTATCGTCATCTTCTAGATCTAACTCAAAATTAAAACGGTTTGCCGCAGTGTCAATTATTGGGCTTAAGGTTTGCGCATCTTCATCATCAAAGTAGCGCTTAACAAAATCTTCAACTTCGTAACATTCATAAACGCCAATATCATCCATCGCATCTTTTAGCTCATGTAATACATTTACATCAGTTGCTTCAGATAAAGTCGTTGATGTATAAAATGGGTCAAATGCCGTTTTTATTTCATCAACATTATTAAAGAAATCGAGTACAAATAAGTCCTCTGTCTTTTTACCAAGCTTAGGTGCTGAACGGTTTAAGCGAGATAATGTTTGCACACAAAGTACGCTCGCTAACTTTTTATCTACATACATTGCGCACAGTTTAGGTTGATCAAAGCCCGTTAGGTATTTATTAGCAACAACCAGTAACCTATATTCATCTTGGTTGATGTGTTTTGGGATAGGATCACTAGAATTTTTTCTTTTATAATTAACATCAAAATAGTCTTTGGTATCACTCTCGGCAAAGCCGTTCATTTCGGCTTCAGTATATTCAATACCATCCACTTCTTTGGTGCCAGAAAATGCTATCGCTATTTTAAATGGGCTACCTTGAGCTTCTATCACTCGCTTTAATGCTTTGTAATAACGAATAGCCGTCACAATATTTTGCGTAACAACCATACCTTTGCCTTTACCACGTAGTTTTTTGGCATTTACCACCTGAGGAATAAAATGCTCAAGCATAATTTCAGCTTTGGTATCTATGGTCTGTTGGCTAGTTTCAACGTATGCACGTAAACGTTTTTGCGCCTTTTTAGTATCAAATTCAGGGTTATCTTGAATCGACTTTTCTATTTCGTAATAACTTTTATAGGTGGTGTAATTGGCAATAACATCAAGAATAAAGCCTTCTTCAATGGCTTGTTTCATTGAATATAAATGAAATGGCTTAAAACTACCGTCTTCTTGTTTTTGACCAAACTTTTCTAACGTGCTGTTTTTAGGCGTTGCCGTAAAAGCTAAATATGAAGCATTGCCACGCATCTTGCGTGAGCGCATAGCTTGCAGTACTTTATCTTGCGCATCCTCAGCTTCCTCTACTTCAGTTTTACCCATGGCTCTATTCATATTGTCGTGTGCAGAGCCAGACTGAGAGCTATGCGCTTCATCAATAATTACTGCAAAACGTTTATCACTTAAATCACTAATGCCATCAATAATGAATGGGAATTTTTGAATAGTGGTAATGATTATTTTCTTACCATTTTCTAGGGCTGATTTAAGCTCAGATGATTTAAATGCAGGGGCAACAATGTTTTTAACTTCAGAGAACTCTTTAATGTTATCTCTAAGCTGTTTATCAAGTAATCGTCTATCAGTAACTACAATTACTGAGTCAAATAATGGTTGTTCAACACCTTTGCTACCTTGAATATCTGCACTAGCTGGATACGTTTCAATTAATTGATAGGCAGCCCAAGTAATTGAGTTAGACTTGCCTGAACCGGCAGAGTGCTGAATTAAATATGTGTGACCAACACCATTAGTTGAAGCATGATCAATTAAGCGTCGAACAACGTCCATTTGGTGATAACGGGGAAAGAACAAGGTGCGTTTCTTCAAGTCATCTTTACTACTACCATCTAAACGAACAAAGTGCTGGATGATGTTAGCAAGACTAGCTTTAGTAAAGACTTCTTCCCATAAATAACTAGTTTTGTGACCCCCAACACCAAATAAAGAGGTATTGGGCGGATTACCTTGACCATGATTATTACCTTTGTTAAACGGTAAAAAGAAGGTACTTTTACCTGCTAACTTGGTGGTCATATACACTTCGTCAGTATCTATCGTCATATGCACTAAACAGCGCCCGAATTGCAATAACGACTGCGAAATATCTCTGTCTTCACGGTATTGTTTTTGACCATGAAAACGCGCATTTTGCCCCGTCCAATGGTTTTTAAGTTCAAGCGTTATTAACGGAATACCGTTAATAAACAGCACCATATCAATTTCTTGTAATGGATTAGTTTTTGAATACCTTAGTTGACGAGTTGAGCTAAATATATTGGCATTAAAATTCTGTTTAACAGAATCACTACTACTAGCTAGTGGTGCTGGAAACATAAGATTTAAGTGCGCATCATCAAAACTTAAGCCTTTTTTAAGTAAATGCAAAACACCATGTTTTTTGATCAGTCTATCAAAACGTTCAAGTACTTTACGCTGCCAATCATTAGGGCTATTTTTCTTAAGTTTTTCTAATTCTTGCGCTTGTGTGTTTTGCAAAAACTGCCAAAAGAACTTGGTATCCAAGGCGTAATGCATATCAAAATCAGCAGGATAGCCTAGCTGATACATAGCATTGTTATAGCCAGGTGCAGCTTCCTGCACTCCTGCTTTTACATCTTCTAAACACGTACCAGTTAAGTGCTTTTCAATTGCCGCTTCTAAAGCTTGTTCGTTTGTTTGACTAACCATAATTATTCCTTGTCACCATAATGCGTTTCTAAAACATCTAGCATTCGATTTTGATGCGTTTCAATTTCTTCCTGATCCCAACTGTTATTGCTTTTTTGAATAAACATTTCTCTTAACTTTAACGAATCAAAATGTTGCTTACGTTCAAAGTCAATTTGCTTTTTATCAACGTCTTGATTGCTATATGAAGAGTTTTCGCCAGGGCTAAGTAAAACAAGATTGCCAAAGGCATTTAATATTTCATCAGCCAGTTTGCTCTTGTACTCGTCATTTTGTGGATGAACATGCTCTACCGAATTTTTGGAGGTTATACGAAACTTTGTAAACTTATTTAATTCTCCAGTCTCTAGTTTAGAGCGAGCACTATCAATTTTTTTCCACAGTAAATACTCAAGCTTTTGAAACCAGTAATGCTCAAATCCAGTGCCTTTAGCTTCAGTAAAATATTCTTTTTGTTCTTCCCACTTTAGTCTTTTTGGTTTTATTAAATTAGCTTGCTTGAAACTTGCCTTTTTTTGCGAACATGTCGCTAACGACATCAGATTATCGATTATTTCAAGTTGCTTTAATGCTTTGTTGCCTTGCTTAAGACTTATCTCTTTTTTAATCAATTTTGCAATAAACGGTGTGATCCAATATTGAGCACTTCGCTCACCGGTAAAATTACGAACACTTTGCAAAAGTGCCAAGGCATTAGTCTCTTTGGAGCTACGGTTAATATATTGTTTACCTTTAGATTGACTTGGTGATTGAGAGGTTAATCCTAGATGAGCCTCTGGTGAGTCGTCTCGCTCGACCCACTTAACAACCCATGCATCAAATTGATAACGAACTTGCCACAGCATTTCAATGAAGGCTTTAACAGTTTCTTCGTCTGATTCAATAAGCGGGTTAAAAATTTCTAGCAGTCGATCGCTGTGCAGTCTTGGCTCAATATCTGACTCATTGTTTAACGCTAAAAAAACACGATAAGCATGAATTAAAAATAAAGGAAACTTAATAATTGATCGACAATAAGTGGTTTCAACATCTAAGTCATAAGTTTCAAAAGCTTTTTGTTTTACGCTATCAGGTGCTTTACCGCTTCCCAACATTTGGCTTAATTCATCAATGCTATAACCACTTTCATCATCACTTTGTTGTTGTGATTCTGGATGGTAAAAAGTTTTAGCTTTAAACACCGCTAAGTCATTAGGCTCTATATTATTCCAATCAATATCAGGAAATACCTTACGCACGTTGCGCTCAAAGTAGTTTTCTAAATGCTCACAAGCAACCCACATGGCATCATATTGGGCTTTATCTGTTTTAATATACTTAAACAGTTTCGCTTTTAAAATATCTGCTTGCTCTAGTTGAACACCTGCTGTGTTCATGGTGGCAAATAAACGGTTCAAATCCATTTTCGCAGGCACAATATTGTTTACCCATTGCACACTACTATAAAAATATTGTCCTAATTTTTCGGCTTCATTTTTATCAAGTGCTTCTATGTGTTCACTTAATACCTTTAAAGCTATACCTATTTGTTTAAGGTATTCGTTACTATCAATAACTTCCTGCGATGGTGTCTCATAACCTTTAAGCCCTTCAAGCCCACCTAATAACTGCTGCACCTGATCACGAATAGCAAACTGTAGTCTAGGCATAGCTTTACCTGTTTCAGGCATATAAACCGCTAACTCATTGAGGTCTGACTTAACATCTGCGGCTTTAAACGCAATAGCAATTAACATTAATGTGGTCGTGCGCTGCTGACCATCAATTAACTCGTAAACTAAACCTGTGTTGCTTTGTAATTTTGAAGAAAGTACGGTGCCAATAAAGTAATGCTCTTCACCATTTTCACAAGCGGTTTTAACATCATTAAAAAGCAATAATATGTCATCATCAGACCAAACATAGGGGCGTTGATAACTGGGAATTGAAAACTGATAACCACCTTCAAAAATTTTATTTAAGGTTAATAATTCTGTTTGTACGGTTAACATATTCAAAACTATTTACCTCCTAATAAAATAACGTATTGGCTAAAGCTACTCGCAAACTCCTGAGCGTATTCAGCTTTTGTTGCTTCACGCTCAACGTTTAAACCAAAGGCTTTAATCACTTTATTGATAAAGTTTTGTTTAGTACTCGACTTTTGATCTGTGGGCGACTTAATAGCGTCTATAATGCCATCAGCATTCACGGTAAGTTCAAACTCATCGAGCAAGTCTAAGCACTGCTCGGGTGTATAGCTTTTCGCTATCCAGTCTAACACTGGGGTTTCTTTTAAAAAGGCAGGGATCGACTTTTCTTTTACAGCAACTTGGTTTGATACTCTACGAGAATAAACCACCCTAAATAGCTTTTTCGCTGCTATATCTAACTGGTGCTGCCCAAATTGGCTGATATAAAGCAATAAACTTGCATCAAATAACTGCTTCAAATAAGCACAACCATCAAGTTTGCAAACAAGCTCATGGTAAAACTCGTCAAACGCGAAAAGCGTTTCATCGTTATGATTTTTGAGTAAGTATTTCTGCCTTAATGCTTGGAAATACTCAAGGTAACGAATGGTATTGGCACCGCTATTGAGTGGTTGGCGTAATTCGTATCCTATTTGCGGTTGCATCAACGTTTCGCCACCATTATCTAAATACGTTCTTGTCACTCGTCCAAAAGCCAAATCGTTACCTGTTGCACTTGGTGAGAACTCATCAACAACCGCATCAACTAATAACCGCTCTTGTTGATGAAACGGCATAGTTTTTCTTGTAGGGTCTTTTAAATCTTTTCGTAAATTTAAGTATTCCCAATACCGTCCACGTAACAGCAGTTTTATGATGGGGTTAATATCATTCAAGCTTTCCCATAACTCGGCATAATGGCGAGTTTTATTAGGCATGCTTTTATCTATTACGTTTAAATGGTGCGCCTTGATAATATCTGGGCCTTTTAAGCGCACGCCACCGGTATTTTGTGTTTCAAAGAAGCGATAAGCTTCATCTTCAGAATTTGTCACCACTAAAGTGATATGTATAGTTGAAAAATCGATGTCGTTAAGTTGTAACTTTTTATCCGCTAGCCAGGCCAAATTATGTTTAATTTGCTTCTGACTTTCCGGAGCTTTGTAGCGAAGTGATAAGTCTTTAAACTCTTCAGTTAAATAGGCAATTAATGCCATGGTTGTTAAGCGTTGCTGACCATCAATAATGTTTAGCTTGTTACCTTGTTGATGCAAAATAATACTGCCTAAATAAAACGGGCAGTTTTCACCATCAGAGTGATTTCGCTCATCAATTTGATAGTCTTTAAAATCTTGCAATAATCGTTGTATTTGTGCTTCAGTCCAACGATATGGGCGCTGATATTCAGGTATGGCTAACTCGCCATGAATTTCAGTGTTATTAGCACTGACAATACTTTGTTTACTGAATAACTGCGCTAAGGTACAACTTGCCACTTCAACCGACATACCACTTCCTTGTTAGTTAATTACTGAGTCCACTTCAGGTACTTTAATTTTGCCTGTTACAGCGCTGTTAATTAGCGTGGTTTTGTATTCTTTGAGTTTTTCGATTTGTTGAATTTGCAGTTTAATTGCGATATCAAACTTTTCACTTTCAGAATCGATATGTTTTAATATTTCTATTTGTTCATCTTTAGGTGCAATCGGTACTGCAATATCGAATAAATCATCTGTATATAAACGAATTAAGCCCTCAACAATACCAGTGGCTCTGATGATGAATTGCTCGATATATCTAGGGTGTCTAAAAAGCACCTCTAAATAACGCATATCGGTAATATATGCTTTAGGTTTGTAAACTGCGTAATCAGGGCTTACTAAGCCTTTAAAATCAATGTTTGATTTAAAGAAAACTCCAAGATGTGCCTTTAGTTTGTTAAAAACCAAATCATTCTTGTACACGATTTTATTATCTACATTAGAAGCAGCAACTTCTGCTTTTGCATGATAATCGGCCCTTACCACAAGCCCATGAATTTGGCTCATCATGAATAATGGCTCTTCACCAGTTTTAGATCTTTCATTGCGTTCATCGAGCACATATTTAAGGCGCTTAACTTGCCAATGCTCAGGAATTTTACCAATCCAATCGACGCCTGAGTCTTTCATTGGCGCATCTGAATTCAAACCTTGAGTAACAGCTTGTTGGATGATGATTTGCTTGCGTTCTTTTAACAGCTTGATTTGTTTTTCTTTGATGGCAATCGCTTCATTAATTTGTGCTGTTTTTTTATCGAGAAAGTTAGCTATGGCGGTTTGTTCTTTTTCAGAAGGTAATATAAATGGGATAGCTTTCATTCGTTCTTTAGACAAATCCCATTGCCCAACACGAACACCATCTGATGCACTTCCAAAATATGAAACGTATAACTTACTTCTTATTGCCCAATTAAAGAACTCAGGATTTATAGATTTAGTAAAGTTAAAAACAAAATAAGCAGGACTAACTATACCTGTGTATTGTGATACACCATATGAGCCTTGCCATGCTTTCATTTTATTCATACCAAACTGGCCTTTTTCTAACTTTTTATAGCCGCTTAGATCGTCTGGGATGAAGTTATGATTAGAGTCTTGATTTTCAATATCTCTTTCAATTACCCCTAATTCACGGGTAATTGACAATAGAGGTAAATCCGGACAGTTTTTTATAGAAACAGGGAAAAGGCATGAGCCTAATTTAGTTAGCTCCCAAGAATCTGGTACTTCACCAATCCATTCAAATCCTGAATCTTTATATGCCCCATACTTTGGCATTGTTGCTATTTCAGGCATGGTTACTCTCCTTGCACCTTAGCTAATTCAACACCTAGAATGTCCGCTATCAAACCTTCTGCCTTTTGCTCAAGGTTGATGATGTCAGTTGCTACTTCATCCATTGAGCGCAATGGTTTGTGTTGATAGAAGTATTTATTAAAGCTGATTTCGTAACCGGTTTTGGTGCTATCTAGGTTTATCCATGCTTCAACAACATGTGGCTGTACTTCATCAAGGTAGTATTGGTGAATTTCGCAATTGTCTTGTGCTCCGTTTTTATCCACTTTATCTTCAAGATAAGTTAACGGTACTGATTCGGCATCACGTAAATCTGAGTTAGCCTCATAAGTGGTGAACTCGTTTTTAGTTCCTGTTGAGTAATAGCCGAAGTCAGCTAAATCAGATGCTTCACAGCCTAAGTGATGTAATAGTTCATCGAGCTTATCTTGTTTAAATTTAACGACCTTTTTAATGACTTTTTCAGCATTTTCGTCGTACCAGCTCATGGCATTAACGACTGTGGTGTAAAACGCTTTGCGTTTATTTGCTTTAATGTCGGCTAATACATCAGCTGAAACGTCTTTAAAGCGAGCTTCAACATCGGCTTTAAACAGATTGTAATCGTTATATTCTTTGGTGATGGTTTCGGCAAGTTTGTTAGCAAGTTCAACCAGTAACTTACCGTTTTGCCAAGTATCGGTTGAGAGTAGCTTAGCTTTCGCTTTAGCGTTTAAATTAATGTCGTTGTCTTCACACCAAGTGATGATTTCTTTTTCTTTGGCTTTATCGTTAGCGGTAAAAAAGTCTGCTTGATAAACCTTGTCACCATATTCTGCAAACAGGTACTCCATTGGCTCACGAAGGGTTTTATCAAAACGCAGCGGTGCAATAAGTTCGTCTTTAAACTGAGCACTTCGTCTGTCTGGGCGTTCAATGTTAACTTTGTAGTAACCAAAATCATCATTATTAAATACTTTAGAAGCAATACCTGTTGGATCGTTAACTACGGTGAGTTTTCGCTCCACTGAGGCGGATTCTAAATATGTTTGTGTGATCTCAACAATATGCTCAGGTGTGAATTCACAGTTTTTATCACCTAAATTTTTACGTAATTTTTTAAACAACAAGCTTGCGTCAATAAGTTGTACTTTGCCTTGACGATTTTGCGGCTTGTTATTGTTCAATAACCAAATATAAGTGGTAATACCTGTATTGTAGAACAAGTTATTTGGTAGTTGCACTATGGCATCAAGCATGTCGTTTTCTATGATGTAACGGCGTATATTACTTTCACCTGAGCCTGCATCACCGGTAAACAAGCTAGAGCCATTATGAACTGAAGCAATACGTGAACCTAGTGGGCTAACGTCAGTCGCTTTCATTTTACTAACCATTTCCATTAAGAATAATAACTGACCATCACTTGAGCGAGGCGTAGCATCAACCGATGACTTATTTCCCCAATAGTCTGTTAGCTCAATAATGAATCGAGGATCAATAACATCTTTACCGTCTTTAATGTATTTTTGCTCACCTGACCAGCTTTTACCGTAAGGTGGGTTTGACAGCATAAAATCGAACTTATTTGCCGAAAACTCATTGGTAGATAAGGTAGAACCTACTTTTATGTTCTCAGGGTTGTTACCTTTGATCATCATGTCTGACTTACAAATAGCGTACGTTTCAGGGCTTACTTCTTTTCCATATAGGTAAATATCTCTGGTAGCATTTTCTGCCGGGTATTTTTCATAAATAAAATTTTGCGTTTCAGTTAACATACCGCCACTCCCACAAGCTGGGTCGTATACGGTTAGCGTTAACGGCAGATCTTTTTCTATTGGATCAAATACCAGGTGAGTCATTAATTCAATAACTTCACGTGGGGTGAAATGCTCTCCCGCTTCTTCGTTGTTGTCTTCATTGAATTTACGAATAAGTTCTTCAAACACATACCCCATCCCTAAGTTAGTTAGTGCAGGTAATGTATTACCGTCAGGGTCTTTAATGTCGAATGGCGTTAAATTTATATTTGGCGATACAAACTTTTCTAAAACGTCTAACAGTACATCACTTGTAGCCATTTTTTTAACCTGGTTTTGCAGTTCAAAGCATGCGATTATTTCTTTTACGTTTCCACTAAAGCCATTAAGGTATTCTTCAACGTTGGCAAGTAGTATTTGTTGGTTGTTTGTTGCTGTGTTGAATAAGCTTTTTAACGTCCATTTTGAAGTGTTATAAAACACATAGCCTGACTCGCTAATAAGTGGTTCATCATCAAGCTCTGTGGCTTCCATTTCATCAACTTGAAACTTAACTTCATCAAGCACCGCTTTTTTAGTGGGCTCAAGTAAGGTATCTAAACGGCGTAATACCACCATAGGTAAAATTACGTCACGGTATTTACCACGCACGTATACGTCACGCAGGCAATCGTCAGCAATTGACCAGATAAAAGAGATAAGTTTGTTATGTGCGCTGTGATCCATTTGTATTCCAATAATATTTGATTAGCACTAATGTGCTTTGTTAAGCGGTGAGTTATTGCCAAAAACGTTGTGGATTGCGAGTGCTTCACTTTCACCACTTTCCATACGCTGTTTCACTTCATCGAGCATCGCTTGTTGTATGTCTTTGCTTGGTAAATTTTTAAGGGCTAAGTTTAATACGTCCGATATATCTATTTCTGCCATGATTTCTTCCCCAAATTTATATATTTAAGTTTGTTTTTAATGTTGCTGATAACCAGGTGCAATAGCAAGATTTTCTGCACCGTTTTCTTGATTCATTTCTAGGGTTTGGCTGTTCTGCAAATACAATTGATATTCAGGCCCTGAAAGTGAAGCACTATCAGAACAATCCACATTCCAACGTCTTAATAAATAGCCTGCCATTGCAGCTCTAACGTTTAATTTGAGCATGCCGTTTTCCATTCCGTAGTCCATTTTAATGGCGGTTGGGTATTCAACATTCTTAGGGTGTGGAACGATTTCTAGTGGCATAATGGTATTCCACTGTTCATCTTGAAGCTTGATTTCGTTTACTTCAGGTTCGTTATTAATTACCGTTACTTTGGCAAGGCGTGTTAATACAAAATCTCTGAATGAATTTGTTTTTCTGTCGTAAGCGCGAACATGCCAGCGCAGACCATTGTCAACTATGGTGTGTGGCACTAATTCTCGTGCGCTAGAGCCACTGGTAAGTGAGGTATAAATAACACTTACTGCTTTGCCGTTAACCATTGCTTGGGTAAGTTTAGCAATAACGTTAATATCGGGTACGTTTAGCTGGCTTGGTTGCTCTACTGGAAATTCAACACAGCCTTCCCCACTGCCAATGGCGTCGAAGCCGTCAGATATTTGATGAGCGAGCTTAACTAAGGTGCGTTTAGCATCATGTTTAAACAGTGGTGTAAAGCTGTTGGTTAGAAAGTATTTCTTTTCTTTGTTGTCGTACGCCATGTTTTTAGGCGCGTGTTCTTTATACAGGTTGATATCGCGTGTAGCGGCAGAAACGCCTAATTTGAAATGTTGTACAATTTCGGCGCGGGTAACGCTGCCGGTAAAATACAATTTAAAGTCGATATAGGCAAGGCGCTGCTGCTGAGCATAACTTAACTGTTCTAGTGGTGTGTTCATTGTTTGTTGTTTTTCTTTTTTATTAGCCACTTAGAAAGTATGTCTTATAATGGGCTATACCTCAATAGTAAAAGTTGCATTATTGAACTTTTGTCATAAAAATAACTTTATGTTATTGAATATATGAAGAAATAACTATTTAAACGAAGTGTTTTGACATGTAAAGTTGATCACTTTCACCCAAATTAATATCGCCTTAGTAAGCCGCAAAGCTTAGTAAGGCGATTTTGTGAGTTAAGTTTTCGTTATTTAGCTATTTAATTACAACAACTCTTTAGCCACATACGGTAATACACCGCCAGATTTAAAATACTTAAGCTCTAGTTCATTAGTAACGTTTAAAGTGAGCGGTATTTTTGCTACTTTTTCATTATTACCTTTTGAAATAATAAGCGTTAATAACTGGTTAGGTTTAAGGCTTTGTTCATTGCTATTTTCTGCAAACGTTATGTGTATTTGTTCATCGCCTTGTAAGTTTAAATCGGCTATTGTCATTGTATCTGGCAATTGCAGTGGCATTATGCCCATACCAACTAAGTTACTACGATGAATACGTTCGTAAGACTGAGCAATAACCGCTTTTATTCCAAGTAACTGACAGCCTTTTGCCGCCCAGTCTCGGCTGGATCCTGTGCCATATTCTTTACCTGCAAAAATTACTAACGGTGTGTTATTTTCTTGATAGTGCTGACTGGCTTCAAATATAGAAACGGTTGTTTCGCTATCAAATTTATCGCTACCAAAAATTCGAGTAAAGCCGCCCTCTTTTGGATCTGCAATCAGGTTTTTAAGTCGGTTGTTTGCAAACGTGCCGCGTACCATTACTTCATGATGACCTCGGCGGGTGCCGTAACTATTAAACTCTTTTGGTTCAATTCCTCTTGAAATAAGGTATTTACCTGCAGGTGTACTTTTATCAATTTGACCCGCCGGTGAAATATGGTCGGTAGTAATAGAGTCTCCCAAAATTGCTAATATACGGGCCGACTTAATCAGTGCTTCATCTGAAGGAGTTGCAGCCACTTTATGCTCAGCTTGCTTAATATTGTCGGCTAAAATGTCTACAAACGGCGGTTTTACAATATAAGTTGACTGCTCGTCCCACGTATAGCAAACACTATTTGTAATGGGTAAGCTTTCCCAGTCTTTGTCGCCTATTAGCATGTCTTTGTATGATAACGCATAGCTTTCTTGGGTGATGGTTGCCATAGCATCATTAATTGATGTGTCGCTTGGCCAAATGTCACGTAGGTAAACTGGTTGTCCGTTGCTACCTGTACCTAATGGTTCTTCGTCTAAGTTAATTTTAGTATTGCCTGCTAATGCAAATGCAACCACTAGCGGTGGTGAAGCTAACCAGTTAAGTCTTACCGACGGATGAATACGTCCTTCAAAGTTACGGTTACCTGATAATACCGAGCTAACACTTAAATTATGATCTTTAATTTGTTGTTCATAATTATCATTTAACGGCCCTGAATTACCAATACAGGTTGTACAACCAAAACCAATACGGTTAAAGCCTAATTTATCTAAAAACGGTTGTAAGCCTGAGCTGTCAAGGTACTGTGCTACTACTTGCGAGCCAGGTGCTAAAGAGGTTTTAACATACGGTTTAACCGTTAATCCTTTTTCTACAGCGGCTTTTGCTAGTAAGCCAGCTTGTAACATTACATGTGGATTTGAAGTGTTAGTACATGAAGTAATTGCCGCTAACACTATATCGCCAGAGTCTATTGTTTTTTGTGTACTTGGCTGCTGATCATTGGTTGATACTTGTACATTTAACTCTATTGATTCGATGGTTTTTTGTTTGATTGCGTGTAACGCTATTCGGTCTTGTGGACGTTTAGGTCCGGCTACACATGGTGTTATGGAGCTAAGATCAATAGTTACATTTTCAGCAAACTTAGGATCATTGTGTGATCCGTCGTACCAAATATGTTGAGCTTGTGAGTAAGATTTAACCCGTTCAATTAAATCAGACGAACGATTAGTAAGATTTAGGTAGTCAGTTACTTTGTTGTCTATGGGGAATATGCCACAGGTAGCACCATATTCTGGAGACATATTAGCTACGGTTGCGCGGTCGGCAATACTTAGTGATAAAACACCCTCGCCATAAAATTCTACGTATTTTCCTACCACACCATAATTTCTAAGCGTTTCAGTAATGGTTAGTACTAAGTCGGTGGCTGTTATACCAACAGGTAATTTTCCTTCAAGCTTAACTCCAACCACTTTAGGAGCGCCTAAACTTAATGGTTGCCCTAGCATTACTGCCTCAGCTTCAATACCACCTACTCCCCAACCTAGAACACCAAGGCCGTTAATCATAGTGGTATGGCTATCTGTGCCCACTAATGTATCAGGCGATAACACGCCGTTTTCGTTGCGTACTACTTGTGCTAAATACTCTAAGTTTACTTGATGACAAATACCACGGCCAGGTGGAACAACTCTCAAATTATCAAATGAGCTTTGCGCCCACTTTAAAAACTGGTAACGCTCTTTGTTGCGTTCCATTTCACGCATACCATTATGTGCTAATGCCTCTGGCGTGCCGGCTTGGTCTACAATAACAGAGTGGTCAATGACTAGGTCTACTGGGCATAACGGATTTATTTTTTCAGCATTGCCACCTTGCGCGGCTACCGCATCTCGCATTGCGGCTAAATCAACTATGGCAGGTACTCCTGTATAGTCTTGCATTAATACTCGTGAAGGAAAATATGGAAACTCAAAGTCACCGGTTGGTTGTGTTGCAATTAAATTTTTAATTGTGCTAACAATCGTGTTGTGTTCAACACTGTCGTTATTAGCATAATTTCGCATAACGTTTTCTAAAAACAGTTTGATAATAAAAGGTTGATCTTCCAAATTAAACTTAAAGTCTTCAGCAAGTCTTGCTAACGACCAATAACTATCAGTTGTATTATTATCAACGAATTGGGCAAGGTATCTTTCACACCAAGCTTCTTTATTTATAGGGATCATTTGTTATCCTTAATTACGCGTGATTTAAATAGTAATAATTAAATGTATCGGATCTTATTCTTGTTCTAAATATAGCTCTAAATATAGTCAAATATTGTTTTAAATGAAAATAGTTAAGGCTTTGTTTTTATTAATTGATTAATTGCTATTATTTTCATTGTTTCTACCATTATTACATTGAGGAATTATATGAATGAGATCGGAAGTTGTTTGCAGTAATAAATGGATTAACGATTGACCAGGGAGTTAAAGTCTTTACATGCAAACCCGCAGATAAGTTTTTTAGAAAGTTCCCTCTGTTAACAATGGAAAACAATGTTTTTGTTAATAATGTAATAGCTGCCTCCAATAGAATGATTACTAATAGCGGTTTAGATAAAGATGGGGGTTTAATTACTTAAATCAAGGGTTAACAAAATTAATGAACTTATCAGCTTCATATAACCTAGCCTAATCAAACGGCTTTAAAAAGATTCAAAGTGTGTTAAGTATATTTTATTAATATTTACTATAAATCAATATATTATAAAACCAATTAATTGTAGATCAGGTTATACTAAATTCACTTATTTTACATGCCTGTTAATTAGGATAACTATGGAATAGATACAACTCTATTTTGGCTATATACTTTTGGTAGTTGCAACATTAATACCTATTGCAAATCCGTTTGTATCTGCACCTATGTTTTTGTCTCTCACCTCAAATTTCTCTAAAAAAGAACGACAAAAAACAGCGACATTAGCAGCATTTTATATGTTTTTATTCTTAACCTGTTTTTTACTTTTTGGCGCACATTTACTGAGCTTTTTCGGCATTCAATTTACCTCACTTCGCATAGCTGGTGGGCTTATTATTGGATACTTAGGGTTTAAGATGCTGTTCCCTACCCCGCTTGAAATGCATGAAGAGACTAAACAAACCACCACAGCTAACGATATCGCTTTTATTCCATTAGCTATGCCTTATATGAGCGGGCCTGGTGCAATATCTGTTGTGATCACAATGGCAGCACAAATTAATACATCTGAAACCTTACGAGATGAAATTTTTGATTATAGCATAGTTATTAGTGGCATTGCTGTTTCTGCGTTTATTTGTTGGATTGTACTTAGTGGCGCATCAAAGGTGGTTAAGTTTATGGGGACTAACGGCATTATAGCAATGACTAAAGTAATGGGCTTTTTCTTAATTGGTATTGGTGTTGATATGGTATTAGATACCATACTTTCTTTTACAGCTAAATAATATCACTGCTGTTATTATGCATTCATTTACTGCTAGTGAGTTAATGAATGCATAACGCTTTTCAGGTCAGCACTTAATTTTAATGCGTTATAGCAACCAATCAATGGGTAACAAATTTAATACCGATAATGCAGCGCGTGAAAATATAGTCATACCTGGTTCAGTAGAATGAGTCGTTTTTATATTACCATTTGTTTCTGTCCATTGAATCTTATTATCCTCATTTAAACTTAACTCATACGCGGTAAGTGCCGATTGCTGATAAAATTCGTTTTCAACTTGAATCGCAAGCGACGGACTTTCAATTACAAAGCCAAGCTCGGTGTTTAAGTGCATAGATCGCGGATCAAAATTAAAAGACCCAACAAATAAACGCTCTGAGTCAATTGCAAAGGTTTTAGCATGTAAGCTTGATGCAGAACTACCAAAAGGCCCTAATTTCTTTAAATTACCATCTATTGGCTCGGCACCAGATCGCAACTCAAACAATTTAACTCCAGCTTTAAGCAATGCTTTTCTATGCTTAGCGTAACCCGCATGTACCGGTAAAACATCAGTAGCTTGCATTGAATTAGTTAAAACAGTTATTTTTACCCCTTGTTTAGCAAGTGCAGCAAAAGCTTTTACACCCTCTTTAGTCGGTACAAAGTAAGGCGTTACCAGTAGTACGGTTGATGTTGGTCGGCCTATTATTTCAGTTAGCTTATGAAAGAGCAAAGAATCATCTTTATGTTTACCAAGGCCTTTAGCAGGGTCGTCGCTGATCATTTTTGCCATTTTCCATTCAAACGACAGCTCTTTGGCAAGTAAAGTTTTAACAAGCGATGAGTTTCTTAATGCGGTTATATAGGTGTCTCTTTTGGGATTAGTTAACTGAGATGGCATGTATTCATCAGTTGAGTATGTACTTGTTTTAGTGGTATTCACGATTTCTTCAATTGGAAAAGCTGAATTACTTGCCCAATATTTGTCAAAGTCACTTGAAACGTCGTTAACTACACTTCCAATGGCCACTAAATCTAAATCTTGTCTGAGTATTCCACCCGTTGCGCCAAAATAATCATCACCAATATTACGGCCACCAATAACGGTAACGCTATTATCTACAGTAAAAGACTTATTATGCATACGTCTGTTTACTCGTGAGAAATCGGTAATAAAACCTAGCCATTTAAACCGTCGTTGAATAAACGGATTAAATATTCTAACTTCTACATTCTCAAGCCTATTTAAAGCGGCTAATGCGTCGTCAAGCCCGTTAATACCGTTGTCGTCAAGTAATAACCTTACTCTTACACCCCGCTCAGCTACCTTAGTTATTGTTTCAAAGAGAAGTGCTCCCGTAATATCTTTTTGCCAAATATAGTATTGTAAGTCGAGTGTTTTTTGCGCGCTAAGCGCGAGTAATATTCGAGCTGCAAATGCATCTTTAGGGTTACCAAGTAAACGTATACCACTTTTATTGGGGTACTGACTTGCGATTGGATAAATCGCTTTACCTATGAGTGTTTCTTGAGCCTCTTCTATACTCAACGATGTTGAGTCTGAACGAGAATCCAAACATGGCAAAACTATTACTATTATTATGGCTGGTAACACCTTTGGTGTAAGCTTAGGACTGCCGCTGATGACCTTTATAGGTACTGAAATTGGTTGGCGCACTACGTTTATTACCCTAGGCATATTGGGCGCTCTTATCGCATTATTAGCACTTAAATTTTTACCGTCAGTAAAAGGTGAAAAATTAACACGAAGCAATTCACCTCTAGCTATACTAAAAATACCATCAGTATTAATTGTACTTTTGCTCACCTTTCTTTCAGTAATGGCACATTATGGTACATATACGTATATCACCTTACTAGTTGAAGCTATCGACTTTTTAGGTGGCATTGGTATGGCATTACTTATCTTTGGCATTGGTTCAATAATTTCAGTGGTACTGTCAGCTAAAGTTATCGACACCTATTTACAAACATTAATAGTAAGTATGTTAGCGTGCGGTGTTATTTCGATGTCGATGCTTGTCTTTTTTGGCAGTATAAATGGTATTTCTCACTTAGCTTTCTTTCTTTGGGGTTTAGCGTTTGGTCCGCTTGTTACTATGTATCAAACTGCGGTAAGTCAACAAGTTGCACATGCTAAAGCCGTTGCAACGTCAGTACAATCAAGTGTATTTAATCTGTCAATAATGACGGCAACCTGGATCGGTGGCTTAATTCTTGTTTACCTACCTGATGTTGGAGTTTTAGGTATTGGCTATCTATCAATTATTTGTTTCGTTCCAGCTATGATCATTGCACTCATGGCAAAGCGAGCATTGAGTTCTTAATATACTAATTTATAAGGATTTTGTAATAAAAAATTTACGAATGCAAATATATATCGCAATGCGGATGCGAGCAAAGTTTTGCTCGAAAATGGTATGATTAAAGCCATTGGGCATAATTTACCAGCTGCTGATGAATAAATTGATCTAAAAGGACGACTCGTTGTTCCGCCTTATGTTGATGCGCATCTTCATCTTGATTACGTATACACAGGAAACAGTGCTGGAGCAAAAAAATGATACAGGCCCCCTCTTTGCAGGAATAGCTAGATGACACGACGTTAAAAAGCACCAAACCTATCAAGGTGCCAAAGAACGCGCATTAAAGGGTATTCAAGAAGAAGTATCAAAAGGTGTACAGTTTATCCGTACTCACATTGATGTTTGTGATCTTAAAGCGGTAACTATTACTCTCGCCAATACGTTAATTTTAAATAGCTAAAGCAAAAATAAGAAAGCAAGGTCCAACTTACGCCTAATATCCAACCTCCAATTACGTCGGTAACATAATGTACGCCTAAGTAAATTCTACTAATACCAATCGCTAAACTTAAAATAATAGCGATCATAAAGAAAAAATATTTTAATGTTCGCTTAAAAGTAAACTGACCAAGTATATTTGCAATAGACAAATAAATAAGTGAAGACATAAAAGCGTGACCACTTGGAAAGCTACTGGTATATACATAACTTGCATGAGGCACAATATCAGGGCGTGGTCTTGTAAAACCATATTTCAATAAGGAACTAAGCGTTATACCGGTAATAACTGTCAGCGCAAAGGTAATTGCCATCTGTTTATGTTTTACTAATACAAGGTAGCACGTAACCATAAGCGAGAAAAACACTAATATACCAGTGCCACCAAGTGCTGTTATATCGCGCATTAACTCTTCTACCCATTTAGGTCCAATAGGGTTATTAAGATTGCTATCACTTCTAAACAGTAAGATACTTTGCTTGTCTATGCCTTCTGTAAATCCACTCATTACAATACTTGCAAGCAAAATGAATAAAATGAAAAGTACGCACAATGTTACAAACATAACGCGTTGTTGATTATCATTGTTAGTAATATTCATGAATTTGAATGCCCTTAACGGTTAATATGCAGCTAGTATGCTAAAGAGCAACAGAACTATGCTGCTGTATTGGCATGGGTATATCGTTGCAATAATGCTGATCTACAATTTATGAAACTGGTATAATACCAATCTCACTAACTATGTGATCATTTCTACTGGTTAAAACAATCAACTACTACGTTATTTATTTTATAATTATCGCTACATGGATGTAGCTTATGTGGACAATGCAGGAGCATTATTGTCCTGAACAACTAGTTATGAAAATAAATGCCTTGTATTTGACTGTTTTCACTGCGTATAAAATAGATCACTTAATTAATGAAACTGGTATAACTTTATTTGCTCTGTAGTTTTACAACCCCTTTAAAACAAAAAACTACGCTGCTAAAAATAACAGCGTAGTTGTTCTACGTTTAAAGGTGAAATTTTAAAACATAAATGAGTTTACTTTAACGTTGCGCGTAACATCCATGCGGTTTTTTCATGAACTCGCATACGATCGCCAACTAAAGCAATAGTTGATTCGTCATCAGCATCTTGAGCAAGTTTCAATACATCTCTACAGGTTTTAATTACGCTTTCATGACCCTGTTGGAGCAACTTAACCATCTCTAAAGACTCTGGCACACCGTCAACTTCTTTAATGCTACTTAACTGTGAAAATGCTTTATAAGTGCCTGGCGCAACAACGCCTAACGTACGAATACGCTCAGCAATATCGTCAACCGCTACAGCTAAATCTGTATAATGCTCTTCGAACATCATGTGTAAATCTCTAAACTGTGGACCAGTAACGTTCCAATGGAAATTATGTGTCTGTAAATAAAGCGTGTAAGAGTCAGCTAATAAAACTTTTAAACCTTCGGCAACGGCATTACGATCTTCTTTATTAATTCCAATATCTATGTTCGACATTTTAATCCCTCTTATTGTGAAAATTAGTGAGTTTATAAATACGTTTTATCGATATTTTTCAAATTATTAAACGCTTCACGCATAATAAATATATCTTTTAACTTAACCATTAAGATATGGGTCGAAATAGCTAAAATCAAGTTCAATCGCAAATAAATATTTATATATTATTTAATCTTAAGCTCGAATCGTTGTTATTGGTTAGCTTGAACTTTGTTATCTTTTAAACAACTACATTTTAGCCATGAATTATAAGACAATTACTTTACCTGACCAAGTGGTCAATTAATTCTTGACACTCAAGACAACAAAATACAGTATGGGTGTATTAATAAAACTATTAGTAAAACAAAGGTGATAAATAAAGTAATGGAATTAACTACAAACAAAGAACCATTAATTGATTGGAACCCACTAATTAAACACGCAAAGCAAGCGTATAAGAATGCTTATGCACCCTATAGTAACTTTCATGTTGGCGCAGCAGCACTTGATGCCGACGGTAATATATTTTCTGGATGTAATGTAGAAAACGCTTCTTACGGATTAACCGTTTGTGCAGAACGAAACTGCCTGTCCTTTGCTGTTAATCAACAGTCAGCGAAGATTAACGCTTTATTAGTTTACACCGAACAAGAAAAGCTCACTCCACCTTGCGGCGCATGTCGGCAAGTTATTGCTGAATTTCTAGATCAAGGTGCACATGTTGCCTCTGCAAATCATTTGAATAATTTACAAGTATGGACAGTAAAGCAGTTACTCCCTGATGCTTTTACTCCGAAATTACTACCTTAAGGATAACCATGTATTTACCTCAAAATGTAATTCGCCAAAAACGAAATAAGCAAATATTAACTAAAGCTGAAATAGCGTGCTTTGTTGATGGTCTTAAAAATGGTAGCTTCACCGATGCACAAGTTGGCTCAATGGCTATGGCCATTTGGTTAAACGGTATGTCAACTGAGGAAGTAGTTGACTTAACGCTTGCCATGCGTGACTCAGGTACGGTTATCAACTGGAATAATGCCTTAGATAAACCCATAGTAGATAAGCACTCAACGGGCGGCGTAGGCGATAAAGTAAGCTTGATGTTAGCACCAATTGTAGCAGCGTGTGGTGCTCATGTACCAATGATCGCAGGTCAAGGCTTGGGGCATACTGGTGGTACTGTTGATAAACTAGAATCAATCCCTGGGTTTAACGTACGCCCTAGCCTGCCTGAATTTCAAGCTTTAGTTAAAAATTATGCTACGGCAATTATTTCGCAAACAAGCGATTTAGCACCCGCTGATAAACGTTTATATTCTATTCGCGATGTTACCGCTACTGTTGAATCAATTCCGTTGATCACCGCATCAATATTATCTAAAAAACTGGCTGCTGGTCTTGAATCATTAGTTATGGATGTAAAAGTGGGTAATGGCGCTATGATGGCAGACTTGCCATCTGCACAAGCTCTAGCCCATTCAATTGTTTCTGTGGCCAATGGTGCAGGCACACCAACACAAGCATTAATCACCGACATGAACCAACCCTTAGGTACAACGGTTGGTAATGCGTTAGAAATTCAAGAAACAATTGATTATTTAAATGGAAAATATCAAGAGCCAAGACTACATGAAATTACCATAGCCCTTGCTTCACTTATGCTATTAACCAGTAATTTAGCTGAAACCTTGCCACAAGCAACCACCTTAGCTGAAGAAGCGTTATCTTCAGGCAAAGCGGCTAAAATTTTTGGCCAAATGATCACCGCAATGGGTGGACCGGCTGACTTACTAACCAATAGTGAAAATATTTTGCCTAAAGCAAATGTAATTCAAGATATTATTGCTCCTAAGTCTGGGTACATTGGCACCATGGACACCCGTGCTATTGGTATGGCGTTAGTTGAAATGGGTGGTGGTCGAGTTGATCATAACCAAGGTTTAGATTACAGCGTTGGTTTTAGTCATATTAAACCAAAAGGCAGTAAAGTTGATGCAGGAGATGTAATTGCTAAAGTACACGCTAAAGATGCAGCACAAGCTAACTTAGCCATAAACCAATACTTAGCAGCGATCGAATTTTCAGATAATGAAGTTGAGGTTGAACCCGTTATTCATCAATTAATACAATAATATTTACTCTAGGGTCTGTTGATCTTTCATTTTAGCCTCTGCTATAGACTATTTTTTAAGATAACAAGGCGAAAATGGTGCAATGTAGCATTCTCGGCTTTGGCATCCTGCGTCGCTCTACCTTCTGCATCCGTGCAGTCGTACTTTAACCATTTTTAACGATGTTAGGTTGAAAAATAGTCATAGCCCTTTGGGTTGCCTTGAAAAAGCGTCACTCTTTGTTGCCTACAGGATGTAGGTACTTAACGAGAGCAGGACGCGGCAGTTGTACTTAATGTGCATTTGGAACAACCAAACATTACATTAAGTGCCTCGACTGTCATCTTTTTCAAATGCAACAGAGCTATAAACTGAAAGATCAACAGACCCTAATTTATCGTAGATAAAAAAAAGCAATGAAGACTATTCATTGCTTTTTTATTGATTGAAAACTGATAAAACTCACACTAGCGCGTGATTTATTATTAACAAGAGTTTAAATCGTTTTACGGCTTACTAGCAGCCCAACTGCGACAAGCATTAATATAATAGTGCTTGGCTCAGGAACTTGAGAAACTGGCGAGTCAGCTACACTGATAGTTAATTCTGTCTTATTGACAATATACTCATCAAAAGTAACTGAATTAAAAAAGTAATTTTCAAATGCATTTTCTTGTACGCCAAGGGTAGTATCACCCGCGTTATTTGCTGTTAATTGGAAACTCGCAAGTGTAAACAAACCTAGTCCATTGGTATCAAATTCACCCGCAAAATCTAAGAAAAATAAATTTAACCCATAAAATTCTGGAGTAGCGTCAATAAAACAATCACTACATGTATCATCAATTACACTGGTAAAAGAACCCAGTACGTAACTAAATGCCGAGGTATCAAATTCAATAAACAATGACATTTCATCGAAACTTGGAATTTGCTCAGCTGATAAGTTAACAGTAACTGTATCTCCTGTATTAACGTTGCTTTCGTCTAAACTAAAAATCAAACCTGCATTAGCTGAAAACTGAATTGACAAATAAAACATTATTATTGTTATAAATTTCATGTTATTTCCTATTTATTTATTGATTGTAAAAGTTCACATCCTTGTGAAATATTCCCTACGTTTATTTCTATTTTATTGAGCTGCACATCTATTTCGCGTACATAAGGCGTACATAGGTCTGATATCTCTAGCGCTAACAACACCATCGCCGTTAAGGTCAAAGGCGATATCTATTGCTTGACGAGAGCTGATTGCATTTTTAAGGCCATTAATATCATCAATGTCTACATCACCATCTTTATCCCAGTCACCTTTAACTGAAGCAGGTGTAAGGTTAATACTGACCACAACAGGGTCGTGATCTGAAGCACGGTAGGCATCATTATTGTACAAATTCACTAAGTTACCCGCTGATTTCTTTTCTGTATTGTAGTCAAGAATTAACGGTTCATCGGCATTAATATGCCATTGAGTTGCATCAACAATTTTCTCAGTTAGCTGTGCAGAAGCTAATGCATGGTCTAACGTGCCGCTTTCTCCTTGATAGGTGTAAGTATAATTGTTATCACCTGTAAATAAGCTCGTTAAGTTTGTGTAACCTGCTTGTTCAATAGTACTTAATGGATCCTCTTTACTATAGGCATTTAAGTCTCCCATAATGAGTACTTTACTTTCATCAATACCTGTCGGATTTTGACCTAACCAAGCAACAATAGCTTGTGCGGCTTGAACTCGTCTTAAGTTATAACAACCTTGGCCATCATTTTTATCTTCATTTTCTACACCACCTGAGCTCGAACAGCCTTTAGAGCGAAAATGGTTAATTGCTACAGTTAAACTCTCACCGGTAGCTTTAGACTGAAATGTTTGAGCCATTGGTGGGCGATTATGGTATTCAAATGGGAACTCTGTGACATAAGCGGCAGTACCAATTTCTGTAACTGATTTCTCGTTATAGATAATTGCTACTTTAATAAGATCGCCGCCTAACTGCGCTATACCAGTTACCTCATCTGCAGGTATATTAGGATCAACAAAACGATAATGAGCGTCATTTGGCGCAACGGCATTAAGACCATTAACGAGATCTTGCACTGCACTGTGTTGTCCAAAACCATCATTTTCCATTTCAAGAAGGCCAATAATATCAGCATCCATTGCTAAAATAGCTGAAATTATTTTTGCACGTTGGCGCTCAAACTCTTCAAAAGTGTCTGCGCCTCTGTCTGTTGGAAAGCCCTCTCCTAAACCATTACCGTTAAAGTAGTTAAGCACGTTAAAGCTCGCAACGGTTAAATTGCCAGTGTTAGCTAAGTCAGGTGACGACGTTCTCGGGTTACTTGATAAAAACGTTGGTTGTTCTGTCGGGATCACACGATAATTATTAAAGCTATAATCAATAACACCTGTTAATGCAGTAACAGTGTCACCAATACGTAAGCTATTTACTGCTGATAAACCGCCTAATGGATAAATAATGTTATCTGGGTAAGAACCATTCATGCCATCATCTAGGGTGATTTTTTTTAAGGCATTTTGCGCTGATAATTGTGCAATTTCTGGTGTACCTGGCTGGTAGATATTTGTTGGAACAAATAAACGACCGTTTGATAAAGTTACTTCACCATATTGTCCAAGTTTATAGTTGTCAGTAACCATAAGTGGGTTATTAATTGTAATAAACATCCCTTCTAGTGATTCTACTTGTTCAGCAGAGCTAAACGGTAAATTTAACTGTGTAGCAACCACATTACCAACACCACAGTTTAAGATATCTTCACTAGCAACAAGCTGAGTTTTACCATAATGCTCAGATACTACACCAATCACGCGTATTATATCTCCAGCTGTAGGTACAACTGTATTTTGGTTGTTGTAAATAAATATAGCTTCTGAACTTGCAACATCATTGTCTTGATGCGCTAACTCTTCTTGAATAAAGAAACCTTGAAGCTCAGGAAAAACAGCACTTACTACTGCTTCTAATACATGTGTTTCACCAACTAACGGCGATTGTGTACTAACACCTTGTACAGCACTTATTAACGTTGCATTATCACTACATTGGCCAAGTAAACTAACCGGTGGTGCACCATTACCAGCATCGTGACTACCTAGGTTTGTAAAGGTGTTTTTAGGAAAGCCTACCCATTCATTCGCAGGAGCAAATGCATCATCTCCAATTATATCACCTTCTGTAACGCTACTTTTTCTGACTAATGTATTGTCTTTTGTACTTTCTAAGCCACTACCCCATTCACTTCCAGGATCTTCGCCTACCCGCCCAAATGAATCAATTACAACACTATTGTTATACAATAAATAAGCATCATCGCCATTATGTGTTAATGAACCTGAAAGTTGGTTTGCAACCTCAGTGATCAACTGATCAGCATCTTGATGCGCGATAACAAAAGTGCCTTTTGCCGGTATGACACCATTTATATCGATAGTCACTTGTGCATAGTCGCGGCCATTAACAAATAATGAAAGCTGATAGTTTCCACTGGTTAAATCAAGTGGGACTACCGAAGGGTTATACAACTCTATGGCTTTATTTTGACCACTTCCTTCAATATATTCTGAAATGAAGATTTCAGATTTAAAAACAGTATGTTGGCCTAAGTTGTCAACATTATTATTACTTGATCCTATCCATTGAGTTGATGGATCAAACTCATCATCAATAATAATATCACCGTTAACTGCATCTGGTTTTCTAACTAAGCTATTATCTTTAGTTTTATGGCCATCTGCTCCCCAGTACTTGCCTGGATCTTCACCAACGCGTCCAAACGAGTCGATAACCTCACCATTTTTATAAAGCACATAGGCATCGTCTCCGTTATGGTTTATCCCGTTATCTTCTTGATTCGCTATTGATTTTATTGCATCGATTGCTGATTTATGAGAAATAACAAATGTGCTTTGCGCTTCAATTATCCCCTGTAGATTAATCATAGAGCCTGAAGTGCCGCCATTACTAAAACGACCTAGTTGATACTGCCCTGCTGTTAAATCAATATCAGTTAAGCTAGGGTTAAATAATTCAATTGCTTTATTGTAGCTGCTGCCTTCAATATATTCTGAGATGAAAACATTGAGAGCACTGTTTGAACCGCCAGTATCGCCACCGCCAGTGTCACCACCGCCAGTGTCACCACCGCCAGTGTCACCACCGCCAGTGTCACCACCGCCAGTGTCACCACCGCCAGTGTCACCACCGCCAGTATCACCACCACCAGTGTCACCACCGCCAGTATCGTCTGAACAAGCATCTGCTTGATATAAAATATCTACCCATTCAGGGTAATCTATAAAAGGATTACGGTTTCCTTGAAACTCATAAATTCTATCGTTTCTCGTTTGCTCCGTTGTATCTACTGGATCAGCATTATGCCATTCGATTAATCGGCATAAACGGCCAAGCGCAGGTTCTCCAGTGGTTGTTAATCTGTCAACTACCTGTAAATCTGGCGTATTATCAAGCCCTTCGTAGCGCGTATCCATATAGAAAATCATACGAGCAACATCACCTTTAACCAAATCTCTTGGCTCAAACGAATTACCATCTACCCTGTTTTCGGGTGATTCAGCTAAGGCATTGTCACTATTGTCAAAATCTAGGTTACCACGTGATGAATTAACAGAAATATCTGTGGGCCGTAAATGATGTATATCGGAATATGCTTCTAAACTTGAACTTGAAAAACCATGACTTTTCGCCCACACATGTTCCCTATTCCAATTGTCTGGATTTGAACTTTGTGAGCCACTTCCGTTAGACATTTTAGGTAGTGAAATTCCTCGATAAAGCAAAATAACATTCGCGCTGTTATTTGGATCTTCATCTGTTTTCGTTAAGGCTGTCCATACTTCAGAATAAGTGAGTCTTTTGTGGTTTTGACTAATTGTGGTACTAATGGCAGATTTTATCTCTGCTTTAGTATAGTTATTACTAATAGCTGACAGTACATCCATATAGTAATTAGTTGAATTGAACGTTGCAGCATCTGCAACTTTGTCTAAGGGGGGACAATTAAAGCAGGCATTTTCTACATCACTTGCATTAGCAAAAGAAGTGAATACACAAGCCAGTAAGACTGGATATTTATATCTCATCATTTTTCCTTCATAGTTATTATAGTTAGTGGTTATAATTATTTTTTTAAGATACTTGCTATTTGTTACGAAAAAATTAATCAATGATTAAACAATAAATACTAAACAGACCCTAAATAGACAATTCAGCGCCTGTTTATATTGTGTAAAACAATGTTGAGCACTTATACCAATCTCATTAACTATGTGATCATTTCTACTGGCTAAAACAGTCAACTACTGCGTTATTTATTTTATAATTAGAACAACTAGTTATGAAAATAAATGCCTTGTATTTGACTGTTTTTACTGCGTATAAAATAGATCACTTAATTAATGAAACTGGTATTAGACTTTCTTATTTATCGTTAAAAAGTAAGCCAAGTTGTTTTTCAAGCTTAACTTGGTCAATAGCAAAATTACGGATCCCTTCCGAAAGCTTTTCAGTTGCCATTGGGTCTTCGTTCATTTGCCAACGAAACTCTGCTTCAGTAATGCTCTGTGGTTTGACTTGAATATTGGTTGCAGGAGTTAATTTTTGAGTGATTTTGCCACTATTTTCAGCAAGCTCTGCCATAAGTTGTGGACTAATAGTTAAACGGTCACAGCCCGCTAGTTCAATAATTTCATTAAGATTACGAAAGCTTGCCCCCATAACTACCGTGTTATAACCGTGTTGTTTATAGTAATTATAAATTTCAGTAACAGAAATAACGCCTGGATCTTCTTTAGCCTTATAATGTTCAATGCCAGTATCTTTTTTGTACCAATCCAGAATGCGCCCCACAAACGGAGAAATTAGAAATACTTCAGCATCGGCGCAGGCTTTAGCTTGAGCAAAATTAAACAATAAAGTTAAATTACATTGAATACCCTCTAGCTCAAGCTGTTTAGCGGCTTGAATACCTTCCCAAGTAGAAGCAAGTTTTATAAGAATGCGATCTTTATTGATCCCTGCTTCTTCATACATGTTAATCAATGATCGCGCTTTAGCGATACTTTGCTCTTTATCAAACGATAAGCGTGCATCAACTTCAGTAGAAATACGTCCAGGAATAATTTTCAACACTTCTAAACCAATTAATACTGATAACTTGTCAGCCGCAAGACTCACTTGCTCCTTAATACTTGGTGTTTGCGCTTTCGACCAATTAACGGCTTGTATTAAAAGAGGTTGATACGCATTAAGTGAAGCCGCTTTTAATAATAATGACGGATTGGTTGTTGCATCCATTGGTGAGAATTTTGCTATTGCTTCAATATCACCAGTATCGGCAACTACAGTAGTCATTGTTTTAAGTTGGTCAAGTTGAGAAGGTTGTGTTTGCATTATAATTCCTGTTAAATCATGCTAATTATCAAGATAAATAAAATTCGGATAAATATAGGTAAAATAATTTACCTGTTTAAAGCGCAGTTTTTCTTTAATAACTACTCTGCTAGCTACGCGATGTACGCCAGATTATTAAGGTTATTTTTCCCTACACTGTTGTTTTAACATCACTTTTTTGGCATTTGAAATAAAAGCCATATCTAGTGCATTTTCTTGTAGCTTTCGACATTGAGCAGCGCTCAGCCCTGCAGCTAACGCCGCATGTTGATATTCATATTTAATGTCACAGCCCTGCACCGCCGGATCATCACTGTTTAAACAAACAAGCAAACCTTTACTGAGAAATGTTTTTACCGGATGTTGGCTAATATCAGTGATCGTGCCTGTTTGATAGTTCGAGGTAAGGCAAGATTCAATAGCAATATTTTTATCTAGCATGTAATCCATTAGTCTTTCATCGTTAATAGCATTCGTACCATGGCCAATACGAGTTGCATGTAATTGATCGATAGCTTGATAAATACTGGCGACGCCATCAGCTTCACCTGCATGAATGGTTATATGTAAACCTGAGTCGTAAACTTGTTTAAAATGATCAACAAATAAAGTGCCCGGCTTACCAAGTTCATCACCAGCTAGGTCTATGCCAACTAAATCATCTTTAAAATAAAGGAGCGCTTGTAATTCCGAAAAACATGCTTGAACGCCAAAAGTACGGCTTAATATGCCAATTAAATTTATTTGTACAGGGAACTCTTGTGTAGCAAGTTGAACACCATCTATAACAGCTGCAACAACATCTTTCATAGATAGTTTGTGTGTCATCGCCATGTAATAAGGTGAAAAACGCAATTCGGCGTAGTGTAGGCCTTGAAGATAAGCGTCTTGTACATTTTCATAGGCAACTCTTTTACAAGCGTCTAGGCTTGCTAATACACTCACGCCATAATCAAGTTTTTGAAGAAAAGAAACTAAATTGCTTTCCTTACCCTGAATTTGTACATGAGGTAATAACTCATTCAAATTATCTGCAGGCAATGGGATATTGTGCTGTTGAGCTAAAGCAAGTACGGTACTTGGCCTTATATTTCCGTCTAAATGCCGGTGCAAGTCTACAAAAGGAATGTTTGTAGCGATCATACTGAGCCTTATTATTAAAATTAATTAGCTGAACGTTATTGCTTGTTGTTAACACAATAAAAGCTGACCATGCGGTCAGAATGGTTGTTATTTTAAGCACAACTTGACAGGAGTGACAAGCACAAAAGCAAATTAATTGTATTAAGTGCTAAGCAAGAATTAAAAATGTTAACCACAGCGTTATTAGCCAGTAAGCTTTAGAGACTTAGAATAGTAAAATTGACGATATATAACATAACCAACGTAAACCGATAGACGAGTTTTGATTGTTGCTGTAATTCAGAGACAGTATTAACTTTTAGAGCAAAATAGCTTATATTTAACCTTTAAAAATATAAACATTTGGTTAATATGGCAGAAGTTAAAAGCAATAAACAAAAGCCTACTCCTGTTGGGCGTGTTAGAAGAAAGAATCAAACGTTAATATTGAAAGCAGCAGAGCAAGATTTTTTAGAGCATGGATTCAAAGGTGCTTCAATTAAAAGTATTGCAGAGCGCGCTGGTATTCCTCGTGCAAATGTTCATTATTACTATAAAAATAAAGACGCTATTTACGTAGATATACTTTCAGAAATTATAGAATTATGGGACTCATCTATTTTAACGTGCGACGATGAACCAGCTAAAGTGTTAGGTGATTACATTTATGCGAAAGTAATGTATTCAAATACCAATCCAGAGGCTTCTCGTATCTTTGCAGGAGAGTTTGTTCAAGGTGCGCCAAGGCTTCAAAACTACTTAAAATCCAACTTTAAACCATGGGTAAATGAAGTTAAAGAAACCATTAACCAATGGATTATACAAGGTAAAATGGACGATATTGATCCCTTACACCTACTTTTTACAATTTGGGGGGCGACACAACATTATGCTGATTTTGCACCACAAGTAACAACCGCCATGGGTAAAGAAAAGCTAACAGATAATGACTTTGAACAAGCCGCTAAAACGTTAACACATATCATTTTAAAAGGGTGTGGAATTAAATAGCAAGGGCGTGTTGATAATCACTGAAAATTTATACATTTCAGGCTACTTCGTTTTAAATCGCTTTTTATGGCATTGATTCTCTTTTTTATAGAGCTTGCGTAACTTTTTACGATAGCTCTCTCCCTGCTTAGCGCTATACTGGTTGCGCATTTTTTTATTGATCGTATTGATTTTTGTTGTAACTGTAGCGCAACTTTTTTTAGTAATTGTAATTTGCTTAGACTTAGCAAAACTGACATTTGAAAGTACGCTAATAAGCGCAAGTAATAACACATACTTCATATTCATCCTTAAATATTAAAGCTAAACCCACACCCTAGAGTAAAGTGTGAGTTAATACTTTTTAAAATATACCTAACTCTTTACACCAGCGGCTTGCGGCAACAAATTCTGTGTGAATATAATTGGCGTCAACCCCATAAACCTCTGTTAATTTCGTTATGCTGTGCCCTTCACCAACAATATAATTTGATGTTAGTACTAATAAATCACCCAATAAACCTTCATGCTTAACTAAGGCTTTTACAATAGGATCGGCTAATGGCATGGTTTTAACAATAGTTTCAATCGGCATACACAATATTACTTCTATTGCGCTGAGTAATCCGGTAATAAACGCATAATCACTGACTTCACTAAAGGCTTGATGTTTAGAAATTACAGACATTAACTTCGCAGTAATTAATGCTTGTTTTGACACTTCATCAGATTTGTCTGAAGTTAATTTTGACAAGGCTAAAATAGTTACAAACTGTTTTAACTTTTCCTCACCTAAGTAGGCTGCAGCTTGTTTTAACGATGTTATTTCAACGCGTGTACTAGTAGCAACATTATTAACCATTTTAAGCAAGCCAACCGTTAGGTTAACGTCGTGGCTAATTATATCTGCAATGGCTGAATAATTAAGTGGTACGTTAAATGTTTCACTTATTAGGTTTAACATTTGCGTTTTCATTGGCGCAAGTGTTTGCCCTTCTATCATTTCAGGCTCATGATAAAAAAAGCCTTGATAGTAATTAAAGCCAACTTCAGCTAACGCTTGTAATTGAAAGTTAGTTTCCACTTTTTCAGCTGCAAGCTTTATATTAAACGGTTTAATGCGGTTAACGATTGGTAGCAGGCGTTTTGGATTAATTTCTTCAATGTTTACTTTTATCATCGAGATAAAAGGAAATAACAAATCCCATTTGGGGTTTAAATCATACTGAGTTAATGCAATTTTATAACCTTGCTCACAGTAAAAGCTAACAATTTTAAGTAGTTTGTCAGTCGGCGATGAATGCCCTACCAATTCAATGACGATTGATTTTTTGTCAAACATTAATGGGTATTTATTAATTAAGCACTTTTCAGTAAAGTTAATAAATGCAAGTTTACCAAGACAAACAGACTGAATATCACCTTGTAGGTGATTTTGAATAATTAATTTTGAGCTGGCAACATCAGGGTCTATTTCAGGAAATTTATTATCTGGGCTGTCCCTAAATAACAATTCATAACCAATAGTTTTAGAATTCCTGTCTAAAATAGCTTGTCGAGCAATATAAGTTATATACATTGTATTGTAATTAATTTGTTAAATGAATTAGATAAGTTAAAACATACCTGCTTATTTACTAAAAAGAAAGGCTTTAGAGTAACTAACCTGCTTTCACTTTAACGATTATTAGCTCGGTAGATGGTTATAAAACTCGTTTACCCGTAATGAGGTTAGTTAGTACAAATTTTTTAAAAAGTTAAAAACGCCCTAACGTGAGGGCGCGATCCTTGTTAATGTTTTATTCTTAATACTTTTTCAGTTACTTCACTTTTTACTGGCGTGTTGTTAGCCCCACTTAGGGAAAGAAGAGAAGATAAAATGGTAAATACTTCGGTGTTTTCAAATGCCTCTAATGTAATTTCCTGATTAAAATCTGGACCTGTGGCAATAAAAATACCATTAAGATCTTTGGTATACTTAGTTTCAAAGCCATGTGTTTCGGCAATAACTGAGTTTAGGTTGGTTGTAAAAGTAGTGGGTGGTATCGCCGATAAAATTATATCAGGTACGAATGATTTATTATTATTTACTTTCCAGTAGTTAGGGTAATTTCCCTTTTTGAACACATCATAGCGTTTAGCCGTATTGTTAGAATTTTCATCGAAAAGTTTTTGGAAAGCGGCATCTACAAGCCTTTGATCACCGTTAATATCGTAGATAAAAATTTGTGTACCGTCTTGTATAATCTTAAACGAGTTATCCATCCACGAAGGTATTATTGTACTTTTAAGCAAGGCGTTTTCTTTACCTGTTTTTACCATGCCATGATCTGACACTATTACAAGATTTACTGGTCCTATTTTACCCGTTGATATTTCGGATAAAAAGTCGCCTAATTGCTGATCGAGCTTGGTTATAGCATCCGCTAATTCTGGTGAATTTCGTCCATACTTGTGCCCTATACTGTCTATTGTTGAAAAGTAGCTGATCAATAATTGAGGTTTAGTTTCGTCAGAAATTTTAAGCCATTGTATTAACTGTTTAAAGCGAGTTTCATTAGAAACACTACCGTCATACTTTTTATAATAACTTGGTAATACATGTTGAAAGCTTTTATCAGACTCTGGCCAAAAATAAATTGCCGTTGGTATATTTTGTTGTTCTAGCAAGGTCCAAATTGGCGGATACTTTAACCATTGATGATTTTTCTTACTACTGCCATAGGCATAAATATCATCAATTTCTTTATCGTAAAATCGATTCAGTACTATACCGTGCTCAAAAGGCGCTTTTCCTGTAACAAGCGTAAGATGATTAGGAAATGTTTTGGTTGGGTATGAGGGAATTAACCCTTCAGTAACTACCCCTTTGTTTGCTAAAGAAAGTAAATGTTTAGGTTTATATTCGTTTAAATAGTGTGCCGCAAAGCCATCTATTGAAATTAAGATAGTAGGAGTTTGAGCATTAGCGTGTAAGGCTAAGCAACAAAAAATTATAATAAAAAATTTCATACAAGTCCTAGTAAAAAAATAGCAGCCTTTAAAAAATTAAACTCAATTAGTGATTTATCATTAATGGATAAAAACTAATTGAGTATTTTGCGCTATATTTTGTTATTACTTAAATAAATCAATAATATTTGCAAGTTCACTTTTGCCTTTTACTATTTCTTCTTGAGTTAATCCTGATATTTCGTGCGGGAAAACTAACCATTCATCTGACTCATGTAAATAGTAGTTAGGTACAATGTCTACTTTGCTATTTTGAGGTTTGTACCAAGGGCAAGCAATTCTAACATCTGCTGGCATATTGTTACGTGAAAGTTGCTTAAGTTGTTGAATTAAAGCATCCACGCTTCTACCTGAGTCAAATACGTCATCAACAATTAATAAGCTATCTTCAGCGTTAGCATTTTCGATAATATAATGTAATCCGTGTACTTTTATTTCTTTACTTTGCTTGTTAACGCCATAGTAAGAAGAGGTACGAACGGCAATATGGTCAGTTTCAACTTTTTTAAAGTCAAAATATTCTTGAACTGCAATACCAATTGGTGCGCCACCACGCCAAATACCAATAATATAATCAGGACGAAAGCCACTTTGGTAAACTTGGGCAGCAAGACGGAAAGAATCTTCTATTAATTCTTGAGCGGTAATAAATTTCTTTTGCATAGTCGTATTCTATGTCTGATTCAAAAAAGGGATTATACATTAAGAACCTAGTTTGTGAAATTAGACATTAAGACAAATTTTACTATGGCCTGTGAAAAGTAATTAATAATAAGTTTAATTATTGATGAATACTGTGGAGTACAGTATTTTCATCGTCTTTTAACCAATTGAGTTTAGCAATATATTGATTATCTTTTTCCTTGTTATTATTGAGTCTAATTGCTTTTGTTAATGCAAATTCTGCCCGTTCAAACTCTTTTACTTGATAGTATACTTTAGCTAAGCCAAAATATAACTCGTGTAGAGAACCATTTAATTTTATGGCGTTTTTATAATGTAATTTTGCTCTATCATAGTCTTGGCGGTAATACGCTTCATCGGCCAATAACGCATGGTAATAAGGATTATTTAGCCTTTTTTTATGTAATAGTTTCTCGAGAGTGACCGCTTCTTCTACTTCTCCCATTTTGTGCATAAGTACAGCTAAGTTATTTAATGTAGATAAGTTCTCTGGTGAAAGTGCTAAAGCATAGCGATAAGTTTTATCTGCTAAATTAAAGTCGCCCACCATACGGTATAACACACCTAAATTACTCCAGCTTGATGCAAATGTCGGTGATACTTTTGTCGCTTGCTTTAAATATGCATAAGCTTTTATAAAGTCTTCATCTACAATAGCCTGCGCACCAATGTTAGTGTAAAACATTGCCATTATGGTATTTTTATCGATTACTTTAGCAGGAAATTGTTTTTTCTGAATAAAAGGATCAAAGTCTATTTGTAAAGAGTTGCTGCGCCAAATTAAAGAAGAGTTATTATTTCCAGAAGGCTTAACCAATAAGTTGATATGCCCAGTTAACATATTAAATTCGTTATTTCTTACCCAGTACTCTGGCACTTCCACATTTTGAAATACTACATTAAGCCCGGCTTCTTTCGCCAGCGAATAGGCCATAATAGTTAAAGACAAACAATTAGCTTTTTTAGAGTAATACGATTGTGTAGCAGTTAAGTTGGCAAGATTATCGTAACTTAAGTTTATATTATTTTGATCAAATAAATGTAAGAGTAATTTTTTAGCGCGTTTATAAGACGTTTCCTCAGATGATAACTCGGTACGTACCATTTCTTTCATTTTGTCATCGATACTAAAAATATCACCTTCAGATTCAATGTCTATTTCAGAAAAACCACTAAAACGATGATCTAAGTATAAGGTTTCTCTTTCAAGTAGCAGTTTACTTGATATTAACGGTGTAGAGGTACATGAACAGAGGATCAAACAAGAAAGTATCCAAAAAGTAAATGACTTCATAGTTAGCTCGACAAGTTTAATTGATCATAAATTAAGCATATACTAAAACTGTCGTATATGCGTAATAAAATGATAAAAACACCTATTTTCGAGCAACCAAATGTACTGTGCTGGTTGAGCGTTCTAAAAATGCACCTTCACAATAAGCAAAGTAATATAGCCATAAACGTTTGAATGTATCATCGTAGCCAAGTGTTGCAAGTTCAGGCCATGCATTTAAAAATTTCGAACGCCAGTCTGCCAATGTTTTGGCATAATCTAAGCCAATATCATCAAGGCGTTCAACCACTAAATTACTATGCTCTGTTAAGTGTTCCGTTAAAATATTCACCGAGGGTAAAAATCCGCCAGGAAAAATGTAACGCTGTATAAAATCAACGTTATTTTTGTAATATTTGAAACGTTGGTCGGCAATAGTGATTGACTGAATGAGTAACTTGCCACCTTTTTTTAAACGATCATTACATTGTTTGAAAAAACTCGGCAAATACTTATAGCCAACGGCTTCTATCATTTCAATTGAAACGACTTTGTCGTAGCTTCCACTGAGATCACGGTAATCTTTTTTTAACAAGGTAATTTGATCAGTTAAACCTAGAAGCTCTATGCGGGCTTGAGCATAGTTATATTGTTCATCTGAAATAGTGGTAGTGGTAACTTTACAACCATATTTTTGTGCTGCATATATTGCAAGACCGCCCCAACCTGTACCTATTTCGAGCAAATGATCACTTTCATTGAGATCGAGTCGGTTACAAATAGTTGCTAGCTTATGTAGTTGTGCTTGAGCTAATGTTGAAGACTCTGTCGGGTAAATCGCTGAAGAGTACATCATTTCGGGATCTAAAAAACGGGTATATAATTCATTACCTAAATCATAGTGAGCAAGTATGTTACGTTTGGAACCAGACTGTGTATTTCTATTTTGCCAATGAGTAAGCGCATTTTTAACTTTATTTAGCCAAGACTTATTCGCTTCTAAAGTATCCGTTTGCTGCTGAGCTTTGGCAAATATTCTGATCACTTGAGTAAGGTTTGGACTGCTCCATTTTCCGTCGACAAATGCTTCAGCCGCACCAATACTGCCACCTTTAACGAAATCACGATAAACACTTACGTCATGTATATGAATTTTACCCTTAAGAGATATATCAGCAGAGCCTTCTGGAAATACATGATGACTTGCTCCCTCAACAATTTCTAATTGGCCATAGGTAAGTTTGTTAAATACAGAATGAACCAAAGCGCGACAGCGTTTATCAAGCCAGTTAGCCGGTGTTAATACACCTACAACTTCTATTTGTTCCATTTACCACTCCTGAAATTTTGTACTTTTTGTCGTAAAATTAGCTTTTTTTCTGATACCCAAGAAATGGAACACGTTTAATAAAAAGTCTTAATGCTTGCCAATAAATTGCAACAACTACTTTAATAGTCATTACTGGCAACTGGCACCAAATACGGAATAAATGCTTATTAGTAAATGGTTGTTTGTGCATGATTAAGCTTGCATCAAATATTTTATCACTATCAACATTTTGGCTCTTACTTGCCTTATCCGCTTGTTTATTCAGCTTTTTATTTTCTATTTTTACCACCAACTTATCGCTATTAGTTGTAGGCGGCTTAACATACCAATAATAGGTCATTGCTAGATCCATGAAAGGTGATACTTGAAATGTCTTTTCTGTGGTTATATCACTCTCTTTGGTTAACAAATCAACTAAATAATAATGTCGTTCATTCCAAGGGGTATTACTGACTTCAGCTAACATTTGAGTGCAGTTGTTATCTTGGTCATAACAAAAATAGAAATTAGCTGGGCTAAAGTAAATACCAAAACATCTTACTTGCACCAACATAATTATTTTTTCTATACTGTTATGCCCATCTAATGAGCGCACTTTATTGATAATACGGTGAGATAACGAATTAGGTTCATTCTTAGCATCAATATTTTCTAGATTATTCACATAATCACTTTCAACAAAACGCAGTGGGTGAAACCACGAAAAACCAAATATACCTTTACTAGTATTAGCTTGCTCAACATCTGCTACATCAAGTGCTAACATGAACAATTGATAATTAAAGCTATGTTTTTTCGGACTAAAACGCCTATGTGATATAGTACCCAGATAAATACTGCTGTTAGTAAATGCGTCAGGCATAGCTGCTAACCATTCATTTTATTATGTGAAGGTGAATCATTTAAATAGCAGTTAAAACGTTTAGCGACTTCTACGGCACTTCTAATACCGTCTTCATGAAAACCACTATGCCAATAAGCCCCTGCAAAATGCGTATGCTGTTGACCACAAATTAGTGAACGTTGCTGTTGTGCATTTATCGACTCTGATGAAAATATGGGGTGATGATAAATAAACTCTTTCAATATTTTATTTGGATCTATTGCTTCTTTTTGGTTTAACGTTACGCAGAAAGTATTTTTACTTGTAAGCCCTTGTAATATATTCATATTATAAGTAACACTGGCAGGTTTTTCACGGTCATGACTCAACTGGTAATTCCAACTAGCCCATGCGTTTTCACGATCAGGTAATAGCGCTGTATCAGTGTGTAACACTACTGAATTTTCACTATATGGCATGGCTGATAAAACCATTTTCTCTTCATCTGTTGCATCATTAAGTAATGCTAGTGCTTCGTCTGAATGGCAGGCAATAACAACCTCATCAAAGGTTTCACTTGGTGAGTCACTAAAGTGTAAATGAACTTTGTTATTACTACGTGTGATACCAGTAATATTAACATTTAAGTTTATTTGCTCTTTAAATGGCTCGCATAAAGGGGCTAGATAACTGCGAGAGCCTTTTGGTATGACAAACCATTGAGGTCTATCAGCAATGTTTAATAAGCCATGGTTGTGAAAGAATTGGACAAAAAATTTAAATTCAAATTCTTCCATTTGTGCGAGTGAACTTGACCATATCGCGGCGCCCATTGGCAAAATGTAATGCTCAGAAAAGAACGTGCTAAAGTTATTATCATTAAGGAATTGCCCAAGTGTATAGCCACTTTTGTAATCTTGTTGGTTATATATCGCTTTACAGCGTTTATTAAACCTGAGTATTTCTTTCACCAGCCCCCAGAATTTGGGCTTAAACAAATTACGACGTTGTGCAAATAAGGTATTGAGATTGTGGCCATTATACTCTAAACCGGTATGGCAATTGTGCACCGAAAAACTCATTTCAGTGGCTTGTTTACCAACACCTATTTCTGATAATAGCGCTAAAAAATTAGGGTAAGTTTTATCATTAAATACAATAAAACCTGTATCGATAGCATGTAACTCATTGTCTTTTTCTATATCAACGGTGGCAGTATGCCCACCTACTCTGTCGTTTTTTTCAAACACAGTAACCTTATGTTTTTTAGCTAATAAATAAGCCGCAGATAACCCAGAAATTCCAGAACCTATAATTGCAAAATGTTTCATGGGTTATGCTTCCTTGTTATTATTTTTTGCCATAATGGTAAAGGTAAAAGAGAAAATATTTTCATTATATAAGTCAATCGTTTTGGAAAGTGTAAGTAGCTTTTTCGTTGTTCAATACCTTTAAACATGCGCTTAGCCGCTTCTTCACTGGTCATTAAAAAAGGCATGTTAAAGGTGTTTTTGTCTGTTAACGGTGTTTTAACAAAGCCTGGATGAATAAGTGTTACCGCAATATTGGCATTGATTAGATCAAGGCGTAAACTCTTGGCTAAATAATCAACGCCAGCTTTAGATGCACCATAAGCTTCGCTTCGGGGAAAGGGTAAAATAGTAGCACTGGAACTAACAAAAACCACTTGCCCACCACGCTTAACTTTAGGTAACAAATAATGTAACAACCAACCTAAAGATGAAAGGTTAGTTGCAATAATGTCAGCAAAAAGCGCCCCGTCAAAATGTTGTGCATCATCTATGTAGCGGCAGTCACCAGCATTTAAAATTAAGGTGTCAATATTCTCAATATTGTGCGTTGCTTGTTTGATATCCTGCGGTGATGTAATGTCGAATATACAATTTGTATGTGTTTGATCAGAAATTTCAGCCAACTTAGCTTTATTTCTGCCACAGGCGATAACTTGATGTCCATTATTGCTATATTGGTTAACTAACGCCAAGCCAATGCCTGATGTAGCTCCGGTAATGAGCACTTTTTTAGCTGTCATTAGTTACTCGCTCTTGTTTTTATCCATTTAGTTAATCTACCAAAAACGGGAATTTGCTCGTATAACATGGCGCCTAAATCTAAATAATCACGGTGGTATACAATTTTGTCATCATTACCTTTGATATGAGAATTACCTGATACTGTTACTACCTTTCCTTTATTTAATTTGGGGTGCTGATAACGCATTTGCCAATAAATGGCCGCCTCGTGGTCTTGAGCAATTACTCGTTCAATATCAAACTTACAGCTAGACAAGTTTTGATACAAACCTTGAAAATATGAATGTAGCTGCTCAAGACCTTCGAGCTTATGAATTGGATCTATAAAAGTCACATCTTTGTGATAAATAGCGGAGAGAATATCCAAATTAGCCGTTGAGAGTGTCTGATAGCCTTCAATAAATTGCTTGAGCCATAACGGTGATTGCAATGTTAACTGTTCAACTGAAGTACTCGACATTTTTATCCTTAACCCTTTAGTTTTCATACAACCCATTAGCTATAGTGTATTTAACAAGCCTGTAATTAAGCTGTTATTTATAAAAAGCTAAGGCTTTAACTCTTGCTTCTTTATGGTCAACTATCGCAGGCCAATAAACACCAAGGTTGTTGTTTTTAATGTACTCATGTGGAAAGTGTATAGCCTTACCACTAACACTTTTCAGCTCTGGTATGTACTTACGGATGAAATCACCATTAGGATCAAAGCGTTCACTTTGTCTGATCGGATTAAAAATTCTAAAGTAAGGCTGAGCATCACATCCGGTACTTGCTGCCCACTGCCAACCGCCATTATTTGATGCTAAGTCACCATCAATAAGGTGTTGCATAAAGTACTTCTCACCTAACCGCCAATCAATTAATAAATGTTTGGTTAGAAAGCTAGCAACCACCATTCTTAAACGATTATGCATCCAGCCTGTTTGATTGAGTTGCCGCATTGCCGCGTCAACTAAAGGGTAACCGGTTTTACCTTCGCACCAAGCATTAAAAAGTAGTTGGTTATTATGCCAATGTACCGATTGATACTTTTCATTAAAGCATTGATTTTTACATAATCGCTGTTCGTGAAACATGAGGTGTCGATAAAACTCTCGCCAAATTATTTCGTTTAACCATGTAAACTCTGGGCTATCAATGGCAAGCAACAAATCTGGATAACGGTTGAGTAAAGAAAACAAAACAAATCTTGGGCTAATTACACCCGCCGCTAAATAAGGCGATATACCTGATGTGCCTTTAATTGAAGGGATATCTCTTTCTTGTCCGTACGTTGATAACTTATTTTGGTAAAAACGTGTTAATGCATTAGTTTCATATTCTTGGGCTAATGGCCATGCACTGGAGGCACTTTTATTTGTGGACTCTTTCTGAATTTTTTTTTCATTAGATGGTGCGAGTTTACCTAGGTATTCAAAACCATTGTGTCGAACATATTGCAACCATGCTTTTTTAAAGGGTGTAAATACCTTAAACATTTTTCCTGATTGGTTAAGTACTTTTCCTTTAGCCACAATAACATCAGCTTCAAATAAGGTTAACGCAATGCCCTCATTAATTAATTGCTGATCACGTTGTTGCTCGTTGAATTCAAGTTCACTATTGGCAACAACCTGGCTTATCTTATTCTCTCGACAGAATTGAGTTAGATAGCCAACTTGTTCAGAGAAATCATCAACAGTAACAAGCTCTAATTCAATATTGAGCGATGAAAGCTCTTGTACTAGCGCATCGGCATGACGTTTAACAAAGTCAATTTTAATTGCTGACCAATGGTGTATCTGCCACTGTTTTTCAGAAATAAAAAAAAACGCCTTACGTGGCATGTCTGAATCTGTGTTATTCAGAAAGTAATGTAAGGCGGGGTTATCGTGTGTTCTTAGATCATTACGAAACCAAAGTATCAAAAGTCATCCTTAATAGAAAATATAGCGATGTTAAACAATTTGTAAATGAAAAATAACAAGTATTAGTATGCGTATCTAAGCCTTAAGGCGTCTGGATACGGTGCTAAATAAGACTGGTTTGTTAGGTAGTCTTTAGGGTATTGCAATAGATAATGATTAATCAAGGTTAATGGTGCCATTAGTGGTACAAGCCCCTCTCGGTAGGCATTAATTTGTGCACAAAGTTCTTGGCGTTCGTTAGGTTGCAAGTGCTTAGAAAAGTACCCTTGTATGTGCGCTAACGTATTAGCATGTTTTTTACGCGTAGCGATTTTCTTTAATGCATTCATTAACCCCAAAATATACTGCTGTGCCATTTCTTCAAGTGGTAAATCAGCACGTGCTAATAATTGACCTAATGCTTTATAAGCAATAAGGTCGTGGCTCATTACCGTATATTTGTATTGGCTGTGAAAGGTTGTTAATTTATGTTTGGTTAACCCCGATTTCTCAAGGTTTTGCCAATGTTTATAAGCATAAACACGCGCAACAAAATTTTCACGAATAAGTGCGTCGTTTAACCGGCCATTTTCTTCGCAAGGCAATAGTGGATTGGCTTCCATAATTTCTTTAGTGAACGCTCCAACACCATGAGATGGTAACGCGTGACCTTCAGGGCTGTAAACTTTAACTCTTTCCATGCCGCAACTTGGGCTTTTAGCACAGAAAACATATCCGCTTAATTCTCCGGTAACTTTAGCTATTTTCTGTCCATACGCTTTCAAAGCATCTGTTACATCGCCACTACCATCTGGACGTGAAACACGAATAACATCGTCATGTTTAATTTGTCTTATCGTTGGGCGAGGAATGGGTAAACCAATAGCAACTTCAGGACAATAAGCTTTATAAGTAACATGTTGCCCTAACTCGTGAATACAGAAATTAGACGGCTTATTACTTGCGTCGAAACGGACTTTTTCACCTATTAAGCAAGCACTGATCCCAATCAACAAATCTTCTTTTTTAACAGAGTGGATCATATTTTTTCCTCAAGTTTACAAACTATCAATAAATAAAGGCACCAATAGGGTTAAGTAATTTGTTTATTCCCTGGGTAAAGTGCAATGGTGCATTAGACACTGTGTAACAAAGACAACCGTTTTTAGATATTGGCTGATGTTGATGTGAGCTGTCGCGCATAATAAAGTCGCCCTTAACATATTCGCCCTCATCATCATGAAATGAACCATCGAGTAGTAACGTAAGTTCAAACCCTTTATGTGTATGTTCAGGCACGCCACCACCAGGTTCTATGTGTAACAAGGTAGTATGTATTTCACCTTCGTTTAACTGTAATCGCGCGCGTGAAAGTTTACCTATATTAGCTGTTTTACCAGATTCAATATTGTGTAATGCTGCTGGTAAAGTATAGCTTTTGTTTTTAAATACGACAGTTTTCTCAACTTGAGGCTTGAGGGTATCTATTTTATCAGATGCAGTAATCGTGTTGATCATGTCTTCAAAGTTCAGGCTTTCATTTACTTCTAGCGTATTCTTAGTATTATCAACCTTAAAATTAATCGACTCATCTTCAAAACTGTTTTCAGCTACATGTTCTGTAAGTTGTGCAATTTTTTCTTGGCACTTTGGGCACATTTCTGCATGCATTGCTATACCGGCAGATAATGATGCAGGTAAATCGCCCTTAACAAATAGTTGTATTAACTCAAATTTAGGGTGATGCTTAATCATTACTTTCTCCTAATTGTACTTTGAGTTTTGCGAGTGCTAAACGCAATCGAGATTTTATTGTGCCAAGCGGAAGGTTCAAGTGGGTCGCAAGTTGCTCTTGTGACATTTCCATAAAATAGAAACCTTTAACTATTTGCTGTTGTGCTTCGGGTAACGTGCTAATTACCGTTAATAACTGCTTATTTTGCAGATGATCTGTGTAACATTCATCATCACTCACCATATTTTCCGCCATTGGCCAAATATCGTCACTTAAATTATCTTCTTTGTTGCCTTTAATTTTACGTAAAATATCAAAGGTAACATTACGCATAACGGTATAAACCCATGTAGTTGCAGCGCCTTTGTTTTCATCAAAAAGGTGTGCTTTACGCCACACATTTGTCATAGTTTCTTGTACAACTTCACATGCTTGCGCTTCATTAGGGAACTTGCCCCGTGCAATACGTTGAATTTTAGGTGCAAAGAATTTAAAAAGCTCGGTAAATGCCTTTTTATCTCTTTTGTTTGCCACTGCACTAAGCCACTGACAAAGCTGGGGGTGATCTATTTTATCGCTCATACGAGTAGATTTAGCATTAGTTACTTTGCCTAGCAAGTGTGTTTGCATACTTACATCACCACGTTCAAATTATGTTTGTAGTAAGTAATACAGTTACACAGATAATTTAGATCACTTTATCATAAATTTATTTTTCGATAATTGATTTAACAAAGGTTTTTGCCGCTTCGTAACTATTTTTATCGATGAAAGTATTTTTAGTTTCAACGCTAATTGGCAATAGCTCCAACCAACGAGCAACTACCCAACTTAAATTATTTAACAGCTTATTGTGATAAAGTTCATTGAGTAGCTCATTGTTACTCAGAATACTTTCTAAGGTAGTTGATAAGTTTCCTAGCGGTAAATTATCTTGGCTGTCAGGCCAGTGTTCAAGTAAGGTGATGTCGCCAAAATGTAAGTTATCATTATCAGGTTTTATTGATAATATATCGACTAACGATTTGCACTTAACATCAATTTCTAAGACGCCATCTTTGCCTTGATCAAAATTGATGATTTCTACCCAACTGCCCCAACCTAATTTTTGTACTTGAGTATTTTTACTGGTTGAGAAAATGACAAAACCTTGGCCTTTAACAGCAACTTTTACCATCTTTATATAGCGCGCTTCAAATATTCTTAAACGCGTGATCCCTTCGGGTAACAAATATACTGGTAGTGGAAAAATAGGTAAGTTAACTATGGTACGACTCATTAATTTTCACTTAGTTAGTTTAACATATTACGTTCAATGCTTATTTATACGAATATAAAGTGATAATTGATCAATAAGCTTACTATTTTATGAAAACTTACAATAGACTGATCTGTATGGATACATACTTCGTATCTAATAAGTTGATTTACAGTAGGAGTTCTTAATGAATTATTTAATCACAGGCGGTACAGGGCTTATAGGTAAAGCGCTAACTAAAGAATTAGCAAAACATGCATCAGCAATTACTGTACTGACACGCTCACCCAAAGCAGCACTTAACTTAGGCTTAGGCTCCAACGTTACCTTTATCAATAGTCTGTCGATTGAAAACATTGAGAATCAAGACACTGTAATAAATTTAGCTGGTGAGCCTATCGCTGATAAGCGTTGGTCAAAAATTCAAAAAGATAAAATATGTAGTAGCAGATGGAACTTAACAGAGCAACTAGTCGAATTTATACAAGCTGCCAATAAGCCACCCTCACTTTTTATTTCTGGTAGCGCGGTAGGTATTTATGGCAGACAAAACAGTACTGAAATTGATGAAACATTTAATAATTTTCATGAAGAGTTTACTCATCATGTATGTGCCAAATGGGAGGCTATCGCTAACCAAGCTAAATCAAACAAAACGCGTGTTGCACTTTTGCGTACAGGAATTGTTTTAGATAAAAACAAAGGAGCCCTAGCTAAAATGTTACTACCATTTAAACTGTGTTTAGGCGGTAAGATTGGCAATGGAAGGCAAATGATGTCTTGGATCCACATAGAAGACATGGTAGCTGCAATTGTTCACATTCAACAAAATAATGCATTAAGTGGGCCGATAAATATAACTGCTCCCAATCCGGTTTCAAATAGCAGTTTTAGCGCAGATCTTGCTAAAGCTATTAATAGGCCGTGCTTGTTAACAACACCGGCGCCATTATTAAACTTATTACTGGGTGAAATGGCTGGGCTTATCGTTTATGGACAAAATGTTGTGCCAAATAAATTAGTTCAAAATGGTTATAACTTTAATTACCCAACCCTAGAGTTAGCATTAGACAACTTGCTGAATACAAAATAGGTTATGGTTGGCAACCTTTAATCGGGAGTGTTTTATCAAAAAACAGGGTAATTTCGGCCACTTCAATACCAAACTTCGACATTACCGTTTTATTCATTACACGCAGGCTGTCGATTTGATACATCCAGTCATCCATTGATACTGAATAGGTATTGTTGTCTAACGTAAGCAGAAGGTCATATTGAAACTGAAACGCAAATCCTTGATGTTTACCTATCGCTGTACCAGCAACATCTTCAGCTGTTCCAGTGTAATTACCGTTAGCTTGTTTGATTAACTGCCAATTTCGATATGAAACTTCACCATCATCAAAATAGAATTTTTCAGCCAGCGTACCTCTATTTTTTTCCCAAGTGCCTATAATTTCGACACAAAAACGACGCTGTACTTTACTAGAAAAGTTTTGCACCACACCCCATGCTGTTACTTTCCCGTCGAAATATTCTTTGATGTCAAAAGGCTTTTCAATGGGTTCATAATCTTTTAACTCAGTAGAACAACCTGATAGTAAAAAGCTCAGTAACAAACTACATACGGTATACGCTAATTTATTCATTGTTGTTTATCCCTAATAGATCACGTCTTAATGACGGTTCGCTGGTGTTTTCTGATAACCATATATCAAGAAATATTTGGCCAAATTCAGGTGAATCAATTTCACCAATATAATTATCATTGAAGTAAAATAAACTACGGCCTTTGTCGATAAACAATGCCAATTTATCGCCTTTAGAAATGTCTGGCCAAATACTAGCTAAACTTGATAAATAGCCCTGATACTTAACTTTTGGTATTTTTAAATGTTGCCACTGTTCAACAGTTCGATTTATTAATTCACTACTTGAAATGCTTGCTAAATAGTTAATTTCATAGATTAACTTCTCATCATTAAAATTAACCGGGTAGTTACCAGATGTAGTTAATAACTTGCTGCGATAAAGTTTCCAAAACAAGATAGTAAATCTAGCTTCACCTATGGTTACAAACTGATACTTTTTTATTACTTTACTTAACCTGTCAGTACTTAACTGTGGCTCTTTCAACTGCGCACAATATGACGAATTAATAAAAGTAATGTTTAATAATACAAACACAATTACTTTAATCATTGCTGTCACCAATTTTTATAAAATAAGCACTGAAGTAGAAAAACAAAATAAATAACCCAGCCCAAATAATACTTAACGTTACATAGGTAGCGATTAATGAGTAACTAAAATCAACCACCTGTAGGTGATATCCAGCTAAGTAACTTAAGGGTGCAATAAAACCACCGGCAAGTGCCTGATAGAGTTTTGACTCTTTAAGAAAGCTCAAGCCATGACAAATTGTTGCAGCAAAACAACTCCATAAAACAATTAACCACAGTGGAATTTGATTACTTTCTTCGAATATAAATACACCAACATATGCCAACATTAAGTCAGTAAATACGCCAATGAGCGTAATACTGATAATAATTACCCCTTCATTTTTTATTTTTGAAATACACGCAAGGTGCAAAAACAGTATTAATAAAGCAAAAGGGATAAAAGTATTGCCCCAAAATACTAGGCCAAACCAAACAAAATTGAATCCGATAATATTTATCATTTGCCATAAACGTAAAAGTATTTGTTTTACTATACGAATAGAAGCCGCATATGGATTAATAAGCAGCTGTTTATTTTTTAATAATTCAACCGCTATATAAGTTAGCTTGAGGATTAAGAAAGCATAACCCACTACTATGTGATAATTTAGCTAACAAATATGTATTTTCTCATTCTTCTTAATTTCAAATAATGGAGTTAATGTGCGTTTTCTGAAGATTAGTTTAATAGCTCTTTTAGTAATTGTTGCTTTGCTCAGTGCTATTTTATTCATTGCATTTACTCAGCGTTTAAGCATTGTAAATAATATCGCTGCAACACAACTAACAAGCTTTAACGCTGAAGTAACGTGTTTAGACTTTCACATAGCTAAAGACAATTCGATTATTATTGATAAGCTCTGTTTAAAGAGCCTTAAGGGTAATGTTCAAATTAATAAAGCCGCTATTCAGTGGCAACTTACACCAACACCCTGGATCAGTTCTATTAACATTAATAATATAGATGTTGCTGCTACAGACAATATGTTTATTGGCAGTAACCAAACCACTCAAACAAATAATGACACTCTTGCCACCGATAGCCAATTCATAGTTAATAAATTGAACACTTTCCTTGATGAAATATCTTTATTACGTTTACCTAAAACAGTAAATATAGATTCATTAACGTACGTACCACCTGCTAGCAATACAATTGACAAAACACACAATAGTACGGATAACAACAATCAAACAAAAACCCCTTACTCGGGTTCATTAACACTACTAAATAATCGTCTTACTTTTGATTTGCAAGATTCTAATAATCAAACATTTATCAACACTGAGCTTATCTTCACTAAAAACAGCTTTGTGCTTGAAACAGTCACTCAACTTGAACAATTAAAAACGCTTTTAGATAGGCACAATTTGTCACTGTCAGCTAATTATACTCAAATGCTAAGCAAAGTAGATATTGCGGGTAGTTTAAAGGCCATGATAGAGTTTACTAATAGTAGTTTAGCCATAGATAATTCATTTAAGAACCTTTCGATAGCTTCACTAGACGGGATAAATAAAAGCGGTCCATTTAGTATTACTGGCGAACTCGACTTTACTTTGACCCCATTAGATAACAACAAGTTGTTAAAGCTAATAACTAATAATACCAATACCCTTACACTTAACTTTAGTCCAACTCATTTTATTAATTTACTAGACGAAAATAACGTACCTAAAGACGTTGTTACGCTATTTAAAAACAATACTGTGTCACAATTATCTCTAACATTACCGACTGGCGCTATAGTTAACTCAACTGGTCAAAGACTAAGCCTTAGTAAAATAGAGTTACACGCAGCACATGAGGATAAAACACATACAGTAACACTGAACAATTTGGTATATGTCCCGTCGCTAAAGTCTGTTGCAAATGAGGTTAAATTTTCAATAGAAAACTTTAGTTTTGATAGCTCACTAAAATTAGCTGAGCTTAATTCATTTACAACGGCTCCGGTAAGGGTTCAATTATCGGGATCGATAATCAAAACCAATGAGTCAACAACACTTACTTTAAATGCCCCCTCTTCTATTACAGTTAACAATATTTTGGTGTCTGATCATCAGAATAATATAAAGACAAAAAAAGCAGCTCCTTTAATCGCAATTAGTTCATTAACAAACCACATTAACGGTAATATAACTATCAATGGTGATAAAGAACCAAAGCTGGAGTTATACATAGATAGCAATGCAACTCAAATAAACATACCAACAATGGTCCAACTTAACTCTTTCACTACAAATACTAAAGTCACAGGTGAATTAAGCAATATAGAAGTGGCATCAACCGCGATGGCAGATCAAGTAACCTTAGGTGAACTAAACTTAAGTGGATCAATACAGTCACCATTCATAAGGTTATCTCGCAATAATTTACAGCTAACTGATATATTCGCACTCAAACTTAAACTACCGATAGATATATCTCTAATAGATGGATTGCTCACGTATGACGTTAGCGGAAAAATAACAGACTTTAATAACCTATTGAATAATCAACTAAATGCTAATGTTTCAATTTCATCACTAAGTGGGGATATAGACGGTACTTGGATACAAGATCTAAATTGGCAACAACAACTGTTACTTAGTTCTGGGAAATTAACCTCATTACCAAATACTAAAAATAATTTAACGCTTGCGTTAATAGACACACCTACACCAATGACTAACCTATCAGTTAATATTGGCGGTAGTTTTAGTGAAAACATAACGATAAATGCAAGTAGGCTAAAAGCAGATGTATTAGGTGGAAGTTTTGCAGTACCAAGCTTGCAATGGCCAATACAAAAAAATCATTCAGTTGACGTTCAGCTAACTGCGATAGACTTAGAACAAGTGTTAGCATTAGACAAAAAACAAGGAATAGTAGTTACCGGTAATATCTCTGGTATGCTACCTATCACCTTTGACGGAAAAAGATATACGATAGGAAAAGGTAAACTATATAATATTAACAACGGACTAATACAAGTTATTGATAACCCTGCTGTAATAGAGCTAAAAAAAAGTAACACTCAATTACAACTGGCATTTGATGCATTACAAAACTTACACTATCATCAACTGTCTTCTGAAGTTTCTATGACAGATGACGGTTACATGCTGTTAGAAACCGTAATTAAAGGTCGTAATCCGGATATTGATAATGATGTGAACTTAAATTTAAATTTAAGTTACGACTTACCAGGGTTACTTGAATCACTATCAATAACAGAGCGTTTTGAAAAAAACATTCTCAAAGGTTTTAAACCACATTAAGGAGTACTTATGTATAAAATACTAACCCTAGTGTTAGCTATTTTTATTGTTAGCGGCTGCACTCATAGAGTGGAAGTGAGTGCTAAAGAGCCAATCACTATCAATTTAAACTTAAAAATTGATCATGAAATAAAAGTAAAAGTAGATAAAGAGTTAGATAGCATATTTAGTGAAGATAGTGACATATTTTAGGAGAACTCATGAATAATTTTAAAAATAGCATTTTAAAAAACATTACCTATGCAATTTTAGTTTCAGCAATGGCTTTTTCTGCTTGGGCAATCTCTTTAGATGATGCTAAACAGCAAGGACTAGTTGGTGAAATGCCAAATGGATACCTAGGTGTAGTAGTAAATAGTGCTGAAGCGCAAAGCTTAGTTGAGAGTATCAACAAAAAGCGAAAAAGTATCTATATTGACTTAGCACGCGAAAATAAATTAACAATGCAACAAGTGACTGCATTAGCAGGGGCAAAAGCGATTGAAAAAACACAATCTGGCCATTTTATTAAAAATGCCGCCGGTAATTGGGTTAAAAAATAAACCTTAGTATGCTTGGCATAATACCAACCTACATATTGCCTTGTAGGTTGGCCTTTAGCCCATCACTTATCACAAACTATTCTGTCGGCATAAATACCGACCTACATATTGCGATGTATGCTGGCCTTTAAGCAATTGCCTTGTAGGTTGGCCTTTAGGCCATCACTTATCACAAACTATTCTGTCGGCATAAATACCGACCTACATATTGCGATGTATGCTGGCCTTTAAGCAATTGCCTTTAGGCCATCGCTTATCACAAATTATTCTGTCGGCATAAATACCGACCTACAAATTGCGATGTATGCTGGCCTTTAAGCAATTGCCTTGTAGGTTGGCCTTTAGGCCATCACTTACCATAAACTATTCTGTCGGCATAAATACCGACCTACATATTGCGATGTATGCTGGCCTTTAAGCAATTGCCTTTAGGCCATCGCTTATCACAAATTATTCTGTCGGCATAAATACCGACCTACAAATTGCGATGTATGCTGGCCTTTAAGCAATTGCCTTGTAGGTTGGCCTTTAGGCCATCACTTACCATAAACTATTCTGTCGGCATAAATACCGACCTACATATTGCGATGTATGCTGGCCTTTAGGCAATTGCCTCGTAGGTTGGCCTTTAGGCCATCACTTATCACAAACTATTCTGTCGGCATAAATACCGACCTACAAATTGCGATGTATGCTGGCCTTTAGGCAAACAATTATTTTGGTTCTACTCGAAGGTTTAGCGCTACAAACCCACACTATTTTATAAACTTTAAACGAAAAAAACCGCTAATAAATTAGCGGTTTCTTAGAATGTGGCGGTGAGATAGAGATTTGAACTCTACTCGAAGGTTTAGCGCTACAAACCCACACTATTTTATAAACTTTAAACGAAAAAAACCGCTAATAAATTAGCGGTTTCTTAGAATGTGGCGGTGAGATAGAGATTTGAACTCTAGAAGGGCTACAAACCCTTGCCGGTTTTCAAGACCGGTGCTTTCGACCACTCAGCCATCTCACCAATTGCTTGTACGTTGTCCAAGCGCTGCGAATATTAAAGAGTAGTGCCTTATTTGTAAAGTAATAATTGAACTTTTCATCATTTTTTTTATGTAAATGCTGAATTCGATGGTGTTTTGTACTTTAACGAATATAAAACAAACAACTATCAACAAAAAAGGGTTAAGTACAATGTACTTAACCCTTTTTATTTTTTCTAAAAAAAGATTTATAACAGGCTAGTTAAAATCGTATTAAGTGTTTCACTAGGACGCATGGCTTTAGAAGCTAGCTCTGGGTTAGGGAAATAATAACCACCTATGTTAACTGCTGGACCTTGAGCTCCGTTTAATTCTTCAATAATTTTAGTTTCTTGCTTAGTCAATGCTTGAGCAACTGCAGTAAATGCGGTTTTGAGTTCGTCATCAGCTGTTTGTTCAGCTAACGCTTGTGCCCAATACATTGCTAGATAAAAGTGACTACCACGATTGTCTAACTCACCTACTTTACGTGATGGTGATTTATTATTATCTAAAAACTTGCCTGTTGCTGAGTCTAAGGTGTCTGCTAGTACTTGTGCTTTAGCATTGCCTTTATTTACAGCTACATGCTCTAACGAGGCAGCAAGCGCTAAAAATTCGCCTAAAGAATCCCAACGTAAATGGTTTTCTTTTTCGAACTGTTGAACGTGCTTAGGCGCAGAACCACCTGCCCCAGTTTCAAATAATCCACCGCCATTCATTAGTGGAACAATTGAAAGCATTTTAGCACTAGTACCTAGTTCTAGAATTGGAAATAAATCAGTTAAGTAATCACGCAGTACGTTACCTGTTACCGAAATAGTATCAAGGCCTTGTGCACAGCGCTCAAGGGTATATTGACAAGCTTTAACCGGTTCAAGAATTTGAATTTCTAATCCAGTGGTATCATGATCAGCTAAGTAGGTGTTCACCTTTTTGATCATTTGGGCATCGTGGCCGCGGTTTTCATCTAACCAAAAAACTGCAGGTGTATTGCTTGCTTTAGCTCGTGTAACCGCTAATTTAACCCAGTCTTGAATTGGCGCGTCTTTAGCTTGGCACATTCTCCAAATATCGCCTTGATCTACATTGTGCGATAGTAAGGTCTTTCCATTGCCGTCAATAACATTAACTGTACCCTTAGCAGGCATGGTAAATGTTTTATCATGTGAACCATATTCTTCTGCTTTTTGGGCCATTAGACCTACGTTTGGTACTGAACCCATTGTTGTTGGGTTAAAGGCACCATTTTCACGACAAAAATCTACTACAGCAGAGAATACTCCCGCGTAGTTACGATCTGGTATCATGAATTTGGTATCTTTTTGTTTGCCGTCTGGTCCCCACATTTGCCCAGAAGCTCTGAGCGCTGCAGGCATTGACGCATCAATAATTACATCGCTTGGCACGTGTAAATTAGTAATACCTTTATCTGAGTCAACCATGGCCATTTCTGGACGTGTTGCATATACAGCTTGTATATCGGCTTCAATTTCAGCTTTTTTCTCTGCTGATAAACGCCCTATTTTCGCGTAAACGTCACCGATACCGTTATTTACATCAACACCTAATTGCTCAAATGTTGCAGCGTGCTTGGTAAACACGTCTTTATAAAATACTTTTACTGCATGGCCAAACATGATCGGATCTGACACTTTCATCATGGTTGCTTTTAAATGTAACGACAATAAAACGTCTTGCTCTTTAGCTTTATCAATTTCGGTTTCGAAAAATTCAACCAATGCAGACTTGCTCATTACAGAAGCATCAATCACTTCTTTGTCTAGTAAGTTTAGGTTTTCTTTAAGAACTTTAACTTCACCATTTGCGTTTACAAATTCAATTTTAACGCTAGTGTCACCATTAACAGTGACTGATTTTTCACTACCATAAAAATCACCAGAACTCATGTTAGCAACATGAGACTTAGATGCTTTCGACCAAGCGCCCATTGAGTGTGGGTTTTTACGTGCATATTGCTTTACAGAAGCAGGCGCGCGACGGTCAGAGTTACCTTCACGTAAAACAGGGTTTACGGCTGAACCTAATACTTTTGCGTAAGTAAGTTTGATTGACTCTTCCGCTTCGTTTTGTGGCTCTTCAGGGTAATCAGGCAAGTTATAACCTTTCGCTTGTAATTCTTTGATTGTTGCCTGTAATTGAGGAATAGATGCCGAAATATTAGGTAATTTAATAATATTGGCTTCTGGTGTTTTCGCTAAATCACCTAATTCAGCTAAATCGTCACCAATACGTTGTTCTTCGGTTAAATATTTAGGAAAGTTAGCTATAATACGTCCCGCTAAAGAAATATCACGGGTATCTACATCTATACCTGAAGATGCAGTGAATGCTTGAATGATCGGTAATAAAGAATGAGTTGCCAGCGCTGGCGCTTCATCTGTAATGGTATAAATGATTTTAGACGATTCTGTAGTCATTTTTTTTCCTGCTACTAATATTAGGCGGACTGGTGATAAAACGAATGAAAATTCATTTCATCATAAAAATTATTTGCGGGCGCATATTATAGGAAATCGCCGAGTTTTAAAATAGGCAGCACAAAACAAGTCTCAATATTTAAAGGTAAATAAACGTGGTAATCAAACGAACACGCTATAATTCAAGCAGTAAGCTAAACAACCAACAAAAGGTACGACCAGTTAAGCAAGAACAAAAGTTGGTCCTTTTTAATAAACCTTTCAATGTACTTAGCCAATTTACTGATGACGACAATCGCAACACCTTAAAAGATTACATTCCGATAAAAGACGTTTATGCTGCCGGCCGACTTGATCGTGACAGTGAAGGCCTATTATTACTTACTAATGATGGTAAATTGCAACATAAGCTCGCCAACCCAAAACATAAAACAGCTAAAACATATTGGGTACAAGTTGAAGGTATACCAAGCGATGCAGATTTAGCCAAATTACGCCAAGGCGTTGTATTAAAAGATGGTTTAACACTTCCTGCTAAAGTTGCGGTAATTAGCGAACCCTGTATTTGGCCAAGAACGCCTCCAATAAGAGAGCGGGCTAATATCCCAACAACCTGGATCAGTGTTAGCATTACCGAGGGTAGAAATAGACAAGTTAGACGGATGACAGCTCATATTGGTTTTCCAACATTGAGATTAATTCGCTATAGCATTGGTGCTTACACCATAGATAATATCGCCAATGGTGAATATCGTGAAATTTCAGACAATAAAAGGTAACGAATAATAATGAAAAACCAGCAGCAAGGTGCTAATAAACATGCAGATGAACAATTCAAACCAAATACCACCGTAGCTGCTGTTATTGTCTGTAACAACAAATTTTTACTTGTTGAAGAGCAAGAGTATGGCAAAACGGTATATAATACCAATCTCACTAACTATGTGATCATTTCTACTGGCTAAAACAGTCAACTACTGCGTTATTTATTTTATAATTAGAACAACTAGTTATGAAAATAAATGCCTTGTATTTGGCTGTTTTCACTGTGTATAAAATAGATCACTTAATTAATGAAACTGGTATAACCAACCTGCCGGGCATCTTGAAGCAAATGAAAATTTAATTACAGCCTGTCAACGAGAAGTGTTTGAAGAAACAGGTTTAGCGGTAACGCCCAATTACTGCAGCGGTATTTATTATTATCACCGACCAGAACTTTCGCTCTACTTTTTACGCTTTTGTTTTGTTATTGAATTAACACAACAGCTTAAAAGCGATCCACAAGACAACGAAATAATTGCAACGCATTGGTTAAGCTTGGCTGAAGTCCGTGAAAAGTCTGAACAACTAAGAAGCCCTATGGTGCTTGAATGCATTGAAGAGTACTTAAAAGGTAATAAAATCAATCTTTCATTAGTAAAATCGAATCTTTAGCCTATGCCCGCTAAAGCTAGCATGTTATAATTTTGCGCCATTTTCCTAGACTAAACGTTTTTAATGTCAGCTATAAATTTACATACTAAACCACCGTCGTCAACCAAAGCACCTAGCGAAGTACCGAGTGAAAAAAAGGTTATCGTTGGAATGTCTGGTGGCGTTGACTCTTCAGTTTCTGCTTATTTATTAATTGAACAAGGCTATCAAGTTGAAGGGTTGTTCATGAAAAACTGGGAAGAAGACGATACTGATGAGTATTGTGCCGCAGCTGAAGATTTAATTGATGCTCAAAAAGTCTGCGATAAATTAGGAATAAAACTACACACGATTAACTTTGCAACTGAATATTGGGATAACGTTTTTGAGTATTTTCTGGCGGAATATAAAGCAGGCCGTACACCAAACCCTGATATTATGTGTAATAAAGAAATTAAATTTAAAGCCTTTTTAGAGTTTGCCTGTGAAGACCTGGGCGCCGACTATATCGCTACTGGACATTATGTTCAGCGAGAGTTTATCAACGGTAAGTGGTCGATGTTACGTGGTTTAGATAGTAATAAAGATCAAAGTTACTTTTTGTATACACTCAGTCATGAACAAGTAGGTAAAACCTTATTTCCAGTAGGGCATATTGAAAAACCAGAAGTTCGTACCATTGCTGAGAAAGCAAATTTAGTCACCGCGAGTAAGAAAGATAGTACTGGCATTTGTTTTATCGGCGAGCGCAAGTTTAAAGATTTTTTACAGCAATACTTACCCGCAAAACCCGGTATTATTGAATCTGCCGAAGGTGAAGCAATTGGTGAACATGATGGTCTTATGTACCACACTTTAGGACAACGCAAAGGGTTGCGAATTGGTGGTTTAGCTAATGCCGGAGAAGCACCATGGTATGTGGTAGATAAAGACCTTACGCGTAACGTATTGATCGTTGGTCAAGGCGATAACCACCCTCGCCTTTTTTCTAAAGGTTTAATAGCCGATCAATTACATTTAGTTGATCGCGAATTAATTTCTGAACCTTTCCCTTGTACTGTTAAAACACGATATCGCCAGCAAGACGTAGCTTGTATAGTAAGCCCTACAGAGAATGAAGGTGAATACAAGGTTATGTTTGAACAAGCACAAAGTTCGGTTACTCCTGGGCAGTCTGTTGTATTTTACCAAGGTGATACCTGTTTAGGTGGCGGCATTATTAATACGCTAATACGTTAATCGATTTACGGAATTTATATTTTTATATGCAACCTCTTATTGAACAAACTCTTACCTTAGCGGCTATTTGCCAAGTTTCACATTATGTTCAGCGTTTATCACGTCATGGGCAAATTAATGATGATGAACTTACCCTTCTACTAAAAAGTATTATGGTAACTTCGCCTGAAAATACACTAGAGGTGTATGGCGGCGAATATGCCAATATAAAAGTTGGATTAGAAACACTCAGTTTGCATCTAGGTAATAATGCTAAACAAAAAGATCCGGAAATAACACGTTATGTCGTTAGTTTGTTGAGCCTTGAAAGGCGTTTAAACAAACACCCAAAAAAATTACAAGAGCTAGGTGAACGAATTGTTCAATGTCAGCGTCAACTTGCCCATTATGACATTAATAGTGAAACGCTAATTTCCAGTATCGCCAGTATATATAGCGATATTATCAGCCCACTAGGCACGCCTATTCAAGTGGCTGGTAATCCAGAAATTCTAAAGCAATCGATCAACCAGCATAAAATACGATCATTGTTATTAGCAGGCATTAGAAGTGCCGTACTTTGGCGTCAAGTTGGCGGCAAACGCAGAACAATATTATTCTCTCGTGCCAAAATTGTTAATTGTGCACAAGACTTACTCAAAAGAATTTAATTTATTAACTTATAACTTTTAAACTCAGGAAATTACTATGGAACTTTCAGCGTTAAGCGCAATATCACCAGTAGATGGTCGTTATGGCAGTAAAGTAACCGCATTACGCCCTATTTTTAGTGAATATGGCTTAATTAAATATAGAGTCACTGTTGAAGTAAGATGGTTACAAAAGCTCGCTGCAACAGCAGAAATTAATGAAGTTCCAATGTTTTCTGAGCAAGCTAATCAGCTATTAAATGCTATTGTTGAAAACTTTTGTGAAGAAGACGCTTTACGCGTTAAAACAATAGAAGCAACAACAAATCACGATGTTAAAGCGGTTGAGTATTTTTTGAAAGAAAAAGTAGCGGCTAACGAAGAACTTAATGCGGTAACCGAATTTATCCATTTCGCTTGTACTTCTGAAGATATTAACAACTTATCTCATGGCTTAATGCTAAAAGATTGTCGTGAAAACGTATTACTGCCAATGGTAGATGAAATTCTAGCCCAATTAAAAGTGTTGGCGAATGAATATAAATCAATTCCAATGATGTGCCGTACACATGGTCAACCTGCATCACCAAGCACAATGGGTAAAGAATTTGCTAATGTATATATGCGGGTTAAACGTCAACGCGACCAAATTGCTAACGTGGAGTTTTTAGGCAAAATTAATGGTGCCGTTGGTAACTATAACGCACACATATCTGCATACCCTGAAGTAGATTGGCATGGTTTTTCTGAAGAGTTTGTCACCTCATTAGGCTTATCATGGAATGCATTTACCACACAAATTGAACCACACGACTATATTGCCGAGCTATTTGATGCAATTGCACGATTGAATACTATAATTATCGATTTTGATCGCGATGTATGGGGTTATATCGCCCTAGGTCATTTTAAACAAAAAACGGTTGCTGGCGAAATAGGCTCTTCAACAATGCCTCATAAAGTTAACCCTATTGATTTTGAAAATTCAGAAGGTAACTTAGGGATCGCAAATGCTTTATTTAGTCATTTAGCACAAAAACTTCCCGTTTCTCGCTGGCAACGTGACTTAACAGACTCTACCGTTTTAAGAAATTTGGGCGTAGGTTTTGCTCATTCATTAATTGCTTATCAAGCAACATTAAAAGGTATGAGCAAATTAGAAGTTAACGAAGAAGCCTTACTCGCAGAGCTAGACAAAAATTGGGAAGTTTTAGCAGAACCGGTTCAAACAGTAATGCGTCGTTACGGAATAGAGAAGCCTTACGAGAAGCTGAAAGAATTAACCCGTGGTAAACGTGTTAATGGCGATTCTATGAGGGAGTTTATTATGACTCTCGAATTACCTGAGTCAGTTAAAGCCGAGCTTTGCCAATTAACGCCAGCATCTTATATTGGTCGTGCAGTATCTTTTATAGCTGAGCTTGACTAAAGTAAACCTGTTTCGACCACTATAATGCATAATAAGGGGAACCATACGGCTCCCCTTTTTCAATTGCAATAGCGCAGTAAACTGAAAACCCAACAGCTATTAATAATACCAATCTCACTAATTATGTGATCATTTCTACTGGTTAAAACAATCAACTACTGCGTTATTTATTTTATAATTAGAACAACTAGTTATGAAAATAAATGCCTTGTATTTGACCGTTTTCACTGCGTATAAAATAGATCACTTATTTAATGAAACTGGTATAATTAATAAAAGATTTTTTGGAACTAATCAATATGCAAACTATTCAAGCTATAAATTGGGGCGAGTTAACGCCTGAAAAATTTCTTAACGAATATTGGCAGAAAAAACCATTGTTAATTAAGCAAGCTTTGCCAGGCTTTAACGGAACTATTGATGCCAATGAATTAGCCGGCTTAGCAATGGAACAAGAAATTGAATCACGGATTATATCTAATGACAGTGATAATAATTGGCAAGTTAACCATGGACCTTTTGAGGACTTTGAACAATTTGGTGAAAAAAATTGGACCTTATTAGTGCAAGCTGTAAATAACTGGTCTAAAGATACTGATGCGCTAATTGATTTATTTAATTTTATTCCACGCTGGCGCATTGATGATGTAATGGTGAGTTTTTCTACGCCAAATGGAGGGGTTGGTGCTCATTTAGATCAGTACGATGTTTTTATTTTACAAGGAGAAGGAAAAAGACGTTGGCAAGTAGGTGCGCCAGACCCAAACTTAACAGAATTACTACCACACCCTGATCTTAAACAAGTATCTAACTTCACTCCAATTATTGATGAAATAACCGAAGCCGGTGATTTACTTTATATTCCACCGAACCATCCACATAACGGTGTTTCCATTGAAAATTCTTTAAATTTTTCCATTGGTTTCCAAGCACCTAGTAAACAAGATTTATGGTCAGGTTTTGCAGATAGACTTATTGATGATAATTTGGGCGTTCAGCGTTTTGCTGATCCAACACGATCATTATCGTTATCACCAGAGTTACTAAGCGGTAAAGACATTTCAGAGATTAAAATGTTTATGCAATCTCAACTACAGAATGAATCGTTCTTTAACCAATTTATTGGTAAGTATTTAACGCAAAGTCATCATACTTTAGAGCTTCTTATTCCTATGGAAGCGTTTACAAATGATCAAGTAAAAGCCTTTACCGACGACGACAGTATCCAATTTGTGCCAGTATCAGGAGTAAAATCGTTAATAATTGTTGAACCTGAACAAGTATTATTTATCAATGGTGATATGTTCCAACTTACTGAAAACACGTTAGAAGTTGCAAAACTATTAACTGGTAAGCAACCCATTTCAATGTTAATAGCAAAAACTTTTATTAATTGTTTGAAAAGCAATCAATTGTTAACTAATGTTTTAAATAAGGGTTATTGGTATATAGATTAATAAAATACATCACGTATAAGAAGCGAATATCTACGATTAAGTAATTATTCTAGGGTATATCTTTCTTTACTTTTACCCTTTTAAACAGTGAATCAACTAATAATATACTTTTTGTTTCACATATTTTTGATTAAATTTAATCGGGTATTTATTTATGACCTTCAGCGTTAGCAGAGTGCAATGGGAGCAAGCAGCCCCTCTTTTAAAGATCATCAGAGAAAGAGTCTTTGTTTGTGAACGACGCATTCCCAAACAAGTAGAATTTGACCGCAGAGATCACCACGCAACACATATACTTGTTTGCGACGATTATAGTCAGGAGCCTATTGCTACTGGAAGAATATTTTCTACTGGAGAAATTAGCCGAATTGCGGTAATACCGAGCTTTAGAAAGCATAAAGTTGATAAATTAATATTAAACGCGTTACTGATCATTGCAAAAGAGCACAACCTAAATGAAGTTTTTATATATAGTCCATTAGATGCTGTGCAGCATTTTAGAGATAACAATTTTATCCCATCAGGAGCGGTCTTTATGGAAGCGGGTATGCCAAAACAAAGAGTGGTTTGCTCGCTTGAAGATATTACCGACACAAAAGTATACCTTAGTCATTAAGTAAGGCAAAATTACACCATTGTCACACTATTATTACAAACCAAAAACTTCAAAATATAAACAATTAACAGTGCCTTGAAAGCTTTACAGTAAATCAACAGTTTTTTCTCTCAAGACTAGATATCTAGGGCGCTAAGTGATATCTTGCGCCGCAATAATACCATCTAGCCAAACCGGTATAATCGTTACCTAATTATTAGTTAAATTGTAGCCAAATTACGTGTGGAGTATAAATAGTGTCATTTTTTAATTTAGTAGATTTTGATGATCACGAGCAAGTTGTTTACTGTAGTGATAAAAAAACTGGTTTAAAAGCTATTATTGCAGTACATAGTACCGCATTAGGCCCTGCAGCTGGTGGGTGTCGCTTTTGGGATTATGCAAACGATGAATCAGCATTGACCGATGTATTAAGACTTTCACGTGGCATGACATATAAAAATGCGATGGCGGGCTTAAAACTAGGTGGTGGTAAAGCCGTTATAATCGGTGACCCTAAGTCATTAAAGTCTCCTGAGTTGTTCAAAGCTTTTGGTAAAGCAGTTAATAATCTTGCTGGTCGTTATTACACCGCAGAAGATGTCAATATTAATACTGATGATATGGGCATTGTTAATCAAATTACAGATTATGTTGCTGGGCTTGATGGTAAAAGTGGTAACCCTGCGCCATTTACTGCATTAGGTACTTTCTTAGGCCTTAAGGCTGCGGTTAAATTTAAACTAGGTACTGATGACTTAACAGGTATAAAGGTTGCTGTGCAAGGTTTAGGTAGTGTTGGTTACAGTTTATGTCAACGACTACATGCAGCTGGTGCTAAACTTATTGTTACTGATATTAATCCTGTTGCACTAGAAAAGGCTGCTACAGAGTTTAATGCTGAGGTTGTTGGCTTAGACGATATTTACGATCAAGATGTTGATGTATATTCTCCATGTGCTCTAGGTGCTTCAATTAACGACGGTACCATCTCGCGACTTAAAGCTTCAATTATTGCTGGTTGTGCCAACAACCAACTCGCTGAACCAAAGCATGACCAATTGTTGAAGGATAAATCAATACTTTATGTACCAGACTATGTCATTAACGCAGGTGGTATTATTAACGTATCTTTAGAAATACAAGCTGAAACTTACTGTGCTGATAAAGCAACTAAGATGGTAGAACGTATTTACGATACCCTGATGAATGTTTTTGAAACGGCTAAACAGCAAGACAAACCTACAGGTATTGTTGCAGATGAAATGGCACGAGCTATTATCGCTAAAGGTAACAAGTAATATAAGCCACGTTTAGCTTATGTGATAAAATAATTATAAAGCCAGCGATATAATCTGTTATATCGCTGGCTTTACTTTATTTACAGTCAAATATTTATTTCAATTGGTATTAAAGCCCATAGGTACTCAGTAAGTTTCCAATAGTAAAAATTAACGGTTTATCTGTAGAGTAACTAAATTGTGAAAAATCGTATTCATCAATACTTTTCGTGGCTAAAAGTTCGCTGAACTTAGCATGATGACTTGAAATACTTGACTCAAATATATCAAGCTTTTGATTAGTTTGCTCTACGGGTAGGTTATTAGTATGTATCCCCTCTAGCATTATTATTGCTTGAGCACCTAGCGTGACATGACCACCAAAAGAGAGTGCGATAGGATACTTCGGGTTTTCTACATCCCAATTAATCCCACCAATAACTACTGGGTATGACAGCGCTAATTCAGAAATAGCTTTTTTAGCACCAAAAGCCATTGGATCATTTGCAGCCCAAATTATATCAATAGGCGTTCGCTTGATAATACCCTTCACTTTATTATAAGCCTGCTCGCTAGACCAATTAGCAACTGTACTATCAATCAAATTAATATTGTTGTTAGCTGAAAGTGCACTTAGCAAACCTTGCTCGCGGGCGATAGATGCAGGAGTAGAGTAGTCACCTTGCAGTGCTAATAAATTTATAGGTTTGGTTATGTTAGAAGCTTGATTATAGGTAGATAATAAGCCATTAAGCAGTTTTTTACCCACACCGAAGTTATCTGGTACAACACTGCCTTTTATATTAGATTGTTGTTGCTTAGATAATTGTGCATAGTCGCTTTTACTGATTCTATTAAGTAATGAAAATATTTTGACGTTAGCTGAAGTTAAGCGTTTAATTAGCGGTAACGCTTGATCTTTTTCATTAACTAAAATAACAAATTCAGGCTTTTCAATGAGCACTTGTTCTGCTATCGACTTCATAAAAATATGATCACGATAAGCATAGTATGTCACTAATTCTATGTCTAAATCTGACGCAGCAGCTGACATAAAAAGTGTCACGTTTGACCAAAAGTCACCCGTGGTATTCTGATCAGGATTACCAGGGTTAATAAAAACCACTTTAAATTTAGCTGATTGGGCGGGTATTGAAACGAAAAACAATACGAATAAAAAGAAAAATTTCAAAGCGAATATCTTTAGCCTTATAAAACCATTAATTTAACACATATATATTGTACAGTCATACAAAAGAAGTAGGTAAAATAACGAAGCTGTCCATGGATTCCCCCTTGATAATTTGTAAAACATCAAGGGGGCGATACAAGCATTATTCAATATGATGCAAAATAACTTCAATCGGGTGGCGAGTTTGCACATTACCTAAGCGCTTAACTTGGCTACGACATGAGTACCCGGTAGCTACAATTTGTTCAGGCTGTAATAGTGAAATTTTATCTTGCCAACTCATTTTATAAAGCTCAGTAGAGTTATCTAAATTAACCTTTTCGTGGCCATAAGTTCCGGCCATTCCGCAACACCCTACGGCAACACTTGTTAACGATAAGCCAAAGGCATTAAAGATTTGCTGCCATTGGTTTTCACTTCCGGCTAAAGCTGTTTTTTCTGTGCAATGGGCAAATAGTTTAAACTCAATATTGCTATTAGCCTTTATTGATTTAACATTTTGATGATCGAGTAAAGTAATTAACCATTCGTGTGCAAGTAGGATTTCAAAGTCCCCTCTGTTGCCTTTAAGGATTTGTTTGTACTCGTCTCGATAACATAACACTAGTGAAGCATCTAAGCCTATCATAGGAATAGACAGCTGACTTAACTTATTAAAGAACTGACTTGTGTTAGTGGCTGTGTTCGCAAAACGTTTTAAAAACCCTTTAACATGCTGTGGCTTACCGTTTGGTTTAAATGGCAGCAACACAGGCTTAACCCCAAGTTTAGCAACTAGTTTCATCATATTTGCTACAACATCTGCATCGTAAAATGAAGTAAAGGGGTCTTGAACAATAAACACATAATTTTCTCGTTGCTGTGGCGTCATCGCAGTAAACTTAGCTAGCTCAAAAGATTCAAACCCTAATTGTTTAACTTGCTCGATTAATGTTGGCACAGAAAGTAACGGTGTATCAACATAGCCAATAGTTGCTTGTGAAAGCTTGTCGTATATTGAAGAAGATAATACTTTGTTTACCAGCTTTGGTGATTTAGCCATTAATGGCGTTAGTAATTCGACATTAGCAACAAGATGATCTTTAAGCGGCCTAAAGTATCGCGAGTGATATAAGTTTACAAAGCGCGCTCTAAAGTCTGGTACATCAACTTTAATTGGACACTGACTTGCACATGCCTTACAGGCTAAGCAACCAGACATAGCTTCCATGACTTCATGAGAAAAGTCATCTTCATTGGTGCTAGTAAAACGATTTTTTACTTTGTCTATGAGTTGTTTTACCGACCAACCATTAATATTTTGTTCTAAATTTAAAACGTTAACGCCTTTTTGTTCCAGCAGACGCAACCACTCTCGCATCAACCCTGCTCTACCTTTCGGTGAATGCCTTCGGTCACGCGTAACCTTGCTTGACGGGCACATAGGGCTATCAACGTCATAATTAAAACATAAACCGTTACCATTACAATCCATGACTGAAGTAAAAGAGTCTTTAACTTTTATATTAATAGTACGGTCAAAGGTGCCACGTTTGGTATCGTCAACTGACACTAAACGATCACTAGAATCTATCGGGGTGCAAATTTTTCCAGGATTCATTTTATTATTTGGATCGAATACCGTTTTAATCTTTCTCAATTCAGTAAATAATTCTTCACCAAAAAACTCTGGCCCATATTCACTTCGGTAGCCTTTGCCATGTTCACCCCACATTAATCCTCCATATTTGGCGGTTAACGCAACTACTTTGTCAGAAATTATTCTGAGCAGTTTTTCTTGCTCTGGGTCACACATATCTAATGCTGGTCTAACGTGTAAAACGCCTGCATCAACATGTCCAAACATACCGTAATGTAATTGGTAGCTATCAAGTAGTTGGCGAAACTCAGCAATAAAGTCAGCTAAATGCTCAGGAGGCACTGCTGTATCTTCGGCAAATGCTAATGGTTTTTGGCGGCCTTTAGTATTACCTAATAAACCAACGGCCTTTTTACGCATTGCATAAAGTTTACTAATACTGCTTGGATCAGAAGTTACTTGATAACCAATTACACCAGTATTATTGTCAATATCGTGATCAAGTTGTACTGTTAGCTCTCTTACCTGTTCGGCCAGCGATTCAATATCTTTACCGTTGTATTCAACAATGTTGATACCATCCATTTCTTTGTCTTTAACGTCAGTAATCAAATTGCTAACGGAATGCCAAATAATGTCTTGTTTCGCTAAATTAAGGACTTTTGAGTCAATTGTTTCTACTGAGGTAGCATTTGCTTTTACTAAAGTTGGCGAATGTCGTAATGCTGAATCAAAACTGTCGTACTTTATGTTGATCAAAGTTTTCGCTTTAGATATAGGCGTTAAATTTAATTTAGCTTCACATACAATAGCTAAAGAACCTTCTGAACCGGTAATTAAGCGAGAAACATCTATCGTTTGTAAGTCATCTGAAACCGCATGCTCAAGGTCATACCCTGTTAAAAATCGATTTAACCGTGGAAATTTAGCTAATATTTTTTCTCTCTTATCAATACTAGTTGCAACTACTTGTTTAAGTATATTGCCATAGCTGCAATTTCCAGCAGCTATTTTTTGCGCTTCTAATACAGTAATTGGTTGCGTTTGTAATAGTTCACCATTAGCAAGTACAGAGGTTAACCCTAAAACATGATCAGAAGTTTTTCCATAAACTAATGACCCCTGTCCTGAGGCGTCTGTATTTACCATGCCACCAATAGTTGCTCTATTACTGGTTGATAAATCAGGTGAGAAAAAATAACCATAAGGTCGCAGATAATCATTTAGCTGATCTTTAACAACACCTGCTTCAACGCGAACCCAGTTTTCTGCTATGTTTATCTCTAAAATACGATTCATGTATTTTGATAAATCGATAACTATCCCAGGCGTTAAACTTTGCCCATTCGTTCCAGTACCACCGCCTCTTGCACTAAACTTTATTGATTCATAACTCTTTTCACTGGCCAATGAAGAAATTATTTGAATATCACCTACTGACTTTGGGTGTAAAACTAACTGGGGTAATTGCTGATAAATACTATTATCGGTTGCCACTGATAGGCGCGCACCATAACTTGTACTAATTTCGCCAGTATAGTGACTAGAAGATAAAGTTTTTGCATACTTTTGATATAAAGGAGCGAGTAGCTCTTGAGAGTCTAACCGAGGCAACATAGAGTTATAAAAGCGTTAAAAATGATAAGTAAGTTAAGTATATCACGCTCATTTTTAAAATTGACGGTAGAAAGCAAAAAGACTAATAACTTTTTGAAACTAATGAGACAAAATCAATGTAAATAATAGACTCATGTATTCTATGCAATACATTATAAATAAACACTTTATCGCCCAAATATAATGAAATGACACTGATTAAACGAGTAGTTTAGATAATATTTCTTCACATTGTGAAACTGTCATCTGTCTTGGCACAGGGTATTCACAATAAGCCTCTTTAATTGCCCGCTTAGCTAAAATAGTTATATCTTCAGCTTTTAATTCTTTAAATCCCGTTTGTATATTGAGTTGTTCATTTAACATTTTAACTCCATTAACTAATTTTTTAGCCGCTGAAAGCTTTGTATCTGTCGTTGTTGCTAATCCTGCACTAATTGCAAGATCTGCATAACTGTAGATAGAGTGATTAAACGAGAACTCCATAATATGAGGTAGAAGAACAGCATTCGCCAGCCCATGAGGTATGTGGTAATAACCACCTAACTGGTGAGCGATAGCGTGCACATACCCAATAGAAGTGCGTGTAAAGGCTACGCCTGCATTAAAGCTCGCAATAGACATTTCTCTGCGCGCATCTAAATCTTTCCCATTTGTATAAGCAAGCGGTAAGTAATTAAAAATTCTATACACAGCATCGCAGCTATACGCTTTAGTAAGCTCAGTTGAATGAAGGCCGCTATAAGATTCAATTGCATGTGTCAGTGCATCGATACCAGTTTCAGCTGTTATTTTAGGCGGTAAACCAACCATTAATAATGGATCTACAATCGCAATATCAGGTACTAACACAGGGTCGATAATTGTAAACTTTTGCTTCTTTATAGACTCTGTAATCACAGCAACAAGAGTAGCTTCCGAGCCGGTCCCCGCTGTAGTAGGAATAGCAATAAACGGTGGCAACGATGCTCTAATACGAAATAAGCCTTTCAATTGTTTTATATCTTTATTTTTTGTTATTGAAGCAGCAATGCCTTTGGCGCAATCCATTACAGATCCGCCACCTAACGCGATAAAACTATCGCAATGATTATCGCGATAGTGTGTTAAGCCGTTATTAACAATTTCAGTTGTAGGGTCTGGGGTCACTTGATCAAATATATAATAATCAATACGAGCTTCAGTTAAAGCATCAGTGAGCATTTTGACAATACCAAGCTTTACTAAAACAGCATCTGTCACAATAAACGGCTTATGCGCTTTAAGTTGAATTAACTGGGTTGGCGACTGTTTAATGCTTCCCTCTCCCGATATTAAGGTAGGAAAAGGAATATCAAGTAATTTATTGACCTGCGCACGTATTTTTATGATCAGAGTATGCAGCATTGTGTTTATAGTTCGCCATAAGTATTAAACCATAAGTAAAGCATTAAACTTATCTCAAGGTCAACTGGTCTAACCAACAAACAGTTCATTTAACCTATGAGTAAATAAATCACTAAGAGAAATTACTCAACACCGCTTACTCATTATCTTTATGGTAAGTCGTTAATAACGCCCACTCACGCTTAGCCTCACTATTTCCATTGTTTGCTTTGATATATAAATTTAATAGTTTTAGCTCATTGCATTGCCTATCTTCTGTAGGCTTAGCGAGTATTTCAATTAATTGAATACCTTTATGGTTAAGCGCTTCTTTAAATGATTTTTTAAAGTCTAAAATGCTTTGACACACATATGACATGCCCTGATAGGCTTTAACTAAATTATGAACATCAAAATCGCTATGATTACAGTGATAAATCAATCCGTCACCACTCTTACCTAGATGAAACACGTTGTTTCTCATATAAATAATTGTGACATCTGTTTGATCTTTTAAAAAATGAATTAACTCATTTGACTGAAAGTGAAAACCACCATCGCCAATAATGACCACTGCTCTGTCTTTATTACCCTGCTCTTTTATTTGTTGCGTAACTGTTCTTGCGTAAGGTAATGCTGTGCCCATTGCGCCATACCAAGGATTAGTTAACCAGCCTCTGCCAATATTACTTTTACGTACTCTTAAGCCATAGCTACAAAAATATGAGTTTCCAACTTCTGGTAAATACACGTAAGGCGTTTGGTCTTCTTGTTGTAACTCATTTAATACTTGCGCTAAATTATTAAAATCGATCGCTTCATGTACATTTTTATATGTATTGATTTTTGCTGCATTTACTGATGATTGTGTGTTGTTTAACGGTTGAAAACTAAACGGTGAGATATCAAGGTCGATCAGCAGTTCAAAGACTTCAATAATATCCCTTTCTAACACTGAGCCACCTTTTAGTAAGGTTTTATTTGTGAAGTTTTCTATTTTATGAGTGCCTGTTGCAAAGGCTGTATTAGTATCTTGTGCAAAAATACTTGTTGCGACATCTAAAACATAATCAACTTTGGTTTCAATATATTCTCGCCCTTGGGTTTGGGTAAAAATACCATTGTAAGCTCCTAGAGATAAAGGATGATATTCATCAAATATTCCTTTAGCAAACCAACTGGTAGCAAACGGGATTGAGAACTTCTCAGCGAAGTCTATAATCAACTTTTTTAACACTTGATTATGTTTTAATTTATCACCTAAATAGAGCATTGGTGCTTTGGCATTTCTTAATTTACTTACAATACTCTCAACAATAAGTTGACTACCACATAGTACATTTTCACCCCATCGAATATCGTTAATTGTAGCAGGAAGCTTTAGTAGTTGTGTTTTAGCAAATACCAAGTCTCGCGGTACTTCTATAAAAACAGGTTGCTTAGTTTTATAAGCATGAGCCACAAGATGATAAAAGCGGTTACCAGCAATATTAGGTTGACTACTTGCTCTATCGCCTTGCAAGCGTTCAACTTTAATACCTAAAGCAGTATATGCATTCAAAGCGTTATCATATTGCGTTTTCCATGAAGCATTAGGGTGAATTGTATGGTGAATAGCCTGATTACTAATTTCTGATTCTGCTGGAGCACCTGAAATAAAAACAACAGGTAAACTTTCGGTAACAGCCAAACCGGCTGCCGTTACACAAGGTAAACTGCCTACCATGTAAGTAGTTAGACAAAAGCCCATGCCAGAAACTTCAGCTTGAGCACAGGCAGAAAACCCTGCGTGCATTTCATTACTTGATGGTAAGACATTTAACTTGGTATCAAGTGCTGCGATTAAATTTGCAGCAAAGTCCCCCCCAACGCCATAAACTTTTTCGCCACCAAAAAACTGTATAACATCGCCCATCACCTCACCTAATGTAGGTAAGCTTTCATTATATTTATTGCCAAAATTAAGTTCATATGAAGTAGACATTGTTTAACCTTATGGGGTGAAATGTCTTACCATAAGGATAGTGTTGAGCCTTAGTTATGATCGAGATCATCATTTTAGCGACAAGCTTTTCATAAAGCCTTTAAACCCGTCATTAAAAATGTACAACTGCTGTAAAGTGGATGATTATCATTTATAAACAAAAAACGCCCCAACACTGTGTAATTAAACTAAGTATTGAGGCGTTCGAGCTTATCTAAAAGCTTTAATGTAATACGCTAGGGCGTGTTATTCTTTGCTGTACATTTTTGCAGCGATTTATTTGGTGTTTATACAAGGCTGAACTTATGTAATGGGGTTGTTCCCCATAAATAAGTGAAAACGCCGTAGAAAAACCAAAGAGACGCTGTCCTACGGATACGTTTAAACATGACTTACTTTTCGTTCTAGCTCATTTATGTAGAATACTACACTTTATTCGCTACGCCTCAATTAAATCATGTTTAATTCGTACAAAATTTGTACTCGAAAGATCAACACGCCCTAGTGTTATTTAGCGTGTTGCTCTGCTAAGTATAACCAAGTAGGTAATACAGTGTCTGGGTTTAACGACACACTATCGATTCCTTGTTCAACTAACCATGCAGCAAAATCAGCGTGATCTGATGGTCCTTGACCACAAATACCTACATATTTTCCACGCGCTTTACAGGCTTTAATTGCCATTGATAGTAAAATTTTAATAGCAGGATCACGTTCGTCAAATAAATGCGCAATTAAACCTGAATCTCGGTCTAAACCAAGGGTTAATTGAGTTAAATCATTTGAGCCAATTGAGAAACCGTCAAAATAGTCTAAAAATTGATCCGCTAATAAGGCATTCGATGGTAATTCACACATCATAATAACACGCAAACCGTTTTCACCACGTTTCAGTCCATTTTCAGCAAGAATATCAATAACCTGCTTAGCCTCGTCGAGTGTACGAACAAAAGGTATCATCACTTCAACGTTGGTTAAACCCATATCATTACGAACGCGTTTTATTGCTTCGCATTCAAGTGCAAAACACTCTCTGAAGTCTTCTGAAATATAACGAGCTGCACCGCGATAACCAATCATTGGGTTTTCTTCGTGTGGCTCATACTCCTCACCACCCACTAAATTAGCATATTCGTTTGATTTGAAATCAGACATACGAACAATAACTTTTTCTGGCGCATAAGCTGCTGCAAGCGTTGATACACCTTCAGTGAGTTTTGCAATATAGAACTCAACAGGATCTGCGTAACCGGCCATGTAGTCGCGAATTTCTTCTTTAAGATCTTCGGATTGTTGATCAAAATTAATTAACGCTTTTGGATGAACACCGATCATTTTATTAATAATAAATTCTAAGCGAGCTAAGCCAATGCCTGCATGCGGAAGCTTGGCAAATGCAAATGCGCGATCAGGGTTACCAACATTCATCATTATTTTAAGAGGTAACTCAGGCATTGAATCAATTTCTGATGTTGTTACTGTAAAATCAAGCATACCTTTGTAGATAAACCCCGTATCACCCTCTGCACAAGAAACTGTTACTTTATCGCCATTAGCAATTAGTTTAGTAGCATCGCCACAACCAACTACTGCTGGAATTCCCATTTCTCGAGCGATAATAGCAGCATGACAAGTTCTACCACCACGGTTCGTGACAATAGCCGATGCTTTTTTCATGATAGGCTCCCAATCGGGATCTGTCATATCAGTAACTAATACATCGCCAGGCTGAATTTTATCCATTTCATCTAACGAACTTAATACTTTTGCAACACCACTGCCTATTTTATGGCCAATAGAGCGCCCTTCACAAATAACATCTGCAGTCGTTTGAAGTTGAAATTGCTCCATTACATTAGCATTTTCACGGCTACGCACAGTTTCTGGACGTGCTTGAACAATATAAAGCTTACCGTCTAAGCCATCTTTAGCCCATTCAATATCCATAGGACGTTGATAGTGTTTTTCAATAATAACGGCTTGTTTAGCAAGTTCCATTACTTCATCGTCAGTTAACGAAAATTTGTTCGAAACTTCTGGTTCAACATCTACTATCTCAACTTGTTTGCCGTGTTCTTGGTTCTCAGCGTAAATCATTTTAATTGCTTTACTACCAATATTACGTCTTACAACAGCAGGATTACCTTTCGCTAAGGTTGGTTTATGTACATAAAACTCGTCTGGGTTAACTGCACCTTGCACAACCATCTCACCTAAACCCACACTGGATGTAACAAAAACAACATCTTCGAAGCCTGATTCAGTATCGATTGAGAACATAACACCAGATGACGCAATGTCACTTCTCACCATACGCTGAATACCCGCAGATAATGCAACACCGCGATGATCATAGCCTTGATGAACACGATAAGAGATAGCACGGTCATTAAATAAAGAGGCGAAGACATGCTTAATAGCGATCATTACGGCATCTAAACCACGGACATTAAGAAATGTTTCTTGTTGCCCAGCGAAAGAGGCATCTGGCATATCTTCAGCAGTGGCAGATGAGCGAACAGCGAATGAAGCATCAGCAGAAAATTCACCAGCAAGTTGCGCGTAGGCTTTTTCTATGTCAGTTTGCATGTTTGGTAAAAATGGCGTATCGATAATCCATTGTCTAATGGTGCTACCACAAACAGAAAGCGCATTAACATCGCTCACGTCAAGTGTATCAAGAAGCTCATAAATTTTATTATTTAAGCCACTTTGTTCTAAGAATTCATTAAAAGCATAGGCAGTGGTTGCGAAGCCGCCTGGTACTTGTACGCCTACATTAGCAAGATTTGAGATCATTTCTCCGAGAGATGCATTTTTACCACCTACACGCTCAACATCGTTCATTCCTAGATTTTCATACCAAAGTACATTTTCTTGCACAACAACTTCCTCATTATGTATTTTAAAAAGTGATTCGCCTTTATTTAGTGCTTAAGACTTTATAAACTGTTATAAATTTAGAGATGTTGATAATTATAAAACCTTTCAGCAAGAGTTACAGCAATAAAAAGGATTAAATTTAATGAGAACGGCTTTTTATATCTCAGATGGCACCGCAATTACCTCTGAAGTTTTTGGGCATGCCCTACTTTCCCTTTTCCCCATGGAGTTCGAACATCAAACGATTGCATTTGTTGAAACGTTAAAAAAAGCGAAAGAAACCAAAGAGATAATTAATAAGGTAGCAAAGAGCTCTGGCCAACCCCCCTTAGTTTTTCATACCTTTGTTAATCATGAGATAAGAGAAATTATTGATAGCTGTGATGGCGTTATTTATAACTTTTTGGAACAATTTATAGCACCAATTGAGCAGCAATTGGGTATAAAAGCTAAGCCCAAAGCACATAGAACCCATAGTATTCACGAAAACACCTATGATTATCGTATAGATGCAGTTAATTATGCATTAGCAAATGATGACGGTAGTAACATTGCGAATTATGAACATGCTGACGTTATTTTAGTTGGCGTATCTCGCAGTGGTAAAACGCCTACTTCACTCTATCTAGCGCTACAATATGGCATAAAAGCAGCAAATTATCCGTTTATTGATGACGATATGGATGATATGAAACTTCCTAAATTTTTAATTCCTCATAAAAAGAAGTTATTTGGCCTTACCATTGATCCTCAACGGTTGATGGATATTCGGGATGGACGCATGGCTAACAGTAAATATTCGTCAGCTAGACAATGTCGTATGGAAATAAAGTCGGTTGAAAATTTATATAAAAAAGAGAAAATACCTTTTCTAAATACCACTAAGTTTTCTGTTGAAGAGATAACTGCAAAAATACTTTCAGTTACAGGTTTGCATCGTCATAAGTACTAATTTAAGCGTTTTATATCAAAATAATTAGGGTTAGTTTAATAAAGCGGTTCACATAACGCCGCTTTTTCGCTATGTTAGCGCGATAAATTTTCCCGTAATTATTGAATCTCGGGTATTAATGACGAATTTGGACAGTCATGACCATAAAAACAGATGAGTTTAGAACCACGCTAATTGAAAATTTAGTGACACCGGCTGAATTAGCACAACAAATTCCTTTAACGGATAACACCGCAAATTTTATAATTAAAAGTCGTCAAGAAATTGAAGCAATAATAAATGGTGACGATGACAGGTTATTGGTAGTTATTGGCCCTTGCTCGATTCACGACACTGCGGCAGCTATCGATTATGCAAAGCAATTAAAACCTTTGCATGAAAAATATCAAAACGAACTGTTGATTATTATGAGAGTTTACTTTGAAAAACCTCGTACAACGGTAGGTTGGAAAGGTTTGATTAGCGACCCTGATCTTGATAAATCATTTAAAGTGGCCAAAGGGTTAAATTTAGCCCGTAATTTACTGCTTGAAATTAATAATATTGGCTTGCCTGCAGGCACCGAATTTCTTGATATGGTTACAGGCCAGTATATCTCAGATCTTATTAGTTGGGGGGCTATTGGTGCACGCACTACAGAGAGTCAAGTGCATCGTGAGTTAGCATCGGCATTGTCGTGTCCGGTTGGTTTTAAAAATGGAACCGACGGTAATATTCAAATAGCATTAGATGCTATAAAAGCTTCAAGTGTCCCACATGTGTTGTACTCACCCGATAAAAGCGGTCAAATGTGTATTTATCAAACTCATGGTAATCCACACGCTCATGTAATTCTTCGTGGCGGTAATACACCTAATTATTATCGTGAGAACGTTATTGATACAAAAGCAAAACTTGCTAGTGCCAACATTAATGCAGGAATAATGATTGATTGCAGCCATGGCAATAGCTTAAAAGATCATAATAAACAAATGGATGTTGCTACTGATATTGCTAAACAAATTAGCGAAGGCGAAAATAAAATTTCAGGTGTGATGATCGAAAGCTTTATTGTTCCGGGTAACCAAAAGGTGATAGAAAATCAAGCCTTGGTTTACGGGCAAAGTATTACTGATGCTTGTGTAGACTTAGCAACTAGCGATAAAATGCTTAAAACACTTGCAGATGCGATAACAACGTCACGTCAAAGACATAAATAAAAGTGTTATTGTTGGTTGAAAAATACAGGTTAGTCTTTATCAGCCAACAATATGTATTATCGATTTAATAACGATAAATGTCAGAACGAGTAACTAAGTAATTTTTGACAATAAGCCATCACTCGCATCCTCAACCATATCTAATACTAGCTTAAAGCCCCCTGCACCACCATAATATGGATCAGGCACTTCATTTTCTTCAAAGTTATTAGCATAATCTAAAAACAACTTTATTTTACCTGTTAAATGGCTAGGGCAAATGGTAAGTAGCTCACTCACATTGTGTTTATCCATTGCAAGAATAAGATCAAAGTTTTCAAAATCTTCTATAGTAACTTTACGTGCTTTAATATTATCAAATGAATAGCCTCTTGCGCTCCCCACTTTTTGTGCCCTTGCGTCAGGCTTTTGTTTCGCATGTGAACCTGTAGTACCAGCAGAATCTATAAATAAGTTTATCGAGCGCTGCTCTGCTTTATGTCTAAATACCGCTTCGGCAGAAGGTGAGCGACATATATTGCCCATACAGACAAAAAGAATACTTTTAATGTTTTTTAATTCTTCAGTATCAATCACTTACTTTTCCTTGTTTCATAAACAAATTTAAATAGTTAAACCCCCTGTTACAGCTATAATTGCCACAAGTCACTTGGGCGTATATACGAGAATTCATCATCTACATAATTACAAATAACTTTTAATAATTAAACACCTTAATTCGTTTTTTTGTGTTTTTTTATTGCACTTTTAATTGCGCTAACTTGCACATCACATCGTTCTTTTTGTTTCCCTGCCATGTCGGCGCATTTAGTTGATGGCCTCTTTGTATGAATAGCACCATCAAAAATTGCAGAAACTGCGCAACCTGGCGCGCCATCACATGTCTTTGGTGGCGAGCGGTAATATCCTGGAATATTACTGCACCCTTGTAAGAAACTGATAGCCAATATAATTAAAATCCACTTTTTTTTAGATTTTCGACCCAGAACGTTATGGTGGCTCTGTTGATATTTCATTTTATAGCTCTATTGTATTTGAAGGTTGGTATCTGGCATAAGTTTTAGTTATTGAAAACACACATTAAGGCTTCCCCTTAAGGCTTTGGTTATGTATCAACCCCATTTGGGCAACGGTGAGTAACGCCGTTAAATAGAGTAAAAAGGGTATTAACAAAACTTTGATTAAATCTCATCTTTATAATGACCAACTTTAGTGACACTACCGTTTTATCAATGCATTAAGTGAATAGAGTATATCTCGCACTATTGCTTCTCTTTTATGTAAGTCTTTCAAACGGTTTGGTGTATCTATATTCAAGGCAAAAAATACTGGTCCATTAGATGTTTCTACCCAACCTACCCACCAACCAAAATGCCCTTGCCAGCCTGACTTTGCGCGTAAGATCCAATTTTTTCCAGCTTCTACAATAATAATATCTTTTACTAAACGCTGATGGTCAAACCGAAAAGGTAATGTATTTCTGTAGAGCTTCTCAAGAAAACTAATTTGTTCAAATGATGAGATACCAAGTTTACCATCAAGCCAATAACTACCGTTGTCTGAACTAGGATCAGCGTTACCATAAATGGTTTTTTTAAGATAGTTTCTTGCTTTTTCTTCACCAAGTTTTTTAGAAAAAATATTATACACCCATACCGCTGAATTTTGCATTGCAGAACGTAATGTTTGATCTTGATTATGTGCTGCAAAGTTTCGTTTAACGCCATCCCAAGCAAACACTTGAAATTCATCTTCAACAACGCCAGCGTCTAAAGCAAAAAGTGTATGTGGGATTTTAAATGTAGATGCAGGTGAAAACTGTTCGTTTGCACGATCTTTATTATACACATATGTCTGTCGCACATTGTTTCTAGCATCTAAAATAACGATTGTACCTTTGGCACTATAACATTCAAAGTATTGTCCCCAATCGGTACGCTCTGTAATTTTATCGCTAGATGCGTTAAAAGCAATAATAGCTAAAGTTAATGTAGTCACCTTTATGAATATTTTACGTAAATAGTTATGCTTCATTGTTCGTAGTTTGGTCATCTAATTAGTTGATCATTATGGCATTAGGCACATTAACAATCTAAGTAATGATGTGCCATCTTTTATTTGCTAATCAAACCAGTACAGCATTATCTATTAACTCATCAAATAACCAGGGTCTGTGGGTTTATGATCTTAGCTTCTGCCCTAGTCCTTTGGCTTGATTAGATAAATCGTCACTCGTTGTTGTTTGCAAGGTGGTAGGTCTGAGAACTTTTATGGAGCTTAAAATATGTGATTAATGTGCATTTGAAACAATCTAATATTACATTAACCACTACGAGTGCAACCTTTCTCAACGGTAACAGAGCAATAAACTGAAAGTTCAACAGCGCTTAATGTAATTATCTTGTTATGAGCTGTTTTTCCAGTATATAAAGTAGCATCTAATTAACCTGAACTCGGTTAATGAATGTTGATTTTCTCACATAAAACTTTATTTTTTCAATAGTTTAATTTATCAGTATTGATAGTTTTGTGAATATCAAGGCGAATTTGTTGATCCAATAGCGGGCTATTAGAAAAAAATTCAACGTAGATAGGCTTAAAAATAGCTTACTGAGTAACTTTGCTTAACCCGAGTTTAGGTTAATAAGAGTTATGTGAATAGCCATAATGCTCATCACAGTGATGTATTGTTGATAAATATAACAAACGCTTAAGGTTTACGACAGCCGATATCTTATGCCCTACTGTATGTAAAATAGTTTATAGTAAGCTGCCTTATTGTTAGCCGATTTTCATGATTAAACCTAAAGAGCAACGTTTACTAAACGATTTTAATTAACCTTCATTTATAAGAAATTTTTATCTATTCCTATAATTTTGCTAGAGTTAAAGTATCTATCACCAATAAACACATCAACATATGCAACTATCTTCTTCGGTGATTAAACATCGCTTTATCAATACTAGTGTATTAATTACCCTGATAGCATTGTTCTTCGCTGGTTATAGCCTTTATACTTATAAAGAAGGTGCTATAGGGCCTTTACAGCAATCACCCCCCTTAGCTATAAACAAAAGCGTTAGTTACTTGGTTGATGAAAAAAATAACCTTTCTCTAAAGTGGGTTGAACAAAATATAGCTTCGTTTACTTCTGCGCCAAATAACCAAGTTCCGTTTACTGTGGGCGAGCAAAGTTACTGGGTATTAGTTAACTTAATTAATAATACAAACAGTAAACGTTCCCTTGTTTTATTTACTGATAACTTTATTTTAGACACTTTTACTGTTTATAAAGTACCAATAAATACAGCTAATTCTCCAACGCTAATATATCAATTAAATCAACAAAACGTGATGTCTAGCATTTATCCCAATACTGCGATAACAATTAATCCACAGCAAAAAAGTACTTTTTTACTTAACATAAAGAGTAATGCAGCACCTAAGGTACCCATTTTATTTTTAGGGCCAGAAGCATTTAATAAATTAACCTTACTCACTATTGTTATTTCAACTGCTTTTGTTGCCGTTATTTTTTTAATGTCTTTATATAACTTAATTATATATTTTTCAGTTAAAGATAAAGTGTATTTATTATACCTTAGTTATTTAGTATCAACATTAATTGTGCTGGCAAGTATCAATGGTTTTGGTCGTTACATTTTTCCGTATTCGCTCCATGAATGGTTCAATGAATATACCCTGACATTCCATTATGCTTTAGCTGTTAGTTTAATACTGTTTACACTCTATTTTTTACAATATAATAATCGTAAAGAGCCCCTATTTAAGGTATCTATCGCTTTTTTAGGTATAGCAATAATCACTGCTTTGGTCGCGATATTTTTTACTCATACACTCCAAGCTAAAGTATTTTTTTCTATCCAACCTTTATTTTATTTATTATGTATCCTTTTAGTAATAAAGCGAATAAGAACTGATTTTTCTTGGGCGCGTTACTATATCCTTTCATGGATCCCATTACTTATTGGAGCGGCAATTCAGCCCTTGTCATTACTGAATATTATTGGTCATAGCTTTTACACGAGAAATGCCTTCTTATTTGCAGTTATGGTTGAAATTATTTTAATGGCATTTGCCTTAGCTGAGCGCATGCGAAGAAATGAACTAGAGCGCTTGCATAACATTCGCTATCATAGTGCAAGTGGCCTGCCTCGCAAATCAAACTTAGAAACAGCAATTAACAATTGCATTAGCAGTAATACAGATTTTTCTGTTGTTGTGATCAAACCTGAATATATAGAGCGAATTGCTTTATATATTGATGATAAAACTAACACCGAGCTATTTATAAATCTTTACAATAAATTATCGTCTTTGTATTTTATCAACGATGCAGTTCTCTCTTTAACTGATCATAATGAAAAATTATGTTTTTTAAATAATCAATGCCTAGCATTCCTTGTTGATAACAAACGTAGCCAGCAACCTATTGAACAGTTAATTGCATCAAGCCAACATGTGATAACTGAAAACTTTCTTATAAAAGATTTACACCTACCACTTACGGGCATTACAGGTATCGCCAGTTATCCAACAGATGGAATGTCTTCACATCAGCTTATTAATAATGCACAAATCGCGTTAAAAATTGCAGAAAACTCTTCGCAAAAATGGGCTTTATATCATAACGAATCGGTACAAAATGAACACGACGCGATGAAAATGGCTGTGGGATTAAAAGAGGCACTCGCAAATGAAGAGTTAATGCTCTACCACCAACCTCAAATTGACCTAAAAACATTAAGGGTTTGCAGTAGTGAATGCTTGATACGTTGGAAAGGTAGTAATAATGAATTTATTCCGCCAACTGTATTTATCCCTTTAGCGGAAGATATTGGCTTAATTAATAGCATTACACTATGGGTTATTAAAACCGCATTAAAACAGCAAAAACATCTTATCGATGAGTATGGTTATAACCATATGGTTTCAATAAATATTAGTGGCAAAGACGTGGCACAAGACCAGTTTTTTCTTGATGTAATATCAATTATAGAAGCGTCAGGAATTCCTACTGATAAAATTATTTTTGAATTAACAGAGTCTATTTCTTTTTCATCTAATACTAAAACAATTGAACAAATAGAAAAACTGAAGGATATAGGTATAACGATCAGCATAGACGACTTTGGTACTGGTTACTCTTCAATGTCGCAAATTAATAAGCTCCCTTTTCAAGAATTAAAAATTGACCGACAATTTGTAGAAAATATTGGAGCAGATCATAGGCGTAAAGTTATTACTAAATCAACAGTTGAAATGGCTAAAGGTTTGGGGCTTGAAGTCGTTGCTGAAGGCATTAATAGCAAAGAAGATGAAGACATTTTAAGGCGATTTGGTTGCGATATTGGTCAAGGCTACTTTTACGCAAAACCTATGGCTTTTGAAGATTATATTGACTGGTTAAATCGATTAGATCACGGTCGAATTATTAACGGTATTGAAGGTGAATTCATTCCGGTAGACAAAATGAATTAAGACATTAGTGCACACCAAAGCAATAAGCCTTTACATGTTCGTATTACGACAATTTAAAGTAAACTTAATTGTTCCAACCAATCTCTGGCTTGTTCTACTGTATCAAAGAAGTTGATTTCAACTGTAAATAGGTTTTCTTGTGAACGTTCGATCATCAGCTTTTGTAATGAACTACTACAAATAACCGCTTCATATTTTTGGTTGTTTTTATTCGCCCAGGTATTTAGCTCATCAACAACAGGCCAGATATCTGGTGTACCTAATTCCCACTGTGTTAAATCAACTAAGCAAGCCCAAGGCTCATTTTTTAGTTTATGCGCACATACTAGAGCTCTTGTTTCTTTAAAAAACCTAATGGCCGTTTCAACATTCCACGAATCAAACGCTTTAATAAGCAGGGTTTTATTTTTTATTTCGAGCTCAAATGAACCATGTTCTTGCATATATTTTCCTGACAACAAAATGCTAAAACCTGAATTTAAACAACTGTGTTAAATAAATTGCTTTAGACAATAAGGCTGCATCTCCTGTTACACTTTATAAGATTTCACATTTTTATAACATTATAACCTAATCCCTTAAATTTCAATGCAATTATTTAAGAAGTTTTGTTAGTAGGTTGATTTTTGCTGAAAGTTTTTGCAGTAGACAATGTGATATTTATACAAGGCTAAGCCTAAATAATTGGGTTACTTACCATAAGAAACTACAACATAATTTACTTTATGTTGTAGCTTATTCTTATAGAAAACTATACTTCGTTCGCTACGCCCAATTAAATCATGTTTAATTAGTGCAAACTTTGCACTCTAAAGATCAACATGCCCTACTATCATTTATATCTCGATGAAGGTAGAGCACAGTAAATCTATGTATTAAACAAGCTAACAACTGTAATTTAGCTCATCTTAACTAACTACGTTTAGATATAACGGCGTCACTTAGCTGTGCCAGTAATGTTTCAGTATCTTGCCAGCCAATACATGCATCAGTAACACTTTGTCCATAGGTTAAAGGCTGCCCTTCTATTAGATCTTGGCGGCCTTCAACTAAGTGACTCTCAACCATAACTCCAGAAATATTATTATTGCCGCCGGCAATTTGTTGGCAAACGTCCTTACAAACTAACATTTGATTTTCAAACTTCTTACTAGAGTTTGCATGGCTAAAATCAATCATAATTTTAGTATTTAACTTAGACTTTGCTAATTGCTCAGTAACAGACTTTACACTCTGTTCATCAAAATTTGTTTTTTTGCCACCACGAAGAATGATATGACAGTCAGAATTACCTGTGGTCTGAACAATAGCCGAATGACCAAACTTTGTAACAGAGAGAAAATGGTGTGAAGCACTAGCCGCACCAATAGCATCTATAGCGACTTTAATGGTGCCGTCAGTACCATTTTTAAAACCTACCGGACAAGAAAGTCCAGATGCTAACTCTCTATGTACTTGGCTTTCTGTAGTGCGTGCGCCAATAGCACCCCAGCACATAAAGTCAGCCATGTATTGGGGGGTGATCATATCTAAAAACTCACCAGCTGTTGGTAAGCCCATAGAATTCAAATCAAGCAACAATTGACGACCAATTCGCAGGCCATCATTTAAACAAAAGCTATTATCCATGTAAGGGTCATTTATAAGCCCTTTCCAACCCACAGTAGTTCTTGGTTTTTCAAAATAAACTCGCATCACTACTTCAAGCGTATCTTTATACTTTTCACGTAAGACATTAAGCTTTTCGCCATACTCTAGCGCTGCTTTGGGGTCATGAATAGAGCATGGCCCGATAATAACTAATACCCGGTCGTCTTTATTATTGAGAATATTACTGATTGCAGTTCTACCTGAATAAACTGTTTTTGACGCAATAGCAGTTGCAGGAAATCGCTCTAATAAAGCAACTGGAGGTAATAGTTCTTTAATTTTTTCAATTCTAACGTCGTCAGTTTGGTAAAACATATTTGCTTCTCTTTATACTTAATTAATGTACGTCTATACACCTAGATGAATAATCCCGTCGTTAATTTATCAGTGTTAAATACTAATACCAACATAAAACATAAAAAAACACCTATAATTATATGAATAATAGAGCGGGTTGAATTTTACTGTATATTTTATCAGCCGAGCATTTGCCATTCATACCAGGCTCAACTGATATAATGAGGTTACTACCTATGAATGAGTGCAAATACAGTAGCAGTAGAAAAATCAACTTACGCTGTTTTAGATACGTTTAACCCGTACAAAACTTGTATTTCAAGCATTACTACACCCTATGCTTTACTTAAATACTTTTCATTGAGAGCAAGAAGATGACCACATTTAATAAATTACCCCTGATTGATTTACACAGACATTTGGATGGAAACATTAGACCGCTTTCTATTTGGCAACTAGCGCATGAAAATGGCATAACACTTCCTGTAGAAAACTTTGAACAATTTATTCCACTGGTTCAAGTACAAAATAGCGAAGCTAATTTAATTGATTTTTTAAAAAAATTGGATTGGGGTGTAAATGTATTATCAAGTTTAGACAATTGTCAGCGCGTTGCTTTTGAAAACGTCGAAGATGCTTACAATGCAGGTATTAACTACGCAGAGTTACGCTTTTCACCTTTATATATGGCAAAGGCTCATCAATTACCAATAAATGATGTGGTTGCAGCTGTTATTGATGGGGTAAAACAAGGTACTAATAAATTTAATATTAAGATTAACCTAATAGGAATTTTAAGTCGTACCTTTGGCGTTGATAACTGCCAAATAGAATTAAATGCCCTACTAGAGCATAAACAACATTTAGTTGCCATTGACCTAGCGGGTGATGAATATAACTTTCCTGGCGAGCTGTTTACTGAACACTTTAAGCAGGTTAATAAAGCGGGCCTACAAGTAACTGTTCATGCAGGTGAAGCCGCTGGTAGTAGCAGTGTATGGCAAGCAATAACTGAATTAAACGCTAAGCGTATTGGTCATGGTGTTGCATGTGCACACGACCAGAAACTAATGGACTACATGGCAAAGCATGAAATAGCCATTGAGTCTTGCCTTACGTCCAATTTTCAAACAGGCACTATTACTAATTTAGCACAGCATCCTATACAAACATTTTTAGCTAATGAGTTGATTGTTTGTTTAAATACCGACGACCCTGCAGTTGAAAATACAGAACTTAACACTGAATTTAATATAGCAAAAGAAATTGTTAGGTTAACCGATAACCAGATCCACCAATTACAATTGAACGCGTTAACTGCCAGCTTCTTATCACCTAGCGAAAAGCAAGCATTAAAAAATAGTGTTAGCTAATGCTTTAACTGGATTAAAGAGCACTTTTTCAGTTAAAATGTATTGCACTTAGAGTACAATTTAACTCTATTAACACCTGTAACGATACAGAGTGCATTAATTAACTTCAGTAAAAAACCCTTGATAGCAGAACGAGTGCTTTTTTCTCTGGCTAGAAACTTACTGGGAAATAAAAATATAAGTAATTATAAGGTTATCTCTCATGGCTACACCCCATATAGAAGCAAAAAAAAATGAATTCGCAAAAACGGTATTAATGCCTGGCGATCCACTTCGTGCAAAATTTATTGCTGAAAACTTTTTAGACGATGCTAAATGTATAACACGCGTGCGTAACATGCTGGGCTACACTGGTACATATAAAGGTAAGCCAGTATCAGTAATGGGCTCAGGCATGGGTATACCATCTATTTCAATATATGCAACAGAGCTGTATAAAGATTATGGTGTTGAGAACATAATTCGTATTGGTTCATGCGGAGCAGTACGAGATGATGTAAAAATTCGAGATGTTATTATTGGTATGGCAGCAAGTACAGATTCAAATGTGAACAGACAACGTTTCAATAACTTTGATTTTGCCGCATGCGCAGATTTTGGTTTATTGAAAAAAGTGGTAGATACAGCAGAACGTTTAAACAAACCTGTGCATGTAGGTAATGTATTTACTGCAGACTTATTTTATACACCGCAACCTGAAATGTTTAAAACAATGGAAGGTCATGGCATTTTAGCCGTTGAAATGGAAGCCGCAGGTTTATACGGTGTTGCCGCAGAGTTAGGTAAAAAAGCATTAGCCGTTTTTACCGTTAGCGACCATATTAAAACAGGTGAGCAAACAACTGCAGATGAAAGAGAAAACACTTTTAAGGATATGATGGAGCTGACTTTAGAAAGTGTTCTATAAGTCTTTAAAAAGATAAGCTACGCTGAGTTTTTATACAAGCTTTTTACCAATTAAACTTAGCTTATAAGAAAAATTTAATTAAGAAAACAGTAAAAACCGTTAACTCGTAATCGAACGAGTTAACGGTTTTTTAGTATTAAAATTCAAACAGTGCTTCAACACCCCAGTAGCTTGGTTCATTAACAAATGCTGACAGGTTAAGAAAGTCGACCGCGCCGTCTACTACAACTTTATCGGTAACGTTTCTTCCTACCACTGCCAATTCAAAACCACTGTCGTTTTGATAAGCAATTCTAATACCACCTATCCAACGGGCTTCTGCAACAAATTCAGTAGATTCATATAAGAAAATATTTGAGTCGCTGCGGTAATTCCAGTCAGTTTGTAAAACAATTAAACCTGTTTCAACGGGTATTTCATAATTTAAGTTAATATTTGCTAGCCATTCTGGTGCTCTAGGTAACGGGTTACCATTAATGTACACCGTGGTTACATCGCCAAACGGACCTGGAACAGTGTTAGCAATTGGATCTGACGTTGTACAAATAGGTGTTGATGAACAACGTTCCGTTTTCAATGTTTTATCTTGAATTTCAGTTTTGTTATAACTTAAATTCATATTAACTCTAAAATTATCGGTAATTATTGCTTCTAGCGAAGTTTCAACACCTGCACCAAAGGTATTATCTGCATTAATTAGCGAGTTAGTGTTAGCTTCACCACCTGTTGCGGTTAACTGGTGATCTTCAATATCGTAGGTATAAGCGGTAACATTCCAACGGGCATTGCCATCGAATAAATCACTTTTTAAGCCTATTTCGTATGAAGTTAATGTTTCGGTATCAGCTTCACTTGGGAAACCAAATCGGCCAATTGTAACGGGGCCTCTTGATGCGTTTCCTACACGAGCAAAACCAGTCCAATCGTCATTAAATATGTAACGTGCTGATAAATCCCAGTTTACATAACTGTCGTCTTTATCAATTTCAAATAAAATAGTACTTGAACCACCATTTCTTATATCAAGCTCTTTGTCATCTTGGGTATAACGAAGACCTGCAGTGATCGCAAATTGCTTAGACGTTTTATACTCAATTTGACCAAAAATAGCACTTGAAGTGGTTACCTGATCTATTTGATAAAAATTAGTAGTTTCGCCGTTAGTATCAAGATCTTTATTATCAACTGTGTAGTCTTCTTTAAAGAAATATAAACCTGTTTGGTAATACAAATTGTTCAATTCACCTGAAATTCTTAACTCTTGAGTAAATTGATAGTGATCTGAAAGCCCATCTCCTGAAGCAACATTAAACCATAACTGCTTCCCTAACTGGTTTGGAACACCTGAAAAGTCTGTATTTGCACCATCTATATCAGCATAGCTCCAGCTTTTTACAGCATCATAAGCCGTAACAGAGGTTAAAGTAACTTCATCAAACTCATGATCTATTTTCAAGCTCGCGCCATTATGCTCCATATTAAAGCCGCCAGGGCTATCATGGTACATAACTGCTTCGTCAAACCCTTCTCTTAAACCTTCAGAGCCAAGTTTTAGTGCATTTCCATAAAATATCTGAGCCATATCACCGTCTTGATCAAAACCGTGAATTTTAAATAACGCTTTAGTGCCACTACCATTATCAAATAAAAATTGTAAACGATATGCCAGTTCTTCGTATCCGCCAACCTCTTCATTGCGCACTGGGTTTGTTACCCATGCATCACGCTCTTGGTGTTTAACTGAAATACGTGCTGCTACTGTATCACTTAACTCAGCGTTAATAGCACCTTCAGCAAACATAGTGCCACGGTTACCAAAACCAAAGCGAGTATAGCCGTCATTATTAAAATCTGGTGCTACAGTTTCAACTTTAACTATTCCTGCAGGCGTATTACGACCAAAAAGCGTACCTTGTGGGCCATTAAGCACTTCTACTCGCTCAATATCAAACAAAGGTATACCTTTTAATACTGAGTTTTCAAGAGCAACTTCGTCTAGTACTAATGACACAGGCTGGTTCGCATTTACATCGAAGTCAGTGTTGCCTAATCCACGAATATAAAAACGAGGAGATTGACGACCATTAGAAGACTCAATTTGTAAGCTAGGAACTCGCCCAGCTAATGCACGTATATTTTCCCCTGCTCCTAAATAATCCTTAATGTTATCACTTGAAATAGCAGTAACTGTTGCAGGTACTTCTTTTACCGTTTGAATCCTCTTTTGAGCCGTTACGGTAATTGTTTCAAGTCCTTTAGCTTCTTCGCCAGCATCTTCTGCATAGGCGAATGAGCTTAAACTTGTTAGAAGTGCTGCTTGAATACTCAGCACTAGTATGTTTTTTCCGAATAGTTTCATTAGTTTTCCTTGAGCTTCATGTAAAAATACTAACTTCGTTAAGTATGTAATCGTTGCTTTTCTTTTTGACATCAACTGGGAGTCTATATAAGACCAATTATAGTCAGTATTAAAAATCTGACATTTATTTTTTAAAGTTTAATTTAGCTAAGAAGCTCTCACCATAAGTCATTGGTTCAAGGGTAAAAATATCTGCTATAGTTTGCCCTAAATCTGCAAACGACTGTCTTTCACCTAAATCAACAGACGCGATATTATGATGATAAGCAAGAACAGGAACATATTCTCTTGTGTGATCGCTACCAGGCCAAGTGGGATCACAACCATGATCAGCTGTCATCAATAGCAGATCATCATCATTCATCGCACGATAAATTTCAGGTAATCGTTTATCAAAAGCTTCTAGTGCCTGTGCATAGCCAATAGGATCACGTCTATGTCCGAAGTCTTGATCAAAATTAACTAAGTTTGTAAATATCAGACTATTATCATTTGCTGATTTTAAGTGCGAAATAGTCGCATCAACGAGTGCATCAATGCCTGTTGCTTTTGTTTTTTCACTAATCCCTTGGTGTGCAAATATATCAGCTATTTTACCAACACTAATAACATGCCCTCCCTTTTCTGTGAACTTATCAAGCACTGTTGGCGCAGGTGGTAATAAAGAATAGTCTTTTCTGTTACCAGTACGTGTAAAGTCACTTTTATCATTACCAATAAATGGGCGCGCAATTACACGGCCTATATTATAGTCTTCAAGCAGTTCTCTTACTATTTCACAATATTTATAGAGGTTATCGAGCCCGAAATGCTCTTCATGTGCAGCAACCTGAAAAACACTATCTCCTGAGGTATAGCAAATAGGCATACCCGTTTTAATATGCTCTTCACCTAAACGAGCGATGATCTCAGTTCCAGAAGCATGACAATTGCCTAAAATACCACTAAAGCCCGTCGCTTGGTTAATGCTACTGATTAACTCGTTAGGAAAGCTATTGGTCTTATCGTGAAAATATCCCCAATCAAATAACACTGGAACTCCCGCCATTTCCCAATGTCCGCTTGGTGTATCTTTACCTGAGCTAATTTCTTTAGCATATCCATAACCACCTTTAACAGCATGAGTGAATGCCGTAGGAAACTTTTCTTTGCCGGCTGACATACTAGCACTGACCAAGCCAAGCTCAGTTAAGTGTGGTAACGAAATTTGTTTATTATTTTGTTCAAAATACCGTTGAGCTATATGTGCGAATGTATTGGCTCCTACATCACCAAACTTTTCAGCATCAGGGCTAGCACCAATACCGAAGCTATCTAACACTAAAATTATTACTCTTGCCATTTTTTTACCTTATTTGAAATAAATTTCATGACCAAGTGGTCAAGTTGTGATAATTTAACACCATTAATTAAAACAACAATAACTAATTCTGTAATTTGTCGTTATTATAGCCCCGTAATAGCAAAATTGTTGTAAAATATAAAATGAAGTGCGTGCTAAAATCGTACTTTATTACAATATAGCCATATTTAGATAGGTAGTATCTTTTGCAAAATAGCAAGCCAACAATTATCGCAATAACCGGTGCTTCAGCGTCTGGAAAATCTTTATTTTCACACACAATATATAAAGAATTAGTCTCAGAAATTGGTGAGCATGGTATTTCTATTATTAAAGAGGATGCTTATTATCGAGAGCAGTCCCATTTAAGTATGGAACAACGGATACGCAACAACTACGACCACCCAGATGCTTTTGAACATTCATTGCTAACCGAACATCTTAAGCAATTAGTTGACAAAAAACCGATCGAATGCCCTGTGTATTGTTATAAAACCCACACTAGAACAACAGATGCTATTACTATAAAACCTACGCCTATAGTACTTGTTGAAGGTATTTTATTGTTTTCTAACCCCGAATTAAGAGAGCAATTTGACATAAAGGTATATATGGATACCCCTCTCGATATTTGCTTATTAAGACGTATAGAAAGAGATACTGTTGAACGAGAAAGAACAATAGAATCAATTATTCAGCAATATATCACCATGGTTAGACCAATGTATTACCAACATATAGAGCCAGCTAAAGCCTTCGCAGATGTTGTTATTACTAAAGGTGGGAAAAATAGAATGGCAATAGAATTATTAAAAGCAAAAATACGCCAGCTAATTATCTCATAGCAATCTACCAACAAATTTAATAACAATATGAATTAAATAATTTCATAACAATAATAAGAGGAATTTATGGACTTAACAGTAATTAGAGGAATATTAGGTATAGTGGCGTTAATTGCCGTAGCTATTTTATTCTCTCATCATCGAAAGGCCATAAACTGGCGAACAATCTCATTTGCTTTTGCCATTCAATTATTACTTGGCGCATTTGTTTTATATATTCCCTTTGGTAAAGATGTACTAACGTCAGTTTCAAATGGTGTTCAACAGGTTATTGACAGCGCTCAAGTGGGTATAGCCTTTTTGTTTGGTGGTTTAGGCACAGATGCTATGTTTAGTAATGGTGTTGGCTTTGTTTTCGCCATTCGTGTTTTACCCGTTATTATCTTCTTTTCCTCTTTAATTGCTGTTTTATATTACCTAAATATTATGCAGTGGGTTGTAAGAATTATTGGTGGAGCATTACAAAAGCTTTTACAAACCTCTAAGCCAGAATCATTATCAGCAACCGCTAATATATTTGTTGGTCAAACAGAAGCCCCTTTAGTAATAAAACCTTACATTTCTAGAATGACGCAATCAGAGCTGTTTGCCATTATGGTAGGCGGTCTAGCATCAGTCGCTGGCAGTGTATTAGTCGGTTATGCAGGCTTAGGTGTAGAGTTAAAATACCTTATCGCGGCTTCATTTATGGCAGCACCTGGAGGCTTATTAATGGCGAAGATAATTCTTCCAGAAACAGAGCAAACGCAGTTTAATGAAAATGACATAGATGAAGAAGAACATGAAAAACCTGCAAATGTAATTGATGCGGCAGCAACAGGTGCCGCCTCTGGACTTAAACTTGCTGTTAATGTGGGGGCAATGTTACTGGCATTTATCGCACTTATAGCCTTACTTAATATTTTAGTTGGAGGTACGGCTTCGTTACTTGGTTTCGAAAATATAACCATTGAACTGCTATTGGGTTATATATTTGCGCCAGTAGCTTTTATTATTGGTGTACCGGTAAATGAAATGTTGCAAGCAGGAAGCTTTATTGGCCAAAAGATTGCTGTAAACGAGTTTTTTGCTTATGTAAATTTCATGCAAGTAAAAGACACTTTATCAGACGGTACCCAAGCAATAATTACATTCGCCTTATGTGGATTTGCTAACCTTTCATCTATTGCAATTTTATTAGGTGGTATTGGCTCAATTGCTCCTACGCGTAGAAAAGATATTGCACGTTTAGGTATGAAAGCAATGTTTGCAGCCACACTTGCCAACTTAATGAGTGCCGCAATTGCTGGTATCTTTGTTAGTTTATAATAAATTTCTATAAGGACTCAAAATGAACTCCTCGCAACAAACCGCAACGCTTGCAATATCGTTAATGGACTTAACAAGTTTGACCAATAATGAGTCTGAGCAAGACATTATTAATTTATGTAAACAAGCGGCATCAGCAGCAGGTAATACTGCTGCTATATGTATTTATCCTAGTTATATTCCAATAGCAAAAAAACAGTTAGCATTGCAAAATACACCTAACATAAACATTGCAACTGTAACCAATTTTCCACATGGCAACGCCGATGTTGCTATGGCTGTAAAACAAACCGAAGAGGCTATTTTGTTAGGAGCTGATGAAGTAGATGTTGTTTTCCCTTACCAAGCACTTATTAATGGTGATGAATCTGTAGGTTATGAATTAGTCAAGGCATGTAAGCTTGCCTGTTCTCGACAAAACGTATTATTAAAAGTTATTATCGAGTCAGGGGTTTTAAAAACACCCGTATTAATAAAAAAAGCGAGTGAAATTTCAATAAACGCGGGGGCTGACTTTATAAAAACATCAACAGGAAAAGTTGAAGTTAACGCCACTCCTGAAGCAGCCAAAATAATGCTAGAAACAATTCATGAGCTAAATACTAACGTTGGCTTTAAAGCAGCTGGAGGCGTAAAAAATGTAGAGGACGCAGCTCTATATTTAGCGCTAGCAGCCAATATACTTGGCCCCAATTGGGCAGATAAAAATCATTTCCGCTTCGGGGCTAGCAGTTTATTAGAAAACCTCCTAACCACATTAGGCGTAAATACTAACGTAACTTCAACTAAATCAAGCTACTAATTTCAATGGCACAACTTTATTTTTATTACTCAACCATGAATGCAGGTAAGTCTACTCATCTATTGCAGTCGTCTTATAACTATCAAGAACGTCACTTAACTACCCTACTTTACACTGCGAAAATAGATGATCGCTTTGAACAAGGCAAAATTAGTTCACGCATAGGGTTAGCACAGCATGCCGAGCTATTTGACTCAGAAACTCAATTACTTGATCAAATAGTCAAAGCACATACAACTACCAATATTGACTGTGTATTGATAGATGAGGCACAATTTTTAACTAAACACCAAGTTAAACAACTGACCGATGTTGTCGACACCTTAAATATTCCGGTGCTTGCTTATGGCATACGAACAGATTTTCTAGGTGAAACTTTTGAAGGCAGTGCTGCGTTATTAGCCTGGGCCGATAAACTTATTGAGCTTAAAACAATATGCCATTGTGGTCGCAAAGCTAATTTTGTCATTAGAAGAGATGCAAGTGAAAATGCTGTAACACACGGAGAACAAATTGAAGTTGGCGGTAATGAGCGATATGAGTCATTATGTAGACAACATTTTAAAGCGCTTATTTGGGTATAAACCTATTCATTTAATAGTCGTATCGAACTTGTACAAAGGAAAAAATCATGACCGTCCACATTAGTGAGCACCCATTAGTAAAACACAAAACAACACTCTTACGAGAGAAACACATCTCGATAAAAAGCTTTAGAGAGCTAACTAATGAACTAACACAGCTTTTAATGGTAGATGCAACAAAGTCGCTTACACTTGTTGAGAAAACTATTGAATGTTGGGCTGGCGAAATTTCAGGGCCGACTCTTGAGCATAACCAACCAACATTAGTGCCTATTTTACGAGCTGGTCTTGGTATGCTTGATGGCGCTTTGTCTATTCTACCTTGTGCAAAAGTAAGTATTGTAGGTTTTAAACGTAATGAAGAAACATTAGAAGCTGATTATTATTACCAAAATATTGTTAATGATATTGATCAACGCTTAGCGATTATAATTGATCCTATGCTTGCTACTGGTGGAACAGCGATCGCAACTATTGACTTACTAAAAGAAAGTGGTTGTACTGAAATTAAAGCATTATTTTTAGTTGCTGCGCCAGAGGGAATAGATGCATTAGTAAAAGCTCACCCAGACGTTGAATTGATTATTGGCGCCAAAGATGAGCGCTTAAATGATAAAGGCTACATTATTCCAGGATTGGGTGATGCCGGTGATAAAATATTTGGTACACTTCAATAAGCTTAAAAACTTGCAAGCCAAGAATTTATTAACTTGGCTTGCAAGTTATATTGATAAAGCAAAAGCGCTTAGCCTTCCTTCCACATGACAAAACGATCTGTAAGGTAATTTACTTATTCCAAGATCATACTTTCACAATAAGTTAAATTATCCACCCACTAATAAAACTATATTCATTAACCAAGTAGAATTAACAAATATAGCTTAAGCCATGCTTAAGAAATTGTTTGATAAATTACAGGCGCTTCTTCAGGTGCTTTATCAGTGATCGTTATAGCGTCTATATAGGTTTTACTCGCTAACTGCACATCAGTGTCACTATTAGCATGAACTCTTGCAAGTACATCGCCTCTATTAACTAAAGTGCCTACAGGTAAAACTCTATCAAAGCCAACACTATGATCAATAGGCTGTCCATTGGTTAAACGTCCACCTTTCATTGCTACTATCGCCATACCAATATTACGTGTCTGCATTGCAGAGATATAACCATGCTGAGGCGCTAGTATTTCAACAATTTGATCAGCTTTTTTCATTGCATTCCATGGGTTTTCCAATAAATCTATTGGGCCACCTAAAGTGTAAATCATCTTTTCAAATAACTCAGCCGCTTTACCTGTATCAAGAACATGATTAATTCTTATTAACGCGTCATCTTTATCTTTAGCAATTTTGGCAGTTATTAACATAGCCGTTGCTAAAGAAACAACAACCGCATGCAAGCGCGGCTCTCTTTGTTTTCTATTAAGGTACTTAACTGTTTCGTAAATCTCTAAAGCGTTACCCGCGCTAGTACCTAATACTTGGTTCATGTCGGTAATAATGGCTTGAGTGTTAACTCCTGCATTATTTGCAACATTTACAATGCTTTGTGCAAGTGCTTGCGCATCTGTCATAGATGCCATCATTGCACCATTACCTACTTTAACATCCATCACTAAAGTATCTAAACCGGCAGATAATTTTTTTGATAGAATTGACGCAGTAATTAATGGAATTGACTCAACAGTAGCCGTTACATCTCGAATTGAATACAAACGCTTATCTGCTGGTGCCAAATTATCTGTTTGCGAGATAATCGCCATACCAAGTTCTTTAACCGTTTTTTTGAACAACGCAATACTCGGTTGAAGATTAAACCCTGCGATACTCTCTAATTTATCAGAAGTACCACCTGTATGCCCTAAACCACGACCTGAAATCATTGGAACATAAGCGCCGCAGGCGCCAACAATAGCTGCCAACATAAAGCTTACTTTATCTCCAACACCACCTGTTGAATGTTTATCAACAACAGGACCGTCAAGCTCAGGCCAAGCCAATACATCACCTGAGTTTTTCATTGCCATAGTTAAATTAACAATCTCATCAGTATTCATTCCCTGTAAATAAACTGCCATCGCCATAGAGCCAACTTGAGCATCACTAAAGTCACCTGTGACTAGTCCACTAACGAAGTCTTGAATTTGTTGTAGTGATAAATTTTCACCATTACGCTTAGACCTAATAATTTCCTGAGGCAAAAACATTTATATTCCTTACTTATTTAAAAACTTAGGTGTAAATGCGTTCGGTAGTAATTCAGCTACCGACCAGTGCATTTTTTTACCTAAATGATTGATTGCAGTAATTTGAGCGTTAGGCTCAAAAAATTCAGCAATCACCTGTCTACATGCACCACACGGCGGTACTAATGTGTCTTGTTCCGTATAAATAACCAGTGTTTTAAAAGAGGTTTGACCCGATATAATAGCTTGTGCGATACAATTACGTTCGGCACAAACGGTTAAACCATAGGAGGCATTTTCTACATTGCAACCACTAACAATGGTATTACTTTCTGTTAATGCCGCAGCTCCAACATGAAAGTTACTATAAGGCGCATAAGCATTTTCAAATGCTAATTTGGCACTTTCAGCCAGTATATCGGCATATTGCTCTGTCATTATATCAATTCCTGACCGTTTGGTCGATTTATACCAGATAGTTATTATACTAATTGAAAAAAATATTTGTTCATTCAGCGAGAATTAAAAGGCTTAGAGGCAAGGCACTGATTACAGATAATGGTTTATCCCCTTATCAAAATCAGTAACGCTGCGTATAAGCCTTTTAAACTCGCCCTTGGGAGCTCGTCAGAAAAGTGATAACTTTACAAATTGATTGGATGGAGAATACTACACCTTCATCAATTTGCTTTGTGCTAACTTCCCTGACGATGCTCTGAATTGGTCAAATAGTTATTTCAATTGGTATTAAATGTACCGTAATCTATGTGTTATACAAGTATATTAACCGTATAAAATAAAAAACCGCACATTATAGTGCGGCTTTAAAATACAGATTAATTATAGAAAATTAGAATGTATATTTAACACCTACTTTAATATACCAAACTGAGTCTTCACCTTCGATGCTATAAGAGCTATTCTCAGCGCCAATAGGACCAATACTGCTGCGGCTATTAGGGCTATACACTAACTGACCTGCATCATTCCATGTAGCGTTTGCAAACTCTTTGTTATAGCCACCCTCTGGAACATATACATGGCCCCAGTCTTTATTTAGCAAGTTAGCTAGATTTTTAACCGTAAAGGTTAACGTACCTTTATGATCTTTCATCAAACCTGGGATATCTTGCTGAATTGACAAGTCCATCGTAGTTAGCCAAGGACGATTAGAAGCATTTTTGTCCACGTAACCACCGGCAAAACCTTCTAAGCCTGCAGGGATAACATATTCAGCCATAAGCTGTTCATACGTCATACCACGATCATAAGCTACATTTGGATCATCTGCGCCAGAAGGTATATAAGGTGTCTTAGCATTATATTTTGACATGTAGTAAGGGTCACCTAATGAACCATCTTTATAAGTACCCATTACCCAACCATACGGGCGGCCAGATCTACGTTCAAAGAATAAGTTAATACGCGTGTTATATCCTTCGAAAAACTCTTTTTTATAACCTAAAGCAATTTTTAAACTATGCTCTATTTCATAATTACCTGCGCCTAGCGTATCGATATTACGACCGGTATCATAAACATTATACTTATAGTTTGAAGCAGCTTGCGAGCTAGTGCCAGTGTTACCATCAACAACATCTTGGTTAGTATAAGACATTGTCATATCAAAGCCGCTATCCCAAGTTTTACTTAAACTTGTCGTAATAACGTTAGAGTAGCCATCTCTATCAGCATTTGTTAACAAAATATCATAATGATCTGGGCTTGACGCATCTACTGGCTCATAAATAATACGACCATCTTGAGTCACTTCACCACTTGGCTGACGATTTAGATCACGCCACGCTAAAGAGTCTTGCTTATCAACGTAAATATATTCAGCTGACCATTTCCAGTCTTCGCCTAAAGATGGAATTTCGAATAAATAATCAAAACCAACGCTATAACGCCACTCTGATGGTGTTTTAAAGTTAGAATCGATTATATCTGTTTCGCCATCTGCTGTTACATTTGCTAATGAATCTTTCATTGATTGAGGAACTTCAAGTGAAGTTAAACCAGTATAATCTTCTTCATTTGTTACGTAATTAATACCACTTTTGCTATATGAGTTTGAAATCCATACATTTGGCTTACCACCACTGAATAAACCAACGCCGCCGCGTACGGTTAAATCATCACTTGCATACCAAGTCATTCCTACGCGCGGTAACCAGATATCTGTGCCGTCAAGGTTCTCTTGGTTATCGTAGCCGTAACGCTCTTCAAATTTAGGGTTATATCCAGGCTTATCATTCGAGAAAATTCGCTCATAACGTAAACCAAACGTTAGGTCGATATCAGCACTTAGTGCCCAATCATCTTGAACATATAGAGAGTATGTACCCATAACAAGTGAAGCGGCTGTATCGTCTTGGTTATTAGATGGTGCGTTACCGTAATATAGCTCACCGTTACCAGCAGAAAAATCTTCAATACTATCAAACGACCAAGCCCCTAAAGTTGCTTCTGCGAACATGTTAAAAATATCGTTTCTTTCATATTGCATACCAAAAGCTAACTTATGATCACCCACTAAATACTCAGCGTCTAAATTTGCTCGCCAAGTTTTAGTTTCTAAGGCGTTTGCATGACGGTAATTATCTGGACCAAAGTTAATAGCACGGTCTATAGTAACTTTACCGTAATCACGTGTTGCTACGCCTGAAATAGACTCAACATCTTTATACGAAACCGCAAATTCTGTAGTAAAATCTGAACTCCAGTCCGAATATAGATGCATTGCGTATGAATTCATATTTTGCTGATAATCATACCAGTTAGTAGACGTATTTAATGTGTACTTGTTCCCAGTAATATTACGAATGCTATTACTTTCATCTCTGTTGTAAGTAAATGAAGCACGGTGATCAGCATTAATGTTCCAGTCTAATTTGATTAACACTTTTTCATCTAGCTCTTGAGGATCGCCATCCCAGCCACCGATATCATCAATGCCATAACGGTCTTTAGCGATTTGAGCAATTTGATTAAACTCTTCTAAAGTTAATTGAGTTGCAAGTGGTTTATTACTACCTTCTGGACCATAGTCTGACACTGTTGGTTTTTCAAAATTTTCATAGTTAGCAAAGAAAAACAACTTATCTTTGATGATTGGGCCACCTATGTGCACACCCCAAGTATCACTTTTAACACCTTCAACTTCATTATCTTCTGAATAGCTAGTGTCATAATCGCCAGCCCAGCTGTCTGAAGTTTTCTCGTAGAAGACACCGCCATGAAATTCATTCGTACCTGATTTAGTTACCGCATTAATTCGCGCACCACTAAAGCCACCAAATTTAGCATTATATGGGTTAGTATCAATTGAGATCTGATCAATAGCATCTAATGAAATTGGTGAACGTTGTGTTGGATAACCATTACCATTTAAACCAAAATCGTCATTAAGGCCAACACCATCAACGTTAAGGCTGTTAAAGCGAGGGTTAGAACCTGCTACCGAAAAGCCATTGTCACGACCACCTAGCGATGTCGCTAGTGGGTTTTGTCTTAGGATATCTTTCAAGTCACGGTCAAAAGAAGGTGAGTTTTCGATGGAATCTGAACCAAAAGAGCTTGAACTACCCGCATTTTGAGTAAATGAGTTTTGACTACCAGTAATAGTAATTCTTTCAACATTTTGCTCTTCGCCTAACTGTTCATTCAAGCGAAATGTTTGACCTAATTGCAAAAAGATATCGCCTTTAGCAATATCTTGAAACTTATCAGAGTCAATAAAAATCTGGTATGGACCACCAACACGTAAACCAGCTGCACTAAATGAGCCTGTTTCGTTAGTAACAACTTCAGTCACTGTACCTGAAGGCTGATGGATTAGCATAATTTTTGTATTAGGTGCTGCTTGACCGTTAGGTCCAACAATTGTACCTCTTACAGAAGAAGAGGTATCAGCCGCCATAGCAGAGGTGGTTAAACCAAGTGCCAGAACTACAGCACTAGTAAGTTGAGAGAGACGATGGGTTTTCATCTTTTTTTTCCCTTGTGTGTAAGTATTATATATTTATATTTTCAGTGTTCAATTAGTGTTCAATAACTGTTTATTCAACCTTAATTTTAGCAGATAAAATTCTATCAACAGCAAAATTAAAGCAAATTTATCTTACAATTTTATTACAATATTTTAGAACAGTAAAAAATACAAGTTCGCTTACTTCAAATCTTGTAGCAAAAAACATATAAAATTTATTATTTTAATTTTAATTCAACACGTTAACTCGAAACAACCTCTTTAAAATAAATTCCAAAAAAATTGAACTTTCTTACTAAAACACAATTTGCAAATAAAAACCAATAAATACTGACCACTTGGTTAAGACAATTTTATAGACTCCTAAATATCCATATATAAACAAAGGTCCTTAAAGCATATAACATAACCTTATGAACAGAATATTTTAATACTTATGAGAAATAATAATAACAACCAATATAAATCTAACAAAAGGTTAACATTTACACCGTAAACTGGTTAAACAGTTATAAAGAGCACTTTTTCTATTTATGTTTTGTATCATAAGTACTATGCTATGGCTAAAACCCAATGTTATTTGAGATTAAAATATAATCAATATTGACCTTTTGGTTATATGAAATACCAACATTTTAATGACAAAAATGCTTTTGCCTGTTAAAAAGTAATTAATTTAAGACTAATAAAATGACAATTATGTTTGATAAAAAAGCTGATAAGGCAATAAACAAAAAGCAAGGGAAGATCAGAGTTAAGAGTCAATCTATAATCTTAGCTGCTGCTTCTGATGAGTTTATTTTACAAGGCTATAAAGGCGCAACAGTCCAATCTATTGCTGATAGAGCCAACTTACCGAAAGCGAATGTGCTTTATTATTTTAAAAACAAGGAAAATATATATCATGCAGTGCTTGAAGAAACCCTTGATATGTGGGACCAAGGCATTGGTGACATAGTATATGAAGATGGGCCTAAGCTTGCTATCGAAAAGTTTATAGCTGCTAAGGTTAAAATGTCTTTCCAACACCCAAGTGCATCAAAAATCTATGCCATGGAGATAATTCAAGGTGCTTTACACTTAAAAGAGTTTGCCCGTACTTATCTTAGAAAGTGGGTAAAAGAAAAAGCTAAAATTTTTCAGCAATGGATAGATGAAGGGAAAATGGAAGATATTGATCCAGTAAAATTGATCTTTTTAATCTGGTCTAGTACACAACACTACGCAGATTTTGAAACGCAAATTTTATCTGTAATGAATAGGGCTGACTACGAAGAAGAAGACCAGGAACAAGTAACGCAGTTTTTAACTGAGTTTGTTTTACGTGGTACAGGGATCAAATAAGGTTTCACTTATGCTAAAAAATATAACGATTCGATCTGCTATAATATGTACCTTAGCTTCTATTTTAACGACGACAACTTATGCAATGACTAAAGATACCCTCAGAATTGCGACCTTCAATGTGAGTATGGATGCGTCTAATTATGTAGTCAGTAAACCTGATAATGCAACACAGTTAAAAAGCTCAGCTCTTAACCAGGCACTTGATTCACAACATCCGCAGATTAAAAATATTGCTGAAATCATTCAACGTGTGAACCCTGATATTATTTTACTTAATGAGTTTGATTATCTTGGACCTACGGATAAAGCGTTAACCAAATTCATTAACCAATACTTACAAAAATCACAAAACAATCAATCTCCAATTAATTTTCCGTATTTTTATCAAAATAATGTCAATACTGGTGTTAAAACATCATTTGACTTGAATAACGACGGTAAAATATCGTTACCTGGCGATACACATGGCTTTGGGCACTTTCCTGGGCAATATGGTATGGCAATTCTTTCTAAATATCCGATTGACTTAGATACTGTGCGTACTTTTCAATTATTTAAATGGAAAGATATGCCCAACGCATTAAAACCAGTTGATCCCAATACTAACTCTTCTTGGTATAGTGAAGATGCTTGGAATGATTTACGCTTATCATCGAAGTCTCACTGGGATCTACCTATTAATGTAAACGGCGAAATTATTCATGTGCTAGCGAGCCACCCTACTCCTCCAGTATTTGATGGACCAGAAGATAGAAATGGTAAAAGAAATCATGATGAAATTCGCTTTTGGGTTGACTATATAAACAAAGAAAAATCTACCTACATTTATGATGACAAGAATGTTTATGGTGGTTTGGCTGACAACAGTCGCTTTATTATTTTGGGTGATTTAAATGCGTCAATTGTCGACGGTGATGCAATTAACAGTGGTATAGGTGCGCTTTTACAAAATACTTTAATCCAAGACCCTGTGCCTGCAAGTGAGGGTGGAGCCTCTCATTCTCTTGATAACGAACATGCAAAAAATCACACCGCTTATTGGCGAATGCGAGCAGATTACACCTTACCCTCTGCACATGGGTGGAAAGTAAAAAACTCTGGTGTTTTTTGGCCAAATAAAACGGAAACCACCTATTCCCTTATAAAAGACAGAAGCGCATCGTCAGATCATCGCTTAGTTTGGGTAGACCTACTACTGACCAAATAAATAACATGGTTACTAATTCAATCACTAAGAGTTAATTAAATATGAAAAAAATACTTACGCTGTTCTTGTGTTCAAGTTTAAGTTTCTCATTTGCTGTACAAGCTAATGAACAACCCACAGTAAATAAAATTAAACCTAAAAACATTATTATGATTGTTAGCGATGGAATGGGCCCAGCCTACACTACCGCTTACCGTTATTATAATGACGACCCAAATACACCAGAGATTGAAGAAACAGTCTTTGATCGACATTTAGTTGGCATGAGTTCAACTTACCCTGCGCCTGTTTCTGGCTATGTAACTGACTCTGCTGCTGGTGCAACAGCGCTTGCAACAGGTGTTAAAAGTTATAATGGTGCCATTAGTGTTGATGTAAACAAAAAGCCTTTAAAAACAGTATTACAACAAGCCAAAAAGAATGGAAAAAAAACAGGGGTAGTGGTTACTTCACAGGTTAACCATGCTACACCAGCGTCATATATTAGTCATAATGAAAGCCGTAGAAACTACAACGCAATAGCAGATAGTTATATCGACAATGGAATTAATATAGATTTACTACTTGGTGGTGGTACCAACTATTTTGTACGTGAAGATAGAAACCTGATTGACGAATTTAAAGCAAAAGGTTTTGACTATATCGAAAGTTACGATCAGCTAAATACTATCCGTAGTGACAAATCAGTTATTGGGCTATTCGCGCCTATTGGCTTACCCTGGGCATTAGATGACAGTAACAAATACAGACTTTCAGCAATGACCAAGGCTGCAACCGCGCACTTAGAAAATAATAATGGTTACTTTATGTTAATAGAAGCAAGTCAAGTTGATTGGGGCGGACATAGTAATGACATTGCTTCAGCAATGGCTGAAATGGATGACTTAGCAGAAACACTTATTTATTTAGAGCAATACGTAAAAGAGCACCCTGATACTTTAGTTGTTTTAACTGCGGATCATAGCACTGGTGGACTTACCTTAGGTGTTGATGGTGAATATAAATGGGAGCCATCAGTGTTTAAAGGTATGAAGCAATCTAGCCATTCAATTGCCCAAGCGATAGCTGAAAAAGACATTACAGCTGAACAATTAGCTCAAATGCTTACTTTTGCTTTAACCGATGAACAGTTTAGCCAGTTACAAGTGATAAAAGAAAATAAAGCGGATGATATTAAAACCTATCAGTTAACTCGCCAGCTATATACAAAAATAAATCAGTTTATTAGTGAGAAAAGTTACACCGGATGGACTACAGGTGGACATACAGGGATAGACGTACCCGTATTTGCGTTCGGTAAAGGGCATTCTATATTCAGTAAAAAAATCGATAACACTGATATCGCTAAAAAAATATTCAAATTACTTTAAATACACTTTTAGTAATAAAGTCAAAAAGCACTTCTAGAAGTGCTTTTTTCATTTTTATTCTTTAGAGTTAATTTTTTTATCAATAAATCGGCTTGGTTTAGCTTTCCACCTTTGATATTTACTATGAACCCCTCGCGTTAACATTTGAGAATACTCTTCAAGTAAATCAACACCAAATAAAATCGAAACCACTAAGCCTGAGAAAACAATTGCAGCAAAGTAATTAGCATGAGAAATGCTAATTCCTATGGCTGATAATATCCAAATTGTCGCCGCAGAGGTAACACCAACAACAGCCCCGTCTTTTGCCAACATTACACCAGCACCTAAAAAGCCAACCCCTGTAATTACCTGACCAATAATCCTCGACGGATCGGTTATTTCAGTACTAACACTGGTTGCTGTTGCCATAAAAATATAGGTACCCAATACAACCAGTGACGAAGTTCTTATGCCAACAGGTTTTCCTCTAAATTGCCTTTCTAAGCCAATAACGGAACCACAAAAAATAGCCGTAAGAACTGCTGTCCAGTCATACGGCGTAATATCTATATAATAAAAAATAGTAAATTCCTTAACGCCTTACTTAATTCCACTCGTCATAATACTCATCGTGATCATCGTTAAAAATATCTCGTGATTTTTTTCTATCTTTTCTATCGGTATGCTTTTTAGCAAAGCTCAAATTATTTCTATCACGAAAGCGTTTAGAATTAGCATGTTCACTCATTTTTGCTAATTCAAACTCAATATCATCGTTTGGGTTTGATGGTAAGTTGGTATTCATTGCTCTCTCGTTAACTATATCAATTAAACTGAAATTATTAATGGCATTGAGCCAATACAATATTTTGCATGGTCCCCATTTTCATATTGAAAGGAAAGCGAAAAATTTTTATCGATATGATTAAAAAAATGATATAGCGTTTTATTTCGAAAGCCTCACAATTCACAGCCAACTCTTTACGTAATAAATTTATCCATAATGGAAAATACAAAATTGTTAGACAATGTAGTTTTTAGTCATGATCGATTATCAATATATAACTTTGGAGATGATTTTCTTTCTGAAAGTTCAAGCATCGATAAAAAATTACTAGAAAACGGTATACGCCATAGAGATGCCGTACAAATAATTGTTCCAACAGGTGAGTACTGGTTATTTGACTACGGTGTTGTTGTCTTTTGGGGCGTAGATGAAGACGAGCGTCAAGCGCTTATTCATCGTATAGTCAAAGAAAACACTCAGTCCATTCAAAGAGCAGAGGAGCATCTGCGCTTTACATTTACAGATGATGTTAAAATTAATAAAGATGTCGTGTGTGTACCTAAAGCAGATACGCTTTCTCGTTTAGCTGTAAGCCATGCATTAGCGCAGTCAAGCAAGCTTTCTGAATTTGAGTTGCAAGCGCAAAATACAATTATTAATTACTCTCACTTACCTGAGGAACTCGCAAATAAAGGCAAAATTTCTATTACAAGAAAAGAAGTAGCAAAAATCAGAGGGCGATTATTTGGTACGAAAAGCGCGATTATATTACATTACGGCTTACTTGATACACCCGATTTTATTTGGGCACATCCTGAATATGAAAATGTTTATAATCAAGTTGCACGTTATATGGAGATTCATCAACGTGTTGAATTGCTTTCGAAGAAACTTGAAACTATCCATGAGCTTTTTGAGATGTTAGCGGATGAGCAAAAACATCAACACTCTTCTTTTTTAGAATGGATTATTATTATATTAATTGCTATTGAAATTGTTATATTTTTTGTAGAAGAAATCAAAAAATTAGCGCAGTAACAAAAGGTTGTTGAGGTTAATTCAAAAAATCACCGGTTCATGAGGCTTAATTTGTAAAGCGACCTTTTGATTGAGTAAAAACAATTGGTCGCTATAAAATCTAAGTTGGGTAAATGACAAGCTATCGTCTGTTTGGGCTAAACTAGAGCACACATAGTAATAACCTTGTTCATTTATAGAGATATGATCTATTTTCACATTAGGCTCAAGCGCATCAACAACCTTAATATTCTGAGGTTTAAGCAATAGAAAAGTGTGTTGAGCCTGATCATTTAGTTTCTTCTGTAAATCATTACTTACTGCGATTTTACCAAGTGCTGTCTCAATTGCATCGAAATCTAATCGCTTTATAGCTAGCCAACTGCCTAATTGTAAAAAGTCAGCTACTTGCCAACTCTTTGGCTGTTTACAAACCTCTACAGGGGTACCTACTTGTAATATTTCACCTTCGTGCATAACAGCTATTTTATCAGCAAAGCTAAATACCTCATCTTTATTATGGGTAACAAACACCGCCGAAATTTTTAATTTCTTTAATAAAGTACGAAGCTCAACCATTAGTTCATTTCGCAAACGCGCATCAATATTAGAAAAGGGTTCATCGAGTAATAACAACTGTGGTTGTGGAGCCAAGGCCCTTGCTATGGCAACACGTTGTTGTTGTCCGCCAGATATTTGATGTGGAAACCTTTTTTCTAAACCTTTTAAGGCAAGTAACTCCAGTAATTCTTCTAAGCGTTCAACTCGCTCAATTTTAGGTAAGTGCTCTATGCCAAAAAGGATATTCTGCTCTGCCGTTAAGTGTGGAAAAAGTGCATAATCTTGAAAGATCATACCAACATTACGTTGTTCAGGGGGGAGTGTATTTTCAGGTGTGATAACCGTACTATTGTTAATGATTAACTCTCCTTTATTAACCTCAACAAAGCCTGCAACGGTATTCAGTAACGTTGTTTTACCGCAACCACTAGGTCCAACTAAGCCAAGAATATCTCCTGCGGCCAAGTTAAGCGCTATTTTAGAAAGAATTGTTTTGCCTTGAAGCTCAACAGACAAGTTACGAATACTTAATACATCAATCACAGAATTTCCTAATTAACTTCAACATTGTCAATTTTCATCATCAACAAGTACGTAAATTTTTATGGCTCATTACGCTTTTGGATCTCGGTTTAACCACATAATTGGTAACAAGCCTAATATCACAATAAATATTGCGCCAAGGGCTCCTTGTTCTAACATTTCATCTGAAATTAATTGATAAATTTGAGTACTTAACGTCTCAAAGTTAAACGGCCTTAATAACAATACTGTGGGTAGCTCTTTCATTGTTTCAACAAATACCAACAGCCAAGCAACTAATATAGAAGGCTTTAATAATGGTAAATGTACTTTAGTCAGCATTTTAGGTAAACCCACACCTAAACTTGAAGGTGCATTATCAAGTGACTTAGATATTTGGCTTATACCACTATCAATCGTACCATTAGCAATAGCTGAAAAGCGTACAATATAAGAAAAAATAATAGCAAAGATAGAACCAGAAAGAAGTAAGCCTGGTTCTGGTTGGTTAAAGTATGCGGCAATATCATTAATCATATAATCAATGGGCGCAAATGTAGACATCATCGCCATAGCTAATACTGTACCAGGGATAGCATACCCCATGCCTGTAATATGTAACGGTAACGCTGAAAATCTATCGTTGCTTAACCGCTTGAACAAGCTGATGATTAACGCGACAACAACCGTTAAACTTGCGGCCCAAATAGCAATTTTAATGCTATTGGATCCCATGGGGATTAATGATAACAATTGTTCGTAAGAGCCATACTCCCATACCATTATCACCAATAAACTAAAAGGTAAAATAAAGCCCGCAATGACTAAAAACCAACAAAATGTACTCGCTATTATTTGCCAAAATTTTGGTAATATTATTAATTGTTGATTTTTGTTTACACGATTTGACTGGTGCAGTTGCCCTGCTCTTGCTCTACGCTCAATTACGATAACAAAAAATATAAATAGCATTAATACACTTGCCAACGCATTAGCTGCAGCTAAATCGCTGTAACCTAACCAAGTGTCGTAAATTGCTGTTGTTAAGGTATTAACAGCAAAGTATTGAACTGTAGCAAAGTCAGCTAAGGCTTCCATTAAAACTAGGCTTGCTGCAACAGCAATTGCCGGCCTTGCAAGTGGTAAAGCCACTTTAATGAGACTTTGAAAAGTAGAATAGCCTAATGTTCTGCTTGCACGGAGAAGATTTTGGTCTTGCTCTTCAAACGCTGTGCGGGCAAGCATGTAGATATAAGGATAGAGAACAAAGGTAATAATAATAACCGCCCCACCCAATGTTCTTAAATCAAAAAACATATAATCTGCAGGTGAATTCCATTCAAATAACGTTCTAAGCGCACGTTGAACCGGGCCAGCATAATCAAAAAAGTCAGTATATAAATAAGCAACTATGTAGGCTGGCATAGCTAAAGGTAACATTAGCAGCCAACGGAGAGTGTTTTTCCATTTAACATTGGTATAAACAATAAGCGCGGCACTTATTACACCAAATACTAACGACAATAACACTACACCTACACCTAAAATTAAGGTATTAGCTATATAGTCAGGTAAAACAGTTTGCCATAAATGTGAGAATAAAGAAGTAGATGCACGCCCACCCTGAATTAATAACACCACTAACGGAGTTAGTAGTGTTATTGCAATTAGATAACAAATAGCTCGCCAAAAGCTATTTTGTGACTTGGCTATCACTTCAAAACGTTAATCTAAAGATCAAAGAGTGCTTTATCAATAAGCTTTAACGCTAAAGCTCTATTTTTAGCAATAGTTTCTAATGGTAATTTATCAGCTTTGAACGAACCCCATGATGCAACTAACTTTGATGGAGCAACATCAGATCGCACTGGGTATTCCATGTTTATTTCAGCATAAAGTTGTTGAGCAGGTTTTGAGACTAAAAATGCCATTAATGCTTTAGCATTGTTAACATTCGGAGAGTGTTTAGCTAATGCCATTCCAGAAACATTGACATGGGCACCACGATCACTTTGATTTGGGAAGTTAATGTTAACCGCGTCTGTCCAGGCCTTCTGATTTTCGTCTTTTAACATTTGGCCAAAGTAGTAACTATTACCAAGCGCTATATCACAAAGGTTTTGATGTATTGCTTGTACTTGATTACGATCACCACCTTGTGGCTTGCGCGCTAGGTTTGCTTTAAATTTTTCTAACCATTGTTGCGTATATGCTTCACCATGCTCTGCTATCATTGAAGCAACTAACGCTACGTTATAGGCATGTTTTCCACTTCTAGTACAAATACGACCTTTATATTTAGGATCGGCTAAATCTTCATAATTGATGGCGATGTCACCTAGCCGTTTTGAAGAATAAATATTACGAACGCGAGTAGTTAATGCAAACCATGTATGATCTGAAGAACGATATTGAGAAGGTATTGCTTGCGATAATACCTCTGAGTTATTGACCTGAATAAGATCGCGGTCTTTTAACTCTATTAAACGGCTAATATCTGTTGTTAATAAAATATCTGCGGGGCTATATTTACCTTCTCTTGCAAGCCTTTCCGACATGCCCTTTTTCGAAAATACAACATTAACTTTAATGCCTGTATCATCGGTAAACTGATCAAATAAGGGTTTTACTAAAAACGGTTGTCTGTAAGAATATACATTAACCTCGTCTGAATTGGCATTTACATTAAAAGAAAATATTAAAGACAGTAATAATGCGTTAACAATATGAATATTGCTAACAATTTTTGTCGCTTGTAAAGACATATATATACTCGTTAGATTTGTTAAAATGCTGGTTTGGAACCAATACAGACTGCATTACCTGAAAAACTATTAGTTAGAATCGCAATGATTTTAATCAACAAACGTGACTCAGTCAACAATAAAGACAAAGTTAATAGTAATCATTATCATTTGTATTGCTTTTATCATTTGTTGCAATTAAAATAATTTATACCTATCTACTTATCAGTAAAATTATCTGGACATCTATGAAATTAAATAAACAACTTTGTTTACTTTCCGGCTTTGCATTTTTGCTAAATGCTAATCTATCAATAGCGAGTGATGGCAAAGCAACTGAAAGAAAACTAGCTGAACAAATACAACACATTGAGTTACAACTAGAACAACTAAAGTCTTCGCAAAAACTAACTACACCGACAGAAGTTTCTACAAAAAATTGGCAAATAAACTCCTACGGCAGCCTTGTCTATAAGAGTGAAAATTTCTTCAGGAATACACAAGACATTAACCCCAAAAGGCGGGCAAAAACAGATTTAGAACGCGTAGTTTTTGAGTTTGTGTATAACTTCGATCCTACGTGGGAAGTAGAAATAGAATTAGAATATGAACATGGTGGTGTAGGTGCCGCTCTTGAATACGATGGTTTTGAAGAGTTTGGTGAATTTGAAAGTGAAATTGAGGCGGGTGGCGAAATTATAGTAGAAAAGCTTCAAGCAAAATACACGCATAATAAATACTTAGCTATAAAATTAGGTCATATTTTTGTGCCAGTGGGGTTAGGTACAAACTTACATAAACCCTCACAATACTTTACAGCTCAACGCCATTGGAGTGAAGCCTCTATGCTGCCCCAAGTCTGGCATGAAACGGGCGTAAACGTTATTACCAAGTGGCAAAACTTTACTGCCCAAACTTTAATTACTACAGGCTTAAATTCAGAATTTTTTAGAACATATAATTGGGTATCTACTGGTCATCAAAGACGTTTTGAAAGTGTAAATGCAGATGATCTAGCTTTTACCTTAAGACTAGATTATGGCGACATTAAAAATGGTACAGGCATTGGTATTAGTTACTATAACGGCGATACCTCAGGCAATAGAAATAACACTAACAAAATTGATGCAGATGGTAACTTAAGTATTATTGGTTTAAGTGGGGCGTGGCGACAAGGGAATTGGACAGCTATTGGACAATATCTCTATGGCGAATTAGAAGACAGTCAAGCAATAACACTAGCGAATAAAACTACTCCAGGACTAAAACCAGGAAACTTTGCACAATTAGGCAGCGTTGCTGAGTCTGCTTTCGTAGAAGTTGCCTTTAACAGTCAACATATGTTCAATCTAAGCCACCCACTATACCTGTTTGGTGCTTATGAGTATGCAAACCCAGTTAAAGAAACAGAAAGCGGTAACGCTATGTCTCGCTTTGACACACAAGAGTACTCTTTTGGGTTAAATTACCTGCCAACTTCAAACTTAATATTTAAAGCACAGTTAGCAGAGCAAAACTACGCACAGCAAAATTTATCTAATACCCACTCTTTCAGCCTATCTTTTGGCTACTACTTTTCAATTTAATCATTTTTAGGAAGAAATATGATATTTAATAAAACACTAATCGCCCTTACTTGTGGTGCAATTTTAATAGCCGGTTGTGGCGGCAGCAGCAACGGCTCATCAGAAGTTGTTATTCCTGACGAAACACCTACAACAGGGTTTAGCTTTGAAGCTACCGAGATGATCACTAACATCACTAAAGATGTTATTGTTGCTGGCTACCAAAACTTAAATAATAAAGCTGAAACATTTCACTTAGCAACTCTCACGCTACTTAATACACCCACAGCCGAAAATTTAGCTATTACTAAACAAGCTTGGCAAGATGTACGTATTCCTTGGGAACAAGGTGAGGCGCATATTTTTGGACCGGTAGATGCACTTTCTATCGATCCTCACCTAGATACATGGCCACTTAATACCAACGACTTAGAAGCTTTATTAACGTCTGAATCAGGATTTAGCGCAGATAAAATACGTACTTGGAATGATGATGTGCAAGGTTTTCATACTATGGAGTTTTTACTCTTTGGTGATGGTGTAACTGACAACAGCATTAGCATTGATGAAATGACCGCTCTAGAACGTGAGTACTTAAGTGCAACCGCAGAAGTTTTTAGAGGTTATACACAAGCATTATACGATGCATGGACGGTAAGAGCTGATGCAAACGATGCTAACTCTGCTCCCTACCAAGAACTACTATTAACACCAAACAATGACGTTTATTCTTCTCAATTAGGTGTAATTCAAGAACTAATTAACGGCATGATCGGCATTATAGACGAAGTAGGCAATGGCAAAATAGCTGAACCTTTTGGCACCAGTATCAATACAACTGACACCTCTTTAGTTGAATCACAATACAGCTGGAACTCTCTTGCTGATTTTACCGATAATATACAAGGTGTGCAGAACGTTTATCGTGGCGAGTTTCCTAATCAAGCTGACAAAATAGGGATAATTGACTTCGTAAACGCCGCTGATTCAAACTTAGCAACACGAGTAGACGAAGAAATTATTACCGCAATTAATGCAATCAAAGCTATCGCTGGTAGTGATAACCTCCCTTTTAGACAAGCAATTAACAACGCCGATGCACGTATTAGAATTCAAGCATCTATTGATGCACTATCAAACTTACAAACATCACTAGAAGGCGAAGTTATTCCACTATTAAATCAATGGCAAGGCAAATAATATTGCTCTCTGGCTAAAACACCTAAAACTAGCCTTTAGGTGTTTTAGCCTTATCTTTTTAGCCCTGCATATTTAGCCAAATTATAAGTTTAGCCAAAACATAAGCAAAAACATAAGCAAAAACACTTTAATTAAAAGCCTGAGTAATAACCAAATGAACCGAGTAAAGCCTCTTCCACCTCAAAAAATAGCTAGCTATGCGTTAACTTTAGTATGTACATTATTAATAAATGGCTGTAATACAGCTGAAAAAAATAGCACCGATGATAATACCTCACCCCAGATATACCCTGATTATGCTTATATTAAAAATTTAGCCGACACGACTACCGCTCAAAATGTAAGTGACTCTGGCCATGGATTTTCAACCCCAATACCAACACTGACAGAAAATCAACTAACTCAACATTTAAACGGTGATACACACTTTGAAACATCGTTCACTACTGCCCCTAATAATGAGCATCCAGAATTGGACGGCTTAGGACCAGTATTTAATAATCAAAACTGCAATTCTTGTCACCAACGCGACGGTCGCCCATCTACTATCAGTTTAGCTGATGCACAGAGTAGAAAATTATTAGGCTCTGAGGCGGGTATATTTTTACGTATGAGTATAGAAGATGGCGAATGTAAAGAGCCACTCGCTAGCAATAACTTTTGTGCCAATACACCTGTAAACGGTTTTGGTTTACAACTTTTTCACCGTGGGGTACTTAAAGCACGAGAAAATTGGCAAGAAATGCCTTTTATCGGTCAAGCAAATGTTTACCTAGCTTATGAATATAAAACAATTACTTACAGTGACAATAAGCAAGTAACCCTAAAAAAGCCTGTTTTTACCATTGAACAGCCCCATGACGTTAGCAGCAATAACGTTCAAAACAGTGCAATTTTGCAAGCTAACGTTAATTTTAGCCCTAGAAATGGCATGCCTGTATTTGGTTTAGGTTTACTAGAACTAATACCCGAAAAAGATATTGTAGCACTAAGCGACGAACATGATTCTAATAACGATGGTATTTCAGGTCGTGCCAATTGGGTCTTCGATCCAATAAAAGCCAAAAGTGGCGAGCTAGTGCCTGTGTCATTAGGTCGGTTTGGTTGGAAAGCAAATACTCCAAGCGTTCGGGTGCAAGCATTAGGGGCATTACAAGGAGATATGGGAGTAACGAACCCATTATTTCCACAAGAAAGTATCGCTAACAGCGCCTTTCATCAGAGCTACCTTACACGTACAGGCTTTATTGATACAGGCACAGGTGTAGATGGCTTGCCAGAAGCAAGCCAAGAGTTTTCAGATGACGTAGTTTTTTATGCTGAAACTTTAGCTGTCCCTGCACGCCGTAATATTGAAGCGCCCAATGTTATGAAGGGTGCGCAATTATTCGAGCAAAGTCAATGTAGTTCATGCCACCATCCAGACTTTATAACAGCCACTGATAACGTAACACTTGGTGGTATTGCTGCGCCTGAAGCTCTAAAGGGCCAGCACATTTATCCTTTTACTGATATGTTATTACACGATATGGGTGAAGGGCTTGCTGATAACCGTCGCGACTATATGGCAACTGGAAAAGAATGGAAAACACGACCGTTATGGGGCATAGGCTTAACTAAAGCGGTAAACCCTGCGGCAGGTTTTTTACATGATGGACGTGCCGCAACCATAGAAGAGGCAATTTTATGGCATGGTGGCGAGGCAGAACAAAGTAAAAATAGCTTTATGGCATTAACTGAAACTGATAGAAACAGCCTTATTGCTTTTGTTAAATCTTTATAGATATTTAGTATTAAAGACTCTAATTTAAAGCACTTACACCTTTTTAAAAAGTGGTATAAGTGCTTATATTTTTTATTCGTTAAACTAAGACTTACTTATAAGTTAGACATCAAAAAGCCACCGGTGCATGATACTTGATTATCATCACCTTTTTAATTGTAGGTCGGCATTTATGCCGTCAAATAGCTATCCTTATATAGTGAGAGTAACTGATGGGCTTATCGGTAATTGTTCCTGCATTACCATACTACCGCCATCCTTGGCGGCAAAGTCCAACCTACAAATATGTACTTTTTCTTAAGGCCCAACCTATAAATACTTATTTGTCTACTTATATACCGATAATTAATCTTTATATCCCCAAGGGGTAACAGGTTGTTCCGTTGTTTTAGTTAAGTCAAAATCTACACGAAACTCTCTTCCTTCACGGGTAAGTCTGTAGGTAAACTTATCAGGATAAATATACATTTGCCAAGTATTAGTAATAGACTGAGCCATTTGTAAATTAACAAACAACTCTTTTGAATATTGATCCGCAGGAAACGATTGAACCTGTGCCCAACCGGCATCAACGGTATGACCGCCATACATAGTTGATTCATCATTACTTCCATCTTTATGTCTATGATCATGCTTTAAGCTCAAACCACTGCCCGTTTTTGTAATGATCCAAGTTCTAGATGCATCATCTCCGACATGAAATGGTATTTGTAACTCGGTATCTGAGCACTTTCTTACATGCATCACTAATTTACTCGTATTGAAGCTACTTGGTGGCGCATTGTCTACAGCAACTTTACCTTCAAAAGATTTGCCACAAAGTGATTTTAAATTATTAAAAAAAGCATCTTGACTGGGAATAGAAGCTAGCGGTGCAGGAGTGACTTGTGCCAGTAATTTTGTAGAAACAATAACTGAACTGATAACCGTTAGTTTTAATAAGCTTTTAATTTTATTCATAATATTTTATTTAATTCCAATAATTAACCGCCGTAAACCATAAGTGTAAATACTAACAAGGTCAAGTAAGGCTGGAGTATTAACAATCTAAATTAGGTTTATAATGGGATTAATGAAAGCGTAATGAATAGGAAAAACAAACATTCTTTGAAAGTTATCTAAAACACTATAGATAAAATAAAACTCAGATAAAGAAATATAAAAGATGGTACCCGGGGCCGGACTTGAACCGGCACACTCTTACAAGCGAGGGATTTTAAATCCCTTGTGTCTACCAATTCCACCACCCGGGCATAAGGGAAGTACTTTTTATAGTAGAGATTGGTTCCCTACTTTCATTTCAAATGAAATGAATTTGGAGCGGCTAACGAGACTCGAACTCGTGACATTCACGTTGGCAACGTGATGCTCTACCAGCTGAGCTACAGCCGCTTCGCATGCTTACACATTGTAAGACTTGTCTGGTTTACTACTCTCTACCTAAATAGAGAGATTGGAGCGGCTAACGAGACTCGAACTCGTGACATTCACGTTGGCAACGTGATGCTCTACCAGCTGAGCTACAGCCGCTTCATTTGCTTACACTATCGTAAGACTTTCACTCTCTGTGTACGCCACTACACACTCTATACAACCCAACCTGCAATAATGAAATGGTACCCGGGGCCGGACTTGAACCGGCACACTCTTACAAGCGAGGGATTTTAAATCCCTTGTGTCTACCAATTCCACCACCCGGGCATTATGGAGGCGGGTCCCGGAGTCGAACCGAGGTCCACGGATTTGCAATCCGCTGCATAGCCACTCTGCCAACCCGCCTTTTCAAAACTACGAGTTGAGTAGTATTCCTTTGGAATTTCTAATTAAAGAAAATTGGAGCGGCTAACGAGACTCGAACTCGTGACATTCACGTTGGCAACGTGATGCTCTACCAGCTGAGCTACAGCCGCTTCATCAATTGACTCCCTGTCAACTGGAACCGCATTCTACATTGATATTTTCATGAGTCAACAATTTAATTTCAATTTTATTTTAAGTGGTTAAAAAGCGGCTAAAACGGTGTTTTTTTAACTAAATCAACATTAAAACTTGACAAAAAACAACCAACTCCTTTATTTTTTTAGCCTTTTAATTCAGGCCAAGCGGCTTTGAAATAAATTAACATTGTCCAAAAACTCAAAATAGTGGCTATAAAATAAAACCCATAAGCAGCGAACATAAGTATTTGCTGAGGAAATTCAAATAAAATTAATGGAATATCGTACGTAGGTTGCCATATTAATCCCATAATACCTAACATTTGTGCAGCGGTTTTGTATTTACCAAGGGTTGAAACTGCAACTAAATCTCGTTTATCTCGCGATGACATAAACTCGCGTAAAGCGCTGATAAATATCTCACGTGAAATCATGATCATTGCAGGAATAGCTATCCACCAAGATTGATAGTCTTCAACTATCATGATTAACGCCGCTGCTACCATTAGCTTATCGGCAACCGGGTCGATAAAGGCCCCGAATGAAGAAGACTGATTAAGCTTTCTTGCTAGGTAGCCATCTAATGCATCACTTACCGCTGCTACCCAAAAAACAGCAAATGCACCAAAGTGGCTCCACGAAATAGGTAAGTAAAATACAATGATAAAAACAGGAATTAAAATAATTCGAAATAAGGTAATTTGATTTGGAATAGTCCACATAGGTTTCACATTTAGCTTTTATTAAAATTATTAATAGTAATTGCTCAAGTACTAACCAAGTAATGGTAATAAACAAACAATAGGACGTGCAGAGCTTATAAAGACTATTCTACACAATTAGCTGCTTACTTGTCATGCAGCGCATCATAAATAGTTTTGGCAAGCACAACACTAATACCTGGAACTTGTGATAATGTAGATATATCTGCTGCTAATACCTCTTGTATGCCCCCTAAATACTTTAACAATGCTTGCCGCTTTTTAGCCCCTATTCCTGGTATTGTTTCTAGTACAGACTTTTTACTGGCTTTTTGCCGCTTTGCTCTATGCCCTGCTATAGCAAAACGATGCGACTCATCTCTTATATGCTGAATAAGGTGAAGTGCTGGCGAAGTACTTGGTAACGAGAGAAGTTGATGACTACCTGCAAGAATAAGTGTTTCTAGCCCCGGTTTTCTAGATTCTCCTTTTGCAACACCAACTAATAAAGGGGTTGGCTCAATATTGAGCTGGCTAAACACCTGTTCAGCTCGACCTAGCTGGCCTTTTCCTCCATCAATAAAGATGATGTCTGGCATATTTTCCGTTGATGCTTTTTTGTAGCGTTTATTTAAAGCAAAATCCATTGCTGCATAATCATCACCGGGTGTAATGCCCACAACATTATAGCGTCGATAATCGCTTTTTAATGGGCCTTCCGTGTTAAAAACCACATTAGAAGCTACAGTTTGCTGGCCCATGGTATGACTAATATCAAAACATTCAATTCGATTAATTCCTTGAGGCAACTCAAATACTTCATTCAGCTCTCGAAAACGGGCTTGCATTGATTCTTTATGACTATTTTTTGTTAATAAGGCGTTTTGAGCATTAGTTTCTGCTAATTTCAAATACTGGGCTCTTTCTACTCTGACACGAGTTGATATCTTGACCTCATGACCCGCTTGCTTTTTAAGGAGTTCGACTAAGTCTTCTTTTGCAGCAAGCTCATGTTTAATTACTAACTCTTTTGGTATTTTAGCTGTATTTATATCGCTACCTAAATAATGCTGACAAATAAAAGCTTCTGCGATTTCATTTTCATTTGTTTTTTCAGGCACACTGGGGAAGTAGCTTTTACTACCTAGCACCTTCTGTTCACGGATAAATAATACATGAACACATGCTTGATTTTTATGGCAGTAAATACCAATAACATCCATATCAGAAGCAATACCGCTTACAAATTGTTGCTGCTGAACTTTTCTTAATGTGGTTATTTGATCGCGTAATTTTGCGGCTTTCTCAAAAGCAAGTTTATTGCTTGCAAGCTCCATTTGGCCAACTAGCACTTCTATTACTTGTGAGTTTTTACCTCGTAAAAAAAGTTTAGCAAGTTGAACTTGCTCGAGATAGTCGGTATCAGATATTTTATCAACACAAGGAGCAGAGCAGCGATTAAGCTGGTATTGTAGGCAAGGCCTGCTTCTTGCTCGGTAATAACTGTCTTCACACTGCCTTAACGGGAATAGTTTTTGCATTAAGCGTAAGCTCTCCCACACGGCTCCTACGGTTGGGTATGGACCAAAATACTCCCCTTTAACCTTTTTTCCTCCACGATGTAAGCCAAGCTTTGGGTGGCGGTGGTCTGTTATTAATAAGTAGGGATATGATTTATCATCGCGTAGTAAAATATTGTATTTAGGCTGGTACTTTTTAATAAAATTATTTTCTAATAATAATGCCTCACCTTCAGTGTGAGTGACAGTTACGTCTATGGCCGTAATTTGTTTGACCAGCGCTTTGGTTTTGTTGCTACCAACATCTTTACGAAAATAACTCGCTAACCGCTTTTTTAACTGCTTAGCCTTACCAACGTAAATAACAGTACGCTCACTGTTATACATTCGGTAAACACCCGGTTGATTGGTGACGGACGCAAGAAATGCATTATGATCGAAAGGCAATAATTCAGACAAGGTTATAATTTTTCGGTTTTTAACATTCCGTGACGAATAGCTAAATGAGTTAATTCAACGTCATTACCCACATTAAGCTTTTCGAACATTCTATATCGGTAACTGTTAATAGTTTTAGTGCTAAGTACTAATTGTTCTGAAATGTCAGGTACTCTTTCACCACGAGTGATCATTAACATTATTTGCAATTCACGCTCAGATAAACAATTGAATGGGTTTTCATCCGCAGACTTAAATTGACTTAGGGCCATTTGTTGTGCAATTTCAGGGGTTATATAGCGTTGCCCGCTATTGACCGCTCGAATCGCATTTACCATTTCATCAGAGCACGCACCTTTAGTTAGGTAGCCTGCAGCACCTATTTGCATCACTTTTGTTGGGATAGGGTCTTCACAATATACGGTTAATACAATAACTTTAATATCAGGAGAATATCTAATGATTTTTTTAGTCGCTTCTAAACCACCAATACCAGGCATATTCATATCCATAAGCACAACGTTAGGTTCAGTTTTTCGGCAAAACTGTACGGCTTCCTCTCCAGTTTTTGCCTCACCAATAACCTTAAGCCCTTTAACTTCGTCAAGTATTTTTTTTATACCTGTACGAACTAGCTCGTGATCATCAACTAACAGTACATTTATCAACGAAATTCACCTTATCAATTTTATTATATTTTGAATTCATGTGTAACCGCACAATAGAATATAGTTAAATATCGATTAACACAATCAGAAAAGCCTCACCTAAGTGTGAACTATAGCTTATTTTTAGTTAACCAATTATTTAATAGATTAATTTGCCCGTTTTTATAAGCAGCGTAAGTTAAACGTAGAGCATTGCTTAGAATAATTGAATCGGACCACTCCGTTTGTTCAGCAATTAATTGATAGCATTTTTTAGCTTCTGGTGATAAATACCCCCGTAGCTCCTGTTTACCTTTTAGTTTTTGCCGCTCTCTGTAACGTTTTTGTTTTTCTGCATTAGTAAATGCCCTTTTGGCCTCTTTGTCTTTGTTTTCATTGTTCATTTAGTATTTACTCCCGCCCCAAGATAAGTTACGCGTAACTAATTATAAGGAGTTATATCAAATAAATGAAGTTTTTTTTAAGAAAACTAACTGTTCGGAGTTGTTTAGTGTACAGGTGTTCGCTAAAGTAGCGCCTTAAAATTTATATTTAGTGGAATAACACTTACTATGACACAGAAAAACTCATTCTCTAAAGAAGAATTAATATTAGCTGGCACAACTGATTATTTTGGTGAAGGTAATAGTAAATTACCTGCAGATAATATGCTGATGATGGATCGTATCATTACAATTAATGATGACGGTGGCGAATATGGCAAAGGTGAAATTATTGCAGAATTAGATATTAGCCCTGATTTATGGTTTTTCGATTGTCACTTCAAGGGTGACCCCGTAATGCCTGGCTGTTTAGGCTTAGATGCTATGTGGCAACTCGTTGGCTTTTACTTAGCATGGTCAGGAGGGCCTGGTCATGGCAGAGCTTTAGGAGTTGGTGAAGTTAAGTTTACTGGTCAAATATTACCAACAGCAAAAAAAGTCACTTATACCATCACCTTAAAGCGTGTAATTAAGCGTAAATTATTTATGGGTATTGCCGATGGCACAGTATCAGTAGATGGTCGTGTAATATACACAGCTACTGACTTGAAGGTTGGGTTATTTACTGATACAAGTAAGTTTTAGTCAACAAATAGCCTACTGATAAAAAAAGCACTCATTGAGTGCTTTTTTATTAATTATGGTTTGTTTGATTAGCTCATTTACTTTTTACGAACAAGCGTCTACTAACGCCAGCAATTAATAAAGCAATTAATCCAATCGCACCTGTACCAGCGCCTTGACGCTCTACTTTTTCTTCTGTTTCAGTACAATCTTCTACACTACCACCAGCGATAGGTGCTAATTTTATTGCACGCAGTACATCTTCAAAAACTTGTGTGCCATTCTCATCATAATACAGTTCACCTTTTGCATCTCTAAGTGGAGCTTTGACTACTGCAGTTGCAGATATTTCGTTATTTTCATTAATAGAACGTGCTTCAATGATGGTATAACCGGAATCACAAGGTAAAAAAGTATTTAAGTCAGAGAATAGATCATTAGTAATGTCATATATAAAACCATGTCTACGTCTAGGGTTCTGACCTGTATCATTATGAGTTTCTACTTCGCCACTACCCACAATAAAATTATTTTCATTAATTGAGTATGCTGTACTAGACGAACCAGTAAAGAAATCAGTTGGAAACACCATTTTCATGTCGTCGACTGTGGTATCAACATAATAAAATTTTTGTCTTAAAGAACCATTGATATAAGTTTCAACATGCCCTGTTGCAATACCATTGTTGTTTATATCATTTGCACGAGAATTAAAGTGCTCTTTATGGTCGGCGGTAAAGTCTTTAACTTCACCATTTTTAAATACCACAGCATAGATATTACGCTGCTCTCTATCAGACGGGACTGTTACATCATCATTCCACCAGCCATGTGAATAGCCCACAGCAACACCATGAATATTTACAGCTTGAGCATAACTGACATATTCACGCGGGTCATCTTCGTGCGGTGTAACTAACTTGCCTAAGGCTTCAGATGTAACTATACCTGAGGCATCTAATTGCCATTTAAATGCTTCTGCATTGTACATCCCTTCTGAAATCTGCTGAATACATACTTCGATAGGTATTGTTAATAGCCTATCTGGATCAGCACACCCTCCATCTTCATTAGCAATAAAGTCTAGTGCTTCTTGATCAACACTAGTGCTTGCATAACCAACAGCAATGTTATTATCACTTATATCCAGAATTGCGGATTCGCCACCATAAGTTGCTTCTGGTGGCATAAGAGGAATGATTGTTTCGCCACTGTCTGGTGAATAATAACCTCTGTTGCTAAAATCTCTTACCCAATGGGTTACTGCTTCGCCATCTTCTTTGGTGAAAGCAATCGGCAAAAATGGCGCTGAAGCATTACCATATACCCAACCTTGATCGGTTATACCATTAACATAATCTGTCGTTGAGCGGGTATATACCTGTGTGTCAGTAACAAACTGATCAAATACTACAATTTCTTTCGTTTCGTTACCGTTGTTTATCATGGCAACTACGTTACCAATTTTTTGGAACAATGAATTACTCGAGTTACTTTGTAAATATTTAATTGTCCAGGCAAGGTCATTTGCTGTAGGATCCCCTGCTCGTAAAGACGCTTCGTCTTCAATATCTTTTAGGTCAAAAACAAGCTCATGGTTATTATTAGCGTAGGTAATAATATTGTTAAGCATAGCTTCTGTTAAGTACTGAAATTGAACAGGAAAATTATATATAGTTGTTCCTGCTATAACCATTTGTCCCGAATTGTTCTCTTGTTTGCCATAGGTGTACTCTAAAGAGGCAGCTTCGCCTTTATCAATCACTTGATAAGTTGCTGCTTGCGCTAAAGATAACCCGAATGCACTTGTTAAGCTAAGCGCTAACATCGATGTTGCAAATTTTTTCATGTAACTATAGTACTCTCATATACGTATTATGTTTCGTCTAATTCTTGCCATCTCGCATAACAAGACTCGAGTTTCGACTCCAATTCTTGCAGCTGGTTCAATATTTTTAAACTAGCATCGCTATCTTGATTAAAAAAGTCGGCTTGATTTACTTGCTCTTGTATTAATGCGATTTCAGTTTCTAATGCATCAATTTCACCAGGTAAACTTTCTAACTCTCTCATTTCTTTATAAGAAAGTTTACGCTGTGGTGCGACCGGTTTAGTCGTATTACTTATTTTCTCAGCTTTTTTAACTGGAAGATCTTCTTTTATTAATTTCCGTTGTTCTTCTTTTGATGCTAAATAAGCATCAACGTCGTCGTAGCCGCCAAAAATTTGGTTAATATAGCCACTACCATCAAAATATAAACATGAATTAACACAGTTATTAACAAAATCACGATCGTGGCTAACTAAAATAACGGTTCCTGAATAATTTGCAACGACTTCTTCCAATAACTCTAAAGTTTCTATGTCTAAATCATTAGTTGGTTCATCGAGAATAAGTAAATTACTCGGGCGCAAAAATAGTCGTGCCAGTAATAGTCGATTTTTCTCTCCACCTGATAGTGCTCTTACCGGTGTTCTTGCTCTTTTAGGACTAAAAAGAAAGTCTTGTAAGTATCCAAGTACATGGCGTGTTTTGCCATTAACGGTAATATCTTGTTTACCATCTGCTACTGTATCTTGTACCGTTTTTTTAGGATCTAGTTGCTCTCTATGCTGATCAAAATACGCTGTATCTAAATTAACACCTATGCGCAAAGTACCGCTAGTAGGTTGCAGTTGTTCCATTATTAACTTTATTAAAGTAGACTTTCCGGTGCCATTAGCACCAATTAACGCTAGTCGATCTCCACGCGTAATTAATAAATTAAGATCTTTAATCACGGATTTATCGTCAAAAGAAACACCCAAGTTTTCACATTCAAAGACTAACTTGCCAGAACGATCACCAGTTGAAATATTTATATCACCTTGGTGCTTAACTTCTCTGCGTTGTTGACGTTCAGCCCTTAACTTTTCTAGCGATCTTACCCTTCCTTCGTTGCGTGTTCTACGAGCTTTTATGCCTTGTCTTATCCACACCTCTTCTTCGGCAAGCTTTTTATCAAATAGTGCATTTTGGCTTGCTTCTACCTGTAAATCATGTTGTTTTTGTTCGATGTAAAGGTCGTAATCACCAGGGTAACTCGTTAACCTACCTCTGTCTAAATCAAGAATACGCGTTGATAACCCACGAATAAAGGCCCTATCATGACTAATGAATACAATAGTGCCACTAAAGTCTTTAAGAAATTGTTCCAGCCACAACACACTTTTTATGTCTAAATGGTTAGTTGGCTCATCAAGTAATAGCACATCAGGGTTAGATACTAATGCTTTAGCTAAAGCAAGCTTACGTAGCCACCCCCCTGATAACTCATTGACTCTTTTGTCTGCAGTTAATTCAAGCGTTGACAATACTCTTTCGATGCGTTGCTCATCATGCCAAGCATTAGCTTGATCTAACTGCTCTTGAACTTTTGATAACTTATTTAGATTACTTTCGCTAGGATCCTCTCCAATAATAGTAATCAGGTCATGGTAACGCTTGATCAGAGCAGCATTTTCTTTTACACCTTGGGCAACATAATCGAAGATAGAAAGATCACAAGACTCTGGCGGATCTTGCTGCAGCATTGCTAGCTGAACATTATTTGAAATAACAAGCTGGCCATCATCTAAATTCTGTTGACCTGTTAGCACTTTTAATAATGAAGATTTACCTGCACCATTTCTCCCTACTAAACATACACGCTCGCCCTGCTTTATTCGCAACTCGGCACTATCTAATATTTTATCTTCGCCAAACGCAAGTTCGCCTTCGGTAATTCTAATTAATTCCATTGTTACTCTAGTTTCTCTATATCTTGTTGGCTAAATGGCCAAAATAGTTTTGTGTGATCTGATAATCGTTCTAATACAGGAATATGAATGCCATATTGTTCAACTAAGCTTTCGTCCTCAACAATATCAACAACCTTAATACTGTTGATATCAAGCACCGTGCTACATAGTTCAATTGCTTGTTCACAGAGATGGCATCCTTCACTGCTGTATAAATGATAATGAGCTGTCATTTTATTTATTTCCGTGTAATTAACCAGCTATTGTGGATATGTTTGTTACGTAGAAAGTCTTTATCTCGCGTTAATTCAGTAATTGATTTAGCTTTGACTCCGAGTGTGTCCATTGCCTCAGCGTCGATTTTAAAGTTACGTTTATTATTGGTAAATATTAACTCGCCATTTTCTGCTAAACACTTTAACGCATCTGCAATTAACGATACGTGATCACGTTGAACGTCGAAACTATCCTCCATACGTTTAGAGTTAGAGAATGTCGGTGGGTCAACGAATATGATATCAAATTTTTGTTTACACTCTTTCAGCCACTTTAAACAGTCAGCTTGAATAAATGGGTATTTATGACCGGTTAAATTATTCAATTCAAAATTATCTTGGCCCCAGCTTAAATAGGTATTAGACATATCAACTGTAGTTACTGAACTTGCACCATGTAACGCAGCTTGAAGCGAAACAGAACCTGTATAAGCGAATAAATTCAGTAAAGACCTTCCTTTCGCTTTTTGAGCTACAATTTGTCGTGTTTTACGATGGTCTAAGAATAGGCCTGTATCTAAATAATCCCATAAATTAATTTTAAATTTTGCGCCATACTCTTTTAAAATAATAAATTGTTTACTTTTATTAAACTTTTCATATTGATTGCTCCCTTTTTGTTTTGAGCGTGTTTTCAATACGACTTTATCTGTTGGAACCTCAAGAATTTTTGGAGCAAAATAAAGCACTTCTTGTAAACGTTTAGCAACTTTACTCGTTTCAATATTTGCTGGGGCTGTATATTCTTGAATGACGATATATTCACCATAGACATCTATAGCAACATTATATTCAGGAATATCTGCATCGTATAAACGATAACATTCAATTTCTTCCTTTTTGAGCCAGTTTTTTAAATTTTTCTTATTTTTTAACAAGCGATTTGCAAAGTCAGAATTTTTTTGATCAAATTGAGGCGCATCTTTATCTTTTGCTTTTTGTAAATCATCAATATTGTAAAGAGCTAATTGACAGTCTATTGGACCATTTTTGAATTTATAGCGTTTAAAGCTAGCCAATTTTAACATCGTCAACAGTTCAGTGTTGCCAGTAAAAATAGCGACACACCACTGTTGAAATTCACGTTTAAGTGTTTGACCAAGTAAAACAAAGTTTTCAACGAGCTCTGGTAACTCACCAATACGCTCGCCATAGGGTGGGTTAAATAGCATGGTGCCACTCTCACCCAACTGGTTAGTTAGCGCATTAATATCTGCATGCTCAAAGGATATATGTTGCTCTACACCAGCATTTTTGGCATTCTGCTTAGCTGTTTTTAATACTCCTTCATCAATGTCTTTGCCTAATAGCGTTAAAGACAACGATGACAAGCCTTTAGTTGACGCAACTGAAGCTTTTGCAAGTTCTTCATTAAACAATTGTTCACTATGTTTTAACCAATACTCAAAACCCCATTGTTTACGATCGATTCCTGGTGCGTATTTAGCGGCCATAAAGCACGCTTCAATTAAAACTGTTCCTGAACCACACATAGGATCGAGTAAAGGTTTAGATATGTCATCTAACCAGCCAGATCGTTTAATAATAGCGGCAGCCAAGTGCTCTTTTAACGGTGCGGCACCTGAATGTTCTCGATACCCGCGTTGAAATAAACCACGACCTGAAAAATCGACATAAAAAACAACTTGTTGTCTTAATAACCGAGCTTGAAAGCGAATATGAGGATTGGTTTTATCTACTGATGGGCGATCAACGCCTTGGTTTCTAAAATGGTCAACTAAGGCATCTTTAACAGTAAGGCCACCAAATTGACTATTTCTGATCTCTTCACTTTTTCCAACAAAATCTATTGAAAAGGTGTTACTAGGATCAAACTGTTCACTCCAATTTATTGTAGATGCACTTTGATACAACTCATCTTTATTATTAGATACACCTTCACCAATTTTAATTAGAACACGCGTAGCAAAACGTGTGTATAAACAAACTTGATAGCCTAACGCTAGAGAAGCCGAAAAATAAACCCCTTCAGGTTTTTGAACAACTTCTTCAGCACCTAAAGTAGATATTTCTTCGGCAAGTAAAATTTCAATGCCGGGCGACGTTAACGCTAAAAATTGATGCACTATAAATCCCAATAAAGCTTTTATTTCATAATGGACGCGATTATAAACAAATAGCGCTTTGCTCGATAGCCATTTTGCAATTAACTCTCATTTAAATTCCCTTGACGTGGTTTAATGGATTCGACTACCCCAGTTAAGAGATAATAAACTTAACTGGAGATCAACATGACAAAACGTAAAAAGTATTCTAAAGAATTTAAACTCGATGCTATCGCATTAGTTATTGAACAAAACTATAGTCAGGCGGAAGCTTCGAGAAATTTGGGCATTAATCCCAACATGCTTGGCCGGTGGATCAAGGAAGCTGAAAATGATGATGGTCAGGCTTTCAGAGGAAACGGTAAATTAACACCTGAGCAAGAAGAAATTCGTCAGTTAAAAGCACAAGTAAAACGCCTCGAAATGGAGCGAGAAGTGTTAAAAAAAGCGACGGTCTTCTTTGCCAAAGAAACGAAGTAAAATATTCGTTTATCGCCCTACATAAGAAGATCTGGCCAGTGGTGCTCATGTGCCACGTACTGGGTGTTAAAAGCAATAATTATTATAGTTATCAAAAACGTAACCTCGACAAACAGGAAGATCCGACGCATGAAGAAATGCTTGATTGGGTCAAAGATATAGCAAAGTTCAGCGATAATACTTATGGCGAACGTCGTATTCAAAAAGTGCTTAATGCGCTTAGCTATCCTGTAAGTCGACAAAAAACAGCGAAGCTTATGAAAGAAGCGGGCGTGTGGGTTCGCTATAAAAAGAAATACAAAGTAACAACGAATAGTGATCATAATAAGCCCGTTTACGACAATGAGCTTCAACAAGATTTTACCGTAGCAGCACCGAACCAAGTTTGGGTGCAAGACATCAGCTATATTTGGACATCTGAAGGCTGGTTATATTTAGCGGTTGTCATTGATTTATACTCTCGTAAAGTCGTGGGCTGGAGTATGGGGTCGAGAATGAAGGCTCAGCTGGTTTGTGATGCATTGACCATGGCCATTTGGCAACGTCAGCCGAAGGCTGGGTTAATCGTGCATTCAGATCAAGGCGTTCAATATGCAAGCCACCAATATCGGCGGTTATTAAAGGACCATAGCTTTATTGGCAGTATGAGCAAAAAGGGGTGCTGTTGGGATAATGCTGTTGCTGAAAGCTTCTTTGGCAGTTTGAAGCAAGAGCGAGTTCATTGGCGTAACTATGAAACACGCTATGGTGCACAGCAAGATGTCTTGAATTACATAACGATGTGGTACAACAGTCGTCGTTTGCATTCTTACCTGGGTTACCAAAGTCCGAGTGATTTTGAACGGGCGACAGAAGACTTAGAAATGGTTGCTTAACTGAGGTGACTGAATTTAGTTGACCAGGTCACCTTTATTGTATTGTTGCACATGTGCATTGTTCGTAATATCAGCATTTAGTGCAATTATTCTACCAATATAAAAAAAATCTATAAAACAGGTTGCAATTTTTAAGAACAATCCTTAAGATACGCCTCGCTTTCACTTAGGAAGCAATTCTTAAGTTTGAATTAAAACAGCTTGGCTTTCTTGATATTATGTCAAGTCATTCGGACGCGGGATGGAGCAGCCTGGTAGCTCGTCGGGCTCATAACCCGAAGGTCGTCAGTTCAAATCTGGCTCCCGCAACCAATTCTTTACTAAGTTTAGAATTAAAATAAAGCTTAACTGGGATGTACAACCTTAGGTCGTCAGTTCACTCTCTTCAAAAAAAGTGGCTCCCGCAACCAATTCTTTACTAAGTTTAGAATTAAAATAAAGCTTAACTGGGATGTACGACCTTAGGTCGTCAGTTCGCTCTCTTCAAAAAAGTGGCTCCCGCAACCAATTCTTAAGTTTGAATTAAAACAGCTTGGCTTTCTTGATATTATGTCAAGTCATTCGGACGCGGGATGGAGCAGCCTGGTAGCTCGTCGGGCTCATAACCCGAAGGTCGTCAGTTCAAATCTGGCTCCCGCAACCAATTCTTTAGTAAGTTTAGAATTAAAATAAAGCTTTACTGGGATGTACGACCTTAGGTCGTCAGTTCGCTCTCTTCAAAAAAAGTGGCTCCCGCAACCAATTCTTAAGTTGGAATTAAAACAACTTGGCTTTCTTGATGTTATATCAAGTCATTCGGACGCGGGATGGAGCAGCCTGGTAGCTCGTCGGGCTCATAACCCGAAGGTCGTCAGTTCAAATCTGGCTCCCGCAACCAATTCTCTACTAAATTAAATAATATAATTAAGCTAGTTAGCTATGATTTACGACCTTAGGTCGTCAGTTCGCTCTCTTCAAAAAAGTGGCTCCCGCAACCAATTCTTTGGTAAGTTTAGAATTAAAATAAAGCTTTACTGGGATGTACGACCTTAGGTCGTCAGTTCGCTCTCTTCAAAAAAAGTGGCTCCCGCAACCAATTCTTTAGTAAGTTTAAAATAAAAACAAAGCTTTACTGGGATGTACGACCTTAGGTCGTCAGTTCACTCTCTTCAAAAAAGTGGCTCCCGCAACCAATTCTCTACTTAATCCAATTAGAAAATAAGCTTATCTGGATATACAATTTTGCTATTAATCTATCGGTTTGTTCTTATACGCATTTCTTTAATTAGGGAACAACTTTATACTCAGAAAACAATAAAACACGAGGCATATCTTTTCACAATAAGTTGATATAATTATTAAACAAAGACACAATAAATTGTTTCTTATATCAAAAGTAGTGATATGGTGAATTAATCTAACCCTAAACTGGCTTACAGTAACTTTGTAGCGCTATTTGATCACAGTAATTATTCGGCTTGATTCTTTAACATTTGTTTTTGCTTTTGCTCCCAGCGCCTTTTTGCAAACCTACGCATATTTGGAACATCATCTGTTTCATCCATTATAGGCTGACCAAGAATTGACTCTATAACATCTTCCATAGTTACTATGCCTAACCAACTGCCATATTCATCATAAACTACTGCCATATGTTGTCTTTCATTTATAAATTGAGACATTAACTGTTCAGCGCTTAGCTTATCCGAAACAACAGTAACTGGCCTCATAATATCTGCAGCTGTTTGATTTTCATCAAAATCTAGCATGTCATAACGAAAAACTAATCCTAATGGATCTTCGTTTTTATCTATTACAGGGTAGCGAGACAATCTATGTTCTTTTATACGCTCTACAACTGATGACAACTCCTCGCAGGGTTTTATCGATTCACAAACCGTTCTTGGAGTCATAATATCGCGGACCTTAATTTCATGTAATTCTAAAATATTAGAAATTACCCGCTGCTCCCCTTCATGCAATTTATTTAATTCGCAAGCCAATATAGTTAGCGCTTTTATTTCTTGCCTTAAGTCATGATCATGCCCTTCTCCGCCAAATAACTTCATCACTTGATCAGATAGCCAAATAAAAGGCTTAAGCGTAAAAATCATTACATTAAGTATTGCTGGTAAAGCTGGTGCGATACTAGGCCAATACCTTGCACCAATTGTTTTGGGTAATATTTCAGAAAACACCAAAATTAGCATGGTCATCACGCCCGAAGCGATACCAAGGAAGCCATCGCCAAAAACAATTGTTACCTGAGCACCTACTCCTGTAGCGCCTACTGTGTGTGCGACAGTGTTTACTGTCAAAATAGCAGCTAATGGCTGATCTATTTTATCTTTAAGCATTTTAAGTTTGTTATAAAGCTTGGGGTGTGTCAGCTTTTGCTGAGCAATATAGCTTGGTGTAATTGATAAAAGTGCAGCTTCAAGAATGGAACAGATAAAAGATACTACAATTGATAAAACAACAAATGCAATTAGTAAATTCATTTAGGTAGACTTAACCATTTTTATAAATGTAAACAACAAGATTTAACCATAATCTATAGAAAATATCGAGTGCTACTTATTTTGTAAATTAACTCTTTTACCCTATTTTAGTTAAATCATAGTTTAATTCAGAATAATACTTAGTTAACTCTTGTTTAAACAATTCAATAAATTCATCACTCTTATTTTGTAGTAAATTATTTAATACACTTTCTAACTGTTGACGTTTCGTTTTACCAAACCCTATTACATTGGTCATGTTTGTTTGAGTAATAAGTTCATTCAGGGTGTTTGGAAGTTTATGTTTACTATTTGATTTACTAGGAAGTGATGGCGCAAACGTTGTCATATTAATCCTTTATCATGAATCGGTAATATTTTGCCCGGCTAAGACTAAATATCAATTTAACTGGCAAATTTTTGTCAATTAAATAACTCGTTTTTATAGAACTCATCAGTAAGCAATTTTTATACCTACTATGATACAAATAAAAATACGCTTTAAGCTTAAAATGAATATTAATTGTATTAGAATAATAAACTTATAGGATCTTTATCCTATTGTTAGAACTATAGATTAATAAACAATCATTAAATGAATAGGATAACGTCGTGGAAGATTTTAAGTTAGGTCGGTACCAACATTTCAAAGGCAATTATTATCAAGTTTTGCACCTAGCAAGAGATAGTGAAACAGAGGAGTTCTTCGTTGTATATCAGCCAGAGTATGGTGATCGTGAAATATGGATAAGACCATTAACTATGTTTACTGAAAAAATCACCCGTGACGGTAAAAAATTCCAACGATTTAAAAAAGTAAATGATTAAACACCTTAAGCAAACGTAACGAACTTCATTTAAAAATTGTAGTAATTATGCTTATAGCTTAAAAAGCAAAAGGTAGAATATTATTTGTTTAAAATATACTTAGCGACAGCCTGATTGTGTTCTTTTAACGTAGCTGAAAAAACATGTTTACCATTGCCTTGGCTAACAAAATAATAATAGTCTGTTAACTCAGGGTGCATAGTGGCATATATGGCTGACTTTCCAGGCATCGCAATAGGTGTTGGCGGTAATCCGTTAATCCTGTATGTGTTATAAGCTGTTTTTTCTTTTAAATGAGTACGCTTTATATCTCCTTTATAACGATCTCCTAATCCATATATAACAGTAGGATCGGTTTGTAAACGCATCTTTTTATATAAACGGTTAACAAATACCGATGAAATTATTTGATGCTCGGCCATATATCCACTTTCTTTTTCAATGATAGAAGCCATAATCAATGCTTGATAAGGTGTATCATAAGGTAGGTTTTCATCTCTGCTCTCCCACTCTTTCATCAGTAAACTTTTCATTTCACGATAAGCTCTTTTAAGAATGTCTACATCGCTTGTATTAGCAGTAAATAAATAGGTATCAGGAAAAAAAAGCCCTTCTGGGTGTTGTTCTTTAATTGCTAACTGTTTAGTCACCTTTGTGTAATCAGAAGATGTTAATGTTTGAGAAACATTAGGGTGGCTTCTTAAAATGTGTAACCATTCCTTAAAAGTCGAGCCTTCAATAAATGTGATACTAAACTGGTGCTCTCTACCTGATTGTAATATAGAGAGCAATTGTTTGGAGTTCATCTTAGGGGTTAATTGATATGTCCCCGCTTTAATTAATCCTTCTTTAGGAAAAAACCTTACATATATTTTTAGCCAAATACTCGACTCTATTGCACCTATTTGCAAAAGTTGCTGGGTAAACTGACCGAAATTGGTGCCTGGCGCTATAGTAAATAGTTGATTTTTCGATAAATTAAGCTGCTGTCCCATCTTATATTGAACGTTTGTCACTAGCCCGACACAACCTAAACCAAGAATAATGCACAGTGAAAAAATTACTTTTTTATATGAGTATCCGTTAATCACAAGCTGTCCTTAAACGCTGAATAAATATCTGGCTATCATCTATTAACCGTCGTTGATTAAACGAGCGAATAGGGACTATTCCCATAACCGAATTACAGACAAACATTGTCGAAGCCTCATCTAAAATGTTTACCGGTGAACTTACAACTTTAACATCTGGAAACAAAGCTAAAATTTGTTGTCTAATCACTCCATTAACACCTGCAGATCCCACATTAGCAGTAAACCAACAACTGTCAATTTTCCAGAATATATTCGCACTCGACACCTCTATAATATTGTTATTAAAATCGCAGACGAGTAATTCATCAAATATTGATTGATCAAGCTCTGCTCTAATGAGCACTTGTTCAAGTCTATTTAAGTGCTTAATTCCTTGCAGTAATGGGTTTAAACCTAACTTTGCTTGTGCAATGCCTAAAGAGATACCTTGTTGCTGCCATTGTTTATAATGAGAGGGAAAGTCAAAAATAGATATTATGATACTTGGTGTTAAGCTTTCAGGACGAGCATAGCCTCTACCTCCCTTACCTGCTGTAATAACAATTTTGATAACAGCAAGGGAATATGACAGTGCAAGCTCAGTAATATCTTTATTAATTTTGTCAAAGTTCAACGGTGCTATCGACAGAACTTTACTCGCTTTTTTTAACCGTTCAATGTGACATTGTTGAAATTCTATTCTGCCATTAAAAATTTTAGCCGTAGTAAAAAAGCCATCACCATAAGAAAGGCCACGATCATTAATAGAAAGATCAGTTGTTTGAATACCATTTACTGAAAAATAAAGCATAAGTCATAAAAAAAGCTTGAACACTAAGTACAGTATTCAAGCTTATTCATTGTTATTCAAGTAGCTTTTATAATTAAGCATTAAAAACCAGCTTTTTGCTCAATTTACATCCGCTTAAATAATAATGACCCATTAGTACCACCGAAGCCAAACGAATTACATAAACCGTATTCCAGCTTAACATCACGTGCTTCACCTCGAATATAGTCAAGATCACAGCCTACATCAGGGTTATCTAAATTAATTGTTGGTGGTACTTGGCCATTAACTAACGCTTGTATGGTAAAAATCGCTTCTACAGAGCCTGCAGCACCAAGTAAGTGACCTGTCATCGACTTTGTCGAACCTACTAATGTTTTATATGCATGATCACCAAATACAGTTTTAACAGCGTTTGTTTCTGCTATATCACCTGCAGGTGTTGAAGTACCATGTGCATTAATATAACCGATCTGAGTTATATCAACTTTTGCATCGTTTATGGCATTTTGCATCGAGCGAGCAGCACCGTCACCATCAGCTGGTGGAGAGGTCATATGATAAGCGTCACCACTCATACCAAAGCCAACAAGCTCAGCGTAAATTTTAGCGCCTCTTGCTTTAGCTGTCTCATATTCTTCAAGTACTAATACACCTGCACCATCACCCAAGACAAAGCCATCTCGGTCTTTGTCCCATGGTCGAGATGCCAACTCTGGAGCGTCATTACGAGTAGAAAGTGCACGTGCTGCACCAAAGCCCCCCATTCCCATCTGTGTAGATGCTTTTTCAGCACCACCAGCGATCATTACATCAGCATCACCGTAGGCAATCATGCGCGCCGCATGACCAATATTATGAACGCCACTAGTACAAGCAGTAACAATAGATATATTAGGACCTTTTAGACCGTATAAGATTGATAGATGACCTGCGATCATATTGATAATGGTAGATGGGACAAAAAATGGAGATAATTTACGAGGACTCGATTTCAACATTTTCTCAAAGTTTTGTTCAATTAGTCCTAAGCCACCAATTCCAGCACCAACAGCTGCACCAATACGATGAGCATTGTCCTCATTAATCTCTAAGCCTGAGTCTTTTATTGCTTGTACACCAGCTGCTACACCGTACTGAATGAATAGGTCCATTTTTTTGGCTTCTTTCTTAGCCATATAGTCTTCGGCATCAAAACCTTTAACTAGACCCGCAAATTTAGTGGTGTACTCTGAAGTATCAAAATGCTCGATATTGCTAATACCACTTTTACCTAACAATAGATTTTGCCAAGTAGTTTCAGGTGAATTACCCAAAGGGCTTAACATACCAAGACCGGTAACTACAACACGCCGCATAGGATGAGTTGCCTCCGATAGAAGTGAAAATGATGGGTACGTATTATTGTAAACACGTGTTAGAAATAAATCAGGCGGTTAGAACCGCCTGATTATTGAAATTACTGATTGGCAGTAACGTAATCAATAGCTGCTTGCACAGTTGTGATTTTTTCTGCTTCTTCATCAGGGATTTCAGTATCAAACTCTTCCTCTAACGCCATTACTAATTCTACTGTATCTAAAGAGTCAGCACCTAAATCATCAACAAATGAAGCTTCATTTTTAACTTCGTCTTCGCTAACACCAAGTTGCTCTACAGTAATTTTTTTTACGCGTTCTTCGATAGTACTCATTTTTTTTCCTTTACTAGAAAATACAATTTTTCAAAATTGCGTGTAGTGTATTCGTCTACAGCTCACCTTGCAAGCATCTAACTTTGCTTTTTGCTCTGGTCTAACCTGTCTACAGTTTTTTATTATGCAAATATTTTTAAATTTAATCAACGAACATTGAGTCAGTTAACTAAACCATGTACATGCCACCATTCACATGTAGTGTCTCGCCAGTGATATATGATGCGGCATCAGACGCTAAAAAGGCAACGGCATTAGCAATTTCCTCAGGCTTACCTAAACGGTTAGCTGGAACTTGAGAAAAAATACCTTCTTTTTGCTCATCACTTAGCGTTTGTGTCATATCCGTATCTATAAAACCCGGTGCAACAGTATTTACTGTTATGCCTCGAGATGCAACTTCTCTTGCTAAAGATTTTGTAAATCCTATCAATCCCGCTTTAGCAGTTGCATAGTTAACCTGTCCTGCATTGCCCATTGTACCTACAACTGAGCCTATATTTATAATTCGTCCATAACGTTTTTTCATCATTGGACGCATTACAGCTTTACTGATTTTAAATGCAGATGTAAGGTTCGTATCTATGATATCTTGCCATTCAGCTTCTTTCATACGCATAAACAAGTTATCACGTGTAATACCAGCATTGTTAATTAAAATGTCTATTGCACCATGCTTTTCTTTTATTGCTGCAAACATAGCATCTATAGAGGTATCATCAGTAACATTTAATACCATCCCATTAGCGTTACCTAAATAATCACTAATTTTCTCTGCTCCATGCTCTGATGTTGCTGTACCAATTACAGTAGCACCAAGTGCTTGTAACTGAACGGCAATAGCCTTACCTATCCCTCTGCTTGCTCCTGTAACTAGTGCTACTTTACCTTCTAATGAAAACATATTTATTCCTTCACTAATTCTTGTGCCTTCTCTAATGACAGATTATCATTTAAAGATACACAATTTATTGACTTATCAATTCGCTTAATTAACCCTTGTAATACTTTACCTGGGCCAACCTCAACTATTTGAGTAACGCCTTGAGCAGCAAAACTTTCAACTATTTCAGTCCATCTAACTGGACTGTAAAGCTGTTTAATTAACGCTTTTTTAATTTCAGATACTTCTGCTTGTGCAATAACATCAACATTATTTACAACAAGCAAGTCAGGCGTACTAAAATTAATTTTTTCGAACTCAATTGCAAGCTTATCTGCCGCATCTTTCATTAAAGCACAATGAGAAGGCACACTAACAGGTAATGGTAATACGCGTTTTGCACCTGCAGCTTTGCAAAGCTCTCCGGCACGAGTAACAGCTTCTTTATGTCCTGCAATCACTACCTGGCCTGGCGAGTTAAAGTTTACAGCAGAAACAACTTGGCCCTGTGCTGCATCATTACAGGCACTAATAATCGCGTCATCAGCTAAACCAATAACTGCCGCCATAGCACCAATACCTTCAGGTACTGAAGTTTGCATAAACTCACCACGTTTTTCAACAAGTTGCACAGCGTCTGATAAGCTTAAAACATTAGCGCATACCAATGCGGAATATTCACCTAGGCTATGCCCTGCAATAATACTAGGCTTAATGGTAGATATTGATACCCAAAGGCGCCACAAGGCGACACTTGCTGTCAGTAATGCAGGTTGGGTGTAATTGGTTTGATTGAGCTTTTCAGCAGGTCCCTGACTTACTAATTGCCATACATCATAACCTAGGGCTTGAGAAGCCTCTTTAAAAGTATTCTGTACGATCTCATTGTTTTCAAAATCACTTAGCATTGCTACTGTTTGTGAGCCTTGCCCTGGAAATATAAAAGCTAATTTTTTTTGCATTTTTAGACCTAATCGCAGATGACTAAATAACGATAATAGACTGAACTGTCATTTCTATTATGTATTTACATCGTTTAAAATTATTCAGTATGTGTTTCTTCAATTAATCCTTGCTCTAACGCTATTGTTATTTTTTCTGGCACTTGTTGTTCAACTTCTTTTATTGCTTCAAAAATAGCTGCTTCAAATGCCTTAGCGCTCGCATTACCATGGCTTTTAACCACAATGCCGCGCAATCCTATCAGACTTGCACCGTTATACTGGTCGGGGTTCATTGACTTAAAGAGTTTTTTTAATGCCGGCGCTAGCATTTTGCCTATAATTCGAGCAAAAAAGTGTTCCGATAAGAACCTATCTAACTTTCGATAGACTAATTGGGCCACACCTTCACAGGTTTTTAACGCAACATTACCTACAAAACCATCGCAAACTATCACATCAGTTTTATTAGTAAAAATGTCGTTTCCTTCTATAAAGCCAACGTAATTTATATACTTATTTGCACTTAACTTAGTTGCAGCAAGCTTTATGTGATCACTACCTTTAATATCTTCCTCGCCCATATTCAACAAAGCAACTCTTGGTTTAGTAATGCCATCTACTTGCTCTGCTATTACAGATCCCATCAGACCAAATTGATAAAGAATATTCGCTTCACAAAACACATTTGCGCCCAAATCAAGCATAAAAACATTCTTATTTTCTTTATGTGTAGGTAGTGCGGAGATAAGTGCTGGACGTTCAACACCAGGTAACGTTTTTAAAACACAATACGCCATAGCGAATAATGCCCCTGTATTACCGGCGCTTACACAGGCTTGTGCTTTTCCCTGCTCAACTAAATCTAAAGCTTTACGCATAGATGAATCACGCTTATTTCGCAGCGCGCTTGAAGGTTTTTCATCCATTGCAACAGTTTCAGTTGTTGGAATAATCGTTAATTGAGGGTGTTCACGGATATGATGTTCGAGCAGATACTTTGTAATGATAGATTTATCACCACAAAGAAAAAGATGCAATCGTGGCTCTTTATTGATCGCCAAAATTGCAGCATTTATAGTTATATGGGGGCCTTTATCGCCCCCCATAACATCTAACGCTATGGTTAGACTATTCAAAGTAATTTCGCTTATTTAGCGATTACTTTAACACCTTTATAAAAGCCATCAGCTGTAATGTGATGACGACGGTGTGTTTCACCAGATACTGGATCTACTGATAAGTTTTCTGTTGTTAATGCGTCATGTGAACGACGCATGCCACGTCTAGAACGAGACTTTTTGCTCTTTTGAACTGCCATTGTCTAACTCCTAAAATCGGTTAATTACTTAAGTTTTTTCAATACGTCAAATGGATTCGGCTTATCAAGTTCTTCAGGCAATTTCCCCCAAACGCTATCAGCCGGAGACTGACATTGTTCAAGTTCGTGCCTAGGTATTAATGGAATAGCAAGTAACAACTCGTCTTCCACTAACTCTCGCAAGTTAACTTCACCATTTTCATCTAATTCAATTGCGTCATAATATGACGGCAAGTTTTCAGCAGCTTCTGCATCCTTTACCGGACTGAATTTAAAATCCAACTCCAATTTATGCTCAAATGCTTCAGTACACCGCTGACACGCTAATGAAACTGTTGCCGATCCTTTTCCTGATATTACTACCAAGCCAAGCTCATCCACATCAAACTTTACACTAACATGCACATGCTCACAGCAGCTTTCGCACGCCGCAAGCAACCTGTTCATTTCCGACGACAAATATCTGCCGTTACACACAGAGCGTTGCTGTGCGCTTTTAATCGGATTTATCGTAATCGGAAGTTTAAGATTCTGCATAAGGCGCGCATAATAATGCCCATCAAGCCAAGAGTCAAAAGAAAATTAGCTAAAATTGTTTAAAAATGCAATATAAGCCATATATTAGCATGTATCTGTTTAAATATTGAGTCATTTACATGAAAACACTTGTTTTAGGTTCTACCTCCACTTTTCGCCAATCCTTATTATCAAAACTAAATTTACCATTTGTTACGGCTAAACCCAATATTGATGAAACTGCATTAGAAAATGAATCGCCAATAGCCTTAGTCGAACGATTAGCAATAGAAAAGGCGCAGGCAGTCGCATCAGAGCATCCAAATGCATTAATTATTGGTTCTGATCAAGTCGCTGTTTGTGAAGGTGAAGTATTAGGTAGACCTCATACTGTGGTAAATGCAGTTGCACAACTCACTAAATTCAGTAACAAATGTGTTACTTTTTATACTGGCCTGTGTGTCTTTGATAGCAATACTAACGAAGTAAAATCATTAGTTGAACCTTTTCATGTTCATTTTAAAACATTAAGCAAAAAAGCAATTAACAACTACATCAATGCCGAAATGCCACTTAATTGTGCGGGAAGTTTCAAAAGTGAGGGACTTGGCATTTGTTTGTTTGAACGTTTGGAAGGCGACGATCCAAACAGTTTAATTGGTTTGCCGCTAATTAAGCTTACTGAATTACTTTCACAATTTGGGATGGATGTATTAGCACTTCAAGAAAAAAAACATCGATAAGTTGATCGCATTAAAGACTGCTAAAGTAATAGCAGTCTTTCTAACTCTTCTAATGTATCAACGATTGCTTTAGGTTTATACCCGTTCCACTTGAAGATGCTCGTTTCAGGAAGACTGAGCAATTCATAACCAAGGCGCATTTTTTACTAATGCTTATTCCCTTAAAAAGAAATGCAACGCAGGATATGATTTGCATAGTCTTACCCAAGGGGTGGTTTAGATTGACACTCAACAGCACAACGTGATGTTCGAAAAAAGTGTCTTGTATCTGTAGCTTGCCACACACGCTCAAGTCCCTCTCACCCTTTACCTGTTACAACAGCTAAAACTTTGTTTTGATGGCTCAACTTTGTCAGTAAGGATATCGTATGGTCAAACAACTTTGTCGGCGTATTATTTAACCTAAGTTCGGGATAATGGATGTGCGAAAAAAACAGAAAAAGTAATACTTTAAATGCGTTAAATTATTTCTTCAAAAGTTCTATTTGCAATTTTAATACCAATGCTATAAGTTTTGTGCGGAACAAGGCTGATTTGTGTACCTAATAGCCGGCTATTAGTAGCAAATTAAACGCAGATACGAGCAAAAATCGTAGCTTTGGTGTGCTTACCTTATCCCGAATTCAGGTTAGTTAATAGGATGTACTGCTCTTTATAAGCAAACTGAATCTTGTAACAAATCTCTGGCGGTAGTGTAGAAAAAAGCTCAGCCATTGCATCATCTAAACTTTTACCAATAATGTTTTTTGTAGTTAATTCAGAAGGAGGTTCAACATTCACACTTAATGCTGCAGATTGCACTGAAGAGTCGCTACGAACGATTGAGTCCATTAGGGTTCCATCCCCATCAAATATAATTAATTTATAGTTTTTCATCGATTATTTGTTTTTGCTTACTCGTATCATTTTGCTTTAGTTAATTGTTTTAAGCATTTTTCTAAAGAAGGCTCTAACGGAGCTTCTATCTTCATTCGTTGTTCTGTAAGCGGATGCGTAAATTCAATACTAGCTGCATGTAAAAAGAGCCGTTTTAAACCCAAACTTTTCATGTGTGCATCAAAGTCTGTATGTCCGTATTTACTGTCACAGGCGATAGGATGACCTTTGACTTGGCAATGAACTCTAATTTGGTGCGTTCGACCAGTAACAGGAAATGCTCTTATGAGGGTTGCATCTTGGAAGTGTTGCAACACTTTAAAACGTGTTTCCGACTCTTTACCGTTAACATTATCAACAATAACGACACGCTCACCAGATTTTAAGTCATTTTTTCTCAGCCCTTCAGACACCTTAGTTAATTTAGCTGACCAACGCCCTTTGACTAATGCATGATAAAACTTTTGAACAGTTTTATTGCGTAATTGTTCATGTAAATTTCTTAATGCTGAACGTTTTTTAGCAACAACTAAACATCCTGATGTGTCACGATCAAGGCGGTGAACTAATTCAAGCATTCTTGCATCAGGCCTTAATGCTCGTAATGCCTCGATAAGCCCAAAGCTCATGCCACTGCCACCATGAACGGCCATTCCTGAAGGTTTGTTAATTACAATTAAGCGGTCATCTTCGAATAAAATTTGCTTCTCAAGGTTAGCAACTACATTTAATTGCGTTGAAACCGGATCTGCCTCTTCAGAAACCCTAATTGGCGCAATACGTAATATATCTTCATTTACTAGCTTATATTCGGGTTTAGTTCTTTTTTTATTAACACGGATCTCCCCTTTTCTTAACAGGCGATAAATCATGCTTTTAGGAACACCTTTTAAGGTTTTTAAAAGGTAATTATCTATTCGTTGTCCTTCGTCTTCACTATCAACGGTAATAAAGCGGACTTGTGGTTTAGTAGTATCATTCATGGTGTAGAGTTTATCATAACTTTTTATCAAGATATCGAGAATTTATCTAATTAACATCTTTATTTAATTGCCTTTTTCTAATAAAAAGTGAGATAATAGAAAGGTTACATAATTTATCCTATAAATGTAACAAAAAACGCAAGCTTTATAAGAAGCGTAAGAGGAAAAATGCGGCTACCTTTTCAAGCATATAAAACAAAATGACTTGTTAAGAGAAAAGCCTATTGCGATAGTTGATGTGTGTATCTTGTCAATGAAACGGCATAAACATTTCCCCCAGCCAAATAAAGTTTATTTATATTAAAAATATCGATAAGTCAAAGGCCCCTACAGGCAAATACTGAATGAAATCAGTAGTATTATTAGAAAACTTATCGAGATAGCGCAGCACGCTAGCTGAGCACATAAAGACAAAATTCTCTTTATTGTAATAACAGTAAAGTAAACGATACAATCAGATTTTTTAACAGCTTATTACGTAATATGGCGTAGTAAGATTGACACCCGAGAGGCTGACAAAACGCTGTTACCTTAGCAACAGATTGCTTTGTGTTCTACGCATATGGTGTGTTGTGACTAAAATAATGAGTCACAAGAACTATGAAACGTATGTTAATTAATGCTACACAGTCGGAAGAATTACGTGTAGCACTTGTTGATGGCCAACAACTTTACGATTTAGATATCGAAAGCCCAGGGCATGAACAAAAAAAATCAAATATTTATAAAGCTAAAATCACTCGTATAGAGCCTTCATTAGAAGCGGCATTTGTTGACTATGGCGCAGACCGCCACGGTTTCTTGCCGATGAAAGAAATTGCTCGTGAATACTTCCCCAAAGGTTATTCATTTCAAGGTCGTCCTAACATTAAAGATGTGTTATCTGAAGGCCAAGAAGTTATCGTACAAATCGATAAAGAAGAACGAGGCCAAAAAGGCGCCGCCTTAACAACATTTATTAGCCTTGCGGGAAGTTATTTAGTACTTATGCCTAACAACCCTCGTGCAGGTGGTATTTCTCGTCGTATTGAAGGTGATGAGCGCACTGACTTAAAAACATCTTTAAGTAAGTTAGACTTACCTAAAGGCATGGGGTTAATTGTTCGAACAGCGGGTGTTGGTAAAGACTATGATGAGCTTGAATGGGATTTAAGCGTATTACTTCATCATTGGAAGGCTATCGAAGAAGCTGCAGCTAGTCGCCCTGCCCCTTTCCTTATTCATCAAGAAACTAACGTAATTTTACGCGCGATTCGTGATTACTTGCGCCGCGATATTGGCGAGGTGTTAATTGATCGCCCGAAAACATTTGAAAGTGTCAAAAAGCATATTGAAGTTGTTCGTCCAGACTTTGCAAGTAAAGTTAAACTTTATACAAACGACGTACCTTTATTCACGCATTATCAGATAGAAAGCCAAATAGAGTCTGCATTTCAACGTGAAGTAAGGCTACCATCTGGTGGCTCAATAGTTATCGATCCAACAGAAGCGATGACTTCAATTGATATAAACTCTTCACGCTCAACTAAAGGCGGCGATATTGAAGAAACCGCTTTTACAACAAACTTAGAAGCTGCTGATGAAATAGCCCGTCAGTTACGTTTACGTGATTTAGGTGGGTTAGTTGTAATCGACTTTATCGATATGACACCTGTTCGTCATCAACGTGAAGTTGAGAATCGCATGCGTGATGCGGTCAAACAAGATCGTGCTCGCATACAGTTAGGTCGTATTTCACGTTTTGGCTTGCTAGAAATGTCGCGTCAACGTTTACGCCCATCAATAGGTGAAACTAGCCAAGGTGTTTGTCCTCGTTGTAATGGCACAGGCCATGTACGAGGTGTTGAATCGTTAGCACTGTCTATATTACGTTTAATGGAAGAAGAAGCCATTAAAGACAACACTCAACAAGTACAAGCGCAAGTACCAGTGCCTGTTGCAACCTACTTATTGAATGAAAAACGTCGCTCAGTATTTCATGTTGAAAAACATCATGGTGTAAGAGTATTAATAATACCAAACCCAAATATGGATACACCGCAATATGAAGTGTTACGTGTGCGCCAAGATGAAAGTATCGCCGAAGCAAGTTACCATATCCCTGCAATAGAAAGTGCACCTGAAGAAACAGTAATGCCTAAGTTCGCTAAAGAAGCGGTTAAAAAGGACGAGCCTATTCTTCAAGGGATGTCTTCACCACAAAAACCTAAAGCAGCGCAAAAAGCACCTACAAAGGTTGAAGAAGTTAAAAAAGAAGCCAGCTTATTTACGAGCTTAACTTCTTGGGTAAAAGGGTTATTTGCTACTGAAGAAGTGGTAGAAGTTAAGCCAACGCCTAAACCAACTAACACGCGACCAGAACGAAGTGATAATCGTCAGTCTCGTGGCCGTCAAAATCCACGCAGAAATAATCGTAAAAACGATAATAGAAACGATAACAAAAATGATACCCGCAATAACACTAAAGAAGTAGATAATAAAGAGCAACAAAGTAAACCAGCTCGTAAACCTACTAGCGAGCGTAATCAGAAGCCTAAAGAGGAAAAAGTTGCAGAGCGTCGTCAGCGCAGAACAAGCCGTAAGAAAGTTAGAAGAACTGACGATTCAAAAACAGTAAATGAAACGACAACTTCACCTGCTGTAAATCCGGCAACTGAAACTAAGCCTACTAAACCAGCAAAAGTAGTAGAGGCTAAACAAAACGTTTCTGTTACAGAAGCCGTTGAAAGTATAGATGATAACAAATCGCAAGATGAACAACGTCCTCGTAACCGACGTTCACCTCGCCATTTACGTAATCATGGCCAAAGACGTCGTCAAAGCAATGACAACAATGAAAACAAAGCTGAAATTAAACCTGAGTTTGATCAAGCTAAGGCTGAAGAAGAAAATAGACTTAATGAGTTAAACTCTGATCCTGTTCAAGCGCGCTACCCTAATGCTGCTAAAGATGATGAATTGACAAGTTCTGAAACTAGTACAGAAGTAAAAGCCGAAGCAAAAGCTGAAGTACAACAAGACTTATTCGAACAGCCTTCAAATAAAGAAGCTGAAACAGCTAATTCTGATGAAAGTATAGCTAGCGAAAATGTTAAACACATTGAACCTGAAGCAACGCAAAAATCAGCAGAAAAGACCACTGAACAAGCGAAGCCAGTTGAGAAGGCTCCTAAAGCAGTTAAAGCTCCTGCTAAAAAGCGAAGCGCGAAAAAAACAGAAAAAGTGAGTAAAGAAACTTCTTCTGATAATGCGCCGGTTAATACTTCAGATACTCATGAAGCTAATACTGAGCTATCAGCAGCGTCTGAGCAAGTGACTAACAATGTAGCAAGCGACGAAGTTGAAACTATAAAAAGCGTTGATGAAGTATCAATTGAGGCCAAAGCTTTAACGCCTAAAAACAAACCTGTAAAGAAAGTTAAAGCTAAGTTACCAAGTAGTAAGCCTACACAGCGTAAACAAAGCCATGCTTCTTCAGGAATGGTTAAAACTGAAACGATTAATACTATTTCTGAGTTACCTACCGCTTTTGCTGAAAGCAACGAGCGATTAACTCACTCGTTATCAGGTAGAGTGGCAATGATTGCCGACGCTAAAAGTAGAGCTGCTTGTGGACCAACTAAGCCATAAGGCTCTAGTTTGTAGGTAAGCAATTTTTATTAAAACGCCAGTAATTATACTGGCGTTTTTTATTTTCGATTAATAAAAAATAAGCAATTTAAATTTTTATTAACCCTTGGTTAGCTTGTAAAACAGCATTACCAACACCTTTAACTTCGAGTAACTCTTGTAACGAAGTAAACTTTCCATGTTGTTCACGATAATCAATTATCGCTTGAGCACGCTTTGCCCCGACTCCTTTAAGGGTTGCTAATTGTGTGGCATCTGCATTATTGAGGTCAATTATAGCTTGCTGAACTTGTTCAGTTTTCGCTTGAACATCACTCGGGTTTTCTACTGCAGAAGCATTAAATAAAGTAGCAGAGAATAAAAGAATAGATAGGGGTAAGAGTTTAGATTTTGTCATAATATTCGTTCCTTGTTAGTAACCTAAAGTGTTATTAATCATTTAATAACACTTTAGGTTTAGAACTGAATATTTGATATGTCAAGTAAATATAAATTTTATTTTAAATTAATGTTGCATTAATTTGTTGTAAAACATTAAGAGGATCTGAAGCGCCAGTGATCGGTCGCCCTATAACTAAATAATCCACACCAACTGCTATTGCTTGCTCTGGTGTCATAATTCTTTTTTGATCGTCACTATTTGAGCCTGATGGCCTAATACCCGGCGTAATGAGTTTAAAGTCATTGCCTAATTGCGCTTTTAGCGACTTGGCTTCCCAGGCAGAGCAAACTACACCATCTAAACCTGAGTTTTTAGTAAGTGTTGCAAGTGCTAATACTTGCTGCTCTGGTGTTTTATTTATACCTAAGCCAGTCAAATCTTCTTGTCCCATACTCGTTAATACGGTAACAGCGATCAATAAAGGTGAATTATTACCATAAGACTCAAGCGCTTGCTTAGACTTTATCATCATCTCTGTGCCGCCACTTGCATGTACATTTACCATCCATACACCAAGATCAGCTGCAGCAGTTACAGCTTTTGCTACAGTATTGGGAATATCATGAAATTTCAGATCCAAAAAAACATCGAAGCCTTTATTTGTTAGTTGTTTGACAAAGTCGGGACCAAAATAAGTAAACATCTCTTTGCCTACTTTAAGCCGGCAATCGCTAGGTTGAATTTTATCAACAAAGGATAAAGCATCTGATTTTTTATTAAAATCTAAAGCAACCACCACTTTAGGATCATTCATTATAGTTTCCTTTAATTCTTTAATTCTTTAATTCTTTAAATAGTATCGAGTAGTCTTTTATTTAAAGCACTCTACTTATTTACTCTCCCTCTAATCCACGAATAGGTTTCATTTGTTCCCAGTCATGACAAGAAGGACAAGACCAATAATGTGTACTGCTATTAAACCCACAGTTTCGGCAATTATAACGATGTTTAACACTCAAATACGTAGAGATAAGCTCATTAATCATATCTAAATTAGTCAAATTAGTTTGACTGCTATCGGTAGCCATTTGCATTTTAATAAAATGGTTAAAGCCTCGAATAGTTGGTCTGCGCCTTAATGCGGTTAAAGTAAATTCTAGAGCCTTTACAGCACCTTGTTTTTGTTCAATATACCCAACATTTTTGATAAGTGCTGAAGAGCTGCCAGTCTCGCTATAAACTTTCTTGATAAATTTCTGAAATTCATCAATCGCATCAATTTGTTGATAACACCGTTCCATGTTGTCAATAACATCAGGAAAAAACTCACTATCTTGCAGATAAATGGCCTGATAACTTAAACAAGCTTCATTATATTGTTTATGATTTTCATAAACTTTTGCAAGTAACCAATTGGCACGACACGAATCTGGATCATATTTTAAGGCATTTTCAAGTAATTCAATTACTTCAATAAATTTGTCTTCGTTTAAAGCTGTAGTTGCTAACTCACAGTAGAAATTAGCTAAGCTATTTAACAAATTTTTATCTTTTGATTTTACGATAGCTTTCGATAGTAGTATTCCCTGTTTCCAATCCTTAGTCGATTGATAAATTTTCATCAGGGAAGTAATAGACTTTATACTATAAATTTTAGATTTGAGTAATTTCTGAAACATCGCTTCAGCGCGATCAAATAAACCTGCACTTAAAAAATCTTTACCTAACTCATATGCAGCTTGTTGCTTTGCTTTATTTGGTAAATGTTTCTGCCTAACAAGGTGTTCATGGATTTTTAGTGCTCTATCTAGCTCACCTCGTTTTCTGAACAAATTTGCCATGGCAAAGTGTGCTTCAACAGTATCATCTTCAACTTGAAAAGCGTCTATAAGGTACTCAATCGCCTTATCTTGTTGATTCGATAATAAATAGTTTAATCCGGTGGAGTATTTAATAGAAAGATCTTGTTTAGCGCTATGGGTGTTTTGTTTGACACTATTGCGCCCCATAAACCAACCATAAGCCATTGCAACAGGTAAAAGCAAAAACAATAACCCAAGCATAGTAAATGCAGTACCTTATTTATCAGAGAGCATTTTTTTAGGTTTTATGCGCCTTACTAGTTTCCATAGCAGAGCAAACAATAAACCAAGAAAAAAACCAAGAGTGGTAAATAGACTTACAGCTGCTGCAACTGTCATTTCAGTGCGAGCAATAAGGTAGTTTAGTGTTAATGATTGATCATTTTGACTGCCGAAAATGAATGCAACAATTAGCAATATAATTATAATAAATAACGTAAGATATAGTCTCACGGTGATATTCCTTTAACCTAAGTGAAAAAAAACGGCATGCGAAGCATGCCGTTTATTAATAAGTTTTTCAATTACGACAACGAGAGATTAACTCGTTCACGTAACTCTTTACCAGGTTTAAAATGCGGAACATACTTACCAGATAAGTTCACTGACTCACCGGTTTTAGGGTTACGCCCAACGCGTGGGGCTCGATAATGCAATGAAAAACTGCCAAATCCACGAATTTCAATGCGATCTCCCTTCGATAAGGTTTGCACCATCATCTCTAGAATTTCTTTAATCGCTTGCTCTACATCTTTCGCAGACAAATGATTAAATTTATCCGCCAATCTTTCAATGAGTTCTGACTTGGTCATTTGACCTCCCAGTGTCATTTAGCATCACGCCAATGGTTTTAAATAAGAGAAGTACTCTACTTAGTACTTCTCTGCTTCCTGGCTAAAATTAACTTTTAGCGTTTTTAAACGCTTCAGCCATTGCACTTAAACTAGACTCTTCAGGCTGGTTTAAGTTGTCCATAGCATCGCGCTCTTCTGCTTGGTCTTTCGCTTTGATTGATAAGCTAATAGCACGATTCTTACGATCTACGCCCATGAACTTAGTCTCAACGCTATCACCAACAGATAATTCAGTAGTAGCATCTTCGATGCGGTCACGTGAAATGTCTGATACACGTAAGTATCCTTCAACGCCATCTGCTAATTCAATTTTAGCGCCTTTTGCGTCAACTTCAACTACCTTACCAGTAACAATAGCACCTTTTTTGTTATCTGTCAGATACATGTTGAACGGATCATCTTCAGTTTGCTTAACGCCTAATGAAATTCGCTCACGCTCTGGGTCAACTTGTAGTACAACAGCTGAGATTTCGTCACCTTTCTTATATTCACGAACAGCTTCTTCACCGCCAGCCCATGAAATATCAGATAAGTGAACAAGACCATCAATGCCACCGTCAAGACCGATAAAGATACCAAAATCTGTAATTGATTTGATCTTACCTGAAACTTTATCACCTTTGTTGAAGTTTTTAGCAAACTCTTCCCAAGGGTTCGGGATGCATTGTTTAAGGCCTAGTGAAATACGACGACGTTCTTCGTCAATTTCAAGTACCATTACTTCAACAGTATCACCTAAGTTAACAACTTTAGATGGGTGGATGTTTTTGTTTGTCCAATCCATTTCAGAAACGTGAACTAAACCTTCAACGCCTTCTTGGATTTCAACAAAACAACCATAATCAGTTAAGTTAGTTACACGACCAGAAAGTTTAGCACCTTCTGGGTAACGCTTAGCAATAGCAACCCATGGATCTTCACCTAATTGCTTCATACCTAATGAAACACGAGTACGATCACGGTCGAATTTCAATACTTTAACTTGAATTTCATCGCCAACGTTTACGATTTCACTTGGGTGCTTAACACGCTTCCAAGCCATATCTGTGATATGTAATAAACCGTCAATACCACCTAAGTCAACGAATGCACCGTAGTCAGTAAGGTTCTTAACGATACCTTTAACTTCCATGCCTTCTGCTAGTGACTCTAATAATTGATCACGTTCAACGCTGCTTTCTGATTCGATAACTGCGCGACGAGAAACAACTACGTTATTACGCTTTTGGTCAAGCTTAATAACTTTGAATTCTAAATCTTTACCTTCAAGGTGAGCTGTGTCACGAATAGGACGAACATCAACTAATGAACCCGGTAAGAAAGCACGAATATTGCTAACTTCAACCGTGAAACCACCTTTAACTTTACCGTTGATAACACCGATAACAGTTTCTTTTTCTTCGTATGCTTTTTCAAGCACTTGCCATGCTTCATGACGTTTTGCTTTTTCACGAGAAAGAATTGTTTCACCGAAACCATCATCAGTTGCATCTAATGCAACATCAATTTCGTCACCAACATTAATTTCTACTTCACCAGCTGTATTTTTGAACTGATCAATAGAGATAACGCTTTCAGATTTTAAGCCGGCGTCAACTAAAACGTTGTCTTTGTTGATGGCTACCACAGTTCCTTTAATAATAGAACCTGGACGTGTTTCGATTTCTTTTAAACTTTCTTCAAAAAGTTGTGCAAAATTTTCAGTCATAAGTGTATATGAACTCAGTTTTTAATCCAATCTACGTACTTGTATCATGGGGTTGTTAATAAAACCTATTGCATCCGTACGCTAGGTTATTTAGTAATAGTTAAACTTATTCTAACTATATAGTCGTTTTTTGCGTTAATTTTTCATTCGTAAATGTTAAGATTCTTTCCACCACTTCATCGATAGAAAGGTCTGTAGAATCAAGGATTAACGCACCTTCTGCAGGTACAAGCGGGGCCACCTTTCGGTTTTGATCTCGCTCATCTCGTTGACGTATGTCATCCAAAAGGCGCCCGATTTTAACATCAAACCCCTTCGCTTTCAACTGATTATATCGTCGCTGCGCGCGTTCTTCTGCACTTGCGGTTAAAAATACTTTTACAGGTGCCGTAGTAAAAACAACTGTCCCCATATCTCGGCCGTCTGCAACAAGCCCAGGAGTGTTTTTAAACGCACGCTGTCTACGTAACAAAGCTTCTCGCACACGAGGAAAAGCCGCTACTTTGGACGCTAGCTCCCCAATTTCTTCGGTGCGAATGATGTCGGTAACATTTTCGCCTTCTAAAATAACTTTTCCTTCACCTGATGAACTAATAGTAAACTGGACATCGAGATGCGCTGCAATTGGAATAAGTGGCTCTTCTTCTTCAACACCTAAATGATGATGCTGGCTTGCCACTGCAAGTACACGATAAATAGCACCACTATCAAGTAAGTGCCAACCTAGTTTTTCTGCGACTAATCGTGCAGCTGTACCTTTACCCGCACCACTTGGGCCATCTATCGCGATAACTGGAATGTTTTCCTGCATATATTTATTCTCCTAATGTCGCAAATCGGCGAAATTATACGGCAATTATATTTCAAAATCGCGTAAAAATTAATTCTCTAATGAATCAGCACGACACCTGAGCTAATTTGACGAAATAATCAGGAAACGTTTTAGCCGTACATTTTGGATCATTAATGGTAACAGGTGTATCACTCAAGGCAACAAGTGAAAAACACATTGCTACTCTGTGATCGTCATAGGTATCAATTTGTGCATGTTTAAGTGTTCTTGGTGGTGTAATAGAAATAAAATCTTCACCTTCAATAACTTCAGCACCAACTTTACGAAGCTCAATTGCCATTGCAAATAAACGGTCGGTTTCTTTAACTCGCCAATTATATATATTACGAATTGTTGTTGTACCCTTAGCAAAAAGTGCGGTTGTGGCTATTGTCATTGCGGCATCAGGGATATGGTTCATATCCATATCTACCGCTGTAAGTGGTTTACCTACCACCGTAATAGATTCATCATTCCATATCACTTTTGCACCCATTTTTTCTAGCACATCTGCAAAGTGTTTATCTCCTTGAACGCTCAGTTTACCAACACCATGAACGGTAATTTGTCCACCTTTAATAGCACCAGCTGCTAAAAAATATGACGCTGAAGATGCATCACCTTCAACCATATAACGTTCAACAGATTGATAGGATTGATTGCCTTTTACTTTAAATGACTGATAACTGTCATTTTGTACATTAATACCAAACCGACTCATAATATTTAACGTAATATCAATATAAGGCTTAGAAACCAACTCTCCTACAATATCTATATTAATATCAGTAGTTAAAAGAGGTGCTATCATAAGTATAGCGGTTAGGAATTGGCTAGAAATCGACCCATCAATCTTAATGGTATTTGCCGATAGACTTTTACCGGTAATTTTTACGGGAGGATAATCTGAGTTTTCAAGATATATAATATTAGCGCTTAGTTGCTGTAACGCATCGACCAAATGCCCGATAGGTCTTTCTTTCATTCTTGGCTCGCCTGTTAATACAAACGTTCCTTCACTAGCCGCAAGTGCTGCACATAAAGGGCGCATTGCAGTGCCAGCGTTCCCTAAATATAATTCAGTAGGCTCATTAACTTTAAAAAAGCCATTATTGCCAACAATAGTACATTCAGTACCACAGTCACTTAAATGATATTGTATCCCCAGTGCAGTTAACGCATTTAGCATGTGTTTAATATCGTCACTCACCAGTAAGTTTGTTATTTTAGTTGTACCATTAGCTAATGCAGCAATTAATAAAGCACGGTTTGATAAACTTTTAGACCCTGGTAAAAACACCTCACCATTTATTTTATCAATTGGATTTAATGTTAACTGTTCCATACTAACTATTTCCTTTTTCAAATTCGCGCATAAAGTTAACGAGCTTTTGCACACCTTCAATAGGCATCGCATTGTAAATACTAGCGCGCATTCCACCAACCATTCTATGACCTTCAAGCGCTAACAGCCCTGCACTTTTTGCTTGTTCAAGAAATGCATTGTTAAGAGATTCGTCTACTAACCAAAAAGGCACATTCATTAAACTACGGTGCTGACTTGCAATATCGTTACGGTAAAATTTGCTGTTATCTACAAATTGATATAATAATTGGGCTTTTTCTTTGTTGATTGATGAAATCGCTTTAACACCGCCAGAGTCAATTAACCATTCAAAAACTAAGCCGGCTAAATACCATGCGTATGTAGGAGGTGTATTGTACATAGAACTATTATCTGCTTCAGTTTGGTAATTAAATATACAAGGTGTTTTAACATCAGCGCTTCCTAAAAGATCTTCTCGCACAATAACGATAGTTAACCCTGACGGCCCAATATTTTTTTGAGCTCCTGCATATATTAAAGCAAATTTTGAAACGTCGATTTCTCTTGATAATATGGTAGATGACAAATCAGCAACCAAAGGCACACCATGGGTTTCAGGGATATCAAACAACTCTAATCCATCAACTGTTTCATTAGGGCAATAATGTACATATGCCGCATTTTTATCTAATGGCCACTGGCTAGAATCTTTGATTTGACGTTGTCCATTAACCTTTTCAACAACATTTATTTTATTGATTAGGCCAAAGTTTTCAGCCTCATTAGCGGCAGCTTTAGACCATGAACCAGTAATAATATAGTCAGCACTTTTGTTAGCCGGAAGTAAATTAAGAGGAACCGCTGAAAATTGACCACGTCCGCCGCCATGACAAAAAAGCACTTTATAATTGTCTGGAATTGACATTAATTGACGTAAGTCTGCTTCTGCTTTTGTTGCTACCGCCATAAACTCTTTACTACGATGGCTAAGCTCCATTACTGAACAACCGGTGTTATTCCAATTGAGAAATTCAGATTGTGCTTTTACCATCACAGGTACTGGCAGCATAGCTGGGCCGGCACAAAAATTATAGACAGCAGACATACGCATTAACTTCCTTCTTATATATTTAAGTCAAAAAAATAGGCGGTCAATACCGCCTATTTTCATTTACGAAACGGTAACTATTCGTTATCGCCTTCGCTGGTTTCATCACTTACATCAGTCAGTGTTGCATCACTCGACGAAATAATTGTCTCTTCGTCTGTTGATTGTTCTTCACCATCAACAAGCGACTCATTCACTTCAATTTCATCAATGCGCTGCAAAGCAACTACATGTTCTTCTTCAGCTGTTCGAATAATACGAACACCCTGAGTATTACGGCCTATAATACTAACCTCATTAACTCGTGTGCGAACCAGTGTGCCGTTATCAGTGATCAACATGATTTCATCTTCATGTTCAACCTGAACTGCGCCAACAACAGGGCCATTTCTATCACTTACTTTAATAGAAACAACACCTTTGGTTGCTCGGCTTTTCGCTGGATACTCAGCTAACTCGGTACGCTTACCATAACCGTTTTGTGTGATAGTTAAGACTGCGCCATCAGATTTAGGTACGATAAGTGAAACAACTTTCTGATCACCTTCAAGTCTGATACCACGAACACCTGTAGCAGTACGTCCCATTGCACGCAATGCATGAATTTCTTCACCTGTTTCAGGGTCTCTTTTCACTTCACCGGTTTCGCTATCACGTGCTTTTTCATTAAAACGGACTACTTTACCAGCATCTGAAAACAGCATAATATCGTTTTCACCATTGGTAATGTCTACACCAATAAGTGTGTCATCATCACGAAGGTTCAATGCAATAATACCATTGGCTCTTTGATTCGAATACGCAGTTAAAGGCGTTTTCTTCACTGTGCCAGAGGCTGTAGCCATAATAATAAACTTATCTTCTTCATACTCACGTACGGGTAAGATAGCTGTAATTTTTTCATCATCGCCTAATGGTAGTAAATTGACGATTGGTCGGCCTCGAGCAGTACGGCTTGCTAATGGTAATTGATACACTTTTAACCAATACAACTTGCCACGGTTCGAGAAGCATAAAATGGTATCGTGAGTATTAGCGACCAATAAACGTTCAATGAAGTCTTCTTCCTTCATCTTAGTCGCTGCTTTACCTTTACCACCTCTGCGTTGAGACTGATAATCAGAAAGTATTTGGTACTTCACATAACCTTCATTCGATAAAGTAACAACAACATCTTCTTCACTAATTAAATCTTCTAAAGAAAGATCATGTGAAGCATTGGTGATTTCTGTACGACGTTCGTCGCCAAATTCGTCTCTAATGACTTCTAACTCTTCACGAATAACTTCCATTAAGCGCTCAGGACTTGCCAAAATATGCATTAATTCAGCAATAAGGTCTAATAACGCTTTGTACTCACTTAGAATTTTTTCGTGTTCCATGCCAGACAATTTATATAACTGTAAGTCAACAATTGCTTTAGCTTGTTCGGCAGTAAGGTAATACAAACCATCACGAATGCCGTATTCAGGCTCTAACCATTCAGGACGAGCAGCGTCGGTGCCAGCACTTTCTAACATATGACTTACGTTACCAAGCTCCCATCCTTGAAGAATTAATTTCTCTTCAGCTTCTTTTCTATTACTCGATTCCTTTATCAACTTAATGATTGGATCTATATTTGCGAGTGCAATTGAAAGGCCTTCAAGAATATGGGCACGCTCACGAGCTTTACGTAATTCAAATATGGTTCGACGTGTAACAACTTCACGACGATGAAGAACAAACGCTTCAAGCATTTCTTTAAGGTTAAATAACTTAGGTTGACCATTGGTTAACGCAACCATATTTAAACCAAACGAGACTTGCATTTGAGTAAGTTTATATAAGTTATTTAAAACAACTTCACCTACTTCTCCACGTTTAATTTCTATCACCATACGCATACCATCTTTATCAGATTCATCACGTAAAGCAGAAATACCTTCAAGACGTTTTTCTTTAACAAGCTCAGCCATTTTTTCTATTAAGCGAGCTTTGTTTACTTGGTATGGAAGTTCATGAACAATAATGGTTTCTTTGCCCGACTTATCATCAACTTCGATGTCAGCAAGTGCACGAATTTTTATTTTACCACGGCCTGTTTTATAGGCCTCTTCAATGCCTGCTCTACCACTGATAATACCTGCAGTTGGAAAGTCAGGGCCAGGTATGTAATCAATTAGTTCATCAATAGTGATATCGTTATTTTCGATATAAGCTAAACAACCATTGATCACTTCAGTTAAGTTATGCGGTGGTATATTCGTTGCCATACCTACAGCAATCCCCGACGTACCATTAACTAGTAAGTTAGGAATACGTGTTGGCATTACAGCGGGTATATGCTCAGTCCCATCATAGTTAGGTACAAAGTCTACCGTTTCTTTATCAAGGTCTGCGAGAATTGAGTGCGATATCTTCGCCATGCGAATTTCGGTATAACGCATTGCTGCAGCTGAGTCACCATCAACAGAACCGAAGTTACCTTGTCCGTCAACTAACATATAACGAAGTGAGAAAGGCTGAGCCATACGAACAATCGTGTCGTAAACTGCGGTGTCACCATGTGGGTGATACTTACCTATTACATCACCAACCACACGGGCTGACTTTTTATAAGGTTTATTATAATCATTACCCAATACGTTCATCGCAAATAAAACACGACGATGTACAGGCTTTAATCCATCGCGAACATCAGGTAATGCTCGTCCTACAATTACACTCATTGCATAATCTAAGTAGGAACTTTTCAGCTCATCCTCAATATTGACAGGAAGAATTTCTTTAGCCAGATCAGTCATAAAACGGCGGTATCCCTAAAATAAATTTTAACATTATTATTGTTAATAAGGCGCGTATACTAACACAAAACCGTCAATATGCCTTACTCTTTATGACCTGACATTTTGCGCTGCTTACGCCTACTTTTCAAGTGAAAAATACCTTAACTGTCAACCAATACTAAATATTTGTTTATATTGATAATTAATTGTTCTAAATAATGTCTTTACCCTGTAAAAAGAATTAATTGAACATTAAACAATCACCTTCTTTGTGTATAATAAAAACATCAAGCAAACATTGGTCATTAAACACTCAAAAATACTGTTTATTTATCAGTAAATATCGATAAAGCGTAGATAAACATTAAAGTCGGAATACACCCCATCATTCAAAGTAAAACATCCCTTACCATTTGAATGTTCAAAAGCAACGTTTTGGAAGATACAAAAGCACAGGGATTACAGAAGTAAAAGCTCAGAAAGAATATTAGTGCTTGCTAGGAAAGCAGAATCATATAAAATCTTGTTAAACTTTAGTTATTACCAATAAACCTAATGACAGATACTCTTAATGTAAACCCAGATGAAATTGCCAAATTCGAAAAGGTAGCTCACCAATGGTGGGATTTAGATGGTGACTTCAAACCTCTGCATCAAATTAACCCGATTCGTCGTCAATTTATTATTCAGTACTTAGGTGACATTTTCGATAAAAAAATAGTAGATGTCGGTTGTGGAGGTGGGATTTTAGCTGAAAGTTTAGCAAAGCTTGGAGCTCAAGTTACCGGAATAGATATGGGCGATGAACCTTTAAATGTCGCTAAGTTACATGCACTTGAGACTGGCGTAACTTTAACCTATGAAAAAATACCTGCTGAAGAGTTTGCCTTAAAGCACCTTGAAAATTTTGATGCGGTAACCTGTATGGAAATGTTAGAGCATGTTCCAGACCCTTCATCAATAGTAAAAGCCTGTGCTGACATGGTTAAACCAGGTGGTTTTGTGTTTTTTTCAACGTTAAACAAAACGTTAAAATCATATTTACTTGCTATTTTAGCTGCAGAAAAAATATTAAAAATTGTGCCTGACGGTACGCATGAACATGACAAATTTATTCGCCCTTCTCAACTTATCGGTTGGGCTGAGCAGTATGGTTTAAAATGTATTGATGCCGCTGGTTTACATTACAACCCGATAACAGAAAATCATAAGCTCAATAGTGATTTGGGCGTTAATTATATTTTATGTTGTCAGAAGGTATAAAGGTGTCTTTACCAAGTGCTACTCAAGCGGTGTTGTTTGACTTAGACGGAACGTTACTCGATACAGCTAACGATTTAGGCGCGGCGCTAAATCATCTGCTTTTACAAAACAACTTACCTTTGGTTGAGCGTTCAGCATATCGCCCTGTAGCTTCTGACGGCGCTAAAGGGTTGCTTGAACTAGGGTTCAAAGACAAGCTTAGCGCGTTTAATTTTCAAGAGTTACGTCAACAATTTTTATCCTACTACGAAAATAATATCGCAACGCATACATCGATATATTCAGGTGTTATAGAACTCATTGAATACCTTAAACAGCATAATATTACTTGGGGTATTGTAACAAACAAGCCCGAAGATCTAACCTTAAAGCTACTGCCAAACTTCCCAGAGTTTAATGATTGCCAAGTTATTATCGGTGGAGATACCTTAGCCAAAAGAAAACCCGATCCCGAACCTTTGCTTCATGCCTGTAAAGAAATGAATGTTGATCCGAAGCACACACTTTATGTAGGTGATGCGCCTAGAGACATAGAAGCTGGTAATGCTGCAAATATGACAACCGTTATTGCACAATGGGGTTATATAAATAATCTTTCTGATTGTAATAATTGGTTAAGTGATTTCAGCTGTAAATCGCCATTAGAAATTAAAGCGTTGATTAAATAGACAAGCTGCCACTTTATTACACAAAAACACTAAACTATTGATATTAAATGAGTTAATTTTTAATATTAGTTTTAGCTATATAGATATAACCAAATTCAATAAAAGAGTTTGTAAGGCTAAAAAAATAGTAAATAACCATTGCGTTTTTGTAAAATCAAAATTAAAACGTGGTACTCAGTTAGCCACTACTAACACAAATTTTTATCTACCAAAGAGATAATAAATTAAACCCTAATACCACTTGCATTCGTACCCAAACCTCATTATCTTGTGATCACAATTTGCATTACCCCCCAGATATAGTGTTTTGGTGTTTTTTCAATCAAACAGCTCAAGGGAGTAATATATACGCCGAATAACTAAAATAATAATCAGATTTACAGGATTTTCATGAATAGCAATCTTTTTGTAACTAAACGCAATGGCAATAGAGAACTGATCGATTTAGAAAAAATTCATAAAGTTATTGCATGGGCCGCCCAAGGTTTAAATAACGTATCGGTTTCTCAGGTTGAGTTAAAGTCACACATTCAATTTTATGATGGCATTAAAACCGAAGATATTCATGAAACAATTATTAAATCAGCTGCCGATCTTATTTCTGAAGAAACTCCTGATTATCAGTTTTTATCAGCGCGTTTAGCGATATTTCACCTACGCAAAAAAGCATACGGTCAATTCGAGCCTCCTTCACTTTATTCTCATATAGTAAAGCTTGTTGAAGCCGGTAAGTATGATGAACACTTATTACAAGATTATACTCAAGCTGAAATAGAACAAATGGAAACTTTTCTGGATCATAGTCGCGATCTTACTTTCAGTTATGCTGCTGTAAAGCAGCTTGAAGGGAAGTATTTAGTTCAGAACCGTGTTACGGGTGAAATTTACGAAAGTGCACAGTTTCTTTACTTGCTAGTTTCTGCTTGTTTATTTGCTAAATATCCGGCTGAAACACGCTTATCTTATGTTGAAGGCTTTTATAACGCAATTTCAACATTTAAAATTTCTTTGCCTACTCCAATTATGGCAGGTGTACGCACACCAACTAGACAGTTTTCATCTTGTGTATTAATTGAATGTGGTGACAGTTTAGACTCAATAAATGCAACATCAAGCTCTATTGTAAAATATGTCTCGCAACGCGCTGGGATTGGTATTAACGCTGGACGTATTCGTGCGCTTGGCAGTACTATCCGAAATGGCGAAGCATTTCATACAGGTTGTATACCCTTTTATAAGCACTTTCAAACGGCTGTCAAAAGTTGCTCTCAAGGTGGTGTAAGAGGCGGTGCAGCTACACTTTTCTATCCTTTATGGCATTTAGAAGTAGAAAGTCTGCTTGTACTGAAAAATAACCGCGGGGTAGAAGAAAACCGCGTGCGTCATTTAGATTACGGCGTTCAGTTTAATAAAGTTATGTACCAACGCTTAATCAAAGGTGAAGCAATCACCCTATTTAGTCCAAGTGATGTTCCTGGGTTGTATGACGCATTCTTTGAAGATCAAGATAAGTTTGAACAACTGTATTTACAATATGAAGCAGACGATAGCATCCGTAAGAAGCGTATAAAAGCGATAGAGCTATTTACATTATTTGCACAAGAGCGTGCAAGTACAGGTCGTATTTACTTGCAAAACGTTGACCACTGTAACACTCATAGTCCATTTATCCCTTCGTTAGCGCCTATTCGTCAAAGTAACTTATGTTTAGAAATAGCACTACCTACAAAGCCAATGAATGATGTAAATGATCCAAATGGTGAAATTGCATTGTGTACCTTGTCTGCATTCAACCTAGGTGCAATCAAAAGCTTAGATGAATTAGAAGGTCTTGCAGATTTAGCAATTCGTGCTTTAGATAGTTTATTAGATTACCAAGACTACCCTGTACCAGCCGCTCATAATGCTACAATGGGCCGCAGAACATTAGGTATAGGTGTGATTAATTACGCCTATTACCTTGCTAAAAATGGTGTGTTTTACTCAAATGGTAGTGCGAACAACTTAACCCATAGAACCTTTGAAGCAATTCAGTATTATTTATTAAAAGCTTCAAATGAGTTAGCAAAAGAGCAAGGTGCTTGCCCTAAATTTAATGAAACTCGTTTATCACAAGGTATTTTACCAATTGATACCTACAAGCGCGAAGTCGATAAAATTACAGCAGAGCCATTGCACCTTGATTGGGAAACCTTAAGAGCCAGCATTAAAGAGCACGGGGTAAGAAACTCAACCGTTTCTGCATTAATGCCTTCAGAAACATCTTCACAAATCTCAAATGCAACTAACGGTATTGAGCCACCTCGTGGTCTTATCAGCGTAAAAGCAAGTAAAGACGGAACATTAAAGCAAGTAGTTCCAGAGTATGAAGCGTTAAAAGACAATTACGAGTTACTTTGGAATATACCAAGCAATGAAGGCTATTTGCAGCTTGTTGGTATTATGCAAAAATTTGTTGACCAAACTATCTCTGCAAATACCAATTATGATCCAAATAAATATGATGGTGGCAAAGTACCTGTAAAACAAATACTACAGGATATATTAACGGCTTATAAACTGGGCATAAAAACCTTGTATTACCACAACACTCGCGACGGTGCAGCAGACAGTCATATAGAACAAGAAGATGCTGACTGTGAAGGCGGTGCGTGTAAAATTTAAGCTCGTGTATATCTGATAACCAAATTAAATATCGCAGACGCTGATGCTTGCGATGTTTTATAAAATAATAATAATCTGTTGATGGAGCACCAATAAACGTCAAATTGGTGCTTCAAGGAGTAAGAAATGACTTATACTACATTTAACCAAACCCCAAATAACGCATTGCTAGAACCAATGTTTATGGGGAACAGTGTAAATGTTGCCCGTTATGACCAACAACGATTTATTGCGTTTGAAAAGCTCATTGAAAAACAACTATCTTTCTTTTGGCGCCCTGAAGAAATCGATGTTTCTAAAGATCGTGCAGATTGGCAGAGTTTAACTAATTCAGAAAAACACATCTTTATTTCAAACCTAAAGTATCAAACTCTTTTAGACAGTATGGCTGCACGCTCTGTTAATGCGGTACTACTTCCGTTAGTTTCATTACCAGAAGTAGAAACTTGGGTAGAAACTTGGGCATTTAGCGAAACTATTCACTCACGCTCATACACTCACATTTTACGAAACTTATTCTCTGATCCAAGTGAAGTTTTCGATGATATCGTTGTTAACCCAGCTATTTTAAAGCGTGCAACAAGTATTGCTAAATATTTTGACTCAGTAATAATTACCACTCAGTTACTTCAATCACAAGGTCCTGGATCTTATCAAGTTAATGGTGAAACTCTTGAGGTTAGTGAGCGTAAGCTTAAAGAACGTTTATACCTTGCTATATGCTCTGTTAACGCTCTTGAAGCGATTAGATTTTATGTAAGCTTTGCCTGTTCTTTCGCTTTTGCTGAACGAGAGTTACTTGAAGGTAACGCTAAAATTATTAAATTAATTGCACGAGATGAGGCGCTACACTTAACAGGTACACAACATATACTTAATAATTGGCTTTTAGGTAAAGACGACCCTGAAATGAAAGAAGTGTCAGAGCAGTTACGTGATGAAGGCCTACAAATATTTCTTGACGTGGTTGAGCAAGAAAAAGAATGGGCACAATATTTGTTTAAAGATGGTTCAATGATTGGCCTAAATGCTGAGATACTAAATCAATATATTGAATATATTTGCAACCAACGCTTAGCCGCAATTGGCTATGAAGCGCCATTTGATATTAAAAGCAACCCATTGCCTTGGATGAATGCTTATTTAGTGAGCGACAACGTGCAAGTGGCTCCACAAGAGTCTGAAATTTCAAGCTATTTAGTTGGACAAGTTGATTCGTCAGTTTCAAGTGACGATTTTGATGGTTTTGATCTATAACGTTATGGCAGCCTGTTTACTATTAGTTTGTTGTTCTACTTAGTACTTAGTTATGGGGCACACTAATAGTAAACTATCCGATAATTCGTCTGAATCTGACCTTGTGATCATTGTCGATGATCACAAGGTAACATTCACGAGTGAAGATAAAAACTTATTAAATTGTTTAGAAAGAAACGGTATAGAAGCTCACTATCACTGTAGAGATGGCTTTTGTGGCGCTTGCCGTGTCACATTAAAGCAAGGGCAAGTGTTATATCCTAACGGAGAGCCTTTAGCATTTGTGGGTGAAAACGAAATTTTGACCTGCTGCTGTATTCCAACCACAAATATCGACATTAACTTAGAGTAGATTATCTGCGTTAATCTACCCTTTTCCCTGGTTAAAGCTTATCCCCTAGGGTGGTTTCAATGCCATTAATAACTTTGTTTATGGCTAATGCCACCGGTTTGAATAAATAATCAAACTCTTGTAATTTCTGATCGTTAGCCGCGTTATCGAGCGCTTTAGTATGATTAAACAATTCCATTGCCCCAATTGAACAAGCAACACCTTTTAAAGTGTGTGTTAAAGATTTCAGTGTGAGTAAGTCATTGTCATTTATCGCTTGTGCTATTTTATCTTTATCTTGTTTATGATCTTGATAAAACATAACTAAAATTTCTTCGAATAATCCTTCATCACCCAACACATTATTAACGCCAATATCAAAATCAATACCTGCATACTTTTCAGATTCGGGTTGCTTTGGAGTGTTAGTATTCAAATTGTTATTATCCTTTGATGTGACCAGTTCATTATCTTTATTATTGTTTGCTGCGTTTTCTGATTTGTTTTTCTCCGTAACTGTTTGGTTTCTGCCAGCTGATTTAGCCCTATACATTAGCTTATCAGCCTCTCTCATTAAGTCATCTAGCATGCTATCAGGATCATTTGAAACAATAAGACCAATACTCACTGTAATATTTATTGTTGCATCAGGATCATCTGGTAGAGAGATAGTTAACTGAGCTAAAGATTCTCGAAATCTTTCACAAGCAGCTAAAGCTGTCTCTAATCGCACATTAGGCATACAGACAGCAAACTCTTCACCACCAATTCGTCCTATAACATCGTAATCACGAAAACATGAAATCAACAGCTTAGCAAACTCTACTAATACAACATCACCGCCATCATGCCCATGCGTATCATTAACAGCTTTAAAGTGATCAATGTCTAACATTGCTATCGCTGTTCGATGTTTATTACGTTTAGCATGGCTGATAACTTTTGTTGCTAGCTCTTCATAACCAACACGATTATTAATATGGGTAAGGCTGTCGGTACGTAATAAAGCTTCTAATTCTTGTGTTTTTTCTTTCAAACGCAGTGCGTTTCGAATGCGTGCGTATAGTACTTTTGCAACATAAGGTTTAGTGACATAATCTTCAGCGCCAACATCGAGTGTTTTTACTACATCATTTTCGTCATCTGAGGCAGATAACATAATAACAGGCGGTGCAGTTTCAAGTGCGGTTATATTAGCTAACACTTCCATACCAGACATTTTGGGCATATGTAAATCAAGTAAAACAAGATCAACCGCTTGCCTATTAAGTATCTCTAATGCTTGCTCTCCTCCATTTGCAGTTAACACTTTATAACCGGCTTCGATGAGATCAAACTCAAGTAACATTAATGTATCTTTAGCGTCATCAATAACTAAGATTGTACTGTTCACGTTACGACCATCCTAAGAGTTTGTTTAAGTATGCTTACAAATAGTATTTCGTTTTGTAATAAAACGAAGTAAATTCGTAAACATCTGTAAGCCCTGTTTTTTGTTTCAATTCGTAAAACATAAAGACTACATAATAATTTTATATTTAAAGCGTTGAGTGATATCAATGCAACATTAAAGCTAAAGCCACATCATATACAATGTGGTACATAAATTAATCATACATTATTTTAAAGCCTTTATAATACTATAATAAAATATTAGCTTATAATCACTTTATTAAGTTATTAAATTTAGTATTTGATTTTCTATCAGGAAAATCTATCACACAAAGCATTACATATTGTATACAACTAGCGATATTTGCTTTAAAATCACTTTATTGGATCATAATGAAGAGAGAAAGTATGACTATAGGCGTTGGCGGTTCAACCGCTCAGATTGAACTAAGTAAACTCAGTAATATGACAAGCGGCGTCGCCGCGGTTAGTGAACAGGAATATCAACAACGAATTGAAAAAGCCCAGCGATTAATGAAAGCACAAGGCATTGCTGCAACTTATTTAAACGCTGGTACAAACTTATACTATTTTACCGGTACACGCTGGTATGCAAGTGAACGTATGGTAGGTGCTATTTTACCCGCTGAAGGCGATATTGAATACATCACACCTTTCTTCGAAATTAATACCTTAAATCAATACATGGTAATCAAAGGTAAAATTCACGGATGGCAGGAGCATGAGTGCCCTTATGCTTTGTGTGCAAACGTGTTAACTGCAATGGGAATAAGTAAGGGGAAATTGGCAATTGATGAGGCTACTGCTTTTTTTATCGCTAATGGAATAAAAGAAGCCGTTAGTAATATTGAATTAGTAGATGCCAAGCCAATTACGGCAGGCTGTAGAACTGAAAAATCGGCTCATGAAATATCACTTCTACAAACAGCTAAAAACATGACCATAGAAGTACATAAAGCTGTTGCTAAAATATTACATGTGGGTATTTCAACGGCTGAAGTTACTCAATTTATACATCAAGCGCATATAAAGGTAGGTGCTCCTGCCGGTTCATATTTTTGTATAGTTTTATTTGGTAAAGATTCTTCTTTTCCGCACGGTGTTAAAAACCCTAAGAATTTAGAAGAAAATGATATTGTGTTAATTGACACTGGCTGCCAAGTAGAAGGTTATAACTCTGACATCACTCGAACATATGTATTTGGTCAGGCAAATGAGCGTCAGCGCACCATGTGGAATGTTGAGAAAATGGCACAAAAAGCTGCATTTGATGCCGCACAACTTGGTCAGCCCTGCGGAAAAGTTGATGATGCTGCACGTGAGTATATAGCATCACAAGGTATGGGGCCTGAATACCAAACACCTGGTTGTCCTCACCGTACAGGTCATGGAATTGGCTTAGACATACATGAATGGCCATACTTGGTCAGCAGCGACCAAACGCTATTGACTAAGGGCATGTGTTTTTCAAACGAGCCAATGCTAGTTATACCTGACGAATTTGGTATTCGACTTGAAGATCATTTTTATATGACAGAACAAGGGCCTAAATGGTTTACTGAGCCGTCACATTCTATTGATGATCCTTTTGGTTACAATAAAAACTAACCGCTCTCCCCCTGCATAATCGAGGATAAAACTGATGTAAAACAATTAATCAGCTTTATCCTCGATAAAAATTTGGATCTCTTCTTAGCTTTCTATAGAATCAAACACTTGTTAAAAACTATTTTGTAGTATTATGCACGCTATTTTTGAATATATACCTCTGATCGTATTTTTTATCTTTTATAAATTTGCAGACATATATTGGGCAACAGGCTCTTTAATCGTCACATCGGCAATTCAAATTGGCTATTACTTACTCAAAAAAGAGCCTATTCCCAAACGAAACCTTATATTTTTCGGCCTAATTCTTATCTTTGGCGGATTAACTATATTCTTTCACGACGATGCTTTTCTAAAGTGGAAAGTAACAATAATCAATGCATTGTTTGCTGTTGTACTTATTGTTAGCCAAGTTGTTTTTAAGAAAAACCTAATAAAAGAAATGTTATCTGAAGGCTTACCTCTCCCCGATAATATATGGACTAAACTCAATTTAGCTTGGGCATTATTCTTTTTACTGTGTAGCTTACTTAATATTTATATCGCCTATAACTTTTCATTAGAAACGTGGGTTAACTTTAAAGTCTTTGGTTTAATGGCAATGACTTTTGTCTTTGCCATAGGCTCAATTTTAGCCCTGTATAAGTATTTACCAAAAGAAGAAGAAAATAGCGACGTCTCTGCTAAAATAGATAATAAACCAGAATAAAGTGAGCCCAATGTATTACGTAATTTTCAGCCAAGATACCGAAAACAGTTTACAAAAGAGATTATCTGTAAGAGATAAACACTTAGAACGATTAAAAGACCTACAAGCACAGGGTAGATTACTCGTTGCAGGTCCTTGCCCTGCTATTGACAGTGAAAACCCTAGCGATGCAGGCTTTACCGGCTCTGTCATAATTGCTGAGTTTGATTCGTTAATTGATGCGCAACATTGGGCAGACCAAGACCCTTATATCGACGCTGGTGTTTACGCCAATGTAATTGTTAAGCCCTATAAAAAAGTACTACCAGCATGATAAAGCAATTTATATCACTACTCATTATTAGCACGACAATGGCGACTCTGTTTAGCACTCCTGCACATGCTGCGGTACTAAAAACGGTAAAAGCTTGTGAAAGTAAATTTACTGCACCCAAAGCACTCTCTATGTGTTTTGATCAAGTAAAAGAGTCTGTAGATCGTGAGCTACAAACTTGGATTAATAATCAAATATTTATTTTAGAAGAATTTGCTTTAAAAACAGGCCGAAAATCAGCATTAGAAATGTTTAATCGCGCTCAGCTTAATTTCATTACCTACCGTGAAAATAACTGCCGCTGGCAATACCTGCATATATCACCTGAAATAACAGCAGCCCCTGCTTATAAAAAGTGTTACATCAACACCACGCAACATCGTATTGAAGAGCTGAGTAGTATCAATCAATAGATAACCTAAAAGTATCCCCTAATACACTCAGTCTCTAAGATCAACACGCCCGAGTCTTAAGAAATAGAAACTTCAAACTCTGGTAGTGCTTGTATTACTTTTTTAACCGTACATGAACTTGCTGCGGCTAAAACAGCTTTACGATATTTTTGTGGAAAATTATCAGGTAATTTAACCACAATATTAAACGTTTGCTTATATTTGTCTTCTTCTGAGCGACTATTTTCTTGTGATAATATAAGCCCTTCAGTTGGAATGTCTCTTGAAGTACAAAACTGACGAACATAAAAAGCTGCGCATAACACCATGCTCACTAAAAAATAATCATAAGGCTCAGGATAATCGCCTAACTGATCTAAACTGATATTTTGATCACTGATCACTTCATGCTTACCAAACTTTGCTTTAAGCTTTTGACCTTCTAGCAACTCAACTTTAATTTCCATACGACTCCCTAAATAGTTAGTAAAATTCAAATTGTGCTTACCTTTAAGGTATGACTTTTATACCGATTGAAAGTAACTAAAGAATATCAGACCTTTAGATATTTTAATTGTTTTGTCATTTTTTAGAGAGTAAGCCCTATTACACCATCTCAAGCTTTTATTGATAGCAAAAGCTCTGCTGCAAATGCGTGCAGAAAATTTCTACTCGCCACAATAATACCGATTAAAAATGATGATTGATATTAACCCAATGATTAAAGTTAAAAAAAAGAGTTGATCATCGAATAATTATCATATACTGTAGATTTATACAGTATACGGTGGATTTAACAAAAATGATGAACATTAACATTACAAACAATGAGTTAGATGAATTAGGTTGTAGCTTACATTCAATAAAACGTAATAGTTTAAGTATTATTGATATAGATAATGAGTTAAACCTCTCACAACAATATGCTGAGATTTGTCGTCAATACAGTATTGAAAATAAGTGGATATTAATGATTAATCCTGACGAAGAACCACTAGAGCAGTTAACAAATTATAATGAAATAGATACATCTAAAATATTAAAAGTACATGCTAATAAACATAATTTAGTACTAGCAAATATTGAAAAGGCGTTGTGTAAAGGTAACTGTTCAGCCATTGTAATTTGTAATCCCCTATTAAGTAATGAAGAAATTACCCAGCTGAGCAAATGGGCTGAATTTGGGAAAACTTCATGCATTGTTATTAGAAATAACAGACAAGTACATTAGGCATTATTTAATGTATTACAAATTCGATTGTTGCTCTGAACATTTCAGAAACATTAAATGATGGTTTTTTACAGTCAAATTATAGCCATATAATAACGGGCTTAATTAACTATAATAAGCAAATTTTACATTGTGAATAAAATAATAAAGACAATTACATAGATTTTGTTATAAGGTTTTTTACCGATTAAGTTTAGTTTTTTGTTTTAGTTTTTTGCTCAGGTGTATCATTGCAAAGGGTGCAAACTACTCCCTTGCGAGATTGATATACTCTTGAAGAGATAAAAACCAACGTTGAAAGAAATGACCAGAGTAATGAAAACATAACAGCGTTTTGGATATCATGTCCTTTTAATTGTTCAATAATAATTAATATTACAAATATTGAAAGAAACACTTTAATCGATCTTACAACCCAGAATTTAATCCCCATTTTTATTCCTTATTTATGTATATATTGAGCCAATTAAACACAGGTTCGCGCAATTAATGCTTTTTGCTTTTTAATTTCGCTCGCTTGATCATTTGTCCTTGCTATTGCCAAATCAACTTTTGCTTTTGTACATTTATCAGATAATGCTTTGCTAAGTAAATAGTTTTGATCTTTTTGGTATTGAGACAAACCTTCAGCCCCAACATATTGATTTCTATCTTCTGGCGTCCTCTCTTTTTGATAAGCTTGGGGTTGCGTAGTTCCACAAGATGATAAAGCCACGATGATTGACGCTGGTATTAATTTATTAAACAATATTTGATACTCCCTGTAAAAACACATCCTGTCATGTACTAAAGGACATATAACACAACTCAAAATTATGATTGCCCAATCAATACACAATAACATAGAAGTGACTATTAAAAACAAAAACTTTATTGCCTTCATTTTCCCAATACTTTCGAAGGCAATTAAAATTTAGGTACAAAATATTAAAGCCTCACCACTGCATGAGAAATAAGATGCAGTGTTTGTTAACAGGCAGTCTAAGCTGACTTTAAATATTATTTTTCAACTTTAAAACAATGGTCTAACTCACTTACACCAAGCCCACTTCGCTTTTTAACTTTTATTTGCACCGCAATTCGATCTTTTAAGGTTTCTACATGGCTAATAATACCAATCATTTTTCCGGTTGCATTCAAGTTATCTAATGCATCTAGTGCGATCTCTAAAGTATCGTTATCTAACGTTCCAAACCCTTCGTCTAAAAATAATGAATCTATACTTGTTTTAGCACTAACAAGATCAGAAAGCGCTAAAGCTAACGCTAAACTTACTAGGAAGCTTTCCCCTCCTGACAAAGTTTTTGTATCACGAACGGCATCAGCCTGCCAAGTATCTAACACTTCTAACGCTAAAGCATCTGATTGTTGACTTTGTAATTGATAACGGCCATATAAGCGTTCTAGATGTTTATTGGCTAAATGCACTAAGTGCGACAATGTCAGCCCTTGGGCAAACTTTCTAAATTTTGCTCCGTCGGCAGAGCCAATTAAACCTGTAAGATGAGCCAAATCATCAACAATAATTTGTTGCTCATTAATGTCAGTTATTAATGATTGCTGTTGAGCTTTTTGTTGTTGATCATGTTTTAACGATTGAGATAACTGCCCTTGCTGAATCTGACATTGTTTTAACTGCTCATTAATATCATTTAGATTAACTTTTAAGGCTTCTGACTCAAAACTGTCAACACCCTCTTTTAGTAATTGCTGTTGTTGCAGTAATAATTGACTTGCTTGTTGACTATATTGTTCTAGCAACGTGTCCGCTTTATCTTTCTCTCGTGCAATAGCTTGTGCAAATACTTGAATTCTTTCTCGCTCTTCTGTCGACATTAACGCCTGTATAAATTTATGCTCTTGCTCAAAACAACTGTTTGATAAAGCAACCTTCCAAGCTTTTTGTGCAGTTGCTCGTAATGGCGTTAAATTTTTAAGCTGCTTCTCTACACTAGAAATCAGTCCGCGTTGTTGTTGTACAGTTTCTAATATAGCTTGGTGCTTACTTTGTATGTTCGAACGTTCAGTAGCCGAACTATTTTGCGCTATTAGTATTTCGTTTCGTACATTTTGGATAAGTTTATCGCCAAATAAATCGTAACGTTGTTTTTTCAGTGTGCTAACTTGTTCCTGTATATTAACTACCTGATCCGATACCTCAGTTAACGCTTGCTGGTTTAGCTGCTGTTGTTTTAGCTCAAAGGTAATTTCTTGCGCTTTTGCTTTTAAATTTATGTTGTTTTGCTCATGCTCTTGCTGAGTTTGTTGATACTCAGTAATTTTATCTTGCAATGAAGACCACCAATGCTCAAATTCTTCAGCTGAGGCTAATTGAGTATTTTCTTTAAATAACAACTCACTCATTGCACTCGTGTTTATTACGCTAGTATTTATTAAATTATCGTTTATTTCATTATCGGTAATAAATGCTTCAACTTGCGATGGTTCAAGATGAAAAACTAAATCAATTTCAGCTTTAAGATGCTTGCTTTGCTCTGAAATACTATGTTTTATTTGCTCCTGTTGATAAATAACTGTTTGTATATTTTGAGCAATATTTTCTAAGGATAATCGAATTTGATTGATTTGGTTATCATGAAAAACTAATGTTTTATCCTGTTCTACTATTTTCTGTTGTTCTAATGCAATTGTTTGGTTAAGCTTTTGAAGCTGTTCTACGGCAAGACAGAGTTTTTCATAGCGATATTTACGATTAGAAAGCAAAGTTTCGATTTCAGCTAATTGTTCAATCGGTAAGTTAATCGTTAATTGTCCGTCATATTCCTGCCATTTAACCTGTATGTTTTGCTGCTCTATTTTTTTATCATGCAGCTGTTTCTTCCATTGCTTTAATTCTGTAGTTAATTGAGCTTGCAACACACTGGCCGCTTTACCTTGATGCTCTAATTTGCTTAGTCCTTCATTTAAAGCTTTCAAACGTAGCTGCTGTTCATTTACACCGTTGCCTGATAACTCTTGATAATCCTCAATAGCAGGATGATCAAAAGAACCACACAAAGGACAAGCTTCTTCGGGTTTTAATTGTTCTCTATGCTCAGACAGAGATAGAATAACCTTCTGTTGCGCAACAATTAAGGCTACGTCGTCGCATTGCTGTTGCTGTATACGATATTGGTCTCGCAATTTTATAATATTGATATCAACGCTTTTCAGTTGCTGCGTTTGTTCTGCTATTTGTAAATTAAGTTGATTAATTTCAGTGGTTAATTGCTGATAACGTTGTGCACAATCTAACGCCTGAACTTGCAGCGCGGATTGACGTTGTAACTGGTTTAACTGTTCACTAACAGCTTCTTCGGTTGGTAAATCAATATTTTGCAATACTAATGACTTTTTTGTATTTAATGCTAGCAACTGCTCTGATGCATATACTTTTACATTTGCTAGTTCTACTTGCTGTTCTTGTTGCTGCTTTAATTGTTCATTATACACGTCAACTTGTTGTTTATATTCAAGTTGTTCGCGTGTAAGCTTTGCTAGCTCACCCTCTTGCTGTAATAAGTAATAATATTGATTTTTCCATAACGGCAACTTTTCAGGTAATGATTTGATAAATTGATGAAGCCCTAAATATTGAGCCTGCTTGCTTGTTATTTCGCTAAGTAAACCTTGTGTCTCTTGTAATTGTTCAATTTTTTTATCCGTTGTGTTTAGGCTATCTTGCAATTTCTGTTGCTTTTCAATGAGTGGTGCTGATTGAAGTTCAAGTGCGTTAATTTTTCCATCAAGTGGAATTATTTTTTCAATAATTAAATTTTCTACTTCTGCATCTTTTTGCTGCTTAACTTTTAATTGTGTATCAAAGTCGCTTAACTCCTTTGAAAGTTGATCAAGTACTTTATTATTTTCATTATATGATTGATTCAACGCTATCTGATCGTTAACTAGCTCATTATGTTGGGCATTTTTATCATTATAAGCATCATAAATAGGGCGAATTTTTTCAGCGGGTTCAGACAGTGCTAACTTTGTTAAGTCATCAGTAGCCGCTATTTTTTTTTGGGTAATATTATCTAGTTGGGTCTTAGTGTTTAAAATATGTTTGTCATTTTCTTCACTATTATTGTGCCAATTTAGCGCTTTCTGGAATAACAGTTGCTTTTTTATAACGGTGTTTTCTTGCTGTGAAAGGCTTGCAAGCTCTTTTTCAATATCTTCTAACTGTTGTTCGTCAAGTAAATTTACGCCCTGGCTCTTAGCTCTTAATAAATTTAGTTGTTCATTCGCAGACTTGTGATTTTGAAAGACTTGTTGTGAAATTACCCCGTATATTTCGGTTCCCGTTAATTCTTCAAGTAATTCAGCCCTTTCATTTGCAGGTGCGTTTAAGAATGCAGCAAATTGTCCCTGCGATAACATCATCGACTTAGTAAACCGGCTAAAGTCTAAGCCAGTTATTCGTGCAATTTCGCTTCGTACTTGAGACACTTTAGTTGCAATAATTTTACCTTCAAGCGTTGAAAGCTCTGCTACTGGCTTTTGTAAATTACCTTGTAAACTATTTTTAGCTCGACGTTGACTCCAAAAAGCACGATAACCTTGCCCTTTTACATAAAACTCCACTTCAGCCAAACAGCTACTAGTATGGCGTGTCATTAATTGATTTTGTTTATCGGAAACAGTTAATCGGGGAGTTTGATGATAAAGTGCTAAACAAATAGCATCTAAAATAGTCGTTTTTCCTGCGCCAGTAGGCCCGGTAATCGCAAATAACCCGCTACTGTCAAACGGGTTTTTAGTGAAATCTATTTTCCATTCACCTTTTAACGAATTAATATTTTCAAAGCGCAAACTTAAAATTTTCATAACGTGTCTCCACTATTATGTTTAGATGTTTGATCTGAATGTTCTACTTGTTCAACAACCTTCAAAAATAAGTTTTGTAGTCGTTGTTTGCGCGCTATCTCATCTGCTGTTTGCCAATCCTCTTCCGCTAAACGTGTCTCAAACACGTCAGTTAAGCTCAATTCATTTAACGTAACTTTTTCATTATTACTTGGCATTTTTTCACGTGATGCTTTTGCCCTTCGTACTAACAATACTTCGATGGGTAATGTGCTAATAATCTCTTCAATTCTCACGGTGAGATCTTGTAAATACTCTGCACTATTCACTTCGATATCTAGCCAAATAGTTTGCTCTTCATTTATTCGAGGGGTGTTGTCCGCAACTTTATTTATTTGTTCCTCAAGCTCATCAATACTTGTTTTAATCATTACCAATGGTTGAAAACAAGGAATAGTTATAGGTGTTACCTGCGTTAATTCTGCCTGATTAAATTCAACCATTAATACACTTTTAGTCTGGCTCGCTTCGTCAAAGCTTAAAGGAATGGGTGAACCGCAGTAACGAATATGCTCAGACTTTGCCACCTTCTGACTTTTATGTATATGGCCTAAGGCAATATAGTCTGCCGGTGGAAAGGCATTGGCATTAAAAGCTTCTAAGGTACCAATATAGATATCACGAACAGAATCACTACTTGTAACACCTACTGTGGTTAAATGCCCCGTTGCAATGATAGGCACTTTGCCATCAGCGAGTAATTTGGCATCATTAAATAGCGTTTGATAATGCTCAGCGATAGCTTGCTGCAATGACATTTGTTTTTCTTGTGCTGACTGCCCAGCTCGACTAACAACTATATCGCGCGGGCGAATAAAAGGTACTGCACATACTACGGCTCCTAACTCACCTTCATTATTGTAAAGTTCAATTAATTGATCGTTGGTGATGCTATTAGCGCTAGCAATAACTGTACAAGACATTTGTGACAATAAATTTTTTGCTTCGCTTAACATAGCAACAGAGTCGTGATTACCAGCTAACAACACTAACTGACAATTTACTTTCTGTAACTTAGCGATAACTTCAAAATAAAGCTCACGGGCATAACTTGGTGGCGTACCGGTATCAAATATATCACCGGCAACAATCACCGCGTCAATTTGGTTTACGATAACTTGCTCGACCAACCAGCTAATAAATGCTTGGTGCTCTTTGAATCGGCTCTTACCATAAAAATATTGGCCCAAATGCCAATCGGAAGTATGTAGTACACGAAATGTCATAAATTATTATTTTTAAGTAGTATATTTACTAAGGAGAGTTTAACGCGTTACAGTAAGCAATATCTACGACTAGCATTATAATTTCTAATGAAGTTACAGAAACTAATCGCCTAAAGTACTACAATTAGCATTAGGGCGTGTTGATCTTACGAGTACAAATTTTGTACGAATTAAACATAATTTAATTGAGGCGTAGAGAATAACGTGTAATATACTACATAAATGAGCTAGACAGCTTCCGCGTCCTGCTCACGCTAAGTACCTACTTCCGTGTAAGCAACGAAAAGTAAATCATGTTTAAACGTATCCGTAGGACAGCGCCTCTTTGGTTTTTCTACGGCGTTTTCACTTATTGATGGGGAACAACCCCATTACATAAGTTCAGCCTTGTATAAACACCAAATAAATCGCTGCAAAAATGTATAGCAAAGATCAACACGCCCTAATTGAACTTAAATAGTTTTTTACTGGTATTTCCAAAAGGATATTCTTTTTATGACACCCGCAGTAAAGCTACTGGAACAAAATAAAACACCACATTTTATTCACCATTATCAACACAGTGATAGTGCAAAGTCTTATGGATTAGAAGCAGCTGAGAAAATGTCGGTAAGTGCTAATCGCATCTTTAAAACCTTAGTTATTGAGTACGATGATAAATTAGCGGTGTGCATAGTGCCTGTTGAACAACAACTATCATTGAAATTAGCTGCAAAAGCGTTGAAGGCTAAAAAAGCACAAATGGCAGTTGCACAAAAGGTTGAAAAGACAACAGGCTATGTTTTGGGAGGTGTAAGTCCATTAGGCCAAAAAAAACAACTACCCACGTTAATAGATACTACAGCATCAAGCTTTGACACCATATTTATTAGTGGTGGCAAGCGCGGTTTAGAAATAGAACTAGCTCCCGATGCTCTACTAAAATTAACCAATGCTGAGTTTTGCACATTAAGCTAAAAAGCAACTTACTTACAATCGTATAATTTAAGTAGCATTAAGGCCCTAATTTATACCCAATAAAAATAGACAATAACAAGGCATTTACTACAATCACTTGTTGTTCAGACAACTACTAACTTAATAACGCAGTAATTGTTTGTGTTAGCCAATAGAAATGCCCTAATAGATTAGCGGGATTCGGATAATCCAACACTCATACTTATAGCCTAACTTTCTTTTCACATATTTAAATTGTTATTGCTTGAAGCAAGTACTGGTAACTTTGATGAACAAGCTTTGATGAATCACTCTTAATCTGATAAGTAATATTCAATCGTTGAAACAACACGTACCAGTTTAATATGAGGGTTGTTTTTATCTCTAGAACGAATGCTGAACTGCCCTTGAGATGCTTTTTTAATTTTCCCTAATTTACTGTCTGAATCTAAAGCAAATTTTTCAGCTACTTCTCTTGCTTTGCGTGTTGCCTCTTCAATCATCGCCGGCTTTATATCGTTTAAACGTGTAAAAATATATTCCGTTTGTGTTTGGTAATTATCTCCAACAAATACAATACCTTGTTTACCAAGCTCAGATAACGCAGCCATAATTTTTCTTATACTAGCTATTTGTGTTGAGTAAACTGTTACTGTTTGTGTTGCACTATAACGATACTCATATTGTCCTGAATTTCCATATTGTTGAGCAGATTTATCGGATATAGCAGGAGCAGAAAAACTAATCTCTTCAATCGTAATACCTCTATCTGTGAGAAAGTCCTTAATTTTAGTGGTGTTTTTTTCAATCGATATATACAAACTTTCTAAATCATTGCCCGCTGCAATAAATTGGATAGGCCATAACACAATATCAGCATTATATTCTTGTTCAGAAAGCCCTTTCACCTTAATCGTGCGATCGTATTGTTTATATTCTATCGCTGCACTAGCTAATAAATAGCCCAGCATAGTTAACCCTAAAAAAATGAACACTCCTAAGGTAAAAGCACTTACTTTATTTTCTTGCTGCATTAAATCACCAACGCCTTTTTAAACTTTTATAGATTTTTATTAAACTGTGCGACAGCGTCAACAACCTGCCTTGCACCGATTTGAATTTCATTCATAACATCACCCGCTTGTGTTGAAAGCTGTAAAGCTTTGTCAGCTTCTTTCATACTGCCTTCAATCAAGGAGACTGCATTTTCTGTTAATTTTTTATTCTCACTAACGACACCTATAATTTCTTCTGTTGCCACGCTAGTTCTAGAGGCTAGTTGTCTTACTTCATCAGCAACTACGGCAAATCCTCTTCCTTGTTCTCCTGCTCTAGCCGCTTCTATTGCAGCATTGAGTGCCAATAAGTTAGTTTGATCCGCAATTCCCCTTATACTATCAACTAGTTGTGCCACCTTTTGAGACTGAGTGTCTAATTCAAATATACCTTTACTTGCGCCATTCATCTGTGTCGATAGTTGACCCATTGTGTCAATTGTAGATTCAATTACCTGGATAGCATTCAATGTATCTTCATCAGTTTTTTTAGATATATCGTAAGCAATTTCTGACGTTTCAGCCATTGACGCCTCACGGGCCATTTGCTCTGTGATCACAGTAGCAAATTTAACCACTTTATATAAGTCGCCATTATCATCATGAATAGGGTTATACGAGGCTTCTAGCCAGACTACATTGCCTAAACTGTCAATTCGTTTAAAACGGTCAGATACAAATTTACCCTCACAAAGAGATTGCCAAAAGTCTTGGTAGCGTTGTGAATTAACCTCGTCTTGTGTACAAAAAATACGATGATGCTTACCTATAATTTGGTTAAGGCTATAATTCATACCTTTTAAAAAATTTTCATTAGCATTAAGTATTATGCCATCTAAATTGAACTCAATAACAGCTGAAGAGCGCGTTAAAGCCCCCATCATATCTTTATGCTCTCTAGATTCTGCAATAGTTTGTGTTTGTTCACTAGAGTAAACGGCAAGCTCTGCGGCATTATTTTTGGGTTGTATTACCGTTCTATACCATATTTCTTTACCACTTTTACTTTGTAGCTGCATTGTGCCATGCCAATGCACACCATTATTTATTGCATTCAGCATAGCCTGGCAATTATCTTGCTTTAACGTTTTCTCAAAGATGAAATCTTTTATATGTTTATTAATTACTTCATTTTCTTTATATTCGCACGTTATTAAGAATAATGAATTAACTTCAAGGAACTTTCCTTCACGGTCTAACAAAAAAAATGCTAATTCATCCCTGAGATCTTTTTGTATATCATGAAATATGGCTAATTCACCCTCTAATTGCTCTATTTTTTGTACTAACTTTTTTTTGCCAAATAGCATATAACCACCTTATTAATTATTGTTAGACTCAAATTTGTATCAATACTGCGATAAATATTCCTTAAACCTATAAATTGATATATTTATTAATTGTAGAATAAAAATCTAGCTACACTATTTTTTTAAAGTTGACACACGAAGTCTTTACATTAAAAAAACAATAATTAGGTGATAACGCAGAGCTATTAACTTAATCAACTGCAATTTGGATAGAGTCATTTATTGCAGATCACATGTTACTGAAAGTTAAAACGGTATATATAACAACCTAAACGTTTAATAAATTACGAAGTATTTCTTGTTAATGTTATGATTAATAAAATGGATTTCTATCAGGTATAAAGACGTATAAACCGATAACATTGAATATACCCTTGTTTGTAAAATAAGTATATTCAAACTGATATGTCTTATACAACACTAGGCAATAAAGCATGAGCAACAATGAACAACCAACTATTTTGTGGCACGATTATGAAACTTGGGGTGTATCGCCTAAATACGATAAACCTTCCCAGTTTGCTGGTATTAGAACTGACTATGATTTAAATATCATTGGTAAGCCAGAGATGTTTTATTGTCAACCACCACAAGATTACTTACCAAACCCTGAGGCCGCTCTTATTACTGGTATTACGCCACAAAAAGCACTAAAAGAAGGTTTGTCTGAAGCCGAATTTGCGGCTCGTATTCAAGGTTTGTTTACCACGCCCAATACCTGCGTTGCAGGGTATAACAGTATTCGCTTTGATGATGAAGTTTCCCGTTACCTTTTTTATAGAAATTTTTACGACCCTTATGCGCGTGAATGGCAAAATGGTAATAGCCGTTGGGACATTATTGATATGGTGCGTGCGTGTTATGCACTTCGCCCTGAAGGTATTAATTGGCCAACCGTTGAACGTGACGGTGAACAAGTGGTAAGTTTTAGGCTAGAGCTGTTAACTCAAGCAAATGGCATAAGTCATGAAGCTGCTCACGATGCTATGAGCGATGTTTATGCAACAATTGCTATGGCAAAATTAATCAAAGAAAAACAGCCAAAACTTTATCACTACTTATTTGAATTACGTAATAAGAAAAAAGTGGCTGAATTGCTCGATGTTTACAACATGACCCCCGTGGTACACACCTCAAGTAAAATATCGTCGAAGCATGGCTGTACCAGCTGGTTTGCGCCAGTTTCCTATCACCCTAGTAATAAAAATGCAGTGATTGCGGTAGATTTAGCACAAGATCCACAACCTTTAATAGAGTTAACTAGTGATGAATTAAAGGCGCGTTTATATACACGTAGAGATGATTTAGCTCCTGACGAACTGCCAATTCCTGTTAAGCTAATACATATAAACAAATGTCCTGCTATTTCGCCAGCTAAAACATTATTACCAGAAAACGCAGAGCGTTTAGCGATACCAAGAGAAACCTGTTTGGCTAACTTAGCCAAGTTAAAACAACACCTTGAAATTAGGGATAAGTTAGTAGAAGTATTTGCTTTAGATGAGAATAACTTTGAGCCACAAGATGCCGAATATAGCTTATATGGAGGTAAGTTTTTTTCTCATGCTGATAAAGCACAAATGGAAATTCTACACCAATTATCGCCAGAGCAGCTTGGTTCACACCCATTTAAGTTTCAAGATGAGCGTTTAACTACCTTACTATTTCGTTTTCGAGCAAGAAATTATCCATATACACTAACCAATGAAGAACAAATGAAGTGGCAGCAATTTTGTCGAGATAAAATTCAATCAGGCGGTAAAGGTTTACTTAGTGCAGAAGAGTATATGCTTAAACTTGAAAACCTTGCCCATGATCATGAAAATGATGCCAGTAAAATGGCAATTTTAAAAGGCTTGTACCAATATATTCAGCAATAACTAGATTGAAAAAGTTACTATAAAACAATGCATTGCAATCGCGTTAAAGTGCTTTATTGCAATACATTGCTTGTAAATACTACCCGTTTCATTAACTTTATAATTTTCTTGATACACAGGAAAACCAGTTAGATAGTAGATATGTTCTTATCGTTAGTAAAATGGGTATAACCGATTTTTTACTTTTGAAACCTCGTAATTAAGCTAGAAGTGTCCCACCGGTTACCGCCCATTTCTTGAACTTCTTTATAATACTGATCAAGAATTTTAGTGTTAGGTAATTCGGCGCCAATTTTCTCTGCTTCAGCAAATGCAATGGCCAAGTCTTTTCTTACCCAATCTACAGCAAAACCAAAGTCAAACTCGCCAGCACACATTGTTTTACCACGGTTATCCATTTGCCATGAACCCGCTGCACCTTTTGAGATGGTATCTATCAGTTTATCCGTATCTAATCCTGCCTTTTGCGCAAAATTAAATCCTTCAGCTAATCCTTGTACAACATTAGTGAAACAAATTTGATTAACCATTTTGGCTAATTGTCCGCTGCCAACATCGCCCATTAATTGACTAAAACGTGCGTACGCATCCATTATAGGCTTTACTTGATCAAATATGTGCTGTTCACCACCACACATAATGGTAAGTACACCGTTTTCTGCACCCGCTTGACCACCTGAAACTGGCGCATCAATAAAGCTTATGTGTTGCTGTTGGCAGTGTTTACTTAGCTCCCGAGCTAGTTCAGCTGAGGCCGTTGTATGATCAACCAGTACAGCATGTTTAGCCATACTCGCTAATGCGCCATTACCGCCTAAAGTAACAGCTCTTACATCGTCGTCATTTCCAACACAAATAAAAACCACATCACAATTATTGGCGGCCTCTTTAGGCGTTAATGCAATATTACCTTGATGTTCCTTTTGCCATGCAATGGCTTTTTCATGAGTACGGTTATAAACGGTAACGTTATAACCAGCGTTAGCTAAGTGGCCAGCCATTGGATACCCCATAACACCAAGCCCGATAAATGCGACTTTCTTCATTCTTACTCTCCTAATCTCTGATATTTATATTCTACGCACTCTTATAATTCATTTGCATAACTTTAATATTTATTTTATATTGCACACAATTTAATAGCGGATAACATAAAATAATGAATACAAATATCTATCAATTTTCAGCGGAAGATTATCGCGGTGAGTCCATTGAATTAGCTAAATATAAAAACAAAGTCTTACTTGTTGTTAATACTGCAAGTAACTGTGGGTTTACACCACAATATGAAGGGCTTGAAGAAATTTATAAGAAATATAATGATCAAGGTTTTGAAATACTTGCCTTCCCCTGTAATCAGTTTAAACAGCAAGAAAAAGGAAACAATAATGAAATAAAAGCATTTTGTGATTTACATTTTAATATTACATTTGATCTATTTGGCAAGATCGACGTAAATGGTGAGACTGCACACCCAGTTTATAAATTTCTCAAAAAACAAGCTCCTGGCATTTTAGGCTCTGAAAGCGTTAAGTGGAATTTTACCAAATTTTTAGTTAATAAAGAGGGTCAAGTTGTCAAACGATTCTCACCGATCACAAAACCTAACGCGATAGAGTCTGATATAAAAGCCCTGTTATGAGTGAACAACTACACTTAGAAAATCAACTGTGTTTTAGGTTATATAAATTAAACAAAAATTTAACCAAGCTTTATGCGCCCTTACTTAAAGAGATAGGGTTAACCTACCCACAATATTTGGTGATGTTAGTATTATGGAAAGATAGCACCGCTAAATTAGTGAAAGAAATAGGTCGAGAGCTTGAGCTAGATACAGGAACGCTATCACCGTTACTTAAACGTATGGAAAAACTTGATTTAGTAAAGCGAACCCGAAGCGAATTAGATGAGCGCGCCGTTTTTATAGCACTTACGAGTCATGGCAAACATATTAAGGCAAAGGCAAAGCTAATCCCGGCTAAACTATTTACGTTAACAGCACTATCAAAAAATGAGTTGATCGCATTAAAAACTAGTTTAGATGAACTACTTGATAATACAGCGAAACATTTAACATAAGCAATTTACTGCTAAAGTTAACTTTACTATATTTATAATGTATTAACATACGTCATTTTAATTACTTTTAGATCTATTGCTTATGAGCATTTGCACTATACTTAAGATAACACTTCTCATTTATAGTAGTAATAGTATGAGTGCAATTTGGAAAAACCACGCTAGCCGCTTACATCAGTATTTAAAAGACGATAACACTGCTCAAGCCCAAGTATATCTTGAGCAGTTAATGTTATTTCCTGTCGATATTCAAGACAAAATTATTAATGACATAAGCAACTTACCTCATTGTAACTGTGAAGCCATTGCAGAAGTAATGCAAAGATATACTATGTTTGAATTACATTAATTTTTAGGTTGTAAGCTGTTGTTGTCGTAATTTAGCTATTTTATCTCTTGTTGCAGCAGCTTGTTCAAATTCAAGGTTTTGTGCATAGTCCATCATAGTTTTTTCTAATTCTTTTACTTTTTTATCAATTTCTGCAGTTGTTAATAATTGATATTCACCACGCTGCTCTGCCACTTTTTTCATTGGCACTTCACCACCAACATCCATCACATCGGTTATTTTACGCTTAACACCTATTGGAGTAATGTTGTTTTCAATATTATATTGATGCTGTTTTTCTCTGCGACGTTCAGTCTCGTCAATAGCTTTTCGCATAGAGCCAGTTATTCTTGCCGCATATAAAATCGCTCTACCATTAATATTCCTCGCCGCTCGCCCAATAGTTTGAATTAATGAACGTTCAGAGCGTAAAAAACCTTCTTTATCAGCATCGAGAATGGCAACTAAAGAAACTTCTGGCATATCTAAGCCCTCTCTTAGCAGGTTGATCCCTACTAATACATCAAATTTTCCTAAACGAAAATCCCTGATAATTTCAACACGTTCCACTGTATCTATATCTGAATGCAAGTAACGCGCTTTAACGCTATGCTCATCTAAGTAATCAGTAAGGTCTTCAGCCATTCTTTTTGTTAATGTTGTTGCTAACACCCTGTCACCAATTGCTATTCGCTTTCTTATCTCAGAAAGGAGATCGTCAACTTGTGTCTCTACTGGCCGTACTTCAATAATAGGATCAAGCAAGCCAGTTGGACGTACAACTTGTTCTGCGATTTCACCAGCACACTTTTCAATTTCATATTGACTTGGCGTTGCCGAAACATAAATGGTTTGTGGCGCTAACGACTCAAATTCGTCAAACTTCATTGGCCGGTTGTCTAAAGCCGATGGCAATCTAAAACCATACTCAACTAAATTCTCTTTTCTCGAACGGTCGCCTTTATACATAGCACCTATTTGTGGCACAGTTACATGCGACTCATCAATAATTAATAAACCGTCGTCTGGTAAATAGTCAAATAATGTGGGTGGTGCTTCGCCAGGTTTACGCCCTGACAAATAACGCGAGTAGTTTTCTATGCCTGAGCAATAACCCAATTCAGTCATCATTTCTATATCAAATTGAGTACGTTGCACAATACGCTGCTCTTCAATCAGTTTATTATTATCTTTTAATTGTTGAGATCGCTCTTTTAGCTCAATTTTAATATTTTCAACGGCGGCAAGAATTTTTTCACGCGGAGTCGCATAATGTGTTTTAGGGTAAACAGTTACACGTGCTAATTGGCGCTCTACTTGCCCAGTTAAAGGATCAAATTCACTTATACGCTCTAACTCTTCATCAAAAAGCTCAATTCTGAGGGCAAGCCGATCAGACTCTGCTGGAAAAACATCGATCACATCGCCTCTAACGCGGTAAGTAGCACGCTGAAAAGCAACATCATTACGCTTGTATTGCAACTCAGCTAAACGCCTTAAAATGTCGCGCTGGTTAACTATGTCACCTTGACGTAAATGTAACATCATTTTCAAATATGAATCAGGATCACCCAAACCATAAATAGCAGATACTGACGCAATAATAATAACGTCTCTTCGTTCTAGTAGCGCTTTTGTAGCAGATAAACGCATTTGCTCAATATGTTCATTTATCGAAGCATCTTTTTCAATAAAAGTATCTGTTGTTGGTACATAAGCTTCTGGCTGATAATAGTCATAATATGAGACAAAGTACTCAACAGCATTGTTAGGAAAAAACTCTTTCATTTCACCGTAAAGCTGAGCCGCTAGGGTTTTATTTGGTGCCAGCATCATAGTAGGACGGTTCAGTTTTTCAATGACATTTGCTATGGTAAAGGTTTTACCTGAGCCCGTTACCCCTAATAACGTTTGATGGGCTAAACCATCTTCAATACCAGAGAGTAATTGCTTTATCGCTTTAGGCTGATCACCACTAGGAATATATTCAGACTGTAAGTCCATTGCTTTCATTAAGATATAGCCTCAGCTTTAGTAGCTTCAATACAAAATTGTTTCATAAACGTCTTATAAGATATTACTGCCATAATCACATTCCCCAATAGCGCACCAATAAAAAAGCCTTCAAGGCCAAAAAACCGGCTACCTAAATAAGCTAACGGCACATAACACACGAATAGCCTAACAACACTTAATACAAGTGATATCATAGGCTTATGAAGTGCATTAAATGAAGAGTTGGTTAAAATAACAACCCCCTGCAAACCGTAACCAAGTGGCAAAATCCAAATAAATAATTTAATTAAATCGGCAACCGCCTTTTCTTGTGAAAATATACTCGCTATCCAAGGAGCTAACAACAATAACACTAAGTAAACAAATACTTGCCAAATAAGAACAAACTTAATTGAAGTCATGTAGCTCTGCTCTACTCGTTTCATATTGCCCGCACCAAAATTTTGACTGATAAATGGCGGAAGCGTCATTGTCATTGCAAGTAGTACCAAGCAAGCAATAGATTCTATTCGAGAGCCCACACCAAATGCGGCTACCGCTGCTGCACCATAATCAGAAACAATGGCTGTTAAAACTCCTGCTGCTATAGGCGTTAACATGTTAGCGCCAGCTGCCGGCAAACCAATATGTAAAATTGACTTACTTGAAACAAGAAAAGTTTTAACAAAAATAAAGGTGGTGTGAATTAAACGTTTTTTATATGCCACTACATAGAGAATATAAGCTAAACCAACTGCCCAGGAAATTAATGTTGCGATAGCGGCCCCTTTAATTCCCATCCCTGGAACGGGACCAAAGCCAAAAATCAGAATAGGATCTAAAATGGCATTTATAATACCTCCTACTCCCATTATTATACTTGGCGTTTTAGTATCACCCGAAGAGCGTAAAATTGAATTACCAATCATTGGTCCTATTAAGAACACACTGCCAAGAAACCAATAGTCCATATAATCATGTATTAAAGGCATTAATGCATCTGTAGCACCCAAAAGTCTAAATATTTCATCTGCAAACAAAAAACCAAGTAAAGATAACCCCCCTACAATAATAGCCGTAAGAATAAATGCTGAAGTGCCTGCGCACTTGGCTGTTTTTTCATCACCTTTACCTAATGATCTAGCGATTACGGCAGATGTACCAATACCTAAGCCTATAGTTAAACTTATAACAGTAAAGGTAATAGGAAAAGTAAAACTGATTGCAGCGAGCGGTTTAGTGCCTAATAAGCTTACAAAAAATGTATCAACCAAGTTAAATGTCATTAGTAAAGCCATACCGTAAATCATAGGTATAGTCATGCGCTTTAACGTTTCTGCGACTGGGTCTACTAATAAATCAATTGGTTTTTTCTGTACATTTTGTGTCATTAAATGTGTTTCTTCTGTGATAAAACGAAAAGCTAAACTATTGTAAAAGATAGTGTTCAGTGTCGCCATGTAAATATTAAGTTTAAGCGTATTCATTTTGAAAGGTTATACCAAAAATTAGAGAAAGTGGGCGACCTGTTAGTATTTACATTCACAAGCAGTAATTACAAAACATTTCAGTGAACACTTTTCAAACACACCTGCCCGACAACCCAACAACAACAGGCTAAACCTTTGTTTTAAAAGAAATTAACCAAAAGAGTCTATTATTCATTCATTTCACTGTATCCCTTACTACACCGCAATTGATGACATTTGTTACATATTCATTCACAATGTTATCCACAGTTATAGTGGATAACTATAAAAATATAAACATTACCAAAAGCTTGAACAGTTAGGCACCAAAAATAGGTGTTTTCTCCGCCATGCTGGCCGTAAAATAGGCAAACAAACAAATTAAGTGTTTTTTTCTAAATTTAGTGTTGACAGTAACGCGCGCTCCCTTTAATATTCCGCCCCGTTAGCCAGTTGCTAACACGTAAGTGAAAACTTAATTCCCCAATAGCTCAGTTGGTAGAGCGACGGACTGTTAATCCGTTTGTCACTGGTTCAAGTCCAGTTTGGGGAGCCACATTTTAGTAACGGTTTTTAAACGGTTACTCGGCGAAAGCCCTTCTTCAATATTAAGAAGTAAAACAAGTTTATTCCCCAATAGCTCAGTTGGTAGAGCGACGGACTGTTAATCCGTTTGTCACTGGTTCAAGTCCAGTTTGGGGAGCCAATAAAAAAAGCCCGCTATCTTTAGCGGGCTTTTTGCTTTCTACAATGTTAATTATTTCTGTAGGTCGACGTTTACGCCGTCGATTGCGTCGTCAATATTAATAAATAAGTTTACTCCCCAACAGCTCAGTTGGTAGAGCGACGGACTGTACTCTTTATAAACCCAGCGTTTATCACTGGTTTAAGTCTTTAATTGACGATAAAACTGGGAGCCAATAAAAAAAGCCCGCTATTTTTAGCGGGCTTTTTGTTTTCTACAATGTTAATTATTTCTGTAGGTCGGCGTTTACGCCGTCGATATTAATAAATAAGTTTACTCCCAACAGCTCAGTTGGTAGAGCGACGAACTGTACTCTTTATAAACCCAGCGTTTGTCACTGGTTCACGTCTTTAATTGACGATAAAAACTGGAAGCCAATAAAAAAAGCCCACTATTTTTAGCGGGCTTTTTGCTTTCTACAATGTTAATTATTTCTGTAGGTCGGCGTTTACGCCGTCGATATTAATAAATAAGTTTACTCCCAACAGCTCAGTTGGTAGAGCGACGAACTGTACTCTTTATAAACCCAGCGTTTGTCACTGGTTCACGTCTTTAATTGACGATAAAAACTGGAAGCCAATAAAAAAAGCCCACTATTTTTAGCGGGCTTTGAATTGATAAGGTCTAGTGCTGCAAAATGCTTAACTAGCGACTGGCACCTGCCAAATCCTTTATTTCATCATAGCATCTCGTGATGCTTTAAATTCTGTACCTTCATTCCAATTTGGCCACTCATCAGAATTAGCAAGTAAGTAACCTGTCTCGAAAAACAATTGCAGTTCAGCAACTACACCTTCCCAGCCAAAGTTTTCATCAAATTCATCGCATGTTTGATGATAGCACTTTGCTACCATTGCACCTACTCGTTCACCTATTGCTTTTTGCTCTTCATTTATCCAAGCAGAACCACCACCGGCACTTAATGCTGGTACTCCTTTTTTTGCTAAGCTGAAATGATCAGAACGATAATAATAGCCGCGCTCTGGGTTAAGCTCTGGTGTTAACACTCGGCCTTGACGTTTTGCTGCTTTAGCAAGGTAGTTTTCTAAATTAGATTTACCATAACCCACTACCGTCACATCTGTTTTAAGCCCTGTAATGTCAAGCGAGTCCATATTAACTAACCCAACAATTTTATTTAATGGCATTGTTGGATGATTAGCAAAGTAACGAGAACCTAAGCGGCCTTGCTCTTCTGCCGTTACAGCAATAATAGTAACTGATCGTTTAGGTGCTTTTTTCAGAAGTTGATACGCTTTAGCAATATGCATTATCCCCGCTGTTCCGGTTGCATTATCATGTGCTCCATTATAAATTTCACGTTTACCATCAACTATAGTGCTACCTAAATGGTCCCAATGAGCCATATAAACAACATGTTCATCTGGTTTTTCTGAGCCTTTGATTGTTGCAATAACATTGTTAGAGTTAGATCGGTCAAATTTATTTTCAACAGCTACACTCACTGTTAAGTCTAAAGGAACTGCTTTAAAGTTGCGTTGTGCAGCGGCTTGCTTTAATTGTGCGAAGTCTTGATTAGATTTTTTAAATAATTCAATGGCTTTATCTTTGCTGATCCACATTTCTACATCAACAGTAGCTTCATTTACTTCACTCGCTGGTAAGTGATATTGCGCACCAGTCCAGCTGCTTTCAATCACATTCCAACCATAACTAGCTGGTTTTGTTTCATGCACTATAATGGCGCCTGCTGCACCTTGGCGAGCTGCTTCTTCATACTTATAAGTCCAGCGTCCATAATACGTCATTGTATTACCGTCAAATAGCTCGCTATCTTGAGTGGCAAAACCGGGATCGTTAACTAAAATAACAACGGTTTTACCTTTTACATCAACACCCGCATAATCGTTCCATTGGTATTCTGGTGCGTTAATACCGTAACCAACAAACACTAACTCTGAAGACTTAAGTGAAGAGCGTTTATCCATTTTTCTAGAACTTGCTACAAAGTTCTTTGGAAATTCAAATGCTATATCACCAATAGTTAAGTTTTCAGTGGTTGTGCTTGTAATGCTAACCAAAGGTACTGCTTGCGTATAGCTATCACCATTACCCGGTACTAATCCTAAACGCTTAAACTCTTTAATTAATAAATTTGTTGTTAAAGTTTCGCCTTCTGTTGAAGGCTCTCTACCACCAAACTCATCAGACGATAATAATTTAATATCCGCTTTAATTTTGTCACTATCAAACGATTTATAGGCATTTTCAAAATCACTGGCGAGACTGAAACCACTTAACAATGTGCTTATTGTAAATAATAAGCCCACATTAATTTTTGAGATTTTTTTCAAAATATTCTCCTTATTGTAAGTATTTTGCCAACAGATTAACGATATCAATATTATTTAGCCAGTAATTAAACTATTTTTAATTGAAACCATTTACTAATTCAGTAAACAAGATGTGACAAATTTTTATTATAATAATTAAAACTTAAAATGTTTATAACGATAAAATTATCAACGATAATAAATAGCTGTTTACGCACCAATAACTTGGGTAAGATTAACCAACTCGTATTAACAAGTACCCTAACTTTACTACTAAGGCTCAATTACGCTGTGATCGACTTATCTTTAATTTCATTATTTATTCCTACCTTTTTTCTTGTCAGTATTACCCCAGGTATGTGTATGACACTTGCGATGTCTTTGGGCATGTCTATCGGTATTAGAAGAACATTGTGGATGATGTACGGAGAATTACTTGGTGTGGCAACTGTCGCAATAGCTGCAGTTTTAGGTGTATCCGCATTATTGCTCACAGAGCCTAAATTATTTACAGGGCTTAAATTATTTGGAGCGCTTTATCTTACTTACATAGGTATAAATATGTGGCGTTCAAAGGGTAAACTTGCTTTAGCAGAGCAATCAAGTTCTCCTGAAGAAGTTAGTAAAAAAGTTCTATTTACTCAAGGTTACTTTACCGCAATCGCCAACCCTAAGGGTTGGGCATTTATGGTCGCCTTACTACCACCATTTATTAACAGTAATTACGCGTTACCGCCCCAACTATTTGTTTTAGTGGCTATTATTTTAATTTCTGAATTTATTTGTATGTTAATTTATGCTACTGGCGGCAAGTCTATAGGTAAGCTGTTAACAAAAAAAGATAATGTAAAAATACTTAATAAGCTTTCAGGAAGTCTGATGGTTTTCATTGCGCTATGGCTTTTAGTAAGCTAACAATCACCAATAAAATTACCTGAATGGCGCCTAACTAAAATAGTAAAAGATGGCGATATAATTTAAAGGATTCAATTTCTCATACTGGTAAATTCAATACTAAAATGTTCTGGTTCGATATTAGTCGCATTTGAAACTGGTGTAATCGTTAACTGTAACAGCCAAATCATTTCTTTTTCTGAACAACTACCTAGCATGGTTTTAGCTTCTTTATATCCGTTATTGATTTTTGTTGAGAAAAATAACGGTATTTTACCCATGTACATACTTTTACCCTCCATAAAACCAGTCACTGTAAAATTTTGCGTGAGAGCGTTATTACCAATAAAAATAGTAAATTCTGCCTCAGGCCTTATTGTACTATGATCAAATAATATTGATAATTTACCAACTTGCGTATTTATTTGGCATAACGATTGGCTTTCTAAACAGGTTGGCACTTTTAAAGTAGTTATAGTTTTTTCTTGTTTAGAACAAGAAAAAAGAGAAAATAATATGATAATTGTGAATAGTAAAACAGGTTTAATATTCATGAGATAATCCTTGATAATTAACATCTCCACGCCATTTAGACTATTTTTTAGGCTGTTACATGTTTTTTTTTGATTTAAAACAAATATTACCATATTGACGGGTGACATTTTAGCCATAAAACACTATTATTCACGCGGGGTATGGAAGCAAAGTGCAAACTCATCAATTTAGTCTATAACTAAGGTATGGGTACTTATAATAACTGCCTCGTCTATTAATTAATAATTATAACTGCGGAAACCTTAACATGACTCAAAATGATGCGTCAGCAGTAAACTACAACTTTGATGTTGTACGTCAGTTTACTGTCATGACTGTAATATGGGGAATTGTAGGCACACTTGTGGGTGTTCTTATTGCGGCTCAATTAATTTGGCCTGCATTAAACTTTGACACTCCATGGTTAACTTACTCCCGTCTTCGTCCACTTCATACTAGTGCGGTAATTTTCGCATTTGGTACCAGTGCGCTATTTGCAACTTCTTATTATGTCGTCCAACGAACGTGTAAAACTACGTTATTTGGTGGCAAGCTAGCTTCCTTCACTTTCTGGGGATGGCAAGCAGTTATCGTTTCAGCCATTATTACTCTACCGTTAGGTTTAACCTCAACGAAAGAATATGCTGAACTTGAATGGCCAATTGACATCTTAATTGCTGTTGTTTGGGTGAGTTATGCCATTGTGTTTTTTGGCACGTTAGTTAAACGTAAAACCTCGCATATTTACGTAGCTAACTGGTTTTTTGGTGGTTTTATATTAACTATTGCAGTGTTACACATTGGTAATAGTATGGTTATACCAATTTCGTTGACTAAGTCCTACTCCATTTACCCTGGCGCAATAGATGCAATGATGCAGTGGTGGTATGGACACAATGCCGTAGGCTTCCTTCTTACAGCAGGCTTTTTAGGTATGATGTATTACTTTGTACCTAAGCAAGCAGAACGTCCTGTTTATTCTTACAGACTTTCTATTGTGCATTTCTGGGCGCTAATCTCATTATATATATGGGCTGGCCCTCACCACTTACATTACACAGCGCTTCCTGACTGGGCTCAATCTGTTGGTATGGTTATGTCTATCGTACTTTTCTTACCGTCTTGGGGTGGTATGATTAATGGTATTATGACGCTTTCTGGCGCATGGCATAAACTTCGCCATGACCCTATTCTTCGTTTCTTAATTGTTTCTCTCTCTTTCTACGGTATGTCTACCTTTGAAGGACCTATGATGGCGATTAAATCAGTGAACGCATTGTCTCATTATACAGACTGGACAGTAGGTCATGTTCACTCTGGTGCGCTAGGCTGGGTTGCTATGGTATCAATTGGTGCTTTGTATCACTTAATTCCAGTGTTATTTAACCAAGGACGTATGTACAGTATTCGATTAATCAACGTTCACTTCTGGATGCATACAGCTGGTGTTGTTTTATACATCGTAGCAATGTGGATCTCTGGTGTTATGCAAGGGTTAATGTGGCGCGCTGTAAATACCGACGGCACTCTTACTTATAGTTTCGTTGAAAGCTTACAAGCTTCTTACCCATTCTACTTCATCCGTTTCTTAGGTGGTGTAATGGTGGTTATTGGCTTCTTATTAATGGCTTATAACATGTTTAAAACAATTTACGCTAAAGACAACAGTCTTAAGCCTGTTGAAGTAGCCTAAGGAGACGAAAGCATGACAAATAAACATGAAAAAGTCGAAAAAAGCGTTGGCTTATTCTTCATATTTACTATTTTAGCAATTAGTGTTGGTGGCTTAGTAGAGATCACCCCTTTATTTTTCCAAAAAGAAACAACAACACCTGTTGATAATTTGCGACCTTACACTGCATTAGAAATGGAAGGTCGTGACATTTATATTCGTGAAGGTTGTTCTGCTTGTCATAGCCAAATGATCCGCCCATTTAGAGCGGAAACAGAACGCTATGGCCATTACTCTGTAGCGGGTGAACAAGTATGGGAGCATCCACATTTATGGGGCTCTAAACGTACAGGTCCAGATTTGGCCCGTGTTGGTGGCCGATACAGTGATGATTGGCATAGAGCACATTTAATTGACCCTCGTTCAGTTGTACCTGAGTCGAACATGCCTTCATTTAAATGGTTAGACGAAGATCTTCTTGATGGTAAGTTAACCGCTAAAAAATTAGAAACATTTAACTTTTTAACGCGCAACAGAAGCCATAAAGATGAGCAAGGTAACCCTATTCCTCTTTATTCTGCTGAAGATATTGCTAATGCAAAATCTGACGTAGCGGGTAAAACTGAAATGGAAGCCCTGATTGCTTATTTGCAATCTCTTGGGCATGCGTTGAAATAAGATGGACTACGGGACGCTAAGAGGCGTAGTAGCGCTCATAATTTTGGCACTTTTCATCATCATTGTGGTTTGGTCGTATAGTAAAAAACGTAAATCTTCGTTTGACGATGCGGCAAATTCAATCTTTGAAGAAGACCACAAAGAAGACACTAACAAACAGGAGACTAATAATAATGTCTAGCTTCTGGAGTATTTGGATATCAGTTCTTTCACTGGGTACCTTAATAGGTTGTTACCTGTTATTGCGCATGTGTTTAAAGAATTTTGCAGGCGTTGAAGAAGGTGAGTCAATGGGACACACTTTCGACGGCATTGAGGAATTAAACAACCCACTACCAAAATGGTGGAGTACATTTTTCTTATTAACGATTATCTGGGGCTTTGGTTACTTAATTGTATATCCAGGACTCGGTAACTGGGAAGGTTTATTTGGTTGGACAAGCTCAAACCAAGGAATACTTAACCTTGAAGAGTCTAGAGCTAAAGCTGAGTATGCAAAAGAGAACAACTTAATTGTTCAGTACGATATGGAAGTTAAAGCTGCTGACGCGAGATACGGCCCTATATTTGATGCATTTGCTAAACGCGATATTAAAGACTTAGCAACAGCTGGTGACGAAGAAGCCATCGCAGCTCGTAAAGTAGGTCAACGCTTGTTTTTGCAAAACTGTTCACAGTGTCATGGCTCAGATGCACGTGGTACCACTGGTTTTCCTAACCTTGCTGACAAAGACTGGTTGTATGGCGGTAAGCCTTACGATATCAAGCATAGCATTATGCACGGTCGTGTAGGTCAAGGTATGATCGGCTGGGAAACAATGCTTGGCGGTGATAAAGGCGTAAAAGATGTTACGGCTTATGTACTAAGCTTAAGCGGTCGTGAAGCTAAAGAAGGTTCAGTCTCAGAAGGTAAAGCACAATTTGCAATGTGTGCTGCTTGTCATGGTGATGAAGGCCAAGGTAGTGTTGCGATGAACTTACCGCTTGGTGCGCCTAATTTAACTGATAACACCTGGCTGTATGGTGGTTCAGAGCGCGTTATCCAAGAGTCTATTCGTAATGGTCGTGCTGGTGTTATGCCTGCTTGGGATGAAATTTTAGGTCCTAAAAAAGTACATGTCATTAGTGCTTTTGTGTATAGCCTATCGCAAGAGTAATTATTACTCATACTAATTACAGTTTAAGCCTTGTAGGAAACTACAAGGCTTTTTTATTGAATACAATTTATTAAAAGCCCGCTATTTTACTTATAGCCATCACTATTATTTTGATCAATTACACCGTATTAACCTTTGCTAACAAAAAGAAATTAAATTAGCCATTAATCATTGGCAAAAGCTGACTGAAAAAAAGTATAATAGCGACACGTTAATTGATATTTGTTGAACAATGAAAACATCTTGGTATAAAGAGCCATGGGCATGGCTAGTATTTTTCTTACCCTTTACCGCAGTTGTTGCTGGTATTGCTACTTACATAATAGCAAACACTGATGCTGACAGTCTTGTTGTCGGTGACTATTATAAAAAAGGTAAAGCCATTAACTTAGAACTTTCTAAGATTAAACTAGCACAAAAGCTAGGCATGAAATTCGAACTACAGTTGCATAACAATCAACTTATTATTAAACCAACAGGCATCGAGAAAGTATTCCCATTACTCAATGTTAACTTTTATCACCCTACTCAAGCTGAAAAAGACTTTTACCTCGCATTAACCCCAGACGGTAGTGGTTACTTTAGGCATCACTTTGACAAGAGTGTTAGTGGAAAGTGGCGCATTACAATTACGTCATTTGAAAATAATTGGGCAATTAAAAATAATATATCATTACCTCAATCGCAATTTATTGAGGTGTCTCCTAAGCCAATAGAAGCATATTAATGTCAAACTGTTGTTATCATTGTGGGGAACTAATCCCTAAAGGTATCGCTCTTTTCGTTGTTATTGATAACACTTCACAACCAATGTGTTGCATTGGTTGTCAAGCCATTGCTGAAACTATTGTTAGCAACGATTTAACTGAATATTATAGGTTTCGTACAGAAGTAGCCCCTAAGGGAGAGTCTTTGATCCCAGAAGAGCTCATGAAAAAAAGACTACTTGATGACGATGCATTACAAGACGAGTTCACCTATAAAACTGATAACTATAAAGAAAGCATTTTAACCATCGAAGGCATGAATTGCGCTGCTTGTTCATGGTTAATTGAAATGCAAATAGAAAAATTAAGCGGTATTCTCTCTATTAATGTTAATGCTTCTACCCAACGAGCAACCGTAAGATGGGTAGATGGTACAATTAATTTTAGTGATATTCTTATTGCTATCAATAAAATTGGCTACAAAGCTCTCCCCTTTAAAGCCAGCACAATTGAGCAAAGTAACACCTTACAATCAAAAACATTCATTAAACGCTTGGGCATATCTGGTATTTTAATGATGCAAGTGATGATGATAGCTGTAGGATTATATTTTGGTGCCTTTTCTGATATGGCTGATCACCACCTCGTATACCTTCGATGGGTCAGTTTTCTACTGGCTTTCCCTGTAGTTACTTATGGTGCATTTCCTTTTTATGTAGGCGCCTTTAATGCCCTAAGAATTAGGCGCTTGTCGATGGACGTACCCGTTTCCATTGCTATTATTTTAGCTTTTAGTGCAAGTGCTTGGGCAACCATCAGCCAACAAGGCGAAGTATATTTTGAATCAGTATCAATGTTTACCTTTCTGCTGCTTATTGGTAAATTTCTTGAGTTTAGAGCCCGAACGCGTGCCGCTGAAGTTTCAGCCAATTTATTGAAACTAATGCCAATGACCGCCACTAAGTTAGTTAATGAACAAGAAGTGTTTATTGCCGCCAAAAAACTTCAGGCCAAAGACCTAGTTATTGTTAAACCTGGCGAAACAATTCCAGCCGACGGTACGATTGTTTTTGGCCTTAGCCAAATTAACGAGTCTATGCTTTCAGGCGAACAACTACCTGTTTATAAAAAAGTGGGTGACAGTGTTTTCGCTGGTACAGTGAATGGTGACGGTAATGTTACTATTGAAGTGAAGCATAACGCTCAACATTCATTTTTAAGTCAACTCATTCGTTTAAGTGAATCCTCACAGGCTCATAAACCTAAACTAGCCAAGTTATCAGATAAAATTGCTCAATATTTTATCGCGCTTATTTTGCTTTGTGCCATTGGTACTGCACTTTACTGGCACCAGCACTTGCCAGAGGAAGCTTTTTGGATCACCCTATCGGTTTTAGTTGCCACTTGTCCATGTGCATTATCACTGGCAACACCAACAGCATTAACTTGTGCGACTACTAGGCTCAATAAAGATGGCATAATGATTAAGTCTGGTCATGTAATGGAAACAGTTCCAAAGGTTGATTGCATAGCCTTTGACAAAACAGGTACGCTAACCACTGGAGATTTTGAAATATCTCAATGCTCCATTGTAGACACTAGTTTTGATAAATCGGCTGTATTAGCCATTGCAGCTTCATTAGAAAGCTATTCAGAGCATCCTATTGCAAAAGCATTCCTCCCTTTTAGGGACTTCAATTATAAAGTAACAAATGCCACTGTGGTATCTGGCTCAGGTGTTAAGGGCATTGTCAATAACATAGATTATAAAATTGGTAAACCTCAATGGCTATTACCTAAAGAGCAGTTAGCAGAATATGGTCACCTGCCCTGCGTATTAATATCTCACGAAACGATTATTGCAACATTTAACGTTGAAGATAAAGTAAGGGATGATGCGCACTCATTAATTTCTTTGTTAAAAAACCAGAACATTGAAACATTAATGCTATCTGGAGATAACGAAGTAGGCTGCAATAAGGTTCAGCAACAACTGAATATAGATCATGTACATTTTGGTTTATCTGCTACTGACAAAATGACAATATTACAAGCAAATCAACAAACTAAAACAGTTGCAATGGTGGGAGATGGTGTTAACGACTCTCCTGTGTTTGGCGCTGCTCACGTATCGTTTGCTATGGGAAGCGGTACCGACATTGCTAAGAGTGGCGCAGATGTAATTTTATTAAACAATAAACTCTCTTCAGTGTATGCACTACGCCAAATGGCACTTAAAACAAAACGAATTATCTTGCAGAACTATAGCTGGGCCTTTGGCTATAATGCTATTATCTTACCTCTTGCTATGTCTGGTCATGTTACTCCTTATGTAGCCGTCATTGGTATGTCGTTAAGCTCAATCTTAGTAGTCACAAACTCACTAAGACTTTTGAAAAAGGATAAGTAATCATGGGTGTAATTTATGCACTAATTCCAATCGCTATTTTGTTAACCGGATTAGGAATTTATTTATTCTTCTGGGCAGTAAAAACAGATCAATTTGATGATTTAGAAAAACAAGGCTTGAGTATTTTATTCGATGAAGATACAAATGAAAATAATACCTCAACAACTCAAAAGCCTGAAAGTGAAGAGCAGGTAGAACCTGATCAGTCTGGTACTAAAAAGCCCTAGCCGCCTTGAGATAATCCTTCTCAGCGTAGTATTATTACTTAACCTGAGTTCTGGATAAGCTAAGCACGTCAATATCACGATTTTTGCGCGTATCTGCGTTGCCTGCATGGACGTAGGTACTTGGTTTTTGTCCGGACTAAAAAACCGTTAATTTGCTACTAATATCTCGCTATTAGGTACGCAAACTTGCCTTGATTCACTCAACACTTATAACATTGATATATAACTACATAAGCAATGCGATTACTCTATAATAAGTAATTGAAAAATATAGCTTTATCGGTTTTGCTCGTACATCCGTTATCCAGAACTCAGGTTACCTAGGCAAAAAGAACATCATTACAAAACAAAAAATAGCTATGCCTATAAAAATTGGCTTAAAAACTTTTTGTCGGGTGGTAGCGCTATTCGGGTGGTTTTTTGCCAATGGCATACCGCACTGTTTACAATTAACATCACTTAACAAATTGGTTGTTTGACAATACAAACACTTAACTTCTTCTTTAGACATTATTGATGACTCGTCAATTGATAATAAAGTTGTGGTAGTCGAATAGGTAATTGTGATGGTTTATGAATAACAGTATAACCATCAATACCAAATAAGTAAGGCAAGTAGTCTTCTGCTTCTTGATCTATAGTAATACAAAAAGGTTTAATCCCTAATTTTTGCGCTTCAGATATCGCATGGCGTGTATCTTCAATTCCAAAGCGCCCCTCATAGTAATCTATATCATTTGGCTTGCCATCAGTTAATATCAATAATAGCTTTTGAGTACTTTTTTGCTCTGTGAGTATTTTTGTAGCTTGGCGAATTGCTGCACCCATTCGGGTGTAATAACCTGGCTTTACCGCTTGTAAACGACCTCTAATTTCATCACTGTAGCGCTCATTAAAGTTTTTAAGCACAGTAAAACGCACATTAGAACGTCTAATTGACGAAAATCCATACATTGAGAAGTTATCACCAACACTGTTTAGTGCTTCACCAAACAGTAACATACTATCTTTTACTACATCTATCACTCGGTTATCGTTATCTAAATGCGCATCAGTTGACATCGAAAGGTCAGCAAGGAGTAATGTTGAAATATCTCGATTATTACCACGAAAGCTTTGAAATAATCCTCGTTCCTGAGTTGGTGAGATTTGTTGCTCTACATAAAAATCTAACCACGCACTTAAATCAAGTTCCTCTCCTTGTACTTGCCCTTTTAGCCAATAACGTACGCTTTGTAATTGTTCAAACTGCGCTTGTATAATCTTGGCAATCTTTTGTAAACGTAGCGGCAATTTTGCCGCTTCACTATTTTTAGGTAACATAGGTAACAACAAACAACGGTCACCCACTAACTGCTCTTTTTTATAATCCCATTCTGGCAATTTTAAACCATCACCTAATGGAATATCATCTTCCATTGCTGACGGTAAATCCATATCAATTTTTATACTGGCTGATTTTTGTTGTTGTTGTTTAGATAAGGTAATTTTATCAAGGTCTTCCGCTACTTTAAGCGTTTCTTCTTCATCATCATCACTGTCATCGCTTCCACGATCTAGTTGGCTAAATTCACTCCAAGAAAATAAGCTTTCTAAACGAAATATCATCATACCGTCGCGGCTTTCTCCATCTTCTATTCTTTCACCTTTTTTGCGGGTTGATTTACTTTTGGTTGATGTGCTATGAGCCTCATCTTCATTCTCTTGCTCTGTTTCATCAAAACTTGGCATAATTTGAGGATTTAGCTGAGCAGAGGGATAAAGCCATAAAAAAACAGCTTGAGGCGCATAATTAACAGTGGGAAACTCTTCAACCGAACCAGGTTTAAGTATCGCTTGGATAATTGCCTGCTCCATTGTTTGCTCTGGAATTGGCCGTTTGCTAAAGTCAGCGCGTGTTTGCACGAATGCTTGAGCTAACTTTTGGTAGCGTGGTTTTAACATGGGGTATTTAGCCAATACATCAACAACTAATTGTTGATTGTCAATTGCCCAATGTTTAAAGCCTTGCTTATGGTGAGCGGCTAAAATAGCTAACCATATATAAAGTTCTCGGTTTAATTTTTTAGTTGGAAAAACAGCGAGTTTTTCAGGTAAACGTAAGCTTTCTTCGTCTTGCCAAGCGAGACTCACTTGCTGATTCTCGCCCGATATTTTCTGCAGCCACGTCCTTCTTACTAAATAGTCACGCGCGCTAGCAGCTTCAACCCGCTTAACACCGTGGCCACCCATAGCACGAAAAACTACACCAACAGATTTGTTTACTTCTGCAAACGCTACTTCAGCTTGGGTGAAATCTGTGCGCGACTTTTTTGTAATGTATTTATGCCAAATACCACCAACCCATTCTTCCATTACTCACCAAACGTGTTATCTAATCTTGTATTGAATAATACTAGCAAATACCTACTCATAAGGTTGTGATATGAATCAAGAAAGTACAATTCAATTGAATTCAAGTCACTTATCTTCCTCATTACCTACTTTTAGGTTAGGTAAATTAGTACTGCTAATAGTGTTCAAAACAATACCAACCGTAAAGAAGAAAAATGTAGTTGCGCCAACGCTTCCTTTTAGCACTTTATTTTCTGAGTCTAAGATGGTTAGTAAATAAATACCGCAACCTATTGCAATAACCGTGCACCCTATCCCAATAACTCTAGCAATCCTCTGTAAAAAGTGTTTTTTTTGTTCCAAGTGATCCTCCAATAAAAAGCCGTGATATTACTATCACGGCTTTAATAATACTTATAATCAATACGTTTATTTATGCGCTAGCTTTTTCTTTAACAAAGAAGCTATACAAATAAACAATTAAACCAAGTAAGAAAATAACACCAGCGACTTCACGTAACCAGAAGAAAATAGAAAGTTTCTCTTGTGTTACCATAAAGCTTAATGCTTCCCCTGATTCAGGTATACGTTGTAACCATACTTGTAATACGCCTGCTCCAGTTAAGAACAAGGTAATAAATACCATTGCAACCGTCATTAACCAAAAGCCCCACATTTCCCATACTTGTGCTTTATTACAGTTACTCTCACCAATACCTCTAATTTTAGGCATCGCATAAGAAATAATTGTCATAACAATCATTGCATAAGCACCGTAAAAGGCCATATGACCATGAGCAGCGGTTATTTGTGAGCCATGAGTATAGAAGTTTACAGGAGATAAGGTATGTAAGAACCCCCAAACACCTGCACCTAAGAAGGCCATAACAGCTGTGCCTAAAGCCCAAAGCGTTGCCGCTTTATTTGGATGCTCTCTACGACGTCTGTTAACCATGTTAAAGGCAAATAATACCATAGCAAAGAAAGGTAAAGGTTCTAACGCTGAGAATATTGAACCAACCCACTGCCAGTACTCAGGCGTAGCTAACCAAAAGAAATGATGGCCAGTACCTAAAATACCACTGATTAATGCCATTGCAACAATCACATACAGCCACTTTTCAATCACTTCACGGTCAACACCCGTTACCTTTATCAAAATAAAGGCAAGAATAGCACCCATGATAAGTTCCCAAACACCTTCAACCCATAAATGAACAACAAACCACCAGAAGTATTTATCAAGTGCTAAGTTTACTGGATTATAAAATGAGAATAAGAACATAACAGCAAGGCCGATTAAACCGGTCATCATGATCATGTTAATTGCAGTTTTACGTCCTTTTAACATGGTCATGCCAAGGTTAAATAAGAAACCTAAACAAACAACGACTATCCCGAGTTTGGTTATCGTGGGTTGCTCAAGAAACTCTCGTCCCATAGTTGGCCATAAATGGTTAAGGGTAATTTCTGCTAGCGTAGAATAAGGTACAAGAAGATAACCTAAAATAGTTAACACACCCGCCACTGCAAATACCCAAAAAAGGATAATAGCTAGCTTAGGGCTATAGAGCTCGGTTTCAGCTTCTTCGGGTACTAAATAATAAGCAGCCCCCATAAAGCCAAACAGTAACCACACAATAAGTAAATTTGTGTGAACCATACGTGCTACGTTAAATGGAATAGCCTCAGCTAAAAAATCACCAACAACGTATTGTAACCCCATTATTAAACCAAAGAGTATTTGGCCCACAAAGAGGATAAGAGCAAAGACAAAATAAGGCTTTGCAACCGCTTGTGATTGATATTTCAATGTATTCATCACATTAACCCTCAATGTTCGGTGGCCAGCCATTAACATCCATTTCTGAAGTCCACTTCAAAAACTCAGCTAAATCATTAATTTCTTCATCAGTTAAATGGAAATTAGGCATTTGACGACGACCTGGAATATTTAATGGCTGCGCATTCATCCAACCATTTAAAAATGATTTAAATCCTGCTTCACCACCTCGACGATTATAAACATTAGCAAGTTCAGGCGCGAAGTAAGCCCCTTCACCAATTAATGAATGACAACCGATACAGTTATTCTGCTCCCAGAGGTGTTTTCCACGCTCTACAGACTCAGTAATATTATGTCGATGGTCCCGTTTGGGCATCTCTTTGGTTGTATGAAAGGTTAAACCCAAAAATATTAATATGAAGAACATGCTTCCCCCATAGTAAATATTCCGAGCCATACCTTTTGTAAATTTTTCTGACATGGTATTTCCCTTAAGAAAAGTAATAAAACCAAGGTAATATTACATGTTAATGTAGGATCAATTACTTGATAGAAATCAACTTTATTGCAATGTGTAACTATTTATAACTAAAAGTAGTTCAAATTTAAATTAAATCAAAATAAAGGGAGTTTTTTAGCCATTGCACGAGAAAGGTTAAGCATGCCAATAAGCACGAATAATGCGTGAGCGGTTACAAAATAAACAAGCATCATAGCTAAGGAGGAATTAAAGTTGCTGCTAAACACAACGGCAAGAACAGGCACCAAGATCAAGCAAACACCTGAAACTAATGACAACTGAAGGGATCGATAAAGGTGAATGCGTTGCCAGCCTTTTTCTTTATTATGCTTTATAAATTTCCACAATAAAATAAAAAAGGCAATACCAGGAATTAATAATAAATTCATTAAATAGAGAGATTGATAAATTATAGCAGAACGTTTTTTTTGCTCATTATTATTTTTCATAATCTCTCCTTAATTTAAAAGTTTAGCTTAAAGCCTTGGCTATTTATTAATAGATCCTAAATTATGTAAATAAAGCCTATAATTAGTGGCACAATTAATACATAGCCTAATAACAGCATACGCCATTTTGTAGGAGCATGCTTCAACTCCATAAAAATATCAGTAATCTGCTGACCTTTAACAAAAACTATTGCAAAAATTAATACAATAAACAGTGTAGAAGTCTCCATCACTTTACTCAAGTATACAGATACTACTGTTAGTATAATTAGTAATAACCAACTGATTGTTGCTTGTACTTTACTCATTATCAAAGGCCTTCATTAAATAACATAAATTAATGGGAATAATATAATCCAAAGCATATCAACCATGTGCCAGTAACATGCGCCTGATTCAAAACCCGAGTAATTATTTTGGTAAGCATTTTTGAATGTTCTAACCAACATAAACCCTAAAATAACCATACCTAAAACAACATGTAAGAAATGAAAAGCAGTAATTAAAAAGTAAAGGGTAAAAAAGGTGTTGGTTTCAATATCAATACCTATAGAAAAGAGTGATTGATATTCCCATCCTTTTACAAATAAATAAACAAACGCAAAGATTAAAGCAAAACATAAATGAATAGCGACTTGCTTCATTTTATTACGGTGTAATGCATTAACCGAAAATGCAACAAACAAGCTACTAGTAATTAATGCAATAGTATTTATTACACCACTTACCGTATGAAGTTTTGCTTTACCTTCAGTAAAAATTTGTTGATTAAACTGCTCTGTCACCGCAAAGCCGATAAAAAACAAGGCAAATGCAGTTAATTCAACTAAAATAAAAATCCACATGGCAAGATCACCAGGTAGTTTTTTTTCACTTAGGCTTATCTGAGTAAAGTTTAATTGATTACTGTTCATCGAAATAAATACTAGCCACATCCATTAATGCTTTAATGGTATCTGGATCGTCCGTTAAAGGTTCAGCTAAACAGCAACGACATACATCCATAGGGTTCATACCACTAGACATCATTTTTGCTGCATAAATTAATAAACGCGTAGAAGCTACTTCATCTAAATCGCTTTGCTCTAAACGCCTTAGCGCTTGCGCTAATTCAACGAGTTTAAAGGCAATATGAGGATCAGCACCCGTTTCTTTTATAATAATTTCTTGTTCAAGTTCAGCTGTAGGGTAATCAAACCTTAAAGCAACAAAGCGTTGACGGGTACTTGGCTTCATGCCTTTTAATAAGTTTTGATAACCGGGATTATAGGACACAACAAGCATAAAGCCAGGTGCCGCTTCAATAAGCTCACCCGTTCTTTCTAAAGGTAACACTCTGCGATCGTCGGCCAGCGGGTGCAAAACAACAGTAGTATCCTTACGTGCTTCTACGACTTCATCTAAATAACAAATTCCCCCTTCTCTAACCGCTTTAGTTAGAGGGCCGTCTTGCCAATAAGTGCCATTAGGACCTATCAAATGTCGCCCTACTAGGTCGGCAGCGGTTAAATCATCATGGCATGCAACAGTATAAAGTGGCTTATTGAGTTTTTGTGCCATATGAGCAATAAAGCGCGTTTTACCACAACCCGTTGGGCCTTTAATTAATACCGGTAACTGATGAGAATAAGCATACTCGAATAAAGATACTTCGTTACTTTGTTGCTGATAAAACAACTCATTTTGAGTGTCGTTTGAAGATTTTAAATTTACAGTTGTCATATAAGATAAGAACCTAACTAAACATGGGGCTTAAGATACGCCTTAATTCTTTGGTGAGCAAACTAGACTGACACTTACTTGATAAAGATCAAGCTATCGAGTAAACACAGCTTATACAACGTAGAAAAATGACATAAATTTTAAAAACAAAACACACTTATCAGCTAACTATGGAACGACCACAGTTACTGTTCCTGTCATTTGGGGATGAGGACCACAAAGATAATTATAAATACCTGGTTCAGAAAATGTGACCTGAAAGGTTTCTCCCGGGAAAAAATAATCAGGCTCTTCTTCAGTTAATTGCTTGAACCAAACGTTATGATATTGTCGTTTTTCGATATTTTTCCAAATTACAGTATCCCCGACATCAACGGTAATATTTGCGGGAATAAATTCTTTTTTGAAAATATCAACAGTCACTTCCTTGGCGATCGCGCCAATATTAAAATGAAATAATGCCATTACCAAAAAAATTTTAAACTTCATATTTACTCCTTTTCTATCACGTTAACATCAATTATTTTAGCATTTAAGCGAGAAAGCTCACCATGGCTTCGCTTAAATTGTCCAGCAGGCCTATCAACTTCAACAGCCTCTGCACCACTTACCCAAGTTAATAAGCTCCCTTCAGGATTATCTTTTTGTACTTGTTCACACGCTGAAATACACTGCGCACATTGCGTACAAGTAAACTTAGCTCTTTTCATATTTCGCGTTGGCAATCGCATTGGGCAAGCTTGGTCGCATGGCTTATTATCTTGATTCAAACTACATTCTCGACATGCCTTTGCACGTTTACGATCAAACTTAACTACCATTGCACGTTTATTCGCCATCCAAATAAGACTTTGAAATAGTCCTAAAGCACAACCATATTTACAAAATAAATGCCGTGCAAATAAGAAATCTAACGTAAAAACAGTAGTAGCGACAATTATAAATATGGAAGCGCCAAATCCTAAATTAGCATTAATTAAATCTAAAAGTAGCTGTTGCGGATTTAACAAATAACTGAGTAAACCTAATGCCCAAATAAACGCCATTGAAATAGCTGCCATACTAACCACAAGCTTTGGTAGAACACCTTTACTCGCTTTACTTGCTTTCTCCCAAACGGTTACTCGATTCAGCTGTTTTAACATTAAATCATTAATTAATTCAACAACCGAAAAATGCGGGCACAGCCATCCACAATATATACGGCCATACTTCCATATTAATACCGCGCTAATTGCAACAAAAGCCATACCTGGTAGTAGTACACGACTAAATATTTTAATAGCCGCGTCGACGCTATCACCGCCATCATATAAAATTGAGTCAATGCTAATCGTCCATGCTTGCCCAAAAATAATAAAATGGCCAAGCGCTAAATCGAATCTAAAAATATTTAATAAAGGCGCAAAAAGAAACAACAAAAAGAAAAGAGTTTTAGCCAATACGCGAGATTGTTGTAATGTCATGTCTAAGCCAATTAATTAGTTACTTTTGCATTATAGCGTATCGAATTTACAAATCGTTTATCCTAGATCATGATCTTAGTGTTTTCTCCTCACAACATTGCGCTCCCTTAACGCTAGCACCAAATCTCAATGCGTTAATCGTTATACAAAAAAAAGAGTCTCTACTAGAGAGACCCTTAATAAACAAAGTATTAACCTTTAGCTTTTACGCTTAACGTTATTGAGCTTTAGCGTTAATTTCGGCAGTATCATTATCTAAAGCTAATTTATAGCCAAATGATACATGATGATAACGTGCACTTGAGTAATCATCATGAATAGCAAAACCAAAGTTATATACTTTACCTGGTTCTATTGAGATATCACCTGCTTTATCTGACATTAGCTTACGCTTAATAATAACAGACCAAGTGCCTGCTTTAAGCGAAGCTTCAACTTCAGCACCTTGTCCACCGTGCATATTTCGTTGTGCTAAAATATCACCGTCTTCAAATGCTTTAGTACCAGATTTATAGCGTAATAAATCTAGGTACTGATTGCTTGCCATCGACTTATCAATTTCACTTTGATCTTTAAGCTTGTCCCAACCACCTAATGGTTTACCACCACGACCTTTTAACTCTATGTCAGTGCGCGTTTCTGCTAAATACTTAGTTACACCACTGTTTAGGTCAAGTCGACTTGCTAGATCCGAGCCTAATAAAACGTCTTTTTCAGGCGCATCTGGCATCGAGTTAGCATCAGCGTGACACGAGGCCCAACAACCTGCTCTGTCAGCATACTCAACATCATCAGTTGCCAGCATAAAGGCTAATTTCATTGGGTTTTCAGGGTCCATTTTACCACCATCTACGAAAGGTACAGGCGCATGTTGCCCTTCTGCCCAGCTAAATCGTAAATAAAGGTATTCATTGTCATGAGTTGCATTAATCGCTACTGGAAAACTACCACGTTTACCCGGTATTAAGTTTGGCTCAAGCTCTTTATCACTTTCACCTGTAACTATTAGATTGCCAATATCTGCGATTTCTTCAGAATGACACTCAACACAACGGTCTCCTTTGGTAAAGGCACGTTTACCACCATGATTTCTACCTAATATCCACTCCATAGAAGCAGTACCAGGGTAGAACACCTGTAAATCAACACTGTTTGCTTTAGACCAATCAACATTAATAGCACTTGCACTTGTCGTATCTTCAGCTTCAGGTAATGCGCCTGCTTTAGGTGCACCTACAGTAGCTAACGCTTTTGCAACGGCTGCATCAATTCTTTCTTGCTCAGCTGCTTTCTGGGCTTCTTTATCTGCTTTTGCAATAGCCGCTTGTTCAGCCTCTAATGCTTCAACTTTAGCTAAACCCACAGTATAAATTTCAGGAATTTCTCGAACAAATTTAGGATTAGGTGCTTCAAGCGCTTCTAATTCTTCATCAGTAAGTTTATCCCTCACATCATGGTGAGCAATACCTTTATGACAATCGATACAAGTTTGCCCTGTTTCCATTGCATTTAAATGCTGCTTACGCGCACGAGGCTTTTGAAACTCTGGGTTCATTGATTCAAGATTATGACAGTTCCGACACTCACGAGAATCAGTGTCTTTCATGGCTTTCCAAACACTTTTAGCTAATGATAATCGATGCTCTTCAAACTTTTCTCTGGTATCAATTTTACCCGTTAACCAGTAAAAAACCTCTCTTGATGCTTGTACCTTACGAACCATTTTATGAATCCATGGGTCAGGTACATGACAGTCAGAACATTCTGCACGAACGCCCGTTCTATTGGAAAAGTGAATTGTAGGCTTGTACTCTTGATATACGTTATCTTCCATTTCATGGCAAGAAGTACAAAACTCCATGGTATTAGTTGCTTCCATTGCAGTGTTAAAACCACCCCAGAAAACTATTCCCACTACAAAAAATATGACTGCTCCGGCAACTGTAGTACCAAGCATTAGTCTGCGAGACCAAAAGCTAGGCTTATTAAATTTAGAATTTGCCATAATATACTCGTGTGACTTTTAAAAATTAAAACAGTGAACATGGCATAAGCCATGTTCACATCCATACTTAAAAGTAATTTTTAAGTTTTGTGGTTTGCTCGGATAAATACGTTGAACTTACCTGTTGGAGTTGTTAACCCTTTAATACGAGTTTTTTCTTCAAGTGTTTTTGCATCATAAACTACAATCTCACCTGTAGGATTTTTCGCATCTTTACGGTTCCAAACAGAAACCCAAACCTCTGTACCATCGCTATTAAATTCCATGTGCAGAGCCGCTTTACCTGGATCTGTTGTTACACGAATCGTTTTAACAATCTCATGTGTATTTTTGTCAAATACTTGTACTGATTGTTGAACCTCTGGCTCAGGGTGTTTAAGTTGATCTGCCCAAACATATTGCGATGTTTCGTGTGTACGAATGAACGTACCAGCACCATCTGTTTCAACTTCATAACATAACTTCCATGCTTGGTCAGGGTGACCAATGGGGTCATTACCCCAAACTGATACCAAACCAACACCTAAGTGAGTTGTACCAGCAACCGGACCACATTTCTTATCAACCCAGTTAGCACCAGGGCCTGGGTGTGGTAAAGAGTCAACATCAATCATCGCTTCTAACTTACGTTCTTTAGTGTCTACTACAACCATTTTGTTCGATGCGTTAGCCGCAATTTGGAAGTAACGACCTGATGGGTCAAAGAAACCATCATGTAAAAACTCAGATGAAGCTATGCTAGTAATTGTTAAATTATCTAGATCAGTGTAATCAACTTGTAACATTTGACCTGTTTCTTTAACAGCAACAATAAATGCTGATTCATTAGGTGCTGTATATATTGCAGCAACTCGTGCTTCATTAATAAATTCACCTTTTGTGTTGTAACCTCTTGTTGAAACAACTTTCAATGGATTTAATGTTACAGCATCCATAATGACAAAGTGTGCTGGCCAATATCCACCGGCAATTACATATTTCCCGTCGCCAGACACTGCGATATCACGAGCGTCATAAGCCATTTTAGTTTCAGCAACTAACATTTTATCAGGTGTTTGCCATAAATCGATTTTGTTAACTTTGCCGTCACGTCCAATGGTATACCAGAAGCGACCAACATCTTTCGCCGTATCTTTTTTATGGTGCTCAGTACCTTTAATTACATGTACCGCATAACCTGTATCAATATGCGTAATAATCTTTTTAGTATCGCCGTCAATAATAGCGGCTTTACCTGCATCACGTTCAATGACAACAAAGAAGTTTTCCCAGTTCAAACCATGCATTGGTTTAGTGGGATAATCTTTTGGCGCAACATACTCTTTTGTATGTGAACGCATTTGTTCAAGCGACATTTCTGGTGGTACTGGTGGTTCCATTTGAATAAATGTGGCTAAATTAGCAATTTCTTCTTCGCTGAATAAATCATCAAAGTTATTCATACCGCCTTCAGTACCCAACGCGATAATTTTTTCTAAGCGTTGTTGGCCTTTTTTCAACATTCCTTCTGGCTCTAGGCTTTTACCTGTAGCGCCTTTACGTAATGTGCCGTGACAACCTGCACAACGTTGAAAGTATTGTAGCTTTGCAGTTTCATAATCGGCTTCAGATAAAGTTGGTTCATTTGCTAGTGCAGAAAAGCTAAAACTACTAGTAGCTATTCCAACGGCTAAACTTAGTGCTGAAAGACCATATTTTATTGTTTTCATCAGTTTTCTCCAGATGTTACTTTACATACCAAGATAATTAGATAACGAGCTGCTTCCCTGTGAAACACTAACCTAATTACAAAAATTTCAATGCTATAAAACAATCAGCACTGGTTAAATTTAATACTAAAGCTTGAAATACTATTGATAGACAAAACGAACTTTAGCAACTAAGTGTTACTATTATTGAATTTTGCGGTAAAGTATCTGATGCAGATCAAGCTTTAAAATCTTTTGATAAATAACAAAATTTAACTTGATCAAGGTCAAAGAAATGCGTTTTTAAACAGCTTTTATCAAGGTTTACGCTTACTATCAGTTCATACTTAAATATGTATACACCTTTAATCTTTTTATTTGTTGGGTACTAACATGAAAAATCGAACTAAATCCCTTATTTACGCAGCCATAATTGGACTCATTATTGTTGCAATATTTTTAGGTTTTTTAACAAGCTTAACTAACCCTGTATCATGGATATTGATCATTGTGTTATTGATAATACCTATGCTTTATAACAAAAAATCAGTTAACAAAGGCTTAATTGAATGGAAAGACGAATATAGTGTTGGTATTGAAGTAATAGATAACGATCACAAAAAATTGCTCAATCTTCTTAACCAAATGAATACCGCATACGACTATGCGATGAGCGAAAGTTATGAGAAAGCAGCGTTAAATGATTTAGTTGACTACACAAAGTACCACTTTGACCGTGAAGAGCAAATGATGGCTGAACATGATTACCCTGACTTAGAAGCACACAAATTACAGCACAAAAACATGATCGCTCAAGTCAATCATTATGTTGAACGTTATGATAAAGAAGGACACGAATGCTTAGATGAAATTAGTGACTTCTTAACCCAATGGCTCATTAACCATATCAATGGAACGGATAAAGCTTACAGTAAACACCTACACAGTAAAGGCGTTTACTAATCGCTTAATATCGAATAATTAAGTACTAAAATTATCAATGGGGCTTTATAGCCCCATTTTATTTATCGCCAATCAATTTTTTCCCTTTAAAAATCTAATATAAATGCCTGTTCCCCTACCGCTTATTACCGAAAAAAATTAAACGCAATACCAGCATCATTAAGCTTTTATTTTGATGGTAAAACAAAACACTAAAAGGCGCTCTGCTCTCAATAAAGTAACTCTATACAGCTATACTTGAGGCAATAAAAAAAGGTTTAAAACGAGAGCTTTAAACCTTTTATTTATCAATCTAAACAATTTGCACCGGTTCGGGATATGCTAAATTAAGCCAAGCTATGCTTGTGTTATTACCACAAATACTTCAACTGAACCGAACCGTTTATACCTGGTGACACTAAAGACTCTAGCAGTGGGTCTGTTGCATCAAATCCGTTTACACTAGACCATTTCCAATATTGACGGTCAGTTATATTATAAACACCTGCAGACACCGTTAACTGCTCGTCTACATAATAGTTAGCAACTAAATCAAACGTTGCATATCCAGCAGTTGTGGCCAATACCCCATCAGGATCATCTATATCAGACTTGCCTTCAACAATATTAGCATTTATTGAAATCGCTATATTCTCATTAGCATTTAACCACTGTGCTCCTAATAAAATGGTATTAGGATCAATTTCATTAATAGGCTGATCAGTATCTTTGTTTTCACCTTTACTCCAAAATACACTTGCGTAAGTATTTACGCTGCCGTTATTAGAAAACACATTGGTATATTGGCCTTTATAGCTAAGTTCAGCGCCATAAATTTCGGTATTATCAATATTTTGCGATTGAAATATGATTCTCCCAACGCTTGGGTCGAAACCTAAATTAACCTTAGTTTGAATAAAGTCTTTGTAGTCATTATAAAAAGCAACAAGATCAAACTGGTGCTGTTCACTTTGATAGTTAAAGCCTATTTCATAACCATCTGAAGTTTCCGACTTAAGATCAGGATTTGGTATCGCTCTCATCTTCATCATAGGTATGTCTAAACCAATATTTGCATCTTCAAAAGGTGGTGCTCTAAACCCCTTCACATACTGCATATAAACTTTACTGGTATCATTAAGTTGATAAAGCACACTCAGCTTAGGTGAAACACGATCTTCATTAATATGTACAATTGTTGTCGCAGGGTTATCTTCTAAATAAATATCATCAGGTTTAGGTGTTAACTTATATTTGTCGTATCGTATAGCGGGTATCAAAGTTATTGCTGTATTAGCTATGCTTATTTCATCATTAAAATATATCCCTAGCTCTTCGACCTCTGAGATTGGAAAATCTCTAACAGGAAAAGTTTCTGAAAGAATAGTACTAGTAGAAACACCTGTTGCAATATTCGTTTGCAAACCGTTACGTGATTCTATTGTTTTATTTTGGCTGACTTCTACACCGTAACCTATTAAGTGAGAAAAATTACTCGACTCTGCGGTGGTATACAAATTAAACCTTAAGCCTTGCACCTCTTGATCATAAAAGAAATCACGGTTATATAAGTAATTTTTACCTCTTGAGGTTCTCTCTTCTTCGGTAAGTTGTACAGTTTCAGTTTTTTGATCATAAAGACGAACAAAGCCACCCGCTAACCAATCAAGATCTGTAACAAACTCATAGTTTATCGAAATATTAGTGCGTTGTGTTTCATCATCACCTAATAACAAAGTGGTTGATGCAAATCTATCTAAGCCCAAGAAAGACTGAGTATCTGACTCACTACTACGTTTAAAGTAGTCATAGCTGAAGCTAACTTCTTGAGTATCTGAAATTTCATAATAGTACTTAGCAAGAAATGACTGCGTTTTATTATCTTGGGTGTCTTTAGCAAGGTTACCTGTAAGCTTTTTATCAAGCTCGTGACCTTTTCGTAACGACCCCGATAACAATACACTAGATTTATCGAAAGCAAAGGCTGTGTTCAAAGATGCAGACTTGCTGTTATCAACCGAGTTAAACCCTGTTTTAATGTCAAGGTAGACATCGCGATCAGTTTGGCTAAGCAGGTCTACCGGCTTTTTAGTAATAAACGACACAACACCACCAATAGCATCACTTCCATATGTACTTGAAGCAGGCCCTCTTAATATCTCTACTTGCTTAATAAGATCGGGGTCAATAGTATTACGGCCAGAGTTTGAATAACTCCCTACACTAAACTGATCAGCAACCGGAATACCGTCAATTTCTGTAGTGACTCTATTACCCGCAATGCCTCGAATAGCAATACTCGAATCGCCAAAGCGGCTACCAGAATTAATTACATTAATCCCCGCTTGATAACGAAATAGAGTTGCCATGTCATGTACTAGCATTTTATCAATTTCATCACTATTAATAACAGATACAGCGCCAACAACATCTTGCACTTTACGTGGTGTTTTACCAATAACAACAATCACTTCTGTATCATCTTTTGACGATACTTCAGGCATATCATTTGCTAAAATTGAACTAGTAGGTATAAAGAAACTGGCAACGGCTAAGCTAACCAAAGATTTGCTAAACATAAATTACTCCGCAGAAAGATGAAACTCTTATTGATCGAGTTATACGTGTTAAGTGTTAAAATTAACGTACTTATACAATAGTTAGTGCTAGAAAAAGATGATCTGAGTCAATTGTATTAAGCACCAATTAACTCAATTACGATTAAGTTGATTGAGCGCAAGTAATTCATGATATTCTTGCTTTCTTTTACAAATATGAAGCACATACACTTTCAGGTTCAATTATGGAAATAGACTTTTTTGCAGCCTTTATTATTGGCATATTAGGCTCAGGACATTGCATCGTAATGTGTGGTGGTATAACTACCATGCTGTCTTCTGCTATTAATAAAAGCCAACAGCAAAGCAGTAAGTTAAGTATAGTGATGGCATATAACTTTGGTAGAATTGCCACCTACTCGCTTATTGGTGCTATTGCTGGATTTACAGGTTCACTCGCCGCAAAAAACATTGGTTTTCCCGTCACTATATTAAGAATGATCGCAGGTGTTTTTCTTATTTTACTTGGGCTATATATTGGCCGTTGGTTTATGGTACTAAATAAAGTAGAGCAATTAGGCAAAGGCCTATGGAAACTACTGTCGCCGTTAAGTAAAAAATTTATACCGGTAAATAGTGCCAAACAAGCATTAGCATTAGGAGCCATTTGGGGATGGTTGCCCTGTGGGCTCGTCTATTCAACCTTAACTTGGTCATTAGCCAGTGGGTCATTAGTATCTGGCGCAACTATTATGTTTTTCTTCGGCCTAGGTACCTTACCTGCACTAATTACTGTTTCGGTTGGCGCGCTTTCTTTAAAGACATTGTTGCTTAATAATACTTTTCGAAAATCTATGGCAATAATGCTAATAATTTATGGAATTTATACGTTAAAATTTGCATCTGACATGATGTTCTAATACCATCAGTAGTAAATAATTTATTCGCGTAAATTCAAGGATAAAATGGAAAATCGTCAATGCTCAGGCCAACAACATATTCACTGCCAAAATTGTAGTATTAGTGAATTATGCTTGCCATACTCTTTAAATGATAAAGAATTAGAAGATCTTGATAATATAATTGATCGTAAACGCCCTATTCATAAAGGCGAGCAAATATTTCAAGATGGCGACAAAATGCAATCGCTTTTTGCTATTCGTTCTGGCACGTTTAAAACTTTTACTGTTGATGAACATGGCGAAGAACAAATTACAGGCTTTCATTTAGCTGGCGACTTATTAGGATTTGATGCAATTGCTGAGTCAACACATCCTAGCTTTGCAAAAGCTTTAGAAACCTCTATGGTGTGTGAAATTCCCTACGACACCTTAGACACGCTTTCAAACACAGTACCAAAGCTTAAAAAGCAAATTTTGCGAATGATGAGTACAGAAATTCGTGCCGATCAAGAAATGCTAACACTATTAAACCGTAAAAATGCAGAGCAACGTTTAGCAACCTTTATTAGTGCACTTAGTATTAGGTACCATGCTCGAGGCCTATCTGCTACAGAATTCAGACTAACTATGACCCGAAGTGATATTGGTAATTACATTGGTTTAACTGTAGAAACAATCAGCCGTTTACTTAACCGCTTTCATAAAAGTGGCTTAATTCAAGTCGAAGGTAAATTGATCACAATACTTGATGCAGAAAAATTAAAAGAATGTGCGGGCATTTAACCGCACTTATTTGCCGTTAAACACTATAGTTAACATCTCTGGGCTTGTTGGTATTTAATTGATTTAGAACAACTTATAAATTACGTCTTTGATGCATCATCTTATTAAGGCTACACTGATTATCAATTGATTATTTTTAATCGAAAGGCACAACTTACAAGATATTAAGTCTGTGTAGTCATAATTATGAATAACTTATGAGGCTAACCATGGAAAAATATAAAAAAATACTAACTGTTATTGACCCTACCACTGAAGATCAAAAAGCACTTGAACGTTCAATTGAGTTAGCAACAAAAACCAACGCAACCATTACTGCCTTTTTAAGTATTTATGATTTTTCATACGAAATGACTACTATGCTCTCAAGTGATGAGCGTGAAGTAATGCGAAATTCAGTGATCAAAGACAAAGAAGTTTGGCTAAACGAAAAAATTGCATCTGTCGCTCAACACGATATAAAAATTGACAGCAAAGTCATTTGGCATAACCGCCCTTTCGAGCCCATTATTGACCAAGTGCTAAACGAAGGCTACGACATTGTCATTAAAGGTACCCATGAACACGACAAACTTAAGTCAGTAATATTCACACCAACCGATTGGCATATACTCCGTAAATGTCCGTGTCCAGTATTACTAGTTAAATCACATTCATGGCCAAAAAATGGCAATATCTTAGCTGCAGTTAATGTAGGTAGCGACGAAGATGAACATATATCGCTTAACAACAAAATTGCAGAAGAAGCATTAAACTTAGGTAATTTAATTCAAGCAAATGTTCACCTAGTAAACTCATACCCCGGTACACCCGTTAATATCGCTATTGAAATACCTGAATTCAACGCTAACGAATACAACGAATCTATGCTCAATCATCATAAAGCAGCAATGACTACACTAGCAAAAAAATTCAATATCGCTCTTGAAAACACACACATAGGTGAAGGTTTACCTGAAGACATAATTCAAGACAAAGCACTATCATTAGACGCAGAACTGGTAGTATTAGGTACCATTGGCAGAACAGGCCTTTCAGCTGCATTAATTGGTAATACTGCCGAACATGTAATCGACGGGCTAAACTGCGATGTATTAGCGCTTAAACCTGAAGGCTACCAATCACCATTACAAAACTAATGTATAAGTTGAACTCTGCAAAGTAATATTGTCTTTTGTAGGCTGTGCTTTACCGCCAAGGACGGCGGTAGTAGGGTAATGCAGGAGCTATTACCGATAAGCACATCAGTTATCCTTATTCGTAAAAGGCAGCTATGTGACGGCATAAATGCGACCTACAATTAAGAAATTATGCTCATCAAGTGTTTCATTTCCACCTCAGTGGACGCTCATACTAACCATTAGCTCATTTTCATAGCTTTAGTTTTAACAAATAATATTGCCATTTGTAGGTTGTGCTTTACCGCCAAGGACGGCGGTAGTAAGGTAATGCAAGGAGCTATAACTGATAAGCACATCAATTACCCTTATTCGTAAAAGGCAGCCATTTGACGGCATAAATGCCGACCTACAATTAAGAAATTATGCTCATCAAGTGTTTCATTTCCACCTCAGTGGACGCTCATACTAACCATTAGCTCATTTTCATAGCTTTAGTTTTAACAAATAATATTGCCATTTGTAGGTTGTGCTTTACCGCCAAGGACGGCGGTAGTAAGGTAATGCAAGGAGCTATAACTGATAAGCACATCAATTACCCTTATTCGTAAAAGGCAGCCATTTGACGGCATAAATACCAACCTACAGTTCCATTCATTCTCTACTTTAGTTTTTATACTTAATCTTTTGGGTTAGTGCTAGTATCGGTATATAATACGGCTCAAAATTTTATCGACAGTATCAAACACTGATTATTACTATGATTGAAGACACAATCGCATTGACCAATGAGCAAGAAATTGCTTTAGACACAAAAAAATTAACTAAGAAACTTCGCTCTAAAGTCGGTAAAGCGATTGCCGATTATAATATGATAGAAGATGGCGATGTTATAATGGCAGCTATTAGTGGTGGTAAAGACTCATTTGCCATGCTTGATATTTTACTTGCCTTACAAAAGTCTGCCCCTGTTAACTTTAAAGTAATTGCAGTGAATTTAGATCAAAAACAGCCGGGGTTTCCTGAGCATATATTACCTACTTACTTTGAATCGCTTAATATTCCTTATTATATTGTTGATAAAGATACCTATTCTGTGGTCAAAGCCAAAGTACCAGAAGGGAGAACCACTTGTGGTTTGTGCTCGCGATTACGTCGCGGTACTTTGTATTCGTTTGCTGAAGAAATTGGGGCTACCAAAATTGCTTTAGGTCATCACATGGATGATATTGTTGAAACGTTATTTTTAAATATATTTTTTGGTGCTAAATTAAAAGCGATGCCGCCCAAATTACGTTCTGATGATAAGAGAAATACAGTAATTAGACCGCTAAGTTATTGCCGAGAATCTGATTTAATAAAATGGGCTGATTATAAGCAATACCCTATTATTCCGTGTAACTTATGTGGTTCGCAAGAAAACTTACAAAGACAGCATATAAAAGCAATGTTAACTCAGTGGGATACGACTAGCCCAGGCAGAGTGGAGAATGTATTTAAATCAATTAAGAATGTTAGTCCTAGCCAATTAGCTGATACCGACTTATTCGATTTTAAAAACTTGCCCATTGATAGAACCGTTGAAAAAGATGAATATGAATTTTCTAAAGAGGTAGTTTCCTCAACCAATATTGATGAGTCTTTGATCATTGATATTTCATACCAAGCGTAGGCTTTTAATAATTGAATGCAGGCTGTTAATAACAGCCTGAATCATTAATTACTCAGTGTCTTTACTAACAAAATAACGCTTGTTGTGGCGGATCATGTCTGATATTTCTTCAACATATTCGCTACCTCTTTCAGAATACGGCAATAAACCCGTTGCTAGTACTTCTGCGGTTAGGGGAAGTTCATTTTCTCTTAACTGATGCCTTATCGTACGAAAAACAGCATAAGCGCTATGGGTGTTGATATTATGCAAATAACGCTTCACTGCGTGCCTTACTGAACTATACGCTGCAACTTCGTGGTCGGCACCCTCGTTTCTACCATTGGGTACCATGCCACAGCCTTCACTAAAACACCAAACGCCAAAAAAGTTTAATCCGATACGAGCAAAACGTGATGTGCCCCACGCTGACTCATTAGCTGCTTGTACTAATACTAATGCGTTGGGTATTACATCGACTTTAATTAATAACGATTTTAATTGGTTACTGGTGTCCTTTGCTTTTACCTTATAGTCTTTACTTAACTGGCTAATAAATTCAATTTCGTTTTCAGTTAATGCCTCTGAATTGAGCTTTTTAGTTTCAATCGCTAATAATCGTTTTCTTAACGACATAATATAGTTATTTTCTTTTACTACTGCCGGCTTAATAAAATTAAAAAACTGTTTTTTCTTAGTTTTTACATTTTTTATTGCACCAAAGTCAGGCAAGTTAACATTATGCAAGGGTTGTTCTATTACTACTTCAGGCAATGTTGGCTCTAATTTGTCTATATCAGCATCTTGCTCATCTTGCTGTATAAATGGATAAATTAACGAATACGTAAAAACAATACCAACGACTACTACTAATACAATACGAGGATTAACTGCCATATAAATTACCTATTCCTTTATGCCGAAAATATATTATCTTGGCTGATAGTATCACTAGCCTTAATGGCAAGCTTCATTCCAAACATTTCACGATATAGAATACCTTTTACATTATAAAACATTGGCGCTAAATAGCTCATCGAAAGGAAAAAGAACATACCTCCAATAATTTGAAAAGACGTATTTGCTAATAAAATTAACGGGATAAACGATATTACCAATCCAATAAATAAAATTGAGTAAACAGAAAATATAGATAGCCACTTAAAGCGGGTTACTTTAATTGAAACAGTAATAGCTTTAAATGGAGTAAAGCCTTTCTCAACCACAAGTGGTAGTACTAGCGACAATGCCACTAATAAATAAAGCCCTGGGAAAACAAGTAAACTAAACCCTAATGAAATTAACATCGATGATAATAATGCACAAACAGCAACTAAGCTGCCCTTTTTTAAAAATGCAAAGAGAGTTTTAGGCTGAGTTTTAATACCAACCGCATGAAATATTCCCATCATTTCAATGGCCACAAGAAAAGGCGATACTAGCAAAGTAATTAAAATATTAACCGCAAAATTGGCTTGTGGGTTTTCAACCGTTGCTTTCACGTCGCCAAAGTAATTAGCCACTAAAAAAAATAACATTCCTGATAAAAACAAGCAAAAGAGTACACCTAAGTTAATTGAAACTCGGGATTGTTTTGTTAATGCCCACGCCTCATTAATTATCGCTTTAACATTAATTGTATAATTACCTTTTAGCGACTCTTCTATGTCACCACCTACTTGTATTAGCGCGTCTTTTTCCACGAGTTAAAGCAACCTCTTTGTTGTTCTTGATATAAACCGACCGGTTATTATACCCAAACCACCTCAAGATGCGAGTTTCAGTTGGAATTAAAAGCGATTTAGGCAAGGCATTGATTGCAAGTAATAGTGGTTCTATTACTAAAATTAATAACGCCGTATAAAACGCTTTTAAACCAAACTTCTAGGCGTTTCACAGACACTTACTCTCATCGTTGTTACTTCGGGACTGCCTTTATTGTAAAGTAACGCATTGATAATAAGTACCTGTAAAGCGCTGAATTCTGCATCTTGAGGTGGCTTGGGTATATACTTAATAAAATGTGATTATGTCAGCAATTGTCATATTCATGCTAATAACAATGAACTTACATTAAAACAGGGCTTAACGGTATTTAATGTATACACAACAACTTTTGTTAACGTTTGTTAAGGATATTTTCAAAAAACTGATGTCCTTTTTGGCGCGCTAAACGTATATTATTTTCAGGGATTTTTTCTGGTTGTTTATACACTGCCAATACCTTTTCCATACTTTTTTCTCTAATTAAATGAATTGTGGGGTAAGGCGAACGATTAGTATAGTTAGCCGCGTCATCGTAGTCTTCACCTTCAAAACAGTACATTGGGTGAAAACTTGCTACTTGAAAAACGCCTTCATATCCTTCACTGACAATTAAGTCGTTGCAATAATCTACTAGTTCAAGATAGCGTTGAAAGTCAGCAAAGCCAGTTGGAAATATAAGTAAGCTAGTTTCTATTTCCGGGTGGTTATATAAAAACAGGCATTGTTCATTAAACTCTTGGACCAATTTTTTTAATTTTGGCTGATGAGCAACATAGTAATAAATACTGTTGTTCACTAATTCTTTTTTCGCAAAAGGACAAAAATTTAAGCCAACGATTATTTGGCTTATCCATTCTTTCGTTTGATAAGCAATTTGATACGCGTCTTGGCCCACTGCTGTATTAGTTAATAAATTATTATTCATGAGTATTGTTATTTGATTGTTGTAATTGCCACATGGTGAAATAGCGCCCTTTTTTGGCGAGTAATATTTCATGACTGCCCTGCTCAACAACTTCCCCCTGATGAAGCACTACAATATTGTCGGCATCGATGATAGTTGAAAGTCTATGTGCAATAACTAAGCTAGAGTGTCCTTTGGCAACTTCTTTAATTGCGTGTAAAATAGCTTGCTCGGAGCGACTGTCTAGTGATGATGTAGCTTCGTCAAACACTAAAATTTCAGGGGATTTTAAAATAGTGCGAGCAATGGCCACACGTTGTTTTTCTCCGCCTGAAAGCTTTAAGCCTCGCTCTCCTACCATGGTATGTGCTTTATCTGGTAATGCGTTAATAAATGCTTCTAAATGCGCTAGCTTTATCGCGTGTTTAACGCTTTCATCGCTGGCATTTGGATTACCATATTTTACATTTTCAAATATTGTATCGTTAAACAACACAGTATCTTGAGGAACAATTCCTATATGTTGTCGCACACTGCTTTGGGTCGCCAACCGAATATTTTGACCATCAATAGAAATGTCGCCTTGGTCGCAGTCATAAAAACGAAATAATAATTTTACTAAGGTAGATTTTCCAGAGCCACTTTCACCAACTACTGCAACTTTTTGTCCTTTATTTACGCTAAATGACACATTTTTTAAAATATTTCGTTTATCACTATAACCAAAAGATACTTGATTAAACGTTACCACAGCATCGCTAATGTTAAGATCAGTAGCATCGGCATGATCAACTACTTTAGGCGTTCGCGCCATTAATGAAAACATGTGTTCAATATTGGCTAACGAGCCTTTAATTTCTCGGTAAACAAAGCCTAAAAAGTTTAATGGAATAAACAGTTGCATCATAAAGGCGTTAATCAGTACAAAGTCACCTATGGTCATTTCTTGATGCGTTACTTGATACGCAGCCAAGGCAAGCATAGCGGTCATTGCTAATGAAACAATTAATGCTTGGCCGCCATTGAGCGCAAAGAGTGATAAACGGTTTTGGATTTTTGCTTTTTCCCAATCAGCTAATTGCTGATCGTATGCTTGGGCTTCATATTCTTCATTTGAAAAATACTTAACTGTTTCATAGTTTAATAAACTGTCAATAGCACGGGTATTACTTGATGAGTCTGCTTTATTTGCTGCTCTTATAAACCCAGTACGCCATTCGGTGGCATAAATAGAAAAGAAGATATAAGCGGTAATTGATACTCCTGTAATAATGGCAAACCAAATACCATAGTTATACCAAAGTATGCCAATTACCATAATAATTTCTAATAGTGTTGGAACAATATTAAACACCATAAAGCGCATTAAAAAACTTATACCAGAGGTACCACGATCAATATCGCGTGATAATCCACCTGTTTGGCGATCAAGATGAAAGTCTAAATCTAGCTGATGTAAGTGCCTAAATACTTTTAGTCCGATGCGTCTAATAGCCCGTTCAGTTACGCGCCCAAATAGCGTATCACGAATTTCAGCAAGCATTACAATAGATAAACGCACAAAACCATAAGTAACAACTAAGGCAAACGGCACTATCAGTATATTTTGATCGAGTTGATTATCTAAGGTGTCAACAATATCTTTAATAACAAATGGTAAATATACGCTAGCAACTTTAGTTAATACTAAACAGGAAAGCGCCAAAAATATCCGCGCTTTAAACTCTAACAGGTAAGGGATTAATGTTGATAGCATACGCCAGTTAATGGTATCAACTTCTCGTTCAGGATAAGAATTACGGCGCAAAGCAGTCTCTAAATTTAAGGAAAAGTAACGGTAATATTAACACTTTCTATCAACAACATAACTAGCGGTTAAGTATTTATTATTGGGTGTGTTGAACTTCTCTGTACATTTTTTCAGCGATTTATTTGATATTTATACAAGGCGACGTCTGTTTCGTGTGGTTATTCCCCATAAATAAGTGAAAGCGCCGTAGAAAACCTAAAGGGACGCTTTCCTTCGGATACGTTTAAACATGATTTACTTTTTGTTGCCTGCATAGAAGTAGGTACTTAGCGTGAGCAGGACACGGTAGCTGTGTAGCTCATTTATGTAGAATAACTACACGTTAATCACTACGCCTCAATTAAACCATGTTTAATTCGTACAAAATTTGTACCCGAAAGACCAACACGTCCTAATTACAGCTGAATAAAGTTAATAGCCAACTCATGTTAAACAAGTTATTAGATTAGTTAACTTTTTTTATATTCTTATACTATAGTTATTTAATTAGTTTAATGTTAATTAATAGTTTTACTATGAATGAGATTGATGGTTTAAATTTTAAAAAACTACTTGAGCAAGCTCATATTGGTATTGTAATTCATCGGTGGGATACCTCTATAGTGTATGCAAACCCTGCTGCACTCAATTTATTACAGTTATCTTATGAAGAAATCCTTGAAAAAAGGTCAACTGACTCTAGTTGGTGCTTTATCGACGAAACAGGTCAAAAGCTGTTAGTAGAAGATTACCCTGTCAATAAAGTTAAAAAATCGAAAGAACGACTTTCTAACGAAATATTAGGCGTAATAAATCGTTTTCAAGATGAGGTTAGCTGGTTTTTAGTTAATGCGTACTATGAAGGTGAGCCTAGCGAAACTAATAGCTTCATTGTAATAACGTTTAATGATATTTCTGACTCAAAAAAACTTTTTTCGTTCGAAGATATAGTAGAAAGCGCACAAGATATTGTTATCGTTACTGAAGCCGAGAGTATTGAGGCGCCTTTAGGCCCGAAAATTATTTATGTTAATCGCGCTTTTGAAAACCTTACCGGTTATAAAAAAGAAGACGTCATTGGGGAAACGCCTCGAATCCTTCAAGGTACTTTAACCGACAAAGACTCAACCTTAAGAATTAGAACAGCTCTTGATAATAACCAAGCAATAAACGAAACGCTACTTAATTACGATATATGTGGTCGCCCTTACTGGATTGAAATGAATATTATTCCGTTAAAAAACAAATACGGTAAAGTCACTCATTTCGCTGCAATTGAACGAGATATCTCTGAACGAAAATTTCACCTAGAACAACTGGAAAAACGCAATAAAGACTTGAGAGAACTCAAGCGTGATCTTGTTAAAATTGTAGAAGATAGAACTCATGAATTACAAAAAGCTAAAGCAAAATTAGAAAAACTTGCTTATATCGACCCTTTAACCAATGTACCTAATAGACGATATTTTACAAACCAAATAGACACACTTATAAAGTCCTGTAACAGAAGAGGACTTATGCTTGCTTTTGGTATTTTTGATATTGATAACTTTAAAAAGATCAATGATACCTATGGCCATAGCTTGGGAGATTCTGTTCTTATTGCTTTAGGCGACTATCTCAATAGTTTTTTTAGAGCCGATGATATTTTTAGTCGGTATGGTGGCGAAGAGTTTGCGTTCGCGATTGTTGTTGAACAGCCAATAGACTTAGAGAATTTAACACAACGCTTAATCCGAGGGGTTCAGTCACTTTTGATTAAAGCCGATACGGTTAACTTTTCGATTACCGTAAGCTTAGGTTGTAAATTATGTGACACCAGTCAACAGGTAAATTTTGAGAAAGAGATGAAACATGCAGATAAGGCATTATATCAAGCAAAAGCGTCAGGGAAGAACAAAGCTATTATTGTGTACCCAAACTAGGGACTTATTACGTTACTCCCGAGGGAGCCTGAAGTCCATACATCTGTTGATCTTTAACGTTTTTTTTGTAACCGTTTGCTTGGTATTTATACAAGGCTGAGCTTATGTTATGGAGTTTTTCCCCATAAATAAGTGAAAACGCCATGGTAATGTTAGTATAGTTGGTCAGTGCGGTATAGCAGATCACCTACTACAATAGTGATTAAAAATACTTATGTTAATATAGTTAAATGTTTAAATTTTTCTTTCAATTAATTGATAAAGCTTTATTTACGGTAATGTTTCTTGTTGGGGTTCAATTACCTGCGTTTATTAATGCCTATAGACAACGCTTATCTGGTCATTTAAATGAAGCGCAAGAGCAATTAACACAGTACCAAGCAATTGCTGATATGCAATATCAAGGTAGTATAGACAAACTTATCGTTGCCTTTAAAAGTAACAGTGACAATGCTATACAGCAAATGTCTAATGTTATAGCCAATAGCGTGGAAAGCGTTAACACCTATCAACAGCAGCTTTTTAACTTGGAAAATGCAAATTACTTACAAAGAGTTTTTTACTTTATTACTCAAATGGACGTTGAAAAAGCGTTAGAAACTTTAGATCGCTTTGTTCCGGCTATTCCTTTAGAGCTAAACGCTATAATTACAGGCGTAATTTTAAGTTTACTGCTCTCAGGTTTACTAAACTTAATTTTCATCGGCGGTAAAAAATTAACCGTGAAAAAGAAAGCCACTCAAATTCAGTCCACAAAAAAAGCACAAGAGTAACTCTTATGCTTTTAATATAGCGACATAAAACTAAATTCAGCTTATATAATACGTTTATACCTAGCTGTATTGTGTTTCAACTAGGTAGCTTGTATTAGCCATTTCCATCTTCAACGCGGCTTTTGAGCTTTTGACCGGGTCTAAATGTAACTACTTTACGGGCTGAAATAGGAATATCTTCACCGGTTTTAGGGTTACGCCCTGGGCGCTCACTTTTCTCACGAAGATCAAAGTTGCCAAAGCCAGACAGTTTAACCTGCTCTCCGCTTTCTAATGTTTCACGAATTTCTTCAAAAAACATTTCAACCATTTCTTTCGCGTCTCGCTTGCTTAGCCCGACTTTTTCAAATAAATGTTCTGCTACTTCTGCTTTGGTTAGCGCCATTGCTTAATCCCTCAGTGATGCGTTTAGTTCATCTTTTAATGTATCGACCACACGATTCACTACATCAGTAATGTCTTTTTCTTCAAGTGTTTTATCTTGATCTTGCAAAATCATCGCTATTGCTAAACTCTTAAAGCCAGGTTCGATACCGTTACCTTGGTATACATCGAACAAGTTTAGATCAATTAGAAAATTTCCGCCAACCTTTTCAATGAGTTGTAACACTTTTTTTGCATCTATTTTGTCATCAACTATCACAGCAATGTCTCGTCTATTCGACGGGAAGCGAGATACAACAGTAGCTTCAGGGATGTTTCTTGTAGAAATTTCAGACAATAACAGTTCAAAAACTAATGTTCGACCATTAAGCCCTAATTTTCTTTCTAATTCAGGGTGTAAGCTACCAACATAACCTACTACCTTGCCATTTTTGCTAATTTCGGCGGTTTGGCCAGGATGAAGTGCTGATATTTCAGCTGCTGAAAACTCAAATGCTTCAACATTACTTGTTAAAGATAAGAGAGCTTCAACATCTGCTTTAATATCATAAAAGTCAGCTGCTGCTTTTTCCATAGACCAGTGTTCATCATTACGAGAGCCACTAATTACACCTGATAATAAAGCTTCTTGGCGTACACCATTTTCAGCGCTAGCGTCAGGAATAAAGCGCAAACCTGTTTCAAATAAACGTACACGAGATTGTTGGCGATTTTGGTTATAAACTACCGACTGTAATAAACCTGTCCATAAACTCACGCGCATCTCTGACATTTCTGATGAAATTGGGTGTGGTAATGTCATTACCTCTTGGTCAGGATGAATTAAACGTTGTATTTTAGGATCAACAAAGCTGTAAGTAATTGCTTCTTGATAGCCACAATTAACCAACGTTTGGCGCATTTGAGATAACGGCAATATCGCTTCTTTTTGTTCGCGCATGGCTAATGTTGCTTTTGGCGACACATTAGGAATATTGTTATATCCGTAAATGCGTGCGACTTCTTCAATTAAATCAACTTCAATCGAAATATCAAAACGATAAGCAGGAACATTTACGCTCCATACGTTATCGTTAAAGCTAACAGTAAAGCCTAAACGCGTTAAAATATCATTCACATTGTTATCTTCAATATGATGACCAATTCGACTGTCTAGTTTTTCACGACGTAGTGTAACTTTTTTCGCTTGTGGAATATGTTGTTCATGTACTGCTTCAACAATTGGCCCTGCTTCGCCACCAACTATATCAAGTAGTAGCTGTGTAGCGCGCTCCATTGCATCACGTTGCATTTGTGGGTCTACACCACGCTCGTAACGGTGAGAGGCATCTGTATGTAAGCCGTACTGGCGCGCTTTACCTAAAATAGCTAATGGCGCAAAAAATGCGCTTTCTAAAAAGATATCTTTAGTCTCAGTAGTTACACCTGAAGTTAACCCACCAAAAATACCTGCCATTGCTAAAGCTTTGCCATTGTTAGTATCACCATCAGCAATAACTAATGTTTGAGGTGTAAGGCTTACTTCATTTTCATCAAGCAATACCAGTTTTTCACCTTCTTTTGCAAAACGTACATTAATGCCACCTTCAATTTTAGATAAATCGAAAGCGTGCATTGGGTGACCTTGCTCCAATAACACAAAGTTGGTCACATCGACAACGGGGTCAATTGAACGCGTGCCACAGCGGCGTAATTTTTCTACCATCCATAACGGTGTTTGTGCATTCGCATTAATATTTTTAATTACTCGACCTAAGTAACGCGGACAAGCTTCGGCCGCCGTAATGGTAATGTCAAGGCTATCGTCAATAGTTGGCTTAACAACTGTGATCGTAGGCTCTGTCACTGAAAGACTATTTAATACACCTACTTCTCGTGCTAGCCCTTTTAATCCTAAACAGTCGCCACGATTCGCCGTTAAGTCAACATCAATGGTAACGTCGTTTAAGTCTAAGTATTCTCTCACACACATGCCAATTGGTGCATCTTGTGCAAGTTCCATTATGCCATCTGAATTTTCAGCTAAACCAATTTCTGATTCGCTGCACAACATGCCGTGTGAAGGTACACCTCGTAACTTTGCTTTTTTAATTTTAAAGTTACCGGGTAATATTGCGCCAACAGTAGCAACAGCTACTTTTAACCCTAAACGGCAGTTTTTTGCACCACATACAATATCGGCTAATTCACCGTTATTGTAATTAGGTCCTAAATTGATTTTTGTAACTTGTAATTTGTCAGCATCAGGATGAGGCCCGCATTCTACAACTTCACCAATTAAAACCCCTGTAAATTCACCTGCTACAGGTTCTACTGCATCAACTTCTAGGCCGGCCATTGTAATTTGATGAGCTAACTCATCTGAAGATATTGCAGGATTAACCCACTCTCTTAACCAAGATTCACTAAATTTCATTATTTGGCTTTCCTACTTAAATTGTTTTAAGAAGCGAAGATCATTTTCAAAGAATGCACGTAAGTCATTCACCCCGTAGCGCAACATTGTTAAACGCTCTACTCCCATACCAAAAGCAAAACCCGTATAAACTTCCGGATCAATGCCCACTGATTTAAGTACGTTAGGATGCACCATGCCACAGCCTAGTACTTCAAGCCATTTACCATTTTTACCCATAATATCAACTTCAGCTGATGGTTCAGTAAATGGGAAATATGAAGGACGGAAACGGATTTCTACTTCTTCTTCAAAAAAGTGATGTAAGAAGTCATGCAAAATGCCTTTTAGATGGGTGAAACTTACCTCTTTATCTACCATTAAGCCTTCAACCTGATGAAACATTGGCGTGTGGGTTTGATCGTAGTCGTTACGATAAACTTTACCCGGCGAAATAATTCGCAGCGGCGGCTGTTCTTTTTCCATCGTACGAATTTGTACGCCTGAAGTTTGCGTGCGCAATACCAGCTTTGGATTAAAGTAAAACGTATCGTGATCTTGACGTGCAGGGTGATGTTCAGGAATGTTTAACGCATCGAAGTTATGAAAGTCATCTTCAACTTCAGGACCTTGTTTTACAGAAAAGCCTAAGTCACCAAAAAAGCTTTCGATACGCTCTATAGTACGAGTTACAGGGTGTAAGCCGCCCATATCGCTTGCTCTACCCGGTAAAGTCACATCGATAGATTCAGCAGCTAATTGTTTTTTTACTACTTCAGCACGCAATAATTCACCACGAGCGGTTAACAATTTTTGCACTTGCTGCTTGGCAATATTAATCACTTGGCCAGCTTTTGGCTTTTCTTCCTTAGGTAATTGGCTTAAGCCTTTCATTTGTTCTGTGAACAAACCTTTTTTACCTAAATAATTAATGCGAACTTGATCAAGCTCAGCAGGATCGGTTGCAGCAGCTATGTCTTTTTCTGCCTGCAAAATTATATCGTCTAAATTCATGAGTTCCTCTGAAGCGATCGTTTATGTCAACGCTTTGGGTAGACTTATCTATCAACAAAAATGGACACTGATTCTACACAAAAACGAGGATAAAAAGTAGGGTTAAATTGCGATTTTTTAAGGGGTTAGTGCTATTAATACTACTGTAAGTATCAATTTAGATGAAAGTAGGCGTACTTTGAACTTTTAAACCAATTTTACAAACAATGTAATATTAATATTACTCACTAGATGCTAATTTTTACTGGCGAAGCGATGATCTACTACGTGATGAAATTACCGATTAACACTGGGGACCTTAACATAACAAACCCCGCTTTTAAGCAGGGTTTATTTGGGCAATATTAGTTTTAAGGCTTATCTATTAGCCTTAAATACAACTGCTAAGCAAAAAATACAGTAAATAACCTAAAAATTAACTGTCGCTGTAATATTTACTTTATTAATTGGAATTGTGTTTTAAGTATTTCTATAATTTCAGCTTTAGGGTTTTCGCTTAACACAATTTTTTCACCGGTAATTTTTTCCGCTATATTAATGTAAGTTTTAGACACTTGCATTAATACTTCCGATGGCAATTCATTATTGGTAGCTAAGGCATTACGCTCATCCATTCTGTCTTTATTTAACAGAATATCTGGATCAGGAAAATGATTAAGTAATAACTGACGGAAACCTTCTTTAGAATTTTCTACAACGTTACCATTACGGTATTGTTCGCCGTCCCAAATACGCGATGAATCTGGCGTACCCACTTCATCCATATAAATAAGTTTGTCGTTTCCGGCTTTATCTTTTACGTAACCAAACTCAAACTTAGTATCAACAAAAATTTGATCTAACTGGTCCAGCGCATTAGCAATAACATTAAAGCCTTCTGTTAATAGCTTTTCATATAAGGCTATGTCGTCTTTTGCCTTAAAATTAAATGCTTGATAATTATCTTCTATGTTTTTACGAGTAATATTTACATCATCAACTGCTGGCACGCCAGGAATACCCTCTAAAATACCTTTAGTGGAAGGTGTTTGCAGTAATTGAGGCAACTTACTATCTTTCTTAAGTCCTTCTGGTAACTCTATTCCACAAAAGTTTCTTTCACCTTTCACATAAGAACGCCACATTGATCCCGTAATATATTGCCGACAAATTGCTTCGATCATTACCGGTTGAGCTTTTTGAACTATCCAAACAAATGGATGTGGGATGTCAAGAATATGACTATCAGCTAATCCTTGCGCTTTAAAGAGCTTAAACCAGTGGTTAGAAATAGCATTAAGTGCTGCCCCTTTCCCTGGCACACCACGCATACCGCCTTCGCCTTTCCAAATACAATCGAAAGCAGAAATACGATCACTTATCACCATAATTGCTAATGGCGTGTTCGTAGGTACATTGTATTTTTTTTCTTCAATTAAGCGACGACTATCTTCTTCAGTTAGCCAATAGACAGAGCGAACTTTACCACTGTGTACAGGTTTATTTGTACGGATTGGAAGATCATTATTTACTGCAAGCACTTTATCAGCAAGGCTCATAAGTTATACTCTATAGTTAAGTTTATTATTTAACCTGAATTCTGGATAAGCTATACACGTCAATGTCACGATTTTTGCGCGTATCTGCGTTAAATTTGCTACTAATAGCTCGCTATTAGGTACGCAAACTTGCCTTGATTCACTCAAAACTTATAACATTGATATATAACTACATAAGCAATACGATTAATTTATAACAAGCAATTGAAAAATATAGTTTTTCCGGTGTTACTCGTACATCCGTTATCCAGAACTCAGGTTATTTAACTAAAATCACTTTTTAAAGCGACTTTAATTAAAAATTAAAGCAGAAAAGGACGCCTAGGCGTCCTTTTCTCAATTAGTCATCTCGATTATGCTAAAGAAGCTTGCGCTTTTTCAACTAATACAGAGAAAGCTGCTTTATCATATACTGCGATATCAGCTAGGATCTTACGATCGATTTCAATAGAAGCCTTTTTAAGACCATTAATGAAACGGCTGTAAGATAAACCATTTTGACGAGCTGCCGCATTTATACGAGCAATCCAAAGTTGACGGAATTGACGCTTACGTTGACGACGGTCACGGTAAGCATATTGGCCAGCTTTAGTTACAGCTTGAAAAGCAACGCGATAAACGCGACTACGGGCACCGTAGTAACCTTTAGCTTGCTTTAGAACTTTTTTATGACGTGCGCGTGCTACAACACCGCGTTTTACTCTTGCCATTGTATATCTCTCCTATTAACCGTGACGTAAAAGTTTTTTAACTGACTTAATGTCAGCTGCGGCGATCATGCTTTTAGCACGAAGATGACGCTTAACTTTAGTACGGCGCTTAGTCAAAATATGACGAAGGCCAGCTTGTTTATATTTGTAGCCAGAGGCTGTCTTTTTAAAGCGCTTTGCAGCACCTTTGTTAGTTTTCATTTTAGGCATTGAATATTACTCCACATTCACACTTAACTAATAAATTAGTTGAGTGTTGCCATTGAAATTTAGCAATTTAGGCGAAAATCAGCTTAATAATAAAGAGATTTTACTTTCAAGCCTAAAATTACCGGTTAAAAACAATAATGGTGAGTTAACAGCCTAAGCTGTTAACTACTTGCATATACCAATTATTGATTATTTTTTTGGCGCTAAAACCATCACCATTTGACGCCCTTCCGCTCTACGAGGGAAAAACTCAACTACTGTTAGTTCTTCTAAATCGTTTTTAACACGAGTCAAAAGCTCTAAACCGAGTTCTTGGTGGGCCATTTCGCGACCACGGAAGCGTAAAGTCACTTTAACTTTATCGCCATCCTCTAAAAAGCGTTTCAAGCTACGTAATTTCACTTGATAATCGCCTTCATCTGTACCAGGACGGAATTTTATTTCCTTGACCTGTATTTGTTTCTGCTTTTTGCGTTGTTCTTTTTGTTCTTTACTTTTTTCGTAAAGAAACTTGCCATAGTCCATAACACGACAAACAGGAGGCTTAGCTGTTGGGCTAATTTCTACAAGATCAACTCCTGCTTCCTCTGCTTGGTCCATAGCTTCATTTAATGTAACTACACCACCTGGTTCGCCGTCAAACTTAATTAAACGTACTTCGTTACCAGGAATTCCTGTGATTAACTCATTTAAACGATGTGCTGGCTCTGATTGCCCGCCTTTTTGACCATTCTTAATAGTCTGTTCCTCCAAAGAACTAAAATTACTAACGCCCGTTACTTGAACAAGAACTTAGCTACGAGAGCTAACCTCTTCGCCTAATTTCGCGATAAAGTCTTCAACCGACATTTTACCTAAATCTTCACCACCGCGTGTGCGAACTGCAATTTCACCACTTTCCATTTCTTTGTCGCCTACAACTAACAAATATGGAACACGCTTTAATGTGTGCTCGCGGATTTTAAAGCCTATTTTCTCATTTCTCAAGTCTAGTTTTGCTCTAAATCCATTTTCTTTTAGTTTTTTAACAACTTTTTCACAATATTCACCCTGTTTATCAGTAATATTCATTACCGTTGCTTGAACTGGTGACAACCAAGTTGGAAATTTCCCTGAATATTCTTCAATCAAAATGCCGATAAAACGTTCAAGTGAACCTAAAATGGCTCTATGGATCATTACTGGAATGTAACGTTCGTTATCTTCACCAACATAAGTTGCACCTAAACGCTCTGGTAATGCAAAATCTAGTTGTACTGTACCACATTGCCACGCTCTTCCTAAACAATCCATTAAAGTAAATTCAATTTTAGGACCATAGAAAGCGCCTTCACCTGGAAGATATTCAAATTTAATGTCGCTGTCAGTTAGCGCCTGAGCAAGCCCAGCTTCGGCTTTATCCCATATTTCGTCACTACCAATGCGATTTTCTGGGCGTGTTGAAAGCTTAACAATAATATCTTCAAAACCAAATGAGCCATATACGTCGTAAACCATTTCAATGCATTTGGTTACTTCCGCCTGCACTTGTGATTCCATGCAGAAAATATGTGCATCATCTTGGGTAAAACCACGTACACGCATTAAGCCATGTAATGAACCTGACGGCTCATTACGATGACAACAACCAAATTCAGCAATACGTAGGGGTAAATCGCGGTACGATTTTAAGCCTTGGTTAAATATTTGTACATGGCCTGGACAGTTCATTGGTTTTATTGCGTATTCACGCTTTTCAGATTCAGTGGTAAACATGCCGTCTGCATATTTGTCCCAATGTCCTGATTTTTCCCAAAGCGTTCTATCCATCATCATTGGCGCTTTAACTTCGTCGTAATCATATTCACGCAATTTTTCACGAACGAACTTTTCTAATTCAGTATAAATTGTCCAGCCATCGTTATGCCAAAACACCATACCGGGTGCTTCTTCTTGCCAATGAAACAAGTCTAATGTTTTTCCAATTTTACGATGATCGCGCTTTTCAGCTTCTGCTAAGCGAACGATATAGGCTTTAAGTTGCTTTTTATCAGCCCATGCTGTGCCGTAAATACGCTGCAACATTTTATTATCTGATTTACCACGCCAATAAGCGCCAGCTACTTTCATTAATTTAAAATGGTGGCAATGTCTCATGCTCGGTACATGAGGCCCACGACACATATCAATATATTCTTGATGATGATACAACGCTGGGGTATCAGATTTTTCTATGTTTTGGTCAAGAATCTCTAATTTGTAGGTTTCGCCACGTTCACTAAAAGCGTCGTAAGCATCTTGCCAAGAGCCTGTTTTCTTAACAACTTCGTATCCTGTACGTGCTAACTCTGTCATGCGTTTTTCAAGTTTAACTAAGTCATCTTCTGAAATAGCTTCGTCTAGATCAACGTCATAATAAAAACCATTTTCAATCGTTGGACCAATTGCCATTTTCACATTGGGGTAAAGTTGCTTAATCGCATGCCCTAATAAATGCGCACAAGAATGACGAATAATTTCTAAGCCTTCACTGTCTTTACTTGTAATTAATTGCAAATTAGCATCAGCAGTGATTAGTTCACAGGCATCAACAAGCTCGCCATTAATACGACCAGCGATGGTCGCCTTGGCTAAGCCTGGACCTATGTCTAGCGCAACATCCATCACAGAAATGGCATTTTCAAAAGAACGTTGACTTCCGTCAGGGAGAGTAATTACAGGCATGATTTTTCCTTTAAACAGTGGCAGCGCATACCAAGCGACGCTTGTTATTTTTTCGTTTATTGAGTCAGATTTTAATAATGATTACTAAAGGGAAAACAAAGTAACTTATCAAATAATATAATGGCGAGAGAATATAGGGTAAAATCAGTAAAATTGCAATCAACTAACTTGCATTATTTATTATCAACTAGAGAATTATGACAACTATATTAGCATTAACTTTATCAGCTATTTTCTTTTCATTAATTTTAGGCGTGACCGCCAGTGCTAATGCTCAAACAGTAACTGCTGAACAAGCATTAAAAGAAAAGCATTTGTATGAAAAATCTTTCAATCAAGCGCAATGGCAAACTTGGTATGAAACACCAACTATCAAAGTTAGCCAACGACCTGCTATGTTTAAGGATTTATACCAATCTCACTAACTATGTGATCATTTCTACTGGTTAAAACAATCAACTACTGCGTTATTTATTTTATAATTAGAACAACTAGTTATAAAAATAAATGCCTTGTATTTGACTGTTTTCTCTGCGCATAAAATAGATCACTTAATTAATGAAACTGGTATTAATTGAGGTTAAAGCGGAAATTTCTGTTAACACAACCGATAAAGAGTTTTTAGCTTTTTTAAATGATACACAGCAGATGACGAGCTGGTTTGATAATACTCAGCAGATTAAACAGAGTACGAGTTCGAAAGGCGATGCTATTATTATGTTTCAGTTTAAATCAGTTTTTATTAGTAAAAGAAGACAAATGGTGGTTAAGTATAAAACAATAAAACTAAATGCTGATAAAACACTGATCACCATTATTGATCAAGGAGAGCAACTTGACCCAACTTTATTGTTTTAAACACAACATTAATGAATGTACATAAAGCCCACTGGTTAATAGAGAATACTACCGACGATAATACCAACGATAAAATCAATGTGACTTATCAATTTGTTATTGATCCTAAAAGTCGTTTCCCTATGTGGTTAGCCAATAAATATTTATTAAAAAGCACGTTAAACACATTACAAAATATTAATGCTAAATTTTCGGGTGTCTTAGACAAACCACATTAAGCGTTATGCTGTTCTAGCAGTTTAGGTTAATTAGACCTATCGTCTTCACTAATACGACTTGCAACCGCTCCCATTTGTCCTTTGTATTTTGCGTCGTTACGTTTGTTATATGGGCGTAAAGCACTTGAAGACATTGTTTCAAAGTTAAGCGCTGCTATTTTCATTTTAGGCCTTAGTGCAAGTGGTAATTTACCACTGTTATAAAATTCTAAAACAATTTGTCCTGACCAACCTGGATCTATTCTATGAGCGGTAACGTGTACCATTAAGCCTAAGCGCGCTAAAGATGAACGACCGTCTAACCAGCCAACAATATCGTCGGGCAAAGTAACAGACTCATAAGTAACAGCTAATGCTAACTCCCCAGGGTGTAAAAAGAATGCTTCGCCATCAGGAATGACTATTTCATCACTCATTACTGAGTCCATCGCTTTTTGCATCTCTTCTTTAGGGCCACTAAGATCTATATAGGGTGCTGTATGGTCTTGAAATACTCGAAATTCGTTACCTAAACGAATATCAACACTAACCCCTGAAATCATTGAGCTATCAGGCTTTGGGTCAATAATTATTTTACCCTGTTCAAGTAAACTCTCAATGTCTTTATCACACAATCTCATTGTTGTTCTTCTTATCTCATTATTACTAATAACTTTTTTAATAAAGTTATTGCTAAAACAGTCCTAGCGACTAATCGACAGTTTTTATCAATATTTCACTGGTTAAAGGGCTGCGTTTATCAAACTGATGAAATAACCCCGAGGCTACTTTTGCAGCTATTCTACGGTATTGAAGTGCTACTTCGCCAGTGCTATTTTCTAGTACTTGTGAATTGCCCTGCTCCGCGCTCTCGCAAATACTAATATCGAGCGGTAACTGTCCTAGTAACTGACTGTTAAATTGATTTGCAATTTTTTCACCGCCATTTTGGCCAAATAAATGGCTTTTATCTCCGCAATTTTTACAAATGTGATAGCTCATATTTTCAATAATACCTAATACAGGTACGTTAACTTCTTTAAACATGGCTAAGCCTTTTACTGCATCGTTTAATGCAATATCTTGCGGCGTAGTTATCACTATTGCTGCTGCAACAGGTACTTGTTGGGCTAAGGTTAATTGAATATCACCTGTGCCTGGAGGCATATCAACAATTAAATAATCAAGATCAGGCCATGCAGTTTCATTTAATAACTGTCCAAATGCACGACTAGCCATAGGGCCTCGCCAAATGGTAGCGTCATTTTCATCGGTTAAAAAACCTATCGACATAGCCGCTAGGCCACCAGACTCAAGTGGTTGCATTTTTTTACCGTCGATTGATGATAGTCGCTGCCCTGCAAGACCAAGCATTTTAGGGATAGATGGGCCGTAAATATCGGCATCTAAAATACCAACATTCGCGCCTTCTTCTTGTAATGCATAAGCAAGATTAACCGCAGTTGTTGACTTGCCTACACCTCCTTTTCCAGAAGAAATAGCAATTATATTGGTAATACCTTCAATTGCATGCTCTTTTACTTTTATCATTTTTACTTCTGCATCAATCAATACCGAGATTTCATGCTTTGCTAAAAGTTGCTCTGCAAAAATAGCTAACTCGCCCAAACAAGGAAAAGGTACTGTAATTGATAAAACAATATTACTATTTTTAACGGATAATTTGGTTAATTCAGTTACTGCAGCAATACCCTTAGGAAAAATGTCGCTTTGATACGTTTGATAAAAGTCGCGAATTGTTTTGCTGTGCTCGTCAGATGGAGATTTACTTGAAAATAATTTGGAAAACATAATTTTAAAACATCGGTTATCGAGTTAAATTACTAATTGCCACTAAAAGCCAACAATTATTAATGAAAAGTTATCATAAATTCTGTACCATTCCCCCCATAATTACCACCTTAATTTTTAGTCAGCGTTAGAGACTTGTATGCAATCAGTAGATAAACGTAAAATCTTAGTTACATGCGCCCTTCCTTATGCCAATGGTTCAATTCATTTGGGTCATTTATTAGAGCATATTCAAACAGATATTTGGGTACGCTTTCAGCGAATGCGTGGCCATGAAACCTACTTCGTTTGTGCTGATGACGCACATGGCACGCCAATTATGCTTAAAGCACAAGAGCTAGGTGTAACACCCGAAGATATGATCGCGGGTGTACGTGAAGAGCACATGGCTGACTTTAGTGACTTTCTCATCAGCTTTGATAACTATCATTCTACACACAGCGAAGAGAACAAAGCGTTTTCAGAAGAGATATACAAGCGTTTACATGACAAAGGGCATATTAAAACACGTACCATTTCTCAGCTTTATGATCCTGAAAAAGGTATGTTTCTACCCGACCGCTTCGTAAAAGGCACTTGTCCAAAATGTAAAAGTGAAGACGAAAATGGTGATAGCTGTGACAATTGTGGTGCTACTTATTCGCCAACAGAAGTGATTAACCCTCGTTCAGTAGTTTCAGGTGCCACACCAATACTTAAAGATTCAGAGCATTACTTTTTTGACCTTCCGGCCTTTGAAGGCATGCTAAAAGACTGGATACGCAGTGGCGCATTACAAGAAGAAATGGCAAATAAGCTTTCAGAATGGTTTGAGCAAGGTTTAAAACAGTGGGATATTAGCCGAGACGCGCCTTATTTTGGTTTTGAAATTCCAGGTGCTCCTGGCAAATTTTTCTATGTTTGGTTAGATGCTCCTATTGGTTACATTGGTAGTTTTAAAAACCTATGCAATAAAAACAGTAGCATAGATTTTGACAGTTTTTGGAATGAAAACTCTGACGCTGAGCTTTATCACTTTATTGGTAAAGACATTATTTATTTCCATAGCTTGTTTTGGCCAGCAGTGCTTGAAGGCGCAGGTTTTAGAAAACCAACATCTGTTTTCGCTCACGGCTTTGTTACCGTTAATGGTGCGAAAATGTCTAAGTCTAAAGGAACGTTTATAAAAGGGCGTACCTACTTAGATCATCTAAACCCTGAATATTTACGTTACTACTACGCCGCTAAGTTAACAAGCCGTATTGACGATCTAGATTTAAACCTAGAGGATTTTGCGCAACGCGTAAACTCTGATCTTGTTGGTAAGGTTGTTAATATTGCTTCACGTTGTGCCAGTTTTATTACCAAACGTTTTGATGGCATGTTATCAACAACCATTGAAAATCAAGCATTAGCTGATGAAGTAATGAATGCGGGTGACACCATTGCATCATATTACGAAGCCCGCGAGTTTTCTCGCGCAATGCGTGAAGTAATGGCGCTTGCTGATAAAGTAAATGAATACATTGCAGTGAAAGAACCATGGCAATTAGTAAAAGATGAAACTAAGCAGCAAGAAGTACAAGATATTTGCTCTCTTGGTATTAATTTATTTCGTATAATCATGATTTACTTAAAGCCAGTTATTCCTCAGCTAGCAAAGAGTACAGAAGAATTTCTTAACGATGAGTTATTATGGGATGGCCATAAAACACTATTAACCAACCATAAAATTAATAAGTTTAAAGCATTATTACAACGAGTTGACATGGATAAAGTAAATGCGATGATCGAAGACTCAAAAGAAAACTTGTTAGAAACTGACAGTAAAACAGTCGCAACAGGACCATTGGCTGACGATCCTATCAGCGAAGAAATTCAGTTTGATGATTTTGCTAAAATTGATTTACGCATTGCCAAAATCATTAATGCTGAGCATGTTGAAAAAGCCGACAAACTATTAAGACTTGAATTAGACCTTGGTGGAGAAACTCGCCAAGTATTTGCTGGTATAAAATCGGCCTATCAACCTGAAGACTTAATTGGTAAGCATACGGTAATGGTAGCTAACCTTGCCCCTCGTAAAATGCGCTTTGGTATGTCAGAAGGTATGGTATTAGCTGCTGGACCTGGCGGTAAAGACTTGTGGATACTCAATCCTGATGAAGGCGCACAGCCTGGTATGCGAGTTAAATAACCTGAATTCTGGTTAAGCTTCATTATATTTAACGATTAGGGTCAACATGCCCTACTGTCATTAACAATTAAAAAAGGCAATGATATTCATTGCCTTTTTTATCTTAACAATAAGTTTGGTACTAATTAATGATAATGTGCATCACAAAGAAACTAACCATGATTGGGCTATTAATTTTAGCCATTAGTAGTTGTTCTCAAAATATAACCGTTAATAGCAATCTTGATCCTGAAAACTTTCGAGAGTATTTTTCAGTAGGTAAAGTTAGCATTATAAAAGATGAGTCTGAGTTGCCAAAGCCTTATAAATATATTGGTCTTGTTGAAGGTCAGTCTTGCCAACTAAAAGCTCACCATGAACTCCCTAATGAAATAGACGCGAGAACAGATACCAGAAAGAATGCTATAACAATGAATGCTAATGCCGTACTTTTCACTTCTTGCACTTTGATCACCAATAACGAAGCAGATAAGCAATGTATCGCAACAAGAGTTTGTTATGCAAAAGCTTACATTATTCAACAGCCTAAGTAGTTAGTAGCAACTGATAATGACAGAGCCATCTTCTTTCAATTTTGCACCAATTGGATTAGTCAATTCACCCTATAAAGAAAAGTTTGCCATTCCTCGCCAGCCAGGGCTAGTAAGTGCTGCTCAAGGTACTATAACCTTACTCAACGATGCCAACCACCAAGACTTAGTGAGAGGTTTAGCGCAGTTTAGTCATATTTGGCTGATTTTCGTGTTTCACGGTACACAAACTCAAGGGTGGAAGCCCTTAGTTAGACCACCAAGGCTAGGCGGTAATAAAAAAATGGGGGTGTTGGCAACTCGATCCACCTTCAGGCCTAACCCTATTGGTATGTCGGTGGTTGCTTTAAACGAAATAACCGTTAAGCAGCAACAAGTAATACTACATATTTCGGGCTTAGACTTATTAGATCAAACACCAATACTCGATATAAAACCCTATATCCCCTACTCAGACGCTATAAGTTCAGCAGATGCTGGCTTTGCTCACACCGCGCCTACAGAGTTGTTAAATGTACGCTTTAGCGAGCAAGCACAACAGGTAATTGAGCAACAGCAAAGCTTGTATCCTCAGCTTGAGCTGTTAATTAGCCAAGTGTTAGCTCAAGATCCTCGCCCAGCTTATAAAAAACAACAAATAGACAGTAAAGTGTATGGTATTGCACTGTATCAGTTTAATATTTTGTGGCATGTAGATTCTAACAACCAAATTCAAGTAACTGATATCATTCCAATCTAACAGGCTATATAGCTGCTTTTTCTGTGTATAAAATAGTTCATTTAATAAAGCACATTAATAATGTACTAGTGGCAGTTAACAATACTAAAAATGACCTTTTTCAACCACAGCTGTGGTCCAATATTTTAACCTCGCAGGTTGGCAAATAGGAGTAAGTAGCCTTTTTAATTCTGGTAATAGGTGACTAGGGAGCAAAACTTCAAATTGGCAAAATGAGCGAAAGCCTTCAACTTGCTCAGCAATATCAAACAGGCTATGTTTTTTACTATAGCCATTAATTTCCTTCAAATTGAAGCCTGATATATCTGAAAAGCTCATAAGTATATCAATAACCTCATCTTCTAGGCTTTTAGGTGCATTAAGAAAAAAAATTATATTATCTGGCATTTCTTTGCTCCAACCAACAATAAAAAATTGGTAATAAGTACAGTGTGGTAAACGTAGAGGTGACTAAGCCACCGATCACAACAATGGCCAATGGCTTTTGAATTTCTGCACCTGGGCCAGTTGCAAAAACGAGAGGTAATAAGCCAAACATTGCAGTTGTGGCAGTCATCAGTACAGGCCTTAAGCGACGTATGGCTCCATCAATTACTCGACGTGTAATGTCAGTGGCAAACATTTTAGTTTGTTCAAAGTAACTTATCATTACAATACCGTTAAGAACAGCAATTCCCAATAGCGCAATAAAACCAACAGAGGCAGGTACTGATAAATATTCATCTGTAATGTATAAACCAATAATACCGCCAACTAAAGCAAAAGGAATATTAGCTATAATCAAACCTGACTTAGCTATTGAATTGAAGGTAGTAAATAGAATAATAAAAATCAGCCCTAACGCGATAGGTATCAGTAATAATAGGTTATTAGTGGCTCTTTGCTGGCTTTCAAACTCTCCACCAAATGAAAGCGAATAACCGGTGGGTAAGTTAATTGTATTTTTAATTTGGTTACTAAGATCTTCAACGTAACCCACCACGTCACGATTAATCACGTTAACACTCACGGAGGCGAATCTATTTCCTTTCTCTCGTTCTATTAATAAAGGCCCCGTTTGAAAGCTTACTTGTGCAACTTCTTCAAGTGGTATTAATTGATTGTTAGGCATTAAAATTAACTGCGACTTCAACGCATTTATAGAGTTAATTGTATTAGTATTTTCAGTACTCTGCTTAAGGCCATTGAACATAATAGGTATTGATTTATTGCCTTCGAGTAAGCTTGATACTTGTAACCCTTCAATTTGTGACGTTAAGTAATGACTTAATGTCTCGATAGTTAAACCAAATTGGCTAGCCACTTCCGGAATAAGCGTTATATTAACAAATTTACCGCCTTCAATAATTGCCATTTGTACATCAGTGCCGCCCCTAGTTTTTTCAGCTAGTGCTGACACCTTCTTCGCAAGGTCCGCTAGTACACTGATATCGTTACCGATAATTTTTATTGATATATCACCTGTACCTCCTGTTAGCATTTCAGAAACTCGCATCTGTATGGGTTGTGTAAAACCAACATTTATCCCTGGGAAGCGCTTTAAGGTTTGACGAATATCTTCAATTAACTCTGCTTTAGTATTAAATCGCCACTGCTCTTTCGGAGCGAGTTCCATAAAAACATCTGTTTCGTTTAATCCCATAGGGTCAAGTCCAAGTTCATCAGAACCCGTTCGTGCAACAATCTGAACAAGTTCTGGTGTTTGAGCTAATAAAGCTTTTTCAATTTGTTTATCGATATCGATAGATGCAGGCAATGAAATACTAGGTGACTTTTCAAGCTGCACAATAATATCGCCCTCATCTAGAACCGGCATGAAACTTTTGCCTAATTGCTGAACCAGAAAAATACTAACAACAAGAAACAAAACCCCAACCATGATTAACATTTTAGGTTTTTGTATCGCACTTTCGAGCGTTTTACCGTAAATTTTCTGAAGAAATAGCACGAGTCGGGGCTGTGCTACCGGACCCGCTTTTAATAAAAATGAGGCGAGTATAGGTATAATTGTTAACGACAATAACAAAGCACTGATCATTGCAAAAACAATCGTTAATGCGACAGGGGTAAATAATTTACCTTCTAAACCTGACAAGGTAAGTAAAGGAGAAAATACAATAATAATAATTAGCGTACCTGAAAATACAGGTGTAGCAACCTCTTTACAAGCACGATAAATTACATGCAAACGAGGCGAATTTTGATTTAAGGCAAGTCGATTTAAAATATTTTCAACAATAACAACTGAAGCGTCAACTAACATACCTATTGCGATAACTAAGCCTCCTAAACTCATTAAATTGGCTGACAGGTTAAAGTACTTCATCAAAATAAAAGTCAGTAGCGCTGACATAGGTAAAGACAGCGACACAACAAGCGATGAACGAATATCTCCTAAAAATATTGCCAGTAAAACAATCACTAAAATTACCGCTTGTGCTAATGCACTAGTAATGGTTGTTATAGCAGTGTCAATTAATGTTGAACGGTCATAAAATACATTGATAGTGGTACCCGCAGGTAAAGATAACTCAATTTCTTTTAATTTTACTTTTACATCGTCAATAACTTGAGCCGTATTACTGTTTTTAAGCGCAATAATAAGCCCTTGAGTTGCTTCTTCTGAGTTTTTAGTTACAGCGCCATAACGCGTTAAAGCACCAATACCTACAGAGGCAATATCTTTTAATTGTATGAACTTGCCATCAACGCTTTTAATAACGGTTTGCCCAATTGATTCTATGTTTTCAAACTTACCTTGAGTACGAAGTATCAAGGCATCATTACCTTTAATTAAGCGCCCTATCCCCCCATTTTTATTAGATTGAATAACCGCGGTCTCAATCTCTTCAAAACTAATTCCGTATTGTTGCATTGCTAACACGTCAGGTTTTATCTCATACGTTTTCACAAAGCCACCTAAGCTATTAACGTCTGCAACGCCCTCAACAGTCCTTAATAATGGGCGAATATGCCAATCAAGTATTTCGCGCTTAGCTGTTAACGATAAATCATCGTTATCAACGGTAAACATAAATACTTCACTTAATGGCGTGCTCATAGGTGCGATTCCGCCACTGATATTCGCAGGTAAAAGTGGCATCACACTCATTAAACGTTCATTAACCTGTTGTCGAGCCCAATAAATATCAGTGCCTTCTTTAAAGTCAATGGTAATATCAGTAATCGAGTATTTTGTGGTAGAGCGCAGCATTTCCTGCGAGGGAATACCGAGTAGTTCGGTTTCTATAATTCTAGTAACTTGTGACTCTATTTCTACCGCATTCATTCCGGGTAATTTCAGTACAATTTTAACCTGAGTAGGCGAAATTTCAGGAAATGCATCTACTGGAATACTCAACCATGCCTTAGCACCAAAAAACAAAGCAATGAATAGAAATATGCTGACAAAAAGTCGCTGAGTAAGGGAGAACTTAATTAAGAGATTCAACATTTACTCTGCTCCTAACTTGAGCAAAATGCCCTGAACTATGCTTACTGAGCTTGCTAGCACTTCTTTATTGCTGATATCTTCATTAGTAATAATATACGTATTTTCTTGATCAGTGCTGGCAATAGTTAGTGGATAAAAGCGTAATTTGTCCACTATTTTTACCGCAATAAAATCACGGTTTTCAAACTCGAATATTGATGACGAAGGAACTTTGTATCCAGCAAAGTGATAGACGGGTGATACTGTAAGCGTTTGTCCTAACCTGAAATTACAGTTATTTGTTGCTGGGCTTGCCCATACCCTGCTGTGGTATTTATTGGCCAACATCTCAACGTTTTTAATCACTAATTGGCAATTTGAAGACACAACAAAATGCGAAAGGTTTTGTTGTTGGCTTATTGGGATAAGTATTTCTACCTTAACAGATTCAGGATTAATAATTTCAAATGCTAAATCATTTACAGACTTACTATTTTCTACATTTTTTAAACTAACAATGCCATTTTCAGGGCTAATAAAATACACATTTTCATTTTCATCAACTGTTAAAAATGACAATTGATGGTTAAAGTGCTCTAGTTGGAGTTTAGCATCAAAGTAGCTTTGAGATATAGCTAGCCATTCTGAACTTTTAAGAGTTTTATCATTAAAATGACGTTTATTCGTTAAATAATGCAACTCTGATGCTGAGAAGATAGCTTTAACAGATTCATATTCATCAAGGAAATGATGTACCTCATATCCTTCAATTTTGGCAATTTTTTCTCCTCTACCGACAGTTGAACCATTTTTTACTAAATAACTAATTTTTTGTATGCCAAAAGGAAGTGATACTGAATAATTTTCACCGGTTCTAAAAGTTACTTTTCCTGTTAAACTTTGACCGTTAAGAAAATTTGCAGGCTCAATAGTTGTAAACTCTGTTTGAAAGTCTCCAAGACTGGACAGAGAAACTGTAGGTATATTTTCGTTAGCTTTAACATTATGTACACTCAATAAAAGTGATAACACAATTAATAAAGCCGTATTGACAGTAGTGCTAAGAGTAGTAGTGACAAATTTCCAACTAAATATAAGATTTAACATAGTTAATACATCGATAACTTTTAACGGTAGATGCATCCATCTTACCCTTTATTTTTGGTAATTCATCAGACATGTGTCAATATTTTTGCTATGGTACATTTGCCCATTGTAATTATAAGCATTTGAAATAAAGAGAATAAAATGAACGACAGAGTAATCGCTGCCATATTAATGATAATTATGGTACTTAATTTTTTTGATGTATTAACAGATATATCATTAGGTGTTCCTGCCTGGCATATTTTTTCTGAAAGCTTGATTGTTATTGTCTCTGGTATTGGCGCTATCTTTTTAATTAAAGATATCTATGCAAAATCATCGAATGTTGCCAAATTAAAAAATGAATTGATGATCTCAGACGACAAGCTTAAAAATATTTCAACAGAAATGATCAATGCACGTACTCAATATGCAGAAGTAATTCACTCGCAATTTGAACGTTGGGGATTAACTAAAAGCGAACAAGAAGTGGCTATGCTATTATTGAAAGGCTTAAGTTTTAAAGAAATAAGCGGTTTACGAAATACTAAAGAAAAAACAGTTCGCCAACAAGCTTCTCTTATTTACAGTAAAGCCAGTGTTCAAGGTCGTCATGAATTTGCAGCTTGGTTTTTAGAAGATTTTATGGTGACAAATTAAAGGGCAGCAAATAAAGCTTAGATAGTTTTTACTACCCTTTAAAGTCAAAGTAGACTTATTTGCTCTTAATAACCTCACCAGCTTTCATTACAAAATCAACATCAAGTAATTCTTCAATATTGTTAAGTGGGCTACCATGTGTGGCAATAATATCAGCCATTTTCCCTACCTCAAGTGTACCTAGGCTACTACTTCTATCGATTAAATCAGCAGCATTTACCGTCGCTGATTTAATAATATCGGCTGCCGGCATGCCAGCGTTAAACATCAGTACGGCTTCTTGTGCATTTGTGCCATGTTGAGACACGCCACTGTCGGTGCCAAACGCTATTTTAACACCGGCTTTATATGCTTTAGCAAAGTTACCTTTCATATCCGTACCAACTTTAATCGCTTTTACTTTTTGTGACTCAGATAACACATTGGTATTTTTTGCCATTTGTAGCACTGTTTCGCCAGCAAGTAAGGTAGGAACAAGGTAGGCGCCTGTTTCTTTAAAAAGCTTATAGGCTTTTTTGCCAGCATAAGTGCCATGTTCAATGCTTGCTACACCTGCTTCAAGTGCTGCAATAATACCATCTTCCTGATGTGCATGACTTGCAACCTTACTTCCCATGCGTTTAGCCGCTAAAACAACTTCTTTGAGCTCGTCCATTTCCATTTGCTGGCCCGTACCCGTTGCTCGATCTGTTAATACACCGCCAGTAGAAGTAATTTTAATTAAGTCTGCGCCATACTTAATTGAATGACGAGCGGCACGGCGACAATCAAAAGGCCCATTACAAATTGTTTTATTACTTTCATCATGAAATTCCATCAACTCAGGGCTTACACCACTTACATCTGCATGGCCTCCCGTAATACCAACACCACCAGCTGCAATAATGGTTGGCCCTTGCATCCAACCATTATCTATTGCATCGCGCATAGCATACATTTCTTGAGGACTTGAACCAACATCACGTACCGTTGTAAAGCCCGCATTGAGTGTACGCATAGCAAACATATGCGATCGCATTTGCATCAATTGCGATGACATTTTTAACGTTTCACTATCATTTCTTGGGCCAAGTTCACCTTGCAAATGCACATGCATATCCATTAAGCCTGGCATAACAAAACTTGAAGATAAATCAATGAGTGTTGCATCTTCAGCTATTTCTTTCGGGTTAATAAAGCCTGACTTTACTTGTAATATTTTTCCATCTTTTATCACTAATGTTTGCTTTGAGAGTGCCTTACTGCCGGGAACTGTTAGTAACTCCCCCGCATGAATCACTTTTGTATCAGCCCACGCATTAACCGCTAACGCCATTAATGTTAACGCAGCTGAAATTTTTAATTTATTATTCTTTAGTAACTTCATATAACCTCACTTTTTATTATTAGGGTCTGTTGATCTGCACAGTATCGATTCCACTTACAATACAGTAGCAATTACTGATGCACTATCAAAGTTATTAAGCAATTGAAGATAAATTAACGGTAAAAGCTATCGATTGAAGCAGATGCAGAAACAAAAAAGGCCAGTAAAAACTGGCCTTTGAAAATAAGTGTTATACCAGTTTCATTAAATAAGTGATCTATTTTATACGCAGTGAAAACAGTCAAATACAAGGCATTTATTTTCATAACTAGCTGCTCTAATTATAAAATAAATAACGCAGTAGTTGATTGTTTTAACCAGTAGAAATGATCACATAATTAGTGAGATTGGTTTTACCACATAAAACTTTTAGTGATGATGACCACCAACGCCATGTGCGTGACCATGCTCTATTTCTTCTTCTGTGGCATCTCTAACATCAACAACATCTAAGTCAAACGTTAACACTTTTCCTGCCAAAGGTGGGTTGATATCAACAGTTACCATAAAGCGTCCCGCTTTAATAATGGTTACTTGGCGCTGGCCTTGCTCTGTATTAATTACCGCAGTCATACCCGGTTTCCACTTAGTTGCGCCCATTAAATGTTTAACAGGTACACGTTGAACTGCATCTTCTTGGCGTTCACCATAAGCATCTTCAGGTTGTAATGTTACCGAAAATTTATCGCCGGCAGCTTTTTCTGCTAAGGCTTTTTCTACACCAACAATCATATTTTTATGACCATGCAAATATGCTAATGGCTCACTTTCGTAGGAATTTTCTATTTCTGTACCTGCTTCATCTTTTAGCCTGTAATGAAATTGCACTACTTTGTTATCTGTAATTTTCATTAAATATCCAATTTACTTGTCTATAAGTGGTTAATGCGGCAAGTTTAGCAAAGATGTTATCACTGCCAAAGTAATTAATGGCTACTGTGCGTTTTTCTACGGCATTTTCACTTATTTATGGGGAATAACCCCATTACATAAGTTCAGCCTTGTATAATCACCCAATAAATCGCTGCAAAAACGTACAGAAAAGAACAACACGCCCTAGTAGAATTACGCCTAAAGTAATAAAATAACGACACTCGCAATAATTAACGCCATACCTAACATATTCCATCGCAGTAATTTTTTCTTTAAAAATTCGATCGGTTAAAAACAAGGTGAAAAAAACTCAATTTGACCAAGCGCTTTAACGCAAGCCGCATTTTGATAACTTGCCCCTGTAAACCAACCAATTGACCCCAGCACACTCGTAATACCAATAAATAAGCACAAACGCCAATGGATGAACATCAGTAATAATTGTTTTTTGTCTTGAAACCAAACATAAACCACTGAAATTAAAGATTGTACGGTGATCATAAAAACTAAAGTTACCGCAGCACTAACCATTAAGTCGATATTAAGCGCTAAGCTAGACTGTCGAATAAGCAATGTTGTTATTGCTAATGCTAAACCAGAGACTAAGCCAAAACCAGCACCTGGGTTTTGCAATAAATCTTTTGTAGTAAACTTGACCTTTGATAAAATAATAACGCCGACAACGCCAATAACAACCGACAACCGACAACCAGCCTAAAAAGCTCATTGAAACTGAAAAAACTAAAGCCGCCACAATTGCCACTTGAATTGCTTCTGTTTTCGCTAAACTTGTTGCCACCGCAAAGTTTCCATATTTAAACGCTGCCACTAAACACGCTATGCCTATAATCTGCATAACACAGGCAATTAGCGCATATTGTAAAAATTGAGGATTAAGTTCAGGAATAGATTGTTGACGATACTCCAATAAAAATACTAAATAGAGCACTGCAAAAGGCAATGCATATAAATAACGTACGCCCGTTGTTGCCATGGCATTTAAATGCACTGATAACTTTTTTTGACCAGCGGTACGTACGGCCTGCATAAAAGCAGCAAGCAAGGTAAATCCAATCCAAATTTCCAATGAGCGTCTAGTATGTGCAGTTAACATTAAACAGCTATTAAATAATAATGAGCCGATAGGGAATAATATTTTAGTTTATTAACTGTGGGCTAAATAAACTACGCCCCAAATTTTTTGATTATACTGTTTCATCTAAATGAGGACGTAATATTACTTTACCATCACTTTTGTGAACCGCGTAATGATCTATCGCTTTTGCAAAACCAGAAAAACCAACCGATGCATAAATATCAGTTTTAAACACGCCAGAAGCAAAGAGCTTTTGAACTTTATTGCTTAATGCTAGCACCTGCCAAGGTTTAGCTTTTCCTATGTATGTAGCTAACCAAAAACCTTCAATTTTAATATCTCTGAAAATAACATCTGCAACCGAAAATCGACCACCGATAGGATCATGTGTATCGGTTAATCGACCATAAACTATTGCAGTTGAACCTTTTGGCATACCTTTTAACGTTCTTGGTGTATCGTCAGCTGCAACGGCATCAAGTAAAACAGTTGCATTAATCGCTGTTGCTAAGGCGTTAAGTTTTTCGTCGAAGTCTTCATCAACAGTATTTAACACATGATCAGCACCAAGCTCCGTTAGTACATCAACATTAGTCTGGCTTCTTACTGTCGCAATTGTTTTTATCCCCACTAATTTTGCGTAACGAATAGCACCTTTACCTACTTGGCTTGCTGCCGCATTTATAACAATAGACTTAGCGCCCAACGCTTGTGCTCGTTCAACCATACATACTGATGTACAAGGGTTTACAATTAAAGTTGCAGCTTGCTCATCAGAAATTTCTTTTCTCACTGGTAAACAAAAGTTAGCTTTTGTTATTGCATATTTTGCCCAGACACCATCTATACCTGGTTGTGCAGAAATGGCAACTCGCTTTCCTGTTAACCATTTACCATAAAAACCAGCATTAGCGTCAATAACAATTCCTACCCCTTCAAAGCCACAGTAAGCATTGTTTTGTGGAGCTAAACCATATTTACCTAATAAATAAACAAGATCCGAAGGGTTTACAGGGCTAGCTAACATTTTTATCAATACTTGGCCTATTTGTAATGGCGGTATTTCTTTCTCTATTAAATTAAGACGCTGCGAAGAGGTTAAACTTTCATCTTCACTAAGTACTAGCGCAAAGCCTTTATTGTTAACTGTCAATTGTTGTTGTGTCATATTATTTGGTCATATTATTGTTTTGTTGTATTGCTTGATAATGAATACAATAGCGGCTTATTTAGGTTTCATCGTGATAGCAGCAATAGTTATTTATCGTCAGACTTTAGCCGCCACTCTCCATGGTAAACATTAAAACTATCAGCTTTTAAAAAAGCAATTAAGGTTAAATTGAAACGTTTGGCTGCTTTTATTGCAAGCCCTGAAGGCGCACCTAAAGCCACAAGAACAGGAATACCCGCAACTAATACTTTTTGAATCATTTCAAAGCTTACTCTGCTTGAAATAACAACGTAACTTTCACTGTAATTAAAAGCAGTATTGGTAAGTGCTATTTGGCCAATTAATTTATCTAATGCATTATGACGACCTATATCTTCTTTAATTTCAATCATGTGGCCGTTTTGATCAAATAACGCGGCACTATGTGCTCCTCCAGTTATTTTTTGTAAATATTGCTCTTTTAGTAAAGCATTTTCAGCCGTAAATATAAATCGCTTATTAAGCCAATGTCTATTTGAAGGTAGTCGCGTTAGTACTTTCATTTCAAGTGATTGAAGCGATGTGTTACCACAGAGGCCACAACTACTATACGCTGGCTGGTATTTATTAATTGACTTTAAGCTTGCCTTGCGAGAGCTGTCTAATTCAACTTCCCAGCTATTGCTTTGATTGTTTTCATCATTCTCTGGCATTAACTTAATCATTTGAGTTGTATCTGTAATAACGCCATCTGCTAATAACAATCCGGTAATATGTGCTGATTCATCACCCGGCGTTCTCATTGTTACTGTATAAATTAAGGAGTCTAAAATGACTCCTTTAGATATAAATGTCAGTTTTATTTGCAAAGGTTGCTCACAGATCACCTTATCACTGTCTAAAGTGTTGGAATTTAGTGTGTGTACCTTTTTATTGACTTGCTCAATGTTTTTTTTCAAAAAAGACTCTTTAAAGGGTTAAATAATTACATAAAAGTTAACTAGGGCGTGTTGATCTTTCGAGTACAAATTTTGTACGAATTAAACATGATTTAATTGAGGCGTAGCGAATAAAGTGTAGTATTCTACATAAATGAGCTAGACAGCTTCCGCGTCCTGCTCACGCTAAGTACCTACTTCCGTGTAGGCACAGCTTCCGCGTCCTGCTCACGCTAAGTACCTACTTCCGTGTAGGCAACGAAAAGTAAATCATGTTTAAACGTATCCGTAGGACAGCTCCTCTTTGGTTTTTCTACGGCGTTTTCACTTATTTATGGGGAACAACCCCATTACATAAGTTCAGCCTTGTATAAACACCAAATAAATCGCTGCAAAAATGTACAGCAAAGATCAACACGCCCTAACTATTTATATTAATTTCGACTTTGCGCTATAATAACAACCAATAGTAAGCGCAAGGAAGCTATCATGAAAAACATTCCAACCTCATTAATCAATACTTGGTTATTTCTCATTAAAAGTGAAGACCCCAAATTAACTAAGTCAAAAGCACTCGCTGCTAAGCATATTAAACAAAACTTTGGCAATAGTGAATTAGCTCATTTATATATTGAGCAGTTAAAAGACAAAACGATAGAAATTATTCTTATCTAGCGTTATTTTATGGCATAATCGTGTTATATTTTATCTCTACTTAGCAAAATGCTTACTTTATTTACACATTTTAATGCCGTTTGTGGTCAAAAAGTACAATTGATGCTCGATGAGTTGTCATTAGCATATACGGTTTACCCAGTTAACTTAAGAGACAGTGAACAACATAGCGCTTGGTTTTTAAAGCTCAATCCTAATGGTCAAGTTCCTGTGCTACTAGATGGCGATCTTCCAATATGTGAATCAACAGAAATTTGCACATACCTAGATAGTAAATTTAACAATAGGACACATTTCTCTGATCTCGAGCACCAAAGCGACACAGCTAAAGAGTGGTTGCATTTTATTGACCATGAAATACACACCGCATGCAGTTTACTCAGTTGGTGTATTGCAATTCGCCCTGAAATGTTGAAGAAAACTGAACTTCAGATAAAGCAGCATTTAAATGCAATTCCTTGTGAGAAACAACAGCACGATAGAACAAAAGCCCTTAAACTTGGTTTGAACTTACCCGAACTTTCGTCTGCACTATCAACCTTTAAAGTACTTTTAACTAAAATGGCTCGTCTTCTAGCGCAGAATAATTATATATTGAGTGATAACGTTAGTATCTTAGATATTGTTACTCTCCCTTACATTGAGCGTTTAACTTTACTATCTTTTACGCCAATGTGGCAGGAATATCCCGAAATTTGCCAATGGCATCAAAGAATGACAAAACTCAAAGGCTATCAAATTTGCTTTCATGAAAGCTATCCTCCTGGCTTTAAGCAACGCTGGTTAGGTTATGGTGAAATAGCCAAAGAAAAACTACTCAACTTAAAACGCAGTTAATTTAATATTAAAACAACAAATCCCTCTAAAACCTAAATATTAACCACAAAGATAAAACTAAACACGTGCATAAAGAGCATATTCAGAATATAATTCACACAGTTCAACTCGGTGTTACTTAAAGCATTGTTAGCATTACACCATATAAAATAGGGTTACTTAGCGTTATGTACCATGGCAAATGTTTGTGTGGCGAAGTTAACGTCATCATCAAAGGTAAGATCAGTGATATTATTCACTGTCATTGTTCGCTATGTAGAAAAAATAGCGGTACTGCTTTTGCTACAAATGGTTTCATCAATACCGCTGACTTTACTATTGTCTCAGGCAAGGATAATTTAACGACATTTTCTTTCAAACCTGGTCGAAATAGACACTTTTGTCGTACATGTGGCTCTCCTATTTATAGTTCGAATGACCAAGACCCCACCCGCCTAAGAATTAGGTTAGGCGTAATTGATTCAAAGATTAGTGAGCGTCCGCTTTCTCATAATTTTGTCGCATCGAAAGCGACTTGGGAAGACTTAGATGCAAACTTACCAAAGTATGATACCTTTGAACCGAGTCGAAAGTAAGCATTTATACTGCTCAATAAATTAACAAAGCAACTGTTAAAACACTTAGCGATACATTAGTTAATTATATATGTCTGATTTTTTAATATCTCAAATTTTAGTTACCATAACTCTTATTATAGAGTTCTTTGCAATGCAGTTAAAAAATAAAAATTATATTTTGGCAGCACTCTCTGTTAGTTGTTTTTTTAATGGAATTCATTATTTATTGCTTGACCAACCTACTGCAGGTCTTATTTTTTTATTTTCGAGTATTCGCTTTTTAGTATCTATTAAGTGGAAGTTTCAATGGGTATCTATAGCATCGCTATGTATTAGCTTAGTTATTACTATTACAACCTATATTGGCCTTTTAAGCATTATCGGCTTTGTTGCAACCGTTTTTGTTACTGTTGGATCTTTTAGCCATAACGATAAATTTTTGCGTTTAATGATGATAGCTGGGGGTACATTATGGTTTGTCCACAACCTTATATTGTGGACACCTGTTGGTATATTAGTTGAGGCTATTTTTGTCAGTAGTAGCTTTATTGGTTACTATCGCTACTATTTAACGAACAAGCCAATTAAGCCTTTGCCTCCAACCTATAAAGATAATTAAACTAAATACAGTAATTATTTTAAAATAGAGTTTCAGACACCTCATTATTTGACTGTTTATGCTAATTACGAGCATTTATAACTAATTTGTTCTTTGCAAATCAGAGTAAAATATGAGTATAGTTGTTTTATTATCAACACCTTGTAAAAGCTACGGCGCAAGGTAGTAATTCCCGTTTCATTAACTAGGTGATCTATTTTATAGGCAAGAAGAACAGTCAAATACAAGGTGTTTTTATAACGAGTTATTCAGGGCAGTTATGCTCCAGCGTTGTCCACATAGGCTGCATCCTTGTAGCGATAATTATTAAATAAAATACGCAGTAGTTGGTTGTTTTAGCTAGTAAGAATGATCACATAGTGAGTGAGATTGGTATGAATTAGCATAGGAAATAGGGTTAACTATGACATCCAGAACCACACTTTCTAGTTGGCATGCATTAATTGAACACGCCAAAGAAATGAAAAAACAACATATGAACGACTTGTTTGCCGCAGACAAGCATCGTTTTGATAAATTTTCGATAACGCTGCCTGCTTTTTTACTCGACTATTCTAAAAACTTAATCACCGAAGAAACCTTTAATAAATTAATTACGCTTGCGAAAGATTGTGAGCTTGAGCAATGGCGAGAGAAAATGCTTCGCGGTGAACATATTAATAGAACTGAAGATAGAGCCGTACTTCATACTGCGTTAAGAAATCGTAGCTTAACCACTATGGTAGTTGAAGGCAAAAATGTGACTGAGCAAGTAGAAAGCGCACTGATAAAGATGAAAGCCTTTAGTGAACAAGTTCGACAAGGACAATGGTTAGGCTATTCAGGCAAGCGTATTACCGATATTGTTAGTATTGGTGTTGGTGGTTCGAATTTAGGCCCGCAAATGGTCACAGAAGCGTTAAAACAGTACAGTGATCAAAGCTTAAATGTGCATTACGTATCAAATGTTGATGGTACACAAATAGCGAATGTACTCCGCCCATTAAACCCCGAAAATGTCATGTTTATTATTTCAAGTAAAACATTTACAACAACTGAAACAATGACCAACGCTAGAACAGCCGTAAAATGGCTAACTTCTGCATCGTTTGACGATAAAGCAATCGCTAAACATTTTGTAGCCGTTAGCGCTAACAAAGAAAATGCGATGGCATTTGGTATTGATGAAGAAAACATCTTCGATATGTGGGACTGGGTTGGAGGACGTTTTTCTTTATGGTCTGCTATAGGCTTACCAATTGCCTTAGACCTAGGCTTCGAGAAGTTTATTGAGCTGCTTGAAGGTGCACACGAAATGGATATGCATTTTACTAATACGCCGCTTGAAGATAATGCACCAGTAATTTTAGCGCTACTTAGCGTTTGGAACTGCACTTTTTTAGGTGCGCAATCACAAGCAATTTTACCTTACGATCAATCGTTGCATATGCTGTCAGCCTATATGCAACAAGCCGAAATGGAAAGCAACGGTAAATCAGTATCGTGGGATGGTATTGAAATTGACTACCCTACTGTACCTACAATTTGGGGTGAGGTTGGAATAAATGGCCAGCATGCATTTTATCAATACTTACACCAAAGTAATAATGTGGTACCTGCCGACTTTATCGGCTCAGTAGAAAGTGTAACGCCGGTACAAGGGCATCATCAAACATTAATTGCCAACTACTTTGCTCAAACCCAAGCATTAATGCAAGGGGTAAATGAAGAACAAGTACGAGCAGATCTAAAAGCAAAAGGACGTCAACCAGATTATATTGATAATGTTGCCCCCCATAAGGTACATAAGGGTAACCGTCCGACCAACAGTATTTTAATGAAACGTATTTCACCTCGCTCTATCGGTAGTTTAATTGCCCTTTATGAGCACAAAATATTTGTGCAAGGCATTATTTTGCAGATCTGTTCGTTTGATCAATGGGGAGTTGAACTAGGTAAAAGCCTAGCCCATGATATTGAAAAAGAATTAGAATCTACTGAAACTAATCCCTCATTAGATAGCTCTACAGCTGGATTAATTAATTTTTATAAAGCAAATTTAAGTTAATAAGCTGTCATTAATTGTTATGCATTATTCGCTGTATTAGGTTAGGTTACTAATACAGCGAAGCACGAACACTGCAACTTGTACTTCGCTTTAGTATCAACTAGCTTAGCCAAGCGTTTTAGCTTACTTTTTGATAAACCAGATAAGCAGCAATTAAATCACTCACCGCAGTACCAACCGACTTAAATAACGTTATTTCTTCGGCTGATTGTCTCAGAACATTTGGTTTTTTACACATATCGGCTAACTCTCCCTGAATACTTTCAGCCTTAAAAGTGCCTTCGGAAATAGGTATAAGCAACTCACCTGCTTCATGTAAAGTATTGGTTAAGCTGTCAACATAAACCCGCGCCTTTATCATTAATTTACTATCAACTTCCCTAGCCTCAGCGAGGTGATTGCCTAAACAATCAATATGTGAGCCTTTGGCAACTAATTCACCATCAAACAGTGGCGTTTTTGAACCTGTCGCACAACAAATAATATCTACATAGGGCACTTCTTGTTCAACATCTAAGCTAGTATGAAAACTAATATTTGGATATAACAGGCTAAATTCGTTAATGAGCTTTTGTACTTTATTCGCACTTCTGCCCCAGATAGTAATTTTTTTAAGATCACGAACACTGATATGCGCATGCAGTAAATAAGCAGCTAAATTACCAGTTCCAAATAACATAAAGTGTTGAGAGTTTTCTCGAGACAATAATTGGCTAGCTAAAGCTGAAATCGCCGCAGTACGCCAATAAGTTACACTGGTACCGTCGACCAGTGCTAATGGCTCACCAGTTTCACGACGAAATAGCATAATTTTCGAGAATAAACCGGGAATGTCATGCTTGGCATTATTATTTGGGAAATAAGTAAACATCTTATTGCCAATAACGTCCTCATTCCACGACGGCAGTAAAGCAAAGCCATCATGATTGTTTTGATCTTCAGGATCCAACAAATAAACTTGTCTTTGCGGCATATGAAATGGCTTACTAAAGCTTTGCTTAAGTAGCGGGATCAACTCAGCAAAGTTTAAACTTTGTTGTACTTGCTCTGTACTAATAACTTTCATTTTTTACTCATTTTAAAATTAGGCATTTATCAGCGCTTAAAGTTCCTGTAATTGTTTTGGTGCTTGTGTAATTATTTCTAGGCCTTGTTCAGTTAAGACCACGTCATCTTCAATACGAACACCGCCCCAATTAGGTATATAAATTCCTGGTTCAATGGTAATAACACAGCCCTGCTCGATTTTTATAGTGCAATCAGGTCCAAGAAAAGGTTGTTCGTGCAACTGTAAGCCAACGCCATGACCTAAGCCCTCGCCTGCATAATCTTTATATTCACTGCGGGCTAATACGTTGTCAGATTCTTCGTATAGTGCTTTCCCACTAACACCCGGTATTATTTTATCAAGTGCTGCTTGTTGAGCCGTTTGCACTAATTGATATATCTGTTTCTGTTTATTATCAGCCTTACCAAAAATAAAGGTTCGGGTCATATCAGAGCGATACCCATTAATCACAGCACCAAAGTCTATTAAAATGATATCTCCTCTTTTAAGTTGTCTATTCGAGGGTATACCATGAGGAAGTGCACTACGCTCGCCAAAAAGTAAAATAGTCGCAAAAGAGACTTCCTCTGAGCCCAATACTGACATTTGATAGTCTAGCTCGATAGCCAATTCACGCTCAGTAATACCTTCTTTCACCAATGGAAGGATATTTGCTAAAGCTTGGTCTGCAATTTTGGCTGCTTGTTTTATAAAGGATAATTCATCAGCACTTTTGATCATGCGCAATTTTTCAATCACACCAACGACAGCATTAATGGCTAATACTTTCGTTTGTTGCATTATCTGTGCATTCATACCTTGCCACTGTTCGACATTAATGTGGGCACTTTCAAAAAGTAATGTTTGGCACTTATTCTGATTTAATAATTCGATAATTAGGGCTGTAAGTGTTTGGTTTGCACGGTCACGACAAATAACACTAAAGCCAACAGCCTCCTGCTTTGCTTGTTCGAAATAGCGATAATCAGTAATTAAATAATTTGTATCTTCAGTGATTAATAGTGTTGCAGCATGCCCAGAAAACCCAGAGATATAGCGAATATTAATTTCACTAAATATAAGTACTCCACACTGTGGAGCGGTTAACAATTGCTGGCGTAACTTTTTAATTTTCATGTGTAGATCTCATTTGTTATGTACTGCTATTTAATAGCCTTAATCTGGTTTTAACTGTATGAATAGACCGGTGTGTATTTAGCGCAATAAAAAACCATTTTTAAGCGGATCTTTGGGGTCAAAAAGCCATTGTGCTTTTCCACTTACAAAGGCTTCGCCTGTTACATTTGCAATCACTGCATCATAATAATGTTCATTATTGCCATAACTAATACTTTCAATGGCTTTAACAACAAACTGACTACCCAAAATACTCTCAATAATAATGTTTTGCTGTAATGGTACTTCGCCTTTAGCAACATGCAACGCAATACGGCCGCTAACACCACTACCTGTAGGGCTTCTATCTAGCTCACCATCAGCAAATACACATACATTGCGGCTATGCACTGTATTATTATCAAACGTATTATCTTCATTATTTTGAACAAAAATAATACCATATAAAAAGCTTAAATCGGGTTCAAACGGATGTTTTACGGCAACTTTGTCGATAATCGCTTTTTTAATTCTTTTTCCATAGTCAGTAATTTTCCCTTGATGCTCTGGTGTTAAAATTAACCCTAAGCTTTGTGCTTGAACATACGCATAAAAAGCACCACCAAAAGCAATATCAAACTCAACTTTACCGATCCCCTCAACATCAACGCATTGACCTTTTGCAAAAACAAATGAAGGAACTGAATTAAAACTCACTTGGGTAATAGTTGTATCTTGTGGATAGCCTTGAGCATGAGCCTCTGCATGTATTTGGCCACAAGGCACATCAATGATAACTTTTGTGGTGTTACCTGTCTGTATTACTGCACCCGACTCTACCGCGCATTTAGCTAATGCAATTACGGCATGACCACACATGGTGCTATAACCTTCATTATGGATAAAAATTGCACCAAGATGACTATTTTCTCGCTCAGCTTTGGTAATAATCGCGCCATACATATCAGCATGGCCTCGAGGTTCAAACATTAATGCGCAACGTAAATCATCATAATTTTTTTGGCAGTCTCTTCTCATGGCTAAAATAGTATCGCCTTTAAGCAAAGGAAAGCCGCTAGTAATAATTCTTAACGGTTCACCACCGGTATGACACTCAAGGGTGTTGATTGTTAAAAAATCGTTATTGCTTGCCTTAGGCTGCCATTGTTCTAGCGTTTTTAATACATTGTTAATTCTATTCATAAGGAAAACTCTAATTACTCATTACTTTGGGCTGATTGAAAGTCTTGTTGTTTCTCAATGTCATTGACCAGTGTTCGGTTAAAAATATACAAGGCAATACAAGTTAAAAAACCTAGTAAAGCGATAATAAACCACATTAATAACGGGTTTGATAAATCTACCGCAAGAGACTGATATAACCAACCAGATAACAAGCCACCAAAGAGATTACCCAATGCCATTGAAACAAAGTAATAGCCCATAAACATGGCGGCTTTATCTGGTGGAGCAAAAGAGGCAACATACTCTTGGCTTTTAGGCGAAGCTGTCATTTCTCCAACTGCAAATATAACGATCGACACGGCTATCATTAAGCCACCAAAAACAACTCCACTCGCTAGGCCACCTACAAACATGGCTATTGATAAAATGGCTGTGCCTGCTATTAATGTTGGCAGCGCTTTATACCTTTGAATAAAGCGACTGATCACTATTTGAAAAAGAATAATCATTAAGAAGTCAATACTTAAAATAGTAGCAGGGTTGATCTGACGGTAATTTTCAGACCACTTTATTGCAAATTCAGTACTGTTTTGACCTAATTGGTCACCTGATTGTGCTAACACCGCAAAGGCATGAACAAGTTCGTTGTTAGGCACACGCACATCTAGCGAAGCTAATGTTGCCGATATCTCTTTTAAGCTAATTGCGTTTTTATTTAAGTCTATATGCGTAAAATTAGTACTCAAACGTACTATTTCGCTGGTTAAGCTATCAATATTAACCGTGGTTAACATATCGTGTAACCAAGGGCTAAGACGATATAACAAACGCACTAGATCTGAAGTATCAACAAAATCGCGAATGAACACAGGTAAAGTAATAAATATTTGTAAATAAACAACCCAAAAACCAGTAAGAATTAACAAATAAACCATAAAGGCTTTATTACCAACCTGCATAGTTTGTTTATACCAAGGTATTTGAGTATTGCTTGTATTGTTATTTTGGCGTGAAGCTTTAGTAGCCCATAAATCCCAAAAAATAGAAAGAGTAATTAAAGCAACGGCTATCAAACTCGTCACTTGACCACTTTGGACAATACCTGCATAAAAAGAAACTAACAGTATTAGTAACGGCACTACTAAAAGCGCTAAACGGGTATTCCCTAAAACCTCCTGCATTTCTTTAAAAACCTGCTTCATGCCACCTGTTTTTGCATGGCGCTTAGGCTCTTTATAAAAAAGTAATAAAGGAATAAAGTTAACTGAAATCCAAAGAGCTGCAAAGGTAAAAACCCATTCCCAACCATAATTTTTCTGAATAATAGGTGCGAGTAATGGACCTAAAAAACCACCTATATTAACCATCATATAGAAAATACCAAAACCTAAACCGCGGTTGGAATTATCAGTACTACGACTAATTGTAGCGATAACTACAGGTTTAAATATGCCAGCTCCTAAGGCGATCAACATGAATATACCAATAAAACTAGTCAGACTTTCTGCATAACCTAAGAAGTAATAGCTAGGAGCCATTAAAACGAAAGAAAGCATAAACATTTTTCGGTAGCCAAACCTATCCGCCAATGCACCTGAAACAACTGGAAATAGGTAAAGAAAAAATGGAACTATGCCCATGATCAAGCCACGCTCACTATTACCCAAACCTAAGCCACCTTGAGCACTTGGCGTCATAATATAGCTAGCAAGTAATGTATACATGCCATACCAAGCTAAGCGCTCAAAAATTTCCATTGTATTGGCAACATAAAAAGCTGCGGGAAAGGGTGTAATACTATTTTTATTCATCAGTGCCTGCTGTTTATTTTTATTTTAACTGAACAATTATTGACTATTGTATACAGTATATCTGACAATCACAAGTTACGAAAACTTAGGTATTGAAGAGAGGTTTAGCCATTTTAGATGAGTGAAAAATAACGGTATTGTAGAAAATTGCTGTATAGAATAGGAAAATGTTATTACGAGAATTAGATAGATGCTCTCAGCATGCGTTAATACACATTAGTGCTATATATTTCAGACTATGTTGGCTTTATAGTAGTCACAGTAGCTACTATAACGGATGGCATTATAAGTTGTACAATAATGTGCTGAGAGCCTGTCAAGCCAAGTAATTCATTCATAAGCTTAAGTCTGAATACAACACCCCAATAAAGTTAAGGGTCTCATACTAAAAGCCTTTATATGATAATTTATCAACTTTTGAAATAAATGATAAATAAATCAGCAACATGTCTAAATAACACACAATGAAAGGTGTTTTATATCTGGCATTATCACAAAGGAAAACTATATTAAATATTAAATAGATACTTAGGATCAAAAATTTAAATGATTAACTTAGCCAAACTACAAATTAAAACCGCTGTTGCCGGTACCATGGTCTTAGCTCTATTTTTTACCACCTTATTTTCGTCAATGATTAATATCAATCAATTTTCGTCGATGTTTTATGATGTAACAGAGAACGAACATCTCCCTAATGTGGTAAGTCGTGCAAAAGAGCAAATTCGTGCCGAACTACAAGTACCTATCACTCTGTCACAAGGAATTGCCCAAAATACACTTTTGCAAAGTTGGCTACAAAATGGCGAGAGTACTGAGCAACTGAACGATATAACGGGTTATTTTAACCGTTTCATCCAAGAGAATGGGGCTTTACAAGTATTTTGGGTGTCATCAAAAACCAATAAGTACTATACCGAAGCTGGCTTATTTAAAACAGTTTCAACCAGCGTGCCAAGAGATGACTGGTTTTTCGATATATTAGCAAAAAAACAAGATCTTGGACTGTCTATCGATGTTGATGAAAAAAGTGGTAAATTAACATTATTTGTTAATGTAATAGCTAAAACACTTGCCGGTGAACCATTAGGAGTGGCCGGCCTTGGCTACGATGTATCAACGATTACCGAGCTGGTTAAAAGTACTAAAGTCGGTGAAACTGGTTATATGTTTTTAGTCGGCAATGAAGGCAATATCACTGCTCACCATGATAGCAGTTTAATTGATAAGCAGATGAGCAGCATTTCAATTTATCAAAATATTCTTCAACAAGTTATCTCTGCCAAAGGTGATTTTAACTTGATAGAAAGTAAAATAGAAAATAAGGATATGTATGTAGCTGTCACCGAATTATCTGAAATGGATTGGAAACTAGTGGCTATTTTACCTAAAGCTGAAATTGACAATAAAGTGAGTAGTGTAGTTTGGCTATCAATAGGTGTAAGCCTTTTAATTGCAGTGATATTTATTGGGCTTTCTTTTATGGTGGCTAAACAAGTAAGTCGCTCAGTACAAGATGTTGGGGATAAATTATTAACTATGTCTGGTAATGGCGGCGACTTAACAAGCCGACTCGATGACAGCTACAACAACGAAGTTGGCCATTTAGCTACAGGGTTTAATGCGATTATGTCTCGTTTTGCTGATTTGGTAGTTGAAATTAAAACTGCTGAACAAGCAATTAATCAGGGCGTAATACAATTAAATGGTTTTTCGGGTAAATCAGTAGAATATGCACAAAACCAACGTGGACAAACTGAACAAGTTGCTACTGCGATGACTGAAATGGGGCATACAATAAGCGAAGTGTCTTCCGTTGCTCATAAAACTGCAACAGATACCGAGTCAGCTATGGCCGACACTCACGAAACTAATGAAGTTATTGATCAGGTTTCAACCACCATGGGGATACTTGCCAGCTCTATGGGACAAACAGAACAAGCTATCGCAGACTTAGCCAGCCAGGCCGAGTCCATCAACTCTGTTGTTGAAGCTATTAGTAGTATTTCTCAACAAACAAACTTATTAGCACTTAATGCCGCTATTGAAGCAGCTCGTGCTGGAGAGCAAGGTCGTGGCTTTGCAGTTGTAGCAGATGAAGTTCGAACCCTTGCTAGCAGAACACAAGACTCCACAACAGAGATCAGAAGCCAAATTGAGCAATTACAAGAAGCCGCTTCTCAGTCACTAAATGCTATTCGCGAAGGCGCAAAAAGTAGTACGGAGCTTGCTAAAAGAGCACAAGACGCGACACAAGCATTAGCATCGATTAGAGCTAAGTTTGATAGCATTAGTGATGGTAATCATCAGGTAGCATCTGCAACCGAAGAACAATCTTCTGTTGTAGAGCATATTAATCAATCTGCTCAAAGTATTGCTGATACCGCAGCAATGGTACATACCAATGCCGAAAACGAAAAACAAGAAATCTTGAATCTACAAGAGCAAGCTGAACATATGAAACAGATCGTCAGCCAATTTAAAGTTTGATAGACCAGGTTTGCTCTACAATAAAGTAATTTATATTAAAAAGACCAATAGCTTCACTACTGGTCTTTTTTATTATTAAGTACAAAGTTGATTAAATAGACTCGGTTAGGCATAAGCAATGCTTCTAAGCAAGCTACTGTATTCCTACTTTCGCTGGCTACTACCATCAGTTATTGAAACTATTGATCCACTTTGGTGTTAACACTTAACGGCTAATACCAAAATGACAGTTAACTTGTAATCCGTCGTATTTTACTTTAACAAGTTATACCAATCTCACTAACTATGTGAGATTAGTATAATTCCCTCTTCCAATGGCACATTGCATTCAACTATTTGAAATTTACATTCAAAAATAATTGGAGCCACAAGCAAAAAAAAGGCTTACCTCACTGTAAGCCTTTTTTGTATGTGGTGCAGATAGAGAGACTCGAACTCTCACGTCCTAAGACACTACCCCCTCAAGGTAGCGCGTCTACCAATTCCGCCATATCTGCAAATTAATTGTTAACGACTAATCAGGTATATCGTTATCTTTTTTCTTATCTGCTGCATTTAGTGTAGCTGCTGGAACATCTGTGTTTTCTACTTGTGGCTCTAAGCTAGGGATACCGTCAACTGTTTGTTCTACAGCAGGGTTAGCAAGATCATCCCATTCATCTGTCGCTTTTACTCTGTTAGCTGTTAAGTTACCTAACACTAAACTAATAATGAAGAATGCTACGGCTAACCATGTAGTTGTTTTTGTTAAAAAGTTACCTGAACCACTTGATCCAAAAATAGTGGCTGATGAACCAGCACCAAAAGATGCGCCCATATCAGCGCCTTTACCTTGTTGGATTAGAACTAAGCCAATTAAGCAAAGTGCAACGATTAGATAAACTACGATCAAAATTTGATACAACATGTTATTGTCCTTTAGCTGCCGAGCAAATTACACTGAATTCGTCGACGTTTAAACTAGCGCCACCAATAAGACCACCGTCAATATCAGTTTGTGCAAATAATTGTTCAAAATTCCCTCTGTTTACACTACCACCGTATAACAAAGGTACTTTTTGTGCGATTTTTTGGCTTTCATTCGCTAGATATTGACGAATAAAAGCATGTGTTTCTTGTGCCATTTCTGGCGAAGCTGTTTTTCCGGTGCCTATTGCCCATACAGGTTCATAAGCTATAACAACTCCTGAAAATTTTTCTATACCGATTGCATCAATAACAGGCTGAATTTGTGATGCTAAAACTGTTTCAGTTTGATCTGAGATTCGTTCTTCTTCACTTTCACCTATACATAATATAGGTATTAAGCCTGCTTCAAGTGCTTTAGTCACTTTACTTGCTACTAGAGTACTTGATTCTTTGTATAACGTTCTGCGTTCAGAATGCCCTAAAATAACATATTTTGCCGATACTTCGGTAAGCATTTCTGAAGAAACTTCACCTGTAAAGGCACCACTTTGTTGTTCACTCATATTTTGAGCCCCCAAACAAATGGTTGCAGATAAGCTCTGCTCTGCACTTTCAGCAGAAAATGCCGCTAAATAAGGAAAGCTAGGACAAACTACAACATTTACGTTTGAGGCAAGTGTAACTTGCTTTAATCCGCTAACCATTTCTTTTACCAAAGAAAGGTTGCCATTCATTTTCCAATTGGCTGCTACAATTGCTTGTCTTGTCATTTATCTTTCCTAATTTTAAGCGGCGAGATATTAACTAACCTCGCCTCAAGATACAAGCTTTTAGCTTAATATCTTGTTCATTTGCTCATAATTCAACCCATTAGCCTAATTAATACGCCTTAGCATTAACATGCTTTTTTAACAGCGTCGGCAATTTCATTTGCTAGTTGAGTAACTTCATCATGATCAGGCCCTTCAACCATTACTCTTATAAGCGGCTCTGTACCGGACTTTCTTAATAATACACGTCCTCGGCCAGTGAGTTTTTCATTTACTGTATGGACCGCACTCATTACACCATCAGCAGTAAGCGGGTCGTTATCTCCCACAAAGCGAACATTCACTAAAACCTGTGGTAACTTTGTCATTCCTTGGCGTAATTCATAAAGCGACTTTTTGCTATTACATATTGCTGTTAATACGTTAAGTGCTGCAATGATACCATCACCCGTGGAAGTATGTTTTAAATTAATAACATGACCTGAATTTTCAGCACCAAGTTGCCAACCGTTTTCTTTTAACATTTCCATAACGTGGCGGTCACCAACATTACTACGCGCAAAGGGAACTCCCATTTCAGCTAATGCTAACTCTAAGCCCATATTGCTCATCAAAGTTCCGACAACACCACCTTGAATACTGCCTGATTTTAAATCATTACACGCAATAACAAATACAGACTCATCTCCATCAACAACATAACCAGTATGATCTACCATCATTAAGCGGTCACCATCACCGTCTAATGCTATTCCTAAGTCAGCTTTATGCTCTACTACCGCGGCACTAATTGCATCCATTGACGTTGCACCACAGCCGTCATTAATATTAATACCATTAGGTGTTGCACCAATAACAACGACTTCTGCTCCAAGTTCTCTAAATACATTTGGCGCAATATGATAGGTAGCTCCATTGGCACAATCTACTACAATTTTCATACCTGAAAGTGAATAGTGACTAGGGAAATTGCTTTTACAAAACTCAATATAACGCCCTGCAGCATCATCAATTCGATTAGCTTTACCCAAATGGCTAGATTCAACACACACCATAGCTTTATCAAGTTCGGCTTCAATGGCTAATTCAACTTCATCAGGAAGTTTTTGTCCATCTTGAGAGAAAAACTTAATGCCGTTATCGTAAAATGGATTATGTGAGGCACTGATCACTATACCTGCTTCTGCACGAAAAGTTTTCGTTAGATACGCTATGCCTGGTGTAGGCATAGGACCTAATAAACCAATATCTACGCCTGCTGCAGAAAATCCTGCTTCTAAAGCTGACTCAAGCATATATCCTGAAATGCGGGTATCTTTTCCAATTAATACTTTTTTAGTGCCTTGCGCCGCCATAACTTTACCTGCAGCATAACCAAGCTTCATAACAAATTCAGGTGTAATAGGATATTGTCCAACTAGCCCTCTGATCCCATCGGTCCCAAAATATTTTCTTTCTGACATACTTGTCTCCTGTGTCATTATTTGTTGTCTTGTGCTGCGGCTAATACAAGTAATGTATCAACGGTTTCTTTTACATCATGCACACGAATAATATTAGCGCCGTTCTGCGCGGCTAAAAGCGCGGTAGCTAAACTACCCGCTAGTCTTTGTTGGGGTGAGCAATTCAATAAAGTGCCGATCATAGACTTTCTTGACGTTCCCGACAATATGGGTAAATCAAAACAAGTAAATTCTTCCAGATTTGCTAACAGTTTATAATTTTGTTCAAGTGTTTTACCAAAACCAAAACCAGGATCTATAATTATTCGCTCTCTGTTTATGCCCGCTTGCTCACATTGTGTGATTCGATGTGTAAAGAAGGCTTTAATATCATCAATAACATTGTTGTAATTAGGAGCTGACTGCATCGTTATTGGTTTGCCCTGCATATGCATTAAGCAAACAGGAATATCAGACTGTGCGGCAACTTCAATACAACCTTTATTCTGTAAGGCTCTAACATCGTTGATGATGTCCACACCATAAGTTAACGCCTCTGCCATAACACTTGCTTTACTCGTATCAATTGACACTAAAATATTGAAGCGTGACTTGATTGCTTTTAGTAATGGAATAGTCCGTTGTAACTCATCTTGTTCGTTAACTTCTTCGGCACCAGGTCTGGTTGACTCACCACCAACATCTATAATTTTAGCACCAGCTTCAACCATTTTCTCTACTTGATTTAAGGCAAGATCGATACGGTTAAATAAGCCACCATCAGAGAAAGAATCGGGTGTAACGTTAACAATCCCCATCACCTGTGGTTGAGCAAGGTTAAGCTGAAAAGTTGAACACGTTAGTACTTTAGTTTGGGAAAATGTCATAGCGTTTGGTTGTTTGTATTTTTGTGATTTTTTTGATTTTGAATAGTAAGGCTAGTGTATTAGTTTTAATAAAACAAAGCCTCGAAATTCGAGGCTTTGTTAATACTAATTGCGTTTAGCTAGGAGCGTCTGACGGGGTATTTAAGTCAGGTTGAACCTTGCTTTTAGCTACCGGCGGCTCATCAGAGTCTGAATGGTCATCCCACTCGGCTGCGGGTTTACGCACTTCACGGCGTTCCATCAAGTCATCTATTTGACCTGCATCAATGGTTTCATAATGCATTAAGGCATCTTTCATCGCATGTAGAATATCGATGTTTTCTTTAAGTACTTTTTCTGCACGGGCATAGTTACGATTAACGAAATCTTTAATTTCTGCATCAATCGCTTTTGCTGTTTCATCTGACATATGTAATGACTTAGCAGAAGTACGACCTAAGAAAACTTCACCTTCTTCTTCAGCAAATAACATCGGACCCATTTTTTCTGAAAAGCCCCATTGAGTTACCATTTTACGCGCTAACTGAGTTGCTCGCTCAATATCATTTGAAGCGCCAGTCGATACTTTGTCAAAACCGTAAATCATTTCTTCAGCGATACGGCCACCATATAAAGAAGAAATATTACTTTCTAAATGTTGCTTGCTGTGGCTGAAACGATCTTGCTCAGGTAAATACATAGTTACACCTAACGCACGGCCACGTGGAATAATACTTACTTTGTAAACAGGGTCATGATCAGGCATTAATCGACCAACAATAGCGTGCCCTGCTTCATGGTAAGCTGTCATTTCTTTTTCACTTTCAGACATCACCATCGAACGGCGCTCTGCACCCATTAATATTTTATCTTTTGCTTTTTCAAACTCATCCATTGACACTGTACGACGGTCTGAGCGTGCTGCAAATAGCGCGGCTTCATTAACTAAGTTAGCTAAGTCCGCACCAGAGAAACCAGGTGTACCACGAGCAATAACCGAGGCTTTTACATCGTCACCTAATGGTACTTTGCGCATATGTACTTTTAATATTTGTTCACGGCCACGAATATCTGGTAAACCTACCGTAACTTGACGGTCAAAACGACCTGGTCTAAGTAATGCAGGGTCTAATACGTCAGGACGGTTAGTTGCCGCAATAACGATTACACCTTCATTACCTTCAAAGCCATCCATTTCTACCAGCATTTGGTTAAGCGTTTGCTCTCGTTCATCGTGTCCACCGCCCATACCTGCGCCACGTTGGCGACCTACAGCATCGATTTCATCGATAAAGATAATACAAGGTGCCGATTTTTTCGCTTGTTCAAACATATCTCGAACACGCGATGCACCAACACCAACAAACATTTCAACAAAGTCTGAGCCTGAAATAGTAAAGAATGGTACTTTTGCTTCACCCGCTATTGCTTTCGCTAACAACGTTTTACCTGTACCAGGTTGACCAACCATTAAAACACCTGAAGGAATACGTCCACCTAGCTTTTGGAATCTTGTTGGTTCTCTTAAGTAATCAACTAACTCTGACACTTCTTCTTTAGCTTCGTCACAACCAGCAACATCAGCAAATGTAGTTTTTATTTGATCTTCACTCAGTAAACGCGCCTTGCTTTTACCAAAAGACATGGCACCTTTACCACCACCGCCTTGCATTTGACGCATGAAGAATATCCAAACACCAATTAGCAGGATCATTGGAAACCACGAAATAAAGATAGTGGTTAACATACTTGGTTCTTCAGGTAATTCACCTGACGCATTAACACCTTGCTTAACTAGGTCATTAATTAAGTCTCGGTCGTAACCACCAGGAATTACGGTAACGAAATTTTCACCGCTACGTTTAACTCCTTTAACAACACCGTTTCTATCGACACTTGCTTCACGTACTTGCCCTTGACGAACATCTTGCACAAAGCGGGTGTAGTCAATTTGTGCGTCGTTTCCACTATTAGGCGTGAAACTCTGAAACACCGACATTAATACAACGGCTATTACTAACCACAAAATAAGATTTTTTGCCATATCGCTCAACTTAATGACCTCTTGATAAAATTAACATCAGTATTCTAACTGATGTAACTACATAATTCAGAAAAATTCAGAATAATTTACTACAATTTAAACCCTGTCGCCACAATATATACCTCACGAGAGCGAGCTCTGGACGAATCAGGTTTACGAGTTTTAACTGTATTAAAGACATTTTTAACTTCTTTCATAAACTGTTCAAAGCCTTGGCCTTGAAATACTTTAACTACAAAAGCGCCATTTTTCTTTAATACTTGGTGACACATATCTAACGCAAGCTCTACTAAATACATACTTCTTGCTGCATCTGCTGCGTCATTACCAGTAAAATTAGCGGCCATATCAGACATTACAACATCGATATTTTTACCATTAATTTTTGTTAACAATGCATCTAATACCACTTCTTCACGAAAGTCACCTTGAAGAAAGTCTACACCAGCAATGGGGTCAATCGGTAAAATATCACAAGCAACTACCTGCCCCGAATCTCCAACTGCTTTAACAGCATATTCCGACCAACCACCAGGAGCTGCGCCAAGATCCACCACTTTCATACTAGGCTTGATCAGCTTATCCTTGCTATTAATTTCTTCAATTTTAAAATATGCTCGAGAGCGCAGCCCTAACTTTTGCGCTTTCTTTACATATTCGTCATCAAAATGTTCTTGCATCCAACGTTGGCTGCTATTGGTTAATTTTTTCTTACTCATTTAACTCTCAAATAAATATTTTATCAGTCTAAAACTGTTTAATTGATCAGGCTAATAAAACTCACACACTTTATTGAAGTAATATAAGGACGTGTTGACCTAGTATTACAAACTAGATGAGGGTAAAATAGCTTTAATTCAAGCTAACTTGTAACGAAAATTGTTAATGAGCCTAAATAATAAACAAATTCAACATTTAAAAGGTTTAGCGCATTCGCTAAAACCAGTCGTTTTACTCGGTAATAACGGTCTTACCGAAGCTGTTGTTGCAGAAATCGACTACGCGCTAAATCACCATGAATTGATTAAAATTAAAATTCCAACGGATGATCGCGAAAATAAGTCATTAATTATTGATGCTATTGTACGTGAAACCAAAGGCACTAAGGTACAAGTAATTGGTAAAACACTGATACTTTACCGCGAATCTCCAGAAAAGAAAATTCGCTTACCTAAATAATTATAATTTTATAGCCGTTGCTGTTATCACCTCTGTTTAACACTGCGGCTATATTATCTATTCCTCTCTTAAATAAAAACTATTTGCTTAGTATATTAGTAAACATTAATATAAAAAGATCATTTACTAATGGTTATCTATTATGATCTCCCCTATTACCGAACTTGTAAAAGAAGCAAAAAAGAACATCGATATTATTTCAGTAGCGCAAGCAAAGCAATTAATGGAAGAAACTCCATGTTTACTGTTAGATGTACGCGAGGCATCTGAAGTTGCGAGCAGTGCTGTCAGCGACTCACTAGCAATACCTCGTGGTGTGCTAGAAATGCAAATCACTTCAAAATGCAATGATCCTCAAATGCAAATTTTAGTGCATTGTCAATCAGGTGGCCGTGCTTGCTTAGCTGCAGAGCAATTATTAAAGATGGGATATAAAAACGTTAAAGCAATAACTGCCACTCATCAAGAAATGTGTGAACATTTTAACCAGTGCTAACACCTAGTTAATCTGAATTCTGGATAAGCTAATACCCCAAAGCTGCGATTTTTATATGCTTTAAACGCACATCCATTATCCCGAGTTCAGGTTAGCTTTATTATTAGTCGTTATATACTGTGCTATAAATAATAAAAAGCCCTTTAATATTAAAGGGCTTTTAAATATAGGTTAATTTGAATTAATTCAAATTATACCAGTTTCATTAATTAAGTGATTTATTTTATACGCAGTGAAAACAGCCAAATATAAGGCGTTTATTTTCATAACTAGTTGTTCAGCGTAATGATGCTCCAGCATTGCCCACATAAGCTACATCCTTGTAGCGATAATTATAAAATAAATAACGCAGTAGTTGACTGTTTTAGCCAGTAGAAATGATCACATAGTTAGTGAGATTGGTATTATATATGCTCAACCGCAATTATTTCATATTCAACTACACCGCCTGGTGTTGTTATCTCTATTTCAGAGTCAACTTCTTTACCAATTAGTCCTCTAGCAATTGGTGAGCTAATAGAGATTCGATTATTTTTGATATCTGCTTCATCATCACCAACAATTTGATATTTTACTTCTTCATCCGTCGCAATATTTAATAAGGTAACCGTCACACCAAATATTACTTTACCGCGGTTAGGTATAGAAGCAACATCTATAATTTGAGCATTACTAAGTTTACCTTCAATCTCTTGAATACGTCCTTCACAGAAACCTTGCTCTTCACGTGCTGCGTGGTACTCAGCATTCTCTTTTAAATCGCCATGTTCACGAGCATCTGCAATATCACTTACTATTCTTGGGCGCTTAACTGTTTTAAGGTGGTTAAGTTCTTCACGAAGCGCATCTGCACCTTGCACTGTCATTGGGTATTGGGTCATTCTTTATCTTCTTATTTCAATGAATTTTTCATATACGTTAATTAAAAAGTGGTTTTTTCAAGCGAAAAAACCACTTTATGCATAGAGTGTGTTGATCTAAATACTCTATTGTAACTTAACTACATAGTTTGTGAAGCTCTTGAATAGAGGTTACTGTATTTCTATCATCAGCTGAATGCGCTTGGCAAACAGCAAATGCGCCGTTCATAGTGGTAGTGTAAGCAACTTTATAACGTAATGCTCCACCTCTTAACACTTTTGAGTCTTCAATAGCTTTGCGACCTTCGGTAGTGTTTATAATGTAACTATATTCACTATTTTTAATTCTATCAAGAATGTGTGGTCGCCCTTCATGTACCTTATTTACTCTACGTACTGGCACACCGCCTTCGCGTAAAATAATTTCAGTACCATGAGTAGCATCAAGTTCGTACCCTAATGCAACCATTTTCTTAGCTAGCTCTAGCACTCGTACTTTATCGCTATTTCGAACAGAAATAAGTGCCCTACCTGACTTAGGTACAGATACGCCAGCACCTAAACTCGCTTTAGCATAAGCTTCTTCGAATGTTTTACCTACTCCCATTACTTCACCAGTAGAGCGCATTTCAGGGCCAACCAGCGGGTCACTTCCATGAAACTTATTAAAAGGAATAACCACTTCTTTAACTGAGAAATAAGGAGGAATAATTTCTTTAGTAATACCAAGTTCAGCTAACGTTTTTCCTGCCATTACGCGTGCCCCAACTTTAGCTAATTGAACACCTGTTGCTTTTGAAACAAACGGAACTGTACGCGCTGCTCTTGGGTTCACTTCTATTAAATACACTTTGCCATCTTTCACTGCCATTTGTGTATTCATCAAACCTACAACTCCTAGCTCAAACGCTAAGTCTGTTACTTGCTGACGTATAACATCTTGTACACTTTGGCTCAAGCTATAAGCGGGTAATGAGCACGCAGAGTCACCAGAGTGAACACCTGCTTGCTCGATATGTTGCATTATGCCACCAACAACTACATCAGTACCGTCACAAACAACATCGATGTCTACTTCAATAGCATCATCTAAGAAGTGATCAAGTAATACTGGTGAGTCATTCGATACACTAACAGCTTCTGTCATGTAACGACGTAAGTCTTCCAAATCATATACAATTTCCATTGCGCGACCGCCAAGTACATAAGAGGGTCGTACTACCAATGGAAAACCAATAGCTTCGGCTTTTGCCATCGCTTCATCTAACGAAGTTACCGTGGCATTTTCTGGTTGTAATAAACCTAAACGCTCTACTGCTTGTTGAAAACGCTCTCTGTCTTCTGCACGATCAATAGCGTCTGGTGATGTACCTATAATCGGTACGCCAGCCGCTTCTAGAGCACGCGCTAACTTAAGAGGTGTTTGACCACCGTATTGCACAATAACACCCTTAGGCTTCTCAATTCGGACAATTTCAAGTACGTCTTCAAAGGTAATTGATTCAAAATATAAACGATCAGAGGTATCGTAATCTGTTGACACAGTTTCTGGATTACAGTTAACCATGATGGTTTCATAGCCATCTTCACGTAATGCTAACGCGGCATGTACACAACAATAATCAAATTCAATCCCTTGGCCAATACGGTTTGGACCGCCACCTAAGATCATTATTTTATCGTTTGCAGTGGGGTTAGCTTCACACTCTTCATCGTAAGTTGAGTACATATAAGCCGTATCAGAACTAAATTCTGCCGCACAAGTATCAACACGTTTAAATACAGGAAAAATTTCAGCATTATGGCGTTTTTTACGAATTTCAGTCTCAGATACACCAATAACATCGGCTAAACGTGCGTCAGAAAAACCTTTACGCTTTAATTGTCTGAGGTAATCAGGGGTTAAACTTGCCATACCGCCATCGGAAACCGTTTTTTCTTCTTTAACCAAGTCTTCAATTTGTACTAAAAACCAACGGTCAATTTTGGTTGCATTAAATACATCATCAAGTGTTAAACCTAATCGAAACGCATCAGCTACATACCAAATACGCTCTGCACCAGCTTCTTGTAACTCATGCATAATGGTTGTTTTAGCACCTGGTTTAGTCACATCAACTTTAGGGTCGAAACCATTCACGCCAACTTCTAAACCACGTAACGCTTTTTGCATAGATTCTTGTTGATTACGACCAATAGCCATCACTTCACCAACAGATTTCATTTGTGTCGTTAAGCGATCCTCTGAACCGGCAAATTTTTCAAAGTTAAAACGTGGGATTTTTGTAACTACATAATCAATAGTTGGTTCAAACGATGCAGGAGTAGCACCACCAGTAATATCATTGCTTAATTCATCGAGTGTATAACCTACAGCAAGCTTTGCTGCAATTTTAGCAATAGGGAAACCCGTTGCTTTTGATGCTAAAGCTGAAGAACGTGACACTCGTGGGTTCATTTCGATAATAACCATACGGCCTGTATTCGGGCAAATACCAAACTGAACATTTGAACCACCCGTTTCAACACCTATTTCACGCAATACGGCAATCGATGCATTACGCATCATTTGATATTCTTTATCGGTCAGTGTTTGTGCAGGAGCAACAGTGATAGAGTCTCCCGTATGAATCCCCATAGGGTCGAAGTTCTCAATTGAACAAATGATAATACAGTTGTCATTTTTATCACGAACAACTTCCATTTCGTATTCTTTCCAACCGATTAATGATTCATCAATCAATAACTCTGAAGTTGGAGAAAGATCTAAACCGCGTGTGCAAATTTCATCAAATTCTTCAATGTTGTATGCAATACCACCACCAGAGCCACCCATTGTAAAAGATGGTCGGATGATACATGGAAAGCCTAAACTTTTACTTGCAGCGTGCGCTTCTTCAATAGTGTGTACAATTTCTGCTCGTGGACATTCAAGCCCAATATTTTTCATTGCTTGGTCGAAACGCTCACGGTTTTCAGCTTTATCGATTGCATCAGCCGTTGCGCCAATCATTTCCACATTAAACTCTTTTAAAACGCCTTTAGCTTCAAGTTCTAAAGCACAGTTCAATGCAGTTTGACCACCCATTGTTGGCAATACAGCACAAGGGCGTTCTTTTTCTATAATTTTACGTACAACTTCCCAGTGAATTGGCTCAATATACGTTGCATCGGCCATTTCAGGGTCAGTCATAATTGTTGCGGGGTTTGAGTTAACTAATATAACTCGATAACCTTCTTCGCGTAATGCTTTACAGGCTTGTGCACCCGAATAATCAAACTCACAAGCTTGACCAATAACGATTGGGCCGGCGCCTAAGATCAAGATACTTTTTAAATCGGAACGTTTTGGCATTTTTTCAATTCTCTCTCTTATCTAGTGCTTAAGCTTTTGCGGCTTTTATTAAATCAATGAAATGGTCAAACAATGGCGCTGCATCATGTGGACCTGGACTTGCTTCTGGGTGGCCTTGAAAACTAAATGCAGGCTTATCAGTGCGGTGAATACCTTGAAGTGAACCATCAAATAATGATTTATGCGTAACCTTTAAATTATTCGGCAAATCAGTTTCATCTACTGCAAAACCATGGTTTTGTGAAGTAATCATCACAACATTACGATCAAAGTCTTTGACTGGGTGGTTAGCACCATGATGACCAAACTTCATTTTCACTGTTTTAGCGCCACTGGCTAAACCGAGTAATTGATGGCCCAAACAAATACCAAAAACAGGTATCTCTGTAGTTAAAAATTCTTTAATTGCATTTATAGCATAGTCGCATGGTTCAGGGTCACCTGGGCCATTTGATAAAAATATACCATCAGGATTCATGGCTAATACTTCTGCTGCTGAAGTTTGAGCTGGCACTACCGTTAACTTACAACCACGGTCAACTAACATACGTAAAATATTACGTTTGGCACCAAAATCATAGGCGACCACATGAAACTCAGACGTTGTAGGTGTTACATGGCCTTTACCAAGCTCCCAACTACCTTCAGTCCACTGATAGCTTTCTTTCGTTGATACAACTTTAGCTAGATCCATTCCTTTTAAGCCAGGAAACGCTTTTGCTTGTCCTAATGCTGCCGTTTCATCATCACTTGTACCTTCAAGTGCTTTTCCGGCCAAAATACAACCGTTTTGACTGCCCTTTTCGCTCAATATTCGTGTTAATTTACGCGTATCAATATCTGCAATTCCTAAGATATTCTTACTTTTTAAATAATCACTTAAACTTTGTTCATTGCGAAAGTTACTTGCTAATAAAGGTAAATCACGAATAACTAAACCTTTTGCCCAAACAGTTGACGATTCTTCGTCTTCACTGTTTGTTCCTGTATTACCTATATGAGGATAAGTAAGGGTTACTATTTGTTCTGCATAAGAAGGATCTGTAAGAATTTCTTGGTAACCTGTCATGGCAGTATTAAACACTACCTCACCAACAGCCGCCCCTTCTGCACCAATAGCGGTGCCCTTAAATACAGTGCCGTCTTCAAGCACTAAAATGGCAGATTTAGTCAATTTAACCTCCGGTAAAGAAGAAAGAAACAAAGTAAAGGAACAACTAACCCCCCCACCCAGTACAAAAGCTTTCGATAAAAGCGCATAAAAAATGCCAAAAACAACCACTTGGTAAATTTTTGACAAAATCCACTTATTCTACGCTAAAGCGGCTCTTTCGTCTAGTATAAAATGTAAAAAGCGTTGTAATATCAACCTTAAAAAAAGCTGATAAAAAGTAATTTTGTTATATTTCCAGTACTAGTTTTTTAACCCTAGTACGTCTTGCATATCGTAGTATCCATTGGGCGCATTATTTAACCAAAATGCTGCCCGCATTGCGCCTAAAGCAAAAGTCATACGCGAACTGGCCTTATGTGTTATTTCTAACCGTTCACCAATATCTGCAAAAAATGCAGTGTGCTCGCCAACAATATCGCCAGCTCGAACTGTTGCAAAGCCAATGGTGTCTTTATCTCGTTCATCCGTTATACCCTCTCGGCCATAAACAGCACATGTTGCAAGGTCTCTACCAAGGGTATCAGCAATTACCTGTCCCATTTTAACCGCAGTACCCGAAGGAGCATCTTTTTTGAATCGATGATGAGCCTCAAAAATTTCTATATCGGTATGCTCGCCAATTGCTTTTGCAGTTATTTCCAATAACTTAAAGAGTAAATTAACCCCAACACTAGTATTAGGCGCTAATAGTACCGGCATTTTTTTACCCGCACTTTCTATCGTAGCAACCTGTTCATCGTTAAAACCTGTTGTGCCAATAACTAACGCCTTATTATGTGTTTGGCACCAAATTAAATTTTCAAGCGTAGTTTCTATTGAGGTAAAGTCAATAAACACATCAGCATCAGTTAATTGCTCATTATCTGTTACCGCTTTTATTCCAATACCACCAATACCAGCAAGTTCGCCCAGGTCAAAACCAGCAAACGAGGAGGTATTTCGCACACTACCTCCAACGAGTTCAATTGATTCATGCTCATGTGCCGCTTGTATTAAGTTGCGCCCCATGCGGCCACTGCAACCGAGTATTGCTACTTTTACTTTCATGTTATTGGTTACTCTTGTTCAAATTTAACGGATTATTCTGTTCTTCGGATAACGTTAGCTTTTCAGCAAAAGTTACGCTGTTTTCAACTTCATGTGACATTACATTGACTATTTTAAAGCTGTTGTTTTCTGCGAGTATATGATAACAAGCAAAAAATGCTGCAAACACCTCTTGTTGGTCATTTATAAAAGTCCATTGCCCACCTACTACAGTTAGCGCATTATTAACCTCGGTATAGGTAATTTGGCTAAAATTGAAGTCATTGGTATTAGCATTCTTTAACTGCATGAATATTTCAGAGAACTCTTGCATAAACGCTTCAGTAGATTGAACTAGTATTAACTTGTCTGGCGTACTTAAGGTACAAGGTAATTGATAATATTTTTTAAGGTTATCGATATCATAATCTTTAAAGCAGGTAATATAACCCTGAAAAAACACCGCTAACTTCTCTTCAATGTTCACTTGTAATATCTCATTAGGTTTCACTACTAGAATCGATATTGTGTTAAAACAAATACATCCGCGTATAAAAAAGCCCTCAATAGAGGGCTTCAAATATATTCAACAATTAGCTGACGACGGCTAATAGCTCAACGTCAAATACTAAGGTTGCATAAGGAGGAATAGCACCTTGTGAACCGCGCTCACCGTAAGCTAAGTTATAAGGTACGTATAAACGCCACTTTGAACCTTCAGTCATTAATTGTAATGCTTCAGTCCAACCAGCAATAACACCACCAACAGGGAATTCGGCTGGTTGACCGCGATCATAAGAGCTATCAAATACATCGCCGTTAATGAAAGTACCGTGGTAATGCGTACGTACTGTGCTTTGCGCAGTAGGAGTTGCACCTTCACCCGTTGCTAGTACTTCATATTGTAAACCTGATTCAGTTACAGTAACTTCATCACGTTTTGCATTTTCTGCAAGGAAAGCTTCGCCTTCAGCTGATTTTTCTTTAGCTGCTGCTTGTTCTAATTCTTGAAGCTTCTGAGAAACAACAGAAAAAGCTTCATTTAAATCTTCGTCTGAAACTTGACTAGCAACATTTGCAATAGCATCTGCTAGGCCAGCTTGTACTGCTGATACGTCAAAGTCTTTAAAAGGGTTATTACGTAATTGGTCACCTAGTTGGCGACCTACGCCGTAACTTACGCGTTGTTCAATAGTTTCGAATGTATTTTCAGACATGTAATTCACTTTTGTTTGAGTTTGCGATAAAAAATTCGCGAAATAGTAACATAAAGTTCAGCTATTCTGTAGGGTGAAACAAACGTTTTACTGTTTAATTTAGGAATTATTTATAATTATTGTAACCCGCGTTTACTTTTACCGCCAAACAGCTATAACACCAAGTTAAAATCGGGCTACTGAGTTTATGTTTTTCCGACAAGTGAAAGGCACTAGCAACTAAAGTGTCAAACTCAGTTGCTCTACCTTGCTCTACATCGTTTTGCATAGATGTTGTACTTTCAGGGGGCAAGTGTTCAAGTCCTTTCTTAATATTTTCAAGCAAACGTGGCGCTACAGTAACACCATCGGCTTTAGCAATTAATACATATTCATCTAACAACTGTTGTAAAAGTAAATAACATTGGGGATTTGATCTAATTTGACTTAACGGTTGCTCTACTAAACTAGAGATAGCAGCCCAAGGAGAAACAAACAAATATTTTGCCCAAACAGCATCGCTTATATCGTCTTTAATACTCACATTGACTTGTGCACGTTTTAAATCTTGTGCAACGTTTTCAATGATAGGAGTCAACCGATTAATCGCTTGTTGATTGTGAAGACCTTTTTTAACACCAAGCGTAATATGAGGATCACCACCAATATGTTCAATTATACCGTAATCATTTACGTTACAAATAATATTGGCAAAACCATTAACAATTTGCTTCGACGTTAAACCATAGGCAATTAACTTATTGTCAATATCTATACCATTAAGTAACGGAATAACCACTGTCTTTTTACCGCATGCACGTATAATTTCTGCAACAGCCTGTTTTAGCTGATATGACTTAACAGCGATAAAAATAACATCGTACTGTATGTTGTCGTTTATTTTTTCACTAACGTTAATAGTACTTAATAATGTATTGCCATTAATACTTTTCAGCGCAAGTCCATTACTCTTAATTGCTGACAGTTGTTTTCCCCTAGCAATAAAATCTACCTGTTGATGCGTTTTATGTTGAAGTAAACGACCACCAAAATAACCACCAATAGCACCGGTTCCAAATATTAAATAACGCACAAGAATCCCTTAATTCCAAACAACTAATACAAAATTAGCCGATCAATTAAATTTTTTGTTATAGTCTGCTGTCTAAAAATAACAATACCAAGATGAGACCCTTAATGGCTAGTGAAGACGCTGAAAATATCGCAATTACCCCTCTTATTGAAAAACGTTTAACCAGTTTACTTCCGTTTGTACTTTTTCTGCTTTTATTCTTAGGTACTGGCATTGTTTTAACATTACAAGGTGAAGAGTTTGCCTTTTATCAATTACCCGCCAGTATTGCGATAATTCCTGCGGTATTGTTCGCAATATATTTAGGTAAAGAAAGTTTAAATGACAAGGTTGCGCAGTTCATTGAAGGTGCTGGTCATCAAAACATTATAACCATGTGTATTATCTATTTATTGGCAGGGGCATTTGCTACGGTTGCTAAGGCTACTGGTAGCGTTGATGCGAGTGTTCAACTTGGCTTGTCTATTTTTCCAGATTATTTACTTTTACCTGGCTTATTTATTGTGGCTGCATTTTTATCAACGGCGATGGGCACCTCAATGGGTACCATTGCAGCAATTGCCCCTATTGCTTTGGGCTTTATCGAAAGTGCGAATTTAGATGCAAGTATAGTTGCAGGCTGTATAATTTCTGGCGCTATATTTGGCGATAACTTATCGTTTATTTCAGACACCACCATTGCCTCTACCCGCAGTCAAGGTGCGCAAATGAAGGATAAATTTAAAGTTAACTTCAAATTTGCTATTCCTGCAGCACTTATTTGTATTGTAATTTATGGGTTGATTGGCACTAGCATTCCTCACCAATTAAGCGCTGATGTATCCGTGGTTGGCTTGATCCCATACGTTACAATATTAGTATTGGCGCTTATGGGAGTGAATGTATTTGTGGTATTAATTGTTGGTATTATACTTGCCGCTTTTATTGGTATGCTAGCGAACGGTTATCAATTAGGTGCTTGGGTGAATGATATTAACCAAGGCTTTGCTAATATGCAGGACATATTTATTCTTGCATTATTTATTGGTGGTTTAAGTGAATTAGCACGGCGTCAAGGAGGTCTTGCAGCACTTACAGATCTGGTAAAACGACTAGCTAAAAAGCTTAGCCCTAACAACAATAAACGTGCCTCTGGAATAGGCATAGCCGCCCTTGCTTTTAGCTGTAACTTTTTTACTGCTAACAATACTGTTTCAATTATTATTACTGGTGATACTGCTAAAGATTTAGCAACCGATGGTGACATAACACCCGCTCAATCAGCAAGTTTACTTGATATTTTTGCTTGTATTAACCAAGGTTTATTACCCTATGGCGCGCAAGCTTTGTTACTTGGCGCTACATTAGGGTTATCACCTGTAGAAGTAGTGGTAAGTGCTTTTTACCCGATGATCCTACTTTTCGTTGCTTCATTTACATTCTGGCGATTAACAAAAAAACCTAAAAAAGCCATGATATAAAAATCAAACGCCTACTTGTTAGGCTTAACACAATTTGGCGTATTGCTAGACGAATAATATTGTTGAGCCTTAGGTAAGTTACGCGTTAAGTCAGAAATTCTAGTTGAATTTGATGGGTGAGTAGACAGAAATTCAGGCGGTGCACCTTTACTTACTTTCGCCATATTTTCCCACAGAGTAATAGCTCCTTTAGGTAAAAAGCCTGATTTAGCCATAAGGTTTTGTCCAATAATATCAGCTTCACTTTCATGTGAACGGCTATAAGGCATAATCAAACCATATTGTACACCCAAGCCTAAACCTGCCATCCATAAGCCTTTATTCTCAACATTATTGGCGGCTAATAAAACCTGTGCACTCGATACTGCAATCTGACTTGCAAAATTTGCCGACATTCGTTCATTCGAGTGATGTTCAATAACATGCCCAACTTCATGACCAATAATTGCGGCTAATTGATGTTGATTTTCAGCAACATTCAAAATACCCGTATAAACACCAATTTTACCGCCAGGTAGAGCAAATGCATTCACCTGTTTAGAATCAAAAACGATAACTTCCCAAGCCCCTTTGTGTACATCGGCTGGAACATTAGCGGTAATTTTATCCGCAACACAATACACATAGTTATTCAGTAAAGTATCTTGCGATATTTTCTGACTTTGCTTCATTTCATCAAAAGACTGTGCGCCCATTTTATTGAGCTCGTTGTCAGAGAAAAGCATAATTTGATTGCGACCAGTTGACGACTTTGTGCATGCAGAAAGTGTTAATACAGCCAAACAACATAATAGTTTAATTTTCACAAGGCATCCTTTAAAGCTTATATGTCTTAGAGAGAGTAGTTTGATAGCTTATGTACAATTAAGATTAAACATGACTAAAGTATCAAAGCAATAAGTTTCGTACTTATAAAAATAAGGGCAAAAGTCTATTAAATCAACGGTTGCAATTTAAAAGACTGATGCCACTTTACTTAAGACGAAGACTGGTTGATGAATTATTGCTTTATTTTGAACTCAGCTACAACAGTATTAAGCCCTTGAGCTGCACTATTCAATGTAGATGCTTCATTAGCTAACTCTTCCGCTTGTGTTGCTGAACGATTCATTAATTCGGTAATTGAAATTAAATTATGGCTAATTTCTTCAGTAGTAGTCGTTTGCTGCCCTGTCGCTGAAGCTATTTGGTTATTTTGCTGCTTCACATTGTTAATTGCGGTACTAATATCAGCTAATGCATTTTGCATAGTTTGAGCACGTTCAGTACTAGTTTGTGTTTGTGCTTGCCCTTTTTGCATGCTCGCTTCAGCTTCACGCGCGATAAGTTGTAATTTTTCAACCATGTCTCGAATATCTTTAGTACTATCTTGAGTTCTAGCAGCTAAAGATCGCACTTCATCTGCAACTACCGCAAAGCCTCGCCCTTGTTCACCAGCACGAGCCGCTTCTATTGCAGCATTCAGTGCAAGAAAATTGGTTTGGTCTGCAATTGCTTTAATCACATCAACAACAGCGCCTATATTCTCTGACTCCTTTGCCAAACCCACTACAACAGAAAGTGCTTGTTCCATATTATCAGCGAGCAACTGCATATCGTTTAACCCATCTACTGATAACTTTTGACCATGCAAAGCGTGTTCTTCAGCATCATTAGCTGCACTACTTGCATGAGCAGCATTATTACTAATTTCTTGAGTAGTGGCTGTCATTTCATGTACTGCCGAAGATACATTCTCTAATTGAACATTCCCTTGTTGAATTTCTTCGTTGGTTGACTCGGTAATACTTGATAATGTTTCACTGCTATTATTAACAGAATGCGCTTGCTCTGATATTTGTAAAAACAAATGTCGAAGCTTAGCTGTAAACTGGTTAAAGTATTGAGCTAGAGCGCCTACTTCGTCTTGGCTGTCTATATGTATTTCTTGAGTTAGGTCACCATTACCGCTAGCGATGTCGCGCATGCGATTTATTAGTTGCTGTAGTGGCTGAATGATCATTGCAGTCATTAACCATACAACAAGTAAAATAATGGCTAAAATAATAACAGTTAATGCCACAGCCCAATTTACCGCGCTTTGTACCGGCCCATCGATTAATTCAACCGGTACTAACAATGCCACTAACCAATTCATCTGAGGGAATTCTAAACTAACAGGTTGTGTATAGGCGTAATAAACGTCGCCATTTAGGTGAACTTCTATACGTTGTGCTTGGTTAGACTTTGCCGCTTCAGCAAGCTCTGCAAACCCTTTGTTACCATCGCTCGCATTATCAAAATTTGTTAACGGATCATTCGGCACGTACGCCAAACCCGCTTGACTAGAAAAGTGAACAATATTGCCTTGTTCATCTAATAAAACCGGCAGACCTTGGCCTTGATAGCGTATAGTTTCAATTTTATCCCCTACTTTATTGATGTGTAAATCAATCCCACCTATTCCTAATAAACTTCCGTCAGAGGTATAAATTGGACTTTGCACAACAGTTGAAATAATGCCTGTATTTAAATCTGCAGACGGAGAGTTTACAAAATAACGATTTTTCTTTAAAGCAGCGTTATACCAAGGGCGCTTAGTGGCAAAATAACCTTTATCAACAACACCAGCATCAGCCCCTGAGGTATCAACACCGGTACGGCCATTCTCTTTAAAGTACTCTCCTGTACGATTTAAAGCGAAAAACGCTGAAAGAATATTAGGATCACGGCTACTCACAGTGACCAAACTATTATTAACGGCGTTATAACCTTCAATTTGCTGTAAGTTTGCCCCTCGACTTGGATATTTTTCAAACCACTCAATAAAGTAAGGTGTTTCTAGAAATGTTCGAGCAACCTGAGCGTACTGCACAAAAAAACTACTGACACCCTGAGCTTCTTGTTGCATTAACGATGCAACATTATTATTGACCTCATTTTGAGTCAATTTTTTAAATGATTAACAACTAAGAGCGACGTTAAGAGTAGAAGTATTGCTACTGCTCCGCCTATACTGATGAGTAGCTTCTGTCTAATGGTTGCTTGTTTAAAAAAGCGCATCTTAATTCTCCGCTGTTTAACGCTGTTATCAATATAAAAAGCGTTATTTATTATTATTAGGCTGAGCGTTAATAGCTTAGTAAGCTAAATTCGCAACTAGCAAGTTGAAAATAGTATTATGGCGTTAAATTACTTTCAATAACAATTGTAAAAAGCCACCCAGCTAATACTTGTAATTACTAGGCTGTCCAGTTACATGCAGTGCAACTAAATTCTTTTTTAACAATACGTTATAATTTCACTCTATTCAGTAAACATACGACAAAAATGATTTTAAGTACGATAAAACACATAAAAAGTATAACTAGAGAGTAAAATAGTGACTAACCTGTATTAAAATCGCTACAAACTGTATAAATAACACACTAGACTGCAGTGAATTAATCGTATTAATTCAATAATTTTTTGAATTTGTAAACATTAGTTAAGATTAGTAAATAGCACTTACTTCTACAGCATAGCCTTAATAATTAAGCGTATTTACAGTCATTATTGATACTATACCAATCTCACTAACTATGTGATCATTTCTACTGGCTAAAACAGTCAACTACTGCGTTATTTATTTTATAATTATCGCTACAAGGATGTAGCTTATGTGGGCAATGCTGGAGCATAATTGCCCTGAACAACTAGTTATGAAAATAAACGCCTTGTATTTGGCTGTTTTTACTGCGTATAAAATAGATCACTTAATTAATGAAACTGGTATTACTCAATGTACGCTAGGTTAAACAGTCCGTTTTATCACTTTATTAAGGTATTTATGTCTTTGCTTTCACTATAGATATCCGAAGGTTTAAAACCTAAAGTAATATGAAAATCTTTTTGCTTTAATAGAAATCCTTGCCTAAAACGTTGACCCTGTTCAGAGCTAGCCACAACAAAATAAGTTGCGCTTTTATCTTTCTCTACTCGCCCAAGACCGTGCAAGTTCACAGTAAAGCGTTGATCTAACACTAGCTGTTCCTTATTAATATTTTGATATTCATAAGGGTTGATTAAGGTTAAATGTAGTTTACCATGATCTCTTAACATTTGATTTTGACGATAATGAACAAACTCGTCATTTAATACGTTTTTTAATTGTGCTAAATAAATAGCTACTGTGGCTTTATTAACAACTCCGCCAAGATAAACTAAACCTTGATTATCAGTTAATTCAACTACTGATATTTCTATCGTTTTAGATAGGCTATCGCTAGGAACAATTTGCTTAAGGGCTTTTGCTTGATGTGGCAGTATTTTAGGGTTTTTTGAGGTATTCATGACAGACTCGGCAAAAGTTGGTGTTATGCTTTTAGCAAGTAAAGCTTCGAGTGGTAATACACACAACCCGAACATTATACCCATGTAAAAAAATGTAAATTTCAATTTAATATAGTTCCTTTCTAGTGATTTAAAACAGCAAATGTTGCCAAAGCTATAGCATGTTTGTGTGTTATTATGCATTTTATTACTAAAGACATACATTGTACTTATGAAATTTATTATTACGCCTGAGTTATTTAATAACCTTGCTATCACCTTATTTGATTTTCGCTGGCGAATTTTAATTTGGGGCATTTGCTCCTTTATTTTATCTTTTGTGCTGCAACAGCAACTGCACTCAAAAGCACCATTGTCTTTACTATTTATAACATTATTTTTATTGTTTTTAGCTTTACAGTCTTTAGTGATTTCTGCCTTTATCTTCTTTTTTCATCGATTACCTTCAAACATAAATCAAAATAATAGTTTACATCGATTTTACCGAATAATTGAATGGTGTGAGGCGCTACTTTTTGCACTATTGTTACCTCTGCCATTACTCCTCTTTATCTACGCATTATGGGTTATATAATATGACAGCATTGGTAGCAGAATTCACCCCATTAAAAAAAGTATTAATTATTGGTGCTAGTGGTTTAACTGGCCAAGCATTACTTAAAGAGCTGTCTGTAGATCAAACAAATACAGAAATACACTTACTGCTTCGACAAAAGCTTCCAACACTAACTGCCGATAATATTTATCAACATATTATCGACTTTAATAATATCCAAATATTTGAATACTTGTTTCAATGTGATGTGGTATTTTGCTGCTTAGGCACAACCCTTCGCAAAGCGAAAACTAAGGAAAACTTCAAAGCGATAGATATCGATCTTGTAAAAAAATGTGCGCAATTAGCAAGTGGTAATAGCAGTAAGTTAATTGTAGTTAGCGCTTTAGGTGCCAATAGTAATTCTTGGTTTTTTTATAATAAGTGTAAGGGTGAAATGCAAAACAAAGTAATAGAAGTTTGCGCTTCAAACCAGACGCAAGTATTATTTTGTCAGCCTAGTCTGCTAACAGGTGAGCGGCAAGAAAAGCGAACTGCAGAATCATTTAGCGCTCAAATAAGTCAGTTGTTAAGTTTTGTTTGGTATGGTTTTATGAAACGCTTTAAGCCGATCTCTGCACAACAGTTAGCTAAAGGGATGATAGTGCTTGCACAAAGGCAAACAAGCGATAAGGTTATGTTTATTAACAACCAAACTTTGCATCATTTAAGTAAAAAACATTAAATATGGCGTTGTTTTTGAGCGTACATTCCTAACAATAAAAATATACTTATAACACTAGGTACAATATACAAACTCGGAATTTTATTTAGCTGCTGATTTAACAAACTGGTTAAGTAAACCGTTAATAAGCCGTAACCAAAAGCACACACCACAACAAAAATTAAGCTTCGCACAATAAAATGTTGATTCCTTACTAGTTGTCGCAGGGCATTATTAATATCGTTACCAAAAATCACCAATAGCGTTGCAATAATTGCCAACGCTGTTTGATATTGGTACTGACGGAACCCTTGCCCTAACTCAATTAACCATTCACTCATTAGCTGACCCCATGATTGGCTAATAAGGCGACTAAATCGTCTTCGGTCATAATGTTAATACCAAGGTCTTGTGCTTTGGTTAATTTAGATCCTGCTTTCTCGCCTGCAACTAGGTAATGGGTATTAGCTGAAACACTCCCCGACACTTTTGCCCCTAACGTTTGTAATTTTGCTTTGGCATCATTTCGCCCCATCTGGTTTAATGTGCCAGTTAGTACAAAGGTTTTGCCTAATAAAGGTTGTTCATCCGCTGATTTATTATTTATTTCAGGCCATGTCAGAATACTTTCAAGCTGCTCAACTACTTCTATATTGTGAGGTTGTTTAAAGAAGTTATAAATATTTTTAGCAACAATTACCCCAACATCACTCACTTTTTGTAATTCATCTTCATTAGCAGACTTTATTTTAGCTAATGTTAAAAAGTGTGTGGCTAAATTATTTGCCGTTGCTTCCCCCACTTCTCGAATACCTAGCGCATAAATAAACTTAGCTAATGTAGTTTCTTTTGACTTTTCGATAGCGTTAATTAAATTACTTGCTGATTTTTGCCCCATACGTTCCATAGTGCTAATGCTTAACTCTGTTAAGCTGAATAAATCAGCTGGTGTCTGTATTAAACCTTCATCAACCATCTGTTCAACAAGTTTATCACCCAAACCGTCAATATCGAGTGCTTTACGTGACGAAAAGTGCTTTATCGCTTCTTTTCTCTGTGCACCGCAAAACAGACCACCACTACAACGCAGCACAGCTTCACCTTCAACTTTAATAGCTGATGATTGACAAACGGGACATTCTGTAGGGAAAGTAATCTCTTTAGCATCTTCTGGTCGTCTTTCAAGAACGACACTCACTATTTGGGGGATAACATCACCTGCACGACGAATAATAACGGTATCTCCGACTTTTATTCCTAGTCGGGTAATTTCATCTTGATTATGCAAAGTTGCATTACTAACAGTAACACCTCCAACGGATACAGGCTGCAAACGAGCAACAGGTGTTATTGCTCCTGTACGCCCAACTTGAAACTCAACACCTTGTAGCAAAGTTAACTCTTCTTGTGCTGGAAATTTATAAGCAGTAGCCCATCGAGGTGCCCTAGCAACAAAGCCCAACCGTTTTTGCTGTTCAATACTATCTACTTTAAATACGGTGCCATCTATTTCGTATGAAAGCTGATCACGTTTAGCTAAAATATCTCGATAAAAGCTATCGACCTGCTCCGTACTTTTTAGCAGCTTAACTTCAGGACACATCGCAAAGCCGAGTGTTTTTAATTGGCATAAGCGTTGGTAGTGCGATTTTGCTAACCATTGCTGTGCTTTTTCAGTGCTTTGTTGATGTTCTACATAACCTAAGCCATAAGCATAAAAAGCTAAATTACGCTTTGCAGTAATTTTAGAGTCTAACTGTCGTAAACTACCCGCTGCTGCATTGCGGGGATTTGCAAAAGTTTTTTCATTTTTAGCGATTGCGGTAGCATTAAGTTTTTCAAAACTCGCTTTAGGCATAAAAACTTCGCCGCGAACTTCAATCACTTCAGGGTAATCTTCACCTGAAAGTCTAAGAGGTATTGACTTAATTGTTCGCACATTTTCTGTTATGTTTTCTCCAACGCTACCATCACCGCGAGTGGCTGCCTGCACAAAAACACCTTGTTCATAACGAAGGCTTACTGCAAGTCCATCAAGTTTAGGCTCAGCACAAAACTCAATATTATTGCTAGTACCAAGTCGATCTGAAATACGAGTAACGAACGACTGCCATTCTTGTGCTGAAAACACATTATCAAGTGATAACATTGGCAGTTGATGAGTGACTTGCGAAAACACCTTTAACGCTTCACCGCCAACACGTTGCGAAGGTGAATCGATTGATTTCAGTTTAGGGTATTTATTTTCAAGCGCGATTAGCTCCCTCATTAACCTATCATATTCTGCATCTGGCACTGTTGGCTGATCCAGTACGTAATATTGGTGGTTATATTGATTAAGCAGTTGATGAAGTTGAATAATGCGATCTTGGCTTGAAGTTTCAGACATAAGTGTATTTTAGCTTTTAATTAGTAGTGTAAGGCGTAAGTTATCTCAAAATAACTCACGCTTTATAAGGGAGTTGTAGTTACGCCTGTGCAATTCGGCTTTTACGTTCAAACTCTCGGATCTTACTCGTGTAATGTTGTTCAGTTTGTTTAGTCATAACACTGCGCTTATCATCAAGCAATTGTCCGTTAAATTCCATTGCGAGCTGTTTTGCTGCAGACATCATTTGTTCAAATACTTCAAATGGATCCCCGGCATTAGGCAGTGTCATGAATAAGCTAATGCCTTGTGTAGTAAAGCTCTCTATTTCATCTAAGTTAAATGTACCTGGATTCATCATATTAGCTAAACTAAAAGTAACCTTACCATTACCGGCATTATCTTGATGGCGATGAAATATATCCATATCACCATATCGCAACCCTAATGTTAATAAAGCAGGTAGTAAAGCGGCACCGCTTATTGTGTTGTCTTCATTCATAACAACAGAAACAACGATCACTTCTGGCGTAATTTCAACGTTTGCTTTTCTCTGTGCGTTAAGATCAGCATTATCAGTTGTAGATACACTTGGTACCGGTTCATTATTTGGCTCTACAGGCAATTCATCACCAAAGTTTATTTCCATTTGATTACGCTTAATTGCAGCTTTGCGCTCTGACCGTTTTTTTGGCTCTTCATTTCTAATTGTTGTTTGCTTGGGTTGTGAAACAGGCGCTTGATAAACAGGCTTAGCAGCTTGTACATGATCTTGAACTTTTTCATCAAGCACTGAATGTGTCGATACATTATCTCTTTGCATTGAGGCCGTTGATAAAGATATTTCTTCGACATTGCACGATTCAGTATGCATTTGAGCTGGCGGAGGCGTATTTTGTGGAGGAGTCCCCGTAATATCTGATAAGTCACCCAATGTTGGTTCGAGTGTTGGTTTATTATGTGAACGTTTTTCTATGTCTTGCGGAAGAGGCTCTTCATCATAAGTAGGTGCTGGTGCTGCTTCTTGTGGTATTTCATTTTGATTTAATACGGTTTCACCAACAACACGCACACGACCTATGCCATCTTGATCAAAACCTGCACCATCAAAACCACGCTCGGCTGACTCAAACTTTTCACCCTTTGCCACTTTTGCTTTGAGCTTATAAGGATTTTTGTTCTTTCTAATGGTCCAAAATCCATGAATAAAAATAGCTGCTATGATGACAGCACTAAGAATAATTAATACGTTTCTGAAATTATCTTCCATTACCTAGCCTATGATTATAATATTTTTTGCTATGATACTTCTGCCATTGCAATAGCTTCGTCTATGTCCACCGACACTATTCGCGATACACCCGCTTCAAACATAGTAACGCCAGTTAAGTGACTCGCCATTTCCATCGCAATCTTATTATGACTAATATAAACAAATTGTACTGTTTGTGACATTTCTCTTACTAGATTACAAAACCGTCCCACATTTGCATCATCGAGTGGTGCATCAACTTCATCTAACATGCAAAAGGGCGCAGGGTTTAAACGAAATATTGCAAACACCAATGATAAAGCGGTTAACGCTTTTTCTCCACCAGATAATAAATGAATTGTACTATTTTTTTTACCCGGAGGTCTTGCCATTATTGTTACACCTGTTTCTAGTAAGTCTTCTCCGGTGAGGGTTAAATATGCTTGCCCTCCTCCAAACACCTTAGGAAACAATTGCTGTAAGTCTATGTTTACTTGATCGAAGGTTGCTTTAAACTTCTGACGGCTTTCTCGATCAATTTTTGCTATCGCTGATTCTAACGTTGAAATGGCAAGATTTAAATCCTCATCTTGCTGATCTAAGTAATTTTTGCGTGTTAGTTGGCTATTATATTCATCAATTGCTGCTAAATTAATCGGTCCTAGTTGCCCTATATCTTTTGCTAAGCGAATAATTTGTGCCTGCCATTGACTTTCTGTAGCATTTTGCGGAATATTCTGTTTTACACTCTCTAAATGCTGACCCATTTCTATTATTTGCTCGTGTGCATTTTCAGCTTTTAATCGAGCACTTTCATGATTTAAGTTCAATTGATTTAATGCTACATTCAATTGCTCTAGTTGCTTTAACTTTTGTTGTTGTAGCTGTTCATTCTGCTCCAGTTGCTGCTCTAACGTTATCACTTGTTGATGCAGTGCCGTTATCTTTTCTTCAACGCTTCCTAGTTCTGTTAACCAAGATTGCAATTGATGTTCATCTTCAATAAATGGCGCTGTATTATCTTCTAATAACTGATGATTAGCTTGCTGTTGCTCAGTAAGCTGATTAATAGTGTCGTGGTAGCGTTCAACGTTAATTTGACCATGTTGATACTGTTGCTTAGATTGTTCTATTAACAGCTCTAATGCGTGTTTTTTTTGTTGAAACAACTGCACAGTTTGCTGCAACTCTTTTACTTGTATTTGTAACTGCTCATTTTTTTCTGCAAGTGCTTTATCGTCAGTTAATCTTTCGTCGTATTTAGCGTTATTAAATTGATCACTCTGGCTTTGTTCTTGTAAATGTTCTGCTAATAGCTGTTGTTCTTTATTTAAGAGTAACGTTAAAGATAAACGCTCTTGTATTAACTCATCTTGTTGTTTGCTTACTTGTTGTTGACGCTGAAGTGTTAACGCCTGCTGCTGCTCTTGATCTGTAATTTGTTGTTGTAAAGATTTTAGTTTTACTTCATCTTTCGTAATTGTCGATTTCGTTTGGGTGATAGTATCTGTTTGTACTTGCTGTATTAACAATAGTCCTTCAAGCGACGACTCTTGCTCTGACAGCTTCTTTTTAAGTTGTAAAAGCTTTTCTTGCTGTTGAAAGAAGCCCTGCTCTGTTGAGAGCGCTCCTTTGTATAAAAAGTCGTGTCCTATCCAAGTACCATCTGAACAAACAACACTTTGGTGCGGTTTCAAGCTTGCTATACGTTCTTTTGCTTCACTATAATTTTCTGCTAAATAGACCTGACTCAGAATTGAATAAAGAACGGAATTATCTTCGTTTTTAAGGCTAACTTTCGTCGCAAGTGTATTACCAACATCACTATTAGTTTTACTTTCATTTTTTGGTTCAGCGTACTTAATTAACCTAATAATCTCAGGGGTGCTTTCTGTATTCTCGGTAACCAAGCTAATTGGCCATTCATTGAGGTTGCCAATCAACATATCGGCCTTTAACGCTTCAGCTAACACTGTTTCAACCGCGTGTTCCCAACCCGCTGTTACACTAATACGACTACTCAATGACTGTTGCCCTTGCTGTAACGCTTGCAACCAATCCTGTTGTATTTTTTGCCATTGTTGTTTATGGGCTTGTTGAACTTCAAGTTCGTTAATATTCTGTTTAAGTAACTCAATTACACCTTGCAACTGTCCGTGTTCAATACTTCCTGAATGAGTATTGTGCTGCAGTTCACTGAGCTCTTGTTTATGCTGTTCGATTTTTTCTTGTAATAAATGCGCAGTATCTAGCAAAGTGGATAACTCTATAGCTTCTGAACTGTCTAAGTTTACATTTTGCTGTTCAAGTTTAGTTAAACGCGAATTTAACACCGTTATTTGCGCTTGAAGATGCTCAATACGAGACTCATGCTGCTGCAGTTTTTTACTATCAGCCAAGCGCTTTTCATTATGTACTTGCTGAGCACTTAGTGTTAATTGCCATTGTGTTTGAACTTGTTGCTGCTCTTTACTGACAATGTCTAGGTTGATTTGCGCTGCTTGTAATTTTTCAATTATTTGTGCATGTTCTGGCTGGTTTTGGTTTAATTGCTCGCGGTATTGCTCAAGATTACTTTGCGCTGCCGTTAATGCCGATTGCGCATTAGTAAGCTGCTGCTGGTTTAACCCCTGATCAATTTTTATTTTTTGTTGCTGTTGCTGAAAGTGTTTAATACGCTGCTCTGCCGCGGCAACTTTTTGTGCTAAATGAAGTTTTTCTTGTTGATAATTTTGTAATTGTTCATTAACAGACTTTAGTTGTTGTTTAATAGCAACTAAGCCAAAGTGTTGGTCTTGTTGATGTTGCTCAACTTGGCAAATTTTTTCTGCAACTTTCTGATGCTCCTGTTGAGTGTCTATGCATTGTTGATTAAACTTTTCCCACTTTATAAAAGCTAATTCAGCTTTATATTTACGCTCTTGCGTTTTCAGTGTTTTAAATCGAGTTGCTGCTTCTGCTTGCTGGTGCAAATGTTCAATTTGTTGACCTAATTCGAAACGAATATCGGTTAATCTTTCTAAGTTTTCGCGTGTATGTCGAATTCTATTTTCAGTGTCTCTTCGTCGTTCTTTATATTTGGAAATACCCGCAGCTTCTTCAATAAAAACTCGAAGTTCGTGTGGTTTTGACTCAATTAAGCGAGAAATAGTACCTTGTTCAATTATCGCATAGCTTCTAGGTCCTAAACCCGTCCCTAAAAATATATCTGTGATATCACGACGGCGACATTTAGTACCATTGAGGTAGTAGGTGTTTTGGCTGTCTCGATTAACTACTCGTCTAATTGAAACTTCATTGCGATCAGCCATACTGCCATCTAGCCGGCCAGATATGTTATCAAAAACAAGTTCAACACTTGCTTGGCCCACAGCTTTACGTGTATTAGCACCATTAAATATAACATCAGTCATAGCATCGCCACGCAAGTTTTTAGCCGAGCTTTCGCCCAACACCCACCGCACAGCATCGATTATATTAGATTTTCCACAACCATTAGGGCCAACAATAGCAGTCATATCATGTTCAAACGATACTTTAGTTTGATCAACAAATGATTTAAATCCCGCTAATTTAATATGCTTCAGTCGCATAAAATTAGATAACTCTCGCTTAAATGGTAAATAGTGAAAAGAAACATCACTCTAGCAGAAATAATAGGGCTTTGTAACAATAAGTCGCTGTTCAATAGCGCTCAATGTTTTTATAATCAAGTTAGGTTGATATTGCTGTCTAACTTAGATACTGCAATCAATATTCAACACACCCTTGCTTATCACGATTATCATGGAGAAATAGTAAACAATGCTTGCAAACAGTGGTGCCGGTTATTTTTTTAAAGGCTTTGAACTAATAAGGATGAAAGGAATAAGACGCTTTGTGTTTATTCCATTAATTATTAATTTAGTGTTATTTTCAGTTGCTTTTTATTATCTCTTTTTAGAGTTACAAACCTACATGGACGCTATTGAAGCTTGGTTACCAGAATGGCTTTCTTGGTTAAGTGTAGTGATATGGCCAGTCGCCGTATTATTTATCTTAGTGATGTTCTCATTTATTTTTAGTTCCGTTGCAAACTGGTTAGCAGCACCTTTTAACGGTTTATTGTCTGAAAAAATGGAAGCTCTCTTAACAAATGAACAACCACCATCAGGAAATGCATTTGAGATAGTTAAAGATATTCCAAGAACCTTAAGCAGAGAATGGTGTAAATTTCGTTATTATATACCTAGAGCAATTGGCTTTTTGCTGCTGTATTGGATATTGCCTGTCATTGGACAAATTTTATGGTTTTTATTTTTAGCCTGGATGATGGCTATTCAATATAAAGATTACCCTTTTGATAATCATAAAGTTAACTTTGATGAAATGAAAAATGCGCTGCAAGAACGTAAAGGCTTAAGTTATAGTTTTGGTATTATTACTGCGTTGTTTTCAATGTTACCCATTGTGAACTTAGTTGTTATGCCTGTTGCCATTTGTGGCGCTACTGCCCTTTGGGTAGATCACTACCGAAGTCATTATCGCTAATTTATTAACGATAAAAAAGGGAGCTTAACTAGCTCCCTTTAATGTTTATTCAAGCGATGTGTAATTAACTAACCTGAACTTTGGATAATGGATGTAAGTAAAAAACATATAAATGTCATTTGTTACAATACTGTAAATTGCTTCTTTATAAATACTAAGTGCATGTTTACTACCAAGGCTATAAGTTTTGTGTGAATCAAGGCTGATTTGTGTACCTAATAGCCGGCTATTAGTAGCAAATTAACGGTTTTTAGTTTCAGACAAAACCAAGTACCTACGTCCATGCAGGCAACGCAGATACCCATAAAAATCATAGCTTTGGTGTACTTAGCTTATCCCGAATTCAGGTTAACTATTAGCAACACGTTCAGCGATAGCCGCAAGTGCCATATCGATTCGAGCTAATACTTTCTCTTTTGGTAATAGTTCAAGTGTTATATCGAGTGAAGGAGAATTACCAGCACCAGTTGTAGCAACTCGTAATGGCATACCTACTTTACCCATACCAAGCGATAACTCTTCAGCAGTCGCATTAATTGCCGCGTGAATAGCCTCTGCTTTCCATTCAGTAAGTTCAGCTAATTTAACTTTAACAACTTCTAGTGGTTGTTGTGCCACCGGACGTAAGTGTTTTTTCAGTGCGTTGGCGTCAAACTCAGTAAAATCTTCAAAAAAGTAGCGTGATATTTCAGCCATTTCTTTTAATGTTTTTACGCGGTCTGCCTGTACTTGCACAATCGCTTCAAGCGACGGGCCAGTTTCAGTATTAATACCTTGTTCAGCCATATGCCACGCCAAATGTTCAGCCACGTAACTCGGTGCTAATGTTTTCATGTAATGCTGGTTTACCCAGATTAATTTTTCAGTATTAAAGCCTGATGGTGCACGATTGCAATCTTTTAAATCGAATAGCTCAATCATTTCTTCACGAGAGAAAATTTCTTGATCGCCATGTGACCAACCTAAACGTACTAAATAATTTAGAAGTGCTTCTGGTAAATAACCATCATCACGATACTGCATAACACTAACCGCACCATGACGTTTTGACAAACGCTTACCATCATCACCTAAAATCATTGGAATATGAGCATATTGCGGAATTTCTGCACCTAGTGCAGCTAAAATGTTAATTTGCTTGGGGGTGTTACTTACATGGTCATCACCACGCACTACATGTGTCACTTCCATATCCCAGTCATCAACAACTACGGTTAAATTATAAGTTGGTGTGCCATCTGAGCGAGCAATAATTAAATCATCTAATTCTTCATTTGAAATAGTAATGTCACCCTTAACTACATCGTGAATAACCACATCGCCGTCAAGTGGGTTTTTAAAGCGAATTACATAAGGTTTGTCGCTCGGATAATCAGTGCGATCACGCCAATAACCATTGTATTTTTCTTTTTCGCCTTTAGCACGTGCTTCTTCACGCATTGCCTCTACTTCTTCAGCAGTACTGTAACAACGATAAGCATGCCCTGACTCAACCAGTTGTGCAATAACCTCTTTATAACGGTCGAATCGTTCCGTTTGAAAGAATGGTCCTTGTGTCCATTCAAGGTTTAACCAGTTCATACCGTCCATTATCGCATCTACAGACGCTTGGGTAGAGCGCTCTATATCTGTGTCTTCAATTCTTAAAATAAATTGGCCTTTGTTTTTCTGTGCATATAACCAACTATAAAGTGCGGTGCGAGCACCACCTACATGTAAATATCCCGTTGGGCTAGGTGCAAATCGCGTTGTTAAACTCATATAACTCTCTCAATAAATAGAGGCGACCTGTTAGGGGCTGTTGCTCTTTCATTTTATAGCTTTGTTGCTCAAGAATAAGGGGCAATCGAAGCGCTTAAAGTAATATTTGGTTGGCCCAAATACACATTAAGCAACAAAGAGTGCCACTTTTCAAGGCAACCCAAAGGTCTATGGCTATTTTTCAACCTAACTACGTTAAAAATAGTTAAGGTAAAATAACTACACCTCACTATTTTTCCTCGTTATCTTAAAAATAACCTATAACAGAGCCTAAAAGGAAAGATCAACAACGCCTAGAAACAGATCAAATAAATTAGGGAATAAAATTGCGCACTATTTTATCAGGCTATCGAATTGAATACATCCTTTGAATTAATTAATAAGAGAAAAAGATTACAAAACAATCAGGATGTTGAAAAATAAAGCAGTCGAACATAATAACGATAAAAAACATCAAAAAAGTCATTGTTTTGGTTGACAGCTTTTTCGTTCCCCCTATAATACGCCCCACTGAATAACACTCTACTACAGAGAATATTTAGTGATATAGAGACGGACGATTAGCTCAGTTGGGAGAGCACCGCCCTTACAAGGCGGGGGTCACTGGTTCAAGCCCAGTATCGTCCACCACTTCTGTTAATAACTTAAGTGTAGGTAGACAATTTAGCGATTGTGGAATGAATAAAAGGTCGAATACCTTCTACTCTTTACCACCCACGCCGAATCACTGGTTCAAGCCCAGTATCGTCCACCAATTTTTATTTTTTTAAAAATTATTCTCTATCAAAATGATTGGACGATTAGCTCAGTTGGGAGAGCACCGCCCTTACAAGGCGGGGGTCACTGGTTCAAGCCCAGTATCGTCCACCAATTTTTGTTTTTTTATAAATTATTATTTATCACAATGATTGGACGATTAGCTCAGTTGGGAGAGCACCGCCCTTACAAGGCGGGGGTCACTGGTTCAAGCCCAGTATCGTCCACCACTCCTTATTCATATAAAAAATTTTAAAATTAAATTAATAAGGTCGAGCACCTTCTACCCTTTACCACCCGCGCCGTATCACTATTTCAAGCCCAGTATCGTCCACCACTCCTTATTCATATAAAAAATTTTAAAATTAAATTAATAAGGTCGAGCACCTTCTGCCCTTTAACTTTCGACCTCTCACTTTTATAGTGGATTAGAGATACCTGCTACGATTGAATAGATATGATGCTTTAATACTCGTTTCATTTGTTCAAACGCTAGCACTAACTCAGACTTGTCATGTATCAGCATTGCTTTTTTTTCTAACTGTAAAACTAGTGCAAAAGTAAGTTCTGCACTTTCTATCGGTGTTGGCGCACCAATAGCCTCGAACAACTCGACAATTTTGTCTACTTCATCTTGCCAAGTTTTTAATAACAAACTACTTAATTGCAGACTTCTTAATGCCTCGTTATGAAAAGCTAATTCAATTTTTCTATCTTCAGAGTTATCAAAGATTTGATTTCTTAGGTAAATTTCAGCGTCTAGGTATAGTTTATTAGCGAGTTCATTAGAGGGGATTTTTTCTTTTGTAAAGTGTGCTACATCAGCTTCAATTGAAGCAAAGTGTGGATTTTTTCTGACATCTATTTTTTTGTGCCAATAGACAAAAGTTGAACTTATTAGATCTTCAATACTTTTGAAGTGATAAGTAGTCGAACCTAAAGAAACAACAGCTTCCGCAGCTACAGCTCTGTGCCTTACCCCTCTCATACCACTTTTTTTTATCACTTCAAGTGTTGCAAGTAATATTCGTTCCTTAGCATTTTGCTTAGCTTTTGAAGTTTTGGGCATTATAGTTTAATCCATAAATAATATTTTTAAATTATACCGCTAGCTCTTAATAAAAAAAGGTCTTTCGTCAGACAAAAAATAGTCGTACTATAGTACAGTAATTGTTTTTTTACATAATATAAAATTAAATTTACTAATTTGAGAGTCCTATTTATGAAGGTTAATCGTCTTAACTTAAACCGCAGAACTATGTTAAAAACGATGACAGCATTTGGTGTTGCAAGTACCTTTGGTTTAACCGCTTGCAGTAAAGAAGAAAGTACAGCCCCAACTCAAGCACTTAAAGGAGCCTATGACAAAGACGGGAATGAGGTGACACCATGGACTAATTGGTCTGGAAATCAAACTTCAACGCCTAATGAACGTTTAGTACCAAAATCTACAGATGAATTATCGTCAATGATCAAAAACACTAACCAACGCATAAGATTGGTAGGTGCTGGTCATTCTTTCTCTGGCCTTGTTCCAACAAATGAAACCTTAATGTCATTAGCATATTTTTACGGTATCTCTAATATTGATAAAGAAAAAAAGCAATTTGATGTTGCCAGTAATACATTTTTAGCCGGTGTTGGTGAAGAGCTTTGGCAAAATGGTTTAAGCTTGGAAAACATGCCTGACATAAATACCCAAACATTTGGCGGTTCAATTGCAACATCAACCCACGGTACTGGCATCAATTATGGTTCAATGTCTTCAACGGTCAAAAATATTGTATTGGTTAATGGTTTAGGCGAAGAAATAAACTGTAATGTAGATGAAAATGCTGAGGTTTTTAATGCTGCTAGAACAAACTTGGGCACACTTGGCGCCGTAACAACCCTAAAAATTCAGGCCCAAGACAAATATTACTTAAAAGAAACTAGCTGGATGATGGATCTTGAAGAAGGCTTGGCAAAAACAGAACAGTTGAGAGATGAACACAGACATTTTGAATTATATGCCCTACCACACGCAGATTATATTTTAGGCATAACACTAGATAAGATTGAGCGCAAAGAGTTACTTTCAAGTACACCTAATACTGGTGATGCTTATGAAACATTCAAAACAATGTCAAAAGTAATAGACACACTACCTTACTTAAGAAGTTTTATTATCAACACTGGCGCCAGTACGGTTGAAAAAGAAGAAAGAACCGGCCGAAATTATGAGGTATTTGGTAATGTTCGCGATATTCGTTTCAACGAAATGGAATATTCAATTCCTGCTGAATACGGCGTTGCTTGTTTAAGAGAAATATTATCAACCATTAAAAAGCTTGATATTGATGTAATTTTTCCAATGGAATATCGCTATATTAAAGCAGATGATATTTGGCTCAGCCCCTTTTATCAGCGTGATAGTTGCGCTATTAGCTGTCATAATTTTCACGATAAAGATTACAAAAAATATTTCGCTGCTATTGAGCCAATTTTTTGGAAGTATGATGGACGACCACATTGGGGGAAAATACACACTTTAGCTGCAAAAGAGCAACGTGCTAGATACCCAATGTTTGATCAATTCTTAAAGGTTAGAAAAGCAATGGATCCTAAAAATATTTTTACTAACGAGCATATCAATAAAGTGCTAGGTTTAAGCTGATCATGTTTTTTGGAGATTAAAATGGATAGAAGAACATTTATTTTAGCCGGAGCAGCCTTAGGCGTTTCAGGCTACATGCTAAAACCGACGAATAACGGGATGCCTTATAACGATTACTTTTCACAAATCAACCAATCGCTAAAACACTCTGGTACCTATTTACCTAGTATGTTGGTTGATCTTGATATTGTTGATAATAATATTAAAGCACTATCGAGCATAATGAACCCTAAAGTTGACTTACGCATAGTAACAAAGTCGGTTCCTAGCCCTAAACTATTAGCGTATTTAATGGAAAAAACGCAAACTAATAAACTAATGGTTTTTCATCAGCCCTTCCTCAACCATATTGCTAATACTTATCCAGCAAGTGATGTACTAATGGGCAAACCATTACCGGTAAAGTCTGCTAAAACTTTCTATCAACACTTAGATACTAGTAGTCAATTTAACCCAAGCATACAGCTTCAATGGCTAATCGATACTAAAGCTAGGCTTAAGCAATATTTGGCATTAGCAAAGTCATTAGAGTTGTCACTTAAAATCAATATTGAACTCGACGTGGGGCTACACCGTGGTGGCTTGCAGCAGCCTGAGCAGCTAGATTCACTGTTAGAGATAATAGACGCTAACCCTGAATATTTAACATTTTCTGGCTTTATGGGATATGACCCACATGTAGTTAAAATTCCAAGCATTATTAAGTCTGCAGAGCAGGCTTACCAAGAGTCACAAACAATTTATCAACGCTTTATTGAACGTCTTTATACATTAAATAATAAATACAAAGCTCAGCCGCTATGCTTTAATGGCGCGGGTAGCCCAAGTATTGCTCTACATAAAAATAATACAGTAGCTAACGAGCTTTCTGCTGGCTCTTGTTTTGTTAAACCAGTTGATTTTGATATTCCCTCGCTCGCATCATTTACACCAGCTGCTTTTATCGCCACTCCAATCTTAAAAAAGATGAAAGGCACTCTTCTACCAGGTGTAGAGTTTGCACAACATATATTTCCATTGTGGGATCCTAATATGCAGGAGACCTATTTTATTTATGGTGGAAAGTGGCTTGCTAACTTTGAGTCCCCTCAAGGACTTCAAGGTAATGCGCTATTTGGCACAAGTACTAACCAAGAAATAGTGAATGCCGCTGATAATGTTAATTTAGCTGTTGATGACCATATATTTTTGAGACCAAAGCAGAGCGAGTTTGTTTTTCTACAATTTGGTAGTTTAATTACCCTGCGAGACCACAAAGTGAATGAACAATGGCCTATCTTAAAGCAGGAGTAACGCTAGAGAAGGCATCAGCTAAATCTAGTTATCACTAAATACCAAAAACTAAACCTGAAAGAAGGTACATCATTAAACAAGTGACGATAACTGCGATTATATTGAGTAAGAAGCCTGCTTTGATCATGTCAAATAAGCGCATTTTTTCATAGGAAAATACTATGGCATTGGGTGGTGTTGCTATAGGCATCATAAATGCCATTGACGCAGCAACAGCTGCAGGTACTGCTAGTGTGCGAGGATCAAGCTCTAACCCAATTGCTACAGCACCTAAAATAGGAAGAAATGTTGCCGTTGAAGCCGTATTAGACGTTATTTCGGTTAAATAAATCACGGCAATTACAACCGTAATTATTAGCAGCCAGGTACTAACATCTAAACCTGAAACTAATTCTCCTATCCATAACGCTAACCCTGTATTATTAAAGCCAAATGATAACGCAAGACCACCACCAAAAAGAAAAAGTATGCCCCACGGTAATTCTCTTGTCATACTCCAGTCTAATATAAATTGGCCACTGTTTTTAGACGCAGGCCAAGCAAATAATAACAAAGCAGCAACTAATGCAATACTGGTATCGTTAATGGGTAAACCCGTTAAATTTACCAAAGGTGTACGAAATATCCAGCCTAAGGCAGCACAAATAAATACGCCCGCTACCACCTTCTCAGGTTGAGTTATTGGACCTAATTCATCAAGTTCTGCTTTAATGAGCTGTTGAATATTTCCGACTCGAATACTTTTAGCTGGAAATATTAATTTGGTTAACAGTAACCAAGCAATAGGTAACATAAATAAAACAATAGGAAGACCAAATTGCATCCAAGTAAAAAAGTCTATTTGAATGTTATAACTACTGGTTAGAAAACTTGCTAAAAGTGCATTGGGTGGCGTACCAATTAAAGTACCTACACCGCCAATTGTTGCGCTATAGGCAATACCTAACATTAGTGCTACTCCAAAATTGTGTAACACCTTTTCATCAGTTGTTCTACGAGCAACAAAGTCAATCACAGATAAAGCTACCGCATACATCATAATAGTGGATGAGGTATTAGATATCCACATCGATAAGAATGCGGTTGCCAACATAAAGCCGCCAATAACACTCGACGGATTTGTGCCAACTACAGAAACTATTCTTAATGCTATTCGCTTATGCAGCCCCCACCTTTGCATGGCGACAGCCATTAAAAACCCACCCAAAAATAAAAAAATAATAGGATTACCGTACTGACTGGCAACAGGTGTCATTTCGCCAATACCTAATATTGGCATCAATGGAATAGGAAGTAATGCGGTAGCTGGAATTGGTATCGCTTCAGATAACCACCAAATAGCCATCCAAAGAATTAATGCAACTAAAGCCCAAGCTTCTTTTGTCATGCCATTAGGTACAGGTAAGTACATTAGCACTAGAGCTACAAGTGGGCCTAAAATAAACGCAAATAAGCGAAAATCATTAGATGAACTCAGTAATAATTGTTTTTCTTCTTCTAGTTCATTATCCATCATATCTCCGAAACTTTCGCTTGTATCAGTCGCTATTGGCAAGATTAAATTTATTAATGGCTATAGTGATTTCACAATTAGCTGTCATCGGCCTTGAAAATAATACCAACGGTAATAATTCGCTCTTCAACCATCTCACGAACATATAGCCGTACACCTTCAAGTTCAATGTAAGCATTTACATAAGCTTTAGAATTAAGTGTTGAACTTATCAACTCCTCTAATGTATGTTGTGGCTGTCCGGCAATAAAAATGTCATATGAGTGCGCTATATCAGCAATTTTTGTATTGGCTTTTACTCTAAGCTCTTTAGCTGAAAGTTCGTTTTTTTCTTCATCAATAGTGCCAGAAAAAACACAGTCAACAAATTCTCTAGCATTGGGGTTAAGTATTATAAACAACTGATCTTTCGCTTGTAATAGCGTTGATCCTCTTGGAGCTATTACATTACTATCACGACTGATCATCGCCATTATAGTGCTTTCAGGCAATGCTAGTTGAGATATTCGTCGGCCAATAGAGCGTGAAGTGCGTCCGAGTGTGTATTCAACAATATCTGCATCAACATCAGCTAAAGCGGTAATTTCAAGCGTAGCTGCGGGAGTAACAGGCGGCGGAAGGGTAAGTTTTAACTTTCTTGCCATCCAAGACAAAGTGGAACCTTGAAGCGTAGCGGATATTAACACCACAAAGAATACAACATTAAATATAAGTGCTGCACCAGGCAAACCAAAAATTAATGGAAAAATAGCTAAAATAATTGGCACAGAGCCACGTAAACCGACCCAAGAAACTAACGTTATTTCACGAATGTTAAAGCCAAACAGCGCTAAAACAGGAGCTACAGCGATAGGTCTTGCAACAAAAATTAAAACTAGCGCGATAATAAGACCTTCAAACCAAACATCTAATAACGATGACGGGGTGATCAACAAACCTAATACAACGAACATGGTAATTTGACTTAACCATGCTAAACCGTCATGAAATAAGAAGGTACTACGCTGAAAAACAAAGCGACTATTACCAATGACGACACCAGTAATAAACACAGCTAAAAATCCACTACCGCCAATGTTCGCGGTTATACCGAAAGACAACAGCCCGCATGCAGCTACCAATACAGGATAAAGCCCTGCAGCAACAAGTTGAACGCGATTAATTAATTTAACAGACAACCAACCGACACCAAGACCAACTGCAGCCCCCAAGCCCATTTGGGACAAGAACATGATTAATAAACCAGTTCCTGGCTCCATGTCGTTAACTAATACTTCAAGTAAACCCACAGTAAGAAATATTGCCATTGGATCGTTAGAAGCACTTTCTATCTCTAATGTCGCCTTTAGCTTTTTATTCAAATGAATACCCGCATTACGTAATAATGCAAATACTGCTGCGGCATCAGTTGAGCCGACAATAGCACCAAGTAACATGCCTTGTAACAACGGTATATCAAGAATATATGTAGCAGCAAGGCCTGTTACTGCACCTGTAATAAGTACACCAAGTGTTGCTAAAGTTGATGCCGGCAACCACACTTGCTTGATGGCTTTAAAGGGCGTTTGTAAGCCACCATCAAATAAGATCATCGCTAATGCTAACGTACCTAATGAGTGCGCAACCTCGGCATTGTCAAAAAATATTCCGCCAGGACCATCTTCCCCTGCTAGCATCCCCACAAGCAAAAAAAGTACTAACACAGGTAGGCCTAAACGAGCTGATAATTGACTTGAAATAATCCCAAGTAAAATAAGTACAGCTCCAAGCAATATTATTTGATCAATCAAAAACATATATTATTCTCATTAAAAGTCGAGCAGAGGTTAGCTAACTGGCTTTTCGAGCCAAAATTTATAAACTAAACTATTAACTTCATGGCTTAAATATTAACCTCATAAATTACAATAAGATAAGTAGAGTAGTAAATTTACATTAACTACTGTAACTGAAAACTCAGCAGCTACTACAATACCACTGATTATACACAAATCTTGAAATATAATTTATAAAAATCAGAGTGCTGTGTTAATTCAAAAAGAGTTAACTGAAATAAAGATAACTAAAGTAGCGCTAAACTAGCTGCAATAATCTTTTGCACTCAGAAAAACAGACATCTAGATGAAGAGTAATTAAATCAGGTTAAAGATTTATTGCGGCCATATTGAACAACTATATTCTCTTACACGCTTCAAGGCTCTCTAACTAATTAATTTTAGCTAACAATAGAGCTTAAATACAATTGCGTAATTTTTTCATCACTATAATTCAACCATTGTGACAATACTTGTTTGCTATGTTGCCCTAAATCAGGTGATGCGCTGTGATATTGCAAAGGCGTTGCCGAAAGATTGATAGGCGAAGAAACAGTATCGATAAGATCACCCTGTTTATTGCTCACTTGCCTTACCATTTTGCGATGCTTAACTTGTGGGTGATTAAATACTTGATCTAGAGTATTAACAGGGCCACAAGGCACATCAACATGCTCAAGTTGTTCAACCCACCATTGAGTTGTATGTAAAACAAGTTTGCCCGCTATTATAGGAATAAGCGTATTGCGATTAATTACACGTTGTTCGTTGGTCGCAAATTCTGGTTCATCAGCAATTTCAGGGCATTGAGCTACCTGACAAAACTTTCTAAATTGATTGTCATTTCCTACAGCCAAAATAATACTGCCGTTTTGAGTAGCAAAGGTTTGATAAGGCACAATATTAGGATGACCATTGCCTAACCGGTCTGGATTTTCACCTGTCGCAAGGTAATTCATACCTTGGTTAGCTAACGCTGCAACTTGCACATCAAGTAAAGCAATATCGATGTGTTGCCCCTCATTAGTATGATGCCGTGCCATTAATGCCGCTAATATGGCATTAGAACAATATAAACCTGTCATCACGTCCACTAAAGCTACACCCACTTTCATAGGCATACCTTCAGGCTCTCCCGTGATGCTCATCAAACCACCTTCCCCTTGAATCATAGCATCATAACCAGGTTTATTTGCACTAGGTCCATGTTGTCCAAACCCTGTAATAGAGCAATACACAAGCTGAGGGTTTAGCTTTTTAACACTTTCATAATCAAGTCCATATTGTTTAAGCCCTCCCACTTTATAGTTTTCAATCAATACATCAGCCTGCATAATTAAATCTTTGATCACCTGCTGACCTTGCGCTTTTGAGATATCAATGGCTATTGATTGTTTATTTCGGTTTACACAGTGAAAATAAGCGGCTTGGGGTGGTTGATTTGCCGTTGCGGCTTTAACAAATGGAGGTCCCCAGAAACGAGTATCATCCCCTTTTATTGGACGCTCAACTTTTATTACTTCAGCCCCCATATCAGCCAGCATTTGTGAAGCCCAAGGACCGGCTAATATACGGCTTAAGTCAATCACTTTAATATTATTTAATGCACTAACCATTGATAAACCGCCCTTTTCGGTTACTTTTATACATAGTAAACAGTCTTATATTCTGTTCTTCTAGTTTAGGGCGTCTTAAAAGTGTACGCCTTGATTACTATAATAAGGATAATTCTTTGTGATACTCTACCAATAATAAAAAACAAATCCTATTTAGTTGTACAGTAACGCAAAAAATCTATAAGAGGTTATTATGCACGCACTTAAAGACATTCAATTAATTAAACACTCTTCTTATATTAATGGTAGTTGGCATAGTAGTGTAAAAAGTTTGGCTGTTACTAATCCTGCAACTGGCGAATTAGTCGCTAATGTCAGTAATGCTGGCATTGCAGAAGTAGAACTGGCTATAGAATCTGCTAAGGATGCGTTTACCATGTGGTCTAAAAAGTCAGCCAATGAACGCGCTGGGTTAATGCGTAATTGGTTTAATTTAATGATGGAACATCAAGATGACTTAGGTCGCATCCTCACTTTAGAACAGGGTAAGCCACTTGCTGAAGCAAAAGGTGAAATAGCCTACGGTGCAGCGTTTATTGATTGGTTTGCTGAAGAAGGCAAACGTATTTATGGTGATACCATCCCTGCGCCTTCTAACGATAAGCGTATTGTAGTAATAAAACAGCCTGTAGGTGTTGTTGCTGCTATTACGCCATGGAACTTTCCTAACGCTATGATAGCTCGTAAAGCGGCTGCCGCGTTAGCCGCTGGCTGTACTTTTGTTGTGCGCCCTGCAACCCAGACGCCTTTATCAGCACTCGCAATGGCAGAATTAGCTGAGCGTGCTGGTATTCCTGCTGGGGTATTCAATGTAGTGGTTGGAGATGATGCTCGTGGTATGGGTAAAGTGTTAACTGAACACCCTGACGTAGCTAAATTTACTTTCACTGGCTCAACATCAGTGGGCAAATCTCTTATTAGTCAATGCGCCTCTACGGTGAAAAAAGTTTCAATGGAATTAGGTGGAAACGCTCCTTTTATCGTATTTTCTGATGCAGATATCGATGCGGCAGTACAAGGTGCATTAGCATCAAAGTATCGTAATGCAGGCCAAACTTGTGTGTGTACTAACCGAATTTTAGTTCACAAAGATGTAATGGCGCAGTTCAGCGAAAAATTTGTTGCTGCTGTTAGTGAGTTATCTACAGGTAACGGCTTAACTGAAGGAGTAACCGTTGGCCCGATGATAAACAAGCAAGCGGTTAGCGATGTACAGAAGCTTGTTGATGATTCCGTTGAAATGGGAGCAAAGCTTGTGTTAGGTGGAAAAATCGTTCAGGAAGGCTCGTGCTTTTATCAACCCACTATTTTAGCCAATGTCAGTAACGACATGCCGATTGCCGCCAATGAAATTTTTGGGCCAGTGTCGCCGCTAATTTCGTTTGCAAACGAAGAAGAAGCATTGGCGATAGCTAATGACACCGAATATGGCTTAGCAGCCTATTTTTATGCTCGCGATATTGGCCTTATTTGGCGCATTGCTGAAGGCTTAGAGTTTGGCATGATAGGTATAAATGAAGGTATTATTTCAAATGCTGCCGCCCCGTTCGGTGGGGTAAAACAATCAGGTAATGGTCGAGAAGGTTCTAAATATGGCCTAGACGATTACTTGGAAATAAAATACTTATGTATGGGGGGGATTAGATAAGTAACACAAAGCATTAGCCAAATAAAAAGGTTAATGTACCAAGGTTAAGGTGTTCAGTGAAACACCTTAATTCAGCTACTTTGATGAAGCCAGTCACTTACAAACTAACTACGAGTTAACCGAGCAAATTTAGCATTATAAATCGAATAAGAAAGTGCCAATAGTAAGCAAATAGCGGCGGGTACAAAAAGAGCATAAATACTATATAACGTAAACAAATAGGCTCCTAACGTACCACCTAGAACAAACCCCAAGACAATAAGCATAAAAAGTAATGCTTTACGGCTATCAAAGGGTTCTCCTCTAAATTTAGCGCCTAACATAATACCTAAATCAGTAAATATTCCTGTTAAATGTGTTGTTCGTACTACAGCACCACTATAAGTCGTAGCTAACGCATTTTGTAATCCACACGCCGCTGAAGCTAAATAATGGCCGTATAAAGAGTCTTGTGTTAGAAAGTAGATCGCCCCAAATAGAAAAACCGACTCTATTGTCAGCAGTCCACTATAATTTCGCCCTAACTTTAATGCCCCACTTCTTAAAAAGTAACCTGAGATGGCTGCCCCCATCATGAAGCTTAAAATAATAATAGATAAGTGTGAAATATCACTAAAGGTTGAATTGATAACACTGGTGCCTAGCTGGGTGGCTAATCCTGACAAATGTGAAATAGACTGATGCTTAAAACCTAATAACCCAATCGCGTTAACTAGGCCTGCGACTAAAGCAAGCACAAACGCTCCATATTCTACCCAACGGGGTAACTTTGAAATCATAGGCTTTCTTTATCTCTCGATATACAAGGTTAGTTAGTCCTTTTAATTTTAATCTTAGTAACTTCAGATGCTACCATCCAGCATGAAATAACTAAGCATAAATCACCAAGAGGCAGAAAATTATCTAATTCCATATTAATCGTAATATAAATTAAACTCACTGATGGGATTAAACCCGCAAGCCAAGTGTTTTTAAAGAAAAGTGTATATCCATAGTACGCGTATAGCGCTCCGACAGCACCGCCAATTAACGCCAATAATGTAAAGAAAAATAAGTTAGCGAGTGATAAGCTACTCTCTTCAAAATAATAAGCAATTAACCAATAAGAAACAGGTAGTACAAGCACACTAGTAAATAATTTAACCAAATCGCTTCTATTCATAAGATTCCATCAATCATTATTATCAAACAAGCATTAAATTTTATAATATATTAGCCTCTGTTGAGCTTTAAATTTATAGCTGCTGCCAGTCGCTCAAGTTATTCTCCTTCGCACTATATTGATAATACCATGCCATAATAAGTCCAAATAATATGCCTGAAACTAGACTGGATACAATTGCAGTTACTATTGACATATTTTGTTCACTCCATTGAGTAAACCACAATATCCCCCCCCCAAGCCGAACTAAACCAAACTGACAATATAATGAAGTTGCTTAAAAAAGTATTGTAATGCAGCGGGCGTGCATTAAAACCAATAGCGTTAAGTAAAAAGCAAATTGGTGAGTTGTAACTATATTTCGACATTTTCGACATGCTAAGCTCTTTGTTGGCCGCATTTAATTTATCCTGAAATGACACTATGTAGCTCCCTATTTTTAATAAAATGCTTATTAATATCCCAATATTTTAAGTGCAATATAGGGTGAAAAAATAAAAACAAAAGACAATGCTTTATGTTGTGCAATATATTTAAAATATATTAATGTTAAATCCTTCTCTGAAATATCAAACATTTTACCGTGGATTGAAATCAAGAAAGACTTCATTGTAATAACTAATAGCGATGCGACAACTAAAAAAACAATATTTATAATCGAAATCCATCCAAGTACTTCAGTTAATTGAACAAGTGATATCATAGTTTACCTCTTAAATTTAATTAGTATTTTAGTAGTCCTACTCTTGTATCAGTATTTATTCGCCTATAAATAACCTGAAGTCGGATAATGGATGTATGACGTGGTTTAATGGATTCGACTACCCCAGTTAAGAGATAATAAACTTAACTGGAGATCAACATGACAAAACGTAAAAAGTATTCTAAAGAATTTAAACTCGATGCTATCGCATTAGTTATTGAACAAAACTATAGTCAGGCGGAAGCTTCGAGAAATTTGGGCATTAATCCCAACATGCTTGGCCGGTGGATCAAGGAAGCTGAAAATGATGATGGTCAGGCTTTCAGAGGAAACGGTAAATTAACACCTGAGCAAGAAGAAATTCGTCAGTTAAAAGCACAAGTAAAACGCCTCGAAATGGAGCGAGAAGTGTTAAAAAAAGCGACGGTCTTCTTTGCCAAAGAAACGAAGTAAAATATTCGTTTATCGCCCTACATAAGAAGATCTGGCCAGTGGTGCTCATGTGCCACGTACTGGGTGTTAAAAGCAATAATTATTATAGTTATCAAAAACGTAACCTCGACAAACAGGAAGATCCGACGCATGAAGAAATGCTTGATTGGGTCAAAGATATAGCAAAGTTCAGCGATAATACTTATGGCGAACGTCGTATTCAAAAAGTGCTTAATGCGCTTAGCTATCCTGTAAGTCGACAAAAAACAGCGAAGCTTATGAAAGAAGCGGGCGTGTGGGTTCGCTATAAAAAGAAATACAAAGTAACAACGAATAGTGATCATAATAAGCCCGTTTACGACAATGAGCTTCAACAAGATTTTACCGTAGCAGCACCGAACCAAGTTTGGGTGCAAGACATCAGCTATATTTGGACATCTGAAGGCTGGTTATATTTAGCGGTTGTCATTGATTTATACTCTCGTAAAGTCGTGGGCTGGAGTATGGGGTCGAGAATGAAGGCTCAGCTGGTTTGTGATGCATTGACCATGGCCATTTGGCAACGTCAGCCGAAGGCTGGGTTAATCGTGCATTCAGATCAAGGCGTTCAATATGCAAGCCACCAATATCGGCGGTTATTAAAGGACCATAGCTTTATTGGCAGTATGAGCAAAAAGGGGTGCTGTTGGGATAATGCTGTTGCTGAAAGCTTCTTTGGCAGTTTGAAGCAAGAGCGAGTTCATTGGCGTAACTATGAAACACGCTATGGTGCACAGCAAGATGTCTTGAATTACATAACGATGTGGTACAACAGTCGTCGTTTGCATTCTTACCTGGGTTACCAAAGTCCGAGTGATTTTGAACGGGCGACAGAAGACTTAGAAATGGTTGCTTAACTGAGGTGACTGAATTTAGTTGACCAGGTCATTACGTTTAACGCATATAAAAGTTATACTTTGCAATATTGTAAATTATCTCTACCTTAGTACTAAGTGCAAGTTTGCTACCAATGCTATAAGTTTTGTGTGAATAAGGCTTATTTGTGTGCTTAGCTTATCCCAAATTCAGGTTAATTAGAGTAAAGCCGTTAATCAATACTATAAAAAACTAACCAGTAAAAGTAAGCCTATGATAAACGCCCCACCTAGTAAATATTTACCGAAAGTCGCATTTTTTGTAGTATTTTCTGGCGTTTAATTTTAAATAGGGTTAATTGAGCTTCGCTTAACGTAGCACATTGATCACAGGTATCTAATGATGCTGAGTAGTATAGTTCACACCTCTGACAGCGCTTTGGTTTCTGTTGCTTAGCTCTCCAAGCAGCGCTCATACCTGCCGACATTGTTAACTCCTTTATCTGTGCCTTATCTATCAGCCTTTAAACTCTCACTAAGCGAACACTTTATTATACCAATCTCACTAATTATGTGATCATTTCTACTGGTTAAAACAATCAACTACTGCGTTATTTATTTTATAATTAGAACAACTAGTTATGAAAATAAATGCCTTGTATTTGACTGTTTTCACTGCGTATAAAATAGATCACTTACTTAATGAAACTGGTATTATACGGGTTAGTATCAAGTTAACACGAAGAATATTTGAATGTTCATTTTATATTATAATTAGGTATATTGGAGCCCTTACTATTGTGATATTTTAGCTTATGCTAACAATCAATAAAAATTAAGGAAGTTACATTGAGATTATGCCCCAATTGTAAGCAGGTTATCCAATGGAAAAAAATTATAACAATATCCAGAACATCTCCTATTGTATGTAAAGTCTGTAGCGCAACTATAATTCTTGATCACCCTAAACAACGAGGGCGTGTTGAGCTTTCGAGTACAAATTTTGTACGAATTAAACATGATTTAATTGAGGCATAGCGAATAAAGTGTAGTATTCTACATAAATGAGCTAGAACGAAAAGTAAATCATGTTTAAACGTATCCGTAGGACAGCGCCTCTTTGGTTTTTCTACGGCGTTTTCACTTATTTATGGGGAACAACCCCATTACATAAGTTCAGCCTAGTATAAACACCAAATAAATCGCTGCAAAAATGTACTCGAAAGCTCAACACCCCCTAGTGTTAGCATTTTTATGTATACTGCCTGGCTTGTTGTTAATGCTTATTCAAAGTAATTATCCAGAAAGCGAAATCAATATTTTTGCTTATACAGTATTATTGGTACTTGGCATTATCTTGTACTTCAAAAGGGTAAAACTAAAGTGCCTGTAATCGTTATGGGTAGGTCTGAAAGGAAAACATGAATTACTTTATAATCGCTTTTGGTGTGATTTTGGTATTTTTATATCTGCTAAATAAGCAAAATACTCACAATAAAAAGGCTGACACTAAATTTTCAGTTTTCTCTAAAGATGCAAAGCAAGAGCATAAAAAGCATCAAGCTGAAAGTGGCGTTCTTATTTTTTGGGCTATTGTTATACCAATCCCACTAACTATGTGATCTTTTCTACTGGTTAAAACAATCAACTACTGTGTTATTTATTTTATAATTAGAATAACTAGTTATGAAAATAAATGCCTTGTATTTGACTGTTTTCCCTGCGTATAAAATAGATCACTTAATTAATGACACTGGTATTATTACCGTTATATTAGTCGTTCTCGGCATTCTATAATTTTAAATTTTACCCAAACCACCTCAAAATGCGAATTTCAGTTGGCATTAAAAGCAATTTAAGCAATTTAAGCAAGCCATTGATTGCAAGTAATAGAGATTCTATTATTAAAATCTATAACGCAGTATAATCGCTTTTAAACCAGCCCTTTGGGCTTTTCACAAGCAGTTACTCTCATCGTTATTATTTCTTAAAAGAGACTATTCTTGCAAAGTAATGCTTTGATATTAAGTACCTTTGAAACGCTGAACTCTGCATCTTGAGGTAGCTTTGATATAAACATAATAAAAGAGGCATCAAAAGCTTGATACCTCCTTTACAGCAATTAACGTGTTAGCGTTAGCAAATATTTAGCTACTGCTAAACGCGTTTCTTCGTCTAGATAGTTTTGTGGTGGCATCTCAGGGTAGTCTTCTCGTTTTTTGGTTGGACTAGCAATAAAGTCTGAAATACCTTGTGGGTTATCCATATATAGCGCTTGAATAATTTGAATTGGAGGACCAATCATACGTCCTGTATAAGTATGACAGCCAGCACAAACACCGTTATAAACCACTTTCCCTCGCTCAGATGGATCGATAATACGTGGTGGAACAGGCTCATCTAACAAGTAGGTATCAATTGAATCTGTATTAGTAAATTCACATTCTTTCCAACTATTAACCCCTACACTTACATATTGATGGCGGTTAATAATACAACTATCAGTACTTTTACCTACTCGAACAATATCAGGATTACCGCGTTTAAACTCAGTTAACATTAACGCTTTAACTTCATCAATAGTATCGTAACCATTGTTATACATAAGGTTATTTAATAACTTAACGCCATCTGGAGATGGATCAGATTCAGGATCAATCGTTACATTCGGCGCATTGCCATGATCAGTAATCAGTATACCCGCTGTTTTGTTTCCAGAAATTATATTATTTTCAACTACAACATCGTCTGCAGCCATTATTAAAATACCTGTTCCTGCTGGGATACCACCAACTGTAGAACCAGGCGCACCAAAGTTTTTATGATTATTATTTAAAATAAAATTGTTACGAATAATCACATCAAAAGTGGTTTTAATCGGTAAGCCTGGTGTAATAAAGGCTAAAATACCACCTGTGTTATTATAAACATTGTTATTTTCAACGATGGCATGGCGAGAGTTTTCAATTTCAATTCCAGCAACACTTGCAAACACCTCGTTATGCGAAACATGAATATTGTCACTCATGCCAACATAAATAGCGGCGTCTTCAATACCAGAAATGATATTAAATTCGACAATACCATTTTTGCCAAGTTGAGGGAAAATGCCATACACCCCAGTATCAACGATTATGTTATTACGGATCTCAAAATTATTACCTGCCTGCCCCATAATGCCATTACCTTTATATTTGGTAATAACAAAATTTTCTATGACAAAGTTATTACCTGAATATAAAAATGCGTCATTTAATATACCTTCACCATCAAGGGTTGGACGTTTACCTTCTTTGATTACGCCAATAATTCTAATATCATCTTTATCAACATATACGGTTTCATGGTACGTGCCAGGCATAACCTGAATAGTATCTCCAGGTTTTGCGGCAATCACTGCATCCATAATCGTCTCGCCGTCATTTACAACATGCACTTGTCCAACAACGGTTCTTTCGGCTGCAGCGCCTTTATTGACACCTTGCAGTGCATCAGCATCAGCTGACTTATCGTAGCCACCTTCATAGCTTGCTCCACCTGTACTGCTTGTGATCACTGGGGTTGAATTTTGGATACTACCAAAATACATACCGCCGGCAAAAGCACCTGCGACGAGTATTGCACCTATTATTTTTCCTGAGCTCATATTATTCCCCACTTTGCGTTATAGCATTTTCATTATTATGATTTAATTTTTGTTGTGTACGTGCTGCTTTTGATCTTTCTTGATATTTTTCATCTATTACAGGTAAACCTGAAGGAACCTGTTGAGGTATGCGTGGTGTTAAACTTTCATCGGTTAACGTGCCTAAAAAGGTAACGATTAAATCTAATTCATCATCTGTTAGGTTAGGCTCAGATATATGCCAATGTATTAGCATTTCTTCGCCTTCAGGAATCGAGTTACCTCTACCATCATTATAAAATTTAACAGCCTCTCTAAGATCTTTATAACGTCCAGAGTGCATATAAGGCCCTGATTGAGTAATATTTCTCAGTGTAGGCACTTTAAATGCCCCTTTTAATTTAGGTGCGTTATAGGTTTTTTCTGCCCCTATATCTAATTTACGACCTTCTGGTTCAGGACTACCTATAACCGCAATTTCATTATTCGTAAATAATGGCGGTTGATGACATTCGGCGCACCGAGCAACAAACGAGCGAAATACGTTCAAACCAGCAATTTCATCTTTAGTTAGTGCTTGATGATAACCATGCGCATAGCGATCATAACGGCTATTTAATGAGATTAATGATGTTTGAAATGCAGTTAGCGAGGTATAGATTTGCTCAAGTCCTATTTCTTGCATGTCAGGATATGCTTGTGCAAACAGCTTCACATAGGTTGGCGTTGACCTAATTGTAGCAAGTAGTTTTTCAGGAGTATTACCCATTTCAAGCGGGTCATAAAGCGGCCCTAAGGCTTGTTCTTCTAAACTTTTAGCTCTAGCATCCCAAAAGAATTTGTCGACAAAAGCTACGTTCCATAAAGTAGGGGCCGAGCGAGCTATTTTTTCGCCCGTAATGCCAATGCTTCTATCTAAATTATCACTAAAACCTTTGTCAGGTTGATGACAACTAGCACATGAAATAGAACCATCTTTTGACAGTGCAGGATCAAAAAACAAATACCTTCCTAAATCAATTTGTGCAGGAGTAAAGCCATCTCTATGGGGCGGTAAATTTGTTTGGGTGCCACCTAACCCTTTATTTTGAACCGAGGTATAGAATTGGTATTGCGTTAACAAGCGACATACACCTTGCGGGGTTAACTCAAAGCTCGGCGGGCAATGCTTGGCTAAAGTAAACTCACTTTTGCTAAGGGTGTTATTATTTTCACCCTGCCATTGCTTTGCACTAACAACATTATTAGCCAGTAATACATGAATAGTAAAAACAATAACTAGACTTTTAATGACCTTCATAAGTACCTACTCTTGATTAGCAATATAATGCAAAATATCTTCAAGTTCTTGGCCCGACGTTGTTTTAGCCATCATCGCCATTTGACGACCGAACTTATCCTCGGGGTGAGTTCCTCTAATACCCTGAGTAAAATTAAGCATTTGGCGCTTTAAATACTCGACACTCTGGCCAGATAACTTAGGCGCATTCATTATTTCATTACCTTGCGCCTGCCCGCCATGACATGCCCCGCATTTACCTTGGTAGTATCGACTACCATTTTTTAAATCCCCTGTAGTATTCTGTACCTGTGATATAGCAGGTAGCGCCGCTAAATAAGCACTAAGTTCGGGAACATCCTTGTTAAAGTTGAGTTGTTTACTAATGGCTACCATTTGCATACCTAAAGTATCTTTATTGTGAGAGCCGCGAAGACCATTAGCAAAATTGTGTAATTGACGCGTAATATAACTTGCTGACTTACCAGCAAGTGAAGGTGAATTAAGCTGTGCATTACCTTGCGCTTTATCTCCGTGACAAGCTATACATTGCCCATAAGACTCTGGCATTTTATTAGCAACTGCAACTTGGCTGAGCGCACTCAATATAAATACTATTGTAGTGAGAGATAAGTGTCGGTTATACCTGTTATTTTTTTTACCAGTCAAAATATTTATTAATGAATTATTAATAGAAAAAATATAGCTATTCATACAGAAGTCACCCTATAAATGAAGTAACCACTATAAAGAGAGAAAAGTAAAATAGCTGACGAATTATAAAAAATAGCTGACGAATTCTGCTAAAAACCTAATAAATAAGGCATTAAAGTATATTAAAAAATATAAAATCAAATAATTTTAAATAATTACTGTGTTGAAAATTAAATTAGCACAAAGTTTTGGGCAAAAAAAAACGAGCTATAAAAGCTCGTTTTATTGTAATACCAATCTCACTAACTATGTGATCATTTCTACTGGGTAAAATTGGTCACTTAATAAATGAAACTGGTATAATTTTTTTAAATTAGCTATTAACGCGAGTTTCTGCAATTGCAGTTAATTCAGATGAAGTAATTGAAGAAATAACTTCAGCAACTACTTGCTTAGGTAACTTACTGATAATCATCGCACCAGTGTCGTTAGCATTTTGGTTTGCTGCAAATGCAACTAAGTTCATGCCATTACACTGAACACCGCTAAAAACTGAACGAATTTTTAATTTGTTTGTTTTTAAGAAAGAACGTAAACGTTGCTTGTCGTCTGCTGCAACATAGTCGCACATAGTTTGTGCAATGTTAGAAGCAGAAGCTTTTGGAGCAGTTACGATAGTAGTTAAAGATAATGCAGCGATAAATGTAGCAACAAGTAAGTTTTTCATTAAATAACCCTTTAAAATAAATCTATAAAATATAGTAAAAGAAACGGTTACAATTTTTACCTGTGCCCACATCAAAAGAGAAGTGGTTACTTGCCGAGGTAACTCCGCTGTCGTAGGCTTTGCCCTTAGACCGGTAGTTTTGCGTAGCACTCTTTCAAGCACCTTGCCGTTTCTAGCTGCGCGCATTATACGTTTAAAAAATAACGAGTCAATCATTTATTTCACACGCTTTTTTATTTAATGATAAATTCACTAGAGCAATGATAAAAAAGTCATTACACTGAGCCATAAATATAAAAATACACGTAAATATTGCTCTTTTATCCAAAACGTTACACAAACAGGAAGATAAATTAGCTTGCGTACTCATCGGAATATAAACTTAAGTTGTATGATTGCTAAACCAAGTTACCAACAGTCTAAAAATGCCCTAGTATTAACCGGTGGTGGCGCAAGAGCTGCATATCAAGTTGGCGTATTAAGTGCGATTGCAAAGTATGTACCGCGCCATCATGCTAGCCCCTTCCCTATTATTTGCGGAACTTCAGCTGGCGCAATTAATAGTACTGCATTAGCATGTTATGCATCGTGCTTTCATCTAGCAATAAAAAAGCTTGAATGGGTATGGAACAACCTAAGTACCAATAGAATTTATTATAGCGATCCGGTACGCGTTTTCGGCCATTTAATTAATGGTGCTTTGGCGAACTTTCAAGCCGACTATGCTAATAAAAAAGCCCATAGTTTATTAAACAGTACCCCGTTACGAAATTTATTAGATGAAGTTATCGACTTCAGACGAATTGATGTCAACATTATGAAAGGCTATCTAAAAGGGATTTCTGTTACAGCTTCAAGCTATTCAAGTGGTGATTCCGTTAGTTTTTACCAGTCACAATCAAGTATAGCGCCATGGTATAGAGAAAAGCGATATGGAAAGCCTACCCAATTGAGTGCTGAGCATTTAATGGCTTCCGCAGCTATACCCTTAGTCTTTCCATCAATAAAAATTAAAAAAGAACATTATGGTGATGGCTCTATTCATCAGCTTTCGCCATTAAGCCCTGCTATTCACCTTGGCGGTGAAAAGTTGTTTATTGTTGGTGTAGAGCAACCCCAAGAACCACTACATTCAAAAGAAAACAATCCACATCCTCCAACAACAGCTACGATCGCAGGCCATTTACTCGATGGTATTTTTTCTGACACTCTTCAAAGTGACTTAGAAAGGATGAAGCGCATTAATAAAACAGTATCATTAATTCCAAAAGAAGTTAGAACCCAAAACAAAGGCTTAAAAAATATTGACTCAATGCTCATTAATCCTAGCCAAGATTTTAACGCCCTGGCTGTTGAGCACTTTGCGGAACTACCGCTTTCACTACGTATACTATTACGTAGTATAGGTATAAGCAATGACTCTGAATCAAGTTTAATTAGCTATATATTATTTGAAAAAAACTACTGCAAGCGATTAATAAAATTAGGCTTTGAAGATGCCATGGAACAAGAAACTCAGATCCGCGAATTTCTTAATTTAAAATAATTAGCCTGGCTTTTTAACAATAATTTCAATCGGTGTTAATGCGTTACTGCTAATTTGATCAATTAAATGGCTAAATTTTAGCTTAGCATTATCTTGTATTAAAGTGTGTAGACTTAATAAGGGCTTTACTCCGTTAGTTGCTATCTTTCCCGATTGTCGCTTAAAGTAATCAAGCGCAAAATCTTTACGAGAGTTAATTGCTACAACATTAAATCCTACCGCTTTAAGCTTTCTTTGATATGAATCAAGACTTGATAAATAGCTAGTGTCACTAGTTGAAGCCCAAGGTAAAGGGTAATTGACTGTATCTTTATTAGTTTTCATTACATCATAAATTAAAAATAACGAATTTTCCCGTAAACAACGAAACACATCCGCAAATAATGCCTGTTTATCAGCAACATTCATTCCGACATGGAGCATAGTCACACCATCAAAGCTATCATCAGCAAAAGGAAGGCTTGTCGCACTTGCTTGCAGTAAGTTGATACGCTCAGCAATGCCAAGTTTTTGATTAAGTACCTGAGCAACCTTAATATATTCGGCAGTTAAATCTATCCCTGTAACATAACTAGTATAGTGTGACGCAAGGTAACGAGTAGTACCACCAAGCCCGCAGCCTATGTCTAATAACTGTGCTTCAGCTGCAAACGTAATGCCATTCAATAGTTGAGTGGTAGCTTCTCTTCCACCAATATGAAACTCATCTATTGCAGTTAATTGTTCAGCTGAAACTGAATCGAGCGTGTGTCCTGCTTTACTTAACGCTATTTTAATGGCATTTAACAAGTTACCATGAGTATAGTGATTGGCAATGTTAACTTCACTAATCACTTGTTAACTCCCTTCCTGTAAAAAACGTTCTATAAGCTCAACTCTACGAGGCTTACCTCTTACTATTAAAGTGTCCTGTGAGCAAAGTATTGTATTGTCATCTGGATTTTCAGTTTCAGTATCACCGCGGTGTAAGGCAACAATAACAATTCTACGCGGATCAAAGTTTAATGCTTTTATCGACTGACCACAGGCGAATGAGTCATCATTCAAATGAATAGCATGAGCAAACTCTATTCTGTCAATAGCATCAGGGCTAAGGTTGGTATTTTCACCTTGGTAAAAACCATGTAAATGATTGTAATGATTTTTACGTTCAGTTTGCACGCGTCTATAAATTCTAGAAAATGGAACACCAGTTAACGACAATACCTGCGAGACTAACATTAAACTGCCCTCTAAACTTTCAGGAACCACTTGATTTGCCCCTGCAGACTGCAAAGCAACCAGTTGATCATCGTTTCGAGTACGAACCAATATAGGTACATTTGGTGATAAAGTTCGTACTTTACGAATAACTTCTAACGATTGTTTGTCTTCTCCAAAAGCAATAACAACTAATTTAGCCTCACTTAAATTTGCCGCTTCCAATAGCTCTTTTTTACGTGAAGAGCCAAATAAAATGTTCTCTCCCGCATCTCTAGCTTTACTCGCTCTAAGGGGGTCCATATCAATTGCAATAAATTCAATATTTTCTTGTTTCAAAAAGCGGCTAACTGTTTGTCCAATTCGCCCAAAGCCACAAATTATCACATGATCTTTTAATTGCGTATTTTCAGGCAACTGCTCTAGATGCTCAGTATTAGCTACTTTATCGTTGCTTAGCCACACTCCTAATGTACGTGCATGTTCGATCATAAACGGGGTAATCGCCATACTAATAATTCCAACACCAAGCAATATTGAAGAAACATTTGTTGGTAATATCTGTGTTTGATTTGCTAAAGCAATTAACACAAAGCCAAATTCTCCCATTTGTGCCAACATTAGGCCTGAAGCCCACGCATCTTTTTGCTGAGCGCCTGCCATGACCGAAAGTTTTTGAATAACAAAAACCTTAACAGCCATAAAGCCAACTAATATCGCTAATATTTGAAAAGGAGACTCAATAAGCACATCTATATTGAATTTCATACCTACAGTAACAAAAAACAAACCCAATAAAATGTCTCTATATGGACGAATATCAGCTTCTAACTGATGTTTATATTGACTTTCACCCAACATAATACCCGCAAGAAATGCCCCTAACGCCATAGACAAACCAAACCACTGTGTTAATGCCGATGCTACTAGCGTAACCAGCAGCGTTGTTAAAACAAAAAGCTCATCAGTTCGTACTTGCGCCACTAAGGTAAACAACTTTGGTAACAGCCACTTGCCGGTCATTAATAAAACGGTAACAACAACAACACCTTTAACCAGCGCAATGAGTAAAGCTAACAGCATTGAGGTATCTGAATCTTGTGCAAACATTGGAATAATAATAAGTAGCGGCACAACAGCAACATCTTGAAACAGCAAAACAGCTACAGATATTTGGCCCGATTTTCGCTTCATCGAGCCAGTTTCACTCAATTGCCTTATGACAATAGCGGTTGAAGATAATGCTAAAACACTACCAATAACAAAAGCACTGGCAAAGCTCTGCCCAGTTAATAATGCAATAATAATAAACACCACTAACGAAATAGCGACTTGCAAACTACCAACAGCAATTACAAGGTTTCGCATTGCAAGTAGCTTAGGCAATGAAAACTCTAACCCAAGCGTAAATAATAAAAATACAATGCCAAGCTCAGCAAATTTGTCATAGTCAACATGCTCATGTGCAAAGGCAAAGCCATGCTCACCCACTAGCATCCCTGCTACTAAATAAGCAAGAATAGCTGGCAAATGTAACCGTCTAAATAGCCAAACAATCACAACGGCACTCATCAAAATTGCAAGTATTTCAATATGACTTGACACTATTCACCTTTTTAAAATTTTGGTACGAAAATGCTTAATTAAAATAAGCAGGAAGAAGATCTTAATAATACTAGTGCGTAATAAGTATAACGCTATTTTTTGTAGCATTATAAATATATCTCTTTTTTTCTCCTTCTTTTACTATGTTATAAGCCATAGGTTTAGCTTGGTAATGTCCCGAATAAGAAAGGCATGAATGGCAAAGGTAGTCGGCAAGATATTGCCGTCAAGCTAATGACAGTATATTCCCAAACAAAAAATAAACATTAAGCAACTGAAAAGTAAGTAAAATGTAAATCTAAAAAAATAAAAATTATAGGTACGCTAATTGCATTTAACAACTATCCATGTTGATAGGTGACCATATGCAAACATTAAACTTAGTCGAAAATAGTAATGTTGATTTTAATGCGTTTAAGCTATTTGATACACGAGATCATAAAAATAACTATCGTAAATTAGCGTTAGCTGAACAACTTCAAACTACGTTAGAGCTTGATCATTTACTAAATATTTTTGCCATGGAAGCTGCAAAATTTGTCGATTTTTCAGGATTGTACTTCAAACAAGCTGATGTAAGAGCATCTGCCCGTGGGAGTAAAGCTGGTAAAAAAGAGCGTATTTTTGAGCTTAAACTCAATAACCGCTATTTAGGTACATTAACTTATGCGATTAATTCTCCAATTAGCATCACTAATCATACTGTGCTAAAGCAGTTGCATAAATTATTGGTACACCCCATTAATAATGCGATTAAATACCAACAAGCATTAAAGCTAGCAATGGAAGACGGCTTAACAGGCTTAGGTAATCGACGTTATTTTGATCAACAATTAAAACGAGCTATGCACCATTCAAACCGTCAAAAGTCTCGCTTAGGTATTGTTGTGAGTGATCTCAATAAGTTCAAAGCTATCAACGATACCTATGGACATAACATAGGTGATGATGTGCTAGTTGAGTTTGCAAATGCATTACGCAAAAGTACACGTGACTCTGATAGTTTATTTCGCTTCGGTGGTGACGAGTTTGCTATTATTGTTGAAGATGCTAGTGAGCAGTCATTACACATTATTGAGCGTAGAATTGAGCAAGCCATTAGCAACAATGCGCTACTTCATCAGTACAAAGTAACTTGTAGCTTAGGTTATACTTTTATGAATCGTGCCGATAATGAGAAAAGCCTATTTGAACGTGCAGATAATATGCTTTATACGCGTAAAATGAATATGCCAAAAACATTAACAGTTGTATAAACTAGTGCTAGGTAAAATGAGCACTAGATTAAGATAACCAGAAGTTAAGTTAATTCTTTAAGCGCTATATTACGCTCGTGAGTTGATGCGTCCACCATTACTCGGCAGAACCGTATCGCTGTAGAAAATCTCTTATTACCTACCCTAGCTACTGCTTGTGCTAAGTAGTCACTATTTAATTTAAACACTAAACTATAGTGCTCTATAGCTTGTTCGATAGAAGGGTAAGTCGTACCGTCAAAAGTAAACGGTTCTGGTGTGCACTCGCTACTATCAATAACAACACCGTTGATCACTAAAGGCCATTGAATAAAATTTACACGAGCTTGAGCAACTTCATACATAAACCAAGCACTTCGTTTAAATGACTCAAAGTTACCACCTTCAAACTCACTATTTTCTAACTCATCCTTTGTCCAATTTAAGCCTATCGCCAGATCTTTACGGTAAGTATTAAGTAAAAACACTTTTACATCGTGCGCAACCTGCCAAATATCATCAGCTTTAGACTTATGCCCAGCTTGGGCACATTCTTTACACGCGTTTAGTTTTAATTTTGGGTGTTGGCAATTAAGCACTAAATGATAACGATGAGGAAATGCAAAAACTCTTGCAGACGGTTCGCCACAAAACCAGCACGAATGCCGGTATTTAAAAGGGGCTTCTACAACAATATATTCTAGGGAGTTATTCATGTTAGACCAAATCAAGCTAAAGTGTAATTTATCAGTGTTATCTTCGCTTTTGCTTTATAGTACCTTTAGCATTTTTCGGCGATCTTAATGGCTTTTTAGCAGCTTTTTTAGGTGTATTTGAACTATCACTACGTTTTTTAGCGAGTGCTTGATTCTTATCTTGGGTTACTTGATAGCGACTTTTCTTCTCCACAACTTCAGACTGTGCTTCTTGTTGATGAATAATTGGTGTTGACTTATTTAGCTCATAACCGGGCACAATAATACGCTCAAAAGTTCGCCCAATTAATTGTTCAATGTTGTCTAAAAACTTTTCGTCTTTTGGACTAACCAACGAAATTGCAGTGCCTGATTTACCCGCTCGACCTGTTCGGCCAATACGGTGAACGTAATCTTCAGCTAAAAAGGGTAAATGAAAGTTAATAACATATGGAAGATCTTCAATATCTAGGCCTCGAGCAGCGACATCAGTAGCAACCAACACCCTTATTTTACCTTCAGAAAACTGCTCTAGGGCTTTATTTCTTCCGCCTTGAGAGATATCTCCATGACATAATGCTGCTTTAATCCCATCAAGTTTAAGTTCTTTAGCAAGTATATTTGCACTTTCTTTAGTGCCAGCAAAAACAAGTACTTGTTTCCAGTTATTTACACCTATTAGCTCTGAAAGTAGTTCTCGTTTTCTTGCTTCGGCAACCCAGTATACAGACTGTTTAACTTTACCTGATGTAGCATTCTGCTTAGATACTTCAATCGTTTTAGGTGTATGAAGTACTTGTTTGGCTAATAGTTTTACTTTGTTAGAAAACGTGGCAGAAAACATTAAAGTTTGATGTTTTTGCTTGATAGCGGCAAGAATACGCTCAAGTTCAGTTAAAAAGCCCATATCAAGCATACGATCAGCTTCATCAAGAACTAAAAATTTAACATGTGATAAATCAACATGACGCAAAGCCATATGCTCTAAAAGCCTGCCCGGTGTTGCCACTAAAACATTCACACCTGTTTTTAGCATTTTAGTTTGTGCCGGCATATTTACACCGCCATAAATGGTGCCCGATGAGATTGATAAAAACTCACTATACGTCGTAATATTTTCGCCTACTTGCTGAGCAAGCTCACGAGTTGGTGTTAATATTAATGCTTGCAGGGTATTACTCGAACCAGAAACAGCATCAAGAATTGGCAAACTAAACGCGGCCGTTTTACCTGTTCCTGTTTGCGCACTGGCAAGAATATCGACACCTGAACGAATGGCAGGAATGGCTTGTTGTTGTATCGGGGTTAGGTTTTTATAACCGCAATTCTTTACCGCTTTAAGTAAATTTTCCGACAAACCAATGGCATCTACACTCATTCAACTACCTTTATTAAAAACAATAACAAAAAGCGATTATAACAGTATTCACATTACAGGTGACATAATAATTATGCCTTGTTGCTCCTTACTTAACCTGAGCTCGGGATAATGAATGTGCGAAAAAACAGAAAAAGTAATATTACACAATGCTTTAAGTTGTTTCTTCACAAGTTCTAAGTGCATTTTTACTAGCAATGCTATAAGTTTTGTGTAAATCAAGGCTGATTTTTCTACCTAATAGCCTGCTACTAGTAGCAAATTAACGGTTTTTTAGTTTCAGACAAAAGCCAAGTACCTACGTCCATGCAGGTAACGCAGATACGCGTAAAAATCTTAGTTTTGGTGTACTTAGCTTATCCCGAATTCAGGTTACTTAACATTGTCACCCCAAACATCCTTACTTAAATGTAATGATTTATGCTGCTGAGCATTAGGTTTGTATGTTGGTAACTGTCCTTTAGCCAATTGCTGATGATAATCTTTAGTAACAGCAACTACTACTTTAGTAAGTAAAAACAATGCGGTAACGTTAACTACCGTCATTAAACCCGTTGAAAGATCTGCCAACGCAATAACTTCAGGCAAGCTAGCCACCGAACCAAACACTAACATTGCCAAAAAGCCAACACGTAAAAACCAATGTCCAAGTAAATTATCTAAATTTAAATACTTCAAGTTATTTTCTGCGTATGCAAAGTTAGCCACTATCGAAGTAAAACCAAAGAGCAATATGGCCACAGTGATGAAATCACTGCCCCAGTCTCCCACTTGAAATGCCAACGCTTGCTGAGTTAATTGTATGCCTTTTATCTCGGTACCATGACCATCAAAAAGTAATATTAAAAAGGCGGTGCATGAACATATTACTATTGTGTCGAAAAACACAGCTAACATTTGAATATACCCCTGAGAAACAGGGTGTGGAGGATACGGTACAGCCGCAGCTGCAGCATTAGGTGCACTGCCCATTCCGGCTTCATTGGAATACAGACCCCGCTTAACCCCTTGCACAATAGCGGCTCCAACTAAGCCACTTCCAGCTTCTTTTAACCCTAATGCCGAATTAATAATATCCATAATAATTGCAGGTATTAATTCAATGTTTTGGCCAATAACAACAATACAGACAATAAAATAAGCTAACCCCATAAAAGGAACAGTAAGTTCAGCAAAGCGGGCAATATTTTTTAAGCCCCCCATAATAATATAGGCCGTGGCTAAAGTGATAATAACGCCCGTTATCACAGGATTAATACCAAAGGAGCCGTTAAAGGCATCTGTAATAGAGTTTGCTTGCACTGAACTAAAAACAAAACCGTAACCAAAAAATAAACATAAGGAGAAAACCATCGCTAAATGACGGTTTTTTAACCCCTTACTCATGTAGTAAGCGGGTCCACCTCTAAAGTTACCATTACTGTCTTTCTCTTTATACAATTGCCCAAGAGTGCTTTCAGCAAATGCAGTAGCCATTCCTACTATCGCTATTAACCACATCCAAAAAACAGCACCTGCTCCACCTAACGAAATAGCAACAGCAACTCCCATCAAGTTACCTGTGCCAACACGAGCCGCAAGCGAGGTGCATAACGCCTGAAATGAAGAAATACCATGTGCGTTTGACTTTCTACTCGACTTTAACAAAGTAAACATATGGAAAAACTTTGTTAACTGAATTGCTTTTAGGCGAAAGGTAAACCAAATACCACAACCGGTAAGTAAATAAATTAAAACACTGCCCCATAAATATCCGTTTACTGTACCAACCCACTGCTCGATAAATGTCATAAAATGCTCATGTTGTTAATTATTTACATAAAAAAACCAGTGGTATTGCAACCACTGGTTTATATTTGATGAAATACCAAATAACTTGTCTAATTCCTTTATGTATAAGAGTCTATAACGACTAACAATTTATCTAAAGTGCTTTTGAAATTTTTTCAACTGAATCTTTCGCATCACCAAAAAGCATCTGACTATTGTCTTTAAAAAATAACGGATTCTGCACACCAGCATAACCAGTACTCATAGAACGTTTAAAAACAACCACATTTTTAGCATGCCAAACCTCTAATACAGGCATTCCAGCAATCGGACTTGTTGGGTCTTCTGTTGCAGCTGGGTTAACAGTATCATTTGCTCCTATTACTAGAACGACATCAGTTTGTGCAAAGTCATCATTAATTTCTTCCATACCTAACACAATATCATATGGGACCTTTGCCTCAGCAAGTAACACATTCATGTGACCTGGTAAACGCCCTGCTACAGGATGAATTCCAAAACGCACTTTTATGCCTTTTTCAATTAATTTTTGAGTTAATTCATACACGGGGTATTGTGCTTGAGCAACTGCCATTCCATAACCTGGTGTAATAATGACAGACTTAGCATTAGTCAACATTTCAGCAACAGCTTCTGCTTGTACTTCAACATGCTCACCATAGTCTGTATCAGTATCAATAACCACATCTGTGCCAAAACCACCAGCGATAACACTGATAAACGATCGATTCATCGCTTTACACATAATATAAGATAAAATTGCGCCAGATGATCCCACAAGGGCACCTGTCACTATTAATAAGTCGTTACTTAGCATAAAACCTGCTGCCGCTGCAGCCCAACCAGAATAAGAGTTAAGCATAGAAACCACTACGGGCATATCTGCACCACCAATAGAGGCAACTAAATGCCAACCAAACACTAAGGCGATCGCCGTCATAAAGTAAAGTGCATTATCTGAGCCCCCCGCTTTTACAAACGCTATCATCAGTGCAAACGAAACAACCCCAGCAAGTAAATTAAGTTTATGACGATGCGGTAACATTAACGCTGACGAACTGAGTAAGCCACTAAGTTTTGCATAAGCAACTATCGAGCCCGTAAAAGTAACCGCACCAATAAAGACGCCTAAAAACACTTCGGTTAAATGAATGTTATGCGCGACTTCTTGGCTATCGGTTAGCATTATCTGTGCGGCGGGGTGAATACCAAAATAGCTGTTAAATCCCACTAACACCGCGGCTAAACCAACAAAACTATGTAAAATAGCCACAAGCTCTGGCATTTGTGTCATTTCTACTTTATTTGCTAAGCGTAAACCAATAACACTACCAATAATCATGGCAATAATAATCATTAATACATTATCAACACGAGGGTCTGCAATTGTAGCCAGTAAAGCAATAGCCATACCGACAATACCAAACCAGTTACCGGTTTCAGCTGTTTTTTGCTTACTTAGTCCAGATAATGAAAAAATAAATAATAAAGCGGCAATGATGTATGCGGCCGAGATAAAACCTTGTGAAATTTCCATGTCAGCCCCTTACTTTCTAAACATTTTTAACATACGTTTAGTGACTACAAAGCCACCCACGATGTTAATGGTTGCAATTAAAACAGCTATTGCTGCCAATACTTGTATAACAATATTACTACTTCCAATTTGCAGTAGTGCGCCCACAATAATGATGCCAGAAATTGCATTAGTGACACTCATTAACGGGGTATGAAGTGAATGACTAACGTTCCACACCACGTAATAACCAATAACGCAGGCCAATACAAATACTGTAAAGTGAGATAAAAAGTCAGCTGGGGCAACACTTGCCACCCATGCAAAAAGTAAAGCACCTGCGCCCATAAACACATACTTCTTATTACTTGGGGCGGCAGTGTCTTCCTCGACTATTGCCGGTTTAGTTGTTGCCTTTGATTTTACTGGCGCGGCGCTTACTTGAATAGGCGGCGGTGGAAAAGTAATTTCATCGTCTTTAACAACCGTCATATTACGTATAACTTGATCATCAAAATCAATAATTAATTGACCATTTTTGTCTTTGCAAAGTAACGCTAATAAATTAACTAAATTATTAGCATAAAGTTGTGATGATTGATTAGGTAAGCGCGACACTAAGTCGGTATAACCAATAATATGAACGCCGTTTGCATTCGTTACTTTGCCTGCAACGGTTAACTCACAATTACCTCCGCCAGCTGCTGCTAAGTCAACAATTACACTGCCTGTTTTCATTGAAGCAACCATCTCAGCCGTGATCAATTTAGGTGCAGGTTTGCCTGGTATCATCGCGGTGGTAATAATAATATCAACGTCTTTAGCTTGCTCTGCAAATAATGCCATTTCAGCGTCAATAAAGGCTTTACTCATTTCTTTAGCATAACCGTCGCCAGCACCTGTATCTTCTGGCTCTTCATAATCAAGTTCAAGAAATTCTGCTCCCATACTTTCAATTTGCTCTTTTACTTCAGGCCTTGTATCAAAAGCGCGTACAATAGCACCTAAACTACCTGCCGTACCTATTGCAGCTAAACCTGCAACACCCGCACCAATTATCATAACTTTAGCAGGGGGCATTTTACCTGCAGCTGTAATTTGCCCTGTTAAAAAACGACCAAACTGATGAGTTGCTTCAATTACCGCACGATAACCTGCAATATTTGCCATTGAACTTAATGCATCCATTGACTGAGAGCGTGTCATTCTTGGCACCATTTCCATTGCTAAACTCGTGATCGATTTAGCTTTTAACAGGTTAAGCAGGTCAGGGTTCGTTGCAGGTGCTAGAAAGCTGATCAATGTTGCTCCTACTTTCATTTGCTCAACTTCATCTAGGGTTGGCGGATTAACCTTTAAGATGATATCTGCTTGCCAACATGCTTTTTTAGCAACAACTTCAGCATGGGCAGCGATAAATTCATCATCATAAAAACTCGCTTTGGTACCAGCACCTTTTTGTATTTGAACCGTAAAACCAAGTTTTATTAATGATGTAACTGCGCTAGGTGCACAAGCCACACGGTTTTCACCTTTGAGAGTTTCCTTGGGGATTCCAATGATCATAAATCACCTATTTTATTTATTATTATGAATAAGAAATTATCAGTAATTTCAACAGTAAACTTTACCAATTGGTAGGTAGCGCAAGCTATCTGTGCGTTAATTAGTATCGATTGTTGTATCATTAATTGATGATTATTCATACAAAAAAGAAGGCTAAATAGGTTAAATACTCTATATATTGATTATAAATTTTAGTGATACAGGTTTGAGATATTTTAGAGGGATAAAAGCTTTGCTTAACTTAAATTTTTATAGTTATGAGGGGGAAATGCGCCAACATCACGGTTTAGTGGCGCGTATTTAATCAACTAGATTACCTGTTAATCAATATCGTTTAGCGGCCAGAGCACAATGTAATCTTCAAAAAAGTCAAGATCGACCTCGTTATCTTTCACAATTTTGCCGCGCACCGACATGCCCGCTTTATGCATTGCTGATTTTTTTCCTTTATGCAACAAAGGATGCCAAGACGGTATACCTCGCCCCTCTTTTAAACGACGATAAGTGCAGCTAGGTGGCATAAAAAACACACTGTCAATATTATCTTGTGTAAGCTGAACACAATCAGGTACTAGTGTTGTACGCTTATCGTATTGGGTACATTGACATGTTTTATCATTAAGCAAATAACAGGCAATATTGCTGTAATTCATTTGCTCACCTTCTTCAATGTACGTTGTTGGCATTAACTCTGAGTCATCATCATTGTCTTCATCATCAATAAACTTATGTAAGCAGCACTTAGCACATCCATCGCACAATGATTCCCATTCGTTACGCGACATTTGCTCTAAGCTTTTACTTTCCCAAAAAGGTATTTCTTTTATAGTTGTACTCAATGCTTTATTCCTAAGGTTTATAGGGAGTGTTGACCTTTGATTTTAGCCTCTACATAGACTTTTTCTTACAATAACAAGTTAAAAGTAGCACTATGTAGTATTCCATTTTAACTAGCTTAAGCGCTGTTAGCTTGAAAACAGCACTTAAATAATTAATGAGTAGAATAGTTAATTGGTGGAAACTTAATTCGGTCAGACAAATGCCCTACCGAGCTAACAAAGTAATAAGATAAATTCCAATGCATTAAGCTTTTATAATTATCATAAGCTAAATACGCTCTGCCTTTTTCGCCGTCTGGAAAAACCAACGCAGCTGTAATATCAACTTTTGGCAAGTCTGTACCGTCAACTCTTCTAACACCAAGTGTTTGCCACTGAGCTAGTGTTTTTTCGGTATTTTTCCAAGCAGCCAACCATTGCTTACGCCCTCCTGTTTTCTGTGGAATAGCCAAAGAGTTATCAAAACCTTTAGGTAATTTAACTTGGCGGCCCCATGTTATATCACTATTCCAACCTTCTTTTTTAAGATAATTCGCCATAGAAGCGAAGACATCTGCTTGATTTCCCCAAATATCTTTCTTTCCATCGCCATCACCGTCTACCGCATAAGCAACAAACGACGTTGGCATAAACTGATTTTGGCCCATTGCTCCGGCCCAAGAGCCTTTCATATTTTCAACGTCAATATGCCCTTCATTTACAATTGTTAATGCTGCCCATAGCTGTTTTTTGAAAAAAGCTTCTCTGCGTCCTTCATAGGCCAAAGTTGCTAAAGCAGAAACTACATTGTAATTTCCCATGATCTTGCCAAAGTTTGTTTCTAATCCCCACAAAGCAACAATAAAGCGAGGTTGAACACCGTATTTTTCGGCAATGGTATCAAGTAAAATTTTATGAGTTTTATATTGGTGTCTAGCCTGTTTAATTTTCCAGTCTGGTACACGCTTGGGTAGGTAGGTATCTAATGTTTCTACTACTTCAGGCTGGCTTCTATCTGCTTTAACTGCGCGTTTATAAAATTTAGCATTAGCAAATGCTTGATCAATAAATTCAGCAGTAAAGCCTTGCGCTTGAGCTTCAGTTTTTAATTGTTCCACATAAAGTAAAAAATTAGCCTCGTTTAATGGTGGCTTACCTTCTGGCTCAGCTTGTGCAAACGCTTGCACACTAAAAATACCACTAAATAAAGTCAGTAATATTACAACGAATGAATGTGATGAAATAAGTTTAATGTTTTTAATAGAATTCATATATTTACTAGTTTAATTAACGTTATAACTGATCGAGCTTTAATTCTGCTCTATGTGTTTTTAATAAGTCTTCTTCAGGAGGTGGAAGCTGCAAATAAAACCCTTGAGAAAGTAAATTTTCTTGTACTTTGTCAAGATCAGCTAAACCCAGCTTTGTTTTAGTCGCTAAATTAATAATAGTGACTAGTGTTGGCGTACCAAACATTTCTTTTAACGCTTCAGGCACTGCTGTAAAGTCATTGCGTTTTTTAACAAAAAGATAAGTTTGTGCTTTTTTGGGGCTTTTATAAACCGCGCATAACATAAATAAGAACCTTGATTGTAGATAACAGATTGATGATACCAATGTTGGATATAACACAATATATCATGCCCTATTTTTTATTGAACCTATAACGCGATGAATATTCATTTTATTAACAGGTGTACTCTACTTTTCTCCGTGGTAAAATCAGCACTATCTTAAGCAATACGCTTACCTTTACTAACAATATTAATGGATTGAACTTTGGATAACCCAACCCTAGAAATTGAATTAGCTACCCAGCCCATTGAATTATGCAAATTACTTAAAGCGGTTGACCTAGTTAGTGGTGGCGGCGAAGCTAAAATGGTGATCAGCGAAGGCTATGTCTATCTTAATGGCGTGTTAGAAACCCAAAAGCGTAAAAAAATTTACCATAACGACCGCATTGAGTTTAATGGCGAATGTATAATAGTGATATGTCATGCCCCTGTTGATGTAAAACCAATAAAAATAGAAAAAACTAAAAAACGCGCATCTGAAAATAAAAAAGCGGCGAACGCAAAAAACAAAAACGCTTCACGCAAGAACCAAAGCACTAACGTAGAAAATACAAATAAACCAGTTACCGATATAAGCGGTAACAGAAAACCCATTAACTTCTAGCTTTTATCTGTTACGCGCTGTTCATCCTAATTTACTAACGTCTTGAAGTAAAAAATTAGGAAAGCGATTAGGGCGTGTTGATCTTTGCTGTACATTTTTGCAGCGATTTATTTGGTGTTTATACAAGGCTGAACTTATGTAATGGGGTTGTTGCCCATAAATAAGTGAAAACACCGTAGAAAAACCAAAGAGGCGCTGTCCTGCGGATACGTTTAAAGATGATTTACTTTTCGTTGCTTACACGGAAGTAGGTACTTAGCGTGAACAGAACGCGGAAGCTATCTAGCTCATTTATGTAGAGTAACTACACTTTATTCGCTACGCCTCAATTAAATTATGTTTAATTCGTACAAAATTTGTACTTAAAAGTTCAACGCGCCCTAAAGGAAATATAACTAAAAAGTTAAATGTCCCATTAGTGATAAATAATTATTGTGTGGTAGAGATCACTTTCTGCTTTTGCCAAGTCTATTGCCCTGCTAGAATAAACACACTAAAAATTTACCTCATGTTACTTACGGAATTTTGCATTCATGCGCACGAGCCAATATTTACTATCAACACTAAAAGAAACCCCTGCAAGTGCAGAGGTCATTAGTCATCAATTAATGCTACGTGCAGGTTTAGTACGTAACGTTGCATCGGGCTTATATACTTGGTTACCCACTGGCTTAAAAGTGCTGAGAAAAGTAGAGGCCATCGTTCGTGAAGAAATGGAAAGAGCTGGTGCTATTGAAGTACTAATGCCAATGGTGCAGCCTGCAGATTTATGGGAAGAGTCTGGTAGATGGGAAGATTACGGTCCTGAGCTACTACGTTTGAACGATCGCCATAACCGCCCGTTTGTACTTGGCCCAACACATGAAGAAGTGATTACTAAATTAGTTGCTAATGAAATAAGTAGCTATAAACAATTACCGTTAAACGTGTTTCAAGTACAAACCAAGTTTAGAGATGAAATACGTCCGAGATTTGGCGTAATGCGTGGTCGCGAATTCTTAATGAAAGATGCCTACTCATTTCATTTAGACGAAAGCTGTTTAAAAAATACTTATCAAAAAATGTATGACGCTTATTGCAGAATATTTGAACGCCTAGGTTTAGATTATAGGCCAGTTATTGCAGATACAGGGTCAATTGGTGGCGATGCTTCCCATGAATTTCACGTCTTGGCAGATTCTGGTGAAGATGATATTGCCTTTAGTGACACTAGCGATTTTGCAGCCAATATAGAAAAAGCTGAAGCGTTAGCACCTCAAGGTACTAAACCAGAAGCAACTGAGCAATTAACTAAGGTCGCTACACCAAATGTAAAAACCATTGAAGAAGTCGCAGCTTTTTTATCTGTTAATGTAAAACAAACCGTTAAAACATTATTAGTAAAAGGTGACGATGAAATAGCACCTGTAGTTGCATTAGTACTTCGTGGCGATCATCAATTAAATGATATAAAAGCCGAAAAGATTAGCGGTATTGCCACACCATTAACCTTTGCTAGCGATGAAGAAATTCAAACTGCTGTTAATTGTAATGCAGGCTCAATTGGCCCTATTAATTTAAGTATCCCCGTGATTGTTGATCGCAGTGCAGCACACCTTGCTGACTTTGTTTGTGGAGCGAATATTAACGATATGCACTTTACTGGTGCTAACTGGGATAGAGACTTTCAAAACTACAGCGTTGAAGATATACGCAACGTAGTTGAAGGCGACCCTAGCCCTTGTGGCCAAGGAAACATTGTTATTAAGCGTGGTATCGAGGTTGGTCATATATTCCAATTAGGAGCCAAATACGCACAAGCAATGAACTGCGGCGTACTAACAGAAGCAGGAAAAAATCAAATATTAACTATGGGATGTTACGGTATTGGTGTGTCTCGTATTGTTGCTGCAGCTATTGAGCAAAATCATGACCAATATGGTATTAAATGGCCAAGTGCTATTGCACCGTTTCAAGTAGCTATTGTACCTATGAACATGGCTAAATCTGCACGCGTTAAAGAAACTGCTGAGAAATTGTACTCTCAATTACAGCAAGCCGGTATAGAAGTTATATTTGACGACAGAAAAGAACGTCCAGGGGTTATGTTTGCTGATCATGAGCTTATTGGCACGCCATTTTTACTAATTGTTGGTGAAAGAAACTTAGATAATCAACAAATTGAAGTAAAAAATAGAATTAGCGGTGAAAAGTCTTTAATGGATATTAGCGACATAATGAACTTATTTGCCCGTTAATTAACCTCAACTCGGGATAATAAATAGCTCTCTAGCAGCTATTTTTCCTTACTTGTGTGTTAAATTCATAAACAATAGAATAACTATTTTTAATGAGTTTGCCTTGAATTAAGAAGAACTATCAAGCTAGTGAGTTGCTACAACCACAAGTCTAGTAATTTCAGGGCATTAACTTATCTCTTAACCCGAGCTAAGGTTAATTAGTCACTAGGGCGTATGCTCAAAGGTATATAAACAAGCTCAATGGTGTTTAGCCATTGAGTTTTTTCTTTATAGTGACTTTAAATCATACAAAGCTAGCTCACTCAAGCGCTGATCAATATCTAACAGTAGCGCTTGGTATGCCTGCGAATGAATGGCTTCATATTTAGCTTCAAATCGCTTTGATGATAGCCCTTCTGGCAAGCCATCAATACTCGGTAATAAGGTTTCATCAGTTATATGCGCCAATAAGCCTTGTACTTTAATCGCATTTGGTTGTGAAGTTGTCGCTAGCTCGGCTAGGCGTGTACCTGCTCTGTCAGCCATTAGATCAGCAAAAGAAAAGCCTGAGCCCCCTTTATTACTGTCGATAAACTCTTTAAATTCACCAATAGCATCACTAGCACTTACTGAAGAAAAAAGCTGTAATGCTACAGAATAAATAAAATGTTTTTGTAAATCTGCGCGGCCTTGCAATAACGTGTAACTCTGTAGTTTCCTTCGCAATTTTTTATTGTTCATATCAAGTTGAGAGATATCTCCCACTAATAATTCAAATTTATCTGCACCAAAGTAGAGCCCCAAGGCCAGTAAAGCCGCTTTATTTTCATTAATAGCAGCAGTTTGACCAAAAGCTAAGGTGCGCTGCTCAGCAAACTGAAATAGATGACGAAAGTAATAGGCTAAAGACGCTTTATTTGGCGCCAGCGCTGATACATGAACAAGTTCTTGATAATATGCGCTAATAATCGCAGGGTCACCAAATAAACTTAGCTCGTCTCTTAAGGCAAAGAGTAAAGAGCCCTCTTTGTTGAGGCTTGCTAAGTTTTTCGGTAAAGACAGCGTAAAAGTACAATATGCTTTATTAATACGAACTTCACCTATCATTGTTAATAGCGAGTCACCCAAGTTGACTTGCACAAGGTTATTAAGCGCCCAACGGACCATTCTTAATGTAAAGGTACCCGAGAGGGATAAACTACCGATACTAATAGTATTTAACACTAGCCTATCTTGTGAGGGTAAAATTTGTGTTTCAATATTTATGTAGCGGTTAATAATAGGTAAACTAACACTAACGGCTACATTCATATTCTTATTAGATAGCGTTATGTTACTCGCTACATTAGGAATAGCACGATGCAGCAAAGCAGATAAACCGTTAAGTTCACCTTGCGACATAGTAATTATTGAGGCATCTTGCTGTTGCTTTAAAACGGACAAAGTGCGTTTTAATAATTGCTTACTTTTTTGTGCTAAAGCGCTGTCTAATTGATTATTTTGGATTACACTTGGCTGAGCGTCTATTGCTAAAAACAGCGTAATACCTAAAGAAATTACCACTAAAAGAATAAGCAATAAAAGCCATTTTACAATACGTTTAAACAAGTGTTACTCGTCTTGGTTAGTTATACAGAAATACATTAAAATTAATGGCCGCAATATTATCGAGTTCACAGAAAATGTATAGTAAAAATAGCTACCTTTATTAACCTATGTTTGTGTATCACATAAGTCCCAATAAATTTTACGATTAAAATAATGGGCTAAACGTAAGTTAAGGGCTTTAAAAGTTGATAATGGAGTATCGTTAGGTTTAAAGCACTGCCAAATAAATTGATGACAGTTATTATCAATTAAATGATATGGCCGACTGGTAAATAATTGCTCTGTCGCTCTTGAAGCAGCCGTTTCACAACATAGTGGATCTGCATTAGAGTCGCAGGCAATGAAAATATTTTTTCCTGATCTTTCTTTAATAAAACGCGTTGGCGAAATAGGTTTTATTAAACCATTACCATCAAACTCTATGATCATATTATCTTCGGTCCAAATCCCAGTATGCTCTAACACACCACCAACACCACAGCAGACAATAGCTCCCACTTTAGGAGAGGTCCTTTCAGTGGTTGAAAGCATCTCGCTCGGATACGTAGCAATAGGCGACTCGTAACGCGCTAAATGTTTTAATGTTTGTACCGACGCATAACGACGTCTTTTTTGTTGCTGTAACTTTCTGTCATCAGCCAAGGCTTTTACCGTTAAAGCAGACAGTGATGCAGCACCCAACCAAAACAAGGGTAAAGGCATAGTGAATCTCCATAAAGTCAGTCTTTAATAACTAGATTAATTACTTTTAACATATTTGCTATAAAAAAAATGAAAGTAACTGTTTCATTATTCAATATAATTCGTTTTAATGGCTTAAGTAACATCATTATTTAGTAAAACCTAAAACTAAGCCTACCACTCATCGAACAATTAAGAAGTAAGTTATGAAAAGCGTAAAAAAATCGACCAAACTCAACAATGTCTGTTATGAAATTAGAGGACAAATTGCAGCAGAGGCCAAGCGCTTAGAAGATGAAGGGCATAAAATTTTAAAACTCAATATCGGTAACCCTGCCCCTTTTGGTTTTGAAGCACCAGACGACATACTAAAAGATGTTATTCACAACTTACCAAGCTCGCAAGGCTATAGCGACTCTCAGGGCATTTATTCGGCACGCGTTGCAGTTATGCAGTATTTTCAACAGCAAGGTATTTTAGACATTTGTGTCGATGATATTTTTATTGGTAATGGCGTAAGTGAATTAATTGTAATGGCAATGCAGGCACTACTTAATAATGACGATGAAGTGCTTATACCTGCTCCAGACTACCCCCTATGGACTGCTGCTGTATCTTTATCTGGTGGTAACCCCGTTCATTACCAATGCGATGAAGACAATAACTGGTTTCCAAATATTAAAAATATCGAAGCTAACATTAGCAATAAAACCAAAGCTATCGTGTTAATTAACCCAAACAACCCAACAGGCGCGGTTTATACAGAAGAGGTGCTACAAGGAATTATTGATTTAGCCCGAAAACACAACTTAATTATTTTTAGTGACGAAATATACGACAAAATTCTTTACGACAATTCGGTTCATATACCCACAGCTAGACTTACCAACGATGTATTGGTGATCACTATGGGCGGTTTATCTAAAAATTACCGTATTGCAGGTTTTCGTGCCGGATGGATGGTTATATCAGGCCCTAAAATACATGCTGAAGATTACCTAGAAGGCTTAGTCATGTTGTCTTCTATGCGATTGTGCTCTAACGTGCCTTGCCAACATGCCATACAAACCGCTTTAGGTGGTTATCAAAGTATTAATGCACTGATCAGTGGCGACGGTAGACTAGTAAAACAACGCAATTTAGCTCATAAACTCATCAATGAAATAGACGGTTTATCTTGCAATCAAGCAATGGGTGCCCTTTACTTTTTTGTAAAAGTAGACAAAGAAAAGTTTAATATTACAGACGACGAGAAAATGATCCTCGATCTGCTAAAACAAGAGAAAATTCTATTAGTTCATGGACGTGCATTCAATATTAAAGAGTACAACTACTTCAGGTTAGTATTCTTACCTCATGTTGATGAACTAAGGCCAGCACTAGAAAGGCTAAAAAACTTTTTTAGCCGCTATAAACAATAAAAATGGTGATCTTTGCAGATAGTTTCACTTCATCTTACCACAAATATTTGTAGCTAAAAGATCAACATGCCTTAGGGTAAATCAGGTATAATGGCACAGTAAAATGGTCTGTATAACTAACATACAGCTTGTTGCAACTAATATGCAGTAAACGACAACACACTCTTATTAAATACCATCAACAAACAGGAATATATTAATGGCTGAATCTCAAAGCACTTTTCTCGCATGGATGTTTAGAATGCCGTTAATTAAACGTTGGGCATTAATGTTTTGTGTAAAACCTGAAAATGTTGCTGAGCACTCACATCAAGTAGCCGTTGTTGCCCATTTACTCGCTGTTATTCGTAATAAAAAATTTGGCGGCACTATCAATGCCGATCGTGTTGCTACAATTGCCCTTTACCATGAAGCATCTGAGACGCGTTATGGGGACATAGTAAGCCCAACAAAATATGCTAACCCTGAAATAGCCCGTGAATTTAAAAAGATTGAAAGCTTAGCAGAAAAAGAATGTTTAGCATCATTACCTGTTGAGTTTCAAGAATTATTTACTGATATCATCGTGCAAGATAACGTTGATGAAGAGTACAAAATAATTGTAAAAGCTGCCGATATCCTCGTTGCTTATATAAAAGCTATTGACGAACTCGCGCATAATAACCACGAGTTTACACACGTAGAAGAACGTTTAGATAAAAAACTTAACAGCATGAAGGAAGAAATGCCTGAGGTTGCCTACTTTTTAGATATATTTTTAGCTTCTTGCTCATCCACGGTTGATCATTTAACCAAAAGTAACAATTAATCTTTTTTAAACCTCTAGCACAATTAACAGACAAAGCAATGCGCTGACTTACAATAAGTAATAAATGTGAGTTGGCCTAGTTTAATTGATATGCCTAGTTTAATTGATATACACAGTTGAATTCATATCCCACTTTACTGAATGCTCCTAACTTGAATATTGTGGAAGTGTCACATAAATAAGTTATTGCAAGAATCCAATCAAGTTTGCTGTGCAAATATGGGCTTTTAACAAAACCAACACCACTGTTACCTCATTAAATTGTGCCACACTTGCGCTCTTCACTCGTGTTAGCTATACCTTATTAGTTGATTACCGTTTACCACTAAAACACTAAGTTACCATGGAGAAAATTTATGACTAACAACCCTGTAGGCTGGTTTGAAATATATGTATCAGACCTCTCAAGAGCAAAAACTTTTTATCAAACGGTATTTGAGGTAAAGCTAGAGTCGTTGGGTGATCCCACTGATGACAGTATCAAAATGTTAGCATTCCCAGCAAATATGGACAAATACGGCGCGACCGGTGCACTCGTAAAAATGGATGGATATTCAACTAGTGGAAACGGTACATTAATTTATTTTTCCTGTGAAGATTGCTCGATAGAAGAGTCTAGAGTTAATTTAGCGGGTGGTGCTATTCAAAAGCCTAAAATGTCTATTGGCGAGTATGGTTTTATTAGCCTAGCTGAAGATACAGAAGGTAATTTATTTGGGCTTCACTCTTTAAAGTAATACTAAAGTAACTTTACAGTTATTGAAATCAAGTCGCTGCTTGATTCAATTACCTTAGCTATCAAGGCATATTGGCTGGTTGCTTTATTGAGCAGCCCAATCGGCCTTTATTTCGCTTAACTCTTCATAATGCTCAAGAAAAACATCAACTAAGTCAGGATCAAATTTAATTCCTTTTTGCTGAATAAAAAATGCCTTTATCTGCTCATCATCCCATGCAGCTTTGTAACTTCTCGCTGAACGTAAACTATCATAAACATCAGCAAGTGCCATGATACGAGCTTCTAACGGTATAGCTAGGCCTTTTAACCCTTCAGGGTAACCACTTCCATCCCAGTTTTCATGATGAGATAGTGCCATTTTTGCACCCAACTTAGAAATACTCGCTTGGGATTTTGACAATAATTCACTGCCTATCTCAGCATGCTGTTTCATTAGCAACCATTCAGCATCGTTAAGCTTTCCAGTTTTCTGTATGACTGATTCAGGTACGATAATTTTACCAATATCGTGCAAAGGTGCCGCTAAACGAATAGCTCGAGCATGGTCATCAGCTAAGCCTAATTTAAGTGCGAGCAGTTCACAAACAAGCGCCACACGATGAACATGTTGTCCGGTTTCTTTACAGCGCGCTTCGATAGCATCGCCAACTATGTAAAGTAGCTCTTTTTGTGTCCTCTCTATCTCATGTTGCTTAGTTAAGTTTTCTAAGATCAAAGCAATATTAGTGGCGAACAATTCAACCAAACTAGAGCGAAAATGCTCATTATCATCTTCAAATTCAATATAGAGCACAGAAGACACGTTACTTGCTGTTTCGTAATAGCCAATAAAGCAATGGTCATCCGTATAGTGCGCTTTATTATCAAAGGCTTCTCGTATTAACTGTTTAATATCATCTGATATTTCTGACCGGTCTAAGTCATCAGATTCACTCACGTACTTCCCGGTGCATGCAAGAATATAGTTGGTACTTTTTTGGTCATAATCTATCTGATTTCGGGCAATATAAAGTGCAGAGCTGTCTAGATCCATTAGGGTAAGTAAATTATTTAATGCCGCCGAGCCAAAAGATTTAAATTGATTTATTTTAAGAAGATCATGCGTAGATTTAATGAGTTGTTTAAAGGCGTCTAAGCTTCTCTTGATGATCATAATATCGCGATAAGCTCTGATTGCTGCGTATACTGTTGTGATCATTTTATTCGCAGTAAAGTCTGTTTTTTCTTTATAGTCATTAGGGCGTGTTGATCTTTCGAGTACAAATTTTGTACGAATTAAACATGATTTAATTGAGGCGTAGCGAATACAGTGTAGTATTCTACATAAATGCGCTAGAACGAAAAGTAAATCATGTTTAAACGTATCCGTAGGACAGCGCCTCTTTGGTTTTTCTACGGCGTTTTCACTTATTTATGGGGAACAACCCCATTACATAAGTTCAGCCTTGTATAAACACCAAATAAATCGCTGCAAAAATGTACAGCAAAGTTCAACACGCCCTAATATCAAATTCTTTAATGACTTTAGCTTCTGGTGCAGAACCCGCTTGCCCTGTTCTCAATATTAATCGTATTGATTGATTTTTAAGATCGTTTCTTATCCAATCAACTAACTCAAGTCCTGCATGGTCAGTTTCCATCACTACGTCTACGAATGCCATACAGAAAGTATCATCATTTTTTAAAATTTTTTGCGCTTCTTGTGAAGAAAATACTGAGACAATCTCTAATGAACGATTTTCAATAATCGCATCAGACAATACCAGTTGAGTAATTTCATGAACGGCTTTATCGTCATCAACAACGAGAATACGCCACACTTTTTTATTTTTTTTATTTGTATCTGTAGGTTCGACTGATTCTTCATCCTTAAAAACGAACATAGACATACACTTAAGCCTCAAAAATACACATAATAGTTTGAGTGTAGACCAGTTAGAAAATTTTACTAACTATCGATAAAACATAACAAGATTAAAGTTAAAAGGTAATTAGAAAAGGTGATTTTTTCTAAGAGTCAAACCCCTACATAGCAATTAATTATATCTAAAAACAAATAAATTGTAATTTTAGGTTGACACTGATAGACAAACCCCTTAAAAATATAGGCACAAAACTTATAGTATTTAATATAAACAAATGAATTTTTCAAATTTACTCAACGTCGTCCTCTTAGTCGTGGTGGTTATTAAACCAGCGCGGGGATTGTGTATTGTGTAAATAATGTAAGTAATTTAACAAATACTGAACCCTCGCTCTGAAAAGACCGAGGGTTTTTTTATAGATTTTTTCTAATAATTTTAAAGGGTTAACTCATGAAAAAAAACGCGTTCACGGGCGCTGAAATGGTGGTAAAAGCACTTGCAGCGTTAGAAGTAAAATACATTTTTGGTTACCCTGGTGGTTCGGTGTTAGATATTTATGATGCAATTTTCCAGCAGTCTGATTTTGAGCATATTCTTGTACGCCATGAACAAGCAGCTACTCACATGGCTGATGGTTACTCACGTGCGACAGGGAAAGTAGGTGTTGTACTGGCAACCTCTGGCCCTGGCGCAACTAACTGTGTTACAGGTATTGCAACAGCTTACATGGACTCTATTCCTATGGTAGTACTTGCAGGCCAAGTACCAACCAACTTAATTGGCGATGATGCTTTTCAAGAAACTGATATTGTTGGCTGCTCACGCCCTATTGTAAAACATAGCTTTAATTGCAGAACGTTAGAAGACATTCCAAACACTATTGCTAAAGCATTTTATATTGCGAAAACAGGCCGCCCTGGCCCGGTGGTTGTAGAGCTTCCCAAAGACATTTTAATGCCGCACAACAAAGGGGAGTTCCACATTGAAACTGATGTTAAAATGCGTTCATACAACCCCACTAAAAAAGGTCACCCTAAGCAAATTCGCAAAGCAGTAAAAACGATTAACTCAGCCAAAAGACTTGTGGTTTATTCAGGTGGCGGCATAGTGTTAGCTGATGCTGCAGAGTTACTAACCGAGTTGGTTGAAACATTAAACGCACCTTGTACAAACACATTAATGGGCTTAGGCGGTATATCGGGCACTCATAAAAACTTTATTGGTATGTTAGGTATGCACGGTAGTGTAGAAGCTAACAAAACCATGGCAAATGCCGATGTTATTTTAGCGCTTGGTGCTCGATTTGATGATCGCGTTACCAACAATGTTAAAAAGTTTTGCCCTGACGCCACTATCATTCATGTTGATATTGACCCTACGTCTATTTCTAAAACGATCAATGCGCATATCCCAGTAGTTGGTTTAATTGATATCGTTCTACAACAACTATTAGATGAGTTAAAAGAAAGTAATTACCATATAAACCAACAAGCCAATGATAGCTGGTGGCAACAAATTAATGCGTGGCGGGCTCTAAATAGTGCGAGTTATGTGCAAGATGATGGCAAAATAAAGCCTCAGCGAGTAATAGAGTCAATGTACAAAATCACCAATGGTAAAGCGTATGTTTGCTCTGATGTTGGACAACATCAAATGTTTGCGGCCCAACATTACCCTTTTGCTAAGCCTCGTCAATGGATTAACTCTGGCGGCTTAGGAACAATGGGTTTTGGTTTGCCTGCCGCAATGGGGGTTAAGTTAGCTTTTCCAGACAGCCATGTTATCTGCATTACTGGTGATGGCTCTATTCAAATGAATATTCAAGAATTATCAACTTGCTTACAGTATAACTTGTCTGTGGTTATTATCTCACTAAACAATCGCTCTTTAGGCATGGTACGCCAGTGGCAAGATATGATTTATGGCGGCAGGCATGCTTCATCTTATATGGAGTCGCTACCAGATTTCGTTAAACTAGCCGAGTCATACGGCCATATAGGTATGCAAATTAATAACTTAGATGAGCTTGATGAAAAATTAACACAAGCTTTTGAAATTAAAAACCGTTTAGTATTTGTTGATGTGTTAGTTGACGAACTTGAACATGTTTATCCTATGCAAATACGCCTTGGTGCTATTGATGATATGTGGATCAGAAAAGGAGAGAAAGCATAATGCGTCGTATTTTAGCTATTTTATTGGAAAACGAACCAGGGTCATTATCTCGTATTGTTGGCTTGTTTTCACAACGAGCGTTTAACATTGAAAGCTTAACCGTGGCTCCTACAGAAGATGCCAGTTTATCACGTATTACTATCGCCACCAGTGGCGACGATAGAGTGCTTGAGCAAATAGTGAAGCAAGTTAACAAGCTGATAGATGTAATTAAAATAACAGACTTAACCGAGAGAAGTCATATTGAACGAGAGTTGTTATTAATTAAAGTGTTAGCGATGAATGAAAAGTCGCGCACCGAGGTTAAACGTATTACCGATATTTTTAGAGGCTCTATTGTTGATATTGGTAAACAAATTTATACGGTTCAACTTACTGGGGACGCTGAAAAGCTTAATGCCTTTATTGAAACCATGGGCAATGAAACTGAAATTATAGAATCGGTACGTTCAGGTTGCGTTGGCATAGGCCGTGGTGAAAAAGCCTTAAGGGTGTAGCTGCAAAGTAGCCACTTTGTAATATAAACGTTTGAACATTAAACTAAAACTAAGCTAAGTGCTTGGTTTTAGCTTTACTAACCCTTATGGTGCTCAGATGACAACAACTGTAGTAAAAGCCAGCAACAACGATAAAAAAGCAATATTGCGATTTTATAAGCAACAGCATTATTCAGCAGGTTTTTTAGGGTTTGATCATACCTACTATATTCAAAAAAACGCTCAAATAATTGCATCTGTTATCCTTTCTAAAATAGTAGAAAGCAATCCTCAAATGTTGCTTCATGCACTTGTGGTCGATAAACAATATTCAAGGCAAAAGCTGGCAACAACCCTGTTACAGCATTGTATCAGCCAACACCCTGCCCTCGTTTGTTTTTCAACAGATGCATTAGCATTACTCTATTTTAAAAATTCTTTTTCACTTATTCCAGAAACACAAATATCTCAAGTGCTCCAACAACGTTATCGCATTTATCATCAAAAAAATAACAAACTTCGTTGTTTTATCCATTATTAGGCCATGATTAAATGCAATAGCTTTATTATTTAACCTAAATTCGGGATAAGTTAAGTACACAAATAAGCCTTATTCACACAAAACTTATAGCATTGGTAGTAAACTTGCACTTAGTACTAAGGAAGAAATACTCTAAAATATTGCAAAGTATAACTTTTATATGCGTTAAACGTACATCCATTATCCCGAGTTCAGGATATTTATGATTTTTAACAAGCGCTTTGTAAAAATAAGCCATTAAGGCATTTTACCTTTTACTGAAACCCTATATATTAAAGACCCTAGACTGAGTTAAATTATAAAGTAGGTTGCTGTGACAAAATCATCTTTAACTAATAAGCCCTTAAAAGCGGGTGGTATTTCTTCCCTTAAATCTACTATTAAGCATATTATTGACAGCCAACAACCACACACAAACATTAAAAATTTACTTAACGCTAATCAAGATAAAGGTTTTGACTGCCCCGGTTGCGCATGGGGGGACGAAAAAGAAGGTTTATTACAATTTTGTGAAAATGGTGCTAAAGCAATATCGTGGGAGTCAACCAGCAAAAAGGCTGATGCTAGGTTTTTCAAGTCTCATTCCGTTAGCTACCTAAAAAAACAAAGTGATTACTGGTTAGAGTATCAAGGACGCTTAACTGAACCATTACGCTATAATTCAGCTACTGACCATTATGAACGTATTAGTTGGCAAGATGCATTCAGTTTAATCTCAACACATTTAACTCAGTTAACCTCGCCAGATCAAGCTGAATTTTATACCTCAGGAAGAGCCAGTAATGAAGCCGCTTTTCTCTATCAGTTATTTGGCCGCATGTTTGGTACTAATAATTTTCCCGACTGCTCAAACATGTGCCATGAAGCAAGTGGCGTTGCCCTTAATGAAAGTATAGGTATCGGTAAAGGCACAGTAACATTAGCCGACTTTGAGCATGCTGATGCTATTTTTGTTTTTGGTCAAAACCCCGGCACTAACCACCCAAGAATGATGAACACCTTGCGAAAGTCTGCTCGTGCAGGCTGCAAAATAGTGTCATTTAATAATCTAAAAGAAGTGGCGTTAGAGCGATTTGCAAGCCCACAAGACCCTGTTGAGCTATTAACTCCAAGCGCAACAACGATTAGCCATTTGTATCTATCACCAAAGCTAGGCGGTGATATGGCTGCTGTTCGTGGTATTTGTAAATATATTTTAGAAAAAAACGAAACGGCGATTAAGCAAGGTAAACCCGCAATAATCGATATTAACTTTATCGCTGAGCACACAGTTAATTTTAAAGACTACCAACAACAAGTTATAACCACCCCTTGGGATAAAATTGAACAACAATCGGGCTTAACACAAACAGAACTAACCCAAGTAGCAGAAATCTATTTACAATCTAACCGTGTTATTTGTACTTGGGCAATGGGAATTACACAACATAAACACTCTGTTGCCACCATTCAAGAAATTGTGAACTTACAGCTACTTAAAGGCAACATTGGTAAAGCGGGCGCTGGGTTATGCCCCGTTCGTGGACATTCTAATGTACAAGGTAATAGAACCGTTGGCATTAATGAGAAGCCAAGTGCAGAATTTATTACTGCGCTAACAAAGTTAGTTAATAAGCCTTTACCGTTTGATGGTGGGCATAACGTTTATTACGCAATAAAAGCACTACTAGATAAATCAAGTAAGGTAATCATCTGTTTAGGTGGAAATATTGCCGCAGCAGCCCCTGATACACAGCAAACGTTTGAAGCGCTTTGCAATAGTGAATTAAATGTACAAATAAGCACAAAGCTAAATCGCAGCCATTTGGCGGTAGGAAAAGATGCGCTAATTTTACCTTGTTTAGGAAGAACTGAAGTAGACCTTCAAGCAAGTGGACCCCAGTATATTACTGTAGAAGACACTTTTAGCATGGTGCATGCTTCACAAGGCAGTGTGCCACCTTTATCGACAGAACAAAAATCTGAAATCGCCATTGTTGCCGGTATTGCACAGGCTACGCTGGGTAATAAACAGATAAACTGGCAAAGCTTAACCGACAATTATGACTTAATTAGAGAGATGATAGCTCAAGCCTTACCCGAATTTTCAAATTTTAATAGTCGGCTTAAAACCCCTGGTGGTTTTTATTTAGGAAATAGCGCTGCAAAACTACAATGGAAAAATCAACCAGAAAAAGCATCGTTTGGGGTTGATCCTCTACCTGATAAACTCGTTGCTGAGCATTTTCAAGAAAACCAAAAAGTGAAATTATTTACGCTACAAACGTTGAGATCACACGACCAATACAACACCACCGTTTATGGTATGAATGATCGCTATAGAGGTATTAAAAATGAACGCAATGTCGTTTTTATTAATATAAAAGACGCGAGAAGGTTAAAACTTCTTGAAGATGACCTAGTCACTATTACCTCTATTTGGTCAGATAACCGCGTACGCTCGGTAGATGGTTTTAAAATAAAATTTTATGATATACCACAAGGTAACCTAGCGGCTTACTATCCAGAAACCAATCCGCTAGTACCGTTAGATAGTGTCGGTGATAGGTCGTTTACGCCAACATCTAAAGCAATCGCGGTAATGCTAGAAAAATCGGTTAGCAATAGAATAATATAAAATTTAAGGTAGGTTTATAATGGAATTTTCTCCTTTAGGAGCAAGTAAGATATCTGTTTCACGTGTGTGTTTAGGCACAATGACTTGGGGGATTCAAAACACTCAAAGCGAAGCTGATCAGCAATTAGATTACGCAACTAACCAAGGTATTAACTTTATTGATACAGCAGAAATGTATCCTATCCCTCCCAACCAAGAGACTTCAGGCCAAACAGAAGTTATTCTAGGAAACTGGTTAAGCGAAAATAATAAAAAACGTAAAGATTTAGTGGTAGCCACTAAAGTTGCAGGCCCAGGTTTACAATGGATACGAGAAGGAAGCAACATAACCGGATCATCAGTAATACAAGCGGTTAATAATTCCTTAAAACGTTTACAGACCGACTATATAGACTTATATCAATTACATTGGCCCAACCGAGTATCACCACATTTTGGTAAGCAATGGCCTAATCAAATCCCGTTAACTGACGTAAATAGTGCAGAGCAAGTTGACCAAATGCACGACATATTAAGCGGGTTAAGCCAATGTGTTAACGACGGAAAAATTCGTTTCTGTGGTTTATCTGACGACACACCTTGGGGAATTAATACCTACCTTAAACTCGCCCAAGAGCACAACTTACCAAGAATGGTATCTATTCAAAATGAGTTTAATTTATTACACAGTAAAGACTGGCCTTATTTAATTGAAAACTGCGTACATGAAGACATTGCTTACTTACCTTGGTCGCCTTTAGCAAGCGGAGCATTAAGTGGTAAATATATCAATGGTGCCCGCCCACAAGGAAGCCGATGGACGTTAATGCAACGAAACGGGCTTTTTAGAGACACGCCTATTGCCAACCAAGCCATTAAACAATATTGTCAATTGGCACAAGATCATAACTTTACGCCAGCTGAATTAGCGTTGGCTTGGTGTAATAAAATAGATGGTGTTACTTCAACGATTATTGGTGCAACAAATATGGCACAACTTAAAGAAAATATTAACGCTTTTACAAAACCAGTATCTGATGAACTATTTTCACAGATTGAAGTTATTATGAAGCAATATCCAGCCGCTTTTTAAAGGACAATTGATAATTAATGCAAACTTTTGTAATTTTATTTAGAGCAATTAATGTTGGTGGTAATAATAAATTACCAATGAAAGTGCTTGTGCCATTATTAGCAAAAGAAGGTTTTACACAAATACACCATTACCTACAAACAGGAAATGTTATTTTACAGAGTAAAGAGAACCCAACAGCCGCTGTACAAGCATTGGTTACACAGCACTTTAACTTTACACCCGAAGTAATCTCGTTGAGAGCAGAAGACTTTCTAAAAGCACATCAGCAAAGCCCTTTCAGCGACACTAACGGTAAGTTTATACACTTTTATTTTTGTAAACATCAGGCTAGCTTAGTGCTTGATAAGCTAGATAAATACTTGGCTGAAAGCGAGCAATATGCCTTCATCAATAATATATTCTATTTACATGCACCCGAAGGAATTGGCCGCTCGAAGTTTGTTACACACATTGAATCTTGTTTAGGCTCGCCTGCTACAGGGCGAAATTTAAATACGATTAACAAAATTAGCGCTATGTTAACAAGTAATTTAGAGGGTTAGGACAGGCTCCTATTAAACAAAGTCGATAAAAGTTTAATAAAAAAAATGCCGCTGATAGCAGCATTTTTTATAAGTAAAACATTGTTAATAATCGCTTTATAAAGAATCTCTAAACGATAACGCTAAGTTCATAACGTCAAACATACTGTCTAATTTATCTTTAGAAAGTGCTTGTGCTTTATCATCTAAAATAGTAACTGCTGTACTATTTTCTATTGCTTCTAAGTTAAACTGATAACGTCCATTAGCTAAGTCAACTGAAGGTGCGGTATTACCCCAAAGACTATCCCAAATGGTTGTTTCAGGCTTTGTGTAAGTAACAAAGTAAGTTTGCTTCGACTCATTTAAGTCATTAACTGTGAAACCATATTTAGAAAAGAGAATAGGCATGTTAGACCACAACATGTCATTTTCCATTTCAACAATATAGGCGGCTTCACCTTTACTATTTTGCCCTAAAGAAACGAGTTGTTGATTGGCTTTTAACAATTGATTGTCGCGCTGTAATTGTCGATATTTTAAATCAACTTGTGCAACAATTTCGTTAAGCATTTTCATTTCAACACGTTCTTTATCGATTAAGTCGATCTCTGTCGTTTGACCTGACTCATTAACTTTTTCAAAGCCTGTTAGCTCAACAACTATAGCAACGCTTCGCCCATGGGGCTTGGTTTCAAATTGGTAATTAAACTTCATGCGAACGGTTTCTTCAATTGAAGAAAACAACCAGCCTGTTTCTTTGTCGTTAACAAACCAACTTGACTGATAGAGCAGCTTATCAGCATTTAACTCTGATAACGTAACGCCTTCAGAGGCTAACTCATCAACAACAGCTTGATAAATAAATTCTTGTAGGTCCTTATCTTCAAGTACCTTATCAAACCAAATTTTTGCTTGACCACTGCTGTTTTCAACACGCGATGCAGTTGCTACGGGCAATACCAGTGAAGGTGCCCTAACATCAACTTGTTTACCTATTGGCCCATTATGGTTAATCTTATTATTGATCTGATATTCGTTTTTGTACTGTGGCTCACTTAAATTGGCGGGAATAACTAACGCGGGGGCTTCTTCTTTACTTGCGTAGTCAAAATCACCCATTGCGCTTTTTTTACTAACAGTACTACAACCCGTGACTGCTAGGCAGATCAAAGACAGTGAAATTATGTTTCGGTTCATCAAAACTCCTGACGAAAATAAACCTTTATACGAGGATGCTCTTCATTTATGTTTTGGGGCAAGAAAAGTAATAACCAACCACCAGTAAATTTGTAAATTACGCGATTTTGAGTCACTTTTATTCAATAAGTTCCCCAAATATAATTCAAGCGTTCCATGGTACTTATCTGATTTAACAAACACAAGCGCTAGTTTACATTAGCCCGAATAATTAATTTGCGTTACAATACCGCCCTTTCAGTTTACCTAGGTTTAAAATGTCTCAGTATCTTGTATTAACAGCCATGGGCGCTGACCGAACAGGCAGTGTAAGCGAATTAACTAAACTCGCTAGTGATTGTGGTTGTAATATTATTGACAGTCGCATGGCAAGGTTTGGTTTAGAGTTTACAATGATCATGTTACTAAGTGGCACGATTAAAGCCATTAACCAACTTGAACTAAAGCTCCCGCAAATTGCTCATCAACTTGAATTAATTACCATGATGAAACGAACATCTGGCTATAAACGCTGCGATTTCACTCAGCACTTTCAAGTTGAATATGCAGGTATAGACCAATCAGGTGTGTTAAAAGCAGTAACGGCTTTTTTTGCTAAACGCAATATCGATATATCATCGTTAAAATCTGAATACAATCATCAACACCATCAAACAAAAGCAACTATTCTTATCGCTTTACCTGAAGAGAGTAGTATTGAAAAGCTTGAGGCTGAATACATTGAGCTTTGTGAACAAATCGACGTTCAAGGCTGTATAAAACCAGTAGCTACCAATCAAATTTCAGAGTTAGATTAACCTTCAACATTAGGGAAAACAAAATGAAAACAATTACTGTCGGTGAGTCGGCACCACTATTTAGCCTACCTGATGAAAACAATCAGTTAGTGTCCCTTGCTGATTACATTGGTAAAAAACAAGTGCTGGTTTACTTTTATCCAAAAGCAATGACACCTGGCTGTACGGTTCAAGCACAAGGGTTAAGAGATGTACAAAAGCAATTAGCCGAGCACAACACAGTAGTATTTGGGATCAGCCCTGATGAGCCTAAACGCTTGTTAAAGTTTTGCCAACGTGATGAATTAAACTTCACATTATTATCTGATGTTGATCATAAAGTTGCTGATGACTTTGGTGTTTGGGGATTAAAGAAATTTATGGGGCGTGAATATGATGGCATTCATCGATTAAGCTTTTTAATTGGCCTAGACGGTAAAATTAGCCATGTATTTAACAAATTCAAAACTAAAACTCATCATGAAGTTGTGTTAGAAGTGCTAAAAAGTATTTAAGCAAAAAATTAATAAAACAGACTTTATTTAACCTGAGTTCTGGATAACGGACGTACGAGCAACACCGATAAAGCTATATTTTTTCAATTGCTTATTATAGAACAATCGTATTGCTTATGTAGTTATATATCAATGTTATAAGTGTTGAGTGAATCAAGGCAAGTTTGCGTACCTAATAGCCAGCTATTAGTAGCAAATTAACGGTTTTTTAGTTCCAGACAAAAACCAAGAACCTACGTCCATGCAGGCAACGCAGATACGCTCAAAAATCGTGACATTGACGTGCTTAGCTTATCCAGAACTCAGGTTATTTAGTAAAAATAAAAACTCGGCATTAGCCGAGCTTTTTATTAATACCACTTATATATGCATCTCGTTTACAAAGACTTTAAGCTTGCCTTATTCAGGGGGCGTTATATCTGACAATTGAAATTTAGGGTTAGACCAAGCAGTAATAACTGCTTTAACTAAGGTTGCTAACGGAATGGCAAAAAACACTCCCCAAAATCCCCACAAGCCACCGAATAAAATTACCGCGATAATAATAACAACAGGATGAAGGTTAACCGCTTCAGAAAAAAGTATTGGTACGAGTAAATTACCGTCTAATGCTTGAATAATTGCATAGGCTAACATTACATAGCCAAACTCTGCACCTGGCCCCCACTGAAATAAAGCCACTAATAACACAGGTAATGTGACAATGGTTGCGCCCACGTAAGGTACAAGTACAGATAAACCAACAAGAACACCTAGTAAGAGTGCGTAATTTAAGCCTAAAAGCGCGAAAGTAATGGTAGATGCAGCACCAATTATGATTATTTCAATTACTTTGCCACGAATATAGTTCATGATCTGCTGGTTCATTTCGTTACCGACCTGCACCGCCATTTCACGATCTTTAGGTAACAAAGCAGCAAAGCTTTGTAAAAACTGTTGTTTATCTTTTAGGAAGAAGAAAACCATCAAGGGCACTAAAATTAAATAAATAAGCAAAGCTACTATATCTGAAATTGAATTTAGCGACGCCTTTAATACGAGTTGTCCCCATTCGATAAAGTTACTTTTAACAAACCCTAGTACTGACTCTATTTGCTCTGCCTTAACCATTTCAGGGTACTTTTCAGGCAAGGTTAATAAATAACTTTGCCCTTCTGTTACCATATGAGGTATTTCTTGAATTAAGTTACTGCCTTGCTGCCACATAACGGGCATTAAACCAAAACTTGCAATGAGTGTTATACCCACAAACAACATAACAACAATAGTGCTAGACAGTGATCTCGACAAGCCCATATTACTTAAGCGATTTACTGGTAAGTCCAATAAAAATGCAATAGCAATCGCAACAAAAACAGGCATAAGTAAACTACTAAAGAAATAGATAAATAAAAATATTGATAACAAAATAACCAATAAGGTTACAGCGTGGGGGTCTGAAAATTTACGCTTATACCATTGAGTGAAAAAAGACACCATAAAATTAGCTTACCTGTTTGATATGCAGCTCAATTACTGAGTTACTTAATTGCTGTTGAGAAAAATGATAACCTTTTTGTGTTAAATAATTAGGAATATCAGTTAACGATCCTTTATCAGATATTTGCATAATACAAATATCATCCTTTTTCATTTTGTTCAAAATGACACGCATTTTAACAAGTGGCAAAGGACATTTGTCTTCTACCCCGTTATATTGATAAATCATCTGATATTTATTGTTGATACTCTTTCGCTTGATTATCTAATTTGCGACAATTGATTACAATAGTACTTTTGATTTTTAACAGTTAAATCTTTATGGTAGCGGTAGATTATTAACACGATTACCGTTCTTTTTTTTACATTCGGACTTAAATTATCATTACATGAAAGAATTACCAATAAACCCAACACTTAAAGATGTGAACAGTTTTAAAAAAAAGCTTAATTGGGGTGAGATACCAACAATATATCACATGGCGGCTATTTCAATCGGCGACTTAGACAGCATTCTCACCGACGGGTTTGAAAGTGGCTATAAAACTATTTTTAATCGTTCAAACTTAAATTTAGCTCACTTAGGTGGCCATATAGATATCGCCGGTGACATTCACATTACCCATAAACCTAAAATAGCGTTAAGGCACATTTATAGTGAGCAACATTACGAATTGCATTGTTTCCCTGTTGTTCAAGGTGAACGTATTAACAGAACACTAGTTGATCATGAACATTGTGCTTTTAAACAATGGCATCCAGAATCTATGCGCGTTTTATTTAGATTAAGTAATTTAGTATCATTTATTGTTTATGCGTTTAGAAACGGTGATGAGGCAGATATGGCATTAATCAAATACGCAAATCGAAGAGTAAGCGAATTAATGACAACTTTAAGTGAATCCTTCGAGATAATTGATGTCAGAGGTTTTAGTATTGCAAAATTTTGCCAAGCAATTAATGAAAGTAAAAGCGCACTTGAAATTAACCAATTGCTTGATGACCCTAACGGACTCTTGGAAAACTAACTTGCTAAAAATTAAAAGCTTAAGCTGTGCATTGATTATTGGCTTATTACTTGCGAGCTCATATAGTTGGGCGGCAACAACGGATAAAAACAAATTACCGCAAATTGGCACCTCTGGCTTTAGCGTATTATCAATTGATAAAGAACGCCAAATAGGCCAAGCGATGATGCAACAAGTGCGTGGTAGTGGCACTATTGTTAACGATCCTGTACTCATTGAATACATTAATGATTTAGGCAACACCCTTGTTAAAAACGCTCAAGATGTAAACTATCGTTTTGAATTTTTTATCGTTAACAATCAGGAGCTTAACGCATTTGCCTTTTTTGGTGGGCATATTGGTATTCATAGTGGTCTAATTACTACTGCTGATACAGAGAGTGAACTGGCTTCGGTTATAGCTCATGAAATATCGCATGTTACCCAACGACACTTAGCTCGTAGAATTGAAGCGCAAAGCAGAAATCAGCCATTAACAATGGCCGGGATAGTGTCTGGTATTTTGCTTACAATGATAAACCCTGCTGTGGGTATGGCCGCATTAAGTACAAGTATGGCAGCAAGCCAACAAATGGGCATAAATTATACCCGAGGCAATGAACAAGAGGCTGACCGAGTAGGCATAACTCTTTTGGCTAATAGTGGTTTTGATCCGCTAGGAGCGCCTAACTTTTTTGGTAAAATGTTAGAGAGGTATCGTTATTCTAGTAAGCCACCCGCTATTTTACTTACTCACCCTTTACCAGAATCACGTGTTTCTGAGGCTAGAATACGAGCGCAAAACTTTCCGTTACGCAGCGTGCCCCCTAAACTCGAATTCGAACTTGCAAAAGCTCGTATCAAAGCAAGGTATGAAGGTGATAAAAAGTATAATATCGAACACTTTACTCATGCGATAAATAAAAATCGTTATGCATTTTTAGCCGCAGCGCAATATGGCTTAGCTTTATCGTACTTTGAAGATAAATCGTATGATAAAGCATATACATTGTTAATGACTCTTCTAAAAAGTGATGCGAACAATCTCTTTTATATTGATGCCTTATCGGATGTGCTAATTGAATTAAGAAAATTTGAACAAGCAGAGAAAATGCTTGCCGATATCAACTTGTTAATGCCTAACAACCAAGTGGCAGCCTTAAACTACGCTAATGTACTTCTTGAAATGGGTAAGTTAGATAAATCAGCTCAAGTACTACAAGACTTTCTCCTAATGCATCCCGATAGCTTTATTGCTTATGACTTATTAACAACCGTTTACCGCAAGCAAGATAAAAAAGCCCTAATGCATGTAAGCAAAGCTGAAGTAATGGCGCTTGTTGGTGCCTACCCTCAAGCAATTGACGAATTACAAACAGCGATGAATTATGCTGATGATTTGCCCATTGTGCGAAAACGCATAAAGGGCAGAATATTACAATTACAAGACCAGCAAGATAAGCTTAGACGGTTAAATTAACCATTTGCACACTGTAACAATTTAAAAAAAACAGGAAATAACATGTACACAATCTATCATAACCCGCGCTGTTCAAAGAGCAGACAAACCCTTGCTCTTTTAGAAGAAAATAATGTTGATATTACCGTGGTAGAGTATTTAAAAAACCCATTAACCGCACCAGAAATTCTATCACTTCTGGCAAAGCTCAACAAAACGCCTATTGAAATTATGCGAGTTAAAGAGTCTGAATTTAGTGAGCAAAACTTGAAAGGTGCAAGCGACGAAACCCTCATTAATGCCATGGTTAATACGCCAAAATTAATAGAGCGCCCTATTGTAGTAAAAGACAACGCAGCTATTATTGGCCGCCCACCAGAAAACGTGCTTACACTTATAAACTAGTTGGGATCAAATAATAGGAATGAAACGCTATATATCAACACAAACACATAAAAAGATAGCTTTAACTGCTTATTTCTCTTTATTAATATATTTACCAATATGGTTGTTAGTAATTAACCCGTCTGAAGGGTTATCACCCATACTAACCTTAGTAATGTTTACATTACCCTTGTTGTTTCCTTTAAAAGGATTAGTACAAGGCAATCCTTATACTTATGCGTGGTCTAACTTTATCGTAATGTTGTACTTTTTGCATAGTTTAACTACTTTATGGGTTTCTAAAGAAGACTACCTATGGGCTAGTTTAGAGCTGATTTTTGCTTCAGCTATGTTTATTTCGGGCACATACTATGCAAAATATCGTGGTCAAGAATTAGGCTTGGGTTTAAAAAAGAAAAGCGATAAGTCTTAAAGGTTAAATCTTAATAAATATTATAAAAGGAGTTTAAACTAATATGAATAGAGTATACGCATTATTAATTGCATGCTTTTTATCTGCCTGCGGAGGCTCCAAAAACTCTACAGATACCACTACACTTGTGCCTGGCGATAATACGAGCGCTGCGATTGTGGTTATGGAAGATCAGGTTAAACTTGGTCAAAGTGCAGATTTAGTGTTATTTACACCTAATGAGCGTATTTCTGATATCTCTTGGGCGCAAACTTCGGGCGAACCCGTTATATTATTAGCTAAACAAAGCAAAGTGGTCTCTTTTTCCACAACACTAAGCGGAGACTATGGTTTTAGTGTTACTTTTAAAGACAACAATGGAAGCTACCGCACATTAGACAAAACCATTACCGTAACTAGCGAATTAAGCCCGATGTCATTAAGGTTAAGCCATGCGGTAGTTGAGCAAAATTCAGTGTCATTACGGACTTATTTTGATGAAGATGTTGATACCGACACAATAACGTGGGCGCAAGTTGCTGGACCAACAGTAACGTTTACTGAAGCTAATACCCAAGGTAAGTATGCCGTATTTTTTGACGCTCCTGCGGTAAATAAAGACACACTACTCACGTTTGAAGTAACTCTTACGCATAACAATCAGCACTATTCAGATAAAGTTGCCGTGCTCGTTGAAAGTAGCGAAATACCAGTACTTTCAACAAACGATGCTTATTTTAAAAACAACCGTTTAGCAACAGTCTTCCCTTATAACCCTAATTCTCCAGTAGCTAACGTATTAGCTGATTGTGTTTATTCAAATAAATTAAAAGTGAACAATAACGCCTGTAATTTTACACAGTCGCCGTTAATTGCTCATGTTACCAGAACACCTACCGTAGACGATATAATGGATCATGTCCTCGTTTCACATCAGTGGATGGGTGATCGCTTTAAAGCATTCTTAGAAAGGTTTGATAATGAACACAACGATTTTAAAAACTTATTACGTGCTACAACAGCCATAGTAATTTCCTATGATATACGCCCGTCTTTTTATCAATCGTATACGGGGGCTATTTATTTAGATCCTGATGATTTATGGCTTACACCAGAAGAGCGAGATACCATAAACCAAGCCCCTGATTACCGTGCATCGTTTGGCAGCGATTTACAATTTGAAATGCCTTGGCGCTATGTTAAAAATAATAATTACGCGAGCTTCTTTCCAAACATAAGATATCGTCTTTCTCGCAATATTGAAGATACCCTCTATAGTTTTGCTTCATTGCTTTACCATGAGCTTGCTCATGCAAATGACTACTTCCCAAGTGCTGTTTGGAACAATGTAAGTCGATCTGAAAAAATAGAATCAATTGCGTATGGGCGAATAACTCAACAAGCAATTCAATCAGATCAATTACAACGAGTTATGCCTTTAAATGGTGATGAAATGTGGAAGCTTGCTCGTGTAAGGTTTCATAATGATCCTCCGGCTAATAGTACTCAAAAAGCTTATACTCCTGAAGATATTGCCTACTTCTTTAAAAGCGAAACAGCACCACAATTTTATAGTTACTCAAGCACGAGAGAAGACTATGCAATGTTATTTGACGGCTTTATGATGCAAACTCGTTATGCTGTTCAACGTGATGTAATGATAACTGATCAGGCCCTTGAAAATAGCGCATGGGGCCAAAGAGGCCGTGAAGGCGAAGCAAATATTATGCCCCGCATAGAGTTTGTTGTAGAGCGCGTGTTACCAGAGTTTGAAGATTTAATAACAGCACTTGCAGCCATGCCCGTACCCGTTAACTTTCCTGTTGGAAGTAACTTTAGAGATACTTTAGTTATTAATACAGACGCAGCTAACCACACTATTGCTCATGAATTACTAAAGCAAAGCCGACAAGAAGATATACGCTATACCCCAGTTATTGGTCGAGAGTATACGACTGTTCAGCTACCGGTCCTTAACAGCCTAAAATAAAAACAGAACACGTTATAACAAGATATCTTTAATAAAGGGAATGGTAATTTTACGCTGTTCCCTTATGGAAGCTTGGTCTAGTGTTTCTAATGCCTGAGTTAAACTGTTCATATCGCGCGACAACCGAGTCACTAAAAAGTGGGCGACTTCATAGCTGATAACCAGCCCTCTTTGTCGTGCCCTAAACTGAAGAGCTAATAGTTTTTCTTCATCACTTAATAACTTTACTTGTTCAACATAACCCCAAGACAATCTTGATGCGAGATCAGGTAAAGTTAAGTTAAGTGCTTTTATGCTTTTATCGCCAGAAATTATTATTTTTTTACCTTGCTCACCTATGCGATTATACAAATCAAAAACAGCTTGCTGCCAAATAGTAGATTCTGAAATTAACTGAACATCATCTAAGCAGACCAAATCCATCTGCTCGAGTCCATCGAGTATATTAACAGGATATTGCTGTACTTCCCCTAACGATAAACAAACAGAGCTTAATTTTAATTCTGCTGCGTAACTGCAGCTTGCATGTAATAAATGAGATTTACCTGCACCAGACAAACCAAACAAGTAATAACCAGGAATGGTCTTATCTTCACTCTCATTTGAAACATTAGCTGAAATATAGTCTTTTAATGTATCAATTAGTACTTGATGACTTTCTCCGCGAAAACTTATAAAAGTTTCGTCATCAGGAAGTTGAACTTGTAAAGCTAATTGGGTTTGTTTACTCACTTACTTGCTCCAATAAAAAACCGGGACAGCATTTTCAACAACCGGAGCAAGTGGATCATATTCTTGTTTCAGTAACTGGTTAAGTTTTAATGATGACAACAATGCTTGTTTAGAGCCTATTAGTTTTAACTTAAAACGACGATTTTCACCCTGCGCATTAATCAATTGAACAGATTGAACCGCTGAGAGCTGCGTTAAAAAGTTAGTTACTTCTGAATAAATAGACAAAGAGCTAACGTTGGCAATATCAATAATATAGTCGTTATTTTCATCACTACTGAACGCGTAGTTTTTATATATCTCATCAGTGATATCTGAAAGCGCTTCTTTTAGTAATGCTAATTTATCTAATCCTTGATATGACTTACCAATATTAAACCTTGCAACGTTATTAACATCAGAGATTAGATGCCAGTCAAGTACTAACGAAGGCCTACATAAAGGGCAAGACTCTAAGGTTTGTAATTCTTGTTCAGAAAGTAAGCTTCTATTAGAAACGCGTATTGCGATAATAGTTTCAGCTGAGTATCGATTAGATGCTTGTATAATAGGTTGCGGAAAACGTCCCCAAACATCTGAGATTGACACAATACTAGCGTCTGTTAAATCCATCAAAGGCATTAAAATAGGTAAGCCCCGTTGCTCAGAAAACTCAAATAACTGTTGCCCAATGTCTGAATTTGATGAGCCAGAAACAATTTCACGTGATAAACCGTCTTCATTTACCACCCAAAACAGCACTTGTGGTCGTAAGCTACCCCATATAGGAATATTAGCATTGATAAAAAGCTGATTAACTTTTACTTCATCGAAAGTAGCAACCAAGTAATTTTTACCAGCGTTTTTTGCGTAATGATATTTTGAAAGATACTGATTGTAGCGCGTTAATGCAGACCGAATCTCTGTTAACGATAACACTTCTTTTTGGCCACCTACTTTTAAAAACACTGAGGTCAAAGCTGCTTTAAGTGCCTGTATTCGTTCTTTATTATTTTGCGAGCTTACTTCAATTTTAGCAACATACAAGTCTGTTACTTCTATCGCAGCACTTAAGGCACTATAATTCAGTAAAAAAAACAATAACAAATATCTAATCATATAGGGTCTTTTATCTCTATCTCTGTAGCATCTCAATAAACGCAAAAGAGGTATTTAATACATTATATTTTCAGTTAAAAACAACTAACATTGTTACACCCTGCTACCTTTGAATGTCAAATGTTTGGGTAGTTAGAGCAAATTGAATTTGAGTTTATAGCGCTGTCGCTGTTAATAAAGTAACTTTGATTTTAGGTACACATTTAACTCACATTATTAGGCATACTTTAATTAAAGCGAACTAGTTACATTGTTTCAGCTTATTTAATTGAAATGCACTAAGATAGTGGCTAAATCGAATGAGTAACTATGCTTAACAACGTAGGCTATTTTCATAAGTTTAATCTTATCACAAAGTATTGAAAAAAATTCATGGAAAAAATAATTTATCATAAAGATTTTCACCGCGCGCTTGCGCTGATAGAATATGCGCAATTACGACTAAATGGCAACAAATAGAGGTTTCCCCTGTGAGCGAACAAAAACAGTCTTTAAGCTACAAAGATGCTGGTGTAGATATAGATGCAGGTAATGCACTTGTAGAAAACATTAAAGGCGCGGTAAAACGCACAACTCGACCTGAAGTAATGGGTGGCCTTGGTGGCTTTGGTTCAGTTTGTCAATTACCCACAGGGTATAAAGAACCAGTACTTGTAGCAGGAACTGACGGTGTTGGCACAAAACTACGTTTAGCAATAGACTTGGCTAAACATGATACCGTTGGTATTGATCTTGTAGCGATGTGTGTGAATGATTTAATCGTACAAGGTGCTGAGCCTTTATTTTTCTTAGACTATTATGCTACTGCAAAGCTAGATGTAGCAGTAGCCTCTGCCGTTGTCGAAGGTATTGCCGAAGGTTGTGTTCAAGCCGGTTGTGCATTAGTAGGTGGTGAAACCGCAGAAATGCCGGGGATGTATCACAAAGGCGACTATGATATTGCTGGCTTTTGTGTCGGTGTTGCAGAAAAATCTCGTTTATTAGACGGTAGTAAAGTAGCAGCAGGCGATCAATTAATCGCTTTAGGTTCATCTGGAGCACATTCAAACGGTTATTCTTTAATTCGTAAAGTACTAGAAGTTAATAATACAGATACCTCAGAAATGCTTGACGGGAATTCAATTGCTGACCGCTTAATGGAACCTACTAAAATTTATGTAAAATCAGTATTAGCATTACTTAAAGAAGTGGATGTACACGCGTTATCACACATTACTGGTGGCGGTTTTTGGGAAAATATCCCTCGCGTATTACCTGACAATGCCCAAGCAGTAGTTAATGAATCGAGCTGGGAATGGCCAATTATTTTTAACTGGTTACAAGAAAAAGGTAATATCACTACACATGAAATGTACCGTACATTTAACTGTGGTGTTGGAATGATCCTTGTTGTTCCCGCCGACAAAGTAGATCAAAGCCTTGACATTTTAACTAAAAATGGCGAAAACGCTTGGCATATTGGTGAAATCAAACCATTAGCAGCGGATCAAGAGCAAGTGATTATTAACAAAGGATAAGTATCTATGCCTAGCCGCATTGTGGTATTAATATCGGGCAGTGGTACTAATTTGCAAGCATTAATTGATGCTTGCAAAACACCTAGCTATCCTGGTGAAGTTGTTGGTGTTATTTCTAATAAAGCCGACGCTTATGGTTTAATTAGAGCCCAAGAAAACAGTATTGCAACCCATGCAATCTCTCATAAAGACTATGATAGTAGAGAAAGCTACGATCAAGCGTTAATTAAGCAAATAGATCACCTCAAACCTGATTTAGTTGTTCTTGCAGGGTTTATGAGAATATTAACCCCTAAGTTTGTTCAACATTTTTCTGGAAAGTTATTGAACATTCATCCATCTTTGTTGCCTAAGTATCAAGGACTAAATACCCATCAACGTGCCATTGACGCAAAAGACAACGAACATGGTGTAAGTGTTCATTTTGTTACAGAGGAACTAGATGGTGGCCCTGTTATTTTACAAGCTAAGGTCCCTATCTTTGAAGGCGATACCATTGACGAGTTAGCGAGTAGAGTTCATGATCAGGAACACCGTATTTACCCATTAGTGGTAAAGTGGTTTTGCAGTGGTCGAGTAAAAATGATTAACGAGAAAGCCGTATTAGACGGTAAGATATTGCCTATTTCTGGCTACGCTAGCGATTAAATAAAAAGGTTGATTATGTTGAAGAAGTTACTTTGTTTAAGTGTTTTTTATGGTCTACTGGTGACAACAGTTCATGGCGAAGAAAAAACAACAGCTCCAATCATGGTTAAACCTTTTATTGCTAACTACACAATTATTCATAAATCAAAGTCCGTAGGCACTGCCACTAGAGAGTTAAAAAAGCTCGATAACGGGTTGTTCGAATATAGCTACCAAACAAGCATTGAATGGTTAATATTCAATGATGATCGCAAAGAAACTTCATTAGTCGAAATAAGTGGTGATCATGTTACACCAGTAGATTATCACTATACTCGGGAAGGCACTGGTAGAGATAAATCATCTCACTGGCAATTTGATATTGATGCGTCAACTGCAACTAATGTAGAAAAGAACAAAAGTTTCACTATTGAGTTTCCTTCAAACGTGCAAGACTCTTTGAGTTATCATTTACAGCATAGGTTCAACTTAATAAAACATCCGGAGCAAAAGCTTTTTGTTTATCCCGTGATTAAAAATGAAGATCAAATCAAAAACTATGTTTATCAATATGATGGTGAAGAAGAATTAATGCTACCATACGGCTTAGTTAAAACCATTAAGCTCAAACGAGAAGTAGTAGAAAAAAAACGTGTAACCTATGCATGGTTTGCTCCAGAGCTAGATTATTTACTGGTAAAACTATACCAAGCTAAAGGCGGTGTTGAACAATTTGAAGCTCAACTCAATACAGTAACCGTAACTGAATAATAAGTTGCAGCATGCCCTCTTTTAGGACCTTAGTAATATAAGGTTCTAAATCATTATTATTAAGCCTCGCCACTTGCTAGTGACTCGCCTAAACAAAAAAGTTGCCATTGTCCACTTGTCATTTTATGCCAACATTCGTCTTGGGTAAGTGGTTGTGTAGCTATCACTGTCACAATATCTTTATCGGTAGTCTCATGATGAAAGTTTATTTTCACTTCTGCATCAATTAACGTAGCCTCACCAAAAGGTGCCTTTCGGGTTATCCAATGTAAATTATTTGAGCAAAATGCAAACAAACAATCTCCGTTGCTTAATAATAAATTAAATACACCTAATACATTAATTTGTGAAGATAGCGTTGCTACATAAGTAAAAAGCTCAATTGGCTCAGGCTCTTTAGTGCCAAACTTATTCTGTAGTTGATCTAACAGCCAACAAAAAGCATGCTCACTATCAGTAGTTCCTATCGGAATATGTAATTTTACGGGTAAGTTTTCAGCAAAATCTTTCAGCTGCCCATTGTGTGCGTAGGTCCAGTTTTTGCCCCACATTTGCCGAATAAATGGGTGAGTATTTTCTAAGCAAACCGCACCAGAGTTTGCCTGTCTGATGTGGCATATAACCGCCTCACTTTTAATAGGGTACTCTGTGACCAGTTTTGCTATTGCTGATTTAGCGCTAGGCAAAGGATCTTTAAAGCTTCGGCATCCTTTTCCTTCGTAAAAAGTAATGCCCCAACCGTCTTTATGTGGCCCAGTGTTACCACCTCTTTGCATGAGTCCACTAAAGCTAAAACATATATCTGTAGGCACATTAGCGCTCATTGCAAGTAATTCACACATAGAAAGATTTACCACTTCACTGATTGTATTTAGGGATATTCGTTTTACACTATTTATAGCCTGTTTACTTATTTAGCATCATAACGATTAAAGTAGAAATTAAGTAGGCGAAATGTACTATACTAAATTTTTAAAAACACGTTGCTATTTTTTACACTTAGAATTAAGCTTTAGCTTAGTGGTCTGACCTGTATTTTACACTTTAAGGAGTTACTTTGGACGCTTTTACTTGGATTCTAGTTGCAATCGCATTTAGTGGTTTTACTGCTTATAGCCGTGCATCACTATCTACTTTTACATTAGGCTTTACTGCCATAATGGCACTTGGCACCTTCATAGATGTTATTTCGTTTTTTTCTTGGCTGTTATTTGCGGTGATCATTGTTCCGTTAAACGTTAGTGATATTCGTAAAAAATATATTAGCCAACCATTATTGGCTATGTTCAAAAAAATAATGCCTGAAATGTCACGCACTGAACAAGAAGCTATTGATGCAGGAACAACATGGTTTGAAGCTGATCTGTTTCGAGGAGCTCCAGATTGGAACAAGCTCCATAGCTACCCTCAGCCTAGCTTAAGTGTTGAGGAACAAGCGTTTCTTGACGGCCCTGTTGAGCAAGTTTGTAAAATGATTAATGACTGGGAAACCACACATGATCGTACAGACATGTCTCCAGAAGTTTGGCAGTTTTTAAAAGACAATAAGTTTTTTGCCATGATCATTAAGAAACAATATGGTGGCTTAGACTTTACTGCTTTTGCACAATCTCGTGTTTTACAAAAACTATCGGGTGCAAGCACAGTACTAGCAAGTACTGTAGGTGTGCCGAATTCGTTAGGCCCTGGTGAATTATTACAACATTACGGTACTAAGGAACAACAAGACTATTACCTACCACGCTTAGCTAAAGGAGATGAGATACCTTGTTTCGCTTTAACCAGCCCTGAAGCTGGCTCTGATGCTGGTGCAATTCCTGACTTTGGTATTGTTTGTCGAGGCGAGTTCGACGGCGAAGAAGTATTAGGTATGAAACTTACATGGAATAAGCGTTACATTACGCTGGCTCCTGTAGCTACTGTTATCGGTTTAGCTTTTAAATTACAAGATCCTGATCACCTTCTAGGTGATGAAGAAGACTTGGGTATAACCTGTGCTTTAATACCAACAAGTGTTGAAGGTGTTATTACAGGCAGAAGACACTTTCCATTAAACGTGCCATTTCAAAATGGTCCAACGCAAGGTGAAGAGGTATTCGTGCCATTAAGCTATATTATTGGTGGCCCAGAAATGGCAGGCCAAGGATGGAGAATGTTAGTTGAGTGCTTATCTGTTGGCAGAGCGATAACATTACCTTCGAATAGTGCTGGTGGTATAAAATCATTAGCACTAGCTACAGGTGCATATAGCCGTATTCGTCGACAATTTAAACTCCCCATTGGTAAAATGGAAGGCGTTGAGGAGGCATTGGCTCGCATTGGTGGTAATGCATACCTAATGGATGCTGTGACTATTATGTCGACAGGTGCTATCGACCTAGGCGAAAAACCATCTGTAATTTCTGCAATTTCTAAATATCATTTAACCGAGAAAATGCGAGATTGTGTAAATGACTCTATGGATATCCATGGAGGTAAAGGTATTTGTTTAGGTGAAAATAACTACTTAGGACGTGCCTACCAAGGTGCTCCAGTTGCAATAACTGTTGAAGGTGCAAACATCCTCACACGTAGCTTAATTATCTATGGACAAGGCGCTATTCGTTGTCATCCGTATGTATTAGCTGAGCTAGCCGCTGGTAATAATGAAAATGAGCAACAAGCAGTGAAAGAGTTTGATCATGCATTGTTTGGACATATCGGGTTTGCAATAAGTAATATTGTTCGCTCAGTTTGGTTCTCATTTACTGGTTCTCGTATCCTTAAAGCACCTTTTAACGATGATACGCGCCGTTACTATCAATTAATGACGCGTTTTAGCTCAAATTTAGCGATGTTATCAGATATAGCAATGCTTGTGCTTGGTGGTGACTTAAAGCGCAAAGAGCGCATCTCAGCTAGGCTAGGTGATGTTTTAAGCTACTTGTATCTAACAAGTGCTACGCTCAAGCGCTTTAACGATGAAGGTAGACAAGCATCAGAACTACCTATGGTAAAGTGGGCTGCTGAAGACTCTTTATACCGCACACAACAAGCTATTGATGAGTTAATTAACAATTTCCCTAATAAGATAGTAGCAGGCGCTTTACGCTTGATAATCTTCCCACTAGGGACTTGGCTACAAAAGCCATCTGATGAATTAGATCATAGCGTGGCACGATTACTACAAACACCTAGTGCGGCAAGAACAGCATTAGGTAAAGGTCAGTACTTAACCCGCGACGAAGATAATTTGTTGGGACAATTAGAGCAAACATTAGATGATATTCTTGCCAGTGAGCCAATTTTCGATAAAATTTGTAAAGCGCTCGGTGAACGATTGCCTTTCTATCGTTTAGGTGAGGTTGCAGATAGAGGTTTAGCCGCAAACTTGATAACTGAGGCCGAAGCCGCGCTGTTAAGAAAGACTGAAGTAGGTCGACTAGCAGCAATTAATGTAGATGATTTTGACAATAGTGAATTAATTACAGCTAAATTTGCTAAGCAGTCAAAGTAATTATCAATTAGTGCGATTAAAGCACCATTAATGACTACAAAAGGTAAGCAAAATATTGCTTGCCTTTTTTTATATCTACTTGATTTTATTTTATTTAAAATCAGCCCATATAATTCTAGCGCACAGTTGTAACAAATAAAGCAATACCTTTCCTCTGCAAACCTCGTTAAAATAGTAACAAGTGTATACTCAAATTAGGTTTTTTTTAATGCTGTCTTTTTTACCATCAGCAGTGTTGATGCCATTCTCATTTATATTATTTTGTTTAAATTTAGTTATTATTGGATCTATTATTACCTTAGGTGGCTTATTAAAATTATTAATTCCAATAAGCTTTTTTCATCGCTTACTCTATGCACCAATGCATTTTTTTTATCGATTATGGGCATTAAATAATTTTTTAATTATTTCACTATTTAATCGTATTGATTGGCAGATGACCGGTACTGAAGACCTCAGTAAAAATGAGTGGTATTTGCTAATTGCAAACCACCAGAGTTGGTTAGACATTATTGTGCTATCTCATTTTTGCAGAAAATACACATCAGATCCTAAATACTTTTTAAAAGAATCATTAAAGAAAGTCCCATTTTTAGGCGTTGGTTGTTGGGCTTTAGATATGCCCTTTATGAAACGCTACTCAAAGGCTTTTATCGCTAAAAACCCACACTTAGCTGGACAAGATATTTTAGCTACAAAAAAATCATGCAATTCTTTTAAACAGCACCCAACAACCATTATAAATTTTGTTGAAGGGACTCGCTTTACAACAATTAAGCAGCAACAAAACCCAACCTTTAGCCATTTACTTCCACCAAAAGCAGGCGGTATTGCTTTCACTCTTGCCACCTTGGGTACGCAATTTAATAAAATTTTGAATATTACTCTAGCTTACAACTCCCCCTCAAAAAACATTATGAAAGATGTACTAAAAGGACGTTTAACCAAGGTAATTATTAACATAGAACAAGTTGAAGTTGATGAGTGTTTAATTGGTGATTACAACAATGATCCTGCTTTTAAGTTGAAATTCCAACAGTGGCTCAATAGTATTTGGTGTAAAAAAAATAGTACTATTATGCATATTTTGAAATAAAATTTTGAAAGATTTTATTGAAATACAATCACTAATACGTTAATTTAATGTTAATTAAATAGGAGGAAAATAATACTATGTTAGCTACAAAGGAAAATGTAACGGTTAAACGTCGCAGTAAAGGTGAACAAACCAGAAATAACATTCTAATCGCCGCTATTGATATTTTAGCCCATAACGGAATAAAAGGAACAACTCACCGTGCTATCGCCAATCATGCGAACATTCAATTATCTTTAACAACCTATTATTTTAAAGATATTCAAGAGCTAGTTCATCAAGCGTTTAAACTAAACTCTGAGCATATCACCCAACTAACTGATTTTGCTTGGAAGCAAGCCTTTGATTACTTAGACGCCATAGGTAAAACACAGCTAAAAAAAGTGTCGGTTAAAAAGCAAGTACGTGAGCAACTATCACAGCTTGCAACTGAATATATCATCAATAAAGTAACAGAAATGCCAATTGCTTTAGCCGTAGAGCAATTATTGTTTACCGAGATACAAACTACACCTCAGTTACGTGAGTTGGCAGATCAACATAGAAATTTATTACTTGGTCCATTTGTGAAGCTTTGCCAATACTTTGATCAAGAAAACACAAAGTTAGATGCCGACATATTATTTACCATTTTTACGCAAATAGAATATAGAAACATTATGCTGCCAGTAGATCAAATTGATAGAGCTGCTATATACGAGCAGGTTAACCGAGTTGTTGGCTGGATAATGAAATTGAAATAAGTTTGTATTGGAAATAACGCTCTTAGATAAAATAAAAACGCTACGATATACTATATCGTAGCGTTTTTTCTTAACTAAGTATTGCTTTAGTCAATTAAAGGAGCTCTTCGTCCAATTGCATTAAAGTTTTAGGATCAGCCATCATCGTTGCCGCATGCGACTTAGTACGAGGTAATAACCTTTCAAAGTAAAATTCGGCTGTTTTTATTTTTGCCCGATAAAAATCACGATTTTCAACTTCACCACCTAGTTTTTCATAAGCAGCCTGCGCCATCTGCGCCCAAAAATAAGCCATTACGATATAACCAGAATACATTAGGTAATCAACGGATGCAGAGCCAACAATGTCACGATCTTTCTTCGCTTTCATGGCAAGTCTAACTGAATACTGCTGCCAGTTAGCTACGGCTTTACTTAATGGCCATACAAACTTATTCATTTGACGTTTATAAGGATTACTTGAAATCATACTTTTATCTTTACAGAAGCCTAGTACTTCCATTGTAAAGCTTTTAAGTGACTTTCCTCGACTTAATAAAATTTTACGTCCAAGTAAATCAAGCGCTTGTATGCCCGTTGTACCTTCATAAAGTGTCGCTATTCGAGTATCACGAACAATTTGCTCCATACCCCACTCTTTAATATAGCCATGACCACCAAATACCTGTACACCATGGTTAGCGCTTTCAAGACCTACTTCGGTTAAAAATGCTTTTAAAATAGGTGTAATAAAACCTAAACGATAGTCTGCACGCTTTTTCTCTTTTTCGTCTTTTGATGTCTCAAGAATATCAACTAATTTGGCCGCATAATATATCATCGCTCGCCCGCCTTCAGAAAAAGCCTTCTGCGTTAGCAACATACGGCGAACATCGGGATGAACAATAATTGGATCAGCGACTAATTCTGGTTTTTTCTTCCCTGTTAAAGAGCGCATTGATAATCGCTCTTTGGCATATATTAAAGCATTTTGATACGATAACTCAGATGCACAAACACCTTGTAACGCTGTACCAACACGTGCCGTATTCATAAAGGTAAACATACATTCTAGACCTTTATTTTCAGGTCCAATTAACACGCCCTTTGCTTTGTCAAAATTTAGTACTGCAGTAGCCGAACCCTTAATGCCCATTTTATCTTCTAATGAGCCACAAGCCACATTGTTATTTTCACCACAATTACCTTGAGCATCAACTGTCATTTTAGGCACGATAAATAATGAAATACCGCGAGTACCTTCAGGTGCACCTGGTAGACGAGCAAGCACAATATGAATAATATTCTCAGTTAAATCATGCTCACCAGCAGAAATAAATATTTTGGTGCCGGTTATATCATAAGTGCCGTCTTCGTTTGGCTGGGCTTTAGTTTTTACTTGCCCTAAATCGGTTCCACACTGAGGTTCGGTTAAACACATGGTACCTGTCCAAGTACCTTCAGTAAGTTTTGTTAGATAAATTTCTTTTTGCTCATCGGTGCCGTGAGCCTGTACTGTATTCATGGCTCCATGACTAAGGCCCGGGTACATAGCCCAAGACCAGTTAGCTGTGCCCATCAATTCAGACTTAGCCATACCTAATGATGGTGGTAGACCTTGTCCGCCATGCTCTACAGGATGTGACAAACTTTGCCAACCGCCTTCTACATAAAGCTGATACGCTTCTTTAAAACCTTTAGGAGTGCGAACCTCACCCTTATCAAAGGTGCAGCCTTCTTTATCACCACTTTGGTTTATTGGTAATAATTCGTTTTCACAAAATTTTGCACACTCTTGTAAAATTGCGTCAACCATGTCTGGAGTCGCATCTTCAAACTCAGGAAATTTTTCATAATGTGGGTAATATTTTAAGACATCTTCAAATAAAAACTTAATGTCCATTAGTGGTGCTTTATAAGTAAGCATAGGTGCACTCCAAGAATATGATCGTAACTAAGCATAGTTAACCATGGGAATAATACCAAAGTCAACTGGTCTTACCTCTTATTCGAATAAAGTTTTAACAGCACGCTTTTAATACAAACACACGCCAAACTGTTAATTAACTCTGCGCCAAAGTGCCCGACTGATCATTCGTACTTTTGTTGGAAACTTCATGCGCTTTAAGTTAGTAGCAATAATACCTTTTGTAAAACGTGTTTTTTTCGAGTAATCAATATTTACATCTAATACCACTGCAACACCGTCCGTAGATAATTTAATTGCCTGACTAATAGCAGTATTAATATCTCGATTGGTTTCAATACGCAGATAATGGCAGCCACTTGCTTCTACTAACGCTTTAAATTTCAAATTAGACAATACGGTACAAGTTTTTTTATTATAAGGAACTGACTGTGCTTGTGATATTTGTGCTAATTCTCCATCATTAAATATAGTAAATATGGCTCCTACGCCCAAATTTGAGGCAGTAAAAAGCTCGGTATAGCTCATTAAAAATGCACCATCTCCAATAATACCAACCACCTGCTTCTGAGGATTCGCTAACTTTGTACCAATAACAGCTGGAATCGCATACCCCATACAGTTAAAGTCAGTTGGGCTGAAAAAGTGTTTGGGATAATAACAAGGCATAAGCTCTGCCGTTAGAAACGTGTGGTTACCATCATCAGCGATCACAAAAGCATCGTCATCAATTTGCTGGCGTAGTGCTAAAAAGAAGCTCGTTGGATTTACTCGGTTACCGCTATCATGATTAAACCATTCTTCAAGGTATAACTGCTTGTCTTGCTTTATTTTTGTTTGTTTAACATTAGCTACATCAGTATGTTTAAAACCTGTACTTTTTAGCTTTTGCGCTAGTGCTTTTAATAGTAAAACAGCATCACCCTCCATCGTTACTTTCGCTGGGTAATTGGCATTAAAAACCTGCTTATTAATATCAATATGAATTAAGTTTTCAGGTACTTTTACGCCGAAACTGCCCGTGGCTATTTCCGCAAATCGGGTACCTACAGCTAACAAACAATCACAGTGTTCAAATGCATTAGTTGCAGCCGGTACTGCTGCAGGGCCAAAGCTCATCCCCGTATGCAAAGGATGCTTAGCGGAAAAGGCGCTTAGCCCTTGTAATGTGATCGAAACAGGTGCATTTAAAATATCCGCAATTTCACTGGTTAAATCGCTAGCTTCAACCGCCCCCCAACCAACAAATATACCTGGGTTTTTAGCGTTAGTTAAAAGTTCAACAGCCTGATTAATTTCATCTTCAATATTGTGCTCTAGTGATTTTATTTTGGGTTGATAAACTGGCAATTGTGCGATCGCACCTTTATCTAGCTGCAAGTTTACAGGAATTTCGACAAAAACAGGCCCTGGCTCCCCTTCGTTTGCGACAGTAAACGCTTCAAATATTGTAGACACCACTTCCTCATGAGTATTAACCTTATATGTTTTTTTAGTAATTGCTTCTAACATTTTATGCTGGTCCATATCATGGAGCTGGTAGTCAAACTGTGAATCATTTCTTACCCCACCACAAATAATCAGCATTGGTATACCATCTAGATAAGCTTCTCCAATACCACTAGCGGCGTGTGTAGCACCAGCAGCAGGCACTATCACCAATGTACCGATACTATCACTACTACGGCTTACTGCATCAGCCATAAAGGCACCATAACCCTCATGGGTCACTAATACTGGAGTAATTGATGGTGAATGCGCTAACTCATCATAAATTTCAGTATTGTGAACCCCTGGAATACCAAATGTGAACCTTACATTTATTTGCTCTAATGCGTACCGAACTAGCCATGCTGCTGTTTTATTCATAACATATACTCTTATATAAAATTAATATTAGGGCGTGCTGATCTTAAGCGCTTACCGCTTACCCTTTTTCACTATTGCTTGGCTTGCGATTCTGGCCGTTAATATACAACCAGAGAGAAATGTACCTTCAAGTGACCTTAAGCCATTTGCACCACCTCCACCAAACCCTGCCGCTTCACCAACACAATACAGCCCAGTAATCGGGTTACCTTTACTGTCTAAAACTTCACTGTTTAAATTTGTTTGAACTCCACCTAAGCTTTTACGGCTAATGAGTTGCACTCTAATAGCAATGAGCTTATTTTTATTACTATTTAACAATATTGGTTTAGGTTTACAGGTTCGTAAACGATCAACTTTCCATTGGCGAGCATGGTTAATTCTCCTTAGCTGATCGTCATTGTGTAAATTATTGCCATTAATTAATTGTTGGTCGTATTGCGCTATTTCTTGTTTAAGAAACTTACTTTCAACATGATTATCGCCTGTCAGTTTATTCATTTTCTCTACTAATTCCTCGAGGTTTTCAGCACAAATAAAGTCATCACTTTCATTCACTAATTGCTTAACCAAGCGATGATTCCCTAACAACATTTCTTTAATTAAAGTAAAAAGTTTTCGGTTAACAATGGCGGGGTTATGTAGTGAGCCTGAAACAGCTAATTCTTTAGCGGCTATATCCCAATTTAAAATATGCCATGTCCAGGATTTTTCTTGCTTAGCAACTTCTTGACATAAATAGTGAGTATCAAAGCCTGTCACCAAGGGAATAGGACCAATTCGCTTACCCGTATGGTCCATCCACAACGCAGACTTACAGGGAATTAAGCTTAAACCATGCCCTTCAAACTCTGCTTGAGGGTGATGTATACCAGCAGCATAATTCCACATTTTATCTGTGTGTGTAACCGTTGCGCCAAGTGCTTGAACTTCATCATGTAGCTTACCATCTGAAATTGGATTCGCACCATTGAGTAATGTTTTAGGAGAGCGCTCTAGCGATGAGCACCAATTTTGTTTTACCTTTTCAATACTGCCATTAATACCACCACAGGCAATGACAACTTGCATACTTTCAATAAAAAAGGTTTTTCCACTTTGTTCATTAAGTACTTCTACCCCCGTAACCCCAACTGTATTATTAATTGTTTCAACGGTAGGTTTAATAACTTTATGTTGATGAAAAATTTGAAGCTGATAACTATCACCGTATGGTATCGTAAGGTAAGACGAAAGCTTGGCAATTATAGTTTCAATTAGGTGTAAACCTGTTCCCCATAAAATATGGTATCTAGGTAGTGAGTTACCAGGAACAAATAAACCTCGTTCAACCCAATTAACCGCAGGCATAAATTTAAGGCCTAGCTTCAGCAACCATTGGTACACCATTTCGTTATTTTTATCAGCATACATTTTAGCCCATTGCTGAGGCCAAAAATCTTCACGATTAAACTCTGCGAAACTAAGCCAATCTTTCAATAACAACTTAGGAGTATCAGGCACTTTCATTCGCTTTTGCTGTGCCGTTTCAGATAAAGCCATACCTCCAAATGCCCAGCGGGCGAGTCCTCCTAAACGTTCTGGAGTATCTCTATCAATAATAATTACTTGCTGCCCTGCCTCAAGCAACTCTAACGCACAAACTAAGCCGGCAATGCCGCCACCTGCAATTGCTGTATCACAATTAATCACTTTGTTTTGTTTCATGTAATTATTTCACTTGGAATCACTTAACTTTATATTATAGTGTGCTAACAAGGTTTAGTTGACCATAGTAAAAATTGCCTAATCACTAGAGACTGTTTAACCTTCATTTTAGCCTTGGCTATAGGTAACTTTAAAATAACAATGGAATAACATGACTCCCGACATATTTATCAGCAAACTTTATCGCGATGCTTCATTTATCCCTCTAGAAGAATTTTCTAGTTGGGCACTAGATCTGCTTAGACAAGTCATTCATTTTGATGCTGCAATTTGGGGCACTGGCCATATATCTTCTCAGCAATTTCACACTCAAACAACACTTGACGTACCGCCAGAAATTTTTGAAAAATTAAGAAAAACAGTCGCTATTAATCCAATTTTTAAACAATTAATGTTAAATGAAGGCCTAGCAGTAGATATGCGAGAAATATTAACTGATGAGGAGTTTTATCAATCTTCACTATATTTAGATTGCTTTAAGCCCTATGAAATAGAACGAATATTAAGTTCTATTGATATTGAATTTCGCAGCGGTATATTTACATTATTAACTCTTTATAGGTTTGATAGGAATGCTACCTTTTCCTACGAGGAAAAACGGTTGCATAACCAATTACTTTTTCATTTACGCTGTGCTTTATCTCATAAACAGTTTATCACGTTAAATGAAAACACATTAGATGCCAAAAATGACAATAAATGTGCACTATGCGATCGCGAGGGTATATACCATAACGTAACATCTAGCTTTTTAGATGTACTAGAAGCTCACTTACCTAATTCAGCTAAGCAGCAGTTTCCGTTAACAATGACAGATTTAAGTAACGACTTTACTATTGCAAACCTGCAATTTAAGCGTGAGTCTTTCGGCGAGTTATTTAAATTAACTGTACGAGTAAAAAATCAACTTGATGAATTAACACAAAGAGAAAGAGAAGTAGTTGAGGGAATATGCAAAGGTAGTACTTTCAAACAAATTGCTAAAAGTTTAAATTTATCTCCTTCTACCGTCTCAAACCATTTATATCGTATCTACTCTAAACTTGGGATCAATAAGCGCAGCGACTTAGTGGCACTAGTAAGTAAATCTGAACCGGCACAATAGTACTCGGTTACTTAAAGCTAAGAAAACGTAAAGATTAATTCAAGAAAATAACAAAATAAGCCGAACCAACTGAACAAGTTCAGTTTGCTGCTTTGAATATTCAGTTTTATTTATTCTGTAAATACGTAGATTTGAAATAAAGAGTTGGCACAGTGGACGGGACTCGAACCCGCGCCCCCCGGCGTGACAGGCCGCTGAGTTTTAAATAAGCCAAACCAACTGAACAAGTTCAGTTTGCTGCTTTGACTATTTAGTTTTATTAATTCTGTAAATACGTAGATTTAAAATAAAGAGTTGGCACAGTGGACGGGACTCGAACCCGCGCCCCCCGGCGTGACAGGCCGCTGAATTTTAAATAAGCCAAACCAACTGAACAAGTTCAGTTTGCTGCTTTGACTATTCAGTTTTATTTATTCTGTAAATACGTAGATTTGAAATAAAGAGTTGGCACAGTGGACGGGACTCGAACCCGCGACCCCCGGCGTGACAGGCCGCTGAATTTTAAATAAGCCAAACCAACTGAACAAGTTCAGTTTGCTGCTTTGAATATTCAGTTTTATTTATTCTGTAAATACGTAGATTTGAAATAAAGAGTTGGCACAGTGGACGGGACTCAAACCCGCGACCCCCGGCGTGACAGGCCGCTGAATTTTAAATAAGCCAAACCAACTGAACAAGTTCAGTTTGCTGCTTTGACTATTTAGTTTTATTAATTCTATAAATACGTAGATTTAAAATAAAGAGTTGGCACAGTGGACGGGACTCGAACCCGCGCCCCCCGGCGTGACAGGCCGCTGAATTTTAAATAAGCCAAACCAACTGAATAAGTTCAGTTTGCTGCTTTGAATATTTAGTTTTATTAATTCTGTAAATACGTAGATTTGAAATAAAGAGTTGGCACAGTGGACGGGACTCGAACCCGCGCCCCCCGGCGTGACAGGCTGCTGAATTTTAAATAAGCCAAACCAACTGAACAAGTTCAGTTTGCTGCTTTGAATATTTAGTTTTATTAATTCTGTAAATACGTAGATTTGAAATAAAGAGTTGGCACAGTGGACGGGACTCGAACCCGCGACCCCCGGCGTGACAGGCTGCTGAATTTTAAATAAGCCAAACCAACTGAACAAGTTCAGTTTGCTGCTTTGAATATTTAGTTTTATTAATTCTGTAAATACGTAGATTTGAAATAAAGAGTTGGCGGAGTGGACGGGACTCGAACCCGCGACCCCCGGCGTGACAGGCCGGTATTCTAACCAACTGAACTACCACTCCGCACAGTGCTTGTAAACAAGCGAGGTTGTGAGTATTTTTAAAGGCTCCCCTTTTAAGTATAAATACTATATTACTTTGAAATTAGTGGCGGAGTGGACGGGACTCGAACCCGCGACCCCCGGCGTGACAGGCCGGTATTCTAACCAACTGAACTACCACTCCGCTATAACCTAATCTCATGCATCAACTTGTTGTATATCTATTGGCGGAGTGGACGGGACTCGAACCCGCGACCCCCGGCGTGACAGGCCGGTATTCTAACCAACTGAACTACCACTCCGCAGAGATATACATTGTAGAATAAAGTGGCGGAGTGGACGGGACTCGAACCCGCGACCCCCGGCGTGACAGGCCGGTATTCTAACCAACTGAACTACCACTCCACACGTTTTATTCTACGCCCAACAACAAGTCGTTGAATGCGGCGGGAATAATACGGTTAACAGGCCAGTGCGTCAACCACTTTTTTGTATTCTTTTTACTGTATGAGTGTTTGCTGAGCAATACGATGAAAAACACAGCAAAAACACACTGATTATTACTTACTCTCTTTGCTTTTTTTACGGCGAATAATAATAAACACAGTTATTGCAGCTAGAATAATGACTAAGTTTACAATGATTGCGATCATTATATTCATTTCTTTTTTAGCTGCTTGCTCTTGTTCATGCTTTAATTTTGCGAGGGCTAATTCTTCTTGAAGTTTTTTAACAGAAGCTTCTTTTATCGCAAGTGCTGTTTCCACTGTATTTTCAGCGTCATTGGTTTCGCCATCTCCTGATAGGTTGCCAATGCGCACTCCCCCCTTACGCTCTACATTGAAAGTAAACTCAGGTATTACTAAACGAAATTCTCGACCATCAATTGTTTCACCAAAAGCATTAATATTTAAACGATGAATACCAGGTTCGGTAAAAGCAATTTTTTTCACCCGCTTCGTACCCTGCCCTTCAGTTATAGACAAAGGGTCAGCCTGTTTATCTGGATATGTAATCTTTCCTTGAAAAATCATACTATCGGGATCAACATAGGTGCCATCGATATTAAAGTTTATTTTATGGTATTCGTTTTTGTTAACTGTTTTATCGACAGTAATTTTCACAGGAACAGGACGTAATATAACCGGCTTTTGTCTTAGTTCTCTCTCTGCCATTGGCATTTTCACACGATAAATAGGTACCCACTCACCAGCTGCAAAATTTAATTCAAATTCTGCAGTAAAAATCCCATCTTTAGCATGCTCATCAAGTTCATAGCCATCGTCTCTGAACGAGCCAATTTCTATTGGTTTTGCACCAAAGTTATCAAAGTTAGAATTATTAGTACTATAAAAATCAATGTCTAAGTCGATTACATCATCAAAACGAGGGTCATCAATTGCTTTTTCTCGATTATATAGGCGCGCAAAAACTTTTAAGGTTTCACCTGACAACAACGTTTCAGGAAGTGGCTCGACTTCAATTCTCACCTCTGTTATTACCATTATTTTACTATCGGGTGAAATATCACCTACAGCTTGCCATGGCCCTATCATCGGGTTTTTCATACGTATTAAGTCATAAGTTCGATCGTCAAACCATTCAACTTCATCTTTAGGGTAGTTATTAATTTTAAGTTTACTACCGTCAGGACGAATAAGAATTACCGGTTGACTACCCGTTGCTCGGTAAAATAACAAGGTCACTTCTTCTAATTGAGCATCTATACGAAATCGATTATCTAATAGGGCAATTTGATTAGTAACATCATCATTTTTGTAATATTCAATTTCTGTTAACTCTTGCTGCGCCATTACATAGTAACTTTGTATAATAACAAGTAAGATAAATAAATAACGGCTACAGCAACCTAACTTTGCCATTAATTTTGCCATAAAGGCTCGCTCCCTTTTTCTGCCAGTATGGCAAGACGTTTTTGATGTGCAATCTCTTCATCGGCAGTTGCATAGATAACCTTTAATTTACTTCTCACCTCATCTAAACGTCTTATTGCATTAGCATCAGTGCCTTCTTTATGTCCATCGCCAGCAGTTAAGTCTAAAGCCGACTGTTTACGTGTCATTTCTACATAGACAAAAGCTAGTAACTGAGCATCAATTAATGCACCGTGATAGGTACGATCTATTAATTTATCTACTTTATAAAACCGAGCTAAATAATCGAGTGTTTTAGGTGAGCCAAATTCATCCTTTGCTACTTGTAGCGTATCAGTTATTGTACAAATTTCTTCTGTCATCGGTAGGCCGTTAATCATTGAAAACTCATGATTCATAAAGCCAACATCAAACTTTGCATTATGTATAACTAACTCTGCGCCTTTAATAAAATCGATAAACTCTCGCGCTACTTGATTAAATTGAGGCTTATCACGAAGAAATTCATCAGTTAAACCATGTATGTTAATGACTTCTTGTTCCATCACCATTTGCATACCGTTTTGCATAGGTTTGATATATGCGTGGTAAGTACGCCCTGTTAATTGTCGATTGATCATTTCAACACAACCTATTTCAACAATGCGGTGCCCTTCTCTTGGATTAATACCCGTTGTTTCAGTATCAAGAATAATCAGTCGATGTTCTTGTAGCTCTTCACTCATTATAATTACCCTTCTTTAATCTGTTGAAATAATAGCACTTAATCTGGCAGTTTTTCTGGAAACTCTTCAACATTAATTTTAATTCGTGTATTGGAATAAAGCACAATTAGCGCAATAACAACAAATACACCATAAATAATAATTAATGGTAAAGCATATAGAATATCGTAGAAATAGGCCGCTAAATTAACAAGCCAATCAAAACATAAGGCTACGGCAAAAAAATGTCTTATATTGTACCAACATTTCTTTATCCAGTTAGGCGCATCAGGTCTTCTTAAACTTATAATTAACAAAACGAATAGGCCTATTATTCCCGAAATAAGACTGGTATAAAATAATATAGGCTCAGGGTAAACCCACTCAATTACGCTAACACGATCTTTAAAGTTCGTTATCGACATAATCCATACAATGTAGCCTCGTAGAATAATGAGTAATAACAAATAAAAAATTTTAGATAACTTTACGCAATCAAATTGATCAAAGTCACTTGGTAAATAATGGGCAAAACGATGTTTGTTATTCATTTTAAATGTTATTTTTTCTACCGTTTCGCTCACTTTCAAGTATTTTTTGCCCCTCTGTAATAGCTTTAACGGCTTTAGAGCGAAACTCTCGATTAAACAAGGTATGTACGACAAACAAGCTCACAAAAATCAGTAAAAAGGGATGAAAAAACCATAAAACAACCGCAATAGAAAAATAAAAAGCACGCAGACCATAATTATATGAATGGGCTGCTTGATCTTGAACTATCGCCATTTGATAAGCATATTTTTGGTGACTTTCTTCAGGCCCATTTTGACTGTAAGGAGCTGCACCAATCATCACATTTAAAAAGCCATATTGACGCATCGACCAGGTAAAGTGAAAAAATGCCATAACAAAAATAACAACCAATACACCAAGCTTAACTTGGATGATGCCATGATCAGGATATGCCGTAAAAGGGATAGTCGCGAGTACTTGTTCTAGTCTATCTACTTGTGAAAATAACGTTAATACCCCTGCTAAAACCAGCAAGGTTGTTGAGGCAAAAAAAGCAATATTACGTTCTAAGTTTGCAAGTAACCCTGCTTCTACCATCCTTAAGTCACGCTCCATTGTTTCATACATCCAATGAATTCTGTGCTGATGTAAGCAACGTGCAATACAGTCGTCTGTTTTAGCTCGTTTTTTTGCAAACCATGTATAGCCTGTCCAACTAAAAACAAAGACAATTAAAGCAAATAAATCAAAGTAATAATTATTCATAGCCAATCAAGTTGCAGTTATTATAGTGCAAGTATGCATTAGTATGCTTATTTATTCGAGAACAATTTCTTTAAATTATTGTGAAATTTTAAAGTGAACTTATTGATTTACATTAGATAATATCCACCTAAGGCTCTAAATTTTAATTTATATTACTAAATACTTTGCAATATAAATTAACAATGAATATCAATTAGTTAAAGTGGGTGAAGTTGTGTATATTATTCAACATTAATAAGTTATTGCTAAATACAGCCAAGCGGATACAAAGTTATTGTTTCCAACAAGTAAGCAAAACGCAGTAGCTCAATCCAATAAAGGTCATTGGTGTTGTAGCATATTTATATATTAAAGAAAAAAACGCCTTAATGTAAAAATACAGCTAATCTTATTGTATTGGTCAGTCATCGTGTTTTCTTTGACTCATATTCACATAGCGATATTATGTCTCAAATTTATTTTGTCCAAAAGATACCTAAGGGCTATTAATGAAAAATAGCAATATATCGATAGCCTTCGCTTTATTATGCTTTCCTCTTTATTTTATGTTGAATAATGCTTTTGCTAATTCGCATGTTAAAAACACCTCTAAAATTGAAATACCTCGCGTTGAAGGTCAAATTACAATAGATGCTAAAATTTCAGAGCCGCAATGGCGTAATGCCAAAAAGGTACTGATTAATAACATCACTCGACCTCATAATAATATACCAAGTAGCATTAACACAGAGGCCTTGTTAATGGAAGATGGTAATACTTTATACATTGCTTTCTTCGCGCAAGATCCTGAGCCTGAAAAAATACGCGCTTTTTATAAAGATCGCGATAAGGTTTGGGGAGACGATATCGTTGGTATAAAAATAGACACTTTTAATGATCAACGCAGTGCTTATCGGTTTTTGGTTAACCCTCTTGGTGTAAAAATTGATGGTGTTGAAAACGAAGTCACCCAAAGAGAAAGCGATGCATGGGATGGAATATGGGATGCTGCAGGTGAAATTACCTGCAACGGTTATGTGGTAGAAATAGCCCTTCCTTTGAGTATTTTGAACTTTACCGAAAAATCTACGCCGCAAGACTGGGGGATTGAATTAGTTCGCTTTTATCCTAGAGAAGAATCGTTAAGAATTTCTAACATCACAATAGATCGCGATAATAGCTGTGAGCTTTGTCAGCTTGCCACAGCTACAGGCTTCTCAGGAGCCAAACAAGGTAGCAACTTGATCGTTGCACCTTCGTTAGTTACGGGTAAAAGCCAAGAAAGATCTGCGAATGATAGCCAGTGGATCAATACAACTAATACCGAAGCTAGCTTAGATTTACGCTGGGGTATAACACCTGATGTTTTACTTAATGCCACCATAAACCCAGACTTTTCAACGATAGAAACAGACAGCTCCCAGCTTAATATTAACAATACCTTTGCTTTATTTTTTCAAGAAAAACGGGCGTTTTTTTTAGATAATGCTGATTACTTCGACTCAAATTACGACTTAATTTATACCAGAAATATTAATGCACCTAATTATGGAGCAAAACTAACAGGACGGAAAAACAACCACTCATTTGGATTGTTTGTTACCGATGATGACAGTACCAATATTTTAATTCCCGGAAACCGAGCGTCATCAGTAGCTGAAATAGAAGGCGAATCTAAAGCCTCTGCGCTACGCTATCGTTATAATTATAATAAAAACATTACACTAGGATGGATTTCAACATTAAGAACTGCAACAGATTATCAAAACCAAGTACATGGTATTGATGCAAGAGTACGCTTGGGTACTTATGATGTTATAAAGTTCCAAAGCTTATATTCAGATACTGAATACCCAAGCACACTCTTTGAACAGTTTTGTAACGCGGATAATCCTGACGATTGCTTAAATGCGAATAATACGGAGTGTGAATTTGGCAATTGTGATTTTAATGAAAAAGTTCTCCGAACACTTAACAGCGATGGTTTCAGCGGAAATGCAATAAGAGCTGGATACTACCATAACGACAGTGATTGGTACTATCGGGTAACTTATGACCGCCAAAATGCAGGTTTTAGAGGGGATTTAGGCTTTATATCACGAGTAGATCATAATAAATTTTCAATTGGCGGCGACCGTAAATGGTACGCACAACCAGGTGATTGGTGGAGTCAATTTAAAATATATTCAGACTGGGATATTATAAAAAATGACAATAACGAATTAATTGAAAAAGAATTTGATATAAATGCCCGCCTAACTGCTAGCCACAATACCAACGTCAGACTAGCTTATAGCTATAGAGATAAAGTTGGTAGCCGCCACGATAAAAGTAATTTAGCTATCGACGGTAATACCACGTTATTTACTGAAAAAAATACTTCATTATTCGCTGAAGTCAGACCTACGTTAGGCTTTATCATTGGTGCTGATGTTAGCACTGGCGATTCAATTGATTACAGTAATAATCGTTTAGGTAAAAGTAAACGCTTTCAATCAAATATGACTTGGAACCTAAACCAACATATTGAAATAAAACTAAAACATACATTTAGTAAGCTCGATGCAGATCAACAAAACGTATTTATTGCGCGATTAACAGATTTACGCGCAGTGTATCAATTTAATGTACAAAGCTTCATTCGATTTAGTGTAATCTATAATAATACACATCGTAACGTAGGTAACTATCTCTATATTGCCCCTGAAGACTTAATGTCTCACAGTAAAGCGCTTTCAACTGAACTGTTATATGCCTATAAAATCAACTCGCAAACCGTATTTTATCTAGGTTATTCTGATAGTCATGACGCTGAGCAACACTTTAGTGATCTCGAGCAAAACCAACGAAGTATTTTTACCAAGTTTAGTTATGCATGGGTACAATAATTACTATTTCACCACAGCACGATTGATGTACACGCATAAAAATATCACCATAAAGTTCAACTTTATGCTTTTACATCAATCAATTATTGGTTGTATTAATGACACTAATTTGACACAATTTAACCGAAAAGGAATTGTAATTCGCATTACATAATAAAAATAATAAACAAAAAGTAGAAAAAGTTATGCTCAAAATAAGGAATAGTTACGCCTTTTTTGTAACTGTAGTATTCACACTCACAAGCCCTCTTTTAACCGCTCAAGAGGCTTCCAACAGTATCCAATCACTCTCAATACCCTATAGTAAAAATACCGCTATTATAGATGGAGAATTAAACGATCCAATTTGGGATGAAGCCAACACTGTCGAACTCAATATTGTCAATTACCCTTGGAATAACGTATCAAGCCCCGTAAAAACTACGGCTAAAATCGTTGAGAATGGCGAATTTTTGTATGTTTCTTTTGTTGCACAAGACCCTAACCCTGAAAATATTCAAGCCTCTTTAGGTGATAGGGATACTAAGTGGGGAGACGACTTAGTTGTTGTGAAACTTGACACCTTTAATACCCGTCGACTTAATTATCAATTTATGGTCAATCCTTTTGGTGTTCAAATTGACGAAATAAATAATGAAATGACGGGTGAGGCTAACTCTTCATGGGATGCGATTTGGCAGTCTTATGGAAAAATTACTGAACAGGGATATCAAGTTGAACTGGCGATTCCTTACCGTATTCTTAATTTTTCAGATAATGATGAAATTAAAACATGGGCAATAGAACTAATTAGATTATACCCTCGTGACACTCGTCTGCGTATTTCACATATACCTTTAGACCGAGATAATGACTGTTGGTTATGTCAAATACCAGAAGCAAAGGGTTTTAAAAACGCTAAAGCGGGCAAAAAGCTCATGTTAACACCTGCTCTTGTCGCTCAAAAAGATCAATACAGAGATGTTTATGACAGCTCCAACGATTGGCACAGCGATAGTGATATTGAAGCAGGCTTAGACCTACGCTGGGGTATCAATTCAAATACGTTATTAAATGCCACTATAAACCCAGACTTTTCAACCGTAGAATCTGACGCGGGTCAGTTGAGCATTAATAAAACCTTCTCACTTTATTACGAAGAGAAACGCCAGTTTTTTACTGAAAATTCAGATTATTTTAGTTCAAATTATAATTTGGTTTATAGCCGTAATATTGCAGATCCTGATTATGGTGCCAAACTTACTGGTAGCAAAGACAAACACAGCTATGGTGTTTTTATAACAAATGATACTGAAACCAACTTTATTATTCCTGGCAACACTCAATCGCGCATTGCTTCATTAAATACAGAGAGTCACTCAGGGGCAATTAAATATCGCTTTGATGCCAATGAAGACTTGTCTATTGGCGCTATTAGCACGCTCAGAACTGCCGACAATTATCATAACTATGTCTTTGGTTTCGATGGTAAGTACAAATTTGATGACTCAAATAGCATCCTCGCACAATGGTTAAGTTCAGATACAAAGCATGAGGGAAACTTTCAAGATCAGGCATTAAAGCTTAACTTTATCCACAGCTCAGAATATTGGGGTATTAAAGCTGAGCATCAAGATATAGGCCAAGACTTTAGAGCTGACTTAGGTTACATGCCTTATGCTGATTATCAGTTAGACAGTATTTTAGTTGATCGCTTTTTTTATGGTGAATCAGATAGCATTTGGCAGGAAGCAAAACTCTCAGGCCAGTGGCAAATTAAACATAGTGATAAGGGCGAATTACTTGAAAAAAGCCTAGCCACTAGCTTTGGAATTGATGGCCCGCTACTTTCCTACGTTGACATTATGTTAACTCATGCAGAAAAAGTAGGTTTGCGCTATGACCCAAGCAAAACCGCTATTGATGGCAACACGACCTTATTTACTGAAAATCAAGCAGTCTTTCATCTTGATATACAGCCTAGCAATAAATTATATAGCTCTGTAGATATCACATTAGGTGATAAAATTGACTACGATAATAACCGCTTGGGTGACTATAAAGAAATAAGTGCTAATATCGCCTATAACGCAACTAAGCACCTTGAAATAGATTTTTACCAAACTTACGGCAGTTTAGAGGCTGACAGCGCTAATGTATATCGAGCCTCACTCTCAGAGCTAAGGCTAAGTTATCAATTTGATGTTCGCAGTTATTTAAAACTTAACCTTGTTTATAGTGATATTGAAAGAAATCCAAATAACAACCCGATGGTAGACGTTTCAGCAACTAATAATGATCTATCAGCTCAGTTAATTTACGCGTACAAAATTAACCCTCAAACGGTATTTTTCTTAGGGTATTCTGACTTTAGTTATCAAGATGATGACTTGTTCAGTCTCGAACGTGCAGAGCGCACCTTTTTCACTAAAGTCAGTTACGCTTGGTTACCTTAAGCTATTTAAAATAAAGAGTAATGTAATGAAAACCATTGGATTGTTAGGGGGAATGAGCTGGGAGTCTACTGTTAGCTATTACCAACTGCTCAATCAAAGTGTTAACAAAAAGCTCGGTGGATTACATTCAGCTAAAATTATTTTAAACAGCGTAAACTTTGATGAAATAGAAAAGCTACAGCGCCAAGGTGATTGGGCACAAACGGCAAAAATATTATCTAAAGCAGCTCAAGCTGTAGAAGCTAGTGGCGCTGACTTTTTAATTATTTGTACCAATACTATGCATAAAGTGTTTGACACTATTAGTAATAGTGTTTCAATTCCTTTAATACATATAGCCGATGCAACCGCAGTTGAATTACAGCAACAAAATATCACTAAAGTCGGTTTGCTAGGAACAAAGTTCACTATGGAGCAGGACTTTTATAAAGGTCGCCTAAAAGATAAATTTGCAATTGATGTTATTGTGCCTAATGAAGTAGACCAACAAATGATTCATCAAGTGATTTATCAAGAATTATGTCTTGGAAAAATAAACGACTCATCTAAAGTACAATACCTTAATATTATTAACCGCTTACACCAACAAGGTGCACAAGCAATAATTTTAGGTTGTACTGAAATAGCATTATTAATTGATCAGAAAGACACTGAAGTATTGTTATTTAATACAACAGCTATTCACGCGCAAGCTGCGGCTGAATTTGCAATGTTGCAGTAAGATCAACACTCCTAGTAAAGTAAGATGCCCGTGTCGTCATTTCGACAGTTTATGGGAGTGTTTCGACGGCCATTCACATAAATTAACACCTAAATGTTAACATGTTAGTCCTAAAACAAGGTGCGTGTATTGTACGCACATACGGGTAACCCGGTAAAAGTGTCTTTGACTGCGGCGACACGAACATCTAACTAAAGTATAGTTATAGATTACAAAAAGGGGGTAATAAATTGCTTATTTCCAGCATAAATGACCTACAATTTAGCTAACATATTGTTTACTCGATTAATGTTTATTCTTGTTGATTGTTTTTTTATTATCGATTACAGCAGTTGATGATATTTTATCATGTATACATTGGCGATTAGCATCCCAATAAATTTGCAAAAAACCTAATAAACCTGTTGCAAGCCCTGCACCATACCCGCCATAACGGCCAAAACTCTCCCGCACTGTTAATGGAGATCCATCAAGCTGAATAACGCTTAGTTGCATTATGCGCTTACCTAAGGTTTGCCCGTTCCATACAGAAGTAAGTACCGAAAAATATAAAGCTGCCCAACCAAAACTCAAACCAAGATCCTTTATAACTCCTTTAAACCAGTCAAGCCCTTCATAAAATGTTTGATGGGTTTCTTTATCTTGAGGAGCAACCTGATTCGAAACATCGGGTTGCAATGCATTAGCACGTTTTCTTGGTGGCGCTAGCGGAAGACCAAATAACGATTTATCTACTTCAAAAGCAAATGAGGTTAGTATTTTTCGTGTTTCTTTTTTACTTAACCTGAACTCGGGATAATGGATGTGCGCAAAAAACAGAAAAAGTAATATTTTACAATGCGTTAAATTATTTCTTTACAAGTTCTATGTGCATTTTTAATACCAATGCTATAAGTTTTGTGCGAATCAAGGCTGATTTGTATAACTAATAGTCGGCTATTAGTAGCAAATTAACGGTTTTTTAGTTCCAGACAAAAACCAAGTACTTACGTCCATGCAGGCAACGCAGATACGCGCAAAAATCGTAGCTTTGGTGTATTTAGCTTATTCCGAATTCAGGTTACTTAAATAAGTAGGGTTATTTATGGCCATGGTTGATTTATTAGCCATTGGGATTAAATTTCAACAATTATGATTAAGAAAGGCTCTACTTATTCCATTATTGCATATAAGATATAACGAAATATCACTTCTTTTTATTTCAATACACGCTACTCTTACACTGTATTTATAACAAACTTATGATCCGAGTTAGCTAAAATTAAAAGAATAACGTCACTAATTTGCATCACCATACCGAAAGGAAATGAACATGCCAAATATTTTTCAAGATAATTCAACAACTATTGGAAATACACCACTAGTTAAATTAAACCGAGTAACAACAGGTAATGTGTTTGCTAAAGTAGAAGCAAGAAATCCTAGCTTTAGTGTTAAATGTAGAATTGGCGCTAATATGATTTGGGATGCTGAAAAACGCGGCCTATTAACTGAAGGTAAAGAAATCGTTGAGCCTACCAGTGGCAACACAGGTATTGCCTTAGCTTTTGTTGCTGCAGCTCGCGGGTATGCAATAACACTTACTATGCCTTCAACAATGAGTTTAGAGCGTAGAAAATTATTATCAGCATTAGGCGCAAAGCTAGAACTAACTGAAGGCGCTAAAGGTATGGGCGGTGCAATTGCCAAGGCACAAGAAATAAAAAACTCAGATCCAAATAAATATGTTCTTTTAGGTCAATTTGATAATCCTGCCAACCCTGAAATTCATGAAAAGACTACAGGTCCTGAAATATGGGAAGATACTAAAGGCGATGTCGACATTTTTGTTGCTGGTGTAGGCACTGGCGGTACAATTACTGGTGTAAGTCGATACCTTAAAAAAGTAGCAGATAAAACAATTATCTCTGTTGCAGTTGAGCCAACAGATTCACCTGTTATCAGCCAAAAAATGGCAGGACAAGAATTAACACCAGGCCCGCATAAGATCCAAGGTATAGGTGCTGGTTTTATTCCTGGCAATTTAGATCTTTCAGTCATTGATGCAGTTGAGCAAGTATCTAATGAAGATGCTATGGCAATGACTCACCGATTAATGAAAGAAGAAGGTATTTTAGCAGGAATTTCATCAGGCGCTGCTGTTGTTGCTGCAATTCGCTTAGCTGAAAAAGCAGAAAACAAAGACAAAAACGTAGTAGTGATCTTACCAAGTTCAGCCGAGCGGTATTTATCAAGTCCGTTATTTGGCGAAACGTTTTCTGAAAAAGAATTAGTGCAGTAGTTATTTAGAAAGCGGAACAAAATAGTTGAATTTGGGCGCTTAGGCGCCCTTTTTATTGCCAAACCATAGAAATTAATCAGGTACTTAGGGTATGATGAAACTAAGTTTTTAGGAAAAATGAAATATCATGCGCCAATATTTAGCTATATTACTTATACCGTTACTTTTATTATTATCTGCCTGCGGAAATAATGAAGATGAAATATCGGAAATTGAAAACCCAGAAAAAGTGGCTGTCGCTTTTTTTGAAGCATTATATAATGAAAAAAACGCAAAAAAAGCAGCATCGGTTTGCTCTCCGCGGTTAGCTCGTATTGTAATGCACTACAAGTCGCCTAGCGCAATAGCCCGCCATCTTTTTAACATGTCTTACGATAATGTAGAAATTAGACCTGATGATAGTGGTGTAAAAGTAAGGGAGCAATTTAAAGATGCTGCGGTTATCACAGTATATTTTGATGGTTATTATCAGAATGATCGTATTAAAGAAGTTAAGCGACTTTCATTAGTTCAAATCAATGATAAGTGGGTTATAGATAAAATATTAAAAGACCCGTTTTAATATTTATACCAAAGGCATTATTAATTTCTACCAATTAATAATGCCTATCGCTCTCTGTTAAGCCTTCTAAAAACCATCCCCGAATATCGCAGAATTAAATATAATACCAGTTTCATTAATTAAGTGATCAATTTTATACGAAGTAAAAAAAAGTCAAATACAAGGCATTTATTTTCATAACTAGTTGCTCTAATTATAAAATTAATAACGCAGTAGTTGATTGTTTTAGCCAGTAGAAATGCTCACATAGTTAGTGAGATTGGTATAAAGCACGAACTCAAAAATACTTGCTATTGCCCTAGCGCTACTCCTTCTCTTCTTGGATCAGCACCACCAATTAACTTCCCATTTTTCAATTCAATAGCATGAACACCACTATTTAAATCGCGAACGCTAACCTTATGGCCCATTTGCTCTAACGTGGTTACATATTTAACTAACTTACTACCTTGCTCTATGGCTGTAGCACCATTGCGATTAGTAATTTTAGGTAAATTAATCGCTTGTTGAGGATTAAGTTGCCAATCTAAAACACCTAGGATGGTTTCTGCAACATAATTAATAATGCGACTTCCTCCTGGAGAGCCAACGACAAGTTTTAAACTATTATCAGCATTAAACACCATCATTGGTGCCATTGAACTTCGTGGGCGTTTATTTGCTTCAACGCGGTTAGCTACCCACTTGCCATTGCGTTTAGGTGATAACGCAAAGTCAGTTAATTGATTATTTAAAATAAACCCTTCTACCATAACAGCTGAGCCAAATGCCATTTCAATACTCGTTGTCATGGAAATAGCATTACCCTGTTGATCAACTATAGAAAAGTGGCTAGTTGAAGGTAGATCAAAGCTGTCGTTATTAGCATAAGCAAGTGGCGTAGCAAATTGTCCTGCTTGAACCTTATCAATCACTTTATCTGGTGATATTAATTGCGATCGTGTTGCTAAATAATCTTTGTTAAGTAACTGGTCTGTCGGTACTTGTACAAAGTCACTATCGGCAAGGTACATCTCTCTATCGGCAAAGGCTAGACGAGAGCTTTGCGTAAATAAATTTAATGTTTGAGGATCTAAAAATTCTCGCTCATTCAGCTTAAATGGTGCCAGCATTGAAAGCATTTGAATAACTGCGATACCACCAGAGCTTGGGGGCCCCATACCGCATATTTTATAAGTTTGATACGGCCCACATACGGCTGCTCGTTCTTTTGCTTCATAAGTAGCTAGGTCGTTAAGCGATAATACACCTGGTGCTACTGGGCTATTATTAACCGCTGCAACTATCTTTTCAGCGATCCAACCTTGATAAAATGGTGTTGTGCCACTTTTCGCTATACTCTTATAAACGTTAGCTAAAGCGTGATTTTTTAATAAAGCACCTGCCTTAATCACTTCACCATCAGGAAAAAAATAATTGTGAATTGATGGCATAAGAGTCACGCCTGGGTTTAATTGCATCGACAGCAGCTTTTCAAGTCGTGGAGAAACAATAAAACCTTCTTCTGCGAGTTTAATTGCATCGCTAAACAACACCGACCAAGGGAGCTTACCATATTGTAAATGTGCTTTTTTAAGTGCGGCCAATACACCAGGCACCCCTACGGAGCGTCCACCTACTATTGCTTTTACCCAAGGAACAGACTTGCCATTGTTATCTAAAAAGAGTTCACTGGTCGCTTTTTCTGGCGCTGTTTCTCTGCCGTCAAACGTTGATAACGCTTGTGTTTTTTTATCCCAATGTAAAATAAAGGCACCGCCACCAATACCTGAAGACTGCGGTTCAACTAGGGTTAATACTAATTGCACTGCTATCGCGGCATCAATAGCACTACCTCCTTGTTTTAAAATATTAAAACCGGCTTCACTTGCATAAGGGTTTGCAGCTACAACCATAAATTTATCTGCAACTACGGCCTGTTTAGCCGTAATAGATACCGTTGCTTCTGGCTCTCTTATTTCTTGTGCATGCAAACTGGTCGCTGTACAAAAGAAACTTAAAATTGATAGTGCTATAAACATTTTTCTATTCATTTGGTATTTCCATTGAACTATTATTAGATGTTGTTGGTACGAAACGCTGTTGAAACAGATTAAAAGCCACAAAGTTATCTAACAGCGGCTTGTAGCGCTCATTACCGTTTTCGAGAGTTGTCAGCGCATAACAACAGGCCTCCAGTGTTGACAGCCCACCAAGTTTTGTTGTTTTTCTAATCTGATACTTACCTTTGTAAATATCGGGTAATACCCAGTGTGGCATTTGATGTAAAAATGTATTTAACTGATAGATACGATAGGCTTTTTTCCACGTACCGTCGAGTAATATTAAACAACGAATTCCTTTTAAACATGAAGAATTTTCGTTATTAGCAAGTACTTGAGCAAACTCACTTGGATAAAGTAACGCCACACTATTGGAATATTTCGCGATTAACTGCTGTAGTGATTCATTGGTATCAAAGTTTTCCCCCGTAAAAACATGGCACTTTGCTAAAGAACCAGCAAGCAAAGGAACGGTAGCTTTACTTTGTTTTACTTCACTTGGGTGTTGTAAAATAATGATCTCAATCTCATTTTTTATTGAGATCATAAATTTGCAGATACAACTTACTTCGGGCTTCGAACATAGGTTACAATAATTACGAGACATTTCTTTAATCGCCAATTTATCACCAAAAAACAATGCTAATGCGCACTAGAATCTCTTCTACAGCTAATCATACCACTTGGGATAAAGTACTTTATATTAACTTTTTACTTTTATGACACCATGATGATCACATTTAAAAAATTACCAACAAAAAGCACACATATCATCGGTCCTTTAGTCATTATGTTGCTAGCCGCTCTTGCTTTCATTTTTAATCATGAATTAAGTCATAGTTTTAATTTTAATCGTGAATTAATTACACAGGATCATTGGTGGCTATTTATCACCGGCCATTTATTTCATACAAACGATATGCATTTAGTATTAAATTGTGCCGCTGTTTTTCTGCTGTGGGCGTTACACGGACAGTTTTTTACATGGCAAAGCTATTTAACTATTTGGTTACTTCTTGCATTAGGCACTAGCATAGGGCTCTATATTTTCTCACCCGAAATTATTAGCTATGTGGGTTTGTCTGGTATTTTACATGGCTTATTTGTTATTGGTGCATATAAAGATATACAAGTACATGAAAAAACAGGCTATGTATTAATAGTTGCAGTGTTAGTTAAAGTAGCTTACGAACAAGTTTATGGCGCAAGTGAAGAAGTAATACAACTTATTGAAGCTAATGTGGCAATAGATGCGCATTTATACGGCGTAATTTGTGGTTTCTTAGTAGCTATTACTTTATATTTGGTAAGTAAAAAGCAGCAATAATATCGCTGCTTTATCAGTAATACCAATCTCACTAATTATGTGATCATTTCTACTGGTTAAAACAATCAACTACTGCGTTATTTATTTTATAATTAGAACAACTAGTTATGAAAATAAATGCCTTGTATTTGACTGTTTTCACTGCGTATAAAATAGGTCACTTAATTAATGAAACTGGTATAAAATTAAAACAAACTTTTATTTATAACGTTGATTCAAATAACTTATAAATTCGACGGTATTCATTTAACCAAGAGCTTGGCTGTACAAAGCCATGCGGTTCAACTGGATAAATAGCGGTTTCAAAGTCTTGCTTTTCTAATTCAATTAAACGTTGTACAAGTCTTACTGTGTCTTGAAAAAACACATTGTCATCTACCATTGGCGCATTAATTAATAATGGTTTTTCAAGCCCTTCAGCAAAGTATATTGGAGAGCTACGCTCATAAGCTATCGCATCATCTTCTGGTGTATTTAAAATATTGGATGTATACCCATGGTTATAATAAGCCCAGTCTGACACTAACCGTAAAGCAGAGCCCGACTGAAATAGATCAGGTGCTGTAAACATCGACATCAGTGTTAAAAACCCACCATATGATCCACCATAAGTACCTATACGGTTGCGATCTACGTTGGCATTTTCAACTAACCAGTTTACCCCATCTCTCATATCTTCAACTTCAGGTTTACCCATATGACGATAGATTGCTGTTCTCCAGTCACGTCCGTAGCCTGCTGAAGCTCTGTAGTCCATATCTATCACTACATAGCCTTGTTGCACCAACATACTATGGAACATAAATTCCCTAAAGTATCCAGACCAACCTAAGTGAGCATTTTGTAAATACCCAGCACCATGGGTAAACATAACTGCTTTATTTTTACTTGAGGTTTGATCATAGTTTTTAGGCAAGTAAACGCGTGAATATATCGGTTCTTTTTGATTAGTAGACGGGATTGCGATAACACTTGGCGAAGCCCATGGCATTGCTAAAAACTGCTCTGAAACTGTATGTGTAATACGTTTTGCAGGTGAATCGTTTGTTAAATCTTTAACATATAATTCTGGTGGCATAGTAACGGTTGAGTGTTCTATCAATAATTTGCTTTCATCAGGACTCAACGCATAGTCATTATTACCGCCAAGCGCAGTTAATGCGGTAAAATTGCTGCCATCTGCATTAACTTGATAAATATCATAAATACCAGGGTGAGATTTATTTGCTCTAAAAATAAAACGATCTTTATTGTTAGTTAGCGTAACGTTATTAACCTCAAACTTTCCTGAAGTTAATTGTTTCGCTTTGCCTTTTAACGACTTAGTATATAAGTGTGAATACCCTGTTTCTTCAGATAAGTAATACAACTTATCTTCAATCCAGCCAAATTCATTGAAACTCCAGTTTATCCATGCATTATCATGTAAACGATGTTGATTTTCTAAGGTATTGTTGAGTAGATTAACTGATGTAAGCCAACGATCTTTATTATCCCAAGCTTCTAATAATAACGCGACCTGCTTACCACTTTTATGCCACTTAATAGGCGAATTCGCTCTCATTACATGAATATTACGAGGTGATTTTTTTGATTGGTAAGTTTTCCCTTCTCGCTGAAAATTTTCTTTTCGTACTGAAGCTAAAACGTCTTGATCAAAACCGGGTAAAGTATCAAATGCTAATTCAAATTTTTGCCCTGACGTTAAGTCAAGTAAATACAATTGTTCTTTGTATTGAGTATTATTGGCAACACGAGCACGTACTTTTTCTGCATCTACTTTACCATTATCAGTTACATAATTAGGCATTATATCACTATCATCTCTTGATGATTTTTGATCAGCAATACTGACAATCATTTTATCTGCATGTGGCGATAAACTCGCATGGGTAATTCTCTTACCTTTACCAAAATAAAATTCTGTTTGGGTAATGCTATTGTTTTGCGCTTTTAATCGATCACTTTGTTGCGTTTTTAGTGCTTCATTCTTTTGCTGAAGAGCAATATAGCCAATTAATTTTGTTTGTTCACCCGCTAAATATGACACTTTATTATCAGCGTTTTTAGGATCGTTAGCAGTAAGTAAACTAGCTAATTCAACTATACGATTGTTAGTTAAATCATGTTCAAAAAACTTATCTTTAACACGGTAGGCAACATTACCATTTGCTAAAAACATCACTGAACTTTCGTAAGCTGTTGTATGTGTAAGCTGTGTAACGACTCCTGTTACTAAGTGTTTAAGAAATACATTACCTTGGTATGTATAAACCTCCTGAGTACCTGTATCATTTTTAACTGCATTTCGATCAGAAGCTTGATGGAGTTTATCTAGTGCCACTTTATCTGACGATTTAGCCGAAATCGACTGATGATATAACTCTCTCAGCGGTGTACCTTTCTGTTTCTGAGAATAGTAAATGCTTTGACTATCATCTCCCCAATACCAGCGCTCAGGAGAACGCCCCATCCAATCAGGATCTGACATGATTTGCTCTAGCGTTATTTTGATATCAGAAAGATGAGTTGCTGATACTGGCGTAATTTCTTTGCTAACCTCAACTGTGGCAATTTCTTTACTTCTAATTGGAGTCGGTTCACTAACGATAGAAGAGCTACTTGAGTTATTTAAAACTGACTCGGGGGTTTGTTCACCTGATTCAGTAACTACACAAGCCGCCAAGGATAAACTAATGGCAGCGACAATTATTTTTATTTTCATAAGTTAAACTTTACATTTCAATAAATTTTAGATGGCTCTATTTATACTAAGCTGTCGAGCATTAGGCAACCAACAAGTTAAAATCAGTGGATAAATGTTGTAACAATTTTCAAATAAAAAATTGAACTAAAGCGGTTTGGCAGGAAAATACGACAAAAATAAGTCTATAATTTTAGTTGGTGAATAAATTCAAAAAAAAACGAGCACCTTTAGGTGCTCGTTATCAGTAACTAATCTTCTTCAACTAACGTCATTAATGAAGTATTACCGCCAGATGCCGTTGTATCAATACTGATAGTTTTCTCAGTTAACAAACGCTGAATCAAATTATCAAAATATTCTGAACTGATCACAGGCAATATTGCTCCTTCGCGTTCAGCCAATTTTTCACTGATATAATGCTTTCTATCACATAAACTATCAACAACAACACCCGATAACGCAGGATGCGCCAACATTGCAGATAAGTGATGTAGTCGTGCCACTTGGAACACATTTTTATCTGCCCCAGTTGCAATAAACTTCTCTCTAAATGCAATAGCCTCTTCATAGAACAGATCAGAAACAACTGAGGTTACCGTATTACCCGTTGCTAATGCGGTTACAACAGAAAGAGTCCAAAAATGGAAACTTACGTCTTTATCAGCGAAACAAATTATATTGCCACGGTTTTCAAGATAAAGAATATTAGATTCCCCCGTTGGCCCTGGCAAAATTGTTGGCTTTTTCAAATGTTTTTCAATGCTAATTAATTGCTCACGAGCAGCCTTTAAAGTGCGATTTAAATCGTCGGCTAAATCATCAACAATACCAACATGGGCAATTTTTGCTAATAATTGGCGAACATAAGAAATCCGATCATTTAACTCAGTTAAGCGCCAACCTTTTTCAGCAGCACTTGCTCTTTCCATAAACAAATTAGCTTCTGAACTAGCTTTATCATCTCCCTCTAACGCTTCTGCTTGAGATGGTAAAACATTAAATTGATCTTCATCTGGAGTCGCTTTTTCTTTAACTAAACGTGTAAGATAATTAGGTCCGCCAGCTTTTGGCCCTGTACCTGACAAGCCACGTCCACCAAAAGGTTGTACACCAACAATTGCACCGATCATGTTACGGTTAATATAAACATTACCCGCTCTTGAAAGCTTAGCTAGTTCAAAACCACGATAGTTAATTCGCGTATGAATCCCCATTGTTAAGCCAAAACCTGTGCCATTTATTTTATCTATAACACTCTCAATTTCACTGCCTTTAAAGCGAATTACATGTACGCATGGGCCAAATACTTCTCGTTTTAAAACGCTTATATCACTTATTTCATAAAGACGAGGTGCAAAGAAATAGTGCCCATTGTCTGATACTTCATCTGATATTTCACATTGATACAACAGTTGCCCGTTAGATTTCATATACTCGCTATGAGCGTTAAGTGCATCAAGTGCTTTTTGATCAATTACCGGACCAATATCAGTACTAAGTTGAGAAGGGTCACCTACATGCAATTCAGCTAAAGCACCTTTAAGCATATTAATCACGCCATCAGCAATGTCTTCTTGTAAAAATAATACACGAAGTGCTGAACAACGTTGACCTGCCGATTGAAACCCTGAAGAGATAACATCGTCAACAACTTGCTCAGCTAAAGCAGTAGAGTCTACTATCATACAATTTTGACCACCGGTTTCAGCGATCAAAGGTACTTGGTCTCCACCACGTTCAGCTAACGTTTGTGAAATTCTGGTGCCTGTTTCGGTAGAACCAGTAAACATTACCGTTTGAATACGGTTATCAGGAATTATAACCTTCCCAACTTCACTACCACGAGCAATTACCGCTTGTACAACACCATCGGGCAATCCAACTGATTTCATTAACTCAATTGTGTACAAAGCAATTAAACTAGTTTGCTCAGCAGGTTTAGCTAACACTGTATTACCCGTTGCTATTGCTGCGGCAACTTGACCTAAGAATATCGCTAACGGGAAGTTCCAAGGACTAATACACAGTATTACACCACGAGGTTCTAAACGTTCATCTTCTGCTAGCTCAATTGCTCGCTCTGCATAATAACGACAAAAATCAACCGCTTCTCTTACTTCGTCAATACCATCTTGGGTTATTTTTCCTGCTTCTTTGATACATATAGCGATAAGCTCATCCATATGTTCTTCAAGTTTATCAGCAACGCGACATAGTAACTCAGCGCGCTCTGCCACAGGCGTTTTTGACCAAGTCTCAAAAGCGCTTTCAGCGGTATCAATCATGGCAAGCATTTCATCTGTATTACTATGGTGTTGAAAACCAATAATTTCGCTATGATTTGCTGGGTTTAAGACTGGATTAGCACCTTCGGGCACTTCATTATTATTCAGTAAGTTATCAGAAAACCATTGTTCTAATGACGCTTTTAATGGCGTAATTTCATTAATATCAGTTAAATCAATACCTATAGAGTTATCTCGACCTTTGCCATTTTTATCGTGATATAACGCAATTGGTTTAATTATCTGATTATTATATCTATCTTTTAAGCGCTGTGTTTTTTCAACAGGATCTTCTAGTAATGACTCAACCGGTTGTGTTTCATCAACAATAGCATTTACAAATGAAGAGTTAGCGCCATTTTCAAGTAACCTACGTACTAAATATGCAAGTAAATCTTCATGCTGACCAACAGGTGCGTAAATTCGACATTGAATATGTTCACCGCTAACAATTTGATCATATAAAGAATCACCCATGCCATGTAAGCATTGAAACTCAAACCCTTCTTTATCATCACCAGCAAGCTCTACAATAGTCGCTGCCGTGTAAGCATTATGAGTAGCAAACTGTGGATAGATACTATCTCTGTAATCTAAAAGCTTGTTAGCACACGCGTGATAAGAAACATCAGTAGATGATTTACGTGTGAAAACTGGAAAGTGCTGATGTCCGTCTTTTTGGGTATTTTTAATTTCTGTATCCCAATAAGCACCTTTTACTAATCGCACCATCATTTTTCGGTCAACACGTAGCGTTAATTCGCGTAACCATTCAACAACCCATAGCGCACGTTTTTGATAGGCTTGTAATGCAATACCAAAACCATCCCAACCTGCTAATTCATTATCACTAAATACCGCTTCTATAATATCAAGAGAAATATCTAATCTCTCAGACTCTTCGGCATCAACGGTTAAACCAATATTATAGCTTTTAGCTTGTAGACAAAGCGCTTTCAGTTTCGGAACAATTTCCGCCATGACGCGGGCCTTGTTGGTAAATTCATAGCGAGGATGAATAGCAGAAAGTTTAACTGAAATGCCAGGTACTCGACGAGGGTCGTTTTTCCCCGATTTCAGTGAAATTTCACCAATAGTGTCAATCGCATCTCGATATGATTTTAAATAGCGATCTGCATCAGCCATGGTGCGTGCACCTTCACCAAGCATGTCATACGAATATACATAACCATTCTGTTCTTTAGTGGCAGCGCGTTCAGTGGCGGCAGCGATTGTTTCACCCATAACAAACTGTTTGCCCATAATTTTCATGGCATAGTTCATTGATTTACGTATAACAGGTTCACCTAAACGACCAATAGTTTTCTTCAGTAAACCAAAACTATCTTGTTTGCGCTTATCAGCGTAATTAACCATAGATCCTGTAATTAAAAGCCCCCAAGAAGAAGCATTAACAAATAAAGAATCACTGCTGCCTAAATGGTAGCTCCATTGGCCTTGAGAGATTTTGTCACGAATTAATTCGTCTTGGGTTTTCTTATCTGGTACACGTAACAAAGCTTCAGCCAAACACATCAATACAACACCTTCTTCGCTTGAAAGTGAGTATTCATTTAATAAAGCATCTATAGCGCCATTACCTTCTTGGTCTTCGCGAATTTGCATTACCATTTTACGAGCTCTTTCCCAAGCTCTACTTCTCGCACTAACATTAACTTCTGCTACAGGCAGAATATAATCAACCGCTGCATTTTCATCAATACGATAAAATTCACGGATCTTCTGACGAATTGGACAGTCAGTGGTTAACGAACCATTAAAAAGCATGTGCTTGCCCTCAAAATTACTAGATAGCGTCTGGTGCTATTTGGGTAGATTTCTATAAGATTAAAAAAGCGCATATTAAAGTATTCACCACCAAATATGCTACTTAAAATTCATTTATATCCGTTAAAAATACTGATGAATTACAATTTAACCGCAGATTAAACTTTACGTTATTTAACCATTCAACAAAAGTCAAAATAACCAACTAATATCACATCCTATCAAGGGCTTGTTATCCATCATTTTCCCCATCAAAATCAAGTTGGCATTGCAGTGCATGTTTTCATGAATAATAACGCTAACGCTATCACAATAGTCTGAGTGGTTATACCTTTGTAATGACTGATTAACTCAACCAATTAAACTTTTCTTTACCACTTAAAACCTATGGGTGTAAGTTAATACAAAACCAAACCTTACGATTAAAATGAAAGTTCAACAGACCAAACAATAATGATACACCCAAGCCACCTCAAAATGCAGAATTCGCATCTTGGGGTGGTTTGGGTATATAATTACCCTTTGTTTTTAAATTGAGTCTAACGTGTCTAAATCATCACAATACACAACCGCTGGGAAGAACTTATTTTCCTACCCGCTTTACTGGGCGGAGTGTTTCGGAACTGCGCCATTTTTACCTATGTCTCGTGAAGAAATGGATGTATTGGGTTGGGATAGTTGCGATATTATTTTAGTTACAGGCGATGCTTATATCGACCATCCAAGTTTTGGCATGGCAATAATAGGTCGCATGCTTGAAGCGCAAGGCTTTCGGGTTGGTATTATTGCCCAACCAAACTGGCACTCAAAAGATGACTTTATGAAGTTAGGTGAGCCTAATTTATTTTTTGGGGTAACTGCTGGCAACATGGACTCCATGATCAACCGTTATACCGCTGAGCGCAGAATGCGACATGATGATGCTTATACGCCAAACGATGAAGGTGGAAAACGACCGGATCGCGCAGTAACAGTGTACACTCAGCGTTGTAAAGAAGCCTATAAAAACATCCCTGTTATTATTGGTGGAATTGAAGCAAGCTTACGCCGTATAGCACATTATGATTATTGGTCTGATAAAGTGCGTCGCTCTGTATTATTTGATGCAAAAGCAGACCTTTTAATTTATGGAAATGCAGAAAGACCTTTAATTGAAATTGCACATAGAATAGCTAATGGTGACGATGTAAAAACGATCACTGACGTAAGAGGTAGTGCGTTTATAACTAAACAAGCGCTGCCTGGCTGGCATGGTATCGACTCTAGAAGTATTGATAAACCAGGAAAAATAGAACCTATCCCTAGCCCTTATCAAGATATGACAGCTAATTGCAGCGACGAAAAAAGTGCAATAGATGACACTGCTGATATAACTGTTACGCCACAGTCAGTCAGCATGGTTGACTTTAGCGCAACTAAATTACAAAACAAATCTTGGGCGGATAAGAAAAAGCCTTGGCTAACCACTTATATTAACTTGCCCACCTATGAGCAAGTAAAAGATAACAAAGTGCTTTATGCTCATGCATCACGAATATTTCACCAAGAAGTAAACCCTACGTCGGCCAAACCTTTAGTGCAAAAGCATGGAGATCGAATTATTTGGTTAAACCCGCCAGCAAAGCCACTGTCTGAAAGTGAAATGGATGGTGTTTTTGGCCTACCCTACCAACGAGTGCCACACCCTTCATACGGTGATGCTAAAATACCCGCTTACGATATGATTAAAACTTCAATTAATATTATGCGTGGTTGTTTTGGAGGTTGTACCTTTTGCTCTATCACCGAGCATGAAGGACGTATCATTCAAAGTAGAAGTGAAGATTCTATTATTCAAGAAATTGAAGATATTCAAGCAAAAGTACCAGGGTTTACTGGTGTAATATCAGATTTAGGCGGCCCTACCGCCAATATGTATAAACTTAATTGTAAAAGTGAAAAAGCAGAAGCTACTTGTCGCAAACCTTCATGTGTATGGCCTACAATTTGTGGCCATTTAGACACAGATCATACCCCAACAATTAATCTCTACCGACGAGCGAGAAAAATTAAAGGTATTAAAAAAATATTAATTGCTTCAGGTGTTCGATACGACTTAGCTATTGAAAATCCAGAGTATATTAAAGAGCTGGCAAGCCACCATGTCGGTGGATACCTAAAAATAGCACCAGAACATACTGAAGAAGGCCCTCTTAATAGTATGATGAAACCGGGCATGGGGAGCTATAATAAATTTAAGGAAATGTTTGAGCACTATTCAAAGTTAGCAGGTAAAAAACAATACCTAATACCTTATTTTATTTCAGCTCATCCTGGCACCACCGATAATGACATGATAAATCTTGCTTTATGGTTAAAAGACAATGACTTTAAACTTGATCAAGTACAAAACTTTTATCCATCACCTTTAGCAAGTGCTACCACCCTTTATCATACGGAAATTAACGCATTAAAGAATGTTAAGAAAACAAGTGATTCGGTAGTGGTACCCAAAGGGACAATCAAACGACGCTTGCATAAAGCAATATTACGCTATCATGATCCTGCAAATTGGCCCCTACTGCGAGAAGCATTTACTAAAATGGGACTTGCTCGAAAGCTCATTGGCACGGCTCCAGGGTGTTTAATACCGCATGAAACACATGCTGAAAAAAGCCAACAGCATTATAAAAATAATGGTAAAGGTAAAAATAATGCACTTGGTAATAAAACATCGCCAGGCCAAAAGCGTAGCTTTACCAAAAAGCCAGCAACAAACGGAAAACAAGGTTTAACCCGCTTTAGTGCTAATCAATTTAATGATCGTAAGCCAACCGCTCAACGTAAAAGTAGATAATAACGGCTAAAATCAACTGGCAAACCTAACGTAGCTAGTTCAATACGTTAAGCTCATAGATAATACTAAGCAGCACAAAAGAGTGATAATTTAAAACTATTGCTCTTCCGTTCCTTTAAGTAAATTAAAACCAAGTAGCCCTTTCTACTAGGTTTAGTTTTATCGCTTTATCGCAATCAACTTAAAGTTTGTTATTAAAGCAAGGCGTATTCAGGTATAATCGCGCGCATTATTTAGATAGCTTAGATAGGTAGGCTTTATTAATGCTCAATGCAAACAACATCACACAACAATTTGGCGCTAAGCCCTTATTTGAAAATATTTCACAAAAATTTGGTGGCGGCAACCGATATGGTTTAATAGGCGCTAATGGTTGTGGTAAATCAACCTTTATGAAGATTTTAGGCGGCGATTTAGAGCAAACAAGCGGGAATGTTAGCTTAGATCCTAATGAACGTATTGGTAAGTTACGCCAAGATCAATTCGCTTTTGAAAACTTCTCTGTAGTAGATACCGTAATAATGGGCCATACCGAGCTTTGGGCTGTTAAAGAAGAAAGAGATCGCATTTACGCATTACCTGAAATGACTGAAGAAGACGGAATGCGTGTTGGTGACTTAGAGTCTCAATATGCTGAAATGGATGGTTATACTGCTGAAAGCCGCGCGGGTGAATTATTAATGGGTGTAGGTATTCCTGTTGATCAACACTATGGTTTAATGAGTGAAGTCGCACCAGGTTGGAAATTACGTGTATTGTTAGCCCAAGCCCTATTCTCAGATCCTGATATTTTATTACTCGACGAACCCACCAACAACTTAGACATTCATACTATCCAATGGCTGGAAGAAATATTAAACGAACGTGATTCAACCATGATCATCATTTCGCATGATCGCCACTTTTTAAACAGTGTTTGTACACATATGGCTGATTTAGATTACGGAGAATTACGTGTTTTTCCAGGAAATTATGATGAGTACATGCTTGCTTCAACACAAGCTAGAGCTCAATTACTTTCTGAAAATGCAAAGAAAAAAGCACAAATCGGTGAATTACAAGCCTTTGTTGCCCGCTTCTCGGCTAATGCATCTAAAGCAAAACAAGCAACTTCTCGGGCGAAACAGATCGACAAAATTCAGTTATCAGAAGTTAAAGCATCAAGTCGTGTGAATCCGTTTATTCGTTTTGAGCAAGAAAAAAAGTTATTTCGAAATGCCTTAACACTTGAGAATATCAATAAAAATTTTGATGATAATCATATACTTAAAGATATGTCATTAATGATAGAAGTGGGTGAACGTGTCGCTGTAATTGGTGAAAATGGTATTGGTAAAACAACATTTTTACGCATGCTAATGAATGAAGTTGGCTATCAGCCAACCTCAGGTGAATTTACCTGGTCTGAGAATGTTAATATTGGCTATTATGCTCAAGACCATGCCCATGAGTTCGAAAATGATATGACTTTATTCGAATGGATGAGTCAATGGCGCCAGCCTACAGACGACGAGCAAGCTGTACGTGGGTATTTAGGCCGCTTATTATTTTCTGCTGACGATATTTCTAAATCAGTTAAAGTATTATCTGGTGGCGAACAAGGTCGTATGCTTTTTGGCAAGATAATGATGCAACGCCCTAACATTTTAGTGATGGATGAGCCTACAAACCACATGGATATGGAGTCAATTGAATCGCTAAACATGGCAATGGAGCAATTCGAAGGTACAATAATATTTGTCAGCCATGACAGAGAGTTTGTTTCGAGCTTAGCGACGCGCATTATTGAACTAGAAAAAGACGGCTATCAAGATTTCGATGGTAACTATGATGCTTATTTAGCATCAAAGATTAGTTAAGCTTAACTAACCTGAGCTCGGGATAATGGATGTGCGCAAAAATCTTAGTTTTGGTGTATTTAGCTTATCCCTAATTCAGGTTAACTAATACCAGTTTCATTAATTAAGTGATCTATTTTATACGCAGTAGTTGACTGTTTTAGCCAGTAGAAATGATCACATAGTTAGTGAGATTGGTATAACATTACTTTAACGAAATTACGCCTGATATTTTTCAGGCGTTATTAATTTGTAACAATCAAACTAATTGGTAAATTTGTTTATTATTAAAGTTGTTGTGAGAGATAACACTTAATAATGACTATTACAGGGGTAAATATTAAATGTTAAGTTATCGTCATGCTTTTCATGCAGGAAACTTTGCTGATGTGCTAAAGCATAGCGTTTTAACACTAGTGCTTGAACATGTGACTAAAAAAGAAAAAGGATTTACCTATATAGACACTCATTCTGGCGCAGGTATGTATCAGCTTGCTGATGAATATGCCCAAAAAACAGGCGAATATAAAAACGGTATTAATAAGCTATTCAGTAATAGTGATTTACCCGAAGCACTTGTTCCATATATCGATATTATTAACGAGTTAAATAAGCAACTAGGTACAGAGCAACTTTCGTTATACCCTGGCTCTCCAGGTATTGCTAAAAAGTTTTCTCGTCGGCAAGATAGTACCCACTTATTTGAATTGCACCCAACTGATGTTCAACACTTAACTGATTTTTGTCAGCGGTGGAATAAATCACATATTAAACAACTTGATGGTTATCAAGGGCTTCTAAGTTTATTGCCACCGCCAAACCGACGTGCTGTCGTATTAATGGATCCTCCGTACGAACTTAAAGAGGACTACACCAAAGCTGTTAAAACGTTAATAAAAGCGTATCGAAAGTTTGCAACTGGCACCTATATTCTTTGGTATCCAGTCGTAAAACGAGAATTAGTAAATCAAATGCAAAATGCATTTACCACGAGCGAAATAAAAAACCTACTTCAAGTGGAGTTTTGCTTAACAGCAGATACTAATGAATATGGCATGACAGGAACGGGCTTATTTATTATTAATCCACCATGGCAATTAAATACTCAACTGTCTGAAATAATGCCTTACTTACAAAGTAAATTGGGAAATTCAAGCTCAAGTTTTAATTTAGTGCAGCTAATCGAGGAATAATAGCTAATCCAAACTAAGGTAGAAAAGCTAAGTTAAGTTGATTTTACTTCTAATTAAATTTTTAAGAAACGAAAACACTAGCCTACCTGTTCGTCAGATTGAAAGTTTTCGATAGCATTTTCTATCACTTTAACAGCAACCTCCATTCCATCGACTGTCCATTGGTTGTTGAACTCGTTGAATAGCACTCGTGCAATTAAGGACTTGGTTGAGCCATCACTATAACTTACCACCATATTACAAATATGATTATGTACTTGTTGATAGTCTGGTATAACCACATGTACTGGTGTAATGTACTGCCCTGTTGATGTTTCGCGTTTATACCATTCTTTTTCTATTATATTAAACATCCTTGCCACTGTTTTACTTCCATTTAAATAATATAGGTAATCTAAATATAGCACTTATACCAATTAAAAAAATAATAAATCCCTCTTAATTATTATTGCTAGAGGTAATTAGCGCCATTATCGCTTCAATATCATATTTAGCTGCAAATTTTTGAGAAAAGGCTAAGTAGGTATATGAAGGCTTGTTGTCTACAGAGATATAGATAAAGTCATTCTTCATCTGTAATTTTTCCATTACCGAAGAAGCAATACTTCTTTTAGTCGCTACAAAATCAACCCTTCCAGCCGCTAACATCTGTATAGCCGACTCAACAGAATTAACTTCAAAGACAGTTAATTCTCCATTGGCAATTAAGTTATCTATTTCATTACCCATCACCATTGAACGAGCTTTAGCAATAGCTTTCCCTTTGAGTAAAGACGTTATTGATGTGTAGTTTGACTGTTTGCTTTTATGCTGAATTAACACTGAGCTTTCTAGATTGATCAGCGGCAATTGAGGAAAAACTAAAAACTGTGCTCGATCAATATTTTTTATCGTTGGCATTAACGCATTATGTTGATTGTTTTTAACTTGAACCATTGCTCTAGCCCATGTCATCACATCAATTGATACATTAATTCCTGTTTTGTCAGCAAACTGATTTAACTGCTCAACTAGTGTGCCTGTTAACTCTTTATTTGTGTCATAAAATATAAGTGGTGGAATTTCAGGTGCAGCTACTGAGATGTGAGTTGGAAGTCGCTCAGCGCTCTCAACTCCCATACTTACAATAATAAAAAATATAATAAAACATTTTAACATCATGTTGTAACTGTTAATCAACTTCTTCGTTAGTATCTTTATCAATTAAATTTGGATCAAGCTTTTGCTTACGCCTCATAACTGGCAGGTCTCCGGCATCTTGAGTAAATACAACCTTTCGCATAGGCTTTTTCTGTTGATTCTTAGCTTTTGCTTTAATCTTCTTAGTATTGCTAACAGTTGCTTTTTTTGTTTTACTTTCTTGCGCTTTTATCCCTGAAAATTTCGCTTTTAAACCTTCAACATCACTAAAGTCAAAATTCATTTGTAAAAAGCTTTCTATATTTTTAAAGCTAGTCCAATCTTTTGGCCCTACCAAAGAAATAGAATCACCTTTATTGCCGGCCCTGCCTGTGCGGCCAATACGATGAACAAACTCTTCACAGTGTTTAGGTAAGTCAAAATTTATAACATGTGAAACGTTAACTAAATCTAAACCTCTAGAAGCTAAATCAGTAGTAACCAATATTTTATGTTGTCCCTTACTAAAACTCTCCATTATTTGATTTCTTTGGCTTTGGTTTAAGTCGCCACTTAACGCAACAGTACTTAAACCTTTCTTGGATAAGTCGTTAGCTAAACGTTCTGTGTCAGATCGTGTAGCGGTAAAAATTATCATTTGCTGGTATTTTTCATCTGTTAAGAAGTGATGTAATAAAGCCTCTTTATGTTCAAGATCATCAGCAAAATAAAAACGTTTAGTGATATCCTTATGCTCCGTGTGTGCCGCGCCTATTGCAATGCGTTTAGGCTTGGTTAATAGCTCTAATGCAAAATCATTTACTTGTGCATGGTCTAAGGTTGCAGAAAATAACAATGTTTGGCGTTTACGATGATCAGCAGCTTTATTAATTAAGCTAAGTTCTTTAGCAAAGCCTAAATCTAACATTCTGTCAGCTTCATCAAGAATTAAAAGCTCAAGGCCATGTAAATAAAAGTGCCCCTGCTTTAAGTGATCTGTTAATCGGCCTGGCGTAGCTACAATAAAATGTGGATCTTTCTCTAGTGTTTTCACCTGATCGTTAAAGTTTTCACCACCTAATATTAATACTGCTTTAAATTGTGTGCCTGCAGTAAATAAACGTAGTTGAGTAAAAACTTGTTTAGCAAGCTCCCGAGTAGGCGTTAAAATAACAACCCGAGGATCCCGCTTAGTAAGTGCTCTATTTTTAATTAGCCTTTGCATAGCAGGCAAAATAAAAGCAAGTGTTTTACCTGAGCCTGTTTTTGAAGATGCAATTAAATCTTGGCCTGTCATAGCAACAGGTATAGCTTGATGTTGAATATCGGTAGGGGCTTGAAACCCTAAATGTTCTACCGTTGATAATAAGCGTTTATCTAAACCAAAATCGCTAAATAGCAAAAGCGTTCTCCTAGGTGATGTATTATTAAAAATATCAATTATATTATAACTGTTTAGCCAGTTAATTGATCGAACAATTTAACAATATAATCGAAAAACTTACTCTGTAGCGTAAATGAGTATATTTATACTGCATATACCCAAACCACCTCAAGATGCGAGTTTCAGTTGGAATTAGAAGCGATTTAGGCAAGGCATTGATTGTAAGTAATAGTGGTTCTATTATTAAAATGAATAACGCAGTATAAATAGCTTTTAAACCAACCTTTTAGGCGTCTCACAGGCACTTACTCTCATCGTTGTTACTTCTTAAAAGGGACTGCCATTTTTGCAAAGTAACGCCTTGATATTAAGTACCTGTGAAACGCTGAATTCTGCATCTTGAGGTGGCTTGGGTATATACCCAAACCACCTCAAGATGCGAGTTTCAGTTGGAATTAGAAGCGATTTAGGCAAGGCATTGATTGTAAGTAATAGTGGTTCTATTATTAAAATGAATAACGCAGTATAAATCACCTTAAAAACAACACCTTATACTCTACTACAAACCAAAAGTTCACCCAAACCCTAGTACATATGCATTTTATGATATTGAGTAAAAAGTTTGTTTGTATGAGAAAGCTGCTCTGTGTATTCAGTTGTTTGCTTTTCAAACTTAAAATTGTGATCTTGCGATCACATTATTATACTGTTTGATATAATTTAAAAATAATCAAAATAAAAATGGCTAAGGGAACTTCATGTTAAGCAAAAACACCACTAAACGCATTACAGTTATTGTGTTATCACTATCCTTATTCGCTCTTAAGTCGAGTGCTGAAACAGCAGCTACTATTGAGCTATTACCGGGTGCTCAAGTATTTGCACAATATCAAGATAAAAAACCTTTTGTTGCCAATTTTTTTACTGAGCAGAGTGAACAAGAAATTATAGATTTTTATCAAAGTAACTATGGTGAAATCACTAGTCAAACACGAATTAAAGGTCAGCTTGTACTTAAATTCTCATCTGAAAGCGATAATATACGTATTATAGTTTCTCGACAAAGTAATAAGCATCAAGTAGATATCTTAATTAATTAACTAACTCACATAAACAAAGGCTACACCAATTCAGGTAGTAGCCTTTTTTTTGCTGAGTTAACAGCAACTTTGCTAGGGTTGTTCCATTCGAACAACTACACGTCTATTTTTTGCGCGACCTAAAACAGTATCGTTTGAAGCAATATGTCGTCTCTCACCGTAGCCTTTAGCTGCAATACGGTTTGGATCAATGCCACTAGCAATAAAGTACTCTTTGATTTTATCTGCGCGCTTTTTAGAAATTGTTTGGTTTAAACTTCGCCCACCAAAGCTATCGGTAAAAGCGTCAATTAGTACAAGTTCCAATTCAGCATCTAAAGCTAAATACTCAGTTATCATCGCTATACGCTTACGTGATGCTTTTGTTAGCTCATCGCTATTAAATTGATAATTAAGTACCGTATAAGCAATATCATCAAAATTATAGTTTAATAAGTTACCAACGCAGCCAACAAAGTTCTGATACGCTTTTTTAAAGCGAGCACTTGATAGACCAACTGATATTTTATCGTTATTGCTATACCAGTCATCATAATAAAATGTTGGGCTCATACCCTGCTCAAGCTCATTTAACATGGTCCAAGCAACTTTCTTAGGTAAGTCAGGGGAGAATTGTTTATGTAATTTCATGTCCGCGATAGTGTATCCTGATTGTCCGGGTTTCCACTTAGGTGCAACTGAACGCACCTCGGCTAATGAATAATTATCGGGTAAACGTAACATATCCAACTCAAACTCCATGTTTAAGTCTCTACTAGCACGGCTATAAAATTTAGCGAGGCCATAGTTAGGAATTTGATGAGCTAATGTGCACTCCAGACGAGAATTATTTGTTAACTGCCACTTTGAGCTGTCTAGATCAGCTTGATACTGCCTAATGCTCGCATTAGCAGTAGTGACAATAAACGACAATGTAAGAATCGATAAGGTTTTATACATAACAATCTTTCTAGTTAGTTAGCTACATTAATGATATCGACTTAAATTAGAATTTCTTTAATAAAAAATATCATATCTCTCTTTTATCATAACTTTTTAGACAACAAATGAGTTTTCGTTGATACTTTCTGCGATAATACCACCAATTTTATTTATTATCTTGGTATAGTGTTTTATATAGTATGACTGAAATTTGCTCAAACTCTAGTAATCCCCATGTATTTTCTAACCGTTTTAGAGGTTACTTCCCTGTTGTTGTTGATGTTGAAACCGCAGGCTTTAACGCTAAAACCGATGCCTTGCTTGAAATTGCTGCTACTACGTTAGCTTTTGACAGTGAAACTGGATTGTTCTCTTTAGACGAAACCATTCATTTTAACATTCATCCATTTGAAGGCGCTAATTTAGAGAAAGCTGCTTTAGAGTTTACTGGGATAGACCCAACAAACCCGCTTCGTGGAGCAGTAGATGAAGAAGTGGCACTTAAAGCAATATTTAAGTTAATTCGCAAAAAGATGAAAGCCGCTGATTGCCAAAGAGCCATAATGGTTGCTCATAACGCTTCTTTTGATCTAGGCTTTGTTAATGCGGCCGTTGAACGCTGTGCTATTAAACGTTCACCATTTCACCCTTTTGTTAGCTTTGATACCACCACCTTGTCTGGCTTAGCGCTGGGACAAACAGTGCTTGCAAAAGCGTGTATTGCAGCGAATATAACATTCGATAATAACGAAGCACACTGCGCCCTTTACGACACCGAGAAAACAGCAGAGCTCTTTTGTTATATCACCAATAAATGGCAACAATTAGGTGGCTGGCCAATTGAAGAGTCAAACCCTGAAAATACAGAAGATAGCTAGTTAACCTGAGCCCTGGATAACGGATGTACGAACAACACAGATAAAGCTCTATTTTTCAATCACTTACAATATAACAATCGTATTACTTATGTAGTTATATATCAATGTTATAAGTGTTGAGTGAATCAAGGCAAGTTTGCGTACCTAATAGCGAGCTATTAGTAGCAAATTAACGGTTTTTTAGTTCCAGACAAAAACCAAGTACCTACGTCCATGCAGGCAACGCAGATACGCGCAAAAATCGTGACATTGACGTACTTAGCTTATCCAGAACTCAGGTTAGTTAAGTTAGCGTTGGTTAAACACTAACATTATAAGTTGTGTATAAAGCTCAAACCCTACTAAAATAGCGCTTTAGGTCTACATCTATTATTATGTCTAAATAATAGAATTCTTAAAGCGACTACCCCTAAAGTAAATGCAGCGAACTGTATATATGCATTTTTAGTGAGCATCAACGTAAAAATAGCAATAGCACCAAATACGTAGGGCTTGTATTCATAAATTAGCTCGGGGATAGCGTGTTTAATTGATTCAATTTGCTTATCTAAGCGGCGATGAGATGAGCGAGTGACTAGGGTTACACAACCTGCTGTATAAAACAGTGCTGCAGAAAAAATTAACACTAAACTATTATCTAAAGATAATAAGTAACCACTCATAAAAAAATAAATATAAGGCAAACTTTCATAAATTGGTTTAGCTAATTTCATAAGCGTCCTTTCAATATAAACACTGTTATTTAAGTGTAGATCAAAATTAACTTATTACTAGTGCTTTTACACTTTCAGTTTACGGCGCTATCGCGTTAAAGACAAATAGTGTTCGGACATTTAATATAAAGTATGCTTATTTCCCAAGGCAATAAAAAAGCCGCTTTCGCGGCTTTTACAGAAACTTATTAGCTAAGTATTATAACTTGTCAGCATTATCCGTAAGGTAAGAAGCAACACCTTCTGGTGACGCTGTCATGCCTTTGTCGCCTTTGTTCCAACCAGCAGGACATACTTCGCCGTGCTCTTGGTGGAATTGTAGTGCGTCAACCATACGTAACATTTCGTCAACATTACGACCTAACGGTAAATCGTTTACTACTTGATGACGAACATTACCTTCTTCATCAATTAAGAATGAACCACGAAATGCAACACCCGCTTCTGGATGTTCAACATCATACGCTTTACAAATTTCATGTTTCACATCAGCAACTAAAGTGTATTGAACTGGACCAATACCCCCTTCATTTACTGGAGTATTACGCCATGCATTATGTGAAAACTGAGAGTCAATAGAAACACCAATAACTTCTACACCGCGGTTTTTGAACTCTTCAATACGGTGGTCAAATGCCAGCAATTCTGAAGGGCAAACAAACGTAAAATCTAACGGATAGAAAAACAATACTGCTTTTTTACCTTTGATAGCTTCTGATAGTGTAAAACTATCTACAATTTCACCACTACCTAACACTGCTGCTGCTGTAAAATCAGGTGCTTGACGACCAACTAATACACTCATTTTATTCTCCAAATATTTTAACTGAGTACTCGAATAACATCTCATAGATATTGAGACGACCTTTTAATTTTCAAGGATAAAATAAAAAATTATTCTTCAGAATCTACTTTTGCTGCAGCTTCTTTAATTAATTCTTGTAATTCACCTTTTTGATACATTTCCATAATGATATCGCAGCCACCAACTAACTCTCCTTCAACCCATAATTGGGGAAAAGTCGGCCACTGTGCATATTTTGGTAGTTCAGCACGAATATCAGGGTTTTGTAATATATCAACGAAAGCAAATTTTTCACCGCACGACATTAACGCCTGTGACGCTTGTGAAGAAAAACCACAGCTAGGTAGTTTGGGTGAGCCCTTCATATATAATAAAATATTGTTTTGCGTTATCTGTTCTTTAATACGTTCAATCGTATCTTGTTCCATAGTCAGCCCCTATATTTAAGCTAGAATGCACATTATCTGCATTACATTGAATTTTAATCTATATTGCATTGAATAATGGGTACGATGACCCCATTATTCAATGCAATAGGGACTAATATTTAAAAATAACTCGGTTAAAGCTTTTTAGCCTTGATAATTGCACTAGTAATACCTATATATTTGAGTAAACTATATGAAGATTTGTAATACTTGAGTATTTTACTCGGTTTTTAATAAAAACAAACTACTTCTTAATTTTTAGGCTCAAAAATTTATATCTAATCAATTCCTGGAGAATATAATGGCGATTACATTACCTGCTTTACCTTATGCGCAAGACGCACTAGCACCTCATATTTCAGCTGAAACTTTAGAATATCATTACGGTAAGCACCATAACACTTATGTAGTAAAACTTAATGGTTTAATCGAAGGTACTGAGTTTGATGGCAAGTCTTTAGAAGATATCGTTAAAACATCTTCAGGTGGCGTTTTCAATAACGCGGCTCAAATTTGGAACCACACTTTCTACTGGAATAGCCTTAGCCCTAACGGTGGCGGTGAACCAACTGGCGCATTAGCTGATGCGATTAATGCTAGCTTTGGTTCTTTTGCTGAATTTAAAGCAAAATTCACTGACAGTGCAATTAACAACTTCGGCTCTAGCTGGACTTGGTTAGTAAAGAATGCTGACGGTAGCTTAGCAATTGTTAATACATCAAATGCAGCAACACCATTAACAGATGACGGGGTTACACCTGTGATCACTGTTGATTTATGGGAGCACGCTTATTACATCGATTACCGTAACTTACGTCCGAGCTACATGGAAGCTTTCTGGGCATTAGCTAACTGGGAATTTGCTAGCGCAAACTTTTCAGCTTAATCAACTAAGTTAATAATATCGGAGTTTATAATTGGATTACTAAATTATAAAACAAGATAAAGTAAAAGGGAGAGTAGCAAGCTACTCTCCCTTTTTAATTACCTAACAATGCTAACCTTAACATTTATCCTGAATTTTGGATAAGCTAAGTACACCAAAGCTACGATTTTTTGCGCACATCCATTATCCCGAGCCCGGGTTATTTAAAATACGGTTACTACTGCCACTTTAAATAAACCCGAATCAAAATCAGAGTCTATGTCATTTTCATAATCAGTATATTCAAGTTTCAATGAGGCTGAACCATGGAAATCCCAACGCAAACCTGCCGTAATATAGCTACTTTTATCTGCCTGAGAGTCAGACAAACCGTCAGTCTGTGCTTTCAAAAAGTCAATAGAAGGGTCTAAACCGTAAGGCACGCCTTGTGTAATTCGATTAACTTTAACTTCATCCTGACCGAACGTCACATGCACAACTTTATCGTTAAAACGATATCCAGCCATGATATACGCAGATTCGTCTTTAGGATAAAAACTGTCTTTTATTTGTAATTCGGTGTATTCACCTACAACGAAGAAACTATCAAAGTCTGCTTGAAAGCCGACCCCTGCAAAACTTGAATCTTTTTCAAAAAGGTCGATACCATTTGCAACATCGGCAAATGGTGTCATTCTCCAACCTTGAATTAAAGGTTGAGTTGCAGCTAAAGGTACCGTACTTTTTGCAACAAAATAGGCTGCTCTAAGCGTTAGCCAGTCTCTATTTGTGGTAAGTGATGCGCCAAAAAGATTATCAAATTCAGGCTTAATTTCTTCGCCAAAAGCGACTAATTCATCGGTATTGGTGCCATAAATAACGTGTAAAGTTGAGCTAAATTCACCGATTGGAAATTCATAAATGGCACTAACGCCATCGACAGCATCCAAAGGAAGATCGTAAACACCACTCGGTGGAGTGATCCAAGGGTAAGCGTACGACACATCTAAAAAGTCAGAATACATATAAAATGGAGCACGTTGACGCCCAACTAATACTTTAAGCTCATCATTAATTTGATAACCCAAATAGGCCCATTCAAACTTTGGATCCCAATCGTCTGCACCCCGCCCAATAATTTGTGCAGTTACCGATAAACCTTCGGTTAAGTCGCTCGATACTTGTAAACCGAACAAAGAGCCTGGTTTAAAGTAATCTGAATCACTAAACCCCCAAAGTTGCTCATTGCCTGAAACAGTAGTGCCTGCAACTACGCTCGCAAATCCATTAAATGCAATATCTGCACTAGCGGGGGCAGAAGCAATAAGTGCGCTTAGCATTAATAAGTTAATTGGTTTTTTCATATTTTTTTTTCCAAGAGAGTTTACAGGTATCATATCGTCAAGAACTTCCTATATCTGAAACTTAAATAAACAAGATCAAACTTATGTAACTGTTATTTAAATTGAATATCAAACGGGTACTTACTCAAAGTGTAGAACATAATTAGCCCGCATCAAGAAAATGTACAATAAAAAAATATTTTTTTTACAAGGAGTCTAAAATAGGCACAAGTTCAGCTTAGCTTTGAACAGCTTAACATGGTGGTAGGTTGCTATTTGCGCAACCTACCTTATGAGTTACTCTACCAATTCTTTAAGTACATCATCTTTAAGTTCAGACCAAAGCTTACCCGACTCTATACCGTATTTACGAACAGCAAATACCGCTTCGTCAAATTTACCAGCTTTGGCTAATTCTATTAATGTGTCGTAGTAGTGGCGCGAAAGCTCTCTACCTTTAGGGTGGGAAAAATATAAGCTGCCAATACGAGAATATAGACCTTTAAAACCATTTAATATTAACAGATAAATAGAGTTACCAGACGCGACAACTAATTCTTTATTTAATTGGTAATCAAATTGTGCGAAAGCTTCACCAGTATCTTCTATTTCATGATACTCCTGAAGTAGCTCAATTGTTTTCTCAGGATTATTTTTTATTGCACCACGCACATATATAGCACTTATATTCGTTCTAGCAGACATTAAGTTATCAACTAAGTCAGGAATACCCTCTTGGTCTAACTGTGCTAATGTTTCTAATATATTTAAGCTCGACGTTTCCCAGAAGTTATTTACTTTGGTTGGTTTTCCATGCTTAATTGTTAGCCAACCATCACGCGCTAAACGTTGTAGCACTTCACGCAATGTTGTACGTGTAACACCAATGAGTTCTGACAACTCTCTCTCTGCGGGTAATATTGATCCTGGTGGAAAGCCACCGTTCCAGATCGACTCTACAATATATTGCTCAGCGAAGCCCGCTGGACTATGTGCTTTTATAACCATATGGCTCTAGCACCTCTTGAGTTGTAATAAAATTCCACTGATTGTACCAGAAGAAATGCTTGGCACAAGAAAATTAGAAATAAATACCCGTCTAACATAAAGGCGCTATTTTTTTACCTATTTAATATTAAAAATTACTTTCAGCTGTGAGCAAAATTATAGCGTCATTTGATATAGATCACAGCTTTAATACCTCATTATAAAATATTATTCGCGCTGACAGATAAAGCACTAATAAACATCATTAAAACTTTTAGTGTCGATATTTGAAGGTTTTAATGGACTACTCTTTATAAGTTATTAATATCAAGTACTAGGGCGTGTTGATCTTTGGTATAAAAATTAAACATAACATAATTGCAATGTGCCGAAAAAAGTATAGTTCTGCTATATAAATGAGCGACTGCAAAAGGTAATACATGTTTAAACGTATCTAAAGCACAGCGTCCATTTGATTTTCTACTGCATTTTCGCTTTTTAATGAGGGATTACCCCTGTTACAGCAGCTTTGCCTTGTTTGAATATCAAATGGTCAGCTGCAAAAATATACGGTAAAGATAAACACACCATAATACAGGATCACTTGAATCTAATTTACATGGCTTTAATTAAGGCTTACACTTAGTTAAATCATATAATTAACAATTACTAATATCATTTATCTTCAATGCTATTAGAAGGAATAAAAGGCTTACTATGCAACAATCTTTTATGAGCGCATGTTATAATAATTTTCTTGGTAATTCCCCCGACTGGTACAAGCTCCTCATTGTATCGTTTTTAATTATAAACCCTATTCTATTTTTTTATATCAGCCCTTACGTAGCTGGGTGGGCTTTGGTTATTGAGTTTATCTTCACTCTTGCCATGGCATTAAAATGCTACCCATTACAGCCTGGCGGTCTACTTGCTATTGAAGCCGTAGCAATAGGGATGACCTCAACCGATCAAGTTATGCATGAAATGATACTCAACTTTGAGGTGATTTTATTGCTGATATTTATGGTTGCAGGCATATACTTTATGAAAAACTTGTTACTATTTTTATTTACAAAAATAGTAACCAAAGTACGCTCTAAAGTAATGGTATCACTTTTATTCTGTTTTTCAGGCGCATTCTTATCTGCGTTTTTAGATGCATTAACTGTAATTGCAGTAATTATAAGTGTTGGGGTTGGTTTTTACTCTGTTTACCATAAAGTTGCTTCGGGCAAAGGTGCTCAAAATGCACATGACCATACCTCTGATCTTGAAGTTGCAGAATACTCTCGCGACGATTTACAAAACTTTCGCGGTTATTTACGTAACTTATTAATGCATGCCGGTGTAGGTACTGCATTAGGTGGTGTTTGTACAATAGTAGGTGAACCACAAAACTTAATTATTGGCCAACAAGCCGACTGGGACTTTTTAGAGTTCGCTATTCGTATGTCACCAGTTACCATCTTAACTTTTATTGCAGGTATGCTAACTTGTTTTACTCTTGAAAAGGTTAAATGGTTTGGTTATGGAGTTGCCCTACCTGAGAACGTATACAAAATCTTAAATGAATTTGATATCGAAGAAAGTAAGAAGCGCGACAGACTAGACAATGTAAAGCTTATTATGCAAGGGTTAATTGCAGTTTGGTTAATTATTGGATTAGCCCTTCATCTAGCGCCTGTTGGATTAATTGGTTTATCAGTTATTATTTTAGCCACTGTATTTACTGGCGTTACAGAAGAGCATCAAATTGGTCATGCTTTTGAAGAGGCTTTACCCTTCACCGCATTATTAACCGTATTTTTTGCTGTAGTTGCCGTTATTATCGACCAACAACTATTTACTCCTGTTATCGACTGGGTATTAACCTATGAAGGTAATATGCAATTAGTTATGTTCTATATTGCTAACGGTCTTCTTTCAATGGTGAGTGATAATGTGTTTGTTGGCACGGTATATATTACTGAGGTACAAAAAGCCCTAACCGCAGGTACTATCACTAGAGATCAATTTGACCTACTTGCTGTAGCAATTAACACTGGTACTAATTTACCTAGTGTAGCAACACCAAATGGACAAGCTGCCTTCTTGTTCTTGTTAACATCGGCTATTGCACCACTTATACGCCTATCATACGGCCGTATGGTTATTATGGCGCTACCCTATACAATCGTATTAAGTTTAGTTGGTGGGTTAGCAATTTCAACAGGCTATTTAGAAAGCAGAACACAGGATTACTATGACTCGGGATTAATTCACCATCATAGTACTAAGCAACTATCTGAAGAACCTAAAAACTCCGGACATTAATTTTTGTTACAAAGAAAGCGCCTTATTGGCGCTTTTTTGTATTCTATATACGTGAAATTATTGGTAGATTACAAAAAATATATCTATTTAAACTCAAAATACCTTTAGGAATACTTTAGTGAAGTTTTTAAGCAATTTAGTAACTCGGCCAACTGCGTGGCAATTATTAGCGATAAGCGCACTCGGACTTGAGTTGGCCGCCTTATTTTTCCAATATGTTTTAGATCTTGCACCTTGTATTATGTGCATATATCAACGAGTAGCAATATGGGCAATATTCTTTGCTGGTGTGGTCGGCAGCATAGGCACTCAATATTTACTTGTAAGAGTTACAGCATTTCTTTTATGGGGCGTGGGTGCGATTTGGGGCTTACTTATTGCTATTGAGCATGTGGAAACGCAAACTTCAGCCATGTCTTTTTTATACAGCTGTGACTTTGTCCCTAACTTTCCTACTTGGGCTCCATTACACGAATGGCTTCCCGCTTTATTTGCAGCAACAGGTGACTGTGGTGATATTAACTGGCAGTTTTTAGGTTACTCTATGCCACAATGGATGATTGCTAACTACAGCGCTTACACCGCCCTTCTTGCAGCAGTTTTGGTTGCTCGGTTATACCAAAAAAGATCGCTCTAGTTACTGAAGATTATTTATAACAAAATAGATAAGTAACAATGTGTAGAGCTTGTTACTTATTTACTTAATTTTGACGATAACTCGTTACTAAGTTGCTGCCAATAGTGACTTTCTTTCATCTGTTGCCAATTAATATTCGTTGTTTTTAACATCCGTTTTAATCGCTCACTACTCGTTGGGTCAACCTTTAAGTTGGCATTATCAAGTACATCAACTACTGCATCTCGGGTATTACACAACAACAACATATCACAACCTGCCTCTTGAGCTGCTTCACAACGTTCTATATATCCGCCTATAGAGGAGGCTCCTTGCATAGATAAGTCATCACTAAATATTACACCATTAAACCCTAACTGATTTCTTAAAATACCTTGTAACCAAACGCTTGAAAAACCAACAGACCTATCATCAACCTCTGGAAAAATAACGTGAGCTGGCATCATAGCGTCTAGATCATTGCTAGCAATTAACATTTGAAAAGGCAACATATCCAACGCTTTAACTTGTTCGTATGATCTATTATCAATGGCCATATCTATATGTGAGTCGGCCTGCACGCTTCCATGCCCCGGAAAATGTTTACCTGTTGCTTTCATACCAACATTTTGCATACCAGCAATAAAGGCTTGTGCGAGTGGTGCTATATAATTTACATCGCAGTGAAAACTACGATCACCAATTACATCGCTTACACCATTAATATCTAATATTGGGGCAAAGCTAATATCTACTCCTACAGCTTGTACTTCCATCGCCATTAATGAACCGCAACGTTTTGCTACTGTTTTAGCTTGTTCAATATCTTGATTGGCTAACGACCATATATTGCCCATAGCAGGAATCGAGCTAAAGCCTTCACGAAATCGTTGCACGCGACCGCCTTCGTGATCAACAGCAATTAAAATATCTTTCTTAGCAGCAATTCGAATCGCTCGGGTTAGCTCACTAACTTGCTCAGGGGTTTGAAAGTTTCGAGTGAATAAAATAAGACCACCAACAAGGGGATGATTAAGTAGTTCTTTATCTTCGGCGGTTAATGACGTACCAGCGACGTCAAGCATTAATGGACCCATAACAACTCATTATTACAACAAAATTGTCGATACTGTACCCAATTTATCTTATAAAAACAAAATACTTATTGGTTAATTGGGGCTGCAACACCTGCTGCAACATAAGGGATAACTTGTTTAATAACATCAGCAATAGTTAATGTTTTATTAAAGTCATTTTTAGCAATATCCATCAACGCATCACTCGAAGACATTGTAAAGACCACTGTACCCATTGTGAAATGTAAGCGCCAAAAAATATCTTCAGGGCTCAGCTCCGGATAAGCTTTCTGTACAGCAACAACAAAATTACTTATTACACCTGGGTATTGAGTAGTAAAAAACCAGCGTAAAAAACCTTGGCTGTCTGTATAACCTCTTCCTAATAATTGTAAAAAATTACTCGTACCATTTTGTCTATAGACATTTAGCGACAATAACGGTTCAATAAATGCGGAAAAGACTTCAATTAAAGTAGGTTGCTCTGGGTGTTGACAAATGTCTTCCAAAGCCGCAACTAAATTAGGCGCTAATTCATCCATATAGCGTGACATAACTGACTTAATAAGCTCTTTCTTGGAACCAAAATGATAATTAACCGCGGCTAAGTTTACTTCAGCTAAACTTGTAATTTCCCTTAAAGAAGTTCCATTAAAGCCTTTATCAGCAAACAAACTTTCTGCAGCATCTAATATTTTATTTTTTGTGCTCATTTACTACGCCAAATTATTGTATTTTAGTTTCATTTTCAATGTCAGTTTAAACAAGCGTTTTAAAACATGCAATAACCTTTTCTATCGCACGGTTAACAATTGCTTGGAGCGTTTAAATTAAACTAATTTCTTAAGTATACTAATGCCTTATAAAGTTTTACATTTTTAGTGCAGATATTCATTTAATAATAGGCTAATATTTATGCAACTCATTTATGAAATACTCGCTGTAAAGAGTATCTCTTGAACGAGTTTCCTACGTTTCATGAACACGAGCCCAGCAAATACTTGCTGGGCTTTTTATTTTTAGTTTTATTGTTCATTCTTCTCAATACTCCCCTTGTCTGTATTTTTCATTTGCTTATACTACTAGTGGTCAATCAACAGGATTAAAATAACTAACATGAAGAAATCACTTAAATATTCAAGCATTGCTATATGCTTAATGGCCGCACTAAGCGCTTGCCAAGACAATAAATCAACAACAGTACAACCTGAGTCAATGAATGCTCAAGCTAGCAAACAGTTAACAGCACAAGATGCTGAAAAGTTTTTAGCTGATGTAGAAAAAGAAACGATAGCACTTAACTTAGAAGGTGCTCGTGCCGCATGGATTAATGCAAACTTCATTACAGATGACACTGATTCGCTTGCAGCAGAAGCAAATCAGAAATCAACCGAAGCTGGTGTTAGGTTTGCCATGGAAGCTGCAAAGTTTGATGATGTAAAAGTTTCGGCTGATCAACGTCGCAAACTTAACATTCTAAAACAAAGTTTAGTAATGCCAGCTCCGCAAGATCCTGCTAAATCGGCTGAATTAGCACAAATAGGCTCTGAACTAAACAGTATGTACGGTAAAGGTACATATACTAATAAAGCAGGTAAGAAGCTTAGCTTGGGCGACATGACCTCGACAATGGCAACGTCTCGTAATTACGATGAACTGCTTGAGTTATGGGAAGGTTGGCGTCAAGTAAGCCCTCCAATGAAGTCTTCTTTTGTTCGTCAATCAGAACTAGCGAATGAAGGTGCAAAAGGTTTAGGTTATGACGACTTAGGTGTTATGTGGCGCTCAAATTATGATATGTCGCCAAACGAATTTGCAACCGAACTCGATCGTTTATGGGGACAAGTTAAGCCACTATATGACGACTTACATTGTTATGTTCGCTCAGAGTTAGGTAAAAAATATGGCGAAGATAAAGTTCCACAAGACCAGCCAATTCCTGCACATTTATTGGGTAATATGTGGGCGCAGAGCTGGGGCAATATCTACGACTTAGTAGCACCTCAAGATGCTGATCCTGGTTACGATGTAACCAAACAGCTAGCTAAGCATGGTTACGACGAAATGCAAATGGTGAAAGGTGCGGAAAACTTTTTTACCTCATTAGGTTTTGCCCCTTTGCCAGAAACATTTTGGAAGCGTTCGTTATTCACTAAACCAGCTGACCGTGACGTTGTTTGTCATGCTTCAGCTTGGGATTTAGACGCTAAAGATGATATTCGTATTAAAATGTGTATCCAAAAAACGGGTGAAGACTTTAACGTAATCCATCATGAATTAGGCCACAACTTTTACCAACGAGCTTATCAAAATCAGCCTGTATATTATCAAGGTAGTGCCAACGATGGCTTCCATGAAGCAATTGGTGACACCATTGCCCTTTCTGTAACACCGAAGTATTTAAAAGAAATTGGGTTAATAGATGCTATTCCTGATGAATCAAAAGATATTGGTTTATTATTAAAAATGGCATTAGACAAGGTTGCGTTTATTCCGTTTGGTTTGCTAGTTGACCAATGGCGCTGGAAAGTTTATTCAGGTGAAGTTACACCAGAAAATTACAATACTGCATGGTGGGAATTACGAGAGAAATACCAAGGCGTTGGCGCTCCAGTAGAACGTGCTACCGATGCATTTGATCCTGGCGCAAAATATCACGTCCCAGGTGGTGTTCCATACTCTCGCTATTTCTTAGCGCATATACAACAATTTGAATTTCACAAAGCGCTTTGTGATATTTCAGGAAATACTGACCCCATTCATCGCTGCTCTATTTATAACAGTAAAGAAGCGGGTAAAGCACTTAATACCGTGCTTGAAATGGGCTCAAGTCAACCATGGCAAGAAGCTTATAAAGTGTTAACTGGTAGTGAACAAATGGATGCAACAGCCATTTTAGATTACTTCGCACCATTGCATACTTGGTTAAAAGATAAAAATAAAGGTAAACAGTGCGGTTTTTAGCCTCGATAAATAAACTACCATTAAAGTAGTGGTTTATATTTTCTGCGCTATTAATTCAAACGGCCATTTGTATTATTACATTTGGCCTTTTTTTAAATGTATTATTACGGTGTGAGAGCTTTTAGGTACAAGTTTTGTACTAATAAAACGTAATTATTTAAACATAGTTATAATAAAGCGAACTTTTTAATTAATAGCATAATAAATGTAAAGTGCGTTTTAGTTTATTTCCCATTACAATAAGCCCTTTCAAAATGACTTTACCAAGCCAATACTTCACGCTTCGAGCAAAACAATTTGACCAAACTTAAATATATTTCTTCTTATTCGACAGAAGTTCAAAATCAAGTAGAGTTAATGTTAGCTAACAATTCACTAGGCAAATACCTACTTTCAAAGTATCCCAAATCGCATGATGTCGTTAATGACAAAGCATTAAGAGTATTTGTAATGCGCCTAAAAAATCAACATTTAAAAAAGGCCGCACCGCTGAGTAAAGTGCAGTTTGATGACAAAATACATGTGATTAACAACGCTTTAGGATTACATAGTGTCGTTTCAAGAGTACAAGGCAATAAATTAAAACGAAAGAATGAAATACGTATCGCCACTGTTTTTAAGTCTGCACCCGAAGAATTTCTAGAGATGATAGTGGTTCATGAACTCGCCCATTTAAAGGAAAAAGAACACAACAAAGCATTCTATCAATTGTGCCAACATATGCTGCCAAGCTACCATCAAATAGAGCTAGATCTCAGGCTTTATTTAACCCAGATAGATAACATTGGTCAAATATATACTTAATACCAATCTCACTAATTATGTGATCATTTCTACTGGTTAAAACAATCAACTACTGCGTTATTTATTTTATAATTAGAACAACTAGTTATGAAAATAAATGCCTTGTATTTGACTGTTTTCACTGCGTATAAAATAGATCACTTAATTAATGAAACTGGTATAATACACACACTTAACTTAGGTGATATTCATATAAACTTATATGCTTATATGCTTATATGCTTATATGCTAATTATTTTGTGCTCTTCACATACATTATCGCTTTCTAAGCTTACTTACCCTTTAACTGTAATTTATTTAATGCAAAAAAAATCGAACAGGTAATGTACGTATACAATAACTATTCGATTTTATTATTTTAATTAAACTGTTATTAAACCATATTAAAGCTTAACCAGTCTTAAGGTAAGGTAATACTAACGGTTGTTCCTTTACCCTCTTTACTGTCAATTTTAATATCGCCAGCAAGTTTTTTCTTAACTAATTCGAAGGTAGTGCTCATACCAACACCTATGTACCCTCTGTCACTTCGCGTAGTAAAAAATGGCGTAAACACTTGTTCTAATGTTGCCTTATTCATTCCTTTACCATCATCTGAATAAGTAATTTTAGTACTGTTATTAGCGCCCTTCTCAACGTTTAACGATATTTTTCCGTTACCGTTATTGTCAAAACCATGCTTAAGTGAATTGTTAATTAAATTAAGTAATACTAAAGCAATATAGCTAGGTATCGACTTGATGGTTAACGAACTTTCACCAGAGTAATTATAGTTAATATTACTTTGATTAAATTCAAAATCATAAAGCATCATCATTTTGTTCATATAAGCAATTAAATCAAAGCTCTGAATTTCAGTATCATCTTGATCTGCTGCAATTAGATTAAAGTTATCTAATAGTGATACAACAGGCTTAAGTGTTGCAGCATTCTTAGTGTCACCATTTGATTCTAATTGTTCTAGTAAATCTGCCAACGACAAACCAACAGCATAGGTTATATCCGTAGCTATATAACCTAAAGCAGCAATATTTTCAGATCTAATTAATTGCTTCTCTCTAATAGGTAACAAGCTATTTTTTTCATTTACTGGTGCAGGGCGTGTTGAAGCTAACGCTGAGCTCTTCGCTTTTTTCCACATCAAAAATGCAACCGCTAAGGCAATTATAGCGATTAAAACAAACACATAAAATAGTATTTCAAAACTCGACGATGACTCTTTTTCTTTACTGATTTTAGCGAGTTTAGCGAGTTTAGCAGTTGCATTATTTGCAATGTCTTTCTGTTTTTTCAGACTCTCAGTTAATTCTGCTATCGCCTTTTCTTGCGCAATCGCATTTTCATTTAGAGCTTGTAAGTTTTCATTAGGCGTTTCGGCGTTATCTTCAACAACCAAGCTTTTATTTTCTTGCAGTGCTTTTAATTGTTCTTCTAAGCTTTGAAGTTGTGCATCTTTAGCACCGATCTCTTGACTCAATTTAGTCATTTGATCTTGAGCACTATTTAAACGCTCAGTTGACGCCTTTAAGTCTGCATTATATTTTTCGGTACTTTCTTGACTCTCGTTTAACTTTTCATTCAATTTATTTAACGAAGCTTCTTGTTTTACTAACCTATTTTCAAGGGCTTTTTTCTCTTCTTTAAATTTATTTTCAAGTGCTAACAATTCATTTTCTTGCTTTAGCTGTAAAGCATAAGTTGGACCTATCGATAATATAGAGTCATTATTTGAATCATCTACAAAATAAGATAAATCAGGCACAACTAACCCCGCTTTATCAATATTAATATCATTTATCTTAAACGTAATGTTCGATTTCGCTTCATCAGAAGAGATATCAATCATCGTTTTATTAAGGTCATTATTGTTTTCAGTGATCATTAACGTGGGCGTACCACTCACTGCTTTATCGGCTGAAGTTAACACATTTCTTTTATTTGATGATACGTATAATATATGAACATTTTTAACTTCATTAAATGTTGTTATCAAGCGTACTGAAATATCTTTATTGTTAACGCCTTTATTTTTAAAGTAGCTTTTAAAGAACTCATATCTTTCGGTATCTTCGTAGACACCAATTACAAACTCAGAACCTATTGCGCTTTCTGGCCAGTTAACAAACTTAGCAAACTTGCTTACTAACGTAGCTTTTTCTTGTTCAAGTGCTGAGTTTTGAGCCCAAGCCTGTCCCCCTATAACAAGAGCCACACTAACAACTGATAACCATAGTTTTAATTTTAATCGTGAAAGTCTTGCTACCATAAGATACCTACAAAAAATTATTAATATTTTTACATTCTACGTTTAATTTCTTTCAGATCAATAGTGTTTTTAATAAGTTAACTAAAACCACTAGATTACATACTGTCAACAATCGCAGCTAAGTTATATTTGGCACCATAGAGAGGTTAGAAAAAAAAGATAAACTAAATAGCTTAACTAACCTCAACTCGGAATAATAAATAGCGCTTCAGCAGCTATTTTTTCCTTACATCTGTGTTAAATTCATAAACAATAGAATAGCTATTCTTAATGAATTTTCCTTGAATTAAGAAAAACTATCAAGCTAGTGAGTTGCTACAACCACAAGTCTAACAATTTCAGGGCATTAACTTATCTCTTAACCCTAGCTAAGGTTAACTGTATTTTAAGGTAATATTTTGCAGTGATGTTATGTATCAATTAAAGAGCATTGGCTATTATCTGAGGGTTAAAAATACACAGCCCAACGTGATTTATGTTGGGCTGAGAGAGTAAACATGTTCAATTGTTAAATAAACAATAACAAAAGTTAAAATTAATCTTCTACGCGAACTCCCCAAACATCATGTTCATCAGCATGAATAATTTGAACCCATATTTGATCGCCAGGCTTAACATCAAATTCATCAGTTAAGTAAACTTTTCCGTCAACTTCAGGTGCATCCATATAAGAGCGCCCTACCGCACCAAGCTCGGTTATTTCATCAATTAAAATTAAATACTCTTGGCCAATACGTGCTTGTAATTTTTCTGCACTAATTCTCGCTTGTACTTCCATAAACCGTTGTAATCTATCTTCCATTACTTCTTCTGAAACATGATCAGGTAACGCATTTGCCGTTGCACCTTCAACGGGTGAGTATTTAAAACAACCAACACGGTCTAATTGCGCTTCTTCTAAAAAGTCTAAAAGTTCTTCAAACTCTTCTTCTGTTTCCCCCGGAAACCCAACAATAAAGGTTGAACGAATAACTAATTCAGGACAAATTTCACGCCATTTAGCAATACGCTCTAATACGCGGTCTGAGCTACCAGGGCGTTTCATTAATTTTAAAATACGTTTGTTAGCATGCTGAAATGGAATATCTAAATAAGGAAGAATTTTGCCATCGCGCATTAACGGAATAATATGGTCAACATGCGGATAAGGATAAACATAATGTAGACGTATCCAAACACCTTGCTTCGCTAGCTGTTCACATAGCTGCTGCATGTGTGTTTTAACGGGCATGCCATCCCAAAAGTCGGTTTTATGCTTAACATCAACACCATAAGCAGAGGTGTCTTGAGAAATAACTAATAATTCTTTAACGCCCGACTTTACTAAGCGTTGCGCTTCACCTAATACATCACCCACTGGGCGTGAGTCTAAATCGCCACGCATTGACGGAATAATGCAAAAAGTACAACGATGATTACAACCTTCCGATATTTTTAAATAAGCATAATGCTTAGGTGTTAACTTAACCCCTTGTGGTGGCACTAAATCGATAAACGGATTATGTACAGGCTTTGCAACATGCTCATGCACTTGCGCTAATACTTCATCGTATGCATGTGGTCCAGTTACGCCTAAAACGTTGGGATGAAGCTCAATAATTTCATCTTTCTTTACGCCTAAGCAACCCGTAACTAACACCTTGCCATTTTCAGCAAGTGCTTCTCCAATAGTATCTAACGACTCTTGTACTGCCGAATCAATAAAGCCACAAGTATTAACTATAACTAACTCTGCATCGTTGTAGCTATTTGTTACATCGTAGCCTTCAGTGCGAAGTTGGGTAAGAATCCTCTCAGAGTCAACTAAGTTCTTTGGACAGCCGAGACTCAGAAAGCCTATCTTTGCAGTGCGTTCTACACTTTGATTAGCGTTAGCTAATTGCTCTGAACGCTGACTTTGCTCTTCGATCATTTTAGAGGGAATGTCTAACGTGGTTGTTTGGCTTTGTGCTGAATTAATTGTACTTGGGTCGAATTGTTCTACGGTCATAGTGTGCTCTGTGCTTTAACTGGCTTAAACCATTAGGTTAAAGCGTTATAAAAAGTGGTTTTAATGCCTTTATTGCAAACTCAGGCTTTACTTGGAATAAGCGCTAAGGCGATTGTTTAATGCGTGGGATTATACAGGAATGTTGGGAAAGGATGAATAAATGTTTTTGACGTTGTTGTTGATGCTGAAACAAGTACAAATCGTTAAAAATGTAAGTTTCTTATAAAAAACTATTAAAACTGTAAAGTGTCCTGTTATTTTACACTTTCCAATCTAACCATCACCAAATAACGACTAAACCAATGAAAAATAAACAATAAAACAAACTAGTACAGTTTGTGCTTTTATTTGGTAATGATGAAAAATGCCTTTCTATTCCCAGGAATGTATTATTAAGGAAATGTTATGAATTTAAAAATGTTAAAAGCTGCTATTGCAGGTCTAGTTTTATCTGTTAGCGGTTTTGCTAATGCTGGTTTAATAACTGAAACAACAGAACAAACAATTGATTATCAAGACTTTAGCTTCAATTGGGGAGTCTCAGATTGGCTTGCTAATACTGACGCTACTTTAACAATTGAAGTACAGGCGGATCTAGGTTACTCAGATCCATCTGCGGGTGAAAACTTTGATATTATACTAGAAAGCATTAATTTAGGTACCCATGGCTTGTTTGAATCAGGGCTAAATGGTTGGACAAACCTAAGTGCTACTTCAGGCATTAATGCTTGGCATGTTGCAAGAGATTTTAACTTAACAAGTTCACAGATGGCATTGTTATTGAGTGATAATTTATTTCAGCTAGATATTAATTTTAACCAAGGCGTTGATACATTTTATGGCAAATTAAATAACATTAGCCCATTTGTAAAAGTTAGTTTAGATTACGCTTCTACCAGTGTACCAGAGCCTTCTACACTTGTTATCTTCGCCTTAGGCATGATGGGGTTAGCATCAAGAAGATTTAAGAAACAGTAATTCTCTATTAAATGTTAAACGAAGCACCATTCATTGGTGCTTTTTTTGTCTGCATTTCATCATTCAAAAAACTAACTAGGTTGCCCAAACCACCAGCCCAACAGTAACGATACTATAAATATCATTGCATAATTACAGTATTTTGCTCACAATCACCACAATTGAGCGTGTAACTTTCTTTCTTTTTGGATACTTTTGTATTTTTACTACTACAACTAACACAAGGTGTTTTCATTGCGGTATTCGTTTCACACTTATTGCACTTAATAAAGTAGCCATAACGACCGTATTGCGCAGAGTAATCTGATTTTTCACCACACGATTTACATTGCAAAATTGAATCAGCAATAGATTCAACCTTCTTAACAGGCGTATTTACTACTTCTTGTTGCACTACTTTTTCAACGGTTTTGCTACCGCCTAATTGATCCATTAAAAATGCCGTTATCGATTTTAATTCTTCGTCATTAAAGCCAGGTCGCGTATCGAAAGGATTAAGCTTTGTGATGGCATAAGTTTTCAACTTCATTATTTCGTTGAGCTTGTCGACTAAAAACTCAGTTTTAACAAGCTGCTTTGATACATCATTAGGCATTGAATCACGGTCGATGATTGCATTACTTGATACAGCACAAACGTTATGCCAACAAAGCATTCCAAATGATTGCTGTTTAATACCGAGTAACTTACCTAAAATACTTTCTCGATTAGCATGTAACATTTCTCGCAGTAGCATTTGTTGTAATTCAACCTGCTTAATTGGCGAAGCCATTCCAGACCATTTACTGTTCAAGCTCCGAGTCCACTCACCTAAATCATTAACCTTTACTTCACCTGTTATGCTTTTAGATTCAATTAACACAAAGCCAAATGGATAAACAATTAAATGGTCTATCTGGGCTGTTTCATCATTGTGAGTAAACTTGAAGTCATTGATTACATAAACCTGCTGATGGTCTTTGAAGGTACGTCTTAAAAAGAAAGCTACATCTTGCTCTTGTCTTTGTCCTGCTTTCGCTGTTGGAGACACAGTATTTTGAAGTTTTTTATCTTTAAGAATCATCTGCTCGCATCCATAACTATAATACCTTTACAGTTATTCACCTTTATTCATCCAATGATTGAGCTTTTCGAGCACACTATCTGGCTCTATTGGTTTACTTAAGTAGTCATCCATACCTGCTGCAATGCATTTTTCTTTATCCCCTTGCATCGCATTGGCAGTCATAGCAATAATTGGTATTGAGATATAACCTGTACCTGCATCCCCCGCTCTTATTCTTCGAGTCGTTTCGTATCCATCCATTTCTGGCATTTGGCAATCCATAATTATTATAGTAAATGGGGTGGCTTGCGAAGCTTCTTTCATTATGCTGATTGCTTCTACTCCATTAGATGCAATTGTTGCGATTAATCCAATATTTTTTAACACACTCAACGCTACCATTTGGTTTATACGATTATCTTCTACAAGTAATACACGCACATTTTTATCCCAATGTTGTTTTACTGAACTTAAATTAGCACTTTTACCCGGTGGTTGTTTCAGCGTTTCTGCATGAATAGTGATATCTTTTTTCGTCGCTAATTGTAGTGAGTAAAATAACTCAGCAGTGGTTGCTGGCTTTGGAAAGTAACCGTTGATCCCTTTTTCAGCAAATTCTGTAGTCTGTGGGTTTTCACCTATTGGTGACATCAAAACCAACTTTATTTGGTCATACTTCGCATTTGTTCGAATGTAATTAACAAAAACATTACTATTTTTGCTTGGCAAGCCTGTATCTATTAGTATTAAATCAAACAGGTTATCGTGTCCAGACGATAAGCGTTGCTCACAATGTAATAAAGCATCTTTAATATTGGTTACAACTGTGGCCTTAATGCTCCAATGTGTTAATTGTTTGTATAATACCTCACCACTTGTCTTATTATTAGCAATTACTAACACTTTAATATTTATGGTATTTTCTGGTGGAGTAACATTTTTGGCATTCTCGCTTTTGTTGACCAGACAGGATATTTCAAAGCAGCTTCCTTCATTAATTTTGCTAGATACCTTTACATCTCCGTGCAACAAGTTGCATAGCCTTTTTGTTATTGATAACCCTAAGCCTGTGCCGCCATACTTTCTTGTAGTTGAAGCATCCACTTGACTAAAAGCGTCAAAGAGTGATGATATTTTGTCTTGGTCAATTCCAATACCTGTGTCTTGAATTTTACAACTAAACAAATAGCCATTAGCTTTAATAGCTTTTTCTAACTTGGCGACTATTAAAATTTCACCTTCATCTGTAAATTTTATAGCATTGCTTAAAAGATTAGTGATTATTTGTCGTATTCTACCAGGATCAGAGTTAATTAAAGAAAGGTCAACATCAGTTATATCTAGAATAACTTCAACTCCTTTAGTTTGTGCAGAATGTGCAATAGATTCGGCTAGCTCTTCTAATAAATGCCGTATATCAAAGTCAATAAACTCAAACTCAAGCTTGTCAGCTTCAATTTTTGAAAAATCTAATATATCGTTGATTAGCATTAATAGTGAATTGGCACTAGAGTATGCAATTCGAAGACGGTGTGATTGCTCTGGCGTTAACTCACTATCTTTAAGTAAGTTAAGCATACCAATAACACCATTCATTGGTGTTCGTATTTCATGGCTCATATTAGCTAAAAATTCAGACTTTAACTGGGTAGCTTCTTCAGCTTTTTCTAACGCTTCTTTTAAATCATTAGCTTGATTTTTTAATATAGCCGTTTTTTCAGTCACTTGATCTTCAAGCGCTGTCACAAAGTTCTTTTGCTTTGTTATTTCAACCTGCTGTAACCTCGTTCTTAAATAAATTGCTGCTATCACAGCAAGAGCTATAGCAATTGCATACAAACAATAGGCCCACCACATTTTCCATGGCGGAGGTAAAACAGATAAGTTAATCGACAGTAATTTTTCTCCCCAATTACCACTCGTGTTTGTAGCTTTAACTAAAAATTTATATGAACCGCCATCTAAGTTGGTGAAAGAAGCGGTATTTCGGTTACCTATTTCTATCCATTTATCATCAAAGCCTTCAAGTTTATAAGCATATAAATTTTTATTTGGCGAAGTAAAGTCAAGTACCGCAAATTCAAAAGAGAAAAAGTAATCAAGATAGGTTAACTGGATATCTTGAACATAAGAATATGGCGTATCAAGTTTGACTGGCTCCCCCATTTTATTAAAGCCTGTTAACACAATATTTGCTTCACTCTTACTCAACTCAACGGGTTCAGTATTAAAATACTCAACCCCTCTTTGGCTACTAGTAAATAATGTCTCACCTGCCCCTTTTACTAGGCTATTAGCATAATAGTTCAGGCCCAGTACCCCATTATGTTCATCATAATTAGTTATTTTACCTGATTTAGGATCTAACTTTGAAATACCTTTGTTAGTGGTTAGCCATAAATCGCCATTTTCATCATCGGCAATAGCGCGTATTAAAGACGTTGGTAAACCATTTTCGGCACTATAATGTTTAAAACTTTCAGTTTCGGGAAGATAAAGGTTAAGCCCTTTTTGAGTGGCAATCCAAATAGTACTATCTGCAGCTTGGTGTATGTCTTGAATAATATTACCTAGTAAGCTTCCATCTTTATTGACATTACCTTTGAATGAAATAAACCCTTGGCTTTCTTCTTGCCAAAGGTTAACACCATCGCCCGTACCCACCCACATATTGTCGTCTTTATCTTTAAATATTTCTAAAACCTCAGGGTGAGACAAACCGACAGTATCATTTAAATGACTAAAGGTTTTGGTTGATGTATTGTAGATGTAAACACCACTCTTATATGTACCTATCCAAAGATTACCAAACTTGTCAAGCGCCAACGCCCTAAACTCTCTGAACTTTTTATAATCTTGACTGGTTTTTGGGTACTGTATTACTTCTACTTTTTTTGTAGTTAACTGAAATTTAGCAAGTCCTTCATCTTGTGCTATCCATAAATTGTTATTATCAGAGAAAATAATGGGCCTTTCTATCAACCTGTTCTTACCAAAGCCATTCTTATCGCTAAAAATGGAACCTGATAATGTTTCTAATTTTTGCGCGTTAACATGCCATTTATAAAGTTGTGAGGTAGAGGATACAATTAATAAATCACCATTATTATCGGTGGTAATTCCATTGGGCGCACTTAATGAAGCATTCGTAATAGCCTTAAACTTACGATGAGGCGTTAGCTTATAGATACCGTTGATTTCACTAGTAATCCAAATTGTTTGTGAACTATCTTCAAATATAATTCTTAAGCCATCATCACTTTCTAATTGTAACTTTTCAATTTTACCTCCTGACTTTCCTTTACGATAAACACCTTTACTTGTAACAAACCAAATGTGACCACTACGATCTTCGATCATAGAATTTACTTGCCCTAAGTTTTTATTGTCAGGGCTTTCAATTCTAGAAAACATCCCATTGCTGGGGTTAAACGTATATGGACCTTGCTGGGTTGCTACATAAAGCGTTCCTTGAGATGTTTTTAAAATACTACGAATTTCGTTTGCACCTGTAGGTGTTATGTTTGCTGGGTCTGGAAAGTAATGCGTAAAGGTGCGTTTCGTTTTATTTAAAAGATTAAGCCCATAACTTGTAGCAACCCATAAACTATTTGCATCGTTGTCTTCAATATCCCATATTCGATTATGAGATAAACTTGATGCAATTCCATCAACCTTTTCAATTCGCTCAAACTTGTTATTACCAAGATATCGATTCAGCCCTCTATCGTAAGAGCCAAACCACATGGTTCCCTCTTGATCATGAAATAGTGATTGAATGCGATTAGATGAAATAGAGTCATGACGTTGAGAGTCATGCATAAAGTTATAAAACAGCCCGGTAGGTGGTTCATAAAGGTTAGCCCCTCCTCCCCAAGTTCCAATCCATATGTTTCCATTATGATCTAACAATAGGTTGCCCGCATCATTATGAGACAAAGTATTTGAGCTCATGCTGTTAAATTCATAAAGCGTAACTTTTCTACCATCGTAACGCATAACACCATTCTCAGCAGTGCCAAACCAAAGTAACCCCTGAGTATCTTGAATAATAGAATAGATTTCTGAAGAGACAAAACCATCTTCTGCGGTCAATTTTTTTACTGAGTATTCGTTCACTAATGCTGTAGGTTTGTTGAAACTGTATGCTGGAATAAAAAAACCCTTTATGAAAATAGCACTAAAAATTAAATGAACAACAAACAGGAAAATTTTTTTCATAAATATATTCTTTTGGTAGTTTAAAATATTTTGTATAAACGCAATAGGCTGACAAAAATTGACTTTTAATTAAAATTATTTATACACCATATACCATAAGTGAATTCGCACAAATGCACTTTCAATATATTGAGCTAAACAGCTTGTAATTAGGGCGTGTTGTTCTTTATTGTACATTTTTACAGCGATTTATTTGGTGTTTATACAAGGCTGAACTTATGTAATGGGCTTGTTCCCCATAAATAAGTGAAAACGCCGTAGAAAAACCAAATAGGCGCTGTCCTACTAATACGTTTAAACATGATTTACTTTTCGTTCTAGCTCATTTATGTAGAATACTACACTTTATTCGCTACGCCTCAATTAAATCATGTTTAATTCGTACAAAATTTGTACTCGAAAGTTCAACACGCCCTAATATTAACATTACTACATCTTTTAGTTGCGGTACAAAAATAAGACATTTAATAGTAATAATTTTATATGTTTGTTGATCGCAATCATAAGGTAGTAGCTATCTAGGTTATTTATGCAGAGTTACTAGGGCGTGTTGAGCTTTTAGGGCTGTTTTTACAGTTTTTATTCGGGGGCTGTACAAAGCAGAACCTTTGTCATTTAGCTATTGCACATAAAAAGTCAATAACGCCATAAAAAATGACCAACAAACGCTGTCAGCAGGATCCAGCTAAAAGCATTTGACTCTTTGTTGAGTAGTACTTGCTTGGAATGACTAAGCTACACACTACTCACCGTGATTAAACCATGTTTAATTTAAACAAAATTTTATAACACGTCCTAAATTATCTTTGATGCTGTTAAATAGCCTGATATCTTGTGCTATAACCGTGATAATGCTAATAAGAGTGGAATATGACAGACGATACATGCATTGAAGATATAGGCCATAAACTTAACCTAAGACACTTAACTCTCGCTGACTATGAAGATGTTAAGAAATTAATGGACGCAGTTTACCCAGGGCTTGGTGGGGCTTGGCCTAAAAATAAATTCAGAGCTCAACTTAAGGTCTTTCCTGACGGGCAAATTTGTATTGAAGACCATGGCGTAGTGGTAGCTGCAGCCTTTAGTGTAATAGTTGATTACGATAAATTTGGTGACCAACACACTTATGATGAAATTACGGGTGATGCATATTTAACTACTCACGACCCATTGGGTGACGTACTTTATGGTGTAGATGTATTCGTATCTCCAGATTATCGTGCTATGCGCTTAGGGCGTAGGCTTTATGAAGCACGAAAAGAAATTTGTCAAAACCTTAATTTAAAATCTATCGTTGCTGGTGGACGGATCCCTAAATATAAAGATCACGCAAAAGAGTTAACCCCACAAGCGTATATAGAAAAAGTTAAACGTAAAGAGCTTTACGATCCAATTCTAACTTTTCAACTCTCAAATGAATTTGAAGTAAGGCGAGTGTTAAAAAATTACTTGCCTGAAGATCAAGAGTCACATGGTTATGCAACATTATTAGAGTGGAATAATTTATATTACGATCCTGAAAAGTCACCACTTATCGGGGCAACCAAAACATCCGCAAGGATCGGCTGTGTTCAGTGGCAAATGCGAGCATTTTCTTCGGTAGAAGAACTGTCGCAACAAATAGAGTTTTTTATTGATGCGCTTTCAGATTACCAATGCGACGTAGCACTTTTTCCTGAGTTTTTTAATGCGCCTTTAATGGGTATCGAAAATCATGCTACCTCTATTGCCGCAGTAAAAGCATTATCAGAATACAGTGTTGAAATTGTTGAAGTTATTTCAAAGATGGCTGTAACTTATAACATTAATGTTATTGCAGGCTCCATTCCGGTTATTGAAAATGATGAGCTTTTTAATGTCTCATATTTGTGTCGACGAGACGGAACAATAGACTCACAATATAAACTCCATGTAACGCCACATGAAAAACGTGCTTGGATAATGCAAGGCGGTGATAAATTAAAAGTTTTTGATACTGACTTTGGACGTATTGGCATATTAATTTGCTACGACGTCGAATTCCCAGAGCTTGGACGTTTATTATCAGAGCAAGGCGTACAAATATTATTTGTGCCCTTTTGGACTGATACCAAAAATGGTTATCTCAGAGTTCGATGTTGCGCACAAGCACGCGCAATTGAAAATGAATGTTATGTTGCTATTGCTGGTAGTGTGGGCAATTTACCAAAAGTGGATGGTGCTGATATTCAATACGCGCAATCAGCAGTGTTTTCACCGTCAGACTTTGCCTTTCCTCATGATGCAATTATGGCTGAAACAACACCCAATACCGAGATGACATTGGTGGTTGACCTTGACTTAGATAAATTAAACAAATTACAAAATGAAGGCTCAGTTAGAAATTATTTAGACCGTAGACGTGATCTGTATAAAGTTTCCTGGATAGAAGACTAAGTCATATTTAAACAAAATAGTTTAAAGCACTTGAATAAACCCAAGTGCTTTGAACCGATAGGTGTAGTGCTTTTTACTTACCTTCCAACACCGCCTCGTAAACTAAAGAAATAATACTGCCATACTTTCCTGTTTCAAATGTTTTACCTTTAAAGTAATAGTTTTCTTCATTCTCTTCATCATTTTCAATCAGGGAATGTCTAGCGTTAGTTAATAATACAATGCCTAAGTCATGCTCTGGATCGATAACGGTAACTGTACCAGTCCAACCCGTATGCCCATAGGCTGAAGGACTTGCATAAGGCCCAAAGTGCCACTTTAATGCGCCGTTATTGTTTCTACGCCAACCTAAACCATAACTACCATTCGTATCTGCAGGTTTTATAAATTGGTCGATAACACTTTCGTTAAAAATTTTAGTGCCTGCATAGCCGCCTCTGTTAAGTAATGTTTGTATTAATATTCCGATATCAGAAGTAGTGGAAAATAGTCCAGCATGCCCTGCTACTCCTTCGAAAGAGTGATAAGCTTTTTCATCGTGCACTTCACCTTGCAACACATAACGACGAACATTATCAAATTCAACTCGGCCACCGCGTGTCGTACCATGTATTTCTGTAGCGGCAATTTCTGATTTAACCTTTCCTTTGATTAAAGGGTTAAATAGCGTGTCTTTTAAACCCAAGGGTTGATAAATATCATATTCACTGTATTGATCTAATCCTTTGCCAGTAATACGCTCTATCAACATGCCAAGTAGCATAAAGTCGGTATCACTATAGATATGTTTAGTATTTCTGCCCATTGAAAACGGTACTTTGTTTAAAATAAGTTGTTTGGATCTCGCACTGTTTTGCGAGTAATACTTTTTACCTAACTTGTTGTTACTATCAAAAAAACGAATTTGGGGAGCGTATCCAGCACTGTGGGTTAATAAATCTTTAACTAATCGCGTGTCTCTACCAGCGCCAGTATAATCTGGTAAATAATATGAAATCGGCTTATTAGTATCTAACCGCCCTTCACTTACTAACTTCATTAATGCAAAATTAGTTGCAAACATTTTCGTATTTGATGCGATATCAAAAATGGTATTGGTAGTCATTGGTACAGGAGAGGCTAATAAATGGCCGCCATCCTCATATTTTTTCGCAAAGCCATACGCGCTATGTTTAATTACCTTACCGTTTTTTATCACCATTAATACTGCACCGGGAAATCCCTGCTCAATATCAGACTGTATTTGCTCATCAACCTTCTTAAAACGTGTACTATTTTTATTAGTTGCTAGTGTAAGTTCTGGAAATGGAATAATAATATTGAGTGACGCCCCTTCGGGTAAAATATTATCTACCCTTAAAGTATTAACACCATTTTTGGTTCGACGCTTCAAGCTATATTGATAGCGCTGTCCATGCTCCATCTTCGTGTTAATATTCAGTTTTTCACCGTTTACATAAATATCTGCAGAGAGTGCATCGTTATTATCAATAATAATTTCACCACCGCCACGATAACTTTTAAAAGTCGCTCTATCGTTAACTAATGCTCTAGTGCTTCGTTCTACTTCCGGAAAGCGTTGATCTATTTGCCCTCGTTTCGGCTTGAATAAGCTAATAGACTCAACAACCTTTTCATCTTCATACCGACTTAATAATCGTTCGATCTTTTCAGGAAAGTACTTTTCTAACAATGCAAAAATAGTAGCAACTGTTTTTGAATCTGGCTTGCCCGTAACTTTCCATGGAATAAAGTGCATTTGAAAGGCAGAAAGAGTATCAAGTGTTTGACTGTCTAATTCACCGGTTTCAATTATGCCATAGCCATAACTGTTTAATGCCTTTTGAACAAGCCCTATATTAGGAGCGGTAGCATTAAACAATTGCCAATATTTATCGACGGTTTCTGTTTCATACCAAGCGCCAATACCTGCTTGGTACAGTTGCTGCCATGGGAATCGTGGACCTGGATCATTTTTACGTGTGGGCGTAATGTCAGAATGACCAATCACCTGCGTAGGGGTTATATCTGGGTTACGTTTAAGAATGTCTTTTGACAACTGAATAATTAATTCAACTTGCTTGGGGTCAAAATCAGGGAAGACACACAGTTTATTATCATCATTTTCTTGTTGATAATTTAGTACCCTTTCGCCTTCAATTTTTTCTAGTTTTCGACATTCAGGGACGTTAACTATTTCTATACCGATAGACTGATCATTTAAATCAATACGTCCTTGCCAATAACTGCTACCTGCATGCCAAGCGCGTTTTGATTCTGGCACCAATTGATAAATAGATAACTCACTTTCTTTATAGCTGTCATCATTTGATTCTGGAATAAGGTAATGTGAGCTAACTCCTCCTTGATCCACTAATGCAGTTACTGATTGTTGATAATCAATAGCCGTATAGTGCATTACTAAAAATTTAACACGCTCACTATAATTATTTGACGGTAGCGACTTTATCGGTAACGAACTACAACTACTTATCAACAAAACTATAATAAGTAAGTGCCCTAAAAAGTATTTATTATTTTTAGCCTCAAAAAAAGAGAATTTACTCTTCATAGTGTATTGCTCATTCATGTTTTATAATTTATATATTAAAAAAAATCCCCATGCAATGACGGGGATTTAATTATTAACGTTTACGTTTAACTACACTAAACTCAATTAAAAGCCTACTTTAACTGATAATTGTAATCTACGCGGATTAATTAAATTACGCGCTTCACCAAACGTTGTGTTTGATGCATACGGGTCGTAGTTATACCCTGTTTGGTTATCAAAAACGTTAAACAATTCAGCAGAAAATTCAACTACATAGTTATCATAAACGGTAAAGTTTTGATTATAAGTTAAATCCATTTGCCAATGGCTGCTTTCACGGCGGCTACCGGCATACTCAGCATAACGTATGGTTGAACTTGAATAACCATATTCAGAGCCATCCCATTTCTCCCACACATCACCAGATTGGTAAACAAGGTAAGCCCCAACGTTAGCTTCCCAATCTGTTGTATAATAACCATAGGCTTTAAATACGTGCGGTTTATCACCATTTAACTTACCGTATTTACCATCCCAAACTTGACGTCCTTTACCGTCACCAAGGTTTGATGAACCGATAAATAGGTTGGCATCACTTGAACCACCAGTAATATCTTGGTCGTAGTTACCATAGTAATGGCTCCATACATACGACACATTAAGGTAAGTACGATCACCTTGGTATTCCGCTTCTAAACTAACTTCCCAATACTTGGTAAAGGCATCATCTAATTCAGCAATTACGTATGATGAACCACCTACTTCATCACGCATTGCACCTAAATTTGGAATGTACTCGCCTTTAGCTGCAATGTGATCAGGTACGCCACCAAATGGACTTTTATATTTTCCATCAAGACGTGATGTGTTAGGTGTATCTTCCCAGAAGTGATCACCTTTACGATGACGTACATGTCCACGAAATAATAAATCGCTAGACACAGCTTTAGTCGCACCAATGGTAAATTCATCTATACTTCTTGGTGTCATCCCTTCTTGGAAAAACTTACCTGAAGAACCATCTCTTGGCTCAGATTCAATAAAGTTACCATTTTCGTCAAAGTCAACATTTAGCGCTGAACGAGTATTTCTTGCCCAAGACGCAGCACGAGATAATGAAGACGCTTCAGGATTATAACGCGCATAGTTTGCAAATACAGAGGCATCGTCTTGGTAATTCCACGTTGCACCTAAACGCGGTTGAATCATGTCGCTAAAACCAATAGTGTGCATTTTATATTTTTCGCCTGGCGCTAGCTCATAACCAGACACATTTGATGAGTTAGCTCTTAAACCTTGACCATATAAAACATCTTTACTTACTAACACACCTAACTCGAATACAAAGTCTTGGTATTCAATTGAATCGTTAATCTCAATATTATAGCTTTCATTCGAAGATTCAATAACCGGTACAGTAGAGCCTGAGGCATCTTGTAAGCTCATTTGTTGGGTAATAGCACGATAATAAATTGGCGTACCATCAGTAGCAGTTTCTTGACCGCCAAAGTAACTAATGCTACCCCAGCCATTTGAAAAACGGCTAATTTCTTCAGTACCTTCAGCCCATTTAAAACCAACATGGATGTTATGGTAAGTTGAACCCCATTCTAATTCATGCTGTAAAGATAGCTCTAAACTGTCTCGATAAAAATTTTGTTCGTTAATAGTAGAGCCAGCACCAATTGAACCACCGCCTGCTTTCAAACCTGCATCATCAACATAACCATATTGGTCGATTAATAATTGGGCTTGAGCATTGTCAAAATCTGGGTTATCAAGTTGCAAATTAGGTACATTGAATAAACCTAGGTTGTCTAAATTGGTTAAATCTAAGTTGTCACCTAAAGTTGGGGTAACATCGCTGAGTAATCTATCCGGACCACCCGCTGTTTCAAGTTTAAATTGGCTATATTGAAAATTAAAGGTCGTCATATCATTAATAATGTATGACCCTTCAAAGGTTATAATATCTTGATCTGCACTTGAACCTTCAGAAGTACTATCAGTATCAAATGCACCAATAGACTCACCGCTATTATCTTTGTCTGAGGTACGATAACTAAAGTTTAATAGTAAATCGTCTGTAGGTGCATAGGTTAGCTTACCAAAATACTCTTTACGCACACTGCTATAGTCTTTTGTTTCGCCGTAAGCCGTTTCTTTGTTTACACGATCACTTTCTGGACGATAAAACGAACCATAAAAGAATAATTCATCTTCAATAATTGGCCCACTTAAGCTACCAATTAACCAAGACTTATTAAGTTCATACTTAGTGCCATCAGCATCGTCTTTGTCGGCAACAAAGCTTTTATCTTGAATTTTATACTCTAAAGAGCCATGAAATTCATTAGTACCTGATTTAGAAATAGTATCTATTGAAAAACCACCAGAGCGGTTAAAACCAATAGCTTTAGCACCACCACGGTCCATTGTTACACTTTGCACATCATGGGTAGATGGCTCAGAGGCTAATGTACCAAACATAGGTAACGACACATCAACGCCGTCAAACCCGTATTTATTATCTCGACCAGAACCACCAGCCGATGGGCCTAACACTGAATTTTCAGAGTATTGTACACCAGGAATAAGTTTCATTAAGTCGCGGTAGTTAGTACCTGTTGGTACAGCATCTACAACTTCTGCACTTACCGAGTTTGTTAAAGAAGAGTTACCCTCTCTAAAAATTTTTGAACCAGTAACAGTAATAACTTCAACGTTCTTAGATGTCGGCTCAAGCAATAAGTTAACTCTTGTTGATTGATCTAAAAAAACCTCAACATCCATTTGACGGGTTGTACCATCACTAGAAACAAATGTCAGTTGGTACTTGCCTGGAATTAGCGCTTGAAGGTTATATGACCCGTCAGCATTAGTTACCACAGAGCGTGGTTTGGGCATGTTTTCACTTGTGGCGGTTACAGTAACACCGGCAACACTTATACCTGCATCTTCTGTTGTTACTTTACCTCTTATGCTACTGGAAGATTGTGCAAATGCTGAAGCACTAAGTCCCATAGCCAGAACAAGCGCTATCTTTGTTAATTTCATGTTGAGCTTCTCCAAGTTATTATTATAAAAGAATAATCAATAAGATTAATAACACACCATAGTTATCCCTAACCCAATGTTTTGTTATAAACAATCATATTTGTTCAAATGTATAATTTTTATTCGTTGTTAGTAACTTACCACACTAGCAATTAAAGTAAATATTTTATTACAACTTTATTGAAAACAACAAATATATTATTACCAAGAAAACACGTTAGTTGTAGATAATAATCTCTAAAATATAGCCTAGTAGTTAATTATTACTAGTAATTAAGAATTAAATAATGATATAAACTTTAAAATAATTTATTACTGTGGGTCGAAATGTCAGCACTTGTTAAAATAAAAGCGATGAAAAAATCGCTCTCTGTTAGTGAGTTAAAATTAGCCAATTTTGTGTTGAAATCTTCAAATGCAATACGGGAGCTATCATCTCAAGAATTAGCGAATGTCATTGGGATCAGCCAATCAAGTGTCGTTAAGTTTACACAAAAGCTCGGTTATAAAGGCTATCCAGCGTTTAAAATGGCAGTTATTGATGCGTTAAATAGCGATACGAATGATCCAAAATTACATGGTGAAATAACATTACACTCTAGTTTAACTCAAATGGCAGAAATTTTACTTAACAGTAAAATGGCTGTACTCACTGAAACAAAAATACTTAATGAACAAAAGTCTTTTGAAGACGCGCTAGCATTAATAACGTCTGCAAAGCGTATTTTAATATGTGGTTTAGGTGGCTCTGCACTTGTTGGTAAAGATTTTTCGTATAAATTACAAAAGCTTGGTTTTTCAGCCTACGCTGAGCCAGACGGTCATGCACAATTGGCATTTGTTTCAACCTTTAAAAAAGGTGATTTAGTTTTTGCTATTAGTGAATCGGGGCAAACTAGAGAGGTGCGCTCTGTTACTGAACAAGCTAAAGCAAATAATAGCTCTGTTATCTCGCTAACTAAGTATGGTTCAACACCTGTTTCAGATAATGCTGACGTGAAGCTTTATTCAGTTGCAGAGCAAGAGTCGATTCGGTTATCGTCTATTTTAGCCAGAACATCACAAGAGTTTGTCATTGATATCTTGTTTATCGCGCTAACCCAGTCATCAAGCCAGGGTAGAAAGTTACTCGAGAAAAGTAATAATGTGGTTAAAGACTTCAGAGAAAGCTAAGGCGATAAGTCAACTATTCATAAATTAAATATTCGGTACGCAATTGTTTAAAAGCGGCTAAGTCTTTTTGCCATGTCGCTTTTATTTGTTGTGAACTTTCACCTAATTCAATGCTTTTACGAAGTTTATCGGTGCCCGCTAGCTTGTCCATAAACTTGGGATGTTTGAAAAACTCTTGGTTATTCTCTTTAAATAAATTATGCCACTGAATCAATGGTCCAAGATCAAGTCCATGAATAGTAGACTTTCTTAAGTCTTGTCCTGTGAGCTGAACATCCATTAATTTAGGTCTTGAGGCGCTACCAGGTGTAGATACAGGCATAAACTTAAAGTCGCCAATTGCGTAATCATTATGCCCAATGACTTGAAAAGGGAATGGTGTACCTCTACCTATACTTACCACCGTAGGCTCAAAAAACGTTAAAGACGGGTAGAGTTGAATTGATTGGTCATTAGGTAAATTAGGGCTTGGCTTTATAGGTAAAGAATATTGACTATTACGTGTATAGTTTTTCACTGGCACTATCGTTAAATTGAGTGCGTTTTTACTTGATAGCCACCCCTGCCCTTTAATCATTTGTGCCAGTTCTCCTAAAGTCATCCCATGTAAAATAGGGATTGGATGCATGCCAACAAACGACTTAAATGACTCTTCTAATATCGGGCCATCAACATACTTAATATTTGGATTGGGACGGTCAAATACAATAAAATGTTTATTGTTGTCTGCTGCGGCCTCCATCATATAGTGCATTGAGCTTAGGTAAGTATAAAAACGTACACCAACATCTTGAATGTCAAAAACAATAACATCAAGCGCTTGCATTAGTGCTTTAGCTGGTTTTTTGTTTTTCCCATAAATAGAAATAACCGGTAATTTAGTTTTGGTGTCAATATCACTTTTAACCGTCGCCCCTGCATCATGATCTCCACGAAAGCCATGCTCAGGTGCGAATATATAGCTAATATCAACCCCTTCCCCTAAGAGAAAGTCAACAAGGTGCTTTCCTTGTACTACAGAGGTTTGATTAACCACTAATCCTACTTTTTTACCCTTTAATAAGGGTAAATAACTTACTGGTTGTTCAGCACCAACGGTAATAGTCTGTGCATGGCTATTAACGCTAAATAACATTATGAAACAAAGACTAAAAAGAATATAAGTTAATGCTTTCATCGTTAATTGCTTTTCTTAGTTGATTCATCAACGGCTGATCTTAAAAAGCCATTGTTAGCCGCTAACAATACTTTTGCCTGATCGACAGGTAAGCCTGTTAACACTAATAAAATGGCAAGTTTAGCGTTGTTATTAGCTTGTACTAATGCCGCTGACGCTTTTTGAATATCACAAGATGTAGCCTGCATTACAATATGAACGGCTCTTGCTTTTAATTTCTCATTACTTGCGTGTACATCAACCATTAGGTTTTCGTAGCTTTTACCCGTTTTTACCATGCTAGCTGTTGTTAGCATATTAAGGATAAGTTTTTGTGCAGTACCTGACTTTAAGCGCGTTGAGCCGGTAAGTGCTTCAGGTCCAACTTCAGCACAAATTGCAATATCAGCCTCTTTAAGCAGCGCTGAGCCAGAATTACAAGAAACACCAACCGCAACAGCACCAACTTTTTTCGCATACTTTAAAGCTGAAATGGTGTAGGGTGTTCGCCCACTGGCAGCAATACCAACCACAACATCATTTTTGCTAACATTCACTTGTTTAAGCTCTGTAATTGCAAGTTCAGGGTCATCTTCAGCACCTTCTACCGCTTTATACATAGCCGTTGTTCCGCCTGCGATTAATGCGATTATTTGATGTTCAGACACACTAAATGTTGGCGGACACTCTACGGCATCTAAAACACCTAAACGTCCACTTGTTCCTGCGCCCACATAAATAAGTCTACCGCCTCTAGCAAATGCAGTTACTATAGCTTCTACCGCATACGTTATCTCTGGTATCGACTGTTTTACTACTTGAGCTACTTTTTGGTCTTCTCTATTTAACGCCAATAACAGGCTATTAGTATCTAATAAATCTAAATCCATTGTGTCTGGATTACGACCTTCAGAAGACATTTGCTGTAGATCACCAATTAATTGAGATTGTTGAGTATTTAATTTAACTTCCATACGTTGAGTACCCTGTGAGGTTTTTCTGCGCTAATTTTTTTGCTAAAAAGCATGCGCCATCTAAAGCATTACCTTTTTCTTTTACTAACATATTTTTAATATCAGTACTTAAAAATGGCATAGTTGGTGTTGAAAGGCCTCCAAGCAACACTACCGGTAGCTGTAAGTTAGCTCTTGTTTTTGTGATCAGGCTTTCTACATGACGAACATGTTCAATTAAAATGCTTTTTGCTAAATGACATTTTCCGTGAAGTTCAAAAACTAAAGGGGCTAAACTTGCAAAGTCAGTTGGTTTAGCCGATGTAGACCAAGGTAAAACTGCCTCAAAATCTCCACCTATCTTTTGAACAACCATTTGAGCTAATAAACTGTTTACACCACCAAAATCTTCTATCTCAGCTAAAATAGACTTTACAATTAAAACGCCCATTTTAGCGCCACTACCTTCATCGCCTACATTAAAACCCCAACCACCAATTTGAATCTCTTTGCCTTCATGAGTTAATGCCGCGCCAACTGAGCCAGTACCTAAAGAGACAACCGCAATAGGATTGCCTTCATTAGCACCATATAAAGAAATTTTGGCATCTGTGTAAACCTCTACTTCCTTGTAGTCTTCAGGTATCGCTCGCTTAAACTCATTAGCTCTTTCAATATGACCCGCACCGGCTAAGCCAAAAACAACAGTGATCTCAGTTCTTAAACAGTTAGCTTGAATACGCAGTTGTTCAATCAAGCTTTGGCAACTGCGTAATGCAGTATTATAGTCATTGGTTAAAGACGAAGGGCCCGTGCTCGCTTGCCATTGCTCTTCAGTGTCTATATTTATAAGGCGAGCAATCGTTTTAGTGCCACCGCCATCTACACCTAAAATGAAGGTTCTTAGATTTTCAAGATCATTCATCACGCATTATCCGAACAAGTTGTTAAGTTGGTAGCATGTGTTTTATTTCGCCCTAACATACAAACAAAAAATGATATAAAAGCGCCAATACATAGCTGCCATGTAAAGCCTAAGTCAAACAACAACTCCTCAGATAAAAACATCGACATTACATAAGGCTGAAAAAATAAAGTAACAAGAAAGCCTATCGTTAGTGCCCAAAAAACAGATTGTTGATTACCTCGCTCTGTAAATAAAGCAGTAAAATATACGCCAAGTAAGCCACTATACGAAAACACCATAACGCTTAGTGCGAACTTTAATAGTGGCATATCCGTATACCTTTGCCAGTAAAAGCAAAGAATTGCCATTAAACAAAGTGCTAAAGCGACCACTACCATGCCTAATTGCCCAGCACTAACATAATGAGACTCAGGCATTACTATTTTTTGTTTTTCTTTAAAAGGACGATACAGGTCGTTAACGATAACTGACGACATTGAATTTAAGCCTGAATTCAAGGTAGATAGGGCTGCAGCTATTATCCCAATAGTAACTAGTCCACGTACGCCAGAAGGAATTTCATTAAGAACGTAGTACATAAAAATTGTAATCTTTTCGCCTTGAAAACTTTGAATTAGCTCACCACCTGATGACATTTGCATAATGTCTGGGCGTTGATACAAAATATAAAGCAACAATCCGATCACAATAAATAACAGCATTACAGGTATAACAAGTAACACGGAAAGTAGCATTGCTTTGTTAGCTTCTTTAGCATTTTTACAGGTTAAAATGCGTTGTGTCATGTCTTGGTCTAAACCAAATGCCGCAAAATTTAACAACATAAAACCGGTAATAGCAGACCAAAAGTTAAAAACACCTGTTGAAGTAAAGTCCCAGTCAAACTTTAATACGGCCAACTTTGAAGACTGACCCGGTGACGGGTTTTGTAATGCATCTATAATTTGAGAAAAACTTGCAGGAATCGCCGTATAGATAAAGTAAATAACAAACACTGCTGCGCTTATATAAACAACGCATTGAATCACATCACTGTAAATTACGGTTCTAATGCCACTAAATACGGTATAAATTAACCCGACAAAGGTTAAAATAATGGTCGCTATAATCACGTTTTCAGCAGCAATATTACCAAATAAAATCATGGCAACAGCTAAAGCGGCCATGTATAGTCGTGCACCACTGGCAAAAACACGACCAAATAAATACATTATCCCTGCCTGTTTCTTGGCTGCACTTCCCATACGCTTTTCAAGTAACTCATAAACGGTGAATACTTTATTTTGATAAAACTTTGGCACAAGAAAAACTGTCACTAAAACAGCGGCAATTACAGCGCCGATATTGGTCGCAAGATACGACAGATCGCCCTGATACCCTTGGTCTGGACCACCTAAGAAAGTTGCTGCTGATTGAGAGGTCGCTAAAATAGAAATAGCAACCATCCACGTAGGAATCGTATTACTACCAAGAAAAAAGTCTTGAGTATTTTGTGATTTTTTACGATTAAAGTAAATTCCAGAGCCTAGTAATAACGCCCCGTACAAAGCAAAAACAAGCCAATCTAATCCCGAATATAGTGTACTCATATGTTCCTTAAAATTTCACTTTACAAAGGTTAAAGGAATAATTTATTCAAACATTAACACAAAACAATAATTAAATATAACAAAAAATATATAGGTAATAGATATTAATGTCTGTTGAACTTAACGTTTATATCCGTTTCATTAATTAGATAACCTGCATTTTACAAAAGGATATTACAGATCGACTAAACCATTTATTCGGTTGATACCCAAGCCTGGTGCATTATTAAGCTGTATTACAGACTTATCAAATGTTACGCCGCCTGATATAGGATCATATTGGCCAAGCGCTGGCCCATCGAGATCAATTTTAGTAATAGCATCTGACTTAGCCACTGCGAGATGAGCAGCACCAGAAACACCTATGCTGCCCTCAAGCATGCAACCAATCATACATTCCACCTGATAAATTTTAGCGATATCAGCTATTTTTATCGCATTTGAAATGCCACCGGTTTTCATTAGTTTAATATTAATAATATCAACACAATGGCTCGTAATAAGCTCTATCACTTGCTTAGGTGAAAATGCGCTTTCATCCGCCATAATAGGCGTATGAACTCGATCAGAAATATATTTTAACCCCGCAATATCATCTGCGCGAACAGGCTGCTCTATTAACTCCAAATGTATGCCAATACTTTCAAAGTAATTAGCCGCATAAACAGTTTGTTTAGCGCTCCAGCCCTGATTAACATCTAGCCTTAGTAATATATCGTTATCTACCGCGCTATGAATGGCTTTAACTCTTTCAATATCTTCTTTAATATCTGTACCAATTTTAATCTTTAATATATTAAAGCCATCAGCAACGGCTTGAACTGAATCACTGATCATTTTATCAATATTATCAACACTGATGGTTATATCAGTTTGTAGTTTATTGTCTCCACCACCTAACAATTGGTACAAAGGTGCTTTATAAAGCTTTCCCCATAAGTCATATATCGCTAACTCTAATGCTGCTTTAGCACTGGTATTATTAATAATTGAAGATTGAATAACATGAATAATGCCATTTAAATTTTCAATATCCATGCCTTTCAATTTAGGCAATAAGACAGTATCAATTGCCGCAATAATAGCGCCGTGCGTGTCACCGGTAATTACCGGTGTTGCTGGTGAAGCACCATAGCCCACCTCGCCTGCATCAGTTTCAACAATAACCACTAGGTCTTCTATATTTTCAACCGTTCTCATCGACGTTTTAAAAGGCGTTATTAATGGCACTATTAACTTCGCAAAACGTATATTGGTAATTTTCATTTTGCCACCTTTACTCGTTAAGTCTTATCTGTTTAATATTATAGATTCTATCAATATAGCTTTTAGATTCAGATAACTGTAAAGGGAGTAAAGGCGTTACTGAAACACCATTTAATGTGCCTTTATAGTATTTGTTATCTTCGGTGAAGTAAGACATACCTTTAACATCATGAATCACATAAGGCTGACCATTATCTTCACCCAAATACATAACAACATGACCAGGAATATAAACTAAGTCGCCAACTTCCAATTGTTTTATTGCCGCCAATTTGTCTTCTTTTTTAGATTCGGTAGTAAAGTCAATGCTATTACCATAGTTTGCTTTGCCTTGTTGTCCTGAATTTCGCGGCATTAACACCCCAAAAGTTTTGTAAATTTCACCAACAAAGCCGGTACAATCTCTTGCGTTATAATCATGCCCCCAGCCATAACGTTCACCTAAAAACTTAAACGCCTGCTTAATAATATTTTGTTTTGTAAAGGGTAAGTAACCTATATTAATATCTTGGCTTTTTGCTATCAACGCAGGTAAAAAACTCAACTTTCCACTTTTATTTCTCACAGGAAGCTGAACAATATGTGAAGCATAAGGGTTTTGACCATACAGGTTACCGACAAATTCACCTTTATTCATTAGTGGTAATTTAACCCCCATATCTAGCTGAATTTCCGAGACTTCAGGCTTGTCAGGTACAAAAGTTGTAAACACTTTGTCGCCAGTTACCACTAAAAACTGTTCCGGTTTCATGAAGTTATTAACGATTTTTTTATCTCCAAGCGCTATATCTTTTTGCATTACCCACGCAAGGTAGTTGTATGATCGCACCAGATACCATTGTTTATCTTTACTCTCATGTAATACCGCAACCGACTCGCCCGGAAACACTGCGGTTTCTTGAAACCTGTCAAGATCGCTATCCATACCACTATTAAGCACTCGGTCATTAGTAGGAAAAGTTCGCAAAGATGCTCGTTTAACCACTAACCCCCATCTCACACTATTCTTAGTAGCTACAGCCAAAAGGTTTAAGTTTTCTCTGTAATTGTTAAACTCTTTGTCACCTAGCTTGCGACCATTGCTATAAAACCTCGCGCTACTGGGTACTGAACTAATTTGATTAATTAAGCTAATTAATTGAGCTTGAGTTAATTGTTCGGGCATTGTCAGCGGATCGCTAACATGCTCATTATTCGCTATCAACTGTTGATTAAACTGGCTTACACCTTGGTTATCAATCAACACTGCATCTTCACTTGCTTGCTTATTTTTATGAAGCTCAATCCAGTGCGATGTTGTCAATTGTGATTCATTTATGTTCATAACGTCTGACTTCTGTTCCACATATTCAAATGCTGCGAGCGAAAAAAAGTTCATCTGTAAAAGTAATACAAATGAAATTATGACTTTAACTTTCATTTAAATGTTCCTTAGTTAACATTAAAAATATCTATCATAAATCTAGGGTAATGGGTAAATGTCCGGTAGCACTAACTTCACCCGTTATTATTTCAGCTAAACTATTAAATACAGCCCCAGTATACCCATCCGAGTCTTTAATTTGGTATGCATTACCATCAAAGCTTGCTAATACCCAATCAGCAGTTGCTGTATATTGTGCTAATTGATATGGCGCTTTAAGGGATATATATATCGCAGGTAACTGCTTTTGCTTTGCATACGCTAAAACACTTAAAGCATGATCTGCCGCCGTTTTATCTAGGTTAACACTCTGTATGGTAAGATCACTCGCCTGCCCTATTTCAACGGCAGTTTTTTGGCTATCATTGGCCACAATTACAAGTTCAGTATTATCAAGCTGAGCAAACATGGCTTCTTGGTTAAACGTTTCCAAGTTTGATGTTGATATCAACCATGGTTGCTCACCCATGAGCACACTTTGCTGATTGAGCGCACGCGCCATTGCTTCAGACTGCTCTTTTTTAGGAAAGACAAGGTGAACTTTAGTTATCGATGATAACGTTTGTGGCAGTATTTCATTGGGCTTAATTTCAACCACTGACTGCTGAGCAAGCGCCTGCTCTAACGCCTTATGCTTGTCATTTCCAATTATTTGCTTAGCATTCAACACCTTCTCATCAATATTGGTTTTATCAACTGGCACAAGCGATTGTTTTAATTTAAGTATTCTAGCAACTGAGTGTTCAACCTCTTCAATTGAGATATCACCTAACATAACTTTATCTACCAGTAGATTAAGCATATTTTTAAATCGAGGGATATCTGAAGGCTGCCTAATGCTCATTGGCATCATTGCTATGTCTGCACCAGCATTAAAGGTATGGATAACGGCTTCATCTTCAGCAAAAAACTCAGCAATTCCCGCCATGTCTAACGCATCAGTGATCACTACGCCATCAAACCCCATTTCCTCTCTTAGTAATGTCGTTAAAATGGCTTTAGATAAGGTTGCGGGTTTGATCATAGAGTCGCCAAACTTGTTTATGACTAAACTATTATCAAGTGCAGGATATTGAATATGTGCCGTCATTATCATTTCAACATTACTAGTGTCTATTGCTTGTTGAAATGGCAATAAATCAACTGATTTAACCACATCAAAGCTATGTTCAACACGTGGTAGACCTGTATGGCTATCTGTATTGGTATCGCCATGGCCAGGGAAATGCTTTAATGTGCCAATAACCCCTTGCGACTGCAAACCTTCAAGCATAGCAACACCCAACTCGCCAACAATTTCGGGGGTTTCGCCAAAAGAGCGTACGTTAATTACAGGATTATTTGGATTAATATTTACGTCTACATCAGGTGAGTGATTAACATTTATACCTAGCGAGAATAATTCAGCGCCAATAACCTCTCCTACTTTTCTTGCAAAGTAGTCACTATGATTTTCATAGGTTGCACCTACGGCCATATTACCCGAGAAGGAAGTTGCAATAGCACGAGGTAAACGTACAACTCGCCCACCTTCTTGGTCAATTGAAATTAACAGCGGTTGTGCACTGTTTGATGCTAATGCCGCTTGCTGTAGATCTTGCGTAAGATGAATAGTTTGCTCAATATCAGTAAAGTTTTCTGCAAAAAGAATTATTGACCCTAGAGACGTATCTGTTATTAAGCCAGATAAGTCTTCATGTAATGTGGTTACTGGAGATTTACATCTATTTTCATCGGTAAAGACAACATGTTCAGTTAATTCAGGGCAATAATAGCGAATATCAAGCATAATTTTTTGTGCTATTTTTTGTGCTATTTCAGCGCGTTCAGCTTGGTGTTTAAACAGTAAAGCAAGCAGTATTACTATGCCTATGACCAAACCCAACACAACTTTCCTATTAATACGACTAAACATAATTCCTCTGGCTGTACTCAATGTAAATTAACGGTGTTAATACCTGTTTAATATCTAGTTTCACTCACTTGATACCTATTCAGTAATACGGGTAAAGTTCAGATCTATATAATCAAAACTGGCATCAATATCGTCTGAAAGTCGATCCATTGTTAATCCAACTACCTGATTATTTTCTACTGTAAACCGAGCAAACGCATCTGCCTCTAAACTTCTATCGTCATACCAAACAATAAATTCGTTACCCTCGTTCTCTATCATGTGCCCGTGCATACGAGTCGACTTTAAAGATTCAAAGTAAAGCTGTTTGTTTTTAATTGAAATGTTAACTTGGCCAAACCAAGGGTCTTGATAAAGACCAACGTAACGTTGTAAGGGTAGTGTTACCTTTTTTCTTAAAGGCTTAACATTATGCGTTAAACTTGCTTGGGCACTTTTCGTGCGGAGTCGGTCTAACCGCTCCTGTTGTCTTTGTGTTTGAATTGTTAACCAGTCTCTTTGCTCAACATTTATAAAAGACTGAACAATAGAATTCATTATTGTATTTCTAGCATAGGTTGAGTTTTGATTAATAAGAACAACAACGCCTAAATTTAACTCTGGGATCAAAGTAATTTGAGATAAGTTACCTGACAAACTCCCCGTATGAGAAACACGTTTGTAACCATGCGTATCGGCTAAACGCCAGCCTAACCCATAAGATCTAAAGTTAGTATTATGATATTTTTTATCATTTTCTGAGACAGATAAAATAGTATGTGGAGACCACATAACTTTACTTTGCTCATCGCTAAAAATTCTCACATCAGCAGGTGAAATACCACGGTTTAATTGTGTTTGTACCCAAACAAGTAAATCATTAACGCTACATTTAATACCACCAGCAGCAGCCATAACACTCTCTTTATCATACGTTTGATTACGTTTGATAATGGTTGGTTTATCGTTAATTAAACCATGAGGTTGAGCAATATTTGTCATTTGCTTTTTTGGTACAGCGCCAGCAAAGCAGCGCTTCATTTCTAGCGCTGAAAATATTTGCTGTTCAACAAACTGCTCCCAAGACAATCCCGAAACCTTTGCAACAACCTCACCAGCTACAATATAAAGCAAGTTGTCGTAGGCATACTCACTGCGAAAACCCGAAGCGGGACGTAAATGTTTAAGGTTACGTATTATTTCATCTCGGCTAAAGCCTGCTGGTTCTGGCCACAGCATTAAGTCACCGGCAAATCTTGCTAAGCCACTGCGATGAGTCAGCAAATCAGCAATAGTAAATTCTTTCGTCACCCACTGATCGTATAATGCAAACTGAGGAATAATATCAACAACTTTACTTTCCCAAGTTATTTTTTGTTGATCAACTAACATTGCTAAAGCTGCAGCAGTAAAGGCTTTAGAGGTTGAAGCTATTTTAAAGAGTGTTTTTTTATCAACGGTCAGCGCTTCTTTATTGATATCTTGTAAGCCATAACCTTTGTTCAATAATACTTCGCCGTCTTTAATTACGCCAACCGCTGCACCTGGTACCTTAAATGTAGCTAATACCTTATGTACTAAGCTATCGACTTCTTTCACATTAAAAGCATCTGTTTGGGCATATACGTATAGTGGCTGACCAAACAAACTCACGATAAAAGTGAATAGAAATAAATAATTTTTCATCAATAAAAATCTCTCATATCAAGTAGTTGTTTTTATAAAAAAGCCAAGCCATATACCATATATAAAATAACGGTTAAGGCACCACCAAATAAAGCATAAGGTAGTTGAGTTTTAACATGCTCTAAAAGCTCACAGCCTGATGCAATTGCAGAAACAGCCGTGGTATCAGAAATAGGCGAACAATGATCGCCAAATACCCCACCACCTAATATTGCAGCAATAATAAATGAAGGTGGTAAGCCTAAGGTTTGAATAAGAGGTACACCGATTGGGATTAATATGGCAAAAGTACCCCACGAAGTACCTGTTGAAAATGCAATAAAAGCGCCTGCAAGAAATAACATAGGTGCAATTAAAAATAACGGTAAAGAGTCGCCAATAATTTGCGCTACATATATACCCGTACCTAATACTTTTAAACTAGCGCCCAAGGTTAACGATAGTAATACAATAGCCACTAAAGGTAATAATTCACTCATACCGTCAAAACCAATTTTCACCAGTTGATGATGAGTAAATTTACGTGAAAATAGCATCATAATATAAGCAATTAAACAGGCACTAACTGTTGCATACAACACAGATTTTGAACCACTGCCGTTAGCTAAGGTGCCATCGCCAGTCCAAAACATAAACATGATCATACCCAAAACCATAGTTAATAATGGCACTAACATAAATCTTGCTTTTGTAGGCTTAAACTCATGCTTACGTGTTATATCATGCTCTTCGCTAAACTTTGAACGGGCAAGTGGTCCATGTAAATTGCCAGTATAGGCAGTGTACCAAACCATCATTAATGCAATAATTGGATAAAAGTTTAATAACACGGTACCCCACATTATTTCAGCCGCACTTTGCTCAAATTCATAATTGCTCAGTAAGCCCAGTACAAATGCCCCCCAACCATTGAGTAACACTAAAATACAAATAGGTGCAGCACTGCTATCTATAATATAAGCAAGTGTGGCTCGGCTCATTTTATAACGGTCGAATAAGCCCCGCGAGACTATACCCGCAGTTAGCACAGACAGGTTACTTTCAATAAATATGGCCATTCCTGTAAAGTTAGCCATAAACGCAGCTTGACGCCGATTTTTACCTAAACCTTTAGAAATAACATACTCGACCATGGCAGTTACCCCGCCAGAATGTCGCATAAATGCTAAAACAGCACCAATAATTAAGCTAAACAGTAGTATTCGTGTATTTCCAGCTGAACCAAAAATAGAAACGATACGCTCGAATGTTCCTACAGCTCCATGAAAAATCATAGATGCACCAGTCTCAGCAAGTAATACTTCAGAGGTAAGAATAGCGAGTAATAATGCAAGTATTACTTCTTTCTTCCATAAGACAACTGCGACAGCAACTAACGGAGGTAACAATGAGTACCATTCCATATTAAACCCTTATTAATATTACTAAGTGAACATACTGACAAATAAGAATAGATTATTCAAGCTTTAACAATCAAATGTAATTTTTTATTACTAAAATATATTTTGCATAAAGAACGTTTGTGCAGTTTGGTTGTTAGTCTAGGATGAACTTTGCGCTATATGAGACATTAGGGCGTGTTAAACTTTTATTTTAGCCTCTGCTAACAATTTAAAGCTTACAGCCCCTAGTGCTTCAAAAATCAACACCATATAGTTATCAAAAGATTTCCTGATAAGCGTACACACCTTGGCTACCGCCTGTATGAAGAAACAAAATATTAGGCTTATCACTAAAGTAGCCTTTTCTACATAGGTCAATCATGCCCGACATTCCTTTACCTGTATATACGGGGTCTAGTATCAACCCTTCATGCTGCGCACATAAACGAACAGCTTCAATCATTTCCTCAGTAGCAATACCATAACCTTCACCGTAATAATGGCCATTAGCAACTACCCTGCCTTCGGCCAAATAAGGATCTAAACCCATTAAGGTTAAGGTTTGCGCTAATAACTCTGATACAAGTTTTACCTGTTCGTTACCAGAGCGACTTACGCAAATTCCTAGTACAGGAATATCTACACCCGCTTTAATTAACCCCGCTAACAACCCTGCTTGTGTGCCAGCACTGCCAGTGGCTAGCACAATTTGATCAATAGTTATTGCTTGTTCTTTTATTTGGTTTACTATTTCTTGCGCACAATGAACATAGCCAAGACTACCCAATGGGTTTGAACCACCCATAGGAATAAAGTAAGGTTTTTTCCCATTATTTTGTAACTTTGTCATCAAGTTATGGGCATATTCTGTACAGTTTTGCTCGTCAGATAAGCGATGAATAGAAGCTCCCAGTAACTTATCTAATAACATATTACCATTATGGTAAAAGTCTGATTTAGGCGTACCATGTACATCTTCTAATATTAATTTACAGTTCAAGCCAAATTTAGCCGCTGCCGCCGCAGTTTGCCTAGCATGATTAGATTGCATACCACCTACAGTTACTAGGGTATCTGCTTTATTGGCAAGCGCTGCAGCAACCAAATATTCTAATTTACGGGTTTTATTACCGCCACCTGCTAAACCTGTACAATCGTCGCGCTTTACATACAAGTTATGATTAAACAACGACGATAATCGAGGCATTGGCTCTAAAGGTGTAGGGCTATGAGAGATTATCACGCGAGGGATAGAGTTGAATGTAGACATAAATCAGCCTTTAATTGCGAGGGTCTGTTGAACTTTCAGTTTATAGCTCTGTTGCTCTTGAATAAGGTGTCAATCGAGGCGCTTAATGTAATATTTGGTTGTTCCAAATGCACATTAAGCAACAAAGAGTGAGGCTTTTTCAAGGCAAGCTAAAGGGCTATGGTTGTTTTTCAACCTAACTACGTTAAAAATAGATAAAGTAGAATAACTACATTGCACTATTTTCGTGTTGTTATCTTAAAAAATAACCTATAGCAGAGCCTAAAAGGAAAGATCAACAGACCCTAGAGTTACATTATTGTTATTAACATAAACTAAAAATACTATAAAATTCTTACAAACTTCTTATTTTGTAATAATTATTATTTGCTATATGATACTATTTTATTAACTTTAAAGAAAAACAGGAATAATAATGAAGCCAAGACGCTCCTTCTTAAAAGCAATAATCACTTCTGCTATTGCAACAAGTTTATTGCCAACTATAACTAATGCAAGCACAAGCAACCAGGCTCACTCAGCAACTAATTCGAATAAACTGATTAAGCCTAAACGTTTAAAAGCAGGAGACACTATTGGCTTAATTACACCAAGTAGTAATACATGGGAAGACGAAGAAATTCATTTTGCTATTGATGTTTTAAAATCGTTTGGCTTTAAAGTAAAGCAAGGTAAATATATTTTTGAGCGTAGTGGCTATCTTGCAGGTACCGACCAGCAAAGAGCTTGGGATATTAATGATATGTTCCAAGATAAAAACGTAGACGGTATATTTTGTTTACGTGGCGGCTATGGTTCACCGCGCATACTGCCTTATTTAGATTACAATTTAATAGCAAAAAACCCTAAGGCTTTTATCGGCTATAGCGATATAACAGCGCTACTCAATGCAATTTACGCGCGTACGGGATTAATGACCTTTCACGGCCCTATTGCTAAGCAAAATTTTAGTGAATACACACTTAAAAGCTTTAAAGATATTTTATTCTCTCCAAAGGCCAATATAGATCTTGGTACACCCCCATTATTTGAAGTAGCAGAAGGCCAAGCAGAAAAAGACAATCGACTGACATTAGTTAGTAAAGGGGTTGCCCATGGCCAGCTTATTGGAGGAAACCTGTCGTTAATGGTTAAATTAGTTGGTACGCCTTTTGAACCAGATTACACCAATAAAATTCTATTTTTAGAAGATGTTGAAGAAGCTCCCTACCGTGTCGACGGTATGTTAACTCACTTAAAAATTGCAGGGCGACTGAACAAACTTGCCGGCATAGTGTTTGGTAAATGTACCGACTGTAAGGCATCTGGCAACTCATTAAGTATTGAAGAGGTAATAAAAGACAGGTTGGGCGATTTAAATATT